>SLTK01000008.1 GCA_004347695.1 Chloroflexota bacterium | reverse complement strand
CGCTGAGAACTCTATTTTTCAACTGTCTACTTGACAGGGAAGCTTACGACAATGATATAATTTTGAAATTGGCCAAATGGAATCTCTTGGCTGAACTTGTTCGATTACTTGGCGGGGATCTATGTAAAATTTACCATCTTCCAACTTGCTTCTATTCCCTTTGTGAACCCCGTCGGCCGATGAAAGCATTAAAACGTTGCGGAGATGAGGCCACAATCTTTCGTATTAAAACTTTTTGTGAGCAATCTAGAGAGATCCCTAGCCCAAAAAAACTTGATTGGCTGGAGCGGCTCAACGCAATTCCCAATATTGACGTAGGGGAAGTTCTAATTTTTTCCATCGGGATTGAGGAACAATCTGCAATAACTTACATAGGAGACAAACGGGCTTTAGTCGCTTTGGCTGGTGCCCCAGCGCTAAGAGAAGCGATTGAGATACTTGGTGGACGGATTAAGTGCCTTGAGCAGATTGTGGCCGAAATGATTATTTGCCACGGAATGGTTGAAGTTGTAGAAAAAGTACGGGCGAGGCCAGAAACCGATATGAGTTTAAAAATTGTTTTTGGCTCCGTCCAAGACGGAAGGCGACAAGGCGAACTTTTGGATGGTTTACGATCTTACTACAATGACCTTAACAAAAGCACCGGGGGGCTTCTTGCAGCCTTTCCATGCATTGCCCCTAGCGCAGGTGAACTGCATAGGGTTCTATAAGCTTTGCACAAAGACTAATTCGACAAAGATCTGACTTCTTCTCAGGTGTATGCCCCAAATTTAATTCAAAGCAACCCTTGTCCACCCGTCCCTGAATATACTCAGCTGCTACTGTGCCCCGGCTTGGGCCAGCCGCCACATTCAAATCTCGCATGTTGATATCAAACTCCTGCAACTCTAACTCATCAAGAATCAAGGCATAACGCGAACCACGCACTTCAATACCTCGCGGAATTGGTTTCCAGGAAAATCCATCATCGGAATATGCTTCAGCCGCCTTGGGTTCCGCAAAATGGTTAGAGTTTATTTCCTGCATGACCAAAACGATTTCTTTCCCCTTTTGGCTGAATTCCTTAGCAAATGGCTGGACATGCTTAGTAGGGTGGCATGTATTTCCACCATAACCCCAAAAAATCATACCAGCTTCGTCATACTCTTTTTGCTTGCGCAGAATAATGTCTTCCAACGACTCTCGAGCATGGATTCCAACTTTCATGAAAAGAAGTCCATGACCATTGATTAAATCAATTTTCATTGTCATCCCTCCCATTGCTCAAGGCTGTAGGTATGATCTTCGGCTTTACCATAATTCAAAGTTGACCGCGCCCTGACATAATGAATTTTCAGTGGGCTGTTTCTTCCGTAAAAATTTGCAAAACGATCTTTATCAACGGGGATGCTTGATTCACTCCAAATTTTTGGCTCCATCCGCCGGAAAACGCAAGAGCAAGATTTTAAATTTGGAGCATCATCCAAATGATAAAGATGCTGCTCGGGCAGCATCTCAGCCACGAGGAACCCGTGATCATTCGCCAACCTTTGGGAGCGGAGGAGAACGGATTGAGTCCACGGAATATCAGGAGCATCCGCAATAACTAACATGCCCAAGGCATTCTTTTTGACTGCTTCAAATCCTCGTTCTATAAAAATGAAAACACTTTCCCCTTCGTTGCTGGCCCCCCAAGGTGGATTAGTATAAAAAGCATCTTGAGTGTGGAGCACTTCCTGTGGCAGTGGATCTGCAACGTTATACAATCGGGCGGTGATGCGATCCGAAAAGCCATATTTTTCGGAAAATCGAATTATAGAATTGACAATACGCTCATCAAAATCCAGGACTTGGATAGACTTTGGGCCACAGTCTATAACACCCATTGCCCGGAGGTGTAACGCGCTCAGCGAGATACTGTCACCATCTCCAATAAACGCAACGTCTAGTCCGTCGAATTTTCTGGCAAGAAATTCAGCTTGCAAGACCATATCCGCAACTTTCATGTAAATCTGATCGAATTCTCGCAAGGGTTGCGGTCTATTCTGTGTCACATCAGAAATCGCATTGATGGCCGCTCGCAAATCGAAATGGGTCATATCGTCACCATGTGTTATCTTTTGCATAAAATAACAAATTGATGATACAGGGCAAATTAATACTACACAACATTTAGCTTCATGGCAGTAATTGGGCCAGTTTGAATTTTCTGATATTAATTTTAATAAATGTTATCATATAGGCAGACATCATACTAACAATCTGCATTTGGCTTGACAATCTGGCGAGTTTTTGATTGTGTAACAGCATTCAAAACATGAACACAGATTCAACTAAGAGGTAAAAATATGGCTTCAATTCACGATGTGGCCAAATATATCATAAAAAAGACTGGCCCAATTACTGCCATGAAGCTTCAAAAGTTGGTTTATTATTGCCAGGCGTGGTCTTTGGTTTGGGACGAAAAGCCGCTTTTCAAAAATAAAATAGAGGCTTGGGCAAATGGGCCTGTTTCTCCCACACTCTATGAGGAACATAGGGGGTGTTTTAGGTTGTCAAAGTGGGCTCTTGGTGAAACTAAGAATTTAACTCAGGATGAAAAGGATACTATTGACTCTGTATTAAAATATTACGGCGATAAATCTTCACAATGGCTAAGTGACCTAACCCATCAAGAACTTCCATGGAAAGATGCGCGGAAAGGCCTTATGCCAGGCGAGAGAGGTTCTGAAGTTATTTCACATGCCTCGCTGGCCGAATATTACGGAAGCCTGTAGGTCTTGGCTAAAAAACCTAAGCATAGTGTCTCTGTTTCTGCCCAAAAAGATCCAAGCAGTAATACTAGCCCCTCCTCATTTAAAACCCCAAAACACATAAACTATAACGATAGCGATTCATTGAATCCTGCTTGGCGTGTTTCAAATCTTGAAACAGTTGACCCATTTGGCTGGCACAAAATTACCGATCAGGAGACAATGAATGTCATTAGGGAAAAGCTGAAAGGTTTTGAATCAATGACTTGGCATGAAATACTTATTAAGGCTAAAAAACAAAACCATTCTATTCAACGTGAAAAATTGTGTCCAGATGCACAGAAAAGACTACGTGCCTTGAATCTTGACGACCAAGATGATTTTGTTTCGCTTAGGGTCACAGGTGAACAAAGAATATGGGGCATAAAACAGCACAATGTCTTGCTGCTTCTTTGGTGGGACCCAGGCCATAAAATTTGCCCTATCTCCAAAAATTAAGCCAACAACCCAACAATATCTTTAATCTCCCAACGCTTATTAGTAACTCCAGCGGCCATAGCCGGAGTAACTTTGAGTGTGCGATGAATTCGTGAGAAGTTGTAATACATGAAGTGCAAGGCCACGGCACATTCAAGGTTCTCTACTTTCTTTGAAAAGGCGTTGGTCAGTCGGGTAAAACGCCTCATTCCCATCCGCATGGTCAAGCTGTTGCGCTCCACATAGCTGGTCGAAGCTTTCTGCGGATCAGGGTTGCCGGTTATCTTCCTGAACTCTGTGCCGATGTACTCACTTGGGCTATAACGCCTTTCGCCCTCAAGGGATTTCCCGTACATCTTGATCAGCATTGCATGGTCAACCTCACACCCCAAAGCCCCTTCAACTGCTTCCAAGTATGTTTTATGCCCGTCAGAGCTTAATTGGACACGATGTTTAAGGCGGCTGGTCAGATCGTTCATGAACACGTTGGCCCACTCTGAATCACGGCCACCAATCATCCATGAAGGAACAAGCTTGCTGTCAGCACAAATGGAAGTCCAGGTCCAAACGTCGCCATAGCCAAACTGGCCCTGCTTGTCTTCCGGGACATTCTTTTGCTTTGAGTAGCAGAACGACCAAATTTCATCGACCTGGATCGAACTACATTCAAGATTGCGCAAGGTTTCATCCTGGTATTTGCTGCACGCTTGACCAAGATCGACGAGGAGCTTGGTGACGGTGTTCTTGGCAGCCTCGGTCATTCTTACTGTTGACCGAATGCTGTTTCCTTCCACCAGGCAAGCCACTATCTGCGTTCTTTTTTCTGTCGTTAATTTGTTCATGACTCCACATCAGCACATGATGAATTGTCGGTCAAGCATAAAAGTCAGTTTGCTAAATTTCGCAAACTGCATGTTGACTATTGTGGAAGGGTTTGGCATAATACCGACATGGATACTCAAAAATTTCGCACACCAGGGCAATACATAGATGCCCTTTTACTTTCTCGGGGTTGGTCTCAAAGGGTTCTGGCTATAATCCTTGGCATTGACGAAACCGGGTTAAACAAGATCGTCTCCGGGAAAAAGGCTGTGGATGCCAAAACGGCACTCATGCTTGGGGACGTTTTTGGCGTCAATCCAGAAAGCTTTCTGGAATTACAAAAAACATACGATTTAGCCAAAGCTAAGATTGAAACAATCCCTGACCCCGGACGTGCAACCAGAGCCCATCTTTTTGGGGGGTTGCCTGTTACTGAAATGATTAAGCGTGGCTGGTTGGATACAGAGAATATTCGTGATGTCCCTAAGGTAGAGGCGGCTTTGACGAAGTTTTTTGGCGTTTCGTCGGTTGATGAGATAGAAATTCTCCCGCATGCGGCCAAAAAAACAAAAGTATTTTCCCCAGCCACACCAGTGCAAATTGCATGGCTATATCGAGTAAAAGAAATAGCGTCAGAAATGATTGTGGGGAGATTTTCTGTAGAATCCGCAAACAGGGCGATAGATTCCCTTAAAAATCTTCTCCATGCGCCAGAAGAAACCCGGAAAATACCTAGAATATTAGCCGAATGTGGAATTAGATATTTGATCGTAGAGACTTTACCTTCGGCAAAAATAGACGGGGTATGTTTTTGGCTAGATAAAAAATCACCAGTTGTAGCAATGTCGTTAAGGTATGACAGGATTGATAATTTTTGGTTTGTATTACGTCATGAGCTTGAACATGTAATACAAAATCACGGCCAAGAAGAAGCAATGCTAGACGCTGAACTTGAAGGGGAAAACGCTGGCACAGGGGACAATATATCAGAAGAGGAACGCATAGCCAATGAAGCAGCAACTGAGTTTTGTGTTCCCAAAAAGAAAATGGATAGTTTTGTAGCAAGAAAACATCCGTTTTTTAAAGAAATAGATATTCTTGGTTTTGCCAATACCATCCATGTCCATCCAGGTTTGATTGCCGGGCAACTTCAACACAGAACCAGAAGATATGATAGATTTAGAGGTCATCTTGTGAAGGTCCGTCATACCATAGCCCCTAGTGCTATGGTTGATGGTTGGGGAGATATTGCCCCTGTTGGACTATAAAGGAGAAAAAATGGCAACAAAGCGCAAACAGATGCAAAACCTGATCCGTTATTATAAAGACCAAACAGGAAAGACAGAAGTAGATATGAGGGAAGTTGCGAAGTTCGCGCTTTCTAGTGGCTGGCAGATGCCAAAGCCCAAAGACCCGTTAGATCGCCTAGCCGCGGAATTTTCACAGGCGGCTAGGGATGAAATAAGACACGACCAGATCACAGGTCGTCCTTATAGGGCAAACCATGCAATCCCGATCACTCAAGGAAAGATACAATATCATTTGTGGGTAGACATAGACGAGGCGCCCAGAAAGCATATCTATAAAAGTTTGATTATGCGAAGAGAGCAAATGGTTGGGGATGGTGTTTCGCTAACTCTGGACGCCCAGCACTGGAATAATGTTAATCCAGAAAAAGAACCAATTCAGATGCTTCTCGACTTCACCGATGATGTTGAGTGGAGATTGAACGCCCCGGAAGAGGACGAAAAAGTAGCCTAATCGCCAGTTTTTTTGAGGGTGTAAAAAGGATTGTGTAAATGGCCATTCCGGGGGTAGAAAAGTTCGCCCCCAACCAAGGAGAGAGATATGGCCATTTCCAAAGAAGTGCTTGACCAACTGATTGCCGATTACAAAAAGCCGGAAGACCTGATCGGCGAGAACGGCATACTGAAACAACTGACCAAGGCCCTGTTGGAGCGGGCCATGCAGGCCGAGATAACCGATCACCTCGGCTATCCCCGGAACGCCCCGGCGGGGAAGAATAGCGGCAACTCCAGAAACGGCAGCTACAAGAAGAAGCTCAAGGGAGACTTTGGCGAGATTGACGTCGCGGTTCCCCGTGACCGGAACGGCTCCTTCGAGCCGATCATCGTTCCCAAGAGAGAGACCCGCTTCAAGGGGTTTGACGACAAGATCATCTCCATGTATGCCCGGGGGATGACCACCCGCGATATCCAGGGCCATCTGGAGGAGATTTACGGGGTCGAGATCTCCCCGACCCTGATCTCCCAAGTGACCGAAGCCGTCATGGAAGAGGTCCGGCTCTGGCAGAACCGGCCATTGGAAGATGTTTACCCCATCGTCTATCTGGACGCGGTACGGATCAGGGTCAAGCACAACGGTCAGATCATCAAGAAGGCCGTCTACCTGGCGATTGCCGTGACGATGACAGGCGTAAAGGAGGTTCTCGGCATGTGGGCCGCTGAGACCGAGGGCGCCAAGTTCTGGTTGGCCATCCTGACCGAGCTGAAAAACCGAGGCGTGAAGGATATCCTGATCGCCTGTGTCGATGGACTTAAAGGGTTCCCGGAGGCCATCGAGGCAGTGTATCCCTCTGCCCAGGTCCAATTGTGCATCGTACACCTGGTGCGGCACAGCCTGAACTTCGTTTCCTGGAAACAGCGCAAGGAAATGGCGGACGACCTGAAGGAGATTTACAGCGCCCCGACCGCTGAACAGGCCGAGACAAACCTGATCAGCTTCGGGGAAAAATGGGATTCGACCCATCCTCGGGTCAGCCAGTCTTGGCAGAACAACTGGCAGCGGATCATCCCGTATTTTTCCTATCCGCCGGAGATCCGCAGGGTGATCTATACGACCAATACCATTGAGTCGTTGAACATGTCCCTGCGCAAGGTCACCAAAAACCGGGGCTCCTTTCCGAACGACGAGGCGATGTTCAAGCTGTTGTATCTGGCGCTGACGAATATTTCGAAACGCTGGACGATGCCGATTAAAAACTGGAAATCGGCGCTGAATCAGTTCAGCATCATGTTTGAAGACAGGCTGCCGGA
>SLTK01000001.1 GCA_004347695.1 Chloroflexota bacterium | reverse complement strand
CCTGTCTACCGCTTGACTTTCAAGACGGTATCTACTTGTAGGGGATGGGTTCCACCCCATCCCGCATATGTGGCGGAATAAATGATAAATTTATTCTTATGAGACAGTTCCCAATTAAGACAAACCCGCCCTACTGGCTACTCGTTCACTACCAGCGGCTCAAGATGGCGGATGAAGTGTTTGAGCAGTGTCCGATCATAATTCTCCGGGTGCGTTTTCAGCATTTTCTTGAGTTCTCCGCCAAAATCAGCCAGCGCCGACCCAAAAGTGACATGCAGCGCCTGGCGCACATCAAAATCGTCCAACAAGCCGGGCAGCGCGTGATCCGTCAGCGTTTGCGGGTCTGGCAGGCGGTTTTGGTCCGCCGAAACGTGATAGGTTAATCGGTCGGTGGCATAGCGGCGACGGGCAAGCTCCAACGCCTGCCGGAATAACTCTGGTTTCAGTGCGGCTGCCACGCGCAGCGCTTCCAGGTAGCTCGTGCCCGCGGTTTTAACGTGCACCGAACGTCCGGCATGCCGTACCAGCAAAGGGTAAATGCTGAACTTGTCCGAACCGGAGTGCAGACTCAGCCGGTAACCGCCGAAGTAACGCATAACTGCTGCGTGGCGCGCCAGTTCGGGTTCCAGTGCCGCCAGGTCGCCAATGTAATCAACGCCCTTCTCGAAGCGGCCAGGGAAACGCGGCGCTAAACTATTGAACCTTACTCCCAGGCGCTTGAGTTCGCCGGCAATGTAAAAGTGTTCCAACAAAGAGGTGGGCGTTTCCGTTTCATCGACCGAGACTTCGAAATCGAAGCCTTCCGGTTTAAGCACCTGCAGCGCGCGGTACATTTTTGTAATGTGGATGACTGCCCGCCCGTATTTGACGAATGCACGCAGCGCCCCTTGCTGCACAGAAGTCTGGTCACAAGGCCAGCCGGCCGAAGCGCAGAAAGCCAGGAATTGCTCGACCAGTTCATCCTTGGTGACAGACTTCTCTCCTGCTTCCTCCCAGGGTTGAGCAGAAATCTTCGCGATCAAAATTTGAAGTTCGTCCGTATCCGCAGCGGAATCCACATGCTCGCCGGGATCGACGGTAAAGAAGGTGTAACCCGCCTGAACAAAGGCTGGCAGGTCGCTGATCTGTTTGAGATGATCGGCGTCCCCGCCCCAGGATTGCAGCCAACCCTCCTGCAACACTCCCCACAAGGCGTCGTCCATCACCTGCTGCGGGGTGCGCCCGGTGCGCGCGTTTTCACGCACCGACTGCTGGGCAAAAATGGGGTAAATCTTACCGGCAGAGGATACGGTCCGCAGCGCCTGAATGTGCCCGGGCGTGGCCAACCCCAGCCGGTCGCCAAAACCAAAAGATGGCACCGCTTCCCCGCCTTTTCTGGTATTCATCGGTGCCGGTATTAACCAGGAAAAAATCTTCCGTAAAATAGCAGCATTTTCAGGGTTTGGAGCAAAGAATTGATCGCCGTCCTGGGAGAAAAGCGGCTGGGCAAACGGAAGGCGGGCAGCATCCGCTGAACCGCGCACCCCCAACACCCGCTCGCTCGATTCCGCATCGCGCGCTAAAAACACAGTAAGTTCGCTGGCCGCCTGGCGTCCAGTGCAAATGGAATTGGGATAAACCTTCAGGTTGTGTGCCATGATTATGCAGAGGTCTCCAATCTATAGGCTTTACGTGCCAAACCGACCGCCAGAGCGGACATCATGTCCCCGGCTTCCTCCTCTGTGATGATGCCGCTCACCAACTGTCCGGCCAGCCAGTTGGCGCTGACCCGCCGCCAGACGTCGTGCCGCGCCGGGATGGATGGGAAAGCGCGGGTGTCATCATTGAAACCGGCAGTGTTGTACAACCCGGCGGTCTCGATTACCCGGTCAAAATAGCGCCGCATGCCGTTCGGGCTGTCATGGAACCACCACGGCGGGCCGATTAGCACTGCCGGGTAGTGACCGGCCAATGGCGCCAATTCGCGGGTGTAGGTTGTTTCGTCCAGCGTGAAAAGAATGATGCGCAGGCGCGGATCGTTGCCGTAGCGCTGCAGCAGCGGGAGCAGATTGCGGGTGAACTCGGTCACTACCGGGATATCAGCGCCTTTATCCAGACCGAAGCCGTCAAAGACGGCCGGGTTATGGTTGCGCAACACGCCGGGATGCAGTTGCATCACCAGACCGTCCTCGATGCTCATGCGCGCCATCTCGACCAGCATGTGAGCGGTAAAACGTTCCGCATCGTCCGGACGCAGCTCATTTTTCAACGCCCGCTGAAATATGGCTTCCGCCTCCCGTGGGCTAAGTGGCTGAGTGGCGGGGGTCAGGGCTGCGTGATCGGTTGCCGTAGCCCCCAGCAATTTGAAGTGTGCTCTTTGCACCTCGAGCGCCTGAATAAAGCGGCCGTAGGATGTGACTGAAATCCCGCTGGCGTGGCTGAGCTTCTCGATGTTTTCCAGCCAACCGCGGGTATCAAGGTTGACCACGCCGTCGGGACGGAAGGTTGGCTGGATTTTCCCGCTCCAACCGGAAGCGCGGATAGCCTGGTGGGCTTCGAGCAGGTCCCAGGCCGGGTCCGTGGTGCACATGACCTCGATATTAAAACGCTCGAACAACCTCCGGGGTTTGAACTCCGGGCTTGCCAGGCAGGCTTCGATCTGGTCGTAAACCTCCTGAGCGTTGGCGCCGGTTAGCGGTTGCTGCACGCCAAACACCTGGCGCAATTCCTGCGAGAGCCAGACCCCTGAGGGCGTCCCGCGGAAAAGGTGAAAATGATCGGCAAAAATTTGCCAGATTTTGCGCCCGTCCTTTTCGACCGGCCCGCCGTCCAGGCGTGGGACGCCCAGGGCTTCCATCGCAATGCCCTGCGAATACAACATGCGGAATACATAGTGATCCGGAACAATCAGCAGTTCTGCCGGCGAGCCAAAGCTGCCGTTTTCATCGGCAAAGAGGGTTGGGTCAACATGCCCGTGTGGGCTGACGATCGGCAGACCGGCGGCAGTTGCATAAATGCGGCGCGCCAGTTCGCGCTGAGTCGGTTCAGGATCGAAAAGCAGGTTGCTGAAACGATCGCTTTCGCTGTTCATCGCGGTCCCTTCCAATCTTTGGCAGCCTGCACCAGTGCATCGATATTTTCCGGCAGCGTACCGGGACTGATCCCCCCACCGAAGGACAGAATCATCCCTCCGCCGGGCGCGCCTTTATCCAGGCATACCCGGGCAGTTGCGTACACCTGTTCTGGTGTGCCGCGCACCCCCAGTCCAAGTGGAGCAACATTGCCCATCAAAGCCACCCGCTCCCCCATCTTCTGCTTGACCAGGCCGATATCGGTCTCGTGGCTGAAATTAAACACGTCGAACCCGGCGGATGAAAGGCTCTCGAGCAGGTGCGGGCAGGGGGTGTCGTTGTGATAAATGCGCAGAAGACCGGAATAATGCGCGAAAATACGTTTGAGGTGCGGCTCGACCATGGTCTGGTAGGTTCGGCGCGAGACCATACCCACCAGGTCATCCAACAGCAAAATCCCCTGGGGTTCGCGCAAAGTCTCCAACTGCGCATCCAGCCAGCGAATCAGCGAGGTTGTGACGGTTTCCAGCACGCGTGTGACCTGTTCAGGCGCTGTGATCATCCCTTCCATCAGCGGCGTGATCCCGGTCAACCAGGAAGCGGTAGTCAGCGGACCGCGCGCTGCCACCATATGAATCCCCAGCCCATCCGCTTGCAGTCGCTGATCCATTTGCCGGTACAGGCGCAGCGCCAGGGGCATCAACCCATCTTCCTGCGGATTGACCGGCTCCATGTTCTGCCAGAAGGCCAGGTCTTTGACCAGCGGCTCGATGGACGGTGGGCGATCCGGATAAAAACGCATGCGGCAGCCAAATGCCGAAGGCTCGGAGGCCATGCCAAATTCCACCCAGAAACCCGGTATCCAGACCACATCCGGAAAGCGCTTGAGTAGATTCAGGTTGATTTGCAGCCATTTCTCGGGGTACAGGTAATAGTCGCGTGTATCGATGCCAACATAGCCTGGCAGCCACGGGCTGTCTACGATCAAAGCCACGGGCACCTGGTCAGGTTGACCTCCGTGAGCAGCGGTTAAAAAATATTCCCAGTTAGAATTCATCCATGAGTCCTTGGTGCCGGGTTCTCCCGGTTTTTATTAAAGTTTACGACCCAGCAGCGTCTCGTACATGGCAATGATATTTTCCACCGGCACGTCGGCTTGAATGTTATGCACGGTGTTGAAAACATAACCGCCGCCGGGCGCCAGCGCTTCGATATTCCGTTTTACATCATCGCGTACTTCTTGCGGGGTGCCGTATGGCAACACGCCTTGCGTATCCACTGCCCCGCCCCAAAAGCTTAAAACATCGCCAAAATCACGTTTCAGGGCCGCGGGTTCCATGCCCGTGGCGCGGATATGCACCGGATTGAGTATTTCCACCCCGATTTCAATAAAATCCGGAATCAACGGGCGTACATTTCCGCAGGAGTGGAAGAAACGCCGGGCATGCGGAGCCAGTGTGCGCACCCGGTCAAAGACCGCCTGCCACTTTGGCTTGATCTGTTGGCGGAACATACGCGGCGAGATGATTTGCGAAACCTGGGTGCCGTAGTCATCGGCATGACTGATCACGTCCACCACATCGCCCAGCCGCGGCAAAGCCATGTCCCAAAACCCCAGCTTGAGTTCGGTCAGCCTGTCGAACAGTACGCCGGCCAGAGCAGCATCGCTGGCCATCATCATCAATAAGTTCTCCATGCCAACGATGCGCTGCGCCATCTCGAAAATACCGGCGAAAGGGTCTTTTAACACAACGGCATAGCCGGCCGCCCGGTAAGCCTCAGCTTTTTCACGCAATCCAGCGATCCGCCGTGGATCATCCATCCGCGGCCAGGCGTGATTGAGGATATCCTGGCTGGTCAGTTCAGGTTTGTCCAGCGGCGCCTGCCACAAACTGAAATACAGGCCATCGGGACGTGGTTTGCGGTGCGTGATGCCCCATTCGTCATGGTAACTCCAGTACAATTCCCCGGATTTCTCATCCTGGATTTCGGTTTCGATCACCTTCCAGTTGTGGCTGTTCAGCGGGTTCATCCCGCGCACATCCACCCCCAGCCGCGTAATCAAGTCTTCATCCGGGATAGCCAACCCCTGAATGGAGTCGTACGGCTGCGATTTGATTGTTGGTAACCCCAATGCCTGACGCAATTTTTGGTAAGCGATCACGTGGATGCCGGTCACCTGGGTACTACCCAGGTCGAGTGGGATGCGGTCAGGCTCGCGGTGCGCCAGAGCGGTCAACAACCGCTCGCGGCCGGTCACACCTGGGAAGGGTGATGGGAAGAATGATTCCATATCGCTAACGACTCCAATAAAAATTTTTATTTACGGTAATAATCGGCCAACAGTTGCTGCATAACCCGGGTGGTGCGCAAACCGTTCTCCCCGGTGCTGACACAGCGGCCCTGGCCATGCAATTCATTTACCACCTGCTGGATCAACGGCTGCTGCACGTGAGCGGGGTGGGGAATTTCGAAAGTTTGCCGTCCGGCTGCGGTTTCCAGCACGACCGGCTCGGCTGCGAAGGTGGCGAAGGTTAATTTCCCAGCCGACCCGACAAGGGTGACGCGATCAGCGTCCTCAAAGCTGCTGAAACTCCACAGCCCGCTGCCCAGCACGCCGCTTTCGAATTCGAACGCCCCGCTGACGATATCCTCTGCCGGGTAAGCCGCGCCCTGGTTGCGGGCAAAACCCCGCACGCTTTTAACCGGACCGAGCACATAGTCCAAAAAATCCAGCGTGTGGCTTGCCAGATCGACAAAGTGTCCCCCGCCAGCGATCTCAGGCTGTACGCGCCAGGGCTGCTCATCGTCAGCTAACGGTTTGTCCGGCTGGGTCAGCAAAATTTCCACATAGCGCAGTCTGCCAAGAACGCCGCTATCTGCCAGTTCTTTGATCTTTACAAAACGCGGCAGTGCGCGGCGGTAGTAAGCCACAAACAACGGCACTCCCGCCACGGCACAGGCGTCGATCATCTCCTGGCATTCCGCCGCATTAAGCGCCATCGGTTTTTCGACGTATACCGGCTTGCCTGCCCTGGCAACCGCCAGGGTGTACACTTTGTGCATGTGCGGCGGCGTGGCAATATAAACTGCATCCACCTCTGGGTCATCGATCAACGCCTGGGCGTTGTCATACCAGCGTGGAACCCCGTGGCGCTCAGCATAGTCCCTCGCCAGTGCGCCGTTGCGGCGCATGACCGCCACCAATTGCGAGCCGTCCGCTTTTTGCAACGCCGGTCCGCTCTTGACCTCGGTGACGTCGCCGCAGCCGATGATGCCCCAGCGGATGGGATTCATGCCGAGTCTCCGGGCGGATCAACAATGCGGGCTTTCATCCAGTCGTTGCTGTTATAGAAGTCCGCCACCGCGTTACCCGGGTGAACCAGGGCATCAAACAGCGGACGGTCAGCATCATTTAGTGTCATATCCATTACCGGCAGGAAGTCTTCCAGGTGCTGCAGGGTGCGCGGCCCAATAATCGGAGCCGTGACGCCCGGCTGGTCTTTGGTCCACAGGAGCGCCAGCCGCGCGGAAGACATGCTGCGTTCAGCGGCCAGGAGTGCCAGCTTGCGGCCGACTTCGATGCCGGTGGCGGTAATGCGCTCATTAAACGTTGGGCTTTTCCAGTTTTCCCGGCGCGAGCCTGACGGGGTTTCGTTGGGGTGGTTATAGCGGCCGGCCAAAACGCCCATCGCCAGCGGCGACCAGGGTAAAACCGCCAGCCCGTATTTCTGGCACAGCGGGATCAATTCATTCTCAGCGCGGCGGTCGAGCAGGTTATACGGCGGTTGTTCGCTGGCATACCGCACCCAACCGTAGCGCTCGCTGATCGCCAGGCCTTCCATTAACATCCAGGCGGCGAAAGTGGATGAACCGGCATAAAGCACTTTGCCGGCTCTTACCAGGTCTTCCAGGGCGCGCAGGGTTTCATCCTGCGGCAGGTGTGCGGGTGGCGGCCGGTGCAACTGGTAGAGGTCAATAAAATCGGTTTGCAAGCGGCGCAGCGAATCTTCGCAGCCCTTGATGATGTGGTAGCGGCTGGCGCCGGTGTCGTTGGGACCATCGCCGGTGCGGTTGTACACTTTGGTCGCCAGAAAGACTTGCTGCCGGCGGCCTGAATCCTTGAGCGTTTTGCCGACGATGCGCTCGCTCTCGCCGTCGTTATAGACATCCGCTGTGTCGATAAAATTGATGCCGCCGTCCAGTGCCCGGTGAATAATCGCAGCCGAGTCTTCCGCGCTGGTTGGGCTGCCAAAATTCATCGTCCCCAAACAAAGTGGAGAAACCAGTACTCCGGTCCGGCCAAATAAACGATAATTCATGCGTTTTCTCCTTCCATGACCAGGGCTTTACGCCTTTACGCTGCTACGAAACGCTTGAACCACATCATACATGGCTCTTAAGTTTTCATCTGGTGTACCAAAATCCATGTTGATGCAGCACACGCCAACCTGCTCCAATGTTCCGGCAGCCGCGAGCAGTGTTTTTGTGTCGGCGGCAATTTCAGCCGGGGTGCAATTGAGCATACGCACCGGACTAAGCCGCAGGTTGAAAAATGGTTCCGGCAATGCCTGACGGCAGGCTGCCACATCCGAGCCCCAGCCGACGTCGATAAAGCTTACCGGTAGTTCTGCATAAGCTGAAGCGTAGCGCTGCAAATTGTCTCCGCAGTGATGAATGCCAAACGGTTGTAGTCGCTGCGCCATGCGCCGCTCGATAGGCAACTGCACTGCACGGTAGCTGCCTGGTGAAATCATCGGCACTGAACAATTGGCGTGCAAAAATGTACGTTGGTCAACACGTTCGACCATGCGGTTGACCGAAACCGAGCAACTGCCGGTGCGCTGGCGGATGTACTCACTGACATCCCCGATTAATTCGCCAATCATACTCAACAACCGCTCCAACCGCTCCGGAGCTGTATAAAAATCGGTAAACAGGTCAACGCCGTACAGGTGGTAAGCTGCGTTGAGCAGACCGTCGGTATTCACGTCACCAACCAGATAACCCCATTCTCCTTCCAGTTCGTCCATTTGAGCGATCAACGCGTTCATGGGCCAGGTGCTGCGAAAATCGGGTTTTTCCAGCCGGTCCACCTGTGCGGAAGTCAACTGCATAGGCCGCGGTTGGGGGGCTGCATCCGGCGAGAAAAGGATCTCTGCCCCCAACAATGCCGGGATGACAAAGCCGCCGGCAACAAACGGCGACCCGATCACCGGCCTTGGCTGCGGATCGGGCTCACCCAAACCAAATGCGCCGTAGCGCTGGTAAAGCACCCACCGCATGATCACATCGTTTTCGATCCGCGTCTGTGAATCGAGGTAGAAATCCTGGTCAAAGCTGATGCCGGCAGTCTTGTTCCACCAGTTGGGATTGAACACCAATTCGACAGGGATGACAGGCCGGGTAGTGTGATCAGCGGACATGAGCGTGTGACCGGTTTCGATCAACCTTTGAGATCAAAAGTCTTTGAAGCTGAATCGCGATCCAAATACAGATGCACGTGCGCGTTTTGGCGCAGGATGCTGGCCGGGCAGCTCGGGTCGATGGGACCGCGGATGGCGCGCTGAACCGCGACTGCCTTGCGAGCCTCAGGTACAATCGCCAGTACTTTGCGGGCCGCCAGCAGCGCCGGGACGGTCAGCGTAATGGCATGGGTGGGAACCGATTGCAAATCCGGGAAGTGACCTTCGCCGAGCTGCTGGCGGCGCGAGACCTCGTCCAGCTTGACCACCTTGACCCACACCGGATCGTTAAAATCGGCAAACGGCGGATCATTGAAGGCTAGATGGCCATTTTCACCAATGCCCAGGGCGCACAGGTCAGCCGGGTAAGCCCGCAGCAGATCCTCATACTCTTTGCAGCCTTTGATATCTTCCGGACGGCCGCCCGGGTCGGTCTGCTGACCGGGAACCGGGTAAAAGGCCTCGGCTGCTGGCTGCAGGTAATCCAGAAAATGGCGTTTTAGAAAGGCCGGAAAACTGGCCGGGTGACCGGTAGGCAGGTTGATATATTCATCCATGTGGAAGAAATTAATCTTGCTCCAGTCGATACCCCGGGTCTGGCGCAGCGTTTCCAGGAAGGTGAGCTGCGAATTTCCGGTTGCCAGGATCACATTGGCGTGCCCGCGCTCGTTGAGTACCTGCTTCAAATGGGCGGCAGCATCGGCGGCGGCCGCCTGCCCTACCTCTCTATTGTCGTTATAGATCGTAACGGGCAGGGATTCTACCTGGGTGGAAAAAATGGGGGTGATTGTCATGGTTTCCTTTCATTGAACCCATTGGCCGGCGATCATCGTTCGCCAGGCTGTGAAATCAGGATTAAAGAGTACCAGGTCGGCATCTTTACCAACTTCCAGGCTGCCCTTACGGCTGTCAAGCTGCAGCAGTCTGGCTGGATTAAGGCTGACCATGCGGATGGCCTCCCACAGCGGGATGCCCACCACATCGGTCAGTACCGGGATCATCTGATTAAGCAAGGTTGTGCTCCCGGCAAAAGCACTGCGGTCGAACATCATCCCAACGCCGTCCGCCACTTCGTATTCCATCGAGCCCATGCGGAAATGCGCCCCCTCGGGCAGCCCGGCGCCGCTGAGCGCATCCGACACCGTCATCAATCGGTCAGGCCCGATGGCATTATAGGCAAGTTTCATCAGGGTGGGCGGCAGATGGCGATTATCCGCGATCATCTCCACCGTCAGCCCCGGATTCACCAACGCTGTTTCGAGCAGGCCGGGTTTACGCCAGGGTCCCTCGCGTACGGTAGTGGACATGGCGCTGAACAGATGGGTAACATGCCGCAACCCCGCCTGCATGGCTGCCAGGACATCCTGCTCCCTGGCCATGCTGTGCCCGGCAGCAACGATGACACCGCGCTCCGTCAGACAAGCGGTCAATTCAGGTGCGCCTGGCAGTTCCGGCGCCAGCACCAGTATGCGCAGCACGTCTGCATATTCCAGCAGGGAGTCGGCGCTGCCATCCCGCGGTAAACGCAGGCTGCTGCGATCCAGCGCCCCGGCCTGGGCTGGATTTGTATAAGGACTCTCCAGGTGTACGCCCAAAAGCGGCGTACCGGAATGGGTTCCTGCCACCCAACGGCGGGCAAAGGTAAAAATCTCGTTCAAATCAACCAGTGGGGCAGCGCCGACTGTTGCCAGCAGCCCGGTCACGCCGCGGCGCAAGTTTTCTTCGAGTATCGTGCTAAAAGCCAATTCGGTAGGCTCATTGAACGTATAACCCAGCGCCCCATGCGTGTGAACGTCGATCAGCCCGGGGGTAATCCAGCGCCCGCCGGCGTCAAACCGGGGCAAATTCGGCGGAAGCTGGTCTTGCGATAGCAAAGCGCCAATTTTCCCAACCGAATTGTGGATTTCGATCACCACTGCCTGCCCGTCAGCAATCCGATCGGGTAAAACAACGCGCCCATTAACCAGTGCAAAGGATGTTTGCGGTTCTTTTGTCATGTTCACCATCGAAAGTCACCGGTCCTTTTCAGCCTGAAATGTGAAATATCCGTGGCTGGCTGCCGGCAGCTTTTATCTTTAAATTTGTGTTTCCTGGTTCACTTTAATGCCGGCTAGATGCAATTCCTCGGCGCGGTGGCAGCTAACGAAATGGTCGGGCGTGATTTCGCGCAGTTCAGGCGTTTGCGTCCGGCAAACCTCGGTAGCAAACTGGCAGCGCGGGTGGAAGTAGCAGCCCGAGGGTGGGTTGGCCGGGCTGGCAACCTCTCCCGGCAGGTCTTGAATGATATCGCGGCTGGACGGATCGGGTCTGGGAACTGCCATCATCAAAGCAGCCGTATACGGGTGCCGCGGCGCCTGAAACAACTCTTCGGTGGTAGCCATCTCGACCAGCTTGCCGACATACATCACGCACACCCGGTCGCTGATGTGCTTGACCACACTCAGGTCATGGGCAACGAACAGGTAAGTCAGATTAAGTTTTTGCTGCAAATCCAGCATTAAGTTGAGCACCTGGGCCTGCACCGACACGTCCAGCGCAGAGACCGGCTCATCTGCCACCACCAGGCGCGGGTTGAGCGCCAGGGCGCGCGCAATGCCAATGCGCTGACGCTGCCCGCCGCTGAATGCGTGCGGGTAGCGCGCCATATATTCGGTGCGCAGACCAACCAGCCGCAGCAGTTCCGCCACGTGATCCTCGCGCTCAGTCTTGGACCGCATCCCGTTAACATACAGCGGTTCGCTGACAATCTCAAATATCGTCATGCGCGGGTTAAGCGACCCAAAAGGGTCCTGGAAGATCATTTGCATCTGAGGGCGGAAGCGGCGCAATTCACTCCGATCAAGCGCTGCCAGGTTGGTTACTTTGTCATCTGCCTCACGGAAAAGGATCTCGCCGCTGGTCGGGTCAATGGCGCGTAAGATACAGCGCGATACGGTAGTTTTGCCGCAACCGCTTTCACCCACCAATCCCAGCGTCTCTCCCTCGCGCACGAATAAACTGACGTCATCCACAGCCCGTACCTGGTTAACCAGTTTGCGCAGCACGCCCTTATAAATCGGAAAATATTTCTTCAGGTGTCGTACCTCGAGCAGCGGTGATTTGCCGGCAGCATCGGCTTTTGGCACCCGGGGTGGCAGTCCGTCGCTCATAGGCTTTCCTCCTTGGCGGGGGCTGCATCGGTCTTGTTCATTTTTTTCGTCCCATCTGCTTCGGAATACAGGAAACAACTGACAAAATGATCTTCATCCACCTCCACCAGGTGGGGCTGAGAAGCATCGCACACCCCGCGCATAAAATGGGTACAGCGCGGGTGGAATGGACACCCTTTAGGACGGTTGAATGGGTGGGCGATGGAGCCCGCAATGGTGGGCAATTTGACCCGCGGGTGCGATTGGACGCTTGGAATGGAGCGCAGCAGCGCCTGGGTGTAAGGGTGTTGGGCATCCTTGAATATTTTCATAGCCGACCCTTTTTCCATGACCATTCCAAGGTACATTACCACTACCTCATCCGCCATCTGGGCAATTACGCCCAGATCATGGGTGATGAAGATGATCGATGTTTGACGTTCCTCCTGTAATTTGCGCAGTAATTTGAGGATTTGCGCCTGGGTGGTCACATCGATGGCAGTTGTCGGTTCGTCAGCGATCAGCAGGCGCGGGTTACAGCTCAAAGCCATGGCGATGATCGCCCGCTGGCGCAACCCACCGGAAAGTTGCCAGGAATAAGAGTCGATGCGCTGTTCGGGCATCGAGATGCCGACCGCGCGAAAAACGTCAATGGCAATCCGGCGAGCCTCTTTTTTGCTGACATCCTGGTGGAGCAGGATGGTTTCCATGATCTGGTTGCCAACAGTATGGACCGGGCTGAAAGCTGCCATGGGCTCCTGCGGGATGAGCGCAATCTCCGCCCCGCGTATGCGGCGCATTTGGCGGCTGTTGGGATGCAGGTGGGTAAGCTCGATCAGTTCTTCGGCGCTGTTAGGATCACCGTGATGAATACGGCTGCGCAGGGTTACCTTGCCGTTGACGATTTTTGCGCCGGCTTCCAGTATCTGCAAAATCGCCTTCATGGTGACGCTTTTCCCGCAGCCGCTTTCGCCAACAATGCCGACCACTTTGCCGGGCATCACATCGAAGCTGACGCCGTCGACAGCGCGGACGATGCCCTCATCCATGAAGAAATATGCTTTCAGATCTTCGACTCTGAGCAACGGTTCCCTGGTTAAGTCACCTGCGGGTTTTACTAAAGGATGTGTTTGTGTGACCATAAGCTACCTTTTCCCGCTAATGGCTGTATGGGTCGGCTGCATCGCGCAGTCCATCACCCACCAGATTGAAGGCCAGCACTGCTACAATCACGATCAAACCGGGAAAGAGCAGCCAGGGCGCCAGCGCCAGGGTTTGAATATTCTGCGCCTCCTGCAGCATCACACCCCAACTGATGGCAGGCGGACGCATGCCAAGCCCCAGGAAACTGAGCGAAGTCTCCGTTACAATCATCACCGGGATCGCCAGCGTGCTGGTAGCGATGATATGGCTGGTGAAGGTCGGAATCATGTGTTTAACGATGATGCGCGCCTGGCTGGCGCCTCCTAATTCTGCTGCCAGCACGAAATCCTCTTCGCGCAATGAGAGGAACCGCCCGCGCACTTCACGGCCCAGCGTGGTCCAGCCGCGCAGCGCCAGGATGATGGTGATAGCGAAAAATACTTTCTCCGGTGACCAGGTACGCGGCAAGGCCGCGGTAAGCGCCAGCCAGATGGGGATGGTCGGCAAGGATTGCAGCAATTCGATCAGCCGCTGGATGATATTATCGATCCAGCCGCCAAAGTAACCGGAAATGCCGCCCAACAATAGACCTAATACAACGCTAACAATGACAGAGATCATCCCAATGGTCATGGAAATCTGAGTGGCAAACGCCAGCCGTGACCACTGGTCACGTCCAAGACGGTCGGTGCCTAACAGGAAGATCTGGGCAGCCAGATCATCGTCAGCCTGATCCACCTTGGCAGCGCTGACCAGATGAATATTGCTGTCGAATACGCCGAGCACTGAATAAGACCAGCTCGTTCCAAAGAAACGGATGTATGTTTTTTGAGTCTCGTCCGTAGTCCATTTCATTGCGAGTGTGACCGGATCGCGTTTACCTACTACGCTGGGTACCCAGGGTTTTAGCTGTCCTTCATCCAGCCAGTGGATGCGTTGCACCGGGATAAATGCCAGTCGGGCGTTGGTTTCTTCTGGATCCATGGTAGCGAAGAAATCCGGGATGAGAACCACAATGGCCAGGAAGAGCAAGATCACGGTGCTGACAACTGCCAGCACGTTTTTTCGGAAGCGCCACCAGACCAGCGTCCAATTGGAAGCAATCGAAATACGCTCTTCTTCCTGAGTGGTAACCAATGGTTCTTCAAAGATTTCAGCCGGCGCAGCAACTGCTTCATCGGGGGGATAAATAGCTGGATCGGCTTTTTCCAAAGGTGCAGCCCCCTCCGGTTGCAGGATTTTGGGTTCGATACTGTCCATCGTTAGGCCTTTTCCATCCGGATGCGCGGATCCAGCCAGGCAAGGAGAATGTCAGAAATCAACGTTCCGATGATTGCCAGGAAACAATAAATCATCAATATTGCTCCAGCCAGGTACATATCCTGGTTGATCAAAGAGCGCAGCAGCAGCGGGCCGATGTTTTGCAGGTTCATCACCGTTGCCACAATCAAGCTGCCGGAAAATAACTCGGGTAAATACCAGCCAATAGTGCTGACCAGCGGGTTGATCGCCAGACGCACGGGGTATTTCATCACCAACTGCCACTCCGAAAGACCACGGGCGCGGCCCGAGACCATATAAGGTTTGTTCAGCTCATCCAACAGATTGGCGCGCATGACGCGCGTCAGGCGGGCGGTGCCAGCCAGGCCAATAACGATCATTGGCAGCCAGATATGCTTAAGCAGGTCGATCCCTTTGGCAATCGACCAGGGTGCCTGCTCGAAATCGCGCGAGAATAGGCCGGTGACGCTCAAACCAAACTGTGAATAGGCGAACCACATCAGGATCAAGGCCAGCATGAAGTTGGGGATGGCAACGCCGGTGTAATTGACCACCGTCACCAGGTAGTCCAGAATGGTGTTGCGATGAGTGGCGCTGTAAATGCCGATTGGAATGGCCATAACCCAGGTGAAAACAAAAGCAAACAGAGCCAAAATGAGTGTCAACCCAAGGCGGTCAGCGATCAATTCGGCATTGGGTAGTTGATATTCCAACGAAAGTCCCAGATCGCCGCGCAGCAGGTTTTGCATCCAACGAAGATATTGAATATGGACCGGTTGGTCCAGTCCGAATTGATGTTCAAGCATTGCGATCGTTTCTTGATTCAGGGATGAGCCGGTTGACGCCAGAGTAGCAATATAACTGGTCAAAAAATCTCCCGGGGGAGCCTGAACCAACGCAAAAACCATTATCGAGAAAATAATCAAGAGGATGGGTATGAGAATTAATCGTTGCAGGATATAGCGCAGCATAAAAATTGCTTATCCTTTCTTTCGGCCCGGCGGGAAGATGTGTTTATATAATACTGATTTTCCTGCGGGCTGCACAGTGCAGCCCGCAGGAATTGGTGCGTTAAAAGCTGATCCGGTAGAGAACTACGGTTGGAAGTAGAACTGTTCCGGGTTGGCGTTGCCGGGGGTGCGCAGCGGCCAGTCGTTCCCCAGCGTTGTGGGAACGTTCATCAGTTTATTATTCAAAACGACCACACCCTGCACCAGCGGGGTCAGGCCAACTGTACCCAGCTCATAAGCCTGGTCCACCCACAGGGTAAAGAGCTCCTGGGCCAGAGCAATTTGCTGCTCAGTGCCGACGGTTTTGCCTTCATCGATGATTTCAACGATGCGGGCAAATTCTGCGGTCGGTTCGACGCCTTCAGCGCCGTTGGTTTGCAGCCACTGGCGCATCAAGGGCGCAATGGCCAAACCTGGCTGGCTGCGCGGGTCAAATTTGGGCGCGCCGGTGAAGGGGAAACCGGTGGTGTCTTCGTTCCACAACTCGGTGACGATTTCATTGGCATCGCGCATTTCAAAGTGTACAGCGCGTTCGCGTACCTGAACGATCGTTCGAACGCCCACTTCCTGCCAGTCGGCAGCTACCATCTGGGCAACATCCGGCCAGTTGGCGAAGTTGGGAACAACCGAAATTTCAATGGAGAACTGCTTGCCGTCTTTATTGGTGCGGAAGCCGTCGCCATCCCGACCGGTCAGACCCAGTGCGTCCAACATCTGGTTGGCCAGATCCTGGTTGAACTCGGTGTACTTGAAGGCCACATCGTCGCCTGGGTAGTACGGGTGCCATGGAGCTGGCACTGGCTGGCGAGCTTCGCCCAGGCCAAGGAACACGGCCTCTTTGATTTCATCACGGTCGATGGCATAGGATAACGCCACGCGGAAGTCTTTGGATTGCAGCAGTTCGGCAACCACAGGGTCCTTGTCATAAGTCTGGTTGAAGGTGATGGCTGCATCCGAGCCGCCAAAGGTTGACCAGGTGATGACGCGATACTTGCCAGCAGCCTCATTTTCCTTGAAGACCGGGTAGTTGCCCATGATGATGTGACGTTCCTGCATGTCCAGTTCACCCGCAATGGCGGCCAGGTTAAGCGCCTGGCTGTCCTGGAAGAACTTGAACTGAACTTCGTCAATATAGGGTAGCTGATTGCCTTCGGAATCCACGCCGACATAGTACGGATTGCGCTGCAGGACCAGGATCTCATCGCTGACGCGGGTCATGGGTTTCCAGGCAGCCATTACCGGGCGGTCCGGGTTCTCAGCCGGGTTCTTGCGGGTGGCGAACAGTTCGCCCCAGGTCTTGAAGCTGGCGTCGGTGACCATCTTGGCCAATTCATCTGCATTGGCGTATTTGGCATGGAACTGCTTCAAATAGTGAGCGGGCAGGAACACAGCATAGGATTTATCGCCGCCGTCCTGGTTGGCCAGTTCCATCATCAGGGTGGTGTTGGGATTGGTGTAGGTCCAGGTAACGGTATAGTCATCCACTTTGGCAACAACGGCGGTGCTGCCATCCTTGCTCTGCATCCATTTGGGTACTTTGGGGGTCAAGTCAGTGTTCAGCAGGACATCTTCGTACCAGAACAGGATGTCGTCCGCTGTAAATGGTTCGCCATCGGACCATTTTGCGCCCTTGCGCATATGGATGGTCCAGGTGGTGAAATCGTCCGACGATTCCCAGGATTCGATCAAACGAGGTTCAATGGTGCTGCCATCCGGCGAAAAGCGTACCAGGGCATCATAAACAACCCGGGTGTAGTTATTGTAGTCCGATGGGCCAAGGAAACCACGATGCCAGGTGCCACCGTAAACGCCGATGCTTTCTGTTACCGGAACTACCAACGGGTTTTCAGGCAAACGTTCTTCCACGGGAGGTAGTTCACCCTTTGCGACCAAATCAGCCAGCATGGGGGCTTCTTTATAGGTGGTTACAGCTTCTACCGGAGCAGTGGGTTCTGAGGGAGCCGCGGTGGGTTCCGTAACCGGTGCGGGTTCGACGGGTGCAGCAGTAGGGGTTGCGGCAGTCTGGCATCCGGCAAGCAGCACGGCCAAAATGAGAATGACACTCAGTAGAGGCCTGACACGCAAGAGCTTTTTAGAGTACATGTTTCTCCTTCTCCAGGACGGCTGGTGGTGTTAAGGGAGAGAGCCGTCATTGCAAAGATGTGAATGGGTCGATGGTACCGCGCGATACAGTGAGAGAACTTAATGATTTTTTGCTTCTGCTCCTTTCCTGTAAAACTTCTTAAGGTGCGCTTTGGCGGATAATCAACTCAGGGTGCAGGACGATTTGAGTGCACCCGCCGGGACAATTTTTCATGCGTTCAAATAAAGCTTCAACTGCCCGCGCGCCAAGCTCCTGGCGGTGCACGCGGCAGGTTGTCAGCGCCGGAGAAACCAGCGCGGCCAGTGGGATATCATCATGGCCAATTATGGCGAGATCATCGGGGATTTTGCGGCTAAGATCGGAGCAAGCCTGTAACGCGCCAACTGCCACAAGGTCATTGTAGCAAAATAGAGCTGTCAATTCATCGCACCGTTCAAGAAGCTGCAATCCGGCCTGATGTCCGCCGGCAACCGTAGGCTGGCAATGAATGATCCAGTCCGGGTTTACTGCCGCCCCGGCCTGCTCCATGGCCGCCAGGTAACCTTTCTTTCGTCCCTGACCACTAAATGAAGTAGCAGGACCTGCCATGTAGCCAATGCGGCGGTGTCCGGTTTGTAGTAGATGACGGGTTGCCAGTACGCCGCTGGCCTCGTCATCCAGGAAAACTGTCTGATAATCCTCTGATTTGTGATCGTCCAGACGGCGGTTGATCAAAACTGCTGCCGGTAGCCGGTTCAGTAGGTTAACCAGGGCAGTAGCTTCAATACGCGAGCTGCACAGGATCAAGCCGTCAACCCGTTTTTCTTCCAGGGATTGGATGACGGATATTTCGCGCTGTGGATCTTCTTCCGTATTACACAGAAAAACGTGATAGCCCTGGGCATAAGCCAGAGCTTCAATGCCGCGCGTGATATCCGCAAAGAAAGGGTTCGACACATCGGGGACGACCAGGCCGATGGTGCGCGTTCGCTGAGTAGCCAGGCTGCGGGCAATGGCGCTGGGATGATAATCGAGGTCTTTGATGATTTTCTGGATCCGTTGCCGCGTCTCCGGGTGGACATCACCCTTCTCATTGATGACGCGAGAGACCGTCATTAATGAAACGCCTGCTCTCCGGGCGACATCGGACATGGACACTCTATTGGACATGTGAAAACTCGGGAAAAAATTGTTAGCGGTATCGTTAGCGCTAACAATAATTATAACAAGGTTAATTGTGGAATCAATACTCTTTGGTTAAGAGTTTTGTCACTTTATTAGGATTTTTTTGCTTTTTTGTACCAGTACATTTTTCACTTTATGAATCACAATTGACTTCAGTTCTACCCGAATTTACATCGGTGCGATGCACTAGAGTTTGGCACGTTGCACCTGCTTTTGGCTTCATTTTAGGCGCTGCTCGAAGGCTGGGGCACGCCGTCAAAATGATGTTCAAGCCAGCGCAGACATAGACTAAACCATTGGGCGGCATCGTTGTCGATGTATTTTCCTTCCCCGGCAGAGGTCACCGAAGTTGCCAGCGCCAGACCGTGCCCGCCGTTTTGAAAAATATGCAGTTCAAACGGGACATGCCCTTGCGCCAATGCCGCAGCGAATTTCAGCGAGTTCTCCACCGGCACGCGTTCATCCGCGGCGTTTGCCCAAATAAAAGTCGGGGGAGTCCGGGCGGTCACCTCGCGCTCGAGCGAAGGAATCGGGGCTGGCATAATGGATGACATGCTTTCAAGAATGCATGGATAGGCGAGGATTAATGCAGCAGGACGCACCCGCCCCATGGTTCCCACGGCTGCAGCCAGATGGCCGCCGGCTGAAAAGCCGCACACCGCAATCTTGGCTGGATCGACACCCCACTCCCCCGCCCGGCTGCGTATAAGTTCAAGCGCCGCTTCTGCGTCGTTCAAAGGTTTAGGAAAGGCAGCCTGATCTGCGACCGAATAGCGCAGCACGAACGTCTGGTAACCGACCGCTAAAAATGCAAGCGCAATGGGTTCGCCTTCACGGTCGGAGCAATACCGGTAAGCTCCGCCGGGGCATATCATCACCGCCGGACGGACAAGGACATTGGGCATCGCCTCCGATGGGTCATGTAAATAGGTCGTGAGCGTAACACCGGGATTGCTGGCCAGAGTGATTACTTCGGTTCGCACGGTTGACCCCTCACTTTATCAAAATTTGTGAACAATTAAAATCTGCCACGCAAGCAACGCTCTGGGGCATGGGACTGTTTTCTCGACGCTTCTCTGTTACCGGCTGGTTATTCACGCAGGGCTTTATAGGCGTTGATCAGCCCGTTGGTGGATGAATCATGGTTACCGACCGCTTCCGTTCCCGCCAGTTCGGGCAGGATCTTCTTCGCCAGTTGTTTACCAAGTTCGACGCCCATCTGGTCGAATGAATTGATTCCCCAGATTACGCCCTGGGTGAAGATCTTATGCTCATACAAAGCAATCAAAGCGCCAAGCACCCGCGGCGTTAATTTCGGGTACAAAAACGAGTTGGTCGGGCGGTTGCCCGGGAAGGTCTTTGCCGGGACCAACTCCTCGAGCTGTGTCCCGGAATATCCGGCAGCCTGCAATTCAGCGCGGGCTTCTTCCGGCGTTTTGCCCTTCATTAACGCTTCGGTTTGCGCCAGAAAATTCGACACCAGAATAGCTTGATGGTCGCCCAGTGGATTATGACTGTTGGCCGCTGCCAGAAAATCGCAGGGAATCAACCGCGTGCCCTGATGAATGAGCTGGTAGAATGCATGCTGCCCGTTGGTGCCGGGTTGCCCCCAGATGACCGGCCCGGTGGAATAATCCACCCATTTTCCCTGGTTTGTGACGCTCTTGCCGTTACTCTCCATATCACCCTGCTGGAAATATGCTGGGAAATGCACCAGATATTGATCGTACGGCAGGATGGCCTGCGACTGAGCGCCGAAGAAATTGTTATACCAGATGCCAAGCAGCGCCATGACAACCGGGATGTTTTTCTCGAAAGGCGTGCTGCGGAAATGCTGGTCCACCTGGTGAGCACTGGCGAGCAATTCTTCGAAGTGCTCCATACCAACGTACAGCGCTATCGATAGACCAATGGCTGACCAGAGCGAATAACGCCCGCCAACCCAATCCCAAAACTCGAACATATTGCGCGTATCGATGCCAAACGCACGGACTGCCTCGGTGTTGGTTGACATGGCAGCGAAATGTCTGGCAATTGCAGCTTCATCCTGTGCTGTCTTCAGGAACCAGGCGCGCGATGAGTGCGCGTTGGCCATAGTCTCCTGGGTGGTGAACGTCTTGGATGCTACCAGGAATAAAACGGTTTCGGGGTTTACCAGTTTGAGGGTCTCAACCAGGTCGGAGCTGTCCACATTGGAAACAAAATGCACCCGCAAGTCGGGGCGGGCGTAAGGTTTTAACGCTTCACATACCATTTTTGGCCCAAGATCCGAGCCGCCGATCCCGATGTTGACAATATCGGTTATGGCTTTGCCAGTATAGCCCTTCCATTCGCCGGAGCGCACGGCTGAACTGAACTCCCGCATTTTATCCAGCACCCGGTTGACTTCCGGCATAACATCCTGTCCATCCACATACACTGCGGTATTCGAGCGGTTGCGCAACGCCGTATGCAGCACCGCCCGCCTTTCCGTGGTATTGATCTTGTCGCCGTTGAACATGGCCTCGATGCGCTGGCCCAGTTCGGATTGCCGCGCCAGATCCATAAGCAGCGCCATTGTTCGCTCAGTAATGCGATTTTTGGAGTAATCAAACAATATATCGCCAAAACGCAGCGAAAAACGCTCGAAACGGGCAGGATCCGCCGCGAATAAATTCCGCATGTGCAGTTGCGCGATTTCGCGCTGATGCTCGACCAACGCCTGCCAGGCAGGGAATTCGACCAGCTTCGGCATCATTTTCTCCTAAAAATCCTTGAATGATTATCTATTCATTTGCCGCAATTTATTTGACTTGCAGTTAAAACCAGCCAGGGGATGAACGGCCATATTTCCTCCTGCCCGAAACAACCAAAAGCCAATTCGCTGCTGGAATCAGCGTTGAATCCGCGCGGAGCCGCCCCTGGCAAACGCCTTGACCTGCTCGAGAGTTGCCATGGTGGTATCTCCCGGGAAGGTGGTGATCAATGCGCCGTGCGCCCAGCCCAGATTGACCGCTTCCTGCGGTTCTTCGCCTGCCAGTAATCCGTAAAACAGCCCTGCGGCGAAACCGTCGCCGCCGCCCACCCGGTCGTAAACTTCCAATTCAGCGGTCGGCGAAATATATGTTTTCCCGTCGATCCAGGCAACAGCCCCCCAACTGTGACGGCTGGTCGAATGCACTTCACGCAGCGTGGTAGCCACGACTTTAATATGCGGATATTTTTCCAACACCTGATCGATCATGCCAAAAAAGACGCCTGGATCCAGCTTGGATTTGGCGGCAATCTTGGGCCCGGCGATCCCCAGCCCCAGTTGCAGGTCTTCCTCGTTTCCCACCAGCACATCCACATTCTCGACGATGCGGGAAATGACAGATTGCGCTTTGGTTGCGCCGCCCCAGATATTCCATAATTTGGCGCGGTAGTTGAGGTCAAAAGAGGTGACCGCCCCGGCCTTCTTAGCCGCTTTCATGCCTTCGATGATCACTTCGCCGGTAGTTTCCGACAGCGAGGCAAAGATACCGCCGCTGTGCAGCCAGCGCACGCCTTCTGCCAAAATAGCCTGCCAGTCAAAGTCACCCGGCTTGAGCTCGGCGGCAGCCTCATTGGCGCGGTTGTAGAATACCACCGGCGCGCGCATGCCATAGCCGCGATCGGAGTAGATGGTCGCCATATTCGGTCCGTTGACGCCGTTATGGGTGAAGTGCTTGTAGAAAGGTTTGATCCCCATGGCCCGCACGCGTTCGGCAATCAGCTCGCCGATGGGGTAATCCACCATGGCAGCCACCACCCCGGTCCGCATTCGGAAACAATTTGCCAGATTGGCAGCCACGTTATATTCGCCGCCGCTGGGATGCACCTGCCATTCCGTAGCTTTGCTGAAGGGGACGATGCCTGGATCGACCCGGTGGTTGAGCGCGCCAAGTGAAACCAGGTCCAACGAACCAGTTTGCGGAATGTTCAAACCTTTAGCCATGAGTTTTATCCTTTGCTGAATGGATTAGCGATTTATTATTGCACAATTTACAGTCGTTGTTGATTGCAGATTTAGACCTTCAAGGCTTGCTATGGTCAAGCTGAATCGCGGATGAACAATTCGGGTTCGATCTGGTAGGCAGCCGAACTGCCTTCACCGGCGATGAGATCGATCAGCGCGCGCATGGCCAGCCGGCCAATGTGCGTCAATGGCACATGCATGGTGGTCAGTTGCGGGCGGATGATCGTCGCCAGTGGAATATCATCTACCCCGATGATGGCAATATCCTCGGGCACCCTTTTACCCAGTTCCTGGCATACCTGCATAGCGCCGACTGCCACCAGGTCATTGTAGGCAAAGATGGCATTCACATCAGGCCGGTGCCGCAGTAAAGCCGCAGCAGCCTCACGTCCACCTTCGGTGGTTGGCTGGGTGCTTATCACAAGTTGGGGACTAAAGGGGATTTCCGCGGACCGCAGCCCGTTTTTATAGCCGTCCAGCCGGCGCTGATTGGAAAACGAATTGGCTGGGCCGCCAATGTAGGCAATTATCCTGCGATCTAAACCCATAAAGTGTTGCAGCACGCGCTGCGCGCTGCGGTGATCGTTGACGTTGATCGTGATCAGGTTTGCGTGAGATTGCTTGAGTTCGCGATTAACCAGCACAATCGCTGGAAAACGCTGCACCTGATATTCCAGAGCCTGACCCGATAAACGCGAACTGCACAGGATTACGCCATCGATCCCCTTTTGCCACAGCGTTTCCAGTGCGGCAGTTTCACGGGCAGCGTCTTCATTGGTGTTGACCAGAAAAATATTGTAAAGGTTTTCGAAGGCAGCGTCTTCCACGCCGCGGGCTATTTGAGCAAAAAACGGATTGGTATTATCCGGTACCACCAGGCCAATGGTGGTCGTCTGACTGGTCGCCAGCCCGCGGGCAAAAGTATTGGGTCGGTAACCCATCTCCTCCACCAGGCTTAGAATGTGCTGGCGGAGTTCATCGCTCAACCCGGGTTTGTTATTGATCGCTCGGGAAACGGTCATCATGGATACATTGGCAGCTTTGGCGATATCTGCAAGTGTCGTTCGTTTGATCATTTTCGGTTCCGCGGTATGATATTCGTTATAAATAATGTTATAATATCACCGTTACGTTAGCGCTAACTCAACACAATTGTAGCACAATTTTCGGCAGGATGGGTTATCAGTAATAAAAAATGCCAAAGCGAATGCAATTAATCAGGGTGCGGAGGAAACAATCCAATGAGTACAGAATTTACCAAAGCCTATGATTTCAGTGGGCAGAGCATCGTTATCACGGGCGGAGCGGGCGTGCTGGGCGGTGAAATGGCCCGGGCGCTGGTCGAACGGGGGGCGAATGTCGCTATTTTAGATTTCAACCTGCCAGCAGCCCAGAAAATGGTGGACAGCCTGGCGGCTATCCCGGGCGCGGGTAAAGTCATAGCTGTTCAGGGTAATGTGCTGGACAAAGGCTCGATCCAGGCAGCGGTGGATTTTATTCTGGCGGAATTTGGATCAATCGATGGCTTGATCAACGCTGCCGGCGGCAATAAACCCGACGCGACTACCAGCGCCGGTAAATCCTTTTTCGACCTGGATGAAAGCGCCATCCGCTGGGTATTTGACCTGAACCTGCTCGGTACCATCGTGCCATCGCAAATCATCGGCAAACACATGGCTGACCGCAAGCAAGGGGTGATCCTCAACGTTTCCTCCATGAATGCTTTCCGACCTCTGACCCGCATCCCGGCTTATTCAGCCGCCAAAGCCGGCGCCAGCAACTTTACTCAGTGGCTGGCGGTACACATGGCGCAGGAATATTCGCCGCTCATCCGCGTCAATGCCATTGCCCCCGGCTTCTTCTTGACCGAGCAGAACCGCTTCCTTATGACCGAACAGAGCACTGGCGAATTGACTGAGCGCGGCAAAAAAATTCTCGATCATACTCCCATGGGTCGTTTTGGCAGCCCGGAGGACTTGAACGGCACTGTTTTATGGCTGCTCTCCCCGGCCTCCGCTTTCGTGACCGGGATTGTAGTGCCCGTGGATGGTGGTTTTTCGGCTTACAGCGGCGTGTAGACGGCAGGTATTCCAGCGGATCGAAGTTCAAATAAGAAGCAGGTGCGCAGGTAGCAGGTGGAGGCCTTCAGCAATGATTTATTCTCAGAATTATGCTCCAACCGGATTGCTGGATCAACAATCGATTTATACGACCCTCGCGCAGGGGCTGGAAGGAAAGTTTACCGGGCAAAAAGTCCTGGCATTGATCCCCGATCATACCCGCTCGCTGCCTTTGCCCGATCTGTTCCGCATGGTTGTGGAGATCCTGCGTGACGCCCGCCGGCTTGATTTCATGATTGCACTCGGCACCCACCCGGCCATGACCGAGCAGCATATCCTGCAAATCATCGGAATCACTCCGGAAGAACGCAGTACCACCTATGCCCGCATTGGGCTGTTCAACCATGCCTGGAACGACCCGACCATGTTAACCTCGCTGGGTACGATGGACAAGGATGAGATTCGCAAAATCGCCGGTCCCAGTTGGCATTCGTCCCTGCCCGAAGAAGTGGCAATCCGCGTCAACAAATTGGTGCTCGAATACGACCACATCCTGATCATCGGCCCCACTTTCCCGCACGAAGTGGTCGGCTTTTCGGGCGGCGCTAAATACATTTTCCCGGGAATTTCCGGGGCGGATATGATCAACGCTACCCATTGGCTGGGCGCGTTGGCAGGGGTGGTCGGTACCATCGGCATCAAAGACACGCCGGTGCGCGCCATGATCCACGCCGCAGCCGCCAGAATCCATACCCCCATCACGCTGGCAGCCCTGATCGTCGAGGGGCACGACCTGGCTGGTCTGGTAATTGGCGATGTCTATGATGCCTGGAACGCTGCGGCGGATCTTTCTGCGCAGCGTCATATCCGTTGGGTCGAGACGCCCTTCAAGCGGGTACTATCCTGGGCGCCGGCCATGTATGACGAATTATGGACGGCAGCTAAAGCCATGTATAAACTGGAGCCAGCCGTTGCCGTCAGCGGCGAAGTGATTATTTATGCGCCGCATCTGGATGTGATCAGCCATGTGCATGGCAAGTATATCGCCGAGATTGGTTATCACATTCTGCCCTACTTCCTGACCGATTGGGAGCGTTACAGGCACATTCCGTTAGGCGTGCTGGCGCACAGCACCCATGTACGCGGCTCGGGTATGATGGAAAACGGCAAAGAAAAAGCCAATGTGCGCGTTGTACTGGCCAGTAAGGTCCCACCGGATGAATGTGCTCGTCTCAACCTGGGCTATTTAAATCCGGCCGATATCGATGTGGAAGCCTGGAAAAACCGCGAAGATGAAGGTATTCTATACGTGCCGCGCGCCGGTGAAATCTTGTTTCGCAAAATTTCAGCCGCTTAAGCGCCTGTTGAGAACGTTGCCTGACCGTGGGATAATCAGACCATCGATTTTGCCCCACTGCTATACCAATAAGCAAACAAATCATGGAGCAGATCATGACTGAAAAATTCAAACTCGGAATTCTTGGTCTTGGCGTGATGGGCCGCAGCCTGGCGCAAAATTTTACCCGCAACGGCTTTCCACCCATTGGCTATGATGTTGCGCCTAAACTGCCGCCCGACTTCGATGTTAAAGTCACCAATTCGCTCGAAGAACTGGTGGAGGTGCTGACGCCCCCGCGTATTCTCTTCCTGATGGTTCCCGCCGGCGCGCCGGTTGATACCGCCATTGCGTCGCTCAAGCCTTATCTGTCAAAAGGTGATTTGATCATCGACGGCGGAAACTCCTTTTTTATGGACACCGAACGGCGGGTAAAGGATCTGGCGCAGGAAGGACTGCTATTCATTGGCACCGGCGTATCCGGCGGAGAAAGCGGGGCCTTGTGGGGACCCAGCCTGATGCCCGGCGGTTCGGTAGAAGCCTGGCCGATGGTGCAGAAAATGTTCGAATCCATTGCTGCCAAAACAGATGACGGCGAGCCGTGCGTTGGCTGGATGGGACCGGGCGGCGCCGGACATTACGTCAAAATGGTGCATAACGGCATCGAGTACGGTGATATGCAGTTGATCGCCGAAATTTACGACTTATTACACCGTGGGGCTGGCATTTCCAACCCGGAATTGGCCAAAATATTTGTCCGCTGGAATGAGGGTGTGCTGCGCTCCTACTTAATCGAAATTACTGCCAGGATCCTGGAACGCATGGACGAGGAAACCGGGCAACCGCTGGTGGATATGATCCTGGATGAAGCCGCCCAAAAAGGCACCGGCAAGTGGGCTTCACAGAACTCCTTTGATCTTGGCATTGCCATACCCACCATTAATTCAGCGGTTGAAAGCCGCATGATTTCCGCGCTCAAATCCGAACGTATTGCCGCCTCCAAAGCGCTCGGCAGCGCCAGCCCATTCAACGGAAACCGTCAGCACTTGATAGACGCCGCTGAACAGGCGCTGTATGCCAGCAAAATAACATCCTATGCTCAAGGTCTGCAATTGCTGGCAGCCGCTTCGCAGGAATATCACTGGAATCTGGAGCTCTCGCAGGTCGTGCGCGTGTGGCGCGCCGGCTGCATCATCCGGGCGGCGCTGCTCAGCGATATCACGACAGCCTATGTTGCCAACCCGACGCTGCCGAACCTGCTGCTCGACAAAGCCTTCAAAGAAGCCATACTCACCCGCCAGGCAGCCTGGCGCGAAGTGATTCAAACCGCAGTCGGCCTGGGCATCCCCATGCTGGCGACCAGCGCCTCGCTGGCGTATTTTGACGCCTATCGTTCGGAGCGCCTGCCCGCCAACCTGACTCAGGCGCAGCGTGATTATTTTGGCGCTCACACGTACCGCCGCCTCGACCGCGAAGGCTCCTTCCACACCCGCTGGGAAGATTAATAAACCCAACGGCCCTATTCCAGCGTAACTTTAATTAACAATGTTAAAATGGATTATCCTGGAGCCAACTCCTTGATAGTGTGAAAATCTGCCCGGGTGCGCTTGGCTGCGCCTGATTTGAAATGATAGAGGTGAATAAATGATGAATACCGCTTTACAACTATTGGAAGCTGGACAATCGGTCTGGTACGACAATATTCAGCGTAATCTCCTTAAAAACGGCGAAATGGCCGGGATGATCGCCCGCGGCGAGATCCGCGGCGTCACCTCCAACCCGTCCATATTCATGAATGCCATAACCAAATCGCAGGATTATGACCAGAGCTTGCTACCTCTGGTTGATTCAGGATTATCCGCCGAGGAAATTTTCTTCCGGCTGGCGATCGAAGATATTCAAGCGGCCACAGATCTGTTCCTGCCGCTTTACCGGCAGTCCAAAGGCGGTGACGGCTACGTAAGTTTGGAAGTCAGCCCGTACCTGGCAAACGATACTGAAAGCACGCTGGCGCAGGTCAAAAAGCTGTGGCAATTGGTAGATCGTCCAAACCTGATGATCAAGATACCGGCAACCAAAGCCGGCATTCCGGCAATCACCGCTGCGATTGCCGCTGGAATCAACGTCAATGTGACGCTCATCTTTTCGCTGCAACGTTACAGCGAAGTGATGGACGCCTACCTAAAAGGACTGGAGCAGCGCACAGCAGCCGGGATGCCGGTCGATACGATCGCCTCGGTGGCATCGTTCTTCGTCTCACGGGTGGATACCAACGTGGACAAGCGCCTGCAAAGCATCGTCCAGACCGGCGGAGCAAAGGCCAAACAGGCGGAAGTTCTGCTTGGTAAAGCCGCCATTGCCAACGCCCGCCTGGCTTACGCTGCCTACAAAAAAGTCTTCAGCAGCGAACGTTTTCTCAAACTCAAGCAACAAGGCGCGCGCGTCCAGCGCCCGTTATGGGCTTCGACCAGCACCAAGAACCCGGCTTACCGCGACGTGATGTACGTAGAGGAGCTGATTGGCCGGGATACGATCAATACCATTCCGCAGCAAACGCTGAATGCATTCCTGGATCACGGCAAAGTACGCCCAAGCCTGGAACAAGATTTGACCGGGGCAACCAAAACGTTGGCTGACCTGGAAATGCTGGGCATATCGATGGACGAGGTCACCTACGAGCTGGAGGTGGAGGGCGTCAAGACCTTTGCTGATGCGTTTACCGTGCTGCTGGACGCCGTCAAAGCCAAAACCGGAGCAGCAGTTCAATAACCGGCGTAGGTTGCATAAACCTTCGAGCTGCGTGCGATGCACCTTCTGCTTGCGTGCGATGCACCTTTTAAGGTGCGTTGCACGTGCCTTTAACCTTCGTGCGGGGGCTGTCGCAAAAGCGGGCGGGCGTGGAAACCCGCCCCTACAGGTAGATACCGTCTTGAAAGTCAAGCGGTAGACAGGTAATTGGGATC
>SLTK01000014.1 GCA_004347695.1 Chloroflexota bacterium | reverse complement strand
CTTGTCTCTTTAGCATACCCCTAATATACAAGGGGATGGGTTCCACCCCATCCCGCATATGTAGTGAAATAAATGACAAATTTATTCTTTTGAGACAGCCCCCTTTTTTACCTGCTTTTTATTCTGACGAGGATGGGTAAATGGGTGGTTTTTCGACGTTACCAGCCGTTTAGAAACGGCTCCCATTCTGCATATTCCGTCAGGTGCCGCCCAAAGACGTAAATCGCTGAACCGGGAGGTTCCGCCGGGTTGTGCAGCAGTGCCATGTTAGCTTCTGTGGGACGCCGGCCGCCCTTGAGGTGATTACATGAGGCGCAGGCGGTAACGACATTTTTCCAGGTGTGCTGCCCGCCCAGATGTCGAGGAATTACATGGTCGATGGTCAAGTCGAGCGAGCGTTTGCCGCAATACTGGCAGGTAAAGTTGTCACGGCGGAAGATTTCGCGGCGGTTCAGCCGTACCCTGGTACGCGGCCGCTGTACCATCTTTTGTAGCCGAATGATCGATGGGCGCGGAAAAGTGCTGTTGATGGAGTGAATAACCCCCCGGCCATTTACCACCAATGCAGCCCGTTCCGCTAGTATCAGGCCGATTGCTCGTCGCAAATTGCACACGTTGATCGGCTCAAAGTTGGCGTTGAGAACCAGCACGTTTTCGCTCATTTTCTACTCTTTCGGCTGATTATAGCACGGGTGTCAGGAGAGAGTTGTGAGTATCTTGCTAAGGTGTTAAGATAGTTTCATTCAACCGTTCACAATTATTTTCGAAATCGGGAAAAGTTTGCGGTTAGCTCGTTCGCAGGGCGAGGAGGTTGAAATGCACATTCTACTGGCTGGCGGCAGCGGTCTGATTGGAACGGCATTAACCCGGAAATTGCTGGCTGACAACCATACAGTAACGGTTCTCAGCCGTAACCCTGATGCGCATTCCGGCCCCCAGGGAGTGCGGTTTGTGCGGTGGGATGGTCGCAGCGCCGCCGGCTGGGGCAGCCTGGTCAACGAAACGGATGCGATCGTCAACCTGGCAGGGGTCAACCTTGGCGGCGGTTTGTGGACGCGCAAACGCAAGGAAGCGTTGGTTACCAGCCGGCTCCTCGTGGGTCAGGCCATCATGGAGGCGTTAACCCAGGCAGAAAAGCGCCCGGAAGTGCTGGTGCAGGCTTCAGCAGTCGGATACTACCGGACCAGTGGCGATACGCTTTTGGATGAATCCAGCCCGCCTGGTTCGGATTTCCAGGGTAGCCTCTGCCAGCGTTGGGAGGGTTCAACCCGCGCAGCCGAAGAACTGGGTATCCGGCGGGTGGTTATTCGCTCAGGCGTGGTGTTCGAGCGAGGAGTCTTTATTTTAAGAATGTTCCTGCTTCCATTCCGTATGTTCGTTGGCGGACCGATTGGAAACGGCAGGCAGTATATCTCTTGGATTCACATCGATGACGAAGTGAACGCGATTGCTTATTTAATCAACAACCGGGATGCTTCAGGCGCTTTTAATCTGATGTCCCCCCAACCGGTGCGTAACGCAGACCTGGGGAGGATGATCAGCCGGGTTTTACGCCGGCCGTACTGGTTTCCGGTGCCTGCTTTTGCCATGCGACTCGCGCTGGGTGAATTGAGTAGCGTTGTCCTGGATTCCTGGCGTGGGGTACCGACCCGTTTGAGCGACCTGGGATTCCAATTTGCATTTGAAAACGCCGAGCCAGCATTGAGGGGTCTGGTGGGATCAGGATCGTCTTCCCCGTTGGTATGAAAGAATAAAGCCCATTTCAACGCGCGGCGCCTGCAGTTTATACACCCTGTGAGCAGGATGGCGCTAATCGTCAGTAATCAATTTGGAAATAAAATGTCACCCTGAGCGCAGCGAAGGGTCTCTTCGCAAGGTTCGAGGTGCTTCACTGCGTTCACTCGCAGAGTGCCCCACCCGAAGGGTGCTCTGTGAGTGTGGGCAGCATGACATTTATATTTTCTGATTGCGGCGGGCCTACCCACTGAGTGCCTGTAGGCGCTTTCTAGGGATTGAGTGCCGCAAACATCAGTTCACGGCCGATCTGCTCGGCCTGTTCCGGATTGTCCTCTTCCAGCACCAATGCCAGCGCCAGTGGAGAGCCCGGCCAGGAATTGACGGTGGCGCTGATGTACCAGGTTATGGGGCGACCGTCATCTGTTTGCGCCTGACCAATGGCATCCCAAACCGGTAGCCCGGAGGTGGGATCTGTTTTCAAACTGGCTGGCTGGGCGTACGTGCCATCCACCGTTGTTGCATGCCCGGTTGGCAGCACCACCCAACCCTGGTGGGGGGTGCGGACCGCAGATGCCAGGAGTGGGGTTGGCCGCATACCTGAATTACTTAGTTGAGCCGTTGCCAGGGCAATTTGGAGCGGCGTCACCTTCAAGCCTGACTGCCCGAGGGATGCCAAAACGGTGTCTGCCACGGGTTGGTCAGGCGAGGGGGCAATCGTGGAGAGTTCGAATTCAGGCGAGCTGAAGAAACCGAAATCCAGAAATAAATCGTGCATCTGACCATCCGACAAACGCGCGCCCAGTTCCACCAGCGCACCCGGACAACCGGCCGCCACAACAGTCTCCCAGGTAAGTGGAACGGCGGCTGCGCGGGCGCATGCCAGCGTTTTACCATCCAGCGAATAACTCAACTGCTCCGGGTCGCGATCCAGGGTTGGTTTGACACGGGCATACAGAAACGGTCCAAGAATGCTTCCGGGTGGGTAGGCACCCTGGGTTACCCGATTTAATAACGGTGCATCCGGATCATTCCGCCACTCTTCCCATTTTTCATCCATCAGGTTAGGGTCAAATGACGGCTGCGAGGCAATTGCTAATACCTCGCCGGTTTTTGCATGGAGAATTACCGCGGCCCCAATTTTACCGGCAAGGGCTGCATCTGCTCTGCTTTGCAAGTCGAGATCGATGGATAAACGCACATCCAACCCGGACGGAGGTTGACCGTAGATCCACTCGGCCAGCCAAACAGTGGAGGCGGCATTGCCTTGTAAGCCGGAAAGATACCCGTCCAGGCCAGCTTCCAATCCGCCCTTGCCAAAAATTGGGTCAGAATAACCGATGGTTGTCCCCAGCGCAGGGTACAACAGGCTGCGCGTGTAGCTGCCCGGCTGCCCGGTCGTGATGGAAATCGGTCTGTTCGTGCGGTCAAGCAACGAACCGCGCGGGACGTAGCGTTCATGGATTGTCCAGCGCAAGTTATCAGTACGAAATTGCAGGTCATCGGAGCGTACTACCGACCACCACCCCGCGGCCAGGGCAAGCACCATCAGCGCCCCCGCAATCGCCGCTCCAGTCACCAGATAAGGTCGGAGGCGGGGCAACTCTGGAGAAGCTGTTTCTTCATTGCTGCTGATGACCAATAGCAGACCGAGGGCCGTAAAAGTTGTCAACAACGATGATCCGCCATACGATACAAACGGCAAAGCGACTCCCGTCAGGGGGAGAATGCGAATGTTCCCGCCAATGATTAATATGGACTGGATAGCGAAGTAACAGCCAAGGCCGGCCGCCAGGAAGCGGTGAAAATTATTTGCTGCTCGCATGGCGATACTGAACGTGCGTAATACGAACAGGCCAACCAGCAGTAAGATGCCAACCAAACCAATCAGCCCCATTTCTTCTGAAATGGAAGCGGCGATGAAATCGGATTGGGCAACCGGGATCAAGCCTGGACTCCCCAGACCTGGCCCGGTTCCGAAGACGCGGCCGGTTGCAATAGCCAGGAAAGACTGAACCAGCTGATAGGAATTTCCCCCGGGGTCGAGCCATGGATTCAACCAGGTATCCACACGGACGCGGATCACAGGAAATATGGCGTATCCCGCAATCGCGGCTGCCAGCAGCAAAACCAGGCTGATGCCAAGAACCCTCCGGCGAGCCGATGCCAGGTAAACCACAATCGTGTAGATGGCAATAATCAGGGTAGCCGTCCCAAGGTCTTCCTGGGCTACCAGCAAGGCTATCGCGGCGCCAGCCAGGATCAACGTGGGAGCCAGCAATTGCGGCAGGCTGAGGGTGATGTATACCTGCCCGGCCAGATAAGCGGCCAGATAGATGATCAATAGCAGTTTCAGTGGCTCAGAAGGCTGAATGTAGAGACCGCAACATCCCAACCACAACCGCGGCCCATCTCCGCCAGGGTAGGTGCCGAAGAAGAAGGTCAGCGCGGTCAGACCCAAACCAGCGGACAACCAGATGTATTTATAGCGTCGCAGAGCATCGATCCAATGGGGGAACTTCAGCAGCAAATAAATAACGGCCAAACCGAGAATCATCCATAGGGTTTGGCGCAAACCCAGGAAATTATCCAGCCGCCAGATAGTGAGCAGCCCCCAACCGCTCAGCAGGCTGGCGATCGGCAGTAAATAGGGATCGTGGTCGGGAGACAGGTGGTTGAGCTGGCGGTAAAGGAGAGAAAAGCCTGCCAGCCAACCGAAATAACCCATCCAATGCTGCCAGCGGAAATCTGCCGCCCAGGAATGCACGCGAACCGCCGGTGAAAGGGTCAGCGCTGCGGAATACAGGAACAAGAATATGCCCGCCAGGAACATCAACCGGCGTTGAATGGAATCTTGCGCTGAAATGGAGGGGGGAAACAGGAAGCTCACGAAGGCAGATACTTCTCCACCAGCAAACCCAATTTTTGCAAGGCTTCGGGAGGGATATGCGCCCGGTCAGAAATGATTGCGTCCGCCAGGGCGTGGGTGCAACTGCAATCTGCTCTCTCCGGCAGCAGTTTGACCAGGTTTGATAGGGTTTCACTGGCTTTCTGAGTGTTTTCGCTTAATGTGCGTATCACCATTTCAACGCTGACTGGAGCTTCGGTGATGTGCCAGACGTCGTAATCGGTGATATGCGCCAGGATGGCGTAACTTAATTCAGCCTCACGCGCCAGAAAGGCCTCCGGACAGGCGGTCATCCCGATAATGGAGATGCCCCAGGCGCGGAAAAGGTTGGACTCGGCACGTGTCGAAAAGCGCGGCCCTTCGATGGTGATGAACACGCCACCTTTGTGCACATTGGCCTGACTCTGGTCAGCCGCTGTCACCAGCAGCGCGGATAATTCCTTGCACACCGGGTCAGCCACGCCAATATGGGCCACCAGCCCGTCGCCAAAAAATGAGGAGGTGCGCCCTCGGGTAAAATCGACCAGTTGATCCGGGACGACCATGTGACCGGGGATGAAATCGTGGCGCAGTGAACCACAGGCGCTGACCCCGACCACAAATTGAACGCCCAGCGCTTTGAGTGCATAAATATTCGCCCGGTAATTGACCTCGGCTGGCGTCAGGGTATGTCCCAGTCCGTGACGTGCTAAAAACGCCACCCGGCGCCCATGCAAGGTGCCGGTTACGATGGGGGCGCTGGGTTTGCCATACGGCGTGTCAACTTCCACGGTTTGAATATTCTGCAACCCTGGAAAATCGTAAAATCCGGAACCGCCTATAATGCCGAGGATGGGTTTTTCTTCCATGATCATTCCTTTGAGAGGGTTGTGTCCATTTACAATCTGATGCCGCTCAGGCCCGATTTATTCTTTCGGCGCAATTTCCACCCGCATGACGGTTTGGCCGACCCGAATTTCATCGCCGGAGACCAGCACCGTCATGGTGTTGACCGGTTCTTCGTTGAGGAAGGTGCCGTTTGTCGATTTTAAATCTTCTACCCACCATTGATTGTGACGATAAGCCAGGCGCGCGTGGCGGCCCGAAACCGTTTCATCCAGGAGGGGTAACGTTGAGGTTTGCTCGCGCCCGATGAAAATTTCAGATTTTTGAAAGCTGGCTGGCTCGAACTCGTCCATGCCGATACGCGTCAGCGTGATAGCGGGTGCTTTCTGCGCGGCCAAAATTAGCGTCTGAACCCGCAGGTCGCGCCAGATGGTGTACAACGCCCAGCCCAAAAAAGCGTAAAGCGCAATTGCCAGTAAAATGCGAATAATCAGTACTACGATTCCACTCATAAATTGTTCTGTCTCAAGAGGATAGATGAGCCGGAGAGGTGCCAGTGGTTTGCGAGCCAGCAGGTGTTTCCTGGCCAAAAATGATGTTAATCCCCGCAAATGAAATCACATCCCCCGGTCGCAGGTTGTGGGTATTCACGCGGCGGCCATTAACTGAGGTGCCGCCGGTAGAATTGAGATCGAAAAGGACGCACTCGCCGTGGATAAGGCGTATCTGGGCGTGCTCGCGGGATACTCTCGGGTCTGGCAGCACCAGGTCGTTGTTTTCCCGCCTTCCTATATTTACTACGGTTTGGTTGATGGGGTACGTTTTACTATTTTCCAGCATCAGATAAGGCCCAGACCAGGTTTCAGGTGGGGTGGTTTCGATTGGATCAGACTCGGCCGCCATGACAGCGGTTGAGTTAACATTCACATCCTGATAAGTCAGCACCGTCCGGATACTTTTTCCATCCAGATCTGAATCAGGAATGAGGCGAATTTCTGGATCCCGGGCGTAGCTGCGGTTACTCTCGACTGCCATGTCAAGCAGTACCTGGTTCAGCCAATTCACCCAATCCGGATGGGCTTCCCAGGCCTTGCAATTCTCCGGGTGCATGAACAGGTTGAAGCTGTCTGGCAGCGGCTCGGTCGAGCGGTCATCCAATGCGAGTTGTGCGCGCAAAGAGGATACCACGTCAGCCGCCAGACGCGGCTGTGCATTCCGCCACGGCAGGCGGTTCAAGCTACTCTCGATCAAGGCCTGCAAGCGGCTTTCAAGTCGATCCATGCGAGAACTCATATCTTATAATTATAAAGCGAGTTTGAGGTAAATGACGATGCGTTCCGGTTATAAGGAAATTCAGCATACGGCCGACTGGGCGCTACAGGTCTGGGCGCCGGATTTGACAGGACTGATGCAACAGGCAGCCCTCGGCATGATTGCCCTGATGGGTGCACGATTACGCCATGATAGGCGCCTGGAGCGCACCATAATGGTCAGCGCAGATGATAATGAAAGCTTGCTGGTTGCTTTCTTGAATTCAATATTATACGAAATGGAACTGGATTCCGTCGGGTTCGATCGGTTTGAATTGAAATTGGATGGCCTAAAGCTGCACGCCCGGTTGGCAGGCGCGCCGCTGCTCGAATTGCAGAAAAGCATCAAGGCTGTGACCTTCCATAACCTCGAGATCAGGCCGGTTGAAGCTGGTCTGGAAACAACCATCGTGTTTGACGTCTAGCGAAAAAGCCGCAGCAGGAGTCAAACAAGGCGGAAAGGAGGAAACGGCATGATCCGGTTACAGGATATCAACAAAATTAATGATTATGAGTGGGAGATCCCACAATCTTACCGAAACGATATGCGCGTGGCCGTGCGTCTTTTTGTCACCCACCGCCTGTTGGAAGATGCGCTTGGAGACCGATCACTGGAGCAAGCCATAAACGCTGCCACCCTTCCCGGGGTGATGCAGCCGGTAGTGGTCATGCCCGATATGCATCAGGGCTACGGTTTTCCGATTGGCGGGGTGGCCGCCACACGCATAACGGACGGAGTGGTTTCACCGGGCGCCATCGGGTATGATATCAATTGCGGTGTGCGCTTGCTCGGATCACAGATTGATTTGGGGGCGGTTGAACCTGTCTTGTCGAATTTGGCGGATGCACTTAACCGGCGTTGCCCGAGCGGGGTGGGGGTTGCCGGGGAATATCACCTCAAAGACGCCGAGTTGGACCAGGTATGCCGGCTTGGCGCCCGTTGGGCTTTGCGAAAAGGTTTAGCTACCGACGAGGATTTGCTGCGCACCGAAGAAGGCGGCTGCCTGGATGGCGCCGACCCAACCAGGGTCAGTTCCCAGGCCAAGAAGCGCGGTTTGAACCAGTTGGGGACATTAGGCGCGGGTAACCACTTTATCGAGGTGGACGTGGTTGACCGGGTGTTCGATGCCCGGGCAGCTCAAACCATGGGGTTGCAGGAAGGCATGCTGGCATTGCAAATCCACTGCGGTTCGCGCGGCTTCGGTCACCAGATCTGCACCGACTACGTGCAGGAGCTGCAAAGCACTGTCCACCGCTACGGTATAAAGTTACCGGATCGTGAACTGGTCTGTGCCCCGCTGGACAGTCCGGAGGGGAAAGATTATCTGGCTGCCATGCGGTCAGCGGCCAATTACGCTTTCTGCAACCGTCAGCTACTGGCGCATGCGGCCCGCCTGGCATTTGAGGAAGCGCTGGCAGGTGTGATTGGTAACTGGCAGCTGCATCAGGTATATGACATTGCCCATAACATGGGAAAAATAGAGACCCACGTTGTGGATGGTAAAAAAGTGAAGGTGTGCGTGCACCGCAAGGGCGCCACGCGCGCCTTTGGTCCAAGTTCGCCAGAATTACCGGATGTATACCGTTCGATCGGTCAACCCGTGTTGGTGCCGGGCAGCATGGGCACCGCTTCCTGGGTGCTGGTTGGTACTACTGAAAGTATGTCGCGGTCATGGGGATCCAGCTGTCACGGCGCCGGCCGGGTGATGAGCCGCAGCCAGGCTAAACGCGAGATGCGCGGCGACCGGCTGCGCAGTGAACTGGAAGCAGATGGCATTCACATTCGCGCCGGGTCGCTGCCTGGGTTGGCTGAAGAGGCCCCGCGCGCTCATAAAGATGTGGATGAGGTGGTCGAAACTGTCCATGCGGCCGGGATTGCGCGTAAGGTTGCCCGCCTGCGCCCGGTGATTGTGATTAAGGGATAAAAAAAGCGGGTCAGAATTTGGCATCCAAATTCTGACCCGCTAAACTGATTATTCTTACCTTTCCATAGAGACGACCTGGCTATCCCAGCGGTGCCAGCCACCAAACCGTTCTTCGAGGATTTTGCGTCCTTCACCCGGGCAGATCAGGCCAGCCAGTTCCAGGTCGGCGTCTACCATGATTTTGACCAGTTCATGGAAACGCACCTGAGGCTGCCAATCCAGCATACGGTTGGCTTTTGAAGCATCTGCCAGCAAATAATCCACTTCGGTCGGGCGGAAATAACGCGGATCGATGCGCACATAATCTTCCCACTTCAATCCAACATAAGCGAAGGCTTCATCCAGGAACTCGCGTACCGAATGAGTTTCACCTGTGCCGATGACATAATCATCTGCCTTATCCTGCTGCAGAATCATCCACATGGCTTCGACGAATTCCGGGGCGTAACCCCAGTCGCGTTTGGCGTCCAGGTTGCCAAGGTACAAATGTTCCTGTTTGCCGGCTTTAATGGCTGCCACTGCGCGGGTAATTTTGCGGGTGACAAAGGTCTCGCCGCGGCGGGGTGATTCATGGTTGAAAAGGATGCCGTTGCTGCCGAATACCCCGTAACCTTCGCGGTAATTACGGGTGACCCAGTAGGCGTACACCTTGGCAGCTGCATAGGGGCTGCGCGGCTCGAAGGGCGTGGATTCATTTTGCGGTGGCTTGGCTGCGCCAAACATTTCGCTGGAGGATGCCTGGTAGAAGCGTTCGTCAAAACCGCTCTTGCGCACAGCTTCCAATATGCGGATGGTGCCCAATCCGGTGACATCGCCGGTGTACTCCGGCATGTCGAAGCTGACGCGTACATGACTCTGAGCTGCCAAGTGATAAATTTCGTCAGGGCGCACGTTGTAAATGATGTTGGAAATGGTCTCGGCAACCGAGACATCGCCGTAATGCAAGTGTAGATTCACCTCGCCGCCGTTGGGGTGCGGATCATGGTAAATGTGATCAATGCGGCGGGTATTGAAGGTGCTGGCCCGGCGGATAATTCCGTGAACTTCGTAGCCTTTATGCAGCAACAACTCAGCCAGATAGGAGCCGTCCTGGCCGGTGATGCCGGTAATGAGCGCTTTTTTCAAGGTACCTCCTGAGGGGCTGATGGCAACCAGGGTTATTGAACGGTCGACCATCCAAACTGCAAGTATAAAGGAGGAGGGCAGGAATGTCAATTAACTTATGATCGCGCCGGACTCCTGACCGCGCGTGCAGCATGATCGCAGGTCTCCACTGGCCTGACTACTGAAAGGGGCTTATGATCGCGCCGATCTCAGACCGAGCGCGCTGCATGACCGCAGGTCTCCACCGGCCTGGTAACCGAGGGGGTAGGTCGCTCACAGAGCACCCTGTGGGTGAAAGACCTTGCCCCATCATCGCAGATTGCTCCCTGCGCTGCGCTCCGTCGCAATGCAAAAAACAGGAGCGCCCATTTGGACGCTCCTGCAGTCAGACGATATATTCGCCGGCTAAACCGTAGCCGGCTCTTCCTTTTTGGCTTCTTCTGATTTTCGGAAAACCAACTGCTTGTTTTCCACATCCAGATCGACGATGACCGTGTCGCCTTTTTGGAATTGACCGGCTAAAACACTGATAGAAAGCGGGCTTTCAATGTGTTTTTGTAAGGCGCGCCGCAGCGGTCGCGCGCCAAAGCTGGGATCAAAACCAACCTCAGCCAACCACTTGACGGCTGACTCGGTGATGGCCACGTCCAAACCATGCTCGGCCAACCGTTCGCGCACCTCTTTCATTTGCAGATCGACGATCTTGTACATCTGCTCGATGGATAGCGGCGAGAACATGATGATCTCATCGATGCGGTTGAGGAATTCCGGCCTGAAGGTAGTCTTGAGCGCCTTTTGGATCTTTTCGTGCTGGATGCGATCCTCATCGGAGCTTGTATCCTGCAGGAAACCAAGCGTGCCGCCCTGGCGAACAAACTCGGTGCCAAGGTTGCTGGTCATGATCAGGACGGTATTGCGGAAGTCTACCAACTGACCCTGCCCATCGGTCAAACGACCGTCATCCAGGATTTGCAGTAGTGCATTCCAGACTTCAGGGTGCGCCTTTTCGATTTCATCGAACAGGATCACCCGATATGGGCGGCGGCGGACGGCTTCGGTCAATTGACCACCTTCCTCGTAGCCCACATAACCTGGAGGAGCGCCGAATAAGCGCGAGACAGTATGTTGTTCGCGATATTCGCTCATATCCAGGCGAACCAGAGCTTCTTCGTCGCCGAACATGAATTCAGCCAATGCTTTAGCCAACTCGGTCTTGCCGACGCCGGATGGCCCGATGAAGATGAACGAACCGATCGGGCGGCGCGGGTCTTTGAGACCGGCGCGTGCCCGGCGAATGGCATCGGATATGGCTTTGATCGCTTCTTCCTGGCCAATAACCCGCTCGGAAAGACGTTCCTCCATGTGCAGCAAACGGTCGGCTTCCGATTCCATCATCTGGCTGACCGGGATGCCAGTCCACTGAGCTACAACCTGGGCGATGTCATTCACATCCACCACTTCATCCAACTTGTGTTCGGTCTCCCAGATATCGCGCTGGGTGTTGAATTCTTCTTCAAGGCGCAGGCGTTCCGCTTTCTTGCGGGCAGCGCGTTCATAATCGCGTTCCACGCCGGCCAACTCCTCTTCCGCCATTAATTTATCCAACTCAGTCTTCATGTCCTTCAATTCAGGCGGCAGCGAGAAGAGCGCAACGCGCAATTTGGCAGCGGCTTCGTCCATCAAGTCGATAGCTTTATCCGGCAGGTGGCGGTCGGGGACATACTTGGAAGAAAGGCGGGCGGCAGCGGTCAGCGCTTCATCCGAGAAATGCACTTTATGATGCGCTTCGTAACGATCGCGCAAACCATGCAACATCAGGATAGTGTCCTCGATGGTGGGTTCATCCACAAATACGGGGGCAAAACGGCGTTCAAGCGCCGAGTCTTTTTCGATATGTTTGTGGTACTCATCCAGCGTGGTGGCGCCGATACACTGCAGTTCGCCGCGGGCCAGAGCCGGTTTGAGCATGTTGGAGGCGTCCATTGCGCCCTGGGCTGCCCCAGCGCCAACCACGGTATGCAGCTCATCAATGAACAGGATGATCTCGCCTTCTGAGCGCTGCACCTCTTCGATGGCGGCTTTAAGGCGCTCCTCGAATTCACCGCGGAAGCGGCTGCCGGCAATCATCGCGCCAAGGTCGAGTGAAGTGACCCTTTTGCCCATCAGAATTTCCGGCACATCGTTGGACGCGATCTTTTGGGCCAATCCTTCCACAATGGCTGTCTTACCGACGCCCGCTTCTCCGATCAATACCGGGTTGTTTTTGGTGCGGCGGGAAAGCACCTGCATTACCCGTAAAATCTCTTTATCACGTCCGATGACCGGGTCAAGTTTGCCTTCACGGGCCAGTTGAGTCAGGTCGCGTGAGTATTTTTCCAATGTGCGGTAGCGCGTTTCCGCCTGCGGGTCCGTAACGCGCTGGCCGCCGCGTAATTGCATAACGGCATCCAGCACGCGTTCCCGCGTAATGCCCGCGCCTTCCAGCAGACGGGCTGCCGGCGTGTTGCGCTCGCTGAGGATCGCCAGGAAGATATGTTCGGTCGAGATGTACTCGTCCTTCAATTTGCTGGCCTCTTCATTGGCCAGATCCACAATGCGCTTTACGCGCGGGGTGATAAAGATTTGCCCTGCGCCGCCGCCGAAAATGCTCGCTTTCGGGCTGGTGCGCAGGATATAGTCAAGCCGCTCGGCAAGCGTAGCTGGATCCACCTTCAATATTTCCAAAATTTGGGTAATCACGCCTTGAGGTTGCTCGATCAACGCCAACAAGATATGTTCAGAGTCGATCTGGTTATGCCCGTAGCGCTGGATAATCTCAGCAGCGCGTTGAGCGGCTTCCTGGGCGCGTTCCGTAAAACGGTCAAATCGCATCATAAGGGTATTGTCCTTGGTAAATTTATCGCTTAAACCAATTTTAGAGATTATAGCATTTTGGGATTAACAATAACCATGTGAAATGTAAGAGGAATATAAGCATTTCTGGTTGGGGAGGCTTTCACAGGGTTAGCCATTAATTTGCAAGTTTGATGCCTGCGCCTGGTAAACGATGCTGCCTTCGGTCATGGTCAATTGGACCTGGTGGGCATCGTCCAATAAGACTAAATCGGCATCGTGACCCAATTCCAGTACTCCTTTTTGATGGGCAATCCCAATTGTGCGCGCAGGGGTAAGACTTACGACCGGCCATAGTTCGGATAAGGGACGGTGAACATTCGTGCTGAAATTACGCAGTGCCTGGTCAAGCGCCAGACGGCTGCCTGCCAATGTCCCGTCGCTCAGGCGGACGATATCATCCTTAACCACAACCCTGCGGCTGTCAAGGTCATACTCGCCGTCCGGCAGCCCGGTTGTGCGGGTGCAATCGGACACCAGCAACATGCCATACGGACCTTTGGCCTGGTAAAGGATCTGCTGAACAGCCGGGTGGACGTGAATGTTATCCGCGATCAACTCGCAGCGTAGTTCCGGCATGGTCAACCCAGCGCCAATGACGCCGGGTTGGCGATGATGCAAGTTGCCCATAGCGTTGAAACAGTGGCTCAAATGCCGCACGCCGCGGGTTACTGCCACCTGCATTTCTTCATAGGTAGCAGCCGTATGACCTGCTGCCACGGTGATCCCTTTGCGGGCGCATTCTTCGACCAACCACAGGTTTTCCGGGTTTTCTGGCGCTAAAACGACCACGCGAACCATCTCGTCATCGATCCATTGACGCGCAGCTTCGTGATTGGCCGCCGAACGGATGAATTCGTGGGCCTGCGCGCCTGCCCGATTGGGGTTGAGGTAGGGGCCTTCCAAATAGGCGCCGAGAAGCGTTGCGCCGTTTCGAATTTGCCCGTAAACCTTTCCGATGGCCTGTAAAGCCCGCGTGATTCTATCGTCAGTTGCCGCCCAGGTAGCTGCCAGGAAGGAAGTAACGCCATGTTGAACCAGATACCGGCCAATAATCTCCAGCGCTTCGGGCGAAGCATCCATCGTGTCCTGCCCGAGGGCACCGTGCACATGCAGATCGATAAAGCCGGGCAGTAAATTCAAGCCGTTCGCATCGATGATTCGCACATCCATCGTGGTCAGCGAGGGGGGTGGAGCTCCGCTACCCATGGAGGCAATTTCCCGGCCTTCAGCCAGCAGCCAGCCCGGGTCATAGAGGCCCGTGGGGCAGAAGACGCGCGCATTTTTGAAAAGGATTGGTTGATTCATAAATACGGTTCTCTATACCAAATCGATTGTCTCATTTTAACATCGCGCTGCGATTTGTGCGATTATCGAGAGGTAATCGTGGTTGCAAATAAATCTGGCTGACCGGGGATGAACCGGTGTAAAATAACGTTTATGAACGGACCATTTCACTTTTACAGCCCCAACATTCGTCCGATTCTGAAACGGAAAGATTTAACCGCGATTGCCAACCTGGTGGAACTTTGTTTTGCCGACACCATGGATCCGGATGGCCGCGATTACATCAAGCATCTGCGCTGGCTGGCGCAGGGACACGCTGGTTGGGGAGCGAATCCCTTCGAAGAACTGGCGCTGCCGGTACAGGGTTTTTTGTGGGAAGAAGATGGGTTAATTGTTGGCAATCTGACCCTGATTCCTTTCAGCAGCCTGGGGAAGCGATATTACCTCATTGCCAATGTCGCCACACACCCGGGTTACCGCCGGCGCGGGATTGCCCGCAAATTGACGCTCACCGGGCTGGATTACGCCCGGACTCACGGGGCGGCGTCCACCTGGCTGCACGTCCGCGACGACAATCCCCACGCCCAGGAGTTGTACCAGAATCTTGGCTTCGAAGAGAAACTGCGGCGCACCCTTTGGCAAAATGATTCGTATACTGATCTAGCAGAACCAAAACCGGCAAATGGCGTGCTGATTGGGCAGCGTCACACCAGCGACTGGGCGCAGCAAACTGCCTGGTTGGACCGGGTTTATCCGCCCGAAGTAGTATGGAATCTGTCGCTCAATAAGAGTCGGATGCAACCCGGGTTCTTTCGGGAACTGCAGTTGAAATTGGCCGGCGAGCAGGTAGCTCATCTGGCGGCGCGCAAGGATGGCAAACTCATTGGGCTGGTTACCTGGGAACCCTCGCGGATGTATGCCGATACCTTGTGGCTGGCGACAGAGCCAGAGTCGGAGGATGCAGCAGTTGGAGCCCTGCTGCCCGGAATTCGTCAGACGCTGCACCGTAAACGTCCGCTGGTGGTCAATTATCCTGCTGACCATGCGCAGACAGCATTCGAAAACAGCGGCTTTGTGTCCCATATGACGTTGATCTGGATGGAAGCGGGCTTTTCAGATTAAGGAGGAAAAAGAAATGCGATTCATTCTTCGGTTGCTCATCAATGCAGTTGGGTTTTACCTGGCGGTTTATTTACTGGGCGGTACCTATATCTTCCCGAACTCCACGAGCTGGATCAGTTTCTTGTGGCTGGCTGTGATATTCGGGCTGGTAAATGCCATCATCCGCCCGGTGCTGATGGTTGTCAGTTGCCCGATTATTATTTTGACCCTCGGGTTGGGCACTTTGCTGATCAATACCGTTATGTTTTGGCTGGCGGGTTTGATCGGCACTCAATTTGGAGTGGGCTTTACGGTGAACGGTTTCCTGGGAGCCTTCCTCGGCGCTCTGGTGGTCAGCATCGTGAGTTTTGTGCTCAGCCTGTTCCTGCCAAACAAAAAATGAACAAATTTGGGTGCAAGGCACTTTTGAAGTGCCTTGCACCTGCAATTTGACATACTCAAGAGCAGGTGCATCGCTCCTTGGACATGGTGAAATCGGGATGCTGCAAAGCTAGGAGCAACGCACCCGCCGGGATTTGGGTGCGAGGCACTTTTGAAGTGCCGTGCACCTGCAATTAACATACTCAAGGTCAGGTGCATCGCTCCTAGAATATGGTTAAAACAGAGATGCTGTCAGTCCAGGAGCAACGCACCCGCCAGGATTTGGGTGCGAGGCACTTTTGAAGTGCCTTGCACCTGCAATTAACATACTCAAGGTCAGGTGCATCGCTCCTTGAACATGGTGAAATCGGGATGCTTCAAAACCAGGAGCAACGCACCCGCCGTGATTTGGGTGCATCGCGCCTTGAATGTGGTGAAACCGGGGTGCTGCAAAGCCAGGAGCAACGCACCAGCTGACTGGAGCTGCCAAAAGCGGGAGGGCGTGGAAGCCCTCCCCTACGTCCTCGGGTGATTCATTACAGGTTACTCGATCGGAATGGTAAACCGCAGCACCAGGTTATTGCCGGCGTCGCTGACCCATATCCGACCCTCGGTGTCCACCTCGATACCCGATGGCAATCCAAAGCCGTCAGAAGAGGGACTGTAGTCACCCCACCCCCGCACAAATTCGCCTTCACCGGTGAATTCGAGCACGCGGTAACCTTCGGGGTCGGTGATAAAGACATGCCCGGCTTGGTCGACTGCAATGTAGGGTTTGTTTTCCAGCGACGAGCCGTACCAGGCGGAAACATCCCAGTAGCGCACCATACTGGCTTGCAGGGTGTTCGGATCGAGCACGAAGACCTGCACCCGCTGATTCCAGGTATCGGTGATGAAGATTTCATCCTGAGCGTTAATGGCAATGCCGACCTGTTCGTCGAACTGACCGGGATCAAAACCGGCTGTACCGAATTGGGTCACAAATGTACCGTCGGGATTAAAAACGACAACCCGTTTGTTACCCGTATCCGTGACATACAATCGTCCCTGCGAGTCGAAGGCAATATCTCGCGGTCCCCAGAAGGCTTCCGGAGCTTCTGCCTGGCCAAAGTAGCCCCACATCTGGAGGAATTGCCCGTCCGCACTGAACTTTTGGATGCGGTGGTTCCAGGTATCGGCCACATAAACCGAACCGTCAGGCCCAACTGCAATCCCCCAGGGTTCGTAGAAGGTGCCGCCGGGAGCGTCGCCGTCTGCAATGTTGGCGAAGCTGCCCCAGGCGCGCACAAACTCACCGGCAGCGCTGAACTGCTGAATGCGGTTGTTGCGTGAATCTGCCACGTACATGGAACCATCAGCCGCAAAGGCGATCCCGCGCGGCGCCTGGAATTGACCGGCTTCGGCGCCTGACGCGCCCACTATCTGTTCCGGTGAGAGGGTAATCATGCCCTTATCATACGGGTTGACCTGTTCTTCGGCAGGGATGACCGGGGAAGCGCCGTAATTCCATATTTGCGCAATCAAATCTTTACGGATATACATGCGCAGTTGCTGCGATGGATTCCAATTGGCCAGCGTCAGATCGGTGCGCCCGGTGACCGCAGCGTACTCGGTATAGTCTCGGTTGAGCCAGATCTGGAACAGCGCCGATCTCATCTGCGGTGACTTGAGCGCGTCGTAGATGCGCTGCCAGGTCAGGTTGTAGTAATCCTGCATGGGCCACCAGAGCCGGTTGTACTCGAAATATACATAGTTTCCGCGCGTGATCGAATCCAGTTTGGTCCAGTTTTGATACCCGGCAATAATGATCGGGTTGTTCTGCAGGTCGCGGGTGGGGTTATCGGCAAACCAACGCTTATTGGGGTAGTGCCGGAAATACCACCAGAAGGGATAATTGGCGTCCGAGTCATAGGCTACCGCGATGTCCAATCCGCGGGTGGTGCGCCGCGAGATTTCTTCCACCTGGGCCAGAATGTCTTTTGGTCCGCGGGCAGCATGCGCGAACACCAAAAATTCCTCAGCAGAGTCGTAGTTGATGAATGAGGCGGTGTAAGCGGTACGCGCTGTGAGCACAACCAGTACGGCTGTGAACACCGCAGTGGCAATGTGCAGCACCTCGCTTGAAGTCCACTGGCTGAGCAGTCTTAGAATACCCCACGCCGAAAGTACCAGCGCGATTGCTGAGAAAATGAACAGGCTCGTCGAGCGCAGTTGATCGAGAGTATTGCCCTGGAAGGGTGGCTGCGTACCAAGCAGGGAGCCCAACACGCCGCCAAGGCTGGTGATAAAGACGGGCAGCAGGAGCAGCGCCAGCCAGCCGCGGTTTTCCGTCAGACGTTTCCAGGGTGTGGTATCTACCAGGTAGCCAAATCCCCAACCGGCCGCCAGCAGCATGGGCATGGCGATATGCACCGTCAGCCACGGCATGCGTTCACCGGCGGCGGTATAAGCAAACAGCGCGGAAAACGACCAGAAAATCAGCAGCGCCAATACCGGCAGCCGTTGATTCTGATTGAAAATAATCGGCGCAGGCGCTTTGGTGGCAGTATCATTCGCCTGTGACTCCAACCCGTCAGCGATCTCGGTTTCCACTTCCGGCCGGGGCGGTTCAATTCCACTGGTGACAGCTTCGATTGCTTCAGGCTCTTCGCGAAGCTCTTCCGGACTGAGTGCAGGGCTGTCACCGGGCACCTGAGACCACTTGTTGTGGCGCGTCCCAAAATAGATTGCCACCAGGGTGCCAAAAGCCGCCAGGTATTCATAGATGGGTATTTGAATCAAGAAGTAATAATAAAAGGGCTGCTCGCCCCGGTAAACTCCCTGCTGAGACAACCAGTAGGCTAGTCCGCCGATGATGCCGGTGAAGAAGCCAAAGCCGTTGGTAAAAAAGGTGGTATAAAAAACGGTGGAAATGGCATAGAAGATCACAAAATTAGGCAACCAGATGCGCGGTTTCCAGTTCATGCCGATGAAAGCAGCAATCCCGGTCATAATGGCCAGAAATACGCCCGACAAAATAATAATAGCTTGGGGCGGTACGACAGATGGGGTGGTTGGATCCCATTCCACACCCAGATACGTTGCCACCAGCTTGACTGGAAATGCGGTCAGGATGGGCAGAATTAAGGTACCACTCAGGATCAACAGGTCAAAGGAACGCTCCTGTTTGATGGCATTCCACCCGATCGAGCGCAGCAGCACATATGCTGCCACACCGAGAAGCGCAAAGGCGATGACCACCCCGCCGCCTTCCAAAACTTTGATCCAGGACAGGGTTTCCACCACCGTCCCGGCAGCTTCCGTTTCCGGCGTGGTCGCAGTGACCGTTCGGTTGGCGATGGCGTTCCAGGCTGCCAGTCCAAGCGTCATCAACAAGACAATGAGGGCGCCCGACAAGGTCAATAAAAAAGTGTTGCGCGCTTTGGCCTGCGGCCAACGAGCGCTGGCAATGCGCTGCATGAACAGGAATGCCAGGAAGATCAGCAGTTGAGCAGCATAAATGTAATTGGTCTCTTTGGTGATGAATTGCATTGCGGTCGCAATTCCCACGATATAGAGCGAAGAGACCTTGCCGTCATGCAGGTATTTGAGCACTGCGTAAAGGGTCGCCACACCGTAGAAGGCAACGTAAGCTTCATTACGCGTGTAACGGCCATAATAGAGCAGGTAAGGAGAGATCAGGAAGAGGAATCCGGCGATCAGTGCTCCAGTGCGCCCAAGATATTTGCGGAATGCGAAAAGCACCAGCACGATCGTTGCGACGCTGAACAGGGCGTCCGGGACACGTGAGGAAAAATCACTGTCGCCCAGCAGAAAATACGAGAGGGCCATAGCGTGGAACTGGAATGGACCATGGGTGATCGGGTCGTGGACGTAACCACGGCCGGAGACCAAATCAAAAGAAGGAATCACATGATTGACTTCATCGTGACTCATCACCCGCGCGCCGAGCATATAGAAACGGCTGAAGACCGCCAGGATCAAAATGATCGTGACCAGCAAAGTTTCTAATTTAAATTGGGGGAGAGTTCGGAAAACGGGCGTGTCCAACCAGTGGGGTGAATCAGGGGTTTCGACAGGTTTGTCCATTATCGGTGATTTCTCGAAGATTTAGGAATGAAAAAAGCGTAATTGACTATACTTTAAAGCAAAGTTTCTGGCAAGGCTTGGCCAGATGGGCGGTTGACAGGTTTCAGACGCCCCCCTATACTGGTTTGAAGCGTCGATTATCTAAATTCTGCCATGTGAGGTGCCCTGGTGACCAAAACTGCTCGCTATGCCATGTTTGCCATGCTCTACTTCGCACAAGGCGCGGTGCTGAGTTATTTCACGGCACTGAACTCGCTGTATTTACTCGGTTTCGACCTGACTATGAGCCAGGTCGGGTTGGTTGGGACGGTGGGATTGATCCCACTGGTGCTCAAAATTTTCCTTGGCATGCTCAGCGACCGGGTCAATTTGTTGGGCAAGGGTCACCGCCGCCCGTATATCATCATGGGTTTGCTTCTGCAGGCTGCCTGCCTGCTGGCAGCGCCCTTGATTAACCCGGGACGGCAATACGGCCTGTTTTTAGGCCTGGCTTTCTCGATGATGACCGGCATGGCATTATACGATACCGCCACCGATGGGCTCGCGCTCGATTCGACGCCAAAAGAAGAAGAGGGCGCAATTCAGGGATTTATGGTCGGCGGGCGGGCGTTGGGGGTGGTGCTGATTTCGGGTGTGATCGGTATCCTGGTCGAACGGACTTCCTGGACAGCCGCCTTTGTCCTGCTGGCGGCGTTGAGCTTGCTGCCGCTGCCGTTCGTGTTCGCTGCCCGTGAGCCGGCCCGCCGCCCGGACCAGAAATTCGAGTGGAAAGCATTCGGGGCATTCAAAGCCTGGCCTTTGATCGCGCTCGGTTTGCTGGGGGCGGTGTACTCGCTGGTGATCAATGGCGCCAACCAGATCATGAATCCCTTTTTACAGCAGCGTTTCAATATCAGCCTGGGGACTGCCGGCCTGGTGACCACAGTCTGGGGGCTTGGGGTCGTAGCCGGCTCGCTGGCCGGCGGAAAACTCGCCGACCGCTGGGGGCACCGGCAGGCGGCTTTGCGCGCCATTCTGCTCTCGTTTGGCAGCATCCTCCTGCTGGCATTTGTCGTGAAATCATGGCTGGTCTGGCCGCTGGCAGCCCTGTTTGGGCTGGCCTACGGCTTTTATGAGACGGTATATTTTGCAATCGCCATGGACCGCACTGATCCACGCATCGCTGCATCCATGTTCTCCATCCTGATGGCGGTCGCCAACCTGGGAACGGGCATCGGACTGGGTCTGGCGGGCGGCCTGGTGGATTCGGCCGGATTCGCAACCACCTTTGCGATTCTGGCGGTGATCAATTTGGCCGGACTGATCCTGCTGCCGGCTATTTTTGGCCGGCGGAATCAGGCAGTTTCGCTCGAAGCCGTGTAATGCCGATCGGACAAAACCGCGTGTAAAATTAATGAAAAAGGAGCCCCAATGCCCCCGGACAATCAATCATCCCCCCAGGTACCTTTCCCAAACGCGTACTGGGTCATTCCCGGAAAACTAATGGCTGGCGAGTATCCCGACGAATTGGAACAGCATCAAACCCGGCAAAAAATCCTGCGCATGCTTCAGATGGGCATCAACTGTTTTATCGATCTAACCCATCCCGGCGACATTTCTACGTCTTATCATGCTATTTTGGATGAAGAAGCTGCTGATTTGGGCGTTGAAGTTGATATTTATGCACACCCAATTGTGGACTTCGGCGTCCCGCAGCCGCTGGAGATGAAAACCATTCTGGATGAGATCGACCGGGCATTGGCGGCGGATAAAGTTGTGTATGTCCATTGCCTGGCCGGGTTGGGGCGAACCGGTACGGTGATCGGTTGCTACCTGGTTCGTCACGGCGAAGAGGGCGAAGCTGCGCTGCAGAAATTAAATGATCTGCGAAAAGCTACCTTGAAAGCGCACCTTCCCTCGCCGGAGCACCCCAGACAGGAGATGATGATCCTTGGCTGGCGGATGGGTCAATAATGGCTATTGAAATTCGTGCTTTTTCTGCAGCGGATACGCCGCAGGCATTAACCCTCTGGCGATCCTGCGAGGGCATTGGCTTGAGTTCTGCGGATGAGCCGCAACACATTGCAGGCTACCTGGCGCGTAATCCGGGCATGAGCTTCACTGCCTGGGACGGCGATACCCTGGTGGGTGCGGTGTTATGTGGTCACGACGGGCGGCGCGGCTATCTGCATCACCTGGCAGTTGACCGGGCCTACCGCGGCCAGGGGGTTGGCCGGGCGCTGGTTGACTGCTGCCACGCCGCGCTGCGAGCTGAGGGGATCGATAAAGTGCACATTTTTGTGTACCGCGAAAACGAGGCCGCCCTGACCTTTTGGAAGGGCGTCCATTATATTCCGCGCGATACGCTGGCGCTGCTGTCAGCCAGTCTGACCGGCTAAACCAATCGCTACTGCGTTGCGCGTAGCGGCACCTCGACGATGATCTTAAGGGCGTCGCCCTCAACGGCGATCGATTTAAACGTCGCTGCTGCTTGGATGGCGCCGACCTCGCGCTGCAGGGCGTCTTCCAATGCGCGGTTTATTTCTTCCATCCTTGCATCGGAGTCATCCGCGCCGGGAATATCAAGGGCGGTTACCCCCACGCGCGGCGCGCCATCCGCCACGGCAAAGGCCACGGTCATGCTGCCCGGCACGAATTCCCCGGGAGTGGACTCATAGACGCCATCCACGCGGACCGAATCCGGCTCGATGAAATCGACGCTGTTGATCGTCACCTGGGATTGCCCGCCGCTGGTCGCAGTGATGGCGCTTTGCGCCAGAGTGAGCAAACGGATGACTGCCTGTTCGTCCAATGTAATGGGAACGGTGAGTTTGCCGCCTTTGAGGCTGAAATTGCAGGCCGACAGGCCAACGGCAAGGATCAGGGTAAGAAGGGCGATCCGAAATGGTTTCATGTTTGTAATTCTCCTTGTATCCTGAATAAACCTAATGAAATGTGATAAGAGTACCGAGCTTTTACAGCCTGAGGACAATAGCGATTTTGGATTCTAAACAATAATAATCTAAATACGGTAAATTTTAATATTTCAAGGTCTTGTAATTCATTCTAGAGCCAGACCTCAACTGTCAACCTCTGAATGGGATTATTACAGGCCGTATTTAATGGCAAGCTGGTCTGTCAACCAAGGGAGTATTTTATTTTTGCGAATGCAATCCGTTATTTTTTGCCAGCTACACTTTCGCAACATATCTGGGCGTTTGAGTGCAGTGCTAATTTCAGAATAAGAAATTAACCCATGGCCATCCTTCATAAAGGCCGGATTTCGCTCATCGTAGATTAGAATTGCATGGCCATTTTCAGCGGAAACTGATCCGTTCTCATTTACGCCAATCGCTAAAACATTACGTGCCAACTGGTAGTTTTTATTCAACGGGCAGGGATCCAAATCTACATCATTTCCGAATTTGAAAAGGGTAGGTATGTATCGCCAATATAAGACGCCTCTTTCTGTCAAAGGACACCGTTCGTTCCTTTTACCTTGCTGGGAATATGTCCCATTACAAAATTCGCTTCCAAAATTTGGATCTGCCGGGATTAAACGGGGACGTGAACAGGTTCCAATTTCAGCCTCCGTAAACTTACACTCGATAGCAACACGATACTCACCGGAAATGTAACCGTCCAGGCTGGTATGGCGGCGTTCTCCAAGATAACCAATTTTATGTTCCATTAAAAAATTGCCAGAAGTAATTTGTGCTGAGCCAAACAGATTGTTCCCTTCATCGTCCTGTAAGTCAGAAAGGTATTCGAAGGAATTGTGAACAACCAGGTTTCCTAAAACACTAAGCGCCAATGCTTGTGAACTGTTCATGCTGCGAAACCATTTGTGATGCTCCCCTTCAGGGATTAACCCAAGCAGTGCTGCTTTTTCCTGCTCGCTTGCTTCGGGGTTGATAATGATATTTCTCCAGGCTTTATGGGCAAGAAAAACCGGCGGTCTCCCATTTTGGGCAAATGACTTTTCCAGGTATTCCTTCCAATTTGGAAATTGTCGCCTTTGATATTCCCAATATCGCTGATTGAGTTCAGCCTTGTAATTCTTTATTTTCTCATCAGTGCCAATTTCTTGATTTGACTTTGTTGGATTATGCATTTTTTCCCCATTGGACATAATTTCTAAACCTGGAACATGCCCAGCCCACCTACAGTTGAAATCATTCAGAATTTTCCGGTTTCGAACCACATTGAACGCTTCAAAAGCTGTGGGAATGGGTAGTGGAACATTTAGAGGCTTGGGGAAACCATTTCGTGACCACCAGGATTCAATAGCAAGAGCAACTAGAACCGGATCGGTAGTGATTAACATCCCTTGCCCAGATTTAAGTTCACTTCGGCCTTCGCTGGGTTCTGCAGGTATCGTGTCACCATTTTCTCTCAGCCAATCCTCGTCATTTCGATCCATAAGGTAAACAGCACAACCGAGCTCCAGGATGGTGTATTTATCACCCGCCCGGAATCGCCTACCGTCGATGATTACTTCTAAATAGTGCTCGCGTTCTATAGCCGATTCAATTCTCATTGTTCCCCGCCATAAGTATAATGATATATAAAGATAATCCACTATACTATATTTTCTTTTCGAGCTATTGCTTTATACCAGTTACCATAAATTGTGGTTCTCCAAAAGGGCCGTCCCACGTTTCCGTGGGCGGCAGGCGGAGTTGCTATCTCTGGGGGGAGTAAGATGTCTGATTTGGAAAGTTGATTAAATCAGGTGCAACGCACTTTGAAAGTGCATTGCACCTGATGAATGTAAATAAAAAAGAGGATGTCGGGTACATCCTCACTTCGTGTCGGGGCGGGCGGATTTGAACCGCCGACCTCGCGGACCCGAACCGCGCACTCTAACCGGGCTGAGCCACGCCCCGAACGATTGCCATTATACTCTACAGCGCCCTCCTTTGGCAAGGATTGGTTTTTTGGAAACGCCATGACCCCACAAGGGCTGTCTCAAAAGAATAAATTTATCATTTATTCCATCACATATGCGGGATAGGGTAGAACCCATTCTCTACAGGTAGGGGCGGGTTTCCATGCCCGCCCGCTTTTGGGACAGCCCCTCGATTAAGACAAACCCGCCCCAAGACTGGGGCGGGATGGGTGGGGTTGATAACCTTATGGCAAACAGGAACCAATCAGATCAAGATACAAGGGACGGGCGTGGAAGTCGCTGTTCTAGGTGCAGCCCCCACAATCTTGCATGGGGGTATAATTCGACCGGGGTCAAGACTTCACCCGTTCAATCCCGTCAGGGCGGCAGGACGAGCAAAAATTCCCATTTTATCCATTTCAAGGAGCATCGAAGTAGCATGAGTGACGGAAAGAAAGTCCGGGTAGCAATCATTGGCGTTGGCAATTGCGCTTCGTCTTTGGTTCAGGGGGTTCATTTTTATCGCAACGCAGTCGAAACCGACCGCGTGCCGGGGTTGATGCACGTCGATCTTGGCGGTTATCATGTCAGCGACATCGAATTCAGCGCGGCGTTCGATGTGGTCGATACCAAAGTTGGCAAAGACCTGTCCGAAGCGATCTTTGCCTACCCTAACAACACCTTCAAATTCACCGATGTGCCCAACCTCAACGTGCCGGTGCAGCGCGGCATGACCCATGACGGCCTGGGAAAATACTTGAGCCAGATCGTCAAGAAGGCGCCCGGTAAAACCGCGGATATCATTGGTATTCTCAAAGAGACTAAAACCGATGTGGTGGTCAGTTACTTGCCGGTCGGGTCAGAAATGGCGACCAAATGGTATGTCGAGCAGATTCTGGAAGCCGGCTGCGGTTTTGTCAATGCCATCCCGGTGTTCATCGCTTCGTCGGAATACTGGGGCGAGCGCTTCCGCCAGAAGGGTTTACCGATCATCGGCGACGATATCAAGAGCCAGTTAGGCGCCACCATCCTGCACCGCGTGCTGGCCAGCCTGTTCGTTGACCGCGGCGTGCGGCTCGACCGCACCTACCAGCTCAATTTTGGCGGCAACACCGATTTCCTCAACATGCTGGAGCGCGAGCGCCTGGAATCCAAGAAGATCTCGAAAACCGGCGCGGTCACTTCGATGCTGCCGTACAAGCTGCCCGAAACCGACATCCATGTTGGGCCTTCTGACTACGTGCCGTGGCTGCTCGACCGCAAGTGGTGTCACATTCGCATGGAAGGCACGACCTTTGGCGAGGTCCCATTGAACCTGGAAGCCAAGCTGGAAGTCTGGGATTCTCCCAATTCGGCTGGCGTGATCATCGACGCGCTGCGCTGTGTAAAACTTGGCCTGGACCGCGGTCTCTCGGGCCCGCTGTACGGCCCTGCGTCGTATTTCATGAAGACTCCCCCGCGTCAATTCCGTGATTCAGTTGCGCGTGAAATGACGGAAGCCTATATCCGCGGCGAGGGTGAGTAAAATCCCCGGGAATCCTGACCATTAATTCACAGAGTGGAATGGGGCGAAGACCTTCGATTCTGCGCAACCGGTTGTTGGTAATCATCCTGCCAATCCTGGGATTGATCAGCCTGACGGCCTGCTCGCAGAGCGTGGCAACCAGCGATATCAACTCAAGTCAGCAACAGCGCCCCGACCTGACTGTCGCAAGTGCTACCGCGCCAGCTTCGGATCCAACTTTTACGCTTACGCCATTCGAGCCGGAGCCATTTACTCCGGCTCCTACTGCTTCCCCAACCCGCCTGCCCACCCCGAGCCCTACTCCGGTGCCCCCGGCGCGCTTCGAAACGGATGCGCTTAACAACGGGGTTCTTCCGGTAAGTTACATTCAGGATGAATGCCTTTATCTCGAAGCGCGTTGGAATCCGGACAACGCTGCCCCCGGCACGGTAGTTGTGCCGGTCATGTTTCACGGCATCAGCAAGGCGGGGCCGCGCGGGGCAGACAACATTACGATTAGTACTGCCTATTTTGAAGCCAGCGTAATCAAAGCCCACCAACTGGGTTTCGAGACCATTACCATGCAGCAACTGGTCGATTTCTTGCATCACAATGCCTACATCCCGCCGCGTTCGCTCTTATTGATCATCGATGACCGTCGTTTGGGCACTGTGCGTGAACACTTTATGCCCGTGCTGAAGAAATATGATTGGACGTTGACGATGGCCTACATTACCGGAGTCATCAACGAGCAGGAGTGGAACCAGGTGCGGGATGTGCTGGCGCGTGGACACACTGAGGTTCAAGCGCACGGTTACCTTCACAATGGCGAGACCTACATCACCGAGTGGACATCGGAAGAGATAATCCGCAACGAACTGTTTGCTCCGATCCCGGCGATCGAAGAGCACCTGGGCTACCGGCCGATTGCATTTATCTGGCCGGGCGGCGATTTCAACCTGTTGTCCGTTCAAATTGCCCGCGAAGCCGAATATCAGGTCGGTTTCACCGCTTTTGCCCGCGGTCCGCTGCTGTTCAACTGGGTACCGCAGGGTGAATTGGAACGCGAAATTGGCGACCCGCTGCTGACCCTGCCGCGTTATTGGAGTACGACGATGTTCAAAAACCTGGACTACGCGGTCGAAATAGGTGCTTCGGCCGCTGCTCAGGCGGAAGCGCAACGGATTGACGAGATCAACTGGTACCGCAGTAACTGCCCGGATTATCCCCCACTTTCCATTCCCGTTCAGGCTGAAGAAGAGGTTACAGACCGGTGGTAGATCCAAAATGTCCCTTTTGCCGCATTGTAACCGGCCAGGAGCCGGCGGATATCGTTTATCGGGACGATCTGGTGACGGCTTTTCAGGATATCCATCCAATGGCGCCAGTCCATTTGTTGATCGTGCCGAACCATCATCTTGAATCGGTCAATGCAGTCGCGGATGAGGATGAACTGGCGTTGGGCCGCATGGCTGCCGTCGCAAAGCGCCTGGCCAACGACCGTGGTGTGGATGGCACAGGGTACCGGCTGGTTATCAACACCGGTCAAGACGCATTTCAGTCGGTTTTGCATCTGCACATGCATCTGATCGGCGGCAAACCGCTGCCTTTCCGAATGCTTGGACACGAGTTTTAGAATGAAATCGCGTTTCTTAGGCCTATTTGTTGTCCTCGCAGCCCTGACCTTGACCCGCTGCGTGCTCCCGGCACCCCAGGATGAACTATGGCGGGCAGGCAATTCGAACAATCTTTCCAGCCAACCACCCATTGCGGCTGCCACCCCGCTGCCCGCTACGTTTTTACCGCCTACCCGTGAGCCGGGGACGCCAATTCAATCCCCAACTCCGGATGCGCAGCGGTTTCTGCCTACATTGCGGGTCAACGAAGAACAATATGTGCTTCAACCGGGCGACACTCTTGGCAAAATTGCCCAAAATTTTCAAGTCAGTCTGGAGCAGTTGATCAGCGCCAACCAGATTGGCAACCCGGATATGGTCGACGTCGGCCAGGTGCTGGTTATTCCAGCGCCTTCGCCGCAGGCTCCTGGTTCAGCGTTCAAAATCATCCCCGACTCCGAGCTGGTTTATGGGCCAGCCAGCATAACCCTGGATGTATTCCAATATGTGAAGTCGGCCGCCGGTTATTTGGCCAATTATCGCGAAACACTGGATGACGGCATGTACACCGGCGCAGAGATAATTCTCAAAGTTGCGCGTGAATATTCCGTCAATCCGCGTATTCTGCTGACAGTATTGGAATATATGAGCGGCTGGGTTACGCGCGCTGAACCGGCTGAGGAGACGCTGGACTACCCCATGCTGTATTTCGACGGCGATCGTGCCGGGCTGTACCGCCAATTGTCCTGGGCCGCCAACCAGTTGAATCGTGGTTACTACCTGTGGAAGGTGAGCGCGCTCTCACATTTTGCATTGGCCGATAACGGAATGACCCCGGCGAATGGAACCATCAATGCCGGCACCGCGGGCGTGCAGCAGTTGATGGCGGCTTTATTTGGCCGCGCCGATTGGGATAAAGCCGTCGGCGAGCAGGGTGTCTTCGCCACTTACAACCTTATGTTTGGCTACCCGTTTGATCTGGCCGTGGAACCTGTGGTGCCCGCCAATTTGACTCAGCCGGAAATGCAGTTGCCATTTGAAACCGGGGCGGTATGGTCGTTTACCGGCGGCCCACATGCCGGTTGGGGGGACGGTTCAGCCTGGGCCGCCATCGATTTTGCCCCGCCGCCGGGTGCCTATAACTGTTCCGTTTCAAATGAATGGGCGACTGCGGTAGCCAGCGGAGTGGTGGTTCGCTCTGAAATGGGTGTTGTGGTCCTCGACCTGGATGGGGACGGGCTCGATCAAACCGGCTGGTCAGTGCTTTATTTGCATATCGCCGGCAGCGAACGCATTCCGGCTGGATCAATGGTCGCAGCCGGCGACCGCATCGGTCACCCCTCGTGTGAGGGAGGGATTTCAAACGGCACGCACCTCCACCTGGCCCGGCGGTATAATGGTGAATGGATACCAGCCGATGGGTTTCAACCGTTCAACTTGGACGGTTGGATTTCAAAAGGGGCGGGCGTGGAATATAACGGAACATTGGAGCTGAATGGTGCATCGGTTGAGGCCTATGATCGCCTGGTACCGCAAAACCAAATATCCCGGTAAGCGCGCGGGCATCATCATGGTCACGTTGGCCTGGTTATTTTCGACTATCGCCTGCTCGCAGGGCTATGTATCCACTTTCGACCTGACCGCCACTGCGCTTTTTTCAGGCGGCGGCGCCGGTAGTGGAGAAGTATTGCCCAGCCTTGAGGCGCCCGTTGATGCGGCCCCGACGGTAACTGTTGAACCGGCAGTGATGGCCACCACTCTGGCTGCGCAGGACATGCCCCCCACACTGCTCATTGAAACCCCCGAGCCTACCTCGCCGCTCACAACCCCATTACCGCCGATTCTGTATTACACACAGGCGGGTGACACGCTGCCCGCAGTTGCCATTCGCTTTGGCGTCAATCAGGAAGAAATAACCTCCAATGAGGTGTTCGATGTGACCGGTTTTATCCCGGCCGGGAAATTGTTGATCATTCCCAACCGCCTGGAAACGACGGGCCCGCCAGATGCGGTTATGCCTGACAGTGAGATCGTTTACTCCCCCTCCGCCCTTGGATTTGATATTGAAGCCTTTGTCCAGGAAGCAGGGGGTTATTTGGCCGGTTACCGGGAATATCTGGGAGACGGCTGGAATTCCGGCGCCCGAGTCATTCAAAAAGTAGCCATAGAAAACTCGATCAATCCACGCATACTGTTGGCGCTGGTGGAATTTCAGGCTGGCTGGGTTTACGGTCAACCGGCAAACCTGGCGGTCACTGACTACCCGCTGGGTTTTATCAATAAGGATAAAAAAGGCCTGTACAAACAACTCAGTTGGGCAGTGCAGCAGTTTTCGATAGGTTATTATGGCTGGCGGGAAGGCCTTTTTACCAGCCTGACTTTTAACAATGACACCCAGATGCGTTTGGCCCCGACTTTGAACGCCGGTACTGCCGCCGTCGAGTTCTTGTTTTCCCGGCTCTACCATCCGGATGTCTGGAATGGTGTAATATTTGGCGATAAGAGTTTCGGCGCGCTTTACGAGCGTATGTATGGCAACCCCTGGTTGCGCGCCCAAACCGTCGAACCATTGCTGCCGGTCAATTTAACCCAGCCGGAATTACAATTACCGTTTTTACCGGCCCGAGTCTGGAGCTTTACCGGCGGCCCACATGCTGCCTGGGGGCCGGACGGCGCCTGGGCGGCGCTTGATTTTGCTCCGGCAGCGGCTGAATCCGGCTGCGTTAAATCCGATGACTGGGTGGCTGCGGTGGGCACCGGGCTGGTTGTGCGTTCCGGCAACGGCGTTGTCGTTGTGGATCTGGATGGCGATGGTTACGAACAAACCGGCTGGGCAATTTTATACCTTCATATTCGCAGCGACGGCCGCATTCCGTTGGGCGCCTGGGTCGAACAAGGCAGCCTGATCGGGCATCCTTCCTGCGAAGGCGGAGTCGCAACCGGGACACACGTACATATCGTCCGAAAATATAACGGAGAGTGGGTGGCAGCAGGCGGACCGCTGCCCTTCATCCTGGATGGTTGGACGGCCAAAGCCGGCGCAAAACCATACGAAGGATCATTGAATAAGGAAGGCGAAGTGGTAGAAGCCTGCACCTGCGGATCATTCGAGACCCGCATCCTTCGCCCAAAAGACGGTAACTGACGAATGAAAGGTTTGATATCCAAAAACTGGGCGCGAACCTTGGGGTTGGGGCTCATTTTGCTTTCCACGGCTTGCCAACCGATCGAACTCACGCCAATTCCTGAACCGGTGGTCGAGGAGGTGCCTGCACCGCCTACGCCAGACAGTCCCATGCCTACCGCGCTGCCTGCCCGTCCGCCTTTTGAGCCGGGCTCCCTGGTGGAATACATTGCTCAAACCGGTGACACGCTGCCAGCGCTGGCTGCACATTTCAACACGACCGAAGCGGAAATTCGGACGGCCAACCCGATCATTCCGGGCGACGCGACCACCATGCCGGCCGGTTTTCCGATGCAGATCCCCATCTATTACCGCCCGCTGTGGGGCACGCCTTACCAGATCGTGCCCGACAGCCTGTTCGTCAACGGACCGGCGCAGCGTGATTTCGATGTTGTCGCCTATGTCAATGACCAGCCCGGATGGTTAAAAGATTATCGCGTTTCACTCGCGACCGAAAATTTACGCGGGGGCGAAATCATCAATCATGTAGCCGTCAATTTCAGTCTCAGCCCGCGCCTGCTCCTGGCCATGCTGGAATATCAACTGGGCGCGTTGACCAATCCCGAACGTCCTGAGAGCCTCGAACGGTTTTCGCTGGGTTATCGCAATACTCAGTATGTCGGGCTGCTGCGTCAATTGACCTGGGCAGCCAACACGCTTAACAACGGCTATTACAGCTGGCGCAACGGCAGCCTGGATACATTCGATCATCTCGATGGGCGCACCGAAAGGCCCGATCCCTGGCAAAATGCCGCAACCGTGGCGTTGCAATACTACTATTCAAAATTATTCCCTGATGATGCCTACAACTACGCGGTCAGCGGCAATGGTCTTGCGCAGACGTACCTGAATATGTTTGGCGATCCGTGGAGCAATGTGGTCGCGCATATCGAGGGTTCATTGCGCCAGCCGGAACTGTCCCTGCCGTTTGCCGCGGGTCGCACCTGGGCGTACACTGGCGGACCGCATACCGGTTGGGGGGATGGCGAACCGTTTTCAGCGCTCGATTTTGCTCCGCCAAGCGTGGTCGGCGGCTGTTCGACGGCTGAAGATCCGGCGACGGCGATTGCCGACGGGATCGTTGTGCGCACCGGGGATGCGTTAGCCATGCTCGACCTGGATGGCGATGGCGACGAACGGACCGGTTGGGTAATCCTTTACCTGCACCTGGCGAATGATTCATTGCCTGCCGTAGGTGCGGTGATGCTCAAGGGCGACCCGATGGGTATACCCTCTTGTGAGGGTGGGCGCGCGACTGGTTCGCATGTGCATATTGCCCGTAAATATAACGGTGAATGGATTCTGGCAGAGGGCCCGCTGGCTTTCAATCTGGAAGGCTGGGTGGCAAAGAATGGCGAAGCCGCCTATGACGGGACGCTGACCAAATTGGGTCGTTCCATTCGCGCCTGTGTGTGCTCGGATCGCAACAGTCAAATCCAGGCCAGCCTGCAGCAGTGAGCTCTTTTAACAACTCCTCTCCCCAAAGAAATTTTTCGGGGAGAGGCGGGGTGTGAGGCCAAATTTATTGAGCTTTGAGGCTTTGGGATTGTGCGAAAAAGTGGACACAAAAAATGTCCTGATCGGGTAGACTAAAG
>SLTK01000006.1 GCA_004347695.1 Chloroflexota bacterium | reverse complement strand
TTTTTTGTGTCCACTTTTTCGCACAATCCCAAAACTCATCAAGTGGTGGCGGTTCAATGGATGGGAACACTCTACCTGATGTTTCAGATCCGGGATTTACTATAAACCAACCGGCAGTTAAAGATCCTTCGGCTGTCTTTAGCGTAATGGGTATCGTCAATGATGTGCTGATATATATAAGAAATAGATTAGTAGAAACCGAGGACAGCAGGATAAATGTGTTTGCATTTTATAAGGTGGGAGAGGATGGATATAGTGTGCAATCGCTGGATGTTCAGAATCCAACCGGGGCAGATGTCTCTGTCAAAGGTGTGCTTTTCTCCTCCAGTCAGAGTGTATATGAAGCACAACCTGGTCCAAGTATTCAGCCTATCAATGGTTATTACGGCTTTTCACCTGTAGCGAGAGCAAATAGTACTACCACGGTTTCCATAGTGCCATCGGGTAACAGCAAAAATCCGATGAATATTTTCGCGAATGATCAAAACGTACAGATGATCATTTCATTGTGGCATACCCAAACAGGGATGCAATACAAACTGATTAAGGGTGGCATCCACTGACCTATTAACTGAGGAACTACCATGAAAAACATACTGGCCTATTTACTACTCTTAATTGGCTTCATGATTACCACCTCCTGTACAGCATCAAGTGGACAAGATGGTGATTTATTTCCAGGTATCAATGTGCCCGAGAAAAATATTAATTCGAAAATTGTATTACAAAATTTTCCGGGTGAGCCCCAATCGTATAAAGTTGGAGATTCGCTAGCTTTCGGCATAATAAACCAATCTGTATATAACATTACTTTTCATAACGATTTCGACGTGAAGATCTTTATAAAACAGGATGAAGTCTGGGAACCAATTAACAACAAAGTAGAATATCCTGAGGGAGAAAGAATTTTGCCAACAAAAAAGATCGATCCAACCGGACTGGTACTATTTGTATTGCCTGATTTGGGTGAAATTAAAAGCTCAACTATTGTCCGAATCGTCGTTATCGGTCAAGTGAAGGATAAATCTGAACAAGTTGGGGCATATATTGATGTTCACTATGCCCCGTAATTGGGCAATTAAACCAATTTAGAAAGGGAAAATGCAGGGCGCCCAGTCCAAAAATTATGAGCCCGACCACCTAACTATACCGTCACCCCCACCCCGCAGACTTATACCATGATCTACAGCTATGACGGCGATGGCCGAATGGTGAAAAGCGTGCTAGGGGACGTGACCACCTACTACGTCGGAAAGCACTACGAGAAGCAGGTGCAGGGCAGCCAGCAAAACGAGCGCAAGTACTATTTTGCGGGTGCCAACCGCATTGCCATGCGTGCCCCACAGGGGTGCTCCGCTTCGCTTCGCAAGAACGGCACCTTAACCTGGTTACTCACTGACCACCTGGGTTCGACCAGCGTGTCGGTCAACGCCAGCGGCAACCTGGTTAGTTCCCTGCGCTACACGGCTTTTGGCGAGGTACGCTACTCGCATAGTCCAGCGGAAAGCGCACCCTATTTCAAATCTCTACTTCAAAAATCGGTCGTAAAACTCCACCGTTCGCTGCATGGCGCTGCTGAAAGCCTGCGAGATGTTATGGTCGTTGTCGGGGTAGGTGAAATACTCTACCTCTTTGCCGGCATCGACCATTGCCTGGTACAGGCTTTCTGAAAATTCCAACGGTACGTCCCCATCGGCAGTTCCGTGGTGCAATTGCAAAGGTCCGCTGATGTCGGCCACATTGTCAATCGGCGAAATCGACGCCCAAAACTCGGGATTCTCGTCCCAGGTGCCGTAAGTATCCGTCAATTCCTGGCCGATCCGTGAAAGCCGCCCGGAGGTCGTCGGGAACGGCCGGTTTCTCCGCCAATTGGTCAGCATATCCTGGTAGGAACCAACCACGCCGGCCCAAATTACCCCCACCTTGATACTTTTGACGGTCACCATGGCGCGCAGGGTCAAATGCCCGCCCATCGAATGCCCCCACATCCCCATTTTCTCCGGGTCGACACCCGGGTAGCGCTGCACGGATGCCAGCGCGTTGAGCACATCCACCGTATATGCCGGACTGGAATAACCGCCGGATGCTGCGCCTTCCGAATCGCCGTGCCCGCGGTAATCCGGCTTGAAGACCACATATCCGTTGGTCGCCAGCGCATTGACGTAGGCCACATAGCGTTCGGTAGTGCGGTATTCGGTGGGTGGGATGAAACCGTGATTGAAGATGATGGCCGGCCAGCCGCCTTCGGGCGGATCAGCGTACGGTACGGTAAGCAGGCCATAAATCTTTAGCCCGTCCGACAGATACGAGGCGACATAGCGGTAATAATTGGATCCCGGGTCGAGCGTCTGTTCGATGACCAGGTCGCTGCCCGGATAATCCCGCGCGCGCATGGCCTGCATGGTCAACGGATGCGGGGTCGGCGTGGGAGTTTCGGTGGGCGTCGCCGTCACCGTTGCGGTTGCGGTGGGCAGTGGTGTGGCGCTGGGCGCCAGGGTCACAGCGGCGGGCGACGCAGCCGTCACCCGCTGTTCCACCGGCCCACCCCCGATGGAACAGCCTGTCAGGGTTACCATCACAATTATCCCTGCCCAGGCGGTGAAGTGCGCTATTTTGTTGCCTGCGGTGTTTATTGGTTTCAATCCATTAATATTGGACATAATAAGTCAGATTATAAGGAATAGTTTAAGCGCCCGTCAAGTCGGGTTCAAACCGGAAATTGACTCGCGGTCGAAGGCTTAATCCCTTCTCAATTAAAACTTAAGAAATATTAATCTAATTTTGATAATATTAGGTAACTTATACGCCTGATAACGGTTAATGTATCCGGTGCACCGCTAAAATCATACTCCCCTGTGGGGGACCTGGAGTCGCAACCAATATGAATGTCCGCATGTGGGTAAAAGCTTTGCAAGTGATTCCGCGTATCAATAAAGAAGAGTGGGACGGGCTGGATGTCATTTCGCGCTGGCTGATTTCCACGCGCGCCGCAGTATTGATCATGACCTTTATATCCGCCGGTATCGCCGGTCTGCTGGCAGTGCGGGCAGGATCGTTCGATGGATTGCGCTGGGGGCTGTTGGCAATCGGATTGATCTTTGCCCACGCGACCAACAACCTGCTCAATGACCTGACCGATTTCTCGCGCGGGGTGGATCAAAACAATTACTACCGCACCCAGTACGGCCCGCAGCCGCTGGAACAGGGATTGTGGTCGCGCAAAACGCACTTGATTTACATCGCCGTCACCGGCCTGATTGCTTTGGCCGCCGGAGCCTACCTGGTAGCGGTCAACGGATGGCTGGCGCTTGGTTTCCTGCTGGCCGGGGCATTTTTTGTGCTGTTCTACACCTGGCCGCTAAAATACATTGGGCTGGGCGAACTTGCGGTGCTGATCACCTGGGGGCCGCTGATGATTGGCGGCGGCTACTACGTCATCACCGGGCAGTGGGATTGGAACGTGGCCATCGCTTCGCTGGCCTACGCCATCGGCCCGACCACGGTCATCTTTGGCAAACACATCGACAAACTAAAGGAAGATAAGGCCAAAGGGATTCACACCCTGCCGGTCATCATCGGCGAGACTGCCTCGCGTTACGCCGTTCTGGCGATGATCGCACTGCAATACATTGCTGTCATTGCGCTGGTGATTACGGGCTATTTCTCACCAGTACTACTGATCGTGGTACTGGCCTGGTACTACCTGCCGCCGGTGATCAAAATTTTCAGCCAGCCGCGGCCGACTGAAAAACCAAAATCCGGCCCGGCAGCCGAGGGCTGGCCGCTGTACTTCGTCTCGGCGGCATTTTATCAAAACCGCAGTTATGGCCTCTTATTGCTGGTCGGCTTAATTTTGCAATTATTCCTTCCCTGACAGCGGTCTGCGTATGTCCCGTGGGGACGGGGCAGACGCAAGCCTCTTCTTCTCCGAGTAGAAGGGGTTTGGGAGATTGGGTGTGTAGACAGCGTATGACTCCATACGCTGTCTGCCGTTTAACCGCCCGATTCGATGTTCAGATCCGCGACTTCCAGCCAGGCAGGGGTCGGGTTTTCCTGGACGCCGTATTTCAAGGTCCCATCCGGTTTAAAGGCCGCAAACTGGTTGTCGATCCAGATCACCAGCCCCAGCCGACAGCGTGGGGCAAGCGAAGACTCCATTACGGACTGTCCGTCCACCTGGAAGACCGCCCCATCCAGGCGCCAACCCAGGCGGTAGTCATGCCAGGCAGTTGGATCGTGATTCAGGCGGGTTGAATCCTCTCGAATCCAGCGGCGAGCTGCGCGCCGCAACCAACGCGCCGTTACCCGCCAGGCCAACAGCGGGGCGGCTAAAACCGCAGGCGGATATAAAAACGGAGAAAGGTTTCGACTGCTAAAGCCGGCAGCCAGGAAACCGTTGGCGGGCAGGTCATCTCGCAGAGAGAGCGCATTGGCCGGTGAGGCATGGAAAAACCAGGCAGCGTTCGGCAGCGCCGGCAGTTTACGCGTGCCGCCCCCCAACCCCAGCGACGCCGAAAATGGGTCGTTCCACAGGCCAAAGCCCCAGGTTCCGGGCAAATCAGGGTCAGAGACGCGCGCGCGTAAAGTCAACACGCAGGGCGACTGCCAGTTGAAATCACGGCGGCGAAGGTTGCGGGTGTCATCCAATTGCGCCAGGCGGTAATGCCCGGCTGGACCGGCTGGAATGGACAAACGCCGGCCACCCCCCGGCAGGGATTCAACTGACCCACCATGGGCCGTTTGCGGCTTGAGCCGGTCCATCAGGCTGTCGCCGAACTGCCCTTCCACAGGTTCCGCATCCATCCGTAAGCAAAAAAGAAGATCGGGCTGGCTGAAATGACGATAAACAGCAGCGCCTGGTCACCGGCTGTGGCGATAAAAAATGCCAGTGTGAGGATGAATAAACTCAAAATGCCAATGCGCTCTAATTCGAAGGGCAACCGGTAGCTGTCCAAATATAATTGGACTAAGTGCGTCGCGCAGAAAAGCATTTTCCTCAGGGTATTGAGCAAATTGGGGCCATCCAGGTCGTCAATAGCATATGGAGAGCCGTTGGGGCTTTCTCCCCAAAAATGTAAGGGAATTACCCGTGCTTGTCCATGACTTGCGGTGTTAACCATTTGTTTCTGTGATATGACGTGTCTCGCCGCTCACCTTAATACTTTCGCCTTTATTCATTGTAAATTGCACGGATAAGCGAGATGGACGCCCCATGTCTTCTCCTTGCAAAATATCAAAACTATTTCCACCCCACCATTGAATGTCCCGCAGATAACCCGCTAGAGCGGCAGCAGCAGCACCAGTTGCAGGGTCTTCATATACACCACCTGTGGGAAAAGGGTTTCTTGCGTGGAAAAGTTGGTTTGATTCCACCCATAACAAATCGATTGTGACTAAACCTTCCTGCTGCATGAGGGCTTTTACCCGCTCAAAGTGATAAGACATTTCTGCGAGTTTCTTACGGTCTTTCAAAACTACAATAAGATGCTTTGCACCTGCGAAAGCAAAACGTACCGGGTAATTTATATCAACATCCGCAATCGTCAAATTGAATTCTTTTAATAACGTTTCTACATATTCTTTAGGAGCAATTTCAGACCATGTTTTGGGCGATTCCAATGTTGCGACAAAAGTACCTTTGTCAGACTTTGAAACACTGACGGTTATTTCACCTTCGTTGATGAATAGTTTATAAACTCCTTCGCCAAAATGTTCTCCCAATACCGCGCCGCTGGCAATCGTGGCGTGACCACAGAAAGGGACTTCCATTTCTGGGGCAAAATATCGTATTCTCCAACCATCATTTACCTGTGTTAAAAATGCAGATTCGGAATAGCCAACCTGTTTTGCGGTTGCAAGCATTTCTTTTTCGGTCGGCATTTCACTGCAAATGGCTACACCAGCAGGGTTACCGCCTTGGTTGTTGTAAGAAAATGCCGCAATTCTTATGATATCCATGCTGTTTTTTCCCTCGTAAAGTGGCTAACGGTTTCCGTTACTGGCAAGGGCGGGCGTGGACGAGGTTTGGGAGCAGAAAAAACTCGAAGCCACGCTGCGCGAAATGCCCGAAAATAGCGGCGAATCCCACCAGTCGGGTGCACACTTTGTTGGGCAGCAGTTGATTCAAGTGACTCAACAATCTATTCAGAGTCTTTGACATTAACTCTTTTCTCACGGTAAATGCCTACATAACTCACGAATTCTTGTAATTCGTTCTCTGTAGAGAATGCCTTTCCAGGAATTGCAATTGCACTGATTGAGCTAATATACAAGAAAATGTATTTGTCACTCTGGACGATTTTATTGATGGAAGCCCAAGTATACTTTGATTCACTATTCTGGGTCTTGACGAGGATATGATCTGGACTCAGCGATATTGTCTGATGCCCCAAGAGTGCCTTATTGTCACCTTCCGTGGTCGCTTTGCGCAACCCCCGTATGACTTCTGCTTTATTGAGATATGGAAATATGAAAAAGGAAGCAACACTTAAAACCAGAAAAAGCTCATAATCGAAATACGTCAAGGTCCTTTTGTCCAGGTTCAGCAAGGATCCGACAGCCAGCGAGACGATGAACACGAGCACCGCTACAGCTATTTGCGCGAACAATGCCTGTCGGCGGATGCTTGGCGAATGTGACATGTGAAACAAGTTAAATTCTATGATGTCTTCAACGGTGCGTTCAAATTCGACTGTGACGGGATTTTGCGTTTTAGTGTTCATTTCGATGGTGACCTATTTTCGTGACGGATCATCATGCAACCCAAAAAATCATGATAAGTTTGCCGCCTGACGCAAGAGTTCACCCGCCGCAAGCCGCAGATGAGCGGGCGGGTGGAACGATATGTTAGGGCGCAATCCGCCGGGGATTGGATGCCGTTTACGTTCTGGCCGAGGACATGCCATCCATTTTCATTCCTTCTCCGGTTCGTAGGTGGCGATCACCACACCGGCGGACGATGTGACACATTCTGTCAACCGCAGCGGCAGCTTCACTTGTTCTGGAAAAAGCCGACGACCGGTGCCGAGAATCAGTGGGTGGATCATCAGCAAGTATTCGTCAATCACATCAGCGGGCAACAGAGCCTTAATCAGTTCCCCGCTGCCCATGATTCCCAGCACACCACTCGTTTGAGCCTTGAGCGTCCGCACGACCTCCGGGATATCGCCGTGCAGCAGCGTCGAATTTGGCCACGGCAGGGGTTCCGTGAGAGTGGTCGACACAACATATTTGGGCGTCTGATTCAGCGCGTCTTTGAATGGCCCGCCCTCACGGTTCCAGTGGGCAAGCAAATCATCGTATGTCCTCCGCCCGAACAGCCACCCGGCTAACCCGCCACCGGCTGCCATTCGCTCGCCCATTGCCTGGGCCGCGGCATCGCCCGCCGCTGCAGAGCGGCTGGCCCAGCCACCCTCCGCAAATCCGCCTCGCGTGTCCTCGTCCGGGCGCCCTGGCCCTTGCATCACCCCATCCAAGGTCAGATGGTTCATCACAACGATTCGACCCATGGAAGCCTCCTATGATCTGGTCAGTCATGCGCCCTGACAATTAATTAATACTGACACTGGATAGGCTGTGATTCTGCCGTATTACTACCTTGTCATGCTTAAATATACTACGCATATGCCGCTTATAAGCTTTTAACAGAGAATGAATACTTATATCCATACGAAAACAGGGTACAGAGTAATTAATTCCCGGGCGTACAATTCATTTTCAACTTAGCGCTTCGCGCAGAAGAAACTACCAGCCAATCTTGAATAATGTATCGCTTACCCTAGCGGGTGGCCTGGGAGCCTATCCACAGGTTACGCATCCATCCGTAGCTAAAAAAGAAGATCGGGCTGACTGAAATGACGATAAACAACAGCGCCTGGTCACCGGCCGTGGCGATAAAAAATGCCAGCGCGAGGATGAACAGACACAGGCTGCCAATCCTTTCGTATTTTAAGCATAAAAGGTAGCTGAGCAGGAATAAACCGTGCAAAATCTGCAGCAGCCAGACGGTTAAGGGCGGTGGTGTGCCCGTGTCCATCAAGAAAAAGCCGAGGTGCTCGATGAAAAACGCTCCCCACAGGATAAAGAGAAGGATGCACAATCCCCGTCCAATCCAGCGTGCAATTTTGATGTCCATAGAATCCCAACCTCTTTTTGTTGACCAACCCTAATTTTACAGTTGTATTGCACACTTTGGGGCAGGCAATTATTATCTTGACAGGCCTTACCGAGCAGGTATAATCCTAATCCAAAGAGTAACCCAGGGATAAGTAACCGGCAAACCTTTTCAGAGAGCCAGCGGATGGTGCGAGCTGGCAGGGCGTTGCGGCGAAATCCCCCCTGGTATCGCTTTCGCAGGGGCTGCGCTTGCAGCAGCCGTAAGGGAGCCGGCTGGAACCGTTATCGTCCCAAGAGGCTGCGTGATAAGCGCAGCGAAAGCAGGTGGCACCACGAGTTGATCCCCCCTCGTCCTGCGCGGACGTGGGGGTTTGCTGTTAAGCGACCAGGAGGTGCATCACCATGTTGGATATAAATTTGCTCCGCGAGAAACCCGATATCGTCCGCGAGGCGCTGCGCGCCCGCCAAATGGAAACGGCCGTTGTGGATCAAGTTCTACAACTTGACCAGGATCGCCGCAGCCTGCTCAGCCAGGTCGAGGTGATGAAGGCTGAGCGCAATAACGTTTCGAAAGAAATTGGGCGGATGAAAGACCCGGCCGAACGCCAGGCAAAAATCGACTCGATGCGCGTGCTCGGTGACCAGATTGCCGACCTCGACGAGCGTGTGCGCAGCGTGGATACCCAATTGCAGGATTCAGTCGCCACCATCCCCAACCTGCCCGACCCGCGCACTCCCTATGGGACGGGCGAACACGACAATGTTGTACTGCGTCAGATGGGCGAACTGCCCACCTATGACTTCACCCCCAAGCCACACTGGGAACTCGGCCCGCAGCTTGGCATCATCGACTTCGACCGCGGGGTCAAGATCACCGGCTCGCGGTTCTACATTCTCAACGGCGCGGGCGCTCGCCTGCAGCGCGCTCTGATCGCCTGGATGCTCGATCTGCACATCCGCCAGGGCTACCGCGAACGCTACCTGCCGTTCATGGTCAAAGCCGCCACGCTGTACGCCTCCGGTCAGCTACCCAAGTTCATCGACAACCTGTATCATGACGCTGAGGAAGATTTCTGGAACGTGCCGACCGCCGAGGTACCCCTGACCGGCATGCATATGGATGAAATTCTGGAAGAAGCCAGCCTGCCACGGCGCTACACCGCGTACACGCCCTGTTTCCGCCGCGAGAAAATGAGCGCCGGGCGCGATGTGCGCGGCATCAAGCGCGGGCACCAGTTCGACAAAGTGGAAATGTACACTTATTGCAAACCCGAAGAATCCGAGGTTGAGCTGGCCAAAATGCTGGAAGCCGCTGAAGCGACCTGCGCCGGCCTGGGGCTGACCTACCGGGTGGTGCAGCTTTGCACCGGCGACATCGGTTTTGGCTCAGCCATCACGTACGACCTGGAGGTGTGGGCGCCCGGCTGCAATGAATGGCTGGAGGTGTCGTCGGTATCGAACGTCACCGATTTCCAGGCGCGCCGCGCCAACATCAAATATCGCCCCACGGAAGGCGGTAAGACCCGGCTGGTACACACGCTCAATGGCTCCGGCCTTGGCATGCCGCGCACGCTGATCGGGGTGCTGGAGAATTACCAGCAAGCGGACGGCAGTGTGGTGGTACCCGAAGTTTTGCGTCCGTGGATGGGCGGTATCGAAGTGATTACCCCGGAAGCAGCCTGAACGGCATGGAAAATTTTCTCAACGCAGCATTTCCATGGGTCATCGGCGGGGTCATGCTGGCCGGGTTGGCCATGCTGGCGCTGCCAATCCTGCCAGGGCTGTGGGTCATGTGGATTGCGGCACTGGTGTACGCCATCTCGACCGGGTTTGGCACCACAGCCATCATTTTTATGGTGCTGATCACAATTTTGACGGTGGTTGGCGGCCTGATGGACAATATTTTGATGGGCGCCAATGCGCGCGTCAGCGGCGCAAGCTGGCTGTCAATTGGCGTGGCGCTGGTTGGAGCCGTGGTTGGCAGTATCCTTCTGCCGCCGGTGGGCGGTCTGGTGCTCGCTTTAGCCGGGATATTCCTGGTCGAATACCTGCGCATCAAAGACTGGCGCAAAGCCCTGGAATCAACCAAGGGAATGGCGCTCGGCTGCGGCTGGGGGGTCATTGCCCGCTTTGGCTTTGGCGTGCTGGTGATGATCGTCTGGTTGATCTGGGCGCTGGTATTTAGTTAATAATAAGGGCTGTCCAAAAGTAATCATTTTTTATTGTCAGCCCATTTCTTCGGGGCGGGATGGAACCCGTTCCCGGTAGATGCTGTCTTGAGGTTGCTCGGTTGGTTTTCTGGCCGCTTTAAAAACTCAGGTGACGAATCTGGATTACCCCCTCACCCCCGAAAATGAATCTTGAGTGTTTTTGCGCCGTTATAACGGCGCAAAAACACTCAATTAAGACAGACCCGCCCCAGGACTGGGACAGCCCCTTTTTTACACTGGTATCCAGCAATTTGCATGGATCCTGTGCAATTCGTCATAGTCACTGTATTCATTGGGGTGACGTATTCCTCCAAGCGGGTGACGTCTGACATCCCCCGCCTGGACGAATAAGTTATGAATTTGCTGAACCCGCATTGACTCGCGATTTTGATAGGGGTAATATTATCTTAATAATCTAAATTAATAACCCCGTTTGGCGACCAACCGGGAATGAACAGCAACGAAATGGAAAGGACCGGAACATGGCAAAAGTATTTGAACTTCCACCCCTGAACTATGCTTTCAATGCGCTTGAACCAGCGATTGATGCCCGCACAATGGAAATCCATCATGATAAACACCATGCGGCTTATGTAACCAACCTCAATAAAGCGCTTGAAAGCGCTCCTGAATGGTATGACCGCCCGATTTGGGAAGTTGTGGGCCGCATCAACGAAATTCCAGAGGCCATCCGCACCGCAGTACGCAATAACGGCGGCGGTCACCTGAATCACACACAATTCTGGAACTGGCTGACCCCTGGCGGGTCGAAAATGCCCGTTGGCGGCGTCTCAACTGCCATCGACACGACCTTTGGTTCCTTCGACAGTTTCGTGGAAAAATTCAGCGCTGCAGCCGTTGGGCGGTTTGGATCGGGGTGGGCCTGGCTGATTCAGGACCGGAGCAAGAAATTGTCGGTGATCTCCACAGCCAATCAAGACAGCCCTTACATGGAAGGGAATATACCTCTCCTCGGCCTGGACGTGTGGGAACACGCCTATTATCTGAATTACCAGAACCGCCGCGCCGACTATATCAAAGCCTTTTGGTCTGTGGTCAACTGGGATGTGGTGGAAAGCATCTTTCAACAAAGCAAATAGCTCTCCTGGGATTGGGATTGGGTGAGATCGGGGCTGTCCGTGATGATCGGGCAGCCCCGGATCGTTTTATTATAAAATTGATCAAAAGTACTTTGATTCCTTAGAGAAATCAAAGGTTTTTTTTAATAAACCTATGCAATAATAGGTGAGTTCATTTTCAAAAATGCCTGAATTTCTATGAGAGCAAACCCTATTGCCGTTATCGTACTCATGTGCGGATTGATGTCCGCAGGAATGAGTATTTATGCCTACCGGCGCCGGAATACAACCGGAGCGCTGTCGTTTGCTTTGCTTATGGCATCGTTTTCGGTCTACAGCATCGGTTACAGCCTGGAACTAATCAGTCCAAACCAGGTGGTCATGGAGTTCTGGAATAAACTCCAGTATCTTGGTCTTGTGATTTACCCAACGGCCTACCTGATCTTTACGATCCAATACACTGGTCATGAGTACTGGTTGACTCGCCGGCGGATAATCCTGCTGTTTACGATACCGTTTGCAGTCTTTCTTGCGAAAGTATTTGATAACCAATGGCGACTCATCTACGCATCCGTCGCAATTGATTACTCGGGTTATATCCCGATGCTGAATTTCGAAAGAGGCCCTCTTTACCCGATCATCATAGCCTATCAACTGTTTGTCGTGACCTGCGGTAACGTCCTTTTGATCGAGAAGAGGCGATTCGGTTCCGCTTTATATCGCAGACAAACGCGCGCCATACTGATCTCTGTTGCCATTGTTTACCTTACTTTTGGCCTATATGTAAGCGACTTTGTTCTTATTCCAGGATTGAAATATCTTGACTTGAATCCTCTGGCTTACACATTGTGGGGGAGCGCAATGGCCCTGGCCATTTTCCGGTACCACCTTTTTGATCTTGCCCCGATTGCCCGTGAAACGCTCATCGAGATGATGCATGATGGGGTGATTGTTTTGGATACAAACCTCCGGGTAGTGGATGCCAACCCGGAAGCTTTGAGAATATTCGGCTGGCGCCAGCCGCCCTTTGGGAAATTCGCTTCGGATGTGATGGGGAACGCGCTCGATTACTCGAAGCTCAGCACCGTGAATGGATCGATGGTCAGTGAGACGACCATGAAAGACGGCTCCAAAGACAGGTGTTACGAAGTGATTGGTTCCAGTTTGAACGAAAAAACGGGCCTCCAAATCGGTAATCTCATTGTGCTTCACGACATTACAGAACGGAAAGATATTGAAAGAAAGCTGGTGGAGCTAACTCTGGTCGATGAGCTGACCGGTCTGACGAACCGCCGCGGTCTTAAACTGCTGGCGGCGCAGTTGATCAACATGGCAGACCGGATGCAAGTCAATGCGACACTTTTATTTATCGATGTGGATAATTTGAAAAAGATCAACGATCATTTCGGCCATGCTGAAGGCGACCAGGCTTTGATCTACACTGCCAATATCTTGAAGTCCACTTACCGTTCCGCAGATATTGTCGCGAGAATAGGCGGCGACGAGTTCGTTATTCTGGCGCTCAATATGACTGAAGATACCAAAGAAGCAATGCTGGACCGTTTGGAAGAACGAATGATCGTTCACCACCAGGAAAACCAAAAATATAGACTGTCCTTCAGCGTTGGTTTTTCGCGATATGAATGGAATAACCCAAGATTATTCGAAGCCTTATTGCACGAAGCAGATCAATCGATGTATGAGCGCAAGAAAATTGGAAAAAGCACTCATCCAGTAACTGTTGATCTTGAGAAAGTCCATATCCATAGCTGAAATCCTGGTAACTTGCCGGGCCGATGTGGTACGGGTCATCTGAAAACGACTCCAGTGATTTACGCGGGGGAAGAACCAGATTCGACCAGTTTACGCTGATAGCGTTGATCCATGCTGGCAGTCAGGTGAGCGCCAAGCAGGATGATGACGCAACTGACATAAATCCAGAACATTAGCGCCAGGACAGTGCCTAATGAGCCGTATAAAATTTCATAGTTGGCCAGGCCGGAGCTGAGGTACAGGGTGAACAGACGTTTGGCGATCTCCCAGGCGATGGAAGTCCATAACGCGCCCGCCAGAGAAGCCCGCCAGCGAACGCTGGTATTCGGAATCCAACGGTAGGCCCCCATGAACATCAGAAAAGTGAAGATCGAGGGAAGCATCAACTGTATTATTGGCCAGGCCGTCGATTTTTCCGGTTGGAAATCGTTGAGCATGGGAGAGTCGATCAGTTTGATGATATTGACCAGCGCTGACGATGCCAGCGACAGGATTAACAAAAGGACCAACACGCCGATCATGGCCAGCCCCAGCAGGCGGGTGCCAATCATGTCGCGTGGTTTAATCCCCAGCCAGGCGCGGTTAATATTGCGAACCAGCGTAGTAAAGAACCCGGAGGCTGCCCATACCGCACCGACCAGGCCGATCACCCCGAATGCTCCGCGGCGATTGAGAATTTCCTGGATGTTGATTTCGATCAAGACCCGCGAATTGGGCAGAATCTGGGTGATGAAATCAACGGTAACGGTGTAGGCGTCGTCGCTTTTCAATATATAGCCAACCGCCGAGATGAGAACCAGCAGCAATGGGAATAAAGAAAACAGCGCGTAATATGCCAGACTGGCTGCGGTTTCAGCGCCGCGCGCCAACCCGAAGTTTTTGATCGCAACCCGTACGACATCCAGTGAGCCGCGGCTCAGCCGGTTTGCGACCTGGTAATGCGGCAGCAACCATTGTTTTAGGGTGGGCATTTCATTACTATCCAAAGCGGTTTAACCTGGAATGGGAGGTTGACGGCCGGAAGGGTTTACGGGTCAGCGCTGCGGACCGTTCCAACCAAAGCGTTCAAAATCGATGCGACCGTCCGGGCTGAATTGGACGCCTTCCTCTCGCAGCAAATCTTCCTGCACCGCCCGCCCAAACCCGGGTAAGCTTATTTTACCCTGTACGTTGATTACCCGCTGCCAGGGAACATCCGAGCCTTGCGGCAGGGCTGCCAGCGCGTAACCAACCATGCGCGCGCTGACCCCGCCCCCGGCAATGCGCGCCACCTGCCCATAGCTGGCAACCATTCCGCCGGGAATCTGGCGCACAATGGCATACACAATTTGCTGGTAGGTCGGATCTTTTTCCGGGGGCTTGCTCATCAGCCTGATTTCCCTTTTGACTTAAATCCGCCGGGCGCGGATGACCAGGAACCACGGATTGTGCATCAGGCGGTCGTACAACTCCGGGTGACTGGCCTGCATGGCCGGTACCGGTTGAGGTTCCAACAGGCGCTCGATGCTGAACCCGGCTTCTGCCAGAGTTGCGCAGATGGCGCTGAGCGAATGATGATAATACGTGACTTTGCCAGTGGACCACTCATCTTCGATCAGGGCAGTTGCAAAATAATCCGGCAGGTTGAAGAGTTTGAAATCCATTATCGGGTGGTGGGTGGAAAAGACAAACAGGCCATTGGGTTTGAGCACCCGGTGGAACTCGCGCAGGGTGGGCAGCCAATCTAAAAGGTAATGAAGCACCAGCGGTGCAACGACCAGATCGTACTCGCCGTTGGTTGCAAAGTTCAACGATTGCCCCAAATCTGCAACCAGCACCTGGGCGCGTTCACCCAACCTCGCCCGAGCTGCCGCGGTCATTTTTTCGCTGGCATCCACGCATACCACCCGTTTCACTTCATGTTCCAGATAGTGCTGCGCGTACCAGCCTGAGCCGCAGCCTGCATCGAGGACGGTCAGCCCGGCAAGCGGCGGAAGCAGGGATAACACCGCCGGGCGTTCGTAGAGGGCGTTGTGCGGCTGGGTATCCACGTGCGCATTGTAGGCGTCAGCCATGGCGTCGTATTCGGCGCCCGGGTTATGCGTTGTGGGGATGGAGGAAGGTTGTTGTGGCATGATTTTTTTTGGCGGCCTTGAGCCGATTATATCACCCAGTGCAGACCGTTCAACGGCGCTTCACGCCGGGTATAATGAGCCGAACGACTAACAGGAATAGAGGTGCGGTTGGTGCGGATTACCGGTTTTCTGGTCTTTGTGACCCTGGTGGCAGGTTGTTCGGCATTGCAGGAAACCGCAGTGCCGGCTACTACCGCGCTGCCTGTGATCCGTGCGACCGAAACTTTCAGGCCAACAACAACGCCACCGAATACCCCGACTGCTGCAGAGAGCGTTGAGCTTGTCCCCGAAGTATGCTCCCCGCTGGCAGGCTACACCCTGCCGGAGTTAGTCGGGATTGTAGTCAACCCTTATCATCCGCCGCGTCTGGGCAGCGACGATCCGCACCAGGGAGTGGATCTGGCTCAGGTCGATCCGGTAAACGGTATTGCCTTGACCGGCATGCCGGTGCAGGCTGTGCTGGCGGGCAAAGTGGTTGGCCAGGCTGCCGACCGTTTTCCGTACGGCAATATGGTCATGATCGAGACTCCACTGGACGGCGCCATTGCGGCTTCCGATCCGGCTCTGATCATGCCAACCCCGCTGCCTGAAAGGCTGCCGCCCGGCGCGCTCACCTGCCCGGATTTAAACGTTTCACCACCGGCCTCCAGTGATCCGCGTTCGCTCTATATTTTATATGGTCATATGCAGAATTTGCCATCCGTCAGCCTGGGTGACCCGGTGAGCTGTGGGCAGGAACTGGGGATGATTGGGGAAAGCGGCAATGCGCTCAACCCGCACCTGCACGTCGAAGTCCGGGTGGGTCCGTCCGGGCAGACTTTCCCGTCCATGGCGCATTATGACCCATCCGCAGATTATGAAGAAATGGCAGCCTATTGCCTGTGGCGGGTGAGCGGGGTTTACCAGACCATCGATCCCGGCTGCTTATGGGGAAGCTGCGTTATTCCGTAATCAGAATCTCGTCCGGTCCAGGCATAGGCTCAGGCGGCCCTTCAACCAACTCGCTAGCGGCGTCAATTTGATCCTGCTCGCCGATGATGCCGATCCGGTCATTGACCTCAAAAACCGTCATCGACTTGGGGTTGGCAGTAAGCTGCCCGTTGCGGATAAAGGCCACCACCGAGGCTCCGGTGCGCGAGCGGATGTTGGCTTCTGCCAGGGTCTTTCCGGCGATCGGGCTTTCCGGCCTTAGGGTGGCCCAGGTGATTTCGATGCCTTCGAACGCGGTGAGCAGGTTGTGCAGCGAACGGTGTTCCTCGCCGGTTATGATGTCAATATCGTAGTTGTCGCGCCGGACGGCATCAGCGTAGCTGTGCACCTCACGCAGCGGGAATCCCAGGCTTAGCAGGGTGTGATGAACCAGTTCAAGCCCGCCTTCCAGTTCGGGATGCACAATATGGGTTGCACCCAGTTTGTTTAAATTCTTCACACCTTCCAGACTGGCTGCGCGCGCAATGATCGACAAATCCGGGTTGATATCGCGGGCAGCGGTCACAACCGTCGCGGCGCTCGAATCTTCCGGGACAGTGCTGATGATGGCGCGCGCTTTTCCCAGGCGGGCATGGGTGATTACCTCGGAATTGGCCGCATCGCCATACAAAGTGGGAATCTTGCGCTGATTGAGCAGGTCGATCCGTTCCATGTCTGATTCGATCACCAGCAGCGGGATGTGCAGCGATTCCAGTACATCCACCAGATGCTTGCCGATTCGGCCGTAGCCAACGATCACCACATGATTCTGTAAATCTTCCTCTTTCAATTCAACCAGCGGAATGCTGGCATCCATACGTTTCCAGAACCCGGGAAGGTGCTGCAACGTTTTTTCAAGCCAGGGGAGAAGTTTGTACATGAGTGGGTTAATGGTGATCGAAACCAGTGACGCAGCCAAGATCAAGGAATATTGATCGGCCGTCAGCAAATTGAGAGAGAGTCCGGTTTGTCCAAGGATGAAGGAGAATTCACCTACCTGAGCCAGGCCAACAGCGATCACCAAGAAAGTGCGCGCTGGTCGAGGAAAGAACAAGCCCATCAAAATTACGATGGTCGATTTTCCCAGCACGACCAAAGCCGTGATGATTGCGACATGTCCGATGTTCTGCCAAAGGAAAGTGGGATTGACCAGCATGCCAACCGAAACAAAAAATAATACCGAGAAGGCTTCGCGAAAAGCAAATATATCCGCACCGACCTGGTGGCTCAGGTGCGATTGACTGATGATGGCGCCCGCGACAAAGGCGCCCAGTGCCAGGGAGACGCCAAATAGCTCCGAGGCACCCATGGCGGTGCCAAGCGTGATCGCCAGAATGGCCAGAATGAACAGTTCGCGAGAACGGGTATGCGCGATTTTATTGAGCAGCCACGGAAACAGCCTGACACCGACAAAAAACATGATGGCCACGAAAGCAGCGGCCTTTAAGAGTGTGACGACCAAGTCTTGCCAATTGAAGCCTTCACCGTTCATTGCTAAGGTCGGCATGAGCACCAGAATTAACACCGACAGGATATCTTCCATCACCAGCCAACCGACTGCTGCCTGTCCATGGGATGTATTTAGCAGTGATTGGTCCATTAAGCCCCGTAACAGCACTACAGTGCTGGCTACTGAGATCGAGAGGCCTAGCACAATTCCAGAGGCGATGCTCCAACCCCAGAGCTGGCTGAGGCCAAAGGCCAACAGTGTGGCTAAGGCGGTCTGGATCAATGCGCCGGGTATGGCAATGTCACGCACCCGCCACAGATCGCTAAATGAGAAATGCAGCCCGACCCCGAACATCAGGAAAATGACGCCCAACTCAGCCAGTTGCCGAATTGTTTCAACATCGCCTTTAAAACCCGGTGTAAACGGTCCGATAATAATACCGGCCAGCAGGTACCCGACAATGGTCGGCAGCCCTATTTTGCGCGCGATTGTCCCGCCCAGAAAAGCAACAATCAGGGCAATGGATATATTAATTAAAAGGGGCAGTTCGTGCATAGAAACATCCTTTATATTTTAATTTTCCAATGAATGAGATAAAAAGAATGTATGAGTTAATTATCCCAAAGTTTTGTTTACAAACCAATAAAAATGACTTTGCGAATTTTGTGTTTTGAAACTCCCTGTGAATACAGTTATTGTGTATTGCGCGACTCGATCAAAACTTCGGGATATTCGGCTGATATCCCGTTCAGCAGGGACGCCGGCAACCCTTTAAGGTGCCTATCAAAAAACGCCAGCGGGTATGCATTCAGGATGCGCACCATCTGCTGCCCATCGATAGGCCCTGAAAAATCAAACGCTGCCAGCAGGGGGGAGATCAGCGTCAGGTCGGTAAAGTTGTAATGCTCGGTGCCTTTCACGGTGACCAGATAGGCTGCACCTGTGGCACGCTCATATACCTCTCGCTTCAAATATTGGCCGTTGTCGCTGACCATGAAAAGGAACGGTGGCGCCATTTGACCCGCTTCAACCGCCGAGTATTGCGGGCTGTCCAGGGTCAAGCCAGCCTTACAGCGCGAGTCTTCCAGGCACACCAGCGCGGCGGTCGAACCGCCAAATGACATGCCAGCCAGGCCGAGATGCTCCAGGTCGAGCCGCCCGGCCAGGAGCGCGAGCGGACTGTCGGGTTGAATGCTTTCCAGCATATCCATCACAAACCGGGTGTCAGCCGCCCAGACCTGGAGGCTTTTTTCCTGTTCCACCGCCGATTCCATAAACCGATCCTTGACGGCAGACAGTAAACGGGCAGTACTGCCATCCGCCAGAGGAGCAGCGATGGCCTCGTAAGGATGCGCCAGGCTGACCACGACATACCCATTGCTGGCCAGGGTCTCCATGAGGGATGTGTTTTGCTCCAGGTAACCCAGGCGGTAACCATGAGAGAACAACACCACTGGAAAGACTGTCCCGTCGGCGGCGAGAGGAACGTCCGGCAGCGAATGCGTTTTGATCAGGCGCAGGTGACTTAAGATCACAGGCGGTAAACCCAGTTCCGCTGCAAGGAATCCGGTGTAATCGGCGTGATCGAAACCGTAGCGGGCAGGGCGAGCTTTGGCAGCCGGGTCAGCCGGATACCAGATGCGAATAGCAACCTCGCGCTGATCATCGGGGCTTGCAGTGAAGGTTTCGGCCCGGGCAGAGTCAACCAGGGTCAGGCTGGTTGTACCCACCGCATACCTGCCGCCAGGGTCGGGCAGGGTGAAGACCGGCAAGATTTGCGGCAACTGGTAAATGACTAAAAAGAGCACTAAAAATAGCACCACGAGTAGCAAGCGCAGGAATGGATGTAGCGGTTGGGCGGGCTGCTTACGCCGTAGCAGCCGGAGGTTGTTGAGTGTCAGACCAAGGGCAAACAGGTAGGCAGGAACCATTTGCCAGCGCGCCCCTTCGACGATAATATGCACCGCGAGCAGCGCCCAGATCAGCAGCGGCAGATAAAGAATCGTTCGCGGGCGGCGTTTTTCGGGGGCAAAGCTCCATGCCAACCCGAGCAGCATGGTGAACAAAGCTAAGTTTTCGAACAGGCGCATGGGGTGCGCTCCTCAGTAAGGATGGTTTGAATTATGCCATACCCGTTCAGGATATGCCACCGTGATACCTGGGGCAGGAAAATGTCTCCAGAATCCATTGTCTAATTTATTGTGGGTATATCATCTGTAGGGTCGATTCCATTGTCGACCGGTTTCCGTAAAAAAAATGGGGCAGACACACAGGTCTGCCCCAACGAATGGTTTGTTTATTACCGCACAGGGTAAAAATCCAGGCGTTTACTCGATGGTAAAGCTGCCGGAACCCAGGTCATCGCAAATGATGGTCAATTTATGGGTGGCCTGATCAAACCCGGCTGTCTTCCAGGTGCCTTCTTTGCCATCGCGATACACCCTGTCAGGCAGCAGCCAATCCGGCAGGTTCACGCTGCCCGACCCGGCGCTGCGCACTTCGAGTGAAACCGCTGTTCCGGTTGGGATATCGAGGTTGATACTGCCACTGCCCCCGTTCAGGCGAACTGTAATATCGCCTTCGGATGGAAAAGCGACATTCATGCTGCCGGAGCCACCGGTGATCGCTGCGCGATACGGTTGGGTGGAAGCCGGCAATTGCATCTTCAGGCTTCCGGAACCCTGATCAAGATTGAACTCGATCAACCGCAACTGGCTCAAATCCAGATCAGACGAGCCGGAACCGCCGTCGATGGTCAACATGATGGGCAAATTGGGCGTCAATTCGATGTCCCAACGAGCATTCGGGTCCCAGTCGAAGGGTATCCCGGAGTTACCGGAGCGCTCCAACCGGATGCGGCGCGTTTTGTCGCCGGATTCGCTGTAATTCAGCGTGCCGTAGTAATCAATTTCACCTTTGAGCAGGCTGGTTTTGTCTGTCAGTGCATCCATCGCCACAGGCTGCGAAGAAAAGTCCAGGGTGATGTCGGCGACCGTGGCAGTACCAATATCAGAAGCGAGCCGCTCGGTTTTGAGGGTGCCGCTGGTTGTAAGACCAAGCGACGGTCCGGCAATCAAAAAAAACACGACCAGCGCAACGGTGATCAAACCGACCAGCGCGCTCCCAACCGCCGAATGGCCGCCGATCAATATACGCAAACCAATCACAACGAAAATCAACGGCCAAAGCGAAGCCAGAGATGCAAAATTGGCATTGGGGATGACCCCCATTGTCCCAAGCAACCAGACCACGCCGATGCCGATCAGCACTACTGGCAAGAAAAACGAACGATAAGGCCGATGTTCCATTGTTACTTCCTTTTTCGATGTTTATCCGGTAATCCGGTTGGTTTAAAGTGACCGGATCAGGGTTCAGGCTGCCGGTTCAGGCGGTACTACCAGCCACATGATCAAGTAGATCAGCAGACCATGCCCTGCCAGCAGGAATAAAAGTACAAAGACAAGGCGGACGACTGTAGGGTCAAGATCAAAATATTTGGCTAAGCCGGCGCACACGCCCCCGAGCATGGTATCGGTTCGGCTGCGATACAAACGTTTGGGTTCCATGGTTCATTCTCCTTGCGAATATATACGCCCCCGGTCCGATTTAGTTGCAAGGGAACTACCATCGAACGGTTCTTTGCATAGGATGACTTTGCGCGTGCCTTGAGCTTGCAAAGCGCTGCCGCCCTGCATGATGGTCAACAAGACCTCCTGCTCATCCGTCACAACAGTCCCGGATATGAAGTCAACGCCGCAGTCAAACAACACCGGTGACAGCGGCGCACTGGGGCCCAGGACCATTACTTTTGCCTGCGGTGGGCACAATGCCAGCAAATCATCGATGGTATGGTTCAAAATGGTCATTGCGGTGATGGCTACCACATCGGCCTGCGGCACCAGGTCTGGAGCGGCCTCCGCCGGGACATCACCGGGGCGCGGGCGTTTTTCCAATACCCACAGGCTGTCCACCTGGTCTCGTAACCATTCTACCTGGGGGAAGTGACCAACCATAGCTACCTTTTTTCCCCTGCCCAGGTATGCCAGTAGATCAAAGGCATTCAGGTTTTGGAGACAGCCGCTATCCGCGGAAAGGGTCGAGTTGTAGGCTGCCAGTCCAATACTGGCCTCCAGCAGGTTGGGCTCATGCATCCCCCGGGCCAGTTCCTGCACGGATTTACGGTGTAAATGCCCGGCGTCCGGTAGTGTGCGAGGTATGCCGTCATTGCCGAATGCCAGACTGGCGGCCAATCCGCAGCCCCGGCTGGTGACCGCAGTCCAGCGCACACCCGCAACCACATCCCGCACAGCGATCGGCTCTCGGGGTAAATCTGCAATGAGCTGGTCTATAACACTCACAGGCACACGCCTCCTGTCGAATCAAAGAACCGGTTTGTTTCTCGCGGCTTTCATTATAAACCAGCCAGCGCAGGCGGAAATGCAGCCTGGTGGCCATGGCATTCCGTCAAGGAGAATGTGGAGTGTGTTTATCCTTGATTAAAAAATTTTCTACTATAATTTCTATCATAGACCAGTATTACCTGGCAGAGGAGTTTCATGGCGAAAAAACAATTGGGGTATGTCGAGATGGAGTGGGTCTGCCCGCGCTGTGGCAGTAAAAACCCCGGTCCCCAAAAAACTTGTTTAACCTGCGGCGGACCCCAACCGCAGGATGTTAAATTCCAACAGCGTGAGGGGCAGGAACTCATCCAGGGTGAAGACGCCAGGAAGATTGCCCGGGGCGCGCCCGATGTGCATTGTGCATTTTGCGGCACGCGTAACAAGGCGGATGCATTGGTATGCATCCAGTGCGGCGCTGATTTAAAAGAAGCCAAAAAAAGAGAGTCAGGCGAAGTGGTGGGTGCTTTCAGCTCGGTCCCTGTGCCCGACCGCCCATGCCCGTCCTGCGGTCAGATGAACCCGGCTGGCTCACAGCGCTGTTCCAACTGCGGCGCTTCGCTGGCTGTGCCGCCTGTTCCTACTTTGCAGGCACCCGTCCAGCAGGCGGATACGCAGCGCAAGCCAGTGAAAATGAGCCCGCTGGTCAAGATTATCGGCATTATCGGTTTGATCGGATTGCTCGTTTTATGCGTTGTTCTCGCCATTTCGGCAGGTCGCACCGAAACGGTATCGGGCTCAGTGCAGAACACCTCCTGGACGACACAGTTGATGATCGAAGAATTCCAACCGGTCACGGCGCAGGGTTGGGCCAATGACATTCCCTCCGGAGCAGAGGTCGGCGCCTGCGAGTACCGATTTGCTTATACCGCGGACGAACCGCAGCCAGTTTCTACCGAGGTATGCGGCACTCCGTACACGGTTGATCAGGGTACCGGTTTTGGCGAGGTCGTGCAAGACTGCGTTTACGAAACGTATGCCGAATATTGCGATTACACCGTCTCCCAGTGGGTGGCTGTCGATCAACTTTCGCTCCAAGGCAGCGACCTGTTTCCCCGGCTGCCGCAGGCAGCGCTCGCCAGCGGTCAGCGCGCGGGGGATGCCAGTGCAGTGTATACGATTTTCTTCAATACCGACCAGGGCGTGCTGGAACTGCGCACCAGTGACCTCAACCTTTATCAGCAGGCGCAAATTGGCAGCCTTTGGTCGTTGGAAATTGATGGCTCCGGAAATATTGTTAGCGCGCAACTTGAGCAATAGGAGGGCGTAAAATGGATTCAACCACTGGACCGATCATTGCAATCGCATGTTTTGGCGTGTTTGCCCTGGTTTTCACTGTCGTGGGCATCATTATGATCGTCCGCAGCCGCCAGGATAAGAACAAGTTACAGCAATCCCTGTCCTGGCCGTCGGTGGACGGCACGGTGCTTGAGTCGCGGGTAATTACCAGCCCAAGCACGGATGACGATGGCGGGGTCGATACCTACCGGCCATACGTCAAGTACGAATATGAGGTGGGCGGCACTAAATATACCCATGACAAAATGCGTCTTGGGATGGTCTTTTCCACCAGCAAGCTAAAAACCTCTCAAGAGGCGGTTGTGCGCTATCCGGTTGGCCGAGCCGTGAAGGTTTTTGTCAACCCTGCCAACCCGGCCGATTCAGTTCTGGAGCAGAAAGGCTCATCCACTGCCACCCTGATCATCGGCATCGTTTTGCTGGTCATTGGTCTTTGTGTAGGGATTCCCGGGGCGATTGGCCTTTTGATCAGTGTTGTCAGGGTCAGTAGTGGGACAGGCGGATAACCGAACAGTCAGCAGACGGGTTAGCGTTTTTCACTAAAGCGCCTGGCAGGGACGGCTGCTCTGAAATACTGTCTCAGGGAAAAGTGGCCATGGTTTCCATCCTGGTTTCCGGCCTGATCAACGTCGAAACTACGCTGCGTATAGCCGAATTTCCATTGGCATACAATCCCGTTTATTATCCATTTAACGGTATTCAATCCAGTGTTTCGGGGGTCGGTTATAACCTGGCCAAAGCGCTCACCGGGTTAGGCAACCAGGTTGATTTTCTCTCGCTGATCGGGCGTAATGAATACGCCGCTGACCTTGTGCGCGCGACACTGGCACATGATGGCATATCTGACACTTTTGTGCTTTCGCAGGTGGATCAGACTGCCCAGTCGGTGATCCTTTTTGACCCGGACGGCAAGCGACAAATCCATGTCGATCTCAAGGACATCCAGGAGCAGTTTTACCCGCCGAAATTGTTCGAAGCAGCAGCGCAGAAGTGCGACATTCTGGCCTTATGCAACATCAATTTCTCGCGTGCCATGCTGAAACCTGCCCGAGCGTTCGGTAAACTGGTGGCGACGGACGTGCATGCGATTGATTCACTCGACGATGCTTACAACCAGGATTTCATGGCTGAGGCGCATGTTTTATTCATGTCGCATGAAAACCTGCCGCTTCCTCCGGAAGAATGGGCGCGGGCGGTACTGGCGCGCTTCCGCAATGACATTGTGGTCATCGGGCTGGGCGCCGAAGGCTGTCTGTTGGCCGTCCGGCGAGACGGGTTTATCGGGCGCATCCCGGCGGTGTATACCCGGCCGGTGGTCAATACCATTGGGGCAGGTGACGCGTTGTTTTCTGCTTTTTTACATGCCTATCTTGTTCATCGAGACCCCTATCGGGCGCTGCAGTCTGCAGTAGTGTTTGCCTCGTATAAAATCGGCGCCGTTTCAGCCGCGGACGGGTTCCTAAGCGCAATTGAATTAGTTGAATGGAGTCGCAAGATTTATGGGGAGAAATTAATTTCTCCGTAAACTTCGCCTCTCTGGGATTCATTTTTTCTTCGAAATTATTTTGGGTTTCGAAGGGTTGACGTTTCGCTCATTCCAGCATATAATTCGAGCCGTTCAAAAAGCGGGCGTGGTTCAGTTGGTAGAACGTCTCCTTGCCAAGGAGAAGGTCGTGGGTTCGAGTCCCATCGCCCGCTCAGTTCCCCGGAAACGGGGACTTTTTATTGCCACACTGAAGGTCGTGGGCCCCCATTGAGGGGATGATATCCCACAAGGGGACGATGTTCGAGTCCCATCGCCCGCTCAGTTCCCCGGAAACGGGGACTTTTTATTGCCACACTGAAGGTCGTAGGCCCCCATTGAGGGGATGATATCCCACAAGGGGACGATGTTCGAGTCGCATCGCCCGCTCAGTTCCCCGGAAACGGGATTTTTCTATCCAGGAAACCCACTTGTTTGTCCAAACCGATACGTTATTTCGAAATTCGCCGAAATGCGTTTTGCGCAGCCTCGATCGTTTTTCCAACTACTTCCTCGGAGTGAAAGGCCGACAAAAACCCGGCCTCAAATTGAGAAGGAGCCAGGTAAATCCCTTCCGATAACATTGTCTTGAAGAACTCGGCATAACGCATGGTATCGGCTCGCTTTGCGCTCGACCAATCCGTTACGGGCTGGTCCGTGAAGAAGGTTGTAAACATGGTTCCCACACGCTGCACAACGACCTTTACGCCGGCATCCTTTGCGGCTGCGCGAACTCCATCTCCCAGGTGGGATGCCATACGCTCGATATTATTCCAGATTTCGGGCTTTCTCAACTCTTCCAGGGTTGCAATGCCCGCTGCCATCGTCAGCGGATTTCCGGATAGGGTCCCTGCCTGGTACATGGGCCCAGAAGGGGCCACCATTTGCATGATTTCCTTCTTTCCGCCATAAGCGCCGACAGGCAAACCGCCGCCAATCACTTTGCCAAGCGTGGTCAGGTCGGGATGGATGCCATATAAAGCTTGAGCGCCGCCCGGGTGAACCCGGAATCCGGTCATCACCTCGTCAAAAATTAATAAAGCTCCACTTTCGGTCGTCAAGCGGCGCAAGCTCTCCAGGAATCCAGGTTCTGGCGGCACAACCCCCATGTTTCCGGCGACCGGTTCGACGATTACCGCTGCGATATCAGCGGCATGTTGGGCGAAAAGCATTTCCATTGCAGCAATATCATTATAGGGAGCGACCAGCGTATCGGCTGTGCTCCCGGCTGGGACACCGGGCGAATCAGGCAGCCCCAGCGTGGCTACACCGGAACCGGCTTTCACCAGCAGCATATCGGCGTGCCCATGATAACAGCCCTCGAATTTGACGATCTTTGACCGCCCCGTATAAGCCCTGGCCAGCCGTAACGCAGTCATGGTTGCCTCTGTACCCGAGTTTACAAAGCGCAGCATTTCCAGGCTTGGCATAAACGTTTGAATTAATCGGGCCAGTTTAATTTCAAGTTCGCATGGAGCGCCAAAACTGGTCCCGCGTGCAGCAGCTTCCGCGATGGCAGTGACGACGGCGGGATGAGCATGACCCAGAATGAGCGGTCCCCAGGATAAAACATAATCCACGAACCGGTTTCCATCCACGTCGTAGAGGTAAGCTCCCTGGCCCCGGTCGATGAATAAGGGCTGCCCTCCTACCGCGCGAAAAGCCCGTACCGGTGAGTTGACACCGCCCGGAAAGAACTGCTGGGCAGCGGAAAACAGTTGTTGTGATTTTGAAGTTTCCATCGTCTCTCCATTATTCCACAGGTTGGTATGACCACTCGTGAACCAGCTCGACCACGCGTTTGACCTGATCGACAGGTGTGTCCGGCAATACGCCGTGTCCCAGATTGAAGATATGCCCCGGACGCCCGCCCGCCTGGCGCAAGACCCGTTCCACACGCTTATCAAGCTCGGCTTCAGGCGCATAAAAGGCTACCGGATCCAGGTTGCCCTGCACCGCCACCTGGTGACCTAACAGGCTCCAGGCCCAGTCCAGCGGAGTCTGCCAATCGACGCCAATGACGTTCCCCCCGGCTTCTTTCATCAGCGGCAGCAGCGAGGCAGTGCCGGTGCCAAAGTGAATCGTCGGTACCCCCGTTTTTTGGAGAGCCGCGAATATGGATTTTGAGTAAGGGAATACGTACTCGCGGTAATCGTCCGGAGTGAGCGTTCCAACCCAACTGTCGAATAACTGGACAGCTTGCGCCCCGACATCGATCTGGGCGCTGAGATAATCCGCAATGACTTGCGCCAGTTTTTCCATCAGCCGGTGCCAGGATTGCGGGTCAGAATACATCATGCGCTTGGTTTTTAACAGGTTGCGCGAAGAACCACCTTCAATAAGGTAACTGGCCAGGGTAAACGGCGCGCCGGCAAAACCAATCAGGGCGGTTGTACCATCCAGTTCTTTTCGCACAATGCGGATCGCAGCGAGGACATTGGCCAGCGACTCGCGCGGTTCGACCGGGCGAAGCGCAGCCACGTCCGCTGCGCTTTGAATAGGATTGTGAATCACCGGGCCCTCTCCAGCTGCAAATTCCAATTGAATTCCCATTGGGACTAATGGCAACAGAATATCAGCAAACAATATGGCCGCATCCACCCCCAGCCGGGTTACCGGCTGAAGGGTAACTTGCGCGGCCAGTTCCGGTTGGGCGCAAATCTCGAGCAGCGTGTGATGAGCCCGAATCGCGCGATATTCGCTCAAAAAACGACCGGCCTGCCGCATAAACCATACCGGTGTTCGGTCAACCGGTTTTTGCCAGCAGGCATTAAGAAATCGTTGACTGGAGGTTAAGGGTTCCATAGGATCAAAATGGCTTTCGTGAAACAGGGTTTGGAGTGAAGGCTACAACGTCAGCCATTTTGCAGCCACCGGGCAGCGTCTTTGGCATGATAGGTGATGATCATATCGGCGCCTGCCCGCCGAATACCGGTCAGAATTTCCAACGCGACTCGCTCTTCGTCCAACCAACCATTGGCGGCAGCCGCTTTCAGCATGGAATATTCCCCGCTGACGTTATAGGCAACCAACGGCAGTTCTGGAAAGTGTTCGCGGACAGCGCGGATGACATCCAGATAGGCCAGGGCGGGTTTGACGATCAGCATATCCGCGCCTTCAGCCACGTCTAAAGCGGTCTCTCGCAGTGCCTCCCGGACATTACCCGGATCCATTTGATGGCTGCGGCGGTCGCCGGATTTTGGCGCGCCCTGGGCGGCTTCGCGAAACGGCCCGTAAAAGCCAGAAGCGTACTTGGTGGAGTAGGAAAGGATAGGTAGATGCTCATACCCGTTTGAGTCTAAACCTGCGCGAATCGCCGTCACCATGCCGTCTATCATCCCGGAAGGCGCGACGATGTCTGCTCCGGCGGCTGCGTGTGAGACAGCCACTTTTGCCAGGATCTCCAAGGTCTCGTCGTTGAGCACATACCCCTCGGGAAGGTGAAGGTTGGGTCGATTTTCCCCGCCCACGTTCAATATACCGCAATGGCCGTGGTCGGTATATTCACACATGCAAACGTCGGTGATCACCACCATTTCAGGGTGGGTTTTTTTGATCACCCGGGTAGCCTGTTGAATAATGCCGTTCTCCGAAAAATTCTCCATGCCGATCGGATCTTTTTCGGCTGGGATGCCAAACAGAAGGATTGCCGGAATGCCCAATTCGGCAACGGAATGAATTTCATCCGTGAGCATGTCTGGGGACAAATGGTAGACCCCGGGCATGGAGGAAATTTCCGTTTTTACTCCCCGCCCATGGGTGACAAAAAGCGGATAGATCAGGTCATCGGGTGCCAGATTGGTTTCTCGCACCATAGCCCGGATTTGCGGAGAAATCCGTAAACGGCGCGGGCGAATGGTTGGAAAACTGGCTGCCGGCCTAAGCTCCTGTTTTGGATTCTTTGTTGTCTCGGTTTGAAAATTCATTGGTATTCCTCACTGTCATCTAAGGTTGGCCTTAAGCAGAGCTTCAACCAGTCCATCCACTGTATAGTCTTTTGGCACAATATCGACCGTAAGCCCCAGCTTTTGGGCAGTTTCAGCCGTTATTGGGCCAATGCAGGCGATTACCACCCCTTTTAGTAGTTCGAACGCTCGCCCGTCTAAAAGGGCAAAGAAATTTTGCACCGTCGATGAGCTGGTAAAAGTGGCAATGTCAACTCCCTTTTCCAGTTCTGCCAGGGCTTGCAAATCAGGCTGAGACGGCAGAGTGTGGTAAATTGCAATTTCCTCTGGAAGAGCCCCGTGATTTTGAAGCGCTTCTACCAGCGCCTTTCGGGCAATCTCTGCGCACGGCAATAGAACCCTCTGGCCACGCACTTCACCCAGACCGGGCAGTAAGGCTTCGGCTACATATTCATCAGGGACGAAGGAGGGCTGCACCCCCTTTTCCATGAGCGCCTGCGCAGTTGCCGGCCCGATGGCCGCCACCTGGATACCCGCGAACGCATTGCTTCCTTTGCCAAGCGCAGTGAGTCTTTGCCAGAAGGCAGATACACCGTTAACACTGGTGAAGATGACCCACTGGTAGGCGCTTAGCTGATTTATCGCCTGGTCGATCAACGACGTGTCTTTCAGCGCAGAAATTTCAATGGTAGGAAAAATGACCGGCTCAGCGCCCAGAGCGGTTAATCGATCGATCAAAGCCGCCGCTTGTGCTTTTGGGCGAGTGACAAGAACGCGTTTGCCGGTTAATTTATTCATCGCAGCAATTCTGCAGCGCCCTGATCAAGCGCTTTTTGAGCCAGCAGTTTGCCCAATGCATTGGGGTCTTCACCAACTGCGGAAACACGGATTACCTGCTGGCCGCTGACGGATCCGACCATCCCGGTGATTTCGAGTTGTTCCCCGTCAGGATGGGCATAAGCAGCCACGGGCGCTGAACAACCCCCGCCAAGCGCTGCCAGAAAAGCGCGTTCCGCTGTGACTGCCCGGCAGGTGGCAGGATCGTGAATGGGTTTGAGTAGCTGGAGCAGCCCGGCATCATCGGAGCGGCATTGAATTGCCAGCGCTCCCTGACCTGGTGCGGGAAGCATTATGTCGAGTGAAAGGTATTCGGTGATGTGCTTCGCAAGGTCAAGCCGTTCCATTCCTGCAGCGGCCAGGATGATCGCATCGTACTCTCCCTCCAGTACTTTGCGGAGGCGGGTATCTACGTTTCCGCGCAGCGGTAAGATGTTCAAATCGGGGCGGGCAGCTTTAACCTGGGCTTCGCGGCGCAGGCTGGAAGTGCCTAACCGGGCGCCTGCTGGCAACTCCGAAAGCGTTTCTCCCTTTGCTGAGATCAATACATCCTGAGCGCAGGCGCGTTGGCTTACCGCTCCGATGCCCAACCCTGCTGCATTTTCCACCGGCAGGTCTTTCAGGGAATGAACGGCCAGGTCGATTTCGCCGGAAAGCAAGGCGTTTTCCAACTCCTCGGTGAACACGCCTTTACCGCCGATTTCTGGCAGCGGGCGATCGATGATTTTGTCTCCGGTGGTAACCAGGATGGCCAGTTGGAAGGAGAGGTCAGGCCAGGCTGATTTGAGCAGGGTAAGGACGTGTTCAGTTTGCCAGCGGGCCAATTTTGAAGGCCGGCTTCCCAGTTTGATCGTCCGGGTGGTGGGATGATTCATATCGCTACCTTCTTCATAGCCTGGTGCGGCTCGGGCTCGCTCAAATCGAACAATCGGGATAATGCATCCACATAATCGTTCAGGGTTTCCTGATTCGTTTCGTTGCGTAAATGCATGGTCGGCTCATGCAAAATTTTCCGAACCAGAGCCCGGGAAAGCAGATCAATTTGTTCAAGAACCTCTGCTTCCGGGTTGGCTAAATGCCTCACGGCTCTGGCAACCTCAGTCTGCCTGATTTGCTCCACTTTCTTATGCAGTTCGCCGATGAAAGGAATCACCCGGAGCAGTTTTTCGTAATCTGCCACCTCTTCAGCAACGATTGATTTTGCATATGTAATGCTCTGGTGGCTGCCATTATCCGAAATGCCGACAAATCTTTGCAGATCGTCCATATCGAACAACTGGACATTGGCTATTCCCCTGACCCTGGTCTCTACATTCCTTGGCACGGCCAGGTCGATCAATGTCAGCGGTCTGTGCGGCCGCCGTGACATAATTTTGCCAATCAAATCCTGCTGCAGGATTGGCTGCGATGCGGCAGTCGAGGTAAATACAACGTCGGCTTCTTTCAAACCATCCGGCATGTTCTCGAAAGGTAAGGCTACCCCGCCATATTTCGCCGCCATTTCGGTTGCTCGCTGATAAGTACGGTTTGCCAGAGTGATTTGTTGAGCGCCGTGCTCCTTCAAAGATGTAATGGCATATCCGCCCATTTTCCCCGCACCAATAACCAAAACTTGTTTATCGGTCAGGGTGCCCAGGGTTGTTTCGGCAAGCTGAACGGCGATGGTGGAGATGTTGATGGGGCGGCGGCCGATTTCGGTCTCATTTCGTACCCGTTTCCCGGCATGGATGGCCGCTCTAAATAGCGAGGCAAGCACATGCCGGGCGCTGCCGCATTGGAGCGCAGTATCCAGAGCCTGCGAGACCTGACCCAGGATTTGAGTTTCGCCGATGGCAATCGAATCCAACCCTGCGGCTACTTGAAAGAGGTGTGCGACTGTTGAATTGCCGGTGAAAAAGCGAATATAGGGTTCGATCGGCTGAGTTGGAATCTCAAACGCGTTGCGCAGATAAGTTAAAACAGGTTGAAAAACCGAATTCGTATCCGCTTCCAACTCATTTGTTGAAGCTACCAAAGCATAGATTTCTAATCGGTTGCAGGTGGAAAGGAAAGCCATCTCGAGGATCGGCTCGAATTCGCCTGCCCGAATTGGACATTCCGATAATGCGCTTTCGATCATGTCGGAAGTAATGCTCAAACATTCGCGCATTTCAACCGGCGTGTTGTGGTGTGAAACGCTCAAACAGATCAGGTGCATGGTTGGAATTCCATAATCCTAGGGTTGTACTTCTGCTTTCGTCTCACTCAGAAATTCCATCACTTTTCCAGCCGCTTTCTGCCCCTGACGGACGCAATCGGGTATGCCAACCCCTTCGTACGCGGATCCGGTGAGGAGTATGCCGGGCAGTTCCCTGGCGCACGCTTCAAAAGCCCGGTGTACGTTATCCAGGTGCCCCAGGTTATATTGTGGGTTGGCTTTGCGCCAGCGATAAATGCGTGTCAGCACCGGTTCGGCGGTAAGGTCCAAAATGTCCGCCAATTCTGCGCGTGCAATTTTGATGAGCGTTTCATCATCCTGCTCGACCATTTCTTCTTTGCCGGGACCGCCCACAAAGCAGCGCAGCAGGATGTGGTCTTCCGGAGCGCGGTGATCGAATTTGAAGGAGGTCCAGGTGCAGGCTGAAATCCGGCGCTTTTCCGTGCGAGGATTGACAAACCCAAAGCCCATGAACGGCTTTTGGATATCCTGCTTGCGAAATCCAAGGGAAATCGTGGCAGTAGATACATACTCAAAGGCATTTAACATTCTGGCAATATCCAGGCTGACCGGCGCGAGCAGTTCAGCGGCGACATACGCCGGCGTTGCCAGAACGACGGCATCTGCCGTGAGCGTTTCCCCGCTGCTAAGGTCGATCCGGTAAGCGCCTTCGCCGCCGCGTGTTAGCGAAACAACCCGCGTATCCTTGATCAACCGGCAGTCGGTCAAAGCCGTTTCCACAGCCTCGGTTAACCGGCCGACGCCTTGTTTGAAAGACTGAAAGAGCGATACCGGTTTTGACGCGGTAGATTTTCTGGCTTTGGCAGCCTTGCGTTCGGCCAACATGCCGCGGATCAAACTGCCGTGTTTTTCTTCGATGGTACGGAAGCGCGGGAAGGTTGCCAGAAGGCTTTGCTTTTCAGGGTCCGAGACATGAATCCCCGAAAGCAGCGGTTCGGCGATTTTATCCAGCGCCTCGCTACCCAAACGGCGCCGCACAAAGTCGCCCACAGTTTCGTCATCACGCCCTGGCCGGCGCGGAATGAACCAATCCAAACCCATACGGATTTTTCCGGGCCAGGTGATGAGGGGCGAAAGGACGAACGGCATGATCCGGGTGGGAATAATCAACATCACCCCATCCGGCAGCGGGGTAAGCCTGCCATGATTCAAAACGAAAGTCTTGCGCTGGTGATCGTTGGTACCGATCAGGTCATCCTGAATCCCGAGCTGATGGGCTAACTCGGCAGCCCACGGTTTTTGACTGATAAAGCAGTCCGGTCCGCCTTCGACGGTAAACCCATCCACTTTTTCGGTCAGAATCTTTCCGCCTAATTTCGGGTTGGCATCAACCAGAGTGATGGACAACGCCGCATTTTTGGCTTTACCTTCCTGCTGCAAGGAATACGCAGCGGATAACCCGGCGATTCCTCCCCCGACAACGACAACCTTCCGGTTGGTTGGTTCAATGACAGCGGACTGACTCACAATTTTCTTCCTTCCGATTGAATGATTTCTGCCAGAGCTGTGATAAACAGGGGTTGATCATTCATGGATGCAGTGCGCTCCAGATGAATGCCAACCTGCGCTGCGAGGCGCCGGGCTTCGATATCGATGTCATACAGCACCTCGACATGGTCGCAGAGGAAGCCGATGGGTGCCACCAGGACCGATTTTTTCCCTTCGGATGCCAACTGCTGCAAGGTATCCTCAAGCGATGGCCCCAGCCAGCGGCCATTGCGCGCTCCAGCGCTTTGATAGCAGGTCCGCCAATCCTCCGGCTGCAGCCCTGCATCGTTCGCAACCCGGTTACACAGGTCGGCAAATTGGTCGGCGTACGGATCGGCTTGTTCAGCCAATGCGGCCGGCAAGCTATGGGCAGTAAAAAGCACCAGTGGCTGGTCATTTTGCGGCTGCGCATCTTGACCAAACCGTTCGAGGCCGGTCTGTAGATTGACAGTCAGCCCATGGACGAAATCCGGGTGGTCATACCAGGCTTCGATTTTCCGCAGGTTGAGTTCAATCCGCCAGGCGGATTCCACCGGTTGCTGCTCGAGGGCCTGTTGCAGGTGCTCGTAATACGCGCCGGTGCTCATTCTTGAAAAGAAGGGGCTCATGCAAATGGCAGTCACCCGGGTTATGCCCTCATGGGCAATTTGATCGACCGCCTCGCGGATGTACGGTTTCCAGTGGCGCATCCCAACAAAGACCCGGTAATTCCCCGGCGAAATGCGGTTGAGCTGCGCTTCCAGAGCCTGCCCCTGGCGGCGGGTGATGTCCAACAGCGGCGATTTTCCGCCGATCGCTGCATACCGTCCGCGAATTTCCTCAACCAGCTCAGGCGGAGTGGCGCGGCCGCCGCGTACATCCAGGAGATAGGGTTCGACGTCGTCCAGCGAGTCGGGACCGCCGTAAGCCAGAAGCAGAATCGCATGTTTTGAGTTCATGAGTTCCTTAAATGAACAGGTCCAATGTTTCTTCAGGGCTGTGGTAAATGGCTGTGAAAACGGGTGTATCCATGCTGGTAAACCGGCGCGCTTCGCTGCTGCGTAATTCAGCCACCAATGCCGAGAACTGAACCAGGTCTTCGGTCTCGTAGGCGACGATAAATTCCTGGTCTTGCAGCCCGGTCGAGTAGAGCAGCAATTGCTTGATCTGCGGGTATTGGTGGCCGATGCGGATATGCTCGTTCATCATGCCCTGGCGGGTGTCGCGGCTCAATTTGTACCATTCGCTGTTCTTGGAAAATGGATAGATCACCAGGTATTGGCTGCGCTGATCCACGAGCGGATCAATTTCCTGAGCAGATTTTCCGCGCGCGTAATCAGAAGGACGCGTCATGCCCCACCAGATCTCATGCGCGGAAATCAGTGAACGGTACGGCATCAACATCCGGGCCGCGGCTTCGAAGAAGTGCTCCGGGGTCATTTCTTCTGTCAGTTGAGCCGAACACCACAGGAGCAGATCCACCCGGACATTCAGTGGAAAGACCTGGTACAAATCGAAATGAAGATTGGCAGCTCTAAGGTCGGCCAACAGGCGTGCATGCACGTCCCGGCGTTCTTCGGCGGTCAACTCCCAATAAGCTGAAGTGAACTGAAAAAAATAGAAAAAGCTCAGCAAGCGATCATTCATTCGTTTACACCTCGGGTTGAGACAACATGAATCCCTCCGCCGTAGCGGCTGCAGACACAATCCTCAACAGGATAAAGTTAGTGCTTCATTTCTTGAATCGCGTCAGGGAAGGGGAAGGAACCAGGCTGGTAGGAACAGAAAGGTTCTTCCGCCAGATAATCTCCTGCAGTAGCAAATGCGCGTGACCGCGACCCGCCGCAGACATATCGATATTCACACATTCCGCAGCGGCCTTTTAACGCGTCTTTGTCTCTCAATGATTTGAAAAGGTTGCTTTCCTGATAAATTTCTTTCAACGTTTGCGTGCGAACATTCCCGGCGCTGAGCGGCAGGTAGCCTGAGGGGAACACCTCTCCCAGCAGCGAGATGAACACAAACCCGTCGCCGGCATTGACATGGAGCGGCGTTCGCCGCATGCGGTCCGGTTCGATGAGCGGAGCAGGGCCATCCTCAAGGTGCTTTTGGAGCGCAGCGCTCAAACGATGGTAGGTATCATTCAATTGCATGTACTTTTCCACCGGCAGGCCGTTGGCTTCCAGGTATGCCCGCTGCAGAACGACCCGTTTGTAATGGTGGCCCTCGGTGGTCTTGAGGCTGACGTATTTGGAGGCGTCGTAGAGGAAGTTCATCACCGCTTCGTAATCCTCCGGTGAAATCTCATCCGCCGCCAACCCACGGCCGGTGGGTACCAGGAAGAAGAGACTCCAGGTCATGACGCCCAAAGAGCGGACCAAAGCAAACATGTCTGGCAAGTCATCCAGATTGTAGCGGGTGACGGTTGTATTCACCTGCAGCTTCAGGCCGATTTCACGCGCCGTTTTCCAGCCGTTGACCGTCCAATCGTAGGACCCGGCCACACCGCGAAAGGCGTCATGCGCAGCGGGCGTACTGGCGTCCAGACTGAGTGAAATGACCTTGCAGCCGACACCCTGCAGCCGGGCCAGGTTGGTTGCGTTGAGCAGCGGCGTACCCGACGGAGAAAGCGCCACTGGCAGCCCCTGTTGAGCGGCATAATCCGTCAGATCAAAAATATCCCTTCGCTTGAAAGGATCCCCGCCGGTCATGATAAACAGCGGGTGGGGTTTGCCCAGGTCAACCACCTGGTCGATGAGTTTTTTCCCTTCTTCGAAAGATAGCGCGTTGGGATGGTGCTCGGGCTGAGATTCTGCCCGGCAGTGTTTACAGGCCAGATCACATGCCTGGGTCGTCTCCCAAATCACCATAAAAGGGCGAGTTTTCAGATCATATAAGGGTTGGCGGATAAGCTGCATTACATTTACCTGTTCAGACGGGAATTGTTTTAGGAATTGCTGTATTCCGAGACCATACCCACAGTGATCTCATCCAAAAAATAGATCATTCTCTGGAAAAGTTGATGGCTGTCCATGTCAGCCATGCCTTGAAGTGTTCCTGTCTCGTGGATTGAGTTGAGCATGGACCTGCGGAAAAACAAGAACGTCCGGGTACATTCTGCCAGCGTCATTCCGACGGAAAAACAAAACCGGCCATATTCATGGGCAATTCGCTCGCCTTCCTTAAGGAAGACATCTCCATTGGCATCGCGAGCGCAGTATTGAAACAAGAGCCCAATTAATCGATTGCCCGAGGCCCGCATTTGCATACGGTGAGCTTCGCTCAATTGAAGGTACCAGGACTGGTCAGCGATTGCACTGGCACGAAGTTCCTCGCGCGTTTTGGAAGCCAATTTGGATGTAAACTGATGCAGCGCAAGGGGATTTGAAGCCTGACTCCGGTGGCGTTCCAGAAATTCCTCAATCGCTTTGCGGGTATATTTTCTTTTGCCGCCGGGCGTGCGGATGTGCTCCACCAGGCCAGCGTTCGTCCAACGGCGCAAGGTGGTAAAATGGACGCCAAGCAATTGAGCAGCTTCAGATAGAGATAGCCAGGGGGAATTTTCAACCATGCAGATCTATGTATTCCTATATATATCTCATGATGTCTATGTACAAATATAGTTTAAGGGCATAGAGAAGTCAATAGTTCTTCGATTAGCGTTTCATTAGAAGGTTTGTTTTCCTAACCAATATATAATTTGGAGCACGACGGTCTGCTGTGCCTTGAGCTTACCACAACATTTTTATCCTTCACTGCGAAATCCCTTTTCATGGTTCGTTAACAACCTGTCCAGGTAACAAAAAAATGCCCTCCATCTCTGGAGAGCGCTTCATCATCTCAAAACCGGTGCGCTGCTCGCAGGGTCAGTTCTAAACCGGGGTTTTCATATTCCCCATGTATGGTTTACTGTTGAATAACCCGTTGGCAGAAGACGGGTAGAAAAGCTGGTTTTTGTTTCATTACACAACGAGCTTTTTGCCTAAAATACAAGAAGCGTTTTTGCCCAATTTTGAACCGGGGAAAATCCCTTGCTAACCAGCACAACAGGATAGTTTTTCGACGTCCTTGGTGAAAGATAATGCCGCCAGTTTTAACCCCTCAACCTGCGTCAGATATGGGAATAATGTCTCGGTGAGATCCGACACCTTTAGGCCAAACTTGACAGCTAATGTTGCAGTTTGAATGACCTCGCCGGCCTCTGCTGCCAGAACATGAACTCCCAAAATGCGCCCTGAGGATTCGTCCGTTACCAGCTTGATCAAACCACGAATATCCCTGGCTGCCAATGCGCGGGGTACATACTCCAAAGGCAGATTTTTGGCCTTCACCGGGTACCCCTGCCGTTTTGCCTGGGCTTCCGTAAGGCCAACGGTTGCAATTTGCGGGTCAGTGAAAATGACGCCAGGCAAAGCCGACAGGTCCAACGGTTTCTGGTTTCCATTCAATGCGTTGCTGGCAGCCAGCGCGCCGCTGGCTGCGGCCACGTAAACATATTCGGGATTTTGGGTCACATCTCCGGAGGCGTAGATGTTGGGATTGGAGGTTTGTTGGTATTCGTTAACAATGATGGCTCCATCCTCATCCAGCTTGACCCCGACCTGATCCAGTCCCAGGCCAGCGGTGTTTGGCTGCCGCCCTTGTGCGACCAGGATTTGGTCTGCTTCATATGCACGGGACACCCCTTTGAGCCTGGCATGCACAGTACGGGTTTCTCCGTTTCGGCTAACGCGCTCGACCTGAACGCCGGTGAGGATGGTGATACCTTCCTGCTCCAAATAATCCTGAATTGCACGCCCGATCTCTGGCTCGTGCTCCGGTACCAGGCGGAGGCTGCGTTGCAGGATAAGCACTTTCACGCCTAAACGGGCCATCATTTGACCCAGTTCCAATGCCACCGCCCGTCCGCCCAATATAATGAGGGATTTGGGTAACTCATCCAGATCCATCAGGCTGGTGCTGGTGAGCGGCTGGGCATCCACCAGGCCCGGGATTGGCAGAATACGCGGCTGCGCGCCTGTTGCAACAACATAACGTTGCGCACGAAAAGTTCTGTCACCAACTTGGATGGCGCCATCCCGGGTAAAAGCAGCACGTCCTTCGATAAGCGTAATGTTCGGGTAAGCATCCAGAACATTCACATACTTTTTCTGGCGCAAATCGGAAACCAGGGCATCCTTTTCGCCACGAACAGCCGGCCAATCGAGCGCTGATTGAGTCGTATTCACGCCGATAAAAGGATGGTGTCCGGCGGTATGCCAGGCTTCTGCTGCCCGGATAAGCGTTTTGCTGGGGACACAGCCAACATTCACACAGGTGCCGCCGATTGTTCCCCCGTTAATTATGCCAACGCGATGACCCAGTTCATCGCCCTTGATTGCGGCGGCAAAGCCACCTGAACCACCGCCGATTACCAGCAGATCGAAATCATAATGCTCCCGGGCGTTGATTTCTAAACCAGATAAAGCCTCCGGATTTTGGATCAACCTTACAGAAGCCTGGTAACCTGCCGCAGCGACCGCGTTACTCAAGGTTTCCGTTCTGATCTCACTTGTTGTAATTACCGTGGCTTTTCTGGATTGCCATCCGGATACATCTGCTTTTTCAACGCCAGGAACAGATAGCAAACTCTTTTTTACATGGGCGGCGCATGAACTGCAAGTCATACCACGAATATCAAGCTCGATTATTTGCTTTTCCATTTTTTACCTTTCATGGAAACCGTTGTAAATCGTTGACTACTTTTGACTGACCAGGTGACAAACACAATTCTTACCATCCACATCGTCTGTAGGAAATTTAAGGCCCAACGCATGCAAGTTGCGAAGCTGGGCTTCAAGATCCTGTAATCCGGCAATTCGTTCCGCCACTTCGTCAGCCTTGGCCAGTAATCGTTCCAGCATTGTCCGGCAAGGTGCTTCGCGCCGATCTCTCATTGCAAGGATTTCCTGAATATCGTCCAGGGAAAGATCAAGACGGCGCGCGCCTGCCACCAATCGCAATCGATCAACATCCGTTTGATCGTACTCGCGGTAACCATTAGGTTTACGCGGAGGCAGCGGCAGCACTCCGGATTCTTCGTAAAAACGAATGGTTTTGGCAGACACACCTGTAGCCTGTGATAACTCTTGAATTTTCAAAGTCGCCTCCATGAACACTTTTTATTATAGACCTTCCAGTTACTGGAATGTCAAGCGGCAAACAGGCTGAAAATTCCATTTATTGAATGGCTGAGGAATAAGATATGGTGGTTTTGTTTTTTCTGGAACATGGCGTGTTCCCTGCCGGTTCGAATAAGCCATCAGCCCTACCTGTAAGCCTGTCGCGTGCTAACAGGGGTCTCATGTTCAACCGTAAAGCACAGCCACTTTGCCCGCAGGTTGCCAGGTACCGGCCATTGGGGCTCTGACAATTCGTGCGGTAACTGCGCCAGAGATCCGGGATCCATTTTTTTGAATGCGAAAGACGAACTTTTCGCACACAATCAACAAGGCCTGCGGCAAAAATTCGTCGCAGGCCTTGCCTTGGGTTATCCAGACTTTTTATCGGTTAATGGGCGTGACCTTCCGTCAAAACACCGCTGTTCGAGGCTGCGGTATAAAGCTCGTAAATAAATTTTTCGAAATTCAATTCGGCTTCTACCCGTTCGCGATGCGCCTCAACCGTGTTCAGCTCTTTGGCTTCGGCGCGTGCATTCACTACCACCTGATAGCGGTCCTCAACTGATTTTTTGATGGCTTCATCCAACATGGTATAGATTTCCGTCATCGAGCCATTTAGCATGGCGTTGTCGGCAACTACAATCGCCTGAGGAGTTTCTTCATCGGTCACACCGACATAAGGCGCACCCTCACCAGCGCGGTGCAGCCGGATTGCCGTCTCGATAAAATAGCGATCCGCTAATTGCTTGGCCGTTCGTCCGGTTTTGCGCACAACCGATGCTTCTTTAAAAGCTGCAGTCAATTCCGTTTCCGCGTCGGGTTTTACGTACGGTAGAATCAGGTTTACATTGCCCGATTCAAGCGCCTCATGAGCAGCAGTTGCTACCGGGCCCTTGGCAGAATCGCAGTGCGCCTGGGCGGGTGTTACGCTTAAAAATGCGCTGGAAATACCAACAGCAACCAATACGACAGCCATTACGGCTCTAAACACGGGGGACTTCCATTTCTTCCAAATCATTTATTTCTCTCCTATCTTTGGCTAATTCCGCTGTAAAGCGGTTGGTATGTTTAGCCAGCATTGTACAGGCCACCAATGGACTGTTCCATGATCCAGATTAATTTACTGCAGGTATATTCCAATGGATTGGGGAAGTCGATGGACCTTTAGAAAGGAGAGATCAGACAACCAACAGCCCAAATATTTAAAGATCGTGCATTTTGATGATAGTGTTATCCCTTGACAAATGATTTGTTATATCGTAAAATTACGATATAAGGATCGAACTTCATGCAGAAAGAAAAATCTCTGGAAACAACCGAACTCCGTCTGGCTAAAATGCTCAAGGCGCTGGGCAATCCTGTCCGTTTTGAAATCATGGAAATGCTGGCCAATCGCCAGACCTGCATGACTTATGAGATTGTGCAGTCCACACCGCTGGCGCAATCGACCGTCAGCCAGCATTTGAAGGTCTTGCGCGAGGCGGGACTGGTGCGCGGCGAGGTGGAGGGACCAGCCACCTGCTATTGTCTGGATCCCGACGGCGTGCGCTGGCTTAAAGATCAAATCGAAGGTTGGTTGCCCGATTGCTGTTCTGGCAGCCCAGACGCGTAGACAAACCTTTTGAAAGCACCTCATGGTGTTTTTTAAGGGAATTATTGATCGTAAAAATACGATAAAGAGGCTTACTTTGACCACTAAAAACCCATCCAAACCCTATTTTGAAACCGTGGCAGAGCAGTGGGATCAAATCCGCGGTTCCTACTTCACTGAGGCAGTGCGTGACGCGGTCATTGCCAGGGCTTACTTGCATCCGAACATGATCGTCGCCGATATTGGCGCAGGTACCGGATTTATGAGCGCCGGGTTGGCCGCTCACGTCTCTCAGGTGCATGTGGTGGACGGCTCGCCGGCAATGCTAGCGGCTGCGCGCAAGAACCTGGCTGAATTTGGTAATATCACCTTTCATGAGGCAGATGGGCTGAAACTACCCTTCGAGGATTCCTCATTGGATGCGGTGTTCGCCAACATGTATCTCCACCACTGCCCGGATCCGCTGGCTGCTATCCGCGAAATGGTGCGGGTGCTGCGTCCGGGCGGCCGCTTGCTGCTCTCGGACATGGATGCCCACAGTCACACCTGGATGCGAACCGAAATGGCGGACATCTGGCTGGGATTCCCGCGCGAGAAAATTCACGGCTGGTTGGAGGAAGCCGGCATGGTGAATATTTTGGTCGGGGATACCCGGCAAAGCTGTACGAGCAGCAGTGAAAGCACCGGTGATAAAGAGGTTGTGGTGAGTATATTTTACGCATCCGGCACAAAGCGGGTAAGTGGAATGCGCGAATTGGTGCGCGAAGAGTACGGCGCGATTGCCGAGAAAAATTCCTGCTGCGGCGGGTCGGCATCAGGGGATGGCGGTTCAGCCTGCTGCAGCCAACCGGTTATCAGCCTGGAGTCGCTGGAGCAGGGTGAGGTCCACTTTGAACAGGACTATAGCCCGCAAGAGCAGGCGGACGTCCCACCCGAAGCCGCTGCATTTTCGCTTGGATGCGGCAACCCGATTGCCATGGCGAATTTGAAACCAGGCGAGGTGGTGGTCGATATCGGTTCTGGCGGCGGGCTGGACTCTTTTTTGGCTGCCAGAAAGGTTGGTCCAGAGGGGCATGTGATTGGGGTGGATATGACCCCGGCAATGCTCAAGCGTTCACGCCGATCGGCTAAATTGAACGGTTATACCAACGTCGAATTCCGGCGCGGCGATGCGGCGGATTTACCGGTCGAGTCTGGCAGTGTGGATGTGATCATTTCAAATTGCGTCATTAACCTGACTGAGGACAAGGGTAAGGTGTTCCATGAGGCTTACCGGGTGCTCAAACCTGGGGGTCGGCTGGAGATCAGCGACATGGTTTATGGCGGTCCTATCGGGAGCGAAGCTCGCGCGGCAGCAGCCGGGTGGTCGGATTGCGTCACCGGGGCATTGATCGAGGATGAGATGCTGGATTTGGTAGCCCAGGCCGGTTTCAATGCCGGAAAGGTGCGTCGCAGCGTCAGTCACGGTGAAGTCAGCGGCGCCAAAATTTTCAGCGTGATCTTATCGGCGGTAAAACCGGAATAAATACCCTTACGGTTATCTGCAAAAATGATTATTTCGTGGAAATGGTGTGGCATGACGCAGAAAGCGTCAAGTTCAACGTATGCGTAATGGGCCTGGATTTCCATCCAGGTGCGGTGAACGATTCGACCAAAAACATTCAACTCCATTTTTCCATCGGCAACGGAACCAAATAATTGCTCGCGCCCTTTCGTCACAATCGGCACAAAACATCCGCTTGCCAGGGAATAATCGTACCCTGGCAGGCGGATAGATTCACGCTGATGACTGGCTTTCTTGCCGTTTATTTACCCCTTTTTATTTCACGGCTTTTTGCACAATCTGCAAAATCACCTCGACTGCTTTTTCCATGGCGAATACCGGAATGTACTCATATCGACCATGAGCGTTGTGCCCGCCTGTAAAGATATTGGGGCAAGGCAAGCCCATGTAAGACAACCGGGCGCCGTCGGTGCCGCCGCGGATAGGGACAACAAGCGGTTTTACGCCCACCGCCTCCATGGCCGAGCGAGCCAGGTCAATTACGTGCATGACCGGCTCGATTTTTTCCTTCATATTGTAATAGTCGTCTTTTAAATCAAGCGACACGCAACCGTTGCCGTACCTGGCATTCAACTGGTCAACGATTGCTTCCAGCTCAGCTTTCATGGCTTCGAAGTTACCCCGGTCATGTTCGCGGAGGATGTACCTCATCTCGGCCTTTTCGACATCTCCATTGATGCGGGTCAGGTGATAAAACCCTTGATAGCCTTCTGTGCTGTCAGGCCGTTTATCCACCGGGAGCCGGTTGTTCAACTCGATTGCAACCAGGCTGGCATTGATCATCTTGTTCTTGGACGATCCGGGGTGGACGCTGCGCCCCTGGATGGCGATTTTTGCGCTGGCGGCGTTGAAATTCTCGTACTGCAATTCACCCACCTCACCGCCGTCCATGGTGTAGGCAAAATCAGCCGCGAAACCAGCTACATCAAAATGGTCTGCCCCCTGGCCAACTTCTTCATCAGGGGTAAAGCAAACTTTGATCACTCCGTGTTTGATTTCCACATGAGCTGCCAGGTGTTCCAATGCTGCCATGATCTCGGCCACACCGGCTTTATCATCGGCGCCCAAAAGGGTAGTACCGTCGGTGGTGATCAATGTCTTGCCAACGTATTTTTTAAGGTCGGGGAACTCTTGTGGTGAAAGAACAATCCCTTTCTCACGATTAAGAACGATGTCACCGCCGTTATACTCCACAAGCTGCGGCTTAACATTCTTACCGCTCAGGTCAGGGCTGGTGTCCATATGGGCCAGGAAGCCAATCACTGGCGCAGGCGCAGTGGTATTGGCCGGCAGCGTGCCATACACATAGCCGTATTTATCCATAACGACATCCACCAGGCCAAGGTCTTGCAATTCATCAACCAGCAAACGGGCCAGATCAAGCTGGCGGGCTGTGGTAGGTAAAGTCGTCGAATCATGGTCCGACTGTGTATAAATCTTAACATAGCGGGTGAATCGCTCCACGACGCTGAATTTCATAAAAACCTCCAGGATGATGATAATTTCATAAAAAACTAACCACGATTATACCTTCAATGTCTGATAACCAACCGCGATTTCCCCTGCTGGTAAGGGCTGGTTTTGGGAAATCAGCGCCCTTGTTTACAGGGCTGTGAAGAAACTCGCTGGTTGGCAACGAGATCCTTCATGCCCCTGGTTAGATGCAGCGAGATGGTTTTTATAAACGCGGGACATACACTAGCAGAGTGCCCTGCGGGCAGGATGACAAATTAACTGTCATTGAAGAATCTCTTTGCCTATGCCAGAAAGCCTTTCATTTCGTCCCAACCGTGGGATAATTCACTGGTGACTGGGTGAATGACCTCCTTGACAGCAGGTGACGGATGAAAACTTATCCTATTTCAATGGTTCCTGGGCCGGTGCGGGTGCCACAGCCTGTGTTGGATGCGATGAACATCGATTACGGCTCAGCGGATCTCGAAGTCGATTTTCTTGAGCTGTATAACCACACCGAAGCCAGCCTGCAGACCATTTACGCCACGAGCAACCCGATTGCAATTATGACCGGTGAAGGGATGTTGGCTTTGTGGTCGGCGTTGAAGAGCGTGCTGTTGCCCGGTGAGCGGGTATTGGCGATTGGTACCGGCGTTTTTGGATTTGGGATTGGCGATATGGCGCACGCTATCGGGGCGGATGTGCGCACGGTTAGCCTTGGATATGATGAAACCCTTGGCGATTTAAGTAGAATCGAGCAAGCCATTATCAACTTTCGCCCCAAAATGATCACCGCCGTTCATTGCGAGACGCCGTCTGGAACGCTAAATCCGCTGGACGGGCTTGGCAAGCTCAAGCGAAAATACGATGTTCCGCTGCTTTATGTGGACGCGGTCGCCAGCGCCGGCGGCACAGCAGTTTTGACCGATGAATGGGGCATTGACCTGTGCCTGGGCGCATCGCAGAAGGCGTTGTCCGCGCCGCCTTTGGCTGCGTTCTGTTCCATCAGCGCACGCGCCTGGGAAATTGCCGCTGAGGTCAATTATTCCGGCTATGACGCCCTGTTGCCCTTTCGGGATGCACAAAAAGATTTTTATTTTCCTTACACGCCAAACTGGCACGGCCTGGCAGCCCTGGATGCAGCCGCGCAACTGCTCCTGGATGAAGGTCTGGAACAGGTTTTCGCGCGGCACAACAAGGCCGGAGAAATTTGCCGAAGCCGGATCAAAGAGATGGGACTGCGCTTATTCCCGGCCGCCAGTGCGGTTCCTGCGCCAACCGTCACGGCGGTGTATCTGCCGGATGGAATCACGTGGAAGGAATTCGATGAACGCTTGCGCGGGCGAGGATTGGTGGTGGGCGGATCCTACGGTCCGCTGGCGGGGAAAATCTTTCGCATTGGGCATATGGGTTCTCAGGCGGATCTTGACCTGGTAAATCGGGCATTGGATGTGATCGAAACTGTTGTACGTGAGGGTGGAAAAACCAAATGAAAATCAAAATCGTAACCGACAGTACCTGTGACCTTTCTGCCGAATTGACCCGGGAATGGGATGTCACTGTGGTTCCGGCCTACATCAACATTGGCGAGAAGAGCTTTTTGGACGGCGTCGACCTTTCACGCCAGGACTTTTATCAACGGCTACCCGATTTTTCCCACTCACCAACGACTTCAGCTCCCGGCCTGGCAGCGTTTGCCACCGCTTATGAAAAATTTGCCGATGAAGGTGCGCAGGGAATTATCTCCATCCATGTCGCCGAGTCGCTTTCGACCACCATCAATGTCGCGCGGAAGGCTAAAGAAATGGTCTCCCGCATTCCAATCTGGGTGGTCGACTCTGGCCAGGTCTCCCTGGGCCTTGGACTACAAGTGTTGGCGGCGGCCAAAGCTGCCGTTCAGGGCCAGAACCTCGAGGTGATCCTCAAGGAATTGGCTGACTTACGCAAACGCACCTATCTTTATGCGGTGGTAGATACTCTCGAATTCCTGCGCCGCAGCGGCCGCGTTGCCCGCTATCGAGCCATCCTGGGTTCCATGGTAAAAATCAAGCCGATCATTTCCTTCCATGACGGGATTATTAAGATGGAAATGGCAGTGACCACCAACAAAGCCTTCAAGCGGATAAGCGAAATTGTCTCCAGCCTGGCGCCTTTGGAATGCATTTCATTTGTCCACACTCTGGCGCTATCCAAAGTGGACGAGCTGCAAAAACTGCTCAGTCCTTTTATCCCCGGTTCATCCAAATCCTTAACCTCGGAAGTCACTCCTGCAATCGGGGCGCATATTGGCCCTGGCGCGGCGGGCGTGATATGCGTGCGATCCTAGGGATCATCTTTCCATGCGATGGTGATGCCATGAATAACCAAATGTCGATTCGAACGATCAGTCTGGTGGTTTTGTTGGCTGTTGTGGCAGGATGCAGCACAAATCTCACAACGCCGTTGCCAACCGCCTCGGCCACGGGCAACTTGCAGGTTCTTCCCTCTCCGGTTGGGGAACAAACGATTACCCCACCACTGGTAGTCGTCATTTCACCGACTGCCGTTCCAACTGTTCCAGCGCTGCAACCTACACCCGGTCTCGATTTCTGTGCGGATGCGCGGGTACAGGCGCTCCTGGAAGCTTTTCGCGCGGCGCTGATTGACCAGGACGGCGCGGCTCTGGCTGAAATATCCGATCCGGATGGCCTGGACATTTTCTACCGCCTTGCAAATCCACCGGTGCATATTGGGTCAACGGAAGTCGACTCATTGTTTACCAGCACCTTTGCTTACACCTGGGGTGACCAGGCAGGCAGCGGTTTGCCAGTGGAAGGGTCATTCAGCACGGAAATTTTGCCGCAACTCCTGGATGTGTTCGAGCGTCCCAACATACAAGCCTGCCAGGACCTGGCATTTGGCAGCGGGACTGGACCAACTACAGCCATAGTCGAATGGCCAGCCCAATTTGACGGGCTCCCGTTCATAGCGGTTTACCGCGCCGCCGGGGCGCAAGACAATGAATTCGATTGGCGCACCTGGGCTGTGGGTTTCACAGTTGTCAATGGCGTACCAAAAATTCGGGTTCTGGTTCAATACGTTTGGGAAATCTAACCGGATCTCAGGATAATAATTCCCCAATAAATGCAAAACAGAGCTGCAGTGCAGCTCTGTTTTATCACCTGTAATAATTTTTACCTATAATAGTCAATTGCCGGGGTGAGGGGGGCACCCAGGCAATTGACTACTTCATTATATAATCTTCCGGCGATATTTCAAGAGGTACGCGCTTCTATGCGCGGGATTGCAACGAAAATGTAACAATTCTTAACATCTTTAATGTTTTTCTTCACCCGTATTACCCACAGGCGATTAAAAGGACCGGTAGGAGGAGGGGACAGCTAATTCAATCCGTACAACTTGCGATGGACAGCGCTGAGGGCGCGCACCTGTTCAGCGGCATGATAAGAGGAACGCACCAGGGGGCCGCTTTCGACCCACTTGAAACCGATTCCCAGGCCGTACTCTCTTAACTCGGCGAATTCTTCCATAGTGTAGTAACGCGCAATCGGCAGGTGCTGCCGGCTGGGCTGTAAATATTGGCCCAGGGTGAGAATATCAACTCCCCACGAGCGCTGGTCGTCCATGACTGCCTTGACCTCGTCCATTGTTTCGCCCAGGCCAAGCATGATGCCGGATTTGGTCAATACATCCGGCTCGATCTTCTTGGCATTTGTCAGGGTGGCAGCGGCCCATTCGTAATGATCCTGCGGCTGCACCATCTTGAACAGGCGCGGAACCGTTTCAACGTTGTGATTGAGAATTTCCGGGCGGGCATCCATGACGATACGCAACGCTTCACTGCTGCCCTTAAAATCCGGGATGAGGACTTCGATCGAGCAGCCGGGATGAATCTCCCGGATGCGGCGGATTACCATGGCGAAAATTGGCGCGCCGCCGTCTTTGCGGTCATCGCGATTGACGGATGTGATCACGGCATGGCGCAGGTTCATAGACTTTACCGCCTGCGCAACGCGCTCCGGTTCCATCCAATCGAGCGCTTCGGGGCGTCCGTGCTTGATATCGCAGAAGCCGCAGGTGCGAGTGCAAACGTCGCCCATCATCAAGAAGGTGGCGGTGCCAGCACCCCAGCATTCGCCCATGTTTGGGCAGCCGGCTTCTTCGCAGACGGTGTGCAGCGATTTCTTGCGCATCAGTTGCTGAAGCTGTTCGTACGTTTCGCCACTTGGCGCGCGTACTTTAATCCAGCTTGGGCGGCGCAGCGGTGTGGTGTCAAATTTTTCAGGATTTACCCGATCACGGGTCGGATTTGTCGGCATTAGGGTCTCCTGCGGTGATTATACTCAATTCGCCGGGTTAATCAATGGAAACAACAACCGCGGGCTGAGTTTTCCTGTCCACGTGGGCTTTGCTGTAGCCCATGATGATGCCAAGGACCAATGACCATAAAGCAGCCAGGCCAATCTGGTAATCGGTTGGCAGCGAGAAGGTGAGGGTATGTGCCGGGATCCAAAACCAGATCAGCGTCCACCAGGCGCGGGTGATGCCGGAAAAACCTTTCTGCCTGAGGATAAGGTTATCTTCCAGCCGGTGGAAGGTCATCATCTGCGGGCCGAAGAGGATATTGGTGAACAATGAAACAGCCAGGGCGCGGCCTACGCCACTGCCGACAAATTGCGGCAGGAGGTGGTGGTCGAGCAGCGCCTGGGTGAAACCCTTCATGCCGGTAAAGCCGTATTTAATGACGATGCCAAGCAGCGCCCAGGCGAAAATTTTTCCGACCAATTGCACCCCATTAACAGGCAAGGCGAACCGCTTTTTTTGCAGGCTGAATGAGATGATCTCACCCAGAGTTCCCAAAATAGAAAATTGAACGGCTGCCGAGAAGAGCGGGTTGGCAGTGACCCAGGCGACGTAGGTTTCCATGCAGCGCTCCAGCGAGAGAATTAATTGACGCTGTATTCTATCAGTTTACCCGCCGCATGGATTATAAATTCAGATCTGGATGGCCAGTTGTTCTGCGGTTTGTCCGGGAAACCTTGATTCTCGTTTATTTAACCAAAAGAACAGGGCAATTGGCATTCGAAATGACTTTCTGGCTTTGACTGCCAAGCAGCGCTCCGGCCAGGCGGCTTAAACCGCGCGTGCCCATGATGATCAAATCGTTGCCGCGTACTTCAGCGACTTTCAACACTGCTTCTGCAACTGGACCTTCCAGAATTTCGGTAATCAGTTTTGTTGTTACTTCTCCGACTTCGTTTAAGGCTTCATGGAGCACCCTTTCGGATCGAATTCTTTGATCGGTCACGAAAGATTGCAAATTTGTCTCTCCCAGAAAATTTGGAACGGGATCAAAGACCGTTACAATTGTCAAGTCTGCAGCCAAACTACGGGCCAACTCTCCGGCTACACGGGCAGCATGAGTCGCTTGTTCCGATCCATCTACGGCAAGCAAGATGTTGTTGAACACAATTCACCTCCTCTCTAAAATCCACCTTCATTATAGAGATATTCATCAGAGTTTCCAACCTTCCCTGAAATGTAAGGTTAAGTCGTTGAAGAACAAAAAAGAGACAGATCCAGGAGAGGATTTGTCTCTTTGACCTTAAGAGGAAGGAGTTTATGGCTTTTTGAAGGCTGGAATTTCGCGGTTTTGACCGTCCGCGCTGACGACATAATAAGGAAGCCAGGCGATGCCGTAAAAATCGACGTAAACATCTTTGCGATAAGGTGTCACCGGAACCTCGACTTCTTGATCGACCAGCCTGGCCCAACGTTCGTTGACTTCCTCCAACGCGGCCTTTTGTTCATTTTCCATTTCGGCCAACTGCTTCTCCAGGATTTCAAGTTCAGCCTGTTCCTGCTTTAAGTCAGCTTTAGCAGCCGTGGTCATGCGCCGCTTGGAAAGGTTGCTGGAAAGGCTGCGTTTGCGCCCGCCGAGCATGCTGAGCAGGAACTCAGCGCCCTTACCGACTTCTTCCATGCGCCGTTGGTTCAGTTCATCCTCCTGGGAATCAACTTCCATGGTCTGGCGTTTGACTTTGGCCTGCAAAGTTTCCATTTTTTTCTTGTAGGTTGACTCCAATTTGCTGAGTTCGGCCTGCATTGCATCCCGGGCTGCTTTGCTGCACATCTCACGGAATTCTGCGGTGGTTGCCTCTGGTCCGGCAAACACCTTCAACGCCTCATTGGCGCGCACCCGCAACGTGCCGTTGCGCACCACCCAGTCTACAAAATCACTTTGCAGCGAGTTGATTAACCGGGCATCCGAGAGCCATTCAGGGATGGCGGTGTAGCGTGCACCGGGTAGTGGGGAACTCATCACATCTTCGCGGCGGTAGGCTTGCCAGACAAAGTCATCCCAACTGACCAACCTCCCGCGCGCTTCTTGCGGGAGAGAAGCCACCTGGCGAGTCAGTTCCAGGTTATATTTTCGCGCCAGGTAGGTCACTTCAGCCTGGGCGAAGAGCGCTGGCCGGTAAATAAAGCCGCCCTGGTCGATTTTAGCAGTTGCCGGGATGCGAGCGTCGGTTATGGCTTGTGAAAAGGCCAGGTTATTCGGGATGAAGAACTCGTTAATCCCGGCAGGTGCCACCGGACGGGTTGTCGAGGTTGGTCCAAGCGGGGTCGGGGCCCTGGCAACCGCGGCCTGTGCCGGTGCGACGGCAGCCGCAGCGCCAATGGGCATAGCGGGTTCACTCCCACCGGGCAGCGCCTCTGCCGGAATCAGCTTCATCAATTGTGGAATTTGGGTACGGGTGAGCGGCCCTGCCAGGAAATTCAAAGCCCAGCGTGTCTGGAAAATTTTTGGAGCCTTGGCATGCACATTGTGCAGCAGGAAAGTGCGTTTGCCGAGTCGGGAGATAAGTTTATCAACCTCCTGCCGGTCCAGGCCGCCGCCGGCAGCATCGAGACCATCGAGCAACCGCTGCTTGTCCTGGTCGGTCTGCAGACGGCCAACGAACCAGGTTCCGGCATTGGACAGCCCTTTGTAGTCCACGTCTACCGGGTTCTGGGTTGCCAGAAGCAACCCGATGCCAAAAGCGCGAGCCTGTTTCAACATGCGCAGCATAATCGGGCGTGAGGGCGGATTGGCCACCGGAGGCAGGTAGCCGAGAATTTCATCAAAATAAACCAGGGCGCGCAAGGCGCTGGTACCGCGCTGCGAGCGCATCCAGGATTCGATGGCTGCAAATAGCAGGGTGACAAAGAACATCCGCTCGCTGTCGTTTAGATGCGCCAGGTAAAAAATGTTATGACGCGGTTTGCCGCTGGCTGAAGTCATCAGCTCGCCAATTTCCAGCGGGACGCCTTCGCGCCAGACTTCAAAACTTGGCGAAGCCAGGAAATTGTTGAGCAGCATCGCCAGATCGAAGCGCTCTTGGGCCGGGAAGAAATTGTTCACCGGAAAGGCGCCTAACCGTTCGAAAGGTGGGTTCTGCACCTGCAGAATAAGCTCTGTCAGGTCAAGTGAAACGCCTTTGCTCCAGGCATTTTCCAGAATGTTGGAGACCAGAATGTGCTCGCGCGAACGCAGTGGGTCGATTTCGGTCAGCCCAACCAACCCTAACAGCGCGGTAACGATGGTGGAGATTTTCTCGCGCAGAATTTCGCGGTATTCATTCCACGGTAAATCAGGAGCAGCAAAAGACGATAGAATGTTGACTGGCGTCCCAACAGTGGAACCAGGGGTGAATACACTAAAGTCGACGGATTGACCGAGCAGGTTGAGCTCATTTGGCCCCATCCCCCAGCTTGCCAGACCGTTTTTCCAGTTTTCAGCCGTATCCTGGGCAGTTTGGGTGATGGTTTTTCCTTCGCGCCGGGCGACCTCCGGATCGATCCAGGGTTCAAAATCGGTTGGCAGCAAATCAGGAAAGTGCAGCAGCAGGTTGGTGAGATCGCCTTTGGGGTCGATAATGATGGCGGGTATGCCTTCGATGGCGGCTTCTTCGAGCAGGCCGACGCACATGCCGGTTTTGCCCGAACCGGTCATGCCGGTGACGACCGCATGGGTGGTCAAGTCAGCCGGATCGTATTCCAGCAGCTCATCGGTCAATTTTCCGGCCTGCATATCAAATATTTTACCGAGGAAGAATTTTCCATCCCTGATTGATGTCATGGTTTTATCTCCTGAGAATGAACAGCGTACTGTCCGTATTTTATTATCTTAACATAATCTGGCAATAGGCTACAGCCTATTTTTGCTAGTATTCTCAGGATTAACTATTGATGATGACGGATTGAAAAAAATTACCTTTCCGCTAACAAAGCAAAAAAGACGACTTGACCCAGAATCATAGCATGCCTGGGACGCCGACCCAGGCATGCTATTTAAGGAGGAGAAGAAGAGAAGTCGCCCTTTTCTGTACTAATTTTAGCAGAAAGTTCGTTCCATTACTTGACGCTAAACCTACGCTCACCCTACGCCTGGGGCACAATATCCTAACGCATCGACGAAAATGAGTATTTAATTGCAAACCAACGAATAAAATATCAATCCATTCTGCGGGCGGAGACCCGCACTGATATAATTCAACCTGCCAGATTGTCCTATTGGAGGTGGTAAACATGGATATGGAACCGATTCGTTACGAGGTGCGCGTTCTCGAAAAAACCCGGGTTGGTCCGTTGACCATTTATGTTTCAAACGCCGGGTTGGCAAAAATTGCCTTTGGGAAGCAGACTGAAGTTCATACAGGCGATGCCCGGTTGGAAAAACTGGCCGCGCAGGCCGTGCAGGAACTGACCGAATATTTTTACGCCGGCCGGCGGGTTTTCACTTTGCCGATCGATTGGCGCGCGATGCAGCCGTACCAGGAAAAGGTGCTGCGAGCCTGCTATGCCATCCCATACGGCCAGACCCGGACGTATGGTGACCTGGCGCGCCAGACCGGCAGCCTCGGCAGCGCCCGCGCGGTAGGTGGAATTATGGCCAGCAACCCGATATCGATTGTCATCCCCTGCCATCGTGTGGTTGGCACCGATGGAAAATTACACGGCTATGGCAGTCCCGGCGGGGTGGAAGACAAAGCTCAACTGCTGGCTTTGGAAGGACAACGCATTGTCGCTTAAGAATTGGGGTAAGTTTTGGTACCTTGGACTGGTCTGGGGTGCGACCTTTTTGTGGTTAAAAATTGCCATTCGGGAAGTTTCACCCTTAACGGTGAATGCCATCCGGCTGCTTATTTCTTCGGCTACCCTATTTCTGATCGCTCGCATCTATAAAGTTAAAATTCCTCTGCGTGAGCGTTGGCGATCATTTTTGTTCCTTGGAATCTTCAATATTGCCCTGCCATTTGCGCTGATCACGATCAGTGAGCAATCCATCACCTCAGGCATGGCGTCCATTCTTAATTCAACCGTTCCATTTTTTACCTTTATTCTGCTGCCCATGTTCGTGCCCGATGAAACCCTGTCACCGCTCAAGGTGCTTGGCCTGGTTGTTGGGTTTATTGGGGTAGTGGTGTTGGTTTCCAATGATGTAAGCGACGTTTTCAAGGATTTTCAATGGGGCGCGCTTTTGGTTCTTGCTGCGTCCCTGTCCTACGCAATGGCCGCAGTTTTCGCCCGGAGAGTAACCTTTGGCATGCACCCTTCCGCTCAGGCATTGGGGCAGAGTTTGTTCGCCAACCTGGCTTTGTGGCCGCTGGCGCTGGTTCTGGAAGCACCACTGACTCTGCCGCGGTTGCCCATGACGTGGATTTCTATCTTCTGGCTGGGTATCATGGCGACTGCGATTGGCACAACTCTTTTCTATTCGCTGCTGAATCAGGCGGGTGCGACGCGCACCACGTTGACCACCTATGTCTTCCCTCTGGTAGGCGTCCTGCTAGGGGTGCTCTTTTTAAATGAAAGTGTTGACTGGCGTTTGCTGGCGGGCGGTTTGCTGGTGATTACCGGGGTGGGTATCGTCAATGCGCGCTTCAAAGGATTCTCCTGGACACGAAAGGCGGAGCAGAGCTAATGGACCAGCCAGTGGAAGGTTTCCGCGCGGGTTATTCTGCCCTGGTCGGGCGGCCAAACGTTGGCAAATCAACTTTGATGAATGCGCTGCTTGGTCAGAAGGTGGCAGCCGTGTCACCACGCCCGCAGACCACCCGGCTGCGCCAGTTGGGTATTCTCACGCTGGAAAACGCCCAGGTGATCTTTATGGATACGCCCGGGATGCATCTTCCCGTGCACAAGCTTGGCGAGTACATGAACCAGGTGGCTGAAGACAGCCTGCGGGATGTAGACGTGATTTTGTGGCTGGTGGATGCCAGCGCTCCGCCGACAGAGGAAGATCGACGGGTGGCTGTCCGGCTGAACGCGCTCAAACACCATCCGCCTATTCTGCTGGTTCTGAACAAAATGGACATAGTCAACGCAGGTGTGCTGGCCGAACGCCAGGGTCTTTTTCAGGCGCTGCTGCCGCAAGCCAAACTGGTCGCGGTCTCAGCCGTGACCGGGCAAAACTGCGATACGCTGCTGCAGCAAATCCTGGCGCAGTTGCCGGAAGGTGCGCCTTTTTTTAGCGAAGACCAGGTAACGGACTTCTACGAGCGCGATATTGCGGCTGAATTGATTCGCGAAGCCGCGCTGAACCACCTGCGGGATGAAATTCCGCATGGACTGGCAGTGCGAATCGACGAATTTACCGAACGCAGCAACGGCGGCGCGTACATTCATGCCACACTGCTGATCGAACGGGAAACCCACAAGGGGATTGTGATTGGCAGAAATGGGGAAATGCTGAAGCAGATTGGCTCCACAGCCCGCGGCGAAATCGAGTCGATGAGCGGGCGTAAAGTGTTCCTCGAGCTGAAGGTCAAGGTCAACGCCAACTGGCGCAATCGGCCGGACGCGCTGCGCTGGCTGGGGTATACGCGCGACAGGGATTAGGTCAGATGCACTGGGGGTGGTACGCGGGGGCGTTAACGCTGGCTGCAGCCGATTGGCTGGCGGTGGGTCTTAACAGGCCGCGCTGGCGAATTTTCACCAAACCTGCGCCGATGCTGGTGCTGATAACCGGTTTCAGCCTGGCATCTGCCTGGCAGGGGTGGAGTTCCTGGTTCGGCTCTGGTCTGGTTCTCTCGTTGGCGGGCGACATTTTCCTGATGCTGCCACCCAGTTTTTTTCCGGCCGGTCTGACCGCATTTTTGCTGGCGCATATCTTTTATATCGTTGGCTTCAACCCATCTTTTTTGCTGCCCGACTGGCAGTTTGTCCTTCCAGTGCTTGGGTTGATCCTGTTGGATTCACTCGGGTACCGGCGGTTGCGTCAGGCAATCTTAAAACGCCCGCGCGGCCACTGGATTCGCTTCCCTATGCTGGTGTATGTGGTGGTGATCAGCCTGATGCTATTTTCAAGCCTGCTCACCTGGCTGCGCCCCGATTGGTCTTATGAATCCGCCGGGATGGTCAGTGTTGGCGCGCTCTTATTTTATATTTCAGACACGGTGCTGGCCTATAACCGCTTCTGCACCCCCGTAAGGTTCGGCCGGGTGATCGTGATCGCCAGCTATCATCTGGGTCAGGCTGCCATTACCGCCGGCGTGCTGCACCGTTTGGCACAGCTTTAGCGCGTTAGCGGCCTGAAGCCTTCTCCCAGAGCCTCGTGTGCCTGCCCAATCACTACAAACGCGCGTGGGTCAGATTCACGCACCAGTTCCTTCAACTGGTTGACCTCGGAACGGGTAATAACCGTATACAGAACCGGCCGGTCAGCGCCAGTGTAAGCCCCTTTTCCTTCCAGAATGGTCACCCCGCGCTCCAGCACCTCCAATATACTCTTTTGTACCGCAGCGGGATTGCTGGTAATAATCAAGACGGTGCGAAAAACCCCCGAGCCTTCGGAAATGGCCTCAGCAGCCAAGCCACTGACATAAATGACCAGCAGCCCATAGAGCGCACGCTCCCAGTCGAAAGCAAAACCACCTGCCAGCACCACCAATGTATCGGTAATCAAATAAGCTTGCGAGATGGATATCCCGAGGCGGTGGTTGAGAATTCGCCCCAGGATGTCGCTACCGCCCGAGGTACCCTGTCCAAGGTAAACCATGCCCAGGCCAATGCCCAATGTGATACCGCCATACAGCGCGTCGAGAACCAGATCATCGGTGATGCCGCGCGCCGGGATGAAAATAACCAGCAGATCTGTGAATAGCGAGAATAAAGCCACCGAAAGAGCGGTGCGCTTGGCAAAGCGGGCACCGCCCAGGTAGCGCCAGCCAAGGATGAACAGCGGAACATTGCCAATGAAAACCATCAAACCGATTGGCCAATGGGTAAAGTAATTCAGGATTTGCGCGATGCCACTGATACCGCCGCTGACCAGTTGCGCCGGGATGAGGAACAGACGCATGGAGAGTGCCTGCACCAACGCACCCAGGATGATGAAGACATATTCCTGGACGGTTTTCCAGGAAAAGTCAGGCGGTCCAAATAGCGACCCCAGTATATTCCGAATTGCATGCTTGTTTGTTGGCTGCGCTGCCATAATACACTCTCAACCCAAAACCCGGCATGAGGCACCGATACCGGGAATTATTTCTAGAAGATATTATCTTTTCATCCGATCAAAGTACAGCCCTGAATTATAGCCGAAAAATTTTACGGGGATCGCAGCCGAATTGCCTTACAAGGCTCGCAAAAATAGCCGGCGAAATTGGCGATAAGCAGATTGGAAGGTAAGTGAAAGGTAGGTTTACGCCTAATCCTTTGACTTTCTTGCAGGCCAAAGATAAAATGATAAATGCCCATATTAATGGTCGGTTTCGAGCGAGAGGAGCTGCGATTGAGCGACTGGGAGGAAAAATTTGTCATCGGATTGACCGGCAACATCGGCACAGGCAAAAGCGTCGTGCGCCGCATGTTGGAGCATCTGGGCGCTTATGGGATTGACGCTGATGCCCTGGCTCAACGTACTTATGCCCGCGGTGCGCCTGGTTACCAGGCGGTTATCAAACAATTTGGTCACTGGATTGTTGCACCAGACGGCGAAATCGACCGCGGCCGTCTTGGCCGGATCGTTTTTGCTGACCCGCAGGCGCTGGCTGTCCTGGAAGAGATTGTGCACCCGCTGGTTAACCAGGCAATCGATTTCCTGATAAAGCGATCCGTCCAACCGGTGATCGTTGTCGAGGCTATCAAACTGCTCGAAGCCGGTCTGGACAAGAAATGCAATTCGATCTGGGTGGCTGCTGCGCCGAAAGAGGTACAACTGACGCGTCTGACCATGCAGCGCCGGATGAGGAAAGCCGAGGCCTTCCAGCGGATCGAAGCACAACCCGCGCAGGAATTAAAAATCGCAGCGGCTCAGATTGTCATTAATAATGTAGGCAGCATTGAAGATACCTGGCGACAGGTGATCGCGGGATGCAAACAGATCCTACCCCCCGAGTTCATTGAACTGAGCGAACAGGTTGAGCCCACCGCGGCAAAAGGCGAGTTTAGCATTATCCGCGGCAACCCGAGTCACTCCGCTGAGATTGCCGAACTTTTCAACCGGCTGGAAAAGCCCGTGCATCCGTTGCTTGCAGGGGACATTATGGAAAGGTTTGGCGAAAAGGCCTACCTGCTGCTAAAGGTGGATGGCAAACTCAGGGCAGCGGTGGGGTGGCAGGTGGAAAATCTGGTGTCGCGCGCCACCGAAATGATTATCGACCCTGACCTGCCAAGCGAAAAAGTAATCCCGGCATTAATCCAGGTGATGGAACGCGCTTCGCGGGTGTTACAATGCGAGGCTTCGCTTATCTTCACCTCGCCAAAGCTGGTCAAGCAGGATGGGTTGTGGCAGAACCTGGGTTATGTCCGCATGTTACCTGAAACCTTGAAAGTTCGCGCCTGGCAGGATGCCGCGCGTGAATCGATGCCAGAAGGCACACTCATGTTGTTCAAAAAACTCCGTGAGGATCGCGTTTTACGTCCAATTTAACAAAAATTGAAACCCGCATTGATTGAGTACCCGCTGTGGCCGATTTATTCAACGAATTGACCTTCATTTTCCAACGCTTTACCTGGCAAAGCGCGTTGGATATATTTCTGGTCACGCTGGTGTTTTTCAGCATCCTGATACTGCTGCGTGATACCCAGGCGATGGTGCTTTTGCGCGGGGTCTTGCTGCTGATCGTTGCCCTGAGTTTATTGACGAGTCTGGTCGATTTGCCGGCTTTTGGCTGGCTGATTCGAACGATGGTGCCCACCCTGGTGTTGGCGATTCCGGTTATCTTTGCGCCAGAAATTCGCCGCGGATTGGAACGGCTGGGCCGGGCCGGGTCAGGTCAGCCGGCTTTCTGGCAGCGAGCTATGGCGCCAAAGGAAACCATGCAACAGACTATTCAAGCCGTAGTAAGCGCCTGCGCACGTCTTTCTGCCCGGCAGCACGGCGCGCTGATTATTTTGCAACGCACCGAAGGATTGCGCGAATATACGCGAACCGGAGTGCGGATGAACGCTCAGGTAACCCCGGAATTGCTGCTCCAAATTTTTTATCCTAACACCCCGCTGCACGATGGCGCGGCGATTATTGCCGGGCACGAAGTCGTTGCCGCCGCCTGCGTGATGCCGCTGTCTTCGAGCGGCATTCTCAATCGCTCGCCGGAACGGCAGATGGGACTGCGGCATCGCGCCGCTCTGGGGACATCCGAGGCGACCGATGCAATTGCGGTAGTCGTTTCCGAAGAGACTGGCTCGATTTCCATTGCCCACGGCGGGCGCATGATCCGCCGGCTGGATAGCGAACGATTGGAAAATATATTGCTGGCCTTCTACCAGCCGGCGACCCCAGCGCGTACGCCCTTTGAGCTTTTCCGCAAGGTCAGCCGGACGCGTGAAGAGACTCGCCCTCGCCGAGAGGACGGCCCCGATGCTTAGCCTCCTGCGTAAAGTAATTCGTTTGCTGCCGATCCTGCTGACTGCTTTTGTCCTGGCTCTAACGGTGTGGATCTCTGCCGTCACTGCCAATGATCCGATTGACGAAAAGACGTATCCAAACAGTGTACCGATCGAGGTAATAGGCCAGGCTCCGAATCTGATTATTACGTCCCCCATGCCAGAGTCGGTTTCGCTGGTTTTGAGTGCGCCGCAGTCGATCTGGAACCTGCCGCTCAATGAAGCAGATGCAGTTCGAGCGGTGGTTGATTTATCCGGGCTGGGACCGGGCATGTACACGCTGCCCATCCAGGTGCAAATCGTGCCGCGCCCGGTGCGCAAGGTGGTGCAGTCGCCGCTCAATGTCACCCTGACGCTTGAGCGCCTGGCCGTCAAGGAATTACCTGTCGATCTGGTAACCCGCGGCAGCCCGGCAACCGGTTATCTGGCAGACGACCCGGTCATCACCCCGATAATGGTCACTGTAACCGGCCCGGCAACCCAGGTCGACCGTGTTTTGCGGGTGCGCGCCACGCTGGATATCAATCAGGCGAACCAGACCATCAATCGTACAATCGGGCTGGTGGCTCTGGACGCCAATGAAACTGTGGTCAAGGATGTGACCATTGTTCCCCATGAGGTCACGGTCTCTCAAGAAATTTCGCAACGCTTTGGCTATCGCAACGTGGTGGTCAAGGTAGTGGTAATCGGGCAAGTAGCGGATGGCTATCGGCTGACCAACATTTCCGTCTTCCCGCCGGCAGTGACAGTTTTTTCTGCAAATCCACAGGTAGTCAGCGACCTGCCTGGTTTTGTCGAAACGGCGTCATTGGATATCAGCGGGGCCAAGGATGATTTGGATGTATCACTGGCGCTTGCTTTACCGGATGGCGTCTCGGTGGTTGGCGACCAGACTGAAGTGTTGGTGAGTGTAGGTATCGCCGCCATTGAATCCAGTCTGACGCTGCCCAACGTACCGGTCGAAGTCACCGGATTGCAGCCTGGCTTGCGGGCTGCGGTCTCGCCCGAAAATGTAACCGTCATTATCTCTGGACCGGTAGCGCTGCTCGATCGGTTGCAGGCAACCGATGTTAGAGTGGTGTTAGATTTGGCTCAGTTCATCGCCGGCACCTATCAAATCGAACCTGAAATCGAAATTCTCATTCCGGAACTGAGTGCGGAATCGGTCTTGCCAGAGACGATCGAAGTGATCATTACCCGAGGCACGACCTTTCCAACGCCTCGCCCAACGCCTTAACCCAGGAGAAACATGCAAAAACCATTCGTAGCCCTGGTAGGGCGGCCTAATGTTGGCAAAAGCACTTTGTTCAATCGCCTGGCAGGTGAGCCATTGGCGATTGTGGATGACACGCCAGGCACGACCCGAGACCGGCTGCTCTCGGAATCTGAATGGAACGGGCGAGCGTTTCATATTGTCGATACCGGCGGCATCGACCCGTCTGCCGGGGGAAAAGAACCGCTTTCTATAGGCTCGGCTGATTACATCGAACAAATTCGCAGAGGCGCTGAAATTGCTATTCGCGAGGCGGATGCGGTGCTGTTTCTTACCGACGCTCTAAGTGGGGTAACGCCGGCGGACAAGGAAGTGGCGCAGATTTTACGCCGCAACCAAAAAACTGTGGACGGCAAGCCTTACCCACCGGTGCTGCTGGTGGTCAACAAAGCGGATAATGAAACTTTCCGCATGGGCGCGGCTCAGTTTTATGAATTGGGCCTTGGCGATCCGTACCCGATTTCAGCAGTGCACGGCACCGGCACCGGTGATCTGCTGGACGTACTGGTGGAGTCATTTCCGCCGGAAGAAATCGAGGAAGAAGACGATTCCGTCAAGATTGCGCTGGTTGGCAAGCCCAACGTTGGCAAATCCAGCCTGTTGAACAAGCTGGTGGGCGAGGAACGCGCTATCGTCTCACCGATTGCCGGTACCACCCGCGATGCAGTTGACACGAAGATCGTCTACGATGGCATCCCGGTCACTTTAATAGATACAGCCGGTATCCGGCGGCGCGGAAAGGTCGAGCCGGGCGTGGAGAAGTACTCGGTTATCCGCTCGATGCGCGCCATTGAGCGGGCAGACGTTGCTTTGCTGATGATCGACGCCGTCAGCGGAATTTCTGCGCAGGATGCCCACATTGCGGGGTACGTATTGGAAGCGCAAAAGAGTACTGTGGTGCTGGTGAATAAATGGGATGCGGTCGAAAAAGACAACGAGACGATGCAAATTTACACGGAACAAATCCGCCGCGATCTGAATTTTATCGCCTACGTGCCGATCTTGTTCATCTCGGTCAAATCCGGGCAGCGGGTTGACCAGGTGATGCCGCTGGCGCTCAAGGTACAGGAGGAACGCCTGGCGCGTCTGACCACCGGGCAGCTCAATCGTATCTTACAGGAAGCCCAGGACGCCCATGCCGCGACGTCCAGCAGTGGGCGGTCTTTGCGCATTTATTATGGAACGCAAGTCCGCAGTGACCCCCCAACGTTTATGCTCTACTGCAACGACCCCAAACTGGCGCACTTCACCTATGTGCGTTACCTGGAAAATCAGATTCGCAAAGTCTATCCATTTTCGGGCACGCCTATCCGACTGGTGTTCAAGGCGCGGCGTTAGAGTCGGGTGAGAAAAACCACCAGGGGTTGACGGGCAAGGATATGGGGTGGTAGAATACCCGAACAATTGATGCGGGGTAGAG
>SLTK01000005.1 GCA_004347695.1 Chloroflexota bacterium | reverse complement strand
ATCGTGTCCACTTTTTAAGGCATAGTCCAGCTTTATTTTTATGGGTTTCGTAATTACATGCTCATAACGACCCTCACCTAACCTCCCCGCAGGGTGCTGCGCGATCCCTTTTAGGGAGAGGAATTTTTACGCTGCATCCATGAAGATCTGTGGAAAGCAAAAGGCGAAAACAATAAAGCCGTATTGACAACCGCCTAAAAAAGAGAGAGGAGTTGTTACGCTGCATCCATGGAGAGCTGTGAAAAGCGAAAGGCGAAGCCAATACAGCCGTGTTGTAAACCGCTCAATCGTTTTTTTTTATTTTGCGATTTAAGCCGCTTCCTGCTCTTTAATCGTAATTTTGGTCTTGATATCCACGCTGCTTTTGAGAGTATTCGATACCGAGCAGTAAATATCCTGCGAGAGTTTAACCGCACGCTCGACTGCGTCCGGGTCAATGTTGCGGCCGGTGACAATATATTCAATAATCATGCTGGTGAACTTACGCGGATGATCCAGCGCCCGATCGGCATAAACATTCACTTCAAAACCGGTTACGTCCTGGCGTTTCTTTTTTAGAATGGAAATCACGTCCATTGCGGTGCAGCCGCCAACAGAAATGGCAAGCAGTTCGGTTGGACGCACGGCTGAATCATCCCCGCCTGATTCTTTCTTTGAGTCCATTTTGATCTCAAAACCAGAATCTGCAACACCGGTAAATTTTAGATTTTCATCCCAGACAACTTTTGCTTTCATGTATTCTCCTCTTGAAAGGGCTCCAACGGAGCGACAAAGATTTTTTATCAGGTGAAGCAGCCGCCCTGGGTGTAAGCGCATTTCGGGCAGGTCAGGTTCAACAATCCATCATAATCCATAATGCCCTGGTTGCATTGTGGGCACAGCTTGCCGGATTCCGCATTCAACTGAACAGGCTTTTGTACCCTGGTCAGGGTGGCTGGATGGACTGGATTTTCAGTGATGTTTTTTCGTTGTTCAGTCATTCTCCATGTTGTCGAGCGAGTCACCACCTATAACCCTTCGATGCAGAATCGCCTCAGGGGTGTTCGGGAATTTGCTTGTCCAAATAATCTTCCAGGTGCAGCCGGGCATATAAGCGTGACTTGATCTCATCGGGTAATGGATTATCGGGTGCGGGTTGCCTGTATAAATCGATGGTCTTGCGCATGGTATTGACCACGATCGTGCAGTTTTCACACTCGCTCATATGCTTCTCTAATTCAGCGCATAACTCCGGCGGAAGTTCACCGTCGAGGTATTCTGATATGGAGGACACCAGTCCTTTACAATTACTAATCTCTGTCATTCGGATGAATTCTCCGTAAGGCGTTCCCCAAAATAGACCGATAACTGATTGCGCAACTTAAGCCTGGCGCGTAGTAAACGGGTTTTCACCGCAGTTTCCGTCAATCCGAGCATCCCAGCCGTTTCCCGGATGGAGAGTCCTTCCATATCCCGCAGCATAAAGACTACTCGCAGCGTTTCCGGTAAGGTATCCACAGCCTGTTCCAATCGCCGCCGCGATTCGGCCGACAGCAATTCGTCCTCTGGCAGGAAGCGCCAATCTGTGAGCACCATGCCGGCTTGTAAGTCATCCTCATCCGGATCTTCCTCCACCGGAACCAGGTTAACCCGGCGCTTGCGCAGCAGCATCAAAGCTTCGTTGACCGCGATGCGGTATAGCCAGGTCGAAAGGCTGGAGCGTCCCTCGAATTCGGGGAGCGCGCGCAAGGCTTTGATGTAGCTCTCCTGCAGCACATCTTCTGCATCCTGTGGATCGCGCAGGATTTTGAGCGCCAGCCGGTAAATGTGATTGGAGGTGGCATCCACCAGGCGCGCAAACTCGGCCCGATCTCCGGCTTTGAGCGCGGCAAGGGAAATGTTCGAATTGTTAAGGCTCTCTTCAGTCATTTAGATGACCTATGAGCTAAAAAGATACCCATCTGTTTGTTATGAGAGCGCCCAGGTCGGCAGAACGTCCAGGTTGAGTGGATCGCGCTGCCCATAGGCGTAATGGTAGTAGCCGGCTGCGGCAATCATGGCAGCATTGTCAGTACACAGGAAGATCGAGGGAATTTGCACCGGGAATTCTTTTTGAGAGAGGAATGCATCCCGCAGCGCGGTGTTGGCAGAGACGCCGCCAGCCACCAACACCTCTTTGGCCTGGAAAACGCGGGCAGCGTGGAGAGCCTTGCTCACCAGAACGTCCACCACCGCAGCCTGGAAGCTGGCAGCCAGATCGGCTACTGGTAGCGGCTGATTGCGACTTTCCAACTCGCGCACGGTCCGCAAAACAGCGGTTTTCAACCCGCTGAAGGAGAAATTCCAGGTGCCTTCCAACCGCGAACGCGGGAAGTTAAATGCCTCCGGATTTCCGTCGCGGGCAGCCTTTTGGATGGAAGGTCCCCCGGGGTACGATAAACCGATCAACCGGGCAACCTTATCAAAAGCTTCGCCGGCAGCGTCATCCAGCGTCCCGCCCAAACGGCGGTATTCCAGATGCGAGGTCATTAAATTCAGTTCGGAATGCCCGCCGGAGACCAGCAGCGCCAGCAATGGGAACTGAGGAGGCGGGGGCGGGTTGGGCGTGTCGTGCTGGTAGATCCAGGACGAATAAATATGGCCTTCCAGGTGATTGACCCCGATCAATGGCAGGTTGGATGAAACTGCCAACCCTTTGGCCATATTCATGCCGATCACCAGGGAACCGGGGAGTCCCGGCCCGCGGGTCACTGCGATGGCATCGATGTCGTTCAAACCCAGGTGAGCGCGCTGCAACGCCTCATCGACAATAGCGTAAATGGTACGGATATGTTGGCGCGAAGCTACCTCGGGAAAAACGCCGCCATACTGGGTATGAATATCGATTTGCGAAGCGACCACATTGGAGAGCAATGCGCGCCCGTTTTCGATGACTGCTGCCGCAGTTTCATCGCAGGAAGATTCAATCCCAAGGATTCGCGCGGGCGGTAAGTCAATTAATGGACGGTCCATAAGGTTGATTTTAACCTACAATGCGTAAGAAGTCCAAATTGCTTGCCAGCTTATCTATTTGCCGGTGCTGGAATGCCCATATCGGGATTAAACATTAAAACGCAAAGGACACAAAGGACTCGAAGAATGCGAAGAATTCCAAAATGAAGAAATAAAACTCCTGGTTTTTCTTGGCGTCCTTATAACCTTAGCGATCTTCGCGTTTAAATCTTGAATCCGGAATAAAAACCGCCCTTTTTCTCCATCCCCGTGATGAGGCTTTCTATTTCCTCACCGGCAGCACCAGGTCGTAGGGATATTCGACCAACGCCTCGAAACTTCCGTCCGGGTGGGTGGCGTAGGTATCCTCGATGCGCACGCCCATGTTGCGCGATGGGTAATACAACCCTGGCTCGAGGGTGAACACCGTTCCGGGAACCAATTTATCCGCCGGTCCGGCTGCCAGCCCTGAAAACGGCATTTCATGTATTTTCAGGCCAACACCGTGACCGATACTGTGAATATACCCTTCGCTGGCGGTGGGTTGGGAACGCGAGGTGGGATGCCCCATGGCTTCGAACAATTCGTTGGTGCGATGCTGCACCTCGATAAAATCCTGGCCGAGTTTCAACCCGGCCGCCAGGTCCTTATATACACGATGGACCTGATCATACAAGCTTAATAACTCATCGGTGGCGTAACCCAGGCTCCAGGTGCGGGTAAAATCGTAAAAATAACCGCCGCCGGCTTCGCAGGGGAAGATATCAAAAACAATGGATTGGCCGAGGCGCATCAAATCCGTAGGAGTGCCGGCGCTGTGCGGGACACCAGCGTCGCGGCCGATGGCAAAGATGGTTGCCTCCGGGTTGGAAGCCCCTAATTCCGCCAGCCAGAGGTCGATTAGGCTCTTAACATCGCCGACCGTGACTGGTTGACCGTCGGGTTTGACCAGCACATCGTCCTTGACGCGCTGTCCCGTCAGATAATCTGCCACCCGCCCGACGACCCGGGTTGTGATCTTGCCGACTTTGCGGATACGCTCGATTTCATCCGCTTCCTTGGTCATCATCGCGCCGTTGAAAATGGGGTCGTACACGAAACCGGTGAATTCGAGATCGGGCAGCATCCTGGCAACGCGCTGCAGATTGGCAAAAAGCGGCCCGGCTTCCACTATGCCGTAAATTGCCACTCTGCCGCGGGTGATTCCCAGATCGGTGAATTGCTTGAACAGGCGCAAGGAATCTGCCACTTCGGCGTCGCCATTGGCTTCTTTCAACCGGTCCGCCAGAGGATAATCGGAATAGAGGCGCACCGGCAGTCCGGTCCTGGCGGCCTCGTCGCGTTCCATCATGCCGCAGAATAAAACCGGCTGCTCGCCGCGTTTTTTGATCAGTTCAGCGTTGGTGATATGACCGCCGCCCGTCAGGTACATCATGGCCGGGTTATGAACCGCCGGCCCATTGACCAGCAGAATGTCGATGGCGTTGGCGAGCATCAGGGCATCCAGGTCCGATTTCATGGCAAACTCCTTCAGAGGGGGTGAATTATTAAGTATGACTCTGTATGAGAGTCTTAATTTGCCGCAGCAGTGTTTCTTCCTGCGCGGGCAGCACAGTGCGCGGGTCAAAAGCAACGCGATCTGCAACGATGCAGGCTATAACTGGTGGGTTGCTGCTGCGCAGCCGGGCCATTACCTGGTTAGGCTTTGGCAAGTCTACAACCAGCAGCGTGGTTGGAAGCGTCTCCTCGGGCAGGCTGCCGCCGCCGACGGTCGAAAGTCCGTCCACCAGGCGACCGGCGCCTAGCACCGTCTGCCAGTGCTGCGCCCGTTGGCGGATTTGGTCGTTGGTCTGGGAAATCATCTGCCAGACCGGGATTTTTTCGACCGCTTCATTTTTGAGGTAATGCAGCAGCGTCTCAGATAGAGCCGCCAGACAGAGTTTGTCCGCACGCACTGCGCGCGCCAGCGGGTGTTTTTTGAGTTTTTGGATTAAAGCTTTCCGCCCGATGATAATCCCGGCTTGCGGACCGCCCAACAGTTTATCGCCCGAGAAGCATACCAGGTCAGCGCCGGCAGCCAGCGACTCTTGCACGGTCGGTTCATGCGACAGGCCGTAGTGAGCCGTGTCCAGAAGCGCACCCGAACCCAGATCGTCCAGAAAAAGCACACCATGTTGGTGGGCAGCTTCGGACACCTCGACCAGCGGGGGTTCGCTGGTAAAGCCGATGATCTTGAAATTGGAGGAATGTGCATGCAGCACCAGAGCCGGGGATGTTTCCGCGATGGCGGCAGTGTAATCAGACAAATGCACCCGGTTGGTCGTACCCACTTCGACCAGGCGCGCGCCGGACTGCTTCATCACCTCTGGTACGCGGAAACCGCCGCCAATTTCAACCAGTTGAGTGCGGGAAATAACTACTGCCCGGCGTTTCGCCAGCGTGCTGAGCGCCAGCAGGACCGCCGCCGCATTGTTATTGACCACCAGCGCCGCTTCAGCGCCGGTTAACCGGGCGAGCAGAGCCTCGGCGTGGACTTCGCGCGAGCCGCGCTGACCGTTTTCCAGGTTGTATTCGAGGGAAGAATAACCGGTGGCAACCCGCTGCATGGCCAGCGAAGCGTCGGCGCTCAAGGGCGCCCGACCCAGGTTGGTATGCAGGATTACCCCGGTGGCGTTGATCACCGGCAGCAGGGTGGTTTGAGTTGTTGCGTATAGCCAATTATTGATGCGGGTGAAAATTTCATCTGGTTCAGGGACTTCTGCGCCGGTCTGCATGTCCTGGCGGGCTTCTGCCAATACCGTGCGCACTGCGTCCAGCGTCAGCGGCCGGCCAAATTCAGTTACCAGGCGTGACGCCTGTTCGGTTTGCAGCAGGCGTTCGATCGATGGCAGCCTGCGCAGGTCACTCATTTCCAGGGACGCCGGGAGCGAAGCGGCTGCGCTCGGCCAACCGCAGAGCAAATTCGATGACCACGATCCCGGCTGCCAGTCCGACGGCCAGCGGCAGGCTCAAGACTCGTCCCAATTGGAACCAGGCCAGCAGGTCAAAATAAACCCCGCCCCAGATGGCCTGGCGAACCAGAATACCAGGGGTGGTGGGGTTGGGCGAAGGGAAGCGCCAGTGCAATAAGTAAACAATTGGCAGCGCCAGTCCGCTGACGCTGGCTGCGCCCAGGAAAAAGAAAAGCCAGCGCGGTCCCAGGGTGGGCACGGTGAAACCGAAGAGTAAGGCCAGGCCGAGAATCCCGAAAATACCGAGAATCAAAGAGACGATGAGGAAAGGCTTGAAAGGGGGGAGTTTTGGGTCGTCCACGCGTACCTCGCTGCTGAAATTATATCGCATCTGGGATTACGGGGGCTATTTAATTAGGGCTGGCTGGATAGATAGTCAGTATTTTTATACTACTCCAGTTAACTCATAAAAATGCATAAGGCGGCCTCTCCCCCGAGTTCTTTTGGGGGAGAGGTAAGGTGAGGGGGCATTAATGGTTTTGCCATCATCGATCCCTCGCGTAGAATAACGACCATACGATCACCCTTGCTTGCTTGTATAAATACTTGACCATTTGTGGTAGAATATTCGCTAACAACGCTCATCCAGAGAGGTGGAGGGACCGGCCCGACGATACCTCGGCAACCGCTGCAAAATCAGCTGGTGCCAATTCCGGCAGATCGCCCGCTATGGCGGGGATTCTGGCAGATGAGAGCAGCCACTCTAACCCTTGGCCTCTCGTATCCAGAGAGGCTTTTGTTTATCGGGAGAACATCATGGAACGCCAATACACCAATCGGAAGTACCTGGACGCCCTGGCTCAGCGCGTATTGATTTTTGACGGCGCGATGGGCACCAGCCTGCAACAATTGAATTTGACCGCCGAGCACTTTGGCGGCGAACGCACCAATGGTTGTAACGACTACCTGGTAATCACCTACCCGCAAGCCGTCGAGCAGGTTCATCGTTCGTTCCTGGAAGTAGGTGTGGATGTCATCGAAACCGACACCTTCCGCTCGAACCGGCTGACTCTGGGCGAGTATGGCTTGCAAACGCGCGTCAATGAGATCAATCGCGCAGCGGCGTCGCTGGCGCGGCGGCTGGCGGATGAATATTCGACGCCCGATCAGCCGCGTTTTGTCGCCGGGTCGATTGGTCCGTCCGGCAAACTGCCGTCCATGGACGACCCGGAGCTTTCCAATGTGCCATTCGACGAACTGGTCGACATTTTTCGCGAGCAGGCGGTTGGATTGGCGCAGGGGGGCGCTGATTTGATCCTGATCGAGACCTCGCAGGATATTCTGGAGGTCAAGGCCGCCATCCTGGGCGTACAAAAAGCCTTCGAAGAAACCGGGATTTACCTCCCGATCCAGGCGCAGGTGACGCTGGACACCACCGGACGCATGCTGCTCGGCACGGACATTTCCGCCGTACAGACCATTCTGGACGGGCTGGCGATCGATGTGATCGGGCTGAATTGTTCCACCGGTCCGGAGCACATGCGGGAGCCGATCCGCTATCTTGGTGAACAAACCCACCTGCCCGTATCCTGCATCCCCAACGCCGGACTGCCGCTCAACGTGGATGGCCAGGCTGTTTACCCGTTGGAGCCGGAACCGTTTGCTTCGGCATTGGCTGAATTTGTCGAAAAAAATCACATCAACGTGGTGGGCGGCTGCTGCGGCACCACGCCGGACCACTTGCGTCTTTTAGTGGAAAAAGTAGGCGGTCGCAAGTCTTCCCCGCGCCCAGACCTCGAAATCCCGCGTCTGGCATCTGCCATCCAGGCACAGCCCATGCTGCAGGAGCCGCGTCCATTCCTCATCGGTGAACGGCTGAATACGCAGGGCAGCCGCAAGTTCAAAGAAATTATTTTGGCTGAAGACTACGACAGCGTGGTGGAAGTCGCCCGGCAGCAACTGGATTCCGGCGCGCACGGCCTGGATATTTGCGTGGCGCTTACCGAACGCGCGGATGAATCGGAGACGATGCGCCGGGTGATCAAAAAACTGGCGCCGGTGATGCGGGTGCCGTTGGTGATCGACAGTACCGAATTGGATGTGATGGAAACGGCACTGAAAACGGCGCCGGGGCGCTGCCTGATCAATTCGACCCATCTGGAAGGCGGACGCGCCCGGGCAGACCGGGTGTTCGGGCTGGCCAGGCGTTACAATGCGGCTGTCATCGCATTGACCATCGACGAAGCGGGCATGGCCAAAACTGCCGAGCGCAAACTGGAAGTCGCGCGAAAAATTTACGACATTGCCGTCGGTGAGTATGGTCTGCGCCCCACCGACCTGGTGTTCGATGCGCTGACCTTCACCCTGGCGACTGGCGATCCGGAGTTCGCCGATTCCGGCGTGCAAACCATCGAGGGCATTCGCCGCATTAAACAGGAATTGCCGGGCGTGTTGACCTCGCTTGGGGTCAGTAACGTATCGTTTGGACTGTCGCAAAACGCGCGCGCCATCCTCAACAGCATCATGCTGCATCACTGCGTTTTGGCCGGATTGGATATGGCCATCGTCAACCCGGCGCATATCACGCCTTACGCCGAAATCCCGCAGACCGAACGTGATCTGGCCGAAGATTTGATTCTCAACCGTAAGCCGGATGCACTGCAGCAGTTTATTGCCGTGGTAGAAAAATCAGGCGTTGGAAGCACCCAGCGCGCCAGCAGCCAGAAAGAAGCTCTGAAGGAATTGACACCCGAGCAGCGCTTGCACTGGCGCATTTTGCACCGCATGCGGGACGGCGTCGAACAGGATATCGATGAAATCCTGGCGCGCAGCAACGGAAAATCTCGCCACGAGACTGCGGTCGAAATTCTCAACACGGTATTACTGCCTGCCATGAAGGAAGTGGGCGACAAATTTGGCAGCGGCGAACTGATTCTGCCGTTTGTACTGCAATCGGCTGAGGTGATGAAGAAATCCGTCTCGCATGTCGAGCAATTCCTCGAGAAAAAAGAAGGCGTCAGCAAGGGGAGATTGGTGCTGGCAACCGTTTACGGAGATGTGCATGACATCGGCAAAAATCTGGTTAAAACCATCCTTTCCAACAATGGCTATGAAGTGCTGGACCTGGGCAAACAGGTACCCGCCGAGACCATATTGGCTAAAGCTGCCGAGGTCAACGCTGATGCCATTGGTTTAAGCGCGCTGCTCGTCAGCACCAGTAAACAGATGCCCTTGATCGTCAATGAACTGCACCGTCGTGGTCAAAAAATCCCGGTGCTGGTGGGCGGCGCAGCCATCAACAAACGCTTTGGCCGGCGCATTTTGGCTACCGAAAACGGAGAGTTTTACGAAGCCGGTGTGTTTTATTGTAAAGACGCCTTCGAGGGCCTGGCAACCATGGATGCGCTGATGGATAGCCAGCAGCGACCGGACCTGCTGGAACGCATCCAGCGCGAGTCTGAGATGGAGCTAGGGCGAAGTGGGCATACTGAGCCTGCAACTTTGCCAGCGGCGGGTTCATCGGTGCCGCCCGTAGAAAACCTGCCGCGCCCGCCTTCCTGGGGTCCGCGGGTTGTGCATGCGTTACCTTTGGATGAGGTTTTCCAATACCTGTCCAAAAATGAGCTGTTCCGCCTGTCGTGGGGCGCCAAAAATACCCACGGGGCAGCCTGGATCAAGTTGGAAGCTGAATTCGAGCAACGCTTGGATACCATGCGGCGCATCGCACTGCGCGAAAAATGGCTGAAACCCCAGGCGGTTTACGGGTATTGGCCGGTTCAATCGGATGGCAATGACTTGATCATTTACGAGCCGGGCAGTGTGCAATCCGGTACGCCAAGCGAGCAAACGCGCATGACCTTCCCGCGTCAAATCTCTGCCGAGGGCTTGTGCCTTGCGGATTACTTTGCGCCGGTGAGTTCTGACAAAATGGATGTTGTTGCCTTCCAGGTGGTCACCGTTGGGCAGGAGGCCAGCCGCCGGGCCGAAAAACTTCAGGCAGCCGGCGACTACAGCGAAGCCTATTTCACCCACGGTCTGGGTGTTCAAATGGCGGAAGCGACTGCCGAATACCTGCACCGTCACATTCGTCGCGAATTGGGATTGGGTGAAGAACAGGGCAAACGTTATTCGTGGGGCTATCCGGCCATCCCGGAATTGGCAGATCACGAAAAAGTGTTTGCACTGCTGCCGGCCGAATCTGAACTTGGCATGGGCTTGACCAGCGCGTATCAGTTGACTCCGGAACAGTCCACTGCGGCGATTATTGTGCATCATCCATCCGCGCGTTACTTTAATGTTGGCGAAAGCCGGGTCGAACAGTTATTGGGCCGAGGTTGAAATGGATACAAAATCCAAATTTTTAGAAAAAATTCAAGCAGACCGACCTTTGATCTCCGATGGAGCGATGGGGACTCTGTTGCACCAGCGCGGTGTTTCATTTGATCAATCCTTCGATGAACTCAACCTGACCAGCCCGGCTCTGGTAGCGGATATCCACCGGGAATACATCGATGCGGGCTCGAACATCATACAAACCAACACCTTTAGCGCCAATCGCTACAAGCTGGCGCAACACGGGCTGGAAAAACGGGTTCGCGAGATCAATATCAACGCGGTGGAACTGGCGCGGCGCGTAGTTCTTGCATCCTACAAGGATGTACTGATCGCTGGCGATGTTGGTCCGCTGGGTGTGCGGTTGGCGCCGTTTGGCCGCGTCCAGCCCGAAGAAGCGCGCATCGTGTTCCGCGAGCAGATTGACGCATTGATCTCCGCCAATGTTGATCTGCTGATTATCGAAACCATGACCGATTTGTATGAACTGCGCGAAGCGATCCTGGCGGCGCGTGACATCAATTCGGATATCCCCGTGGTGGCCTCGATGACCTTCACCCGAGACGATCGGACGCTGCTTGGTGACGACCCGGCCAAAGTGGCCAGAAAGTTGCGAGAAGCCGGTGCGGATGTGATCGGGGTAAACTGTTCCGGCGGACCGAATCAAATTTTGCGCATCCTGAAACAGATGGTGCAGGCGGTGCCACAGGGAAAATTCTCGGTTATGCCGAACGCCGGCTGGCCGGAACAGGTTGCCGGACGAATCATGTATCCCGCTTCGCCGGAATATTTTGCAGATTACGCCCTGGCCTTCTGGCATGCCGGCGCCTGTTTGATCGGCGGCTGCTGTGGTACCACGCCCAAACACATTGCGGTGATGCACCAGGCAATTGAAAATGCCCCACCTGGCAGCGCACCTAACGGATTTACCCTGACTGCAGTGGAACGTGAAGAAGCTACTCCTGAAGGGATGCAGCCAACCCAACTGGCTGAGAAATTGGCCAACGGGCAATTTGTTTTCGCGGTCGAGGTGGATCCGCCGCGCGGATTGACCGCGCAGAAGCTGATGGCAGGTTCCAGCTTGCTCAAGGAAGCCGGTGCGGACGTGATCAATGTGGCTGACAGCCCCATGGCGCGCATGCGCATGAGTCCCTGGGCAGTTTGCCGTTTGATTCAGGAAAAAGTTGGCATCGAGACCGTGCTGCATTTCCCAACCCGCGGACGCAACTTGCTGCGCGTGCAGGGGGACCTGCTGGCAGCTCACGCGCTGGGGGTGCGTAATGTTTTCGTAGTTATGGGCGATCCGACCGCCATTGGTGATTATCCGGATGCCATGGATAATTACGACCTGGTTCCTTCCGGGCTGATCAAGTTGATCAAGCAGGGATTCAACACCGGCGTCGACCATGCCGGCGCCGATATTGGGCAGCCCACGTCGTTTTTTGCCGGCTGCGCTTTGAACCTTACCGCTGCCGATCCAGACCACGAAATCAAAAACTTACACCGCAAACTGCGCGCCGGCGCAGATTTCATCCTGACCCAGCCGATTTATAACCCTCCAGCGGCCAAAGCCTTCATGGAGCGAGTCGATGAAGAACTGGGCGGCTTGAAAGTACCGGTGTTGATCGGGTTATTGCCGCTGGTCAGTGTGCGCCATGCCGCTTTCCTGCAACACGAAGTGCCTGGCATTGAGATTCCGGATGAAGTTCAATCCCGAATGGCACATTCTGGTGATCGGGAAGCCCGTACAGGAATTGAAATTGCGATAGAATTAATCGATCAGATAAAACAATTTGCCCAGGGGATTTACCTCATGCCTGCATTCAACCGCTTTGATTATGCGGCTGAAATTATCGAGACCATCCGCGAAGGAAATTGAACCCACAACCTATGCTGCTCACCATCGATATCGGTAATACCAACATCACCCTTGGTTTGTATGAAGGCACAAAATTAGGCGCCCGCTGGCGTCTGGCAACCGACCATGAACGGATGCCGGATGAATACGGCATCCAAATCCTCGGGTTGCTGCAACACGGCGGTTGTTCTGTCGCTCAGTTGGACGGCATCAGTATGGCATCCGTGGTCCCGGTCCTCACATCCCGGCTGCAACAAGCCTGCCGCTGGTATTTTGACCGGCCATTGCTCATCGTGGATGAAAGCATCCATACCGGCATCACGCTGCTGGTGGATGACCCGAAAACGGTTGGAGCCGACCGCATAGTGGATGCGGTAGCAGTTCATAAATTGTATGGCGGGCCTGCATGTGTGGTTGATTTTGGCACGGCGACCACATTCGATGCCATCACTGCCAGAGGCGAATACCTGGGAGGGGCGATTGCCCCGGGGATTGGTATTTCTGCCGAGGCCCTTTCCTCACGGACGGCCAAACTGCCGCGGGTCGATTTGCAGATGCCGCCCTCTGTCATCGGACGCAATACCGTTCACGGTATGCAGTCCGGTTTGATGCTTGGCTATATCTCGCTGGTCGAGGGCATGGTCAGGCGTTTCAAGGCTGAACTTGGCCCTAAAATGAAAGTAATCGCCACCGGCGGCCTGGCTGAACTGGTCTCTGAGAACACAAAAGTGGTCGACATCCTGGCGCCGTGGTTAACTCTCGACGGATTGCGCATATTATGGGAATTAAATCAGGGGCAACATGCCTAACCCGCTGGCAAACAAACGCATTATTCTGGGGGTCACTGGTTCGATTGCAGCTTACAAGGCTGCAGAAATAGCCTCCCGCCTGACTCAAATCGGCGCCTTCGTGGATGTGATTCTGACCGAAAGCGCCACAAAGTTCATTACCCCGTTGACCTTTCAGTCTGTAACCGGGCGCAAGGCCTATGTCGAAGCCGATCTATGGGGCGGCGAAGGGCATGTCACGCATGTAGGGTTAGGGCGCGCTGCCGAATTATTGGTGATTGCGCCTGCCTCGGCCAACACCATTTCCCGGCTGGCGCATGGCTTTGGGGACAATCTTCTCACGCTAACGGCGTTAGCCAGCCATTGCCCGCTGCTGCTGGCTCCTGCAATGGACGCCGGCATGTTCGAACACCCGGCTACCCAGGCAAGTGTAAAATTATTGAAAGATCGCGGCGCGGTATTCATCGGGCCGGCGGAAGGCCACCTGGCGTCCGGGCTGGTTGGACCAGGGCGGATGGTTTCGCCTGCGGAAGTGATTGCAGCTGCCCGGTGGGCGCTCAGCCGCAAAGGTCCGTTGGCAGGTAAAAAGGTGGTGGTTACGGCCGGCGGCACTCAGGAGCCGATCGATCCGGTGCGCCTGGTGACCAACCGTTCCTCCGGCAAACAGGGTTATGCCGTTGCCTGGGCAGCACAGGATGCCGGAGCGGATGTCACCTTGATCACCACTGTGGATTTACCTGCTCCCTGTTTTGCCAAAATCATAGCGGTGCAGACAGCGGATCAAATGCACAGAGAGGTCAAGAAAGCGACTGCCGACGCCGATCTACTGGTTATGGCTGCTGCCGTGGCTGATTTCAGACCGGCGCGTACAGCGACGGATAAGATCAAGAAGGAAAAAGGGCTGCCGGAAATTGAAATGGAGCCGACGATCGATATTCTCCAGTCCATCGGCGAAGAGCGGGAGAAACACGGATGGCCTAAACGGGTAGTGGGGTTTGCCGCAGAGTCGCGCGACCTGCTGGATAATGCGGCGGTGAAATTGCAGCGCAAGCGCCTGGATATGATCGTTGCCAACGATATTAGCCGGCCAGATGCCGGGTTCGAGGTGGATACCAATCGGGTGACGTTCCTTTTTCCAGACGGTACCGCCATCCCGCTGCCAAAAATCAGCAAAGAAGAAGTAGCGGAAGCGGTTATTGACCGCACTCTGGTGTGGTTCAAGAATCCTTAATCACAATATAATTGGCATCTAGGGCAGGCAAGGTAATGCAAATACTGGTTATTTCTGATATTCATGCAAATTTTACTGCGCTTGATGCCGTTTTAGCTGACGCGGGTCAGATCGATGCTGTCTGGTGTCTGGGAGATTTGGTCGGCTACGGTCCTGATCCGGAAGTGTGCGTGGAGCGCATCCGGCAACTGCCGAATATGGTTTGCTTGCTTGGTAATCATGACGCGGCTGTTCTTGGCAAATTGGATCAGGAAGCTTTCAACCATGAGGCCAACATCTCAGTAAGTTGGACACGTGATCAGCTTTCTCCAGCCAGTCTGGATTTTCTCCGGGGCCTTCGTACCCGGGTTGAAACACAGAATGTAACCTTGAGCCACGGCAGTCCGCGGAACCCGATCTGGGAGTACCTGCTCGATATTAATACAGTTTTATCCAATTTTTCATTTTTCAAAACTCCAATTTGCATCGTTGGTCATACCCACATTCCGATCATTTATACCCACAACGGTAACGGGACTGTGGACTGGAGTATTCCCCAGCCGGGCGTCCTTACTCCGATCCAGGGGCGAGCCATCCTAAACCCCGGGTCAGTTGGCCAGCCGCGCGATCGCAATCCAATGGCAGCCTATGCGCTCTACCACCCGGAAGAAAACCATTGGGAAGCCCGCCGGGTTGAATATGATATTGCCAGTGTTCAAAAGCGGATTTCTGCTGCTGGTCTGCCCTTCCGCCATGCTGCCCGCTTGATGGATGGCTGGTAAGCGGAACATTCCCTGGGTTCTCAGCGTCTATTCCCCATAACCCGATTGCCCAAAGGAGAAGAGAAATGATCAAGCGCACCTTGTTAGTCCTGATAATTGTTGCGGCGCTGCTTACAGGCTGTTCAGCCGCGAAAACCTCCGATAGCCGTGAATCGGGTGGTTTCGAATCCCCAAGTCTGGGCGTACCAGAGGTTGCGCCGGCCCCTGACTACGCTATCGAACCGAGCCAACCCTTACTCCAGGAAGAGAAAATCCAGAATCTCACCGAACGGATGGTCATACGTAACGCCAGTCTTTCCATCGTCGTGGTGGACCCGGCCGTTGTCATGGATGATATTATGGCTATGGCCAATGGCATGGGCGGGTATGTTGTCGATTCGAATCTTTACCAGACAACCACCTCCGCCGGGATCGAGGTACCAGAGGCTCGGGTGACCGTACGCGTACCAGCTGACCAACTGGATGCTGCCCTGACGCAGATCAAAGCGCACGTCGAAGACCCGGTCAATGACATTTTGTTCGAAAATATCTCCGGTCAGGATGTGACCCAGGAATATACGGACCTGCAATCCCGCCTGCGCAACCTGGAAGACGCCGCCGAACAGCTGCGCGAGATCCTGGACAATGCCATCCGCACCGAAGATGTTTTGACGGTTTTTAATGAATTGAAGAACGTCAACGAGCAGATCGAGGTGCTCAAGGGACAGATCCAATACTACGAACAGTCTTCCCGACTTTCGGCCATCAGCGTGACTATTCAGGCTAAAGAAGGCGTTCAACCCATAAACATTGGCGGGTGGGAGCCCCAGGGTGTTGCACGTGACGCGCTGCAGAGCCTGGTTCGCGCCTATCAATGGCTTGCAGATGTTGCTATCTGGCTGGTCGTTTTCTGCCTGCCGATCGCAATCCCGGTCGGACTGGTGGTGTTCTTCGTGGTGCGCGGCATCCGCAAGTGGAACCGCGGACGCAAGGCAAAAAAAGTCGCAGCGGTCGAGGTCAAACCGGGCGAGTAAAAGACCGTTCAGGTGAAACCGAACGATTTGAAGGTCCGCAGGGCAAGCTTCAGCTTGCCCTACTGACCTGGCGGTTGTCATGCTTGGACAAACTAAAGTTTGTCCTACTTCCAATCATGCTGGCCGTAAGGTAGGGTAAGCTTCAGCTTGCCCAGTAGACCTGGCAGTTGTCATACCCGGACAAACTAAAGTTTGTCCTACATCCAATCATGCTGGCCGTAAGGTAGGGTAAGCTTCAGCTTGCCCAGTAGACTTGGTGGCTGTTTTGCCCGGACAAACTAAAGTTTGTCCTACATCCAACCGGCATGCCGTCAGGCAGGGTAAGCTTCAGCTTGCCCAACAAACCGGGCGGTTGTCATGCTTGGACAAGCTAAAGTTTGTCCTACATCCAACCGGCATGCCGTCAGGTAGGGTAAGCTTCAGCTTGCCCAACGGTACATCCAATCATGCTGGCTGTCAGGTAGGGTAAGCTTCAGCTTGCCCAGTAGACTTGGTGGCTGTTTTGCCCGGACAAACTAAAGTTTATCCTACATCCCATCGGCATGCTGGTCATTCCAAACAATTTCGATTTGCGCCGATCGTTCAACCGTCAGGATAAACCGAAACGCACCGCCACCCAATTCCTGCCGTTCCAGCGGCTTGCCATCGCATTCCGCATGGGTGGGCGCGAATGGCAAGTAAAGCTGAACAAATCCTTCCCCTTGATGGTCTAAGTCAACCGAAAGCTGCAAGCGTTGCGGTGCCGATGCCCATTCCACAACCTCGTAGCCCTGTGAAAAATGCAGGTTGCTTCCCAGGTAAAGCGGGACAGAATCATCCATGCAGGGAATAACGGCTGCCAGAACTACACCGTGCGCGGGTATGGCTGGCATCTTAAGCGCGCTACCCGGCGTGTAATGGAAAATTTTCTCGTCCCAGAACGAACTGACCCAGCAAGGCTGGTCGGGTAGCGTAAATTCAGAAGGGTTGAACTCCCAGGTATGGGCAGTATCCTTCCAGTTGAATTTTGCGATTACCGTCCATTTTCCCTGCGCGCCTGTAAGCGGCAGCCGTAACCGGGTAGGAGCGGTTTCCGCCAGTAAATCCAATACCTCCGCTCGCTGGCCGACCACCGGCAGCAAGACTTTCGCGATCCTTAATCGGTCGGCCGGTAGAGCAGCCAGATCATCCGAAATCAACAGCGACCCGCCAGTTACACCAATGGCCGTTGCCAACGATTGGATCTCAGCCAGATTTAACCGCGTATCCGGGCGAACCAGCAAGCAATCCGGGTCATTGACCCACCAGCGGTTATGCAGCGGAGCTCGGGTCAGGATATTATGCAGCGAATTACGTGCGGACGGCACCGCCGGCTCATTCATGAAAGGGAAGCGAATTCCTTTAATCTCAGGCTCCCATGAGCCATTGACGTCTGCCCCGATGCGCATGGCATCTACGATGCCAATCCCTGACCCGAGCGGCAACCCGCAGCCTACCAGATAGGTTTGGGAACCGGCTACAGCCCGAATGGCCTCCATCCCTTGGCGCATGATCTGCGCGCGTGTGCGGGTTGGGTCATGGCGCAAGCCGGGCAGGGCAGCCGCGTACAGGAAGTCCAGCTTGAGATAGAGGAAACCCCATTCATGCGCTGCGGTCTGCACCGGTTCGCAAGCCGCCTCCAGGGCGCCTGGGACGGTCAGGTCAAGTCCGGTTGCCAGTGTATTCCAGCCAAAACCGGCGTTGACCGGCTGGCCGCGTTTATTCCGCAGAATAAATTGAGGATTATTGCGCGCAAATTCCGAGCGCGGATGCACGATGAACGGCGCCAGCCATAAACCCGGAATGCAACCGTGAGCGGATATTTCCCGGGCCAGCGGCGCGACCCCGTCGGGAAAACCCGGCTTGAAGGAAAACCAATCGCCAACTATGGTCTCGAATCCATCGTCAATTTGGACCAGCTCAAGCGGGAGTTGGGCGCGGGCTGCCGTCAATGCTGTTAGGTTAGCCTGGACGTTCTGCACTGAAAGCTGCGTGTAATATTGGTACCAGGAACACCATCCAGTGGGAATCTGGCGAATGCTTTCCCTGGTTACACTGTGTTCACGGGCAACCGCTTCCAGGTATTCGCGCAGCGGATCGGGGTTATCGGTCGAAAAAGGGGTAATGACTGCCCAATCGGTTTCGATCGCTTTATCCGGGTCAAGGCGGGCGCGATCGCTGGTCCACAGCGCAATCGATGGGCGATCGTAGAGGACAGCCTCGATGGTGCCAAAATGCTGTTTTTGTGACAGGAACCCGGCAACCAGCCCTGCTTTGGATTTTATATCAGCCAGCGCGCCAAAAAAATCAGCCGTGTAATAACCTGGCATTCGCAATACAGGTGTACCAGGGTTGATGATCATCGGCTGCTGCAAAAAACCGAGCCGTGAAATGCGCATGGGTTGGCTGTTGGGGAAAGCGCCGGTTGGTGACCAGGACTGCCAGCCGTTACTGTAGAACGACCACTGTGGGTTGGATGGAAAATCAAGTGAACCGAATTTATCCTGGCCTCCGACTCGCATAAACTCGATTTTGTCGATGCGAATGGATTCCTGGCCGGTGTTCTCGACCTGGATTTTCCACAAAAACAACGGACGGTCCTGACTGAGCGCGAAGGTAACCGTAGCATTAAGCCCAGAATGGGGTAAGGTTTCTTTTATCTGAAGGCTCACCATTGCGCCGTGATTGCCGGTTATTTGAGTTTCCGCGGCCGGGGTTTGGATTTCCCAATGATCGAGAGGCAGCGTAAATTTGCTGCCCGGCTGACTGATTTCTATTCGCATCTGGCAGCCGGACAGGGTGAACGGATTGGCGCCGGAGCTTTGCAGGTCGAATTTACCGGTTTCGGGATGCAGATTAAGCAGGAAATGGTTGGATGTCAGTGTTGTTGTCATGGTGTCGCAGCCTAAGTCTTAGAATCAATCCAATTGCCTGACGAGTGGATTATACTTAATCCAGAATGTTCGGGTGATCCGGCGAGGGGCCGAAACCACGTCTGCGCCACCATTTTTAATTCAGGGACTCAGCTTGCAATATGAAGCATCAATTCATTGCCTTTCAAACGGTTATCCCGCAGACTTATCAATTACCCTATCAAATATACCTGCCCAATGATTACGGGGTTGAACCCGGGCGCACCTGGCCATTGATTTTATCGCTGCATGGCGCATCTGCCCGCGGAACCAACCCGGAAGAAATCCTCAAAGCAGATTTACCCGCCACCATCGAAGCCGGAGTTGAATACCCGTTCGTTGTGGTCGCGCCGCTTTGCCCGGCAGAGACCTGGTGGTCAGATTACCTGCCTGCCCTGGACGTTCTTTTGAAAGAGGTGTGCGACCGGTATTCGGTTGACCAGAGCAGGGTCGCTGTGACCGGCGTAAGCATGGGTGCATTTGGTGTCTGGCATCTTGGGGCTACCTACCCGAACCGGTTTTCCGCCCTGGTGCCGATCAGCGGTGGTGGGGCCTGGTTTTACGGTTTTCCCGAACGCGCCCGGACGTTGGCGACCGTTCCAATGTGGATCTTCCACGGCGATGCCGATCCCATCATTCCGCTTCGTGAGGCAGTGGCGCTTGCCGAAGAACACAGGGCTGCCGGCGCCAATTCTCGTTTGACGGTCATCCCTGAAGGCGGTCACGACATCTGGAAACAGGTTTACCGCATGCCGGAATTGATGAACTGGCTGGCCGAGCAAAAGCGCATTTCAGAATAATAAAATAGTTGATCCGCACCGGCACACCGATGCGGATCCTTTTTGATTTAAGCGCAGGTGGTTACAACCTGGGCAATAAAATGCCCTGTTGATTCTGGTACTTGCCTTTTTTATCCGCATACGAAATTTCACAGGGTTCATCGCCTTCGAAGAACAATACCTGGGCAATACCCTCATTGGAATAAATTTTGGCGGGCAATGGGGTTGTATTGGAGATTTCGAGCGTGACATATCCTTCCCATTCGGGCTCGAAGGGCGTCACGTTGACAATGATGCCGCAGCGGGCGTAGGTCGATTTACCGACGCAGATGGTCAGGACGCCGCGCGGGATATGGAAGTATTCCACGGTTCGCGCCAGCGCGAAGGAGTTTGGCGGAATCACGCATACCTCGCCTTTGAAGTCGATCATCGACTTGGGGTTGAAATCTTTGGGGTCCACAATCGCGGAAAAAACATTGGTAAAAATTTTGTATTCGTCTGCAACGCGGATATCATACCCGTAAGACGAAACCCCATATGAGATGACCCCATTGCGCTTTTGGCCATCCTCGAACGGGTTAATCATGTTGGCTTCCAGCGCCATCTTGCGAATCCAATGATCGGGTTTGAGACCCATGTTGAATAAGTGTCCTTTCGAAATGGGATTAATCGAGGTTCATTCCGCCGCGCTCGGCCAACAGCGCGAGCAGGCGTTTTTCCAGTTCGGCAGAGCGGGTTTCGACGCTGCGAACTTCATTGAGCAGGTAAGCTTTGGCAGCTTCGTCATCCAGTCCGTTGGTGTTAATGCGCACATTGTAAGCTGCACAGGTCAGGGCAGCGCGCGCAAGTGTTGCACCCGAGGCGGCGTCGGATATGGCATTGAGGTTGCCAAGCTCGGCAGCTTGCAGCGCAAGCTCCTGTACGGCCAGGCATTGCCTGGCAGCCTGCAACGGCACCTGTGCAGCAACGAGGGTGGCAGATTGAACCGCCCGTTGACGCGCTTCTATTTGTTCGGGCGTATCTTTTGGCAGCTTAAAGGCTTCCATCACGGCTATGAAAGCGTCCGAATCGCGCTGGACGCCGGCGGTCAGGTCAGCGCGCAGGGTTTCGGCCTTCTCTACCAGCGCCCACATTTGATCTTTGACGGCTTCATATTTCTTTTTCCCCAGTGTGACCCGTGCCACCATGGCAACCAGCGCCGCCGCAGCAGCACCGGTATGCGCCGCTGCCGAACCGCCGCCCGGGGTAGGATTGGCGGATGCCAGTTCATCCAGGAAGGATGCTTCCGCTACGCCCCTCTCAGTTCCAGCGGTGCGCATCATTTGCATCATGCGCTGCTCGAGAATTTGCTCGGCCGAGAAACCGTCCAACTGCATGTACCAGGTAGCGGCATCATTGAGCGCTTCCTGCGGAATTAAACCAACCAGCTCGGAATGGTGTATGGCAACGCCATAGCGTTCCGCTTCCCGCCGGATCATTTCAACCACCCGCGCCAGCGGAGTTTGGCGGTAATTGGTCATGTTCATCGATACCTGCGCGCGGCCTTCCACCAAAACGCCCATCCCTTTGACGAAACGCATTCCGCCTGAAGAATGGCGTACGACGCGGGCAATTTTCTGAGCAATCGAGGTATCGTTGGTAGTCAGGTACACGTTAAAAGCAATCAACGGCTGACGGGCGCCAATGACGGTCGCCCCCGCTGTACCAAGGGTGCCTGGACCAAAATCCGGTTTTCGCTCTGGTTGGATGCTGATTTCTTCCTTGAGCATTTCGTATTGTCCGCGGCGAATGTTCTCCAGGTTGACCCGTTCGGGGGAGGTTGCCGCTTCCTCATAAAGGTAGATAGGAATATTCAACTCGTCGCCAACGCGTTTACCCAACCGGCGCGCCATTTCGACGCATTCCTGCATGGTGACGTCACTGATGGGCACAAAGGGAACAACGTCGGTAGCGCCAATGCGCGGGTGGGCGCCGGTATGTTCGTTCAGGTTGATCAATTGCCCGGCCTTGGCAATCGCCTGAAAGGCAGCTTCTTCCACCGCAGCCGGCGCACCGATTAGAGTGATCACCGTGCGGTTGTGGTCCATGTCGGAGTGGCGGTCGAGGACATGCACGCCAGGGACGGATTCGAGCGCGCTGAGAATCTCGGCAATAACCTCGGGGCGGCGGGCTTCCGAAAAATTCGGGATGCACTCAACGATAGGATTCGGCATTTTCACCTCAAGGCGATGGGATGGTAATATTATATCCAGAAGTAAGCGCTGATGGCGGAGGAGGTGACCATGTGTGGACGCTATTCACTGACTTTGGAACCGGTCGAACTTCGACAGGCCTTTGGACTGAGTATGATGCCGGAAGAATGGGCGCCGCGCTATAACATTGCTCCCACGCAGCCGGTGGCGGTCATTACGGACGCTGTAGCTCGCAAGGTGGAATTTATGCGTTGGGGATTGGTACCCTCCTGGGCAAAGGACATTTCGGTCGGCAGTAAATTGATCAACGCTCGCGCGGAGACCGTGACTGAAAAACCGTCCTTTCGCAGCGCTTTTGCCCACCGCCGCTGTCTGATTCTGGCGGATGGGTTTTATGAATGGCAGAAGACCGGGACGAAAAGTCCGTCGATCCCGTATTATTTTCGCCTGACAAATGGCGGGCCGTTTGCCTTCGCCGGGCTGTGGGAGTATTGGGAGTCAGCAGAAGGCGACGGGTTGAAAACCTGCACCATCATCACCACCGAAGCCAATGCCCGGGTTGCGCCGGTGCATGACCGCATGCCGGTGATTTTGAACCCACAGACTGCCTGGGACTGGCTAAGGGATGGGTCGAGCGAGTCGCTGTTGAAATTGTTGCGGCCGTATCCAGCCGAGGAAATGAGCGCCTACCGCGTCAGCCGCCTGGTCAATGACACGGGAAAGGACACTGCTGCGCTGATTAAACCGCAAACCGAGTGGGGCAGCGAGATATTTTGAATATTGGGCGCTCAATTCCTTGACCGCTGCCGGGTAGGATGGTAGAATTTCGCTCGTTGCCGCCCCCATCGTCTAGGGGACCAGGACGCAGCCCTTTCAAGGCTAAAACGAGAGTTCGAATCTCTCTGGGGGCACACAAAGATCGGTTGTAAAACGAGAGCCCCGTTACACGGGATGCATTCGAATCTCTCTGGGGGCACACAAAGATCGGTTGTAAAACGAGAGCCCCGTTACACGGGATGCATTCGAATCTCTCTGGGGGCACAAAATCCGCGTAAGCGGATTTTTTATTTATCACCATGGAGACCACGGAGTACACGGAGAAAAGCCTTTTTATGAAAGGCCAGGTGAGAGGTCGTCCGCGAAAGCGGGTGGTATTGTTTCACTACGAAGGCGCGGAGTACGCGGAGAGAATTCCTCTCCCTTTGGGAGAGGATAGGTGAGGGAGCTATTTGCGCTGGAAGATATTTTAATTTTTAACTACGGAGTCACGGAGTACACGGAGAAAAGCCTTTTTTATAAAACCAGGCGAGAAGTCGTCCGCGAAAGCGGGTGGTATTGTTTCACTACGGTGTATACGAAAAATTCCTCGCCCCTTGGGGCGAGGTTAGGTGAGGGGATTTCGTATTATCTACCCCAGCTTCTTGCCGCAGTTCGGGCAGAACTTGGCGCCCATGGTCTCCGTGCCGCACTCGGGGCAATGCGTCAGCAGCGGCTTGACTTCCATCTTTTCACCGCAGTTTGGGCAGAATTTCGCGCCGTGCGTCTCGGTGCCGCATTTCGGGCAGGTTGACACGCTTGGCTGTACCATCGCCGTCCCGCATTCCGGGCAGAATTTAGTGCCTGCTGGAGCGGTGCCGCTGCAATTCGGGCATTTGGCCGTGGTGATCTCCTGGGCGCGGCTGACCGCGTCCGAGACGCCCTTCAATGCATCGCCTAACCCGAAGGCGCTGGCAAAACCTTTCAGGGCAGCTCCAGCCTGCGTCCCGCGTGATTCGGCAATCTCCCCCTGGCGCGGGCTATCGTCATTGCAGAATCCTGCCTGCGAATCGAAATCCGACAGGCACACGACGCGACTGCAGGTTGGGCACTGGCGGAAATGCATCTGTACCTGTTCCCAGGCTTTTTCCAGTTGACCCTGATCCAGCTTCATGGAATAACGGGCATCCTCGCCAACGACACTTTCAGCCACCTGCTGACCAACGAGGGGTACTTTCCGTAGCAGCCCACCTAATGCCTGTTTGCCAAGGTCTTGTTTGATCACCTGACCAATGTTGGGCTGGCTGCGAAACTCCCGCCCGCAGCTATCGCAATAAAAAATTGCATACGGACCGGCGCCATCATTGCGCACATCATAATTCGGCATACGCGTGAAAGTTGCCATGCTGCTCTCCTGAGGTAGTTTTTTGCATAAATTGGGTTACATTCAGTTTATACGCTTGGTCCGGATTGTCAAGAAAAACAAACCAGATTTTGCAACAGTTGAAAATTGCGCAGGTTAAGCGCTGCCTAATGTCCGTATAATAAAATGGCAGGGGGCACTACCCGGATTTGTAAACAACCCCTGAATCTGATTTTGGGAGGGGAACTGTAATGGACAGCTCGAATTTAATAAAAGAATCGACGCTGGACTGGCTGCTCGATCCGGCTGATCCAGGCCCGGCTTACCTGACAATACGTGACCTGCTGGATTTGCCTCCGGATGATCCTGCCCTTATCTTCGCCCATGCGAAAGCCCATAACGCCGGGCCCATCTCGCAAGTTCTGGATGCCTTGAGCGAGCCAGGATACTGGGAACGGCCGGGCCCAGGGTACAACCCCAAATACTTTTCAACGGTATGGGCGCTTATTTTGCTGGCCCAACTCGGCGCTTCAGCCAGTCAGGATGAACGCATCCAGCGGGCTTGCCGGTACTATCTCGATCAGGCGCTGACCCCTTACGGGCAAATATCAGCCTCTGGCGCTCCTTCTGGGACGGCCGATTGTTTGCAGGGCAATATGTGCTGGGCTTTGACCGTGATGGGCTGCGCTGACCCGCGGTTGGATAGGGCATATGATTGGATGACGCGCAGCGTCACCGGCGATGGAATCGCACCGATGGGCCAAAAGGACGCCGAAGTGCGTTATTATGCGGGGAAATGCGGGCCGTTATTTGCCTGTGGTGCAAATGGCGGCGCGTCCTGTGCATGGGGGGCAGTCAAAGCGCTGATGGCATTTGCCGCTTTGCCGCTTGAACGTCGCACTCCCCTCATCAATGCCGCAATCAAAGCTGGAGTCGATTTTATTTTCTCCATCGACCCGGCAACTGCGGAATACCCGCATCCCAATGCCCCAAAAACGAGCGGGAACTGGTGGAAGTTCGGCTTCCCGGTATTTTACGTCACCGATTTGCTGCAACTGGTGGAAGCCATGGTTGGGTTGGGCTACGGCCAGGATGCGCGCCTGGCAAATGCACTGCAGATCATTCGTGATAAGCAGGATGAAAACGGACGATGGCTGTTGGAATATGATTACCAGGGCAAGATCAAGGCTGATTTTGGCAAAAAGAAAGACGCCAATAAATGGGTTACCTTACGGGCTTTGAGGGCGCTAAAAATGGCGAGCTGTTAACCTGGCGGAATGGAATTCAACTTCCTTAGGTATAAATAATTTATGTTTACCATAACAATTTTTCTAGAGCTACATTACCTTGCTTTTTGAATTTATATGGTGATAAGTATCCAGTAAAAAGTAAAGATAAAAATAGAGCTTCAATTGAATTAGGATAAAAGATAAGATGAATATGAAAAAATAACATCCTAATTCGGAGAAAGTTAGAAAGTGTCTCATGACTTTTAAAACATTTTATGGTAGAGCTTTGAGCATTGACCAATTTAATCATTGTGTCAATGCTGTGTAGGGCTTCCCTCTGGAACCGAGTACTTCTGTTTGCTACGATCATAAAAAAATTGAATTACAGAAACAAGAATTGCCAGATTAAATATAAATCCAGAGAAAGCAATTACCATTCCGTTATAGTTATTAATATTTGTTTTCGCCAAAAAAAGCACAAAAAGACTAAATATCATCATTCCAAACATTACTACTGGAGTCACGACCACCCATAAGAATATGATTTTTTCAGGCAGCAATTTGTATGATGAAGCGTAAATCAAAAAGGGGACTAGAACTAAAGCCATAGCGTAATGTGCATGCCATGTAATCGCGAGTGTGGCAGAAAAAACACCCAATATGGTCATAACCCATAGGGGACTTCCATAAGGTGGACTGCATTTGATCAAGAAGTAAACTGCCAAAATGGTCAAAGTTATCCCCAACCCAGTCATTGCCCACCCGGCCGATATATTCATGAGAGTATTAAGATTGACTCCAACCATCCGCCAGTTGATCATATTCACCGGGGCGGATGCAGCCATACCAACCGAAGACTTAGTCCAGAGGTTGATCAGCTCGTTCATGCCAGTAAAACCTGACAAAAACAACGAGGTCATCAATATTACTCCAGAGGAAATAATAAAACCCATCAAAAGTTTCCAGTTACGCATAATCAAGATTATTGGAATAATGAGGATCAGCAATTGTGGTTTAAGCAGTAATCCTCCCAACCATAAACCTGAAAGAACTGGCTTTTTACTGGCAACATATCGAATAAATTCACCTGAACAAACCAACAGGAAAACGTTTAGCTGTCCTTCTAACAGATTACTAAATACAGGAAAGGAGAGCAACATGAGCCATAGTATCTTTTTACTAGAAGAAAGAGAAGATTCTCCTAGGAGTGTCTTTCGCAGAACGAAAACTAAATATCCGACCAAAACCGTTAGGTTGAAGATGGTCCATATCCAATAACCTAATTCAGGATTGACTCTCGATAATAGTCGAAATGGGGGAACAAAAAAAGAGAAGTAAGGTGCAGGTACTATCGGAATTGAAAGATCATCTATTTTTACAAGGAAACCCAATGCCTTAAGCTCCTGTATTTGAATGCTCCTCAGGTTATTGAGATCATATATTTCCGAATATCCTTTTTCATCGGCAATTTTTCCAGCGCTCCAAAATGCTAGGTAATCTTCCCCATATTCTCGAGGAAAACTGCCTTTCCCGACGATGAAACCGAATTGAGACAAATAGAAACTGAATACTGCAAAAAGAATCAGATTTTCCCAATTCTCGAGCTTAAAATTTGAAAACAATAATTTACTTTTACGTTTCATGAAGACCACCCCCAACCTTTCGATTAACGCAAAACGATTGTAAAACAAATTTTGTGCTACAGTAACAAGAATATGTAATGACTTATTTAAGTAAAGCGGAACGGAATTCTGCGGAACAGGATCTAGCTGAAAGAGCCCACATCACAGAGCATCACCATATCAAATCCAGTGGGCAGGTCGTCTTTTAAAATATCAGCAGTCAGGTAGGTAATCCGCTTCTCGAGCTTGTTTTCCAAGGCAATCACTCTTCCAACCTCGCAGACGCTTTCAACGTCCACTACAACAGAGGTCAGCTCGTCGCGTTTGCGGAGCAGAGCAAATGACACGACTCCTGAGCCGCCACCCAGGTCCAGCAACCGTTTGACTCCCTGTAAATCAAGCATGTTTGCCAGTTGTTCTGCGAATGAACTGTGAATTTGGTATAGCTTGCGCGTAAAGCGTGCCATGTAGCTGGGATCTTCCTCAATCTGTTGGAAATAGTCGGCTGGCGTCAGATTACATGCCTGCCAGGCTGACATGGGCTTGCTGATATTCAACGCTAGCTCTCTTACATACAAAGACAGATCTCGATCTTCACGCGCCTGAAAAGCCCAGGTGTCTTGACTCTGCACGTTCAGTATCGCTTCCCGGGCAATGGTGGAGGGGACGTAGCTTTCGCCGTTATCCTCCAACAGGCCAAGATTGCATAATATCTGTAACCAATAATGGCAGCGGTTCAGAGGGATGTTCAAGTATTGGGCTAGCTCTGGTGCCGATAAAGGTTTATCAGCAAGTAACCAAAAAATGCCCAATTCCATGGCAGTGCCCAAAACGGCTGCAATGACATAACCATTCATAAGTTCCAGGATATCTTCTGTGGTCTCAGGTTTCACTGCAGACCTCCTTTTCAGTCGATGACGAAAAAGCCGGCATCATCAATAGCTCAATTTGGATATACTACAAATACTCCGTATAACCAGGCAATTCGACTTAGTAACCTGTTTCATTCAATGAGCTTGTCATAGAAGCAGTTATCGTAATCTGGCGCAATGGAATTCAATTTCCGGAGGTACAGTTATCATCTTTGCTGGTGATAGGACACTCGCACCGGTTAACCAGGTTAGCACTAGCGTAGGATTGATCGTGTCAATTTGCCTTTGCCACTACATAGATATACTGCAGCGGGGTTGAACCCGTGTTTTTGACATCATGTTCGGTATCAGGCGGACAATATAAGACCGAACCGACCTTCATTTCCAGATGTTTGCCGCCGTTTAGCATAAACAATCCCTCGCCCTCCAACAATATAAGCAGCTCTTCATTGCTTTTAGTGCTGTGTTTTCCAACAGTCTTACCCGGCTGAAGTACAACCTTACCCGATCGCATCGATATACTCTCGGGTGAGCCACCCAAAAGCTGAACATATTCTTTTTCCCCTGCATCTGCATTGATAACCTTTGGCTCGGGTTTCATTCAATTGATCCTCTTCTCTGGTAAACAAAACAGGTATCAACCATTTTTACTTGTGATTAATGGTATTGTCACCACCCCGAATACACGTCCAGTGTTTAATATTTTTAACCTGGCGGCCCATGCACGACCAGCATGAACTCGCCTTTGCGGGGCCCGATGGCTTTTTTGACCTCTGCCGGCGTGCCGCGCACGACCAACTCTGATTCCTGGGTCAGGTCAAAGCCAAGCGTCAGCCGCTGGCCTTTGCCAAAGGTTTTTTCCACATCGTCCAGCAGGGCTGCCAACCGGTAAGGCGTGTCCATCAGCACCACCGGCAGACGCAGCCCCCGCAGGCGGGTCAATTCCTGGCGGCGCTGGTCGGGAACTCGTGAGAGAAATCCGCCAAAAACGAATTTGCCCAGCTTGAAGTCGAGGATTGAGAGCATCGCCATCAGCGATGAGGGTCCCGGAATGGGTACCACCTGCAGTCCGCTCAAGCTGGCTTCCTGGATCAAATAAGCGCCCGGATCAGCAAAAACCGGTGTGCCGGCGTCCGAAATCAGAGCAAAGCTTTCCCCCTTGAACATGCGAATGACCAGGTCGGCAGTCGCCTCAGCCTCATTGTGCTCATTGAGCGTGATCAAATCACGCTCTGGCAAATCCAGCCTTTTCAGAAGCGTGCTACCTTCCCGCCGTTCTTCGCAAATGACTCCGTCAACTTCTTTGAGAATATCCAACGCCCGCAGGGTGATATCCCGCGGGTTGCCAATTGGAGTGGCTACGATATATAATTTACCGACTTTTGTCATAGAATGGATTATATTATCCTTCAGCCATAACGGTTGAATATCGGGGCTTTTGTTCTCATTCTTGTTAGATGGATGGCTCCAATCAGGGAGGCCTATGATTAATTTCTTTATGAACTTCAGCCCGGTCATTCAGGCGCTATTTGCGACCCTTTTTACCTGGGGTGTGACAGCGCTTGGGGCTGCCGGGGTATTCCTCGCAAAGGATATTCATCCACGTACATTAAACGGCATGCTTGGCTTTGCCAGCGGCGTCATGATAGCCGCCAGTTATTGGTCGTTGCTCGCGCCAGCGATCGCCATGTCCGAAGGCGGCGCAATGCCCAGCTGGCTGCCGGCGCTGGTCGGGTTTTTACTCGGTGGGGGATTCCTGTATATCGTCGACCAGATATTACCGCACCTGCACATCCAGGCGCTAGCGGTTGGTGAAACCGAGGGTATTAAGACCTCCTGGCAGCGTTCGGTTCTATTGACCCTGGCAATCACGCTGCACAATTTGCCGGAAGGTCTGGCGGTGGGCGTGGCTTTTGGCGCAGCAGCCTCAGGACTTACGAATACGACCACCGCATCCGCCATTGCGCTGGCGATCGGGATTGGTATCCAAAACTTCCCGGAAGGATTGGCAGTCTCGGTTCCGTTAAGGCGTGAGGGCCTTTCTCGCAGGAAATCCTTCCTGTTGGGTCAGGCATCCGGCATGGTGGAACCGCTGGCAGGCATGTTGGGTGCCGCTGCTGTATTTTTTATTCAGCCACTTTTGCCATACGCGCTAGCTTTTGCCGCCGGCGCTATGATCTATGTCTGTGTCGAGGAATTAATTCCTACCGCGCAGTCCGGGAAGTATTCCGATATCTCGACCCTGGGTGTCATGCTCGGATTCGCGGTGATGATGCTGTTGGATGTGGCGCTCGGATAACCCGCGCATGAAATTATCCCGAGTCACCCGTATCACTTTCCTGCTCACCGGCTTTTTCGCGCTGGATAAGGTAGTGGGATTTGTGCGCCAGGTGGTCATTGCGCGCCAGTTTGGCCTTTCCGCTGAATTGGATGCCTTCAATGTTGCGAACAATCTGCCGGATCTGCTGTTTGCGCTGATCTCGGGTGGGGCGCTGGCATTAGCCTTTATCCCCGTTTTGACCGAACAGCTTAGTCGAAACGGAAGTTCGGCGGCCTGGGATCTATTCAGCAAGATTACCAACCTGGCTTTCCTGGTAACGGGAGCGCTGGCTATAGTAGTGGCCTTCGTTGCACACCCACTGGTACGCTGGGAACTCGGGATTGCTCCCGGCTTTAATGAACAGCAGCAGGTATTGGTCACCAACCTGATGCGGCTCAACCTGTTCGCCACGCTGATTTTCTCGATCAGCGGTTTGGTGATGGCAGGTTTGCAGGCCAATCAGCATTTTCTTCTGCCAGCCATTGCGCCCCTGCTCTACAATATTGGCCAAATTTTTGGAGCGGTGATCCTCTCTCCTGAGCAGGGTTATACCATCGGTCCAATCACGCTGCCGGCAATGGGTCTGGGGGTTTACGGCCTGGTTTACGGCGTGATTATTGGCGCAGTGTTGCACCTTGGCATCCAGGTCCCTGGCTTATTGAAATTCAAATTCCATTGGACGCCTGGCCTGGGACTCAAGACGGAGCCGGTACGCAAGGTATTGCGGCTGATGGGTCCCCGTCTGGCAACCATGTTCTTTATCCAGTTGATTTTTCTGGTGCGGGATAATCTGGCGTCCCGCCTGGAAGCTGGCGCAGTGACGGCGTTGACCTACGGTTGGATGCTCTTTCAGGTACCGGAGACGCTCATTGGGACGGCGATTGGCACCGCGTTGCTGCCGACGCTGGCAGAGCACGTTGCCCTGGAGCGCCGCGAAGAATTTCAGCAGTCCATCGAGCGCGCAGTGCGCGTGCTGATCGCCTTGACGCTGCCGATCGCCGTCATCCTTTCCTTTGGGCTGAAACCGCTGCTGGCGCTGGCTTTCGGTTTTGATGCCGCCGGGACCGACCTGCTGATGTGGGTCACGCGCGCTTACCTGGCCGGGCTGCTTGGCCAAAGTCTGGTTGAAGTGTTTGCGCGCTCCTTCTACGCTCGCCAAAATGCACTGACGCCGCTGGCGGCTGCCGGATTCACGCTGGTGCTCTATATTTTGCTGGGTACCCAACTTTACCGGGTGCTGGGTGCGGCGGGTATCAGCCTGTCTGATTCGATTGCATTCACGGCAGAGGCAGTTTTACTGCTCGTACTGCTCAATCGTAAACTGATTGGATCGGTGAAAGCCGGGGGCAGCCTGCTGCGCGCCTTTTTAGCGGCTGCTGCCAGCGGTGCGGTCGTCTGGTTGTTAATGGCCTGGTTAGCCGGGCAGAATCCGCTATTGCAGAGCGGGGTCGCGCTCACTGCCGGTACGCTGGTAGCTATTCCTTTGGTATGGCCTGAGCTGCGCCTGATTCTACGTTTGTAGTGGGGTATAATTGCCCGCATGACACTGCCAGACCCCATCGTACCGGCTCCAGGTGAAGGAATTCAGTCTGAGACCGGGCAAGATTCACTGAAAGAACGCCGCCATGGGGGCGTGTATCTCATCGGTATCCTGATTTTGCTCATCGGGACGGGGCTAGGTGGTCTGCTGGGGTATCGGGCCGGTGTAAACCTGCGGTTGCAGGCACAGTTGGGCCAAAAGGTGATGGTTGCCACCAACCAGTATCAACTGGGCCTGGTGGATTTGCAGGCAGGCCGTTATGAAACGGCTAAAAAACGCTTTGAGTATGTCATCAATACCGATCCGAATTTCCCCGGCGCTGCTGACCAACTTGCGCGTGCCATGCTGGAAATGTCGCTGGCGCTGACGCCCACACCGGAACCCACGCCGACGCTGGCGCCAACGCCGGATTTGCGCGGCGAAGAAGAAATGTTTGCCAGCATTCAGCAATCCATGGCCAACCAGGATTGGGAAGGTGCAATTGCTTCCATTGAGGCGCTGCGCGATTTGAATCTCACCTACCGGGCGGTCGACCTGGATGGTATGTACTACATTTCATTGCGTTTCCTTGGCGTTCAGAATATCCTCAATGAAGGCGAACTGGAGGTTGGCATTTATCACCTGACGCTGGCCGAGCGCTTTGCTCCGTTGGATGTGGACGCCAGTAATTATCGCATCTGGGCACGCCAGTATATTGCCGCCGCCAGTTTTTGGAAGATCGATTGGCCGAAGGTGATTGCCTATTTTGCTGAAATTTACCCGGCGTTACCTAATTTGCGCGATTCCTCCGGCATGACGGCTACGGAACGGTACCGGCAGGCTTTGATCGGGTATGGCGACAAACTGGTGATGGACTCCCTGTATTGTGATGCGCAGATTCAATATGAAGCAGCCCTGCAATTTTCCAGCCCACCTGAATTGCAGACCAAGGCCACCTCTGCGGCTGAAATGTGTGCCGGTGGACCGCCGCCTGCTGAGAATGGCGCACCGCCGGTCCCAACAGCCACCCCGACGCCTGGCACCTTGACGCCCGGAGTCCCAACGGCGCTGGAAACTCCGCCTTTGAGTGAAACCACCCCTACTCCCTGATCCTGGATTCAAATCTTTAAGGAGCTAGACAGTGGACCTTCCGGATTTTGGCCTGGCGCTGGCCTACTGGCTGCATATCGTTGCCACTGTCACCTGGGTCGGCGGTTTGATCGCATTATCGGTGCTGGTCATTCCGGCGGCCAGGCGCACGCTGCAGCCCGGTGATTACGCCGCGCTGTTTGACCGCTTGCAGGCAGGTTTGCAACGGGTTGGCTGGTTGAGTCTGGCGGTACTGATTGCGACGGGTATGTTTCAGATGAGCGCCCATCCGGCCTATGAGGGCTTTTTAGCAATATCCAATGCCTGGTCGGTGGCGATTCTGATTAAGCATATTTTGATCGGCTTCATGGTTCTTGCGGGAGCTTATTTGACCTGGGGGATCATGCCATCCCTACGACGGATGGCGTTGCTGCGCGCTGCCGGACAAAATTTGGATGCTGCAAAAGACCTGGCGCTGCGCAAGCGCGAATCGCGGGTGCTGACTATTAATTTGATCCTTTCGATCCTGGTGCTGTTGTTGACGGCGATTGCCCGCGCGGCGTAATATAGTTGTTGTCATGCTGCCCACGCTCACAGAGCACCCTTCGGGTGGGGCACTCTCCCGGAAGGACGCCGGGACGGTGTGTGAGTGAACGGAGTGAAGCATCCCCGGGCTGAACGATGAGACCCTTCACTGCGTTCACTCACAGAGTGCCCTGCGGGCAGGGTAACATACTTAGAAAGGTACGTTCGCCCCAAGTCTCTTGAAAAAGAGAAGACTTGCATCAATGGTTTGAGTTCTTGCTCGGGGCGAACACACAACTATTGTCATGCTGAACGGAGTGAAGCATCTCGGTGCTTGACCGTGAGACCCTTCACTGCGTTCACTCACAGAGTGCCCTGCGGGCAAGGTAACATACTTAGAAAGGTACGTTCGCCCCAAGTCTCTTGAAAAAGAGAAGACTTGCATCAATGGTTTGAGTTCTTGTTCGGGGCGAACACACCCTTGTACAGCTTTGAATTGCCGGTAGAGATGCAGGCAAGGGCTTTGGCCAATGCAGTTTCGCCCCATCAATAATGTAACTTTTCCCGGGACGTCGTATCTAAATAGAATGCAATTACAAATAGAGCGAAAGGTGTGGCATATGGATTATCAAACTGCAAATGAAATTGGTATGATTGTGAAGATAAACACCGACTTCGAAAACGCGCTAACCCGTGCTACTGATGCCCTGAAGGTCGAAGGTTTCGGTGTGTTAACCGAAATAGACGTAAAAGAGACCATAAAGAAAAAGCTGGACGTGGATTTCCCGCCTTACAAAATTCTGGGGGCCTGCAACCCGTCTCTGGCTTATCGTGCGCTGACCATTGACCCGCAGGTGGGTCTGCTCTTGCCTTGCAATGTCACTGTGCGCCAGATCAAGGATGGAATCAGCGAGATATCTCTGGTAGACCCATTGGTGATGCTGGGAGTGATTACTACTCCAGGTTTGAGGGAAGTAGCCGAGGAGGCTCGCGCCCGGTTGTGGAGAGTAGCTGCCGCGCTGAAAAACAGTTAGTAGAAAAGCACCATGGATTTCAGTGGCGCTGAGGAAACTAACGCTTCCGCCTTTCTTAACAAATCCCCCCTCACCCGAGAACAAGCGGCCTTATGGTTTCATCACATAGCAGCGCCGGAGAGTGTAGCCTATAACCTCGCCGGCGCAGTCGTGATTCCAGGGGACACCGACCTGGAGGCTCTGCAGCGGGCTTTCCGATGGTTGGCCGAGCGCCACCCCATGTTACGTACGTCCTTCACTGATCAACATGGTGAACCTGTTCAACGCATCCATCCTTCCATCGAAGTTGCCTTCCAATACGAGGATGCCTCCGGATGGAACTCGGCGCAACTGGACAAAGCCCAGGCCTTTGAGACTTTCCGCCTCTTTGACATGGAACAAGGTACTGTGTGGCGGGTTGTTGTATTCCAGCAGGCACCGATTTCTATCAGGGAAAATGACTCAAATGGCCGTCCCCAAGATCACCTGATTCTCCTGACGCTCCATCACCTGATCGGCAACTTGTGGTCCATCGCCATTATCCTGCCGGAGATCGCGGCGCTCTACTGGGAAGAGACTACTGGCGTTCCAGCATCGTTGAAACCGCTACGGACAAGCTATGCCGACCATGTGAATAAGGAGTTGGGTCGGATGACCGGGCCACAGGCGGGAATAAGAAGTAGAGGGGCTGTCCCAAAAGCGGGCGGGCGTGGAAACCCGCCCCTACCTGTAGGGGATGGGTTCCACCCCATCCCGCATATGTGGTGGAATAAATGACAAATTTATTCTTTTGAGACAGCCTCCATGAACATCAACGCGGCGTTTTGTAGAGCGCATAAGGATCATCGGCGTAATAATGATACACGTTCCGCTGCGCATAAGCATCGATCACGCTCTGGTCTTGCTCCGGACCGCGGCTGTAGGTGAAAATAAATGGGGTATCTAGGTAGGGGCTTGCCAGTTCGAGCAGAACGGCGTACTCCCGCCAGGTTTGCATTTGATGCACAATTACCAGCGCTGGCGTAAGCGAAACCGCCCCGGGTTGTCCAAACGGTTGCAGTTGCTCGCGAGAAATCCCGTAAAGCCGGGTCATTTGCTGAAAACGCAGGGGCAGGTAATAGCGTAAATTTCCGGTAATCAGTATCAACAAGATCGCTGCGGTGAGCCCAAAACGTGCGCCAGCCAAAATGCGCTCGCGCACGGGAGCGGAAATTGGTTTGATCCTCCCGGCCAGCCATTGAATTCCTGCTGCAGTCAATAACACTGCGCTGATGATCCCCTCGAAATAATAGCGCGGCCCAAACACCCACGAACCGATCCAGTAAAGGGTATATACAAGTACCAGCGAAGCCAACACAGAGCTGACCAACATCCCCTTGCCGTTGCCCCGCATGGCGACCAACCCAAACGGTATGAATAGCCAGGAGATCATTGGCCAGCCAAACAGGTCGCTGGCGCCTACCCGCAGCGAAGCGATCCCATTGATGTAAGCCCAGTGCAGGCTATTACCGCCAGCCTGGCGGCCAATTCCGGGGCCAAATCCAAGCCGGTCGTAGGGCCACCATAATGAATAGGGATTGAGCAGCGGATCGCCGGTGACGGCGTACTGCCAGAGCGGGATGATCAGGGCCAGAAGGCCGGCGATGGTTCCCAGGAAGAGAATGTGTGCCCGGATTCGTTTGCTCCCGCGAATGAGCCAAAAGATTCCATGAATGAAAAATGGCAGCGCTACGCCCACCGCCGTCAATGGGCGGGTGAGTGCCAGCAGCCCAAGCGCCAATCCACCGGTTGTGACGGGCAGCCAGCCGGGCAGTGGATTCTCATTCGATGTGGCATCCAACCAGCTCAAAATAAAAGTGATCGTCAGGAAATAAGACCAGATGTGCGATAACAGCGTGCCGCCATTGATCAGGAAGAATGGCGCCGTGAGGGTTAGAAAGGCTGCCAGCAGCCCGGCTTTTTCATTAAGCAGGCGTTTGACCAGCCGGTAGGTGAGCCAGACACACAGAGCTGCTAAAAATGGATTGAGCCAGTCGCGCAGGTTCAGTTGGATGGCAATCGATAGAGCGGCCGGCCAGCCCGGCGGATATTTTCCAAAACGCAGCCCTTGATAATCGACGACGAACGGCTGCAGAAAGCACTTAGGGCAAACCGGCGACTCGAGCGTGAGGTCGCCGCGGGCTGCAGTTTGCGCCTGCCAGATATAAGCGTACTCGTCTTCGATGTGCGGTAGCCCTTCGAAAACTTGTTGGGTAACCCAAAACACCGCTATCAGGGCAAAAAATGCGAGTACCAGGGCGATGCGGTCGTTTCGGGTCATGCGTATAGCCAATTATTGCTTCGAGGTCAAGGCTTAACCAGGGTTCCGTTCAGATCGTGGGGCATGGCGCCGCCGATTAATACTGGCACGATCTGCCCGACTGGCGCTTTATCGTTGATGACCACATAGCCATCAATTTCCGGGGCGTCTCGATAGGAGCGGCCGACCGAAACGCCGTTATTTTCTCCTTCCACCATCACGTCCAACACTTTACCGATCAGAGCTTGATTGCGTGACAGGGATATGGTTTCCTGGGTTAGCATAAACTGTTTGTAACGTTCCTCTTTCACCTCTGCCGGGACTGGGTCTCCGAGCGGCTGGGAAGCTGTACCTTCTTCGTAAGAAAAAGTAAAAGCGCCCGCGCGGTCCAGCTTGATTTCCTTCAGAAAATCGAGGAGCGTATTGAATTCTTCTACGGTTTCACCGGGATAACCAACGATGAAGGTGCTGCGCAGGGCCAGGCTGGGAATGGCAGCCCGCATTTTTGCCACCGTGTTGTGCACCCAGTCCATGTTGGCAGGTCGGCGCATGCGCTTGAGCGTTTCCGGGTGGGCGTGCTGTAATGGCATGTCAAGATACGGCAAAATTCGCGGGTTGGCAGCCATGACTTCGATCAGCCGGTCGGTGACATAACCCGGGAAGGCATACATGACGCGTATCCAGGGGATCGCGGTGTTTGTCAAAAGCCGTTCCAGCAGAACCGGCAACCCGTCATGCACGCCAAGGTCGTGGCCATAGTCCGTGGTGTCCTGAGCAATCAGGATCAATTCCTGGACGCCCATTTCTTCCAGAGCCTGGGCCTCCTCGACGATTGTGTCCGCCGGACGGCTGACCAGCGTACCTTTGATCAATGGGATGGCGCAGAAGGCGCATGGGCGGCGGCAGCCGTCGGCAATTTTCAAGTAAGCGCTGCTACCCTGAATGGCAGCGCGCAGCACGTTGTGCTCATCGCGGCCTACCGTGGCATCCTCGGGGATATGGTAACGCTGCACCGGGGTGCGCTGGCGCAAATCGCGCACCAGATCGAGGATGTCCATCCAGCGGCGGGTGCCAATCAACCCATCGATACCCGGCACCTGTTCCACAACCAGTTCGCGGTAGCGTTGGGTCATACATCCGGCTGCGATCAGAATTTGGCCGGTTCTTTTTCGCGCAGCCAACCCGCGAAGTTCCAGCAGCGATTCCTGCCGTGCGCTATGGATGAACCCGCAGGTATTGACGATCATCACCCCGGCCTGGTTCGGTTTATCTACCTGTGAATAGCCAGCTTCCTCCAGCAGCGTTGCCATAGAGACGGAGTCAACGGTATTTTTGGCGCATCCAAGCGAAACCAGGTAATAGGATTTATCTTTCATTTCAACTCGTTTCAACCATTAAGGCACGTATGGCGTGATGGAGGGTGTCGCAACCGGCGGTAACGTCGGCTGCCGGGTTGCGGAGGGCTGGGGTGTTGGGGTAGGAGTAGGGGTGAACACCGGGGTTGGAACAATTGTGCCGTCGCGGGTGAAGGTGATTTCCACCACCTCGCCGGTGGTTCCGAGCGTACCCAGATTATTTTCGTTATAGACCACTTGCAGCGCGGCGCCATTGCCGGTGATCAATTCGATGCTCTCACGACCGGTGAAGGGGTAAGCATTGCCCGGCACGACCCGACCATCGAACGCGATGGTGGTATCAACTTTGATGCGCATCCAGGCGCGCTGAGAGGCGACAATATACACCGAGATTGGTGCGCTCCCAAGGGTTGGTACGATTAATTCAGTGGCTTCTGCGGTGTTCCCGACAACCGCAACCGGCGCCTGGGTATTGGCGACTGCCAGGGCAGGAGTAGCCGAGGCGGTCATATCCGGGGTTGGTGACGCCAGATCGGCATTAGGGGTCATCAGGATGTCGGAGATGGACGCGAGCGTCGGTTCAGCTTCCTCGCGTTGGAGGTTAATGACCCGCCCTGCCCCCCATATAACGAATGCGATCAATAAAACGAACAGCCCGCCGCCGAGCACCAGGTCGAGGGTCACAAAACGACGCCAAAAAGGTGGACGGCTGGAGCGTGTTTTGCCGGCCGGAGAGGTAGGACGGTCTTTTGCCGCTGAAGAGGGCGGTGCGGCTAATTCGATCCGCCGGGTTTGCAGGGCGTCCGCGAATTTGAGCATAAGCCCTTCGGAATCAAGGTCAAGAAATTCGGCATAGTTGCTGAGCATACCTCGACCCTGGACCAGTGAAGGCAAGTCTTCGATCCGGGCTTCTTCGAGCGCCAGAATATAGTAACCACGCAGCCGGGTGAAGCGTTCTATGTCAGCGATCGAAAGATTCAATCCTTCGCGGCGTTCGCGCAGGATATTGCCAATTTCGACAAAAATCAACTGTGACTGCCGCGGCGCAGTTGCGCTGGATTCAACCGGTTGAGGCGCGGCGGGGACGGATTCTTCTGAATATTCGACCAGATCAGGCGGGAGCGGGAGGACGGTTTCAACCGGTTCTGGCTCCGCGGCTTGAAATGCGGTTTGTGCTGGCTCATTGACTGTGGTGGATGTTTGAAGCGGTTCCGGTATACCATCAGGGGGCAGCGGTGTGTATTGCCCGGTTTTCCATCCATCCAGCAGGGGTTGAGCAGGTAAATCCAAAAAACTGGCGTACAGCCGCAGGAAACCGCGTGCTTGCACTGCGGAGGGCAGACTGGCAGGTTCATCCTCTTCAAGCGCCGCCAGGTATGGCAACCGGACACGGGTAGCCTGCGCTACCTGTTCCAGGGTAATACCGCGCTCTTCGCGGATTTTCCTTAAATATTCGCCAACTGTATTTGTTATGCCAGCCATAAGTCAGGGGTAATTATACCCGTCTCAATAAAAAACCGGCTTGCGGCCGGTTTTTTATTAAACAAATCAAATTGGTGAACGAATTTAGGCGCTGGCTTCTTCGCTGCTCTCAGCGACAGGGGCTTCGGTTGAGACTTCTTCTGCTGCGGGAGAGGCTTCTTCAACTACAACAGCCGCGGGTTCGCTAACGGCAGCGCGTTTTTCACCTTCGCGGTGCACGATCACGGTAACTTCCGGAACGAGATCCACGGTCAAGCGGATGTGGGCTTTGTGCTCACCGAGGGTGCGAATGGGAGCGACTTCGATTTGGTGCCGGTCAACCTCTACGCCAAGTTTCGCTTTTATGGCGTCAGCAACCATCTGTGTGGTGACCGAACCGTACAATTTGCCGGTTTCGCCGGCTTTGCTTGCAAAGGTAAAGACTTTGCCAGCCAGTAATTCAGCCACACCACCCATCTCATTATTAAGCGCCTGGCGCTGTACAGCGGCTTCAGCTTTAATTGACTCGACTTTTTTGAGAGCCGCAGCGGTTGCCAGCACTGCCAGCCCTTTTGGGAGCAGGAAATTACGGCCGTATCCGTCGGCAACGCGCTTGATGTCGCCGGCGCGTCCCAGTTTGTAAACGTCTTTAACCAACAATACTTTCATGTGTCAAGCCCTTTCTGCGGCTTTCAGAAGAATCGCCATTGGCGGCTCAAGACGAAGGGTACAACGTCTCAAGCGGACGGATTGTACCAAAGGAAAAGGTATTCGTCAAACTTTGGGCTAACAACTGTTAGCCTAAAGTAGTAATGTCCCCTTTTACCAAAGTTAAAATGTCCCCATAAGTGAGGGCAAAGAAATGGCTGCGGAGTTCAAGTTGACAAGCCAGGAGAATATGGATTTCGATGCCGAACAGGCAGGCTTCGAGGTAAATCCCATTGTCAGATATATCCTTGCTTTAGAAGTAGGAGTGCATCCCGGCTACGAAGAACCGACGTGATATCTGGGGGACAATGTTTTACGCGGAAATAGACAACCATATATAAGTAGATTATCATTATCGCATTATTTTGTTAACCAGTTTTTGAGTACATTTGGACTTAATCATGAACAAACGGGGTCTCATGAAAAAAACAACCCGACAAACTATGCGTGAAGCCAAAAAGAAAAAGGAGATGCAGCAAAAAGTTCTGGTTTACAGCGGTTTGGGTCTGGCGGTTATCGCAGTGTTCGTCATCATTATCCTGTTTTTGCGTACACCCACCAATTCCGCGGGACTTATGGGTGATGAAGTCGCTATTTCATCGAGTAGTCATGTCTCCTCTGATACCCCTCCGGGCCCGTATAATTCAAACCCCCCGGCCGGCGGCACTCATTTTGACTCGGATTTTCCGGCAAAATTTTACCAGGAGAGCGATCTTGCCACTCTTCCCGCATACCCTGAGGGCTACCTGGTACACAGTCTTGAACATGGTTATGTTATCTTCTGGTACAACTGTCAGATCCCAGGCACGGTCTGCGTTGAGCTAAAGCAGACTATTCAAAATGTAATGGATGAAACCGGTAACACCAAGCTGATTGCTTTCCCATGGGTGGATATGGATGTTCCTCTGGCGATGACATCCTGGGGACGAATTCTCAAATTCACACAACCCGATTCGGCGCAAATGAAACTGTTTGTCGAAAGGAATCGTTATCACGCTCCCGAACCAGATGCACCCTAAGGCTTTACGGCAAGGGATGGGCCTGCTCTCCACGGTTGACCCAACTTCAAAGTTGGGGGATAAGCGGGTTTGGTGTGGGGGTTACAGACCGATTTTCGTTTCACACCCAGGGTGCACAGGCAGGCAAGAAATTCTTCCCATTTGGAAAAATACCTGCGTTGCGCGCCGGGTGATCGAAAAATCAGGGCCTGACGTCGTACCGGCGGACAATGAACTCTGCTCTAGCCCGCATCCATTGTGCGGGCCAATATCCCTGCCCGTCCCTGCCAGCGAAACTCAGGATTGCGGGTTGCGGTGGATGCCGATGAAGCGATCGACCGGCAAGGTGACCAGAATGCCGGTGTGGGGATCGTTCAGGTCGCCGGTGATGCGCTGGGTTGCCTCGATGACCTTATCCACCACCTCATCTGTCGGTACGATGGTAAACAGGGTGCGGTTGAGCGATTCGACATAGTCGTGAAAATCTTCCAGGCTTGGGATGAGTGGTAGATCGTCGCGCCAGGCGCCCTTTTCGCGGATGCGCGCCATTCCTGTGCTTGGCAGAATGGTGATTCCGCCGACGCCTGCTTCTTCCCAGGCGTTCAGGATATCATCCATCAATCCTGGATTATTGAGAACGAGCAGAATCATGTGCATGAAGGGCACTCCTTTGTCTATTCATTCCGTAGCCACAAGTTCCGCCGGTTTTTCTGCGGCAACTTTAAATGTCGCCCGCAGCAGCGGGGGGGTGATCAGGGTGGTTATTAAAATCATGCCGACCACGGCTGAAAAGGCATCGTCAGTCAGGTGACCGGCTGCCAGACCGATGGAAGCCACGATAAGCCCAACTTCGCCGCGGGAAACCATACCGATACCAAGTTGTAACGATTCCAACCACGAGAATTTACCCAGCCGCGCGCCTAACCCGGATCCAAGGATTTTTCCGATCACCGCCAGCAGCGTAATCGCCAGCATCAGCCACAGGGCCGCAAGACTCACTTGTCGCAAGTCGATTGACAGGCCAATGTTGACAAAAAAGATGGGCACAAAAAATGCGTAGCTCAGGGCGCGCAGCCCGCCTTCGATTTGAGTTTTCTCCGGTGTGCGGCTGAACATCAGTCCGGCGACAAAAGTCCCGGTGATGGCAGCCATGCCGCCAAGCAATTCGGCTGCCAGGCCGTAGGTGAGCATGATGATAAGCGCAAGGGTGAGGACATTCTGGCTTATGGCCAGTTTGCTGACGGCAACCGTCAAACGCGGTAAGGCCCATAATCCGAACAGAGCGGAAAGCGCCAGGAACCCGACCATTTTGGCCAGCACCAGCAGAATCTGCAGCGTGGAACCGCCGTCAGCCAGCGCGACGAAAGAGGAGAGCAGCAGAATTACCAAAATATCATCAAAAACAGCCGCGCCAAGCAAACCCAGGCCAACCCGGCTGCGTAAGACCTTAAGCTCCATCAAAGTTTGTGCAGAGATGCTCACGCTGGTGGCGCCCAGAGTCAACCCGAGGAAAACAGAATTTTCCAGACTCATTCCGAATAGCTCACCTGCCAGAAAGCCTAGACCCACCGGGACGATAACGCCAAGCACACCGCTGTAGGCAGCGACCCTGGTGTTTTTTGCCAAATCCGACAGGTGTAATTCCAATCCAGCAATAAACATCAATAAAAGTACGCCCAGCTCGCCCAGTTCATATATCGTTTCGCTGACGTGAGCGGCGGTGATGAAAGGCAAATGCCCAATGTTCACCAGCGAGGGTCCAAGCAGCAACCCGACGATCAATTCACCCAGAACGGACGGCTGCCCAAGTTTGGTTGCCAGGTAACCACTGGCCTTTGCGGCAACCAGAATCAAAGTCAATAAAAAGGCCAATTGAAGGAATGAACTCACCCAAGAACCTTTCCAGCATCTCTGCAATCATGTGATCCCTGACCCCCATCCGGGAACAATACCATCTGCCTGCACTATTTTCGGGAAGATTGTTTATAGTTTAACATATTTTTGTCCCTCAATTTTATTTTTTGCTTGAGTTATACTGATAACGATCATTATCGTTGCCATCTTAGAGTAGTTTTATTCGTGCTCGCGAAATCAATCAAATAGCAGCAATTTCCCGGCGTTCCTGCCGGGACTTTCAAACCAAGGATTTAATTCGGAGCCCTTTCAATGAATCCAGACGCCGAACGAAAACGCTGGGAGAACGAAGTACTCAACCCTTTGATTTCCAAATATCCGGAACGTCAGCCGGAATTTTTTTCGCCTTCTCAAATTCCTGTCCCGCGGGTAGGCATTCCCACCCCCTCGGACTATATGGAGCAGCTTGGTTTTCCCGGAGAGTATCCCTTTACCCGCGGCGTCCAGCCGACCATGTACCGCGGCCGTTTATGGACCATGCGCCAGTATGCCGGTTACGCCAGCGCGGAGGAATCGAACCAGCGTTACCGTTACCTGCTGCAGCAGGGTCAGACCGGCCTATCCGTGGCCTTTGACCTGCCGACGCAAATTGGCTACGATGCCGATGACCCGATGTCGATGGGCGAGGTTGGTAAAGTGGGCGTCTCGATCTCCTCGCTGGGTGATATGCAGCTACTATTCCAGGATATTCCGCTGGACAAAGTGTCGACCAGCATGACGATCAACGCGCCTGCGTCGATTTTGCTGGCCATGTACATCGCAGTTGCCCGCCGCCAGGGGGTCGACGAAAAATGGCTGCGCGGCACCATTCAAAATGATGTGCTCAAAGAATATGTTGCCCGTGGGACTTATATTTTTCCACCTACGGCCTCCATGCGTTTGATCACCGATGTATTCCACTACTGTGAGCAAAAAGTTCCGCGCTGGAACACCATCAGCATCTCAGGCTATCACATTCGTGAAGCGGGCTCTACGGCAGTACAGGAAGTGGCCTTCACGCTGTCAGATGCCATTGCTTACGCTCAGGCAGCCATCGATTCAGGCCTGCCAGTGGATCATTTTGCTTCGCAGTTGTCCTTCTTCTTTGCGGCACATAATAATTTTCTGGAAGAAGTGGCCAAATTCCGCGCGGCGCGCCGCCTGTGGGCGCAAATCATGCGCAACCGTTTTGGCGCCAAAGATCCAAAATCCTGGATGTTGCGTTTCCACACTCAGACCGGCGGTTCAACTTTGACTGCCCAGCAGCCTGAAAACAACGTCGTGCGGGTGGCCATTCAAGCACTGGCTGCGGTCATGGGTGGGACGCAGTCACTGCACACCAACAGCATGGACGAGGCGCTTTGGCTGCCTACCGAGAAGTCCGTGCGGGTGGCGCTGCGCACCCAACAGGTGATCGGGTACGAGTCGGGCGTAGCCGATACCATCGACCCGTTAGCAGGGTCATATATGATCGAATACCTGACCGATGAAATTGCCAACCGCGCCATGGAATATATCAAGCGAATCGACGACATGGGCGGCGCACTGGCTGCCATTGAAAACGGCTATATGCAGGGCGAGATCCAGGATTCGGCTTACCGCTATCAGCGCGCGGTCGAGAAAAAAGAGCAGGTTGTGGTGGGAGTCAATGCTTTCCAGGTCGAGGAAAAGATGGAGCTGGAAGCTTTACTTGCCAATCCGGCCATCGAAGATAACCAACGGGCCAGCCTGTCCAGGCTGCGCCAGACCCGCGACGCTGTTCGCGTCAATGAACTGCTGGCGCATCTGGAGACAACCGCCCGCGGGCATGAAAACCTAATGCCGCTGTTTATCACTTGCGTCGAGAATGATCTGACGCTCGGCGAAATTTGTGGTGTGTTACGAAAAGTCTGGGGCGAGTATCAACCCCCCGCCTGGATTTAACCGCCAACCAACTTTTTCCAATTAAAGGGTGTGAGATGGCACGCATTAAAAAAATCAATCACGTCGCTATAGCAATCCCGGATATCGATGCTTCACTGATCTTCTGGCGGGATGCCCTTGGGCTCAATGTAGACCACATCGAAGACGTCCCAGGCCAGAAATCAACGGTTGTATTTCTTCCGGTCGGGGAAGCGGAAGTCGAACTGGTCAAACCGACCAGCGATGACACCGGCGTGGCCAAATTCATCGCTGAAAAAGGCGGCGGCATGCATCACCTGTGCTTTGAGGTGGACGACATCAGCGAGATGCTGAGTGATCTCAAGGCCAGGGGAGTGCGGCTGATCAATGAGGCGCCGGTGGAACTCCCGGGTCGAAAAATGGCCTTCGTTCACCCTAAAAGCACTGGCGGGGTGTTGGTCGAGCTGTACGAAGTTACCGCGAAATAAGTCCTAAGCCGCGGCAGGCTGGGTGATCATCTGCTCTTCATCCACGGCGGCCGATTCGATGCCGCGCTGGACGTTGACACGCGTCAGTAAGATAGTGCCGGCAACGAAGAAAACGATCAACGAGATGATGCTCAGACGGCTTTCGCCCATGATGGTGGATACCACGCCAAAGAGCAGTGGGCCGGCAACGTTGGCGAATTTTTCGAAGACGCTAAAGAAGCCGTAAAACTCAGCCGATTTACTCTTGGGCATCATTTTCCCCATCAAGGAGCGGCTGAGGGCCTGGCTGCCGCCCTGCACAGTAGCAACCAGCGCGCCGAGCACCCAGAATTGCCATTCGAACTGCAGGAAATAACCGAGGATCGAGATCAGGGAATAGACCCCCAATGCCAGATAGATCGAGCGTTTGGCGCTAATTTTTCGCGCCAGCCTGCCAAACAGGATGGCGAAAGGCGCTGCCAGGAACTGCACCATCAACAGCGTGCCAATCAAAGTCGTTTGACCCAGGCCAATTTCTGCTCCGTAAATCGTTGCCATGGTGATGATGGTGCCGATGCCGTTGGCGTAAACCCAGAAGGCCAGCAGGAAGGTGGCCAGGTCGCGATAATGCCGGATGTCCTTGAATGTCTGGGCAAGCCGTTTGAAACTGGCTTCCAGCGGTTTGAAACCTGCCTCGCTGGGTAAAATCCGGCGCGCCGGCTCTGATACATGTCGCAGCAGCGGGAGTGTGAATATAAACCACCAGATGGCGACGGTGACGAATGTCAGACGGGTCATCAGGCCGGTCATAGCGTCGCTTTGGCTTTCCGGAAAGAGGGTTGGTACAAAAAGAATCATGGCCAGGTTGACCGCCAGCAGAACTCCGCCGCCGATGTAACCCATGGCGTAACCGCGCGAGGAAACCTGGTCGATCTCGTCCGGATGGGCAACATGCGGCAAGAGGGCATCGTAATACACCAGGCTGCCGGCAAAGCCTATCTGCCCGAAAATGAATAACAGCGAAGCCAGCAGGTAGTCGCCGGTGCTTACAAAATAGAGCAGGGCAGTGGCGGTTACGCCGATGACCATGAAGATGGTGAGAAATTTTTTCTTGGAACCGCGGAAGTCAGCTACCGCGCCCAGTACCGGGCTGATAAGGGCTGCCAGCAGAGCAGCAAAAGCGGTCGTGTACCCCCAATAGGCGGTGGCCATGTTCTTTTCCAGGCCAGCGGCAGCTACTGAGCTGTAATACACCGGCAGGACCGCGGCCATAATAGTGGTGGCGAAGGCGGAATTGCCCCAATCATACATCGTCCAGGCGCGAATGGCCTTTTTGTGCAGTTGTTCGTCCATGGGAGACTCCCTGTTCGGTGGCAGGATAAAAACCTGGCCTCATTATATATCGAGCGGGTAAACTGAATGGGATATTTCATACCCGAATACAGAATTCTTCTGGATTAATCCTCACCACCTGGGGTAGAATTACAAGTTGCTAAAATTTATCGCAGAACGGGCGTTCCATTTTGCGTTGGTTATGATATAATTTAGAAAATATATTCGATTTCATTTCCGGGGTAACTATGACACATAATGTTATTCGGGTGGTTGGTGCCCGCGAACATAATCTTAAGAATATTACGGTCGAGATCCCACGCGACCAACTGGTGGTAATCACCGGGCTGTCCGGCTCGGGTAAAAGCTCCCTGGCATTCGACACCATCTTTGCCGAAGGGCAGCGGCGTTACGTCGAATCGCTGTCAGCCTACGCGCGCCAGTTCCTTGGGCAGATGGAAAAGCCGGATGTCGATTCCATCGATGGACTTTCTCCGGCGGTCTCGATCGACCAGAAAGCGACATCACGCAACCCGCGTTCGACGGTGGGGACGGTCACCGAGGTTTACGATTACCTGCGCTTGCTTTTCGCCAGGGTCGGCATTCCGCATTGCCCGATTTGCGGTCGGGAAGTAGTGCGCCAGTCAGCCCAGGAAATCGTTGAAATACTGGAAAACAAGCCGGAAGGCTCCCGTTTGCTGATCCTGGCGCCGGTGGTGCGAGGGCGCAAAGGCACCTACCAGGCGGTGTTCGATGAAATTCGCAAAGCCGGCTTTGTGCGTGTGCGTGCAGACGGCACGGTGTACTCATTGGATGAGGAAATCACCCTCGACCGCTACAAGATTCACAATATCGAGGCAGTGGTGGATCGTTTGGTTCTCAGCTCTCAGGAAAACGCCGAGGATGAACGCGCAGCGCGAACGCGCCTGACCGATTCGGTTGAGACCGCACTGAAAGTTGGCGAGGGTTACCTGATTGTTCAGGATGTCACGTCTGATCCGCCGGTGGATTACTTTTATTCCGAGCACCTGGCTTGCCCGGTGCACGGAATCAGCCTCCCGGAAATCGAACCGCGCACTTTTTCTTTCAATACCCCGCACGGCGCTTGCCCTGACTGCCAGGGACTTGGCAGCAAACTCGAAATCGACCCGGATTTGCTCATCCCGGATAAGGAACGCTCCCTCAATGACGGCGCGATTGTGGCGCTGGAATGGTCCGGAACGCGCGGCGACGAAGGGCGTTACTACTGGCAGATGGTTAAAAACGTGGCGGCCAAGTACCACATCAACATGGACGCCCCGGTAAGCAGCCTGGCGCCGGAAAAACTGCAAAAGGTTTTGTACGGCACCGGCGGCGAAGAAGTCAAGATGCACATGGAAAGAGACGATCGCCAGGCGACCTACACTATGGCCTTCGAAGGCGTGATCCCGAACCTGGAACGCCGTTACCGCGAAACCAATTCGGAATACATCCGCAATAAAATCACCGAATTCATGAACAACCGGCCGTGCCCAACCTGCGGCGGCAAGCGGCTGCGACCTGAGGCGCTGGCGGTGACGGTCGACAATCAAAATATCATCGACGCAACCGATTGGCCGGTTCTGCGCACCCTGGACTGGGTGCGCCGGCTGGCAGGGGAGGACTCGCCGCTCTCAGAGCGCGATCTGGCCATTGGCGGGCGCATTTTCAAAGAAATCATCGCGCGGCTTGGCTTTTTGGTCGATGTGGGATTGGATTACCTGACCCTGCGGCGCTCGGCCGCCTCGCTTTCAGGTGGCGAAGCTCAGCGCATCCGGCTGGCTACCCAGATTGGCTCGCGCCTGATGGGCGTATTGTATGTATTGGACGAGCCTTCGATTGGACTGCACCCGCGCGATAACACACGTTTGCTGGCAACTTTGAAGGGCTTGCGCGACCTTGGCAATACCGTTCTGGTGGTCGAGCATGATGAAGAGACCATCCGCGAAGCAGATTGGATCATTGATCTTGGACCCGGCGCCGGTGAACATGGCGGTTATGTGATAGCCGAAGGCACTCCAGGTCAAATTAACGATAACCCAAAATCAATAACCGGGGCATATCTGTCAGGTAGGCTGCAAGTGCCGGTGCCTGAAAAACGGCGCAACGGCAACGGGAAATCGCTGCGGGTGGTGGGCGCCCGCGCCAACAACCTCAAAGATCTGGATGTCAAGATTCCGCTGGGAAAGCTGGTGTGCATTACCGGCGTGTCAGGCTCGGGGAAATCAACCTTGATGGTGGATGTGCTGTACAACGCTCTGGCGCGCGATTTGAACGGGGCGCACACTTACCCCGGTGATTACGAGCGGATCGAAGGCATCGAATTGCTGGATAAGATTATCAACATCGATCAATCCCCCATCGGGCGCACCCCGCGTTCCAATCCGGGCACCTATACCGGAATGTTCGATGAAATCCGCAAATTGTTCGCGGAATTGCCGGAGAGTAAAATCCGCGGCTATAAGGCCGGTCGGTTTTCATTCAATGTCCACGGCGGGCGCTGTGAAGCCTGTCAGGGACAGGGACAACTGAAGATCGAAATGCAATTTCTACCCGATGTTTATGTATCATGCGATGTTTGCCACGGCGCGCGCTTCAATCGCGAGACGCTGCAAGTGCATTTCAAGGGCAAGAGCATAGCAGATGTACTGGATACGACTGTCAGCGAAGGGCTGGAGATTTTTACAGCTTTCCCGGCGATTGTCAATAAACTGCGTACGCTGAATGACGTCGGCCTGGGCTACATCCGCATTGGCCAACCGGCAACTACGCTCTCCGGCGGCGAAGCGCAGCGGGTCAAGCTGGGCCGCGAGTTGTCGCGCCGGGCGACCGGCCGCACGCTGTACGTACTGGATGAGCCGTCGGTTGGGTTGCATGCCGCGGACGTGCACAAGCTGATCGAGGTACTCCAGCGGTTGGTGGATGCCGGCAACTCGGTGCTGATCATTGAACATAACCTGGACATTATCAAGGTGGCAGACTACATCATTGACCTCGGCCCGGATGGCGGGGATCGTGGCGGCCTGTTGGTGGCAGCCGGCACCCCGGAAGAGGTGTGCGCCAACCCGGATTCCTATACAGGCCAGTTCCTGAGTCAGTATGTCGAGGAACATCATATTAATTGGCCCGAGGCAGGATCAGCTTTAGCTTCCCAACCGTAAAGGCAGGATTTTTCGTAGGTCGGATTGCCCGCAAGGCAATTCGACCTACAGAATCTCTAACCCCAACATAATGTGATACCTCGTCGGTAGGGGCGCGGGGTTTTTCAAATTATGGTGTGTGATTAACAAAACCCCGCGCCCGATCTTGGAATTGGCACGGGGTATTGAACCGGTTGGCCTTTTATTGGGTTAAAAAAGGACGGGTTTTAGCCCGTCCTTTCTGATTAACCTGGTAACTATCCTAATTCCCGTTGCCGTTACCGTTGTTACCGCGGCCGATACCGTAATAAGTAAAGCCCAGGGCGCGCAGGCGGTCAGCGTCCCACTGATTGCGTCCATCCAGGATCAATTTGCCGCGCATTAATTGGGCGACCCGCTCGAAATCCAACTGTTTGAACTCGTTCCATTCAGTTGCCAGCACCAGCGCGTCTGCTCCGGCAGCCACCTCATAGGGGGTTTTCACCAGGTGGGTCTTTGTCAACACCTTGCTGGCGTTGTCCATTGCCTGGGGATCGTAAGCCTGGATCACCGCGCCTTCATTTTCGAGTAAACGAATCAATTCGAGCGCCGGCGCTTCACGGATATCATCTGTATTGGGTTTAAAGGACAGGCCTAAAATGCCGATCACCTTCTCGTCCAGCCCGCCAAGCGCTTTTCGCAGGCGCAGCAGTACCCGGCGCCGCTGATTGCGGTTGATATCCATCACGGCCTGCAATAACTGGGGGTTGGAGCCGTGAATGACCGCCATGTGCGCCAATGCCTTGACATCCTTGGGGAAGCACGAGCCGCCCCAGCCTAAACCGGCATCCAGAAACGAGCGCCCGATGCGTTTATCCAGTCCCATCCCCTCGGCTACCTGGCCAACGTCAGCGCCGAGTTCCTCACAGATGGTGGCGATTTCATTGATGAAGGAGATGCGCGTAGCCAAAAAGGCGTTGGATGCGTATTTGATCATCTCTGCGGTGCGCAAATCGGTGATCATGATCGGGCAGCGCAGGCTGAGGTACAACTGGGCGACTTTTGTTGCTGCCGTACGGTCGAGCGACCCGAGGATTACCCGGTCGGGATCCATGAAATCATTGATCGCTGAACCCTCACGCAGGAACTCCGGATTGGAAACCACAGCGAAATCCAGCGGTTTGCCGCCGCGGCGCCGCCGAATGATGTCAGCAACCCAGTCGCCAGTGCCAACCGGTACCGTGGATTTATTCACTACCACGATTGGGTGATCCACCAGGTCAGCAATGGCCTCGGCTGCCACCCGTACATATTGGAGGTCGGCTTCGCCCTCCTCTCCGGAAGGGGTGCCAACTGCAATAAAGGCAAAATCGGCGCCTTCCAGCGCTTCATTAATGTCGGAGGTAAAGTGTAAACGGCCGGATTTTACGTTTTGTGCAACCAGTTGCTCCAGGCCTGGTTCATAAATTGGCATAATGCCCTGTTTTAATCTTTCGATGCGGCTTGCATCGATATCCATGCAGTGAACTTCACTTCCCAGATCAGCGAAGCACGTGCCGGTTACCAGTCCCACATAGCCGGTTCCAATCACACAGAGTTTGCTCATAAATGAAATTCCTCCCAGTAGCCACATTATAGCTTACACGCAGGCTATTTTAGGGGATAAAGTTCCTATTTTCGGGCGCTATTATTAATATTTTTGAAAGGCCGCAGGTTTGAGGGACGGTTTTCAAAGATCAGAGTATAATTTTCATGTGGGTTGTCTGATGATTATACAACTCGTTCAGCGGGGAGTTCATCGATTCAACGTCCGTTTCAAAATCGAAAATGGAGAGGGAAATGACTGCAGAAATAATCGATGGGAAAGCAATTGCTGAAGATGTTCGCGCGAAAGTAAAAGTTTCGGTGGCGGAACGGTTGGCTGCTGGAAAGCCGGTTCCGGGGCTGGCGACAGTGTTGGTGGGGGATAATCCGGCCTCACAAGTGTATGTGCGTTCGAAGCGAAAGGCCTGCGAAGAGGCGGGCATCCAATCCTTTGGTGTTGAATTGCCTGCCACTGCCACCCAGGCGGATGTGGAAAGCGCTGTCCGCGAGCTTAACCAGGACAGCCGGGTTAATGGAATTTTGGTTCAACTGCCACTGCCATCCCACCTGGACGAAGAAGCGGTATTGAATACCATCAATTTAAATAAGGACGTGGACGGCTTTCATCCCGTCAATATCGGGCGGCTGGCCCAGAAGGGTCGTGAACCGGCTTTTGTGCCGTGCACCCCGGCGGGTTGTATTTATTTGCTTGAAAAAACATTGCCAACTTTGCGCGGCGTGAACGCCGTGGTACTCGGTCGTTCCAACATCGTTGGCATGCCGGTTGCGCTGTTGCTGGTACGCGCGGACGCCACCGTGACCATCTGCCATTCCCGCTCGAAAGACCTGCCTGCTATTGTCCGAGAGGCTGACGTGTTGATCGCTGCGGTCGGACGACCTGAAATGGTGCGCGGCGACTGGGTGAAACCCGGCGCAGTGGTGATCGATGTTGGCATCAACCGTGTCGAAGATGCCTCCAAAAAGAGTGGATACCGCCTGGTGGGCGACGTTGCCTATGACGAGGTCAAGGAAGTTGCTAGCCACATCACCCCGGTACCGGGCGGTGTTGGCCCCATGACCATTGCCATGCTGCTGCAAAATACCTTGCGCGGCGCCGAATTGGCAGAAAAATAGTGACATTTGGATGTTGTCTGACAATTGACTTTTGAGTTAAATTGACTACACTTAAGATGTCGCTGGCAGCTTGCGCCAGCGCTATTGGCGCGAACAGAACAAAACAACTCCCCCAACATTTTTTGAATTCTGATCTCTCAGACTCATGCCCAAGACATTCCTTGTAAAGAACGCCGCTGTTTTAGTGACGATGGATGGGACGCGCCGGGAAATCCCGGGCGGAGGCCTTTTCGTTCGCGACGGCTTTATCGAACAGGTCGGACCCAGCGCAGACCTGCCCACCGAGGCGGATGAAGTACTGGATCTTACCGGTCATGTGGTGCTGCCGGGAATGGTCAATACCCACCATCATTTTTACCAGACCCTGACCCGTGCGGTGCCGGCTGCTCAGGATGCCAACCTGTTCAACTGGCTCAAGACGTTATACCCCATCTGGGCAAGATTGCGGCCGGATGATATTTACATTTCAACCCAGACTGCACTGGCTGAACTGGCGCTCTCCGGTTGCACCACGGCTTCAGATCATTTGTATTTGTTCCCCAACGGTTCGCGGTTGGATGACGAAATCGCCGCCGCCCGCGATATGGGCATGCGCATCCATGCTTCGCGCGGTTCGATGAGCCTGGGCGAGAGCCAGGGCGGATTGCCGCCGGACTCGGTTGTGGATACAGAAGAAGCTATTCTGCGCGACAGCGTCCGGCTGATTGAAACCTACCACGATCCTAATCCCGGGGCGATGGTCCAGATTGTGCTGGCGCCGTGCTCGCCGTTCAGCGTTACCGGCGAGTTGATGAAAGAAAGTGCTGTCCTGGCGCGACATTATGGCGTGCAACTGCACACGCACCTGGCCGAGACACAGGACGAAGAGGAATTTTGCCTGCAGCGCTTTGGTCACCGGCCGGTGGCGTACATGGAATCGGTCGGCTGGCTTGGTAAGGATGTCTGGTTTGCCCATGCAGTCCATATCGACCTGCCGGAGATCCAGGTTTTCGCCCACCACGGCTGCGGTGTGGCGCATTGTCCTTCATCCAATATGCGCTTGGGATCCGGCATTGCGCCTTTGAACGGCTACCTGCGAGCCGGGGTCAAGGTTGGGTTAGGCGTCGATGGTTCGGCCAGCAATGATGGTTCACACATGCTGGCAGAGGCGCGTCAGGCCATGCTTCTTGCGCGCCTTGGCGCGGGTCTTGCGGGAGCATCGCTTTCCACAGAAGATGCGCCCCCGCTGCTGACCGGAAGGCAGGCGTTGGAACTGGCAACGCGCGGCGGCGCAGCAGTGTTGGGCCGCGGCGATATTGGCTCTCTGGAGGTCGGCAAATGCGCTGACTTTATTGCCTACGATCTGAGCCGTCTGGAATACACAGGCGCCCTTCACGATCCGGTGGCTGCGTTGGTATTTTGTCAGCCGCGGAATACTGATTACACCGTTGTTCAGGGCAAGTATGTCGTTAAACAGGGAATGCTGGCAACCCTGGATCTGTCCCGTCAGATCGAAACCCATAATCAAGCGGCTGCCCGGCTGCTCACCTGAATCCCCTAAAGCAACCTGTGAATCCCCCAAACAGGTTACTTTCTTAAGCTGGAGGTGACATGGTTTTGAAAGTTACTGCAGAATCCGCTCGTAAATTAGTGGATTGCGCCATGGGACGACTGCCTGCTGACCTGGTCATCCGAAAAGGACAGTGGGTTTCCGTCCAATCCGGCGAAATAGTCCCGGAGACGGATATCGCTATTTTAAACGACCGAATTGCCTATGTCGGTCCGGATGCCAGTCATACGATCGGTGCGCAGACCAAAATCATTGAAGCAAAGGGTCGTTTCCTGGTACCGGGGCTGATGGATGGCCACATGCACGTCGAGTCGGGAATGTTGACTGTAACTGAATTTGTCCGGACAGTCGTCCCACACGGCACCACTGCCATGTTCGTCGATCCGCATGAAATTGCCAATATCTTTGGCCTGAAAGGCGTGCGCATGATGATGGATGAGGCCGCCGACCAGCCGGTGCATGTGTTTGTCCAGGCGCCGTCGTGCGTTCCGTCCGCTCCCGGCTTCGAAACTCCCGGCGCCAGCATCAGCCCGGCGGATGTGGCTGAAATGATGGAATGGCCGGGCATTGTCGGCCTGGGGGAAATGATGAACTTCCCGGGCGTATTCAACAGCCAGGAAAGCGTTCATGCTGAAATGGCTGCCACGCGCAACGCCGGCAAAGTGATTGGCGGGCATTATGCCTCGCCGGACATGGGATTGCCATTCTACGGGTACGCTGCCGGCGGTGCGGAAGATGACCACGAAGGCACAACGGTTAACGATGCGATACAGCGCGCCCGCCAGGGTATGAAAGTCATGATGCGCTATGGCTCAGCCTGGCATGATGTGGCTGCTCAGGTCAAAGCGGTAACCGAAAAAGGGCTCGACTCGCGGCGTTTCCTGCTGTGCACCGATGATTCGCACTCCGCCACCCTGGTGCAGGAAGGTCACATGGACCGGGTGCTTCGCCATGCCATTGGTCAGGGCCTTGACCCCCTGACTGCCATTCAGATGGCAACCATCAATACTGCCGAACATTTCGGCGTCAGCCGCGATATGGGCCTGATCGCTCCCGGCCGTTTTGCGGATATCGTGCTGGTGCAGGACCTGAAGAATTTTGCTGCTGAACAGGTCATTGCCCGTGGGCAGGTTGTGGCTGAAGAAGGCGCTTTGCGGGTCGAACTCCCTGTAAGAACATATCCGGATTGGGTAATCAACTCGGTGCATCTACCGCGGCCAAAAAGCGCCGCTGATTTTGCCTTGAAAGCCGAAAATATTCAAAATGGTACTGCCATCGCCCATGTAATCGGCGTGATCGAAAACCAGGCGCCCAACCGCCACCTGCATCTGCCGGTGAAGGTAGAAGACGGGTTGGTTAAGATCGACCTTGAAAACGATATTATCAAAATTGCCCTGGTCGAACGCCATGTCTCCAGCGGGCGGGTTCAAGTTGGACTGGTGCACGGGTTCAGCCTGGCAGCTCATTGTGCCATTGCCACCACAGTTGCCCACGACAGCCATCATCTGATTGTCATTGGCACCGACGACGCCATGATGGCTCAGGCAGTCAACGAACTGGCTGCATGCGGCGGTGGACAGGTCGTGATCAAAGAGGGACAGGTGATTGGGAAGGTTCGCTTACCAATTGCCGGCCTTATGTCTGACCAACCGGCCAGAGTCGTGGCGGAGGAAGCTGCCACAGTGCTGCGTGGGTTCGTAGCCTGCGGCTGCAATCTGAACAACCCCAATATGCAGCTCAGTTTGATGGCTCTGGTGGTCATTCCCGAACTGCGCATCTCTGACCTGGGGGTGGTGGATGTCCGGCAGTTCAAATTTGTTTCTGTAATAGAGAGGGAGGAAAAATAATCATGACCGATAACATTCATCCATACCAGCGTCTCCAAATTGAGCTGGCCGAACTGATCGAAAAAACGGTTCCGGGCGACCGCTTGCCTTCGGAACCGCAACTGGCGCAACAAATGGGCGTTTCCCGCGCAACCTTGCGCGAGGCGATGCGCGCTTTCGAAGGGCAGGGATTAATCCGCCGCCGGCAGGGGATTGGCACTTTTGTCGTCGGCCGGACCTCCGTGATCGAGAGTGGCTTGGAGGTCCTGCAAAGTATCGAGTCGTCAGCAGATTCAATCAACCTGAAAATCACCATGGGCGACCTGCGCATCAACCAGGTTAATGCCAATGGCGATCTGGCGAAACAGCTCGGCGTGGATGAAGGTTCTCCACTGGTCAGGGTTGAGCGCGTCATCCTGGGCGACAACCGTCCAGTAGCGTATCTGATTGATATTTTGCCGGAAAATGTTCTGACCGCGCACGACCTGGATGAGGGGTTTAATGGTTCTGTTTTAGACCTGCTGATTCGGCGCGGTTCGCCCAAACTACTCAAGTCATACACAGAGATTAACGCAGTTGCTGCTACCTCAGAGGTGGCGCGGGCTTTGGAAATTCAGCGCGGCGACGTGATGGAAAGGTTTATTGGCTGGCTGTATGATCAGGATGGCCGGGTGGTGGACTATTCGATTAGTTTCTTCCTGCCGGGTTATTTCCGCTTCCATGTAGTCCGGCGGGTGGGTAATCTTGTAAAACTAGAAAAGTGAACTGGTTGATACTTCAAAGAGAGAGAAGAAAGGATACTTTGTATGGCGAAGGTTGATCGTCAAAAAGTTCAGCAAGTTCAGGAGCAGGTAGCCAAGCATCGCAGCGCTATCGTTCAATTTATGCGCGATATTGTCGCCATCCCCAGCATGGATTCAAAGATTGGTGATGTTGGCGAGCGCATTGGCGCAGAGATGAAGAAATTGGGGTTTGCCGAAGTGCGTTTTGACAAAATGGGGAATATTCTTGGGCGGATCGGCAGCGGAGCGCGCACGCTGGTGTTCGACTCGCATATCGATACCGTTGGCATCGGTGATCCGACTGAGTGGCCGCATGACCCCTTCATCGGTAAAGTTGAAAATGGCATTTTCTATGGCCGCGGTGCATGCGACGAGAAAGGTTCGACCCCCGGTATGGTTTATGGGCTGGCTATAGCCCATCAATTCGGTCTGCTCGAAGGTTGGACCGCCTATTATTTTGGCAACATGGAAGAATGGTGCGACGGCATTGCCCCCAACACCTTTGTCGAGGTTGACCCGGGTGTACGCCCGGACTTCGTTGTGATTGGCGAGCCGACCAAAATGCAGGTTTACCGCGGGCATAAAGGCCGCGTTGAAATGCGCGTCGTTTCCAAAGGCCGCAGCGCGCACGCTGCCAGCAATCACCTGGGCGATAATGCCATCTACAATTTACTGCCCGTCATTGCCGGTATCCGCGATCTTGAACCCAAGCTGGGCGATCATCCCTTCCTGGGTCACGGCAAGATCACCGTCAGCGATATGGTCGTCAAGACCCCGTCGATCAACGCCGTGCCGGATGAGGCCATCATCTACATAGACCGGCGCATGACCTTCGGCGAAACCAAAGAAGAGGCTATCGCTCAAGTGGAAGCCTTGATCCCGGCTGAACTCAAGAGCAAGGTCAAGGTCGAGCCGCTTTTCTATGATGAGCCGTCCTACACCGGTTTTGTTTTCCCGGTGGATAAATACTTTCCCGCCTGGGCGTTGGAAGAAGAACATGCCTTGGTCCGGGCCGGATTGGAAGCGCGCACCCAGATCGGTCTGCCGGAAGGCGCTTCCGGCAAGTGGAATTTCAGTACAAACGGCATTTACTGGGCTGGCAAGGCTGGCATTCCCAGCATTGGTTTTGGCCCGGGCGACGAAGAAACTGCTCACACGGTAATGGATTCGGTTTCGCTGGACGATGTGGTCAAGGCGACCGAGTTTTACGCACTGTTCCCTGCAATTTTGGCTGAGAAATTGGCCTGAATCGACCCCTATTAAATAAGAGGAGTTAAATCATGCAAACAAATTTACATGGTCGTGACCTGATTGGTGACCTTGACTTCACCAAGGAGGAAGTCGAAACTGTACTGGACGTCGCCTTCGATCTGAAGCGCAAGCGAGCCTTGAATGAACCGACCCCCTACCTGCGTGACAAAGTCCTGGCGATGCTGTTCTTCTTTTCCAGCACCCGCACCCGCGGTTCGTTCGAAGCCGGCATGGCGCACCTGGGCGGGCACGCTGCTTTCATTGAAAGCACCACCACACAGATCAAACACGGCGATACCTCAACTGAAATCGGCGAGATCTATGGCCGCTATTTCGATGGCATTGCCATTCGCCACTGCGATTGGGCATTGGGCAATCAGTACATCAACGAAGTCGCCAAAGCCTCCCGTGTTCCCGTGCTCAATATGCAATGCGACATCTATCACCCCTTCCAGTGCCTGGCCGACCTGATGACCATCATGGAGAAGAAAGGCCGCGACCTGCGCAAGAAGAAAATCGTGGTCTCCTGGGCATACGCGGCTTCCTACCTGAAACCGATCTCCGTTCCGCAATCGTTGATTCTGCAAATGCCGCGTTTTGGCATGGACGTGACTTTGTCTTACCCGAAAGAATTTCCGCTCATGCCCGAAATCGAAGCGGCAGCGGCTGAACAGGCGAAGAAATTCGGCACAAAATTCGATATTGTGCACGACATGGATGAAGGCTTCAAGGATGCAGACGTGGTTTACGCCAAGTCCTGGGGCCCGCTGCTGACCACCACCGACGCTGCCGAAGGTAAACGCCTGCAGGATAAATACAAGAACTGGATGACGGACGCCAAGAAGATGAAGCTGGCCAAAGAAGACGCCATCTTCATGCACCCGCTCCCTGCTGACCGCGATGTAGAAGTAACCAACGAGGTTATGGACGGACCGCAGTCGGTGGTCTTTGACGAAGCTGAGAACCGCATGCATGCTCAAAATGCGGTCATGGCCTTAACAATGGGGTAGGAATTTTCCCCAGAAACATTTTTATATTTTGCAAAGAGAGAAGATAGGACAATGGAAAAAAAAGGTGTAGTAGTCGTTGCAGTTGGCGGGAACTCCCTGATCAAGGATGCCAAACATCAGACCGTTCCTGACCAGTACCAGGCAGGTGCTGAATCGATGCACCATATCGCTGATATGATTTCCGCAGGTTATGACGTCGTTGTGACCCACGGTAATGGTCCGCAGGTGGGTTTCATCCTGCGCCGGTCGGAAATTGCGCGGAGTGAATTGCACGAAGTTCCGCTGGACTATTGCGGCGCTGACACTCAGGGCGCAATAGGTTACATGTTCGTCCAGGCGCTGCACAACGAGTTCAGAGCCCGTAAAATGGACAAAAAAGCGGTCGCGGTGGTAACCCAAACAGTAGTTGACCGCAATGACAAAGCTTTCCAAAACCCGACCAAACCAATCGGTTCTTTTATGGACGAGAAAATGGCCAAAGAGAAACATGCCAATGAAGGCTGGAACGTGGTCGAAGATGCCGGGCGCGGCTGGCGACGGGTAGTTGCCTCCCCGATTCCCAGTGAAATCGTGGAAGCGGAAGCCATTCGCAAACTGATCGACGATGGATTTGTGGTCATTGGCGTGGGCGGCGGCGGTATCCCGGTCATCCGCAAGGAAAATGGCGATCTGGTAGGCGTGGAAGCGGTGATCGACAAGGACTTCGGTTCATCCGTATTAGCCACCTTGATCAAGGCTGATATGTTCATCATCAGCACCGCAGTAGAGAAAGTCGCCATCAATTTCAACAAGCCCGACCAGAAATGGCTGGACAGATTGACCGTGGCTGAAGCCAAGAAATACATCGAAGAAGGCCACTTTGCCAAGGGCTCCATGCTTCCCAAGGTCCAGGCAATCTTGCGCTTCCTCGAAAGCGGTGGAAAAGCCGCCATCATCACCAACCCGGAGAATTTGAGCCGGGCGCTGCGCGGCGAAACCGGAACCTGGATCGTTCCGTAACCTTAAAATATGGGGATGGGGCTGTTTTTTAAGGTTAATAACAGCCCCACCTTCCGAAAATCCATCGGCATCTAGTAAAATAAACCATGGTTCCAGGTTCGCCCGCCGATCTGGGGCGTCGTGTTTTTAGCGGGAATGCAAAAAGGTTTTAACCGAGAGATAGAAGGAGGTGTGTCAGATTGCTCCTATGTATCCGGTTCGTTTCAGCAACATCACAGGAATACGCCCTGTGTTGCCCCAATCCCATTTACCCTTTCTAGAGAAAAGTTTGGAGGAGAAATGAAACGTCTGTGGTTGTTTGCAAGCCTTTTGCTGGTAGCTGCCTTGCTGCTGGCTGCCTGCCAACCCGCTGCTCCGGCAGCGACTGAAGAACCTGCTGCACCCGCTGCAACCGATGTCCCTGCTGCTCCGGCAGCGACGGATGTCCCCGCTGCTCCGGTTGCAACCGATGTTCCTGCCCCTGAGGAATTCATCTTCGGCATGCTGCTTGTCGGCCCGTACAATGATCACGGCTACAGCCAGGCCCACTATGAAGGCGGGTTGTATGTTGAAGAAAACCTGCCCGGCGCCAAGATGATCTACATTGACAAGGTTAATTCCGCCGATCGCCCCGGTACCACCCCGGCTCAACTGGCTGAGGATTTGCTCTCCAAGGGTGCCAAGCTCATCATTTTCAACTCCGATGACATGAAAGATGCGGCCGTTGAATTTGCGCAGGCCCACCCTGATGTCCCGACGATTCATGCTTCCGGCGATTCTTCCTGGAAAGACGGCGTGAATTATGTCGAAATGCCGCTGTTCGGTAACTCCTTCGGCCGCATGGAATACGGCAAGATGATTGCTGGCTGCGCGGCTGCTTTGACTACCAAAACAGGTCAGGTTGGTTATCTTGGACCGCTAATCAATGATGAAACCCGCCGCCTGGCCTCATCGGCTTACCTCGGCGCCAAGTACTGCTATGAAAACTATGCTGGTAAAAGCGCCGCTGATCTGAAATTCAAAGTCACCTGGATTGGTTTCTGGTTCAATATCCCCGGCTTCACCTCCGATCCCACCCAGGTCGCAGATGACTTCTTGAATAGCGGATACGATGTTGTCATCTCTGGCATCGACACTACCGAAGGTCTGGTGCAGGCTGGCAAGGCGAAAGCTGCCGGCAAGGATGCCTGGGCTGTTCCGTACGACTATGTCGCCGCCTGTGAGGAAAGCAAAGATGTTTGCCTGGGCGTTCCTTACTTCAACTGGGGCCCGGTATACCTGAAACAGGCCCAGGCTGTCAAAGACGGCACCTTTGCATCCTACTTTGAGTGGCTTGCCCCCGATTGGACAGACATCAACAATGTTGACACAAGTCCGGTTGGTTTCCAGAAGGGCGCTGCCCTGTCTGCTGAAGCTGCCACGAGCCTGGATGCCTTCATTGCTGAACTGGCTGGCGGTTTGAACTTATGGACTGGCCCGCTGAATCTGCAGGACGGCACCGCTTACCTGGCGGATGGCGAAGTTGCCACCGACGTACAGGTTTGGTATCTGCCGCAACTGCTCGAAGGCATGGAAGGCCAGAGCGTTTCCGCTCAGTAATCGCTTTACAAACCGGGATCTACCAATGATCTCGGCCACAGGTACAACCCGGAGGGGCGAACGACAATCTCGCCCCTCCAGTCAAATAATGATCCCTCAAAACCGGGAATTTGGTTCGCGGAAAAAATTGATGCACCCTCGCAAATGGCACAACTTAATATTCTCTCTTGCTGGTCGTATATCGCGGTCAGCCAATGATTCCTGATCCAAGAGACCTGAATGAATGTTGAACTGGTACATATTCATAAGTCGTTTGGCGCTGTCCATGCGAATAATGACATCTCGATAAGTATAAAATCAGGTGTCATCCAGGGTATCCTGGGGGAAAATGGAGCCGGGAAGAGCACATTGATGAAAGTGCTTTCCGGGTTCATTCAGGCCGACTCGGGTGACATATTACTGGATGGAAAAGCGGTGCATATCGGCACTCCATCCGACGCGATCAAACATGGCATAGGCATGCTGCATCAGGATCCGTTGGATTTTCCGCCGATGAAGATTGTTGACAATATGCTCATTGGTCATGATGGCGGGCTGTTTCCCAACCGGCGCGAGGTAAGCAAGTCGCTTAAGGAACTGCAAGCACAATTCGGTTTTAATCTCGATCCAGAAGCATATGTAGATGGTTTGACGGTGGGCGAACGCCAGCAGCTTGAAATTCTGCGGCTTTTGTGGCTCGGAGCGCAGATTCTGATTTTGGACGAACCCACCACTGGAATTAGCGCCAGTCAGAAAGCAAAATTGTTCGAAACATTGAAGAAATTGGCCGAACAAGGCATGGTAATCATCTTCGTCTCGCACAAACTGGAAGATGTCGAAGGGCTGTGTCATAAAATTGCAGTTTTTCGTCAAGGCAGCCTGGTCGGTGAAGCTGCTCCGCCTTATAACACCGATAACCTGGTCGAGATGATGTTCGGCAAAGTAATCAGTCTGGATGAAAAGACCCGCCTGGAAAATTGCGAACCGGCAGTCGAGGTCACCAACTTATCGATCGAAGACAACCGCATTCAAATCCGAAATGCGAATTTGACCGTCAACTGCGGCGAAGTAATTGGCCTGGCAGGTATGGAGGGTTCCGGTCAGCGCCAGTTCCTGCGAACGCTGGCAGGACTGATGCGCCCGGTCGGCGGTGATTTACGCCTGGGCGGGAAACGCCTTACCGGCAAACCCTACCACTCCTTCCAGGATGCAGGAATTTCATACGTCCCAGCCTCGCGCATGGAGGAGGGACTGATTCCCGGGTTATCGATTACCGAGCATTTCATCTTAAGCGAAGGTCAATCCGGCTTTTTCATCGATCGTGAGAAGGCCGTAACCATAAGCCGCGAGCGCATTAATACATTTAACATCAAAGGTGAACCGGTTACCCGCGTCGAAGCGCTTTCCGGTGGTAATCAGCAGCGGGCGCTGCTGGCAATGCTGCGCACACCATTGAGGCTGTTGTTGTTGGAGCACCCCACCCGTGGGCTGGATATCGAATCATCGATCTGGATTTGGAGCCAACTGAAAGACCGCTGCAGGCAAAAAACCTGTATTGTGTTTATTTCGGCGGATCTGGAGGAAGTGTTGCATTACAGCGACCGTATTCTGGTTTTTTATAATGGCAAAGTCTCTCAGCCGCTGGATGCCGCCGCGACTACCGTGGATCAGCTTGGACAATTAATCGGCGGGAAAGGTTTCTAGTGTTGAACAAGTCTTCCGCTGGATTTAAATTCGGTTTCCAAATCCTGGCCATTGTGGCCGCTTTGATTTTCACTACCGTGGTGATGTTGCTAGCCAAAGCGCCACCGCTGGAAGCCTACAAGTTAATTTTTACCGGGTCAGTCGGTTCGATCGGCAAAATTTCGGATGTCATCGTAGCCTGGATTCCGCTGCTGCTGGCCACATCCGGGCTGTTACTGACCTTTGCTGCCGGCTTATGGAACATTGGTATCGAAGGTCAGATCACGCTGGGCGCCATCTTCACCACCTGGGCGCTGCGTCTGCTGCAGGACACCAGCATGTCGCCAACCCTGATTATTCTCATCGGTTTCCTGGCTGGCATCCTCGGCGGCATGATCTGGGCGTCGCTGACCGGATTGTTGAAAATCTACGGCGGAGTGAATGAGATTTTTGGCGGGCTTGGCTTGAACTTTGTCGCCACCGCACTGACCATCTGGCTCATCTTTGGGCCGTGGAAACGTCCGGGGGTAGGCTCTATGAGCGGTACCGTACCTTTTGACAACCTGCTGTGGCTGCCGCAGGTGGAAGGACTGCGCATGAGCTGGTGGTCGCTCGGGATCGGCCTGATCGGCATTGCCATCGTTTATCTGATATTACAGGGTACCTATTTTGGGCTTCGCCTGAAGGCAGTCGGCAAGAACGGCCGGGCGGCTTTTGTCATTGGTATTCCGACTGGCAAATATATGATGTCCGCCTTTTTCATTTGCGGCGCATTCGCCGGTCTGGCTGGCGCCACCCAGGTGCTGGCGGTCTATCACCGGTTGATCCCGGCCATTTCATCGGGTTACGGCTTTCTTGGGTTGATGGTTGCCATGTTGATCAATTACCAGGCGCTGTGGGCTGCCCCGGTGGCGCTCTTTTTTGCCGCTCTGAATATTGGCAGCATTCAACTTCCCATCGTGCTCAAACTAGACTCGACACTCTCCGGCGTCCTGCAAGGCGCGCTGGTGCTCTTTGTTCTGATGATGGACGGTGTCCGCCGCCGGCTGACGGCCAAGAAGGTGAAATAAACCATGGACAATAACACCCTGGTAGGTTTAGCAGGAATTTTAGCGTCAGCGGCGCCGGTGGTTTTTGCCGCCATTGGTGAAACCATCACCGAGCGGGCAGGCATCACCAACCTTTCGATCAACGGCCTGATCCTGCTTACTGCAATGGCGGGTTTTGCCACCTCGGTCACCACTGGCAGCCTGCTGCTTGGTTTTTTGGTGGGCGCGCTGATTGGCGCCTTTGTTTCGCTCATTGTTGCTTTTAGCAGTATCGCGCTCAAACAGTCGCAGGTGGCTGTGGGCTTTGTACTGGCATTGATGTGCCGCGACCTGTCGTACTTCCTTGGCAACCCATACATGGGACTATCCGGACCGCGCGTACCATCGCTGCCCATCCCCGTGCTGGCGGATATTCCCGTGGTTGGGGTGCTGTTCTTCCGTCAGGATATTTTGGTGTATTCCAGTTATATTCTGATCGCTGTGGCTTACATCTTTGTGTTCAAAACCCGTCCGGGCTTGATGCTGCAGGGGATTGGTGAACAGCCAGCGACTGCCTATGTACGCGGTGCGAATGTCAACCGCTTACGCTATATTTACACTATCATTGGCGGCGCGCTGGTGGGAATGGCCGGACCGATGTACTCATTGAGCGTCAAGGTTGGCTGGAAAGGCACCATCACCGGCTTGGACGGCATCGGCTGGATTGCTTTGGCAATTACCATTTTTGGTGGTTGGAACCCGCTGCGGGCGGCTTTTGGCGCTTACCTGTTTGTGCTGTTGCAGTGGCTGGGGCTGGTGTTGCAGCCTTCACTGCCAAACATCCCGTCACAGGTGCTGCAGGTTGCGCCCTTCCCACTGATGATCCTGACGCTGCTGTTGGTTAATATTGGTAATTCAGAATGGGTGGATCGGACACTGGCAGGCTTGCCGGAAGAAGTGCGGCGTTTCATCGCAAAGGTGCTGCGCGCCATGCGTACCACGCCGCCGGCGGCGCTTGGCATTCCTTTCGAGAATGAATAGGCAAAAGCATGAGTGAATTTATCGGGTACCGCTGCTCGTTATGCCAGACCGAGTACGCGCCCAGTCAGGTGACTTACACCTGCCCAAGAGACGGCGGAAATTTGGATGTCGTGCTGGATTTTGCCGCCATCCGTCAGCGTTACCAAATCACTGACATCACCACGCGAACCGAGGCGTCTCTGTGGCGTTACCTGCCGTTGCTGCCGGTCAGCGACCCCGGCGGTGAGGGTACGCCGATCCATACCGCAGGGTGGACGCCCATTTATAAGGTTGACGGCCTGGCACAATCCCTGGGATTGAAGAATCTATGGATCAAGGATGAGGGGCGTAACCCGACCGCGTCGTACAAAGATCGAGCATCGGCAGTAGTGGTGGCGCGCGCGCTGGAAATTGGCGCAGAGGTAATCGTGACGGCATCGACCGGCAATGCCGGGGCAGCGTTGGCAGGAATGGCAGCGGCAGTTGGGCATAAAGCCGTCATCTTCGCCCCAAAAACTGCGCCGCAAGCCAAAATTGCCCAGTTGCTGGTGTTTGGGGCGCAGGTCATCCTGGTGGACGGCAACTATGACGCCGCCTTCGATCTGACCATTCAGGCATCCAACGAATTCGGGTGGTACTGCCGCAATACGGGGTATAACCCCTTCACCGCCGAAGGGAAGAAAACCGGCGCTTTTGAAATCTGGGAAAAGCTTTTGCTCAATCTCCCGCAGAAGTATGCGCCGGTGAACCTGTTTGTATCGGTCGGCGACGGCAACATCATTGCCGGCCTGCACAAGGGGTTTAAAGATCTCCAACTTTTGGGATGGTTGGAATGCATGCCGCGCATCTTTGGCATTCAATCGGACAAATCGGCGGCGGTTGCTCAAGCGTATTTTGCCGGCGGCGAAGAAATCATTCCGGTGCGGGCGACAACGATTGCCGACAGCATCTCGGTTGATTTACCACGCGACGGCATCCGTGCTGTGCGCGCTGCACGTGATACGGGCGGTGAATACTTGACCGTTACCGATGAGGAAATCATTGCCGCCATCGGTGAAATTGGCAAGGCGGGCATTTTTGCCGAGCCTGCCGGCGCGGCCGCTTTTGCAGGGCTGAAAAAAGCGGTGCGAGAGGGTAAAATTGGGCCGGATGACCCGGTACTGGTCATCAATACCGGTAACGGGTTGAAGGATATTCGCGCTGCTTTGAAGTCGGTCAACGAGGCTACAGTGATCCAGCCAACGCTGGCAGCATTGAAAAAACACCTGGGAATCTAAACCGTCTATTCGCCCTGTTTGCACCTTGAAAGAAGGTCTGCCACATGGAACCCACATTTTCGATCATAGCCCCGATTTATAACGAGGAATGCTGCCTGGATGAACTTCACCGGCGCATTAGCGAGGTGATGGACCAGACGCACGAACCCTGGGAACTGGTGCTGGTCAATGACGGCTCGCAGGACTCCTCGCCGGAGATCATTCGCCGCCTGGCTGTCAGCGACAAACGCGTTCGCCCGGTGATGTTTGCTCGCAATTTTGGGCATCAGATCGCCGTTACCGCCGGGTTGGATTATTCACGCGGGCAGGCGGTGGTCATCATCGATGCAGACTTGCAGGACCCGCCGGAAGTGATCCTGGAGATGATTGCCAGATGGCGCGAGGGGGCCGAAGTGGTATTTGCGGTGCGCGCCGAACGGGAAGGTGAATCGTGGTTCAAAAAAATTACCGCTTCGTTGTTTTACCGCATCATTTACAGCATCACGGATGTCAAGATTCCGCTGGATAGCGGTGATTTCCGCCTGATGGACCGCAAAGTGGTCAATGTGATGAACAGTATGCGGGAACATCACCGTTTCCTGCGCGGCATGTCCGCCTGGGTCGGTTTTAATCAGGTTGGCGTCACCTATAACCGGGCAGCGCGCTTTGGCGGTGAGACCAAATACCCGTTCAAGAAGATGTTCAAGCTGGCGTTGAACGCCATCACCGGTTTTTCGTACTTCCCTTTGCAACTGGCAACTTATGTTGGCTTTATCACTGCCGGATTGGCGATTTTAGCCATCCCGGTTGTCGCTGTCTTGCGCGCCATGCAATCGCAGGCCTTCTTTGGGCAGGCATCCACGCTGCTGGCGGTGCTCTTCCTCGGCGGGGTGCAATTGATCTCGCTTGGCATACTGGGCGAGTACATTGGGCGTATTTACGACGAAGTCAAGGGACGGCCTTTATACATCGTCAGCCAGAAGCCGGATGACTTCCATACAGATGAAACTAAATTAACAGGAGAAAACTCATAATGGCTAAAATTGATCTGACGATTTACCCTGAGCACCGTGACCGGGCAATTCAGCGGGTGAAAGAACGGAACATTGTGATCCCGACTTTTGCCCAGATGAAAAATCCAGATCTGATTCCTGCGAAAGTCAAAGAAGAATTGGGCTCGATTGGTTTGTGGGATGTCCACCCGCGCAATTTATTTCGCATCTCCTGGAAAAATGAACCGAAAGCGCGCGGCGGCGGATATGGCGGGGTGAATTATTTCGAACTGCCTTCCAGTCTAACCGGAACACCGGCTCGCATAATCGGCCTGGTGGGTAAGTGGTTTCCCACCGGCGCACACAAAGTCGGGGCGGCCTTTGGCTGCCTGGTTCCACGCCTGGTGACCGGCCAGTTCGACCCGGCGACTCAGAAAGCGGTTTGGCCGTCCACCGGCAACTATTGCCGCGGCGGCGCTTACGATTCGGCGCTGCTTGGCTGCCAGTCCATTGCCATTCTGCCAGAAGGGATGAGCCGGGAACGCTTCGAGTGGTTGGAGAAGATAGCCGGCGAGGTGATTGCCACCCCCGGATCAGAATCCAATGTCAAGGAAATCTTCGATAAGTGCTGGGAATTACGACGCTCCGGGCAGGACCTGGTCATTTTCAACCAGTTCGAGGAATTTGGCAATTATTTGTGGCATTACAACGTTACCGGTCACGCGATCGAAGAAGTGCTCAAACGCGAACTGGGTCCCAGGGATAACTTCCGGGGAGTGGCGCTGACCACCGGTTCAGCCGGCACCATCGCCTGCGGCGAGTACTTGAAATCAGTCTTCCCGGGCAGTAAAACGGTTGCCAGCGAAGCTTTGCAGTGCCCGACGCTGCTGCGCAACGGCTTTGGCGCGCACCGCATCGAGGGCATCGGCGACAAGCATGTGCCGTGGGTGCATAATGTCAAAGAAACCGACATGGTGGTTGCCATCGACGACAACGACGTGGTTAACATTGCCCGGCTGTTCAACGAAAAAGTTGGTCGCGAGTACCTGGTGCGTAAAGGCGTACCCGAGGCCGTGACTGCCAGACTGGACCTGCTTGGCTTTTCGGGCATTGCCAACATGCTCTCTGCCATCAAAATGGCCAAGTATTACGAAATGGGCGAGAACGATGTGGTCTTCGTGGTCTTTACCGACTCGATGGAGTTGTATTCGAGCCGCATCGACGAGTATCGCCAGGAGATGGGCGAGTTTACTGCCTTTGACGCCGCTGCAACATTTGCGCGTGACCTGCACGGCGAATCCACCGACAATCTGCTCGAGCTTTCATACGAAGATCGCAAACGCATTCACAACCTGAAGTATTACACCTGGGTCGAGCAGCAGGGGCGCACCTATGATGAGATTCAGGCGCAGTGGTATGACCCGGATTACTGGAGCGGTTATCGCAGCCAGGCAAACGAGATCGACGCGCTGATTACCGAATTCAACCAGCGCGCTGGCGTGGCTTAACGATTATTAACCTGTCAGAACACCCTCACCTGACTTATCCCTTTGCAGGGAGAGGTCAGGTGAGGGTTGATTGCGATAAGGATGTGGCGGGTAATTCCTCGCGAGTCTGGAAACCGGCCTGGGCTGCATGGAAAACGTCTCAAACTAAACGGGCTATAATAATAAAATCATGTTTCTCCTACGCAAGGTGAATGATGACATTACAGCCTGAACCGACCGCGCTAATCCTCGTTGTCGTGGTTACCAATCCGCGCGACCTGGAAATTGCCCGGGTTCTTGGTTGGTATCGGATACCACTTAAGTCTGCGCCGAAAGTGGTGGCGGTGGATTACCTGGCCTTTTACCAGACAGCCGGTTTTGGCGAGCAGGAACGCTGGCGCATTAATTTCATCGCTCCGGTGCGCGGGCATGAGCTGACCACCCGGGCGGAATTGATCCGCGATGAGCCCGACCACCCGCGCGCCGGCGAGGAATATTACAAGATCCAGCTCGGACCGCTGCAGGTATTATCGCATCCCGTGCAGGCTGACCAGTGGCGGCGTATCACTTTTCTCTACACGACCGGCGAGCTTTTGCATCAGGCCCGGATCGTTAAAGATCTGGTTGTACGGAATGAAGAACGGGCGCTGCTGTGGCAATCGCTGCGTGAACGCGCCATGCGTAACGGAGATTATGGCGCTACTGAGCTGCCGGAAGATCAATTTCAACTTGACCCGCTGGTGCTGGCAATGCTGGGCGGTTTTGATAAAATTCACGAACCGCCCACAGACTGGGACAATGTTTGACATGTTTGATTATCGAGGAATCTCATGACCGTCATCATCCAATCCGGAACCATTCTGACTGCTTCTGATACTTACCAGGCGGATATCCTGATCGAAGGCGAGCAGATTAAAACCATCGGTACGGACCTGGCCATTCCAGTGGGGGCGCAGTTGATCAATGCCGCTGGAAAGTATGTCATGCCGGGTGGGGTGGATGTTCACACCCATTTCGACCTGCCGATGTTTGGCACGGTTTCGTCAGATGATCACTACACCGGTCACAAAGCCGCAGCCTTTGGCGGAACCACCACGGTCATTGATTTCATCTCGCAAGACTTTGCGCCGCTGCAGGCTTGTGTGGATGCCTGGCATGCCAAAGCTGACCCAAAGGCAGCCGTCGATTTCGGTTTTCATATGAATATCAGCCGGTTGGATGAGCAGGTGGAGGCCGAGATTCCGGGACTGGTTGCGCAAGGAATTACCAGCTTAAAGGTTTTCACGGCTTACAATAACCGCCTGCGGTTGAGGGACGATCAAATTCTACGGGTTCTCCGCATCGCCAAAAAGCATGGATTGTTGACGATGGTGCATGCTGAAAACGGGGATGTGATCGATTTGCTGGTGGCCGAAGCCCTGGCGCAGCATCATGTCGAACCGGTGTGGCACGCGCGCACCCGGCCGGCCTGGGGCGCGGTTGAAGCCGTCCTGCGCTCGGCGTCGCTGGCTGCCGAAAGTGAGGCACCTCTGTATATCGTTCACATGAACGCTGCCGGCGAAGTGGATATGCTGTCCTACGCGCGCGAACAAGGCCTGCCGGTCATGGGTGAAACATGTCCGCAGTACCTTTTCTTCTCGGAAGACAACCTGGCGCAGCCCGATGGCGCAAAGTTTATCTGTTCACCTCCGGTCCGATCGGAACCCGATCAGCAGCGCCTGTGGGAAGGTCTCGAAGACGGCACCATCCAGGTTCTGTCAACGGATCACTGCCCGTTCTTTTACGATGGCGCCAAGCCCATTCTGTACGAAGGTAAACCGGTTGCGATTCCCGGTAAGGAACTTGGCAGGGAAGATTTTACAAAAATTCCAAACGGCCTGCCAGGGGTTGGTGACCGGATGATGATATTCTGGAGCACCGCTGTCGCGACTGGCAGAATCACCCCCAACAAGTTTGTCGAACTGACCAGCACAAACCCGGCTAAAATATTCGGCATGTACCCGCGCAAGGGCAGCCTTACGCCCGGCGCCGATGCGGATATTCTCATTTTCGATCCCGATCAACGCGTTCAATACGGTGTTGCCCACTCGCACCAACGTACAGACTACAATTTGTACGAAGGCTGGCAATTGACCGGGGCGGTTGATAAGGTTTTCCTGCGTGGAAAATTGATCGTCGATGGAAAAGAGTGGCACGGTCAGGCTGGATCGGGCAAGTTTGTCCACCGCAAACCTTTCAAGTATTTAATCTAAATTCTGTATGCTGGCTATTTTACCGCTTGCACTGCTCGTGACCACTGCCCTTGCGGTTTATATCCTGCGTTATTTACCGCGGGGAACCGGCTATGCCTGGTTGACAGCCGTTTTAATGGCCCTCATTACGTGGGGAGGGGTGCTGGCGCTGAACTGGTATGAACCGCAAGAATTAGTAATAACCCCGTGGCGCCCGTTTGACCCGGAAAACGCTGATGCCATCCGCCTGGGCTGGGATTCGATAGCGTGGATGTATGCTTTCAGCTTGATCAGCGCTGAATTAGCCGTATTAATGACTGCGGCTGCCCGTCTCCGCCTTAATAGCAACCCGGCCACCTGGGCTGCCAACCTGTTTATCGCCGCAGCCGGGATCGCCGCGGTTCTGGCACAGACGCCTCTGGCTCTCTTGCTGGCCTGGGTAATATTAGATGTGCTGGATTTGCTGGTTGTGATGCGGCTCTCAAGCGGCTGGAAATATACTTCAAGCGGCGTGATGGCTTTTGTCGTACGCACCATCAGTTCTTTCATGTTGATCAGCGCCCTGGCGATTCAACGCGTCGATGGTGGTCCACTTACATTTGACACCATGCTCCCGCAGGCCAGCCTGCTGGTTTTATTGTCTATTGGCTTGCGGTTGGGGCTTTTGCCACTCAACACCCCATACTCCGAGGATATCCCTTTCCAGCGCGGGCTGATCTCTTTTATTCGTCTCGCGGCGCACACCGCTGGACTGGCAGCCCTGGCGCGGTTTCCCCAAGCAGGCGTTCCGGCTGCCTGGCAGCTACCATTATATATAGTTACGGTTTTTGCAATCTTGCATGGGTCCGTGATGTGGTTGACCGCCCGCAATGAAATTCAGGGACGACCATACTGGCTGCTGGTGCTTTCAGGTCTGTCGTTCATCTGCGTACTGCAAGGACAGCCCCTGGCCTCGCTTGCCTGGGGTTTGGTGATGGTCACCAGCGGCATGGGTTTATTTTTGTACTCCGCGAGGACACGAGGTTTGATTGTTTTGCCGCTGCTTGGAGCGCTGGCTTTATCCGGGTTGCCTTTCACTCCGGCCGCCAGCGGATGGGCCGGGTTGGTGACTATCCCTCTCAACATGGGTGAACTCATTATTATTTTATCGATTGCGATGCTTCTGGTCGGGTATGTGCGGCATGGCACCCGGCTGGCTGAAGATTTCAATGAACTGGACGGCTGGGTTCGCGGTATTTATCCCTTTGGTCTGGTGCTTGTGGTCCTGAGTGGATGGCTGGCGGCTGTTTTTGGATTGCCCGGTGGGATAAACGCCAGGCAATGGTTGCCAGCGATTCTTACAACTGCCCTGGCTGCAACAATTGGTGTTATAAGCTGGTGGTTCGCTTCCGGCGGGATGGCATTTCTTTCGGCCAACACCTGGCCAGTCAAATTGCTGCGAGGGGCAGGCCAATTTCTGGCGCAATCTCACCGCCTTAGCTGGTTCTATGATTTTTTGTGGCTTATTTATCGCGGATTACGGCAGTTGGTCAGGTTTGCAACGGTGCTATTCGAGGGGGAGGGTGGCATGATGTGGGCATTCGTCCTGCTTGCACTGCTGATTACCCTTTTGAGTGGCAGGGGTGTATTCTAAATGGCTGCGTGGACTAATTTTATTCCGCTGGTACTGGTGATTGCGGGGTCGCTTTCGCTCCTCTGGACGAATAAGTGGCGTTACAACATCGCCGCGATTGCGCTGCAGTATCTGGCAGTGTTCTGGTTTGTTTCGCAAGTCTGGCCAATTGGCCTGGCGGCCATCAAACTCGTTGCGGGGTGGATGGCAGGTGCAGTTCTGGCAGCCTCGGTCACTGCAAGCGGTTCACCGGAGCTTGATCCCCCTGCGATCAGTGCGCGTATTTTTCGCGCGGCAGGCGGTGTTTTTGTGTTGATCCTGGCGTTTTCGGTGGCTCCCGCGACGATGGATTGGATTCCCGTCCACTCGGCGGCTATGATCTCCAGTCTTGTGTTGATTGGGATGGGGCTGCTTCAATTGAGCATGACAAAAGACTCGCTGCGGGTTACTCTCGGGTTGTTGATGACGCTGTCTGGCTTTGAAATAATCTACGCGGCTGCCGTGACTTCGGTGCTGTTAGCTGGCTTACTGGCATTGGTGACGATTGGCGTCTCTTTGACTGGCGCTTACTGGCTCAGCCTGACTGCTGCGGAGGATCCGGTATGAGTTCACCAGTAATTTGGATCATTATTCCTGCGGCCATGGGGCTGCTGCTCTGGTTTTTGCGCAGCAGGCAGCCACTTTCCTTGATTTTGGCCGCAATTGTTTGCTTTATATTGAGCGTTCTTGCTGCCGTCGTGCCGATCGGTGAAGTGGTAAATTTAGGGGGATTGTCATTTACCCTCCCATCCACTTTGCCTGTGCTGGGGCGGCGATTTGTCCTTACTGCCGGCGACCAGATGATCCTGGTCCTGTTGTACGGCCTGGGAGCAGTGTGGTTTGCGCTTGCACCGATGGCATGGCCACACCGGCTTTTTCCATCCTTTGGATTGGGAATGCTGGCTGCACTGACGGCAGCGCTGGCAGTGGAACCCTTTTTGTACGCTGCCCTGCTGGTGGAAACCGCGGTGTTATTCAGTATTCCGATCCTTTCGCCGCCCGGGCGTCAGGTTGGGCAAGGCCTGCAGCGGTACATGATCTTCCAGACGCTGGCGGTGCCGGCGATATTGTTCGCCGGTTGGCTGTTGGGGGTAGCTGAAGCTAACCCGGCGGATACCGCAATGTTTCAACGTGCGGGGATACTCCTTGGGCTGGGATTCGCTTTCTGGTTGGGGGTGTTCCCTTTTTATAATTGGCTGCCGATGATGATGGCGGAAACGCACCCATTTCCGGCGGGATATGTCCTCAGCTTGCTGCCCACTGCGATCTTGCTGCTTGGACTGGATTTCATCAATTCAATCGGATTCCTGGGTGATTCAGCGACCTTGTTTTACGTCGTGCGCATCATCGGGGTATTGATGGTGGTTACAGCAGGGCTTTGGGCGGCCTTTCAGGTCAACCTGGCCCGGGTATTTGGTTACGCGGTCATTTTTGAAACAGGTTTTGCCTTATTGGCAATCAGTCTAAACACCTTGTCGGGTTGGATGCTGTTTGCTGCAGCCTTTTTACCGCGTTTGATGGGACTATTGGTCTTCGCCTTTGCTCTGGCGGTGCTGGAAAACCAGGGAATCCCGCTGACTCTTGAGGGCATCCGCGGCCTGGCACACCGTTATCCGCTAACTGCTTTCGGTTTGCTGGCGGCGGTATTGTCCATTGGCGGGTTCCCATTGTTGGCCGGATTGCCTGTGCGGCTGGAGATCTTTGAACAACTTGCGACCATTTCTCGCACTTCTTTGATTGGCGCGGGTCTCGGGACCGCAGGTTTCCTGTTTAGCGGCATGCATCTTCTATCGGAACTGATTCACAGTGATGAGCAGGAGTGGCGCATGTTGGAAAACTGGCCAGCGCGGGTGATCTTAATCAGTGGCTGCCTGCTGCTACTGGCTTTTGGCTTATTTCCAAAGACATTTTTTCAATCGATCCTGTTTATTTTGCAAGCCTTTCCGCAGTTATTCTAATCTTTTGGTGTATAGCCGTTAGGGCACAGGGTAGCCGCACGGACATTATGCGTATAGTCAAAATGTTGCTGTCGATTTGCCTGGTCAATGTCTGTAACAATCGAACCAGATGTTACAATGCTGCTGTAACGTAGAATTGTTTATAATATTGCCATTCAAACATTAAATCCTAAAACATCATCTGCAATTTTCCCCATTTAGAGGAATTCCAATGGATCTCGATCAATTTAAAAAGCAACTTGACTGGTTGGATGAAGAGCGCCGCAAAGATAAACTGCTGATTGCAACTTTACAAGACCGGATTGCGGAACTAGAGGAACGCATCCAACCGGTTGACCAGCGGATCATTGAGGTGGAGGGGGACCTGGCGCGCATCACCACGTCATTGACGCGCTTTGAGCAAATCGAAAACAGCATGGGTCAGATGCGGGTTGACCTGGCGCGGCAGGTGCAGGAAGTCGAAAAACAACGCGCAGAGCATGATCGTGAAATGGAAAAAGTTCGGCTGGCCGACCTGGAATTAACCAACCGGATGATCGGAGAAGTTCGCAAGGGAGTTGAAAGTCTTCCGGATATTAAAAAAGGGTTGCAGGCCCGCAATGAAGGCGAAAACCGCCTGGGAACTGAAATCGAGGAGTTAAGCAACCGGCTGAATGCCACCCGCCGTTCAGACGAAGAGTACCGGAGGCAAATCAAACTTTTAGATGAAGGTCAGCGACAAGATGCCAAGCGTCTGACTGACCTGCAGGGGGAAGTCAGCGCAATTCGCAAACGCATCGAGGAGCAGCGCGGTAAAACAGACCTGACCACGGATGCCATGCGTAAACTCGAATTGCGCATCGGCGAATTGCTGGCCGGAGAAACCGAGCGCCGGCAGGGGCAGCTTGCCTTTATGGAAAAGCAAAACCTGGCGGTAATGGAGCGCGACCGGGTCTGGCGTGAATGGCAGGCGCGTTTTGAACAGGTGGAGAGCCAATCGCTCAATTTGGACTCTCAAATGCAGTCGCTGGATGCCACCCATCGCGCAGTGAAAAGATCGCAGGAAGCGTTTGACGAAATCAGCGCGCGCTTCGAACGGCGCATCAATGAAATCACCGAAATGCAGCGCCTGGTGGAAGAACGCTTCCGGCAGGAATGGGTTTCCTTCAAAGCCGATGACCAGAAACGCTGGACGAATTACACCCTGGCGCAGGAAGAGCAATCTCGGGAAATGAGCCGGCAATTTGGCAAAGCGGAGGAACGGCTGGTACTGCTGGAAGATCAGATGCAGGAAATCCAGGATACGATCCACCAGATGGTTGAAGAAACCCAGAAGCGGCTAAATGCACTGCTCGGGATGACGCGCGACTGGGCAGAACAGCACAATCAAACCTTGCCTCGTAACCGGTAGGGATTTTACGACATGCATGTAGTCGGTACTGCCGGGCATGTGGATCATGGTAAATCGACGCTGATTGCAGCACTGACCGGCGTACATCCTGACCGTCTGCGTGAAGAACGCGAGCGGGAAATGACCATCGACCTTGGCTTTGGCTGGTTGCCGTTGCCGAACGGTGAAACGGTGGGTATTGTGGATGTGCCGGGTCATCGCGATTTCATCGAAAACATGCTGGCTGGAGTGGGTGGAATCGATGCAGCTTTGTTTGTGGTCGCCGCCGATGAAGGCGTGATGCCGCAAACGCGCGAGCATCTTTCCATCCTTGACTTGCTGCAAATCGAGCGCGGGATTGTAGTGCTTACTAAAATAGACCTTGCGCCTGACTCGGACTGGTTGGACCTGGTTGAGGCCGATGTGCGGGATGCGTTGAAAGGTACGGTTCTGGCAGAAGCGCCTCTCATTCGCGTCTCTGCCCGCACCGGTGCTGGATTGGATGATCTCAAAGCCGCTTTAAGTGCGATTCTGGAAGAAACACCCAGCCGGCCTGATCTGGGGCGGCCACGTCTGCCGGTCGACAGGGTGTTTACCATGTCCGGTTTTGGCACGGTGGTTACCGGAACATTGGTGGACGGCAGTTTACGCGTGGGGGATGAATTGGAAATATTACCGTCCGGGCTGCGTGGCCGGGTGCGCGGGTTGCAAACGCACCGGCAAAAAGAAGATCAGGCCGCACCGGGCAGCCGGACGGCAGTTAATGTGAGCGGGTTGGACGTGGACCAGATTCAACGCGGCGAAGTTCTGATCCACCCACGCCAGTATCATGCCAGCCAGCGTTTGGATGTTCAGTTTAGAATGGTGCAGGATGCCAGCAGCGCGCTCAAGCACGGCACAGAAGTGAAGTTATTTATTGGCGCATCTGAGGTCGTAGGGAAAGTGCGCGTCCTGGGCGATGATCAACTGCCGCCAGGCACGGATGGGTTTTTGCAACTCGAACTGCGCGATCCGGTGGTAGCCGTCCGCGGCGACCGGTATATCTTGCGGCGACCTTCACCGGGCGAGACTCTGGGCGGTGGGGTTGTGCTGGATGCTGATCCGCGCGGACGCTACCGGCGCAAGGACGCCGCTGTCCTCTCGCGGCTGAAAGCGCTGACCCAGGGCACGCCGGTCGAAGTGATGCTGCAGGCGGCGCAGGCGCTTGGCATTGCACCCCTGCGCGACATCGTGCGCCGGGCGCGCCTGGATGAGGTTCAAGCGCAGACAGCCCTTCAGGAAGCTCTAGGGAGTGGGCAATTGCTGCTGGTGGAAAATGGCGAGGCTAAGCCCGGCAGCGACGCCCTGGCTGCCCATACCGCCGTCTGGGCAAGCGAAACAGGGCGGGCAGAACGTGAAGTTTCAGCGTTTCACCAGACGAACCCTCTGCGGGTTGGAATCCCGCGTGAAATGCTCAAGAGCCGGCTAAAAATGAATCAGCGGGTGTTTCAAGCTGCTGTCAAATCCTGGGTTAATGCCGGAAAATTTCAGGAAAAAGGTCAAATGCTGCAGTTGCCTGATTTTCAAGTGCGTTTTAGCCCGCAGCAGCAGGCCAAAGTGGACGTTTTATTGAAGCAGTTTGCTGCTGCCCCGTTTGCTACGCCGAGCGTAAAAGAGTGTATGGCAGCGATCGGCGAAGGCGTTTACACTGCCCTGGTTGAGCAGGGTATGCTGGTTAACGTTTCCGCGGAGGTGGTGTTCCGCGCTAGCGATTATCAGATTATGCTTGCAGGCGTGGAGCAGGCCATTCTGCGTGATGGCAGCCTGTCAGCAGCGCAATTCCGCGATATGTATAACACCAGCCGCAAGTATGCACTGGCCTTTCTCGAGCATCTGGATGCCATTGGTGTAACCCTGCGCGAAGGCGACGTACGCAAATTAAAATAAAACCGGGTAACATTTGTCACGACATCAAGTTGATTTTGTAATATTTTTCCAAAAACCCCATCAAGGCATTGACAATCAATCTCTGAAGTGCTATAAACCGCCCATTATGGAACTTCGCACTCCGCGTTTCAACCCTAAGCATCAGCATCCCCGAACCCTGCTCGTGAAGGTTGCGGTTTAATTTGCTTAGGTAAGTTCCAGATTAACCAGTGCAAAAAGACCTTCCGAGAAGCGGAAGGTCTTTTTATTTTTATCTCAGGAGGAGATTAATGAAACCCGGTTCGAAAATGTTCGTGTTATTGGTCCTGGCAGTCCTTATCCTTTCTGCCTGCAGCGGGCAGGGCAGCCCGGCCGCTCTGGCGGATACAGTTGTGCCTGAAACCGTTGCTACTTCGGATGCCGTCGCCCCGGCCGCAGATCCCGAGGGTTGCCTGGGGAGCGCTAAGGCCGCGTTGGTGGATTTAAATTGTCGGGAAATCACCATTGCAGTAGAAAACGCCTACCTGCCATTCAATTACATCATTGTGGCGACCGGTGAAGCCGGCGGTTGGGATTACGAAGCCTTTACCGAAATTTGTTCTCGTCTGCACTGCACGCCGAAATTTGTCGAAACTGCCTGGGATGGCCTGATTCAATCTGTGGCTGCCGGACAGAATGATGTTGGCGCCGACGGCATTACCATCACCGAAGAGCGCGCCCAAACGGTGGATTTTTCTAGTGGGTACGTACAGATTCAACAGCGCCTGCTGGTTCGCAAGGGCGAGACCCGCTTCAATAGCATCGAAGAACTGGCTGCCAATCCTGAGTTTGTTCTTGGCACGCAGGTGAACACGACAAACTATGAAACAGCCACGGATTATCTGCCGGAAGAACGTATCAAAGCTTTTGAGCAATTTCCCTTTGCCATTCAGGCGCTGATCGCAGGCGATGTCGACGCTGTCATCATCGATGAAGTTGTCGGCCTCGGCTATCAGGGAGAAAATGCCGATCAATTGGATTTGATTGGCCAATCCATTTCCAGCGATGAACTTGGTTTTGTTTTTGCCAGGGGCAGTGACCTGGTAGAACCGGTCAATCAGGCGCTGGAGGCAATGAGAGGTGATGGCACCCTGGAAATTCTGAACGAGAAATATTTTGGGCCTGACTTTTCCGTCAGCCAGGACGACATCCAGTAACTAACCGTAAAAATCCGCCAGGGCGGCCCGTACGCTGCCCTGGCGGGAGCGCTAGAGGTAAATCGTGGCTATCAAACTAATTGCGCCCTCAGTTCCTTCGAACATGCTCAACTGGAACGGTATTCGCAGTCGCTTGCGGGATTACCCCTGGTGGCTTGTCGGAATCCTTTTTTTGGTTTTGGGCACTTTCTACCTGATTCTGACTCAACCCACTTTTAATGAGGCTTTTGCGTTCATCAAAGCCGGGTTGTCCGTTACCCTGTCCACCACTTTTTCCGCCTTTGGCATTGCGCTGGTCATCGGTCTGCTGGCTGGTCTGGGACGTATTTCCAGCAATGTCCTCATCCGGAACATTGCCACCCTGTATATCGAATTGGTTCGCGGAATTCCAATGCTGGTGTTGATCTTTGTCATTGCCATCGTTGTAGTCCCCGCAATGGTCTCCGGCCTGAATGCGCTGGGCGCGACCCTGGCAGAGAACGGCTTGCCGTTTCTGGCCGCGTTGTTTTCCGGCATTGAAAACAAGGAAGTGCCAATGACCGCTCGCGCAATTACCGCGCTTGCGGCGACGTATGGCGCCTTTCTTGCTGAAATTTTCCGCGCTGGGATTCAATCCATTGGCAAGGGCCAAATGGAGGCCGCTCGCTCGCAGGGGATGAGCTATGTCCAGGCCATGCGCTACGTCATCCTGCCGCAGGCAGTCCGGAATGTGCTGCCCGCGCTGGGCAACGACTTCATCTCGATGCTCAAAGACTCCTCGCTGGTTTCCGTTCTGGCTGTTCGCGATATCACCCAGGTCACACGTTTGTACACCGGTCAGACCTTCCGCTATCAGGAAGCATTCACGACGCTGGCAATCTTGTACCTCACGATGACCGTTATCCTCTCGCTGTTGGTAAAAACGATCGAAGGGAAACTTCGCCGAAATGAATAATCCGGATGCCATGATCTTTATGCGAGATCTCCACAAAAGTTTTGGCACAATCGAGGCTGTTAATGGCGTCACGCTGAGCATTGGGCGGGGCAAAGTGATGGTGATCATCGGGCCATCCGGTTCCGGGAAATCGACGCTGCTGCGCTGCATCAATCACCTGGAAATCGAGACTGCCGGAGAGATCTGGGTCGATGGCGAAAAACTCACCCGTGATCAGACGCAACTGAACCGCATCCGCGCCGAAATTGGCATGGTCTTTCAACACTTTAATTTGTATCCGCATTTGACGGTGTTGGAAAATATCACTTTGGCGCAGCAAATCGTGCGCCGCCGTACCAAAGCCGAGGCCATTGAAATCGCCAGGCAACAGCTTGATCGCGTCAGGATCCTGCGAAAGAAAGATGACTTCCCATTCCAACTTTCGGGCGGGCAGCAGCAGCGTGTGGCCATTGCCCGCGCACTGGCCATGAATCCCAAAATCATGCTCTTCGATGAGCCTACCAGTGCGCTGGACCCCGAGATGATCAAAGAAGTGCTGGATGTGATGCTCGATCTGGTGGAAGATGGCATCACCATGGTCGTCGTCACCCACGAAATGGGATTCGCGCGGCGCGCAGCCAACGAAGTTGTCTTTATGGATCGTGGAAAAGTTGTCGAACAGGCCGCTCCGGAGGCATTCTTTACGAATCCCCAAAGCGAACGGTCTCAGTTGTTTCTTTCCCAAATCTTGAATAAATAGAGATCGGAGCAATATGCAGGTATCAGGACGCAGAAGTGGAATGTATTTATCGGATTGCAGCAGGTTGCTGGAAAATGGCTGAGCCGGACTGAACTGAACGCCCGTAAATGCCGCACATATATGCCGCACACAGAGGAGACACCGCAATGGAAATGTTTGACCGGATATCATCGCAAATGGCTGGTTGGCGCGAACGCATCGCCAGCCTGAAAGAAGAACACGGTTCGTATAAGGTGAGCGAAATTACCGTCGAGCAGCTATACACCGGCATTCGTGGGGTGGCCATCAACGTGAGTGATATTTCTTACGTTGATCCGCATGAAGGCATTCGCCTGCGCGGGTACACCATTCCCGAAATCATCGATGCCTTGCCCCGCTTGAATGGCACCGAAATTCCGCTGGTCGGTGGGCTGTATTATCTGCTTATGACAAATAAAATGCCTACCCTGAAAGACGCTCTCGAAGTAGAGAACGAATGGAATCAGCGCAACCGTGTTCCGGATTATGTTTTTGATGTCATTCGCCGGTTGCCAACGGATGCTCACCCCATGGCGATGTTTTCCATCGCTCTCCTGGCGCAGCAAAACGAGTCTGTGTTTACTAAAAAGTATGATGAAGGCGTTCCAAAAACCGATTATTGGAAATACTATCTGGAAGACAGCCTGAACCTGACCGCCCGTTTGCCGGTTATCGGCGCATTTATCTATAACCTTAAATTCCGCCAGGGTGAAATCATCCCGCCTGACCCATCGGTGGATTGGGGCGCAAATTTTGCTCATATGATCGGCAAAGGCGAGGATAAAGAGTACCAGGACCTGGCGCGCCTGTTTTTCATCCTGCATTCCGATCATGAAAGCGGAAATGTCAGCGCGCATGCCTCCCACCTGGTCGGGTCAGCACTCTCGGATGTGTATTACGCCAGCTCCGCTGGCATCAACGGTCTGGCCGGCCCGCTGCATGGTCTGGCCAACCAGGAATGCCTGAAATGGCTGCTGGAACTGCAAGCTGCCTTCCATGGCTTACCCACCCGACCGCAGCTTGAAAAATACCTTTTGGACTATCTCAATAGTAATAAAGTGATTCCCGGTTACGGACATGCCGTTCTCAGGGTGACGGATCCGCGTTTTACTGCACAACTGGAATTTGGCAAGGCGCACATGCCTGACGACGAATTGTTCAAGCTCGTTTCGCTGGTCTATGAATGTCTGCCGCCAATCCTGATGAAAAACGGCAAGGTTAAGAATCCACTGCCAAACGTGGACGCAATCAATGGTGTAATGCAATATCACTACGGCGTTCGGGAATACGAATTCTATACCGTCCTGTTCGGCATTGGCCGTATCCTTGGGTTGACCTCGCATGCTGTCTGGGCGCGCGCTCTGGGAAAGCCCATCGAGCGTCCCAAATCCCTGACGACGCGAATGCTGGAGGATATGGTCTCAGCTTCATAATCGGGCGCTGTGCGCCTCGATCGCGCGTTTCATAATGCGGGATGAAGCGCTGAATGCTTTCTGGGACGGTGTTGTGATGCTTATAGCGCTCAAACTCGTAATTGACGAAATGGTTGACAGGCTGTATAATACCTTCCGCTGTCGCCCCGGCGCAAATTGGCTGGGGCAAGGGTTTGTATCCCCAACTTCCCCGCACACCGGCGGAATGGCCGCGGGATGTGTGGTGAAGTGAAGATTGGAGATTGGAGCTTATGAAGTACGCGATCGTTGAAGCTGGCGGCAAGCAATACCGCGCCGTCGAAGGGTCCACCATCGAGGTGGATCGCCTGCAGGATACTGTGGGCTCGCAGGTTATGTTGGACTCTGTCCTCTTACTTGTCGAGGACGGAAGTGTGCAGGTGGGAACCCCCACCATCAAAGGCGTCAAAGTTCGAACGACGGTAGAAGATCATGTAAAAGGTCCTAAACTGACCATTTTCAACTACCGCTCGAAGAAGCACTACCGTGTCAAGACTGGTCATCGCCAGCAGTACACCCGCCTTAAGATCGAAACTATTGCAGTGGAGTAAGAAATGGCACATAAAAAAGGTGGTGGTTCCAGTCGTAATGGCCGCGATAGCAACGCTCAGCGCCTGGGCGTAAAACGCTACGCAGGCCAGGTTGTTCTTTCCGGTAACATTCTCGTGCGCCAGCGCGGCACCCATATCAAGCCCGGCTTAAATGTCGGTGTCGGTAAAGATGATACCCTGTTCGCAACCGCGAACGGCGTAGTTGTCTTTGAAACCTTACCCAATGGCCGTAAACTGGTCAGTGTAGTGCCAGAGGCAACCGCCGTGGCATCCGCTGAGGCATCTGCCTAGAGAATGTTAGGTCCAAGCACCGCCGGCCGATTTAGCGCCGACCGGAAGCAAAGGAATCCTAAGGAAAAAAGGTAAATTTAGAAATGAAGCAAAATATTCATCCGACATATTATCCAGATGCAGTCGTGACTTGCGCGTGCGGCAACACCTGGAAAACCGGTTCAACCCGCAAAGAAATTCATACCGAGGTTTGCTCCAATTGCCATCCATTTTTCACCGGGCAGCAACAGCGTATCCTCGACATCGAAGGTCAGGTGGACCGCTTCTACAAACGGTTGCAGGCTCGTCAGGACTATGTCGAAACCACCAAAGCTCGCGAAACCGTTCGCACTTCTCCGACCCGCCCCATTGCTGAGCTCGGCCTGGGCGCCCGCCCGACCGATGCCCTGGCAAAAGCCGGTTTGACCAATGTTGGTCAGCTCATTGAAAAGTTGGAAGGCGGCGAAGCTGCGCTGCTCGAGGTTGACGGTTTTGGCCGCAAATCTCTGATCGACCTGAAAAAACGTTTGCGTCAGTTGGGCTACGCTCTGCCCGCTGCCGCTGAAGACGTCGCAGTCTAATACCCAAAGCATTCAACAAAAAACAGGCGCCGAGCGTCTGTTTTTTGTTTAAAAATAGATTTCATTGCAACAAAACGCAGCGGGGACGCAAGCTGCGCTAAGCCATAACCGCCTGGATTCAGATGCTGCACCCGGGTCGAACGGTGCTGATCGCCGTGTTCTGCACTCGATGACAGCCAGTTATTAACATTCATGGATGTCACCAAACAAAACCAACCAACCCGCTGCAGGGCAGCGCAAGATGCGGTAAAATCGAAACATCTTTCCAGCGAATGAGGGCTAAATGAAGCACCATAGCGGATCGGTTGAAGTGATCACTGGGTCCATGTTCAGCGGCAAAACCGACGAAATGATCCGGCGGTTGCGCCGGGCGACCATCGCCAAACAGAAGGTGCAGGTGTTCAAGCCGGTCATCGATGACCGTTACCAGGTCGAAAAGGTCACTTCGCATGCCGGCACAGCATTCGATGCGATCCCAATCGAGCATGTGGAAGACTTGTATAACCATCTTGACAAAGATACTACCGTGGTAGCTATCGACGAGGCGCAGTTCTTCGAAGACAAAGTCATTGAAATCGTTCAACAGCTTGCAGATCGCGACACGCGCGTCATTGTTGCCGGGTTGGATACCGATTTCCGTGGCGAACCGTTTGGCTGCATGCCGGCGCTCATGTCCATTGCCGAGCATGTAGAAAAATTACAGGCAATTTGCATGGTGTGCGGCGAACCGGCAGCGCGCACCCAGCGCCTGGTCAATGGCAAACCGGCGCGTTATGATGATCCAATTATTATTGTTGGCGCATCGGAAATGTACGAAGCTCGCTGCCGCAAACATCACGAAGTTCCGCGCAGTTAAATCTGGGAGGCAGGATGCTGGATTATCATGATTTTCTAGAAGATGTGCTGGTTCCCGAAGATTTACTGCAGCAGCGGATCGCTGAATTGGGCGCAAAAATCAGCGAGGATTTTCAGCATTCTGACCAATTGGTACTGATTTGCATCTTGCGCGGCGGCGTGATGTTCCTGACCGACCTGATGCGCCGGATATCGGTTCCACACGCTGTCGAGTTTATGGCAGTGTCATCCTATGGAGCCGGCAGCCGAGCCACCACCGGGCAGGTGCGCATTACCCTTGATTTGAACCTGAACATTCATGACAAAGATGTTATTTTGGTGGAGGACATCATCGATTCAGGCCATACTTTGTCTTCAGTGCTCGACTTGCTGGCAGCCCGTAAACCACGTACGTTAAATGTCTGCACACTGCTGGATAAGACCGAACGGCGCGAGGTGTACGTGCCGGTGCGCTATGTCGGGTTCCAAATTCCGAATAAATTCGTTTTTGGCTACGGGTTGGATCTGGACGAGTTGTACCGCAACCTGCCATTCGTGGGGGTGGTGAACGAGCAAAAATACCGGCAAAGCTTGAAAAAAGGCGATGATCAACACGCTTGAACACATCCTCCCTGGGGTACCGATTTTAGAGATCCTGCGCGGGCTGGCCGGTGAAAAGCAAAAGGTGTATCTGGTCGGCGGTGCCATCCGCGACAGCTTGTTGCAGCGTCCAGGGCATGACCTGGATTTTGCGGTTACCGGCGATGGGTTGCAGCTAGCCCGAAAAACGGCCGACCAGATCGGGGCGGCTTTTTATGTAATGGATGCGGGGAGGCAGACCGCCAGGCTCATCTACCATGCAGATGGCGGACGGCGCTGGATGCTTGATTTTTCTGTGCTGCGCGGCAGCGGCATCGAGCAAGACCTCCGTGCGCGCGACTTTACAATCAACGCAATCGCCATCGACCTTCATACATCGGATAGATTGATCGACCCGCTCAATGGCGCGCAGGACATCATCGACCGCCGCTTACGCATGTGCAGCCCCGAATCATTCGAGGATGATCCTTTGCGCGCCTTGCGGGCGGTACGCCTGGCAGCAGAATTTGGGCTGCGCATAACGCCGGATACAATCCAGGGGCTCAAAAAGGTTGTCCCCGAGTTGGAACGCGTTTCAGTCGAACGCCAGAGAGATGAATTATTCCGTATCCTGGATGGTCCCCGGGCAGTGGTCGGGCTGCGTACCGGTTTTATGCTGGGGGTATTCCAATCGCTGCTGCCAGAACTGGAAAGCCTGAAAGGAGTTGGGCAATCCGCTCCGCACATATATGATGTATTCGACCACACTCTGGCATTTATTTCAGAGCTGGAGACTCTTTACTCTGTGCTGGTAGAGCCGTACCAGGAGGAAAAAGGCGCCAGTATGGTGACCGGTCTGGCAGTGATGAAGCTCGGACGTTACCGCGAGCAACTGGTAGCTCATTTTGGCGCCTTACTAAACCCCGACCGGACCCTGCGCGGTCTGCTGCTGTTGGCTGGCCTGTTTCATGACATCGGCAAACCGGCGGTTCGCAGCGTCGACCCTGACGGCCGCGTGCGTTTCTTTGACCATGAGACTCGTGGCGCTGAAACTGCGAGTAAACGTTTCAAGATGCTGGCATTATCGGTTACTGAGGTTGATCGCCTGACCAGTCTCATCCGCCACCATATGCGTATTCATCACCTGGCCCATGCCACCGGCGAATCCATCAGCCGCAAAGCCTTGTACCGCTATTTTCGCGATCTTGACGAGGTGGGGATTGACCTGGTGCTGTTTTCTCTGGCGGATAAACTGGCAACGTATGGTGTTACAATTACCTCAGACGAATGGCAGCGGGAATTACACGTGTGCCGCCAGCTACTCGATGCCTGGTTTGACCGCCGGGAACAGATATTACAACCTAAGCGTTTGATCGATGGTAGAGACTTGATGCAATCGCTCGAGCTGAAGCCGGGTCCATTGGTCGGGACCCTGCTGGAGGAGATCCGCGAAGCTCAAGCAACCGGTCAGATTACCACACGCGCGGAAGCGCTTGATTTTGCCCGTGGACGGATGGCTATTAACCAAGAGGGATAAAAGGGACGATCGATGAACATTAAATCGGTTGAGCTGGCTTATGAGGAAATCGGTCAGGGAACGCCTGTTTTATTGGTGCACGGCTTTCCCCTGGACCGAACGATCTGGCGTCAGGTAGCGGAAGGCTTGAAGGATGAGGCCCGCGTAATCATGCCTGATTTACGCGGCTTTGGCGATTCGCCTGATTCGAACGAGGTTTTTTCCATGCGGCTGCTGGCAGAAGATTTGCTGGCGCTGATCGACCGCTTGAAACTCGAAAAGGTTGTATTGGTTGGGCATTCCATGGCGGGTTATGTCGCGCTGGCCTTTGCGCATGCCTACCCCAACCGGCTGTCCGGGCTGGGACTGGTTGCCACTCAAGCTGACGCCGATACCCCCGAACGCCGCCAGGCGCGGCTGGTCACTGCCCGTGAAACCAAGCGGCGCGGTGTGCGCTACATTGCTGACGGCATGCCTGCCAAACTTACCCAGAACGTTGACATTCAGCAGCAGTTGCACGAAAGCATTATGAAATGCCGGACGACCTCCCTGGTTAATGCTCTGAAAGGGATGGCTGATCGCAGCGATGCCAATCCCTGGCTGGCAATGATTTCTATACCGACAGTGGTGATTGCCGGACGAAATGACCAGACCATACCGCTGCAGCGCTCGGTGACCCTGGCGCAAATGTTGAGCAAAGGCTGGTTGGTCGAAATCCCGGAAGCCGGTCATATGCCCATGCTGGAAACACCCCGGGAAGTGATCGGCGCGCTGCGCCAATTAATCTGCCACGTGGCAGGTTGCGGCTAAAACAAAGCGGTCAATACCGAATATAACAAAAAGGACGGGCTAAAACCGTCCTTTTTTGATCGAATCTGACAGGGTCAATTTAGGGATAAATTTCGTCCAACATCGGTTCGAAAAAGCAACGGCAGCCGTTGGCGTGCGAACATCCTTCAACCGGCAGGGTGGGGAGTTTATCCTTGGTGTATGTGCCTTCTACCGCCTGGCACGCCGGGCAGGCGTCGTGGGAGACGACCAAACGCAAATTGACGACACGTGGATTGTCCCGCAGTTTTTGTACTGCAACCGCTGTGGTCGAGAATTCTTTTAGATTTGCGCCGCAGGATGGGCATGTTTGCGTCTGGTCAGGAGATTGGGTAAAACAACGGGAACAAGTCTGCACGATGGTTCTCCCTTTTGTGGATATTGGTGCTGGAAATCACACAGGCTGCAGCAGGTTGTTTGACCGCATTCCGTCCGGACAATTTCGCTGTAGCCTGTGTGAATTTTACTATAATCAGGAGAATGGATGGCCTGAATTAATCCTTAAATTGTTATTGTGCGTAATTTTTCGGTTTTCGCCCGGCTGCGCCGGGTTAAATTAACTAAATACGCATTCAAAATGCTGGCAGAAACAGGTTTGATCAAATAGTCGTCGGCGCCGGCATCGAGCGCAGTCGCGACGGTAGCCGGATTATCCAGGGCTGAAAGAATCAAAATTGGAGTTTGACAAATCTCGCGAATCTTTTTACAGGTCTGCCAGCCGTCCATTTCCGGCATCAGCAAATCCAAAATAATAATATCCGGGCTGGTCTTGCGTACCATATTTATACCTTCTTCGCCCGAATATGCAGTTTCAACCGCAACGAGGTCTGATTGAAGTTGAATCTTCAATAGTTCCGTCATCGCCGGGTCGTCATCGATTACCAATACTTTCATGTGATCTCCATAACCAGGGTTAATCCTGCTTAATTATCAACCATCTGGTTTGTTTTTTTCCTTTCAACTGGTTTACAAAAGCGGGCGGATGTTGTCCACATTCTGATCGATTGGCAATTGTTTTCCCGCTGAGAAATTCTCGGCGGGGACTCGTCTAAACATTGTGAAATAAATCTCCTTTGTGGTATACTCGCAAGCTTAATGGCTTAATATTTACCTCCTTTTGGGGAGTTGAAATCATTTTAAATCAGCGAAAGGGAACAAAATGAAAAAGTGGGTCTATTTGTTCAACGAAGTAAACGCTGCTGAAAAGTACGTCGGCGGCGACTGGGAAGGTGTACGCGGGTTGCTGGGCGGAAAAGGCGCAAACCTGGCGGACATGACGCGGTTGGGCGTGCCGGTTCCCCCTGGCTTCACCATCACGACCGAAGCCTGCAACGCCTATTTGGAGGGCGGCAATAAATTCCCGGAGGGGATGTGGGATCAGGTTCTGGTCGCGCTGAAAGAGACGGAAAAAGCGTCCGGAAAGACCTTTGGCGGCAGCGAAAACCCGTTGCTGGTGTCCTGCCGTTCCGGCGCGAAATTCTCGATGCCTGGCATGATGGATACTGTATTGAACATCGGTCTGAATGATAAGACTGCTGAAGCGCTGGTCAAACTGACTAAAAACGAACGCTTCGTGTATGATTCCTACCGCCGGCTGGTGCAGATGTTTGGCGCAGTTGTGCTGGAGATGGATGACAGGCACTTCGAAGAAAAATTAGATGAATTCAAAGCTGCAAAGAAAGTCACCGCGGATACCGATTTGACGGCCGACGACTTGAAAGCATTAACCGTTGAATTCAAGAAGATCATCCGCAGCGTCAAGAAAATTGATTTCCCCAATGAGCCGCTGGAACAGTTGAAATTGGCAGTCGAAGCTGTGTTCCACTCCTGGAACGGAAAACGCGCCATTGATTATCGCAATGCAACCAACATTTCCCACAATCTGGGCACCGCCGTCAATATTCAGACCATGGTCTTTGGCAACACAGGCAATGATTCCGGTACAGGCGTGGCTTTTACCCGCAATCCCGCCACCGGTGAACGGGTTATGTACGGCGACTTCCTGCTCAATGCACAGGGCGAGGACGTAGTTGCCGGCATCCGCAACACCAAGAAAATCCAGGAACTCAAGAAAGACATGCCTGAGGCGTACGCCCAGTTCCTGGACATTACCGCGAAATTGGAGAAGCACTACAAAGACTTGCAGGATGTCGAATTTACCATCGAACGCGGCCGCCTCTTCATGCTGCAAACCCGCAACGGCAAGCGCACCTCCAAGGCAGCCGTCAAAGCGGCCGTTGATATGGTCAATGAGAAATTGATCACCAAAGAAGAAGCGATCAACCGCATCCGTCCCGAGGACGTTGACACACTGCTGCACCCGCAGTTTGCCCCCGAGACGATTAAAGACGCTAAAAAATCCAATCGGTTGTTCGCCACCGGCGTGAATGCTTCTCCGGGCGCTGCCGTTGGCCAGGTCTATTTTGACGCGGACACCACGGAATTGATGCACAAAGAACACAAGCAGTCTGTAATCATGGTGCGGCCGTTTACCAAGCCGGATGATGTCCATGGGATGCTTTCGGCTGAGGGTATTGTTACCAGCGAAGGCGGGGCCACCTCGCATGCCGCAGTGGTTGCTCGCCAATTTGGCGTCCCGTGTGTCGTCGGCGCTTCCTCCATTCGCATCGATATGGACAAACGCCTGATGGAAGTCAACGGCCAGGTTGTTCACGAAGGCGAATGGTTGTCGATGGACGGCACCACCGGCGAGGTTTTCACCGGCAAACTCAACTTGACCGCTGCTTCGCTGGAAGAGCAGACCGATCTGATGACCCTGCTTACCTGGGCGGATGAGATTTGCACTCGCCCGGGTCTGCGTAAAGGTCCAGCGGGTTCACCAACCACTGGCCTGCAGGTATGGGCAAACGCCGATTATCCGAAGGACGCTGTCCGTGCCCGAGCCTACGGCGCCAAGGGCATTGGCCTGTGCCGCACTGAGCACATGTTCTTCGAACCGGCTCGCTTACCGGTTGTGCAGCGCATGATTCTGGCAAAGAATTCAGAAGACCGGAAAGCGGCTCTGGATGAATTGCTGCCAAGCCAACGCAGCGACTTCGAAGGCCTGTTCGAGGCCATGACCGGGCTGCCCGTGATCATCCGCCTGATCGACCCCCCGCTGCATGAGTTCCTGCCGGCTGCCGGCGAACTCGAGGAGCAAATTTTGACTGCACGCGTCGATGCCATGTCTGGCTACCTGCTTGGGAAATCCGAACCCAAAGAGGTAAAGGACCTGGAAGTAATACTGAACGCGGTCGAGAGTCTGCACGAAAGCAACCCGATGATGGGTATGCGCGGTGTGCGCTTGAGCATTGCCATGCCGGAAATCGTCGAAATGCAGGTACGCGCCATCTTCGAGGCTGCCTGCAACGTCCGCCTGAAGGGATTGGACCCGCATCCCGAGGTCATGATCCCGCTGACCGGCCACATTAACGAGTTGAAGTGGGTACAGCCGCGTCTCGAGCGGATTGCCAAAGACGTGATGACCGAAAAGGGCGTCAAAGAATTGCATTATAAATTCGGCACCATGATCGAAATCCCGCGCGCCTGCGTGACTGCCGGTGAAATCGCCAGTGTGGCTGAATTCTTCTCCTTTGGCACCAATGACCTGACGCAAATGACTTTTGGCTACAGTCGCGACGATGCGGAGCGCAGCTTCTTGTTGACCTACATCGAGCAGGGCATTCTGCCCAAGAACCCCTTCCAGACGCTGGATCGCGATGGGGTTGGCGGCCTGATGCGCATCGCCGTTGACGGCGGGCGCGCTGCCCGGCCTAACCTGGAAGTTGGTATCTGCGGTGAGCATGGTGGCGATCCGGCTTCGATCGACTTTTGCCATACCCTGGGCAACAACTATGTCAGTTGCTCGCCATTCCGCGTCCCGGTGGCGCGCCTGGCGGCTGCTCACTCAGCCCTGAAGCACGCAGTTAAGTAAAATCCGGTTCATCAAAAAACCACTCTCCGCCCCTCGCCAAAAGCAGAGGGGCGGATGATTTTAACCCATCCACAACACCCTTCCCACGCCTGAAACGAGGTCATTTTAGACTTGCAAGCCTGATTCTGGTATAATTCCGATAATAATATTCATAATAATTCTGAACCGTCACGCAGAAACCCCGGTAACGGGGTTTTATGACGGATGAGATCACGAAGGAGCTCCACTGATGGAGAAGAGCGATTATTTGAATTTGTATCACCAGATGGTGGTGATCCGGCGGCTGGAAGAACGCGCCGCTGAACTTTACCAGCAGGGAAAGATTGGCGGTTTCCTGCATCTGTATATCGGGCAGGAGGCGGTCAGCACCGGGTTGATCTCGGCTCGACGTCCCGAAGACCGCATCATTACTGCTTATCGGGATCACGGCGTAGCCATCAATTGCGGCTTGAGCGCCAAGGAAGTGGTTGCCGAACTACTTGGCAAAGCGACCGGTTGCTCGCAGGGGATGGGCGGGTCGATGCATATGGCTGACGTCAAAAAGAATTACTGGGGCGGGCACGCGATTGTTGGGGCGCACTTACCCATTGCCGCCGGATTGGCGTTAGGCGATCTGTATCAGAATCAGAATGCGGTTACCCTTTGCATGTTTGGCGACGGCGCAACCAATATCGGTTATTTTCATGAGGCCTTGAATCTTTCCAAGGTCTGGAATTTGCCCATCCTGTGGGTCTGCGAAAATAACCAGTATGGCATGGGCACCTCTGTGGAGCGCGCCTCGGCGGTTTCTGAAATTCGACAAAAAGCTGACGGCTTTGGCATGAAAAATTATCAGGTTGACGGCATGGATGTGCTCAAAGTTCGCGAGGTGGCTGAAAAGCTATTCCAGGAAATCCGGGCGGGCAGCGGCCCGCAATTCCTGGAGGTGGATACCTACCGCTTCCGCGGGCATTCCATGGGCGATCCTGAACGCTACCGTTCGACGGATGAGGTCCACCGCTGGCAGGAAAACGACCCGATTGGCATCTTCCATAAAAAGCTGGTGGAAATGAAGGTGGCTGGCGACGCGGAACTGAATCACCAGGCCGATCTGGCGGAGCAAGAAGTAGCCGAGGCAGTTGCCTTTGCGGAAGCCAGTCCCGAGCCCACTGTGGATGTCGTTTTCAACAACGTGTACGTCGAAAATTAAGGGGAGTAATCATCATGGCGCGTATTACGATGCGTGAAGCAATTTCTCAGGCGCTCTGGGAGGAAATGGAACGCGACCCCAAAGTCTTTATTATGGGAGAAGAGGTCGGTTTATGGGGGGGTACTTATGCGGTTACCAAGGGGTTCTACGATCACTTTGGGGCGGATCGGGTGCGGGATACCCCGATAGCCGAAGCTGCCATCATTGGCGGGGCTATTGGAGCCGCCCTGACGGGTCTGCGGCCGGTGGCCGAGCTGATGACCATTAATTTTGCATTTTCTGCCTTTGACCATATTGTCAACCAGGCTGCCAAAATGCACATGATGTTTGGCGGTCAAATGGTGCTGCCGCTGGTGATCCGGGCGGTTGGCGGCGGCGGCCGCCAGTTAGGCGCCACGCATTCACAGACACCGGATGCCATTTTTGCCCATTTTCCCGGTTTGAAAGTGGTTGCTCCCGGCACGCCTGCAGACGCCAAAGGGCTGCTGAAAGCCGCCATCCGCAGCCAGGATCCGATATTGTTCATCGAGCATGCCACTTTGTATCAAACTCGCGGCGAGGTGCCCGAAGGCGATTACATCGTACCCATTGGCAAGTCAACGGTGGCGCGTCCTGGCAAGGATGTGACCATTGTTACGTACAGTAAAATGCTGGAAATATCGTTGAAGGCCGCTGAAACTCTGGCTAAAGAAGGCATCGAGGCAGAAGTCGTGGACTTGCGCTCTTTGCGCCCGTTGGATATGGAACCGGTGATCGAGTCGTTCAAAAAGACCAATCGGGCGGTGGTTGTGGAAGAAGGTTGGAAGTCTTTTGGGGTTGGTTCGGAAATTGCCGCGCGAATCTATGAGGAAGCTTTTGATTACGTGGATGCGCCCGTCAAGCGAGTTGCTCAGACGGAAGTTCCGCTGCCTTACAACCACACTTTGGAGCAAATGATGCTGCCAAAAGTCGAAGATATAATTTCCGCAGTCAAGGAGGTGCTGTAATGGCTGAAATTGTCGCAATGCCTAAACTTGGCTTTGATATGGCTGAGGGGACACTGGTGCGCTGGGTCATCGCTGAAGGCGGTGAAGTAGCGAAGGGCGCAGTGTTGGCCGAAATCGAAACGGATAAGGCGACGGTTGAAGTCGAATCCAGCGCTGGTGGAATTCTTTACCGGCAACTTGTGGCTGAAGGGACAGCCGTGCCAGTCGGTACGCCTATCGCTGTGATTGCCGCTCCGGGTGAGGAGGTCAAAGACCTGCCGGAGACCGGCACGGAAGGCGGGGCCGATGCACCCGTTGCCGCAGTTGAGGAAAAGAAGGTGCCGGACGAGAAAACTGCCACTGCCGAATCTGCGGGGCAAAAGGCTGAAGCGCCTGAAGTTCCCGCTGCCCAGCCAGCGCAAGTTGCGCCGGAAGGCGGAGTATTGCGCGCGTCACCACTGGCCCGGCGCATCGCTCAGGAAAATAATCTGAACCTGAATCAGGTAACTGGCACCGGACCCTCGGGGCGGATAACCCGTAAAGATGTCGAAAAAGCCTTGCAGGGCGCCCCGGCTGCCGCACCCGTAAAGCCGGCCGCAGCAGCTGCAATTCAGCCGGCGACTTCCTGGGCGCCGGGCGCGCCGGTCCCGGATGATGAGCGCCAGCCAATCGAGAAACTGCGCTCGATCATTGGCAGACGCATGGTGGAATCCAAGCAGCAAGTGCCGCATTTCTATATCACCAGTGCATATGATGTCGCACCATTGATGGAATTGCGCAAACAGATCAACCTTCAATTGCCGGAAGAATCCAAACTGTCGGTCAATGATTTCGTCGTCAAGGCTGCTGCGCTGACTTTACGCCAGTTCCCCAACATCAACGCATCCTTGACGGACAAAGAGATCGTCCGCCATGGGCACGTCAATATTGGAGTGGCGGTTGCGCTCGATAGCGGTCTGATGACGGTGGTGTGTAAGGACGCTGACCAGAAACCATTGCGGACAATCAGCCAGGAAGTGCGCGAGATGGCTGTCCGTGCGCGCGCCGGTAAGGTGCGACCGGATGACATCGAAGGTTCGACCTTCTCCATCAGCAATTTGGGGATGTTTGAGGTTGAGCATTTCGTCGCCATCATCAATCCGCCTGAAGCTGCAATCCTGGCCGTTGGGTCAGCGCAAAATGTGCCTGTCGTGATCGATGGTGAAGTGAAGGTTGGGATGCGCATGAAAGCGACCTTATCGGCTGACCACCGCATTACAGATGGTGCAGAAGCAGCCCGCTTCATGCAGACGCTGGCAGGATTTATCGAGAATCCACTAAGGTTGATGCTGTAGGTAGCGGATAAGAAACAAAAAATCCGTTTTCTGTCATGGAGAAACGAAGCCAGCTACACCTGCCCGGCCGAGTGATTGCCAATGGCAGTATTTGTTACTTATTTTTTTTGTAGCACAAACCTTAGTTTTTGGGGTGCGATGCACCTGATTTTGGTGCGTTGCACCTGTTTGTGACCCTGGCAGCGCCTCAAGGACAGGTGCATCGCTCCTTAATCGAAATAGATTGGCTTTAATGTCAATCCAGAGGCACCGCACCCAATAAGTTTTCGCGATATTTATCTGTAAGGCGAGCTTCTGCCTCAAGCACTGGAATCCAGGTGAGCGGGAAAATTTACGGTTGGCTATAAAACTGCCGGTATAAATTCATAAATTCTGCGATTTGCCGGATGTAGGTTCGGGTCTCGTCAAACCGAATGACCTCGAGAAACAAATCCGGGTCATTACCGGATAGCTCACGCCAGATATTGGCGTTGCCGGGACCGCCGTTATAAGCCGCCAGCGCCACATAGATATCCCCAAAAAAATCGCGTTGATTGGATAGATAGCGCGCTCCAAGGCGCAAATTAACCGCTGGATTGAGCAGGTCATCCGTTGTGTAGTTTGGCGGCCAATTATATTGGCTGACCAGGTCCTGCCCGGTGGCCGGAACGATCTGCATCAAGCCGCGGGCATTTGCCCCGGACGAAACAAATCCCTCAAAGAAGCTTTCCTGGCGGATGACGCTCAACAACAGCAGGGGGTGGAGGTTAACCCGGTTGGCTTCTTCGACCACCAGCTCGCGGTAATAAGCGCCGAAGCGAATGTGGTTGAAATATACGGGAGCATCCACAGTCTGGGTATCATTCATTCCGGCGAGAGTCAAAATTTGACGGCTGGCAAAAATGGCCGGGCGGTAAGCGCCCAACGAAAGCAAATGGTTCATCAGGCGATAGGTATTGAGGGGATCCTGCTCCAGCTTTAAACGCAGGATTTCAAATTCATCGCGCGCTGCCTGGTAAAGACCGATTTCCCACAGAGCCTGCCCGCGTTGAAAGTTAGCGTCCGCGCCAAGGTCAGCCAAACTGGAAAAATCAGTTCCGGCAGGCAGGCTGAAGGCCCCTGTCAGCCAGTCCTCCGCATCAGCTCGTTCACCCGCAAAATCCACGCCCAGACTGAATTGAAGCGGTTCGTGCAGCACGGATTGTCCGCCGGCCAACTCAGCAGAGCGCACCGAATAATACCCGGTTGGGTCGAGCACAGCCGCCTGCTGCCACGTTTGGCGGGCAGCGGCAGCATCCCCCATAGCCTGCTGCGTTTTGCCAACCCAGAGCAGGGCTGCTGCCTGATCTTCCGGGTTGACACCCAGTACGGCGTTACGCTGAAAAACGGTCAATGCCTGATCATACTGCCCCAACCTGAATAACGTCACCCCGGCCAGCAGGTGACCGCGTGGAGTAACTTCCGCCTCCGGGTATTCGTCGATCAGTCGTTCCCAGATCGAAGCTGCCCGGGTCAGTCGTCCGCCGCGTTCCAGAATCCGTCCGGCGTTGAACAACGCGTCGGCAGCATCCGGGCCATTGGGAACCAGCGCCACCAGGGAGAGCAGCGTTTCTGCTGCCTGGTCAAATTGGTCCAGCCAGGCCCATTGCGTGTAGGCAATCTCGTTCCAGGCGGAAGACCATAATTCATCGTCTGAATGATCGGCGATCAATGCCTGCCATTCAGCAATCGCCGCCTGTGGCTCATCCAAAGCCCGCAGCGAAAGGGCGCGCAGGTCGTGGGCGATGGCAGGATGGTCGGGATTGGCATTTAGATAGCGCAGCAGCGCTTCGTTGGCATACCCGTACTGGCCGGCATAATAATCCACCATGCCGCGGTCCAGGTCATTGACCGGCACGCCCTCATTGACCAGCGCAACCAACCCGGAGTAGGTGTCATATGAGGTGGGATACTTCGCGACCGAATCGGCGTAGCGGGCATACGCTTGCTCTGGAAAACCCAAAGCCAGGTAGGACTGCCCGGCCAGTAAATTGGCTTGAGCCCGCTGGAAGTCGTTGTCACCGGTTTCGATTACTTCCAGGAAAGTACGGACAGCATTGGTATGGTCTTCCTGGTAGGCATAGGCCTGGCCGATTTTTAATTTCAACGCTCCGACCGAGGCCGGCCCGGCATCGATTGCTGCTTCATATGCCAGGATTGCCCCGGCATAATCCGCGCCGGAGACCAGCGCATCGCCGCGCTGTGTTTGGATCACATCATCGATGATGCCCGGTTTGAGTTCGCTGTATTTAGCCAGCGCGCCGGCTGCCAGGGCGTATTCTTGCTGTTCCAGGTAAGCTTGCGCCAGAAAGTAATAAGCATTGGGCAAAGCGCGATTTTCGGGGTGCTCATGGACGAGCGCGTTGAAGGTCTCAATGGCTTGATCGAATTCGCGGTCGATGATGAAGGAACGCCCGATTCCCAGCAGCGCTGCTGCCTGAATCTCGATATCCTGGCTGCCGGCCGAACCGCTGCGATATTCCGACCGCGCCCGATCGGTTTCTCCTTGCAGCAGCGCCAGGTCGCCTGTGGCAATGCGCGCTTCGGGTGTGGGTGTTGGAGTAGGCGCACTGGTTGGGGTAAAGGTTGGCTGGTTGGGCAGTAACGGGCTGGTCGGGGTTGGGGTAGCTCCGTCTGGATTATTTCGATTGAAAACCGGAAAGGTGCAGCTGGTGAGCAAAAAAAACAACATAACGGCGATGCGCCAGGGGGAGCGGGATGGGATCATGGAAACCTTATACCGTGTGTGATTGAGGGTGTCAATAGCGGGATGTTGTGCAATCGAGTCAGGCTTGAGTTAGAAAGGCGCGCCCATGTCTCCGGATTCTGATGGTATAATACGCTAGCTCCCGCGAGGGAGCGGTTTTGATGATTCTACCCAAACTTCATGCCAATTTTGAAAGCTGGATGGTCCCATGACGATTGTTTTAACAGGGTCGATCGCTTTTGATTATTTGATGACCTATCCGGGTTATTTCCGGGATCACATTGTACCTGAACGGCTGGATACCATCAGCCTTTCATTCTTAGTTGACCAGTTAGAACGCGTGCGCGGCGGTACAGCCCCCAATATCGCCTATACCATGGCGCTGCTGGGCGGAAGGCCGATCGTTTTTGGCACGGTTGGTGAAGACGCCGGTGAATACCTGGCCTGGTTAAAACTGGTCGGTGTGGATACACATTTCATTCGCACCGTCCCGGGGGTGTTTACCGCTTCCTTCTTCGCCAATACGGACCTTGCCAATAACCAGATTGCCAGCTTTTACACCGGCGCTATGGCGCATGCCCGAGATTTGTCGCTTGAGGAATTGGGGAATTTGCGACCAGATCTGGTGGTCATTTCTCCCAATGACCCGGTGGCAATGGATCGTTACGTAACCGAATGTAAAGCCAGTGGTCTGCCATATTTATATGATCCGGGTCAACAGGTAGCCCGTTCGAGCGGCGCCGAGTTGGCTCGCGGCGTTCAGGGAGCACAAATTCTGTTTGTCAACGAGTATGAATGGGAATTGCTGCAAAGGCACACCGGCTTAACGGCCGAAACCATCCTGAACACCGTATCCATCGTCGTGATTACGTTGGGCGCGCGCGGCGTCGAAATTCACGTTCAGGGGCAGGTGATTTCCCTGCCAGCCGTCCCGGAACGCATCATCATTGACCCGACCGGCGTTGGCGACGCCTTCCGTGGCGGTTTCCTGGTGGGTTACCAACTGGGTTTAAGCTGGAAAGTATGCGCCGAAATGGGCAGCCTGGCAGCGGTTTACTGCCTGGAAGCTAAAGGCCCGCAAGCGCACCAATACACAATAGCTGAGTTTATCGAACGTTACCGCCAATTTTTCGATGACCAGGGCGCACTCGACGCCCTGATGAGCAACAGCGTATCTCTTGGAGGACATGAATGAGTAATTTTGATGTCAAGGATTTGAAATTAGCCGAAGGTGGACGCCGCCGTATTGAGTGGGCTGCCCGCGAGATGCCGGTTCTGCGTTCCATACGTGAGCGTTTTGAAAAAGAACGCCCTCTGGAAGGGCTGCGGGTCTCTGCCTGCCTGCACGTTACCTCAGAGACGGCAAACCTGATGCAGACGCTGCAAGCCGGTGGCGCGGATATCGTGCTGACAGCATCCAACCCCCTGTCAACCCAGGACGATGTGGCAGCCTCATTAGTTTCGCATTCCGAGATCCCGGTGTATGCGGTCAAGGGTGAAAACAACACGGTTTATTACAAACACATCCATGCTGCCCTCGATCACAAACCGCAAATGACCATGGATGACGGCGCAGACCTGGTGAGCGTGTTGCACAAAGATCGCCGCGATTTGCTGGCCAATGTGGTTGGCGGAACCGAAGAAACCACCACCGGTGTCATTCGCCTGCGCGCCATGGCTGCTGATAAAGCCCTTAACTTCCCGATCATTGCGGTCAATGACGCGTTGACAAAACACTTTTTTGACAACCGTTACGGAACCGGTCAATCGACCATTGATGGGATTGTACGCGCCACCAATGTGCTGCTGGCGGGCAAGAATTTTGTTGTCGCTGGCTATGGTTGGTGTGGGCGCGGCCTGGCTTCGCGCGCGCGCGGGATGGGTTCTAATGTTATTGTGACCGAGGTTGACCCGCTCAAAGCTCTGGAAGCTGTTATGGATGGTTTCCGCGTGATGCCGATGGGTGAAGCTGCTAAAATTGGTGATTTCTTCTGTACCCTGACCGGAGACCTGAACGTACTGGATCGCAACCATTTCGAGGCGATGAAAGACGGCGCGATTGTTTCCAATTCGGGGCACTTTAACGTCGAAATCAATCTCCCGGCGCTAGCCGAGATGTCCACCGACAAAAAATTGGTACGACCATTCGTTGAAGAATACGATCTCAAGGACGGCCGCCAGATCTTTGTTCTGGGTGAGGGACGCCTGATCAACCTGGCTGCTGCGGAAGGTCACCCGGCCAGCGTGATGGATATGTCGTTTGCCAACCAGGCGCTCTCGGCTGAATATATGGTGAAACACGCTGCCGAGTTGGAAAAAACGGTTTACAGCGTACCCGAAGCCATCGACAACGAGATCGCGCGGCTAAAGCTGGAAGCCATGGGCGTCAAGATCGATGTGCTGACTCCCGAACAGCAATCCTACCTGAACTCCTGGGAAGAAGGCACCTAGACCATCAAGGTTAAACAGGAAGGGATCATTTTTTACGGAGCAGTCTCAAAAGAATAAATTTGTCATTTATTCTGCCACATATGCGGGATGGGGTGGAACCCATCCCCTACAGGTAGGGGCGGGCTTCCATGCCCGCCCGCTTTTGGGACAGCTGGACTATGCCTTAAAAAGTGGACACGATTAATGTCCAGAAAGT
>SLTK01000013.1 GCA_004347695.1 Chloroflexota bacterium | reverse complement strand
CCACTTTTTCGCACAATCCCACTGCAAACTCTTCAGAAGCAGATCCTTGGACACTCTGTTGCCAAAATCCAAAAGATCCTGCAAAACCATAATTTTTTCGCAGATCCGGGTTATTTGGCCTGTTTGGAAAATTTGGATTTGATCTTTGAGCTTGGGATAATGAATAATCAGGTAATCGTCCCCTTTCTCCTGAACTCAAAGTGGTCCAGAACAAATTATTAAACGCATGTCCCAATTCGTGAATTACGTTTGGAATTCTGTTTTTTGGATTCCATGTCCAAAGGGTCTCAAATCGGATATGGGAAGCACTATAAGTATAGCCTCCCGCCCCCATACATTCCGGGCAATTCTTCCATCCAAATATGAATTGTATGCCATTATTCAATCCATGCACCTTTTTAAAAGCCGAACTCGAATCAAGTCCCAACTGTTCACCATATTTTGCACCAACCATCGCTACTGCTGCTAATACATTCCACTGGTTACCTTCAGACCATGATCCATCAAATTCGACGCCGAAATTTTGTGCGAATTCAGGTAATGTAATTGACAATGGGTCTATGCATGTATCAAAAATTCCTCCATCAGAAGAACAGGCTTTGTTACCTGACGGGTCGATCAAATTGATCGGGTTATTTTGTACGTAACCAAAGCGGTCCCAACTCGAAGAGCTATTTGGATTCGGGATGATTGTATCCGCACTGATGAACCGCCCCAGCACCGGGTCGTAGAATCTAGCCACATAGTAATACAACCCAATCTCGGCTTCGGATCTCTGCCCGGTGTAGCGGTAGTCTGTCGTAGTAGTACTGGAAGCTGCCCTGATTTCGCCAAAGGCAGTATAGCGCAGCGAGCTGAGCAAGTTGCCGCTGGCATTGGCCGTCACGCTGGTCGAGCCCAAATGGTCAGTGAGTAACCATGTTAAGGTGCCGTTCTTGCGAAGCGAAGCGGAGCACCCCTGTGGGGCAAGCATAGCAATGCGGTTTGCGCCCACAAAATAGTACTTGCGCTCATTTTGCTGGCTGCCTTGTACCGTCTTTTCGTAGTGTGCGCCGACGTAGTAAGTGGTCACGTCCCCCATCACAGATTTCACCATTCGGCCATCGCCGTCATAGGTGTAGGTCATGGTATAGGTCTGCGGGGTGGGGGTGGCTGTAGGGGTAAAAGTTTTAGTGGGCGTCGGGGAAGCGGTTTTGGTGGATGTAGGCGTAGCGGTTTTAGTAACGGTTGGTGTGGCGGTTTTGGTGGACGTAGGCGTGGCGGTTGGTAACGCCGTGTTTGAGGGCGTGGCTGTTGCGGTTGGCGTTTCAGTTGCTAATAGTGTTGGCGTGGCGGTCGCGGTTGGCGTATTGGTCGCCGAAAGGGTAGATGTGGCTGTCGCTGTTTCGGTGGCCGTGGCGGTATTTTCCACCACAATCTCCAGCACCGGCGGGTTGGCGCCTTCCTTCGATGAATAGTCCGCTCCGTTGGTGGAGGTGGAACTAACCCGCAGAGAATAGATCCCGTCCGTGGTAATCAAAGAAGTCAAATCCACAGCGTACCAGGTGCCAGTCGTTACCGCACCCAGCGAAGCCACCAGTGTGTTATCGTGTGCAGGCGCGTTATTCCAGGTGACCGTTTCCTTTGTCCAACTCTGGTCGTTCACCCGGTAGAAGCTGCCCCCAATATCCGAGCTGCTGATATTATACAATTTCAGCGTTGCCCGCGTGACCACACGTCCGGCCAATCCGTCCACCTGGAACTTGATCAGGACATGCTGCAGCGGAGAATTATCCACCACCAGGCTGGTAGCTGAACCGGCATTGGTATCCGGGGATGTGCTCTGGATTGTTGCGTCATCCAGCGGGGCAAAAGTGAAGGTATCGCCTGGCAAGGGGGTGGAGGTCAACACCAAGTAGGTGTTGGTGTTTCATTGGCGGTAGCGGTTGACCCAGGCACAAAGGAAGGCAAAGTAGTTGGCTATAAGCTGGTAGTCTGGTATTGTTTGAATATTGGAGAGGATCGATTGACGGAATCAATACTGTTGGAATTATTCGATAATCCTCAATTATTCAATTACGATGGAACTCACCTCCTCGTTGATGCCATTCCATAGCACGTTGAGTTCTCGGAGAGCGGGGGCAGGGGGTGAAGGGATGCCGTGGAAACCCAGGGGTTTTAGGCCCCTGGAAGGATGAAACAGTTATATCGCAGTGGGTTTATACGTTATACGGCACTTCCAAAATCACAAGTCCCTTTTTGAACAACAGCGCAAAGCGCAACATCAGCGCTGTCTGATTATGAAGCAGGTTCTCCCACCAGCGAGACGTGACGAACTGCGGCACCACGATGGTCAATACTTCGGCAGGCTGCCGGTTTTTCAGCAGGCCCTCGATGAAAGCCATCAGCGGCTCGATGAATAGCCGGTAGGGCGAGTCCAACACCACCAGGCGGGTGCCGTCGCCGTAAGCGTTCCATTTATCGACCACTTTCTGCGCTTCGGCAGGATCGATGGACACATGCACAGCGGTCACGTCCGCCGAAAGCGACCGGGCGTAAGCCAGCGCAGCCAGGGTACCGCGATGAACGCCGGCGATCAGCAGCACCACCCGGTTGTGCGAGACGCGCATAGGTGTGTTGTAATTTTCCAGCGAAAGTTTGTTCGCCAGCGACTTATAGTGGTGGTGGATGCCAAAGAAAACAAACACCAGTAAAGGTACCAGGATAATGATGATCCAGGCTCCGTCTAAAAATTTGGTAACGGCAAAGACCACCATGACGATGAATGTGCAGACCATGCCAAAGCCATTAATCACCATTTTCAGTTTCCAGTGGCGGTCATACATGTTGACCGAGCCCGCTTCGACGATTTTTTCACCTTCTGCAAGTTTGCCGGATTTCCACCAGCGACGCGCCATGCCTGCCTGCGACAGGGTAAATGACAGGAACACCCCGATGGCGTAGAGTGGGATCAGCCGGGTTACGCTGGCCTGGAATAGGATGATTAAAAACGATGCAATGACTGCCAGAGCAACGATGCCGCGTGAAAAGACCAACCGGCTGCCGCGAAAGGTAAACTGGCGCGGTAGAAAACCATCGCCGGCGTGCAAAGCCCCCAATCGCGGGAAATCGGCAAAAGCAGTGTTGGCCGCCATGATCAAAATGATCGATGTGCCGCCGATTACAGCCAGGTACAAAAATCCTTCCCCGCCGTAAACCGTGCGCGCCAGTTGCGAGATGACCGTCTCCCCTTCGGAGGGAACGGCGGCGATTTTACCCGCCAGAAATGAGATCCCGAGAAATAGCGAGCCGAGGATGGCGGACATCCACAACAGCGTAATGCCGGCGTTTTTACTGCGCGGTTCTTTGAAAGCGGTAATGCCGTTCGAAATGGCTTCGATGCCGGTCAATGCTGCTGTTCCGCTGGCAAAAGCGTGCAGCAGCAGGAAGGGCGTGATGGTTCCGATAAGGCCTTCCGTTGAAAATGCAGGCGGATTGACCACTACCCCGAGCGATCCGGTCAGGTAGCGAAAGAAACCTGTCCCGACGGTTAGAACCATGGCGAGGATAAAAAAGTAGGTCGGGATGGCGAAGGTGGTGCCCGATTCTTTCACTCCGCGCAAGTTAATCAGCATGATAAAAAACACCATAACGACGGCAATTTCAACGCGGTATATGTGCAGTTCAGGAAAGGCCGAAGTAATTTGAGCCACCCCGGAAGAAATCGAGACGGCCACGGTCAGGATATAGTCGGTCAGCAGGGCAGCGCCGGCGGTTTGCGCAGGCAGTTCGCCCAAATTATCACGCGCAACGATATACGCACCACCTCCGCCTGGGTAGGCATGGATGGTTTGCTGGTATGAGATCGTCACAATCGTCATCAGCGCGACAATGGCAAGCGAAATGGGAAACACATATCCCAGCGCGCCGCTGCCCGCGATGGCAAGGATCATCATGATTTCCTGGGTGGCGTAGGCGGTGGATGACAGCGCATCCGAGGCAAAGACAGCCAGGCCGATCGCCTTGCCAATGGTTTGATGCGGTGCATCGGCGGTTTGCAGCGGACGGCCAATCAACCACTGGTGCCAGTTTTTTCGTGGTGCATGTTCAATGTCCTGCTCGATGACCGTGGTACCAAAATTATTTTCCAATCTCATCTTTACAACACCTTTTCAAAAATCAAAACCGGGGTTATTCACTCAACCGCGGAAGTAGAGAGCTTTAATTACCGGCGAACGATCTGGCTCCAGAGCCAGAAGGCGCCAAATTCAATGATGACAATCCCTGCTAATACCAACTTGTGGGCAAAACCGGGAAATGATGTATCTGTTTGCAATTCCAGGAACGTGAACCCTGCCAGAATTACTATTGCGCCTAACCAGAAGAGCAATTCGTTCAGTAAATTCTTTGTCAGGGCGCGCTGCGGCGAATAAAACCCGGCCACCGTGACCACTGAAGCAGTCAATATTCCCGTCAGGTACTCCGGCATGGCAACTGTTTTCAGAAACCCATGCTTAACCACCTGCTCGGCATGGCACACAATGGTATCGCCCGGGCGCAGGACCTCCTGAAGTTTTTCGAACCAGCAAGCAACCGGCGCCAGAACCGATCCGGCATGGATTAAATTTGACTCGGTAACTGCTTTCATCGTTGCAATCCCGCGTTGGGCGGTCAGCGAGTTGTCTGGATTGTCCAGTAAACCCAGATATAAGACGTCATTTTGTGCCCGGGTCGCCATCCAGTGGATTTTCTGAGCAAATTCCAGGTTCCCAGTCAGACTTTCCGGCAAGAGCACAATCAGGCGTGAAGGCCGTTCTTTTTCTGAGTTCATAACGCTCTCCTTGTAAATGCAAAGGAGAGTGTATCCCAGCGATATAAATTGGTCACAAAAAAGCAAGCAGACTTATAAAGAAAATATAAAGATTATTCTCCGGCCGTAAACCGATACCCGATTCCCGGTTCGGTCAGGATGTGTTGCGGATCATCCGGGTTTTGTTCGAGCTTTTTACGCAATTGGCCAATGTATACCCGTAAATATTCGACGTGATCGAAGTCTTCAAAACCCCACACCTGAGTCAAGATAGCCTGGTGGGTTAACACCCGGTCAGCATGAGCGGTCAGGTAGGCCAGCAGCTTGAATTCGGTCGCGGTCAGGCGGATTTCCTCGCCGTGCATGGTTGCCACATGACGGGCCAGATCAACCGTTACGGGTCCTGCTTTGATAATGCTTTGTTTGTTGCCCATAGCCTGCACAGAATGCCGTAGCGCCACTCGAATGCGCGCCAACAACTCTTCGATGCCAAATGGTTTGGTCAGGTAATCGTCAGCGCCTTTATCCAGGGCAGCAACTTTATCTTTTTCATTGTCGCGCACCGAAAGCACAATGATTGGCACGCGCGACCATTCGCGGATCGCTTCGGCAACCGCAATGCCGTCCATATCAGGCAGCGTCAGGTCCAGAATGATCAAATCCGGCGGCTGCGCCACTGCCATAGCAATCCCCTGTTCGCCGGTGGTAGCGGATGTCACCTGGAAATGGTTAGCCGCCAGGATGGTTTTGAGCGCGCGCAGGATCTGCGGCTCGTCGTCGATGAGCAGAATGGTGGGGTCTTTATCCATTGTCGACCTCCCGCGGCGAATCCGGCAGCGCGCCGTCCAGGGTCAGCGGCAGGGTGAAATGAAAGACGAAGCGGCCCGGCTCATTGGCTGCCCAAATTTTTCCGCCGTGAGCCTCGATCATCCCCTTGCAGATCGACAAACCCAGGCCCGTGCCGGTGACGCGGTCGGCTGCTGTGATACGGTGAAATTTCTCGAAGATGAGCGCCAGATGATCCTCGGGAACCGGCGGACTCTGGTTTGCCAGCCTGACGTGCATGAAATCAAGCTCTGTGCCGGCCGAAATATCTATATGGGTGCCGGGCGCGGCGTATTTTATGCTGTTGCTGAGTAAATTTATAAACACCTGCCCGATCATGACATAATCGGTCGGTACCAGCGGCAAGTCACCGGGGAGGTTGATCGTTAATTGGTGATCCTGCAATTGCGAGCGCATTTTTCCAGCCACCCCCCACACGATTTCATTGAGCGCGTTCCAGGTGCGGTGCGGCTTGAGCGCCCCAGACTCGATGCGCGACATATCCAGCAGATTGCCGACCAGCAGGTTGAGATGATCGGTTTCTTCTTCGATGGTCGCCAGCAACTCACCGCGTTCCGGGGCATTCCAATCCACCGTTTGGCTGCGCAGGCTGGATACGGAGGCTTTAATGGCAGCCAATGGCGTGCGCAACTCATGGGAAACCGAATTGAGCAGGGACGATTTGAGTTTATCGCTCTCTTCCAACAGCTGCGAGCGTTTCTCGCTACGCACGAGGCGAATACGCTCGATGGAAAGTGCTCCCTGGCTGGCAAAAGCCGTGAGCAGGCGCTGTTCCTCCACCGAGAGATTCCCTTCCGCCAGCCACAGGCACAATTCGCCTTCATTCTCGCGAGCCGTATCGACCCGGATGCGGGCAGTAGGAGCTTGATCGACAATGTTTGATGCCGATGCCCGGGTGGTAATGGAGGGATCGCCCTTCTTTTCCAGCGTGGTCATCTCGACCTGCGTGCAGTCGAATGCTTCGCGGGTGTGGTCGGCCAGCACCTGGGCCACTGCCGGGATGTCCTGCAGGGGTGCCAGCGCCGAAATCAATTCGTACATGCGGGTAGCTTCCCACTCGCGGCTACGCGCCAACCGTTCACCCTGCCTGGCCTGGCCAATGAGTTGCGCCAATACTACTGCCACGATCAGGAAGATAATCAGCAGGATCAAATCCTGGGTTGCATGTACCTGGAAGGTGTTATACGGTTCGAGGTAATAATAGTTGAATGCCAGGAATGCCAGGAAAGCTGCCAGAATGCCAGGAACAAGCCCCCATAACACTGTGCTGAGCATCACCGGCAGCAGGTAGATCAAGACAATGACCTGGTTAGTCCATTCAGGTTGGAACGCCTGGAGCAGCAGCGTGACGGCGGCAATAACCAGAACAGCCGCCAGGTAACGCAGCAGCAGCGCAATGATTTTGTTTTGTGCGAGGTTGGTCAGGATGTGCATAATTGCAAGATGGGTTGATTCTAACCCCAAACACGGTGGTTGAGGGATCAGCGGTCCGTTTTTTCTTCGAAATTATTTTCTTGACCTGCATTGCGCAACTGGCTACAATTGGCGGGTGAAATATACTCAGAAAACGGATCTGACTGCACTGGAGCGTGCCACCGAACGCGAAGCCAGCATGGGGGTGGGGAAATTCTTTCGCCTGCTGCGGCTGAGACTGCTCACTCAGGGGATTAAGGCAACTGTTCTGTGGGTGGCCAACGTCTTCAACCGCAAGTTGATCGATTGGCCGATCCGCAGTCAGTGCCAGGTGACGCCGCAATTGTTCGTTGGGCCGCAGTTCAAGCAGCGCGGCTGGCGACAACTGCAAGCCTGGGGCATAAGCGGGGTGATCAATCTGCGCCGTGAGTTTGATGATCGATCGCTTGACGTGGATATCCCGCATTATCTGCATCTGCCGATCACTGATGATGATTCCCCGACTTTAGAGGATTTGCAGCAGGGCGTGGTGTTCATTAAAAATGAAATCGAAAATGGCGGCAAGGCGTACATCCATTGCGGCGCGGGGGTTGGCCGGGCGCCCACCATGGCAGCAGCCTATTTGATTTCACAGGGGGATACCCCGGCGCAGGCCATTGAACGCATCCGTGCTGTGCGCAGCTTCATCCGCCCCACTCGCGGCCAACGCGAGCAGCTCCAGCGCTACCATGCGTTGGTCAACCGGTAGATGCGGTAACCATGCCTGAATGGGGGGACGGCCTAGGGTTTTCTGGCGATAAACATCCGATGGTACAGCACAATGCTGCCTGCCACTGCCAGGTTATAGGATGGATAGCGGATTGATTCCAGCCCGATGACCGCCTGGCATTGCTGCAGGACTTGCTCGGGCAGGCCCATAGCCTCGGAACCGAGCAGGTAAACCGCCCGCTCCGGGTGGTCAAAACCTGCTAAAGATTGCCCGCCCATTTCGACGCCGATCAACTGGGCGCCATTGGGGCGGTTGGCCAGGAAATCTTCGAGGGATGAATAGATGCGCAGCGGGATCTCGTAGGTGGCGTGCTGGGTATCGCTGGCTTGCTGGCGATAAGGGCGCCCGATGGTAAAAATACCGGCTGCCCCCAACTGGTAGGCCGTGCGCCAGAGGGTGCCAATGTTGTCGCTGCTGCGCGGGTGAAAAACACCGATCTCGAAATAAGCCATGTTTATTTTTAATTGTCTGGAATTGGATATGCATCGAATTATAGTCTGAACTTGGCAGGAAAATCGCTCGACCGTCAGTAGGGGCACGGGGATCAATCACGATATTCATTGTTCTACATACCCCGTGCCCGTGCGGGCGGATGTGCTGCAATTGAATCCCTTGACATAATCTAGTATGATATTGGTAAATAATATAACAATGTGTTTCCAGCACCGCTGTAACGCTGGATTATCGGTAGGTAATAGTTACGCACGGAAAGGAGTACGTCATGCTGCAAAAAGAAGCCATCGATACCGACCTGGAAGCCAAAAAACTATCGCTTCAATTTCTGGACGAAGTATTGAAACCCGCACAAATCAAAACGGTCGGAGTGCGGTTATGGGACGGAACGAACTGGCCCGATGATACGCCGCGTCCGGCAGTGCTGGTGTTACAGCACGCAGGCGCTTTGCGCGCCATGTTCGCAGCGGGTACTGAATTAGCTCTGGCCGAGGCCTACCTGTACAATGACTTTGATATCGAAGGCGACATCATTGCGGTGTTCGAGCTGGCGGATGCGTTGGTCAAGGCTACCAACGGCTGGGGTGTCAAATTGAGCGCCGCCGGCAAATTACTGCGGCTGCCCAAACGCGAATATGATCGGTCCGGCGGGCGGCAGGCGGCTAATCTTCAAGGGAAGATTCATTCCATTGCCCGCGACCGCAAGGCGGTCACCTATCACTACGACGTCTCGAACGATTTTTACCAGTTGTTCCTGGATGAACGCATGGTGTACTCATGCGCTTACTTTGTCACCCCTGAGTTGAGCCTGGATGAAGCCCAGATTGCAAAGCTGGAAATGATTTGCCGAAAACTGCGTCTTCGGCCAGGTCAGCGGCTGTTGGACGTTGGTTGCGGCTGGGGCGGTCTGGCTATGTATGCCACCCGTCATTATGGGGTGGAAGTGTTGGGGATCACCTTGAGTCAACCGCAGGCTGACCTGGCCAACCAGCGCATCAAAGCTGCTGGCCTGGAGCGCCATTGCCGGGTGGAGGTACGGGATTATCGCGAACTTGAGGACACGCACCCGTATGACGCGCTGGTCAGTATTGGCATGTTCGAACATGTCGGCGCAGCCTTGCTGCCCATTTATTTCAAAAAAGCGGTTTCGCTGCTCAAGCCAGGAGGGGTATTCCTCAATCACGGCATCGCCCGCCGGCTGACCGATAAACCCGATCGCCGTGGTTCGTTTAGTGACGCCTATGTCTTTCCCGACGGCGAGCTCGAGCCGATCTCAGAGTCACTGCGGGCTGCGGAGGAAGCCAGGCTGGAGGTCCGCGACGTCGAGTCCTGGCGCGAACATTATGCGATGACGCTGCGTCACTGGGTCAACCGGTTGGAGGCGTATTATCAGGAGGCGCTCAAATTCGTCGACGAAGTCACTTACCGCGTCTGGCGCCTGTATATGGCTGGTTCATCATACGGGTTCCATACCGGCAGGCTGAATGTGTACCAGTCGCTGCTGGTAAAGCCGACGGTTGAGGGCCCGAGTGGTCTGCCTTCTACCCGCGCGGATTGGTATCGGGGGTAAGGGCAGGTTCTTTGCCATCGTGTCCGGAGGGCACCCTTTGGGTGAGTGAAGATGTCACCTGTAAGGTACTTTGAGGATTAAATTGTCACCCTGATAAAGATGTCACCCTGAGCAAAGCGAAGGGTCTCCTGACCAGCTTCGAGATGCTTCACTTCGTTCACGCGCAGCGTGCTTCACTCGAAGGGTGCTCTGTGAGTGCGGGCAGCATGACACCGTAAAAGGTTCTCTTTACTATTCCCTTTCGACCTTCTCCACGACGATCGTCAGGCGGGCGGCCAGCGCGGCGATGGCCCCGACCGCTGCCCAGACCGGGATCAGCAATGCACCCACCACGCCAATCGTCAACGGAAGCTCGACCAGCACTTCGCCCTTCTCATTTTTGATGATGATGCGGCGGACATTGCCTTCATGGATGATTTCTTTGACTTTGGCAAGCAACTGCTCGCCGTCCACTCGAAATTCTTCGAACTTTACTTTTTCATCGACCATTTCAATTCCTCCTAAAGGATCTGGCGATTGGCGGAGTCGAACGCCTGAATTTGAACCTGTTGAGCCGGGCTACCCGGGTAATCACCGGCGAAAATCGACCAGATCATAATGTCCGTCCATTCTGCTTCAGTCGCGGGGAAGCGTTCGCGCAGGGTGGCTTCATGGATGAACCCTAATTTACGCGGCACCGCGGCGCTGCGGTGATTGAGCGGATCGCAGTGTATCTCCACCCGGCGCGCATCCATAATTTCAAATGCCACCCTCACCAACGCTGCGCTGACCTCGGTGGCAAAGCCCTGGTTGATCATCTCACGGTCGATCCAATAACCAATCTCGAAAGCCCGGTCGCCGACCCGCTTGTGCAGGCCGGTGCCGCCCAACACCCGTGTTTCTTTTGGGTCAAAAATTCCGTACACATAATCCACGTCCGTGTCGAAGCGCGACCGCCAGTGGCGGATGCGTTCGATCTTCACCTGCAATTCCTCCGGCTCGTTGCGTGCGAAGGGCAGCCAGGGGAGTAGATGGTCAACGTTGGCCTCGATGGCGGTTTTCATTAGTGGGGCGTCTGTTGGATTCCAGCAGCGAATAACCAGACGAGGTGTGACGATACGGTAGGCAGGGCCAGGGATGGCGGTGGGCACGACAAAACTCCTTGGATAAGGAAAATTAATTGTGAAAATTTATACCCATTAGCATACAACGGTCACGGACTGATTTCAACCGGCTAGATATTAAATACGGCTAAAAACACCCGGGGTTGCGCGGGCTTGCACGGCTGGCCTTATAATTAAAGGAATTCCCCGCCGAGGAGTCCTTGTGACGGTTGTCGCGCAACATACAATCCATACCATTCAAGCTGCAGTACAGGCGCGCAGCGCGCTTTTCGACGCGCGCCATTCCGCCGGAATTCGGCTGTTTAATGGCTACACTGAAGGTTGTCCCGGGCTCATCGTTGACCTTTATGCCCGCACCCTGCTCATTTTCAATCAGGCTGATCCTCCCACCGAGCTCGAACCGATGCTCCTGCTGCTGCGTCACTGGCTGCTGGAGCAGTTACCCTGGGTGCAGGCGGTGGTGGTCAAGACGCGCCACGCGGAGGACGCCGACAACCGCCGCGGGGTGCTGGTTCAAGGCGACCAGCCCGCCCGTGAAATCACCGAACACGGCGTGCGCTACGCCGTCAATTTGACCCTCAACCAGGATGCCAGCCTTTACCTGGACACGCGCAACCTGCGCGACTGGCTGAAGCGGACGCTTAAGGGTAAGCAGGTACTGAACGCTTTTGCCTATACCGGCAGCCTGGGGGCGGCTGCCCTGGCCGGCGGCGCGGCCAGCGTGATTCAATTGGATTTAAGCGCCAAGTTTCTGTCCCTGGCGCGCCAGACTTACAGCCTGAACGGATTTGAGGTGCGCAGCCAGGATTTCTTGGCAGGTGATTTCTTCCGACAGGTCGCCCGGTTGAAAGAATCTGGCGCGCTGTTCGACTGTGTCATTCTCGACCCGCCGTTCTTTTCGGTCACGCCTGCCGGACGGGTCGATCTGACCGCTGAAGCCGCACGATTAATCAACAAGGTTCGGCCATTGGTGGCGCATAACGGCTGGCTGGTGGCGGTGAACAACGCGTTGTTCGTCAGCGGAAGCGCGTATCTGGAATCGCTGCATGAATTGGGCAACAACGGCTACCTGCGGCTGGAAGAAATAATCCCTGTTCCGCTGGATGTCACCGGCTATCCCGAAACTGTCCATGAACCGCGCTACCCGGCCGATCCTGCGCCATTCAACCATCCGACGAAGATTGCCATACTGCGGGTGCAGCGTAAAGACCAGGCTGCGGCAGTGACCGGCGTTGATTAATGGCAGGTGCAAAGCATCCTGAATACCTGGTGTTTTCAGTAACAGAAATGTTCACCAGATGCTTCGCTCTTCCACTCAGACGGGCGCCAGGTTGGCGGTTTCCTGCTGCCGGCGGCTTTCCATCAGCCGGATAATAACAACGCCGCCAATGATCAACAAACTCCCGATCACCTGGGCAACGGTAAAACGCTCATCGAGCAGGAGATAGGATTGGACGGCCGTCATGGCTGGTTCCAGAGTGGCCAGCAAATTGACAACCGATGCCGGCAGATAACTCAGGCTGTAGTTATACAGCCCATACCCGCCAATGGTTGGACCCAGACCGAGCATGACCAGAGCAATCCAGCCGCGACTGTCCAGAACCGGCAGCAAAGACGGGCTTCCCAGCGTGACGCCGCCCAGTTCGGGCAGGATAAAGTTATAAACAGCCAGCAGCCCGGCTGCCAGCATGAAAGTGTAAGTCAGCGCAGTCCAGGAAGAAATACCGCGCTGCGCCGAGATTTTGCCCATCAGCGAATAGGCGGTAAAAACCAGCCCGGAAATCAGGCCGGTGATTACCCCAACCGCATTACTTTGCCAGGCCGCCGGGTCGTAGGCTCCCGCCACCAGCACGCACCCGCCGATGCCAAGAATCACCGCAAGAATCTTTTGCAGGTTCATCATTTCGCCAAACATCCGCCAGGCGATCAGTGCAGTGAAGGCGGCGGAACTGTATACCATCACTGTAGAGACGGCCGCACCGTTCAAAACTACAGAAACTGTCCACAGGGCGTTAAACCCGGACAGCAGGATGCCGTAACCGATCACAAAAAGCCACTGACTGCGCGGCAGGCGCAGCAATTGGGGGCGGATGGCGCGCAACACCAGCCAGACAGTCAGACCGGCGATGCCATCCCGCCAGGCTGCCAGCAGAAATGGCGGCAGGTGATAGCGCGTGGTTAAGTAGGCGATAAAAGTCGCTGTGGCAGACCAGACTGCGACCCCAAAGATGGCAATGGCATATCCCCGGCCGACAGCCGGTTTTTGACTGTTTTGTATGGGCTGGCTCAAAATCGTTGGCTCCAGATCAGGAATAGGCCAATCTTACCACGCGGCTGCGGCCAGTTAGAAAGACGTTTGCAGCCGCCGGTTACTCACTGACCTGATGGCCGGCGCCGGCAAGCGCTGCCAGCGCGGCTGGCAAATCGGGTTCGGCTACCAGTACATAATCGGTGTCGTAGGTCGCAATCGAGAGGATGGAAACCTGCGCTTCTGCCAGCGGGTTTAGCACGGATGCCAGCACGCCGATCTGGGTGAACTCGAATGGCCCCTCCATTTTGAGCGCACGCCAGCCGCCCTCTGAACGAATACCAGCGGGCACCAGGTTGGCATCGCATAATAGCGAGAATTCATCCGGGGTGCGGGTAATGGTGAGGAATTTAGAATTCCAGGCCCACTCCGGCACAGGGGTGTCGGGTTCGAGCTGGCATATAGCCAGCGGCTGGGGTAAAAGCGTCAGGCGGTAGGCGGTCGTTTCCATTGGGCATCCAATCTATTGAGTTAATCCATGAATGATCGTTTTTTTGCGAAGTTTGCACCATTCGAATGGTTGGCTACCGCAAAGTGCTGTTCGGCGAGCGTTTTACGTCGCTGGCCGGCCTGAAACGCAGTGCTGCCCAGGCGTCATCGATGGCGACAATTGCGATCCCAACCCAGCCGGCGTCCCACAGCACTTCCCAACCGGTATCGCGGTTGATATCGGTCTGGGCGTTCTGCGACTTTTTGGGATAAATCAGCCACACCACCCCACCACGGCGGGCTGCCAGCGTGCTTTCCAGGGCCAGGGCGTCCACCTCAGCCTTATTGTGGACGAATAGCAGCACCACGTCAAACGTGCCCTCTACGGTAGTCAGCAGTTGGACGCCATCGGGCAGCGGTTCCAGTTTTTCCAGATAGCCCGGCGGCGCATTGCGCACCAGAAGGCGGCTGCCGGAACGGATCAATAGTTTTTTCGCCAGTGGATTGTCCATTCGACATTCTCCCGTGATTAATCCAGGTAGCGGTAGCGGTTTTTCCAGATGACCTTGACTGTGTCACCTTCCGCGATTTGACCCGGCAAATCCACCACAGCCACCAAACCACGCCGGTGCATGGCGTGTTTGACAAAGGCTGCTGTCAGCCCATCCCGGTCAGGGAAGCGGGATTGAACTATTTTCCCCGGGCCAGAGCACGGGCTATTGGAATGGGTCACATATAGCACCGCCCCGCTGGAAAAGAATAACCGGGCGCCGGGTTCCAGCGTGGTGAGGTCGGGGATGCCGCTGAGCAGCAGGTTTGCCCCCAGCCATTCCGGCAATAGCTCTGGCAGGTCCAGGCTGGCGGCCACAATTGCTAATTCTTCCAGCGAGACAATGCTGACCTGGCGGTCGTTGAAGATTTGCGTCCCGCGCGGATAGAATGGCGTGCGGCTGTCTGCAGGGTGGGTCAAGCCGGCGTGCTTGTCACCCGCAAATCCTTCTACAGTCACTTGTACAGCCTTAACACGGGTGGTGACCAGCGTATCGGTTTGCCGACCGACCAAAACGGCTGACGCTAATCCAGCCAGATTATTCTCCAAAGTGCCCCTTCTTTCGTCTCTCTTTATTGCGGCGCGCCTTCCAGACTTCTCCGGCGATCACCGCGCCGGGGAGGGCTGCTCCAAACGGGCAGATCTGTTCGATTCCACGCCGGACCTGGGCCTGAATCCAGTCCATGATCATCTGCTCCATATCATCCACCCGTTGGCGCGCCCATTCACGGATCTTTGCCTCCAGCTCGGCCTTTTTGTCCTCGAGTTCAGGCGGAATGACGATTACGTTGATCAGGATCGGTTTATCGCTAAAAGCCTGCGTGCCGCGTGCCAGCTCCCATTGCGAGACGAACACGCCCGTTTTCTCGAACGGGAGCGTGACCCATTTCAGGGTTATATTTTCTCCGGGGGCGACATCCTGCGGCAGATCCATTCGTTCACCAGCACCCCAACTGTTGCGCAGGTTAAGAAGGGCTACTTCGCCCATGCGCCAGGGTTCGCTGCCGGTATTGGCGAGGGTGATCTCGACCTCGAGGGTCTTGCCTTCGACCGCTACCGCCCAGTCGGTCTGGTCAGCGATTTTCACCGCGTAGGCGGCCTGCTCGCCGGCGGTAATGCCAACCGCCTGTGGGATGGGCCGGTCTGAATAAACTTGCGGCTGGTTGTCGCACATCATCTGGGCTGAGTCGCCGCCGTCCAGCATGATGACGTCATCGGCGCCGAAGGCGCGCAACACCCCGGCAGCGTCAGCAGCCCGGCTGGTTTTCGATGAAATGAACAACACCGTTTCCAGGCTGCCGTTTTCGTCTGCATCGTCAACACCGGCAAAGGTGCGGCCGATCAGCGCTGACGGTTCCTGGTTGGCGTCTTCCGCTAAACCTGACAATATGTTTGGCGCATCCGAAGCTGCCAGCGTCTCGCCGCTCAGGGTGGTGATACGGGCGTGATCCGACCACAGTTCGAGCATGCGCTTCTGGTCGGGAAATTCATCCCGCCCGTAGCCTTCGGAGAGCATTTGCCCGTCAACCTTGTGTGGAAAAGCCAGGGCAGCCGGGTCAGCATCGATGGAGAATAAGCTGCCGTTGACCACACAGACTGCGTCCGGCTCGTCAACGGTGAAGGCATCCCAGAATTGCTGCAAGGATTGGCGGGTAAAGGTTGGGCTGTTTCCGCCATACGCTCCGCCGCCCAAACCTGCATCCACCACCGCGCCTGAAAGAAGGTGCACTCCGGCGCCCTTGGAAAGATCGACCACCAGGACGTAGTCTGGGGTGCCGCCGGCGTAATCTTTGCGGTAGAGGTCAACCCCGGGTGCGCTGTCGATCAATTCGAAGTCCGGCGGCGGCGTTACCGGTGCAGCGCCCGCCTGCGCAGTGAGGTTTGGCAGGGACAGGGTAAGCATTGCCAGCAGTGCAGCCAACCGCGCTAAAAAGGGGATTCTTTTCATGGCTGTATTATATAAGAATGTTGCGGATATTTGTGCGTAAGCGGGTACTTACGTATTGATCTGTAGGTCGGGTTGCCCGCACCCGCAGGGTACCCTGCGGGCAGGGCACTCTGCGAGTGAGCGGACGATAAAAACCGGATAATCATAAAACACGCCAGTGAAACCCGACAAAATTGGGTGCTGAAATCGTTAGCTGCGATTATTCATCTTTCGTTGTTCCCTACCACAAACGATGAAAATTGCCTGCGATACAGAATGACGTCGGGTATCGGGGCTGAAAACAAAATCACGAATAACGGTTTTTGTCGCCCCTCACTCGCAGAGTGCCCTGCCCGCAGGGCACCCTGTGGGTAAGGGCAACCCGACCTACGAATTTTGTCTGCTATTGCAGATTGTTTCGGCGCTACCCGCTTCGCAATTACAACCCTTATCCCGGCGCGATCTGATTCAACAATAACAGCACAATCATACCGGTTGCGATGACCAGTAATGAATTCTTGCTGCGCACGCCAACCAGGATGGCTGCCAATCCGGCCAACAGGCGGGTATTGCCGAGCGATAGAAAAACTGCGCCATCGCGAATGAGCAATTCCTGAAATACAATGGCCGAAAGCACCGCCGGCGGCACAAACCGCAAGGCGCGCTTCAGCACCTCGGGCGGATCGATAATTCCGAACAGGAATATGAACGACAGGCGCGTGAGGTAGGTCAGCGCCCCGCCGGCAATTAAAGCTGCCCAGATGTTCACCGGCGTCTCCCCTCCACCAGTATGCCGGTTACGATACCGGTAATTGCGGCTGCAACCAGGCCCAGCTTATACGGCAGCGGATAAGCCAGCAGCGCCATCACGCCGGCTGCCAGGGCGGCTGCCACGGACGCCCGGTCGCGCAAAAGCGGCAGGGTCATGGCGATGAAGGTCAGCGCCGCCGCAAAATCCAATGACCATGCCGCCGGAATCACCGTCCCCAGGAAAATCCCCGCCGCGGTGCTGATCTGCCAGAATGTCCACAGCGCCAAACCGGCCCCCAGGAAAAACCAGTGGCGGTACGTGTTGTCCCCTTCGCGTTCATAATTCAAAATGGTGACGGCGTACGCTTCGTCGGTCAGCAGGTAGCTGAGTCCGGCCTTCCAAGCCGTTGAGAGATGTTTGGTATAGGGCGCGATCGAGGCGCTGTAGAGGGCATGACGCAGGTTCAGGATGAAGATGGTCATGACCAGTACCAGGGTTGGCACGCCGCCCGCCACTAATTGGGCAGTGGCAAATTGGGCTGAGCCGGCAAAGACGATCGACGACATCGCCTGGGCGGCGCTGGCTGGCATGCCACTGCTGATGGCGACCACGCCGTAAATCATGCCAAAGGGGAAAACCCCTACGATAAGGGGCAATTCAGCCCGCACTCCAGCCCAGAATTCCCGGGCCATATGCTGGCGAGGGTTTACGCCATCCACGACTGCGTTCACGGCTGGCAGCTACTTGAGGTCGTAGCGATACAGGTTGGTCTGGCGCAATTCAAATCCGACACGCCGGTACAGGCGGTTGGCAGCTTCGCGCGAAGGACGCGAAGTCAAATCCACGGTTTTTGCGCCCAATTCGGCCGCGCGTTCCAAAGCAGCGCGAGTTAACAGCTCACCAATTCCCTTGCCGCGCATGGCAGTGTCCACCACCACGTCCTCGATCCAGGCGCGCACACCGGTCGGAATGCGAAAGGTCACCAGGGTCAATGAACCGACAATTTGGCCGCCGAGGTCAGGGTCGCGGGCAATAAAAAATGATTCGTTATCGGCGATTTCTTGCAGTTCGGCGCGAGAGGGAATAACCGCGCTGGAACTCAACTGGGGCAGCAGGCGGGTAAATGCCTGAACGACTTCGTCGGTGACTTCGGTGAGCAGGGATATTTCCATGATCAGCGCTTTCTTTAAAGGGAATACTGGAACGGTTCCCCCGATTTTACTCGATTCCCGGCTGTTTGAGCGGTTTCCTCCCGCGAGCCATGAATTCAGCGCCCTGAGCCAGCAGCCCGATCTGGGTAATGGCCAGCCAGATCAAAAGGAGTGCGGCTGCCAGGGTTGCCAGCCGCAACTGACCCGGCAGTTCCTGGCGGAAATCCTTCACCCGCTTTTGCATATCCGATACCAATGTCTGGTATTCATCGATTACCAACAAAGCATCCGCAATACTGACGTCGATTTGATCTGTATTCTGCGCGATGTTGCCAAGGTCCGAAGTGATCGTGGTGAGATTTCTGTCAGCTATATCCAACCCGCTTTTGGCGTCCCGCAGGGAGCGCGGGATGGCATCCAGGCTGTCCGAAATTTCGCCAATGGTTTCGTTCAGCGGCACTTCCGGGTTATAGACCAGCGTCCCAAAAAACGGGACTCTGCTGAGCGAAGTCAACACATTATCGATATTCCTGGCGCTTGTCTGAGCAGAATCCAATGAATCCTGGGTGGCTTCGATGGTTCCCGGCAAATCTTTGCCAAGCAGCGTGCTCAAGGCGGTAAGGGTGGGGTCCATGCCCTGCAGCGACTCATTTACCCCGTCCAGCGTGCTGGCCAGCGATTCCAGCGCTGAGTCCGCTGCCAGCAGCGAACTTTCCGCAGTTTCCAAACCATCGCTGCTGATCGCCAGCGCCCGATCCAGGTATTCCAATGTACCCAGCAGATTGGCGGATATGCGGTTTGAAAAGCCGCCCAGCAGGATCAAACCGGCCAGGCTCAATCCCAGTCCCATGACCGCCGCAATACTGAACACCAGACCGGTGATACGTGCGAAGATTGGTTTCATCAGGCACCTGAGACGGTCAGTAAATATTGTGAATACGCGTTTATTGGGGCAAAAATCCCCTTGCCAGGGTTGGATTTTGTCCACGAAGTAAACCGGCCTGAGGATTTGACCCGGCCGGAGGGGATAAACGGTATTCGGTGGGGTTTATGAAAGCTGTTGCCCACCTTTGAGCGAATCCTGCAGCCGTTTTAATTCATCCCATTGGCCGGCGGCGGCAAACCTGGCCTGTTCCGGCCAGGATGAAGGGTCGGTCATGAAGATTCCGGCGGTGGCCAGGGTGACAAGCAATGCTTCCGGATCTTCATTAGACAATTGTTGAAAGGTGTGGATATCGGCCTGATTTAGTAATTTGGCAATTTTTGGGCCGATTCCCTCAATGAGCGTAAAATCGTCCGCACTGAGGAATTCCATGTCAAAACCTTGCCGGACTGGAAGATCCTCATCGCCAAAGTCAAGGAAGGGGGATGGAGCAGTTTGGGGCTCGGCGGGGGCTTCGGCAGGTTCGGAAGGTTCGGGTTCGTAGGAATACGGCCCATAGTCTATCTTGTCATCTTCCAATTCAAATGCGGTCCCCTGAGAGTTGGCTTTCGTAGAGGTCGAGGTACCCTTCGGGCCTTTTTCAAGATCGTCGCCTTCTTTTTCCTTAGGGCGGTTGAACAGCATCCAGAACAGGATAATTAATGTGACCCCCATCAATCCCCAGAACCACATGGGGATACCAGACTTTTCTTGTTGGGTAAGGGCTGAAGGCAACTGGTAGGCCAGGGTTTGGACCAAATTGGATGATAGGATCGCGCTCATTAACTTCCTCCCTGGAGATAACCGACGCTTATTCCAACAAGAACCATGGTTTACTTTACATCAAATTAAAGCGGGTGTCAAACTAACCGACCGCCGGATTGTTACGGTACAGCTTAAAAACGCCACCGGGTGGCAGACTGCGGAAAGTCCCGTTCGCGAAATGCGAATACCGTGCGTGCTCGCACTGCATAAGTAATATTTTCAGGGTCAGGCTCCGCTTCTTCAGGCATACCCGGGTATTTTTGAGAAATAGCGGCGGTTATCCGTTTTAACAAATCCCGATCAGTGACCTCCTCCACCACGCCTTCGATGATAACAGCTTCATCACCGCTTTCGGTATGGCAGCTGACCGCCGCATTGGCGGCCAGGTTCAAGGCTTTACGTGATTTTCGCGCGGTGCCAAAAAACAATTGATCGTCCAGCCAGACGCCCCACACCGGCATGGCATGCGGCTGTCCGTTGGGACGGGTGCTGCTGATCCAGTAGTTGCGCGACTGGGTCATCCGCTGCCGCACCCACTCCCAGCTCAACAGGCCTTCGGTGCTGCCGGAAATGCCATAAGCCGCCGGCATTTCGGGGCGCGTTCCAGGGCTGACAGGTGGTTTTTGCATCATTACCTCCAATATCGGCCAATCCAGGTAATTTTACCTTAGGCTGAGATACAATTTTCAAACGGAGGACTTATGAGCGATTCCTTTCCTGATATAAACCACATGGTGTGGCGCGCCATTGATCCCATGGATGAAGCGGCATTGGTTGAGTTGGACACTGTCTGCAAAAGCGTTGACGGTGAAGAGCCGGTCAGTCATCTACCGGCAGATGCGTTGAAAGCAGCTGCCATTCACAGCGACAATTCGTTGGGCGTGGCGGTGCGCGACCAGCTGGCTGCTGTAGCCTGGGTGCTCGCTGCTGAGCCCGCGGAAGGGGTACAACGTATCCGGCTGGGGGGTCAGGTGCATCCGGAATTTCGCCGCCAGGGAATTGGCGAGGCGTTATTGTCCTGGGCGGAATTGCGCGCGCTTCAGGTCGGCCAACCCGGTTCGACCCTGCAACTGGTGATCACGAATGAAGCGCTGACCGAGGGCGCCAATGTGCTTTATCTGCAGTACGGGTATGAAAATGTTCTTACCGAGCAGATGTTGACGCGGCTGCTGAATGAAGCAGTGCTGCCCGATCCCTTGCCTGAAGGCCTGGCGATGCGCGCATGGGACGCCGACAGTGCGCCGCTTTTCTTTCAGGCGTATGCCGAAGGGTTCAGCGACCGGTTGGGAGATATCGTACCGGTGCAAGGTGAGTGGATTGCAGAATATACAGAGAATGACGAACATTTTCGCCCGGATTTGTCGCGGGTGGTGCTGGAAGACGAGAAACCGGTGGGTTTCGTCACCTGCGAAGTGGATGGGAAAACGGGCTGGATATCACAGATTGCCGTAGTTCAGGAGCACCGCCGGAAAGGTCTGGCGCATGTGTTGTTGTTAGATGCATTGCAACGCTTTCAGCAAGAAGGCTGTGAAGAAGCAGCCTTACACGTCAATGCCAATAATGCCCGGGCTGCTGCTGTGTTTGTGGATACCGGCTTTGTCCCGCGGTTGATACGGGCAAGGTTTATAAAAGAAATTGCGCTGGGGGCGTAGCGCTTCGACAGGCTCAGTCACAGAGAGCCCTGCCCGCAAGATGCCCGGCATTCATCATTAATACGCCAAGTTTTTCGTAGGGAACGGTCAAGACCGTTCCGCACTGCCCGCCAGGTTTACGCACATGCAACGCACCTCCAGGGTGCATCGCACGCGAGAACCTGCCCGCCAGGTTTTGGCTCACAGCCAAAGACACATGCATCGCACGAAAAACAAAACAGAGGCGCCGCCTGGCGCCTCTTTGTTAATCAACTCTCCCGGCTTAGTGGCTGGCTTCGAACTCTTTCATCGCATCCACCAGTACCTGGACGCTTTCCAGCGGCAGCGCATTGTAGAGCGAAGCGCGGAAACCGCCGACCGAGCGATGTCCCTTCAATCCGACCATTCCTTTGGTCTTGGTCAGGGCCAGGAATTCCTCTTCGAGCCCTTCGAATCCCGGGGCCATCACAAAAGTGACGTTCATGCGCGAGCGGTCTTCCTTGGCAACCGTGCCAACGAATAATTTACTGTCATCGATGGCTTTATAGAGCAAATCGGCTTTGGCCTTATTGATGCGTTCCATTCCGGGCACGCCGCCAAGATTTTTCAACCAGCGCAGCGTCAGCATGCCGGAGTAGATCGGCAGCACCGGTGGGGTATTGAACAACGAGTTCTCTTTGAGATGGGTGCGGTAGTCCACCATGGTGGGGATGGCGCGACTGACCTTGCCGAGCAAATCTTCGCGCACAATGACGAAGGTCACGCCAGCCGGGGCAAAGTTCTTCTGAGCTCCGCCGTAGATCAACCCATACTTCGATACATTTACCGGGCGGGAGAAGATATCCGATGACATGTCTGCCACCAGCGGCACCGGGGAATCGATGTCTTTCAATAGCTCGGTTCCGTAGATGGTGTTGTTGGTGGTAATGTGGAAGTAATCAGCGTCCGCTGGAATCACGTAATCTTTGGGAATGTAGGTGAAGTTCTTATCCTCTGAGGAAGCGACTGCTTCGACAGTGCCGAACAATTTGGCTTCTTTGTAAGCCTTTTTGGCCCAGGTGCCGGTGACCAGGTAAGCCGCTTTTTTCTCGAGCAGGTTGTAGGGAACATGGAAAAACTGTGTGCTGGCTCCGCCGCCGACAAACAAGACTGCGTATCCCTCTGGAATTCCGAGCAGTTCTTTGAAGAGCGCGACGGTCTCATTCATCACGGCTTCAAATTCTTTGCTGCGATGTGACACCTCCAGAAGGGATAGGCCCGTCCCGGCGAAATTTTTTAACGCTTCGATGGTTCCATCGATGGTTTCTTGTGGAAGAATGGAGGGACCGGGATTGAAATTATGTTTTTTCATGCATTCCTTCCTTGTCGGAAATATGGGATTGGCAACAAAAAAAACAGGCGATATTTGCCCAAACTCTATTATAGAGAGTGTTGGGGAATTAGGCATAGTGAGAGAGTTCACAGTTTCGCTATTCGTTTGTCAGATGCTTGCCGCCGGGGCAGGGCAGCGGGTGAATGTCATAACACAAAATGATGAATTTTCAACTAATATGGTAATTTTGTTTGACTTTGTCTAATTCGATTGGTATCATTTTGGTAAACAAGGGATTATCCGGCTTTTAAGAGCGACATTTCATCCAAGCCGGCTTCTCAATCGCCATTTAGTTTCCTCCACGAGGTGTAATGAAAGCTCAGCTATCACCCGGAGGGCGTTTCCGGGCATCCCTGGTCGAAGAAAAGCCGCTTCAGGTGGTGGGGGTGATTAATGCCTACGCGGCCCGGTTGGCTGAAAAAAGCGGATTCAGAGCTGTATATCTCTCCGGCGGCGGTGTGGCAGCGGCCAGTCTGGGGGTGCCGGACCTTGGCATCACCACCCTGGAAGATGTGTTGGTGGACGTACGCCGCATCACCGCCTCGACCGAACTGCCGTTGCTGGTCGATGTCGATACCGGCTTTGGCGGCGCATTTAATATTGCCCGCACAGTCAAATCGCTCATTCGTGAGGGCGCCGGGGCATTGCATATCGAAGATCAAGTGCAGGCCAAGCGCTGCGGTCACCGCCCCGGCAAAGAATTGGTTGCATCCGACGAGATGTGCGACCGGCTCAAAGCAACAGTCGATGCCCGCAGCGATCCGGATTTTGTCATAATTGCCCGGACGGACGCTCTGGCCGTTGAGGGCCTTCAGCCTGCCCTGGAGCGGGCAAAGGCCTACGTCGAGGCTGGCGCCGACATCATTTTTGCCGAGGCGGTCACTGATCTGGCGATGTACCGCCAGTTTTCGCAGGAAACGGGTGTCCCCATTCTGGCGAACATCACTGAGTTCGGCAAGACGCCGCTTTTTACCGTGGAAGAACTGGCTGGCGCGGATGTCAGCCTGGTTCTTTACCCGCTTTCAGCCTTCCGCGCCATGAGCGCGGCTGCGCTGAAGGTATATCAAACCATCCGAACGACCGGAACCCAGCAGGGGGTAATCGATCTCATGCAAACCCGCACGGACCTGTACGAAGTTCTCGATTATTTTGCGTTCGAACAAAAGCTGGATGAATTATTTTCAAGGGAGAAATCAAAATGAGCGAACAGGTTATGGAAGAGAAGAAAAATGTAAAAAAGTCCGTTCAGCTTTCGGGGGTTGTGGCCGGGAACACCGCGATATGTTCCGTGGGAACGCTGGGGCACGATTTGCGCTATCGCGGTTACGATATCAACGACCTGGCCGAATTTGCCACCTTTGAGGAAGTGGCTTACCTGCTGGTGCACGGCGAACTGCCCGTCAAAAGCGAGCTGGATCGTTACCGCCGCAAGTTGAAAAATCTGCGCGGACTGCCGGCGCCGGTTAAAGCCGTGCTCGAATCCATTCCGGCGGCTGCCCATCCGATGGATGTGCTGCGTACCGGCTGCTCGATCCTTGGGTCAGTGCTGCCAGAGCGCGAGGACCGCCATGAAGAAGGGGCGCGGCATATTGCTGACCGCCTGCTGGCGGTTTTTCCCTCGATGCTGTTGTACTGGTATCACTTCGCGCATCATGGCCGGCGCATCGACGTCGAAACCGACGACGAATCGATTGCCGGACACTTCCTGCACCTGCTGCATGGGCGCAAGCCGACTGAGTTGCATGAACGGGCGCTGGATATCACCTTCATCCTGTATGCTGAGCACGAATTCAACGCCTCCACCTTTACCAGCCGGGTAATCACCGGCACCGGGACTGACATCTACTCGGCGATTACGGGAGCCATTGGCGCGCTGAAGGGTTTCAAGCACGGCGGGGCCAATGAAGGCGCCATGGAAGTGATCGAGCGATACGGTACAGCCGCTGAAGCAGCCGCCGATGTACGTAAAATCCTGGCCGAACACGGCATCATCCTGGGTTTTGGCCACCCGGTATATACCATCTCGGACCCGCGCGCCAAAATCCTCAAGGGGCTGTCCTGCTCGCTGTGCAAGGATTTCGGTGACGAGACGTTATGCGACATCGCTGAACAGATCGAAGATGTCATGTGGGACGAGAAACGCATGTTCCCCAACCTGGACTGGTACAGCGCGGTCGCTTACCACATGCTGGGCATCCCGACCTTCATGTTTACCCCGTTGTTCGTCATGGCGCGTACGTCCGGCTGGTCGGCGCATATTATCGAGCAGCGGCAAGACGGCAAGATCATCCGCCCGGCAGCCAATTACATCGGACCCGACCCGCTCGAATTCACCCCGCTTGAAAAACGCGGTTAAGCAATAATATGTCAGGGCCCATTTCGAACATCCGGCCGCAGCCCGACCCGGTGCTGGTCGATATTGCGGATTATGCCAGCACCGGCGTAATTGACAGCCGCGAAGTTTACAGCACCGCCCGATTATGCTTGATGGACACGCTGGGCTGCGGATTGGAAGCATTATCTTATCCGGCATGCACCAGGCTGCTGGGCCCAATTGTGCCGGGGACGATCGTCCCCAACGGAGCGCGGGTGCCCGGCACTTCCTACGTACTCGACCCGGTGACGGCTGCGTTCAACATTGGGGCGATGATCCGCTGGCTGGATTTCAATGACACCTGGCTGGCAGCGGAATGGGGGCATCCCTCCGATAATCTTGGTGGCATCCTGGCGGCTGCCGACTGGCATTCCCGCACGCGGATCGCCGAAGGCAAGCCGCCGCTCACCATGCGCGACGTGCTAACCGCCATGATCAAAGCCCACGAAATTCAGGGCGTGCTGGCATTGAAAAACAGTTTCAACCGCGTCGGGCTGGATCATGTGGTGCTGGTGAAGGTTGCCAGCACGGCGGTGGTGACTGCCCTGCTGGGCGGAACGCGAGAACTGTTGATCAATGCGCTTTCCAACGCCTGGATCGACGGCCAGTCGCTGCGCACCTATCGCCATGCACCTAACACCGGCTCGCGCAAATCGTGGGCGGCCGGCGATGCCACCTCGCGGGCGGTCCGTCTTGCGCTGATGGCGCTGAATGGTGAAATGGGTTATCCATCAGCGTTGACTGCCCCCACCTGGGGCTTTTATGATGTCCTTTTCAAGGGAAAACCATTCCAACTGGAACAGCCCTACGGTTCGTATGTCATGGAAAATGTACTCTTCAAGATTTCTTTCCCGGCTGAGTTTCACGCGCAAACAGCCGTGGAAGCGGCTTTGCAGCTTTACCCTGAAGTGCATACTCGCCTGGACGAGATCGAGAGAATCGTCATCACCAGCCACGAATCGGCCATCCGCATCATCGATAAAGTCGGGCCGCTTTACAACCCGGCTGACCGCGACCATTGCATCCAGTATATGACGGCCGTCGGGCTGATCTTTGGCGAACTAACGGCCGAATATTACGAGGATGCGATGGCCGGCGACCCGCGTATCGATGCGCTGCGTGAAAAGATGGTGCTGGTTGAAAACCCGCAGTACAGCCGGGATTATCTGGACCCGGACAAGCGCTCGATCGCCAATGCCATGCAGGTGTTTTACCGCGACGGAACCCGCTCCGAAAATGTGGCTGTCGAATATCCGCTCGGACACCGCCGCCGCCGGAAAGAGGGCATTCCGCTGCTGATCCAAAAGTTCAAGACGAATCTGGCCCGGCGTTTTTCTGTCACTCAGGCAGAAAAGATCATGGAAGCTTGCGGCGATCAGGTACAATTGGAAGCTATGCCTGTCCCTGAATTTGTCGACCTTTTTGTCGTTTAGCATCAAAAACAGCCCGAAGGAGAGATATTGTGACGGAAAATGTTGGACGAGTCGATCTGGAAAGGATGGGTAAAGCCTACGAGGAAAGCAAGGAACGTTACCTGGCAAACCCTGGCAGTTCGACGGTTACGCTGCGCGCCACCGCCAAACTGGTTAAAAACGCTTATCTGGAAGGACGCATCGGCAAGTATCACTTTGCCTGCGACGAACCGGTGGCCAGGGGCGGCGAGGATGCGGCGGCCAGTCCGCTCGAGTACTTCCTGGCAGGAGCAGCTTTTTGACTGCTCTCCCAAATGGTGCAGTTTGCACACCTTTACCAGGTAGTTTTGCGGGACGTTGACGTGGACCTGCGGGCAATTTTTGATTCTGGCGACAAATTCGATATTGGCGGACCGGGCGCGGCCTTCCAGAAAGTTATATACCGGGTGACCATCGACAGTCCGTCGCCCGAGGAGCAAGTGCAGCGCCTGGTGGAACACGCTGAACGCGGTTGCCATACCGCTCAGTCGCTGCGTCAGCCGGTTCCTGTGGAAATCGAAGCCGTGATTAAGAACAAATCTGCCGGTTAGGGAATAAACTATTATTCATTACAAACTAAAGGCGAGGGTATGATGGAGAAACAACGAATCACAGTAGCTGCCGGCGACGGTATTGGGCCTGAATTACTACGGGCGGTATTGCATGTTTTCGAAGGCGCGAATGTCCCGCTGGATTATGATGTCGTCGAGGTGGGGGAACAGGTTTACCTCAAAGGCATTACCACCGGCATTCCGGCGGACGCCTGGGACGTCATCCGGCGAAACAAGGTGATGCTCAAGGCGCCGATCACCACCCCACTGGGCGGTGGCTACAAGAGCATCAATGTCACCCTGCGAAAAGCGCTCGGGTTATTTGCCAATGTACGCCCGGTCAAGGCCTACACCCCTTACGTACCCTCCAATTTCCCCAAACTGGATATGGTGATTGTACGCGAGAACGAGGAAGACTTGTACGGCGGGATCGAGTATCAGCAGACCCGCGAGATGACTGTGGCGCTCAAACTGATCAGCCAGCCGGGCTCCGAAAGTATCATCCGCTATGCTTTCGAATACGCCCGGGCTTACGGCCGTAAAGCTGTTACCTGCATGAGCAAGAACAACATCATGAAGATCACCGACGGGCTGTTCGAACGAACTTTTCAGACAGTAGCCAAAGAATACCCCGATATTACCGCCGATCACATGATCATCGATATCGGTGCAGCGCGCGTGGCGGCCAAGCCGGACACCCTGGACGTGATAGTGACGCCTAACCTGTACGGCGATATCATTTCGGATGTTGCTGCCCAGGTTTCGGGGTCGGTGGGGCTGGGCGGCTCGGCCAATGTTGGCCGCACCAGTGCCATGTTCGAGGCGATTCATGGATCAGCGCCCAAATGGGCCGGGAAGGATGCTTCCAATCCCTCCGGGTTCTTGCAAGCGGCAGTCATGATGCTGGTGCACCTCGGATTGGCTGAATACGGCGAGAAAATTCACAACGCCTGGCTGCGCACCCTGGAAGACGGCATCCACACCCGCGATATCTACCGCGAGGGAGTTAGTGTGCAAAAAGTAGGCACGCTGGGTTTTGCCGACGCCATCATCGCCCGCCTGGGGCAGCTTCCGCAGCAACTGGAACCGGTAACTTTCAAAGCCGGCAGCATGACGATTAACCTGCCGCCTGCTGCGCCGGTGAAAAAAACCTTCAGCGGAGTGGATGTTTACCTGGATTGGGACGTCGACGGGCGCGACCCGCGCAAAATTGGGGAAGCCATGCAGGCGGTGGGGGGCGGCGGCTTGAAGCTGCACATGGTCACCAACCGCGGCGTGCAGGTTTATCCGGGCGGCTTCCCGGAGACATTCCTCACGGATTTCTGGTGCGCGCGTTATTTTGCAACCGGCGATGGCGTTGGCAATCCGCAGGTGATCGAACTGCTGGGCCGCATCCAGGCGGCCGGGTTCGAGGTGGTCAAAACTGAGAATTTGTACGCCTTCGACGGTGAGCGCGGCTACTCGGTGGACGCCGGCGAATAAGCTTGTGGGTTAATTAATTCAAGAAAAAACTCCAGCCTTAGTTAACGGGCTGGAGTTTTTTATGGATTGTGGAGCAGCATGGGCTTCCTTCTTGATGGAAGACGTCCGGCAGTGATGAATGTCACCGGCGCCCCTGACGAAATTCCGATTGACCCCGGCAGGCCAATCGCATATACTGATCGTACCTTTGGTGGGGAGTAGCCGCCCGATTGTATCGGGGTGAACAGTCGACATACCGGACGAAGTCCCGGCTGTTCAAGTTTTTTCGCGCGAGACCATCATGCAAAATTGCATGGTGGTTTTATTTATATGAAAGAAGACGTCGTGGAATTTCTAACCATCACTCTCATTTCGGTCGGGCTGGCAATGGATGCATTTGCCGTCTCGCTCGGGATTGGCACTGCAGGTCAGATCTCCAATCTGCGCGGAAAAATTCGGCTGGCGGGGCATTTTGGCATTTTCCAATCCGGCATGACCGCTCTGGGTTGGTTGACGGGATCCACGATCGTTCAATACGTCAAAGGGTTCGATCACTGGATCGCGTTTATTCTCCTGGGCTATGTCGCCATTAATCTCATCCGGTCGGGCTTTGACAAAAACGGCAAAGCTTTCGAACAAGACCCTTCCACCGGGAAAATACTGGTGATCCTGTCTGTCGCAACCAGTATCGATGCGTTTGCTGTTGGTTTGAGCATCGCGTTCATCAAGGTGCCGGTGTTGCTTTCGATTGGCATGATTGGCATGGTCGCATTATTGTTGTCTGGAGCTGGCTTGTTCACGGGCGCCCGCTTGACGGCGACTTTCGGCAAGCGTATGGAAATTTTAGGCGGTTTGATTTTATTCGCCATCGGCATCAAAGTATTACTCACGCATCTGCTGGCTTAGGTGAGGTTAAAGGGCTAACCAGCCGGGCGAAGTTATCTCGCCGCCTGAAAATATATATCTAAACATGAGACGGTTTATCTCGGGCCGTCGAGCAAATCGCCATAGCCAGCATCCCCCAGGAAATAACGCAATTCAGGCTCGAAAATTTCCAGCAATGGGGTAATTTCTTCAGCCGGACGCAAACAGGATCCGGGTTCGTCCAGCAGCAATTCTGCCTCATCCAGCGTGATTCGTCCCTGTTCATCCAGGTCAAGTGGGTGCAGCACGCAGTAGAACGGTTTGAACCGCCAGGGATGAAAGCGGTTGGCATCCCCTGCGACCTGCAGGGCGCACTTGTGGTCCTCGCGCAGGAAAACACAGGCCGTCTTGCCATAATGGGTGACGTCGGGCAGCACGCGCGAATGCACCACCTGCCCGCTGCGCGCGAACGGGTCGGCGTCCGTGCGATCATCCAGCCACAGCTCTGGGTCGTTCCAACCTGGCGGCATATGCGGTATGATTAATGCGGCGTGGTTGCGAATGTCCTGCCACTCGCCTGAATCGATCCAGACCCCATGGAGGCAGCAGGCTGCGCGGCATTCTTCCAGCCGGCAGCGTCGCATGGGTCCTTTTTGCAGCAGGCGTGGATTGATTTGGTTCGGCATCGAGCGAGATTGTACCACGGCCGAACGGGTGGCCGGTACGCTGGAGGTGAAGGATGAAATTGTCCCTTGGCGCTGACGAACGCACTGCGGTGGTTGATTTTGTGCTGGACGAATTGATTCATGCCGGTCACAACATAACCTACTACGGCCCGCGCACGGGCGATTCACAGCCGGCTGAAGAAAACGCCTGGCCAAGGGTAGCCCAACAGGTGGCTGAAGATGTGGCTGCCGGTCGCTCGCAGGAGGGGATACTGTTTTGCTGGACGGGCACCGGGGTCAGCATGGCCGCCAACAAAGTCCGCGGGATTCGAGCGGCGTTATGCGCTGATGCGGAAACCACCCGCGGCGCACGGTTGTGGAATAATGCCAACGTGCTGTGCATGTCGCTCCGATCCACCGCCCAGCCGGTTGCCAAAGAAATTCTGCAAGCCTGGTTTGGCACCACCTACCAACCCAACTCATCCGATGATGCCTGCTTGCGGTTGCTGAATGATCTGGAGGACAACCGCTAACGTTTGATGGTTATCCTTTTACGTACGAAAGCTTTTCAGCTATGAGTCCATTGGTGATGCGATAAATATCCGCGCCGCGGATATGCCCGGCCGACTCATCCAGGCTGGCCCAGTGGTACACCCAGCGCATGACACACTGTTCACCGAGTGCAGTGATTTCTTCGATCTCAAAACGGGATGCGAGTGTTGCTCGGAAAAAATCTTCCCAGAAGCCGCGGACAGCGGTTTTTCCCTCGTAACGGCTGCCGTCCGGCGGGGGAAAAGTGTTTTCGAACACCGTGTCTTCAGTGAGCAGCGCCATCATCGCATCCAGCTGGCGGGCATTCAAAGCGTCATTGAAACGAATGACGATTCCAAGAACAGGGTCATGCGCATCGGTATCAGTTGTTGTGGGGATAGCGTCCACCAACGTCCCAGCCGGATGGCCTGGCGCGGTTGTGATTTCAAAATCACTGGTCAAATCAACCGCAGCACGAAGGGTGGCAAAGGTGGGGCAGTATTTGTCTTCACTCAAGCGCACTGCTCGCTGAATCTGGTCCGAATCGAGATTAGACCCTGAAAAGGTGTAATGGATATGGATCTTGCGAAACTGCCAGGGGGGTTCATCGTCACGCAAGCTTTCGGCAGTCGCCTGCACAGCGGTCACCTGCTGACGTTGCTTCTGCAGGATGGCAACGATATCCCACAACGCGCAGCCGATTACGCTGAGTGGTAATAAATCGGCGCCCAGGACTCCGCCCGGCTGAGTCATGATGATCGGATAGCCCGCCCGGTCATGGAGCAGAAACACTTGATCGTGCAGCCAGCGTGCTTGAACGGTTTCGGTCATGATGCCTCCCGGTGTTAATTGCGTTGGTTATCAGATTTATGATGCAAAGGCAGCCAGACTTAATTTATGATCATTATAGTTTACAATTCAATCGAATGGATGCAGCCTACCGCAAAGTTGATTTTCACGTAGACGCGTGTTATACTTATTCGCGTGAAGCCACCACACTATGGAGGTTGAAATGGAAAAGACCCAAAATGTTACCCTGGCGATTCGAAAGGATATATTGCGGAAGGCAAAAATCCTGGCGGTACAGAGGAACACTTCCCTTTCCGGACTGCTTACCCAGACACTTGAAACACTGGTATCCGATGGAGAGAAATACGAGCAAGCGCGCTTGCGGAATATCAAATTGCTGCGTAAAGGCTTAAATTTGGGCACGCAAGGTTCAACATCATGGACACGTGAGGACTTGCATGACCGAAAATCCAACTAACGCTATTTTTGTTGATACAAATGTCCTGGTCTACGCATATGATGAAACCGCGGGTCAGAAACATACCATCGCAGCACAATTAGTGGAAAATTGGTGGAATAATAAGAATGGGTATATTAGTCTCCAGGTTATCCAGGAGTTTTACGTAACAATCACCCGTAAAATCGTCTCTCCGATGGATGCACAGGCAGCCCGCCAAATCGTAGCTGACCTGGCTCAGTGGAAAATCCACACTCCTACAGTGGATGATCTTTTACAGGCAATCGATATCCAGCATAACCATCAGCTCTCATTTTGGGATGCCATGGTGATCCAAAGCGCGGTGCGTCTGGGCTGCCGCGCCCTCGCCTCGGAAGATTTGACCCACGGACAAATCATTGCAGGGGTCGAAATATTCAACCCATTTATCGAAACGGAATCCTGATGGATCTCTTCACGCATTCCATGAATGAGGGCATGCAGCTCGAGTCACCGCTGGCGGCGCGGATGCGCCCGCGCACGATGGACGAATTCGTCGGGCAGGAGCATATCATCGGGCCGGGTAAGCTGCTGCGGCGCGCCATCGAAGCCGACCGCCTGTTCTCCTCGATCATTTTCTTCGGTCCGCCCGGCACCGGAAAAACCACCCTGGCGCGCATCATTGCCAATACCACTCAGGCGCATTTCGAGAGCATTTCTGCGGTGCTGGCTGGCGTATCCGAACTGCGCAAGATCATTGCAGAGGCCACCGACCGGCGAAGGTTGTACCGCAAACGAACTATTTTGTTCGTGGACGAGGTGCATCGTTGGAATAAAGCTCAGCAGGATGCGCTCTTGCCGCATGTCGAGAATGGCATGGTCACCCTGATCGGTGCCACCACCGAAAATCCTTACTTTGACGTCATCTCCGCATTGGTTTCGCGCTCGCGCTTGTTTCAGTTGGAACCGCTGACCGAAGCCAACCTTTCGACGGTTCTTGACCAGGCATTGGCGGACACCGTGCGCGGGTACGGCAGCCGCTCCGTGGACTTGACTCCCGATGCCCGGTCGCACCTGCTGCGCGTCGCAGGCGGCGACGCCCGCAATATCCTGAACGCCCTGGAGTTGGCGGTTGAGACCACCAATCCGGACGAGGACGGTGTCATTCATATCGACCTGGATGTTGCCCAGGAGTCGATCCAAAAACGCGCTGTGATTTACGACCGCATGGGCGACCAGCATTACGATACGATTTCGGCTTTTATCAAATCGGTGCGCGGCTCGGACCCGGATGCCGCCCTCTACTGGCTGGCGAAAATGCTGGCCGCCGGAGAGGACCCGCGCTTCATCCTGCGGCGTTTGCTGGTGCTGGCCGGGGAAGATATCGGGCTGGGTGACCCGAATGGGTTGGTTGTGGCAGCCGCCGCAGCTTACACCTATGAATATATCGGGCTGCCGGAAGGCATTTACCCGCTGGTTGAAGCCACGCTGTATCTTGCCACTGCGCCAAAGTCCAATTCGGCCGGCGCGTTTTTCAAAGTACGCGAACTACAGGAACAGGAAGGGATAGGTGCGGTACCAACGCATCTGATGGATGCCAACCGGGATGCCCGCGGTCTGGGTCACGGCAAGGGGTACGAGTACCCGCACTCCTTCCCCGAGCATCACACCGGGCAGCAGTATTTACCCACCGCGCTGCTTGGCCGCATCTTTTACAAACCTTCCAGTCAGGGTTATGAGGCTGAAGTGGCAGAGCGCGTCGAGCGCTGGCGCAAGGCCCAGGCAGCCGCGTTGGGCTACGAATATCCACCCAGGGACAAAGGCAATGACACTCCTCCTGCTGATCCGCCACGGGGAAAATGATGTCATGCAGCGCCACCTGACGGGGCGCGCGCCGGGTGTTTCCCTTAACGGGAAAGGGCGCCAGCAAGCCGAGTTAATGGCTGACGCTTTGACCCATGCTCCGATCAAGGCGGTCTATTCCAGCCCACTGGAACGCGCCATCGAAACCGCAGAACCGCTGGCGCTGAAGCGTCATTTGAGCGTTCAGCTGCGTCCGAATCTCATCGAAGTGGATTATGGAAATTGGCAGGGACGCACTTACAAACAGCTCGGGCGGTCAAATTTATGGAAGGCGCTGCTTGAAAAGCCGTCCCAAATCCGCTTCCCGGGCGGCGAGACCATGGCTGAAGTTCAGCAGCGGGTTGTGGCAGACCTGGACACGCTGGCGCACGAATGGCTGACCGTTGATGCGGATGGCAAGGCTGAGGAGCAATTGATCGCCGTCGTCGCCCATGCCGATGTTATCCGTCTGGCGTTGGCGCATTACTTAAACATGGCTTTGGACGATTTTTTGCGCCTGACGGTCAACCCGGCCTCGCTCTCCATCGTCCAAAGCGACGGTTCCAGCCGGCCAAAAGTTATCTGTATCAATCAACAGCCCAATTTTGCCTGGCCGGCGTCAAAACCACCGCTCGAACGCAAAAAGAGGGCCAATGATTAGCCCAAACAGGTTATTTAATCCATAAATTTTGGCCATTAACAAAAATCCAACATCCGCATGCTATAATTTTGAAATACGAAAATCAATTAGCCAATTCAAATTGGGTTTAATCAGAGGGAAAAGGAGAAAACACTATGATGATCGGCAAGGAACTCAATGATGCCATTAATGTCCAGATCGGCGCTGAATTTGGCGCCTCATTGCAGTACGTGGCAGTTGCCACCCACTTCGACGGTGAAGGGCTGAAGAAACTGGCTGCTCTGTTCTACAAGCAAGCCGAAGAAGAGCGGGAACACGCCATGAAGTTCATCAAATACATCGTCGATACCGGCGGTGAGGTTCGCATACCGGCAGTTGCCGCTCCCAAAGCCACTTTTGCGTCTGCTGAAGAAGCAGTCAAATTGTCGTTGGATTGGGAACTGGAAGTAACTGGCCAGATTAACAAGCTATATGATATTGCCCGCGCCAAAAACGACTACGCCGGGCAGAATTTCCTCAACTGGTTCGTCGAAGAACAGGTTGAAGAAGTCAATTCGATGGATAACCTGCTCAAGGTCGTACGGCGGGTCGGTGAAAAGAACATCGTCATGATGGAAGCCTACCTCGCCCACGGGGATTGACCTTACGGCCGCAATAGAGAGCTGGCTTAAAAGCAGGTTGGGTAAAACCCAGCCTGCTTTTGCAATCCATTAAAGGGGGCCATTCCAAAAGCGGGTGAGCATGGAAACATGCCCTGAGAACGGTCTTGACCGTTCCGAATATAACAAGTTGACATAAGGTGCGGTCTCGCTCTTGCGGTATAAAGAAATTGTTCAATGAATTTTCCCCAACGAAAACTCCAATGATTAACTAATTATGACTATAGCCAAAATGGCTATTATTTCATTACCATCGGCACCCATAACAGAATCCATATATTAAGGAAAATAAGCAAAGGCATTTTGTTAATAAATGATTTTGGAGAAATTGCAAAATCAGAACTAATGCAGATTCCGAAACATTTTCCTTTTGTTTCACTCGATAATTATGTGATCATGCCAAACCACATCCATGTGCTTGTCGCAATAGAAAAATATTTAGAGAATTATGGGATTGCGGAACGGTCAAGACCGTTCCCTACGGTTTCCACGATAATAGGGCTGTACAAATCCGGCGTGTCGAACAAAATTCATAAGTTAAATCCAGAAATTGTGATATGGCAAAAATCTTTCCACGATCATATTATTCGAAATGAGATCGATTATCAAAACATTTGGGAATATATCAGTGCGAACCCGCAAAAATGGATGGAAGATCAATTTTATAAAGAATAATTGCACACCAAAACCAGGTGCCGGGCAGCAAAATCGAATGCAAAGGCCATTTGCACGACCTATGGAACCATGACTCGTGACGCATGACCGCTATTTCGGTTTTCTGCGTGCTTTAGCGGACTTTGCGTACGCGGTTGGGCGATGGTGTTTTTTTCCTACGGGTGATCGATTTCTGCGGTTTCTGCGGAGGCCAGGTGAAACTCCCCGGGGCGTTCACCGTCCTCGAATGAGGAAATGACAATAATTGCATTCATCACCGTCGTGCCGGCATTACGCCAGCGGTGTAGTAAATGTGCAGCAAAGATCAACGTGTCGCCGGCTTCCAACTGATAAAACTTCCCGTCCACCTCGTATTCCAAAACTCCGCGCAGGCAAAACACGAACTCCGAGCCGGTGTGCAGCATGCCGTGCGGCCCGCTGCCCGCGCCGGATTCGAGCGTGACCATGAAAGCCTCGATGCGACCGGTAAACTTTTCTCCGCCTAAGCCTTCCCACAATCCGCGGGTGAAGGGCATCCGCACCCGCTGGGTGGCTTTGAGATGGACTATCGGACTGCGATCCGGTTCGGTGCGAAAGAAAGCCGTCACCGGCACCTCCATCGCGCCAGCCAGCTTATTGAGTGTACTCACCGAAGGCGATGTCAGGCCGCGTTCGATCATGCTCAGCGCATTGGCTGAGAGGCCGCTGGTGCGCGCCAGGCTGCGCATCGACACGCCGCGTTCTTCTCGCAAACGTTTTAACCGCTGGCCAACGTCAACGGAAACAGCTTCCTTACCCAAAATATCCATCAAAACCTCCGCGGTCAGCTTGATCAACAATATTACCCAGCCCACTCAAACAATATATGACTTAATTTGTCATTATTATATAGAGATTTTCCGGGAATGTAAAATTATTTCGTAAAGTATTTTAACGCCATTTTTGGTTTGCGAGCCATCCGACCTTGGTTGGGAACGACGAGGACGTTGTAACCTATAGTATATTTTTTCCGGGCTTTTATATTAAAACGCAGAGGGCGCAAGGGATTTGTTGGGAATGACCTTAGCCATCCTGCATTGTGCATGAGACAGCCACCGGGCTTCGACAGATCCCTGTCAGCACTCACAAGCACCCTTTGGGTGAAACAACCGCGATTGAGCCTGTCGACGGGCAACCAGCAGGTTTCGACAGGCTCATGCATAGAATGTTTTACGAGCAGCTAGCGGTTAATAAATGTTTACGATAACCCTACTACCTGACCGGTCTCCAGGTCAACATCCACATCATAGAATCCCGGGCGGGTGGGCAGGCCGGGCATGGTGCTCATCGTCCCCAATAACGGGTAGAGGAAGCCCGCACCAACCGAAGCGCGAACATCGCGCACCGGAATGCGATACCCTTTCGGCACGCCCTTCACATTGGCGTCATGGCTCAACGAAAGGTGCGTTTTGGCCATACAAATGGGTAGCTTGTCGAAACCAAGATCGGTATAGGCCTGGATGCGCTCTTCGGCCAGCGGTTCGTAATCGACGCCGTCTGCGCCGTACACCTCACGGGCTATGGTTTCAATTTTCTCTTTGATGGTTCGATCCAGCGGATAAAGGAAGTGGAACTGTGACGGCTTTTCGGCAGCTTTGACCACCTCTTTCGCCAGTTCCAAAGCGCCCTCGCCGCCTAATTCCCAGTGACGGCATACCACCGCCGCTTCGGCGCCGCCTTCATCCACGGCGGCCTTGCGCACCACTTCCAGTTCGGCCTCGGTGTCGGCTGCAAAACTGTTGACTGCCACCACCACCGGGATTCCGTATTTACGGGCAATGCCGATGTGCGCCAGCAGATTACCCAGCCCGGCTTTCAGCAGGTCGAGATTTTCGTTAGTGTAAGCCGGGTCGAGCGGACGACCGGCGACCACCTTGGGGCCGCCACCGTGCATTTTGAGCGCTCTAATGGTGGCCACCAGCACGACCACGTTGGGGATCAGGCCGGAGTAGCGGCATTTGATGTCGAAGAATTTTTCCATGCCCATATCAGAGCCGAAGCCGGACTCTGTGACGACGTAGTCCGCCAGTTTAAGCCCGATCATGTCCGCCAGAATCGAGCTGTTGCCGTGGGCAATATTGGCAAACGGCCCGGCGTGCACGAACACCGGCGTGCCCTCGACTGTCTGCATCAGGGTCGGTTTGATGGCATCACGCATCAACACAGTCATGGCGCCCGCCACGCCCAGGTCATCAGCAGTGACGGCCTCGCCGCGCTTGTTGCGCCCAATGACGATCTCGCCAAAACGTTTACGCATATCCGCCAGGCTGGTAGTCAACGCCAGGATAGCCATGATCTCACTGGCAACGGTGATGTCGTAACCGGTTTCGCGCTGATGGCCCTGCTCCTCAGTTCCACGGCCAATGGTGATGCCGCGCAGGAACCGGTCGCTGGTATCGACCACCCGGCGGAAGGTGATCGTCTCGGGATCGATGTCCAGCCGACAGAAGCGAACGCGCTCCTCAGGGGTCATTTGTTCGGGGTCATCATAAGTGATGCCCAATTTCTTCATGCGGTTGCGCATGTTGATGGCGAAATGGCGCACGCCTTTTTTGTCTTTGGGGAACAGGCGAATGAACATCTGCTCATCGGTGGCTTCGGCCTCGTGCATGATGCGCACGTCAATGGCGGCTGCCAGCAGGTTATTGGCAGCCGTGATGGCGTGAATATCGCCGGTCAGGTGCAGATTGAAATCCTCCATAGGGATTACCTGGCTGTAACCGCCGCCCGCTGCCCCGCCCTTGATGCCAAAGGTCGGCCCCTGGCTGGGTTGGCGGATGCAGGTCATCACTGACTTGCCCAGATGCGCCCCCAGCGCCTGACTCAAGCCCACGGTCGTTGTGGTCTTGCCTTCACCCAGCGGGGTGGGCGTGATGGCAGTCACATCGACGTATTTGCCATTGGGGATAGCTTTGAGCCGGTCAAGGACTTCCAGCTTGACCTTGGCTTTGTACGGCCCGTAGAATTCGATTTCCTCCGGCAGCAGTCCAAGCTCTTCAGCGACCTGAGCGATGGGTTTTAAGGTTGCCGCCTGGGCGACCTCGATATCCGACGGAACCGGCTTAACCCGATTTAACCGGGTCGCCTGGAACGGACGCTTACCGCCTTGATTTGTCTGTGACGACATCATTAACGCTCCTATGTAGATTTGTTAGACCAATGGATGGGATTAATTATCGGAGAAATCGGCCTGAAATGCAAGTGATGAAGGTAGAAAATACCCTAATAATCCGACATCTATAAAATATACGGCAAATGGATTGGTTCACGCCAATTGTAGGGCTGCTGTAAACGGGCTACCTGGCCTTCACAGAAAAGCACAGCAAACCGCATAACTTGACTGAACAACTCCAATTTCCTATAATGATAATAGAAACACCGCAGCCCGCACAATTGAGGCAACCCCAATATTGAATGCATTCCAGGCCGTTCGCACATTTGCGGGCGGCTTTTAAGTGAGGAGGCAGAAATGATCCAGATCAACCTGACCCAGGATGAAATTCAACTCCTGAAAAACTTGCTCGATACCTACCTCGAAGACCTCCGAGTAGAAATTCACGCCACGGACAATATGGATTACAAAGAAATGCTGCGCAGCCGTAAAGCCATCCTGCTAAAACTGATGGAAGCCTTGCCAAAGGAGCAGAATCTGCCGCTGGCCGAATGAGTAGATTTTTCAAACGCGTCGGACAATTTCTAATACCACTGTCTTTCTGAGCCGCAGGCGAAGAATCTCCTTAAAGCCGTGCCGGTCCCTGAGCTTGTCGAAGGGTCCGGCGAGATCCTTCGGCCTGACGGCCTCACTCGCAGAGTGCCCCACCCGAAGGGTGCTCTATGAGTACGGGCAGGAAGACAGTTACACTTGTGGGGCGGGAGGGGGTCGAACCCTCACGATGTCTCCATCGACGGATTTTAAGTCCGTTGCGTCTGCCGATTCCGCCACCGCCCCAGGATGTGCTAATTGTAATCCATGTCGGATAGGCGTCAAGGCTGGCAGTCTTTCTATAGTCTCCTTGTATAAATGATTAGTAGCGTCAGTCTTCCGACTGACATACAATGCTCGTGGAAGCTGAGGTCGACGTTGTTCTCCTTGAGGTTACAGCCTCGTGACTAAGACCGCCGCCTCAGCTCTACGAGAGGTCTTGAAAAACCGGGTTGCCGCTGGCGTTGACCGTCACGCTGGTCGAACCCAGGTGGTCAGTGAGTAACCAGGTTAAGGTGCCGTTCTTGCGAAGCGAAGCGGAGCACCCCTGTGGGGCACGCATGGCAATGCGGTTGACGCCCGCAAAATAGTACTTGCGCTCGTTTTGTTCAGTTCCGCGCATAATTCAAGCATACACAATTGTTATTTGCACTAATAAATGACCTATAGAATAGATAACTATTAGTTCATTTATTCAGCCTCTTGAAGTATTATTCCTTTATATTTCCTCCCATTTATAATTCTTAGGGAGCGCCCTATGATTAAAGAAAAACGATACAATTTCCAATACATCATTGAAAGGTATGCATCGGTTCTTTGAAATAGGTGTTAAGGTGTTGGTGTAACATTCTTTCTGTAAATTGCTGAACCTTAACAAAAGTGGTGAGTCAGAAGTATCCTTCAAGTTTGTGAGGACAAGGAAGGAGAAGCCAATGACTCACCAAAATGATTATACCTTTGCAAGTGATCTGGCGGAAAAAGGATTGGAAGCAGTTCCAGAGTTACTGCGCGTTCTAATCAACAATGTTATGCAGGTGGAGCGATCCAAGTATCTGCAAGCCGGGGAGTACGAGCGCACCGAAGACCGGAAAGGTCACGCCAACGGTTATAAGTCAAAGACCGTCCGAACCCGAATGGGCGAGATCACCTTTGCGGTACCGCAAGTTCGTGAGGGTGGCTTTTACCCCGCCGCCTTAGAGAAAGGTTTGCGCAGTGAACGGGCGCTGGTCACCACCCTGGCGGAGATGTACGTGCAAGGAGTCTCAACCAGGAAGGTAAAAACCATCACCGAAGAGTTGTGTGGCATTGAAGTCTCGGCCATGCAGGTCAGCCGGGCAGCTGCCCAACTGGACGAAGTACTGCAGCAGTGGCGGGAACGGCCGCTGGGAGAAATCATGTATCTCTACGTGGATGCCCGCTACGAGAAGGTGCGCGAGGCAGGCCAGGTACGGGATGCAGCTGTCTTGGTGGCCTCAGGCATTACGCCAGCCGGAGAAAGGCAGGTTTTAGGCGTCTCGGTATCGCTCAGCGAGCACGAAACCCACTGGAAGGCCTTTCTGCAGGGGCTCAAAGATCGTGGCATGCAAGGGGTGCAATTAGTGGTCAGTGACGATCATGCTGGCTTGGGAGCAGCCAGAAGAGCGGTTTTAGGCAGTGTCCCGTGGCAGAGGTGCCAGTTCCATTTGCAGCAAAATGCGGGTGCCTACGTACCCAAACAAGCCATGCGGATGGAGGTGGCCGCCGATATCCGCGCCATGTTCAACGCTCCAGATCGCAAGACCGCCGAGGAATTTCTGCAAGCAGCTATCCAGAAATATGCTGTTTCAGCCCCGCGCTTGTCGGCCTGGCTGGAGGATAACCTGGCAGAAGGGTTTACAGTGTTCGACTTTCCTTTGGTACATCGGCGTACCATCCGTACCACCAATAGCCTGGAAAGGATCAACAAAGAGATCCGCAGGCGCACAAGGGTAGTAGGCGTTTTTCCCAACGAGGCTTCGTGCCTCAGGTTGGTTTCTGCATTGTCGATGAAAACCAGTGAGAAGTGGCAAATCGGCAAATACCATTGTTCTGGCAAGTCATTCGATTGTTAAAGAACATTGGATGGTTCTGGCTCGAATTTACAGAAAAAATTGCGTAATCCAAGTGAGCGCCAAAATCATCTGGTGTTATAATCCCAAAACAGACCGATTGATCAACGGACTCCCGCCCTATGAACGAAAAGCAGGATAATATTCTGGTCGAAGTCACAGCACCGGTTTACGGTGGAGAATGTATCGGCCGCCTGCCTGATGGTCGGGCGGTCTTTGTTCCCTATACCTTGCCCGGTGAACAGGCGCGGGTGGAACTGGTGGAAGAAAAGCGCGGTTTTGCCCGCGCCCGGTTATTGGAAGTGGTGCGGCCTGCGGCAGAAAGAATTGCTCCGCGCTGCGCGCATTACGGCGTGTGCGGCGGCTGCCATTACCAGCATACCGATTACGCAACCCAACTAAAAATTAAAGGCAGGGTGGTACGCGATCAGCTCGAACGCATTGGCGGTGTTACCAACCCGCCGGTGGCGGAAGTAGTGCCTTCTCCGGCAGCCTGGAACTACCGCAATACCATCCAGTTTCATATTACGTCGGACGGAAAAATTGGCTACCAGGGTTGGGGTACGCACCGGGTGGTCCCAATCAGCGAGTGCCACCTGCCTGAGGAAACACTCAACCAGATCTGGCCGCAACTGGAACTGGAACCGCTGCCGGGCATCGAACGGATCGAACTGCGCCTGGGCGCTGAGGATGAAGCGCTGCTGGCGTTGGAAAGCTCTGACCTGGCGGCTCCCGAGTTCAGCGTGGATTTCTCGCTGTCAGCCGTGCATCTCAGCCCGGCGGGAAAACTGATCCTGGCCGGTGACGATTATCTGTTGATGAAAATTAACGGGCGGGTGTTCAAAGTATCAGCCGAGTCGTTTTTTCAGGTCAATACCGCTCAGGCTGAGGCCATGGTCAACCATGTTTTGGGTGTTCTCCAACTGGACGAGAACAAAACCGTCCTTGACGTGTACTGCGGCGTAGGTCTGTTCTCAGCTTTCATCGCACCGCGGATCAAACGCTGCATCGGGGTGGAATTATCCGAGTCGGCCTGCGACGATTACGCGGTCAATCTGGACGAGTTCAACAACGTCGAGCTTTACATTGGGGCGGCAGAAGAAATATTGCCCGGGTTGAACGTCCAGCCGGACATTGCGTTGGTCGATCCGCCGCGAGCCGGCATGGAACGGGCAGCGCTGGATGCGTTGATCCATTTACAGCCGCGGACGATTGTCTATGTTTCGTGTGATCCGGCTACCCTGGCGCGGGATGTCAAACGACTGGTGGCTGGCGGGTATCATTTGGAACAGGTCACCCCATTTGACCTCTTCCCGCAGACTTACCATGTTGAAACAATTGCATTGCTAAAGAAGTAAACCTGACACCCGCATCCAGCCACAAGTCCCTTCTCTTCGTTCAGGGTGACAACTCTTTACCATCCTGATGGCAGGGAACCGCCTGGATGGCAAGTTTCATTCCCATCGGTATCCCAAACCAGGGTTAAATTAATAAACTCTAATCATCTCCGGGCCTGCAAGGCTTCAATTTGGACAAATATTGTAATATTATTACCCTGTCACGGTTAATTTGACCGTGGGAAAGGGTAATCGCATGAAAACCAACAAGATCCCTTCAATCCCATCATCAGAAATCACCCCGGAAGGGGTGTACCTCAACCGGCGCCAATTCATGAAACTGGCCGGCGGAACCGGCGCTGCTGCCTTGCTGGCGGCCTGCGGCGTGCAGCCTACCGAAAATGTCACTGCGCCAGAGACTCCTGCCCTGCTGGACGAACTTGGCGAACCGGCAAACACTTTCGAGCAGATCACCCACTATAACAACTATTACGAATTCACCACCGACAAGGAAGGCGTTGCCAACCTGGCGGAAGATTTCCCGACGACACCCTGGCAGGTAGAAGTCGGTGGATTGGTGCAGAACCCGCGTACCTATGATATCGATCAACTGCGCGCATTCCCGCAGGAGGAGCGTATTTACCGCCTGCGCTGTGTCGAAGCCTGGTCGATGGTCATTCCCTGGACCGGATTCCCGCTGGCAAAACTGCTGGCAGAAGTCGAACCGATGACCAGCGCCCGCTACGTAGCTTTCACTACCAAAATGGATGAAGAGCACATGCCTGGATTGAAAAGTCCGTTCTACCCCTGGCCTTACACTGAGGGGCTGCGGTTGGACGAAGCCATGAACGACCTGGCTCTGCTGGTAACCGGTCTGTATGGTAAAGACCTGCCCCCACAGGACGGCGCTCCCATCCGTCTGGCAGTGCCATGGAAGTACGGCTTTAAAAGCATCAAGTCGATCGTCAAGATCGACCTGGTGGAAGAAATGCCTGAAACTCTGTGGAATACTGTGGCCCCCAACGAGTATGGGTTTTACGCCAATGTCAACCCCGACGTCCACCACCCGCGCTGGTCACAGGCCACTGAGCGGCGCATCGGCGAAACCAAACGCCGGGAAACCCTCTTGTTTAATGGGTATAGTGAACAGGTGAGCGCGCTTTATGAAGGCATGAGCCTGTATTCCAATTTCTAAGTCAATATGACAACTGAAAAAACCGCCAACCCGTTACGCACTGTTGTTAACATTCTGTCACCCCTTCCGTTGGTGGTGCTTGTTGGCGCCTATTTCACCAATAACCTGACCATCAACCCGATACAGGCGGCAACCCAACGCGCCGGCGACATTGCCATCATCTTCCTGCTGCTGTGCCTGGCCTGTTCCCCGATCAATACACTATTTGATCAACCCAAGGTGTTAAAACTCCGCCGGCCGCTGGGCCTTTGGGCGTTTTACTACGCCTGCATTCACATGTTGAGCTACGTCGGGTTGGATTATGGCTTTGATTTTGCGTTTTTCAACAAGGATAATGCGGATAAACCCTATGTGTATGTGGGGCTTATTACGCTGACGCTGCTCAGCGCGCTGGCGTTCACCTCGCGACGCTGGTGGAAAGTAAAGCTCGGTAAAAATTGGAAAAAACTGCACAAACTGGTTTACCTGGCCGGTGCAGTGGCGGTTTTACATCTTGCCCTGGTCATCAAGGGTAACTTGCTCGAACTGATGGGCGATTTGTGGAAACCCATTGCCGCTGGCAGCGTGCTGTTGGCAACCCTAACACTGCGCATCCCGGCAGTCAAAACCTGGGTGATCGCGCAGCGTCAGAAGATCCGCGCAGCCCGTGCTCTGAAAACGCAACCCGCATCCTCTCGGCTCACAGCGCTCGATCATCCTGCACCTGCAGGCGAAGCACGGATTATCGAAAAAACCCTAAAAAGCGAATAACAGCACCAGATCGTTGACATTCGTATGCGTCGGACCGGGCTTAAGCAGATCGCCCAACCCCTCGAAAAATCGGTAGGCGTCATTGCGCATTAAATACGCTCCGGGTGAGAGCCCAAGTGCCCTGGCGCGCGCCAGTGTCTCACCGCTGACCACTGCGCCGGCGGCATCAGTCGGGCCGTCGCCTCCATCCGTTGCCAGAGTGATCAGCAGCGTGCCTGGCAGATCACTCATGGCTTCGACGGCTGCCAGCGCCAGTTCCTGATTGCGTCCGCCGATTCCATCCCCGCGTACAGTGACGGTAGTTTCCCCGCCAGCGATCAAACACGCCGGGCGCTGCAAGACGGATTGGCCGCCTGCCAGGTCGCGGGCAGCGGCTGCCAGCAGTCTTCCTACCAGGCGTGCTTCTCCCTGCAGGGTGGTGGTCAGCACGCGGGTGTTGAAACCCCCAGCAGCCGCGGTGTCAGCAGCAGCCTGAGCAGCCATCGCATTCGAGCCAACCAACAAGTTCTGCACCCCTTCCAGCAACGGGTCTCCCGGTTTGAGCGTTTCCGCTGCTGCTCCGGCAGCCCCGTGTTGCAAATGCAGCCGGATTGCCTGAGGTAATTGTTCCAATAAATGATATTTATGCAGGACCGCCAAAGCCTGAGCGAAGGTGGTTGGATCAGGAGCGGTTGGCCCGGAGGCAATGATATCCAGTGGATCACCGACCACGTCGGAGAGAATGAATGAAATCACCCGGGCAGGCGCGGCAACCTGTGCCAATCCCCCACCCTTGATCCCATCCAGGTGTTTGCGCACAGCGTTGATTTCGCCAATGTCCGCGCCGCTGTGAAGCAGGAGGCTTATCGTTTGCTGGAGATCGGTGAGCGTGAGTCCTGTTGCCGGGGCGGTCAACAGCGCGGAGGCACCGCCAGAAAGCAGGCATAAAACCAGATCAGATTGGCCTGCTTGCGATAGCAGGCTTAAAATCTCGCGGGTAGCAGCCACACCGCGCTCATCGGGCAAGGGATGCCTGGCTTCGATGATCTTCAGGCTGGTCGGAAAATTGAACTCGCGCAGGCTGTAACCGTCTTTTACAATGACAACACCGCCGGTCAGACGGTCATCCAGGATTTGGACAGCGGCCTGCGCCATGGGCGCTCCGGCCTTGCCGGCTCCTATCAGGAAGACGCGGCGGATGTTCGCCAGATCATAAGTCCGGTCGCCGGCAGCCAGCCGATTGCCCTCCCGGCTGAGAAAACGGGAAACTGCCGCCGCCGGGTCCGCCGCTTGCAGCGCGGCATCCAATATCCGGCAGACATCGTCCCCGCGCGGAAGAGCCTGGAGCGTATGGGTCATAAAACGAGACCGGGCTGGCGGGTCGAGGGCTGGCATATAGGTATTGTATTCAATTTGCGCCAGGAATAAAATCGGTTTTCACCCCATCCATGTACGGTCATTGCGATGAAGGCCGCTAGCCGACTGAAGCAATCCACACAGGTTGTGAAAGAACGGTGATCGGATCAATAGGCGCAGATTGTTTCCTCCGTTTCGCTACGTTCCACTCGCAACCCCGACTCATGCAACTTTTCTTGACTTTTTGAATCAAATATAAACAGACGTTCTTCAAGGAGTAGAAAAGCTATGACCAGACAGCTCGTCCGTTCACCGAAGAAAAAAATTCCCGCCTGGGGATGGATTTTAAGTATCGTTGTAGTTGTCCTTGCAATCTTCGCTGCTTATACTGCACTGGCTGCGCCCGCCGGTGAAAAAGCCTTATCGCGCGAGATTACTGCCACACAGGCGGCTGAACTACGCGACCAGGGCGCTTTTATTCTTGATGTCCGTGAACCGGACGAATGGAATGCCGGGCATATTCCCGGCGCAACTTTAATTCCCCTGGGGGAGTTATCGAGCCGGTTGTCAGAACTGCCGCAAGACCAGCAAATCGTGGTGGTCTGCCGTTCCGGTAACCGCAGCGCCACCGGACGTGATATTTTATTGGACGCTGGCTTCCAACAGGTCACCAGCATGGGCGGCGGGATGAACACCTGGGTCAGCTTGGGCTTGCCAACGGTTACCGGCCCGTAAACCCTCAATTCCAGATGAAACCAAAACATCCCGCCTGGTTCCGGTCGTCCAGGCGGGATGTTTTTACACAATCTTCGACCACCCATTTCGCGTGGGCGGATGGTGACTGCAGGAAACTACAGTTGGTCACGTGGGAACCTTCGCGGCGCAAAAACACGCCGCTCATGCACAACATGCTCTGTGAGCAGGATGACATTTTGACGTATTTCGTTATCCTGATCTCACGTTAATTCATTGCATCGGGCGATTGCCGTTTGAATAAAGCCTTGATGCGGGGCGCCAGCGCTTTATAAATCGGGCATCGGTCGTAAATTGCACTAAACAGTACCAGCCCTGCCAGCCCCAGCAGCCAGATAGACAGTCCGGAATTAATTCCAATGACCGCCAGAATCAGAGCAGTCCCGACCCGCAGGTAACGGTCAAACGGACGGAGCCCACTGGGCGCTGGCCGACCTTCTTCCAACGCCATAAACCAATCCCTCAAAGCGGGCTTTGACTGCCCTCCGACTTTGCGCATCATCATTTCTCCAGCGCGGTAACCCAGCATGGTGGGAATGCTCATGACTTTTAGTTCCTGGAGTAATTCCCGGGACTCATCCGCATTGATTTTCACTAATTTGACCCGCCCTTCGAACTCACTGCTGACCTCTTTCAAAATCGGATTCATTAACCGGCACGGTCCACACCAGGGGGCCCAGAACTCCACCACAACGGGAATGCGAGAATTTTTGATGGTTCGCTTGAATTCAGCAAGTTTCACGGCTGTTCTCTTCTACCTGTTAGTAATATAGAAAACGGATTAAAGGCAGACCGGCTAGCGCGTTCCAGCCAACCGGTCTCCCCAGAATGGCAATTCTGCTAAGGAGACACTTCAGCAAGAAGCATCTTCAATTATTCAGGGCAAGCTGACGGGGTTATTTTTTCGTGCGGACTTTCAGAAGGGCATAAACCGGGCAAAATCCCACCAGACCGGTCACCAAGAGTAACGTTCCGATGATTTTAAAGACCAACCCGAGCGTCCCGGCGACAACGCTACCAAACCCGAGCGCCAGCAGCAGAATGCCCACTAAAACCCGTAGTATTCGATCCCACCCGGCTTCATTGATGTATTTCATGACTTTTCTCCATTCAACACTATATTTCACCGCTAATGAATAGATGCAGCCGGGGATGAAAAGTTACATACTATCAGGCGTTGAAGCGTTTTTCCTGAATTCCAAGAAGCGCCAGTAACGAAACCAGAAAGAGAAATCCGTAAACACCGATGATCAGGGTGTATCCCAGCACATCCGCAATAGGACCGCCGATATAGGCGCCAATGGCGCCGGCCCCCGCTCCAGCCAGGTTGGAAAGTCCCAGGAAGCGCCCGGCCTGTTCGCGCGGCACAATTTCTGTCCCAAGCGCCCAGTTGGCCGAATAAAACAGCCCGATTCCCGCGCCAACAATGCTGCCGCCGATATAAATCGCGGTCATGCTTGGGACTATGACGAGCAGAGCGATGCCGCCAGCACCCAACAAGCCGGCAATACCGATCAGGATTTTTTTGCCGAAGCGGTCGGCCAGCCAGCCCCCAGGCGCTGCAGTCAGCAAAATGAATATGCCAACGAACATGGCAATCGTCGCCGCCGGACCAGCAGCTTTTTCCCCTTCCAACTCCACGAAACGCTCCTGCAAGAAAAATAGCAGAAAAGTGGCAATATTCGTGGAAGCAGTCAGAAAAGCCAGCCGGTTGATCACCCACCACGTGTACGATGGCAGGTATTGGATATCCCTGCCAACGCCGATGCGCAGGCTGGCCAGCACACCGCCCACAATCGCGACTGCCATCGCAGCTACTCCGACTGCCGCAGCAGCCCCGCTCCACAAGCGGGGATCCAAATCCAGTTTTAAGGTCATGAACCAGCGGACAAAAGCACCCATTCCCAGGATCAGGAGGGTGAAAGCTGCTGTCATCAAGACAAGGCGCAGGAATGGCGCCCAGTTCATCTCGAAGGGGGCATGCTCCTGTTGCTGTTCCGGGATGAACATGGCGATGGCTGCGCAAATCGCCAGTACTCCCATCAAAGTGATCAAGGCCGCCCAAAGGTTGCCGCCGCTGACCAGTTTGCCAATCACCAATGAGACCAGCAGGAGCGGCAGGGGCAGTTCGAGCAAAGCTTTTACCCCTGAGTAACGTCCGCGTTGTGATTCGGGCACCAGGTCAGGTATCAGCCCCTGGGTGGCGGCATGGGCGGTGTTAGAAGCCATCATGGAGAGGATATAGAGGCCAAACAAGACTGCATAGCCGGCCTGCCCTTCCAGGCTGGCAGAAAATCCGATCAGTGCAAAGATGATGATCTCCCCCAGCGTACCCAGCAGGATGAAGGGGCGCCGCCGTCCCAATTTCGCGGTCGAGCGGTCGGAAAGGATGCCCATCAAAGCCTGCACCAGCACCGCCGTCATGAGTGACCACAACCGGATGCTGCCAACCGCGCTGCCCTTTGATTCCTCGCCGATGAACTGCTGCACCAGCAGCGGAATGATCAGTGGGGAAAGGGTTTGCGAGCGCGTGTTCAATGCAAACCAGTAAATATTTACCGTAATGAGGTGATGCCAACGAAGTGGGCGGCTCATTTTACATCCTGAAAAACCATAAAAAAAACCTGTGAACGATGTGTAAATTATAGTGGCGAGCGCTTAACACAGGCTGCATTACCAACCCGTAATCAGATCAAAGGTTGCGTAGTCGTAGCGAGTAAAGGCAAAAGATTCCAAGCACAGCCAGAAGATGCCATGTTACAATCAGCGTGCCTGGCAAGAACCATTTGCCGGTCCCGGTGTTTATCTTTTATGTCGTTTTCGCTGCACAAATCAACCCTCTAGGAGCAGGTTATGCCACAAGATCGGACGCGGAAAATCGTTGTGACGGGTGTGTTGGGGGCTATCGCCGTGTTATTGGGCCTGACTCGCCTGGGATTTATTCCCTGGTTCACAGGCGCTTCGCTGACCATCATGCACGTGCCAGTCATTATTGGCGCTGTTCTGGAAGGACCGCTGGTAGGAGCCGGGATTGGTTTGATATTTGGCATTTTCAGCATGATTCAGGCAGCCGTGGCGCCTACTGGTCCGGCCGACGCCTGGTTTACCAACCCCATCATCTCGGTTCTGCCGCGCATTCTCATCGGACCCGTCGCCTGGCTGGTGTGGACCGGTCTCAAACGCTGGCCGGTTGCCGGGTTGATTGCAGCCGGTATCGCTGGCACTCTGACCAACACCATTCTTGTGCTGAGCGCCATTGGCCTGCTCGGGTTTTTGCCCTGGGCGGCGTTAGCTCCTATTGCCATAGCCAACGGTCTGCCCGAAGCCGGAGCAGCCGCTTTGATCACCCTGGTAGTGGTAGCAGCCTGGCAGCGCTTTGCAGTCGGCAAGCAGCGCGGCGCCAATATCTAATTCGCCAACGCTAACCGACCCATAAAATCGTCACGCCTGCAGCAATTCCGAGCAGGATCGCCAATGCATCTTTCCAGGTGAAATGCATTACCATCAGAGACGTGCGCCGGGTGATGGCGGCGTAGCCGCGCGCATCCATCGCCAGCGCCATCGTCTCAGCGCGGCGTAAACTGGTGAGAAACAACGGCAATACCAGCGGGATCACCTGACGGGTGCGGGCCAGCAGCCCGCCTTTGTGCGTACCCCAATCAGCCCCGCGTGAGGCCTGAGCTTTTGCAATCCTTTCTGCAGCTTGCGCCAAAAACGGGATGAAACGGATGGTCACCTGCACGACCATGACCAGATCATGTGTCGGGATACCCAGCCTGGCCAGCGGAGAGAAGAGCGATTCCAACCCGTGGATCATTTCGGAAGTCGATAAGGTGTATGAAGCCAGGCCTAATCCCAGGATCAAAACCGCAAAGCGAAGCAGCAGCAAGCCGGCAGAAATCAACCCGGCCAGGTAAATTTTCATCGGGCCAAGGGAATAGAGGATCGTTGCTTCGTCAGGGTGTGGGGTCAGGAATATCTGCAGAAAAGCCAGGATCAGCAAAAATGGCAACGGAGGCAGTAATCCGCGCAGCGCAAACCGCAATGGAATTCGGCCAAACCAAAAGCCGATAAAAGTGACAGCCAGCGCAATAGCCAGACCGAGCGGACTCGACGTGAATGTGGCTGCTGCAATTATGCAGAAATAAATCAATATGCGCGCTCGTGGATCCAACCGGTGCAGCACGGACTGCAACGGCAGATATTGACCAATGTTTACCATGCGTAAAAACTCAAAATTATGCATGGCTGCCCTCCACGATCTGGGAGAGGTTTTTGGTCAGTTCAGCTGGCCGAAGAATATCGGGGCGCAGCGGCCAATTGCGCGAGCGCAAAACTGCTGCTGCTTGTGAGACCAGAGGCGCTTCCAGTCCAAGAGCATTAATTTTCTCTACTTGATGGAAAACGCTGGCAGCGCTGCCGTTTAGTTGGTCGCGGCCATTGGCCAGGGCCGTCACATTTTCAGCCAGTTCGGCAATATCTTCCATGTGATGCGATGAAACCACCAGCGTCTTGCTGCCTGTCTGCATGCCGTTCAAATGCTCGAGCACACCCCGGCGTGAACGCGGATCCAGACCGGCAGTCGGTTCGTCCAGCAACAAAATGGCAGGATTCATTGCCAGAATGGAAGCCATGGCTACCTTGCGGCGCTCCCCGCCGCTGAGTGCAAAGGTAAATCGGTCCTTGAAGGTCTCGAAATCCAAACCGACCGACGTCATCGCACTGCGGACGGTCTCGCGTAACGTTTCTTTTTCTCCCATCAGGCGTGGGGCATAAGCAATTTCATCGCCAACATACTGCTCGAAAATTTGATACTCCGGATTCTGAAAAACCAGCCCGGCGTAACGCCGTACCGCTTTTAAATCGGTGGCAGCATCATTCAGGTCGAATGCCCCGACCCTTACCCGTCCTTGCTGCGGGATCAAAAGCCCGTTGAGGTGTTGCAGCAAAGTCGATTTTCCCGAACCGGTGGAGCCGATTAACCCGTGGGAACTGCCTTCTCCCACACACAAAGAAGCGCCAGTCAATGCCGAATGTGCCAGCGGCGTGTCGCTGAGGTAAACGTGCTCCAGGTCTTCAACTTTGATAATATCCGCGCAATCATTCCGGGCGTGCGAAGGACGTGGCAGGGAATCGGGAAGGAGCGCGCCCATGTAGGACGGCAACGCGCGAAAAAGCGCTTCCGGGGTCAGGATGTCTGCTGGCAGTTCCGGAAAAATGGGACGCAGCGACTGCGCCAGGCGAGCCGCTATCGGCAAATCTAAATTCATCGAATACAGGTCAGCCGGATGAATAAAAATATCTCGCGGCGGGCCATCGAAAGCCACTGTCCCCTCTTTGAGCACCACAACCCGGTCAGCCTCGACCGCTTCGCGCATAAAATGCGTGATGACGATCACGGTCAGACCTTCATCGTGCAGGCGGTGGATTAACTGCTTCACCATTGCCCGCCCGCCGGGATCAAGCATGGCAGTGGTTTCATCCATGATGACACAGCGCGGATGCATTGCCAGCACGCCTGCCAACGCGGCGCGCTGCATTTGACCGGCCGAAAGCAGGTGCGGGGGTCGTTCGCGATGCTCCTGCATTCCGGTGATAGTCAGGGCTTCTTCGACTCGCGCCCGGATCTCGGCCGGCGGTAATCCCATATTTTCAGGCCCAAAAGCAATGTCTTCTTCCAGCACTGCTGCCACAATTTGATCTTCCGGCGACTGAAATACCATGCCGACCGTCGAACGGATGGCCGGGTGATTTTGCGGGTCGCGCGTATCCTTGCCGTTCACCAACACCCGGCCTTGACCGGGCATCAGCAAAGCGTTCAGGTGGCGTCCCAGAGTGGTTTTTCCCGAGCCGTTTGCGCCAACAATGGCAAGATACTCCCCCTCCTCGATCTGCAGGTTGATTCCGTTTAACGCCCGGGTCGATTCCCCACCGCGTACCGGGTGCTGAAAATGGACATCTTCAACGGATATAAAAGCGTTTGCCATGATCGGGAAAATTTTAACATAGCCAGGGCAGAAAAAGGGTAAACCGGCTGGATTTATTGTCATCCCGCAGATGCCCTGACAAACCGTGCCACCCTGCCGTACTTGCAGAGCGCCTTGCAGGCGGGACAGTTGGTAAGTGTGCACAACGATGTCGCCCTGCGCCCGGCTCAGAATGTCCTCCCCTTTTTACTGTAAATGCAACCGTCCTGTAACCAGAACGCTTTTATAATCCTGGCATATACTATTGCTAATGCTCATGTTCCGGGCAGGATATGATTACGTAGAAAGCGTCAAGGCTCATTAAACCCGGTTTGTCCAACCGCGCCAGACCGCAACCGCAGATACAACCCATGAATGCCACTGAATCCGCCGAAACGACACTTGCCCCTCATCCGGCTGCGGCTACCCGTGCAGCCCTGGTGTGCGGCATCCTCGGCATTATCCTGGTGGCGGTCATCATCGCGGCACAGTTGGTACGGGCTTTTAACCCCTATCAAGACGCCACCGATCAGGTGAATTTTCTGCTGCAAACGCAACCAGACCTTGAAGTCAGGCTGGATTACATTGAAATGGCTCGAACCCGCTTGCAGGCGTATCTTGACATGGAGGCGGCTTACGCAGTCGCCAATACCGGATTGACAGCGGAGGAACAATTAGTCGAGGTACTTGCCGCGCAAGGCATCCGCAGCACGGACGTTCGCACATTTACCAGCCTGCTCGAGAATGCGGCTGCGGAGTTAACTGCCCTTCAGGCAGAGTTACAACAGCCGGAATTGGCGGCTCCGCTTAAACCTCTTTTTTATCAAATTCGCCAGCAACCGCAGATCAGCGATTCGGAACGCCTGAACCAGATTCAGGAGCTCAGCTCAAAAGTGGTTGAGGATCTGAACGATCTGCGCCGCCGTTTGCAATCCATTTCCACTTATCTGCGCCAGATCACCGAAAGCTCTCACCTGGAACAAATTCCCGCGATGCTCTCGGCTGACGCGGCTACTGCACTGCCGGGTGACAGCGATGCCTGGGTTTATTTGAATGCTTACACTGCCTGGAAAGGGTTGCCAAAAGCCAGCGAATCGCTTGAAATTCAATTCGCCGGTACGGTTTCGATCCTGGAGTATATTTTCACGGCGGTGAACACCGCCCGCCTTCAAGACCGCCGCTGGGGTTATTCAACCTGGGAGCCCGTTGCAGTCTGGATCAATACTCGCCTGGGCATCACCATCGCTGCGGCAGTAGTGTTGCTACTTATCGCCGTGTTGTTATTGCTGCGTTCCCGAATAGATTGGATTCGCGTCAACCAGGGTCCAGATCAAAGAATCCGCGCTTTCATGGCCAATCTGGCATTATCGCTTCGCCAGGCGCGTCCGACAGCGAGTTTGCCGGGAGCCGATTTCATCCAGGGTGGCGAGACTGCCCCGCCAACCCCCGCTCAACCCACTCGACGCAGAACGCTCAACAAAGAAGGAGATGGCATAAATCCGCGGCTGCTGGTCTTATGGCCCAACGGGGAGCGGGAAAATTATCCGCTCTCCACCGATATGGCTTTCCGCATTGGCACCGACCCGCGCAACCCGGTTTATATCGACAAACGCGATGCCGGCTATATCGAAATCTGGATACGCGGTGCTCGTACCGGCTTTTTTTTGGAGGTCATGTTCTGCGAGTCACCGGTGCTGCTTAACCGCTTACCGGTCAGCGGAGCACGGGCTTTGCACGATGGCGACCTCATTCAGGTGCTGGACGTCAGCCTGATTTATTCCGAAACATAGACCCCCATGTGCGGGCCAAAAACAGGGTTGCGTAAAAAATGATAAGGTTGCTGTCAAGCAGGTTATATTGTTCACTATATAAACCCGTTCTTATTCGCTACAATAATAGAGCTATTCCACCCCCACTATCCCATTTCCAGGAGGAAGTGCATGCACCACGGCCTTGAACCGTTTTTTGCGCCGCGGGGAGTCGCTATTATTGGCGCCTCTGCCAGTCCCACCAAGTTAAGTTATGGAATTTTACGCAATTTGACCTCGTACGGCTATTCCGGCCAGATTGCGCCGGTAAACCCCAAAGAAGATCAAATTCTCGGGCACAAGTCCTACCCGGATATTTCATCCGTGCCGGACCCTGTTGACCTGGCAGTGATTGTCCTGCCAGCCCAGGTTACCCCGGGCGTGCTGGAGGACTGCGGAAAGCGCGGCGTCAAGGCTGTCATCGTTATTTCCGGCGGATTTAAAGAAATTGGGCCGGAAGGCGCTGCCATGGAAAAAAGCCTGGTGACCATAGCCCGGCGCTATAACATGCGCCTGATCGGGCCGAACTGCGTTGGTACGCTGGATATGTACACCGGGCTGAATACCACGTTCATCAATGGGCAGCCTGCGCGTGGTGGAATCGGGTTTGTATCTCAATCTGGTGCGGTCGCCGGCGGCGTGGTCGAAACCATCCGGGACAAATTCATCGGCTTTTCGATGTTTGCCACCCTGGGCAACGAGGCCGACGTTACCGAAACGGATATGATCGAATATCTCGCCAATGACGAACATACCAAAGTGATCGCATCCTACGTCGAGGCGATTCATGATGGGCAACGTTTTATTCAGACGGCGCGCAAGGTTTCGCCGAACAAGCCGATTGTGATGCTCAAAGCAGGACGCACCAGCGCAGGCGCCCGGGCAGTGTCCTCGCACACCGGCTCACTGGCGGGGTCACACACGGCCTATCAAGCTGCCTTCGAGCAGGCCGGGGTTACCGAAGTGGATTCCCTGGCCGATCTCTTCGATATTTCGATGGGCTTTGCCAATTTGCCGCTGCCCAAAGGCCCGCGGGTCGCCATGATCACCAACGGCGGCGGCCCGGCCGCCCTGGCTTCCGATGCTCTGGCGATGAATGGCTTGCAAATGGCAGACATCTCCCCTGAGACGCAAAAATTCTTACGCCCGCATCTCAATCCTGCAGCGCAAATCGCCAATCCGGTGGACATGCTCGGCGCAGCGGATGTTGCAGAATACTCGGCTGGCCTAAAAGGCGTTCTGGCTGACCCCAATGTGGACATGGCAATCGCCATTCTTATCCCGCAGGCGCTGGTCAATACCAATGCCGTCGCTCAGGCGATAGTCGATCAGGCCAAAGGTCAATGCAAACCGGTGGTGGCGGTGTTCGTGGGAGAATATAGCACTGGCAAAGCCCGTGAAATCCTGCATGGCAACGGCATACCCATGTACGTCAATCCTGAAACTCCCGGCCGCGTTTTGAGCGCCATGCTGCGCTACACTCGCTGGCTGGAGAAACCCGCCTTGACAGAAACCCGTTGGACTGACCTGAACCAACCGGAAGCTGCGCGGCTGCTGGAAAGCGCCAAAGATCAACCGGCGCTCGGCGAGGTGCTCACCCGTCCGCTGCTGGCAGCCTATGGCATGCCGGTTGTGGCCGGCGAAATGGCGCAGTCTGCGCAGCAGGCGGTAGATGTTGCCCGGCGGGTAGGATACCCGGTCGTGATGAAGATTGTTTCGCCGGACATCCTGCATAAATCCGATGTTGGCGGCATCCGCCTTAACCTGGGTGATGACGATGCAGTGCGTGCGAATTACGTCAGCTTGATGCAGGATATTGCTGCAAAAAAACCGGAAGCGCACCTCGAAGGCGTGTTGATCGAAGCCATGGCGCCTAAAGGCCAGGAAGTGATCGTTGGCATGCGCCGCGACCCGAATTTTGGTCCGTTGATGATGTTTGGACTGGGCGGAATTTACGTGGAGCTATTCGGTGATGTCGCTTTCCGTGTAGCGCCGCTGACCCGCCAGGATGCAGCCGACATGATCCATCAAACGCGCGCCGGCCGCTTGCTGACCGGTTTCCGCGGCATGCCAGAGGCTGATGTGGAAGCCGTGGTGGATGCCATTCTACGCTTGAGCAAGCTGGCTTTGGACTTCCCCCAGATTGAAGAAATAGAAATCAACCCACTGCTGGTTCTCCCCAAAGGCAAAGGCGCCCTGGCGCTGGACGGCCGGGTCATTTTGCAGGCGTAATCCGATCAGGAGGTTACTGAATGAAACGATTGCTATCCGGCAATGAAGCTGTCGCACGGGCTGCCTGGGAAGCTGGAGCGAAGGTAGGCTCAGGCTATCCCGGCACTCCCAGCACAGAAATACTGGAAGCCTTTGCGCCCTACCCCGACGTATATGCCGAATGGGCGCCTAACGAAAAAGTAGGGTTGGATGTGGCCGTCGGTGCAGCCTATGCCGGGCGGCGCGCTTTTGCCACCATGAAGCATGTTGGCCTCAATGTCGCTTCCGACGCCTTTTTTGCGGTCGCAATGACCGGCATTGAAGCTGGTCTGGTGGTCATTTCTGCCGACGATCCCTCCATGCATTCATCGCAGAATGAGCAGGATAACCGCCAGTTTGCCAAATTTGCCCGCATTCCCTGTCTGGATCCGGCTGACAGCCAGGATGCGCATGATCTGACCCTGGCCGCCTTTGACCTGAGTGAACAGTTCGATACACCGGTTCTACTGCGCTTGACCACCCGGGTATGCCACACCAGTTCGCCGGTGGAGTTGGGCGAACAGCGCGAACAGCGGCCCGAACCCGAGAAATACCCGCGTAACCTGACCAAATATTGCATGGTGCCGGCCAATGCCAGAAAACGCCATCCGGTCATCGAAGAGCGAGTCGCCAGGATTGCTGCCTTTGCCGAAACTTTTACGGGTAACCGCATCGAGTGGCGCTCCTCGGACCTGGGGATTATCACCGGCGGGGTGGCTTATAACTACGCCCGCGAGGTATTCCCGGAAGCCAGCGTGCTCAAATTGGGCATGGTTTACCCGCTGCCGCGCAAGCTGATCAGCGATTTTGCCTCGCGCGTACAAAAGGTGATCGTTCTTGAAGAACTGGACCCGTTCATCGAGGATCAGATTCGACTGATGGGCATCCTGCTATATCGCCCGGAAGAAATCATGGCGGAGCCGCCCTACCCGGTCACCAAGCAGATTTTCCCCATCGCAGGTGAACTCGATCCGGCTGTGGTACGCAATAGCGGACGCCAGGCAGGATTGCTGCCTGCGGATGAAAACATCCGGATGGCTTTGAACACCGCTGGCTTGCCCGTCCGCCCGCCGGTACTGTGCCCGGGCTGCCCGCACCGTTCGTCTTTTTATGTGCTGCATAAATTAGGCGTTCCAGTTAACGGCGATATCGGCTGCTATACCCTCGGCATGGTGCAGCCGCTGGACGCGCTACATACGGTTGGCTGCATGGGCGCCAGTGTAGGCGTGGCGCACGGCGCAGCCGTCGCCGGCGACAAGGAGCGCCATGTAGCGGTAATAGGCGATTCGACCTTCTTCCACAGCGCCATCCCGGCACTGATCAATGTGGCCTACAACCGCAGCAACGTCATTACCATCATCATGGACAACCGGGTCACCGGCATGACCGGACACCAGGACAACCCAGGGACAGGCCGAACCCTGCAGCATAAAGAAACCCGTGAGATCGAAATCGAACCGTTGGTGCGGGCGCTCGGCTTTGACAAAGTCTTAACTGTGCCTGCTTACGCTGTGACGGCCATCGAGAAAACGTTGAAGGAATGGATGAAATCGGATGAACCGGCGGTGTTGATTACCCGCGAGGAATGCGCCTTGCTGCCATCTGCTCGCAGCCGCTGGCTGCCGCTGGAAGTAATCAGCGATAAATGCAACGGCTGTACGTTGTGTTTCCGCGTTGGCTGCCCCGCAATCCTGCAGTCGGAACAACTGGATCCCAAAACGAACCGTCCGCTGGCGCTGATCGATCCGCTGCTATGCACCGGCTGCGAAATTTGCGCCCAAGTTTGCCCGCGCGACGCCATACTTTTCCGCAACCAGGTGCAAGGTAAAACAACCCAGCAGGAGGCCACCTCATGAGACCCGAAGGCATCAATTTTGCGCTGGTAGGCGTAGGCGGGCAGGGAACCATCCTGGCGAGTGATGTGCTTGCCGAGTTGGGTCTGAGACTTGGCTACGATGTCAAAAAAGCTGAGGTTCACGGCATGTCGCAGCGTGGCGGCAGCGTCACCTCTCATTTACGCTGGGGAGCTCAGGTCTTTTCGCCCATCATCCCACGCGGCGAAGCGGATGTGCTGATTGCTTTCGAGAAGTTGGAAGCCGCCCGCTTTATTGAGATCCTCAAACCGGGCGGGCTGGCGCTGGTCAATGACTATGCCATTGAGCCGCTTACCGTACTAACTGCCGGCGTGCCCTACCCCGGCGACGAAGTCCTGCGAGAACGGCTGACCCAGGTCACCCCGCATGCCTACTGGGTGAAAGGCATCGAAATCGCCGAAGGGCTAGGCAATGCCCGTGTGGCAAACATGGTACTGCTTGGTGCGCTTTCAGGTCTGCTCGACCTGGACGAGGACCAGTGGAATGTCGTATTGGAGCAGCGGGTGCCCGCAAAACACCTGAATATCAACCACCAGGCTTTCCACGCCGGTCGCGAAGCGGTCGCGGCGGCAGTATAGATTAAATCGTCCGCAAAAAAAAGGCCCCACGTGGTGAACTGGGACCCTTTTTGTATTGTACACAATAGGCCTGAATCAACCACCGGCGAATTGGACGCCTAAAACTTGATTCAACAGATCGAGGATAGCAGCGTCTTCACCAAGATATAAAACGATGATGCGGCCGGTTTTATAAAAGTGCGGCGGAGCGATCCAACTGATCATTGTTGTTCCTACCGAAGCCCCATCACTGGCAACCAGGCTGGCATCCACCTCCATAGCCTCTACGGCCTCGTACTCAAACACCTGTACCTCGGTTTCGTTGACCATCAGAATTTGTCCGCTAACCGTAAAGAATGGCTGTTCGACTGAATCGCCAGACTCCACTTTTGCTCCGGCAGCGCGCAGGGCGGCGATCAGGCTGACTTGATCGGCGACAACATCGCCGTTTGAGGTAATCGTCTCGCCTGAAGATTCCGCTGCTATCCGGCCGGTACAAGCGGTCAGCAGCAAAAACACAACCAGGGTCATGCCTGTAACCAGGATTTTCACGTCATACTCCTTTCTCTCGATACCCATAATAATATTTAGACGTTATTTATCGGATTTGAGTTCCAATGATGGATGCGCTAAAGCGGATAAGCGTACAACCTAAGGGTAGAATGCTATAATAGCCATGCCAGCAGGATGGCATGCATTACAGGTAAGCCAGCAACCTGCAGTAAGGCAGCTCAAAACTGAGTATGAAGAGATTCAATTAATTATGGAAATCTTTGGCGTCGGAATTCTCGAAGTCGTTTTAATCCTGGTCATCGCGGTCATCGTCCTTGGGCCCGAGGGGATGGTCAAGTCAGCGCAAGCGATCGGCAAGTTTATGCGCAAAGTGATCAAATCGCCGATCTGGGCGCAATTGATGGATACCCAGCGCGAGCTGCGCGATATGCCCACTCGGCTGGTGCGCGAAGCCGGGCTGGAAGAAGACATCAAAGAACTCAAGAAAACTCAGCAGGAACTGCGCAACGTAGACATCAAGGCCACGGCTGCCAAAGCTGCCCAGGGCCTGGTTGGTGAACCGACCATTGCCCCGCCTTCGGTTGCTGAAGCACCGGTTGCCGAGCCTGTCGAAGCACCGGATGCTAAACCAGACAACACTTCGACTAGCGAAGGGTCCGTTGAAAAGCCGGTTGCCAAGCCTGTCGAAGCACCGGATGCTAAACCAGACAACACTTCGACTAGCGAAGGGTCCGTTGAAAAGCCGGTTGCCAAGCCTGTCGAAGCACCGGATGCTAAACCAGACAACACTTCGACTAGCGAAGGGTCCGTTGAAAAGCCGGTTGTCAAACCTGTCGAAGCACCGGATGCTAAACCAGACAGCACTTCGACAAGCGATGGGTCCGTTGAAAAGCCGGTTGCTGAGCCTGTCGAAGCACCGGATGCAAGACTAGGCGAAGCATCGCCCGAACAAGAGCAATCTCAAAAATCCTGAATTAAACCAAAACGCACCCCGCTGAATTACCTGGTGGGGTGCGTCGATTAGCTCCGACGTCATCGGCAGCCGCAATCATGCAATGCCAGATGAAGGGGTTATTTCTTCTCGACCTCGTCCTTCTTTTCGCCTTCAGGTTTTTCCTCTTCATCGCCCTTCAGCCCTTTGCGGAAGGCGCGAATACCGCTGCCGAGTTCACCGCCGATTTTCCCAATCCGGCCTACGCCGAATAGCAAAAGGACAATCGCCAGTACAATCAGGATTTCCCAACCGCTGAAATTACGTAAAAAACCCATAGTCCTTCTCCTTTGATCAATTCTATTATAACAGACCGGCGTGGCGCCAGTATGATGGAATGATACGAATAATCACGCGGTACTGGGTTCTTCCTTGCGCCCTCGCCCGGCGATGACCGCCAGCAGTACACTTAGCCAGTACAACAAAAACAGGGGCAGCATCAACAGCCCCATATTGATCGGGTCCGGGGTTGGCGTCGCAACCGCAGCAATGACCGCAATGACCACAACGGCAACGCGCCATTGCTTAGCCAGTTGGCGAGCAGTAACAATTTTCAGCCGCGCCAGCACATATACCACCAGCGGCGTCTCAAAACTCAGCCCGATCCAGAACATCAGATTAGTGACAAATTTGAAGTAATTGGACAACCTGGGCGTGGTTTTCACCCCAATAAAACTGATCAAAAAAGGTAACGCGGTCGGCAGCATGACATAATAAGCAAATGCCACACCCGCGACAAACAATAGGGTAGCAAAAGGAATGGCGATGAGCAGACCACGGCGCTCATTGGGCATCAAGCCGGGCATCAGGAAAGCGATCAACTGGTAGAGGGTAATCGGCAGCGAGGCGATAAATCCCGCCAGCAGTGAAACACGCATGAAGACGCCGATATTTTCAGTAACTTCGATCGAGACCAGCTTGTCCACTCCACCAATGGGTTCCGCCAGAATATCGATCAATCCTTCACCAAAATATAAGGCAGCCATTGTCATGATCATCATGGCAGCCAGCGCGATGAGCAGACGTTTGCGCAGTTCGGCAATATGCTGCATTAAATCCATATTCGCAGTTCTGTCAGACTGCGGTTTGGTGGGCTTGGAGGATTTACGGGAAGGTGAAAGGCGGCGGGAACGGAAACGCTTCAACATATGCGCCTAATATAATGGTGAATCAAGGTTTACACAATGCCTAAATGGGGGTACATTTAGCTTTTCCCGCTCCCTGGGCAGCGAGTTTTTGCTGGCAGCAATTTTACCTCAATGTGCCGTTAGTTCCAGCCGGATAATTCTCACACCTTGGATACTAAATCATCTCCTTTTCCCACCTGGGTCGAAATTGACCTGAACGCTGTGGCGTATAACACACGCGCGGTGCTCAAAATTGCAGGGGCGCCAATGATGGCTGTGGTCAAATCCAACGCCTACGGCTTTGGCGCGCCGCAAATTGCCCGGACTGTTCTGGACGCCGGAGCTGGACAACTGGCAGTAGCTCGTTTTGGTGAGGCACGCGTGCTGCGGGAAGCAGGAATTACGGCACCGGTGCTGGTCTTTGGCATGGTCACGCAGCCGGAAGTGGACGAAGCTATAGCTCAGGAAGTCACGTTGACGCTGCACAGCTTCGAAACAGCAAAACAGTTTGCCCAGCGCGCGAACGCTGCCGGCAGGCAGGTTCGAGTGCACCTCAAGGTAGATACCGGTTTCGGGCGCCTGGGAGTATTGCCTGAAGAAGTCATCGGCCTGGTCCGCACCTCTTACGAGTTGGGTGGGATCACAGTCGATGGAATATATAGCCACCTGGCAATGGCAGACGAAGCGCCCGACCACCCGGTCACCCGGCAGCAGATCGAACGCTTCAGCGGGGTATTGGACAGCTTGCAGGCAGCCGGTTTAAGGCCGCGTTGGGCGCACCTGGGTAACTCGGCTGCCGCTTTTGGGCTGCCGGCCGCCCGCTTTGACATGGTGCGGGTGGGAACAGCGCTGCTTGGCATGAAACCCTTTTATTTTCAACCATTTCCAACCGAACTGCAGCGGGTGATCCGTTGGAAGGCTCAGGTGGCAAGCTGCCGCCTGCTTCCTGCTGGTTGGGGGGTCAGTTACGGGCACGAGTACATCACCGTCGCCCCGGAATGGATTGCCACCTTGCCGGTGGGTTACGGAGATGGATTCCGCCGCTTGCCTGGGAATCAAGTGTTGATCGAGGGGCAGCGCGCGCCAGTGGTCGGGCGGGTATGCAATGACATGTGCATGGTGCGGCTGCCGCATGCCGTTCCAGCCGGTACTGAGGTGGTGTTAATTGGCAGGCAGGGCGGCGAGGAGATCACCACGGATGAGTTGATCGATCGCTGGCATACCTCGCAGGCAGATATCGTGTCCAGCATCAATTTGCGCGTGCCGCGGGTGTATCCCAGTATGGAACGGTCTGGATAGTTTCAATATTACCAAGTTGTCGTAGGGAACGGGTTCCACCACCATCCCGCATATGTGGTGGAATAAACGACCAATTTATTCTTTTGAGACAGCTCCGAATGACCGAAGCAATCCACGTCAATAATCCAGGTCGGCTTTCCAAGTATAGAAACCATGAGCCTTCAACGCGGATTGTTTCGACCTCTTCGACGTCTTGCAAGGACAACAGACCGGAGCTGTCATCACGTGCCAGGGCGTATTGCTTCCGTCGCTTCGCGCCATCGCAACATCACGCTCATCGATCGTCTCGCCGGACGGGAATCAGTCAGTTCAAATGTTGTTTGCGGCGTACATTAATTCCGGCAAGTGTCCCAACCAGGACGATGACCACCAGCAGTACGGTGCCGATAATGATCCCGTCGGTCGCGTCGGTATTTTCAAGCAGGTAAGCAGGGATCGGCGTACGGGTTGGGGTGGGAACAACGGTTTCGGTCGCTGCCGGGCTTGGGGTAATTAACGATCGGGTAGGCGCATGCGTCTCGGTGGGCGCCAATACCGGAAGGTCACGCGCTGCGGAGGGCAGCGGTTCGCTCATGGCATTTGCTACCAGAAAAATAACCAGCACCAGCAGAATCCATACCACTGTATTCCGGCTGGCCGGATCGGCGGTCGTAATTTTGTGGTGGCACCAGCGGTCGATGCGCATCAGGGACTGCCCAACCTTTCCGCAGCGGTCGCCGCAGCCTGAGTGGGGTCCGCTTCGCCATTGAAAATCGACAGAACCGCATCACGCAGCACCGGCCCAAGGCTGGCCAACAATTCGTTCGCCGGGCGTACTTCAGCCGCTAAAACCACCTGGCTGATCACCGGTTGTAGACTCTGATTAGGCCATGCTGCCAGAGCGGTTGGGCGGGTGGACAGATAACCGGCTGCGGACGTCAAATCAGCAAGAAACGCGCTATCGGTGAGAAATTCCATCAGCCGCACCGTGGTCTCACGGCGCAGCGGGTCGGCATCGGTCAGCGACCAGGACCATCCGGTTGCCAGCGTAAAGGGGTCGCTCCCCAGCGAGGGCAGCAGCGCGGCATTGGCGTCAGGCGGCAGGTCAGAGAGATAGTTGGAACTCCAGGTTACCACCCAGTCGCCTTGTTTTTCGATGAAGGCCTGCCACGCCTGCCCGGGAGTCTGCACCTGGGTCAGCCAGTTCGGGAAAGCGCCGCGCCCTATGCCGTCTTTATAATTTTGCAGAACCTGCTTTAAAAACTCCGGGTCCAGAGTCGGGCGGCCTTGCAAATCCTGCAGCAACCCCCCGGCCGAGCGATAGAGCGCCAGAGTGACCAGTGCCTGGCTGTCATTCGCCGGGAAAATTACCGCCTTATTGACGGAAAATACGTCGCTCCAGCTCGTATGCGCATTTTGCCCTTCCGCGGGCATGCGTGAAATTAATACCAGCGCATCGCCGACAAACGGCAGGCCAAAAGTGCTGTTTTGAACGCGGCCCAGCTCGCGAGCGTAGGTGTACCAATCGGCATTTTCTGCAGCAGCCGTCAATCCATCCAGCGGCAAAATCAAGCCTTTCAATGCGGCAGATTCCAGGTCGGAGCGACTTAAGGCGACCAGGGCTGGAACCGAATTGGGGGCGGCAGCGCTGGCCGCGGTCAGTGATTCGAGCATCCCACCCGGACCGCTGGCAGCCTTGACCCGGGTGACCAGCAGTACGCCCGGGTTTTCTTCCATGAAAGCATCCAGACGGGCGCGCAGCACGTCGCCGGCAGGTGTATCGCCTTCCGGATCAAATTGCGGCGGCAGCCAGATAGGAATGGTGACAGCTCCCTGAATCGGAGCAACCGGTTCAGGGGACCTGGTTGGTTCGCCGGGATTCACCTCAGCCGCAGGTGTGGAGGTCAGTGTGACAACTCCGGCTGGCTCACCATTTAACAAAGGCTCCAGCCAGGTTGTGCAGCCGCCCAAAAACAACGCCAGTATGGCCAAAACAGACAGCAAGGCCATTTTTTGGCGATCCGGCGGCATTTCACGTGAACCAGACGAATTGAATTTCACTGCAAATGAATTGGATTGCTCAAAAGGACGGTCAGCAGGCTGACAGCATGCCGCACGTCGTTATAATCGACCATTTCTGACGGTGAGTGAACGTAGCGGCAGGGGATCGACAAACACCCAACCGGAACGCCCGCCCGGGTCAATTGAATGGCGCGCGCATCCGTGAAACCTGCTTCCAGAATTTCCAACTGATACGGGATTTTAGCGGCTTCCGCTGTATCCGCCATCCAGCGCACAACCCGCGGATCGGACAACATTCCACCGTCGCGAACTTTGACCGCCGGTCCAGCCCCCAGCTTGACCGCCATACGCATGCCTTTGGGCGTGTCACCGGTTGCGGTGACATCCACCGCAATGCCAAGGTCCGGATCGATGGCATAGGCGGCCGTCGTCGAGCCGCGGGTGCCTACTTCCTCTTGCGTCGAAAAGACAAAATAGAGCTCATGCGGCGTGTTTTTGAGCTTGCGCAGAGTCTCGATCAACACAGCAACTGAAATCCGGTCGTCCATGGATTTTGCAACCAACCGGTTGCCAAGGTCCATCATCGGCCGGTCAAAGATGGCCAGATCGCCAACTTTAACCGGGCAATCTGCCTTGCCGGCCGCGCCCAGGTCGATAAACATCTTTTCAAAGCTGTGCACCGGATCTGTTGCGGTTAACCGTTCACCGGCGATCACGCCAAACGCGCCGTTCAAAAACTGCACCCGCCCTCCGATCAGCGTGCGCGGACCAACGCCGCCGATGGTGGTGAAACGCACGAAACCATCCTCATCAATATGCGTCGCAATGATGCCGATCTCATCCATGTGCGCCGAAAGCATAATACGCAGGCCGCCAGCACTCTGCTTGCCCTTGCGGACAATCAAATTCCCCAGCGCGTCCACCCGCACCTCATCGGCCAGCCTGGTGACTTCCTTTTTGACCAGCTCGCGAACCGCTCCCTCATAACCCGAAGGACCAACGGCTTCGACCAGTTTCTTAATCAATGGTTTCATAGATTTCTCCGATGATGCGGGATATTAGCGTTCCTGCTCCAGGATGGCGGGAGTCAAACGCTCCAGCGCATGGACCATCAAAGCCAAAGTATGCTGCCAATCATCCAGTCGGGCAACCAGCGCTGCCGTATGGGCGTAGCGCCCGGGCACCGAGACCGAGACCACCGGAATGCCCGCGCGCTGCTTGTGAATGGCGCCGGCATCCGTCCCACCGCCGCCCGGTTGGCGAATCTGGCAGGGAATGCCAAAGGTTTCCGCTGTCTGCAGTAAATGTTGTATCAGGCGCGGGTCGGACAGCGTGCCCTGGTCTGCCACATAGATTGCCGGACCGCCGTCGAGGCGGGTGTTATAACGCGGACTCTCCGCGCCGTCCCAGGAGGGCAAGTCGCCCGCCGGGGTCGAATCGAGGGCAAATGCAAGCTGGGGGTCGAGGGCATAGCCAGCCACCCGCGCGCCGCGCAATCCTACTTCTTCCTGGACGGTAAAAGCTGCCAGCAATTCGATATGGGCGGGAGCATGACGCAGCAACTCAATAAGGGTTACCACGCCCAGCCGATCATCCAGCGCCTTGCCGACCAGGCTGGGTCCGAGCTGCTGGAAGCGGGTGGCAAAGGTAGCCCGGTCGCCGGGGTGAACTTTTTTACCGTTCTCATTGCCGACGTCGATGCGCAGGCTGTCGAGGGAAATGGCATTGCGGCGCTCATCGGCGGTGGTGTGGTGGATGGGCTTGGCGCCGATCACACCCGGCAGGTGGTCCTTGCCGACCAGCACGGTTTTTCCAGGCAATTGGCGTACATCGATACCGCCCACGGTTGCAAATTCGTACAGGCCGTCCTCGCCGTCCACCAACATAAAGCCGACTTCATCCATATGGGCTGCCAGCATGACGCGCAAAGCAGGTTCCTGCCGGGCGTGTTTGGTTGCCAGCACATTCCCCAGCGCATCCACCTTAATATCGTCAGCCAGATCTTTGATCTCGGCCATAACGATCTTACGCACTTCGTGTTCAGCCCCGGATACCGCCACCGCATTAGAGAGGCGTTCCAGCAGGGCGATTTGCTCCGCCCCGATGAGCGGGGAAGTTGAAGGTGATGTTTTCTTCGGGGTCATGACTCGTCATCCCACCGCAGCGACTGCATATAATCGACCGGAAGTTCAGCGATAAATTGAGCCATCAGGTGACCGGTGCGGGCAATGTCTTTCATCGACACCACTTCGACCGGCGTGTGCATGTAACGGATAGGCATACTCAGCACCATAGTCGGAATGCCTTCCGCCACCACCTGTATCCCCATGGCGTCCGTCCCGGACATGCGCGGCATCAAATCGTCATGGTAAGGCATATCCAGCTTTTCGGCCAGTTTCTTGAAGGCCTCATACAGCGCCGGATGTATGTTTGGTCCCCAGCCCAGCGTGACGCCCTTCCCAAGCGGGAAGGTAGAGTAATTTGCAGGACTGCCCGGACCGCGGGCGAAGGTGACGTCGATGGCAACTGCCAGGTCAGGACGAATCGCGAACGGGGAGGTGTACGCGCCGCCCAGAGTTTCTTCTTCCTGCACGGAAGCAACTGCCCAAACGTCCCAGATGTGCCGGATGTGCTGCAATTCCTGCAAGCAGGCGGTGACCGCAGCAACGGATGCCCGGTTATCCAGGCTGTGACCTGCCAACAGGTCGCCCGTCAGCTCGATGGGCGGTTGAGCAAAGGAGACCAGATCGCCGACGCGTACCAGTTCATTCACTTCGGCAGCTCGCAGGCCGGTGTCAACGAACAAATACTTCATCTCAACCGCTTTATTCGTCGGCTGGTCTTCCGGCAGCAGCCAGCCCGGCGGTTGGACAACGTATCCCGGCAGCTCGCGCCGGCCGTGAACCGTCACAGGTTGGCCCGGCAAGATACGCGCATCCACGCCGCCGATCTCGGTGAACCGCAACAGCCCGGCTTCGATGCCGGTGACGATCATGCCAATCGCGTCCATGTGCGCCGAGAGCAGAATGCGCGGCCGCGGCTCATCGCCGAAACCCTTTTTTAACCCATGCAGGCTGCCAATCCGGCTGACACTGAGTTCGTCCACCAGGGGTTGCCAGGCTTCGCGAATTACGGCGCGTACCGGGTCCTCATATCCGGAAAGACCTGGCAGGGACAGTAAATTTTTCAGAAAATCTTTGATTTCTGCCATAGGTTTCTGTGATTGGTTCCCTTTTTTACCCACCCGGCGTCCCGGCAGTTGGAGCCGGCGTATCGGTTGGGACAGGAGTATCGGTGGGAGCGATGGTAGGCGTACGAGTTGGCGGAATAAATAAGGTGAACGTCAGGGTGGGCGTCCAGGTGACCGTTGGGGTGGGGGTTTCAGTGGCCGTCGGCAGCGTAAACACCGTGGTTACCACGGTAGGGGTGTTGGTAGCCGGCGGGGGGGCGAATGTTTCGGTAAGGGTGGGGGTGACCGTTGGCTTGGTTAATTCACGCCCGACTTGCATGACTACAAAGCCCAGGCAGTAACACGGCAGGGTGGCAACGATGATAATAATGAGGATTTTTCGAATACGCGCGCGGCGGTCATCCCTGGAAAACATCCATGTCCCTCCGGTCAAGGTATGATCATATCATGCCGGGGAAGATTGGGCAAGTTGAAATGAAACCTGCTCACCCCATGCCTTGACCGGCGCATATCCGTATGCTACAGTAAGGGTTAACCGTTATCAGTAAACCATTTTATTGCTTGAGGTCCAAATGCAGCCCATCCCCATAAGCGGTTTTGCCAATTCGAACAAGTACGGACGCATCACTCTACTGGCCCTCGAAGAGGTGATGGGGAAACACGGGGTCAATGCCATTCTCAATCTTGCGCGACTCTCGCATTTTGTCGATAACTACCCGCCGGCAAACCTGGAGCGCCAGTTCGATTTTGCCTACACCTCCTCGTTGATGGGCGCGCTGGAGGAAATGTACGGCGTGCGCGGCGGGCGTGTCTTCGCGCTGCGGGCAGGCAAAGCCACCTTCGAGGATTTACTCAGCAATTACGGGGCTATGGCGGGCGTGGGCGACGTGGCTTTTCGCATGCTCCCGCTTCATTTGAAAATGCGCATTGGACTGGGCGGGATGGCGCGCGTCTTTTCGTCCATCAGCGATCAACTGACGAAATTCGAAGATAAAGGCGACCATTTTGTTTATTCCATTCAGCGCTGTCCGGCTTGCTGGGGGCGCCACACCGAAAAACCGGGCTGTTTCATCATGGCAGGCATTATCATGGCCGGGCTTAAATGGGTGTCCAATGGGCATGATTTCCGCGTGTCGGAAGCAACCTGCATCGGCATGGGAGATGCGTCCTGCGATTTTATAATTTCCAAAGAGCCAATTAGTTGATGATAGTGGAAACTATGATTCTGCTTCCTTCTTTCATCCCGATGATTCGGACAATTTTCTCGCCGGGATTACCCAGCGAATGCCAGGCTGCCACCAACCCGTAGATAATCATAAATGCGTAAAGGATCCCTAAAATGAAACCGATTGGGGAGAGGATCCACGGCTGATCTTGCGTGATGGTCGCATTTCATGCTCTCCACAAAAGGTTATGGATAAGCCGGTATTGTTGGCATCGAAAAGGGCTCATCCGTTGGCTCGGTGGTGGGGGTTGCCTCCACAATCTCGGGAGAAGGAGACGGGCGTAAAGTCTCGGTAGGAAGAAACGTTGGGGAAGGGCCTGGTGTGACGGTGATCAAGGGCGCTTGTGTGCTGGGTGGTAGAGGCGTATCGGCCAAAAACTCTATTCCGTCTTCGTTCGTAATTCTGAGTACCACCAGATCTCGAACATCTATATTGTGGCCAAAGATCATTACCATAACAGAATAATCCCCGGGTTCCTCAAAACGAATGTTTTGGGTTATAGTAATCTCTTGCCTGGCCCCCATGTTTTTCTTCCAGGCAATTTCCGCTACCGCCCCATTTTTTTTCGATACTACATCGGTTTTGTCCGCTGCATCTTCAATGATTCCCCCTGGATATACAGATAAAGTAATCCTCGTTTCAGGTAGATCTTTATCCGTTTTGACTTTTATCACCATTGGAATGGAGGTTTTCTTCTTAATTGCTCCAGCGCTACGGATCTTGACACAAATCCCGTCTGAACATGTTCCCGTATTTCCACCCGGTGCACAAGATGCCAATAACAGAATCAGCAGAAGCGAAAATAAAAAGAAGCGTCGCATTTCGTTCCTCCTGAGGTTCATTGCGAAAATGCTAGTCCCTCTCAATAATAGGCAGGTAAATCCGGGCTGCTGCAGGAACTACATTTATACTGACAATTCCGGTGGATGATTTCAAGGAATCATTTACCAGGACCGTGACATTACACGATCCTAACCAGCCTGCTGATTTAGAGGACATTTCGTCGCCATTTTAACTTGCGGGAAATTGCTATTTGTAACATATTTTATCTATAATAATACAGTGTAAGCTCTTTTTTGTTCATTTGTTAGTAATACCTAAATCGATATTGATTTTTTACTTTCAGAGAACACCTTACCTGTTGATCGATTTAGTATAAGGTAACCGGGTTTAATAATTTGAGTTGCTCCTGCCAGATTCGGATCAGTTGCCATTTCCTTGTGAAACTTGGGAGGAAAGGATATGAATAAGGCAATATATATTTTCACGATCGCATTATTGTTATTCAATGCGGGTTGTTACCAGGAGTCGTCTGGCTATTTATCGGAGGAAGGTTGCGATGAGATTGGGTGCGTCACAATTACAATTGAACACCCAATTCAAGCGAATAAACCAATAAAAGTTCGAATAAGCATTAGGCTAAAGCAAATAAAAGATAGTCTTCATATTCTATTATTGAGCGAAAACTTATAATCCACCATTGCCAGACTATCCAGCACCAGGAGGCGTAGGCGACCTCACGCCTTCACCAACTCTGGTAGCTTATCCTGCGCCGTAAAGTCTTTTCAAGAAACCTTAACACACCAACTGCGTTACAACTAATCCCCTTCGTTCAATTGAGACACCCTGATGATGTTCAGCCGGAAGAACGATCTTCTCACAAAATACATTATCTGTGGCTCATGCTTTGACTTATTGGCAGGCAAATTCACAGAACATCTCACGTTGAGCCACTGAAAACATACACGCGTCGGCAATTGGAGTTTGAATATGTCAGCCAAGTACAAGCTTCTCCTTTTCGCAGGAATTTTGCTTCTGTTGGCGGGATGTGCAGATGAGAAAATGTCACCAGGAAATAAAACCCCAACTCGCATTGCACTCTCGTATTCCACTTCCAATTCGCCTGCAAGTCCATCCACTATTCAACCGCCCACTCATACTCCAATTCCTTCAACCCCTTTATTGACTCCTTCACTTCTGCCGACGAATTCAACCATTGAACATAGGTCACCTGACCTGAAGATCACTAAATTACAAATGTTTGATGCGATAACAGGGTGGGCGTTGCACGTAGATTATCTTTCACAAGAATTTCAAGATGTGAAAATATTGAGAACCGGTGATGGCGGTCAAACCTGGAAAAACGTTTCTCCCCCGACCCCTGCGGAGTATGGCAATTTGCCGGAGGTTGCATTTTTAGATGCAAAAACGGCTTTCGCGATTTACAGCAAAACATTAATGCCCACTTCCACTGACACTGAGATTACCATCAGGCGCACAATAGATGGTGGGCAGACCTGGCAAAATGGCGATACATTGATACTCAATCAGGCACCCATGATGGGGGTCAGCCAATTGGTGATGCTGGATCAAAACCACGGATGGATGTCAGGTACGAGCGATGAAGTCATGGGAAGGTCCAGTGTCGCCCTCTATACAACTGAAGATAGCGGAATACATTGGTCTGCAATTTATGACACGAACACACATTCACAGATGAATGACCCAAATACTTTATGGGGATATAGTAATTATCCGTATGGGGATAGATTGTTGACATTTGCAACCGCTTCCATTGGTTATTATTCAAATGGAGAGCTCTTTCTAACGCAGGATGGGGGAATATCCTGGCAGAAGCAAACATTGCCTAATCCATCTGACTTACCCAACCTGGATACCCAAATATCACAAAACGAGTTGTTTTCGACTGTTTCGCTACCCCTGTTTGTTATACCACAGGATGGCGTTCTAACCCGGCGGATTTACCCCCGTATTCAGGTGACTATCCCACCTGGCAGCTATTCGGGTCTGCCAATGGCAGAATATTTGTACTTTACCCACGATGGTGGGCATACATGGATTCCGCGTCCTTCTCCGACCAGGATCGGAGGAGTCTATTTTTTAGACACTCAAGCGGGATGGTTCCTCGGAAAGGATGATGCAAATCCAGCGAACTTTACGCAGCTTTATCAGACGTCCGACGGCGGAGATACCTGGATCCAAATTGACGCCACCAGTCCGCTTTCATTAGGAAGCCAGATTCAGTTTGTCGATGAAGACACTGGTTTTGCATTTACTCCTGCCTGGGCTGGTTCTGTGTACGGTGATGTAGATAGGCGTTCCAATAATGCCAGGAATATTTATACAACCATGGATGGCGGGCAGACATGGAAGCCGATTACGCCACAACTGACCCCATAGATAATGAACGTCAGGGGAATCCTGGTCACCAAAGCATATTCGGCGCCGTATTGTCCACTATTTTCATTCGTGCACACATAGTCGCGCTATAATCGTCCAGCCATAAACTGCGTTACAATAATTCGTAAGGCTTGTATCCCCATCCTGATGTTGTCCTGGCGGAGGATTAATGTTCCCGATTAAAGATACCATCCGCGCACGGCGGTTTTCCATTATCACCTGGGGCATTATCCTGATCAATGTCCTGGCCTTTCTGTATGAGACCAGTCTCTCCCCCTCCGGGCTGGAAAACCTGATCGGCAGTTACGGCCTGGTGCCAGCCAATTTGTCAATGGGCAATCCAGCATCCTGGACGCCGCTGATCTCGCACATGTTCCTGCACGGCAGTTGGCTTCACCTGCTCAGTAATATGTGGACGCTGATCATTTTTGGCGACAATGTCGAGGATCGCCTTGGGTCCGGACGCTTCCTCTTGTTTTACCTGATTGGCGGGGTGGCAGCCGGACTGCTGCAAGTGTTTTTGGGCGCCGGGCCGAACATTCCGTCGGTTGGAGCCAGCGGCGCAATCGCTGCCGTGCTGGGGGCTTATTTCCTGTTTTTCCCGGGTGCCAAAGTTCTCACATTCGTGCCGCTGATTTTGATCTGGTTCATTCAGGTTCCAGCCTGGATTTATCTGGGATTCTGGTTCGTTTCACAGCTATTCTCGGGATTGTCAGCGATGGTGCTGCAGTCCGGCGCCAGCGCCGGCGGGATAGCCTGGTGGGCACACATCGGTGGGTTTGTCTTTGGATTGGCGATGGCTGTCGTTTTCGCCGGGCGCAGCCGGTTCGATTAAACTCATGGCGCGGTTTCACGCCATGGCAAGCTAACCATCTTTAGAAAAAAAAGAAAATGAGGAAGACAATGGGAAATCAATCGACTCCCCCAGTGGATGCTGATGACGCTCAGACAGCCGAAAGCCAGCCGGTTGAACCAGGTAAAGGCGCCGGTCCCGTCCATGCCGAAGCATCGGCTGTTGCTGAACCGGCCAGGACCAATCCTGCCGGCCGGTGGGTGCTGATCCTGCTGGCAACGTTGGTCGTCGGTTTCGGCGCTGCCTTCTTTGCGCTTTACCTGCCAACCGGCCAGGAACTGCGCCAGGTCAAAAGCGACCTGGCCGCCGCCCAGGAGAAATTATCCACCGCCGAATCCGACCTGAATAAAACTACCAGCGACCTGAGCGCCGCCACCGCCGAGCTGAAGGCGGCGCGCTACAACCGGGCGCTGGCGCGGGTGGAGGCCAACGTCGCTTACGCTCGTCTGGCGCTGGTCACGCGCGATCTGTTGACCGCGCGGCAGGAAGTCAGCGCCGTTGCCGAGAATATGAACGCCCTGCTGCCGTTGATCGAGGATCAGGAGACGGCCAAAGCCCTGGAAGATCGCATGACGGGCATCCGGACCGCCATCGACACCGATTCGGCCAAAGCGCTCGACGAGCTGCGTACTTTGAGCGAAAACTTGTTGCGGTTGGAGAGCCGGTAACGAATAAGTTAAACCTTTACGTACATGAGTAGGGGCACGGGGATTAGGCGCGTTTCGCTGCTATTCAGCAATCCCCGTGCCCCTAGTATCTTGATCTGATTGGTTCCTGTTTGTCATAAGGTTATCAACCCCACCCATCCCGCCCCAGTCTTGGGGCGGGTTTGTCTTAATTGAGTGTCCAGAAAACTAACCGATCAATATCAAGACAATATCTACCACAAAGGCGATTAACTGCATTCATAATCAAAACGGGCGGTAAAGTGCCGCCCGTTTTGTCGTTAACCCCTGATTGTCAGAACCGCAAAAAAGCGCCGAGCTTCCCGGCTTTGTCCAACTGCGGGTGAGCGCGGATCACTTCCACATTGCCGCCCTTGCGCAGCGTCCGGCTGACCGCCACATCGATCACATCCGGGATCTGGTACATTTCACCGCCGCAATTCGCGCAAGTGCGGTGCGGCCGCGGGGTCAGATACGAACAGTTTTTACACCGATATGCCGGCTGTTGATAACCCTGCAGTACGACTAAAGTATTTATCCGGTCCGTGTTAGCGGCATCCAGTGTGTTATCCAGTCCAATAACCGCGTCCGTGCCCTGGGCAGATTGGGTAATCAGGTCGTTGACCATGGTATTTTCGCGTTTTTCATCAGCTTCCTGGCCAATTTGCATGGCTTTGGCTAACACCTCGCTTTGATTGGCGCTCATGCTCATGGGGAAAGTGCCAACCACCAAACTCTGAAACGCTTTGGGCAGCAACCCGCGAAACAAGGCGATGTTATCGTCAGTTCCGCCGATCAAAATGCGCCGGATGTGTGCGTCTTCGAAAAACCTGACCGCAAAAGCAGCAGATTCCTTCATATTGCGCTCGATGACTTCTTCCACATGGCGCGAGACTCCGGCGAACATGCTACGGCCGCCAACCACGGTTGACGCGCCGCCGCGTTTGACCTGCTTTACCGCCTCGCCAAACACACCTTCCTGTTCCTGCAGCACGCCCAGGTGGAATAAAAACGCCCGCGCCCCTTGTTTATCCACCAGAATGACGCCGTAACCGCCGAAACTATCCAGCAATCGGGCCAGGACGCCCAGGCTCGGGCGGTCGCTGACGTGCATCAAGTCCGGCAAGGGTAATGCCAACGGATAAGCGCGAAAGAATTTCTGCGGAGCGCAGGAAAATACCGCTACCCCGCGCCCGGTCCAATCGTAATCCGTCTGGAAGTAATTATTGATAGCAGCAACATCCAGGGGATGATCAACCTCTTTGAGTAAGTTGCGCAAGCGCAGTCTGTAAGTATCCTTGGTTGCTGCGGTGGAGTCAGTGTTGAGGTACAGACTTACGACGGGGTCTGGCACAATGAACCTGGCCAATTCCCGCAGTTCATTTTCATTCAACATGGCAACCTCCTATCATACAAGCCCAGACTGATGCAAACGGCCAGTCGGCTAAGGCCGCTTGCCCAAAGTAATGGTTACCTCCTTTTCTTCTGTGCCGCGCAAAACGGTTAAGTCTATTTTATCTCCAGGGCTTTTATTTGCAATCAAGTAACTCAACATTTCACTGAAAGTGTGGATGGGTCTCCCATCGACCGCGATAATCAGGTCACCGCCAGAAGGCAAACCAGCAAAGCTTGTGGCTGTGACGCCGCCGATAATTCCGGCTTTATCTGCCGGGCTGCCCGGAGCAACTGAGGTCACATATGCTCCCGTCTGGCGCGCCAGGCCAAGGGTTTCGATCATATCCAGGGTCAGGTCCTCTCGCGAGGTGATGCCAAGGTACGGATAATCATACGAGCCCTTCTCGATGAGCACAGGTACAACACGCTTGACGATGTTGCCCGAGATGGCAAAACCGATGCCGCTATTGACCGGATCGCCGGTGGCGGTGGTGCCGGTGGTGCGGATTGCACGGTTAATGCCGACCACTTCACCGTTCAGGTTGAGCAGCGGTCCGCCCGAGTTACCGGGGTTGATCGAAGCATCTGTCTGAATGATATCGCCGGCGGTGAAGAAATTTCCGCTTTCGGACTGACGCAACGAATCCAGCGTGCGGCCCTTGGCAGAAACAATGCCGACCGTCATGGTACCGGACAACCGGAACGGGTTGCCAATGGCTACCACAGTCTGGCCAACTGCAATCGAATCCGAGTCGCCCATGGTGAGCGGCACGAAGACCTCATCCGGCGCATCGACCTTGATGACTGCCAGGTCTGAATCCAGGTCAGAGCCGACTACGGTGCCGCGCGCTTTATAACCGGAGGGAAAATCGATTTCCAATGCGGTTTCCCCTTCAACAACATGGTAATTGGTGACCACATATCCGGTTTGATATACAAAACCCGAGCCGACGCCGCCGCCGTCCGCAGTCGTCACCAGAATCGAAACCACTCCGGGTGAAACCGCATTGTAGAGAGTGGTCAGCAGTGCATCCCGCTCGCCAAGATCAAGCGGCGTGAGCGGCGTCAACACTGCTTGAGTGGGCACCGGTGGAGTGGCAACCACTGCTGATTCTACCTGTTCAACCGGGGTCGGTGATACGTTGGTGCTGCTGGACATCCCAGGCAGATTAAAACTGAACCGGCAAGCTGTAAGCACCAATACCACTATTAGACTAGCTACCAGCAATTTTTTCTTGTTCATGTTCTTTGTCCATTCAACCGAAATAGGATCCAATGGTTAACCTTTGCGAAGCTGCTCGAATAATTCGCGTTGTTTTGTCGAGAGCTGCCGTGGAAGCTGAACTTTAACCGTAACGTACAGATCGCCAAAAGCCTGCGGATTGCGCAGTTCAGGCATGCCTCTGCCTGACAGGCGAATTTTTTGGCCGGGCTGTGTCCCGGCAGGAATGGTCAGTACCACATCGCTCGTCATGGTCGGAACCCGCACCTGCCCGCCCAGTACGGCGGTATACAGGTCAACCGTCACTTCGCTGTACAGGTCGTTACCCTTGCGTTCAAAACGCACATCGGGTGCGACCTCGATCACCAGATAGATGTCACTTTTTTGACCGTCTGCGCCAGCAGGACCCATGCCTCCCAGGCGAACCCGGGTACCCGTCTTTGCTCCCGGCGGGATTTTCCCCTCCAGACGCCGTCCGTCGATCTGTAAGGCCCTGGCCGCGCCTTTATAGGCCTCTTCCAGTGTAATCTGCACGGGTTGTTCATAAGAAACAGGCTGCCGGGTGCGGCGGGCCGTTTGACGGGTTCCTGTTCCCGGCATACCACCGAAAATGGAACTGAAGAAGTCGGAAAAACCGCCCAGCCCGCCAAACAGGTCATCCATATCCACCTGGGTTGTTCGGCCGCGGGGAGCACCGGTGTACCATTGTTCCCAGTTGAAGTTGCCGGGCGCTCCACCCGTTTGCTGCCAGCGTTGATACGAGTCACCCAACTGGTCATAGCGCGCCCGTTTCTCTTTGTCGCGCAAAACCTCATAGGCCTCGTTGATTTCTTTGAATTTTTCCTCAGCGGCTTTATTCCCGGGGTTACGGTCGGGATGCAGTTTCATGGCCAACTTACGGTAGGCCTTCTTGACGTCATCTTCACTGGCCTTTTTATCAACCCCAAGAATCTTGTAGTAATCTTTATATTCCATGCTTACATTGTAAAGTGCCGAACTTGCCAGAGTCAAGTATCAGGCACATCTTCTTATACATCTCTTATCGAAATTACGGTTCTGAGAATGACAATTCCCCCGGACGAATTTCCCTGGAATCCCGCTCATGTTGTAAAATAGAGCATCTGATTTTGTGTATCGCCCCTGGAAAACTTGAGCATGGCAACTCCGCAGAAAGATCAAAAAATCCTCATCATCCACGATGATGCGCAAACCAACCACCTGTTGGAGCGATTGCTGCATTCTGCTGGCTACACGGTCGGAGTTTTTACGAATCTTGCTTCTTCACAGAAAGAATTGGATAAAGCTCAACCGCAGCTTGTCATCCTTGGCCAATTGCAGGACAACCCAAACGGGTTAACCGAAGCTGAAAAAATCATACACCAGTACCCGGCTGTGCCGGTGCTGTTATTCGTCACCCAGGATTCACCCGCTTTATTAAAGGAAGCGTTGCGACTGGGCGTCAGTGATTACCTGTGCCCCCCGTTGCGGTCTGATGACTTGCTCCGAGCAGTGGAGAGCAGCCTGGAAAAAGCCAGGCGAAATCGGGAATGGGTGCTGCTCGAGTCGCGGCGAGCAACCGGGCACTTGCGACAGCGGGTCGATGAGCTGGAGACCCTTTCGCGGCTTGGCCAGTCGATCACTGCGCAGTTGGACACCGATAACCTTCTGACCGCCATTGTCGAAGCAGCAGTAGAGCTTACCGGGGCCGAGGAAGGCAGTCTGCTGCTCATCGACAAAGAAACCGGCCAACTATATATCCGCGCCTCTAAAAATTTCCAGGAAGACTTCGTCCGCACTTTCCGCCTTCCCATTCAGGACACCCTGGCCGGGTCGGTATTGACGACCGGCATGCCGGTGGTAGTGGATGAAAACACTCCCAAGAAAATTAAGACCTCCTATCTGGTGCACAGCCTGATCTATGTTCCGCTGTTATTGAAATCCCGGGTCACCGGGGTCCTGGGGGTGGATAACCGCAATAACCGGCTGCCCTTCCAGAAACACGACATCGATTTGCTGACCACACTGGCAGAATACGCCGTGATCGCTCTGCTAAATGCCGACCAATTCACTGAAACCCGGGCGGAACGCAATAAGCTGGAGACTATCCTGCGCAAGGTGCAGGATGGGGTGATCGTGGTTGACCGCGAGAGGCAAATTTTGATGATCAACCAGGCGGCTGAAATCGCATTAGGAATCATTGCCGGCGAAGCGGTTGGCAAACTTGCCAGCGAGATCGTCCCGCAGCCGGAAATCCTGGCGCTGCTGGAAGCGAATACCGGCAGCCTGTCCACCCGTAATGAATTCACCTCCGTCGATAATCATGTGTTCTCCGCACAGTTCAGTTCGATACCCGAAGTGGGTGCGGTGATTACCCTGCACGATATTTCTTATCTGCGCAACCTGGACCGGATGAAGAACGAATTTGTCGGGACGGTTTCGCATGACCTGCGGTCACCGCTCACAGCCATCCTGGGTTATGCCGAACTGGTCGAACGGGCTGGGCCGGTTAATGAGTTGCAATCGGAATTCATCCGCCGCGTTGAAAGCAGCGTGACCAACATCTCGCATCTTGTGGATGATCTGGTCAACCTTGGCCGCATCCAGACCGGGTTTGACGGCCGGAGCGAGGTTTTCGAGCTCACCAATTGCCTGAACAGTGTGGTGGACTCCTATCAAAAAGCGCTAACCAGCCGGGATAACCTGTTCGAAATGCAATTGCCGGCGCATATCCCATCGTATTACGGAAATCCGCTGCAAATTCGGCGCATGTTCGAAAATATCCTTGACAACTGCATCAAGTACTCACATCCTGGCGGCAAGATCCAGGTTAAGGGCAAAATCGAGCAGAGTCAGGTGATTCTGCAGTTCATGGATGAAGGCAGCGGCATCCCGGCCAAAGATTTACCTTATGTCTTCGATAAATTTTTCCGCGGCAGCAATAACACCAGCGAGCAGACCGGTACCGGCTTAGGCCTGGCTATTGTTAAATCGGTGGCGGAAGCGCATGGGGGGCGCGTGTGGATCGATTCGGTACTGAACCAGGGCACCACGCTCACCGTCGTGCTACCGATTCAAGAGCCCCCTGCTGCCGGGTAGCCCAATTAATTCTTATTAAGTCAAACACACATCAACCTCGCTCAGGCTGTCCAGGGTTCGAGGCGGGTTGGCTTAAGTTGGATATTTTGGTTTCAAAGCAGCGGACTGCGGCCAAATTACCCCCAGCGCTCATTTTTGCTTTAAAACAAGCCTCCGCCGGGGGCGGTGAGGAGGACCCGGCGGAGGCTTTCGCCAAAGGAGGAGACAACGATGAGCATTGTTGGAGCGTCGAGAAAGATTGCGTCTCCGGATATATATTAGCGCAAAGTCGTTTTGAATGAAACCGTCTTTCGTCCTTGCTTGGGCTGATAATCCTCAGTTACAAGTCGTGTAAAAAGTCACAAACCAAAGTGACAACTCCTGCCGGATCCTCATAATCAGCCTGACGCAAGCCCGGGTGGTCGTTGCCGGTGATCATCTTGGAGACTCGCCGCCCGCGGCGGTACAGGCAAAGGACCGGTTTGCCAAGTGCTAATGCCAGGGCAATTTCATAACCCACCCCGTGAGAGGGGGTGCTCACCTCCGCGATCAGGGCGTCGCAACCGTTGACCCAGGCAACGTCGCGATGATAAACCTCGTTGGGGCTCACCACTGCTTCCAGCGCCATGATATCCGGACTGGATAGGTGCGCCGTCGGGACCTGGTGGCCCTGCGCCAGCAAGGCATCGACTATTGCTGCATAGACCGCCTGATCCGCCCGCCCGCCGGTAATGGAGCAGGAAAAGTAAATATTCATTGCGCCGCCTTAACAAAGGGTATGCTGCGATTTTACCAAAAACCCCACGGTGCGTTGCTCCTGGTTTAACCCGAATGCCAATCATCAACAGATTCAGGAGCGATGCACCAAACGAACTTAGTGAGTGCGTTGCTCCTGGCTAACCCGAACGCCAATTATCAACAGATTAAGGAGCGACGCACTTGCATTTACCACTCCTGTTCAAGAGCAGGTGCAACGCACCAAACGAGCTTGGTGAGTGCGTTGCTCCTGGTTAACCCGAACGCCAATTATCAACGGATTAAGGAGCGATGCACCTGCACTTACCACTCCTGTTCAAGAGCAGGTGCAACGCACCAAACCCAGGTGCATCGCACCAAGACTTAATTCTGGCATATTTGTTGCAACCACAATTAAGATTCTGCATCCGCTCTGCTTGACGCTGATATTTGCTTATGCTACTATGTAGAATGGATGTTAAAATTTCACGGCTGTTTCAGCGAAAATAACGTCCCAATGTCTTAAGGAGAACTTCCATGAATAAGAAGATTTTCGCCCTGGTTATCGTTACGATCATGATCGGACTGGTGCTTTCCGCCTGCACCCGCTCCGCTACCAGCAAATCCCCCACCGACACGACCGCCACTTCAGAGATTCCCTTTCCGGTAGGGACGCTGGATACTTCCGCGCGGGTGACCGAAATTGTACAGCAGACCCAAAACGCCCTCGCCACGCCAATCGTGCCCACCGTCCAGGTGCCGCAGGTTTCCACGCCGGTTGTCATCCCAACAACCGCCGGTTTACCTACCCGAGTGCTGCTGCCCACCGCCACCAGTGTCCCGGTGACCGTTCCAACCCTTTCCCGGCCTGAGACTTACACCATCCAGTTTGGCGAGTGGCCGATCTGCATCGCCCGCCGTTATAATCTTGATCTGAACAGTCTGCTCGAGGCCAATAACTTAAGCATGACTTCGAGCCCGGAACCCGGCACCGTATTGAATATTCCGGCCACCGGAACATGGACTTCTGGCGAGCGCGCCCTCAAAGCGCACCCCGCGGATTACACCGTCATCTCTGGCGATACCATTAATTCGATTGCCTGCGAGTTTGGCGATGTGGATCCGCTGGCGATCGCTGCTGCCAACGGCCTGTCCTCGCCGTACACTTTGAACGCCGGATCGGTCATTAAAATTCCGTAGCCTGCCCAGAACGTTTTGACGCTCTTCCAACCAGGATGTGAAAACTTTTCAATTGGGGCTGTCCCAAACGCGGGCGGGCGTGAAGCTCGACCCTGCCGTAGGGGATGGATTCCACCCCATCCCGCATATGTGGCGGAAGAAATGACGAATTTATTCTTTTGAGACATCTCCCGATTAAGAATAAGCCATCCATGCCATTTATTACCCTGAATCGTGAAACAATCTATCGCGGCCGCGCTTTTAATGTTGAAATTGTCAAATTACAACTGCCGGATGGGAAAGTCCGCGCGTATGATCTGGTGGAACACAAAGGCGCGGTCACCATTGTGCCGGTTGACGATGCCGGCAATATTCTGTTTGTTCGTCAATACCGCGTGGGCGCCGGGCAAGAATTACTGGAACTCCCGGCAGGTCTTTTAAATCCGGACGAGCCGCACGATGAGGCCGCTGCCCGCGAGGTGCGCGAAGAAACCGGTATGGCGGCCCGGCAGATGACCCTGCTTGGCAATTTTTATCTGGCGCCCGGTTACTCCTCGGAGTATATGCATGTTTATTTAGCCACCGGACTGCATCCTGACCCGCTGGATCAGGATGATGATGAATTTCTGGAATTGGTATCCATCCCGGCAGCCGAAGCAATCCGTATGGCGCGAGGGGGTGAAATCCGCGATGGAAAGTCACTGGCGGCCTTAATGATGGTAGAATCGTACCTGAATTTGTAGAACCAGGTTCATAAAACCGGGATCGCTCATGCTCAAATCTCTCTCTCCCGGGATCCGGCGAGGGAGTTTTTTTGCCATACATCGTTATCAAACAGGCTTGCGCTGGTATGACTGAGTGCATGCAAATTAAATGATGTATATAACTTTCTCGATTGTGAATTTAGGTATAAACTTCACAGAATGGATGTCTGGACACTTAATGAATTGCTTATCCAAGCCGGCCTTTTGAAATGTATCGTTTGGCCGCTTTTTGGGTTATACCTCTGAGGGAGAGAACGTCATGAAAAGACAGAAAATCACCACTGATGCCAACGAGGCAGTTGCCCACGTAGCATACCGATTAAATGAAGTAATCGCTATCTATCCGATTACGCCTTCTTCGGGCATGGGCGAATTGTCCGATGCCTGGTCAGCCGCAGGCGTTCCGAATATCTGGGGGACCGTACCGCTGGTATGTGAAATGCAATCGGAGGGCGGCGCTGCTGGCGCAGTTCACGGTGCTTTGCAGACCGGTTCGTTGACCACCACCTTCACTGCCTCGCAAGGCTTGCTGTTAATGATCCCCAATATGTATAAGATTGCCGGAGAATTGACCCCGGCCGTCTTCCATGTTTCAGCGCGCACTGTGGCCGCCTCTTCGCTATCGATCTTTGGCGATCATTCCGATGTGATGGCCACCCGCCAGACCGGTTGGGCGCTGCTGGCTTCACGCTCGGCGCAGGAAGCCCATGACATGGCGTTGATTTCCCAGGCAGCATCCCTGGAAAGCCGCGTGCCCTTCCTGCACTTCTTTGATGGTTTCCGCACCTCGCACGAAGTCACCAAAGTGGAATACCTGTCCGAGGACGACCTGCACGCCATGATCGACCCCAAACTGGTCAGCGCACACCGCGCCCGCGCCCTTACACCCGATAATCCCGTACTGCGCGGCACCGCCATGAACCCCGACGTTTACTTCCAGGCGCGCGAATCCATCAACCCGTTCTACGAGCGTTGTCCAGAAATCGTCCAAAAAGCCATGGACAAGTTCGCCGGGCTGGTTGGTCGCAGCTACCACCTGTTTGATTATGCTGGCGCTCCGGATGCAGAAAATGTCATCATTTTGATGGGTTCCGGCGCTGAAACGGTTGAAGAGACCGCGCTTGCCTTGCAAAAACAGGGCGAAAAGGTCGGTGTGGTGACCGTTCACCTGTACCGCCCCTTCTCTGCCCATCACCTGCTGCAGGCCCTGCCTGCCACCGTCAAGAAAATCACCATCCTGGATCGCACCAAAGAACCAGGCTCAGGTGGAGAACCGCTCTACAAAGACGTTGTTACTGCCATGCAGGAAGAATTTGCAGCCGGAAACGCTCCTTTCAAGAGCATGCCGGTTATCACCGGCGGGCGCTACGGGTTGTCCTCCAAAGAATTTACCCCTGGCATGGTCAAGGGCGTATATGACGAGTTAAAGAAGGATGCCCCGCTCAACGGGTACACCATTGGCATTCTGGATGATCTCAACCACACCAGCCTGGCCTATGACCCGGAATTCTCGATTGAAGCACCGGAAACCATCCGCTGCGTCTTCTTTGGCCTGGGCGCTGACGGCACCGTAGGCGCCAATAAAAACTCCATCAAAATTATTGGCGAAGAGACCAATAATTATGCTCAGGGTTACTTCGTGTACGACTCCAAGAAATCCGGGTCGGTCACCATCTCGCACCTGCGCTTTGGTCCCAAACCCATCCGCGCCCCGTATCTGATCGGCACCGATGACGCCAATTTTGTCGCCTGCCACCAGTTCTCCTTCCTGGAGCGGCTGGACATGCTCAAATATGCCAAAACCGGCGGCGTTTTCCTGTTGGACAGCATTTACCCGCATGACGAAGTCTGGCAGCATCTTCCCCGTGAGGTTCAGCAAGCTATCATCACCAAGAAGTTGCGCTTCTATGTTATCGACGCGCATGAAGTGGCCGCCAAAGCCGGCATGGGTGGGCGCATCAACACCGTGATGCAAACCTGTTTCTTCGCCATTTCCGGCGTGCTGCCGCGCGACGAAGCCATCGCGGAAATCAAGAAGAGCATCAAGAAAACTTACGGCAAGCGCGGCGAAGCCGTCGTCCAACAAAACTTTGAGGCCGTGAACACCACCATTGCTCATCTTGCCGAGGTGAAGGTTCCTGCAACGGTTGACAGTGTGTTGTCTCGCCGTCCGGCAGTGGTAGCTGAAGCTCCTGAATTCGTGCGCAACGTGCTTGCCCCGATGATGATCTATAACGGCGACGAGCTGCCCGTCAGCAAAATGCCGGTGGATGGCACCTATCCGACCGCCACCGCCCGCTGGGAGAAACGGAATATCGCTCTGGAAATCCCAGTCTGGGATGCGGATGTGTGTATTCAGTGCGGGAAATGCGCATTCGTCTGCCCGCACGGCGTCATCCGCCAGAAAGTGTACGATCCACAATATCTGGCAGGCGCGCCGGAGACCTTTAAATCCACCGAAGCCAAGTTCCGCGAACTGCCCAATACGCTCTATACCATTCAAGTAGCCCCCGAAGACTGCACCGGCTGCGCGCTATGCGTGGAAGCCTGCCCTGCCAAGAACAAGTCCCAGGTCGGGTTGAAGGCCATCAACATGACCCCGCAATCGCCGCTGCGCGAGACCGAAAAGGTCAACTGGGAGTTCTTCCTCAACCTGCCTGAGGTTGACCGTACTGCCATTCCCTTCACCACCGTTAAGAACTCGCAATTGCTCGAGCCGCTGTTTGAGTTTTCCGGCGCCTGCGCCGGCTGCGGTGAGACGCCCTACATCAAGCTCCTCTCCCAATTGTTTGGCGATCGCACTGTGGTTGCCAATGCAACCGGCTGCTCGTCAATTTATGGCGGTAACCTGCCCACCACGCCGTGGGCCAAGAATAAAGAAGGCCGTGGACCCGCCTGGTCCAATAGCCTGTTCGAAGACAATGCCGAGTTTGGTCTGGGCATGCGCCTGACAGTCGACAAACAATCCGAATTCGCCCGTGAGCTGCTGACCGGGTTGTCCGGGGCCGTGGGTGAAACCCTGGTCACCGAGCTGCTCAATGCCGACCAGAGCACCGAAGCTGGCATTCGTGCCCAGCGCGAGCGCATCTCAGCCCTCAAGCAGACGCTGCGCGGCATCAAAGACCCGCGCGCCGGACTGCTGCTCGATCTGGCGGATTACCTGGTGCGCAAGAGTGTTTGGATTTTGGGCGGTGATGGTTGGGCTTACGATATTGGTTACGGCGGCCTGGATCACGTTCTGGCCTCGGGTCGCAACGTCAATATCCTGGTAATGGATACCGAAGTATATTCCAACACCGGCGGGCAATCTTCCAAAGCCACTCCGCGTGCGGCTGTGGCCAAGTTTGCCGCCAATGGCAAAGGCCTGCCCAAAAAAGACCTGGGTATGATTGCCATGGCATACGGCTACATTTACGTAGCGCGGATTGCCATGGGCGGTAATGACGGTCAGACCCTGAAAGCCTTCCTGGAAGCCGACGCTTACGACGGCCCATCCCTGATCATCGCATACAGCCACTGCATTGCGCACGGTATCGATATGCGCAAGGGCCTGGAACAGCAAAAACTGGCCGTCCAATCCGGTCACTGGCCGCTTTTCCGCTACAATCCGGCGCTGGCGGATGAAGGCAAGAATCCGTTGGTGCTCGACAGCAAAGCGCCATCGATTCCGGTCGATGAATATGCCTACAACGAGACCCGCTACCGCATGCTGCTGCAGAGCGACGAACAGCGCGCCGAAATGCTGATGCGCAGCGCTCGCAGCGATGCCGCCAAACGCTGGCAGTTGTACCAGCAGATGGCTGCCATCCAATACGGAGCTGTTCCGATGGACGCTCCGGTGGATAAAACCGACAATCAGTAATTTCCAGGCAGGTGGAGGCGCATGTCTCCACCTGTCCATTTCTTATCGGATTGACGAGAGGAGAAACCTGAATGGTTGATTTAACTACGAATTACATGGGTCTAAAACTCAAGAATCCGTTAGTCGCTTCCGCTTCGCCGATCTCCAAGAAATTAGGGGGCGTCCGCCGTTTAGAAGATGCTGGCGTCAGCGCCATTGTCATGTATTCGCTGTTCGAGGAGCAAATCGAGTACGAAAGCCGCGCACTGGATCATTTTCTCAACCGGGGGACCGAATCCTTTGCCGAATCGCTAACCTACTTTCCCGACATGCCGCAATACAATATCGGCCCGGAAAGCTACCTCGAGTTGATCAACCAGGCCAAGCAGAATGTCCAGATCCCGGTCATTGGCAGCCTGAACGGCATCTCGACCGGTGGCTGGGTGGAATATGCCAAACGCATCCAGGAAGCCGGAGCGGACGGCCTGGAGCTAAATATTTACAATATCCCTACCGACCCGGCGGTCACCGCTGCCGAGGTCGAGGATGGCTATGTCGAACTGGTGCGAGCGGTAAAGAGCCAGATCAAAATCCCGCTGGCAGTCAAATTGAGCCCATTCTTCACCTCGCTGCCCAACCTGGCCTCCCGGTTGAGCGCCGCCGGCGCCAATAGTCTGGTGCTCTTCAACCGCTTTTACCAACCCGATCTGGATATCGAGACATTGGAAGTCGTGCCCAACCTGGTACTGAGCAATTCAGACGAATTGCGTCTGCCGTTGCGCTGGATCGCCATTCTGCGCGGGCGCGTCAAAGTTGATCTGGCCTTATCCACCGGGGTGCACAAGGCAACCGACGTTATCAAAGCGCTGATGGCAGGCGCCAATGTGGCGATGACCACCTCTGAGCTGCTGGCACATGGGGTTGGCCGCGCCGCGGAAATGCTGACCGACCTGGAAAAATGGATGGATGAGTTCGAATATGGCTCTGTTCAAAAAATGATTGGCAGTATGTGCCAGACTTCGGTCGCCAATCCGTCGACATTTGAACGGGCCAACTACATGAAAATCCTGCAGAGCTTCGATAATCGCATCCTGTATTAGAACCAGCCGAATTTTACGATTTGCCAGGCAGATTCGAGCGAATAAGGTCGAATCTGCTTTTATAATGGCTAATACTCCCATTTCTTATCCGGACGATAATGATCACCCAAATTTACTCCATCCAAACCATCCAGGAAGCGCTTGACTGCGTTGCAGCCGGCGCGGATTACATCGGTGTAGCCGCAGCAACGAATATGCACCTGCCGGCTGAAGTCAGCCTTGAGACCGGGCAGGAAATCTTTGCGGCTATCGGCACACAGGCCAAAAAGGTGGCTTTGACTGTGGCAGACGACCCTGAACCGATCTACCAGGTCATCGAACAGCTCAAGCCGGACGTGATTCATGTCTGTGGTAACCGGTTCTATGCAACGCCCAGGTTTGCAGAGACTGCCCGGCGGCTGCACGACGGGTTGGAAGTGCTGCAGGCCATCCCGGTAACCGGCCCGGAGGCCATTGCGCAGGCCGAGCATTATGCCAGCTTCTGCGACATGGTCATCCTGGATTCGGTTGACCCCAAAATCGCCGGAATCGGAGCTGCCGGGATAGTCCACGATTGGGCGGTCAGCCGTGAAATCTGCCAACGCCTGGAAAAGCTGGGTTGCAAGGTGATTCTAGCCGGCGGGTTAGGTCCCGATAATGTGGCAGATGCTATCCGGCAGGTGCGTCCCTGGGGAGTCGATTCCTTCACGAAGACCAGCATCAAGTTGGCTGATGGAACCAGCCGCAAAGACCCGGCACTGGTCAAATTATTCATCGAACGGGCAAAAGCAGCCGCAAAGGAACTGGGGATTTGATACCGCTGCAGACGAGTAAACCTGTTCTTTCGATCGGCGATGCCTGCCCGGACATCATTTTGCCCTACGGCGACACCCTGTCAGTTATGGCAGCGCTTGCGCGCGGCGTTTCAGTCAGCGCCGAACAAAAAAGCGCCCAAATCGCAGCCGGCGGCAGCGTGGCGAACACCGCTCACGGCATAGCCGTGCTCGGGGGAAGATCCTGGTTTGCCGGAAAAGTTGGCAACGACTATTTCGGCCGGTTTCTTAAAGATGCCTTTGATCACGCCGGCGTCGATACCCACTTCTTGATCCTGGATGAAAATATCGCCACATCCATGGTCATTGCCGTCGTCGGACAGGATAAAAACCGGGTCACTTACGCCGTCCCGCGCACTCATGCTTCCCAACACCTGCTTGCGCCCTCTGACCTCCCGGAAGATCTGGTGGATCAGGTTGGCTGGCTGCACACCTCCGGCATCTTATTGCGTGAAAACCCGGCAGCCGATACCATTCTTGGTTTGATGGAACAATGCGCGCAAAAAGCCATCCCGGTTTCGCTGGACCTGAACATCCGCATCGAAGCCATTGGCGACCCGGATTGCCTGGCGCGCCTTCAACATGGCATCCAGCTCAGTACCATCTTGTTTGGCTCGGGAAGTGACGAACTTATGCCGGTCACAGGCGCTGCCAGCCCCCAGGCGGCCGCCAGGGCTCTGGCAGGCTCTCAGAGGGTTGTGGTGTGCCGTTCAGGCAGCGCAGGCGCTGAATTGTACCTGCCGGATGGCAGGATCCTGCACAGCCGCGCCTACGATGTCCCGGTAGTCGATACCCTGGGCGCGGGTGATGCCTACAATGCCGGTTTTATCACCGCAGCAGCCGAGGGGCTATCGTTGGAGGATGCCAATCAGCGCGGCAACGCCGTCGCCGGCTATAAAATCATGCACGCAGGCGCAAGAAATTTTCCCAACCCACAGCAATTGGAACAGTTCTTCCGGGATTTTGGCGCAAAATATGCCGAAATTTAAATAAAAATCACCGGTTCTTGCGAGCCGGTGATTGGTTTCGATAAAAATGAGTCCAGTTGGAAGAGGTTTATTCTTCCAACGCGGCGGGTTCGCCCATCTTCCGTTGGCGGTACACAATTCGCCCGCGGGTTAAGTCGTAAGGGGACATTTCCACACGAACATGGTCGCCCAACAGGATGCGAATGTAGTATTTGCGCATCCGGCCGGAAAGATAGGCCAACACCTCGTGGCCGTTGTCCAGGCGCACCCTGAACTGGGTGGCAGGCAAGGCCTCTACGATGGTACCTTCAACACGGATCTTATCTTCTTCTTTGGCCATTATCATCTCCTTCGCCGGATGGAGCCAATCACCAACCCGGAACTCTTACCTGCAAACTTACTCGCCGCGCGAATATTGGCGGCGCTTAATTCGGCGGATCGCCTTCTTTTGCTCCACACGGCGCAGCTCGCTTTTTGAAATGAACCAGCGTTTTCGGCGGACTGTGGAAAGCACACCGCTCTTGACTACCTTTTTGCGGAACCGCTTGAGAAGCTGGTCCTGCGATTCATTGGGTCGCAGTACTACTACTGGCAACGCAATCACCTCCCTTCCGTGTCAGGGATGTAACCGCTTGCAGACGAAAAAAACGGCTGCAGATCGCGATTGCAGCCGACATTAGAGCGAAAAAACAATTCCTCGTTATGCCCGGGGCTTTCAGCGATTCAACCTCCACATCATGCAAGCGAGTACAGACAAGCTATGTAAAGGCGGGATAACCCGCTTACTAGACGTTATTATACCGCAGGTTTGTTAATATTGTCAAATAAGACCTGATTTTATTAACCCTGTTCGCACGCAGGTGCTAAAATCAGGCCAGATGCAGACAAAAGAATTTGACCCGTACATCTCCTACTTGGCGGGCCACCTGACCCCTGCGCGCTTACAGCATTCTTTGGGTGTAATGCGGGTGATGCAAGAATTGGCATCCATTTATGGTCTGGATTCCATCACCGCTCAAACTGCCGGGCTGCTCCATGATGCCGGCAAAGAATTAACCCAGGGTCAAATGATTGAAATCGCCCGGGCAATCCATTTCCCATTAATCATCCCGAGTGACCGCGATCCGCTGTTTTTACACGGCCCGGCCAGCGCTTATGTCGCCGCGCATGACCTTGGAATCGATGATCCGTTGATCCTGGAGGCGATTTTTCGACACTCATTCATCGGCACTGGACAGGTACAATCTCCGGTTTTTTGCTGGTGCCTTCGGTTTGCCGATTTTCTCGAGCCAGGCAGGGACTGGGATGAAGCCCACGACCGCCTCCAGCCCTTGATTTATTCCGGGAACATGGCCGAGGCTGCCCTGGGATTAATGGATTGGCTAATTCCATTTCTGCAGAGCATGCAGCTCGCACCCCATCCCGGTCAATTCGTGCTGCGCCAGAAACTACTGCAATATCTGGAAGATGGAACAAACGAAGTGGGATTTGATCAGATTCCAGTCTGATTCAGCATTTTTGAGCGTATAACACAAAATACGGGGTAGCATGTTATCCCGTATGAATATTAATTCCGACAGTATGTATTTAAACTAAAAAAGTCTCTTGGCAATGACCTACTCTCCCAGGAAGTTACCCTCCAAGTACCATCGGCGCTGACAGCCTTAACGACCGGGTTCGAGATGTAGCCGGGTGTACCACTGTCGCTCAGATCACCAAGAGACTTTCTTATTCAAAAGTTAAGGGCGAATAAATAGTATGTAGTAGGTCCCGCGTAATTTCTCACAGAAAAGTGCTGAGTTCTCCGCATCACAACGGAAGCCCTCGATCATTAGTACAGCTTAGCTTAACGTATTGCTACGCTTACACACGCTGCCTATCAAGCAGGTGGTCTACCTGCGATCTTACTCCCTTACGGGAAGAGGGATCTCATCTCGAGGCGAGCTTCCCGCTTAGATGCTTTCAGCGGTTATCCCTGCCAGACATGGCTACCCAGCGATGCCGTTGGCACGACAACTGGCACACCAGAGGTCTGTCCACCCCGGTCCTCTCGTACTAGGGGCAGCTCCTCTCAAATCCCTTACGCCCACAGCGGATAGAGACCGACCTGTCTCACGACGGTCTGAACCCAGCTCGCGTACCGCTTTAACGGGCGAACAGCCCGACCCTTGGGACCTTGTACAGCCCCAGGATGCGATGAGCCGACATCGAGGTGCCGAGCGAAGTCGTCGATATGAACTCTTGGACTTCACCAGCCTGTTATCCCCGGGGTAGCTTTTATCCGGTAAGCCACGGCCCTTCCACTCAGTACCGTGGGATCACTAAGCCCGTCTTTCGACTCTGCTCGACGCGTTGGTCTTGCAGTCAAGCTCCCTTATGCCTTTACACTCTTCGGCTGGTTTCCATTCAGCCTGAGGGAACCTTTGGGCGCCTCCGTTACATTTTGGGAGGCGACCGCCCCAGTCAAACTGCCCACCTGGCACGGTCCCCCACCCGGATTACGGTGTGGGGTTAGGATCTAAACATCATCAGGGTGGTATTTCACTGACGTCTCCACCGAGGCTAGCGCCCCAGCTTCATAGACTCCCACCTATCCTACACAGACAATGCCCAAATTCAATGTCAGGATGCAGTAAAGCTCCACGGGGTCTTTTTGTCCTGCTGCGGGTAGGCCGCATCTTCACAGCCATTTCAATTTCGCCGGGTCCTTCGTTGAGACAGTGTTCTAGTTGTTACGCCGTTCGTGCGGGTCGGAACTTACCCGACAAGGAATTTCGCTACCTTAGGACCGTTATAGTTACGGCCGCCGTTCACCGGGGCTTCAGTTCAAAGCTTCGCTTGCGCTAACCTCTCCCTTTAACCTTCCGGCACTGGGCAGGCGTCAGCCCCTATACATCGCCTTTCGGCTTAGCAGAGACCTGTGGTTTTGGTAACCAGTCACTAGAACCATTTCACTGCGGCCTCCGGACGCTCATTATACATTCACGTCTAGAGGCACCCCTTATCCCGAAGTTACGGGGCTAATTTGCCTAATTCCTTAACGAAGGTTCTCCCGTTCGCCTTGGTATATTCTACCCGTCTACCAGTGTCGGTTTGCGGTACGGGCACTCGAGTTTCAACGTTTAGAAGCTTTTCTCGGCAGCAAGGCTCAACTCACTTATGCCTTAGAGGCTCGTCACGATGTCTCAGCTCGGTCTGCGGATTTGCCTACAGACCTCAACGCCTGCCACACCATGCACCTGCACAACCAATCGCAGGCTGGCCTACCTCGCTGCGTCCCTCCATCACTCAACTCAAGTGGTTCCGGAATGTTGACCGGATGTCCATCACCTACGCCTTTCGGCCTCGGCTAAGGACCCGACTAACCCGACGCGGAATGACCTGGCGTCGGAAACCTTAGACATACGGCGAATACGGTTCTCACGTATTTTACGCTACTCATGCCTGCATTCTCACTTCTATCCGCTCCAGCCGTCCTTACGGTCGACCTTCACTGCAGATAGAACGCTCCCCTACCGCTCCAGCTTACGCTGAAGCCCATGGCTTCGGTATCAAGCTTAGCCCCGTTAAGTTTTCCGCGCAGGATCACTAGACCAGTGAGCTATTACGCACTCTTTAAAGGGTGGCTGCTTCTAAGCCAACCTCCTGGTTGTTCAAGTAACCCCACATCGTTTCCCACTCAGCTTGAATTTTGGGACCTTAGCCGATGATCTGGGCTGTTTCCCTTTTGACCACGAATCTCATCACCCGTAGTCCGACTACCATGCTCTGGAGTACCGGCATTCGGAGTTTGATTGGAGTTGGTAAGCTCTAAGCCCCCTAGTCCATTCAGTGCTCTACCTCCGGTACTGAACGCATGGCGCTAGCCCTAAAGCTATTTCGGGGAGAACCAGCTATCTCTGGGTTCGTTTGGCATATCACCCCTACCCACAACTCATCCCCTAATTTTGCAACATTAGTAGGTTCGGGCCTCCACGAGCGGTTAAACTCGCTTCACCCTGGTCATGGGTAGCTCACCCAGTTTCGGGTCTAATCCTTGCGACTGAACGCCCTATTCAGACTCGCTTTCGCTACGGCTCCGGGTGTCACTCCCTTAACCTCGCCACAAAGATTAACTCGCAGGCTCATTCTCCAAGAGGCACGCTGTCAGGCGTAGTGGCGCGCACCCGAATTTCTCCGGGGCACCGACCCACTATTAGCCCTTCAACTGCTTGTAAGCTTACGGTTTCAGGTTCTATTTCACTCCCCTCAACGGGGTACTTTTCACCTTTCCCTCACGGTACTTGTTCACTATCGGTCGCCAAGTGTATTTAGCCTTGGAGAGTGGACTCCCCAGATTCCTGCCGGATTAGCGTGCCCGGCAGTACTCAGGTACCTAGCAGGAGACAAATCGTTTTCGCGTACGGGGCTGTTACCCTCTATGGCTGGCTGTCCCACACCATTCCGCTAACGATCTGCTTTGTAACTCCTATGTGCCAGGCCCTACAACCCCATCACAAGTGATGGTTTGGGCTGTTCCCTTTTCGCTCGCCACTACTCAGGGAATGCTCTCTTTTCCTCTGGTTACTTAGATGTTTCAGTTCACCAGGTTCCCCTCCACATACTTATGTGTTCAGTATGGGATGCTGTTGGTTCGCAACAGCGGATTTCTCCATTCGGAAATCCCCGGATCAACGCCTGTTCACGGCTTCCCGAGGCTTATCGCAGTGACCCACGTCCTTCATCGGCACTTAGCGCCAAGGCATTCACCGTAAGCCCTTAGTAGCTTCCGCACGTGATGCGGAGAATTCAGAACTCTTCAGTTCGAAATTGTTTTGACTTTCTTTTTGGGCCTACATACATACTATTCGATTCTTAAGGTGCAACTTACGCTGTTGACCAGCGCGGGGCGATCCTCACATCCATTCGGAGTCAGGAGCGCTCAGCGCCCTTCAACTTCCCTCATTTGTTAAGACACACGGCGACCCGGCTTACCGCCGGGCCGTTGAAGCACTAAGCGGTGTTGCCTGTTCTTTTTCAGTCTTGCTGCCGTTTACTTCCTACCACACACACTCCATTTGACTTGCTTAGTCAGTGGAGATGAGGGGATTCGAACCCCTGACCTCCGCCGTGCAAAGGCGGCGCTCTCCCAGCTAAGCTACATCCCCGGTTTCTGGACGCAGGTGGGCCTTTCAGGGCTCGAACCTGAGACCTCGCCCTTATCAGAGGCGCGCTCTAACCAACTGAGCTAAAGGCCCTCATCGATGTTAAAGGAGACCTTGACAACTGAGAAGTGATAGGAAACTTGCTAAAAGAGCAAAGTTTCGACCTTTCGCCTTACCGACGACAAAAGGATTTTGAGCTAAAGCTCTGGAGCTTGCCACCTTGGTGGTTCGCTCAGATATCTTTAGAAAGGAGGTGATCCAGGCGCACCTTCCGGTACACCTACCTTGTTACGACTTCGTCCCAGTCACCAGCCCCACCCTCGACGGCGCCCTCCCTTGCGGGTTAAGCTACCGGCTTCAGGTGTTACCAGCTCCCATGACGTGACGGGCGGTGTGTACAAGCCCCGGGAACGTATTCACCGCAGTATAGCTGACCTGCGGTTACTAGCAACTCCATCTTCATGCAGGCGGGTTGCAGCCTGCAATCTGAACTGAGGCCGGCTTTGAGGATTGGCTCCGCCTCGCGGCTTCGCAACCTATTGTACCGGCCATTGTAGCGTGTGTGTAGCCCAGGACATAAAGGCCATGCTGACTTGACGTCATCCCCACCTTCCTCCGGTTTAAGACCGGCAGTCTCGTGTGACACATGTAACACACAACAAGGGTTGCGCTCGTTAGCGGACTTAACCGAACATCTCACGACACGAGCTGACGACAGCCATGCAGCACCTGTGCTAGCTCCCCGAGGGGTCGGTCACCTTTCGGATCCCTACCACTAGCATGTCAAACCCTGGTAAGGTTCTTCGTGTATCATCGAATTAAACCACACGCTCCGCTGCTTGTGCGGGGCCCCGTCAATTCCTTTGAGTTTTAACCTTGCGGCCGTAGTCCCCAGGCGGTAGACTTATCGCGTTTGCTTCGGCACTGAAGGATTTAACCCCTCCAACGCCAAGTCTACATCGTTTACAGCTAGGACTACCGGGGTCTCTAATCCCGTTCGCTACCCTAGCTTTCGCGTCTGAGCGTCAGAAATGGTCCAGGAGTCCGCTTTCGCCACTGGTGTTCTTCCGGATATCTACGCATTTTACCACTACACCCGGAATTCCAACTCCCTCTACCACTCTCAAGTCCGGTAGTTTTGAACGACCTCTCCCAGTTAAGCCAGGAGCTTTCACATCCAACTTACCGAACCGCCTACACGCGCTTTACGCCCAGTAAATCCGAATAACGCTAGTCTCCTACGTGTTACCGCGGCTGCTGGCACGTAGTTAGCCGAGACTTATTCTGAGGGTACTGTCCTTCCTCATCCCCTCAAAAAGTGCTTTACAACCCGAAGGCCGTCATCGCACACGCGGCGTTGCTGGTTCAGGCTTTCGCCCATTAACCAATATTCCCTACTGCTGCCACCCGTAGGTGTATGGACCGTGTTTCAGTTCCATTGTGGGGGGCCACCCTCTCAGGTCCCCTACCCGTCATCGCCTTGGTAGGCTTTTACCCTACCAACTAGCTGATGGGACGCAGGCCCCTCCCGAAGCGAATTTCTCCTTTAGAAATCCGGCATCTAATCCGAAAAACCACATGCGGTATTAGCAACCCTTTCGGGCTGTTATCCCACACTTCGGGGCAGGTCACCAACGCGTTACTCACCCGTTCGCCACTAAGACTGTATTGCTACAATCTCCGTTCGACTTGCATGTATTAGGCACGCCGCCAGCGTTCATCCTGAGCCAGGATCAAACTCTCCGCTAAATTTTTCACCTTTTCAGGTGTTAAAGTTTACGGAAGATTGACGAAACTCATTACTTTTTGGCTTGTTTCCTATCACTCTTCAGTTGTTAAGGTTCCGCTTGCTTCCAGGGGCCAGATTTTACTCAGCCTTCGTGCCTCTGTTCAGGACAGGCGATAAAATTGCCGATGTCTCACGTCCTTGCAATTGTGGTCAACACCGGCGCATCATCTCGACGTCCTTGTCAGGCCTGGTCCCCTTGCTGCCAACCTGTTTTCAATTGTTACCGATCTGCATGGGGCAAGATCACTTCACAGTTTGGAAATTCAATTTTACTGAATTTCAGACAGGTTGTCAAGGGTTTGGGGCTTTCAATTTCTGCCCTTTTCCCAGACAGTTTCTTGTGGAAGAAGCTCTTCGTTTTTTATCGGTCCGTCGTTTCCGACCAACCGGGCTGCCATGCTTCAGGCAACGGGCGGTATTATACACCCCCGACAATCCTTGTCAAGGGATTCCATGACCAATTTCCAATATTGGTCTGAGTTTGTCTGACATACTCAGATTTCTCTTCGGGAACTTCCTTCACTGTCGCGCCGTCTTTCCTTAAATAACTTGAGATGAGCTAAACTCGGGTGAGGTCGCGTCAAGCGATCTAGATTTGAAAAAATAGGCCTGCATTTCAAATCTCGAGGTGAGAAGTTCAAATGCAGACTCATTCCGCGGTCGTTTGATTAAACCTTTACTGGCATTTTTAATGCACGCATTATAATAGGATGATTATGAGAACAGCTATTTACCCTGCTCAAACCCAAAAACGCCCAATCCTAGAGCACATTCTGTTGTCGCTGGTGCTGGGATTTGCTGCGTTCTTTTTAATCTTTGGTCTGTTCACCGCCGGTTTTCAATTCTGGTACGGCGGCCGAGTTTATCCCGGCGTAACCGTAGCCGGCATATCCATCGGTGGGCTGTCCCCCGCTGACGCGGCCGGCGAAATTCAAGCCAATATCACCTTCCCTGAAAAGGGGCGCATTTTACTACAGGATGGAGAGAGCGCCTGGTTGGTAGCTCCCCGGGAAGTGGGCTTATTTCTTGACACCGGCGCGTCGGCTGCCGCCGCCTTCGAATATGGTCGCTCGGGTAGCTTGATCGATCGGTTAGGCTCACAATTTGAAAGCTGGTTCGATGGCACCGACCTGGCGCCTGCCTTAGTGTTCGATCAACGCCTGGCGCGCCAATATTTGGCAGGTCTTTCCGGTCAAATCGACCGCCCGGTTGTGGAAGCCAACCTTGGCGTGCAGGGTACCGAAGTGATCGTCCGCTCAGGCGAAATCGGCCGAACCCTTGACATAGACGCCTCACTGATCGCCTTGTCTACCCAGGTGCAGACGTTAAAGGACGGTATTGTCCCACTGGTGATCAAAGAGACGCCTCCGGTCATTTTAGATCCGTCCGCCCAGGCCGAAGTCGCCCGCGCCATCCTCAGCCAACCGCTTACCCTGACCATGCCGGACGGCCAAAGCGCTGACGGCGCACCGTGGGTGATCGAACCCGCCACCCTGGCCGGGATGCTGGCCATCGAGCGGGTGCGCGACGGCGCCTCAGAAACCTACAAGGTTGGGGTCAGTTCCGAAATGTTGATCCAATACCTCAGTAACCTGGCGCCCAATCTGCAAACCTTTGCCCAGAATGCGCGCTTTATATTCAATGATGATACCCGCCAACTGGACCTCATCCAAAACGCAGTTATCGGCCGGCAGCTCAACGTACAAGCGTCTTTAACCGCCATTCAGGAAGGCCTGACCGGCGGCCAACACACCATTCCACTGGTTTTCGACACCACCAACCCGCAAGCCATGGATACCACCACTGCCGCCGACCTGGGCATAACCGAGGCAGTTAGCGTCCAAAGCTCCTACTTTTACGGCTCCAGCCCGGAGCGCGTGCAGAATATCACGACAGCCGCCAAGAGTTTCCATGGGCTGTTGATTGCCCCCGGCGAGACCTTCTCCATGGCCAGCCAGCTAACCGATATCAGTCTGGATAACGGCTACGCCGAAGCGCTGATCATCGTCGGTGACCAGACCGTGGTAGGGGTCGGCGGCGGGGTCTGTCAGGTAAGCACCACGCTTTTCCGCACGGCCTTCTTTGGCGGCTTTCCGGTCGTGGAGCGGCATGCACACGCCTATCGGGTATATTATTACGAAAAGGTGGCTGGCAACAAAATCAACCAGGATTTTGCCGGCCTGGATGCCACCGTTTATGTGCCGCTGGTCGATTTTAAATTCACCAACGACACGCCATACTGGCTGTTGATGGAGACGTATGTCAATCCGGCCGCCAGCAGCATCACCTGGAAATTTTATTCCACCTCTGACGGCCGCTCTGTCGAATGGGACACCACCGGACCGATCAATGTGGTTGAACCGCCCGAGCCGCTCTACCGAGAAAACCCGGACCTGCCGGAAGGCAAGATCAAACAGGTGGATTATGAAGCCCGCGGTGCTGATGTCCATGTAACCCGCACGGTTTATCGGGATGGGCAGGTGTATTTCAGCGACGAATTCAACACCCACTACCAACCCTGGCGTGCGATTTATGAGTATGGCCCCGGGACGGTTTTGCCAACACCTGAAGGCGAAGGGGACTGATTAAAAGAAATAACTCCGGCCAATCCCCATATGCCGGAGTTATTTCCACTGATTGATCCCCTTAGGTCTGCATCAGCGGGATTATCCTTTGAAAAGTGCATTTAGCCAGAAAGTATGTATAATATACTAAGCGTTCACTCTAAAGAGTATATAGCAGTACTCTTATTTTACTCTGAATATTTCTACTAATTTTATATGAAACGTACAGATTCCAGGGCTTCAGACTTGCTGTTGCGCGCCATCGACCGCATAGCATATCTGGAAAACAAAACGAAACAGGTTGTGTACGACGAACTAGGCTACGCGCTAGGGCGGCAAGGCGGCAGCGCTATTCAGTATTGGATTTATCATCGGCGCGCACCTTCGAAACTGGAAGATGTCGAAAATTTGGCGCGTATCATCGCTCGCCGAAACGGCTGGGAAAACGAAGTTGATTTACACGCCTACCTGGAATACGCAGGTCATCCCTCCGCGGACCAACTCAGCCGGCAACTGATGGGCAATAATGATTCGAATCATGAAAGCCTTGAATCGGAAGTCAAGCCGCTATCCACCTTCATTATTGGTCCGCCCATCCTCCAACCACACCTTTTTTTCGGGCGGACGCGCGAGTTAAGGTACATATTCAACGCGCTCAATGGTCAGGCATTGCAAAATGTGGCTATCATAGGCGCGCAGCGCAGCGGCAAGACTTCTCTACTGCATTATTTACGCAAAATCACCCGCACCACGCCGGCCTCGCTGCGCCCGAACCAAAACACCAACTGGCTTGCGCAACCCGGCCAGTACCACTGGTTGTACATCGATTTTCAAGATCCGCGCGTGTGCACCCGCGAAGGTTTCATGACTTTTGTGCTGCGCACACTGGGCTATCCGGTGCCTGCCATGTGCGACCTGGTCCAGTTTGTCGATATTTTCACCCGCTACCTCACTCAACCGACGGTGATTTTGCTGGATGAGGTGCAAATTGCCCTTACCAACCCGGAGTTTACCCAGCAATTCTGGTGGTCGCTGCGCTCATTGGTCAGTAATTTGACAGAGGGACGGCTGGCGCTTATCCTGGCAGCCCAGCGTAACCCTGCCATGCTGGCGATCGATCATGGACGGCCATCACCCTTCTTGAATATATTTGGACATAACCTCACCCTCGGTCCGCTCACCACCGAAGAAGCGCTCGAACTTATCCGCTCCAGTCCCAAACCATTCCCGGCAGCAGATATTGATTGGATTCTTCAAACCAGCGGCTGCTGGCCGGCTTTGCTTCAAATTCTTTGCAGCACGCGTCTGGTCGCCCTGGAGGAAGAAACCATGATAGACAGTTGGAAGGAAGAAGCTCTGGCCAATATAATGCCGTATCGCCATCTATTTGACCCTCAACAATGAAACGGGTCGGTGTGATGACAACTGTGTCCCGCTTCTTCGCCACAACCCCGCTTCACATCGGTTTCTGGCTGCTGGTGAAACCTTCAGCCTGGCGCACCGCCCTCGACCAGATCGATCTGACCTTACCCACAGAGTTTTCTTACCTGTCTTTAACGCCTGTGCAGCGGCGCAATCCAGCGCTGATCCGATTTCTTTTAAATAATTATTTGCTGCTGGTAATTTTCAATGTGGCTGCAGTGGCAATTTACTTATCACTGGCTAAAATTGCCCAGCCCAAATTGATTCAAAGCCTGTGGCTCACCTTGGGATATTCTCTTATCATCCCGCCGATTATGAGTCTCAAATCGAGTGTGAGCTCAGCCTATTTTTTGGGTGGTACCATTGCCCTTGGGATGGGCTTATTGGCGCGCCATACCAATTATATTTACATCCCCATTGCCCTCGCTGGTGGCCTTACCGGAAATGTGCTGCTCAACCAGGCGCACCGAGCAGACCGCTGGTTCAACAGCCGTGAACTGGCCGGGTTGCTTACCGGAATTCTGGCTGCTGCGTTACTCATTTTTATTGGCATCAATATTATTTCAGGAAAAATCTTTGGCATCTATACCGGCGTTCCTGGCGCCATGCCGCTGCCGGTTCGCTTTGCATGGATCATCACGACCTCAGCCGGCATTCTTTACCTGCTCTTTGAATTGCTTGTCCTGAAATCCCATACCAACAAGCGATTGATCGATGTTCTGCCCATCGCGGCTTTGGAAGGGCTTTTTATTAGCGTAAGTTATTATTTATTTTTTATCTCCGTTGAAAATTCACCCGTTTTCCTGCTATCAGCCAGCATTAGCGGCGGTATATTGATATGCTTCCTTTTTACCGCAACCTGGCAACTGGCAAACCAGGTTGGCGGACCGCAGGCAGGCGCAATGGCTGCTTCGCTGGTTCTGGGTATCAGTTGGGTATATTTGGCGCAAGATCTGGTAATGGGATACACCTTTGAACGGGTAAATGTTGTCAGGGCGTTGTTGGTGACACTGGCCGGATTGACCTTTTCGGTCTGGCGGCCAATCGTCAGTCTGCCCTTTATCGCCATCTGGAATAATTTGCTCTACACTCTGGACAGCCGCTCCAACGTCAGCCCATTGAAATATTTCAAGTTACACGCCGCTTTTTTTGAAGAGGGACAGGCTTTGGTTTGGCCGGGTCTGGAAGATTACTTGATTCTCCAGGCGGAACGCGACCCGGAGGGGTTTGAAAAGAACAAACTGAAATTCAGCGATTCACCGCAACGGCGGGCGCTGCAGGCGGCAGAAATTGAATTACTGGCGCGCAAACTGGAAAATTGCGAGGATCTGACTTCCATCGCGGACGCATCACGCCTTGTACAGTGGAATTTCTCGGATAGCCAGATTGCTACGCTGCTCACTCCATTTGCCCACATGAGTCACGATATCGAAAGCGCCCTGAATCAATCTTCTGTTTATCAGACCCGTTTGGCACTGGGGCGGGTGCGCGATGATTTGAATTTGTTCCAGCGTGAGTTAATCCTTTCTCCCCAGGCTAATTCCAGCCGGTTTACCAGGGTTACTGCCGCCTGGGACCGAATTATCGAGAATAAAATTGAGCGGCTTACCCACGAGGCGAACTACCACCACGAAATTGCCAACCCCTATATTTGTGGAATGCCATTAAATAGTCAGCAGGAGGTTTTTGTCGGACGCACGGACATCATGGCACGGCTGGAAAACCTGCTCCTGGGTCCAAACCGCCCTCCCCTGCACCTTTATGGCCAGCGTCGTATGGGAAAAACTTCGCTGTTGCTAAATTTGGATCATTATTTACCAAGTACGATCATCAGTGTTTTTCTTGATGGGCAGGGACTCGCCGGTTATACACAACTGATGGATTTGTTCTACTACATGATCAATGAAATCCGTTCTGAGGCATACCGGCAGCGCGGTTTGAGGCTGCCGGCAATCATTCGTCAGGAGAATAAAAACCTGTTTGCCCACATCAGCCGCTGGATCGATCAAACGGAAAAAATTCTTTGCGAGGATGGCGCGATTGTTTTGCTCATGATGGATGAGTTCGAGGCACTTGAGCCTATCCTGCAGAATAATTCCCAGATGCAGGGGTTCCTGGGGCTTGCCCGTTTCGTTATCCAGCACCGTCCGCATTTTAAAGTGCTATTTGTCGGATCGCATACCCTGGACGAAATCAATGCCTGGTCCTCATTCCTGTTCAACGCCCAGGTCATCAAAATAGGCAGACTCGCTCCCACCGAAACTATGCGTTTGATCGAAAATCCGGTGAAAAATTTTCAAATGACGTATGTACCGGCTGCCAGCCAGCACATTTTATATTTAACCCGCGGCCACCCGCATCTGGTGCAATCCATTTGTTATGAACTGGTTATGCTCAAAAACGAGCAGTCGAGCACTCAGCGTTATTTAGTCACGATGGCGGATGCGGAAGAAGCAGCCAACCGCACGCTTACCAGCAGCAGTTTCTTTTTTGTAGATGTGCGTGGGCCGCAGATCAACCCGCAAACGGCCGCCATGCTCGACCATCTGTCCGACCTCGGGCCTGAGGGCGCCGTCTCTCGCGATGAATGGGAAAGTTATTTCCCGGAGAATTTTCGGGCCAATCTTGCTCTGGCACTTAAACGTGATTTGGTGGAAGAAGAGAATGGGTATTATCGTTTCCAGGTGGAAATGATGCGCCGCTGGTTTGCCTACCGCCCGTTTTGACGCCTCCCGTTATTCCTCTTTATCCATCGTGCGCCAATCATCCTCGCTCCAACCAAATTCACCGCGCATGGGAACAAAACTTACCGGAAGTATGTCCTGATAGTCCAATCGCCCCGATTCACGCGTCCATAATTGCAGCACCTGACCCTGGCTGCCGCCAATCGGCAGCACCAGCCGCCCCCCCTCTACCAATTGTTCGAGAAGCGGTTGGGGGACTGCTGCTGCAGCGGCGGTCGCTATAATCGCCTGGTAGGGGGCTGCCTGCGGCCAACCAGACGAACCATCGGCACAGTGCACCTGCACATTATAATAACCCAGACGCACCAACCGGGCGCGGGCTGCGTCCGCCAGTTCCTGGTAACGTTCAACACTGTGGACCGTGCGCGCCATGATTGAAAGAATAGCCGCCTGATAGCCCGAACCGGTGCCGATTTCCAGTACATTCTCTTCCCCCTTCAACTCCAGCAGTGAAGTCATCAACGCCACAATATATGGCTGCGAGATCGTCTGGTTTTGGCCAATGGGCAGCGGGCGATCTTCATAAGCGTGACTGCGCAGCGGCTGCGGGAGGAAAAGGTGCCGCTGCACCTGCTGGAAGGCAGCCAACAGACGGGGATCGCGCAACCCGCGCCGGGCAATCTGCGCGGCAACCATTTCCGTTCTTAGCCGGGTATATTCATCCATCACTTCCATCATCTGCCGCCCATCTTTGCAGAGGATGCACTATCGTAGATTTTCAGAATATTCTGGTCGTTTGAAAACCTACGCCTGATCTGCATACTCTATTAAATCAAATTTTTGCGACGGTGGATAGATGCCTGGCTATTTGCCGGTCGATCTTTCCCATCGGAAAGGCAGCTAATTCGTTGGGCAGCACCCAACGCAGGTCGCTCGCTTCGATTGCCCGCGGTTCTGCGCCGTTCAAAGTGCAGTAGAACGCGTGCAGCGTCACCTTGAAATGGGTATAGGCGTGTCGGAAAATTCCAATCGGCTCGCCGACTGTTACCCTCGTCCCCAGCTCCTCAAGAATCTCACGTTCCAGACAGGCCGTAAGCGTTTCATCAGGCTCTAGTTTGCCGCCCGGGAACTCCCACATGCCGCCCAGCAACCCAGCCGCTGGTCGCTGCGCAACCAACACGCGTCCCTCCCGCTGAATCACCGCGGCAGTGACTGTGTAATGCGGTATCTGGTGGCGCGGCTCTGGCAGCGGGCGCTCATCCTGAACACCAAGCTGGTAAGCCTGGCAAATTACAGCTACGGGGCAATTCGCACAGTCGGGTGAACGCGGCGTACACAACGTCGCGCCCAGGTCCATCATTGCCTGGTTAAAATCGCCGGCCTGGCCTCGTGGCAGATGTTCATCTAAAAGCCGCTGCAGCGCCTGCTTTCCTTGTCCTGTCCGCAGCGGCACAGTCAAATTGAACGCCCGCGCCAGAACGCGGCGTAAATTCCCGTCCAGAGCGGGCTCATCCTGGCCAAAAGCCATCGAAGCAATCGCGCCGGCGGTATAGCGACCGATCCCCGGCAGGCTCTCCAAATCCAACCGTGTTGTCGGCAATCGACCACCAAAGCGTTTCACCACATCTTTGGCAGCCCGGTAAAGGTTGCGTGCGCGGCTGTAATAGCCCAGTCCCTCCCACGTCTGCAACACATCCTGCTCATTGGATTCTGCCAGCGCCTGCACGGTTGGGAAACGCTGCATCCACCGCTGAAAATACGGAATGACGGTTTCCACCCGGGTTTGCTGCAGCATGATTTCCGAGACCCACACTGCATACGGATCCGTAACGCCGCGCCACGGCAATTCGCGGGCATGCTGCATGTACCAGGCGAGCAATAGCCGGGCAAATTCCGTTGGCATTCAATTCACCGTTGATTAAAACTGGAAACCGGTGCGCACATCCACAACTTTATCCTGGTAATTGCGCACATAATCCAGTAATTGATTTTGCAAATTCTTCCACTCGGTGGAACCCATGATCTCGCGTGCTTTGTTCTGAGTAGGCGCTACTGCCCCAACCATGATCTGGGGTTGGGTGCCAAAAACCGTTGCCCAGGCATCGCTCAATTCAAAGCCCATGCGCTGAACGCCAGGGATAAACTCCCGTACCACAAACTCGAAGTACTCTTGTTCGTGTTCGGGGGCTATATCCCAGGACATCAGTAATTTGACAGGCATCAGGCGATCTCCTAATTACCCTGCAAATCCAACACAATCACCTGGGTTTCCTCGGGGAGCGCATTTACGGAGGTAACTTTATAAGCAGGCTGCGGCTGAATATCCGTCAGACCCATTTCTTTCAGAAATTTCCCCAGGGGATCCAGGGAGATGATCGATTCCTGCGTGGCATAATGCATGGGGATGACAATGTTTGGCTCGAGCAGGCTGACCACCTCGGCAGCTTTGGCAGCATTCAAGCCGGTGCCTCCGCCGATCGGAACCAGAGCAAGATGCACCGGGCCAAGGTCTTCGACCTCTGTTTGCGTGGGTACGCGGTCGATGGCGCCCAGATGCAAAACATTGATCCCGTTATAGTCAATCAAATACAGGGTGTTGCGAGGCTCATCCTGATTTTTCCGGGTGTGGCCGTTGGTCTGCACCCCTGTTATAAAGACGCCGCCTACTTCAAACTCACCAGGCCCGGTGACAGGATACACATCACCTTTGACGCCGCTTAAAAAATCGTGGCCGGGGGCCTTATGGCTGACTGTGACGATATCGGCTTTTAATTTGAGCGAAGCATAACCTACTACCCGGTGATCATACGGGTCGGTGACCACGGTTGCCAGGTTTCGTTCGGTGATGCGAAAGCAAGAATGTCCGTACCAGGTAATTTCCATTAAACACAGCCTCCATAAATCTGGTCTGATTATACAATAAAGTAACTCTGTCGTCATTTTCCCACTCAGCCTGGTAACACGGTTCGATTTGGGTGCGTTGCTCCTGGGCCAATGGGCCGCCAATCATCACCACCTCGAGGAGCGGTGCACCTGCATTTGATGAAAAGTTCTCAAAGGGCAGGAGCAACGCACTTTTCAAGTGCATCGCACCTCAAAAACAGCGATGCGTTGCTCCGTGTCCCCCGTGTCTCCGTGGTAAAAATATTTTAAGCCGAATTGCTTGACTCTCATTGGGATGTCTGATAAACTCGCGCAGCGGTAAAACGGACGGAATACCTTGCCTTCGTTAGCGGCCTCTGGTATAATCCCGCCTGTTAACATTGCAACTTAACAACGCATGCCGACGTAGCTCAATCGGCAGAGCAACCGCCTTGTAAGTGGTAGGTTATGGGTTCGATTCCCATCGTCGGCTCAAGTTGCGGGCTGGCGAGTGAGGCTGATCTTTAAAATGAGCTGGACAACCTCACTTGCGAGCCAACAACAGCTCGGGCTGGGGCAGTTACCCAAGTGGCCAAAGGGGGCTGACTGTAAATCAGCTGTCGGACGACTTCGGAGGTTCGAATCCTTCACTGCCCACCTGGTCGGTTGACCGAAGCTTTCCCGGGTTTCCGGGGAAATTTCTGGAGAACGGCAAGCCCTCATAGCTCAGTAGGTAGAGCGCGCCCTTGGTAAGGGCGAGGTCATGGGTTCAAATCCCATTGAGGGCTCTTTTTGCCGGTTGTCCCAGGACCCTTCTTGATTATTTGAGGAGCCAAGGAGAATAGAACATGGCAAAGCAGAAATTCGATCGCAGCAAACCGCATTTGAACGTAGG
>SLTK01000012.1 GCA_004347695.1 Chloroflexota bacterium | reverse complement strand
CGCTTGACTTTCAAGACGGTATCTACAGGTAGGGGCGAGTTTCCACGCCCGCCCGCTTTTGGGACAGCCCCGGTGCCCTGAGCTTGTCGAAGGTTCGAAGGGCGGTGCCCTGAGCTTGTCGAAGGGTTGGAGGGGGTCGGGGCACGTGACACGTGGCACACCCCGCTACGTTCCCCAATCTCTCAAATACAAAAAGTCATACCCTACCGTGCGGTTGCTGAGCTTGGCAACCGGCGGCATAACCCGTTTGAAATGGTTGCGGCGAATACGTTCGACCACTTTGCGTACAAAGCTTTCATCAAAGCCGGCCTGGACGCATTCCTCCGGCGCAGCGCGTTCGTCCACCAGCAGGTACAGCAACTGATCGACCTCGGCGTAGGTGAATCCCAACTCGCCTTCATCCGTTTGGCCGGCCCACAGGTCGGCAGTCGGAGGTTTGACCCGCACCGACTCGGGCACGCCCATGGCGGCGGCCAGTTGACGCACCTGGGTTTTGTACAGGTCGCCGAGGGGGTTGAGCCCGCAGGCCGAATCGCCGTAGAGGGTGGTGTAGCCCAGCAAAATCTCGGTTTTGTTGCCCGTGCCAACCACCAGCCCGCCAAACGCCGCCGATTGATCGTATAACACGATCATGCGCATGCGCGCCATGATGTTGCCGCGCCGCAAGCTGGTCATATCGGGGAAACGTTCCAGCAGCGGCTCGGCCATTGGGGTGATCTCGATGGTTGCCGATTGCACCCCGGTTGCATCGATCACCCGCTGCGCGTCATCCAGCGAGTCCTGTGAGGAGGTGCGGTACGGCATGCGCACGGCCAGTACATTATGTGGTCCAAGCGCCTCGGCGGCCAGGAAGCATGACAGGGCAGAATCGAGTCCGCCGGAAAGCCCGACTACGGCGCGCTGCATACCGGCGCGGGTGATTTCGGCGCGAATCCAACCAGTCAAAATTTTACGCGCCACAGCAGGGTTGATCGTCAAATCGGTCATCGGCTTCTCCATCTGTTTAACGCCCCGGATTTGGGTTTGCAGAGTGCAAAATGCGCTCGAGTTCGCGCGCCACCAGCCCCGGACGTTCGTCGCGCAGCAGCGGCAGGCGGGCGCGGGTGTGATGCAGCCGGGTCAGGTCAATTTCACCCAGGGTCAGAGCTTCCTCGTGCATGGGACCTTCCACCAGCAGGTTGCCGTTGGGACCGTAGAGCGCCGAACCTCCCCAAAAGTTAAGACCGTCCTCGTAACCGACGCGGTTAGCATGGGCCACAAAGGCGGTAAACAGGCTGGCATAGGCCGCATTGATGTGATCCACCCAGGCGGCCGATTCCAAACGGTCGCTGCCATTCAAACCGCGCCCCGGTGAGGCAGACATATGCAGGAAGATATCGGCGCCGTCCAGCCACAGCAGGTAGGGCGGTGATGCGTGCCAGAAATCCTCGCAAATTAACATGCCGACGCGACCAAAACGCGTGTCGAAGGCGCGCACCGAGTCACCCCAGGCAAAGAAGCGTCCCTCGTCGAACATGGAGTAGGTGGGCAGGTACACTTTGCGGTGTACATGCAGCACCTGACCGCGTGACAGGTAAGCGGCGGCGATGTAGAAGCGGCGGCGCTCATCCACCTCCACAAATCCTACCATCAGGTCTATCTTCTGGCTGGCAGCCAACAGCGGGCGAAAAACCGGGTCGTCCGCAGTGGGACGGTGCGCCAGGGTTGGCGCCAGGTCCTGCAGCACATAACCGGTCAAGGATAATTCCGGGAAAACCAGCAGGTCGACGCCCTGGCTTTGCGCCTGTTTGGCGATCTCCAGGTGCTTTTCCAGGTTGGCCTGGACATCGCCAAGCACCGTGTTGATTTGAGAGAGTCCTATGGTCAATTTCATGCGATGGGTTACCTGTAGAGGTGAAATGGAAGCGAGATTACTCGCGCGGGGAGAACCAGGTTTCGCGGTTGGCGCCGGGAGCTTCATCGGAGAAGGAGGCGCGCATGCGCAGCACGCCGAGAACGATCAAACCCAGCGTACACATCCCGGCCAACAGCGCGGCAGCAACGTAATCGAGGCGTAGCCCATTGAAAGCCAGCCCGCCATCTGCCCGCCAGAAGGAAAAGAGTGCGGTATGCCCTGCCAGTAGCAGCCCGGCAACGCCGGCGCGCACTTCGAAGGAACGCCAGTTGGCGCTGCGGTGTTCGAATGACCAGGCAAGCAGGAATAGCGTCAGCGCGGCGACCAATTGCAGGGGCCAGCGGTAGGTGAGCGCGCCCTCAGGCTCGGTGGAGGGGATTGCCCAGGGAAGCGCCGGGTGAATCTCGGCCCCATAAGCGGTGCCGCTGAAGCCGGCTCCCAGCCAGGAGGTGACAGCCACGGTGACGAACATGGGTGCAAAAATATCAGCAGCAACCCCCAGTGGAGCGCGCAGGAACAGCGACGCAATAAAAAAAGCAGTCAGCGCGCCTGCCAGTGCGCCCGGCCAGGCCAGCCCGCCTTCACTCAACTGCCAGACCGACTCCGGGTGGGCAGTGTAATAAGCCGGATATAGCCAGACGTACGCCGCGCGTGCTCCCGCCAACGCTGCAACCAGCAGGCCCACCCCGGCGCCTGTCCAGGGTAATGACAGATTGTCGGGGACACGCCGGATAATTTGCAGTAGCCCAAGTGCAGCGCCAATCCCAAGGAGCAGCGAGAAACCATTCACAATCAAGATTATAACGTGTCACATGTAAGGTGTAAAAGACTTGACAACGTGACTGCATACGCGTTTTTGGTGTTTCTGGCAAAGGCTTCCTTGACAGACATTAAAAGTTGCATATACTGACAGTAATTCATTGCCACAAAGGCATTCCGTACCGCAGGATGCTACATGAAAAAGGGGTTCCATATAAAGGATTCGATCTGGAATATTCTTACCGTCCTGGTGGTCGCCAGCATTTTTGGGTCGATTGCAGCTTTTGTAATTGTATTTATCGATCCCTACAGCGCGCTTAATCCGCTGCCGCCGTTCGATCTACTGCCCGGTACCCAGCCTTTACCGCCGGACGATAATCCCGTACAGACTCAAACTTCGACTGCCACCATCAGGGCGCAGGGACTGCCCCCTACCTGGACGCTAACCCCGATCCCCATGACGGCCACGCCGACCAATACCCTCACGCCCACCAACACCGCAACGCTTGAGCCTACGGCTACCCCCACCATTACCGAGACGCCGACCCAGACGCCGACCCGCCGGCGCACTGCCACGCGCACCCGTACCGTCACGCCAACACAGGCTGAGGTTCAACCGACCAATCCACCGCCCCCGCCCCCGCCCCCGCCTACCAGCCCGCCTCCCACAAGTGTCCCGCCAACCGACACACCGGTCCCGCCAACCGAACCACCTGAAGCACCGCCGCCTTTTTAGAATCGGAAAGATTACCTTCCAGCATTCCTCAATCAGGCATGAAGAGGGCGGTCTGCAAGATTTTCTATGGTAGGATTAAACGTCCCGGCGGGACGCCGCCGGGTGTGTTCTGGTTAGTATTCCTGTATTTGGATAGGTTTCGATGAGCGATTCCATTGACCGCGATACCTTCGATCACCTGGTCGGGCTGGCTGCACTGGAGCTGGACCAGCAGCAAGCCGACTACCTGCTGCGCGAGCTCAACAACCAGCTAAAAGCGATACGGGAGCTGGCAGCCATTCCGTTGGACGAGAGCGTTCCCGCCAGCCTGCACGGGGTTCCCTACGCCAGCGCCGTCAGCCCGGAACTGCGCGCGGATGTCTGGCAGCCGCACCCCAACCCGGAAGAAATCATTGCCCAGGCCCCCGACACCCGGGATGGTTACATTGTCGTTCCCGATATCCCCCACACCACGCTGGAATGAAGCCTCATGGAATTATGCGATATCCCTGCTTATGAATTGAGTCTGCTGCTGCGCCAGCGGCAAATCTCCGCGGAAGAAGTGACCCGCGCCTGTCTGGAGCGCATCGCTGCGGTGGACGGGCGTTCCGGCGCGCTGGACGCCGGCAGCCTGACGCCCGAGGATGAACAGAAGGTGCACGCGTTTATTACCATCACCCGCGAACGCGCCTTGAATCAGGCTCGAACGGTTGACCAAAAACTGGCTGCCGGGGAAGATCCCGGCCTGCTGGCAGGCATTCCCTTCACCACCAAGGATATTTTCAGCGTGCGCGGCACTCCCTCCACGGCAGCCTCCCGCATTCTGGCCAATTACACCGCGCCTTACACCGCCACACCCGTGGCGCGCATGGAAGCCGCGGGAGCGGTCATGCTCGGCAAGGTCAACCTGGACGAGTTTACCTACGGCTCCTCCAACGAATCCACTGCCTTTCAGCCGGCGCCGCGCAACCCGTGGAACCCGGCGCATGTGCCCGGCGGCTCCTCGGGAGGCAGCGCTTCCTCGGTGGCTGCCGGTGAGGCCGCGCTCTCGCTGGGCACCGATACCGCCGGCTCGATCCGCCAACCGGCTGCCTTCTGCGGGGTGGTTGGCGTCAAGCCGACCTATGGGCGGGTCTCGCGCTACGGCTTGATTGCTTTCGGTTCATCGTTGGATTGCCCCGGGCCGGTGGCGCGCAATGTGGTGGACGCCGCGCTGATGCTGCAAACCATTGCCGGCGCCGATCCGCGTGACTCGACTGCCGCCAAAGTGCCGGTGCCGGATTATCTGGCACAGTTGGAAGGGGGCGTCAAGGGACTGCGCATCGGGTTGTCGCCGGATTATTTCCGCATCGCTTTCCCCGACCCACAGACCGGCGAATACCGCGAGCAGTCGCTGCCAATGGACATCGAATCGCCGGTGCTCCGCGCCGCCGAAGTGCTGGCCAGCCTGGGCGCCGAAATCGTCGAGGACGTGCCCATGCCCAATACCCGTTACGGCATCCCGGCTTATTTTGTCATCAGCCGGGTCGAGGCGGCTTCCAATTTGCACCGCTACGACGGCGTCAAATACGGCTATCGCACGCGGCAGCCGATTGACGATCTGACCAAACTCTACCGCCAGACGCGCAACGAAGGGTTTGGCTTACAGCCCAAGCTGCGCATTTTGATGGGCATGTACGTCAGCGCAGCGCAATATTCGGCGCAATATTACCAGCGCGCCCTGCGGGTGCGCACGCTCATCCGCCGCGATTTTGAGCAGGCCTTCGACCGCAGCGGGAAGCACCGGCTGGATGCGCTGCTGACCCCCACCACGCCGACCACCGCCTTCAAAATGGGCGCAGTGTACGGCGATTCGGTGCTGATGCAGTACGCCGATCAGTTGACCGTACCGGCCAACCATGCCGGCATCCCCGGGCTTTCGCTGCCCGGCGGGCTGGATGCTGACCGCCTGCCGGTGGGTATTCAACTGCTTGGGCCGGACTTTAGTGAAGACGTGCTGCTGCGCATCGGGCGGGCGTATGAACTGGCCACCGAGACCGAAGACTGGCGCAAAGTCAAACCGATGGTGTTGCGCTGAGTTGCCTGACCTCGAAATAATCAACCCTGTCTCCAAACCCTGCATGGAGAGTGCCTGTTATGAATGATTACGAAGCCGTCATCGGGCTGGAGACCCACATCCAGCTGAATACGACCACCAAGATTTTTTGCGCCTGCAAAGCCGACTCGTGGTTCGACCCGCCCAACACCAACATCTGCCCGGTGTGCACCGGTATGCCCGGCGTGCTGCCGGTATTGAACAAGGCTGCGGTCGAAAAAGGGGTGGTGCTGGCTGCCGCCATGCACGCCGAACTGCGCCCGCTGTCCTACTTCGACCGCAAGAATTACTTTTACCCCGATCTGCCTAAAGGTTACCAGATTTCGCAGTACGACCAGTCGCTGGCGTTTGGCGGTTACCTGGATTTGCCCGTCCCGGCAGCCAACGGCCAACCCGCTTACATTCGCAAGGTGAGCATTCACAAGCTGCACCTGGAAGAGGATGCCGGCAAGACCAAGAATGCCGGGCATGAACGCCTGATCGATTTCAACCGCTGCGGCGTGCCGCTGGTGGAAATGGTCACCGGGCCGGACCTGCGCAGCCCCGATGAGGCCGCGCAATATCTGATTCGCCTGCGCCAGTTATTACGCTGGCTTGGGGTCTCCGAAGCGGATATGGAAAAGGGGCACCTGCGCTGCGACGCCAATGTCTCGATCCGCCCGCGCGGGGCAACCTACCTGAACCCCAAGACCGAGATCAAGAACGTCAATTCCATCGAAGCTGTGCGCAGCGCCATCGAAAAGGAAATCGAACGCCAGATTCGCGAGGTGGAAGCCGGACATCGCATCGAGGCCTGGACGCTGGAATGGGATGAAGAAGCCGGCGTGCTGCGCAAAATGCGCTCCAAAGAAACCGAGGCCGATTACCGTTACTTCCGCGAGCCCGATCTGCTGCCCATCCGGTTGGACGACGCCTGGAAAGCCGATATTCTCAAGGCGCTGCCCGAACTGCCGCTGGTGCGCCGTCAGCGCTTCATGAATGCCTACGGTCTGCCGGAATACGATGCCGACATTCTCACCAGCGAGCGCAATCTCTCGGACTATTTCGAGAGCGCGGTCAAGGCTTACGGCAGCGATCCCAAGCGCGTTTCGAATTACCTGATGAACGACGTGCTGCGCATGTTGAACGAGACCAGCAAGACCGCCGACCGGTTGCGTCTGACGCCAGCGTACCTGGCCGAGATTATCAAACTGGCGGATGCGGGTACGGTCAATACTTCCACTGCCAAGAGTTTGCTGCAAAAGGTGGAAGAAAGCGGCATGGCGCCGGGAGAAATCGTCGCAGCCGAAGGCCTGGCTAAAGTCAGCGATGACTCCGCCATTCGCGCGGTTTGCCTGGAAGTACTGGCAGAAAGCCCCAAGGAAGTCGAGTCCTACAAGGCCGGCAAAGTCACATTGATCGGTTGGTTTGTCGGGCAGGTGATGAAAAAGATGCGCGGCAAGGCCGATCCGACCCTGGCGCGCACCATCCTGGAAGAATTGTTGGCCTGACGGCTTATTTGCGGCGCGCAGCCCGCGTTTGACCGGGCGCCGGGCGGTGATGCTCGCGTTTCCTGGTCTGGCGCGCCTCGCTGCCGATCCAGATGCCGAAGTGCGGCAAAATCCGGCGGTGCAGCAGCAGCACCAGCGCTGTCACGCCAAACGCAGCAGTAAAGATGAGCAGTGCGCTGCTGAGCTGGTTCATTAAAGCCGGCTTGATCAGCATGACTGCGGCCAGGGTGAGCATCAAAATCCCGCCGATCAGTTTGAGAATGCGGCCGTGTTTTTCCTCCAGGCGTGAAGCTTTGAGGGTGAATACGGCCACCAGGAAGATTGCCAGCTCGTCCAACTGGTAAATGACCATGTAGAGCAGCAGGAGCAGCGCGAAATTGAGCGGCGTGACGTTCTGGGCAGCCATGATGTTGCTCCACATCACCGGGAAGCCGGCGGTGCAGGTAAACTCGACCAGCGAGACCCCGGCTGCCAGGGCGACCGTGGCAGCCGCCATGCCCCAGAATGATTTGCTGTCCATCACACGCCGGATACCCCTGGCGATGCCGCCCTTCTTCTCGTCGGCGATGGTGAAGGACACGCCTTCTTTATACCAGAAGTAATCTTTGATGTTGATGACGGCAAAAAACAGCGCCACCACGGCAACCAGCACTTGAATCCAGCCCATGAAGCTGACGAAACTGAGGATGGTGAAGATTCCAGCGATGAACAACGCATAGGCCGCTGCTGTGACGGTCAGGAAGATGCCGCCAATGATCAATACTTTCTTGCGCGAGCCGGTATGCAGCGTCAGCGCCAGCAGCATGGTAAGCACCCAGACCGAACAGGGGTTGAAGCCGTCCACAAAGGCAATCAGGGCAGTGCTGACCAGCAGCGATTGTTTGCTCAGATCCACCTTGCCAATCAAGGGGAGATTTATGATGTCGCTGTTGACGTCCAGCGCCGGGGTTGGCTGAGCTTCGGGTTTGGGAAGTTTAATTTTAGTCAGCACGCCTTCGTTGGGGCCAATTACGCCCGCACTGAGGTCGGTGCAGGTTTCGCTGGAGCAGCGCGCCACCACTTCCTCGATCTGCGCCCCGACTGCGTCCGACCAGCCTTCCCAATGCTGATCTGCAATGTAAATAGCCGGGACGCCGCGCGGTTCATAGTCGTGGGCAGCGCCCATCCGTTCGAAGAGTTCGCGGTTCGCGGCAACATTGTAGATTTCGTAGAATCGCAGTTCGACGTTCGGGTTGCGGGCAGCCAGCTCCTCCAGGAAGGGTTTGGCTTTGGCGCAGTGCGGGCAGCCGTCGCCCCAGAACATGTAAATGACGACCGGGTTGGCTTCCTGGGAGGATTGCGCTGCGCGGGCAGGTTGCACCGTTAATAAAGTGCCAATCAGGGCAGCGAGCAGTGCAAGAACCAGGAATCGGGTAAACAGTTGGGGGGTTTCACGCGTCGTGATGGATTGAGGTCGCATAATGGGGCTCTGGTTAATCAATATATTGTTTGGTGGAGAAAGGGCGCATCAGGCAATTATGCCCTATTGTGAAAAATATCATAACATGAAGGGGCTGGACTGTCAGCCGATAATCCTCCTGATTTTTGTGATAATAATCGCAAACACGGGGTTTGAATGACCATTCGAGAGGCTAACGCCAGTGGTATGAGCTTTTTGTAGGTCGGATTGAGGGGGAAGTTGCCCTTAAAAAATGGCCAGGTTAATTTGCCCCCGAAATCCGACAAACAAGGGGACGGCGTATCAATGCCGGGTCTCGCTTTTTGTAGGTCGGATTGAGGGGGAAGTTGCACGAAAAAATTGCCAGGTTAATGTGCTCCCGAAATCCGACAAACAAGGGGACGGCCTATCGATGCCAGGTTTCACCCGCAGGGCGCTCTGTGAGCGAGGCTGCAAGGTCAATTTATCAATTCGTCCCGTTCGCCGCCCCGAACCCAATCTGCGAATGCTCGGGCGTTTGCCAATTCTTCATCCATTGCTCACCGTAAACCCGGCATTGGTGCACATTTAACGTTTGATGGCGGCTTTTACGTGACACTTGACACGTGGCACTTGACACTGTCTCTTAATTACACGTCACCTTCAAGGCGAAGTTCGGAAAATACTGGTGGTTGGGATTGTCGATATACACCTTCACCGTACCATCAAAACTGGAGCCGAACTGCCAACTGGAATTCACCGTCTTTGTCCCCCCGGTGTCAAAAACGACTTCCTGCACCGCGCCTTTGGTGCCATCAGAGCGTTCCCAGAAATAGGTAACGCGCCCGGCAGCGGTTGAGGTGATCGCGGCTGCAAGTGCAACGGTATGCGGGCAGGCGCCGGTAAAACCGGCATTATCAGCGCTGACGGCCACCTTGGTGACCGCAAACGGCAGCACGGCTGTTTCCACTTTAATTTTCACCCAAAAACTTTTTTGTCCGTCATCACCCAGGCCAAAGATAACGCCGCTGGCGTTTTGCAGCTTCCAATTACTCTCATATTCTTTGACTGCGTCAGGGGCTTTCATCTGCACCGAAATATCCACAATGGCATCCGGAGGTACATTGGTTGGCAGGTTAAAACTGGCAGGCGCGCCAAGTGAGTTGCCTGAATCAAAGATCACTCTGTATGATGTGGTCCAGGTGCACGAACCGGTATTCTTCAAACGCCAGGTTTTGGTGAACGTCTGCCCGGGGGTAAAACTCGTGCCATCCGGCACAGTTACATCGGTGACAAACTCGCCGGCGTCACAGGTCTTCGCCGGTGTGGTCTCGGCGGAAGTCTGCGCCGGCTGGGTGGCGGTCAGAACCGGTGGGTTGGTCTGCACCGGCGCGGGCGTTACGGTATCTTTCGGTTGAAGTTGAGTAGAGAGGGCTGCCACGGTTTGGGCGGCGGCAGTGCCAATCGGGTCTCCAGGCGTTTCAGCGGTCGCATTTGGCCGCGGCAAGTTGCAAGCCGTGAGCAGCAGGATGATTGCCAGGGAAACAGGGGTAAACAAGCGTCGGTTTGTCATTTGGGCGGCTCCAATCGCTGATCAGGTTGCAGTTTTTATGCCGTTGCGCCGTTTTCCAGCAGCAACTCAACCGCTTGCTGGTGGTTTTCAGCCAGGGCAAAGGCCAGCGGTGTTTTACCTTCACCATCACGTACATTCACCTCTGCACCCGCTGCCAATAACGCCTGAATGATCTCCAGACTGCCGTTTTGCGCCGCACTGTGCAGCGGCGTGAAATCTTCCGCCTGGCGGGCATTTACTGGCGCGCCGCGATTGATAAGCAGCCGTGCCAGCTCGACCCGATTGCCGGCGGCTGCCGAATGGAGCGGCATCACCTTCAACGGATTATGCGAGGGGGAATCGACCGCTGCTCCGGCGTTGATTAAAAATTCAGCGACGTCCAGGTGGCCAAAAAAGGCTGCCAGGCCAAGCGGTTGAAAGCCGTCAGACGCAACTGCATTCACCAGCTCAGGCCGGGCAGCAACAATTTGGCGAACTGTATCGAGCTCACCGACAGCGGCTGCCTCAAAAAGGTCAAGGGTAGCGCCATATTTGACCAGTAGCCGGGCAATGGCAGACTGTCCGTAGTAAGCGGCTGTCAGCACCGCGCTTGCGCCTTCCGGTTCATGGGCATTGGCCAGGCTTGGATCCAGTGAAAGGGCTTCCTGAATTTCTTCGATCTTCCCTTGCTTGATTAAATTAAACAAGTCTTCGGTTGAGAGCATGGCAGTCTCCTGTGCCTTAAACGATAGCGAAAAATCGCCTGGACGTCAAGCCAGTCCAGAGGCAGGTGCCCGAAAACCAAGGCCTAAGGGAGATAGATGACCGAACCTTTATTTTGGGTTGCTGGCCGCTTCATCATGTTAAAATCAATGGTTTGCACACCCAATCATCAATCAGTCTCAGGAACGTTGTAGATGATGACAGAAATGAAATTGGTCCCCAACGCGAATAACGCGTTCCCGCAGCCCGGCCAGCGCATTGCCATCGTTGGAAGCACCGGCAGTGGAAAAACCACTCTGGCTGAAGCAATTGCCCAACGCCTGGGACTGCCGCATGTCGAAATCGACGCGTTGCATTGGGACCCGGGTTGGCGCGAAGCTGACCCATTGGTCTTTCGCGAACGGCTATCCGAAGCGCTGGCAGGGCCGGCCTGGGTTGTTGATGGAAATTATGCCAAAGTGCGCGATATCATCTGGCCGCGCGCGGATACACTCATCTGGCTCGAACTACCCCTGGTTGTGGTTTTGTGGCGTTTGTTCTGGCGCACCCTGCGGCGGGTAGTCACCCGGGAAGAATTGTGGAATGGAAATAAAGAAACCTTCAGGGGCGCCTTTTTCTCGCAGGACAGCCTGTTGGTCTATGTGTTCAAATCGCGCAAGAAACATCGCCAAACTTATCCGGACTTGTTCCAGCAGCCCGAATACAGTCACCTGCGCTTGATCCACTTCCGCACCACGGCCCAGGTCAAATCCTGGCTGGACACACTGATCGCAAAGTGATGGGGATGACCACAAACTGCCTAAATTGCCCGCCGTAATGGGAAGGCGGCAGCGCGTTTGCTGGCGCTTTTCCCTTTGACAACATCGAGGAAAGCACGGGTGATTTCCGGCTCGAATTGTTTGTTGGACTGATGCTGGATGTAATCCAGCACCTGATGTTGTGACCAGGCAGGCCGATACGGCCGGTTTGAACTTAAAGCATCCCACACATCCACAACGGCAAACACCCGGGCGGGCAGTGGAATTTCGCGGCCGCTCAAACGGCGTGGATAGCCGCTGCCATCCCATTTTTCATGGTGGCAATAGGGGATATCGACAATATCGTTGAACTTCGGGATTGGGCGCAACAATTCATAGGCGTACACCGGGTGTTTGCGCATCACCCGCCATTCGGCTTCATCCAGCGGGCCAGGTTTCAACAATACGCTGTCGGGGACGCCCATCTTACCGATGTCGTGCAGTTGCGCACCGCGCTGGATGCGCAGCAGTTCGGGTTCATCCAGCCCAATTTGGCGCCCCAGTTCAACGCTCATTGAGACGACCCGTTCAGCATGGCGTTCAGTTGAAAAATCGCGCAGTTCCAAAGCGCGCGACCAACCATTGATGGTGGCTTCATAGGTCTGAGATAAATCCTGGTTGGCGCGCTCCAGAATATTCGACAATCGATTGCCGTGAATGGCGCCGGCTGCCGTATTGGCAATCAAACTACCAGCCGCTGTATCGCTGAGGTGATACCGGTCCGGTTTGTGGCTGAAGACCTGCAAAACACCGATGACAGCTCCGCCGGCAAGCATGGGCAGGCTGATGCCCGATTGAATCACCTTGCCAGGTGCAAACAATTTCAAACGATCGACGATAGTCCTTTGTCGTTCATCGTACTGGCCGGTGATGATGGGCTGCCGGGTGTGGATCGTATCGCTCAACAGGCTCAGGCTCGCAGCTTCCAGTTTCATTTCAGGGAAGTCGGCGCGTTGAAAAGTATCGCCAACATGCTGCTGGTAGATATCGGTAATGGATTGCTCATGCGGATCGCACAACGATACCAGCACCGCGCAGCTATCGGGAAGCATGTCGAAGGCAGATGCAGCCAGTTGCTGCGCGATTTCATCGGGGCTGGCGGCTTCAGCCATGGCCAGGCTGAATTGGTTGGCCGTCTGGACGTGCTTTTCCTGCTGATCAAGCATGGTGGGTGTGTTCCCGGCTGCGAAAGTATTCAATGTGACCAGCACAGCTTCACGGCCCTGAAAATCCACTAGTTGGATCTGGCTGGCGGTTTTGATGACCTTGCCTCCGCCTTGTAGAATGATCATATCAAGGGAGCGAACGGCCGAAGATTCCTCCAGCCGGGCAAAAATATTCTTCAGGTTATTCTCGCCCAGACCGGCAGGCAGGTCAGCGCCGCTCCTATGGACTATATTCTCCCGTTTCTGACCCAGCAGCCCGGCAAAAGCGTCGTTGGCATCGAGGTAATGGCCGGTCAATCGATCCAATATACACATCGGCACCGGCATGGTTTGTAGGAAGTAGGCTGGAAGCGGTTGAGGACGGCAGGCCGTCTTGCGATTAGGTTCGTTGCTTTTTCTACGGGAATAAATGCTTCGGTTCATGGTTGAATCAATCCGCCTTGGTCCGGTCTTTGGGCTTTTAACAGGCCTGCTCCGGGAGTATAAAGTTGGTCAGGGAAGAAATGGTTTTGCTCCGTCGAACAGCGTTTGCTGTCGTTAATCAGATAAGTGCAAGTGTGATGCCAGCCGCAGGCCAGCCGTGAAGGAATTTGCTCGCTGTGCGGGAAAAGTGTATTCTGCGTGCTTCGGGTAAGCACCGCGTTTTAGATGACGCGCAATTTAAAATAAGGGGCTGTCTCAAAAGAATAAATTTGTCATTTATTCCACCACATATACGAGATGGGGTGGAACCCATCCCCTACCTGTAGGGGCGGGTTTCCACGCCCGCCCGCTTTTGAGACAGCCCCTGAGAAGAATTAGTCATGCAGTTAGGGCATATGATGATATCGAGTTGCCAGGCTGTGTATTCTGCGGAGAACGGCGCTCTGCAAAAACGGATGGGGCAACTGCCCGCGCTAGTTCACCGGGTCAGGCGAGATCACCGGCCAACAGCCGAGGAGCAGGCAGGCCTGCAGTTATTGAGATACGGGCGCCAGCCAGTAGTTGGAACTGTCGCCTTCGGCCGTCCATCCTTCCAGGCCGGTCTCGTTGGAGCGGACTTTCCACCATACCCAGCCGTTGGCGCAGGCCGGCCCGTCCAGCACCAGCGCATCTTCACCAGGCTGGATGGAACCAAGGACTTCAGCGTCAGTGGATGGCTGACTGCGCACCCGGTTTGCCAGTGGGGGATTACTGCTGACTTCAGCAGTATCGCCAATGCGCAAACGGGAAAGGTAGGATGCATCCGGGCAGGCCGCCCACGGCTCGTGGAGCGGCGTTACGCCGGGCTGCGGGGTGGCAGCGACCAGGGTGACATTGGGCGCGGGTGTGTTGTTCGCCCGGGAAGGCAAAAAGACCAGTACAGTTGGGGTGATATTTGGGTTGACCCGCTCCCTGAGAATGGACAGGGTGACAATGCCTGCCAGGCACAGGATGGCTCCGGCCAGCACAGCTCCGCCGATTAACCACCAGCGGTTTAATTTACGGATTTCCGGCAGGCCTGGCAGTGCGGGCGCGGCGTCCGGCAGTTCGATGGGCAGGCCATTGATCGGGCAATAAAGCGTCCCGGTTGGGTGGCGCTGGCCGCAGTGTGGGCAGCGAAAGGTGTCGGTTTCAGACATTGGCGCAGTTTCCTCCACGGAGCAGCGCGCATCGACGTAATGGGCGGCCGCGAGGGTTACTGGATTATACCAACGGCTGCGTCAGGGCGCAGGTAGGGCTTGCCAAAATTAGAACGCTTGACCAGCGGCAGGGGAATGTCAGGGTCAAAGGTCTGCACGCTGACGGTTATTTTCGTTTTGATCAGCTCATCAGCCGGTAGGGGTTCGTGCTGGGTGGCGGTAAGGGTTATATTGTCCGATGCTCCCACCGGATAGTCGGTTGACATTTGCACGGTTGCATAGACGACAGTCGCAGCCCCCGGTGCAAGTTCCACCGAATATACATCCAAAGCAACAGGATTTAGCGCAAACGAATGGATGGCCAGTTCGAAGGTTTCAGTGGTCTCCCCGGGGTTCTCGACCGAAAATGGAATGGTGACCTGCGAGTCCCAGTCAATGGGCAAATAAAATTTATGCGTCCTCAACCGTGCGCCTTGCGGTAGCCGGAAGGAGAGCGATGGGTCGCCGAATAGCTGGTATCTTTCATATTCAGCTTTTGCGCCTGACGCAGGGAAGAAAATTTTATCCAAATACTGCAGAGAAGCCTGTAGCGACTCGCCGACACTCCGCGGGGTGCTGAAATCATAAAATTCAGTATAAAAGAAATCGTATGCCAATCCTCTGGCTGAGTTATTCTGGGTATCGGCTGATGCCCCGATGTAGACCAGAGCGCCGGATTGTGCGCTGAGGATCCATGCATCTGCCATCGATTCGGCTGTTGCAAAATCTGCGGTCTTGTGCGCCAATGCTAACACCAGCGGGATCGGTGGTCCGCTTAGCGTTCGAACTTGATTTACAGACAGGAAAGGACCCGCATTCCAATCCCATGAGGTTGGGCTGCCGCTCCCAAGATAGACGATTGCAGCCCGGCCTTCTCCGATGATCGACACAACGTCATCAGAGTTGGCGTTATAAGTGAGCGGAAATAGCCGGTCGCCGCCGGTGGTGGGTGCAATAGCCCCGTCACGCCCTGTAAATGTTCCACTATAACCAGTCGGTGTGGTATCGGTAGCGATAATATAATTAAAATCGTCCTCGGTATCCATGGCGTACGTAGGATGATCCGTGGTTATGAAGGAAATTTGCTGCTGCCAGGAGGGTATCGCTGCCATGCGGTAATACGCAATCAATTTGGACAGGTAATTGGTCAAATCGGTTGCATTATGGACAGGCAGTCGACCAAGGATTGTTTTCGGTCTGTAGCTGTTGTCAGTGAAAGTGGTGTAATACAGGTCGGTGCTGGCCGGCGGGAAGGCGAACGTCGTGAAAGGCCAGGTGGGGATGAGCTCACTATCGCCAACCAATAGCACATACCTGGGTCGGGGAAATAATCGCTTGATGTAATTTTTGATTTGCTCTTTGTCAGGTCCCGTCTGTGAAAGCAGCGCCACCTGAACTTGAAAACCGCGTTCCTGTTGGACGGCAACAAAATCGGTTAAAGTGCTGGCAAATGCATCCGGTGTGATGATCAAATACAGCGGCGCGGCGCTCTGCGCAGCCACCAAAGAAGACTGCGCGGGTAATGCGGTAAGCATGCCCGCCAGCCATAGCAGTGCAAGGATCAAGCGTTGAAGAAACCGGCGCATCGCATAAACGGCATGGATCAAGTTGGGAAATTAGAACCATTTTAGCAGGGATTTCAAACCGGTCGGGAGAAAAAGCGTAAGAAATTTGCCGGCCCCGGCCTGATCCTACACCAACGCGTTTTTTGTCTCGGCGGAAGGTTTCATGCCGGTGATAACCGGCGGCCGTTCTGCCGGGCTGGATGGCGGTACACCGGACCGGCTTGCTTGCCTCCGGTTTCTGCCCGTGTTACACTTTATTGTTACCAGATCGGTCCTGAATAATTGCCTTCCCGCTGCCTGCTGCTGACTCGCAGGAACAAAAACCGCGCAACCTTTGCCAGATTGGAAATTTTATGCCGCCAACCCTGTATCTGATTGATGGACACGCCCTGGCTTACCGCACCTTCTTTGCCCTGACCGTCACCGGGCAGAAGTTTTCCACCAGCAGCGGCGAACCGACGGCCGGCACCTACGGTTTCGCCAGCGTGCTGCTGCGCCTGCTGGAACAGGAGAAGCCCGAATATATGGCGGTCGCCTTTGATACCGGGAAAACTTTTCGTAATGAGATTTTTCCGGATTACAAGGCCACCCGCGCCAAGATGCCGGATGACCTGCGCCCGCAAATCGAGCGCATCCGCGAAATGGTCGATGTCTTTGGGCTCCCGCGCCTTGAAAAAGAAGGCGCCGAGGCGGATGACGTGCTTGGCAGCATCGCCGTTCAGGCGGTAGCCAAGGGGCTGGGAGTCAAGATCATCACCGGCGACCGCGACCTGCTGCAACTGGTCAATGAACGCGTGCTGGTAAATTTGGCCGGCAGCAAGCTCTCCGAGGCCAAAGATTACGCCGCGGCAGACGTGGTGACAGCGCTTGGCGTCCGCCCTGACCAGGTGGTGGATTACAAAGCGCTGGTTGGCGACAAATCGGATAATATCCCCGGCGTCGGCGGGGTCGGTGAAAAAACTGCCATCTCACTGCTGGAAAAATATGACAACCTGGACGAGATTTATGCGCACCTGGAAGAGATAACCGGGCGGGTAAAGACATTGCTGGAACGCGACCGTGGCCAGGCTTACCTCAGCCGCGACCTGGCTACCATCCGCACCGATATTTCCGTGTCGCTCGATCTGGAAAAAGCGCAAACCAAATATCTCGATCTGCCAGCCATCGAGCAATTCTTTGCGAGAATGGAATTTAGGACGCTGTTGGCGCGCCTGAAGAAAATCGCAGGACAGGTGGAACCTTCCCCCTTACCGCGACAGCAACTGTCGTTGTTTGGCGAACCGGTTCAGCAAATTGGCGAAACCCCGGCTTACGAACTCAAGACGGTCGTAGTCGATACTCCAGCAGCATTGAAGGCCCTGGCGGATGACCTGCAGTCTGCTCCGGTGATCGCCTTTGACACGGAAACCACCTCTACCGATCCAATGCGGGCTGATCTGGTGGGTATTTCGCTGGCAGTGCGGGAAGGACAGGGCTATTACATCCCGCTTGGGCATAATCAGGCCGAAAAACAGTTGACCATCCCGCAGGTGTTTGAGGCGCTGCGGCCAGCCATGACCGATCCCCATACACCAAAGGTCGGGCACAATCTTAAATACGATGCCCTGGTGCTGGCTCAGGTCGGCCTGCAGGTCGCGCCGCTGGCATTCGATACGATGATCGCTGAATTTTTGATCAATCCCGATAATTACAATATTGGGCTGAAAGATACCGCTAAAAAATACCTGCACATTGCGATGACTCACATTGAGGACCTGATCGGCAAGGGCAAAAACCAGCTCAGTATGAGCCAGGTTCCGGTGGCGCAGGCTGCGCCTTACGCCGCGGCAGATGCCGAGGTCAGTCTGCAACTGGTGGCGCTGCTCAAAAAAGGATTGGCGGAAGCCAACGCCCTGCGCCTGTTCGACGAGATCGAGATGCCGCTGGTGCCAGTGCTGGCGCAAATGGAACGCAACGGCGTGGCGCTGGATGTGCCTTTTTTGGCAAAAATGTCAAAGGAACTCAGTCAACGCCTGGGAGATATCGAGACTTCCATTTATGAGCAGGTCGGCTACCGCTTCAACTTGAATTCCACTCAGCAGCTTTCCAAAGTCCTGTTCGAGACCTTGAAAATCGAACCACCCGACCGGCGTAAGAAAACCAGCAGCGGGCATTTTTCAACTTCGGCGGATGTGCTGGAGGAAATCCGCAACGAGCACCCGGTGGTCAGCACCATCCTGGATTATCGCGAGTTGACCAAGCTCAAATCTACTTATGTGGATTCTTTGCCGTTGCAGGTGAATCCACGCACAGGCCGAGTCCATACATCATACAGTCAGACCGGCTCGGTAACCGGTCGGTTGGCCTCATCCGACCCCAACCTGCAGAACATTCCCACCCGTACGGAGATCGGCCGACAGGTGCGCAATGCCTTCGTGGCCGGGGAAGGTAAATTCCTGCTGGCGGTGGATTACTCGCAGATCGAACTGCGGATTGTGGCGCACATGGCCCAGGATGAAGCCATGTTGGGCGCTTTCCGCGCCGGTCAGGATATTCATACGGCCACCGCGGCAGCCGTCCAGGGGCTGGAGCTGGCAGCGGTCACCAAGGATCAACGCCGGCATGCCAAAGCCATTAACTTTGGCCTGATCTATGGCATGAGTGCGTTTGGCCTGACCCGCACCACTGACCTGACCCTGGCAGAGGCCGAAAACTTTGTAAAGGCCTACTTTATGCAATTCCCCGGCGTCAAGAGCTACCTGGATGGAACCCGCCAATTTGCAAAAAAAGAGGGGTACGTGGAAACGCTGCTTGGCCGGCGGCGGTACTTCCCCAATCTAAAGAACCCGGTCAACCAGGCCTTGCGGGCGCGGGAGGAGCGCGAAGCGATCAACGCACCAGTGCAGGGCACTGCCGCTGACATCATGAAAATTGCCATGGTTCACTTGCCGGTTGCGCTGGAAAAGGCCAGGCTGTCGGCACGCATGTTGCTGCAAGTACATGATGAACTGGTGCTCGAAGTGCCGGCTGACGAACGTTCAGAAACCATCAAGGTGGTAACGGAAGTGATGGAAAATGCTTATCCGCTATCCATCCCGCTGGAAACCGAAGCGCGCTGGGGTCACAATTGGGGCAGCCTGGAAGTGGTTCGCAGCTAAGCCGAAAGAACTGCGGCTTACCTTGCGGGTTTGTAAACCAAAAATCCTGTAAAATATGCGCGGATCGAGTAAAGTATAGGTGCGCATAAACGTTAACTTGGATTGGAGAAGGCCATCATGGCGGGAAATCAACAGGTCTTTCAGAACGCAATGAACAATGGCAACTCGGCTGCCTGGGATCAGAATTGGGAACTGGCCAGTCGTTACTACATTGCCGCGCTGGAAGAGTTCCCGAACAATCCAACCGCGCTTGTCAACCTTGGCCTGGCCCTTTTTGAAAGGCGCGAATACGAACAGGCATTGACGGTGTACCGGCGGGCGGCTATTGTATCGCCGGAAGATCCTGCGCCTCAGGATAAAATGGCGCTAATTTACGAAACCCTGGGACGGAAAAACGATGCGGTTCGCGCCGCCATGCAAGCAGCGGAGTTGTTTCTAAAAGCCCGCGATGTCGAAAAAGCGATCGAATGCTGGCAGCGTATTACTGCCATGCATCCCGATAGTTTAACCGCACACACCCGACTGGCATTGATTTTCGAACGCCTTGGGCGCAAGGCGGATGCGGTATATGAATACCTGGCAGCAGCTGGCTTGCTGCAACGGGCTGGCGATTCCAGCAAAGCAACACAGGTGATTTTGTATGCCCTCAATCTGGCGCCTGGCAACGCCGATGCGACCCAGGCGCTGCGCCAGTTAAAAATTGGACAAACGGTAGCCGTTCCAACCCGACCGCGCACCGGTCCACTCCCTTCTGCTTCGGCGACCAGAAGCAAGCTGCCGGAGACCGCTGCGGACAGCAGCGAGCGACAACTCGATCCCATTGCGGATGCGCTGCAACGCGCCCTGGTCGAACTGGCAGGCAGCCTTTTTGACCAGCCGGATGAGGATGATTCGGAATTTTCGCAGCCCAAACCGTCCCTGGAATCCCTGCGCCGTGGACTTAATAAGCCGCTCACCGAGGCCAAGTCCCGCTCCACGATTCTCATGCACATTGGACAGGCCATTGAACTGCAAACCCACGGGCAGGAAGCCCAGGCAGCAGAAGAATTGGAAAAGGCTCAGGCGGCAGGCTTCTCAACGCCAGCCGTGTTCTTCACCCTGGGTGTTTTATATGCCAGCCACGAAGAAGAAAAAGCCATTCAAGCGCTTACCACCGCCGAACATAGTCCCGAATTTGCGCTGGCCGCGTTTTTGGTTAAAGGGCGCGTATATTACCGAACGAAACAATACCGTCAGGCAGCTCAGTCCTGTTTGCAGGCGCTGCGGCTGGCCGACGCTGAAACCGTACCGGTCGCTCAACAGACTGAACTGCGCCAGTTATATGACCCGCTGATCGAAGGGCAATCGCGGGCAAATGATGATGCGTCCCTGAAAGCGCTGTGCGATAAGGTGTTTTCTCATCTGATCCGCCCGGATTGGCGTGAACTGACCGCTAAAGCGCGCAGCCAATTGTCCACCGCTCCAGGCCAGATGCCAACTCCGCTTTCAGAGCTGTTGCTCGAGATTCGCAGTGTTAATGTGATTGATGCGCTTGCCTATATCCGCATGCTTTCCGATCAGGGCAAAGTGCGGACGGCGCGCGAGGAGGCTTTCCGGGCGATTGGTATGGCGCCGACCTACCTGCCGCTTCATATTCAGATTGGCGACCTGCTTCTACGGGAAGGCCAACAACCGGAGGCAATCAAAAAATATCTGCTGGTCGCCCGATTGTACACCCTGCGGGGTGAGACTGGCCAGGCTATTCTTCTGTTGCAGCGCATATTGCAAATTGCGCCAATGGATCTGGATATCCGGAAACAAATGATCGAACTGTTGATTACACAACGGCGCATCGACGAGGCGATCCAGGAATACATCAATCTGGCTAAAGCCAATTATCAGCTTGCTGACCTGGAAGGCGCTGCTCGTATCTATCAGTCAGCCATGCTGTTGGCGCCGGAATCGACCCGCAGCCGCTACTGGTCTTTCCAGATATTGAACCAGTTGACTGATATCGAAATGCAACGGCTGGACTGGCGTGCAGCGCTGCAATCACTGGAACAAATGCGAAAGATGCAGCCGGAAGATACCGGAACTCGTGGGCGGATCATCGATCTGAATTTTCGGCTTGGATATAATGAAAACGCGATGGCGGAAGCTGACCAGTATGTATCGCTGCTGGAAACCAAGAATCAACCCGCAGCCGCTGCTGGATTCCTGATTGGTTTGACCGAAGAACACCCGGATAAACCGGATTTGCGCCGGCGATTGATTGACCTTTATCTCCGCGGGCACCGCATCAGCGAAGCGATCGAACAACTCGATGGACTGGCTGATTCCTTTGCCCAGGCGGGTTTGAATGACCAGGCCGCAGCGATTGTGGAGGAAATTATTGGGCTAAATCCCCCAAACCGGGCCGGCTATGAAAAAGTATTGGCCGCGCTGAAGAAAATGGGGTGAACAGGATCAAGACATAGTAGTCAGGCTGAAGGTTAGATTAGCTCATAAAATTCCAGCAGCACCCCATCTGATGAAGATGGGTTAACAAAAGCAATTTTTCTACCTGGCAAAACTTTGGGGGTTTCATCCAATAACTTTATACCGTTCTCTTGTAATTCCACAAGAACCGCTTCGATATTTTCAACTTCCAGACAAAGATGATCAAGCCCCCCACCTTTTTCTTGAACAAACTTTCCCATCACAAAGTTGCCTTCCAGAGGAGTAAGAAGTTCAATATCAGAATCACCGGCTCTTAAGAAAGCCACTTTTACCTTGTGAGATGGGACCTCCTCAACATTCATTAAGGTTAATCCCAGGACATCATTCCAAAACCACATTGATTTCTCTAAATTTTCTACTGCAATGCCAATATGGTTTATTTTCTTGATCTTAATCACGCTTACTCCATCGCAAAATAAGCTTTGTGGACCCTTTCATCCGAAATTAATAGCTGCTTAGGTCCATTGAGGACTACTTTCCCTTTTTGGAGAATATAACCACGATCACATATAGCCAAAGCCTTGACAGCATTCTGTTCAATTAATAAGATCGATGTACCCGCTTGATGCAGCTCTTGTATGATGTTGAATGTTTGTTGGACCAGTTTCGGCGACAAACCCAAGGATGGCTCATCCATTAAAAGCAGCTTAGGTTTACGCATCATCGCACGAGAAACCGCCAACATTGTTTGCTCTCCACCCGATAATGTTCCAGCTAACTGATTCCGTCGTTGACCAAGGATGGGGAAACGGGTATAAGCATCCTGAATTTTTTCTAGCATAACATCTCGATCGTTCTCTAGAAAAATATAGCCCGTTCTAAGGTTGTCCTCAACCGATAATTTTGGAAATATCCCACGGCCTTCCGGCACAACAACGATTCCCTTTGCTACAATTTGGTGGGACTTCAGGTGGTTTAGTTTTTGTCCAAAAAAGTTGACCTCACCCGAAGTTATGGGTGTTAATCCGACAATACTTCGGACAAGCGTTGTTTTTCCTGATCCATTAGGCCCCAATATCGTAACAATTTCACCTTGTTGTATCGATAATGAAACATCCTGTAAAACAATCGATTTGCCGTACTTTACATTTATTGCATTAACTTCTAGCATATTCTGACTCGCTTCCTAAATAAGCTTCCTGAACCAATGGATTCGAAGAAACTTCAGCGAATGTGCCCCTGGCAATCTCTTTCCCATAAGAAAGCACTACGATAAAATTCGCTGTTTTTTGTACGACTGCCATGTCGTGTTCGATTAGGATGATACCTATTCCTTTTTTCAAAGCCCTAATCTTAAGAATGTCATCCATTAATTCGGCAGATTCATTCGGATCCATGCCAGCTGCTGGTTCATCTAATAATAAAATATCCGGGTTCGATGCTAATGCGCGGCAGATTTCAAGTTTTCGGCGTTCTCCTGGAACCAGGTCACCTGCTCGACGATAGAGATTCTCAGCCAGGTAATCGCTGAAGTGGTGGAGGAGCTCTAAACCATCTTTAATATTCAGGGCTAATTCTTTGGAGAGTAAGTCGCGTCTAAAAAGCGAATTTACAAATATTCCCTTAGAAATGGTTGCCATTCCGATCAACACGTTGTCCAGCACGCTGATAGTATCGAACAAACGGCTTTGTTGAAAGGTGCGCTTAATTCCCATTTTTGCGATTTTATGGGGTGGCAGGCCATTGATCAGCGTTTCCCGGAAGCGAATTTCGCCCCCAGTGGGGGTATATAGCCCGGATACAACATTGAATACCGTGGTTTTTCCGGCTCCATTTGGACCGATGATACCCAGGATTTCATCTTCATGTAGAGTCCATGACACATTGTCGATAGCGGTAAGGCCGCCGAATTTCATCGTCAGGTTGGCAACTGTGAGAAGCGGTTCAGCCATTGGTATCACCATTGCTTGATTTTTTAGAGCTGAAATATTTTGTGGCGTAAATCCGTATTTGTTGTTTAATGATCCCTGATGGGCGGAACATAAGCATAAGAAGGATAATTAACCCCGTAGCGAGCATTCGGAAATCTGCCAGCGCTCGAAACTTTTCGGGCGCAACGGAAAGAATAAATGCGCCGATGCTGACGCCGAAAATATTGTCCATCCCGCCCATAATTACCATCCCTAAAACCTGTAGGGATGTGTTCATGTTGAAATTTTCAGGTGAAATATATCCGACATAATGTGCGTAAAGCGCACCTGCTATACCGGCGAGAAATGCGCCCATAGAAAAAGAAAGCAGTTTTAAAGCCGAAGCATTAATCCCGCTGCATTTTGCAGCGATTTCATCTTCCCGCACTGCATTCCAGAACAATCCGATCTTTGAGTTATAGACAAAGTGGGAAACAACCACCATTAAAAGGGTAATGAATAGTACCAAGTAGTAAAAGTTCAATTGGACTGGATATGCATTACCAAAAATTTTAATGGAGGAGAACAGAGACCAGCCAAATATTTCGGGAGCGGGGATGTTTTTGATACCGTTAGGCCCTCCGGTAAAGGCCAAGTTGTTCAACATAATATAGGTAACCAGGCCGAAAGCGATGCTGACCAAAGCCATATGGTAGGAGCGGGTCTTGAGGGTTGGCAGACCAACCAGCCAGCCAAACAATGCTGCAATAAACCCGGCTGCCAGCAGGGAGATCCAAAATGAAATCCCAAGGCGTGTCGAAAGCAGTGCAGATGCGTAAGCACCGACCCCATAAAAAGCTGCATAGCCTAAATTAGGAATTCCTGTGCTGCCCACCTGGAAGTTTAAACCCAGCGCAAGGATGATCGAGATCTCTGCTATGACAAGGATATGAATGATGTAGGGTTGGCTCCGTAAGGTTAAAGGAATCGCAATCGCTAAGACTAAGCCTGTGACCAACAGGATAATTTTGTCTTTTCGGATAGATTCTTTAATGATCTCTTTGAGGCCAGGGATTTTTGAATATCCAACGAACAAACTAGCCCCAATCACCAGGCTAAGCAGCGTAACCACCACACTCTCGTAGGCGACAATTGCATACACTATTGCAACAACAACGAACAATAGGAATGGCGTGATGATCCTATTGATAAACGCATTTGAGTTAGGAATTCCAGTATTCGAATGACTCATTGTAATTGCGACCTAAACCTTCTCGAATATTTTTTCACCTAAAATTCCGCTAGGTCGGAATATTAGAAATGCAATCACAGCCAGGAATGAGAACACATCCTGATACTGTGAACCATTTGGGATGTACGCTGAGGCAAATACTTCAATAAACCCTAACAGTACTCCCCCGATAATAGCTCCCTGGAAATCTCCTAAACCGCCAATTACTGCTGCCGAGAAACCTTTAATTCCCAGGTTGCTTCCAAGGTTGAATTTTGCAATTCCATAATACGTACCATTTAATATTCCTGCCAGGCCGGCTAACGCCGAGCCAAGGATAAAAACAGAAATGATCGTCTTCTCGATATTAATCCCCATTATTTGCGAGACATCTGAATTCTGCGACACAGCTCGCATTGCCAGACCCATTTTTGTTCTCTGAATAATGAAATTAAGGCTGATGATGCAGGCAATGGTAAGAAAAATGATTGTCAATGAGTCATAACCCAGTGTTAAACCGGATAGTTCAATCCCTCCGCTCGGTAACAACTTGGGGAAAACCTGGGGATTACTGCCATTTGGATAAATAACGCGAATCGCTTCGCGAATAACTTGGCCCGCGGCTACAGATGCAAGCAACAAAATAAGGCGAGGCGCAACTAGAAGAGGTTTTACAAGTATTTTGTAAATACCAGCTCCCCATAAGCCAGTTACAAGAATTACCAGGATAATCAAAGCCGGGATTACCAACCCTGCTAATGGGGTCATCCAACCCATTTTTGTGGCAAAAAGGAAGAGCGGCATCAATAGAAAAGTACCCATGACACAGGTGTCACCATGTGAAAAATTGGCCAGGTTAATTACGCCAACATACATAGTGAACCCTACTGCCACAAGAGTGTAAAGGCTGCTGACTAATAATGCCGATATCAGGAGTTGAAAAAATGTATTCACCTTATAATTCCTGCCGATTTTTTATAAGTATGTGAAAGCGCGCGGGGGATGCGCGCGCTTTCACGTATCCAAATTGTGTTATTTAACCCAGGGGAATGTTCTCACGCCACTGGCATATTCCGAGTCTTCGAATTTGACCCATTTCTGGTCCTGGTTGACATACATTGTCAAACCACCTACGCCGTTCTGACCATATTCATCCCATTGGATGTCGCCGATCACACCTTTGAATGTGTGTGAGAGGATATAATCCACAATCTTTGTTCTGTCTGGGCCGACAGCTTTCAAAGCTTCAAGGATGATGGCCGCCGAATCATAGGCATAAGGACCATTTTGTTCGAATGGTTCAGTGTATTTCGCATTGTAAGCCGCCACGAAAGCCTTGCCTGCCTCTGAACTATTAACGTCAAAGGTGCCGGAGACAAATGTACCTTCAGCATCCGCCTGCGTAATCTCGCCAAAAGTATCAGACTGGATGCCGGGAGGGCCCATGAAAATTACATCCGTTAGCCCCATTTTCACAGATTGAATGCGGACACCCGCTGCTTCAGTGGTTACACCAGCGTAAAAAATTCCTTCAGGATTTAATTCTTTTACGCGGGTTATTACCGCAGAAAAATCCTGTTGACCAACTGTAACGCCTATGGCTTCAAGCACCTTACCGCCACGTTTTTCCAGGGAAGTCGTGAATTCATCGCGGATCTTCGTGCCATAATCCGTTGTGTCGTTGATGATCACCCATTCCATCCGATCAAATTTGACGGCATATTCTGCTGCTAATTCCATGCTTTGTTCGGAAGTAGGAATCACGCGAACAGGTTCTTTGTAATCATTCCCATAAATGATGTCCCTATGGATAGTGCCCCAGAAAACCTGTGCAACTCCATACTTATGAAAGATGTCTACAGTTGCAAGGCCGACCGGACTATTCCAATGGGTTGCAGCAGCTACCACATCGGGATCTGAAGCGATTTTTGTGGCGGCAGCTACACCTGTTGCAGGGTCAGATGCATCATCTTCATACACCACGACGATGTTATAGGGATAGGTGCCATCGGCCAGGACTTCATCCACTTTAAGCTGGAAAGAATTTTTGGCGCCAATTCCCACTGCAGCTCCCCCACCTGACAATGGACCAATAAAACCTATTTTTACGGTCTGTTTTTCCGCTGGTTTTGCAGTGCCACAACCGACCAATGTTGCTGCGATTAAAATCGCAAGCATTACAAGGACAAGTTTCTTGCTCATTTCTCCTCCGTATTAAGTTATGTTAGGGAATACAATGGGTGGAAATATTTAGAGACCATCTCAGTAAATATAAATATAGACACTTGCCAAATGGATGTATATCAGTCAGATTAATAGATTCATTGTAAGAATATGCCATTGCAGGTTGTAGGAAATTTCACACAACCCCTTATTAAATATCCTGTCTATTTGAGTCCTCTAACCATTACATAACGTACTAACTCAGCTGTAGTGGATAAGTTTAATTTTTCGAATACTCTGGCTCGATAAGTGCTAACAGTTTTTGGGCTTATAAGCAGTTCGGATGCAATTTCAGATGTCTTTTTTCCTTTGGCTAACTCTAGCATAACCTGGAATTCCCTGTCTGAGAGCGTTTCATGCGGCTCTTTTGGATTCGGAGAGATCAAGTCGTCAACAAGTATTTGCGCAAGTGTTGAGGTAACATATTTTTTGCCGGAAATGATGCTTTGCATCGCTGCCACAAGTTCTGTTGGAGCACTATCTTTTGTAAGATAACCAAATGCCCCATTCTTGATTGCGCGACGAGCGTATTGTTCCTCAGGATACATGCTTAAGAAAAGAACTTTGGAATTGGGCCGGATATTTTTTATTTGATTAAATATTTCCAACCCATTCCCATCCGGAAAGGAAATGTCTAATATGAGGATGTCGAATTGGTGATTGGCAATCTCGTGGATTGCACTGGTTGCACTACTGGCCTCATACACTTCTATGGGAACAGGCATTTCAGTCAATATGTCCCGGACCCCACGTCTTACTATCGCATGGTCATCAGCAATTAATATTCTTATCATAATAATTCCTCGGGCGCATATTGTGCTCTGAGCGGGAAGTATGCGACCACAATCGTGCCTTTATTTGTGTTACCAGATATTTCGACATACCCCCCTTTTTGTCTAGCCCGTTCTTGCATGCCTAATAGTCCTAAAGACCGGCTGTTATTGATTTCGTTAATGGTAATTCCTCTCCCGTCATCTTTTATTTCTAATTTCAAAGTGTTGTTTTCGAATAATAGCGAAATTCGCGCTTTAGTTGCTTGCGCATGACGGGCTATGTTAGTTAGGGACTCTTGAAATATCCGATATACAGTTGTTTTTATCGAGGAATCTAAAGCTGGTTCATTTTCGGGACATACTAATTGGCAATCAATGTCCGAACGGTGCTTGAATTCACCAACATACCATTCCATTGCCGGTATCAACCCCAGGTCATCGAGCAAACCGGGCCTAAGTTCTGAGGTGAGACGGCGACTTATTTTTATGGCGTCGTCGATATAAGTATTCATTGATTCAAAACGGCCTAAAAGTTTTTTGTTTTCTGAATTGTTTCGCATACACCAAGCCAGGTCCATTTTTAATCCAGTTAAAAGCTGGCCAAATTCATCATGTATCTCTCGGGCAAGATGAGCGCGATCGGTTTCAATCGCAGTCTGCAAATAATTTGTTAAGGCTCGTAACTTCTCTTCGCTTTCAATTAATGCCATTTGAGCTTTTCGCATTAATGATACATCTCGCCACAAACAATAAGCTTGATCAAAGGATCCTGATTCCGTCTTACCAATCCGGCCATCAAAAGAAATATCGATATATTCCCCGTTCTTTCGCCTCATTCTAAAATCTAAATCGTGTATCTCGCCTTTTTCCAAAAAACTGGCATATTGGTCCGCGAATCTCTTTTTATCTTCATTGTGCAAGAAATCACCAAACCAGTTATTGATCACTTCGGCTTTGGCGTAACCTAAAGTTTCCAACCAAATATCATTTACATCATTAAAACAACCATTTTCATCCAACGCCTGATAAGGATGAGGAGATTGTTGGAAAAGAATGCGGTAGTATTCTGCACTCTTACGCAACTCTTCTTGGAGCCTAACGCGGTCTGTGATGTCCGTATACATTGCAAGAGCGCCTGAAAAGTTGCCCTCTTCGTCAAATATTGGATTAGCTGCAACATTAACCCAAATTAGTTCCCCCGTTTTCGTTAATAGCTGTAATTCGTAGCTTTCTCGCAAGCCCATTTTTCGATTTTTCATTTTATCTGCGATAATCATTTTGCCTTGCATATTCAACATATCGCCATAAGGACGTTCAATCAATTCCGACAATGTGTAACCCGTCATATCGGAATACTTTTGGTTTATGAAATAGAAATCCCCTTTTTCATCAAAAGTACAAATTCCTTCCTCTGTCGTTTCAACGATATTTCGGTATTTTGCTTCACTCTTTTCCAAATCAAAACTTAACTTTTTTCTGGTTAATTGATTCGAAAATAATAGACCTAATGCAACGGTGGCGATGGGATAAATAATCATAACGGAAGGGGCAACATTCCTAAAGACAAGCGGAAATACGTCCTCCGGAAGAGTCAACGAATCAAAAAACATAACGACATGAACAATAATTCCAAAAATGTACAGTTCAATCCAATTACTTTCTTTTTCCTGCTTCTTTCTAAGATAACGCCAACTAATGCCAATGGCTGTCGATGTGATAATTACCAGAATCCCCATTGTGGTTCCTGCTCCACCCTGCCAGATTCGAAAAACAATTGTCATAGCAGCGGCAATTGACGCGGGAATTAGCCCAAAAAATAAACCTGAAATACTTAATAATATTGACCGTGTGTCGAAGACAACACCTGGCGAAAATGGCAATGTTGAAAACATTACCGCGACACCCAAACTGCCAATGGCTATTCCTGATAGTATTTTTTCCCAGATCGATTTAAGACTCGATCGAAGTGAAACCAATCCATAGATAGCCCAGAGTGCTAGCAACAAGGCTGCATTGTTAATTAATCCCAAGAAAATACTCTCTTGCATGACAAATATCCCTCTTAATATTTAAGTGATCCAGCTCAATTATTATTGCGCTTTTTCAAGGATTAACATGAGTTGGAGCGCCTTGATGAGGTAATCGTTCACTGCTGGAAAATGAATGGATTCCTATCACACGATTCGATTATATAGTAATCCGGGTTGTGTTAGATGTTATCCAATAAAAAATTATTTACCACCTGGTTTAACAAGGTGATAATCCCTTTCTACCCAATGTAGCCTATCCTTTTCCACCGATTAATCGCCAGAACCCGGGTTAGGGTAGAATCAAAATAGCCTGTCGAAGGATAGGCTATTTATTGTTACTTCTGGGGGTTACGGCATCTTTCCCCACCACAAGCAGGTGACTCACCAGGGATTCGAATATCATCCCCCCTGTGGGGACCCTGAACCCAAAGGCTCGGATTGTAGGTGACTCACCAGGGACTCGAACCCTGAACCCATTGATTAAGAGTCAATTGCTCTGCCAGTTGAGCTAGTGAGCCGGTAGCGCAGAAATTATACCGCACTCTCCCCGACTGTCAATAAAGCCTGAATTACGCTCCTTATTCCAATTTTCCGGCAGCCCGGGCGCGCGCCAGCACCCACTCCGCGGCCTTGACCACCGGCATATCCACCATTTTTCCGTCGAGCGCGAAGGCGCCTTTGCCAGCATCCTGCTGCTGGGCAGCGGCATCCACGACCCGTTTTGCCTGCGCAATGGCTTCGTCAGACGGTGCAAAGGCCGCATGCACCGGTTCCACCTGGTTTGGGTGGATGACCTGTTTGCCGGAATAAGCCATTTGCGCCCCCTGCTGCGATTCAGCCCGCAGCCCGTCCAGGTCATGCAGGTCCATCCATACCATATCGATGGCCTGCAGGCCAAAAGCAGCGGCATGGGTGACAACCGCTGAACGCGCGTAAAAAATCTCCCAGCCGGGGCGGGTGCGCACCGCGCCGATATCGCCCGCCAGATCCTCAGCGCCGAAGACCAATGCCTGCAGCCGTGGGTCTGACCCGGCGATCTCTTTCAGGTTGACCACGCCGCGCGCCGACTCGATCAATGCGATCAGAACAATCTCGCCGCCTGGCCAACCGTAGGTCTTTTCCGCTTCAGCCAGGCGGCTGCTGACCCACTGCACCTGTTCGGCGCTGTGCACTTTGGGGATCACAACACCGTCCGGGCGGGCCGGAAGGACGGCGTTCAAGTCATCCTGCTCCAGTCCTGAGCCAACCGGGTTGATGCGCACCAGCCGCTCGGAACGGCCAAAGTTCAAGCGCGGCAGCACGCCGGCAATCGTGGCGCGGGCATCCGCTTTGCGGTTAAACGCCACCCCATCCTCGATATCCAGGCAGACGCAGTCAGCGCCTAATGTGGCAGCTTTCTCGACCATGTGTAAATTGTCACCCGGGACATACAGCAAAGCGCGGCGTGAACGCAGCATTATTTTTCCTCCATCAACGCAGTTCGTTTGAGAAAAAGCACGGTGCGTTCCAATTCTACCGCGACTGTGCCATCGGGTTTACGCCCGATATGCCTCAGGCGTACCACGCCGCGGTCTGGACTGGAGCGCGATTCACGTTTATCCAACACTTCGCTTTCCACATACAGGGTATCGCCGTGAAAGACCGGATTGGGATGCGAGACGCGGTCGTAGCCCAAATTGGCAACCACAGTGCCCTCGGTCAGTTCGCTAACCGTCAACCCGACCGCCAGTGCCATGGTCAGCAGCCCGTTGACAATGCGTTGCCCAAATTGCGTGCGCGATGCGAAATCGGCGTTGAGGTGCAGCGGCTGAGAATTCATCGTCAGGGCGCAAAACAGCGTATTGTCCGCTTCGGTGATGGTACGCCCCTGGGCATGGCGAAAATGCTGCCCGATCTCGAGATCTTCAAAATATTTACCTGTCATCGATCATTCTCCAATTTCCACCAGCAACTGATCCCGGTCAACGGTCTGGCCGGCGGCTGCCAGCAGGCGGTTGACGCGCCCGGCTGCAGGTGATTTGACCTGGATTTCCATTTTCATGGCTTCGAGCAGCAGCAAAACCTGCCCGCGTTCGACCGGGTCGCCGGGGGCTACCTGCACCGCGCGCACCTGCGCCGGCATGGGCGCGCGGATCGCTGTGTTGCCGTCCACCTCGCTGCTCCGTTGACTGGCGCGCTGGGCTGGCGGGTCGAGCCAGTAGGTGCAGCCGCCCTGCGAGATCCACTTGCGGCTGCCGTCCTGCGCCCAGTAAAAAGTGAGCGGCCGCCCATCGAAGCGCAGGCTGAGCACGCCTGGCTGGCGGTCGAGCACTTCAACGGCGTATTCAACGCCGTTAACCTGCGCGCGGAAGCTATCGCCCTTGCGTTCCAGCGTTACTTCGGCTGTCTGCTGCCCGGCCTGGTAGCGAAAATGCATGATCGTTTTCCTCCTACGCGCTCACTGCCCAACCCGATAACCGTTTGGCGCCCGCCACGGACTGTAGGAATCTTGCTCATCAGGCGCAGCGGATTGGGACGTCAACTGCGCCAGGGCTGCAGCGACCAATACTTCAGGTGGGAGGCCGCATTGCGGCGGCTGCCAGCCGTTAAAATGCTCCTCGACCCAGGTGGTATATACCTCCCCGGCGGTAAATTTTGGATCTGCCAGCACATCCTGCAAGAACTGGCCGTTGTGGGTCACACCCAGCAGCACTGTCTCGCGCAGCGCGGCAGACATGCGCCGGATGGCCGCCGGACGGTTTTCGCCCCAGGCAGTTATTTTGGCGATCAGCGGGTCATAATGGATCGTAATCTCGTCGCCGGTGGTAAAGCCGCTGTCCACCCGCACGCCCGGCCCGGACGGCTCGACAAAAGTCAGCAGCGGCCCGGTGGCCGGCAGGAAATTATTGGCCGGGTCTTCAGCGTACAGGCGGCACTCGATGGCGTGACCGCGTTGAAACAGGTCACTTTGCTTGAAAGGCAGGGTTTCACCGGCGGCAATGCGGATCTGCCATTGCACCAGGTCGATGCCAACCGTCCATTCGGTGACCGGGTGTTCGACCTGCAGGCGAGTGTTCATTTCCAGGAAGAAGAATTCCCCGGTCTGCGGATCGACGATGAACTCGACCGTCCCGGCATAGGTATATCCGACAGAGCGGGCGGCAGCCACGGCAGCCGCGCCCATTTCTGCGCGCAGGATTTCATTTAAATACGGGGACGGCGTTTCCTCGATGATTTTCTGATGCCGTCGCTGTACCGAGCACTCGCGCTCGAATAATTGCACCAGATTGCCTTGCCGATCGCCAAGCACCTGAAATTCGATATGCCGCGCATGCGGGATGTAACGTTCCAAAATCAGACGCCCATCGTCAAATGCGTGTTCGGCTTCGCGCCGGGCAGCCGCCGCGGCTTCGCCAAGCTCATTTGCATGTCTCACAACGCGCATGCCTTTACCGCCGCCGCCGGCAGCCGCTTTAATCAGCAGCGGGAAACCAATTTGAGCGGCAGCGGCTTCCAGCGCAGCCGGATCGTCCAACCCCTGGTAACCGGGCACCACCGGCACCCCGGTGGCCTGCATACGGGCGCGCGCCTGGCCCTTATCGCCCATAGCATCGATGGCTTCCGGCGACGGGCCAATAAATACCAGCCCGGCCTGCTGCACGGCGCGGGCAAAATTGGCATTTTCGGATAAAAAGCCGTATCCCGGATGAATCGCCTCGGCGCCGGTGACAATAGCCGCCTGAATAATACGCTCCACAACCAGATAGGATTCGCTTGCCGGGGCTGGACCGATATTCACGGCCTCATCGGCCAGGCGCACATGCAGCGCTCGCCGGTCAGCATCGGAATAGACCGCCACCGGTGCGATGCCCAGTTCGCGGCAGGCGCGAATGATGCGTACCGCGATCTCTCCCCGGTTGGCCACCAGCACTTTTTTGAACATGGATACGCCGCTCACATGCGGAAAACCCCAAAACCGCCTTGCGTGCGCGGCGAGTTGAGCGCCACCGATAACGCCAGCCCCAACACCTGGCGCGTCTCGGCCGGGTCGATGACCCCGTCATCCCACAGGCGGGCGGTCGAATAATATGGGTTGCCCGCGCGTTCATATTCCTCCAGCGTCGGGCGCATGAAAGCTTCAGCTTCGGCGGGGGATAAAGGGGCTTTGCCTTCGCGCGCCAACTGGTCCTGCTTGACCGTCAGCAGCACGTTGGCGGCTTGCTCGCCGCCCATGGCGCTGATGCGCGCGTTAGGCCACATCCACAGGAAGCGCGGGTTGAAGGCGCGCCCGGACATGCCGTAATTGCCGGCCCCAAACGACCCGCCGATCAGCACCGTCAGCTTGGGGACGCTGACGGTGGACACGGCATGCACCAGCTTGGCGCCGTCCTTGGCGATACCTCCGGCCTCATACTCCTTGCCGACCATGAATCCGGTGATATTTTGCAGAAAAAGTAGCGGAATACCGCGCTGCTCGCATAGTTCGATAAAATGGGTGGCCTTCAGGGCGGATTCACTGAACAATACTCCATTGTTGCCTAATATTCCGACCGGGTAGCCGTGGATGGCGGCAAAACCGCATACCAGGGTGGTACCGTAGCGAGCTTTGAACTCGCGGAAGGCGCTGCCATCCACCAGCCGCGCGATGATCTCGCGCACATCATAGGCAGCGCGCGGGTTGGCCGGCAAAATCCCGTAAATTTCGGCCGGCGAGTAAAGCGGTTCGGCGGGCGGGAGCACATCCAGCCCATCCAGCCAGACTCCGGCGCTGCGGCCTGACTTGCGCGGCAGAGTCTCGATGATATTGCGGCAAATTTCCAGCGCGTGGTCGTCGTCTTCGGCGAAATGATCTGCCACCCCCGAAAGGCGGGTATGCACATCCGCACCGCCCAATTCCTCAGCGGGCACATCCTCGCCGGTGGCCGCTTTGACCAGCGGCGGGCCGCCCAGGAAAATGGTGCCGGTGCCGCGCACAATGATGGTCTCATCACTCATGGCGGGCACATAGGCCCCGCCTGCCGTGCACGAACCCATCACCACCGCAATTTGAGTGATGCCTTTTGCGCTCATGCGCGCCTGGTTATAGAAAATGCGGCCAAAATCATCCGCATCCGGAAAGACCTCATCCTGCATCGGCAGGAAAATTCCGCCCGAATCAACCAGATAGATGCACGGCAGCGCGTTTTGAAAGGCGATCTCCTGAGCGCGCAGGTGCTTCTTCATGGTTAAGGGGAAATAGGTGCCGCCTTTGACGGTGGCATCATTGGCAACAATCAGCACCTCCCGTTCCGCCACCCGCCCAATGCCGGTGACGATGCCGGCGCCGGGCGCCTGATTGTCATAGCAATCCCAGGCAGCCAGCGGGGACAGCTCGAGAAACGGCGACCCGGGATCGACTAGCCGGTCGATGCGCTCGCGGACGAACAACTTCCCCTGGGCTGCCTGACGCTGCTGGTATTTTTCGCCGCCGCCCTGGCGCACCACTGCCAGCCGCTGGTGGAGTTCTTCTGCCAGTCCACGGTGATAGATTTCATTGGCCCGGAAAGCCGGATCTTGGGTCGAAATGCTGGATTGAATGGTTTCCAATGCTGCCCCTAACGCGGCTCAGCCGCTGCGATAAATGACGCCGAATCCGCCGCGCGGGTAAACCCACTGCAGCGCATCGCTCGGACAGGCCACCAGGCAGGTGCCGCATTCCAGGCAGCCCGCCCAATCTGCCATGATCCGGCCGTTCTGTTCGCTGTAAACGTTGGCTGGACAAACATATAAGCAAGCCAGGTTTTTACATTTGGCGCGGCACACTTCTTCGTTAACGGCAATATGCGGGTGACCTTCATCCAATTCATACTTGTTTACGGCTAATTTTTCGGTTACCGGTAAGCGGTTCATAAGGCGCGTCCTCCTGCCAGCGCGTCCTTCAAAAGGTCCAACAGCGAAATTTTGGATGTCTTCAAATTCTTCAACAGGGTAGGCGCCAGGTTCTTTTTCGGTTGAGCGTCCTGGCGGTAAATATCCGCCAGAATGTTCGAGAGCAGCGTCGGGTAGGCCTCGAAAAGGCGGTCATTTTTCATAAAATCGACTGCGCGGGCATAGGTGCGCATGTCCTGCATCACGAATGATTTTTCCAGCCGGTCGGGGTAAGAATGCAATCGGGCGGCGCTGAAATCGTCCGCGGCCTGCGCTTCGATGATGGTTTCGGCTGCCGCCACTGCTGACCCGATTGCCAGGTCCATGCCGCGCACCACAAAACCGTTGTTGACCCCGAAGCCAGCCGCGTCCCCTACCAGCAGCAGCCCGTCCGCAGCCAGCGGCGGCATCATTTTGAGCCCGCCTTCCGGCACCAGATGTGCGCCGTACTCCAACAGCTTGCCGCCTTTGATCAGCGGAGCGATCATCGGATGCGCCAGGAAATCTTCGAAAATCTCGGCCGGTTTCAACTGGCGCTCGACCAGCGCTTCCAGGTGGATGACCAGTCCGACCGACAGGCTCTCCTGGTTGGTGTACAAAAATCCACCGCCCGGGACGCCTCTCGTGGCGAAGCCGACGATGTTGTAGGCTGCGCCTTCATTGCCATTCAGGTGAAAACGCTCCTCGATCACCTCGCGCGGCAGCCCGATTACCTCTTTGACCCCGACGGCAGCATGCCCGGCAGGGATTTTGTCGCGCAGCCCGGCTTGCTGGGCAATAAATGAGTTGGCCCCGTCGGCGGCAATCACCACTTTTGCCAGCATCTCTTCATTATCCGCACTGATGCCGACCACTTTTCCATCGCGTTTGACCACCCCATCCACCTTGATGCCCGGCACGAGCATGACTCCGGCGGCCTCGGCCTGTTCAGCCAGCCAGCGGTCAAAGCGGGCGCGCAGCACGGTGAACCCGTTGTAGGGCGGCTGGTTGAAGGCCTCGGTCTTGAAATCCAGGTTGACGGAGGAATCGGCGGTCAAAAAACTGACTATCTGATTGGTGATCACGCGCTCGACCGGGGCGGATTCCCAAAAGTTGGGGATCAAGTCATGCAGCACGCGGCCGTAAAGCACCCCGCCGCTCAAATTCTTGCTGCCGGGAAACGGCCCGCGCTCGATCAATACCACCTGCAGGCCGGCCCTCGCCAGCCGGTAAGCGGCGCTGCTGCCGGCGACCCCGGCGCCAACGATGATGGCGTCAAAAACATCTTCTGTCACGAGTTTATTTCGCTTTGCGCGCTTTGAGCGCGCGAATTAGCGCCGGAACAACCTGATACAGGTCGCCTTCGACGGCATAATCGGATTGGGTCATCAGTGGAGCCGCGCGGTCTTTGTTGATCGCCACCACCACGCGCGACTCGCTCATGCCAATGGTGTGCTGGGCTTGCCCTGAGACGCCCACCCCCAGATACAGGTCCGGTTTGATCATGGCGCCGGAAATACCAATGTAGCGCTCGCGCGGCAGCCAGCCCAATCCTTCGGCCAGTGGACGGGTGCAGGCCATTTCGGCGCTGAGGGCTTGCGCCAGCTCCTCGATCAGGCCCAAATCTTCCTGACGGGCTACCCCGCGTCCCGGACAAACGACGCGTTTGGCAGCCGAAAGATTGACGCTGCTGACGGCGCGGCTGCGGCGTTCGATGACTGCTGCCTGCCATGGCGGCTCGACCCAGGACAGCGGTTCGATCTCACCCTTTGGTCGAGCCTGGAGGGCGCCGGCTTCAAATATGCCCTGACCGGTGGTGGCGATGACCGGACCGGCCAGCGGGCGGTCGATGCGCACTGCGCCGCCGCCGAAGACCATGTGACGCGCCAATAAGGCTGAATCATCCCATTGAAATTCGAGTACATCGGCCAGGGCGGCCACGCCCAGGCGGGCTGCCAGCCGACCGGCCACCGCGCGCCCGCGAATCGTCGCGCCAATGATGACGCCAAAAGGACGTTTATCCTGCACGGACGCTGCCAGGGTTGGGACGATATCCTCCACCAGCCGGCCGGAAGGCAGTTCGCCCAGCCATAAGACGCGCTGCGCGCCCTGCTCGAGCGCCTGCTCGGCCTGCGAACGGGCGCCCAACACGACGGCCATCACCTGGCCGCCGGTGTGGGAGGTCAACTGCTGCGCACCGGCAATCAATTCGGCTTGCAGCGCCGGTTTTTCCGAAAACACCCAGACATCTTTGTCGTCTGCCATGATTGCCTCTACACCACGCCTTCTTTGACCAGATAACCAGCCAGTGATTGGGCGGCTTCCTCCGGGCTGCCTTCGATCAAGATGCGTTTGCGTTCAACCGGGCGCGGCGCGCGTAAGCTGACCGCTTCCACCCTCGGTTCCGGCGTATTTTCCAATCCCAGGTCGGCCAGGCTCCATTCATACACCGGCTTTTTGGCTGCTAGTAGAATCTCTTTCATGTTGGGCAGGCGTGGCGTGTGAATATCGGTGGTGACCGCCAATACTGCCGGCAGCGGCAGCTCCAGCACTTCGGTTTCTTCCTCAAGGCTGCGCTCGATGCGCACCTGGCTATCGCTGACCTCGATTTTGCTGACGGCGTTGAACACCGGTACTGCGAGCAGTTCACCCAATTGCAAACCCACCTGTTGAAAATACAGATCCGCCGAACCTTCGCCGGTTAGCACCAGATCCACCGCGCCAATTTTGCGCACCGCAGCCGCCAGTACCTGCGCCGTCACTGCCGTGTCTGCGCCGTTCAAAGCATCCTCCGCCACCAGTACCAGTTCGTCCGGACCGCGTGAAAGTAAGTCTTTGCGCAGCTTGGAATGGTTGATGCGCTGCGGTCCAACGCTGAGGGCAGTCACACTGCCGCCGTGGGCATCTCTCAAACGCACTGCCGCCTCGATGGCCTGTAAATCAAAACTGCCGATGCGCCACTCCGCGCGTTCGAGTGAAATCGAACCATCGCTGCGGACTTCGATATCGCTGGCATCGGGCGCAAGTTTGGCGCAGACTACAATTTTCATAAAGGCTCCATTCAGAATGAGCGGCAGGCTAACTCTTGCGGGCATGTTTGAGCAGTTGCGGCCCGGCGATGTTGTACATGATCTCGTCGGTGCCGCCGCCAATGCGCATCAGGCGGATATCGCGCCACAGACGCTGCACCCGGTGGTCCATCATATAGCCCAGCCCGCCCATGATCTGCACGGCGGCATCGGTCACCTCGCAGGCGGCGCGGGCCACATACAGTTTACACATGGCGTGTTCATGGCGCACCGATTGGCCCTGATCCATCATCCAGGCGACTTTGTAAATGTAGTTGCGCATATTTTCGTTTTTGATGGCCATGTCCGTCAGGATGTGCTGCACCGCCTGATAGTTGCCGATGGGATTACCAAATTGGACGCGCCGGTTGGCATAAGAAAGCGAATCCTCCAGGGCTGCCTCGGCTGCGCCCACAGAAGCAGCGCAAAGCGCCAGCCGTTCGATCTCGAAATTGGCCATCAACTGCGGCCAACCCGAATTGAACTGTCCGACCAGGTTTTTACGCGGGATGCGCGCATTTTCGATGAAAACTTCATAGGTGGGCACCGTCCACCAGCCGACCTTGTTGAGGATGTTGAAGCGCAGCCCGGGGGTGTCGGTGGGCAGCAGCCACATCGAAATCGAGGCGTAGGGATTGGCGCCCTGCTCGTCGCGAGTCATAAACAGGATATATCTGGCAATTTTGGCCAGGGTGCAGTACATCTTCTGCCCGTTGAGAATCACCTCTTCGCCATCGATTTTGGCGGTGGCTTTCATGGCAGCAGCGTCTGAGCCGGCCTGCGGTTCGGTGATACCCAGCGCCACCGGCAGGTCACCGCGCACGAACCCACTCAGCACTTCGGCTTTGATTTCTTCGGAGCCAAACTGGATGATATCGCGGATGGTGATGATCCCGAGCGAATAGATGATGCCCAGTGGCAGAGCATACTTGCCAAGCGTCTCACACACCAGCGTCAGCGTGGTGATGTCCGCGGGAACGCCGCCGTACTCCTCCGGGATGCCCAGCGCCAGGATGCCGTTATCGGCCAGAGCCTGCCAGGGTTTGAAGGGGAATTCGTGCCGGGTGTCCAATTCCGCCATCAGCGTTTCGGGAGCTTCGCGTTGCAGCAGTTCTTCCAGACTCTGGATCAACAGTTCCTGTTCTTCTGTCCATCGAAAATCCATTCTCCCCGTCCTTTCAGTCCTCTGAACAAGTGTTTCTTTGATATTCTATACCAGGACTATTAACTTTTATTGAGAGTTCACCCAAAATTCAACGGTTATCATCCCGCTTTCCGCCGCTCCGGCTTGCCCAGGATCATCCCCTGCGGATCGACCTGCGTGCGCAGGATTTCCAACTGCTCATCCGTCGGTTCAGGGGTGACCTCCAGACGGGCGGCAAACAGCATTTCGAACCCGGTGGCCGCAGCAATATCCTCACGCGTGACGCCAGGGTGCAAGGATTCGACCTGCATGCGCTTGCTGAGCGGGTCAAAGCCCATCACTCCCAGCGTGCTGATGACCTTATAGGGCCCGGTGCCGGGCGGCAGACCAGCGGCTTCTCGCGCGCCGGGACCGGTCAGGTAACCTGGCGAGGTAATGAAATCAACTTTTGGCACGAAACGGCGGACGTCGTGCTGCATGGTCGCCATGGTTTTCCAGCACAGCGAGGCCAGGTCATTGGCGCCGCCGCTGCCGGGCAGGCGCACTTTCGGGCGGTGGTAGTCGCCGCCGATCATGGTCGAATTCAAATTGCCGTACATGTCGATTTGCGCGCCGCCCAGGAAGGTGTAGTCCACCAGCCCGCGCTGGCAGGTTTCCATGACCTCGTCCATGCTGCCGTGCACAAGCGCCCGGGTCTGGGTCTCGGAGCCTGAGACCGAGATGGGCAGCCTTTCCAGGATGGGGGCCATGGCGCCGGCCTCGAACAGGATCACCAGGTTGGGCGCGGTCGTTTTTTGCGCCAGCATGGCGGCTGCCAGCGGCGCGCCGGTGCCGATCACCGCGGTCTTGTTATCTTCCAACTGGCGGGCAGCGGCGCAGATCATCAATTCCACCAGGCTGTAACGGGCGTCAACAGTGACCATGGCTATCCTCTATGACCGCTTCAATATTTCCAGGCTGCGCAGTTCAGCCAGGCGCTGCTCGCCGGCTGCCAATGCCAGGTAGGTCTCAAAGTTGTCCGCGCCGTAGATGAACTTATCGAGGAAGGCTGCGAAGCGCGCTTCATCCTGCTCGACCTCCACCCATTCGGCTAGGTGGCGCTCATCTGAGAAATATTCGAAGGGCATGTTGCCAGGGTAGCTGCCGAAAGGCACATGGCAGACCGCATCCACCTGCCAGTAGGGGATGCTGGTTTTGCGCGGGTCGCGGCGGAATTCTTCGGTTTCCACCATGCGCTCGGTGGTGACGATCAGTCTTTTGGAAGCTTTGGCCAGGTCGAGATCGACAATGCTGGTGCCGTCGATCTGGGCATTGCCGTAGATATCGGCCTGGTGGACGTGGATGATGCCGACATCCGGGTAGAGGGCCGGCACCGCCAGCAGCTTTTGCCCGGTAAACGGATCCTCGATCAGCCTGCCGGCGCTGTAGCGCAGAGTGTCGCTGCCGAGCATCACCCGAGCCGGCAGAAAGGGCACGCCCATGGCGGCGGCTTTATAGCGCCAGCCCAACCCGGCGTTGCTCCATTCGGTAGTGCGCACGGCGCCGCTTTCCATGAAGCGCCGGCCGTTAGGCGACAATCCACGGATCTCCAATCCGACCACGTAGGCGATGTCGCAGCGGTCGATGACGTGACCCGCGGCCAGAATTTGAAAATCATGGGTGGTGGAATGCCCGGAAAACCCAAGATTACGTTTGCGGGTGCGGACAATTTCGTGCAGCACCGCGCTGGAGAAGCGCACACTGCCAAAACCGCCGGTGGCGATGTAGTCGCCGTCGTGGATGAAGCGTTCAACTGCTTCCCGAACGCTCATGCGCTTATCGACCATGGCGCGTGATTTTTGGCGGAAGAATTCGCGCGCGGCATTGACGTCCGGTGATTGAAATAATTCGCCAACCGGTTGGATATCGCCTTCCAATTCGATCATGCGCACCTCAGTTTTGCACGGGGAGCAGTGATGGCGGCAGCGGTATGTTCAGAATGTGTACTATTTTTATAATTTTAGCAAAAAAACGTAAATTAATCACGCAATGTGGACGGGGAAAAAAAGGAATCTACCCCTCGCGGTTTATGCACCCGGTGGGCGCGTCGTTCCGCCTTAAATCCAGCGTCTCCCATACAACACCCTTGTGTCGTTTCACCCCACGTTCAATCAACTGTTGAAGCAGGTTGATTTTCCTCTTTTTTTGGCGGGCAAACTGAAGCGCGTTCAATCAGGCGGGTGGGCAGTACCTGGTGAACCGGTTCGAGGCTGGATTCGATTAACTTCACCAGTTGGCTGGCGGCAATTTGCCCCTTTTCGCGTGAGGGCTGCGCCACTGTGGTCAGAGCCGGGTGGATCAGGCTGGCAAGAGTGATATCGTCGAAGCCGACTACTGAAAGATCCTGTGGGACTTGCACCCCGGCAGCAGTGGCCGCCTTGATCACACCAATAGCGATGATGTCGCTCATCGCGACGATTGCCGTCGGATGATGGCGCAATTTCCACAACGCCTGGAAGCTCTCCATACCCCCGTTTTCGGTGCTGGTGCATTCCAGCAAGCGCACTGAGCGGCCGTTAATGTTCAGCCCAAACTGTTGCAGCGCCTGCAAGTAGCCATGCATACGCGCCCCAAGCGTGCCTACATATTCCTGGTAGTGGCCTTGCTTGCCAGAGCGGATTGCCAGGATGGCGATCTGGCGGTGCCCGCTGGCCAGCACGTGCTGCATGGCCTGGCAGGCTCCACCTGCGTCGTCGACATTGACGGCCGGTACCCCTTCGATAGGGTCGCTGTCGACCGTGACGAAGGGTACGCCGCGTTGGCGCAGTACCACCATGGTGGCTTTGTATTCCTCCAGTCCAAGCGTGAGGAAGCCGTCCACTGCTGCATTGATGATGGCGCGGCGCATGCTGCCCTTCAACGGCGACACCAGCATCAGAGAAAGTCCCGAATGGGTGCATACCTCGCCGATGCCTTCGACGAATTCCGGAAAAAAGGGGTTACGCACAATTTCCGGTAGCGGTTGCGGCAGCAAGAGGCCAATGGTGCCGGTATGGCCGGTGGACATACTGCGCGCCACCGGATCAGGCGAGTAGCCCATTTCCTCGGCGATGGTTAGAATCTGTTGGGCGGTGGATTCGGACAAACGGCTGGGGTTGTTAAAAGCAAAAGATACCGCCGTTTTGGAAACGCCGGCTTTTTGAGCGATGTCCTTGATATTAACCCTGGCCATAGACTGATTATATATTAACGCTCTAATGGGATGAGCACCAAACCCTGCTGCGCTCCCAACTCGGACAACACAAGCTGCCCGGCTCTGCTGACATAGCGCTGTTCGCTGAGCACATCGACCCACTCGCGGTTGGCCCCATTGGGCAGCGAAATGTGCAGCCCGCTGCGTGCATCGCGCGGGTTGGTGACGACAATGACCTGATCATCCCCCAGCCTGCGCTGGTAAGCATACACGCCATTGAAGGTCAGCAAGGGTTCATAGCTGCCGCGGCGCAGCGCGGGGTGAGTGTGGCGCAGCGCAATCAACTTTTGCAGCGCAACACGGATGGTACTGTTCCATTTACCCGGCTCCCACTCCATGCAGCGGCGGCAGTCGGGGTCATTTTCGCCGCTCATGCCGTTTTCGTCGCCGTAATAGATCATCGGCGCACCCACGCTGGTGAACTGGCAGATATAAGCCAAAATGGCGCGGGCGGGATTCTCGCGGCACAGTGTCAGCAGGCGGGCAGTATCGTGACTGCCCAGCAGGTTTAACTGGGCTGGTGCAGCGGCGCCGTACTCGGCTTGCAGACGCCGGACATAATGGTCAAAATCCTCAGCATCCATCGCATCGCGCGCGCAGTAATCCAGAACATAATCGCGGAAGGGATAGTTCATCACCGCGTCGCAGGTATCGCCTTGCAGCCAGTAAAGCGGGTCGCGCCAGGCCTCGGCAACAATGTAAACATCCGGACGGATACCTTTGACGACCCGACGAAACTCGCGCCAGAAATCCAGCGGCACCTTCCAGGGAACGTCCAGTCGCCAGCCGTCCATGCCGGTTTCCTTGATCCAGTAAGCGGCTGCATCCAACAGGTGGCGGCGCACGGCAGGGTTGGCAAGGTTAAGTTTAGGTAAAAAGCCGGCCCCGCCGCAGGTCTGGTAATTAGGCGGGGTCTGCTCGATGGGCAGGTCACCCAGAATAAACCAATCGCGATATTGTGAAGCACTTCCCTGCGCCATCACATCCTGAAAGGCCCAGAAACCATCACCGCAGTGATTGAAAACCGCGTCGAGGACGACGCGTATGCCGTTCGCATGCGCTGTTTTCACCAGGCGCTTGAGCAGCTCCAGGTCGCCAAAGGCTGGATCGACCTTGAAGTAATCGCTGGTGTCATACTTATGGTTGGAACGCGCTGCAAAGATGGGTGTGGTGTAAATAGCATTAATGCCAAGCTCATGCAGGTAAGGCAGGTGATCCAGAATGCCTTGCAGGTCGCCTCCCATGAAGGTCAGCGGGGTAGGCGGCGTGCCCCACGGCAGCACCCAGGCCGGATCATTGCCTGGATCACCGTTGGCAAAGCGTTCGGGGAAGATCTGGTAAAAAACTGCGTCTTGTACCCATTCAGGGGCGTCGAAACGTTCGATCATGAGAGTAGTTATCCTTTCAACCCGGAACGAGTGAGACCGGAAATGAAACTGCGCTGCGCTGCCAGAAAGAGGATCAGCGGGAGCAGTGTGGCGGTGACGGTGCCGGCCATCATGTAAGTCCATTCGGTCTGGTAACGCCCGGCAAAAACCTGCAGCCCGAGTTGAATGGTGCGCATCTGCTCGCTGTTGGCCACCAGCAGCGGCCAGAGATAATCGTTCCAGGCAAACAGGAAGGCGAATAGACCCATTGTTACCACTGAAGCACTGTTGAGCGGCACCACCACCTTCCACAGCGCCTGCCAGTGCGAGCAGCCATCCAGCCGGGCAGCATCAAGGTAGTCGCGCGGGATCGAGATGAAGGCCTGGCGCAGCAGGAAGATCGAAAAGGCATCCACCATGCGCGGCACAATCAACGCCTGAAAGGTGTTGAACCATTGCAAGTCACGGATGATCAGGTAAGAAGGGATGATCGTCGCCTGAAAGGGGATCATCATCGTCCCAAGAAAGAGCAAAAAGAGCAGGTTACGGCCGGGAAAACGCAAAAAAGCGAAAGCATAGGCGGCCAGGCTGGCCAGCACCACGCGCGAGGCAATAATGGCGACGGCTACAATGGTGGTATTGAGGTAATAACGTAGGAAGGGTGCCGCCAGCCAGGCCTTAAGGTAATTGTCAAACTCGAATGCGTTGGGAAAAAGGTAGGGTGGCAGGCCAGTAGTACCGCGCACCTTCAACGAAGTGGTGAACATCCATAAATAGGGTACCAGCACCACAAACGCCGCCGGAATCAAAATGAGTGCCAGGATCAGGGTGGTGCGCGCTTTACGCGGAGTGACCGGTTCTGCCCCCAGCCTGCGCAAGAGGTTCATTCCGCCTCCCCGGCCGAGCCAAAGCCAACAAAACGCCATTGCATGAGCGTAAATACCGCCACCACCACAAACATCACCACCGAAATGGCCGCACCGTAGCCAAGCTTGAACAATGAGAATGAATTCAAATACATGAACATACCGATCACTTCGGTGGCGTCGTCCGGGCCGCCACGGGTGAGCACCATCACCTGGTCAAATACCAGGAACGAATCAATTACCCCCAGAATGACCAGCATGATGGTGGTGGAGCGCAGCAGCGGCACAGTGATGTGCAAAAAGCGCTGCAGCGCGTTCGCTCCATCGATTTCAGCGCTCTCGTAATATTCTTTGGATAACGACTGCAGCGCCGCCAGGTAGAGGATGAGTGTAAAGCCCAACCGCCGCCAGATGCCCAATGACATCACGGTTGGCAGCGCCCAGGTCTTATCCGCCAGCCAGTTTAGTCCATCGAGTCCGAGGGCGCGCAGCACCACATTGACCAGGCCAAAGCCAGGGTTGAACAGCAGAATCCACACCATGGCAGCCGCCACAGTAGGCGTGACCACCGGCAGAAAAAACATGCTGCGCCAGAAAGACTTGCCCAGCAGCATGCGGTTGTTGAGAAAAACGGCCAGCACCAGCCCGAGGAAGAGGCTCACCGCCGTTACCACGAGTGTGTATTCGGCAGTGACCTTCAACGAATTCCAAAAACGCTCGCTCTGAAACAACCTGATGAAATTATCCAGGCCAATGAAGGTCTTGGTTGGTGAAAGGTTATCCCACTTGAAGAAGCTCAGGCGGAAGACCCCGGCGATTGGGTAAAAATTAAAGACTCCCAGGATCACCAGCGACGGCAATAGGAACAACAGCGCGGTTGAAATATCGCTGCGGCGCAGCCGGGTGAACCAGTTATGGGAGCCTGCGGAACGAACTTGCATGAGTATGTTGCCCTGTTATTAGTTTAAACGATCTGTCATCAAATGGCGCTGTTTGATGAATGATATTGCTGGCATTAAATGATCAGGGCGGCGGCTGGGGAGCCGCCGCCCCAGAAAAAGTGTCAGTACCAGGAGATTACTTCAACGCTTCATTCACGGCCGCTTCGGCGGCTGCGAGCGCATCGGCAGGGGCAGCCTCTCCCAGGAGGGCTTTTTGAATTTCACGCGAAAAGGCGTCGGAGACGGCAAAATACTTGGGGGTGGCAGGGCGGGCGTGCGCGCTGGCCATGCCCTCAACAAAGGGCAGCATGCGCGGTTCGGTCTCGCTGATCCAGGTGAGGTAATCAGCGTTTTCAGCCACTGTTTGGCGTACCGGCAGGAAACCCGTCAGCTGATCCCATTCCAATTGGACCTCTGTGCTGGTCAAGTACTTGATGAACTTCCAGGCTGCTTCCTTGTTGGGAGTAGCGTCGAACATGAAGATGTGCTCGCCGCCCACATTGCTGGCAGTTGCGCCGCCCTCGGGCGCAGGCACCGGGGCAATTCCCCACTGGAATGGCGCATCCTTGCGGTAACCGAACAACCAGGAGCCATCAAGCTGCATGCAAGCCTTCTGGTCGCCAAACAGGCCCCACGGACCTGGCTGCGAGCCATTACCTTGCAGCATGTCGGAAACGTAGGTCAGAGCTTTGAGGCCTTCGGGAGTATTGAAGGCAGCCGCGGTGTTATCTCCGTTGAGGAACTCACCGCCGGCAGCCCACAGCCAGACCTGGAACTGCCAGGTTATGCCCTCGCCGGTAGGCTGGGTATAATATTCAAAGCCGACCACGCCGTTAGCGGGATCCTGGCACTGCTCGGCCATGGACTGCATTTCATCCCAGGTGGCGGGGGCTTTTTCAGGGTCTAGGCCGGCCTTGGTAAAGAGGTCCTTGTTCCAGATGAGCTGCATATTGTTGGTGCTCACCGGCAGGGCATAGCGCTTGCCGCCCATAATGTCATAGTTGGCCAACAATGGGTAGAAATCATCCACCTTGATATCGGCGTCCGCAGCGACAAAATCATCCAGCGGGGCGATGGCGCCGGTTTCAACCAGTTGCGGGATGAGGATCAGATCCAGCGCAGCCACGTCGGGAGTGGTGCCGCCGACGATAGCGGTCTGGTAAAGGGTCATGATGTCGGCATAGGGCTGGAATACTGGCTCGACAACGATATCAGGATTTTGTTCGTTGAAGCGGTTGACCAGATCCTTCATCACGTCGGCATTGGTGCCTTCCCAGTTAAACCAGAAAGTGAGCTTAACGGGCTCGGCAGGCGGGACAACGGTTGGTTGTTCTGCGGGCGGAGCTTGTGTGGCTTCAGAAACTGCAGTTGGCTCGACCGGCGCGGCCGTCGGGGTGGCCGAAGGCGCGCAGGCAGCGAGAACGCCCGCCAGCATGGCAAAGACAACAAGCAGCGGGAGTAACTTGGGGATTTTCATAATATTCTCCTTACAGGTGGGTGAGAGATTTGACTTAAACCGGTTTAGTAAACCGGTTTAAGTATAGGCTAAATCAAACAGATAGTCAAGAGGGGAATTGTCAAAGAGAGCTCGCCGAAGCAAATGGTTTTCCCGGGCGATGCCAGTCAGAGTAGGTTTGCGAACGACAGATCTCTAACTATCGAAGTCATATCCATCACCTGCCCCTTCGACAGGCTCAGGGAGCAGGCTGGTCATCGCATGATGGTATGCTACCACTGCAAAGACTCGAACCTGGCGGAACTTAATTAATCTCCTTCAGACATCCATTTTTGAGTTAATAGGCGAGCAATTGAGTATTGGAACAGGAAATTCGATTGAGACCTGTTGGTAAAAGGTTCAATTCTCTTGGAGGGGCAAATTTAGCAGCCGCCAATCAAATTTGCCGAAAAAATAGAATCAGTCTTCGAGAATAAAGGTGACCTTCATCTCAACCCGGTACTCGGTGATTCGACCGCCATCGTCAATCAAGACTTCTTGATTTTTGACCCAGGCGCCGGTGACATGTTTGAGAGTTTTGTGGGCGCGGGCAACCCCGGCTTTAATGGCTTCATCGAAGCTGAGTGGAGAAGAGGCTTTTAGGGTAACAATTTTTGAGACTGCCATTGCGACTCCTTTTAACGGATTGAATAAAGATCGGATTGGTAAACAATCGAATTAATTTATTTTAGCGGACGAATTGTTAATTTGCAAGGTCAACAATTAGCGCCGGGAACTAAGCAGATGGCAATTTCGATTGGCCCGGCCCCGGGTAACCAAATAGCCCTTTGTCGCACAACGGTGTGCAAATAGCTCAAGGACTCGAACCTGCGAAAACAAGAATCACTCCTAATGATGTACAGAAATATTCATGAACTCAGGCATCATTTCATTGGCTTATTCCAGGTGCTATATTGGTGCGCCAGGCTCAGGGATCAGATGGGTTTAAATAAAATAGCTCCTCACCGCAGGTGTTCGAAAATCATTCCACAGGAGGGCTGCCACATCTGAACGATGTCACCCTGCCCGTTAGTTTGTCACCCTGCCAGCAGGGCACCCTGTGGGTGAACGAAGTGAAGGGTCTACCTGCCAGTCGATTCGAGATGTTTCGCTTCACTCACGCGCAGCGTGCTCCACCCGAAGGGTGCTCTGCGAGTATGGGCAACATAACAAGCGTAACCCTTGTATTGAAAATGATTTTCAATTACAATAGAACTTATGACCCCAACCATAACTGTCTCTCGCTGGCTTGACCTGCTACAGTCCGCCGGCTGCCGGGTGACCGCTCCCCGGCGCGCCATTGTCGAACTGATGGTCGGCACATCCCGCGCGCTCGGGCCGATAGAAGTCTACGACCTTGGCCGCACCGAACACCCTGGCCTGGGGCTGGTCACCGTGTATCGCACCCTCGAAAAGCTGGAAGAATTAGGCCTTATCGAGCGGGTGCATCTCCCTGACGGTTGCCACCGCTACCTGCGCACCGCTGACGGTCACCAGCACTTGCTGCTGTGCACCACCTGCGGGCTGGTGCAAACCTTTGCCGGGGATGATCTTGACCCGCTGACCGGCAAGGTCGCCAGCGACACCGGTTTTGCCATCAACGAACATTGGCTGCAATTTTTCGGCACCTGTCCGAACTGCCGCAAGCCCATTTCAACCTTATCGGAGTCTTAGCCTTATGCACCCCCGCTATCTTTTCCTGCCAGCGCTGCTCCTGCTGGTGCTGCTAACTGCCTGCCAACCGCCTGCTGCCACCCCGGCAGGTGAGATGAAAGTCGTTGCCACCACCAGTATTGTCGCTGACGTCGTCCGGCAAATTGGCGGCGACGCCTTTACTGTTTCGACCCTGCTGCCGCCTAATGCCGAACCGCACAACTTCCAGCCCTCGCCGCGCGATATGGCCATGGTGCAGAATGCCAGCATCATTTTTGCCAACGGCGCTGGCCTGGAAGAATTTCTGCAACCGCTGATCGAAAACGCCGGCGCTAAAGCTCGTGTGATCGCAGTCTCGGATGGGATTCAGTTGCTGGAAGCCCCGGCGGGTGAACCGGATGGCGAGGATGCACACACCGGTGACCCGCATACCTGGGTTGATCCAAACAACGTCATGGTGTGGGTCGAAAATATCCGCGCAGCGCTGGTCGAGCTTGACCCGGCGAATGCCGCAATCTACCAGGCAAACGCAGAGCGCTACACAGCCAGTCTAAAAGAGTTGGATAGCTGGGTGGTGGAGCAGGTTGCGCTTATCCCGGCTGCCAACCGTACCCTGGTCACAGACCACCTGGTTTACGGCTATTTTGCCGCTCGCTATGGCTTTGAGCAGATTGGCGCCATCATCCCCGGCTTCAGTACCAGTTCCTCACCCTCGGCACAGGACCTGGCGAAAATTGAGCAAGCCATCCGGGGACATAATGTACGGGCGATCTTTATCAGCGATGCGGTTACGCCAACCCTGGCGCAGCGCGTATCAGACGACACGGGAGTACAACTGGTGCGCCTGTATCATGAATCGTTCTCTGAACCCGGCGGCCCCGCCGCCACCTACCTGGACATGGTTCACTATAACGTTAGCGCAATGGTCGCTGCCTTGAAACCCTAGGCAAGCATGTGAAGGCAAAAAATGGCATTTCTTGATCGATTTCGCAATCCCAATCTTACCTTTCTGGCACACCCGCATCCGCATTCCCCGGACAAACCGATTTTAAAGGTGGAGGGGTTGACCGTTGAATACGATTCCGGGGCGGCCCTTGAAAATCTAACCTTCGAATTACAGCGCGGTGAACGCTTGGCCGTCGTCGGCCCAAATGGCGCCGGAAAATCAACCCTGTTCAAAGTGATCGCCGGCGTGCTGCGCCCCAGTCGCGGGCTGGTAGAGGTTGCCGGTCACGAACCAGGCGGGCATATCTGCATCGCCTATGTGCCGCAGCGCACCCAGGTCGACTGGAGCTTCCCGGCCACGGTTGCCGATGTGGTCATGATGGGCCGCACAGGCAAATTGGGGCTGCTGCGCTGGCCGACACACCATGATTGGCAACTGGTCCAGCAGGCATTGGATACCGTCCGACTGCTCGACCTGGCCGACCGCCAGATTCAACAGCTTTCGGGCGGGCAGCAGCAGCGCATGTTTATTGCCCGCGCCCTGGCCCAGGAAGCTGAGTTGATCCTGATGGACGAACCGCTCACGGGCCTGGACTCGCGCGCCCAGGAAGAACTTTTCAGCGTCCTGGAATTGTTACACAGCCAGGGTGTGACGGTGATGGTCGCTTTGCACGACCTGAAGATCGCCGGCGAACGGTTCGACCGGGTCATGCTGCTCAATCGCCGCCTGGTCGGGATCGGTTTGGCTGAAACTGTGCTCAACCCGGTGCAACTGGTGGATGCCTACGGCAGTCACTTGCGTTTACTCCCCGTGGTTGACGGCACTCTGGCTCTGGGTGATTCTTGCTGCGACGAGGGAGAACACGATCATGCTTGAAGTCCTTTTGCAGCCGCTGCAATACCCCTTCATGCTGCGCGGTATGGCAGCCGCAGTACTGGTAGGCATTGTGTGCGCCGTGCTTGGCGCGTATGTGGTGCTGCGCGGCATGGCCTTCTTTGGCGACGCGCTGGCGCATGCCATCCTGCCCGGCCTGGCGGTTGGTTACCTGGTGGGAGGCGGAGCGCGTGAACCGCTCTTCTGGTGGGCTATGGGCACCGCGGTGGTCAGTTCCCTTGGCATTGGCGCGGTCAGCCGCACCGCCCGCATCAAAGAGGATACGGCCATCGGTATCATCTTCGCCGGGATGTTTGCGCTGGGCATTGCGTTGATCTCGTCGGTACGCAGTTACACCGTCGATCTGGCTCATTTTCTGTTCGGCGACGTGTTGGGGGTCGGCACGCAGGACCTGCTACTGACCGCGGTTTTCGGCGGCCTCGTTCTGGTGGTGGTTTTCTTGTTTTACAAAGAATTTATGATCCTGGCATTCGACCCGGTTCTGGCGGCTACGCTGCGCCTGCCCGCCCGCCTGATGGATAATATATTGATCGTGCTGATCGCGGTGGCCATTGTGGTTTCGCTGCAGACCGTGGGGGTGGCGTTGATGGTAGCCATGCTGGTAACGCCGGCCGCGACAGCCTACCTGCTCACCCGCCGGCTATGGAAGATGATGGCATTGGCCGCAGCCATCGCGGCAGTTTCGGCAGTGATCGGGCTGTATTTGTCGTATTATTTCAATGTAGCGTCCGGCGCGGCTATCGTACTGACCTGTACGGCAGTGTTCACAATCGTATGGGTCGCTACCAGCCTCAACCGCCGCATACGGGCGGTGGCAAGATAGGCTGTCGTTACGAGACCTCGGAGAGGTCGAAGCAAGCTGCACTTATCGAATAGAATGCTTATCCTTGCTGCAATAGCATATGTGAGAACTGTAGATCACCACATCGATATTATTCGTTTGATGCCTTAACTTGTAGGGGGGCTATCCCAAAAGCAGGCAGGGCGCTCTGTGATCGAGCCTGTCGAAGCACTGCGCACACACAAAGCTTTCTGCGTGCCGATATGTCACCCAGGGTCTCGGTGGCAACCACTGCGTTCAGCATGACAACAAAAGATAAACCCTGAGCGCATGGCGATTTGCGGACGAGCAACGCGCTCGGTCTATCGACCGGCGCACGCGAAGTTACGATAAATTATTCGATTGCATTAGAACAACAGCTGACAGGTTTATTCGATGGTTGGGAGGGGTTTAAGGTTTCCAAATCCTTTGACTTTTCGACAAACACAACCCGGGTTAATATTTGTTCGACCTCTCCAAATTTCATTGTCTAATAAATTATAGTTAAGTCTCGAAATATCACCTTTTGGACCCATAAAATCGGTCAATTGTTGAAGAAATAGCGATACTGCCATACTTGCGATAGTTGATGTGAGGCTAACAACAGAAGGTGCCTCTGTGTCTATAACATCTATATACCCTTCCTGTTGTTGTGCGTTTCTATAATCTTGCGGCACACTCTCTGCTGCAATTCGTTCTGACCGAAGAAAATGTTTGCACCATAAACACGGAAGATCCGGACGAATAATGTCAATTACACCAAGGGCGTTTGAAATTCTCCCATCTGTCGATGTGATGCTGGCCCCGATATTGATAGTAGGAATGATGTATTGATAAGCAATCTGTGTAACAACTGAACGACCCCAATGTTCATCTGTGCACAAGAAAATAGTGTCCCGGTCCAGAAGGGCTTCTGCTGCTTCTTTCGTAACAACGCTTTTTTGGAGATAGAGGACATTAGCCTGTGGATTTATCTGTCGAATGTGATCTCGAATAATATTTACCTTCGATTTTAGTTTCGGATTATTTTGCATAATTGTATGCGCATAAGTCCCATATACTCTGGAGAGATTTGATGGAACAACATGGTCTGGATCAACTAATACGAAATCTTTTACGCCGAGTCGGGCCAATTGTTCAGCAACTGGAGAGCCAGTTCCCCCCAATCCTACAATCCCGACTTTAGTCCTTGCTATCAATCTTTGCCCAACTATTCCAAAAGCGCGAATTTGTCGATCATAAATTTGGTCAACAGGTAAATCATTGGTGGACTTCTTTTCTAAATTGATACGATGTGTATAACGACCGACAACTACTATTTCAGTCAATCGCGTCGGTGCTGGTTGATCAGCAAGCCAAACCCTCCCGGTAACTCCTTCAGGAGAAAAGAGCAGGCTCGCAATTGGAGCATTTGCCGGGATAAAGTTCCGGAATAAAGTGGCAAGGCGTTGCTCTCCGAAATCATCTGAAGGTGAATATTGAAGACCAAAATTGTGGCTGTGACAAAAAATAACACCCAGCTGATTGGATTCGCAAAGCGATATCAAACCATTAACTGCTTGAGATGATAATTCGAGATGATATTCTTCTTGAACTAGCACCAACTCCTTAGGAACTTCGACTGGCCTTCGAAGCAATATATCAGTTCCATTTGCTACAGATGCAGAACCCGCGAGTGCGAAGGCACCATTTTCGAGAGGTAAATCTTTCATAACCAGATCTCTCAATTGGGTAAAATCCTGTTCAGTTATCTTTAGCCGGTATTTTTTCATACCATTGCCGCCTTTTCTAATCCCGTATTTACAAACTCAAGATAAACCTTGAGGTTATCAATACCGGGGTTCCATGTTGATGCATGCCAAGAAAAACGGCGCCAGCGGCGTCCAAGATATGTCTCAATTACATCTGCACTTTTCGGAGTTTTTCCCGATATTAACTGAAGCCTTTCATCAGTCCAAAACATATCGGGTTTCCCATTTGGGTATGACAAAGGTAGCCGAAGAAGTAAATCTGTGAAAGTGCTGTTATAGGATAGAGGTAAAGGGTATTTTTGAAACAAAATATTCGCAAATCCCTCGGCCTCAATTAATTTCAGAACATATCCCTCTAAACTAAGTACATTCAATTCGTCTTGTAAGATATCAGACACCATCTGTGCCTCCGAATGTGCCAGGGGGCACAACACGATAATGTTGGCCGCTTTTTATTAATACTTCTGAAGTGACTTGTAAATCATCCTTGGGTAATTGACCTTCTGGGTCAGGAGATTTCAATATTTGCCAAACTTCATATTCACCAGGTGCATGAACAGCATCGCGAAAATTCTGTGGCGATAAAGTGTCCTGTTCAAAATGGTAAGGGGTTTGATTTATGAGAATAGTAATTTTATGGTCGTTCATTTTCTAATACTCCTTATGTTTACTCGGTTAGGATATTTGGAACGCCGTCGCCAAAAACTTAAGCTTGTTTCGCTCATGGATGTATAATGAAATCTTCCAAGCATTCAGGTTGGTACTCGTTCCAATCGATTTTGGCAACATTAGATTTTCTCGAATGTTCCTCACCACCTTATACTGAGTAAACGCCTTTTTTTGCCAACCTGGCAAAAAACGTTCACAATTCAGTATTAATATATTGGAGAGTCTCAGCCAGAATATTTTGCAATTATTAGCAGGAGATATTACTCTGATCCCAGAAGCACTACGACTCCTCGAACAAGCAGATTTGGATGATATTTGCAAGAGGCTCTTGGTATATGCAGCCTGGAGAGCAAAGTTTTACGGATGGTTGGACAGTGATAACAATTTACTTCCAGGTCACGATTTTACAATCGATGATATTGTCCAAGAGGCAATAACTCTGGCCTTAGGTGGTAAAAGGAATTGGGATCCATCGAAATCTTCTCTATTTACCTGGCTTAAGTATCAGGTTGATAGCATTATGGATGCGTGGATAAAATCTGCTTCAGGACAACATGAAATTGCTTTTGCTGATGATGAAACTCCAGAAAGCAATGGTGATATGGTTACTCCACGCCTCGATGATGTTCCTGACGATAAAGAAGGATCCCCGGAAGCTATTCTTATAGTTAAGCAAGCTTCCCAAAAGCAAGAAGAGGTATTAAGCAGGGTATACCAAGCCATTGTCGATGATCCTGAACTCGTTGAATTGTTTGATGTGATAATTAAGATTGGAGATAGTAGACCCCGAATATTGGCAGATACAATCAAAACTGACACTTCCGATATCAATAACCGTAAGAAGCGTTGGATTAGACGGATATCTGAAATAAATTCCAATCTGAAAGGACAATCCGATGAATAAGGGTAAACCGATTGAAACGGATTATGAACTTTTTTGTGTATTAGAGGCTTTTTTTGGCGATGGTCTGGAATCTGCATCATCCGAATTTATTAATGCAGAGTTGAAGGAATTAGGTTTTGATGTAGATTTGGTAGGCAAACGTCTAGGATCAATCGCGCGTGAAACATTAACGAAATCTCCCGATAATTGGCGAAATAAATCGCACGAAATCGCATTTGCAAAAGAAAAGCTAAATCATTTTCGTGTTCTTGGAATTGAAACCTTAGATCGATCTGGCCTTATAACAGGGATTAATCAAGCACTGGCGCTGCTTGATAAAAGTCAATCAAACGTGCTACCTGTTTTCAACCGAAATTTTCAAGAAGCGTCGGAAAATGATCTTAAATCCTTGCTTGAACAATTACAAATCTTGATTCAGCAAGGTAATTCTTTGGGAAATTAATGATGGCGGATGGTTCTAAATTCGCTGATCGGTTGTTAAATTTACTCAATATTACTACCCGAGCCGATTTATTATTATTGGATGAAATTTGCTGGGCTCGTAGATTATTAATTAAAGATGCAAATTTAGATGGTGCCGAAGCACGTCTAGTTATTGCCAAGGGCCAAGGAATAATTACAGTTTCGACGGCTATACATGATCATCGAAGACGAAGGTTTTCGATTTCCCACGAGTTAGGGCATTTTGAAATGCATCGTGGAGTGGGGGGCGTTATAGGCTGTACGACCGATGACATTCGTCAAGAAAGGGAGACACAAACAGTTCAGACCCTCGAGCGGGAAGCAAATGAGTTCGCATCGGCGTTTTTGTTACCAGAGCGCTTCATTGCTCCGTTGTGTAAATCACGAATGCCTTCTCTCGATCATGTTGCTGAAATTGCAGAAAGTTTTTCAACTTCACTTATAGCAACTGCCTTACGTTATATCAAGTTTTGCGATGAACCTGTTGCAATTGTTTTTTCAAAAAGCCAGCACATCCAATGGTTTCAAGAATCCGTTGAGTTTAACGAAATTCGTGATGATCTTGGATTTTTCTTTGATGTTCATGCAAGAATAGATGTTGAGTGTCTTGCGCATAAATTATTTCAGGACCCAGCTTTCCCAAGTAGAAGCAAGAAGGTTCCTGCGTCTGCTTGGTTTATCAATGGGAAATTTAAGAATGATGCAACGATCCAGGAATTTTCAATTCCGATGCCAAATTACAATTCCGTTTTAACCTTAATTTGGATAGATGATGTGATTGATGATGATGAGATTGAATACGATGATTAGTCAAATGTTTGGTAACCAGGTACACTGAAGCAGTTGGTTCACCCACCGTGCGCACCGTCCTGCCGTCGGATTTTAGCAGATGGTACCTCGCCCTTTCAAGCGGTGTGAGAGTTATTTTTCCGAGCGGGCGGATAGCACCCGCCCCTACGGCCGCTGCGCGGCTTTTGTCTGTTGGCAACCTCGGGTGCATTGCACCTGCATTTGGTGCGTTGCACCTGCCCTACAACCGCGCGCGCCGTCCGACCGCCGGTCTCCAGCACATTCGTTGGTGCTTGCCTTTCGCCAGGTTCCCCTTTCCCACTTGACATTATAGAACATATTTCCTATAATAATACTATCTCGCACCTTAATAATTTCACACCATCTAGCTTTCTCCCGGGGTATCCCATCTTCAATCGGTTTTCTCCGTGCCCTCCCTGCCTCCGTGGTGATCTCTTACCTCCCCATTATTCGTTTTTGATTTTTTTTACGAAACGAATACGAATACCCTTACCCCCGCCTGTAGGGTGCATTAACACATCACCCCCCATGGCTGTGCTTAAAACCGTCCAAACCTGCCTATTCGTTTCAAGAATAATTTGAAACGAATACCCTTTTTACTGCAAAAAAAGCCGGGCCGTCACTCCTCCCAGTCGGTCATATCCTTCACCCGCCGCTGAATGGCGCGCAGGCGGCGCTCAAAATCGAGCCGCGTATGGGCATTCTTTTGCAGCAGCTTGCGGGTGTGCAGCAGCTTTGTGAGCGTCACGTTTGCGATGGCCGGCCCACGCACCAGCGCCGCCGACTCCTCGAGGGTCTCCCATTCGGCCTGACGCCGGGTAACCCGTTGAATAAAATGCCGCAGCAGGTCGATCTCCCCCTCCACGTTGACCGCGCGCGCTGATGCCAGGTCTTCCGCGGTGACCACCAGGTCGGGATTCGCCGGCAGCGCTGCCTGCTCTTCCTCCGCCGCTTCAGGCTGCGGCAGCCGGTCCCAGCTCAGCACCGCCTGGGTTTTGATCAGCCGGTTGATTGCCGCAGCGGCAATGCTGACGCTGCGCAGCAGCCCGAGCTCCCTGCCAGCGGGTTCGGTTTCGCTGGCGCGGGAGACGATTTCACGCACCGCCAGCCGCAGCATGGCGATCTCGTCGCTGAGGTTGGGTAAGCCTTCGCCGGGCAGGTCCCTGTTCGCTGATCGCAGGTCAGGCAGCGGCGGATCCCCGGGCAAGGGTCGTGCGTAAAAGCCGTGCTGCACGGCATTACGGTTGCCGGGTTGGCCGCCCCGTGCGCGCGGCTGGCCGCCAGGCGCAGATGATTGTTCAGTCTTGGCTCCTCCAAATTTGCAAGGATGACATGATTATAGTACATTTGTGCTGGTTAATGCAAGGGGCAGCGCACCCGGCAGGCTCACTCACAGAGCGCCCCACCCGCCGGGTGCGCTGTGAGTGAGGCCAATCAACTGCTTCTTGCGGGAAAAGGTAAATCACAGCCCCCAATCCAACATGATTTGGGTGGGTTGTCAGAGTAGGGGTGGCTTGCAAGCCATCTTACCCCCAATTACCCTTGCAACTGCTCACATAACCACCTCGACCCGTAGCCGCTGGTTGTATAATCATCTGGATCATTCCACCACCCTTGAAGGTTAATAGCTGATTATTAACTTCAGCAGCACCTTCCTTTGTAAGTACAATTCCATAAACTTTACGCCAGTGGAACAATTTCGCGAAGACAACCGGCCTGGGGAAACATGCTGCGTGATCGAAAGGAGTTCGGAAGTGGAATCAACCAACGATATACTCGCAATAGTCCTGGGAGGCGGGCGTGGAACGCGTCTTTACCCGCTGACGGCAGTGCGCTCCAAGCCCGCGGTTCCCATTGCCGGCAAATACCGGTTGATCGATATCCCCATCAGCAACTGCATCAACTCCGGCATCTTTCGCATCGCCGTATTAACCCAGTTCAACTCGGTATCTCTGCACCGCCACATCACTAACACCTACGTTTTTGACTCCTTCCATACCGGCTGGGTGCAAATCTGGGCTGCCGAACAGACCATTTCCAGCGCAGCCTGGTATCAGGGCACCGCAGACGCCGTCCGCAAGCAGTTATTCGAAATCCGCTCGACCCGCGCCCCGTATGTGCTGATCCTGGCCGGCGACCACTTGTACACCATGGATTTCAAGCCCATGTTCGATTTCCACATTCAAAACAAAGCGGATATCACCGTGGCGGTTCAACCAGTTGCGCCCTCCGATGCCGGGCGCTTTGGCATCCTCAAACGCAGCCCGGACCGCCGCCTGACCAATTTTGCCGAAAAGCCCAAAGATCCTCAGGTTCTGGCAGAAATGATGTCAAGCGAAGATCCGCAAAAGCCGTTCCTTGGCTCCATGGGAATTTATCTGTTCAACACGCAAACTCTGGTGGAAATGCTGGAGGCGAATCTTGGCTTCGATGATTTTGGCGGTGATGTGATTCCGCATGCCATCCAAAATGCGAATGTTTATGGTTACGATTTTGAAGGCTATTGGGAGGATATTGGAACGATCCGCTCGTTCTATGACACCAATCTGGCTTTGACCATGCCGGATTCGCCCTTCAATATGTATGATTCGACCCGGCCGATTTATTCGCATGGCCGCTACCTGCCCGGCTCGATTGTACAAAATTCACTGCTGGAAAATGTCCTGTTGGCGGAAGGCTGCCGGATCAATCTGGCAGAGATTCGGCATTCCATCATCGGACTGCGCAGTATCATCCAGAGCGGGGTGAAAATTGCCGATACGGTGATGATGGGCGCCGATTATTATGTCAAAAAAGCCGGCAGCGACACGATTTCTCCCGAACCGGGTTTTATTCCTTTAGGCATTGGCAGGAATTCGCAAATAAGCGGAGCCATACTGGATAAAAATGTGCAAATTGGCGAGAATGTCATCATCCATCCCTACCCGCGCGGAACCGAGTTAGACCTGCCATTATGCGTGGTGCGGGATGGGATTGTGGTTGTCGCCAAAAATACCGTTATCCCGGATGGAACTGTAATTGGTCCAGAAGGCAGCTGAAACGAGGCGTTTCCTGCGGTTTTACAATCTATGTGAGCAGACAGGCGCATTAACTTCCCTGCAGCACCCTTAACCAGCACCCTGAACCGGCATTCCTATACATCTGGAGATCGAATGATCAATCAAAACCCTCCGTTGAACAAGCCCGCCGGCAACCCGAGCATTTCCGTCACCTGGCATTCTTTGAGCGCACAGGATGTTCTCAACCAACTGGAGTCGGAACAAAACCGCGGTCTGACTGCGGCAGAGGCTGCCCGCCGCCTGGAGAAGTACGGGCCCAATGAGTTAACCGAACCCCCGCACACCACATTCCTGCAAATGGTTGTTCGGCAGTTGAACGACTTCGTGGTGCTGCTGCTCATCGTCGCAGCAGTTATTTCAACTATCGTCTCAGCCGTCGAACACGAGCCCTATATCGAGTCGATCGCCATTCTGGCGATCGTTGTGTTGAACGCGGTGCTCGGAGTAATTCAGGAGAGCCGGGCTGAACAGGCGCTGGCAGCCCTCAAAAAACTGGCCGCGCCCGACGCTCAGGCGCTGCGGGACGGGCGCCGCATTTCGATTCCTGCCCGCGAACTGGTACCAGGTGATATCGTTTTCCTCGAAGCCGGAAATTTCATCCCGGCTGATTTGCGCCTGATGGAAGCAGTGAACCTGCGGGTGGAAGAAGCTGCCCTGACAGGCGAGTCGATGCCGGTGGAGAAAAACGCCGTTGCCATCGTGGATGCCGAAAGTTCCCTTGGCGACCGCAAAAACACAGCCTTTATGGGCACACTGGCATCCTACGGCCGCGGACGCGGCGCGGTGGTAGCCACCGGGATGCGCACACAGCTTGGCATGATCGCCACCATGCTGCAATCCGTTGAAATGGAAGAAACGCCATTGCAGCGCCGTTTGCAGCAACTGGGAAAAACCTTGGGCTGGGCAGCGCTGATCATTTGTGGACTGGTTTTCATCGCCGGTATCCTCCAGGGCGGGCCGATTTTGCAGATGTTTATGGTCGCGGTCAGTCTGGCGATCGCTGCCGTACCCGAGGGCTTGCCTGCCATCGTAACCATCAGCCTGGCGCTGGGGATGCGCGAGATGGTCAAACGCCACGCGCTCATCCGGCGGCTTTCCTCAGTGGAAACGCTCGGCTCGGCAACCGTCATTTGCTCGGATAAAACCGGGACGCTGACCCAGAATGTGATGACGGTCACCCGGCTGTGGGTGGATGGGCAGGATATCGAGATATCCGGCACGGGTTACTCCGCTGACGGCGAGTTTCGTCTGGGCGGGAAGCGGATCGACCTGGATCAATTCCCGGCTGCCCGCACTGCTCTGTGGGTCGGCACGCTGAATAACGACGCCGAATTGGAACGCATCGAAGGTGAAAATGGCCGCTCCAGTTTCCGCATCATCGGCGACCCGACCGAAGGGTCCATCCTGATTGCGGCAGCCAAAGCCGGGGCGCTCCCGGAAGAACTCAACCAGGCTTACCCGCGCGAACGCGAAATCCCCTTCGATTCGGACCGCAAGCGCATGGTCACCGTGCACGGCGTCAAAGATCCGCACCTGGAAGACCTGTCGCCTTTCAGCGACGGCAACCATCCGGAATTCACAGTGGTGGTCAAAGGCGCGCCGGATGTGGTGCTCAAATTATGTTCCAGTTATCAGACTACCGCAGATAGTCCTGCTCCGTTGGATGATGCTCAACGCAGCAAAATTTTGGCAGCCAATGAAGCCCTGACCCAAAATGCCTTGCGCGTGCTGGGCATGGCCTACCGGGTGCTGCCTGAAATGCCTGATAAGCTCGACCAGGCGCAGTTGGAGGAGAATCTTATATTTGTTGGTTTGGTCGGCATGATCGACCCGGCCAGGCCTGAAGTGCAGCCTGCGTTGGATAAAGCTGCGCGGGCTGGCATCCGCACCATTATGATCACCGGCGATTATCCCAACACCGCCCGGGCTATCGCGGAGAGTATTCATCTTCTGCGGCCGGGGCACCAGGTTCTGGCAGGCGCACAACTGGATGAGCTGGATGATTCCACCCTGAAGGAGACGGTACAGCATGCCGACGTCTTCGCTCGGGTCTCGCCGGAGCATAAAATGCGCATCGTCGATGCGCTCAAGGCCAACGGCGAGGTGGTTGCCATGACCGGCGACGGCGTTAATGACGCACCGGCGATTAAACGCGCGGATATTGGCGTGGCCATGGGCATCACCGGCACTGACGTGGCCAAAGGCACCGCTGACATGGTGTTGACCGATGATAATTACGCCAGCATCGTCTCGGCGGTGGAGCAGGGCCGCATCATCTACGCCAACATCCGCAAATTTGTCTATTACCTGATCTCCTGCAACCTGGCAGAGATCCTGATCATTTTTCTGCCGACCGCCTTTGGCCGCCTGCTCTTCCCGAATGCCGAACGGGCAGTGCTTTCACCGCTGGCGCCCATTCAACTGCTGTGGCTCAACCTGATCACGGACGGCGCGCCGGCGCTGGCCCTGGGCACCGAAAAAGGTGACCCGGATACGATGGAGCAGCAGCCGCGCCCGCCCAAAGAACCGATTATCAATAAGTCCATGCGAACGGGCGTTATCATCCAGACGGTGGCCATTACGGCCGTAACGCTTACCGCGTATGCCATCGGCCTGCTGCACAACGAGATTTACGCCGAAACCATGGCTTTCCTGACGCTGTCGCTTTCAGAATTGCTGCGAGCTTTCACCGCGCGCTCTGAGCATTACCCGATCTTAAAAATTGGCCTGTTCACCAATAAATGGATGAATCTGGCGGTGCTTTTCTCGCTGGTGTTGTTGATGTTGGTGGTGTACGTGCCATTCCTGAATCCCGTCTTCAGCACCGTACCGCTCACCTGGATCGAGTGGCGCTTTATCATTCCGCTATTGATAATCCCCTCCCTGGCGGCTGAATGGGGTAAGTACATCACCACCAACCGCGCCCGGCATGCGCAGGCTGACAATTAGCCAAACAACAGCCCCGTATTCACGACAACCAGCGTACAAAGATATACTAACGAATCATCGCTGTAGCGAGTGGCTTTTGCGAAGCGAAGAATCTCAACCAACCGGAAAGATTCGGAACCCATAGCATCTTAAATAATCAAAGGGCGAGAATTTCTCGCCCTTTGTCCTTTTTTCTCATCCTAAACGCTCAGGGTCATCTTTTTGGAATTCATTGCCTCATTGGCAACCCTTCTGATTGATTAGGGTGAGGTTGTAAGCCTTATGGGTGGGATTGACTTACCAGTTGCCGCCCATCCCGCCGCGCATGCCGCCGTGCCCGCCGCGCATCCCGCCCCCCATGCCAAAGCCGCGTCCGCCCATGAAGCCGTTGGTTTCAAGGTTGTCCAGCAAGGCATCCGCCTGAGCCTGGGTGATGGTGCCTGCTTCCAGGGCATCGTTGATAGCCTGTTCATAAGCCGCGGTCATGCCGGTTTTGAAGGCATCCGAGTTGCGCAGCGCATGCTGCCCCAGGATCAGGTCAGCCTGTTCCTGCGTCAGGTCGCCGGCTGCCACAGCATCCGCGATGGCGGTCGTGCGCGCCGTGGTGATTGCAGCCTGGAATTCATCGGTGCTGATGCCCAGGGCGTCCGCCAACAAAGCCTGGAAGTCGATATCGCCGGCGCTCATAAACCCGCCCAGGTGCATGCCAAAGAAACCTGTTCCGCGCTCTTTAATGAAGTCGGCCTGGGTCTGGGTAATCAGATCTGCTGCCACGGCCTGTTCCAACGCCTTATCGGTAGCAGTTTGATAGGCTGCCTGCAACTCGTCCACAGTGACGCCCAACGCTTCCGCCAAACCCTCTTGTGTGACGCCGTAACCACCGCGTCCTCGTTCCATCATGCCGTACATTCCAGTGATCGGGGTCGCATCGGCGCTAACGGTTTTGACCGCGCTGATGCCGAAGAAAACGCCTGCCACCAGTACTCCTGCAGCCAGGAGGGAAAGCCATACTTTTTTACTCATGAATGTTCTCCTTGTTTGTTTGAGTAAGTTTGATCCCGTTTGGATCTTCCTTAGGATAGCAGGCCGGTATTTAGTTTTTATTTAGATTTGGTTACTTTGTGATAAATTCTTTAAGTAATTTCCATGAGCATGCGTATAAAGCCAGGAACTTTATCCTGACCAAACCGATCATCTTCTACAGAGCTGGCTACAAACGTCTGGCCTCACTCAACGGGGATAGGTGCCATGCGCATTCCTGACCGCTGCCGGTCTGGTTGTATGAGTCGGGCTTTTGCATTCATTCTGACCAGGGATGATCCTTCCTCCAGCTTTCCCTTCAGTCACCCCGGGTGATAAGCTTTATTGCGCCAGGGTTTTGGCCATTTTGTATTGATCCATGGGCAGCGATTTGCGCTTTGAGAATACCTGGCTGAATGGTACTGCTTCCACTGCGCTGCCATTTAACCCGGTCATTACCCCGGTCTTGCCTTCCACCAGATACTCGACCGCTTTGGTGCCAAACCGCGAGGCCAGCAACCGGTCGAACGCCGATGGCTTACCGCCGCGTTGAATGTGTCCTAAAATGGTTACCCGGGTGGAGAAACCCATTTCCATTGAATTGATCCGCTCGGCCAGTTCGCTAATCGGCGGTCTGGCGCCTTCAGCAACCACCACTATGCAGTGACTCTTGCCGCGCCGGTATGCGGCCTCCATCACCTGGCCAACCTGTTCAACATCCGTTTCCACCTCCGGCACCAACACCAGTTCGGCGCCGGTGACGATGCCGGCCTGCATTGCCAGATAACCAGATTCACGCCCCATGGTCTCAACCAAAAAGGCGCGGTTGTGCGAGGAGGCGGTATCACGCAGTTTGTCGATTGCATCCACGATGGTGTTCAAGGCAGTATCCACCCCGATGCACATATCGGTGCCAAAGATATCATTGTCAATGCTGGCGGGCACGCCGACTACCGCGATGCCGCGATCCACCAGTTGTTGAGCCCCATGCATACTGCCGTCACCGCCAATCACCACCAGCCCGTCGATGGCAGCGTCATTGATCGAGCGAATCGCTTCCCGCTGGTATTTCTGGTCGATGAAATCTTTGCAGCGTGCCGTTCGCAGGATGGTTCCGCCGCGCTGCAGGATCCCGCCAACGTCACGCGGGCCCATCGGGTGGAAGCGCCCGTTGATCAGGCCTTCGAACCCGTCCTCAACCCCAATCACCTGCAAACCGCGGGCCAGACCAGCCCGCACGACTGCCCGGATACATGGATTCATCCCCGGCGCGTCGCCACCTGAAGTTAACAAGCCAATCGTCTTAATGGAACGGCTTTCGGTCATCGATATTTAGGCTCAACTTTTCTAAAGGAGTTTAATGGTTTCGACCAGCACGCTGCCTTCGCCAACCATGGCTGTCAAAGTTCGGAGTAGTTCGGTGCTGATGCCGGTGGTCTCGTTTGGAAATTCCATCAGGTAGCGGCTGCCGCCTTCGAAAACCATCAGCGCAAATTTGTCGCGCCCCGGCGCGGATCGCAACACACCGTGAATCCGGCGCACCCGCAGCACATCCCGGTGCTTATCACCGGTTGACCGTAAAATCACTTTGACCATTCGGATTTCGCCAGGCGGCACATCGCTGTTGTGTACTGGAGCTACCAGATAATTCATCGGAGGAAAATGCACCAATGGTTCGGGGGGCTTCACCGGGGATGGGTTGACAGGGAGCGTTACCCGTTCGGTTACAGCCGCCGATTTTTCAGGGGCAGGTTGCGGCATCGCCGGAGCGGTTTTCTCGGCTGTCGGTTCAGAAGGTTGGAAGACCGCACTCTCCACCGGGTCGGGCAACACCACACCCGAATCGAATGTGCCAGCGCTCTGCAGGTGCCAGTCATCCGGAAATTCGGGGGGAGGCGGCATATCTTCCCATTCCGCGCGCTTGCTTACTGCGTGTTGTACAGGTTGCCGGGGAATTTCAGGTGCATGCTCCTGTACCGTAAAATCAAAATCATCCACAGACAAGTTGTTTTCCTCATCCGGCAGGTAGCTCAAGTAAGGATCGACCTCGCGGCCGGTCGATTGCCCTTCCGCTTCGAGGAACACCTCGGCCAGCCGGTCCACCAGAACTTTGGGGTCGCCGGATTCATTGTCAAGTGAGCCGTCAGCCTGGAGCACCCGGTCCATCACCACCAGGCCAGCGTACTGTGCCCAGGCGCGCGGGAAAACCACCAATTCAACGACGCCCTGGATATCCTCCAGGGTGACGAAACCCATCATGTCGCCCTTTTTCGTCTGGTGACTGCGGAAACGTGTCACCATACCGGCAACGGTTACTTTCTCCTTGTGCGCCAGTTCAGGCAGCGCGCTCGAAAAGTGCGTCACCCGCTGCTGCAGGGTTGGCAGGTAAGAGGTTAGCGGGTGATCCGAAACATACAAGCCGATCAACTCGCGTTCCCATTCCAACTGCTCGCGCCGGTCGAGCGACGGCGTATTGGGCAGCCGAATTTCCTCCTCGACCCCGGCAATGGTGCCGAAGAAGCTCATTTGGCCGCTGTTGAGCGCACGGAAATGGCTGGCGCTGACTGAAATGAACTGGTCAAGCCCTTCCAGAATGGCCTTGCGCGGTCCAAACCGGTCCAGAGCACCAACACGCGCCAGACATTCCAGGGATCGCTTGCCAATCTTTTGCAAATCAGCGCGGAAAGCCAGATCTTTCAGATCGGTGAAAGGACCGTCTTTGCGGGCCTCGAGGATAATATCCACCGGCGCTTGCCCGACATTCTTGACCGCTCCCAACCCAAAGCGGATGGCAGATGGATGCCCGTCCCGATCTTCGATCGAGAAGTCATACTGGCTGGAGTTTACGTCCGGCGGCAAAACCTCAATGCCCATGCTGCGGCTGTCGGCTACATAAAAGGCCACTTTCTCGATTTCATTTTTCGAGGCGGAAAGAAGCGCAGTCATGTATTCCACGGGATAATGCGCCTTGAGGTAGGCAGTCTGTACGGCGATGACGCCGTAATCAGCGGCATGCGATTTGTTAAAGCCGTAGTTGGCAAACTCTTCCCAGTCGGCAAAAATGGCTGAGGCGGTTTCTTGCGAGATACCTTTTTCAGCCGCACCGGAGATGAATTTTTTACGGTGTTTTTCCAGCTTTTCTTTTTGCTTCTTGGAAATGACCTTGCGCAATTCATCCGATTCCGGCAGGGTGTAGCCGCCCAGCTCCACGGCTGCGCGCATTAATTGTTCCTGGTAGATGGGGATGCCAAAGGTCTCTTTGAAAATCGGTTCCATTGCCGGCGTGCGGTAACTGACCTTTTCCTCGCCATGCATGCGTTTGATGTACTGCGGGATAAAAGCCAGCGGTCCTGGCCGGTACAGCGCCACCATCGCGATGACATTGGCCAGATTGTTGGGTTTCATTTGCATGAGGTAGCGCGTCATGCCCGTGCCTTCCAGTTGGAAGACGCCGGCAGTGTGACCCGACCCCAGGAACTCAAAGGTTGCAGGGTCATCAATGGGAATGTTGTTCAAGTTCAGCTTTACCCCATGGCGTTTTTCGATCAAGTCGCAGGCGCGCTGCATAATCGTCAAGGTAGCCAGACCCAGGAAATCAACCTTGAGCAGGCCAAGCGACTCGATGATCGACATTTCGAACTGGGTTACGGTTTTAATCGGCGACTCTTCCGAACCGCTGGTTGGCCGGTGCAGTGGGATGTAATCCAGGATCGGCCGGTCGGTGATGATCACGCCGGCAGCATGTGTTCCGGCGCTGCGTACCGCGCCTTCCATGTGCCCGGCGGTGTCGATCAACTCTTTCAAATACGGCGTCTGATTATAGATATTCTTTAATTCCGGCGTCGCTTCCACCGCTTCAGCGATGGTCATGGGCTTGCTGGGAATGTTCGGCACCAGCTTACTGACGCGGTCCACCTCGTTGAGCGGAATATCCATCACCCTGCCGACATCGCGAATAGCGCCACGGGCGCCCATCGTGCCGAAGGTAATGATCTGCGCCACCCGGTCGTTGCCGTATTTCTGCGCGGTATATTCCATCATGTGCGCGCGCATATCATCCTGGAAGTCCAGGTCAATATCCGGCATCGAAATACGCCCCGGATTGAGGAAACGTTCAAAAATGAGGCCGTGGCTGACCGGTTCAACGATAGTGATCTCCAGTGTATACGCCACCATCGATCCGGCAGCCGAGCCGCGGGCGTTGTACCAGATGCCGTTGGCGCGGGCATGTTGGCACAAATCCCACACAATCAGGAAGTAGGCGTCGAAGCCCATCTCATGAATGACCCGCAACTCGTATTCCAGCCGTTCGCGAATTTCCGGGGTCTCGGCGCGCGCGCCGTAGCGTTCCAAAAGGCCGCGTTCACATAATTCACGCAAATAAGTCTGCGAAGTGTGGCCTTGCGGGACTTCGAATAGCGGCAGGTGATATCCCTGGCTGGAAAGATCAACATTGGCGCGTTCAGCAATCAACACCGTGTTGGAGAGCGCCTCAGGAACTTCCGCAAACAACCGCGCCATTTCGTCCGGCGTCCGCAGGTAGTAGGAGTCATCCGACATGCGAAAGCGGTTCGGTTCAGTGATCAATGAACCGGTCTGGATTGCCAGCAGGATATCCTGGTAACGCCAGTCTTCCGGATTGATGTAGTGCACATCGTTGGTAGCAACATAACGCGCCTGGTAGCGCGGGCCAAGGCTCAACAGCGCCTTATTGATGGTCTGCAATTCAGGAATGTTATGCTGCTGAAGTTCGAGGAAGAAGTTGTCCGGTCCGAAGACGTTGTAATACCAGTCCAGCTTCTCACGGGCGGCATCGGCGCCTTTTTCCCTGATTGTACGCGGAATTTCAGCCGCCATGCAGCCCGAGGTGGCAATTAATCCCTCCGCGTGGGCTGCCAGGAAGTCGTGGTCGATGCGCGGGAAGTAGTAAAAACCGTCCAACTGGGCCGCGCTGGCAATTTTGAGCAAATTGCGGTAACCGGTGTCATTTTCCGCCAGCAGCAGCAAATGCGACGAGGTTTTATCCAGCTTCCCATCACGGTCCTGCATGCCGCGGGCTGCCATGTAAGCTTCCAGTCCAATAATTGGCTTGACGCCGGCAGCCCTGGCCGTGTTGAAGAACTCGATCACCCCAAACATGGTGCCATGATCGGTGATGGCAACCGCCGGCATGTTCATGTCCTTCACGCGTTGGATCAGCTTCTTGATGTTGGAGAAGCCGTCTAGCAGCGAGTACTGTGTGTGAACATGCAGGTGGGCGAAAGTCATAAGGCAATCAACATTAAATAAATACCAGACAGGGCAGTTGTCAGGTTGAAATGATTATAGCATGTCCATACCGCCTGCCCGCCGCAAACGGTCTTAAAGTTTTTGGGCAAGCCAGTTTTGTTAAGATTAAAGGTGACGGGTGTTATGGCGAGGAAGGAAGCAATTCTCGCTATCACCCTTTTCTGTCATTGCAAGGTACGAAGCAATCTACGACAATCTACCAACAAGCTATTTTCCGCAGCAGCTACCCCTGTTTTCCAAGCGCTGTGAGACATATCCTAAAGAACAGAACGGCACGAATCGTGTATTTTCCCCTGCCAGCCATACTTTACTCCGGCTCAGATTGCTTCACTTCGTTCGCAATGACAGCACCCGAGTGCCTATACCGCAGCCATTGGCGTATAATTCAACGGGTTATGCTTGCCATCCGCCGCTTGTTTCGCTCACCGCAGCCAGTTCCGCTGGAATACCGCCGTAATTTTTTGCACCTCTACCTGGATATTGCCTGGTGGGGTTTGCTCAACGGCAGTGTTCTGGTTTTCCTCAATATTTACGCTTCACGACTGGGCGCCAGCACCTTTCAGCTCGGTCTTTTGACCGCTTCGCCCGCGCTGGTCAACCTGTTATTCACCTTTCCGGCCGGGACGCTGACCAGCAAATGGACCTCGGCCAAGGCCGTCCGCTGGTCGGCGCTGGTCATGCGCCTCTTCTATTTTTTACTCATCCCCCTGCCAATCCTGCTGCCGGGCAATGTTCAAATCTGGGTGATCATCGCCATCACTTTGGTCATGAACATACCCGGCGTAATTATCAGCATACTGTTTAATGCGTTTTTTGCCGAGGTGACTCCGCCCGAATGGCGCGGCCAGGTGGCGGGTACACGCAACGCCCTGTTCGCCGTCACCACCATGGTCACAGCCCTGCTCTCGGGACTGGCGCTAAACAAGTTGCCCTTTGCCAATGGCTATCAGGTCGTTTTTGCCATCGGTTTCCTGGGCGCCATGATGAGCACGCTGCACCTCTTTTTAATCAAGCCGCCCGCCACCGAAGTCGTTTCTATGCCGTCGGAAATCCTGGCGGCAGTCACGGAAAAGGTGGATGAAGGCGACCAGGCTCCGGTGCACGCTTCGCGTTGGGATGCACTGCGTCTGGATGTAACGCGCGGACCTTTTGCTCCTATCTTATGGATCACCTTTTTGTTTCAAACCTCGCTATTTTTCATCGGCCCTGTGGTGCCGCGCTACCAGGTGGACGCTCTGCGCTTGACCGATGCGACCATCAGCCTGGGCAGCGCAGTCTTCTGGGTGATGAATTTTGTCGGCTCGCTGCAGGTGCGCCGCCTGGCCAACCGCTGGGGTTTTCGGCGCATGACCGCCTACGGTTTGCTGATTGCCAGCGTAACGTTGACCATCTTTACATTCAGCTTTCACACCTGGATCTATTTGCTGCACCAGTTTATCGGCGGGATCGGTTTTGCCCTTATGAACGGCGGCATGGTCAATTACATCCTGGAAAAGGTGCCGGTGAACGATCGCTTCTCGCACCTGGCCTGGTACAACCTGGCCATCAACGCATCCGTATTGATTTCCGGCCTGGTGGCGCCGCCCATAGCCGGCGTAATCGGCATAATGGCCACCCTGCTGTTGGCAGTCGGGCTGCGGGTGCTGGTCGCCTGGATTATTTTGAAGCAAAAGTAACGGACTGTGTGGATCAACCAGCCCAGTAATATAAAACCTTTGCGAGACCTCGGAGAGGTCGAAGCAATCCACGCCGATATAACTAACCCTCATTGCCATGAAAGGTCGCTCTGCACCATCGGGGCAGATGGCTTCGTGTCTCGCCATGACAATCCACGCTGGTCTGGCATGACAAGTTCACCTGAGCTGCGGTGCAGATTGCTTCGGATCGCCTCCGGTACCCTAATCAGTGTAACTTCGTTTAAAACAAAATAGAAATATTGTGCTATACTAAGCCCGTAATAAAATCGATACACCACTTTTCCTGGAGTCGAATGGCCGCAAAATCCTCCTTTCCCCCGCCGCAATTGACCATCACCCGGACGCAAGCCCGCCAGTTTTTGCTTACCCACCACTTCTTGCGCCCGCCGCGCCAGCTTGTTGGAAAAGCAGGAGCGCTGGAAATTGTGCGGCGCCTGGGTTGTATTCAGTTCGATCCTGTTAACGTGGTGGGCTGGAACCCCGATCTGGTGCTGCAGGCGCGTCTGGGAGATTACCGCGCAGCCATGCTCGATGAACTGCTGTATACAGACCGCCTGTTGTGGGACGGCTTCGACAAGGTGCAGTCCATATACATGACCGAAGACTGGCCGCACTTTACCCGCCGCCGTGTGCATGGGTTTGACAACGTGCGTTTCTCCGAAGAAGAACCCAGGCGGCTGCAACCGCTCATCGTGGAAAAAATACGCGAGCACGGACCGCTTTCGTCGCTCGACCTGGAAGATCAAACTCGCATCGGCGGCTACTGGGGTTTTCCCATCCGGGTGGAGCGCGCTGCCATGGAGAACCTGTATATCATGGGGCGGCTCGGCATTCATCACCGCAAAGGAACACGGCGCTATTTTGACCTGGTCGAGAATCTGCTGCCAGCCGATCTGCTGAATGCGCCCGACCCGCATGCCAGCGAAGCTGATTATCACGACTGGCACGTGCTGCGGCGGGTGGGCAGCATAGGCCTGGCCAACCCGGGCGCCGGTGAGCGCTGGCTCGGGATTCTTGGGATGCAATCCGCTGAACGCACCCAATCACTCGCGCGCCTGATCGAACGCGGCGAAGTGCTGCATGTGGCTGTCGCGGAGGCCAACGGCCAGACGTATATGATGCGGGCAAGCGAATCGCCGCTGCTTGCATCTGTGGGGCAAATCCCTGACCCGGCGCCTGCGGTGACTTTCCTGGGCCCGCTGGATAATTTGCTCTGGCACCGTGACATGCTGCGCAAGATTTTCGACTTTGACTACACCTGGGAGGTGTACACCCCGGCCATCAAACGCAAATACGGACATTATGTGCTGCCCGTGCTGTATGGTGACCAGTTTATTGCGCGCGCTGAACTGCTCTACGAACGCAAAATCAACACCCTCGTGCTGCGCAACTGGTGGTGGGAAGCACAAGCGATGCCGGACGCAACCTGCGAGGCTGCCCTGACAGCCGGGCTAACTCATTTTGGCCGCTACCTGGAAACAGCCCACTTTCGGCTGGACCCCCCGGCAGACATAGACCCTGTTCTGCAGCGGGTGGCAAAGGGCATGGAAAATTAGATATTCCTTCCAGAATTTTGTTTGTCTCTCAGGTGCCGCTGGGCGATTTGGTATCGATCTAAGAACGCAAAGATTGGGAAAGGCTCAAAAAGCGCCGGGAAAACCTTGCATCGATTTGGTTTTTGTGCCCGCGGTTCGATTTAAGGCTCGAACGACCGTAGCAGAGCATGGGTTACCGGTTTATCTAAATGTAGGGAGGCGTCCCAAAAGTAATTATTTGTTAATTTTCATCCGCTATATGCGGGACGGGGTGGAACCCGTCCCCTACCGGTAGGGGCGGGTTTCCATGCCCGCCCGTTTTTGAGACGGCCCCTATGCCCAAACCAGGGGCGGCGCTGTAAATATGACTAATTAAGGCCGATTATCCGCCAAAATTTTTGTTATAATCTCGCCCATGAAATACTACATCTGGACCGAAGGTTGTCAGATGAATGTGGCTGATTCACAGCGCGTGGCCTCAGCGCTGGAACACCTGGGTTACCACGCCTCGCCCAAAGCTGAGGAAGCCGATGTGGTGGTGATGAACACCTGCGTGGTGCGTCAATCTGCCGAGGATAAGGCCTACGGCCGTCTCACATCCCTCAATAAAATCAAAAAATACCGCCCCGAGCTGGTCATCAATTTGATGGGCTGCCTGGTGGGCGTCAAAGGCAATGTCAAAGTTGCTGAACGCTTCCCGTATGTGGACGTTTTCTCGCCGCCCTCCGACCCGACCCCATTGGTTGAATACCTGCTCAAACGGGATGGGCGTGAATTGGAAGCGGCTGAGGTAGCGCAGCGTTTTGCCTGGCAGGATGAGGATCTGGTGCTGCCCGTGGAGCAGCGCGGCAGCCTGGTCAGCGCATTCATCCCTATTGTATACGGCTGCTCGCATGCCTGTACCTACTGCATCATCCCTTACCGCCGCGGGGTGGAACTCAGCCGCCCGCCGGAAGAGATTCTGGCAGAAGCGCGCGCGCTGGCAACGCAGGGCGTCAAAGAGATCACCTTGCTCGGCCAAATCGTTGACCGCTACGGCCAGGACCGCCCGGATTATCCCAACCTGAGCGGATTATTACGCCGCCTGTCCAATGTGGACGGCATCGAACGGCTGCGCTTTCTCACCTCACACCCCAACTGGATGACCGACGAGCTGCTCGACACGGTTGCCGAGCTGCCAAAGGTCATGCCGCACATTGAAGTGCCTATCCAGGCCGGTGATGATGTCGTCCTGGAAAATATGCGCCGCGGCTACACCCAGCAGCAATACCGCGAACTGGTTGGGCGCATCAGGGCGCGCATCCCGGGCGTTTCCATTGCAACGGACATTATCGTCGGTTTCCCCGGTGAGACCGAAGAACAGTATCAGCGCACCTACGACCTGCTGGCCGATCTCAAACTGGATGTCGCCCACCTGGCGCGCTACTCGCCGCGGGCGGGCACCGTGTCGGCGCGGCGTATGCCGGATGACGTGCCGGATGAGGAAAAATGGCGCCGTTTCCGTACACTGGAAGAGCTTCAAGAAAAACTTGTGGATGAAATTCACGCGCGCTACCTTGACCAGACTGTCGAGGTGCTGTTCGAGGAAAAGGTGCGCGGGCGTTGGAAAGGCCGGACGCCGACCAATAAGCTGGTGTTTGTCGAAACCGAAGCTAACCTGCGCGGGCAGGTCGTCCCGGTGCACATTACACGCACCGGCCCGTGGTCGATGCAAGCGCACCTGCTGGCAGCATGAACCGCCGCGCTCTGATGATTGCCGGGTTGGTGGTCGCCGCGGCAGCCGGGGCAACCTTATTCTTTTCCCTTTCCGGGCGGACGTCGCCGCGTTCGGCGCGCGTCATGCAGTGGATTCGCAATCCTGCGGCTCACTCAGAGTGGGCCGTGCTGGCCGACGAGCGCTGCGGCGCTGCGCCTTTTGTCATGCCGACCAACGGCTTCATCGGTTTCCTGTGGGATGATTCCTTCCGGCCCGGGCACCACCACACCGGGTTGGACATTTTTGGGGGGACTGACACCGGCACCACGCCGGTGGTTGCGGCCTATGACGGCTACCTGACCCGCCTGTCTGATTGGAAATCCACCGTCATCATTCGTGTCCCGGATGATCCTTTGCAGCCCGGCCGCCAGATCTGGACTTATTACACCCATATGGCAGATGACCAGGGCAATTCTCTGATCGCCTCGGGCTTTCCTCCCGGCGTGACTGAGAAATTTGTCACTGCTGGCACGCTTCTTGGTACTCAAGGTAATTATTCTGGCACTGCGGGAAACCCGACCGGCGTCCATTTGCATTTTTCGATCGTCAAGGATGACGGCCAGGGGAAGTTCCTGAACGAGCTGGAGCTTTACAACACAATCGACCCCTCACCGTATTTCAATCTTACGCTGAACGCGGCTGAGGCTGATCCCGGGATGATACCGCTTTGCCAGACAGAATTTGGGGACCAATAGACATGATTGATGAGCGACCCCTGCGCGAAAAAGTTATCTTGATCGTCGGAGCCGGCCGTCCGTTGGGACGGGTACTGGCGCTGGGCTTTGCCCGCGCTGGCGCAAAACTGGCGCTGCACGATCTGTCGCCCATCCACCTGGATGAGACGACAGCGCAGGTGCAGTCGCTGGGGGCTGAATGCCGCAGTTACACCGGTGACATCGGCAAGGGACTGCCGTGCCGCGCGCTGATTTCGGATGTGCTGGATGACTGGCGGCGCCTGGATGTGTTGGTCACCTGCCTGCATGCCTCTCCACCCGCCGGAATACTGGAGCTGGACGAATGGGATTGGACGCGCACGCTGGAACTGAATCTGACAGGGCCTTTCCTGCTGGCTCAGGCAGCCGCGCCCGTTATGATCCAGCAGGGCGGCGGCACGATCATTTTCGTGCAGGCTGGCGCACCTGTCAACCCGTCCCCGGCGCTGACCGCCAGTCAGGCCGGATTAACCGGGCTGGCGCAGGCCGCCTCAGTCGACCTTCTACCTTATAATATTAAAGGCTATGCGGTCGATGTGGGGGACTTTAAGGACAGCGCGGAAGGGTTTGATCCTGCCAGTGCGGATGCAGTGCAACTGCAAGAATTGGCCGTATTTTTATGCAGTCCGGCTGCTGTTAGCCATGCCGGACAGGTGGTTCGTCCCGGGGTGATGTAGAAGTACTGATTGTTGGGAGGGCGATGCTTTCATACCGCGAGCTTACCAGCGGATTCCGTAACCTGGGGTTGGACCCCGGGCGGCCGGTGTTGGTACACAGCTCGCTCAGAGCGTTTGGCGATTTACGCGGTCGGGCGGCCGTGCTGCTTGGCGCGCTGACCAGCGTATTTCCGCGCGTGATGGCGCCGACGCACACCTATGCCACCATGGTAATTCCTGAGGAGGGGCCGGATCACAACGGCATGGAGTATGGCACAGGTCAGATGCTCAACGCCCTGGCGGAGATTTACCATGCGGATATGCCGGCTGACCGGATGATGGGGGTGCTGCCCGAACTGCTGCGCAATCACCCGCTGGCCAGACGCTCCATGCACCCGATCCTTTCGCTCACCGGCATTGAGGTGGATGAAATTTTGGCAGCGCAAACGGTAAAGGACCCGGTGGCGCCGCTGCATGACCTTTACGAAGCGGAGGGTTACGTGCTGTTAATGGGGGTGGGACACAGCGTCAACACCACCCTGCACTTTGCCGAAAAATTGGCCGGGCGGCGTACCTTTGTGCGCTGGGCGCTGACCTCTGACGGCGCAGTGGAGTGCCCGGGATATCCAGGCTGCTCCATGGGGTTCGACAAGGCCGCACCTTACCTGGCAGACATTACGCGCAGCGTACAGATCGGCACCGCGCTGGTGCGCGCCCTGCCGGTGCGCGAGATGGTCATCACCGTGGCGACGCTGGTGCGCGAGGACCCGCTGGCGCTGCTGTGTGACGACCCGGCTTGCGAGAGGTGCGGAGCGGTAAGGGAGGGGGTGGGCAATACTGGCGTTTAAGCCAGTAGTAATTTGGTTAGGGATTTGTTATTCTAGGGGAAATTGAATTTTTGCCATATTATAGTCAAAGAAGCCAGGTGGTGAACACGGGAAAGGGGAGGGTGATGAAGTTGAAAAATTTCCGGCTCAAATCTCAGATTCTCGCATTGGCGGCAATAGTGGTCGTTATACTGGCAGCGCTTTCTGCATTCACGCTCTTCAAACCTTTGCTGTGGACTGACCAAACACCCGAGATCGACCTCTCAGCCATTGGCATAAAGACTGCACCAACCACCGATCCCGAAATTTTGCGACAAGTCATCGAACAGATTAACCAAATTCAACCTCAATATGGTCCGGGTTGGGTCCATTGGACGATGTCTTCATACCAGCTCCCGCCCGATCAACCTGATCCACTTTTTTCCAAGGACGGCTATCACACGAAAGAATTCTGGTACTATGTAAACCGGGCCGGGGTCTATGAAAAATCTTTGGTAACGACCCGAGACAGCGCAGGGAATATCTTGCAGGAAAGCGCCTGCGGTGACAGTGTGTGCGGCAACATTTCTTTGATTGGGCTGGAAGAATTTAAAGACCAAAGGCTGGCGAATCCATTTAGCCCCATCCCGTTCAAGCTTAATTCTGCTTCATCGCTCCTTATGGAAATCGCTGTGGCGAATGCGGAAGTTAAGGGATGGGTGGAAAGCAGCGAGGAAGGTGACATCCTTTACATCTCAGCCTATCATGGCAATCAGAACAACGAACTCATTCAGAACCTCACCCCTGAATTTGAGGGGACGCAAGTTGTTCTTGGGGTTTATGTGACCAGCGGCGAATTGGCGTTTTACAGCACATCCAAAAAAATAGGTGGACAGTTCTCGCTCCATACCAGAGACACGACCATATTGCTCGAGTTGGTAAAGGATAATTCCATAGTGGAAGCGCGTATCGCGGAAATTACACAAGCGCTATTGGAAAGGGACAGGGAACTATATGGCAAATAAAACGAAATCGTTCAAGGGGTGGCTGTCCATCAGTGTAGCTATTTGTGGGTTAATTTTGTTCGTAGTTGTGGTTAACGCGAACACGGATCAAAAATCAAAAAATGTGTATATCAATGGTAACTTCACTGAAATTCGTGAAATTGGTATCGCCGGTGACGCCAATGATGGTCAGCATGGATATTGTAATTGGTTAAATAACAATTATGGCAGTTCTGCAGCTTCCTATCGTGTAATTGACCCATCAAGCTGCTGGACAATTTGCCAATCCAATGGGTTGCTTATAGACCGAATAAATCCAGGAAAAAGTGAAACAACCAACTGGTATCAAAGTGTAACTGCATATCCAACATATCGCAGTACCCTTTGTATGAGCATGTCTGGGAGGTATGATCGGATTGTAAATGCAAGCGCGCGTCATTTCATTTATCATGACGGCGGGGTTTTTGATAATTGGACTTCGGCAAGCCATACCATTACCTGTACCACCTGCAATCCCTGACAATCGGCAGTTACTCCTTATTTCCAGGTAGAAAATAATTTGGGGCCAAATGATAACAAACAACCCCAAATGAGGTTCTCTTTTCTGGAGATTTGTCTATACTGGCGCTGCTGTGCGACGACCCGGCGTGCGAGCGATGCGCGGCGGTGAGGGAGGGGGTGGGCAATACTGGCGTTTAAGCCAGTAGTAATTGAGTTATTTTCCTGATACTCTTATTTTTATAACCGTTAAATTACCCATTTAGATTGACAAGCCGGAAAACTACAGATCATATCCTTCTCGCGCAATCCGTATCATGGAAAAAGCAGGAGTAAAAAATGATGAAAAACAAAAAAACAATGGCTGTTAGCTTGATCACGGTATGCCTCATCGCGTTACTCGTTATTCTGGTTCAATCAAAGACAACCGACAAATCGGTTAGCGCGTCAGTGGACACGCCGACGTTGGTGTCCAAACTTTTTAACAGTCACAATTTATGGAAAACCATCAGAGGAACCGCAAACATCACTTACTACAATGCGGATGGTGCAGTTCAGCAGACATTCAAGGACCAGTTCGCGTATTCGGCAGATGGATTGGTTGCAGTCGAGGTCAACCAAATCGACGGAGCCCAAAGCGTTCGGACGATGACCTTCATATCAGATGGGGTGACCGCTATGCAGGTGATGTGGGATGCTGGAACTTATGTAGTTCAATCCACAGAACACTTTATGCAAGACCTTACCGCGCTGCCAACTTCCGCGTCGCAAATCGAAACCCGTGACGGTTTTCCGGTGATCAAACGTCACCCAATTGCCATGTTGAGTCCAGACCCCCTGGTCGATTTCCTTTTCCCGGTAGGGCTTGCTCAACGCCAGGGAATTTACGAGGTCGTCGGCGCTGACGAGATTTCAGGCCGCAAGACAACCGTGGTTGAATATTTCTGGGCCGCCGATGATGTTTTACCGGCAGCCAGATATTGGGTGGACGATGAGATTGGGATCATTTTACAGGTTCATAATCTCGACCAGGAAAAACCAGACCGCGTTCTGGGCGAAATCACGCTCACAACATTGAGTATCGATCAACCTATCGAACCATTCATTATCTTTCCGCAGACAGATGGACTTAAAAAAGAAAATTAATGACAAAATCCAAGGAGGAATCCAATGAAATTCATAGCTAGGTTCTTCTATTCCGGTTTATCAATACTTGTGGCTTTGTTAATCGGCACAATTCCTGTCCTGGGTGCCACCTATACAATTAGTGAAACAAGTTCTGATTTCTATGGTTCTAGTTTGACAAACGTAAGTGTCTCAAACTGCAATGATGGAAATGCTAAAGCAACGCAACAAGCCAACTATAGTACTTTTACCGCTTTCGGTAGTTGGTATGCCTACGTTGGCACCCGAAATTGGGAGGCTTTTATTTGTTACAATGGTGGTACATTACCAGCCGTCCGGTATCATATTATTGCCAATACCGGAGAGAATTGGTATACCACCGTTAATTTTGAGAATTGGCTTGGGTATGTTGACATTGGAAACTTTGACAATTCAAACACTTCAGGAAGGACCCAAATGACCAACCAGTGTGTCACCGGCTATGCATGTGATAGCTATAGGTGGATTTACTACGACTGGGTAAGATATTCTACTTGGTAAAGTCCTAACAGCTAGAATGCTGATTTGTGCGTTGGGCGCTGACCCCGAACGGCGCGGTCGAATGCCCGGGGTTTCCGGGCTGCTCCATGGGGTTCGATAAAGCCGCCCCTTACCTGGCAGATATTACGCGAAGCGTACAGATCGGCACCGCCTTGGTGCGCGCGCTGCCGGTGCGCGAGATGGTGATCACCCGGCAACGCTGGTGCGCGAGGACCCGCTGGCGCTGCTGTGTGACGACCCGGCCTGCGAGCGCTGCGCGGCGGTGAGGGAGGAAGTCAAACCTGCTTCCTTCGTTTCAGGTCATCCTTATTGAACCGCAATATCAGCACATTTCAACGGCTCAGATCAATATACTCAAACTTCCAATATTACACTATAAAAGATCATCTTCATCCACGCTATTGCCATGAAGATGATCCATTACTACTGATGACTTCAACAAAGCAATTTTAATGATAATCCTCAAATGTCGTTTGTTACTTTCTAGAGTTTTTTCCGGTATTAATAACAGAGGTCATTTCCAAGCCAAAAAAGTATCGTGAAAAGGAGCATCTATGAAAAACCGTGTTTTCTCAATCGTGTTAGTGTTGACGATCATTTTTTTGTTGTTTCCAAATCAGGTAATTGCAGCTACAAACCCTCCAGGCCCCGATTATGAGCCACCTGAATTAATTGTTACTCCAGGATCACAGAATATTGGTATCCCGCCAGGTGGAAGGGCTGTTTGGACGGTGAGCTTGGAAGGTGGCACAGGTGGTTATAAAGTAACTGTTACGTGGGGGGATTCTTGTGGGTCTTATATCTCGTCAGGCTGGTACCCTGGAGAAACAAGACAAATTCAACATGATTTTAATTGTGGATACAGTACTACATATTATCAAACCTGGAAACTCGAGGGGGCTGGAGGCCCTAATTACGAATACACAACCGTAGTGAGATACTAGTAGCGAGAGACTGGGAATAGGAGGTATTAAAATGAAATACCGCTTTATCATTGCGACGACCCTTTTTCTGCTATCAAGCTGCGCCATCCGTTTCAATGAATTACCTGCGAATACGTCACAGCAATCCATAAACGCAAGTAATTCATCCCAAAGATTAGCCCAGGCAGAGACACAAACTTTTCAAGGTATCGCAATCCAGGTAGCATACCGAAATCCAAAAAATGGAGAGTTAATTCTGCCACTCACCGTTGCAAGTGCAGGTGATGACAGCATTTGGAGTCCGGGTGAATCCACCCTAAAATTAGGTGAAGAATTAGTACTCGCAAGCGAACTCATCGAGATAGAAGCGATTCCCAGCACCGATGGAGGTGTTACAGGAATCGCGCATCGATTGGAATTGCGATTTGATTTATCAAATCTCAATTCGGACATATCAATGGGCCTATTGGAAATACCGTACGTGTTTTCCAGGAATGCAGAAAACGGAGGTGAGGTTACAAAAATTGAGGGTCCCTGGGTTTTCGAAATTCCCGTTACACGAAATTAAGCCCTGTGAAAGATACGTGGAATGCACGTATTTTTCAAGTACGAGTGATTCTACAAAGGCCGGGTCGCTGCTTCGCAGCGACCCGGTTTGCGAGCGCTGCGGAGCGGTGAGGGAGGGGATGGGCAATACTGGCGTTTAAGCCAGTAGGAATTGAAAATTCGACAAATGAATGATGAAGCATTTTTGGTTAATTGTGTTACTTTTTCGCAATTTGTTCGGTATTAATAACATAGTGGTACCGATTAACTACTGAACCGGACTGCAATCCATAAAATCTCATCAAGAAAAGGTCCAAAAGAATATGAGAAACAACATTTGGCGCATGTTGGTATGCTTGCTTGTGATCATCCCCATGATCAATAGCATCTATTCACCCATGGGAGATTTCTCTCTGGATGAATCAGTTGGTGATTGTTCGACTTATGCAAATAATCCTTATAAATTTGGTTCATATGTTTTAGGATCAGGCGGGGTCTCTTGCCTGTATTCACACCCGGTAATTCAGGTAGTGGTGACGGTATATGATGTTACAGCCGGTGTGCGTTCATCTCAGGGAACCAATTCCTGCCCCGGAGGAAGCAGTTGTTCTGCGACTTCGGGGACAGTTTCATTTGTTTCGGGGCATTATTATCGTACAGAAGTATCGGTGTACTTCAGCAGCTCGAATCAATACGCTCAAAGCCCGGATATTCGCATCTGGTAAGTATATATTGGAACTAAACGAATGATTTGAAATTAATTGAGGATGCGGGTTTTTGATTATTCCTGGGTGAGGGGAAACCCAGGAATATTTTTTCTATTCTCACGTTCATTAAAAGGACACTACAATTCAGACATGCCAATTGTTCCAAATCTGCCACCCACCACTCAGGATCCTGGAAATAGAGCAGAAAAATTAGTATTTACTTTTCGATGTATTGATTCAATAGAACTCATGCATACCAGATTGAATGTTACTAATCGAGAATGGTTTCGGTATTTAAAATAGAAGGAATTCTTCAACGCAGATCATTGCCCATGACAGACTTCACAGAGCTTGATGACGAAGCATTAGCAGCACGGATAGTCGGGGATTCCTCTGCCTACTCGATACTGTACAACCGGTATTTCCCGGCGGTGTACCGCTATATTTACTACCGTGTTGGGAACACTATGGATGCGGAAGATTTGACCTCTAAGGTATTCATGAAAGCGTTGGACAGCCTGGTTAATCAACAATATGACCGGAAAGGGAAATTCTCTGCCTGGTTGTTTACCATTGCCCGCCATCGAGTTATTGATTTTTACCGGACAAACAAAGACAACCTGCAAGTTGGTCTGCCCGATCTTTTCCCCGATTCAACACTTTCGATGGATCAAATGGAAGACATGAAACATATTGCAAATCTTATTACTCAACTGGACAAGGACGCACAGGAACTGCTGCGCTTACGGTTTTCAGCAGGACTGGACTTTGGTGCGATCTCCAGAATCGTTGGACGATCTGAATCATCTGTGAAGGTCAAGCTCTATCGCGCAATTAAGCATTTGCATGATCGATGGGAGGAGAAAAATGACTAACCACGCCGCTTCCGATTCCCTGGATATTACCAGACGATTGGAACAATTCTACACAATTCCCGAACCCAGTGAACAATTTAAGATCCAGCTTGAAGCCCAATTGGAACAAAGACGGTTGCATCTAGTAGAGAATACGAGATCCAGACGATCTCCTAACCGCATTCGCAAATTCCTCAACTATCTCTTTACTCCATACAAACCAGCGCCAATAAAATTTGGTATTGGAATTTGGACTGCACTTGCTGGAATTCTTGTTTTTTCGGGATTGGTTTATGCAATTGCAACCACCTTTAATATTTATATTCCTGGGCTGGGGCTGGCAAACCGGGAAGCGCCCTTCCGATCCTTGCCAGAGCCAGTAACACAAACGCGCGAGGATGTGACTGTAACGGTCAAGCAGGTTTTGCTGACACCGGAGAAAACCAGCCTGGTGATGACCATCCAGGGGCTGGATTCGGGAGCCATGGTCACGGAAGACGACTCCCGGGAAGTCCATGCCAGAAGCTGCAACGCTTATCCGGAGATCTCGCTACCAGATGGAACACTGCTTACTCCTAACGACTCGGGCGTTCTGGGGTATGACGAAGCTAATGCATATCAACGCGTGTTCTTTTACCCACCTGTCTCCGAAACGGTTCGAAAGGCGCAGTTAAATATTCCCTGCATCCTGCAAACCCGGGCAGGGAGCGCGCCCGAAGAATGGGTCCTTCCTCTATCCTTCGTTCCTGCGGCCCCGGGCGAAGCCGCCCCGATTATCGAGACTGCCCAATCGGAGCAATCTGCCCCCGAGGCAGCGGGACCGATCGTCCTGGATCAAGTGATTCCGACCACCTCCGGAACCATCTTTTCCGGTCGTTTCCTGCCATTATTCGAAGGCAGCGCGATCTTAGGCGTCAAGGATCAGGCTCCGTTAATTACCGATGCCAGTGGAAAGGCGTTACCCTGGCGGGTTCCCGCTGAAATTAATCAATTTACCGATGAACAGGGTGTTTTCCACTGGGCAATTCAGGTCGATGAAAAGGACGTAACCTGGCCAATCTCCATTCAATTTGACGCAGTTGACCTGCGCTGCACCGGTCAGACTCAATACGAATTTAATCAGGGCGAGGTGGTGGAATTGGGGCAGGTCTGGCAAGTGAACAGAGACCTATCCATCGGTGATTGCGCTATTAAGCTAGCTTCGATTAAGAAAATCCAATCCGGCTACACATTTAGAATTACTTCGGACGAACGTCCCATCCAGGACGCTAAAATTGAAATAATGGGGCTGACTCTCACCACGGCGTCACAGATTTTAACGTCTTCGTATGACGATGTCAGCTTGACGTTTACCGATGAACTGCCTGCAGGACGGCTGACTGTTCAATTTGCCGATATCACCATTCAGATTTCCGGACCCTGGCAGGTCGTATGGAGCCCGGAAAATGGGGAGAGCAAATAAATGAGGGAATTATCTGTTTCACTATACAACTTGATATTTCCAGGAGGCTAACTGCCCCGCGCGACGGTGGGGAAAGGAAAAATTGGCCAAAATGGCTACCTTTGAAGAGATGACTGAAGAAGGGCTGTTTGATGAATTGTTCACTGGCAAAGAAATGGACGTTTTTGATTTGTTAGCCGCCGGTAAAACGAATGTTCAAATAGCCGAAATCGTAAACATTACTGAACGCACAGTGCGCTTTCATGTTAGCAATATCCTAAAAAAACTGGGTGCTCGCAACCGTACCGAGGCAGTGGTGAAGGCGATCAAGAAGGGGATTCTCGATTTTTGAGTGCGATGGCAGCCTGTGAATTCCGAAAAACTGGCGTTTAAGCCAGTAGTAATTTATGCGTAACCTTGTTATGCTGTACAAAGCAAACAAAAAACTAACTGATTCAACTTTTTTAGGAGGAAAATATGAAAACTAAAATTTCACCATATGTCATCGCAATAGCCATACTCACTATACTGACTTTTTTCGTTATGCCTTTATCACAAGAAACTTATGCTAAAAATGTCGATTTGACTAAAGGAAAAGAAGGGCGCGCTGAGATTGCTGTTCTTCGAAATTTACATACGAACGAAAAAATCTATCTCCCTGTACGAATTGATAAAGGGAAAGATGCAAACTCTGTAAATTATGAGGTGTTTGTTCCCTCTTCCATACTAAGTTATGAAAGTCACCAACATTCCGACATTACTGGAGGGGTCACGCTAACAATAACCCAGAATTACACAGAGAAATTTTCACCAGAATATGCTGTTTCTGTATCTAGTTCATCCGCAAAATGGACGAAATCAGATAATACGATCTCGATTACAAATGCTTCTGTAACCTCTTTTGTTTCTGGGTATATATCAGGCGGGGGTTATTTGACGAAAAATGAAACGAGATCGATTGGAATCCCGTCACTCAATTATGTGTACTATCAATATCCTTCCTGGGCAGGCACATATATAATAATTGATGAAATTTCATACCAAGCTTCACGTGCTGATAGCACCCTTGTTAGGGGCGGCTCAAGCTGGTCTCTAGGATTTTGTGTTGCGCAAGGTGGCCAACAATCGTTAGCTTGCGAATGAGTGCTATTCTCTAATGTTTATACATTGTGGGGTATTCCACTCGTCCGAGTCTTCGTTTGAATGTTTACCAACTATCCCAAGCGCAAATAAGGATATTGAATGAACAAGAGAAATAGGTTAATCATCGGGGTGATCGTAGTAGTGTCTATTGCCGCCTACCTCCTTGATTACGTCTGGAAAGCCGCAAGGCAATATGCCAGCGCAAATTTCGACATGACCGCTACTATTTTGCCCTTAATCGTTCCCAATCTTATCTTTGCCGCAATCGCGGCATGGGCAGTGGTCCAAACCCGCAAACAGGAGTTCTCTCCGGCAATATCGGGGCTGATGATCCTGCTGGGTCTGGCCATGGTGGTGCTTCCATTTACCGGCATCCGTGCCGCGAATTTCCTGCCCTACGGCGACTATTCGAATATTGCCGGCTCGCTGTGGATCGTATTGGGCGTAATAAGCCTGTTTGGGAGTAAAGCAACTGCTGCAGGACATGGTTGAAAATAGCTAAAATATCTGGGTAGAGAAGCAGGTTATGAGGTTTGAACCGTGAAACATAGTCCTTGACACTTGACACGCTTTTTGACAAATCCGCATTCCTATGTTAAAATACTAGAAACTGGTAATAAAAATTCCAGGTGGGAATGTTTCGTTCGCGGCTGTGAAAGCAGCCTCTGGCAAGTCGATTTGCCCCGGTAGCGTTCTCAGCACCGGGGTTTAATTTATGACCATAAACCACAGCCTGGCTGTGTTTAAAACAAATACTTCTTTATTTTAGAAAGGGTTGATTTTTCAACAAATGAAAGCAAATAAATTACGCATCCTGCCCCTGGGAGGCCTGGGGGAAGTTGGACGCAATATGATGGTATATGAGTACGGCGGCGAGATTCTGGTCGTCGATACCGGCCTGATGTTTCCCGAGAACGATATGCACGGGGTGGATTACATTATCCCCGACATCAGCTACCTGATCGAGCGGCGCAATAAAGTGCGCGGCATCATCATCACCCACGGACACGAGGACCACACCGGCGCCATCAAGCATGTGCTGGCAGAGGTCAACGCGCCGGTGTACGCCACCCCGCTCACCCGCGGCCTGCTGGAGGTCAAACTTGGCAAGCAGGGCGGGCTGGACCGCGCCAACCTGCACACCGTGCAGGCTGGCGACACCGTCCAGGTCGGGCCGTTCAAAGTGGAATTCTTCCACGTCTGCCATTCCATCCCCGACGGGGTTGGTCTGGGCATCACCACGCCGGTCGGGCTGATCGTGCACCAATCGGACTACAAGTTCGACCATACCCCGGTGGACAACTGGCCCTCCGACTACGCCAAGCTGGCCGAGTTCTCGCAGCGCGGCGTGCTGGCGCTGTTGGCCGATTCGACCAATGCCGAGCGCCCCGGCTGGACGCCTTCCGAGCGGGTCATCGACGGCGCCTTCGACACCGTCTTCCGCGAAACCGAGGGACGCATCATTCTGGCCAGCTTTGCCTCGCTGATTTCACGCATGCAGCAGGTGGCAGCCGCCACCGAACGCTACGGCCGGAAATTGGCCTTTGTTGGCACCAGCATGCAGGACAATATGAAGATGGCGCGCAAGCTGGGCTACCTGGACATCGACGATAAACTGATCGTCAGCATCGAACAGGCGCTAACCATGCCCGACAAGGACGTGGTGATCATGTGCACCGGTTCTCAGGGCGAGCCGACCTCCATCATGGGGCGGCTTAGCACCGGAACCAACCGGCTGTTCGATATCAAACCCGGCGACACGGTGGTGCTTTCATCGCACCCCATCCCGGGCAACGAAGAGAACGTGTACCGCACCATCAACCGCCTGTTCCAGCGCGGCGCCAGCGTGATCCATGAAGCGCTCGCGCCGGTGCATGTCTCCGGGCATGCCAGCCAGGAAGAGATGAAGCTGCTGATTCACCTGACGCGGCCGAAATTCGTCATTCCGATCCACGGCGAGCTGCGCCACCTGCACCAACATGCGCGCCTGGCGCGCCAGGTGGGCATCCCCTCCGAAAATATCGCCATTATTGAAAACGGCCAATCGCTCGAGCTCGATGCTGATTCGATGAAACTGGGCGAAAAAGTGGCGACCTCGTTTGTCTTCGTCGAAGGCTCGAGTGTTGGCGAGGTGGATGAGGACGTGATGGCTGAACGCGAGGTTTTGGCCCGCGACGGCATCGTACTGGTCAACCTGACGCTCGACCGCTTCAGCGGCAGCCTGCGGCGCGATCCGCAGATCTCCAGCCGCGGCTTTTTGCTCTCACGCGACAGCGACAGCCTGCTGGTGGAAGCGCGCAAGCGCGTCCAGAACCTGCTGAACGGATCGGTCAACGGCAACCTGGCCAAAGATGTCGAAAAAGAATTGGGCAACCTGTTTTACAGCGAAACGCACCGCCGCCCGATTGTTTACGTCACAGTGGCGCGGGAATAAAATCCGGTCAACCACACCCTTGCCCGCTCCAGGAATGGGGCGGGTATTCAATAAATCCAAACATTTTTTGGTGGTTCACACCAAAAAATGTTTGGATTTATTATTTCCTGTCTATTTTTTGACATAGTCGGATCGCTTCGTCACGAGCAGTGCCTTCAGCAACCACCACAAGTACATCACCAGCCTGCAGATGGGTGCTGCCGCGCGGGATGAATACTTTTTGTCCGCGCTGCACGCTGGCAATCACGCTCTCACGTGGAAATGGGATTTCGCTCATGCGTTTGCCATCCACCGGCGAGTTCACTTCGACAATGATGTCCGATACATCGACTCCCGCGGGTGTGTAAGCATCCAGCCGTGAGGTTTGTTCGTGATGGCGCTGAGTGGTGCGCCGCGTCAGGGCTAACGCATAGGCATGAATCACATCCACCCGCCGCAGAATGCCAACTAGTTTGAGGGGATTATCAGGCGCTACCACCGGCAGGCGGCCAAGGTCGCGCTGCGACATGCGCTGCAGCGCTTCTGCCAACGATTCATCCGGTGTGGTTTTGATTAGATCGCGTGTGCAAACCTCACCAACGGACGATCCACCCCTATCCTGCTCAAGCGCACGGTCAATGTCCTGCAGCGTTAACATCCCAACTAATTCCTTCTGCGGGCTGACCACTGCCATACCCTGGCGGCGGTTTCTTTCCAGCACATTGCTGGCTTCGTTAAGCGTCATGCCCTCGGTCAGTGTATCTGGGACGGGCCGCATCACCTCGCCAACGGTTATGGTCGAGAGCACCTCCACATCCCGCCCGCGGTCCAGGCGAATCCCGTGGCGCGCCAACCCCATAGCATAAACAGAGTCGCGCTGGATACGCTGGGACACCAGCATGCTGACTGCTACCGAAAACAGCAGCGGCAGGATGATATGGTAGTCGGCGGTCATCTCAAATAGCAGGAGGGAGGCGGTCAGCGGCGCATGGACCGCTCCGGCTAATACCGCCGCCATGCCTACCAAAGCAAAGGCTGCCGGCTCGATGTTGAGCACTGGGAAGACTTGTTCAGCTAACAAACCAAAAGCTGCACCCAGGGTAGCTCCCAGGAACAACGATGGTGCAAAGACGCCGCCGTAAAATCCTCCGCCAATACTAACCGGTGTCAAGATGAGTTTGGCTACCAGCAGGGCGAACAACAGAGAGAATGTAAAAGAACCTCGGTTGAGGATCGAGCCAATGGTTTCATACCCATCGCCGAAAATTTGCGGCAGAAAAAGTCCTGCCAGTCCAACAACCGCGCCGGCAGCTGCCGGTTTGACCCAGGCAGGAATGCGCCACCTGTTGAACAGATCCTGTAATTTATACAATAGGCGCACATAAAACGCTGAAACCGGCCCCGCAAGCAGGCCAAGTCCGAGGTATAGAGGCAGCTCCCAGGCGGAGTTAAAGCGGTATTGTGGAATCTGGAAAGCGGGCGTGCTGCCTGAAACAGCTTGAGTAAAAACGGCCGAGGTTACCGCCGAGACCAGGATCATGCCCATGGCGCTGCCGCCAATTTCTCCAAGGACGATCTCCAGAGTAAAAAACACCCCGGCGATCGGGGCATTAAACGCGGCTGCAATCGCCGCGGCTGCCCCGCCGGCTACCAGGGTACGCAGACGGTCTTCGGAAAGATGGAATACCTGCCCGAACATCGACCCGATACTTGCGCCAATAAACACTGAAGGATCTTCAGGACCGACCGAAGCTCCGCTGCCGAGCGAGAGGACTGCAACCAGGGTTTTTACGGGGGTTTTCTGGTAGCGCAGCCGTCCGCCTGTCAGTGCTACGGATTGCATAACGCTGGCTGTCCCATGCAACGTCTCGTTGCTGATGAAACGCATCACCAACAGGCCTACGGCAGCGCCACCTAAGATCGGAATGAGCGCGACCGACCAACTGCCCACGGTATCGGAGATCCCGAATAGTCCGCTTCGGAGCAGCGTAATCAAAATCTTGAACAGCCATACCACGGCGCCGCTCAGCAACCCGACCAGGATGGCGAGTACGCCGAAGTTAAGGGTTTGGAAAGCTGTGATTCTAATAAACAAGTGCCTGAACATTGAGATTAGTCCGACTAAAAAAAATTGCAAGGCGGTAAAAAAATTATTAGCCGATTTATTGGTCGTGGATGCGAAGTTGCAGCTTAAAAGCCCGCCTCTCTCAAGAACTCTCCCACCTCGTGGTCATAGGTCGTCCGATCGCGCCAGGCTGCTTCCACGTGACCGGCGTTTGGCGCCAGGTACAGGCGGCGCAAACCGTGACGTTTGGCTGCGAACAAGCGCCGTCCATGCGACGGGGGTACTTCCTTGTCCTCCAGGCTGTGGACGAACAGAATCGGCATCTGAAGGTTCGCAACGTCTCGTTCCGGAATTACTTGCGAAAAATTGAAATCGCCGAAAGCGGTGATCAACCAGGCGCCAAAATTGAGCAGGGGGAAGGCAGGCAAGTGGTACTCATTCTGCAGGCGCAGCGCCATGGCCTCACGCAGGTCGGCGTAGCTTGAGTCGGCGATAATAAACGCCGGGCGCGGATCGATGGCGCCGTGCTGCAGCACGATCGCCCCGCCCATTGATTCCCCCAACGTGCCAATAATCCCCTGCGGACCGGTTTTTTCTACAACCCAATCGAAGGCTGCCTTTAAATCGTCCTTCTCGTAAAAGCCGTAGCTGGTGTTCGGACCGCCGCTGCGCCCAAAGAAGCGCTGGTCGTAAATCAACACATTGAACCCGCGGCGGCGGAAGAACGGTATGTACTTGATCATGCCAACCCGCGTGTATGGGAAACCATGCAGCATGATGATCGTCTTGTCGCACCCGGTTTGTGGAAACCAGGTGCCGGAGAGGTCATAGCCGTGCGGCGAGCGAATGGTAACTTCCTGCTTGGGCCAGGATTGGTACTCGGCATTATCCAAACGGCCATGCCCTACTTCGATTGCGAAACTTTTTTCGTAAGTGAACCGGCGCGGGTAGAAAGCCAGCCTGACCAGCCACAGGCTGCCTGCCGCGATTAGAAGAAGAATAGTACCCGGGATGATGAAGACAAAAATACGGATAGATAGCGGCATTAAACGACCTGAAATTGGAATCCGCCTATTGTAACGCAACGGAGGGATAAATTAAAGGATTAAGAGCAAGGCTGGTGGCAGATTCTTCACCGCTGCGCGGTTCAGAATGACATACTTACGCAGTCTGCCCACACCCACAGAGGGCCCGATGGGGGCACTCTGTGAGTAAGCATGTCTGCATTGGGCTAGTCTGTACTGAGTTTGCTTGAACTAAACCTGCGCGCACTGAGCGTGCCTGCGCTGAGCCTGCCTGCGCTGAGCCTGTGCGCACTGAGCGTGCCTGCGCTGAGCCTGCCGAAGCGTCGCAGTATCGAAACGTATCCCCTAGCCTGGACCGAAGTAAACGTTTACCCCACATTGCATTCACCGGGCAGGTCGGTTGGGGTCTGTAAATAACGGATGATTTTGCATGGATTGCCTGCGGCGAAGACATCTGCCGGAATATCCTTCACCACCACGCTGCCAGCGCCAATCACGCTGCGATCGCCAATGCTGACACCTGGAGCGATGACCACCGACCCGCCAACCCACACGTCGCAGCCGATCTTGATCGACCTGGCAAACTCCAGTCCGCTGCGGCGTTCGGCCGCGTCGAGCGGGTGGGTGGCGGTGTAGATCTGGACATTGGGCCCGAACATGGTATTGCTGCCGATCTCCACCTGCATGACATCCAGCACCACGCAGTTGAAATTGAAAAAGACATTATCGCCCAGGTGGATGTTGTAACCGTAATCGCAGTGAAAGGGCGGTTCGATACCAACATGCCTGCCAACGCTGCCGAACAACTCGGTTAGAATCTGTTTGCGCAGAGGGCCATCACCGGCGGCTGTGTCGTTGAAAGCACGGGTTAAATCGCGCGCATGGCGGCGCTCAGCAACCAGTTGCGGATCGGTTGAATCATATAACTCGCCAGCCAGCATCTTCTCTTTTTCGGTTGCCATGTTATCCTCCAGTTTTCGCCTCGACCAAAAGCACGCGTCGCGGCCAGCAGAGGATATTATAACGGCGCAACAACGTTGTTATCTGGCTGGCTTAAACCCATAGCCTTTTAACACAGCTTGCCCGGTTGGCGAGAGCACAAAATCGACGAAAGCCTGCGCCATTTCAACCTGCGAACTGTCAGGCAGCGCCAGTATGGGATACTCGGCCGTAATATTCAATGTTGGGGGAATCTCTATCAGGCCAATTTGACCTTTGGCGCTGTTGGCATCGGTGGTGTAAACAATTCCGGCGTCAGCCTCCCCCAAGCCAATTTTGGTGAGCACGGCCCGCACGTTGTTTTCATAGGACACGATGTTCTTCATCACGGCTTGTTGATATCCTGGTCCGAATATCCCACTTTTTTCGGCCAGCGCCAGGAAATCCAAACTGTACTGCCCAACCGGCACTTCCGGCCCGGCAAAAACCAGCTTCAGCCCCGGGCGAGCCAGATCGGCTAACCCCGTCAAATTCCCCGGGTTGTCCCGTGGGTAGATGACCACCAACTGATTGGCGGCAAATGTTGCTTTTGCTTCTGCAGGCATTTTTTTCTCGGCCAGAACCAGATCCATCTGCTTGCCGTTGGCGCTGGCAAACACATCGACTACTGCGCCATGGATGATCTGCTGAGCAAGTTCCTGCGACCCGGCAAAATTAAATACGACTTCAACGTTTGGGTTGGCATCGCGAAACAAATTCCCAATTTCAGTGAAAGATTCGGTCAGAGAAGCTGCCGCAGAGACGGTGATGGTCACCGGCTGGAGGGATGGGGCGGCGTTAGCGCAACCCGCTGAATAAAAAAGGATGGTCAGCAGGATAAAATGACGAAAAAATCGAGAGGGTTTCAATTGGATTATCTCTACCGGCTGGGTTGGCGGTGTTCTCGTAGGGGAATTATACTCATTAAATGAATAATAACCGTGGTAGGGTTTGCTTAAGCGCACCGCACACCAAGAATCACACCTAAAGATGCACCGTTCATAGTGTCTTTCGGAAAGCTGCCCCGATAAATAGCTTTCAAGATGCGTTTGAACGTGGATTTGCAGGTACAGCGCTCCTCATTCGCGGCCGATTGGCTTGTTTTTTAACCCAGGAGCATTGCACCTGCCTTTTGGGCACCAGGCGAGGCTAACAGGTGCTGGTTCGTTTGACTGAATTCCTTTCGCCTCGCTACTACTGACAATTCTTTGGTTGGAAGCAACGCACCCAGATGTTTCATACCTGATACTTGACACCCCTTCTTTCCCGGCTTACAATGACCGTAACAATTGAATGAGTACCTGTCAGGTGCCTTTTACCCCGGATGGTAAGGCTTGAAGGCGAAACCGGTGCAAGTCCGGTGCTGTCGCGCAACTGTAAGGAGGGAATCCCTCTAAGCCAGGTCGCCCGCCTGGCAGGTGTTCACCACGCTCTCGCAGAAAGGAGGTGGGGACTTTGGACTGGCAACAGCCAAACGGCATTTCTCACCTCCCTCGCCCAAAAAGCAGGGAGGTTTTGTTGTCAGTGGTCGGAATAATTGGCATCACTTTATGTTAAGTTGGACCGGTGTAAGCGGAAGTCATCTCAATCTATTTTATCGAGGTCTATCGTGAAACGCTTCTCAAAACTCTTGCTTATCCTTGCGCTGCTGACCGTCCTGCTGGCAGCCTGCGCTCCCGCGGCCGTTACATCCACAACGGCGCCCATGGTTATGACCGACGGCCTTGGCCGTGAAGTCACCCTGAGCGCTCCCGCGCAGCGGGTCGTATCGCTGGCGCCGTCCAATACCGAAATCCTTTTCGCAGTTGGCGCGGGCAGCCAGGTGGTTGGCCGGGATGAGTTCACCAATTATCCTGAATCAGCCATCGCGTTACCCAGCGTGGGCGGGTCGATGGGCGACTACAACTTCGAGCAAATTGTCAACCTCAAGCCGGACCTGGTGCTCGCAGCGGAAATCAACACCCCTGAACAGGTCAAAGCCCTGGAAGATCTTGGCGTAACCGTCTATTACCTGTCAAATCCGACAGATATCGAAGGAATGTATGCCAATTTGATCACCGTCGGCAAACTGACCGGAAAGGAGCCCGCAGCGACCGCGCTGGTTGACAGTTTGAAGCAGCGGGTGGCAGCTGCGGAGGACAAAGTTGCCGGCGTTACTGCCAGACCCAAAGTTTTCTACGAGCTGGACGGTTCTGAAGCCGCCAAACCCTGGACCGCCGGAGCCGGCACTTTCATCGATCAGTTGATCATCATGGCGGGCGGCGAAAATGTGGCTGCTTCGCTGGAAGGCTCATGGGGCCAATTCAGCCAGGAGGCGCTGCTGGTTGCCAACCCGGACTTTATTCTGCTGGGCGACGCCGCCTACGGAACCACTGCTGAGCAGGTCGCAGCCCGCGCCGGCTGGGAGACAATCCAAGCGGTACAGACCGGACAGGTGCTGCCGTTCAATGACGATACTGTCAGCCGGCCTGGTCCGCGTCTGGTGGATGCCCTGGAAGAGCTGGTACGTATCCTTCACCCCGAGTTGAAGTAGTCCGTGGAAAACACGCGCACTGCCCGCCCTTACTGGATTGCTTTGCTGATGCTGGCGGCTGCCATGCTGTTCAGCATCCTGGTGGGCAGTGTGCCGATTTCCTTTGCCGCCCTGGTTGAGGCGTTACAGTCGGGGGCAGAAACTACTGCCGGGAAGATTCTGTTTTCGCTGCGGCTGCCGCGCACCATCCTGGTTGCCATGACCGGGGCAGCGCTGGCAGGCAGCGGTACAGCCTACCAGGGGTTGTTTCGCAATCCGCTGGCCGACCCGTACCTGATCGGGGTGGCATCTGGCGCGGGGCTGGGGGCAGTGGCTGCCATGAGTCTGCGCTGGCCTTATACCACCTTTGGTTTGATGGCTGTTCCACTGGCAGCTTTTGCCAGCGGGTTGTTGACTGTGGCAATTGTGTATGCCCTGGCGAAGGTAGGGCGGGCGATCCCAGCTTCTAATTTGATTCTGGCGGGGGTGGCGGTAAGTTCGTTCGCTACCGCCTTGACCTCTTTCCTGATGCTGCGCTCCAGCGGAGAATTGCGCCGCGCGCTGGCCTGGCTGTTGGGCGGCGCTACCATGAGCGGCTGGCAGCCGGTTGTGGCGCTGCTGCCCTACTGGGCGGTAGGCCTGGGTATTCTGTTGACGCTGGGTCACGCGCTCAATGTACTTCAATTTGGCGACGAGCAGGCGCAGCAACTTGGCCTGCCGGTTACGCGCGTGCGGCGCTTGATCATTATTGCTGCGTCGCTGACCACCGCGGCCGCAGTATCGTTCGCCGGTATCATCGGGTTTGTCGGATTGATCATTCCGCACATTCTGCGGCTATTGACCGGCGCGGATTACAGGCGACTTTTACCGCTATCCCTGGTTGGTGGAGCGGTGCTGCTTTTGGCAGCCGATGTGCTGGCGCGGGTGCTGTTGGCGCCGCAGGAACTGCCGGTAGGTATTGTCACTGCACTGGCGGGCGCGCCGTTCTTCCTTTGGGTGCTGCGCCGCAGCCGCCAGGCCAGTTTTTGGAGCTGAGATGCTGGAAGTTCGAGACCTGAGCGCTGCATACAGCGGGAAACATGTATTGAAGAGCCTTAACTTCAGCCTGCAGGCTGGCGAAATGCTGGCGGTCATTGGTCCGAATGGCGCTGGAAAATCGACCCTGGTGCGAGTCTTGAGCGGCATTCTGCCGCCGCAGAGCGGGCAAGTGCTTTTCAACGGAAAGAATCTGGCCAAACTACCCCCGGCCGAGCGCGCGCAGTTGATCGCCGTCGTACCGCAGGCGCGCAGTATTCCCCCGGCTTACACTGCCTGGCAGGTGGTGATGCTGGGGCGTACACCTTACCTCAACTGGTTCGGGGAAACCTCGCCGCAGGACGACGAACTGGTGCATCTGGCGATGGAACGCACCAGCACACTCGAACTGGCGCCGCGACTGGTCGGTGAACTGTCTGGCGGCGAGCTGCAGCGGGTTTTATTAGCGCGGGCGCTGGTGCAAACCACCCCGGTGCTGCTGCTGGACGAACCAACCACGCATCTCGACTTGCAATACCAGATCAGCCTGCTCAAACAGGTGCAGGACCTGATTCACCGGCCGGCAGGTTGGGCGCTGGCTAATGGACACGGCGCGCCAGGTGCGCTGGTCGTGCTGCACGACCTGAATTTGGTGGCGCGTTTTGCAGACCGGGTGCTGCTGCTGGTCCAGGGGCAGCTTCGCGCGCTTGGCTCGGTCACCGAGGTGCTGCAGCCGGAGTTGCTGAGCGAAGCATTTGGGATTGCGCTGGATGTGGTACAAAATCCGATCGGAGCGCACCCGCTGGTGGTGGCGCGCTAGATCGCGTTTGTGGCAAAACCACAAACAATGGTCTATACTTGTGCGGAAAAGCGCCCCAAACGATGCAAATTAACCTTTATGCCACTTTCCGATTAATCGCCGGTCAACGCACGCTGGATATCCAACTGGCGCCCGGTTCGACTGCCCGTCAGGCTGTGATTGCAGTCCTCGAGCAGGCGCCGGATTTACGAACGCACTGGGTCAACGCGCAGGGGGAAATTCATGCCTACGTGCACGGCTTCATTAACGGGAACGAAATCCCAACCCTCGAACGCGGGTGGGATACGCTGCTTCACCCAGACGATGTCATGGATTTCATTCCGCCGGTCGCCGGCGGCTAAAAAATATCACTCGATTAAACGACCGCGGTATGAACGTCGAAAACCGGGGGATTTTCCATAACCTTTTTCACCGCGCATTGTTCCGCAGAACGCACCAGGGCTGGATAATATTTATCAGGGAAAGTGGGCGGCACCTGGATTTCCAATTCCACATTTTCCACCATGCCGTTCATGGAGTTGGTATGGATGCGCTGAACGATGCGAATGCCGTCGGTCGGCAGTCCGCGGTTGCGGCAAAAACCAAGCACATAAATGCCGGCGCAGGTCCCCAGCGAAGCTAAAAAGGTCAAAAATGGAGTCGGGGCTGAACCTTCCCCGCCGCCCATCGGGGGTTGATCGGTCTTGATCGTATAAGAACCAAAATGGGCGTCCACGCGGGCGCCGCCGGGAAAATCAACAACCATTTCCATTGGGACATTCACTCCGTCATCATCAAGTTAAAAGTACAATTCCTTAGATGGTGCAGGGCTTAAAAGGTTGCAGATTCATCCGGCAGTGGAACACGGCTGGGATGCCGGGCACCGTACCAAAAGTAACGCCAGTACAGATAGATGGCGATGGCATAAAACACGATGGTGGCAGCAAAAGCGGGGCTAAAGCCGTAATTGACCTGAATCCAGCCGCTAACCTGCGGGCTGAATGCCCAGCCAACATTGTTGGCCATGCTCACCAGGCTGGCCACCGTGGCGCGCGCAGAAGGCGTGACTTTTTCCATGACAAAGGTCTGGTATACCGGACCGCTCATATTCATCAGAGTCAGGCGCACATAATACGCTGCCGCACTGAGAAGATAGGCTGGTGAAAAGCCCATCAAAAACAGAAACGGAATGGACAGCGCCTGGGTAACCACCACTACCTGGATTTTGCCAAACCGATCTGCCAGCGGCGGAGCCAGCAGCAGGCCAATACCCATAGCCAGTGAACCCCAGGCGAACATCGACCCGATGACCGGATCAGGCTGGTGGTAAACCTGACGGTAGAATACGTTCATGAAGGGCATAATCAGGCCGGCGCCAAGCGATACGATCAACATCGGCAAAATCAACCGCCCAAGCAGCCGGGTGTTTTTGGCAAAGAAGCTGATGGGCGCAAACATCGAGCGCTGCTCGCCGGAAAGCTGGCCCGGGCGCAGGAAGAGCAGCGGGAGAATGCCAGCCGAAGCGGCTATGGCAATCACGCCCAGCGACCAGCCGTATGCCAGCGGGTTGGTCGGTGAGCCGCCCTGCACACCTGCCATCCAGGTGGGCAGGTAACCGCCAATCCAGTTGCCAATGAAACCGGAGGCCATCGTCAGCCCAGACGCAAAACTGAAGAGGTAAGTGCGTTCTTTTTCGCCGCTGTTCTCCATCAGGAACGGTCCCATGGCCACGCCGTTCAGGCTCTGGCCTAACCCGAGGACAACGCTCATTGCGATAAATACACCAGCAAAAGGGAACAACACCATAACGGCAATGGCAACGATCACGGACAGGCTGCCGAAAATCATCGCAAGCTTTTGGCCCAGGATATCCACCAGGTATCCCATGGGCAAGGCGGCGATCAGGGCTGTCAGGCTGCTGGTGGTGATCAGCGTACCCAGCAGCGCCTCGTCATAACCAAGGCTGAGGACGTAAAAATTAAACAGGAGCCGATATACGCCCAAAGCGGCTCCGGTGAGAACGACACTGAGCAAATAAAGGCGAGCGTTGGGGTGAAATGCACTGACGCGATCTGAATAGATGGAAAGCGCTTTTTTGACCCTTGTGTAAAATTGCGGGGTTTTCAACAGTTACCTGTATGGCAACGAATTAGCCAGATGAATGGGGAATTTTCTTGAGAAAGATTTCACTTATTGTAATGGAGTCACCCGCGGGCGAATAGCCAGTGATGTCACAACTTGAGAACGAATATGTCACGTCGGGGGATTAATTTCTGCTAAAAAATTGGACAATGCTGCTCTCGTAAATGATGATATTTGCCACTACAAAGCGACGAAAGGTATGAGTAATATTATTGCAATGCTAGAGCAAGATTCACACGAAATCCCAATTTTTCAAGGCTTCACTGCGCACCAGCTCGAATTGCTGGATACAGCCTTTGAGGCTTTCTTTTTATTGCATGATACGCATATATTCGAGCAGGGGGATGTTTCTGAATACCTGTATATTTTAACCTCGGGTAAGGTTATAATCCGTTATAAGCCCTACGATGGTCCGCCGCTTACGGTGGCGACAATTGGTTCAGGCGGCGTGTTTGGCTGGTCGGCTGCGCTTGGTCGGTCCCATTATTCATCCGGGGCGCTGGTCGTCGAGGATTGTCAGGGCTACCGTATCAGCAAAGCCCGGCTGAGTGTCCTTTGCGAGGAATATCCCGATACCAGTGGCGTGTTGTTGAAGCGCCTGGCCAGCCTGGTCAACACCAAAATGGATCCCACTTATGCGGAAATTCTCAAGATCCTCAAAAACGGGATAAAAACGCCCGAATTGGAACAACAGAGGAACCTGAAAAATGGCAAATGAGACCCCCAAATACAGTATCAGTGACCAACTGCGCGGGTTGGTTGAGCAATTGAGCGCCTATATCGAAACCTACCACGGCGGCGAGGTGGATTTTGTGGATTTTGATGGCAAAGTGGTGAAAGTTAAATTGGGCGGCGCATGTTTAGGCTGCCCGCTGTCGCCGGTAACCGTGAAGGGCTGGGTCGAGGGTACGGTCAAGCAATTCTTCCCGGAAGTTGAAGGCGTTCAGACCGTCGAGTAGCGGCGTGTAAAGAAACACAAAGACCGGGGGGTTCTCCGGTCTTTGATTTTTAAACACGATCCTGTTCAGTCTTGTTCCTGGCGGGCAGTCATAAATTTATTTACGGCGGGTAATCGTACCTTCATTCCAGCAGAACTTCAACGTGCTCGCCGTCTTTGTCATTATAGACATCCAGCACCTGGCCAATCTCGCCAGCCCGAACAGCTTTAAGAATGTCGCTCATTTGTTCCCGGTCAAGTTCCGGCGAGAAACGCGCGCCCATCTTCATCCCGGCATTCAAGACGGTGACCGGCAGGCGCACATTCACACGCGTTTTGCCGGTGGAAGTGTCGGTGATGCGCACCCGCAGCCAGCGCGGCCCACCTGCTGAAAATGGCCGGGAAAAGGACGGTTGGCTCTTATCCAGCGCCTCGAGCAAGCGTATCCCCTCCTGCGGGGAAATTTTTCCCTGCTGTACCAGGTTGAGGATTTTGAGCCGTTCTTCTGAAGTGACCACCCGTGCTACCTTTCTTGATTCTTGACGCAAATTCTTGTATCTTTATTGTACCTGCATTACCCGACGAAGATACAGGGCATGCCTTACCGGTTTGACCCGCTTGCCCGCCAACAAAACCGAACAGGAGGTCTGGTGCACAACCTGTGGCAGTTATTCCTGATGTTTGTAAAGGTCAACCTGTTGACCACCTCTGGCCCGGCTTCGGTCGGACTGTTGTACAAAGAAGCGGTCGGAAACCTGATGGATGAATCTCAATTTGTCGAGGCGGTCGGGTTTTCGAGCGTTTTGCCTGGCAGTGACGCGCTCCAGTTGGCGATGTTCGTAGGTTATTCAGCCGGGGGGATACCGGGGGCGCTGGTAGCGCTGCTGGGTTCGATCCTGCCGCCAACGGTGATCATGCTGCTGATCGTCTCGGCCCTCAAGTTTGTCAGCGGCGAGGTGTGGGTGGGCAACTTTGTCCGTGGTCTGACGCCGGCAGTAGCGGTCTTGATGGTCCTGGTGGCGGTCAAAATTTTCCGTGGGGAAAGCGGGACGCCTATTGGCCTGTTTACCGTTTTGATTGGGGCAGGCAGCCTGGCGGCCTTGCTGCTAAAAGCACCCGCGCCGCTGGTCTTATTGGCGGCCGGGATTCTTGGGATCATTTTCTTACGATGACTGCACAGCCGGAAGTCGTCCTCTGTCTGCAAGCCGGCCTGTCGGATTACCCGGATGTTGAATATGGGGTAAACATTGCCAGGCTGCTGCAGGCCTCGGTTAAATTTTTGTGTATGCGCGGGCGCGGCACAACCGCTACTCTGGAACAGGCAGTTCAACTGGGCTCAGAGAAACTTCAGGCAGCCGGTTTAACTTTCGAAGTGGAATGGGCCAAAGGCCTGGTAGCTGAGGCCATCGAAACCGCCGTGCGCGATCATCCGCAGGCGCTGGCAATCTTCAGCGACCGCAATCGGCCTGTCTGGCGGCGCCTGTTGCGCCTGGGACGGCTGCGCCATCTGATGGCCGAGGTGAGCAGCCCGCTGCTGCGTGTACGGGATACCTGCTGGCCGATAGAAGAAATATTGGTGTGCAGCGGCGGTATGGCTTACACCATTCGCCTGGAAAAAATGGCCATCCGGCTGGCGAAAGCGTCCGGCGCGCGGTTGACCTTGCTGCACATTGTGGAACCGGTGACGATGGATTATTCACTGGCCCGCGAGATGCACGAACACTGGTCGCAATTGATCGAAACCCACACCCCCCAGGCGCGTCATTTTATCAAGGTGGTAGCGGCTGCCAAAGAGGCGGGGGTGGAGGCGCGCCTGCTGGTGCGCCACGGGGAAGTGGTACAGGAGATTATCCGCGAAGTGCGCAGCGGTAATTACGATATGGTGGGTTTGGGATCGGCGTACAGTTCGCATTCGCTGCGAAATTTGTACCGTCCCGACGTCACCGCGCTGGTCTCAGCTGCGGTGGATTGCCCGATCCTGACCATGCGCGGCAAGGAAAGCGACACCTTCGAGCAAGATTTCTAAATTTTTCCAGCAGATGCTTCCCACTTCCGCACAGCAGTTTTGATCAGCGCCTTGACTTCGGGGTCCGGCACGCTTTCGATGCCAATGTACTTTACTGCGCCGACCCATACCACCACGCCATTGGTGAATTCTTCGCTCAGGTGAATGTTTTGCCCGGCGTAGATCGTACCCGGCAAAATTTCCTGTAATATTTCGTCGATCTGGCCTACCATGGTACGGGCAGGTGGTTTTTCGACCTTTGCGTTTGAAACGGGAAGTACCGGGCTTATTGGCTTGATTACAGGCAGGTCCGGGGCAGCTTCAACCGGGGGTATTTCCGCCTCAGTTTCAGGGTGCCCGGGCGATAGTTCGTCTGCTGAAACCTGGATCGTTGGAGCTTCTTCCGTCGAGACCTTTGGGGAGGATTCCATGCTGTTAACCGGTTCAGCTTCAGCGGCCAAAGGCTCAAAGGCTGCGACTGGCGCTGCAGGAACGGCGGGAGCGGCCTGAACAACTGGCGCTGGTTGCCCAGACATCCCCAGCCAGGCCTGCCAGTTGTTGGCTGCTTCCTGCAGGCTGCGCAGTTGTTCCGCGGAAATCGAACCGCGGTTGAGATACACTTTGCCCTTGACATCGATCACCAATTTGCCGCTGCGGATTTCGCGATACAGGGCTGCAATACTTTCGAACCGGTTTTCCGGCAGCACCGGCATTTCCGGAACGATCAATTCCTCCATCACCTTGTTTTCTTGCTCGCCATCATCCTTCCGGCGGCGGCGGTCGCCCACCAGGCTCATGATCAAAATCCCCACCAGAATACCGACGGTAACAAAAATAAGTGCTGGAATGAGTAGATTTGCGGACGTTGCCATTTCAACCTCTCTTTATCTATGGGGCGGTTGGCATATCGGGCAAAAGTGGGTACCGCGTTGCCCGACAAGGATTCTTTCAATCATCGTACCGCAAACCGGGCAAGGCTGGCCCTTGCGACCATAAGCCCTGAAGTGGTTTTGAAAATCCCCCCCACGGTATACCCAATCGATACTGGCGCCATTGCTTTGGATACCTTCCTGCAAAACGCTGCGGATCGACAGCCAAAGATGTTCGATTTCCAGGACGGTGAGGGCGGCAGCCGGAGTTAACGGGTGAATCTTTGCCAGATGCAAAGCTTCGTCGGTATAAATATTACCCAGCCCGGCAACGACTGTCTGATCCAGTAGAAGCGTTTTGATGGCGCGCTGCCGGCCTTTCAACCGGGCTGCCAGATTCGCCGCAGTAAAGGCTGAATCGAGCGGCTCAGGCCCCAATCCCGACAGGACCTCGTTTGGGTCGGTTACCAGCCAGGCGCGGCCGAATTTGCGTGGGTCATTGAGTACCAGCCGAATGCCGTCGTCAAAAAGCAGCAGCAGCCGGTCATGGGCTGCAAGCGGACGGGGCGTACCCTCATCGGTTGTTGTGGCTTCCACCCGCAGATCGCCGCTCATGCGCAGGTGGAATAGCAAGGTATCCCGCGTGAGGGAAAGCTGAATAAATTTTCCGCGTCGGGAGGCATCTGCCAGGGTTTGACCGCGCAACCGCTGCGAGAACTGGGCTGCGGCGGGTGTTGCCAGAGTCCGCTCCCAGAGCACCTGTCCGCCAGCCAGTACACGCCCGATTGCCGGGGGACCTTCGCGTCCTCCAGCCTTCAAAGCACGAACAATGGTCTCGACTTCTGGTAACTCCGGCATGAGCTTACTGGCTAGTCGTGTCTCAAGCTATTCGTTGAACAACTCACCAACACTGCGACCTTCATTTGCCCGGTGTATGACTTCGGCCAGCAGCGGGCCGACCGTCAGCACCTTCAACCGGTCGCCAAACAGAGCGGTTTTTTCAGGCGGGATGGGGATCGTATCCGTGGTGACGTATTGAGTAACCGGCAGCCCGGCCAGGATGGGGGCTGCGTCGGCTGAAAGCACCGAATGGACAAACGACATATACACATTGCGGGCGCCGCTTTGTTTGAGCAGGTTCACAGCATTGATCATAGACCCGCCGGTATCCACCTCGTCGTCCACCAGGATCACATCGCGGTCGAAAATATCGCCGATCAGTGTCAGCGCCTCGGCCTTGGAGTTATTTGCCAGACGTCGTTTTTCAATGAATGCCAAGGGCAATTGCAGCGTAGCAGCATAATTACGGGCTTTTTTGGCAAAACCAAGGTCAGCAGTGACCACTACCGGGGAATACAACTGTGGCAGGAGGGATTTGAAATAATCCGTCAGGATATAGAACGCTGTGAGGACGTCGCCCGGGATGGAGAAGAAGCCCTGGATTTGGCCGGCGTGCAGATCCATGGTGACATAGCGATCCGCACCGGCAACTTCGATCATATCCGCGACCAGGCGCGCGGTGATGGGAACGCGTGGCTGATCTTTTTTGTCAGAACGCGCGTAGCAAAGGTACGGCACCACTGCTGTAATCCTCGCAGCCGAGTCCAGCCGCAGGGTTTGGATCATGATCAGCAGTTCCATCAGGTTGCGATGCACCGGAGCAGGAGTGGTCTGGATGACGTAGCAATCCTGACCGCGCACGCTGCCGTGCAGCTTGATAAACAAGTTGTCGTTCGGAAACGTAATGACTTCGCGTCCGCAGAGCGGCAAGCCTAAGTAAGTGGCAATCTTTTGCGCCAGGTCCGGGCAGGCTGTCCCCGCATACAGCCGAATTTCACCGTATTTCATCCCATCGGGACGCAGGTGATTGTGAATGGGCATTTTCCTTATCCTTTGTACAACTTCTGCTGGTAGTCACTTTGGATTTCCGGGGTGATTCATGCCACAAGATCAATTTTACTGGTTTTATATTAATCCTGTGGCATAAGCGGGAGGCCGTTTATGGATTCAAACGGTTGGGGCCGCGGAAGAGGAACACTGCCTCGCGAATGTTGGGCAGGTTGAGCATCATCATGAGCAGCCGCGAGAGCCCCATACCAAAGCCGCCGTGCGGTGGGCAGCCGTAGCGGAAGAAATCCAGGTAGAACTGGATCGTTTCCAGGCTGAGACCCTTCTCGACCGCCTGTTTGGCTAAAATGTCGTAGCGGTGTTCGCGCTGAGCGCCGGTGACGATTTCGGTGCCGTTGGCGATCAGATCGAAGCTCTTGGTCACTTCCGGGCGGTCGGCATAGCGCATGTGGTAGAAAGGACGCACGGTGATCGGCCAATCGGTCAGGTAGAAGAAATCGTGGTTGTACGTTTTCTTCACCCAGTTATACAGCGTACGCTCGCCGCCGGGATCGATGTCGCCCTTCTTTTCTGCGGGCAGTTGATAGCCCTCTTCTTTGAGGATTTCCAAAGCACGGACCATGGGAATACGCGGGAAAGGCGTGGTGGGAACCACCAGATCGACGCCGAACAGCTCTTTGATCTGTTCATCGTGAACTTCTTTGACGCGACGGTAAACGTGCGCCAGCATGTTCTCCAGGAAGGCCATCACATCCTCGTGCGACTCGATGTAAGAAATTTCCATATCGATGCCGGTGAATTCAGTCATGTGGCGCGAGGTGAAGGAGGGGTCGGCGCGGAAGACCGGGCCGATTTCAAAAATGCGCTCAAAACCGGCTGCCATAGCCATTTGCTTGTAGAACTGCGGGGACTGCGCCAGGTAGGCTTTGGTCTCGAAGTACTGCACCTCGAACAGTTCTGCACCGCTTTCGCTGGGTGAGCCCATTAACTTGGGCGAATGAACTTCGATGAAATTGTGTTGCAGCCAGTATTCACGAAAAGCCTGTTCAGCGGTGGTTTGCACCTGGAAAATGGCGGCAACCTGCGGGCGGCGCATGTCCAGATAACGCCAGTCGAGGCGGTAATCGATGGAGGGAATCGTCTCGGCAAACGGATCGAGCGGGAGGGGGGAATCGGCAGTACTGTCCACCCGCAGGCTTTCCAATTGCACTTCCAACCCGCCTAATTTGACGACTGGATTATCGACCACGGCACCGGTGATGGTTACTACCGACTCGGCGCCAAGCGTGGAAATTTGCTCGGCTAAAGCAGCATCATTGGCCTTCCAGAATGCAACCTGCACCAATCCGGTCTGATCCCGGATGATCAGGAATTGCATTTTCTTCTGGTCGCGCAGGGTCTGCAAAAACCCATGAATTTGAACTTTCTCTCCGATATGGCTGCGTAATTCTCCAATAAATGTGCGTTGCATTGTCTTCTTCTCCTGGGCGTGGATTTATGTGCGAAAAAGGCGCGGTTTGCTGTGCTTTTGCGGCTGGTTTGGCCTGTCAGCCGGGATGAAGTTCAGGTAAAGGATGAGTCAGTAGTTTGGCTGCCTGGTAAGGCGAAATCTGGCGGGTTTCCACCTGGGCCAGGGTCTCCTGGATAAACTCCGGCGGGACGCTGGCCCGCCAATTGTTATTCAATTCTACCTGAACTAACTGCTCGAGTTCTGTTTGCAGGCGGCTGCGGTCGCGTGCCTGCCAGGCGCCAGTGGTATGCAGGTATGCAGTGTGACGGTCAATTGCTTCGACCAGATCGGCAATTCCTTCAGATTGGGTGGCAATAGTTTGCAGCACCGGCGGGATCCATAATGGCGTGCCGCTGGCGACCGGGTTGTGGAGGTGGGTGGGATGGCCAAGTTCAAGCATGGCGCGGAGGGCGCGGACGGTGCTGTCCACGCCGGGATGGTCAGCTTTGTTAATAACCAGAATATCGGCGATCTCTAAAATTCCGGCTTTGATGGCCTGGATGTCATCACCCATGCCGGGCGCTTCGATCACCAGCGTGGTATGCGCCAGACGGGCTATATCCACTTCGGCCTGACCGGCGCCGACCGTCTCGACCAGCACAACGTCAAACCCGGCAGCGTCCAAAGCCTGGACTACCCCGGTGGTGGCGCGCGCCAGGCCGCCGAGTGCCCCGCGCGATGCCATGGAGCGGATGTAAATGCCCGGGTCGCCGGCTAAATCACGCATACGCACCCGGTCTCCCAACACAGCGCCGCCGGTGAAAGGGGAGGTCGGGTCAACAGCGACAATGGCAACGCTGCGTGCGGCCTTCCCGCTGGGGGGATTACGCAATGCGAGAGCAATCTGGTTTACCAGCGAAGACTTGCCCGAACCCGGCGAACCCGTGACGCCAATCAGGTGGGCGCGGCCCGTATGCGGGAATAACTGGTCCAGAGCTGCCAGACCTTCGGGTGCGTTGTTTTCGACCAGGGTTAGCAAGCGGGCGAGGGGCAAGCGCTTACCCGCAACCACACTCTCGACCAGGTCGTGTTCAACGTTCATCAAGCGGCTTTCAAACTTGCGCTTGCTGCAGGACAGCGCGCGTAATGTCCTCTACCACCTGGGTGGTAGGAGTGCCGGGGCCGTATACTTGCGCCACGCCGGCATTAATGAGGCTGGGAACGTCGTTTTCGGGAATGATACCACCCACAAACACACATACCCCTTCCTGCCCGTTGGCACGAAGCAGGTCCAGAACTCGCGGAACCAGAACCATGTGAGCGCCGGACAAAATGGAAATACCAACCGCGTCAACATCTTCCTGGAGCGCGGCTTCCGCAATCATTTCCGGCGTCTGGCGTAGTCCGGTATAAATGACCTCCATCCCGGCGTCGCGTAAGGCACGGGCAATTACTTTCGCACCGCGGTCATGTCCGTCCAAACCCGGCTTGGCAATCAGAACCCGTATCTTTCGCTCAATCATGCTGTGCTCCAAAAAATGGGGTAGCGTATATGAATTATACCGCGTCTAATGGGGTGCTGTTGAGCGGGCAAATGTCACGTTTCTGCCTGAAAAATGACCCGACCATGCATCCGCTCAGATTTGAATTTCATTGCATTTCAGGGAAGGGCAAACCTTAGCAGTCGGGGACAACACAGGCGATGCAGACGCAATGTATAGCGTATAGATATAAATCACTCCTTGTAATTTCAATGGAAGATTGTATAATGACAATCATGAGGGAAACTATACGCATTGTTTTAGCTGTTTTCATAATGATATTGCTAGGCGAAGTCACCCATCCGGGGTACACCCAGACTTCTGATACGGGTGAAGACTTTGGCACTGGCCATATCGTGCGCGGTGCGTTCCTCGAACAGTACATCAGCGTTCGCGATCCGCTTGAAATGTACGGACTGCCAATCACCGGTGAATTCGAAGGCATGTCTGCGTTTGGCATCACCACCGTCCAATATTTCAACAAGGCTCGTTTTGACCTGGTCAAGGATCTGGATGGCAATGATAAGGTGGTCGTTGCCAACCTGGGGGAATTAACTTACCCGGGGCCGGGGCCGCTGGCGCCCGTATCCTCCGACGGTCCGACCTGCCGCAAGTTTCCGGCAACCGGAAAAAGCGTGTGTTACGCGTTCCTGCAGTACTATGACGCCAATGATGGGCCGGTCAACTTTGGCGACCCGATCTCGGATCTGGAAATTCGCGAAGGCCGCTACGTCCAGTATTTCCAGAAGGCGCGGATGGAATGGGCGCCTGAACTGGACGCAGACAGTCACGTCATTTTGACCGACCTTGGCAAACGCTACTTTGATTTTGTGGTCGGCGATTCAGATCGGTTAAAACCGGAAGGCAGTTCGATCCCCGGAAAGCCGCGCAAGCCACAGGCCTATGCGTTTGTTGCCAACCCGTTGATCACCGCCGGGAGCCAGCAAACGCTGAACGTGGTTGTGGTGGATATGTACCGCCAGCCGGTTGCCAATGCCCAGGTGTGGGTTTTTATGCTCACACCTGACGGGCGCAAGGACCCGTTCCGCGCTCCGGATACCAACAGCGATGGTATTTCCACGCTGCTCTTCCCGGTAGGGAACCTTTCACCCACTCAGATCGTGGCACTTGAGGTGAAGGTAACCGCTAACGGCGAAGAGACGGCTGCCAAATCCTGGTTCAGAGTGTGGTATTAGGCCTATTATTTGTCATTGCGAACGAAGTGAAGCGATCTGAGCCGGAGTAACAGTATGGCTGGCTGAGGGAAAAGACACTTTTCATGCCGTTCTGTTCTTTGGGAAATATCCGCACAGCGCTTGGAAAACAGGGGTAGCTGCTGCCGAAATGGCATGTTGTTAGATTGTAGTAGATTGCTTCATACTCGATGACAACGCGGGGTGTCGTTGCGATGGAGCGAAGCGACTGAAGCAATCCACGCCGGACATAATGACAACCGATCTAAAGAACAGCAGCCTGGGCTGGTGGTCCCTGAGCCTGCCTATTGGCGTCCCTTCGACAGGCTCAGGGAACGCCCGCTGGCTGAGCCTGTCGTCGGTTGCTGAACCTGCCTGCACTGAGCTTGCCGAAGTGTCGAAGCACTGCCCGAACTCGCAGGGGCGGTCCCGAGTGACCGCCCTTTTGCTTTGCCCATCCTAAAACGGGTATTCGTTTCAAAAACGAATAGGGCGATTCAGGCACAGCAGTGGGGGTGGGGCGTACCCGGGACGCTACCGCTGGCGGTTTGGGTATTCGTATTCGTTTTGAAAAAAAATTAAAAACGAATATTTTTAGTCCAAGAACAACCGGGAGAGGGCGCGCACGGATGTTCATTCCGTGCGGTACACGTGCATTTATGCGACAAGGCGAGAAATTTGGGCGCATGGTTGTTAAGGTGCGGGAATCGTCAACACTATAATAGAATAAATGTTCTGATTTGTCAAGAAGGAAAGCGTGGGAAAATCGCCGGTCGGATCCCTGTTGAGATGCTTTGTATGGAAAGCGCAACATGGTTGAAAGAAGTGAAGGGTCACGGGATATCGCATAAGCGGACGGGTCAAGACCCGTCCCTACTGGGACGAGTTCCCTCCCGTTCCGGAGGTTGCTGTGTGAGGGGCGGTTGCTGAGCCTGCCTGCACTGAGCCTGCCGAAGTGTCGAAGCACCGCTCACTCACAAACCTTCTTGTGCGCAACCTGACTACAAATGTGTCACCCTGAACGAAGTGAAGGGTCTTGGCGGCAACCATTGAGGTGTTTCGCTGCGCTCAACATAACAACAAAAGTGACACCCTGCCCGCTGGGTGCTTCGCAAGCGACATTAAAACTGATTGTCATGGACTGCGACTGAAGCAACCCGCACCAGAAATAAGGGCGGACAATCTACAGCGTAACCCAGCCGCGATATACCAAAGATCGATCAGATTCACCGCCTTTTGCACTTGTGAAAAAGCGATGATTTAAGTAAGGTTAACGAGTATCTATATCTACACAGATTACGCTGAAATCAGTTGTTCCACCAGCTCCTGCACGCATTAATCGAATTGGCATCAAATGATGAACGCTTGGTTGTGGAAAGCATCAGCAATCGCGTGGGTGGAAAAAACGAGACCTCAAATCCTGTTTATTTAGGAAGGAAAGTGGGAACTGGTATTCGATCGAGAAAGAATCGGAGTGAGCCCGAAATTGCTTCAACAAAGCAAAGAAACGGGTTTTGCCGATCTCTAAAGTGCTCGCTATTTCAGAACGGCTGATGTGGCAAGCTTCATATGCGGTCAACAACCCTTTGAACTGATCAACGGTGAATTTCTTATGGATTTGTGTCAAATTGAAACCTTTTTGGTTCATCATGTACAACGCTTGCAGTTCACTTTTCAAGTGTTGATCTCATAGCCAAAGGCTTTTTACCGGTTCACTTTTCAACTGGACCCAGTTCACTTTTGAAGGGTTATCGGGTCACTTTTCTAGTTGCGCTGACAACGCGTAATGTGCCTCCTTGACATATGTTGTATAATATAAATGGATCTGAAAGCTGGCATGTCCGGGGAGTAGGATTCAACCGGGGCGAAAGCCCCTTTTCTATTTAAAGCCATACAATCCCTAAGGGATCCGCACTAGATGCGACCTTGCATAAAATGGGATTCAACTTGAGGAAGTAATTTTTACCTGATTTTTTCCTCATATAAGTATTAGGCCAATAGTATTGGTAAAGAAGATAAGCTGCGAGGTCAGCGGCCTGGATGAAGTAAGAATCTTCAGAATCTCTAAAGTTAGGATCTTCGATGATGTACTTAAGCATCAAATTACGATAACCCATCCCATGAACAGGATTATGCGGGATAGGGTTATATCTCCGCATTTGGCGAATTAATTTTGTTAATTTATTAACATCAGTATTATCTGCAATTATCATCCCCTTATCATCTGCATTTGTAGGGCCTCTAAAATTTCTGTGAGAAATTGTATTTTCGAATCTTTGTAATAATGTCCTCCAAGCCATATCAAAAACATCATAATTCATGGGTTTACCATTTTTATTCACAATAACATTGATGACATTAAAATCAGTCATTGTCCCAAGTTCATCTGCAAAATTTCGTAAAATTGTTAGCCGATTAGATTTGGCTATTCGAGAGACACTTCTTGGGCGATTAATAAATTCCGACGCGTGGATTTCTTCCCGCATATGCAGGCCAAAGGTTTTTAACATCCTCTTTCGAAAATCCACTAATTGATCTAGATAACCGCTCCAGCGCAGTTCATGCATAACAATCCCTGTAAGTACAAAATGCTGGGTGGGTGATCCAGCTAACCCGACATCACCACTCTCGTCAACATACATCAGATACATAGTTGCAGCTTCCTCCCTTTTAGTGTTATCTCTGCCTATCCTGATTTCAATAAAGGAATAATCTAAGCAATCCCTTACACAATTTCGATCTATTACTCAGTTAATCCGTAAAGATCATACACCAGACGGTAAATTTCGGCTTCAAGAGAATGGATATCCGTTTTTGAATTACTCCATTTTGTACTTTAAATATTGTCAACCAAAGTTATTATTTGAAGTTTACAATTCTAATCACCCTACTCCCAAATTCAGAGAAAAAGCCTCTGTTAGGCTTGTTCAGCCCAGCCAATGTTCTATTATTATACAATGTGACTATTACTGGGGTAGTGTTGAGACATATTTCAACTTTCCTTTTAGATATTAAACCAAATAAAGGGCTGTCTCTCGCTCCCAGGACAACCCTCTTTCCTCTTTTACTTTTCCGCCAGCGCCTTGATCGATAACCTCTCCTTGTCCTTGATGGACGTCTCCAGCAGGTCGCCGTTGCAATCCACGTCGTAACCCGCTTAGGCCAGCAGCGCCATCGTTTCGGTGAAATCGCCGCTATACCACAGCGTGAACATATCCGTAGCCAGGTTGAGATGGGCGTGGATTCAGTTATCGCGCTTGAAGCATTCGTCTAGCTGCAGCCAGATTACCTGCGGGTTTATCGCTTAAATCCTTTATAAAAAATCATTAAAACCCATTAGTTTTGTTGTCAACGGCAATTACTAACCCCGCGACCGTCTTCTTCTCGGCAACGCTGCCATAACGATAAAGGCGAGGACAAACGGAATGCCAAGGGCGCCATATACGCCATACACCTGGGACATCATGTCAGGGAACATAATTAACAGGACAATTGCTATTACAGCCAGGATCGCAACATTGCGTAAGAAATTGCCAATGAACTCTTTCATGAGGGCTCCAATTAATTTGCGTTTTTGTTATTAATTTAAATTATAGGTTAATTTTCTAAAGTCGCTTTTCTAACCATTATGCAATCTGTTGTGTTGAATACATTTCCCCGCGGAATACTAAAAAAAGGGCTGTCCCTCCCTCCAAGGCAGCCCTCTTTCCTCTTTTACCTCTCCAGCAGCGCCATGACTTTTTCGTTTAGATTGGACTATG
>SLTK01000011.1 GCA_004347695.1 Chloroflexota bacterium | reverse complement strand
GATCCCAATTACCTGTCTACCGCTTGACTTTCAAGACGGTATCTACAGGTAGGGGCGGGTTTCCACGCCCGCCCGCTTTTGGGACAGCCCCCACGCAGCCTGAAGGTAGCCCTACAATGGGTTACAGTAGGCTTTGTGGATCGACCTCCACCCGCCAATCGCCCAGGTTTCGCCCGCGCAGCGCCGCGGCCGGGTCAGGCCCGCGCAACACGATCTGCCAGCGGTATAACCCATTTTGTTTGGCAAAAAAGCTGGGCGCCGGGCCAATGAGTTCAGTATTGTCATACCCACCCTCCCTTAGCCAGTCTTCCACTTGAACCGCCATTCGCTGAGCCGCGGTTTGGGCTTTTTGCGCTTCCGCATGGCGATATTCCAGCCGCACCAGCCGCGAGAACGGTGGGTAGCCAATTTTTCGGCGGGCATCCAGCTCACGTCGATAAAACCCGGCGTAATCATGCCCGGCAGCCATTTGAATGGCATACTGCTCCGGCTGGTAGGTCTGCAGCACTACCTGACCGCCCAGAGGGCTGCGGCCGGCTCGCCCGGCAACCTGGGTCAACAGTTGAAAAGTGCGTTCCGGCGCCCGAAAATCATCCAGGTGCAGGCCTACCTCTGCCAAAATAACACCAACCAGCGTAACCAACGGCAAATCAAGCCCTTTGGCCAGCATTTGTGTGCCAATCAGGATATCGGCGCGGTGTGAGACGAAATGCGACAGCACCAGGTCATGAGATCCTTTCTGGCGGGTCGTTTCCGAATCCCAGCGTAGTGTGCGGGCCTTCGGAAAAGCCTTCACGACCTCCTGCTCCACCCGTTCAGTGCCGGTACCGTAATCCCGGATTTGAGCGCTGCCGCAATTCGGACAGCGTTCCGGTTTTTTACGGCGGTAACCGCAGGTATGGCACACCAGCATAACCGCATCGCTATGCAGCGTTAGCGCTCGGTCGCAGCGCGGACAGCGCAGCGTATGGCCGCAGTCACGGCAGAAAACATAGGTTGCGCTGCCCAGCCGGTTTAAAAACAGGATCGCCTGCTGTCCGGCGTCAAGGGTTTTCGTCAGGGCGTCCTGCAGAGCACGGCTGAACATCGAGCGGTTACCGGCTTTCAATTCCTGGCGCATATCCACGATTTTTACCGGCGGCAGCGGCAGAAACGATCCCTCGCTGCCAACTTCCACCGGATCTGATTTTTGCCCCAGGCGAGAAAGTTGCGCTTCCACCGTCTGACGATGCGCCATGATTCGTTCCGGCAGCGCCAGCACCGGCCAATTCTTTTCCTGCGCCGTGTACATCCATTCCACTGACGGCGTCGCTGACCCTAGCAGCACCACGCTGTGCGTCAGTCGCCCGTAGGTGAGGGCTGCCTGCGCGGCTGAATAGGCCGGCGCCGGTTCAGACTGGTAGTAGGAAGAGTCATGAAACTCGTCCAGGACGATTAGTCCCAGGTTGGGAAATGGGGTGAACAATGCCGAGCGCGGGCCAACTATTACCTGTAGTTTACCTGCACGGGCGCGGCGCCAGGTGTCGTACCGTTCCCCTACTGAAAGCTGCGAATGAACCAGCCCGACCACTCCTGGAAAGCGTCCTAAGAAACGACGCACGGTCTGCGGGGTCAGCGCAATTTCAGGCACCAGCACCAGCGCCTGTTTTCCCTGCAACAACGCTTCCTGAACGGCGCGCAGGTAAATCTCGGTTTTTCCGGAACCGGTGACCCCATGCAGCATATACGGTTTCCAGATTTCGTTTGTTTGGCCGTGGAGCGCAGCCTGTAATGTACTCCATACCTGTGCCTGGCCGTTGGTCAATTTCGGCGGGGCTTGCAGCGGCGCTTCAACCTGGGCTAATGGGTCGCGCCAGACTTCCGATTCACTCAAAACTACCAGACCAAGTTCTTCCAGGCGGCGCAGATCAGCCAGATTACCACCCGAAGCAGCGTATACCCAGGCGGCTTCGACCAGCCACGGCTCGCGCACCAGAAAATCGAGCATGGCTTTACGGCGCTGGTAGGCTGGTGTTCCAGCTCGCCCGATCTGGCTCAACTTTGGCTCGATTTCTTCCGGCGGGCATGCCAACCCGACCATGCGCACCAACTTCGGGTGCACCCCCGGTTCGGGGAGCACCGGGCGGCTGATTACCGCCCCTTGCTTCACCAGCCCCTGCAAGGCTTCTTTAGCATGCCTGTGCGGCAAACTTGCCTCGATCTGCCGTCCGCGCAGGGCGCCGCGTTCCTGAAGCAACTGAACGATGCAGCGCGCTGCGGGTTTCAACTCCTCATCGGCTACACGCAGTGGTTCGACCAACTGATATTCGCGGTCAGCCTGCTGGCTGATTCCGGCTGGCAGCATCAAGTCCAGGCAAGCGGAGAGCGGCGTCAGCGTCTGATCGCTAAGCCGTTGAGCCAGTTCCATTTGCGCGCCTGTGACCACCGGCAGCGAGTCTAACAAAACCTCGACCGGGCGAGTCTCAGGCACGGCTGGCGTATCGATATACCGCAGCACCACGCCCTGCACGCGCTGTACCCCAAACGGCACCACAACCAGGCAGCCGGGCTGCACCTGCCCCTCTAATTCAGGCGGCAGGTGATAATCAAAGGTGCCGGTATTGCCCGGTACATGCACGGCGACTTCGACAAAAAGCGGCAAGGTTCAATCCCGTTTCAGAATGACAACCGACCCGTACCCGACTACTGAAGTAAGGTCACCGGTTTCATCGGCTGAGGTGCTGTGATGTAAAATTTGGGCCGCATTCGCGCCCATTTCGACTGCGGCTGCCATGACGGCTGCGATAGCCCCGGCGCCGCAGGCAAAGCCGACGCCTTCCGCTTCAGCAGCCAGAACCGCTTTTGGATCCAGACTGACGATCCGCTTCAACAATTCCTGATCCAGCACGTTGGCGGTCCGTTCCGGGTAAAAGTGGGATAAATCAGAACTGGCAACCAGCAGGGTTGCAGTCTGATTGGCAACGTTAGCCAGTCCTTGTCCAAGAACTTGCAGGATTCGCCATTCATGGCTGCGCGCCATGACCGGCAGCAGGCTAAACCCGTCGGGAAGCACCCGCTGCAGAAAAGGCAGCTCGATTTCCAGTGAATGTTCCTCATCGTAAGCCACAGATTCGAGCCGAATATTGCCCTCTTTTGCCAGGAAATCCCCCAGTTTTTTTATTGCTCTGGCGTCGATTGGCAGCTCACCCAGCGGGGTGGCGTACCGCCGGTGGGCACTGGTCAAAAGCGCGGCTGGATGAAAACCATGCAGTGGTGAGATGACAGCCGCCAGGTTGTATGCATGCCCTGCAATGGATTTAAACGCATAAGCGGCCGTCCGGCCTGAGTAACGGTGACCCGCGTGCGGCGTAATAATTGCCAGCACCTGCCCCTCGATCTGCGGCAGTGTCACATCGGCCAGGTACGCATCGATCTGGTGCGCTAATTGTGCCGGGTTGGCGGAATACCAGCGGCCTGCAATCGGTGACGGGCGAACATCTGCTATGGTGCTCATGGGGAGTTCAATCTTCCAGATCCATTATAACCATCTACTTCGCCCACATTCAACAGGTTCAAAGACTTTCCCAGCCGCGCCAAAGAACAGCATCCAGTTGCACTGCGGCAGCCCCGGCTGCCAGCAGACTTTCCAGGTCCTTCTGGGCATAAACGCCACAACCGGCAATCAATGGGATTTCATACCCTCGCAAGCAGCTGACAGTTTGTAATGCCAGCGGAAAAATGCCCGGGCCCATCATGCGGCCGCGAATGAATCCTCCACCCGAATCAGGAATAACCCCTCGCGGAGCGCTTAGGCAGATGGCGCTGATCCCTGCCTGAACCGCCTGGCCGACCCAACTTGCGGCAGCCTGATCCAATGGCACGCACAGCACCAGGGGTAGTTCCCCCAGGGCTGCTTCGACCAGTTGCAATTTGAGATCACTGTCCGCTGCCGGCGGCAAACTGATTTCGATTGCAGCGACACCGTCGATCTCTTCCAACGCGCGCACCATCCGGTCAACTTCATGCAGCCGATCTGCTAACAAACGCACCCAGACCGGCAAAGAAGCATGCGCCCAACGGGATGCATAAAGCTCGGTGACCTTGCTAAAACCGGGGTTGGGCCAACCTGTATGCAAAATAAAGCCGCCCGGATAAGCAGAGCAGCCGCGCTCCGCAGCGGGTGCGCGCTGGGAATAACTGATCGGATTGGTGACAAAGGCAACCGGCGCAGCAGGTAACCATGACGCTTCAGCGGGTGGAGCAAAGCCCAGAAAACCGGCGGCGTTCATCCACCCCGGAGATATTTCCAGCACCGGTCGATCAGGCATGCTCACTGCGTCAATTCCAATTCGGCCAGGTCGAAGACCGGTCCGTCCTTGCAAGCCATTTTCCAGCCGCGTTTCGTTCGCACCGCACATACTCCGCAATCCGCCATGCCGCCGCAGGTCAAGGGGGTGTGCAACAGGATTTCAGTCGGGCAGCCCGGGCGGCGGATTCCGTCCCAACCCAATGCTTCAGCCAGCCGTGACAGATTCCTTAAATCACATTCCAGCGCCAGGTAATCCGCCCAATTCCAAACCTCCGGCAGCATATCCAGCGGCAGCACTTCCACCGAAGCAGGCAGGTAACCGGGCAGACGGTCGCTGTACCAGACAACGGCTGCGCTTTGATGGAGCGCCTCGTTGAGTAATGGGACCAGGCAATCGGTTGACACTGCCCACGGGACCAGCGCAACACGCCGGGCGGAAGGTGGAAAACGGAAACCGCGCCCCAGTGGACCGCGCCAACGCAGACGGGTACCGGGCTGCCAGGCAGGCGGGTTGATACTGTTCAATTTCCACTCGACCGTTCCGCCGGCAGTCAGGAAAAGTGCAGTGGCAGCAGGCTCATCTTTTCCGGGAGCAAACGCCAGGAAATATTGGCCGGGCAACAGGGATATATGAGACGAAGCAGCGACCGTCAACTGCATGCCTCCCTCCCCCAGGCTAATTTCCAGAATTTCCCACTCGCCTTCAGCCATACATTTTCCTTTATGTAATTTTCCCACTCATCATGGATATGCCATGGGATACGTGCTGGAAATAGTATAATACATCCAGCGTTTCCACCTCAAAGGAGCTTATCATGAACCTCGCGGGCTTATTTCAGGGTATTGCCACGCTTGCCTGGCTGGCATTTGCTGGCGTCCTCACACTGGCAATCGTCCGGGCTGGCCGCAACCGCCCGATAAAAAATGCAACCGTTACCATCGTTGTCACCCTGGCTGTTGCGGTTTTATCCACTTTTGTAGCAGCCGGCATGGTTTTCATCGAGCCGCAAGAACGGGGAGTAGTCATCTCGGCGATTTCGCCGCAAGGCTACCGCGAGCAAGCGCTCGAACCGGGCCTGCGTTGGATCATCCCGTTCGCCGAACGGGTCGAGCGTTATCCCATCTCGCGCCAGACCTACACCATGTCCATTGCGCCCATTGAGGGCCAAATCAGTGGGGATGATTCGATCACTGCCCGGACAGCAGACGGTCAGGAAATTTACGTCGACGCTTCGATCATTTTCCAGATCGACCCCACCCAGGTGGTTAACGTTCATATCCGCTGGCAGGACCGCTACACGGACGAACTGGTGCGGGCGCAGGCACGCGGGATTATTCGCGACGCAGTCTCACAATACGGCGTCGAAGAAGTATACAGCACCCGCCGGTTGGATATGACTAACAACGTCGCCGATCAATTGAAAGCCAAATTGAACGAAAACGGCCTGGAGTTGGTGGATTTCGTTCTGCGAAATATCACTTTCTCGCCGGAATATGCCGCTTCGATTGAACAGAAGCAAATCGCGGAACAGACTGCCCAACAGGCCAAGTTTGTGGTCGAGCAAAAACGCCAGGAAGCAGAACAGGCCCGCCAGGTTGCACAGGGGCGCGCGGATGCCGCAGTCATCGACGCCAGGGGTGTTGCTGAAGCGCGGATCATCGAGGCTGAAGCTGAAGCCAAAGCCCTGGCTGTGATCTCGGCAATCATTCGTGACAACCCTGATATGCTCACATATCAGTACATAACCAAGTTGTCTCCCAGCATCCAAACCCTGTTGCTGCCAAGCAATTCTCCCTTCCTTTTCCCCATCCCTGAACTAGCACCGACTGCTACACCCGTACCCACCACCACACCGTAAGCATACAGAGGATTATGAGCAAACCTGCGGAAAACCCGTCCGGGAAGAAAATCCGGTTGACCAGTCTTTCCAGTTGCGCCGGTTGAGCGTCTAAGTTAAGCGCTGAAGCGCTGGCGCAGGTTCTGCGCCCGGTTCATGGAATGTTTAAACAGCAAGATTATCCGGAATTGCTGGTCGGTTTAGATTCCCCCGACGACGCGGCTATCTGGAAGTTGGATGATGAACGCGCCCTGGTGATCACTACCGATTTCTTCACGCCGGTAGTGGACGACCCGTACGATTACGGTTCGATCGCCGCCGCCAACTCCATTTCTGATATTTACGCCATGGGCGGGCAGCCGTTTCTGGCGCTCAACGTCGCAGCGCTGCCGCCCGACCTTCCCTCCGAATACACCTCGGAAATTATCCGCGGCGGGGCTGAAAAAGCGCGTGAAGCCGGCGTGGTGATTGCCGGCGGGCATACCGTACAGGATAAAGAGCCCAAGTTCGGGCTGGTGGTGATTGGATTCGTCCACCCGGCGCGTTATATGTCGAAAAAGGGTGCAAAACCCGGAGACCGGCTGGTGCTGACCAAACCGCTCGGGTTTGGCGTAACCACTACTGCCCTCAAGCGCGATATCGCCGCGCCAGAGGATGTGGCTGAAGTGGTGGGTTGGATGAAACAATTGAATGCCGGCGCAGCCCAATTGGCGCGTGAATATTCCCTGCGCGGGGGCACGGATATCACCGGCTATTCCCTGCTAGGGCACGGTCTGGAGATGGCCAATGCCAGCCAGGCAGCACTGCGGTTTGACTTCGCCAGGATTCCCTTTGTTTCCTGCGCGCGAAAATACGCCGAAGGCTGGCACTTCCCCGGCGGCGCGCACGACAACGCTCATTACTTTGGTTCACAGGTGCGTTTTGGCGCAGCCATCGACCAGGCCAACCAGATGCTGCTGTTCGATCCGCAAACTTCCGGCGGATTGCTGCTGGCCGTCCCACCCGACCGCATCCATGCGCTGTTAGCGCGCGCTCGGGAAATCAATCAGCCGATCTGGGAAATAGGCGAAGTGATCGCGGGAACCGGCATTGAAGTGGTCTGAGCTGGAACTTCAATCTTTCCGTTCCCATCGTTCACCAGTGCTGGGGCGGCGCGGCATGTGCGCCTCTTCCCAGCCGCTGGCCAGCGCAGTCGGGGTTTCGATCCTCAACGCTGGCGGCAGTGCCGCAGATGCGGGCGTGGCTATGGCCGCCGCTTTGAACGTCACCGAACCGACCTCCACCGGGTTGGGCGGCGACATGTTTGCGCTGTATTACCAGGTTTCAGACCGCCGGGTGTACGCACTCAACGGTTCCGGGCGCGCTCCGGCTGCGCTTTCGCTGGCGCGTTTGCAGGCTGAAGGATTGGGCGCCACTTTGCCGCCTGCCCACCCTTACACGATCACGGTTCCAGGCGCCTGCGCCGGCTGGGTTGACCTGCTGGCGCGTTTCGGGCGGCTACCGCTGCCGGTAGTGCTCGCGCCGGCCATCGAGCTGGCTGAATCCGGCTTCCCGGTAGCCCCAATTACCGCTTATTTCTGGGAGCGGGTGGCGCAAAATCTGCTCGCCCGGGCGCTCAATGGCCGGGAAATGACCATTGAAGGCCGCGCACCGCAGCCGGGAGAAATTTTCCGCAATCCCGGCCTGGCGCGCACGCTGCGTGCGATTGCCGAAGGCGGCAAGGCGGCGTATTACGAGGGTGAAATCGCCCGGGCCATCGCTGCCATCGTGACCGAAGCCGGCGGCTGCCTGACCGAAGCCGACCTGGCAGGTCATACCAGCACCTGGGTCGAACCGATTTCGGTGGAATATCAAGGATTGCGCATCTGGGAGTGCCCGCCGAATGGTCAGGGGTTGGCAGCGCTGATCGCTTTGAACCTGATCAAAGGATTCGACCTGTCCGGCATGGACCCCCTCGCCGCGCAGCGGATGCACTTGCAAATCGAAGCCATGCGCCTGGCTTTTGCGGATGCCTTCCGCTTTATCGCAGATCCCGCTTTTAGTACGATACCGCTTGCCGGGCTCTTGTCGGATGAATACGCGGCGGAAAGACGGAAATGGATCGACCCGCAGGCAGCACTACCGCAAGTCGAACATGGAACGCCGCCTGCCGTCAGCGACACCGTCTATTTTTGCGCGGTGGATGAAACAGGCAATGCCTGTTCATTCATAGCCAGCAACTATATGGGTTTCGGCACCGGCATTGTTCCACGCGGCTGGGGTTTTACCCTGCAAAACCGGGGGCACAACTTCAGTCTGGATCCGTCATCTCCCAACGCCCTGGCGCCGGGAAAAAGACCGTATCATACCATCATCCCGGCCATGGCCACTCACTCGGGCAGCGGGGAATTACACGGTCCGTTCGGGGTGATGGGCGGTTTTATGCAACCGCAGGGGCATCTGCAGGTGGTCATCGGTATGCAGAATGATCAGCTTGACCCGCAGGCTGCACTGGACCTGCCGCGTTTCTGCCTTACGCCCAATGGAACTCACCCGCAGATTGCGTTGGAGGAAGGGATTCCACCCCAGACGATTGCGCGGCTGGCCGAGATGGGACATCCAGTTGAGATGGTCAGCGGGATGGCGCGCGCCATGTTTGGTCGCGGGCAAATCATTCTACGAAACCCGCACACCGGTGTGCTTTGCGCCGGGTCTGACCCGCGCGCCGACGGCTGCGCCATCCCGCAGGTGTAGCGTGCTATGGTGCATTGCACCTTCTTTTTGCTAGCTTCTCGAGTGCAGGTGCATCGCTCCTTAATTCGTTAAAGATTCGAATTGTGTGTAACCCAGGAGCAACGCACCCGGCAACGTTTTTGGTGCGATGCACTTAAAAAGTGCGTTGCACCTGTCTTTCGAATTATTTTATAGCGAAGCAACCGTGTCTTGCAAGTGCACTCCTGCGGACAATCCGACCAGCTTTTAACTTGGCACGTGACACCTGGCACATGGCACATTTCCCCCCCATGATAAAATACCCTCATGGTTGAACTTTCCGATCATCTTCAGGGCATACTGGCCACCCTGCCGCTCAAATCTGGCTGCTATATTTACAAAAACGCAGAAGGCGTCGTCATTTACGTAGGCAAAGCCATCAACTTACGCAATCGGGTGCGCTCCTACTTCCATTCCAGCCCTGACCAGGACTTTAAAACCCGCCAGTTGGTCTCCCATATTACCGACATCGAATGGATCGTCGTCGGCTCCGAACTGGAAGCGCTGATCCTGGAAATGAACCTGATCAAGAAACACCGGCCGCGTTACAACATCCGGCTCAAGGATGACAAGCGCTATCCGTACATCAAGGTTCATTGGGGCGATCCCTTTCCCAAAGTCACAGTTACCCGGCAAATGGTCAAAGATGGCTCACGTTATTTTGGTCCCTACACTTCCGCCTGGGCAGTCCATCAAACGCTGGATGTGCTGCGCCGCATCTTCCCTTACCTGACCTGCGACCGCGAGATCACCGGGCTGGACGCGCGCCCCTGCCTGTACTACGACATCAAACTGTGCTCCGGGCCGTGCATTGGCGCCATCAAGCAGGCAGCTTACCGCCAGATGATCGAGGACTTGTGCCAGTTTCTGGAAGGCCACACCGAACCGATCGTCGCCCGATTGCAAATCGAAATGCAGGAGGCAGCAGAAAATTTGCTCTTCGAACGCGCGGCTGCCCTGCGCGACCAGATCCACGCCATTGAAAAAGTAGTCGAAAAACAAAAAGTGATTTCCAATGACCAGTTGGATTCTGATGTGATTGCCATGGCGCGCGATAACGGCGAGGCCTGCGTGCAAGTATTTTTTATCCGCGGCGGAAAAATGATCGGACGCGAATATTTCATCCTGGAAGGCGCGCAGGATGAGCCCGATTCGGAAGTAATTGCCGAATTCGTTAAGCAGTTTTACTCGGAAGCCGCCAGCATCCCCGGTCAGGTGCTGCTGCCGCAGGAAGTCGAAGAAGCCCAGATCATCCAGCAATGGATGCGCCAGAGACGCGGCGGACCGAAGGTCGAGTTAACTGTACCGCGCGAAGGCACCCCGCAGGAACTAATTCAAATGGCCACTGAAAACGCGGTCGAGACGCTGCGTTCTTTAAAAGCTCAATGGGAAGTGGATACCAACCGCCAGACCGAGGCGCTGGCTGAGTTACAGCAAGCCTTGAAGTTGAAGGAACCGCCTAACCGCATCGAATGTTACGACATCTCCAACACGCAGGGCACGGCAGCGGTCGGCAGCATGGTAGTCTTTGAGCAAGGGGTACCCAAAAAATCGTTGTACCGGCGTTTTAATATCCAGTCCGTCAACGGACCGGATGACTTTGCCAGCATGGAAGAAGTGCTCACCCGTCGCCTGCGTCGCTGGCAAGCCGCCCAGGAAAATCGCGGACCTGGCGCAAAACCTGATCCCTCGTTTGCCATCCTGCCCGACCTGTTGATCGTGGATGGCGGTAAGGGACAACTGGGGCGGGCAGTGACCGTACTGGAACGCTTCAATTTACTGGATAAAATTCCGGTGACTGGCCTGGCCAAGCAGCAGGAGGAATTTTTCGTTCCCGGTCAATCCAGTTCCATTCTGCTGCCGCGCCACTCGCAAGGGCTGTATCTGGTACAGCGCATCCGCGACGAGGCGCATCGATTTGCCATCACGGCCCACCGCAACCGGCGTTCCAAAGCCGGTTTGGCTTCGCGTCTGGACAGCGTCCCCGGAATTGGCCCCACACGGCGTAAGGTGCTGCTGCAAAAATTTGGCAGCATCGAAGGCATCCTCTCCGCCAGCCTGGAAGATTTGACCAGCATCAAAGGTATCACCGAAGATCTGGCGCAGGCGCTGCGTTCCCAATTGGAATAAAAATATTATCGAAGAAACACTGGACAAAAAATCAATTTTAGTGAATTTAGCATTATTTTAATTGTTTTAACGCAAAATGGTTATAATAAACTATTCATCTGGGTGCTACTTAGAGGAGAAGTTTCCCGATGAATAAACCCCCAAAACCACTAATTCGCTAGGAGGAGTAAACATGAAGAAGAATATTTTGAGTGTATTGGGCATCCTGGTCGTGTTCGCCATGGTACTGAGCGCCTGCACACCGAAGGTTGTCGAAACCCCCGCGTATCCCGCGGCTGAGCAGCCGACTGCGGCCGTCGTAGCTCCAACCGCCTACCCGGTTGAAGAAGTAATTACGATCCGCGTTGCAACCGACGCCACCTGGCCGCCGTTCGAAATCGTCGATGAGACCACCAAGGAAATCGTCGGCTATGACATCGACCTGTTCAATGCAATTGGCGAAAAAGCCGGCCTGAAGATCGAGTTTATCAACACACCATTTGATTCGCTGCTCTCTGGTATGGCCACCTGCCAGTTCGACGCTGCCATTTCGGCCATCACCATTACCGAAGAGCGCGCGAAACAAATGTTGTTCAGCGACCCGTACATTAATGCCGGTCAAATCGTGGTTGTCCAGACTTCGAGTGCTGGCATCAACAGCAAGGATGACCTGGCTGGCAAGACAGTTGGCGCTCAGCTCGGTACCACCGGTGAGATGGAAGCCAAAGCCATCGCCAATACAACTGTCAAGCCTTATGACACCGTCGATCTGGCATTCCTTGACCTGCAAAACGGCCAAATTGACGCGGTTATCGCCGACTACCCGACCGCTCTCGGTTTCGTTGGAAAATCGCCGGACAAGATCAAAGTGGTAGGCGAGGTATTTACCGACGAATCTTACGGCATAGCAGTTTGCAATAACAAGCCTGAACTTGTAACCAGGATCAACGATGGGCTCAAGAAGGTCGTTGACGAAGGTGTACTCGTAGAGCTTGAAGCCAAATGGTTAGCCGCAAAATAGCGAAATGAACCAGAGCCTGCGAGGAAGAAAAATTCCTCGCAGGCTTTTTTTATAGGTGGAGGCCCTATGAGCATAAATCCCCTGTCCGCTCTACCTGCATCGGTTGCCAGCGCCGCTCGTACCGCTAAAAATGAACGGTTCGACCGTTGGTGGATTATGGTCGCAGCCGTTGTCGCACTGGTACTGTTGTTGATTACCCTGAAACCGGATCCCTATAAAAACCTCTTTCTCTTTGTACGGGACGGGGTTTGGCGAACGACATACATTACCATCATTAGTTTTGTTCTGGTTATCGTTTTTGGCTTATTTGTAGGGTTAGCGCGCCTCTCGAAGCACAAGGCGATCAGGGGTGTTGCAACCGTGTATGTCGAAATCATCCGCGGCATCCCCATGATGGTCCAGATCATCTATTGGGCTTTCGCTCTTCCCGCCATCATCCAGGAAATGGGAAGCGCCTGGAATATTCCATCCTTTATGGAATATCGACCGGATGGCATCGTGATGGCCATTTTTGGTCTTACTTTCGGTTATTCGGCCTACATGAGCGAAGTGTACCGCGCAGGCATTCAGAGTATTTCCAAAGGCCAGATGGAAGCCGCTCGCAGCCTTGGAATGACCTATGTCCAGGCCATGCGGTATATCATCGTTCCACAAGCGGTGAGGGTCATCCTGCCGCCGATGGGAAATGAATTGATCACGCTGCTCAAGGATACTGCCCTGGTGAGCGCCGTGGCAATCCCGGAACTGACACGCCGCGGGCGGGAGTTTTCATCCGCCAACTTTAACCCCATCGAAACCTGGACAATGGTGGCGCTGCTCTACCTGGTCATGACGCTCCTGGCTACACGTCTGGTCGCATACCTTGAAAAAATGGCTCGTTACGAGAGGTAACTCATGGAACCGATTATCAAAATCCAGGGTGTGCATAAATACTTTGGTACATTAGAGGCTCTCAAAGGCGTCAACCTCGAAGTACAAAAGGGCGAGGTGGTGGTCATCATCGGGCCGTCCGGCTCGGGAAAATCGACCATGCTGCGCTGCATCAACCGTCTGGAAGAGTTCGATGAAGGCAGCATTATCGTCGATGGGATTCCGCTCGACACAGCCGAAAACATCAATGCAGTTCGCACCGAAGTCGGCATGGTTTTTCAACAATTCAACCTTTTCCCGCATCTTTCCGTGCTCGAAAATGTCTTATTGGCGCAGCAAATTGTGCGCAAGCGCGATAGAGCCGAAGCTGAAAAAGTCGGCATGGCGCTGCTGAATAAAGTTGGCATCCCGGAAAAAGCAAAATATTTTCCCGGGCAACTTTCCGGAGGTCAGCAGCAGCGAGTGGCCATCGCCCGGGCGCTGGCCATGAATCCAAAGATTATGCTGTTTGACGAGCCGACCAGCGCGCTCGATCCGGAAATGATTCAGGAAGTGCTGGATGTGATGGTTGCGCTGGCGCGTGAGGGCATGACGATGGTGGTAGTATCTCATGAGATGGGTTTCGCCCGCGCCTGCGCGCACCGCGCCATCCTGATGGATGCCGGGCAAATCATCGAAGAAGCCTCGCCGGATGTTTTATTCAGTCACCCGACCCACGAACGCACCAAAGCGTTCCTGAGCAAAGTATTGCATTAATTACTTTAATAGCTGGGTGCGAGGCACTTTCACAGTGCCTTGCACCTGCTCTTTGTTGATTGAGCATGTAAGAGCAGGTGCATCGCTCCCCAATTTATTAATGATTAACCAAACTGTCAGCCCAGGAGCAACGCACCCGAAAATACCTTGGTGCGAGGCACTTTCACAGTGCCTTGCACCTGCTCTTTGTTGATTGAGCATATAAGAGCAGGTGCATCGCTCCCCAATTTATTAATGATCAACCAAACTGTCAGCCCAGGAGCAACGCACCCGAAAATACCTTGGTGCGAGGCACTTTCACAGTGCCTTGCACCTGCCCTTTGTTGATTGAGCATGCCAGGGCAGGTGTCTCGCCCCCCAATTTATTAATGATTGACCAAACTGTCAGCCCAGAAGCATCGCACCTGGCGAATTGAGGTGGGGTGCATTCAGATGGCCACAAAAATATTTTATTGATTGTATAATCTTTCCAAGAGGGGCAATTTGACCCCTTCATTCTTCGACCGGGTCAGAATATTGTGATTCGTGTATCTGCGGTCTCTTTAATTTTTACCGATGGGTGGTCAGTTTGAATAATCTGCTCAAGCGGGCGTCGATCGCGGTATTGCTGCTGGCTGCCTGGTTTGGCGTGCAATCCTCGCAAGCCAAGACCATCCAATCTACCCAGTTGACTCTGGTCAGCCCTGCTGCTTGTCCACCGGCCGGCTGCGCTGCCGGTCAGACCCTTGACCTGCGCGCTTCCTTCGACCTGGTAAACCTGGATCCTGCACCGGCGCCAAACGTCCAGGTATGCCTGTATACTCCCGCCAACTGGGCAGCAGAGTCGTTTAGAATTGACGCAACCGGCACTGGTACAGGCGCCGCTTACCAACCCGGCACTGCCAACTGTGGCTCCGCTCCCGAAGGTTACGCTATGACAGGCGGAGTCTCCGCCCAGATTTCCGCCGGCGCGGTAAGCGACCAGCTCAACCTGGGCTTCCGAGTAGGCCGAACAGCTACAGCCAGCGGTTCAGTTCTGGTTCGCGTTTACCAGAAGACCGTGGAAGGCTGGCAACCAACTCCTGAGGAAGGCTCTTTTGCCATTGGCGTGACGCCCACTGCCGCAACCGTGTACGTGGCCAATGATGCCGCCGCGTGCGGCAGCTCTTCCCCCTGTTACCTCAATTCCGGCGCCGATTCGGCCGGTGGTATGGGCACCGCGCTGAAAGATGCCGTCGATGCTCAACCGGCAACGGTGACCGTTCTTGGCGATTACGCGGTTAAAAGCAACACCGTAATAGTGGACAAGGTTGTCACGGTTCTGGGATCGGCCGATTCGCGCATTACCTATGCGGGTGCGAGTTGCAGCGAACCCGTGCTGCGCTTGACTGCCGGGGTCAACCTGCGCTCGCTGACGATTACCGACGGCGCCAACTGCAGCGCTCCCAGCCGCGATTTAGTCGAAGTTGACTCCCCCGCGGATGTGACGCTCGAATATGTAGATCTGCTTTCCGGGCAAAATGGGTTAAAAGTTTCCGACAATACCGGTAACGTGACCTTGCGCTTCAGCCAGGTCATGGATAATTCCGAATATGCCTTATTCCGCGTACCGTATACCGCGGGCGGTACAGTTCAAGCAGTTGGCAATAACCTGTACAATAACCGTCCCGGCGTCCAGGTCGATTGCGGAAATGCCGGCCAGGTAGATCACAACTTCTGGGGTTTCGGGGATACCGCTACCTCTGCAACCAGCCAATGTACTGTGAGCAATAATAAACGCCTGGGTGCGCCGGCTCAGCCGCGCAGCGGAGACGCCGGCGTCCAGGGCGAAGTGGTTACCGTGACCACGGCCAAACAGAACAGGTTCAATGGGCTGGTAAGCTATCAGCGTTCCGCGGACGGCGGTGATTACAAGCTAAATCTGATCAATCACGGGGCCGGCTCGCCGGAGAACGTGCCTTTTACGGGTGGCGCGTTGGGGAGTTTGACGGCTTGCTCGAATTACTACGATATTTTTCTGGAAAAGGACGTCATCCCTTCCGCGCAATTAACCCTCTCTCTGCGTTATGACCAGTTTCTGGCAGGCTGCGCATCGACCATCGAGACCGCGGAGTATTGTACGTCAGGAGACGCCGCCAAAATCCCTCTGTATTGGTTTTCGCCATCGGGCACGGTTCCCGGCGTCTGGCAGACAACCGGCGAGACCGGTCAGGTTACCACCTGCAACACTGCGGCTAAGGAAATCCAGGTCGTTATCGATACCACTGACCGCCCGGATTTTGCGAATGATTTGAACTTTACCCCATTCGTTGTCGGCCTGCCGCCGCAGCCATCATCGGTGGTGATCACCCGTTTTGTGGCCATCCCGGGGAGTGGACAGGCCTCCATCCAGTGGTCAACGGCCAGTGAGGTCAATCTCTCGGGCTTTTATGTCTTGCGCGGACTGGCCGCCGCAGGGCCGTTTGAACGAATTACCGGACTGATCGTTCACACCGGCTCCAGCGCCAGCGGAGCAAATTACGAATACATCGACACCGGGTTGACCAGCAATACCACCTATTATTACCGCCTGGAAATCGTCAACAACAGCCTGGGTTCCAATTTCTCGAACGTCATCAGCGCCACCATTGGCCAACCTACACCAACACCTACCTTGACCTTTACCCCCACGCACACCCTGACGCTTACAGGAACCATTACGCCCACCGGACCCACCCCCACTCCAACCGGTTCACTGACTCGAACTCCCACGCGCACGATTACGCTGACGCGCTTCCCCACCCGCACGCGTACGCCTATCCGCTACGCAACCTACTACGTTTTCCGCTCGCCGACGCCCGCTCCTACCCGCACAGCATTTCCTACCCGGACAATCACACCCACCGCAACCCTGTTCCCCGGGGCAAAGACGTCTACTGCCCAGGCAGTGAATACCTTATTGCCGCAACCGTCGCTTACATTGACGGTCACTTTGACGCCAGCCAGCATTGGCCAGTCTACCGGATACCCTGCGGCTGGGGGTACGGCGATATCCAGTCTCGGCACACCGGCTGATGAGACTTTGTCAAGTGCGACACATACAGCAGCGTCAACCGGGGGAACTGTTACATCTGGCGTCCTCCCGGGAGAGCAGGCGCCGGCAATCATGACCTTCGGCAAGCGCAATTGGCCCTGGATACTGGGCTTGCTCGGCCTGGAGCTGGTTACCGTCGGCGGCGTGGCAATTTATCTCAGCAAACGCGGTCTCCTGACCATCCCCATGCCGACCCGCCGGAAAAAGGGCACTGAGGATTAATTCCAATATGATCAACCTGCCGCCTGGGTTCATGCGCAGCGACGCAGGATTTTCGCAACGCAGGAAATCATCTCACAGGCTCTATTTGCATTTGTTACAAAAAACACCTTTACGGCCACACCCCATTTTTTGACTTTTCATTTTATTTATGCTATTCTATGGTCTTGATAGTGCGCGGGGTTTTGATAGTTTTCCTCCAACAATGCCTGCTCGGAAACAATAATCTTCTCAGGGAATTGCTATGCATCGCGAACGTGTATCAGAAAATGTCTATTGGTTTCAAAGTGAGGTTTATGCCCAGGTGACTGCCGGCGCGATTACCGGACCGCAATGGGCGGTGGTAATCGATACGCTTGCAACCCCCGAGGAGACCCTTTCCATGCGGGCATTTATCGAGGAGCAGCTTGGCGTTCCGGTACGCTACGTAGTAAATACCCACTACCACGCCGACCACACCTGGGGCAACTGCTTTTTCCCAGGCGCGACGATCGTCTCGCATGCATTATGCAGGGAACTCATGGAACTGCGCGGACCGACCTCACTGGATGCTGCCCGGCGGCAAAACGCCGCTTTCCGTCAGGTAAAACTGGTTTATCCTCACCTGACCTTTGACGACGGGATGTTGACATTACGCACCGGAAAGAAAAATCTGGTGTTCATGCACACGCCCGGCCACAGCACAGATGGAATATCAATTCTGGTCGAAGAGGACCGCGTTTTATTCGCTGGAGATGCCTTCCTGCCGCTGCCTTACATGGTGGATGGCGACCCGGATGTTATGAGCAACACCATTAAAGCTATTGGCAAGATGGGGCTGGAAAATATCGTTCAGGGGCATGGAGATATCATTCTGCGCGGTGAAATTGATGATGCCGTACGGGACAATCTTGCCTATATCGCAGCGGTGCGGAAGGCCGTTCGCGCCGCAGCACGCCGAAAAAATCCAATCGAAGCGCTCACAGCCATCGACATTGAATCTTGCGGCAAGAGCCGGGTATTCCTGGGCGGAATTGCCGACGACCTGCATAAGCGTAATGTGCGGTACCTTTATAAAAACTTCGCAACCGAAGAAGCATTAGCCCCACAGGCACCAAGCGAAGCCTGAGCCGGTTCTCTTTGAAGGATTGTTAAATCAAATTGACAAAAAATGGGCGTCGTTTTGTGACGCCCATTATTCTTTATATGCCGGTTTCCTGTCGGCGCTGCGAAGGCCGCGAAACAGAGGCTTTGGCCTGATTCTGTTTTTGCTGCTCTGCTTGCTTTTCTTTCCGCTTCTTCCAGTAGGCGCGTAACCCGACCACTCTTTCCGTTCCGGCGGCCAGGCGTGCCAGGTTCGGTCGCAACGCCCACATGACAATCAGTAATGCAGCCACGCCGTACCCCACATACTCCCAGGGGCCTAAACCTTGTACAGCACGGATGAAAAATAATCCTCCAGCAAAGGCAGCAATGGACATAGTGGTAACCGATGCGTAGCCGATAAAAACGTAGGTCAAGGCTGCCAGTGGTAAGATGATCAACGCGCTCGGCGGCCAAAGGGCGATGGCGCCGCCAAGTGCAGGTGCGCCGCCGGCTCCGCCGCGCAAGCGAACGCCGCCGCCAATTCTTTCCTCAATCAAGAAGATGGAATAATTGTGACCAAGAATGGCCAGCAGGGCTGCCACCACCTGAATCCAGGGGATTCCCGGTGCCAGCCAGGCAGCAATCCACCCGGTTGCCACTCCTTTTAGTACATCAAGGCCTGCGGTCAAAAGGCCAGCGAAAAAACCTGCCGCCCGCATGGCATTGGTACCTCCGGTACGGCCGCTTTCGACGGCGCGGATGTCCTTACCATTAAAAACCCACACAACCAGCAGCCCAAACGGGATGGCGCCAGCCAGGTAAGACAAAACGAATGTCAATCCAATCATCCAGAACTCACTCATAAGGTTCCTCCAGGCGTATTAAGCAACACCTTTTTACCATGCGGGTTGCGGTCAATCCGTAATTCTTAGCTCAATTTCATGATAAGTATTTGTAAAAACTTCGAACCCTTTAACCTGCCAGCCCGAGCCTGCCCTGGACCAGATCAGCATAAAAGTGCCTGGGTAGGCGAACTCGCGAATATCGGTTTCAGACGGGGTCACAGGGCCATTAGGATGCGAGTGGAAGCTGGCGAGCATTTCAAACCCTCGAGCTTCCAGATCGTAAAATGCGCGAACCAATTCTTTCGGCTCCATATTGTACCGCACCGGGCTGTGAAGTTGATTGGTTATCGGAATTGTTAACTCGACGCGCTGCCCGGTACCGGCCAAAAGACCACAGCCTTCTTCAGGTGAACAGCGGTTCACGTGGGCTTCCATCTGAGTGATATGTCTGCTGGATAATACCAGCCTGTGATCCATCATGACCGTACCAGTAATGCCAGCCCCCAGAAAATCGTCAGCATTATTGCCGGCTCGATCCAGATTATTTTCCCCTCACGCCGGTCTTCGATGCCGCTCGCCAGACTGACAAGTGCATAAGTCAAACCTGTCAATACCAGCCCATATCGCAGGGGGGTAAGCGGCAGGTAATGCAACCCAACCGCCACCTGCCCGACCACCACCATGATACCGGCTGCCCAGCCGTAAAACCAACGGCCGTTGCTGCGCAGGTACAGGGTGCGCAAAGTCACAAGAAATACGGTCGGCGCAACTGCGAACAGCACTCCATATAACCGCAGATTGGCAACCCGGATGGAGATGGTCAATACCAGGTACAAAGCAAACGAGACAGCGATCAACCCGACGCTGGCAGGCGCATGCCGGGCATCATCCGGGTCGACCACAATATACTCTGCTACCAGTACCAGAACGAACAACAGCCCGCCCAGGGCGAATACCGCCCACCACTCAGTGCTGACCTCAAGAGTCGTCAGAGGAACCCCAATGACCCAGGCTGTCAACGCGGGCAGCAGCCAGTTCGGCAGGCGCACGGAACCTGCCGCGGTTGGATGACCCTGGATGAGCCAGTCTGTGCCCGCTGCTGCTAAAAGCGCCACCAGGATGGAGACGACGGTGCTAAAGTTGAGCGCCAACTGAAAAAGGAATCCGGGCAGTTGTACGCTTATCTGTTGGCCGGGCAGGTCAACGAATGGCAGAAGGGCATAAGCCAGAAAAATAGTAGCCGTAATGACAGAGAGTCGGTTGGTATCTGGCAGATGTTGGTGCACGTCCATCCATTAATTTTACCCCGTCCATCTTATTTATGCATGAAGACAAACGGTTGGTTTCAATCCTCTCGCGCTACCCTGACGATCACCTCCTCAAGCGCGCGAGGGTTACATATGGTAAAATTAAGCTGTCTATGGAAAATCCCACCATTGGTTCAGGCGCTCCCCCGCGCATGATGAATGCGATCATCGCGGGGTTTAATATTGTTGCCAACAATCTTGCCTTGTTGGTTCTGCCGATCGTTATCGACCTTTATCTCTGGCTTGGGCCGCAAGTAAGCATCCAAAAAGTGCTCACACCCATGATCGATGAGACCGTGCGCCTGCTCCAGCAGATTAATTCGCCTGAATTGGCCGGCCAGATGTCGGTCATCAGCGATATCTGGAACGAGATACTCGCAAATTTCAACCTGATCGGTGCCATCCGCACCCTGCCTATCGGCGTTCCGAGCTTGATGTCTGCTGTCCGCTCTGAAGCCACTCCCTTTGGCCCGGCAACCCTGTTTCAAGTTCCCAATTTGACCACGGGGTTCGCCATCTGGCTTGTGGTCATCGCGATTGGTTTTCTGGCTGGCTGCCTTTACTTCAGCCTGTTAGCCCGGGCGACGTCGGAAACTCGAACCGGATTTGAGTTAATGGGCTTCCTCAGCAAAACCGGTATGGCGCTGGCGCTGACTCTTGGCCTGCTGATAGGTCTGCTCATCCTGCTCGTTCCCGGATTGATGCTCGTGTCCGTGATTGCACTGATCAGTCCCGGGATGGGTGATTTCGCCTTGCTTTTTGCCGGATTCCTGCTGATCTGGATGCTACTTCCGCTGATTTTCACGCCGCATGCCATTTTTTCACTGAAATTCGGCCTGGTGGCATCCGCAATGACCAGTGTGCGGTTGGTACGGCATTTCCTGCCCGGCACCGGGATGTTTCTGATTATCACATTGATCATTGCCCGGGGGATGGATGTTCTGTGGCAGGTTCCCCCCGCCAGTTCCTGGATGACGCTGGTCGGAATTTTGGGGCATGCTTTTATTTACACGGCGGTTTTCGCTGCCAGTTTTGTCTATTTTCGCGGGGGTATTCGCTGGATGGTAGAAAATTCAACCGCAGCTCGCCCGCAAGAAATTAAAACTTAACGAACACATTGACAGCCCATCGCGCTGAAACCGGCAGATTGGCGTTTTAATTGTCCAGGAGGAATACGTGGTACAACCGGTAAACATTTCGTCTTACGGCGCTAAAGATATACAGGTATTGGAAGGTCTGGAGGCGGTCCGACGCCGTCCAGGTATGTATGTTGGCGGTACGGATATCAAAGCGCTGCACCACCTGGTCTATGAAGTCGTTGACAACTCTATCGATGAGGCCCTGGCTGGCGTATGCGACAAAATCACCATCACCATTCACGCCGACAGTTCAGTGACCGTAGAGGATAACGGCCGCGGCATTCCGGTGGACATTCACCCGGAGAAGAAAAAATCGGCGCTCGAAGTCGTTATGACCACCCTGCATGCGGGTGGCAAATTTGGACATTCCAGCTACAAGGTCTCCGGCGGGTTGCACGGCGTGGGTGTTTCGGCGGTGAATGCGCTGTCGGAATGGTGTGAAGTGCGCGTGTGCCGGGAAGGAAAACTGTATTCGCAGCGCTACGCGCGGGGCATCCCGCAAGACGCGGTAAAACAGATCGGAAAATGCGATCCTAATCAAACCGGCACCATCACCTCGTTTCGTTTTGACCGCGAGATATTCAAAGAAGAGATCGACTTCAAGTTCGAAACTTTGATTCAACGCTTCCGCGAGATGGCCTTCGTCACCCGCAAAGTGCAAATCAAGTTGATCGACGAGCGCATTCAACGAGAGATGACCTTCTTTTTTGAAGGCGGCATTGTATCCTTCGTGCGTTACCTGAACCGCAATCGCACGGTGCTCCACCCGGTTTTCTTTGCCGAGCGTGAAATTGATAATATCGGCATCGAAGTGGCGGTGCAGTACACCGACGCGTACTCAGAATCGGTTTATTCTTTTGCCAACACGATCAACACCATCGACGGCGGCACCCACATGACCGGGCTGCGCGCTGCAATCACCCGCGTGATCAACGACTATGCGCGTCGCACCAACCTGCTCAAGGATGCCGACCCCAACTTCACCGGGGACGACACCCGTGAAGGCATGACCGCGCTGGTTTCGATTAAACACCCCGATCCCCAGTTTGAGTCGCAAACCAAGGTCAAACTGATGAATCCCGAGGTGCAGACCTATGTTCAGCAGGTTGTTGGCGAGGTATTCACCACCTTCCTGGAAGAGAATCCGTCTGCAGCCAGGGCGATTGTGTCAAAGTGTTTGACGTCAGCCCGCGCGCGCGATGCAGCCCGTAAAGCCCGCGACCTTGTCATTCGCAAATCCGCGTTGGAGAGCTTAACGCTGCCCGGCAAACTGGCAGATTGCTCTGAACGCGACCCAGGTAAAACAGAAATGTACATCGTCGAGGGAGAAAGCGCAGGCGGCTCGGCCAAACAAGGCCGTGACCGTCATTTTCAGGCGATTTTGCCCCTGCGCGGGAAGATTCTCAACACCGAACGCGCCCGATTGGACAAAATTCTGTCCAACAATGAGGTCAAGGCGTTGATTTCGGCGCTGGGCACCGGCATCGGCGAATCCTTCGACCTGGCCGGACTGCGTTATGGCCGCGTCATTATCATGACCGATGCGGATGTGGACGGTTCACACATTCGTACGCTGCTGCTGACCTTCTTCTTTCGTTATATGCAATCGCTCATCGACGCTGGGCATTTATTTATTGCCCAACCGCCGTTGTATCGCATTAATTATAAAAACAACCATCAGTATGTCTATACGGAAGCCGAAAAAGACCAGGCATTGAAGGCGATGGGACCAACTGCGGAAAAAGCGTCTCTGCAACGCTACAAAGGCCTTGGCGAAATGAATCCGGAACAGTTGTGGGAAACTACGATGAACCCCGAGAAACGCACCCTGTTGTCAGTGTCCATTGATGACGCCGCTGCGGCAGACCGTACTTTTGACATGCTGATGGGCGAGGCAGTCCCCCCGCGCACCCGGTTCATCACCACCCACGCGCGAACAGTACGCAATTTGGATGTGTAGAAATTTTCAGCTCAACTGTAAAAACAAAAGACCCTAACCTTGCCTCTCCCTATCAGGGAGAGGTATTTTTTAACTCCTCTCTCCGGTCAATGCAAAAAATGCGATCCTGGCCAGCAAAGGCAGATGCGACGCACCTTGGAGGTGCGTCGCACCTGTGTTTAATTTTGGTTTCGCGTAAACCCTGGTTTGCGTTCGCGTTTTATTCTTTAATGCTCGTAATCAATCTCCCCTTATCGTTCCCTGCTATAATATTTTTATTCCACCATCCAATTTAGATCAATAAAGGGGTATATCATGCCGCAAGCCATTCTTTACCGCGCTCAAGACCTGACCGATTACATGGTGCGCTTTTTCCGCAAGCTTGGCGTTTCGCAACCCCATGCCGAGCGGGCTGCTGAAATCCTCATTTCCGCCGATTTGCGCGGTGTGAGCTCGCACGGCATTATCCGGCTGCACTCCTATTACGGCTCGCGCATCCTCAAGGGGCTCATCGACCCAACCTCGCCCTTCACCACGGTGCGCGAGTCTCCCTCCACCCTGGTCATCGACGGGGGTAACGGGCTGGGGATGGTCGTTGGTCACCATGCCATGACGACTGCCATCGAGAAGGCGCGTCGCAGCGGCGTCGCTTTTGTGACCGTACGCAACAGCAACCATTACGGCATCGCCGGCTATTACGCCATGATGGCGCTCCCGCATGACATGATCGGCATTAGCTTCACCAACGCCCAGCCATTGGTCGCGCCAACCTACGGCCGTACCCGTATCATCGGCACCAACCCGATCGCAGTGGCGGCCCCTGCCCTGCACGAACAGCCCTATGTACTGGATATGGCAACCAGCATCGTTCCTATTGGAAAAATCACGGTTTACGACAAGGCCGGCGAGGCCATTCCGGAGGGCTGGGGTGTGGACAAAAACGGCGCCGTGACAACCACCCCTTCCGAGGTGCTCAAAGGCGGCGCGCTGCTTCCATTGGGGGGCTCGGATATCATGCGCGGATATAAGGGGTACGGCCTTGGCTTAATGGTGGATATATTCTCGGGCGTGCTCTCGGGCGCTGCCTTTGGCCCAGAGGTTGGCGCGCCAGGTCGGGATGCTCCCGCCAATGTTGGTCATTTCTTTGCTGCCGTCGACATTGGCGCTTTCCGCGACCTGGAGGGGTTTAAATCCGATATGGATAGCCTGATCCACACCCTCAAAGAAGCGCCCAAGGCCGTCGGCCAGGAACGCATCTATATCCACGGCGAAAAAGAGTTCGAACTTTATGAGCGCAATACTCGCGAGGGCGTCCCACTGCTGGTCGAAGTGGTCAAAGGCCTGCGTGAGGCCGGTGAACAGGTTGGCGTAGCGTTTGACCTGGAATCTGTTGGAGAAACCAGCGGCGAAGAAGAGTAGCTCAGCTTCTTTCGGTCAGGATCATCACCTCATCGCCCAGCAGGGAAAGGTATCCCCCTTTTTCAATCGCAGGCAACGTGTCACGCTTGTTCGAAAGCGCCAACGCCCAGCCATTCCGCCGCAGTTCCCCGCCCATTGCCAGCCGCACCGGACGCCGGCTGAAATTCAGTACCACCAGCACGCTCTGATAGCTGTCCTGGCGCAGGTAGGCCAACAGTTTGCGCGGATTATAGGTCACCGGTTGGAATAAGCCGCCGCGTAGCGCTGATAGTTCTTTGCGCAGTTGAATCAAGCGCCGGTAAAAATGGAATAGCGATCGGGGATCTTTGCGTTGAGCTTCCACATTGCGGGTTTTGTGGTCCGGATGCACCGGCAGCCAGGGTTTACCAGTCGTGAACCCGGCATGTGAGCTGTCATTCCACTGCATGGGTGAGCGGTTCTTATCGCGCCCATCGAAAATCGGCCAGTATTTCTCGCCAATTCGATCCTGGATAAACCGGCGCGGCACGTGAATATTACGCATGCCTATTTCTTCGCCATAGTAGATGAACGGTGTACCGCGCAGGGTTATCGTCAAAGCCGCCGCGACCTTTAGTCGCTCATCGTTGTTACCGCAGTGGAAACGGGATGCAGAGCGAGAGGTGTCATGGTTGTTGAGGGTATAAACCGGCCAGGAATCCGGGTGCATGGCTTCTTCCGTCGCCAGTATCGCTTTCTGGAAGCAGTCAGGGTCCCACCGGCAATGAAGCATTTCAAAATCAAAAGCCGCATGGATCAGGCCGGGAGCAGTGTACGCAGCCACTCTTTGCGGTGTTGGCATAAAAGTTTCGCCCACTGCATAGCGCTCAGGATAAGAATCCAGCAGCTCGCGTAATTCGCGCAGCAGCGGAATCATATCTGGCTGGTTGGAATCGTAGATATGCTTCTGGCGGTCAAAAGCGCGCAGCCCAACGGCTGGCGGGTTGTCCGGTAGATCCGGATGCTTGAAGAAGTTGCTGAACACGTCCAGCCGGAAGCCGTCCACGCCGCGTTCCAGCCAAAAACGAACCACGCCCAAACACGCCTTACGGACCTGTGGATTGCGCCAGTTCAGGTCAGGCTGCTGCGGGTAGAACATGTGGTAATAATATTGGCCGCGTTTTGCATCCCACTCCCAGCCCGGCGTGCCAAAAATCGCTTCCCAGTTATTGGGTAAACTGCCATCGGGTTTGGCATCCCGCCAGATGTACCAGCCGGAATATGGATTGTCATTGCCCTTGCGTGACTCCTGAAACCACGGGTGCTGGTCGGAAGTATGATTGAGCACCAGATCGAGAACCACCCGAATACCGCGTTTATGCGACTCTGCAACCAGACGGTCAAAATTCGCCAGGGAGCCAAATTTGGGATCGATATCCGTGTAGTTGCTGACGTCGTAGCCGAAGTCAACGTCTGGCGATGGGTAAAAGGGCGAAAACCAGACGGCTTCGATGCCTAACTCAGCCAGGTAATCCAGATGTTGGATTACACCTTCAAGGTCGCCAATTCCGTCACCATTACTGTCGGCAAAGGAACGCGGGTATATTTGATAGACCACGCCATCGCGCCACCAGATTGGGTTTGCTGCCATGATTTGCCCCGTATTGATTGGATTTTATTTATGCCGCAAGTATAGCATGGCTGGTTCATGATCGGGATATGCGAGGCGAGTAACCAGATAAGGTAGGGGCTGCTCACGTGTAGGACCCGCAAAATGTTTGGAGGCAAGAATGCTTAACACCAAATTCAAGTACAGGTGCAACGCATATATGTCCAGGCGTTTGCCTGACACGTGGCACTTGACACGGCCCCACCTAAATTCCCCCTTTATGTTTCTTGCATAATGCCGCACTCTGTGTTAAAATAAGTTTTGTAAGTAAGCCAACCTATTTCGCGTTCAACGAAAAGTGGGCCTCCCCCCACTTTTCTGCTTATATACGGGTTACTATTTTTTGGAGAAAGTGCAAGCATGAAGAACGAATTTACCCTGGCTTTCAATGAAGTCATCGAGGAAAAACAACTGGGTCGGGAAGTTATCCTGAAGGCCCTGGAATCAGCTATGGTGTCGGCGTACCGCCGCGCTGTAAATGCTTCCAATGCCCAGCATGTTGAATCCAAGGTGGATACCGAGACCGGCAAAGTTACCATTTATGCCGAAAAAGAGGTTGTTGAATCGGTTCAAGAGACAACAACCGAGGTCACCCTGGAAGATGCACGCCTGGTCAACCCTGAAGCCCAGCTTGGCGATATGGTTATTGTCGAGAGCACGCCCAAAGACTTTGGGCGCGTCGCTGCCCAAACCGCTCGTCAGGTAATCCAGCAGCGCATCCGCGACGCAGAACGCCAGGCGCAGCTCGATTTCTACATGAAACAGATGGGCGAAATCGTCAGTGGCGTGGTCCAGGCTGTTGGCGCGCAGGGTCTGACCATTGGCCTGGAGATGAAGGCCGAAGGTTCCATGCCGCGCAAAGAATTGATCCCCGGTGAACGCCCGCGCATTCATGAACGGGTGCGCGCGCTGGTCGCTGAAGTTAAGGACAACCCGCGCGGTCCGCAAATCATCCTCTCACGCACCCATCGCAACTTCCTGCGTCGCTTACTGGAGAACGAAGTCCCGGAAATCTACCACGGCGTGGTCGAAATCCGTTCGATTGCCCGTGAACCCGGCGAACGTGCCAAAGTAGCCGTTTCGGCGACCCAACCCGGCATCGATCCGGTCGGCGCTTGCGTGGGCATTCGCGGCGTCCGGATTCAGGCCATTGTGCGCGAACTGCATGACGAAAAAATTGATGTGATCGAATGGAATTCCGACCAGGCCGCCTTTATCGCCAAGGCGATCAGCCCGGCGCGCGTCAATGGTGTGTACCTGAACGACCGTAACGCTGGCGGCAAAACCGCTACCGTGGTTGTACCGGAAGACCAGCTCAGCCTTGCCATCGGCCGCGATGGGCAAAATGCCCGCCTGGCTGCCAAATTGACCGGCTGGCGCATCGACATCAAGAGCCTGCCGGAAGCGGCAGCGGATGTTCTCAACCGCCTTCAAAAAGACGAGGAACTGGTTTCCGTAGCTCAGCAAGAAGCCGATGTGATGGCCAAGGTCGAAGAATACCTGGCTCGAAAAGCTGAGGGGCGTCCTTTGGCGCCGGAAGAATACGAATTATTGGTACGTTTTGTTGACCGTGTCGAACGCCGTTCTTCGGCTCGACCGGCGGTTGAAAAGGCTGTAGTGGCTGAAATCGAAAACATCCGGGCGCTCATTCCTGCAGATGCCTTCGAACTCAGCATTCTGGACAGCGGCCTGCCCGAACACGTTGCCTACATTTTGCAAGAGGCAGGCTTCAGTACGCTTGGCGAGATGGCCGTGCAGATGAAAATTCGGCCGGATGATATCCTGCGGCTGAACGGCATTGGTCCGCGCGCACTGCAGGAAATCAACAACATGGTCGCAGCATTGGATGAGCGTAAAGCCGGTGAGATTGCTGCTGCAGAAGAGGCCGCCAAAGTTGCAACTGAGGTCGAACCGGTTCCCACCGAACCTGTGCTGACTGAGGCCACTCCCGAAGTTGCCGAAACTACTGAACCCATTGAAATTGCAGCTCCCGTCGAAGAAATCGAACCGGTGGTTGCCGAAGCAACACCGGTGGTGACAGAACCAGCGGTTGCCGTTGACGCTGAAGCGGAAGAAGAAGAAATACCCTTCGACAAATTGTTCGAATTGCGCACCGCGATCACGACTCCGGTCGCCTCGGACGAAGAGGAAGAGGAGGAGGACGACGCCAGCGGCAAGGACAAGAAGAAAGGCAAGAAGAAGAAAAAACACGTCCAGGTGGAATATGATCCCGAAAAGGATCAGACCATTGTTTTGCGCAAGCACCGCCGTGAAGGTGAAGATTGGGATTGGGATTCCTGATTCTATATGTCGCACGACTTGAGAAAGAAAGGTGACTAAACAACCTACCAAACGTGTAAAACATATTCCGCAGCGCACATGCGTCGGGTGTCGGCAGGTGATGCCCAAGCGGAATTTGATCCGGGTAGTTCGTTCCCCGGAGGGAGTCTCCATTGACTTGACAGGCAAAACTGCGGGCCGGGGAGCCTACCTGCACGATAAAAAATCCTGCTGGGAAAACGCCTTGAAAGGGGCGTTAAACCATGCCTTAAAAACTGAATTGACCGAACAGGATCGGGACGTTTTAATCCATTTCATGGAAAGTCTGCCGGCTGACGTTATGAACTAAGCCTGACCGCCTCGCTCCTGTTACCGGATCGGGCGCTTGTCAGGAAATGCCGATCGATTTGACCCCTCAGCATCCTCCATCGTCGCAGGCACCAATCCCTGGTCATAAATATGAAGACTTTGCGAAAATTGTCAGGGGATTCAGGGACGCAAAACGGGAAACGAGGTGATTATGAGTGAAAACGGGTCAAAAACAATTGAGCTGCCTGGCAGCATTACCGTCCGCGACCTTGCGCAACGCATGGAAGCCAGCCCTATACAGATCATCAAAATATTGATGGCAAATGGGGTGATGGCCAATATCAATCAGTTAATCGATTTCGATACGGCATCCGTCGTGGCTTCGGAGATGGGGTTTGAAACCAAATCCGAGGTATATGAAATCGCAGAAGATCAAGAAGCCGGCGAAATGCCGCTCTGGCGGCAGCTCATCTCGAAGGAAGATGCCGCTCGGCTGGTAGATCGCGCCCCGGTTGTTACCATTCTTGGGCACGTTGACCACGGCAAGACTACCCTGCTCGATGCAATCCGGCACACCAATGTGGCTGGCGGCGAGGCGGGCGGGATTACCCAGCATATCGGCGCTTATCAGGTCGAACATAAAGGCAAAGCCATTACCTTCCTGGATACACCGGGTCATGCCGCTTTCACCTCCATGCGATCGCGCGGCGCTCAAGGCGCCGACATCGTGGTGCTGGTTGTGGCAGCCAATGATGGCGTGATGCCGCAGACGCGTGAGGCAATTGCTCATGCCAAGGCTGCACGCGTGCCGATCATCGTCGCCATGAATAAAATCGACCGCCCGGACGCCAATCCCGATTTCACAAAGAAGCAGCTCTCAGAGAACGGGCTGGTGCCGGATGATTGGGATGGCGACACGATGGTCGTTCCGGTCTCTGCCAAACAGAAACAGGGCATCGATGACCTGCTGGAAGCCATCTTGCTGGTTGCCGACAATATCGATATCAAGGCCAACCCGGAAGGCAAAGTTTTCGGTACGGTGATCGAGGCCAAGGTGGAACGCGCCAAAGGTGTCGTCGCCAATATGCTGGTGTACAACGGCACGCTCGAACCAGGCGATATCATCGTCGCCGGACGGGCGTACGGGCGCGTCCGTGCCATGTTCGACTTCCGTGGGCGCAAACTCAAAAAAGCCGGTCCCTCTACGCCGGTTCAGATCATGGGAATGAACGAAGTCCCCTCCGCCGGCGATATTTTCTTGAAATTTCCCACCGAACGCGAGGCGCGTGCGCTCGTCGAAGAACGCGCCCTGGCGCACCAGCAGCGGACGGCGGCAGCGCCAAAAGCTACCCTCGAAGAGCTATTTGCCAGGGTGCAGGCTGGCGAAGTTCATGAACTGCGCCTGGTGGTCAAAGCGGACGTTCAGGGTTCATTGGAGCCGATCATTTCGTCTCTCAACGAACTGGGTAAAGGCGATATCAAGATCAATATCCTGCACGCCGAAGCCGGCAACATTAGCGAAAGCGATATCATGCTGGCGACAGCCTCACATGCCATTGTGGTCGGGTTCAATGTTCAGGCCGACGCCGCCGCTCGCCGTAATGCCGAAGCGGAAGGCGTCTCTATCCGGCTGTATAATATCATTTACCGGCTGACCGAAGACATCGAAAAAGCCATGAAGGGCTTGCTCGAACCCGAAATAAAAGAAAACATCATTGGAACGGGTGTCGTTTTAGCCACATTCAAAATTTCGAAGGTCGGCGCGATTGCCGGCTGCCGGGTAACCAGCGGAGAGTTCCGCCGCAACGCCAAAGTGCGCCTGCGTCGCGAAGGAACCATCATCTTCGAAGGAGAGTTTTCATCCTTAAAGCACGAGAAAGAAGATGTCCGCGAAGTACGCAACGGCTTTGAATGCGGCGCGGGGTTCCGTAACTACAATGATTTCGCTGTCGGTGATCAGATCGAATGTTATGTGCTGGAGAAGGCCACCACCTAAGCTCGGTACAGGTTTGAGGAACGAAAAATGCCGTCAAAATTAAGACTACAACGCATCGGTGACCGAATTCGCCAGGACTTATCTGAAATGATCGTCATGGGCGAAATTCGCGATCCGCGCATTGCAGGCATCACGGTTACAGATGTCACGGTAGACCGTGAACTGGCGTATGCGGATGTGTATCTGTCTGCCCTGGAAGGCAGCGAACGCGCTGCTGAAGCGCTGCAAGGATTCACCAGCGCCAGCGGGTACATTCGCCGCGCCTTGTCGGACCGGATCGAATTGCGGGTTTTCCCCCGTTTGCGTTTCCATTGGGATCCAACCCCGGAACGCGCAGACCGAATCGAGCGCCTGCTGGCGGATTTGCGCGAGGATCAACCCGTTGAACCCGATGAAGAATCCGAGGACGAACTGGATGAATGACGAGATTCACGCCGCTATTCGCGAAAAGCTAAAGAAGGCCCGGCGGATTCTGATCGCCTCGCACGTGCGCCCGGATGGAGACGCCATTGGTTCGCTGCTGGGGTTGGGCCTTTCGCTGCAGGCAGTCGGAAAGCACGTGCAAATGGTCCTGCGCGATGGCGTGCCAGACAACCTGTCCCACCTGCCCGGCAGCAGCCAGATTGTAACGCACCCCAGCGAAGCCTTTGATACTTTTATCGCGGTGGATTCGGGTGAATTGAAGCGGATTGGCAATGAAATCGTTCCACGCCAACCTGATATTCAAATTGACCACCATGTGACCAACAGCCGTTATGCGGTCATCAATCTGGTCGAATCGGATGCCGTGGCCACTGCTGCCATTTTGGCTGAATCATTACCTAAGTGGGAACTGCCAATCACCAAAGAGGTTGCCAGCGCCTTGTTAACCGGCATCCTCACCGATACGATCGGTTTTCGCACTTCGAACATGAATGCCAATGCGCTGCGTGTTGCCGCTGACCTGGTCGATCATGGGGCGGATTTGCCACACCTGTACTTCCAGGGGCTGGTGTCTCGTTCGATCGAAGCGGCGCGCTACTGGGGGATGGGCCTTTCCACACTGCAGCAAAAAGATCGCTTGATCTGGGCCACGCTGCGTGAGACCGACCGCCTTGCAGTCGGTTATAATAACCTGGATGATGCTGATTTGACGGATATCCTGTCGAGCATTTCGGATGCAGATATTTCTGTGTTGTTTATCGAGCACTCGCCGGATATTATCAAAGTCAGCTGGCGCTCTCAACCGGGTTGGGATGTATCAAAAATTGCCGAGCAATTTGGCGGCGGGGGCCATGCTGCAGCGGCCGGGGCCGAAATCCCCGGTACGCTTGAGGAAGTGCAGGCCGCTGTACTGGATGCCACTGAAAAACTACTGCTCAACGGCAATTCAAAATAGTGGGTTAAATTGCGTTACTGGCAAAAATCCTTAGGAACACCAATTTTCCCGGGTACCATGTGAAAGGGGAGAAATGGAATTGAATGACGACCAGATAAACTCGATTTCCGGGGTGCTTGTGGTTGACAAGCCCGTGGGTCTGACCTCGCACGACGTGGTCCAGATCATCCGGCGCGGCACGTTTATCCGCCGTGCAGGGCATACAGGCACTCTCGATCCTCGGGCTTCCGGCGTTCTGGTGGTACTGTTGGGGCCTGCCGTCCGCCTTAGCGAATACGTTTCAGCATCCGACAAACGCTACCAGGCGGTGATTCAACTGGGAAAAACCACGGATACTTATGATGCCGACGGAAAGGTGCTCACCAGCAACCCGGTAGACGACATTACTGAAGCTCAGTTCGAAGAAGCGCTGCAGCAATTTGTCGGGGAAATCGAGCAGGTTCCGCCGCCTTATTCAGCCATTAAAATCAAAGGCCGAAAAGCATATGAAATGGCGCGAGATGGCGAAGAATTTGATCTTCAGCCGCGCAAAATAAATGTGTACAGCCTGGAACTGCTCGAATGGGCGCCGCCTGAGGCTGTAATTGATGTTTATTGCTCTTCGGGCACATATATTCGCTCGCTGGCAAACGACCTTGGCAAGGTTCTTGGCTGCGGCGCACACCTGGTTGGATTGCGCCGCACAAAATCGGGACGCTTTACCCTGCGGGATGCTGTACCGTTGCGTAAGCTACGCGAGGCTTTCGATGGCGGATCATGGTACCAGTATGTGATCCCCGCGGCCGAAGCGCTCTCCGACTGGCCGTCTATTGAGTTGACGGAAGCAGATGTAGATGCCATTCGGCATGGTCATCGTATCCCGGGTGAACTGGGCATTGGCAAAATGGCTCGTGGAATCAGCGGGCAAGGCGAACTGGTTGCGCTGCTTGAATTCGACCCGGTCAGTAATGAGTGGCAGCCAAAGAAAGTTTTCAATTGAGATGCAGCATTTCCAATCTCTCGACCTGGTCAAACTGAAGCAATCCTGGCTGACCATCGGGTCGTTTGACGGCGTTCACCTCGGTCACCAACAGATACTCAAGCAGCTCGTCAATGGCGCTCGAGCAGCGCAAAGTCCCTCGGTAGTAGTGACATTTTTTCCGCATCCGGCGGTAGTGCTTGGCAAAGGAACCAACGGCGGTTATCTATCCACCCCGGAAGAACGCGCTGAATTGCTCGGGGCGTGCGGCGTGGATGTGGTCATCACCCTGCCGTTTACTCGCGAGCTGGCTGCCCTCAGCGCGCTGGATTTCATGAACAGGTTACAGGACCATCTTGACATCAGCCATCTCCTGGTGGGATATGATTTTGCCCTTGGCCGCGGGCGCGAAGGGAATGTGGAACGCCTGCGGGAAATTGGTAACGAACTGGGTTACCAGTTGGAAATGCTGGAACCCGTGGAATTGGGCGGCATGCCTGTGTCATCCAGCCAGATTCGCCGCCTGGTCCATTCAGGTGACGTAGAAGCGGCTGCAAGACTGCTGGGGCGGCGCTACATGGTTGAGGGGATGGTTGTCCACGGAAACGGTCGCGGAAAAGCTCTGGGGTTCCCTACGGCCAACCTGGAAACCTGGGAAGAACGGGTCATGCCCGCTTATGGGGTTTATTCTACCTGGGCCTGGGTGGATCGGGTGCGCCATCCCTCAGTAAGCAGCTTTGGCTTACGCCCTACCTTCCAATCTGACGCTCCCGCTCCCCAACTCGAAGCCTACCTGATGAATTACTCCGGTGATCTTTACGGGAAGAACATCCGATTGGAATTTGTTGCGTATTTGCGCCCTGAATTACGCTTTGAAACGGTGGATGCATTAATTGAGCAGATGAACCGCGATACTATTCAATCTTTGGAGGTCTTGGACAATGAGCGCTGATCGCCAGGTATATTTGCTGGACCCGAAAAATCTGAGCCCGGAAACCATCGCGGTTACTTTTGCCAAGACCTCGCGGTCGCCGCAAAGTTTTCGCGAAATCGCCGCCGAGTTGAATGATGAAAAAAGCGCCCAGTTCCATGAAAAATGGGTGGTCGGATACGGGCATGCCTCCGTGGCGGAACATGCGGTACTGCACATCGCCGTTGAAAATGCATCCCGCCTGGCTGTCGAAGCGTTGGAATCCTGCCGGCTGGCGTCCTATACCGAAAAATCCACCCGCTACCAGAAATGGACGCCGCAGGACTTTCACGCCCCGGCAGAGTTGGCTGGACATGCGTTAAAACCGGTCTTCATTCAGACAGTCGAGGCGTTATTCACCAGTTATCAGGAAGCGCTACCAGCGGTCAAGGCGATCATCGAGCAGGAACACCCGCGCGAGGATGGTGAAAATGACGGCGCCTGGGAGCGCCGCATTCGCTCACGTTACGTGGATATTTGCCGCTTTTACCTGCCCGCTGCCGCCCTGGCGAATGTTGGCATGACCATCAATGCCCGAGCATTGGAACATTCGATTTCCAAGATGCTTTCTCACCCGTTGCTCGAAGTACAGACGCTTGGACGTGAACTCAAGCGGGTCGCGCAGGAAAACACCCCCACACTGATCAAATATGCCAACCCGATCCCCTACCTGGATGCCGCCCAGAGTGATCTTACCCGCAGCGCGGCTGAGTTTTTACCCCAACAGCCAGAACCCGGCGATTGGTGCCAGTTGGTGGATTACGACCGCGAGATCGAAAACCGCATCCTGGCAGCCTGCCTGTATCGATTTGGTTTAAATGACTATACGCATATCCTTTCTACAGTTCGCAACCTCACCCCCACTGATCGGCAAAGGCTGGCGCAGGAAATTCTGGCAAGTTTGGAAAAATACGTCAATCCTTTGCGCGAACTCGAATACGGCAATTTTACATTCGATCTGGTGCTTGACCAGGGCGGCTATTTCGAGCTTAAGCGCCACCGCATGATGACGCAAACGCCTCAGTTGCTTACCACCCGCCTGGGTTATGCGCTGCCGCGCCGAATTGTTTCTGCCGGGTTGGAACAACATTTCCGCAAAGCCATGCAGTTGGCTGAACAGGCCTATGAGCAGGTTGCAGCCTGGAACCCTGCGGTCGCCAGTTATCTGGTGCCGAATGCCTTCAATCGGCGCGTGCTGCTGCAGCTCAACCTGCGCTCAGCGCTCCATCTGGTTTCCTTGCGCAGTGCTCCCAATGCGCACTTCTCCCTGCGCCGCGCCACCCAGCGTATGGCCGAGGAAATGCGCGCTGTTATGCCGCTGCTGGGGGCTTACATCCGCACCGAACCGAAAGAAACCTGGCAGCAGGTGGAGCAGGATCACTTCGCGCAGGTTTAAACACCCTGCGCGTGTTTTTCCAGCGCTTCCAGTACTTCAGTCACCTCACGCACCGTCTCGGACTGCAAACCCTGGTTGTACCAGCTTTCCATTTCGAGCAGTAGTTGGTCGCTGGCCTCGCGCAGCATTTCCCGTTTCTGGTCGGAAGTTAAATCAGCCCGCCGCCGGGTGCGCTCCACCTCCGGGTGTTCAGCCTTCCATTGAGCCAACCGCTGGTGGGCTGCCTGCGGGCGTTCAACCCAGACCCCCAGCGGTACGAACGCGTCGTCCATAATTTGCACCGTTGGCAGGCTGTAAATATTGCGTTCGTTGAAGTAAGTCCTCAGTTCTGGCCAATCCTTGCGAATAAAAAAGCGGATTTCGGCAGCCGGCGTTGATTCTGCAAGGCGTGCCAGAACAGGCAGGTTCATCAGGCAGTCGGAGCACCATTCTTCGGTCATCACCAGAATACGCCTGGCAATTTTTAGATTTTCCAGGCGGGATTTTTCTTCAGCGGTCAGGCGAACCAACTGGTAGCGGCGCTGCATTGCCGCCTGATTAACCGTCATCCCGGCCATCAGGGCGTTCATCGTTAGCCCCTTTTCCCAATCTTCCTGGTGCAAGACAAACTCTGCCACAAATCACCTCAACGATTGTTTTTTGAACATTGGCTTAATGATATACTGATTCCGACCCAAAATATAAAATTCCCGGAGCTACCCGTGAAAAAATCCGACTTGATCGAAGCGCTCGAAACCAGCCATGAGGCTTTCCTGACCCTGCTGGAAGGGGTACCAGAAGAAGAATTGACCCGACCTGGGGTTACCGGTGACTGGTCGGCGAAAGACCTGATGTCGCATTTGCTGATCTGGGAAGCCGAAACGATCAAGCTGCTCTATTTCGTCAAGATGCACCGCAAACCGGATACCGCGCACTTCAAAACGATCAGCGACGACGAACAGAACAAAATATGGTATGAACAGTTTAAAGATCGGCCTTATGAACGAGTCTGGAACGATTACGCGACCATTCGCAATCAAACTATTGAACGAATTTCTGAAATCAGCGACACCGACCTTAACAATACCAGCCTGTTCCCCTGGTTGAAGGGACAATCCCTGGCGCAACTGATCGTGTCGTTCATCCTCGAGCACGAAGCTGAGCACACCGAGACTTTGAAAGCCTGGCGCACGCGGGTTTCCTAGACTTTAGCTGCCGTACGCCTCTTCATAATCCTGCATCGCAGCGCGAATCACTTCCTCGGCGCGTTCATGACCATAGACTGAATCGATGTAAGTCAACGATTCCTTGCCCGGCACCAGTTTGTAGGTGCTGAAGTAGTGGCGCAGGCGTTCCACCAACACCGACGGCAACTCGGAAACGTCGTTGACGTTCTCCCAAAATTTGTCGTTGGCCAGCACGGCGATGATTTTGTCATCCGCTTCACCGTTATCGATCATCAGCAGGCCGCCAACCACGCGGGCAGATAGAATAATTTCAGATTTGCTGATCGGGCGTTCGCTGATCACGCAAATGTCCAGTGGATCGCCGTCACCGCGGGCGGCGGTGGGTGATAGTTCGCCGATGCGTTTGCCGCAATAGGTGCGCGGGATGAAACCATAGAGCGTTGGCGGTTGAGAAGAGCTGCGCTGCGGGCGATCAACCTTCAAATAGCCAGTCGTTTTTTCAACTTCGTATTTGACCAGGTCAAAGGGTGTAATTTCGATATAAGCAGTAACGACTTTGGGAGGGTTGGGGCCAATTTCAAGCCCGTGCCAGGGATGCGGCCGCCAGCGAAAAAACGGATTAGGGAAAGACAATGATTACTCCTCGATGAAATGGGCTTGATGAAATCAATTATACCAACCCAGCAACTAAAAGCACATACAAGATTACACATAAACATCCGGGGACGAGTGCAAATTTTTATGACAAAAGTCAGGTATAAACGCAAACTGGTGTATTGACAAATCATTTTGAGGTTGTATAATCACACAAAACATATCGAAAGACGTTGACGAGGACGAGTAAGCTCCGCCCGGACGGTACAGAGAGCAGGACCAAGTGAGAACCTGCCCGCACAGCGAAGCTGAATGGACCTTTGAGTTGCAGGGTGAACGCATCGCCAGTAACCCGCGCCGGAGTTGCCACCGTTATCAGGGCAAAGGGTATCGCCAGCCATCGGCCGGCCGTACCCCAAAAGAGTGAGGCTGGCCATTCCCTTTGTGCATCACAGAGGGATTTTTTATTCAAAAGCAGCCTAATCGGGGTGGCACCACGGATTTATGTTCGTCCCCACGAGCATAAATCCGTTTTTGTATTAAGGAGTGAATGTATGGTCGAAATAAAAAAACGCATCCTCACCGGGCACCGACCCACCGGCCCACGTCACCTGGGGCATCTGGTAGGCACTCTGACCACCTGGGCAGCCTTGCAGAATACCCATGACTGCTTTTTCTTGATCGCTGACCTGCATGTACTGACAACCGATTACCAGCACCCGCAGCAAATTAGCGGCAACACACAGGAAGTACTGCTGGACTGGTTGGCGGCTGGCATCGACCCGAAGCGATCTACGCTGGTGCTGCAATCCGCCGTCCCTGAACATGCTCAGCTCGCCCTGCTGCTTGGCATGCTGGTGAGTGAAGCCCGCCTGCGACGCAACCCTACTTACAAAGATCAGGTAAAGCAGTTGAACCTACAACCATCGCTGGGCCTGTTAGGATACCCGGTGTTGCAAGCGGCGGATATCTTGCTTTACAAAGGTCAGATCGTGCCAGTCGGCGAGGACCAACTGCCGCACATCGAACTGGCACGCGAGATCGCCCATCGCTTCAATCAGTTGTACCGCCCCATCTTTCCCGAGCCGGAGGCTTTACTCTCCACAGCGCCGCGGCTGCCTGGCACCGATAACCGCACCATGCACAGTTCGTATGGAAATACCATTCTGCTGCGAGACACGCCCGAAGAAACCACCCGCAAGGTAATGAGCATGTATACCGACCCGACACGTATTCATCCGACAGATCCGGGTCACGTGGAAGGTAATCCGCTGTTTATTTACCTCGACCTCTTCGACCCGGACGTGGAACAGGTAAAAGATTTCAAGGCGCGCTATCAGGCCGGCACGGTTGGAGATGTAGTGGTCAAACAGCATCTGGCAGCAATGCTCAACCGTTATTTAAGCCCGCTGCGCGAAAAACGCGCCGAATTAGCCAAAGATAAAGACGCGCTGCTCGATATGCTGCACGACGGCAGCCGGCGCGCTCGCAGCATCGCCAGTCAGACACTGGGAGAAACCATGGAAAGTATGGGCCTTACGCTGAGCGTAAACAAGTCCGTTCCGGCTCGCTAATTTCGCGGGCTGACCTTACTCGTGAATTGGCCTGCCTGGGCCATTCCTAACTTTTTATCAATAATTGGAGGATCACCATGACTCAAAAAGTCCGCTTCAACCTTCCGGATACCGATTTGCCGAAATTCTGGTACAACGTGCTGGCCGATGCGCCTGTCAGCCTGCCGCCGGTGCTGCACCCCGGTACCAAAGAACCGGTGACACCTGATTTTCTCAGCGCGCTGTTCCCGATGGAAATCATCCAGCAGGAAGTGACCACTGAACGCTACATCGAAATCCCGCAGGAAGTGCGCGAAGCTTACAAGCTTTACCGGCCCACCCCTCTGCTGCGCGCCCGCCGCCTGGAAAAAGCGCTCGATACCCCGGCGCATATCTACTACAAGTACGAAGGGGTTTCCCCTTCCGGCAGCCATAAAACCAATTCCGCGCTGGCGCAGGCTTTTTACAATAAAATTGCCGGCACCCGGGCGCTAACCACCGAGACCGGCGCCGGTCAATGGGGTTCAGCCCTGTCGATGGCCTGTGCTTTCTTTAACATCGATCTGGAAGTGTATATGGTGAAGGTTTCCTACCAGCAAAAACCCTACCGGCGCTTTCTGATGGAAACGTATGGTGCCCGGGTCTTTGCCAGCCCCACCGACCGCACTCAAGCCGGGCGCTCGGTGCTGGCCAGAGATCCGGCCAGCCCGGGTTCGCTCGGAATTGCCATCTCCGAGGCAGCCGAGGTAGCTGCAACCTCCAACGGAAAGAAGAAATATGCGCTCGGGTCGGTGCTCAACCATGTGCTACTGCACCAAACCATCATCGGTGAGGAAGCACTCAAACAAATGGATATGGCCGGAGAATACCCGGATATCGTCATCGGCTGCGTTGGCGGAGGCTCGAACTTCTCCGGAATTGCCTATCCTTTTCTACGTGAGAACCTCAAAGATGGGCGAAAAACGCGGCTGCTGGCAGTGGAGCCCGCCGCCGCGCCGTCACTGACCCGGGGTGCCTACGCGTTTGACTACGGCGACGCCGCCCAACTGGCGCCCATCGTAAAAATGCACACCCTTGGACATTCCTTCATTCCGCCGTCCATTCACGCCGGCGGTTTGCGTTATCACGGTATGGCGCCGTCACTGAGCGCATTATATGACGCCGGGCTGATCGAAGCGGTTGCGGTCCCGCAAGTTGCCACCTTTGAGGCTGCGGTTCTGTTTGCGCGCAGTGAGGGTTTACTGCCGGCGCCTGAATCTGCGCACGCCATCCGCCAGGCAATCGATGAGGCCCTTGAAGCGAAACGCACAGGTGAGAAGAAGGTGATTCTGTTCAATCTCTCCGGCCACGGCAATTTTGATTTGACTGCGTACGACGCCTACAACAATGGCCAGTTGGAAGATTCGGTTTTGCCTGAGTCGACCATCCAGGCAATTGGTGAACGGTTGCCGCAGGTTGCGGCTCAGGTTAGTTTGTAGCGGATTCTCAACGACGCTGGCGCCATCCGAGTGGGTGCTGGCTTGCAGAACCAGCCACGTTGCTTTCGAGTGAAATATATCGAACGCACCAATTAATCATCGCCCGTCGTAGGGTGCTGTTCGCCCCAAATGATCAGAGATGCTTTCGGAGCAAAATACACTGGCATCGATGAAATGGGGCGAACGCACCATTGCAGTAATAATTCGGTGCGTTCGACCCGCCAATATCCAGTTTCGTTAACCGTGGTTCCAGAATTGGGTTACTACCTCGGTCGAACACACTCTACAGCTAAAAAAGTGGGCAGCTCAAATTGCGCGCCCCTTCCAATATTCCCTACTGGCGAGTGCAGCGACCTACTCCGCCTGTTCTTTCTTTTCCAGCTCGGCCAGCATGGTCTCGTCCTGTTTTAAATTACGCCAGCGGACGATCAAACTGCCAATGTAGAACGCCAGAACCCCAAAAATAACCCCATAACCGGCAATAAAATACGAAAGTGTGTTTGCAGGACCTTCCATCGTTTATTTCCTCTCAATCAATCGTTTAACCGGTTAGGATTGCAGCTTTAACTTGAGCTGCTCGACTTTATCTGACAGCGCGCCCAGACGCACCCGGTGCCATAGCAGGGTGACAAAACCCACAGTGAAAGTCAACAGGCTGAACATAAAAGTCTGGGTCATTTTTGGCGTCATGTCGAACGCCCCTTCGGCGCCCGGATCATTGCTGCCGATTACAACAGGGTGGATGGTTCGGAACAGGCGAATGGAGAAAAAGGTGAGCGGGACGCTCAAAAAGCCAATGATGGCATAAACCGCGCCAAAGCGGGCGCGCCGCTCGGGTTCCTCGATACCGGAACGGAGCATCAGGTAGGCAAAGTAAACCAGCTCCATGACGGTTGCGGTGGTCAAACGCGGATCCCAGGTCCACCAGGCGTTCCATATTGGGCGCGCCCAGATGGAACCGGTGACGATTGTGATGAATGCAAAGACAATCCCGATTTCCACCGCTGCCAGCTCGACCCGATCGTAACGCGCATCTTTTTTAACCAGGTAAAGCACGCCATAGAAAGCTGCCACGGCAAAGGCCAGCATGCCGATCCACGCTGAGGCGACGTGGAAGTAAAAGACCTTCTGCACCAGACCCATCACGCGTTCCAAAGGTGCATAGAAAAAGACCAGAGCCACCGCCGTCACAAACATCACGCCCGCAATGACGTCCATCACGGTCAATAATTTGGGTTTTGCGTTCATCCTATCCTCCATTGACGAATGGTTATTCCTCAACCACGCTGTCAAACACCATAAAGGCGACAGCGGTAAATACGACATCATAGGTAATCAACAAATTGAGCCATGGTAGGATCTCGGTAATGTCCAACCCTTGCAGGTAACCACCCGTGGCTTTGACCGCTGCTATAACCACCGGAATGGCGACCGGGAAAAGTAAGATTGGCAGCAGAATATCGCGGGTGCGCGCCTGAACCGCCATGCTCGAAAGCAGTGTACCAACCGCCACGTAACCTTCAGAACCCAGCAGTATCGTCAACAGCAGGCCGGGGATGAACAGGTTGGTGTTATACAGCACCGAATAAATCGGCAGAACAATGACAGCCACCAGCAGCATGAATACCCAGTTGGCCAGGGTTTTGCCAAGGTAAATGGCCGCCCGGTCCACCGGTGCCAGTAACAGCCCGTCCAGGCAGCCGCGGTCCTTTTCAACTGCCATCGAGCGATTCAGACCCAACTGCCCGGCAAAAGTAAACGTCACCCACAGAACGCCGGCAGTAACGTTGGCGCGCACGGATGATTCCAGTTCAAGCGCAAAGTTGAAAATCAGGATAACCAGCAAGGCAAAAACCAGCATGGCCGAGAGCAGCTCGCGGCTGCGCCATTCAGCGCGCAGGTCCTTCCAGACCACCGCGCTTAACGCGCGCATAAACGGAGCAAATCCGTTCATCAGGCTGCCTCCGCTTTATGGTTTTTGGCATTATTCTGGGCAAGTTCCAGGGTTTTCCGATAATATCCAAGCAGGCCATCGCGCGCGATATCCTGGCGCTGAACGCTCCCTTGAATCGTCCCGCGGGCCAGCACGTCAAAGCGCGAGGCCAGATCTTCGGCGCGCGACAAGTCATGCGAAGTCATAACTACCGTTCGTCCTCGGACTGCCACCTGACGCAGGGCGGCATCGAGCATGTCGCAGGCGTCTTGATCCAGGCCGGTGTGCGGCTCATCGAGCAGCAGCACTTCAGGGTCGTGCAGAATGGCGCGACCGATCGCCAGCCGCTGCTGCATTCCACGCGAGAAGGTACGCACCAGGTCGCGCCGCCGGTTAGTCAGACCAACCTGTTCCAGCACCTCATCCATGCGCCCAGAAAGCTTATCCACCGCATACATGCGGCCGTAAAACAGCAAATTCTCCTCAGCGCTCAAGTCGCCATATAACAACGGCAGGTGACTGACCACCCCCAGGCGGCGACGAACGCTGGCGGCCTGGTGCGGCAGGGAATATCCGGCCACGCTTACGCTTCCCAGAGTTGGGCGTGAGAGGGATGACAAAATCCGCAGGAAGGTCGTCTTGCCAGCTCCGTTGGGCCCAAGCAAGGCGACGAACTCGCCGGTTTCAACCCTGAAATCCAACTGGCGCAGCACGACTTTTGGCCCAAACCGTTTGACAAGCCGACTGACTTCGATGATTGCGGTCATAAAGGGGCTACTTCGTTAATGTTTGGAGTTTTTCTTTTAATTCCGCCCGCCGTTTCTGATAGGCCTCTTCCGAAAGACTACCAGATTGAAAACTGTCGTCCAACGCAATGATGGCATCCATGATTGTATCCGGATCCTCTTCGGCCTCTTCTTCGATCTCATCTTCGGCGGCAAACTGCTTTCGTTGACGCCACATCCAGTAACCCGCACCGACCAGGACCAGTCCCAACACGCTGCCGCCAATGATCAGCCCGGTGGAACTACCTGCCTCGACGTTCACTGACGAAGATACCCGGCCTGAAAGTTTCATCTCAAGCGTTGAACCGGCCTGCAAGCCGGAGGCGGTAAACATTTCCAGGTTGATGCCCTGAACCTGCCGCGTTCCGGTACTTTGCAATTGGTCGCTGGTCAGTTTGACCGCACCTTCCGGCATCATGACCACCGCAGCGTCGACCGCCATGGGAATGGGGATATTAACGTCTGCCTTGCGGTTGTACGGCAGATCGTAAGCAAACAGAACTTGCGCGCCTTCGCCTGGCTGAATGCTGGCAGAATCGGCAAAACCTTTGTCGGTCTGGATATAGCGCTCACCCAGGACGCCATCCTGGAATTGTAAATTGGTGGCGCCTTCGGGAAGGTCGAAAACTATGGTGCCCTGGCCATCGGCTGAGACGATGGCTTTATCGCCGGTATTATTCAAAATAAACAATTCCACAACCTGCACTACCCCTGCGCGGGTAAAGTCAAAGAACAGGTGCAAGCGGTCAGCGCGTAAAGTGCTCGCATCGGTGGTTGTTCCATAAAACGGGATGGTCAGTGCGATCACAGCCTCGGGCTGGACATCTGTACTGTGATACACATCCGAGCTAAAGGTCAATCCCTGGTAATCCACTGCGGCAATGAAGGTGCGCCCGGGAACGAATTCAACTTTCTCGAACTCGAAGCTCCCGTCGGGCTGCACTTTGGTATCTGCCTGGTAAGCCTGATCCATGCTGTCAAATCCAGCCAAAGTGACAGTTAAATCTGCAGGAATTTCGACCCCTTCGGAAGCCACGAGTTTGCCGGTAATGGTTAATTCTGCCGGTAAAGTCGATTCAGGCGTCCCAGTGGGTGTAGCCTCCTGGTCCGGCAAGTTGGGCTGCGGTAACGGTTCAGCGCCGCCAGTCGGGATAGCAGTTACCTGCGCCTCAGCCGCAGCTTCGGTCACGGTGGGGGCCGAATTTGCTGCGGAGGTTTCGTCCCGCACGCCAAAGCTGAGAAGGCGCACATACTGCGCTACTGCGTTTAATTCTTCCGCAGACAAACTACTGCCGTAACCCGGCATATCTCCGGTGCCATTTCCCGTTACGGCGACAATTTCATCCAGGGATAACTGCGCCAACCGCCCCGATTCCCGTTGCCAATCAGGCGCACTTACGCCGCCCGTTCCCTGCACGCCGTGGCAAGTCTCACAGCTTGCAGTATAAACCTCCTTGCCGGTGGTTGTAGCGCTGCTGGAAAGCGAAAGGGATAGCGCATAAGATACAACGTCCCAACGCTGGCGATCATCCAGACTGGTGAAGCCTGGCATATAGCGCTCCAGGTTTCCGTTGGTAACCATGTAGTACCAATCCACCGGACGGGTAGCGGCTGCCAGCCCTGGATCAGCCAGCGCGGGTACTTTGACGGGTAAACTCTCGCTTTGTGGACCATCGCCCTGGCCAAGGTTACCATGACAGGGCGCACATTTTTCGTTAAAAATAACCTCCCCGGCCTGTGGGTCGGGTGGAACAATCGGAAAGACTGATTCAGGCACAACAGGCGTATCCTGGGCAGTATAGGACTCCGCATCAGGGGGTGGGGTAACATCGGATGCCAGAGACACCGCGCAACCTGAAAGGATGAAAACGGTCAAGACAAGAAGAATTAAGGCGGAACTTCGCTTCAGCAAGGGCATATTGAACTCGATTTTCGAAAAATTTATAGGGTTGTACCACAGCGGGAGCAAAACACGTCGGAATTTAGCACCGGATTACCGCATTTAGGGCAAAAACCGGCCGATTTTTCCTGGCGCTCACGGCGGCGTGCAGCGATTGCCATTTCCAGATCGTCCGTCCCATTATGTGCAATCCTGCGAACATCGGTGCGGCGTGCAGCAACTGCCGCTTCCAGCCGGTCCTCGGCTGAAGAACTGCTGCCGTTTCCAGGTTCCAGTTGATCCAACTGGCGTAGGACATCCGCGCCGGTAGTCATCAAAGCGGTGCGTTGCACAGGGTAGTCTTCAGCCGGGATTTTCCCAAGTGCCTGATCAAAATCCAGCTCCTGCAAGGCAGTCAGCACGCGATCGCGTTCAGCCAGTAATGCTGATCGTTTATGGTCGATATCATCGGCGGATTTCTGATTGGCGACCAGCTTTTCACTTGCCGTGTGATGGGTTAGCGGCAGGCTAATATAAATCCCCACCCCCAGCGCCAGTGCCAAAACCAACATTACAGAACCAAGATCCATCAGGAACATACTCCTTGAAGAATTGGATTATTGCAAGACTTGATCGATCACTTTTTGAATTTCTGCAGTGGAAAGGAATGGCCCTTTTTTCACGTAAGCCAGTTTGCCTTCACGATCGATCACATAAGTTTCAGGGACACCCTGAATACGAAACATTTGCGAGATTTTCGTGCGCAGATCAGGGCCGTTCGCATATGTCAGGCCGAATTTATTGATAAAAGCAAGCGCTTCGGGTTCGGTGTCCACATAATCGACTCCCAGGAAGACCACCTCGCCGCCCGGTTTATAGTACTGGTAGGCCGATTCCAGCTCGGCGGCTTCCTGCTCGCAAGGTTTGCACCAGGATGCCCAAAAGTTGACCACGATCACTTTGCCAGCCAGGTCCGCAGTATCGATCGTCTCGCCGCCGAAGGTTGTGACCGAGAAACCGGGCACTTTCTGGCCGACAGTGATCGGGCCGGATTGCGCCCGGCGCAGCCCCAGGCCAACCAGCAGTAAAAATGCTACCAGACCGGTAAAAGCCAGCCCTACCACCCAGGTTGGCAGACGGCGAGGCTGTTCCTGGGACTTAGGTTCGTTTTGAAGGGTATTCATCCGGTATCCTCATTCCATCAAAATCTTCTGATTTACTCGCCGTGTTTCCGGTGTTGTTCAAGTTCAGCTTCCAATTGGGAAAAGTATGGGTCCGTCTGGTCCGGTTCAACCGGCAGCGGGCTGACAGTTTCAGAATTTTTATTTTTCATCGACCGCAGCACTCGGTAGACCAGATACACGCCGCCCAGGAAAATAAGCGGCGGCAGGATGTAAACCAGCCAGTTCAGCCCGCGGGTAGGCGGGGTGCTGAGCACCCGGTCTCCATACTGGGCTACAAAATAATCTTTGATCTGCTCTTCAGACCATCCAGCGGCCAGTTTTTCGCGAATCAACGCCCGCCACTGTGCGCAAGCCTGGGTCGGGCATACGTCCAGCGATATATTTTCACATACCGGGCAGTAGAGTTCCTTGGCAACTTTGTTGACCTCATTATCCGACGGCGTGGGGCTTTGCGCTTGAACGCTGAAAAACGAAATTCCAATCAAAAACAGCCCGGCAACGAGCGCAAACAAAGGAAATGGCAGTTGTTTTTTCTCAGCAGAATTCATAGTAAGTTTCCGGGAACGGCTAATCTGCGCTCTGTGCTTCTGACGGGGATAACTTGCGTTTTGTCGACCGAATCCGGACCGTCTCAGGGTCTTTATCCGGCCAGGAAGCTACCAGGGTGCCAAAAATGAAGACAAATCCACCAAACCACAGCCAGTTCACCAGCGGGTTGTGATAGATCTTAAATGTCACCCCGGTGGAAGATATCGGCTCCCAGTCAACCAGCAGCACGTACAGGTCGTCTTCCATGGTGCTGCGCACGCCTGGGATTGTCATGGGCTGCTGCGAGTCGTAGTAGTAATCGCGGCGTGGGTAGAGCTGGCCAAGGTATTTTCCATCGCGTTCCACTGAAACCACCGCGCGCGCAACGTTGCGTCCATCCGCCGTGTCGAAAATATCCAGCTTGTCGAACGTTATGTTGTAATCGCCCAGAGCCATCTGCCCACCCGGTGGAATGGTGCCCTGTGTTTCGGTCTGGAATAACTCGATGCCGATGATGCCAAGCGCCATCAACACCACGCCAATATGAATGATGTATCCGCCGTAACGCCGGCGGTTGCGGCCCGCCAGATTCCACAAAGCGGTGAATACATTTTCTTCGCTGCGGCGCATTCTGGCTGCCACGCCGCGGTAGTATTCATACAGGGTGATAAAAGCAACAAATGCACAAAGCCAGAAGGCCAGCAGCGCGGCAAAGTGACGGACACCCAGGACGTAAGCCAGGATCGGGATCGCCAATGAGACCAAAAACGGTTTCCACATGGCTTTGCCAAGTGTTTTGACGGTTGAATGCCCCCAGGCGGATAACGGTGCCACACCCATCAGTAGCAGCAGACCGGCAAACAGCGGACCGGTGGAACGCTCATAAAACGGCGGCCCGACCGTCACCTTCTGGCCGGTGAATAATTCAGATATGAGCGGAAAGAGCACGCCCCAGAAACAAACCACCAAAATGCCCATAAAGAGCAGATTGTTGAGTAAAAAGAGCGCTTCTCGCGATAGCAGCGAATGCATTTCCCCTTCAGAGCGTAAAACATTCCAGCGCTGTAACAGAAGCGCCAGTGAGATGGCAAAGGTGACGCCGATATAGCCAAAGAATAACGGTCCGATAGCGCTTTGCGAGAAGGCATGCACCGATGATAGTACGCCCGAGCGGGTAAGGAATGTGCCAAAAATAACCAGTGAATAGGTGAGGATGATCAGCACCATATTCCAGCGCTTGAACAGTCCGCGCTTTTCCTGGATCATTACTGAATGCAGGAATGCTGTCCCTGAGAGCCAGGGCATGAAGGCGGCAATTTCCACCGGATCCCAGGCCCAGTAACCGCCCCAGCCCAGTACGTCATAAGCCCAACGGCTGCCAAGCACCAGTCCCAGCGACAGGAACAGCCAGGCAACCAGCGCCCAGCGGCGGGTGACGCGAATCCAGCGGTCATCGGTTCGTCCGGTTATCAATGCGGCGATGGCAAACGCAAACGGGATAACAAACGATACAAACCCGAGATACAACATTGGCGGGTGGATGACCATGCCAGGGTGGCGCAGCAGCGGGTTCAACCCGCGCCCGTCGAAGGGAACCAGCGGCGTCGCGCCGGCGGGTTGGAACATGGCAACCGCCTCGCTGCCGCCGGCGGTTTGCCAGAACCTCACGAACGGATTCTCGAAGAAGATGCTCATGCCGACGAAGAACACCAGGGTTACCAGCGAGACTACAATCACCCAGGGGAGAAATTCGCGGTCGCGCTGCCATTTGCGCAGGGTAACGGCTGAAGCAAAGGATGCCAGCAGCCAGGACCAGAAAATCAACGATCCAGCCTGCCCGCCCCAAAGTGCGGTGACTTTCAAGTACATGGGCATGGTGCTGCTGGTGACGTTATATACATACTGAACCTGATAATCGCCGTTGACGAGCAAGAAAATGATCGACAAGGCTACCAACGTGATCAATGGGAAAGTCAACAACATTGCCTTGCGGGCGCTTTCCACCCAGGCCAGAGAATTTTTACGCGCGCCGTACACCGCCGCAAAAATGCCGTAAATCGAAACCACCAGCGTGATAACCAGGGCGCCGAAACCAAAGTTCGAAACCATGACCACTCCCTTCAACGGGTAATATTAAGGAAGCCGGGTGATGCGCACCCGGCGTTATGTTTTAAATAGAGCGGCTTACCCACCCTCAGCCTGTTCAGGAACTGCCTCTTCATACTTGGTTGGACATTTAAGCAAAAGTTCCTGGGCGACAAAAACACCATTTTCATTCATCCGCCCTGTCATAATTGCCTGGGCTTCATTGCGCAAGAGGTCGGGCATGACGCCGTTATATTCAACCTTGATGCGCGAGCGGGTTGGGTCGATGACAGCCTGATGAAGAACTTCCGCCAGGCCGCCCTGCGCCTCGATAACCGCATTATCTCCAGGGACATGGGCTACTTCGAAGGTCAACTTGAGGTTTTGCGCGTCGTACTGGATGGTGTCGCCAATTACTGCACCAGACACCCGAATTTCCCGTCCATTGACATCAACGCCTTTTTGATTCAGTTCATCGACCGTTAAAAAATACTGGGCGCTGGCCTGGGTGGAGGTGAAAATCAGGTAGACGATCGCTGCTATGATCAGCAGCCCGCCGATAAAAAATTTTGTGCGGTTTCGCGGTGCAGGTTTGACAGAGCTTTCGGTTAACGCCATGTTGCCTCCATGGTGAAGATTTTTGGATTTTCTGACAATGCTGTTGAGACTACCTTAATTTTCCACATTTGGATTAATACAAGGTTAATGGAGAGGTAGTTAAGGCTGAGAAAACGGGGGGATTTGTGAATACTGTAATTATCTGGCAGCGAAATTATATCAGAAATCCTACCATTTTGGGCTTGATTCTCGAATAACCGGGCGGTTTTGTCTTTGCCAACCGACCGCACTAGTCGCAGCAGGCCAGCCAATCTGGCAGGCTCTCGAGCAGCCGGTTCATGACAGCCCGGGTGCCCATCTCAAAGACGGCATGGTTCCCATAAGCCTCACCCCCATCCACGCCGACCAGATCGCTTACCCCGCGTAAGATCAGGCAACGCGTCTGATTGCGGGCAGCAACCCAGGCAATAGCGCCGCTTTCCCAGTCGGCGGCGACTGCCTGGTAGCGGCTGACTAGCTGCGGCACTTCATCTGCCAGAATGTCCCGGTCCGCGGAAATCAAGCGTTCCCGGCGGACAGGCAGTGGATAAGGTTCTCTCAACCAGTTCAAATCGAGGCGGGTGGCGTAATGATCGATGGCAACCTGCGGGTCGCTCATCTGCTCGATGATGTCATAAACCAGTGTACTCTCGGCCAGTAAGATATCACCTTTGGCAACCCGACCGACAAACCCGCCGCAGGTGCCTAAATTTATCATGATCCCAGGCTGCCAGCGATCGATGGCGTATTGGGCGCTCCCAGCCGCCGCAATTTTTCCCCAGCCACCGTGTACGAACACACAGACTATGCCAGCCAGTTCCTGTTGAAACCATTCGCCATACGGCGTGAGTTCAACAACCACGGAATGGAAACGCGAACGCACCACTCGCCACTCACTGTTGGCTGAAATCAGAATGACCGCTGGTCCTTTCGTCATTATTCTTCGGTTTCTTCGGAGGTCAGGGATTCGCCCTCCGTCCAGGGGATCTGATTCAGGGTCAGCAAATTGATCAAGTTGGATCGGAAAGAAAGATCAGACTCTGCAGAAGTCAATAAAGCCGATTCCCAAATTACCCGGGCTGCCTCGAAAGCTGCTTGCGGCCGTCCCAGGGCTCTTGCAGCAGCCGCTGCCTTCTTGAGTCTGGCCTGGCCGTCACGGGTAAAATGTGCCAGAGCTTCCAATACCTGAACCGGCGTCTCTGCCAGGACGCCCGCCCCATGCTCGACGACATATTCCATGTTGCCGGTTTCCTGCCCCGGAATGACATTTACAAGCATCAAAGGCAGTCCGCAGGCCAGTGATTCGGTCACAATTAAACCGCCGGCTTTGCAAATGATCAAATCGGCGGCGCGCATAAGCTGCGGCATGTTGGTCACAAATTCATAAATGTAGTTGGGAATATGCCAGTACGTTTGCTGCAACTCAGCGTACATTTCGTCATCTTTACCGGTCACCACCGCCAGTTGCAATGGACTGCCAAAATGATTGATGACATTGAGCGCATCCATCAACCCTTCCACCCGCTTGCTGCCGACCGCCAACGCCGTAAAAACATCTGGCTCCCAGCCTAACTCTGCCCGGATTTCCTTACGTGATCGGGTCCCCCTGCTGATTTCCGGATGAACTGGAATTCCCGTTATTTGGATTCTCTCAGGGGGAATACCCGTCTCCATTGCCAGGTCGCGCACCATCTCGGTTGGCACCAGCAGGGTATCCACCCGATCGTTGAACCACAACCGGTGAACGGTCGCCAGGTCGGTCACCACGGTAATGAGCGGGATCTTAGCCTTGAATACTGCCAGCACCCCGGTAAGCGCAGGTTGGTACAAAGGATAGGTGCTGACCACAACGTCGGGGTGATAGGTGCGCAGCAAGTCGCGCATCAACTCGAACATGGCAACGGTCAATGCGCTTTCAGCGATGGCGCTTGGAACCGCCCGGTCTGAGGCTTCGTACCCCAGCTTGTATAATTCCGGAGCTTTGCGCACCCACTTGTCATAATCGGTCTGGCTCTCCCGCAGCACATAGGGTGCGCGTTTGTCGTCCAGCGGATTAACAATGTCGACTCGGACGGAATCGCCGTGTTCGATGGTTAAGGCCTCATGGAGTGCGTTGGCTGCGCTGCGGTGCCCAAACCCGGCGTCTGCGGTCAAGATCAAGATTCGTTTTTTACGGTTTGCCATTCCACGCCTCATGCAAATGAATCCAGATCGATTGCATTTCTTGGTGTTCTAAGGCAGTTGCTCTGGCGGCAAATTTCCGGTCAGGTAATCATGCAGCAGTCGCAGAGCCTGGCCAGCCGAAAGCAATTTATTGCCCACCCGGTCGCTTTCCCAGGTGAATTTCCAGGCCCAATTGCCGTCTGCAGTACTAAGCGCAATCCAGGTCAGCCCGACCGGTTTGCCCGGTAAACCGCCGCCTGGGCCGGCAATTCCGGTAACGGATATGCCAACCACCTGATCGAGCGGGATTTCATTACCCGCGAATACCCGGCGAACCCCGATAGCCATTTCCAGTGCAATTTCGCGTGAGACAGCGCCGTACTTCAACAGAGATTCAGAGTTCACCTGCAATAAGAAACGTTTGGCTTCGTAGGCATAAGCGGTAACGCTGCCCAGATAGTAATCGGATGATCCGGGTACATTGGTGACGCGGTGACCAACCAGCCCACCGGTGCAGGATTCAGCCACAACCAATCGTAAACCGCGCTGGCGCAAAAGTGGACCGATTTGTTCTTCGAGGGAGGAGGCAACCATGAATGGAATTCCGTTTCAAAAGGATTGCCCGGGAAAGGGCACGCTCATTATACTCGATTGACCTGAATGCTCGCTCCGATGGGTAGAACAGGAGACAGCTCTGGGACTTTCGCACCTCGGAACCGGTCAAATATTCTTGGGTATAATCGATGTTATCTTAACCAAGGTCAACTCGAGGAAACAATGCTTTCAGCAACATACCATTTTCCTACTGGGTTTCTATGGGGGACAGCAACTTCTTCCCACCAGGTAGAAGGCAGCAATTCCAACAATAACTGGTCAGCCTGGGAAGCCCAGGAGGGTCGCATCCGCCTGGGGCACAAAGCCGGTCTGGCCTGCGACTGGTGGGGTGGGCGCTGGAAGGAAGATTTCGACCGGGCTGCGGAAAGTGGTCAAAACGCTCATCGTCTATCGCTCGAGTGGAGCCGCGTCCAACCCCGCCCGGATGTTTGGGATGAGGATGCCCTCGATCATTACCGCCAGATGCTGCGCGGGCTGCGCCAACGCGGCATGACGCCCATGGTAACCCTGCATCACTTCACTGACCCCTTATGGCTGACGGAATTAGGCGGCTGGGAAAACGACGATACTCCAACGCTCTTCGAAAAATTCACCCTCAAAGTGGTGGATGCGCTCAAAGAATATTGCCAGAATTGGGTCACTATTAATGAGCCGAATGTATACACCGTCATGGGTTATTTGTTTAAAGCCTTTCCCCCCGCCAAAAACGATCTAAAAGCTTGCTTCGCAGTGTTGAAAAACATGGTGCGCGGCCATGCCGCGGCCTATCGCGCCATCCACCGGCTGCAGCCCGATGCCAGCGTCGGTATCGCGCTGAACTATCAAAGTTTTAAGCCAACCCACACCTGGCTGCCATTTGACCGCGCACTGGCTGGCTTTATTCACAACAATTTCAATGCCGCTTTTCCAAACGCATTAATGACCGGAAAATTCAAATTTGCCTTTAAATCCATAGATTTGCCGGAAGCGCGCAACACCCAGGATTTTCTTGGCATCAATTATTACACACGCCAGATGGCGGCTTTCAATTTGCTGAAAAAGGAAGATTTATTCATACATCTCACGTTTCCCAAAGATGCGGAAATGTCGGACACCGGGCATATTGCCAACGTCCCGGACGGTTTCTTCGAGGCAATGAAATTTGCCAAAGGATACAGCCTGCCGATCTACATAACCGAGAACGGCATAGAAGATGCGGATGACGATTTGCGGCCACGGTACTTGATTCAGCATGTCCACCAGATGTGGCGGGCAGTCAATTTCAACTGGCCGATTAAAGGCTATTTTCACTGGTCGCTGGTGGATAATTTCGAGTGGGAGCGCGGCTGGACGCAGCGTTTTGGCCTCTGGGGTTTGGATGTGGATACCCAGGTGCGCATCCGCCGCACCAGTGTGGATGTTTATGAAGCCATTTGCCGCGAAAATGGCGTTGCCAGCGCGATGGTGCAGCAGTATGCGCCGTCCATCTATAGCCAGTTGTTCCCCGAATGAAAACGCTCGAAGCAAGACCACCCGCTGAATTCTGGTTGGTGCGCCACGGTCAAACCGATTGGAATATCCAGCGCCGCTACCAGGGTCATAAAGATATTCCGCTGAACGCGGCAGGGCGCGAGCAAGCCCAGGTACTGGCCGCAAGCCTGAACGGCGCCTCCTTTGCCGCTGTTTATTCCAGCGACCTCAGTCGCGCCGTGGAGACGGCAGCCATCCTGACCAGGCGCCATCCCATGACCATTGTCACGGATACGCGCCTGCGCGAAATTGCAATGGGGGATTGGGAAGGGCGCAGCCTGGCCGAGGTCAGCAGCGAGCGTCCGGGCAGTGATGGCGGTCTGGCATATACCGAGGTGCATAGCCGCGCCCCGGGCGGCGAGTCGTTGGCAGAAGTTGCAGCGCGGGCGCGTTCTTTTGCAGATGAGATCGCGGTGAAATACCCCGGGCAGGTGGTGCTGATCGTTTCGCACGGTTTGACGCTGGCAGCCTTGCGCTGCCTGGCTGTAGGTTTGCCTTTGGCAGATGCACGCGATATCGTCCCGGAAAATTGTTCGATAGTCCGGGTTTTTTGGCCGCACCCTCTGGTTTCAGAACCGTAAGGCGTGCACGAGCCAGGCGTTGCCGGGTATTAACCGAGGGTTCGTTCAACCGAGTTTGCAACCTGGCCTTTGGCGCCAATCATTCAAATCTCTACACTATCCGGTCGAACGCACCATCCGTTGATTATTGGTGCGTTCGCCCCATTATTCCGAGATATGCGTGTCAGGCTCCGAAAACCAGCCTGATCGTTCAGGCGAACAGCACCCCACGCCTGAAGGTATATAAATATTGCCTATTGACAACTTAGTACATTAGTTCTATAATGATGAAAATTTGTTCTACTTCTCTTAATTCAATATCAAGGAGCAGATAATGAACCTCTCATCCACTCACCCAACATCTAAAAATTTCTCCCAGACACTGGGAAAACTGAAATTGCGCCCGGGGATGGCTTTCGGCGCCATCATCCTGACCGCGCTGGTCGCCTTCGAGATCTTCAATTATTCAACCACCGACTACGCCCTGCGCGATTTGCTGGGCGACCTGCGCTTCGCCGGTATTCACTGGGCTACCATTTTGGCGCTGGCCTTCTGCGGTATTGATTTCGCCGGTATCGCCCGCCTGTTTACCCCCGAGAAAAGCGCACAAGAGCCGAAAGAAGTCTGGTACCTGTTTGGCGCCTGGCTGCTGGCTGCGACCATGAATGCCGTTCTCACGTGGTGGGGTGTCTCGATGGCGATCAGCAGCCATTCCATCGCTTCCCGGGCGATGATGGACCAAAAGACCATCACGGTTATCGTTCCCCTGTTTGTGTCACTCATGGTTTGGGTCATTCGGATCCTGCTTATCGGGTCGTTATCGGTAGCCGGTGAACGCATCTTCTCCGATGGTCAGCGCCGTGCAGTATATACCCAGCAACCTTCCCGGAACATCCGTAACAGTGTGCCTGCACCCGCCAATTTGAGCGGCGCAGCCATGGCCTCGCGCAGCGTCCCACGCCCCGGCTTCTCAACCGAGCGCAGCGCACCGCGTCCTGAGCCAACTTACCACAGCATTAATGCCCGTCCAGCCGGTCGGCAAAATCCATCCGGAAGCGCCAATAACAATCCCTCCTTTCACCTGTAAATTCCGGTAGTCGGGGTAATGCTCCGGGCAGGTTTGGCACCTCCGCGCCAGCCTGTCCGGAGTTATTTTTTTGCTTCGGGTTGTGTCAAAGGCAGCCAGACAGTGAACAACGTACCCTGGCCTTCTTCAGAGCTAACCTCGATCCGGCCATTGTGTTTCTTTACAATCCAATCAGCGATGGAAAGGCCAAGGCCAAACCCGCTGGATGAACTTCGCTTGCGTGAGCGCTCTGCCCGAAAGAAGCGGTCAAAAATATGCGGCAAATCCTTCGGCGAAATGCCTGGTCCGGTGTCCTGGACGAACAATTTCACCTGCTCATCAGCGCGCTGCAAACCAAGCGTGACCGACTTGCCAGCCGGAGAATATTGGATGGCATTGGCCGCCAGGTTAAGCAGCACCTGCTTCAAACGGTCGCGATCTCCGATGATATGCACCTGATCGATTTCTGAAAGGGATACCGTCACTTTGTCGCCGGCCAGCGTGCGGGCCTGCTGGTAAACCTCGAGCAAGACGGTGTCCAGGTCGACCTCGGCCATATCCAGCATGAGCCGTCCCGATTCGGCCTGCGAAAGAAGCAGTAAATCGCCAACCAGGCGGGTCAGGCGGTCCACTTCGCGCTCGATATTGCCGATGGATTCTTCATCCACGCTGCCTGTCAGGCGCATCAAGCCCACCTCGCCCTTGATTACCGTCAGCGGGGTGCGCAATTCATGACTGACATCAGCGGTAAAGCGCCTTTGAGTATTAAAAAGGTTTTCCAACCGCTCCAACGTATCGTTGAAGGCCAGAATCAATTTACCCACTTCATCGCCGCCGGCTTTTGATGCCGGGATACGGCGCGACAGGTCATCGGCCTGGGTAATGCGGGTGGCAACTTCCGTAACCGTTGCCAGCGGCGCAAGCGCCTGCCGCGTCAGGAACCAGGTGCTAAGCCCGACCAGAAGCATCAAAATGATTGTAAGCAAAACCAGAATACCGATAAGCGTGCGCTGCACCACGTCCACCAGCGCCAGGCTTAACCCAACCTGTAGCACTCCAACCGGTCCCCGACTCGTTTTCAGCGGCACGGATAACACCCGGATACGGTCCCCGCTAACTGTTTTGGACGAATAAAACGCTTGCCCAACCCCCAACCCGTTTTCATCCAGGGCATTCAGCAGCCCTACCGGTCGGGTCAATTGGAGATTGCCTTCCATATCCCACACTTGAAACAATAAGTTTTCAGTCGGCTGGTAGCTGGCCACCGAACGCGGATCGAACTGGTCGGCTGAGGTAACCCTCAATCGGTCAATTAGCTGCTGGGATGCGGTCGACAACCGGCTGTCGATCGAGTCGAGCAGAGTAACGGTGATCAGCGTATAAACCAGGATTCCAAAAACCAGCAGTACGCCTCCCAGAATCGAGGTGTACAGCAAAGTCAAACGCAGGCGCAGCGACATAGTTTAATCGGTGTCGCGCAGCACGTAACCCACACCGCGTGCAGTGTGAATCAGCCGCTGCTCACCCTCTAACTCCAATTTTTGGCGTAAATAACGGATATAGACGTCCAACACATTACTTTCACCGCCAAAATCATACCCCCAGACACGGTCAAAAATCATCTCGCGGGTGAGCACCTGCCGCGGGTGACGCAAGAAGAGTTCCAACAGATCATATTCTTTCGCAGTCAGGGAAATCGACCGCCCCTTACGCATGGCCAAGCGCGTTGAGGTGTCCAAATTTAAATCGGCAAAGGAGAGGACTGGAACGCGTTCGGGTTGTGTGCGGCGCAGAAGAGCGCGCACCCGTGCCAACAGTTCATCCAGTTGGAAAGGTTTCACCATGTAATCGTCAGCCCCGGCATCCAGGCCATGCACGCGATCCTGAACCGTGTCTTTGGCGGTCAGCATCAGAATGGGGATATTCCCACCTCCGCGCAGTCGTTCACAAACCTCAAGACCATCCATGCCAGGCAACATCCAGTCCAGAATAACCAGATCAGGGTGCGTATCGCGTGCCAACGTCAGACCTGTTTCCCCGTCAAAGGCGGCATCGATAGTGTATCCTTCGTACGCCAGGCTGCGGCGCAGCACACGCACAATGGCTTCGTCATCTTCGATGATCAGGATTCGTTCTTTCATGGCCCCTCCTCCGAGTTACTATACCACAAGGATTTAATGATTGCCACGCGCAAGTCCAAAGGCTCTGCGACCGATTTGCCCGGCTTGTCGGGCATTTCATATTCGCACTCCTAAATTGTACCGAATACGCAGAAAAATGAATGAAATTCAAGCCGTGACTTTTTAGATTTGGAAATCCGCCAGCCAAATGGGCTATAATCCACCCCATGATGGAACCGCCCAACCAGCCACCGGTGATGGTTGATCAGGTGAAAGACCTTAATAACCTGGCGCATTTGTTGGAAAATCAACCCCGGGTAGCCGTCGATACCGAATCAAACAGTCTTTTCGCTTATGCGGAGCAGGTGTGTTTGATCCAGTTTTCGATTCCGGGCAGCGACTTTATGGTTGACCCGATTGCCCTACCCGATCTTTCTCCGCTGGGGAAGTTGTTCGCCGACTCAAAAATTGAAAAAATTTTTCACGCTGCTGAATACGACTTGATTTGCCTGAAACGTGATTTCAACTTCGAGTTCAACAATGTGTTCGACACCATGCAAGCCGCCCGCATTCTCGGACGGACAAATGTCGGGTTGGCCAGCATGCTCGAATCAGAATTTGGCGTGATTATCGAGAAAAAATTTCAGCGTGCCAATTGGGGGGAACGGCCCTTGTCCCCGGCAATGCTGGCCTATGCCCGCCTTGATTCGTATTATTTGATCGATCTGCGCGACCGGTTGTACGCAGAGCTGGTCGATAAAGGCTTGCTCGCCCTGGCATTGGAGGATTTTCGGCGGGTAACCCGGGTGGATGCCGGCAGCACGGAGCTGGAACCACCCGCCTGGTGGCGCTTGCCTGGCAGCCAGAGCCTAACTTCGCAGCAGTGCAGCATCCTCCAGGCGCTGGTCGAATACCGCGACCAGCAGGCACGCCGGGCAGATTTACCACACTTTAAAATCCTTTCCAATCAAACTCTTTTAAAAATTGCTGAGGAAATGCCGCTGACATGGGATGCTCTGGCGGACATTCCGGAGCTTTCAGCCCGGCAGCGCGACCGGCATTACACCGGCTTACTGGCCGCCGTCAAACAAGGAATGATTACACCTCCACCTCCCCGTCCAGCGAATCACCGCCGACCGGATGCAGTGTTGGAACGCCTGGAAATTTTGCGGGATTGGCGTAAAGAGACCGCCCACAAGCTTGAAGTCGAATCGGATGTTGTTTTGCCGCGAGAGGTATTGGAAGAAATTGCCATCAAAGCGCCTGCCACCTCTGACGAGCTTCGAATGTTAATGAAAGAGCTTCCCTGGCGTTTTGAACAATATGGCAACCGGATTCTGGCCGCTATTCACCAAAAGGAGCCGTCATGAAAATACATTTTAATGGTGCAGCCCAAACCGTAACCGGTTCACAATATTTATTGGAAGTCAATGGATACCAGATCCTGCTGGAATGCGGCCTTTACCAGGGCCATCGCAAAGACTATTACCAGCGCAACCGCACATTTGGCTTCCTCCCAGACAAGCTGGATGCAGTTTTCCTTTCGCATGCTCATATCGATCACTCCGGCAACCTGCCCAATCTGGTCAAACACGGGCTAAATGCGCCCATTTACGCCACCCGCGCCACCGCCGGTCTGGCTGACGTGATGCTGCGTGACTCGGGTCATATCCAGGAAGCGGATGTCGAATTTTTGAACAAAAAACGCGCCAAACGCGGCGAACCGCCGGTCGAACCACTCTACACCGCAGCCGACGCCGAAAGGGTGTCCGATTACTTTAAGCCGGTCGAATATAACCAGACTATTGAACCGGTTCCCGGGGTGAGGGTCACCTTTGTTGACGCCGGCCATATCCTCGGGTCAGCGGCGGTAGTATTCGATATCGACGAACACGGACGCAAGTACCGATTCTGGTTCTCGGGCGATATCGGCCGTGAGCGCCTGCCGCTGCTAAATGACCCGGTATTGCCAAGCCTGGCAGATTATCTAATGATGGAATGCACCTACGGCGATAAACCGCATGAAGACCCCGAAGTCGCCTATGTGGAACTGCGCGACGCAGTGCGCCGGGCGATCGAACGCCGCGGCAAAATCATCATCCCGTCTTTTGCGGTCGGGCGCACCCAGGAACTGGTATATGCCCTTAATCGCATGATGTCCGGTGGTGAGGTGCCAGCTATTCCGGTATTTGTCGATTCGCCGCTGGCAGTAGAGACATCCAAAGTTTTTATGAAATACGCCAATTTGTTCGACGCCGAGACCCAGGAATTTGTCCACAGTGGACATCACCCGGCCCTGACCTTTCCCCAGTTGACCTACATCGAGTCGGTCGACCAGTCGAAAGCGCTCAACGATCGGCATGAACCCATGATCATCATTTCAGCCTCGGGCATGGCGGAGACCGGTCGAATTTTGCATCACCTGCGCAACAACATTCAAAACCCCAAAAATATGGTGCTGATCGTCTCCTGGCAGGCGCCGCATACACTTGGCCGCCGGCTGGCAGACCGCGAATCGATGGTGCGCATCTTTGGCGAGCCCTATGACCGAAGGGCGGAAGTGGTCACCATTGGCGGACTTTCGGCGCACGCCGGCCAAACCATGCTGCTGAAATATGCCAAAGCCACCCAAAACATGCTGCGCGGCATGTACCTGGTGCACGGCGAGGAAGATGCAGCCACGGTATTCATGGGGTTGTTGACTCAGCATGGCTTTACTAATATTCATTACCCGGGCTGGGGACAAATTTTGGAAATTTAGCCACTCCTCGGTTATAATTGCGCTGCAGTTTTCGGAGAGGTGCCAGAGTGGTTGAACGGGGCGGTCTCGAAAACCGTTGTGGTCCTCCGGGCCACCGTGGGTTCGAATCCCACCCTCTCCGCCTCACAAAAAACGTTCGGCTGCGGGTGCTCACACCGCGACCCTCTCCGCCTCACAAAAAACGTTCGGCTGCGGGTGCTCGCACCGCGGCCCTCTCCCCCTCACAAAAACCGTTCGGCTATAAAACTAACTCTTGGCAATAAAGTTTAATCTTGTAAAATAGAAATAACGTGCTCTATAAAAACAAGTAAATCCTATTACCCTTATTTCAAAATTTACGAATTATTTTTGTGGAAAGATGAACTCAGGATTGAGGTCTTCCTCTAATTTCGAGGGTCATGATACTTTCGGGACTTGGCGGGGCAGCCTTGTATGGCTGTGTCTGATAATACTATTTACTGCAAGCATGACCTTACATGGTTGCGCCGGAAAACCCGTAACCCATCGCTTGCGGCTCATTAATAACGGCGATTATTTAATAACCGACCTGATAGTTGTTATTCCAAAAGATCAGCTTGAATTTGGTGACATAAAAGCAGGAGCAATAACCGAGTATAAAGATGTACCAAACGGAGTATATCGATATGCTGCTTATAAATATGAACTAGATGGCAAGGTGATTACTCAACCCGTTATTGATTGGGTTGGTGAGACACCCCTTGAAGGAGTTTCGTTTACGTATACCATTGTTTATGATCCGAATAGACCTCAAGGACAGGCTATTCAACTCCTTGAAGTCACGGAAAATTAATCAAGGGGACGTGAGAATCGGTCTACGTGAAAGTTATTTAAATCTTTAAATTGCCATTGGTAATTTATTGTCGCTGGTGATATAAGCAAGCACATCCGTTATTTCTAGCAGTCTCGACAGACTCTGGTCGCCATACGCATCATAATTTTTGTCAGGGTTGCCGCCTCATATTAGAGTTCTGAAAATTTATTCTGTTTCAGCCGATTACGCGGTAAACAGATATATAATGATTACTAATATAGTTAACGATTTCTCGGAGGTAAAAATGGCGCAGGATGAATTGCAGACGATTTATAAAGAGATAGAAGCGTTCAAAGAAGCCTGGAACAAAGGCGACGCGAAAGCCGCCGCATTGTTCTTTACCGAAGATGGTACCCGTGTGGGCGTGAGCGGTGATATCCAGCGGGGCCGCGCCGAACTTGAAAGTGCTTACGACCAGCTGCTTCATCAAACCATGCCTGGTGCGGTAGTTAGCCTGGAACGCGGAACCATTCGTATGCTGACGCCGGAGTTTGCGATCTGGCAGGGTGGACTTGAAATCACATCTCCAGATGGCGAGCGGGTTTTAAGGGGCTACGTTGTCCAGGTTATGCGAAAGGTGGGAAGGCGTTGGCTGGTACTCGAAGCGCACCCCAAGTTCTACCCGCCAACTGTTTCTTAAGACCAGACTTTGTAACGAAAAAATATTTGCCAACCGTTCCAACCGGCCATGCTTCCTCATCCGAAAATAGTCTTTTTCAATCAAGACTCTGCGTCGCAGGGTTGTGCTCAAAGCTTGGGAAAACGACATCCAGTTAGAAATAGACCAGCCCGGTGACAAAGTTTCCAGCTAAAGCGTTTATCAATTAAAGCAGGCCGCTGACAATCTACGCATGTCAGCGGCCTTATTTGTCCCTATGTCCCAACCTGATCGGCTGGATAAACAGGTTACCGGGTCAACTGTGCCCGAACGGCGCCCGCTGGGAAGGCAGGGTTATGCACGTTGACATAAAATTGGTCCGGGAATTGGAGAATCTCCATAATTAATCCCGGATCTGCAGCAACACAGCCGCTGGAGGAACCGGTTGTTGGCGGCGCCAGTGGAATCACTACCGGACCGGCAACGTCGACTGAAGCCCGGTGAATATGCGAGGCAGTGGCGGGATCGATATTTTCAACCGTCAAAACAAAGCAAACTTCTCCCTGCCCAGGGTTGAAGGTAAAGAAGGCTGTACCCGTACCATCGGGATCTCCCGGGCCAGGTCTTTCCGCTGCTCCGGTCATGAAGACTTCAATCGGCCGTCCGCCCGTATCTGCCCCATCGATCACGGCAGCAAAAACCGGGCTTGCTGAGCCGATTACCGAGAGAAGCAGAATTAGGGCCAGTACTGGCAAGGCTTTGATTGGATTCAAACCTTTCATCGAGTTTCTCCTTTTGTTGTAAATCGGATAAAACTTATCATAATTATATTACGACAGGTTTCAGGTTTTGGATGCATTAATTCTTGACAAAGTTAATCAATAATTCGCGAGGGATATATCGAGGCCCAGATGTTCGCCACAGCCGTTACCCTGGTAGTTGCCGGGTTGATCGCTGCTGGCATCTTGATCTTTAATTTGATCTTGATAAGCCCGAATGAGCGCTGACTGACAGGGTTAAACCTTCCCAAGCACGGTTTTCGCCAGCGCTTCCAGCCCGGCCAGGTCATCCGGGTCGAGCCACCGGAACATCAGGCTTTGAACTTCGGTAAATGCCGGGTGCAGATAAATGGCTGCCAGGTACACAATTAAACCCAGTCCGGAAATCAAGGAGCAATCGGTTCTTAGGGCTTTTGGTTGGCATATTTCCAAAATTGAGGCGTGTTTTTAATATGCTTTAATGTGGAAAAGAGCTAAAATAAAAACGCAAGTCTAAAAAATTATTTAGATTTGGCTAATTTCATATCAATTTTTTCCGACAATTGAATATGGGAGGGGAACATGAAATTCTGGCATTGCCTGCTTGTATTTTGCATTCTGCTCATTCTTGGTGGAAATGTGCAGCCTGCAGCGTCCTATGCTTCTGTGGATTCGTACTCTTGGGCACCTGTCCCAAGTGGGACGGCCAATTATCTCAACAATGTCTTTTTTATTAACAACCTGCAAGGGTGGGTAACCGGGGGAACAAATACCTTTCTCAATACCGTTGACGGCGGTGCTACCTGGAATCCCATTTCGATTTCTGGCGTATATTCAGGGGATGGCTATAATAGTGTCCGTTTCATTGACACGAATACTGGCTGGGTCAGCGGAACAAAAGTAGTTGCGCGCACAAGGGATGGGGGTGCGAACTGGTCTGGCTTCCGAGACGCCTCTTCTACCAATGCCCGAGCTGCCTCTTTCCCGGTATCAGCAAATACAATCTGGGTTGTAGGAGCCAGCGGCACCAACCGGGCTTATTGGCGGTATACCTTCGCCGATAATAATGACGTCACGTTTAATTTTTGGTCGCCCATCAGTATGGGGATCATGAATGATTTGTACTTTGTCAGCACAAACGAAGGTTGGGTAATTGGTACCGATGGAGTCATCGTCCACATAACAAATGCCAGCGGCACGCCAAACTTCTCCGGTCAGACAAGCAATACCAGCCAGACCCTGTATGGAATTCAAATGCTGGATTCTACGCATGGTTGGGTTGTTGGCGATAGCGGTACCATCCTGTACACGGCAGACGGTGGGGACACCTGGACTCCCAAGAACAGCGGCACAACCACTAGACTGGAGGGCGTTTATTTTATAAGTGCTCTACAGGGTTGGGTGGTTGGCTCTAGCGGGCTGATTCTGACCACTATTGATGGCGGTGAAACCTGGCAAACCGAGACCAGTGGCATTGCCACGAACTTAAAAAGTGTATTCTTTTTAACGGATGGCACTGGTTTCACGGTGGGGCAAAGCGGCGTCATTCTCAGGCGAACGAGTGAAAGTTACGTTTATTTACCCGTAATAATTCGGTAGTCGGGCTCATTACGCCAGTGCTTCTGCAGAACGGGTATCCCGCGAACCAAATTGTGCCCTTCTAGTGCTTCCCAAGCACGGTTTTCGCCAGCGCTTCCAGCCCGGCCAGGTCATCCAGGTCGAGCCACTGAAGCATCAAGCCTTGAACACCGGCATCTGCCAGTGCGCCGATCTGGTCGACAACCGCTGACGGCGTACCAACAATTATCCCGCGCCCCTTGAGCTCGTCCACCGATGAATTCCTATCATCGGTAACGCGCCGGTCAAGAGCAGCCTGATCCACCCCGAAGACCAGCCCGGTCATCATGGAACGCCTTACCATGTTCGGTTCTCGACCCTCGGCAAGGATGAATTCGTCCAGATGGCGGTTTAATCTTCGGTATTCCTCAGACTTCAGAAAAATGGCATTCCATTCGTTCGCGTACCGGGCAACCAGCCTTAATGTGCGGCTTTTGCCATTACCCCCAATCAAAATCGGCGGTCCACCCCGACGCTGCGGTTGAGGTAATAGGGCAGCATTTTGCAGTTGAAAATATTTGCCGGCAAAGCTTAACGGCTCACTTTGTTGCAACAACTGCCGAATAATTTGTACCCCCTCTTCGAAGCGGTCGAAGCGTTCTGCAGGCGGGAGCAGGTCAAAACCGTACAGTTGATGCTCACGTTCCTGCCAGCCGGCCCCAAGACCAAGCGTCAGCCGCCCTCCCGATAGATCGTCAACCGCTGCCGCCATTCGCGCGGTCAGTGCCGGATGTCTGAAGGAGACCGGCGTCACCAGCGAGCCAAACCGAATGCGCCGGGTGTTGCCCGCCAGCCAGGTGAGCGAGGTCCACAGTTCTAATGAATCGAGATCTGGCGGCCGGCTATTGGTGAAATGATCTGAACGAAAAAGCCCGTAAAAACCCAGTTCCTCCACCAGCTTAACCAACCGCTGCCAGCGCGGCCAATTCAATCCATTTTGGCCTTCGACCATGATGGCAAGATCGATCATTGCTTCCTCCAATTTTCAACGTCCATCCGGAAAAACAAGCCGGGGAAGTCCAATTGTAACCATATTCACTCTTAACAACACGCAGCTTCGAAATATCACGTTCAATTCTCCATCGATCTTTGCTAACCTATTCTTGCAACGGAATCGGAATTAAAATTCCTGCCACCCCCGGCCAGCAGACGCTTATGGAATCTGAAAACAACAAACCCCAAAACTTGACCGTCTTTCTCATCATCTGGATTGGCCAGCTCTTGTCGATTTTTGGCTCAGCGGTGGCTGAATTTGGCATCACCCTGTGGGCCTTTGAAGCAACGGGTAAGGCTACGCCGTTGACGCTCATTGGTGTATTTTATACCGTACCCATGCTGGCGCTCAGCCCTTTCGTGGGCGTAATGGTGGATCGTTACAATCGCAAGTTGATGATGATGCTGAGTGATTTTTCGGCAGCGCTCACTTCGGTGTTAATTTTGATGCTGCTGGTAACCGGCAATTTGCAAATCTGGCACCTGTATGTGACTGCGGTGATCACTGGCATCTTCCAGGGATTTCACTGGCCGGCCTATTCCGCTGCCATCAGCACCATGCTGCCCAAGCAGCATTATGCCCGCGCCAATGCCATGCTCGAAATGGCCGGTCCCGCTTCCGGAATTTTCGCCCCTATGGTGGCAGGCGCCCTGATCGGCCCGCTCGGGCTGCGCGGCCTGCTGGCTATTGACCTGCTTACCGCTGCATTGGCAATCACAGCGCTGCTCTTCGTCAAAATTCCGCAGCCAAAATTGAGTCGTGAAGGGCAGGCAGCCCGCGGCAACATCTTCAAGGAAGCCAGCTTTGGCCTCAAATTCATCCTGGCGCGTCCCAGCTTGTTGCAACTCCAACTGCTGTTTATGTTGTGTAATTTTTTCTTCAGCATTGCCATGAGTGTCAGAGCGCCGCTGATCCTGGCGCGCACCGGCAATAACCAGCTCATCTTTGGCAGCACTCAATCTGCGGCTGCCATCGGAGGACTGGCAGGCGGTCTGTTGATGGGAGCCTGGGGCGGGCCAAGGAAACGCATCCACGGCGTTTTAGCCGGTTGGGCAGCCTCCTGTCTGTTTGGCGCAGTGTTATTCGGCATGGCGCAAACCACCGCAATTTGGATTGCCGCCAGTTTCATCGGTGTTTTCTTTGCGCCCGTTGTTAATGGCTCCAACCAGGCCATCTGGCAATCCAAAGTCCCACCAGATTTGCAAGGCCGGGTGTTTGCTATTCGCCGGTTAATCGCCTGGTTCGTTCTTCCGTTATCGAACGCGATTGCCGGCCCGTTGGCCGATCAGGTATTCGAACCGGCCATGCAGCCAGGCGGAGCGCTCAGTTCCACTTTTGGCGGGCTGGTAGGCACCGGCCCGGGCGCCGGCATGGGTTTGATGTTTGTTTTAGCAGGCGCAATTGCTGCATTAATCGCCGTTCTGGCGTATACCGTGCCTACTCTGCGAGAAGTTGAAAGCTGCATCCCCGACCACGATGACCTGCAGGCCAAAGCAGCCAGTGTTTAAATTACCTTCAGCAGGTCGGCAAGTGTTTCCAGTACCAATTCAGGCTGAATGTCCGACTGCTCAATTTGCTCCCGCCGGGTGATTCCAGTCAGCACCAATGCTGTATGCATGCCGGCCTCAATCCCCATGCGGATGTCCGTCTCGATGCGGTCGCCGACCATCATGCAGCGGTTCGGGGGCAATCCAAGGGTTTCGCAGGCGTGCTTTAAGATCAAGCCGGAGGGTTTCCCGGCAATCAATTCGACTTTGCGTCCGGTGATCGTTTCCAGCGCATGGATGGTCGCCCCGGCGTCCGGTATAGCCCCGCCGGGCATCGGACAGGTCTTATCCGCATTGGTGGCGTAAAAATGCGCGCCCTGCATCAATGCCTGATAAGCAGTATTCAGTTTTCGATAATCCAGCGTCCGGTCAAAAGCGACCACCACGGCATCGATCCCCCGCGGGTCGATTACCTCACGCTGGTCCTGGTCCAAGCGCTCCTCAAGTACGATTAATCCGTGACTGCTCAGTTCAGTCCGCGTGTTTTCTTCGCCAATCACGTACAGGCGCAGCGCAGGGGCGGTTTGTTTCAAGTACAGGCTGAGTACATGCGCAGATGTGATCACTTCATCCGGAGTCGCCGGAATGCCCAACCGGGTCAGCTTGGCTGCATACACCTCGCGTCCTGACAGGGGTTTGTTGCTGACAAAAATAAGCCTCATACCTTGCCGGCGCAGCTCGCTGCACACCCGGGATGCCCCCGGAAGCGCTGCGTCTCCCAGGTAAAGCGTTCCATCCAGGTCGAAAATGACCCCGCCCAGGTTATTGATCTTCATGCACTGAAATCCATACCTTTCGCTTGATTTTTACCTGCCAGCCGCACCAGGGCCAATCCGTGCACAGCGCCAACGATTGCACCTACAACCAATAGTGTAACAGCCATAAAGGACACAACCTGGTTGATCGAATTCAATTTTTGGGCTTGATCGATAGCCCAAAAGATCATCGGCATTCCAATCATCCAGGCCAACATATTGGCCGGGAGCCATAAACCTGCGCTGGGGACTTGTTTGCGTAAAACCAGCCATTGCGCAAACGAAAGAACCGCCCCACCTGCCAGCCCCATCCCGGCTGCCAGCAAAAGCACAATACCCTGAGGTGGCTCTGCGGCGACGGCGGATTGGGTCGTCTCGGCCTGCAAATTCATGAGGGTCGACGGCAGATAGCCCAGAAGATAGGCAAGTAAGGCGCCGATGACCGTCGCGCGCCACCAGGCCCACCGCTGAATTTCAGGGAACCAGGGCCGCATAGCCCACCACTGCGCCCAACCCACCAGGGTCGCCTCGAAGATGCCGCTGGCGACCGCAAAGGCAAACGCGAGTAGGACACCTGCCAACCCGCCCAAACTCTCCAATTTTGCGAATCCGATAGCCGCGGCTAAAAACGTAAGGCCAAGCCCAACCATCTCTCCCAGAGCATTGGCCCCGACCCAGCGCAGCCAGAGCGTGATTGGCATATTTGGTTTCATGGAATATTCTCCTGGGGGGAAACTCAGCAAGACTATTATAGGATAATGACACGTTGTATACGAAATCGGATCGTAACAGTTGTAGGCGGCTTTGTCTTAATTGGGGCCGTCTCAAAAGCGGGCGGGCGTGGAAACCCGCCCCTACCTGTAGAGAATGGGTTCCACCCCATCCCGCATATGTGGCGGAATAAATGACTAATTTATTCTTTTGAGACAGCCCCATGGGCATGGCTGCTCCGTGCAGAATTTTGGGAGCGGCTAGAGTAAATGCCCCACCTGGGCTTGATTTGTTTCACTCAACGAACCAGCGGAGAAACCCAAAACGAACTTGACATGCTGCAACTCTTTGCCCTGTGAATAGAATAATAAAAAAATCACCCGGTTAAACCGCAAGGCCCAGCACCAGGCTGGACCTTGTTTGATTATTCAATTTAGTTAATTAGCTTACCGGCTCGGCAATCATATTTTCCAGGAGAATTTCGAGTGCCATGGTATGACTGCAAACGCCGCGCGTCGAGAAAAACGAACAATCGCAGGACCACTTGCCATGATCGTAACTGACATTATGCGGATTGTTCTCCCCATCCATTGTGACTGTGAAACTATTGAAGTGCATCCGTTCGCGTTCCTGAGCATACCGTCTGGCTTTTTCCCGTTTGCCGATCATTCCATAATCCATGACACAGTCTCCTTTCAAGAAATAGGTAGAAAAAAAGGCACGCTTATAGCTTTGCGTGCCCCGGTCAGAGCTTGGCTCCTGGATATGTCGTTAACTCTCGCATAATGAATCTGCCTCTAATTCCTTATGACTATGATAGCCCGAGTCAGGGTGAATGTCAACTTACTCTCAGCCATTGTTAACTTTTTTTTCCAGAATAAGCGCATCCTCGCCATCGGCGTAATAATTTCCCCAGATGTCAACCTGGGTGTAGCCTTCAGTCTGGTAGAGCTCGATGGCTGGCAAATTGTTCCGCCGCACGCTTAAGCGGATGCGTTTAGCAGTCAGCCGCGCCTCGCAAGCATACATCAGCTCGCGGGCAATTCCCCGGCGGCGAAAGGCCGGTAAAACGCCGATGGTTACGATCCAGGCCAGGTCTTGCCCTCGTCGCAAATCGCTGGCAACGAACCCAACCATTTTCCCATCGACCACAGCTTTCAATCGAATAATGCCTGGAAAGGTTAGTACAGCGACCAGATCAATTAACGGCCAGGCATCCAGCTCAAAACACTCACGCTCAAGTTTGCGTAATTCCCCCAGGTCGCGTAAATTGGCTTCTACGATGTCAAATTCACTCGTCAATGCATACCCCCGACCCGGCTGCGATAGATCTCGCCGCCAGGAGATCAACCCGGCGGCGAGATTTTCTTATGAAATTACTGGCTACTTTTCGCGCGATTTGACGAAGTCATTCAGCATGCTGGTAAACTCCATCGGGAAGATGTACTTGGTGGAAGCGCCCTGAGCCATATTCTTGAGGGTTTCAAAGTATTGCAGGGTCATGGTTTTGGAATCGACCGTTTGGGCGACGCCAAAGATCTTCTCCAGCGCCAATGCATAGCCTTCGGCGCGTAGGAGTTGTGCCTCCCGTTCACCTTGCGCTGCCAGAATAGTAGCTTGCTTCATACCTTCGGCTTTCAGGATGGCTGCCTGCCGATCACCTTCGGCCACGTTGATCGCTGCTTCACGGGTACCGGTGGATTCAGTCACCACAGCGCGGCGCGTGCGTTCCGCCGTCAGTTGGCGGTTCATCGATTCCTGTACCTCGCGCGGCGGGATGATCTCGCGGATTTCAACATTGGTGACTTTGACGCCCCAGCGTTCGGTCACCTCGTCCAGCCTGGCCCGCAGCGCCTGGTTGATTTTCTCGCGTTCCGAAAGGACTCCATCCAGCATGATTCCGCCGATCACCGAACGCAGGGTGGTGGTGGCAATACCCTGAGCCGCCAGTTCAAAGCTGCCAACTGCCAGGACGCTTTGTACCGGATCGAAAACCTTGTAGTACCACAGGAAATCGATGGAGATTGGGGCGTTATCGGCTGTGATGGACGTCTGCACTGGAATCTCGCGCACCTGTTCGCGCAAATCCACCCGAACTGCCCGGTCAATGAACGGGATGAGGATGACCAACCCGGGACCTTTCTCGCCAATGCAGCGCCCCAGGCGGAAGACCACCAACCGTTGGTATTCTGCAACGATTTTGAGCGCCGAGGCCAGAAAGACCAGGACGATCAAAACAATTACACCGATCAAACAATATACAACTTGAAAATCCATTGCCAGACCTCCTGTGGATTACATTTTATCCGGCGTTGATGCGCCGGTTATTGCTTTTCCTCTTCGGCTCTTTCAACTTCGAGGACCAATCCCTGACGTTTTAATACACGCACCTTACTACCAGCTGGAATAAGCTCTTGACTCCAGGCCGACCAGTCTTCGCCGCCAATATGCACGCTGCCTTCCCTGAAAATATTGGTCTGCGCCTCCCCAATAGCCCCTTTCAACTGTCCAAGGTCGAAATCGGGGTGACGGGCGATGGCTTCCAACCCCTTGCGGCCAATAATCCATAGCGTGCCAGCGGCAAGCAGTGAAACGAAAATCGCCAGCCAGATATTTACTGCCGGTCCACCTGTTGCATTACGAAACAGGAAAACCGACCCAACCACCAATGCAACGATGGCGATTCCCAGGAAAGCCCAGCTGCGCCATTTTCTCAGCGCCAATATGAAGGGGACAATCCCCAGGGCGAGGACGATTAGCGCCCAGGGGTTAATGTCCATATTAACCGCACTGATGCCAGCTAATACCAGGGCAAAAAGCGCCCCGATTTCCAGAAATCCTGTCCCGGGAGCGAATAATGCCAGGACGCCCAAAACTATACCCAGGACGAGCAGGACATAGGCCACATTGGGGTCCATGAGTAGGTTCATTGTCAATGCCTCCCTCTTTGGTTTGGCTGTTAAAAAGATTATACAGCACAAGCGGGTTTAATAAACGAACCAAACCATACGGGTTGGTCTTTGGTTAGCCTGTAAGTAGGGTTGAGCAAATTTTTATTCTCAATTAAATCATATTTCTGTAAGCGAAACCCGACGAAGGGCCTTCAGCAAAATGACAAATTTTGTCACCCTGCCCGCAGGGCACTCTGTGAGTGAGCATAAGCGAAGGATCAAGGAACCAATCGAGAGATGCTTTACGCCGTTCACTCACACAATACCCTACCCGAAATGTTCTCTGTGAGTGCAGCAGCAATACAGCGGCCGTCAACAGGCGATCCTTATTACCTATACAACCCTATTTAATTATTCGCGCCAACCCCGTAATATCTGGTAAACACTTCATCCAGGCTTGGCTGTTGGCTGATCACGTCTAACAGGCGAAACTGGCTGGCAATTTTGAAAAGCGCATCCGGCTCGCCCTGCAGCGTGCAGCGAAGTTTGTTGTCTTCCAACACCAGGTCGTTGACATTTGGTAAACTGGCAAATGCGTCAGAATGAATCGGTTCAGCGAACCGCATTTCGATTTTACGCAGGGCGCGGGCGCGCAATGTGACGCCGCGCTCAACTGCCACCAGATTGCCCTGATAGAGCACCGCCACCCGGTCGCTTATTCTTTCCATCTCCGTTAAGCTCTGCGATCCAATTAAAACGGTCGCACCAGATGCCCGCGTTTCGGCAATCAGCCGATACAACTGGGTCTGCCGTTCCAGGTCCAATCCAACTGCCGGCGCATCCAGCAGGACCAACTCCGGTCGCTGCATAAATGCCTGGATAATGCCCAGGGCGCGTTTTTCAACAGCAGTGAAATCCATCGCCCGCCGAGTGAGATCGACCCGAAAGCGGTTGGCCAGATCAGCCACAAAATCCTCATCGATCAACCCGGTCAGGCTGGCGAACCGATCCAGTATCTGTTCCCCTGTTAAAGAGGCTGGCAGGCTCATAATTTCGGGTAAGTAGCCGACCTGCCGTCTGATTTGCAGACTTTGTTTCTGGCAATCCAGCCCCATTACCAGAGCAACTCCGCTCGTTGGCCGGATGAAATTCATCAAAATATTTAACAGCGTCGATTTACCGGCGCCTTTAGGCCCCAGGACGCCAAATACCTCCCCCGGTTCAACTTCCAGCGTAAGATTTTGCAGCGCTGGCTTACGTCCAAAATTCTTGGTCAGTTTTTCGGTGCGAATTACCATGTAGCGCATCGCTGCCTCCTCTCTCAATCTGGCAAGTTAAAAACAAACTGGCTGGATTCTGTGAAGACCAGCCAGCGATAACCCACCGAGAGGATCGGTATGCGGCGCTACATCGCCGCGGTTAGGCCAGGGTCTCCCTCTGGGCTTGCCACTCCGTGATCAACTGCTCATAGCTGGTTCTGACCATGTCACTCCAGGCCAAAATCTCCAGCATGCGCTTCCGCGCCGGGTGATCGTCCTCCATGCCCTGCAAGCCATCCTCTGCCATTTCCTGTAGCGAGAGAATGCCTTCCAGCCGCATTTCAAGCGACTTTTCCCAGGCGTCATCTGAGAAAACGTAGTGATCGCTGCGTTCTCCGGGGAGAGATACACGGTCCGCCAGGCCCGTCATGAGCAGCGTGCGCAAATTGGTCGAAACGCTGCTGCGGCTGACTTGCAGGACTTCGGACATCTCCTCGGGTGTGACCGGACGAGAAGAAACCAGCATCAGGCCAAGAATCCGGCCCCCGATCCGCGGCACTCCGTATTCCTCGAAGTGCAAACCCATATTTTCAATGAACTGGGATAGTGAGGCTGAGTCACCCTCTATGGGAGGGTTACTATCAGCTCCGCTTTCCGCTTCGTCAGAATCCATTCGAAACTGTACTCCTGAAATAATCCAATACGCCGGCCTTATAAGGCCAGATTTAGTTTACCCATTTTACCGATTTCTGTCAAGACTGAAATGGCCAGTAATGGTTAATCACAACGACCACGGTTATCTATTTCCTTTTTACATACTTATCTCGCAAACGAATACAATTGTATATACAGCACAGTCAGGCGTAATCAGAGCTATAAACCATATAAATCATGATAAAATCCAACCATAATTTAGCCTAATTGAGGTGCTGCATGACCGAACCCATTCTGGTAGCTATCGCCTGGCCTTACGCGAATTCTGAAATCCACGTCGGCAACGTGACTGGCTCGCACTTACCCGGCGATATTTTTGCCCGGTACCAACGGCTGCGCGGGCGCGATGTGGTCATGGTCTCCGGTTCCGATTCACACGGCACCCCCATCACCATCAGCGCAGATGCCTCCAACTCAACCCCCATGGAGGTATATCAGCGCTTTCACCGCACTTTCCTGGACCTGTTCATGTCGCTTGGCATCTCCTACGACCTGTTCACCAGCACCCATACTGCCAATCACTTCAATGTGTCACAGAAAATCTTTCTGGCATTGCTGGAAAACGGCTTCCTTTATAAGGAAAGCCAGTTGCAATGGTATTCCACAGCCCAAAGCCGTTTTTTACCGGATCGCTACGTGGAAGGAACCTGCTACATCTGCGGCTTCACCAATGCGCGCAGCGACCAGTGCGACAACTGTGGAAACCTGCTCGAACCGGCTAAATTAATCGAGCCGCGCTCGCGTATCGACGGTTCCACCCCGGAACTGCGGGAAACCGAACATTACTACCTGGACCTTGGCAAGCTGCAACCGCAGATTTCTGCTTTCCTGAAAGGCAAAACCGATTATTGGCGGCAGAATGTTTTGCGCCAGTCCCTCGGTCAAATCGAAACCGAAGGTCTGCGCGGCCGCCCCATCACCCGCGACCTCGATTGGGGCATCCCGGTACCGCTTGAGGCTGAAAAGGGCAAATGTCTGTATGTCTGGTTCGAGGCGGTGATCGGCTACCTTTCGGCTACCATCGAATGGGCCAGCATCACTGACCAACCGGAAGCCTGGCACAAATGGTGGCATGATCAGTCATCCAAAATCACCTATTTCATCGGGAAAGACAACATACCCTTCCATGCCATCATCTGGCCCGGTCAGTTGATTGGCATGGGTTCCCGCTTCGACGAACTGATGGGCAGTTCGGTTAAAGCCCCGCTGGTGCTGCCCTATGATGTGCCTGCCAATGAATTTATGAACCTGGAAAGCCAAAAAATTTCGGGCAGCCGCCACTGGGCAGTCTGGGCGCGAGATTTCCTCTCCCGCTACGACCCCGACCCGCTGCGCTACTACCTGACGGTAAACATGCCGGAAACGCGCGACACGGATTGGGACTGGGAGGATTTTTACAAGCGCAACAACGACGAACTGGTCGCCACCTGGGGTAATCTGGCGAACCGTGTACTGTCCTTTGCCGCCAGACACTGGGATGGCGTGGTGCCTGATCCCGGCGAACTAACCGCTTTAGACAAAGACCTGATTGCCGCGGTAGAGCAAGGATTCGAGACCGTCGCGAATGAAATGGAAGCTGTTCACCTGCGGGCGGCGCTGGCCGAAGGGATGCGTCTGGCCGGCGAAGTGAACAAATATCTGGATACAACTGCTCCCTGGACTGCCATCAAAACCAACCGGGAAGCAGCGGCTCGGTCGATTTATACGGCGTTGCGCGCCATTGACTCCATCAAAGTGCTGCTGTCGCCCTTCCTGCCTTTCACCTCGCAGCGCTTGCACTTCTTTATGGGCTACACCAACAACCTGTTCGGCGATCAATTCATTAGCCAGGAACAGGATGAACTCGGAACGCACTTTGTGCTGCGTTATAACCCGGATAAAGCCGCCGGGCATTGGGCGCCAAGCCAGCTCAAACCCGGGACGCAGCTCGAAAAACCGGAACCCCTGTTTCGCAAGCTCGACCCGGTCATTATTGAAGAAGAACGATCGCGGCTGGGAAAATCCAAACAATAAATTATCAAAAGGCGGGTAGAAATGCCCGCTTTTTGCTGCGGAGGTGTTTCAGCTTTCCACCTGCCGCATTTAAGGATCGTGTGAATGAAAAACAAATTCGGATTAACCACGCCGAACATGCTTGGGGGCGCAGAGATTATTAAATAGGGTCAAGATTTTAATGGTACCCCGTCCGTGTCAATCGAAAAACAGCATGCGTAGGTCGAATCGAGGGGCATGAGGTAAGTGTTAGATAAAAAGTCACCCAGGTAGCCCCGAGATCCGACGTAGTGATTCAAAACATCGGGTTTCGGGCTGCCAATGTTCATCCTCGGTTAGAGTTATTTCCCCGCTCTCGATTCAACCTGCAAAAACAATTCTCACTCCCCCGGTCCCATCTCACGGTGTGAGACAGGGTATAATTTCACCAACCTCCCATGCTTGCCTCCTTCTCCCCACGTGAAAAAGTTTTGACTATACTGACCTACTGGTGGGTTGTCGCTGCTGCCGCCATCCTTGGCGGGCTGGCCGGATTAGGCGCATATGCGTTGAAAACGCCGGTGTACGAAGCGCAGGTGCACATCGCCATCGGGATTGATTTCACGCGTACGGGGTATATGGAACAATACGATAAAGACCTGGCGTTGGGCGCCGCCGCAGGCGTCATCTATTCCACAGAGGTGATGCAGCAGGTGGTGGATGCTGCCCGTGCAGAAAATATTCCGATCGATTTTGATTCGCTCTTCAAAGCAGCCACAATCGAACGCCGCTCCTATGAATGGATTTTACGCGTTCGTTTCAGCGACCCGGATCAGGCTGCTTTTATCGCCAATCGTTGGCTGGACCTGGGCAGCCTCGCCCTGGACAGCGCTTACCAGCACGCCCTGGCTGCGGACGCCATAGCGTCCTACCTCGATTCACTCGAGTCCTGCCTGGAACAAGTGGCGGTCAATGCCATCGTCCCCGTCTGCCCATACAATTCGGTCAGTGAGCTGCAAGCCGGTCTTTCGACCACCGAAGAGAAATTACTGGTGGAAAAACAAGCGGCTCGTGGTCTTTTTCCAGGCGTGACCTACCAGGTCAACCAGCGTGCTACCCCACCGCAGCAGCCGGTACTCTACGGACGTAATAATCTGGCGCTGGCCGGACTGCTTATCGGGCTGATTGTTGGCATCGCAATGGTCAGCTCTGGCTTTCCGCTAAGATGGCTTAAGAGGAATTAAGCGCTATGCAACGCCTGGTTCGTTGGACATGGGCTGCGCTGATGCTGCTTCTGCCAATCAGCAGTTTTCCGTTGATCTCGCGGGGGCTGGGCGTTCAATCCGTCGCTGCACTCTCCATCGTTTTCCTGTTCATTCTGCTGGTTATCTGGTTTGTCCCCTATCTTATCCGGGGCGGTCGGCTTCCGCTGGCGACTATTCCGATCTTGATTTTCGCCGCAGTTGCGTTAATTGCAACCCTGGCAGCATTTTTTATCGAAATCCCGGCTTTTCGCGAATTTACCCGCTGGAGAACAGCAGTCGAAAACCTGGTTACGCTGGGCATTGGGCTGAGCGCCTATTTGATTGCCAGTTCATGGCCAGTCAACAAAGCTGATTTCAATCACTTGCTGCGCTGGCTGAACTACGGCGGGCTGGTGATCATCCTGTGGTCAGCGGTACAGGCATACTTCACCTTTATCGCCGGTGGATACCCCGGCTGGTTGGAGAAAATGCAGAGCCTGCTCTCCGCCAGCGGGCTGTTATATTATCGGCGGGTGACCGGGCTGGCCTTTGAACCCTCCTGGCTGGCGCACATGTTGAACACGATTTATCTGCCGTGGTGGCTGGCAGCCACGCTACGCAAAACCTCCGCCCATTCCTTCCGCATCCTGCATGTAAGCTTCGAAAACCTGTTGCTGGCAGGCGGTGCAGCCACATTGTTTGCCTCCTACTCCAGGGTCGGCTGGCTGGCTTTCCTGCTGGTTATAGCCTACATCATCCTGGACCTAAACCTGCGACTGGTCGGCTGGCTGCGCGGAAGCATCACCCGCCGTTGGTCGCGTCCATTCTGGCAGATTGTCGGCAAAACAGCCTTGCCCATCCTCCTTTTTATGGGGCTGATCGGGGTTTATCTGGGGATGTTCCTCAGCGCAGGTTATGGTCTCTCCAAACTCGATCCGCGCATGGCGCAGCTGTTCGACGTCAAGACCTTGAAAGAAGAAGGCGTGATGATGTTCGCCAATCGGCTGGTCTTCGCCGAAAGACTGGTCTTCTGGCAAACCGGATACGAAATTTTCAACGATCACCCCGTGCTGGGAGTCGGCATCGGCAATGCAGGCTACTTTTTCCCTGAAAAGATGGGCGCCTTCGGTTACGCTTTGACCGAGGTCGGTCAGTTGTTGTATGAAAGCCCGGGTTTGCCCAACACTAAAGCACTCTGGACGCGCCTGGCCGCAGAAACCGGTTTGGCGGGCCTAGCTATTTCCATCACCTGGCTATTGGTGTTATGGAACTGTGCCCGCGGTCTCGGCACATCCCCTGACCAGCTTCACCGCGCCCTGGGTTCTTTTGGTCAATTTGTGCTGGTGGCCTTGCTGATTGAAGGTTTCAGCGTGGATACCTTTGCCCTGCCCTACTTCTGGCTGGCGCTGGGCATCATGACCGCTGGCTTTCAGCACTGGGTTGTCAACGGCAGCACTTCAACCCCCGCTGCTTAAACTTACTCCCTTTGCTGGTCTACTCAAACCCTGGTAAACGGATTGCCGCGGGTGCGAATCTCCTGCACCAATCCCCAGATAATAACCAGCATGCTTAATGCAGCAATCGCTCCCACCATCGACCAGAATTCCATCAGAATACCGAAGCCGAAGGTACGCCGCAGATACCAGTTAGTGAAAAAAGCCAGGAAAATTCCCATTACGATATACCAGCGCCCCAGCCAGGCATCGTGCAACTCTCGCGCGGTTGTCCAGGCCCAGGCTGCGGACAGCGCTAACCAGGGGATAAAAAGTGTACGGTAACGCGGGTTATCCCACAAATCACCCCCCGCCCGCAGCGATGAGACCAGCGTCCAGGCAACTACGGCTGCAAAGCTGCAAAACAGCAGGCGGCGCAGCGTGCCGCGGGGAAACTTCGCTAACGCAAATGGGGTGTACAGCAGCAGCGGGATGATCAAATACCAGCCAACAGACCGGAAACTGGTCAACACCGACCATATCGGCAGCGCCGGGTCGATGATTGCAGCCGGCAGCACCGGTTGAGCCAGCCCATAAACGACGATAAAGGGTGTATGCAAAGCTTCGGGCAACTGCTCGAACAGCGCTTGAATCCAGCCGGAGTTGGTTTGCGTATCGCCGATATCATAGGCAGCAGATGACCGCAGCCAGTTCGAGGTGAAGGTGAACCCGGCGATCATTAATAAACCCAGGAAAGCCCACCCCATCAAGCGCCGCCTGCGATCCGTCAGATCGGCGGAATAATCGATCCACCACCAGATCGCCAGCACAGCGCCAACGCCCAGCGCAACCGGCCATGAGAATGCTGCCAGCAGCGCTAAAATTACAACCAGCCAGGTTGCCGCTTTCCAACGCAGTTCACGCCACCGGTTAACCAAATAAAAGCCCGCAGCAGCCAGACCGATCAAAATCGGGTCGCGCATCTGAGCTGCGCCAAGCAGGATGCTTTCCGGGTAAAGCGCATAAATCCAGGATGCGAGGGAGGCTGTTTTAACGCCAAACCGCTCCACAACTGCCTTGTAGATGAAGATAACGCCGATTGCTGAGACAAACGCGGTCAGCAGAAGGATCAACCAGGGCCGGTGCAGGTCCGGAGAGAAAATCCGGTAGAGCCCGGCGCTGGTGATCAACATGCCGCCGTACTGATCCGAGAAAAACTGGCTGTTGAACGCCGTAGAAAGCGGCGCGCCTGATTGCGCCAACTGCCAGGCCTGGGTATCCCGTTGGAATGCATCAAAAAAGATATAGCCGGCATTTTGCGGCTCTTTGTCGTATCCGATAACCGGCAGCAGCAGCCCGAGCGCCACACCCAATGTCAGCCGCACCAGGAATGCAGTCAGCGCCATCCAGCCTGATTTGGGGTCGGCGTCCAGTGACCGCCAGATCAACCAGCCCGCAAGCAAAACCAGCGCCGCCAGTGCGCCGTAAGCGGTCACGCTGGCGCTGGTTATTCCGCCCGGTTCGAGCGCCGCCATCCCCAGGCCAAGCAGTGCCCCTGCGCCAAGCAAAAACAGGGTGGATCTGGCTGTCCTCGTTAATCCGCTCATCTCTGACCTCGCATCATACCAGGTTCGCTATTGTAGCTTCGGCGCGTGACTTCCACGAATACCCCTGTGCATCTATTTTAGCTTGCATGCCAATGACTTGCCTGCGGGCAGGGTCGTTTAATAAAGCTTGAAATCCCTTTTTCCAGCTATCCAGTTCGTCGGCAGCGCAAAAGGCCGCGTTGCTGTCATTGAGCACTTCGCGCAGCACCGGCAAATCACTGCTCAATATCGCCCGCCCGGCTGCCATATATTCGAACATTTTCATCGGCGAGCAAATGTCGGCGGTGTTCCCACCGCTGCTGCCGGCGATGATGCGCCCGTAAGGCATCAGTAAAATATCGCCAGCCGCCTGGTAGAGCGCCAGCCGCTGATTTTCGACAAAACCGGTAAAGGTGAGGTTGGTTAACCCGGCCAATGCAGCCTGTTTGCGGCAGTTCTCCACTGATTGCGGGTTGCCACCCACCAGCAGAAAATGAACCTGCCGAAAGGCCTGCGCCAGCCCGAGTAATAATTCAATCCCGCGCCCGGCATACAGGTGACCGGTATACACTGCTGTCAATTGCTGCGGCGGCAGTCCGATCATTTCGCGGGCAGAGGGCGCGTCTGGCAAAGCATCATAGCGCTCCAAATCCACACCGTCCGGGGCAATAACCACTTTCTCCGGCGGGATGGGCAGGTCGAATTCTTGCTCCAGCACGCGCACCAGCGCCCGGGTGATGATTGCCAGGCGTTTGCAGCCGCGCATGTTGACCGTGCGCCGCAATAACCACGGACCTAATTTCCCGGTTGGGCGGTCATGCACTTCCAACACGACGGGCAGGCCGCGAACTTGCGCGTAAACGGCAGCCTGCGGCATCCAGGTATAGACCAGATCAGCTTGCCAGCCTGCTGCCCGGTTGACACCAGACAGCGCCAGGTCATAGCGTTTCAGATTTGGCTGGAGGGGCAGCCAGGAAATTTCAAATGGGGTTGTAACGCCGTAATACCCGGATAACTGTTCCCACGGCGTCGTGGTCTGACCGGGCACCCATAATTTAACGGTGTGTCCGAGCTGCGCCAGCGCCTGACAAACTTTCATCACCTGGATGCTGTTGGCGGTGTTGGACGGTATGTGCGAAGGAGCAATGGCGCCAATTTTCATGCGGCTGCCTGTATTTCGGCCGGTTGCATTTCGACTTTTTTCAGGCTGCGTAAGCCTTCGATGGTAATTGCGCCAATCGAAAGGATAAAGTAAAGACTCAACAGCGCAGCCTCCATCATCATGCCGTATTTTGGAACGAGGAGGAACATCAGCATTATTTTAATCAATCCAGCAATGGATCCAGCCGCCAGTGGAAAACGGGGACGGCCAAAGGCCAGCAGCAGCGACCGGTTCCAAAACAGCACATTGGCAAAGCCAAAGCCGATCAGCAGAAGCCAGATAACCGGCAGGGACGGAAGGTATTCACCGCCTTTGAAGAAACCAAGCAGCCATCTGCCCACCAACAAGAGCCCGACGGCCACTGTGCCCGTCCAGGCCAGGGCAATCATGCTGGTTCGTTTGAGCAAACTCCGCAATTGACCCCAGGCGCGTTTGGCAACCGAACGGGTGATTTCAGGGAAGGTGGTCTGAATGAACGGCGTGATGGGCATCAGGATGACGTTCATAATAGCCAGGGCAAATTTGTAATATCCCGCGGCTTCACTGGTCAGGAAATAGCCCACCCACAACACTTCGCTGTCGCGGATGAGCATGTTGACCGTCTGACTCAGATTGGTGCTGATGGCAAAATTAGCCATGCTGCGCCATTGCAAAGCTCCACGAATAGGCGCTTTCACCCAGCCTTCGCCCAACAAACTGCGCGAGTGGTACAGGGCAGCCGACAGCATGCCCAGGCCAAACAGACTCTTGCCTGTCAGGTAGGCCATCATCACGTCGAACACGCCGCCCTTGAAAATGAAGGCTGAGCCAATCCAGACAACCGTGATGATATTTTGCAGCAGCGTCAGCAGCGCCTGCGTGCGGTAGTGACTGCCAAGCTGCAGCACGGCCTGTGATGTCTCGGTTGCCAGATTAGCCAGCAGCGCCAGGCCAAAAATACCGATCCACGAGACAGAGGAAGGATCTTTGATAATTACGGCCGCGCCCCAGCGCGCCAGCAACAGCAATATACCGTAAGCGATGAAAGAGGTGATCGCCTCACTGATGCCAGCCACTTTGACAACCGCGGCCGCTTTGGTTTTTTCTCCGTCCGCCAGGAAATTCCCGCCATATTTGACGACCAGCTCGTTCATGCGAAATGACAGCAGCCGGTTGATATTGGAGGCGAATGCTATGATCATGCCCAACAAGCCATAACTCCTGGCTCCAAGCAATGCTGCCGCCATCAAGCCCTGAAGAAAGGTCAACCCCATACTGACCGTATTACTGGAGAAGAGGTAACTGGTGTTGCGGACAACGCTGCGCAGCAGCAGGTCCTCACGCCAGAAAGCTGCCAGCCGCTGAAAAAAGGTCATTCGGTTAGTACCTGGCTGGTCCACGTCCGCTCTGAAAGGTACCAGTTGACCAGGTTGCGAACGCCTTCCGTAAGCCCGACTTGAGGTTCCCAGCCTAGCAGCCTGCGGGCTTTGCTCACATCGGCCAGATTATTCATGATGTCCGCCCGGTGGAAAGGAGCGTGAACAATCTCGGCGTGGTTTCCTAAAATTTCCTCGACCATTGCAATCAGGTCGTTCATCGAGATCGATTCGTGCCCGCCCAAATTGATAATTTCATAGCCCAGCGGCCGCAAGCCCAGGATCGTCCCACGGGCGATGTCATCCACGTAAGTAAAACCGCGCGACTGGCTGCCGTCACCGTTAAGCCGGATCGGCCGCCCTTCTGCGATCCATTGTACGAAGCGGAATAAAGCCAAATCAGGCCGGCCGGCCGGGCCGTACACCGTGAAATAGCGAAAAATGGTCACGTCCAACCCGTAAAGGTGGTGATAAACGTGGCTCAGCGCCTCGGCCGCTTTTTTGGAGGCGGCGTATTGCTGCAGCGGGTGGCTGGAATCAGCTTCTTCCGGGGTCGGCAGGGGTGGTTCTGCCCCATAAATGGACGAAGTGGATGCCAGCACGAACTTGGGGATATTAAATTGGCGGGCAAACTCCAGCAAATTCAGGCTGCCCACCAGATTGGTATCCACCACCCCCCAGGGATTCTCTGTGCTGGCACGCACGCCGGCCCGCGCTGCCAGGTGAAAGACCGCGTTGATGGTTCCCTGTTCTGTTCCTATCTTTTCCAGCAACGGCCGGTCGCAAATATCGCCCCGGTAAAAGGCAAAGCCGGGTTGTTGTTTCAAGCGCGCCAACCTGTATTCCTTAACGCGTACGTCGTAAGCGTCGTTGAGGTTATCTATGCCGACTACAGCATGACCGTCCGCCGTCAGGAACTCAGTCACCCGCGCGCCAATAAAACCCGCTGCCCCTGTCACCAGGTAGCGCAAACTCATTAAAGCCTCACTACCTTGTCGGAAACCCGGCCAGCCTCGCCCATGGCGTTGCGGGTGTCGACCACAAGCTTTGCCGCGGTCAAAATCGCCGGGTAATCATATTTTTTGTGGTTGGTAATGATTACCACGCAGTCAGCAGACTGCACCGCGGTCATCACGTCCGGCACAGAGACCATGTCCAGTTCGTCATAATGAATTTCAGGGATGTAAGGGTCGTTATATTCCACTTGCGCGCCTTTATCCAGCAACAAATGAATAACATCCAATGCCGGCGACTCACGCAGGTCATCGATATCCGGTTTGTACGCCGCGCCAAGAACCAATACCCGGCTGCCGCGCAGCGCTTTGTGATGGTCATTAAGCGCGTCCTGCACCTTGCCCAAAACAAACCGCGGCATGTTCGTATTGATTTCCGAAGCCAGCTCGATGAAACGAGCGGTGTAATTGAGCGATTTCATTTTCCAGGAGAGGTAAAGTGGGTCGATCGGAATACAGTGCCCGCCAAGACCCGGTCCGGGGGTGAATTTCATAAACCCAAAGGGCTTGGTCGCTGCCGCATCGACCACTTCCCAGACATCCACTCCCAGCCGGTCGCAGATGATGGCAAGTTCGTTCACCAGTCCAATATTGATCATGCGAAAGGTATTCTCGAGCAGCTTGGCCATTTCAGCCACCTCGGTCGAGGTCACCGGAATGACAGTTTTGAGAGCCTGTTGATACCAGGCAGCAGCCACTTCGCTGCAGGCCGGGGTAATCCCGCCGACCACCTTCGGGGTGTTATAGGTGGTCCAATCCGTGCGTCCGGGGTCCACCCGTTCTGGTGAAAATGCCAGGAAAACCTCCCCGCCCACCTCCAGCCTGGCTTTATCGGTCAGCGTGGGCAAGACAAGTTCGCGGGTTGTGCCGGGGTAAGTGGAAGATTCCAGAACGATAACCATGCCTGGGTGAAGATACGGCGCCAGCCCTTCCACTGCGTTGATAATAAAAGAAAGGTCGGGGTCGCCGGTCTGGCGCAGCGGGGTTGGGACGCAAATAGAAACCGCGTCCATCTCGCGAATGACAGAATAGTCGGTTGTGGCTTTGAGAAAGCCCTTTTTTACCAGGTCAGCCACCTGCGCGGTGGGTACGTCCAGAATGTAGCTTTCCTGGCGATTGAGCGTTTCAACTTTCCGTGAATCGAGGTCTATGCCGGTGACTTGAAACCCGGCTTCCGCAAATACGACCGCCAACGGTAAACCAACATATCCCATCCCCACCACGGCCACTTTGGCTGAGCGGTTACGAAGCTTCTCGATCAATACTTGACGAGTGTCTGACGCCATATGATAGATCCTTCAAATTGAATGTATTGTTACCCCGGCAAAGTTTTTACCAGGGAAATCCCTAAAACAAACTCAACTGGGTTGGGCTGTTCTCAGCGGGCGGATTTTCTTCTTCTTGATGCGTGGCTTGTACCGCTTGCATTTTATCGCGATTCGTACGCGCCTGGGTCAAATAACCGGGCAAACGACCAAAATCATCCAGCACGGCGTTCTTGAGCGAAGGTTGATGCAGCGCAGCCGCCGGATGGAACATGGCGACTACCAGCCGCCCATTAACCCAGCGGGATTGTCCATGGACATCGCTAATGCGCACATTTCCCATAAATTTTGCCATGGAAAACCGCCCCAGCGTGACGATAACCATCGGATTAATGGCTTCGATTTGGCGGTCTAAAAACCAGTTGCAAGCCTCTAATTCTTCCGGCAATGGATCACGGTTACCGGGCGGACGGCATTTTACCACATTGGTGATAAATACTTTTTCGCGCTGCAGGTGAGCCCGCTGAAGCAGTTCATCTAAAAATTTCCCGGCGGCTCCGACAAATGGACGCCCCTGCTCATTTTCATAAAAACCAGGCCCCTCGCCAATAAACATGACCTCTGCATTTGCCGGTCCCTCACCCGGGACGGCGTTTTTACGAGAGACATTCAACTGGCATTGGATGCAGACCCGTACTTCCGCCGCAACCTGATTGAGAATATCTTTTTGATCCACCGCTTCCCTCCACGATTATTTGCCAGCGTTGGCAAGTCTTTTCCGGCTGCGCAGCGTTTCCAGACGTTCAGGTTCGATCGGTTTGAGCGTCATTAACAGAGCATCCTCACCATTATTTTTATAATATCGCGGTCGGATTCCAACTACCTGAAAGCCAAATTGCTCATACATTCGTTGGGCAGCCTGGTTGCTACTGCGTACTTCCAGAAAACTCTGACGGATACCCTGTCGATAAGCATCCAGCAGCGATTCCGCCAGCAGTAACCGTCCCAACCCCAGCCGCCGGTAGGGTTCATCGATGGAGATAGTGCCAATGTGAGCCTCATCCAGAATGAACCACATGACGATCATCCCGGCGATTACCGACTCCTCGCCATCCGGGACCACCTCGATAACAAAATTGCGCGAGGCCGGGTTTTCCAGAATTTCAAAGCGGTAAGAGCGTTCCGGCCAGGGAAGGGCAAATGAGGCTACATCAATTTGGTGAACGCGTTGAACATCCTTCAGTTCCATCGGCCGGATGCGCGTTTGAACGATTTCGCCAGGTTTAATCACCCTGGGATAGCCTCCCGTGTTGGCAAATAAATTGGTGCCAGGCTGATTACATCATCCAATTTGCCGGTTTTCCAGCGCCGCCAGGCAATTTCAGCCAGGAACGAGGAACGACGCAGCGATGCGGCCGGCGATGCCAGCAGGATGTTTTTGCGCTTGCGTGCCAGAATCTGACGCTCAACCGCGGTCATTTCACCACAAACATGCGTGGGCGTTTCGATGAACTGAGAGAGTTCCTCCACCGTTTTCACTTCCGGGTTCCCTTGTGCTTCCCACGAGTGTTTACCCCATTTATACCAGCCCACTGCTACACGGCCGCGCCCGGCATGCAGCAGCACCGCCAGCGGGTTGTCACTTTTAGGCTGGGATGCCGCTAAAAAATCCAGCGTCGGCACGCCGATTACGGGGATACGCAATGCCAGAGCCATTCCTTTTGCAACCGCCAACCCAATGCGCAGGCTGGTAAAAGACCCGGGTCCTAAGGCCACGCCGATGGCTTCGATATCCGCCGCCTTTAATCCGCAGCGGTCCAGTAATTCTTTCATCGCCGGCGCGACCTCTACCGTGTGATGATTCTGCGTTTTCCAGGTGCTCTCACCAACAATTTGGGCGCCGTCAAACAGCGCCAGACTGATCGTTTGAGTCGAGGTATCCAGAGCAAGCAGCAAAGTTAACCTCCCAACACCCGGCGGCGAAAATCTGCGATTAAGGCATCATAGCGCTCGCCTTGCGGTAGCAATACCAGGCCGCGCTGCTCGTCGGCAATCCAGCGCATATTAATTTTCAAATAAGCCTCGGGGAGGGCAGCCGCAATCCGCTCTGGCCATTCCACTACCAGCGCGCCCTGTTCCAGCATCAATTCCATGTCTAAATCTTCTGCTTCAGTCGCATCTTGCAGCCGGTAGGCATCCAGATGATAAAGATTTACCTGGTCTGGCCGGCGGTACATATTGACGATCACAAAGGTAGGGCTGGTAACCGGATCAAGGGAGCCCCAGCCCTGCGCAATTCCCTGTACCAGGGTGGTTTTCCCTGACCCCAGGTCTCCCTGCAGCCAGACTACATCGCCTTTTTCTAATAAGCTGCCGAGCCGCATACCCAGGCGGCGGGTCTGTTCAGCGCTGCGGCTGAAAAATTCCAGGGTACGCGAATCGAGAATAGGCATTAACCAAATTATACTCGGATTTTATGCGTGATTTGTGATCGCCGGGGCAGCGATTCCGACCAGCAGGCGGGCAATCCGGCGGGATGCATCCGGCCGGGCCAGGCGCACTGCGTTGATCGCGGCGGCGCGCCGCTTCTCCGGATGCGTCAGCCAGGTATGCAGCGTTTCGACTACCAGTTGCGGCCGCGGCGCCCACACTCCAGCCCCTTCCTGCACCACAAAATCAACATTGCCATCTTCCTGCCCGGGCATCTTGCTGTAAAGAATAACCGGCAGTCCGGCAATAAACGCCTCTGAAATCGTTCCCGGTCCGGCTTTACTGATCAGTACATCGGCGGCGCGCATAAAATCCGGCATCTCGGTCACAAAACCATAAATGGTAACCGGTATTTTCCAGGGATGCTGCTCCAATTGCTGGCGCAACTGTTTATTGCGCCCTGCAACCACAACCAACTGAAGCGGCAGCCGGGCCACATCAATTGCCAGCGCCGTGGCTGCCAGCGGTCCCATCCCCTCGCCGCCTCCCACCAGCAGTGCAACCGGCAGATCCTGCCGCCACCCGAGTCGTTCGCGTAACGCAATGCGATCACCGGGCGGCAAAGTAAACCGATCGGCAACCGGCTGCCCGACCACCTGCATGCGGTCACCGGGCATGCGCATTTCAAGGCCGCGGTTGTAGGCGGCCTGAGTTGGCACCACCACCAGATCGGCGGTGGGACAGAACCAGGCAGCATGGGTGGAAACCAGATCGGTCACCACCGTCACAAACGGGATGCCGTATACCTGCGCAGTCCGGGATACCGGTGAATTGATCATCTGATGAACCGACACGACCAGGTTGGCCGGATGGTTGGTCATCAACCGTTCGAGTGAATTGCGCAGGTAGGGCCATAACATAGTGTAAGCAAAGCGCGTCCGGCGGCGGCCGTCGCTGGCGCGGTAGCCCATTTCCCACATGTTAGGCATCCGTGACAGGCGGGGGTAGATGCGCGGCGCCAGATTGATTGGCGGCGGGGCATATTGCAGAAAAATATCCACCATCTCAGTGGTCACCTGGTCCGGAAATTCCAGGTTTATCGCTTCGATAATCGCTTCGGCCGCAGCGCGGTGGCCGCCGCCGGTATCGGAAAATAAAAATAAAATGTGCGGTTTAGCCCAGGCCACCGGATTCATCCTCATTCCGAGCAACGATTAATTTCAGGCGGCGGCTCAGCTCGCGCCGGGTTAAAAGGATGTGCCGGCCGCATTTCAGACACTCCAAACCAATATCAGCCCCAAGGCGGATGACGCGCCAGTCAAAGCTGCCGCAGGGATGCGATTTGCGCATCCGCAACACGTCCTTCAGGCGCAAGTCCGGCAGCATGCCGCGATTATACCACCCCATGTTATAATCCTCCTCACGCGGTGCCCGACTGGAGATTAATCGTATGCTCGGTCTAGACTTGCCCACCCTTATCAGCCGTATTCTGACGCTGGTTATTGCCCTCAGCACGCACGAATTTGCACATGCAAAAGTGGCCGATCTTTTTGGGGATAATACCCCGCGCATGAACGGCCGTCTGACACTCAATCCGCTCAAACATCTGGATATTTTTGGCTCGCTCATGCTGTTGGTCGCCGGTTTTGGCTGGGCCAAGCCCGTTCCGGTCAATCCTTATGCGCTGGCTCAACGTTCTCCTTCGGCATTCATGTGGGTCTCGCTGGCTGGTCCAGCCTCCAACTTCCTGATGGCTATCGCAGCCGCCATCCCGCTCAGGGCCGGCTGGGTCACACCTTACAATGCCTTTGGGACAGCCAACTTTTTACCCACGCCGTATGATTTTTTGACCGAATTTATTTTCATCAACCTTTTGTTGATGTTGTTCAACCTGATTCCCCTGGCGCCGCTGGATGGCGATAAAATTTACAGCTATTTTGCCCCGCCGCCGCTGGCGCGGGTATTAGACGTCATTCGCCCCTATGGACCCATTGTGCTGATGCTGCTGGTTTTTCTGGCGCCACGCTTTGGTTTTGATGTCTTCGGTTGGATGATGTCGCCGGCTCTGCCAAACCTGTGGATATTGCTGCTGGGAGGAAATGTATGACCGTACAAATGACCGTAATTGGTCTCAACCAGATTGGAGTCTCCATCGGGCTGGCGCTCAAAGTAGGCAACCATGCCATCACCCGGGTGGGCAGCGACGAGGACATCCTGACTGAAGGAAAAGCTCAAAAACTGGGCGCCTTCGATAAAGTGGTTCACAATTTACCCTCTGCAGCAGAAAATGCCGACATTGTGGTTTTATGCCTGCCGGTGGACGAAATCCGCAAAACTTTGGAGGCGATCGCCCCCGCACTGAAACCCGGCGCTGTGGTGCTGGATACTTCAGTGCTCAAGACGGCTGTATTGAACTGGGCTGAAGGCGTGCTGCCCGAGGAACGGCATTTACTGGCATTTACCCCGACCATCAACCCGGAATACATTCAGGAAACGACGCATGGGTATGAAAATGCGCGCGCTGACCTGTTCCAAAAAAGTGTGTTTTTGATCGGTTCGACTGAAAAAACCCACCCGGACGCGGTCAAACTGGCCGCTGATTTTTCGACGTTGCTGGGCGCCAAACCATATTTTTCGGACCCTGTGGAAGCAGAAGGGCTGACTGCGCTGGTTCATCATCTTCCGCAGATTTCAGCAGTGGCCCTCTTCCGCGCGATTGCAGCGCAGCCTGGCTGGCGGGAAGGGCGTAAAATCGCCGGGCCAGCCTTTATCAATACCCTTGCCACACTGGAATCGTTGGATGAGCGCAAAGAATACGGCCAGGCCATGCTGCTCAACAGCGAAAACATGTTGCGGGTTATCGATGGGCTGGTAGAAGAACTGCATAAGATGCGGGGTATGATTTCCAGCCAGGATGCCGAGGCGCTGAAAGCTTACATCCAGGAAGCAGTTGACGGACGTAACCTGTGGTTGAATAAACGCCAGACGCACGATTGGGAATTCGTCTCAACCCCCGAAATGCCTACCAGCGGGCAGTGGTTGGGCAAACTGGTCGGCATGGGCGTAAAACTAAAGGATTTGGACAAGCCAAAGAAATAGTCAGGCGGGCAAATGGCGGCTTTTTTCTGCTATATCGTTGAATGCGCCGATGGAACCTACTACACCGGTTGGACAACCAACCCCGAACGCCGCACCCGCCAGCACAATCTCGGCCAAGGCGCTAAGTATACGCGCCAGCATGGACCGGTACGCCTGGTTTACGTTGAATCATTACCTGACCGCAGTCAGGCCATGCGGCGGGAACATGAAATCAAGGCGCTCAAACGCCCCCAAAAGCAGAGATTAATTCAGTCAGCAACCTCCGACCTGCCATGACCTCCACCGACTGGCTGGAAACCGCTCCCCTGCATGTCCGTTCACCCGGACGGGTGAACCTGCTGGGCGAACACGTGGATTACAACCAGGGAGTGGTGCTGCCGGCTGCAATCGACCGCCAGGTTGACCTTTTTGCCTGGCCGATGGACGAGCGCCATATCGAAATTACAGCTTTGGACCTGAATGAAACCGTAAAGTTCACCTTTACGGATCTGGGTCGAAAATTAGATCAGCAGCAAAAACCGCTGCCAACCTGGGCGCTTTATCCCGCTGGCATTGCATGGGCAGCCCAGCAGCATGACCTGCGGCTGCATGGCTTCAAGGCAGCATTTCAATCCGATATCCCCATCGCAGCGGGTTTAAGCTCTTCGGCAGCGGTCGAGGTCGCCTTTGCGTTATTGAGCGATTCGCTTGGCGACTGGGCATTGCCGCGGCTCGACCTGGCCCGGCTGTGTCAGCAGGCAGAAAATGAATACGTCGGTGTTCATTCAGGGCTGATGGATCAATTCGCCTGCGCCTTTGGGGTGCCGGGCAGCGTTTTGCGGTTCGACACGCGCTTGTTCGATTGCCGGGCGCTGCCGCTTTCGCCCGGCGCTGAACTGGTGATTGCCGACACCGGCTTGCGCCGGTCGCTGGCCAATTCTGCATACAATGACCGGCGGAAGGATTGCGAGCAGGCGGTAGCAGAGCTAAACCGGGCGATACCCGGGTTGCAGTCGCTGCGCGACCTCTCGTTGGAGGATTTTTACCGGCTGCAGAATACGCTGCCAGAGCGAAGCGCTTTGCGCGCCCGCCATGTTGTTGAGGAAATGGCGCGGGTCGAGGCTGCGACGGATTGTCTGGTAAACAACGATGCCTCCGGGTTGGGGAAATTGATGTACGCCGGACATGTTTCGCTGCGCGACCAGTATCAAGTGTCGCTGCCCGAGATCGATGCCCTGGTCGAGATTGCTCGTGGATTGCCGGGCTGCTACGGCGCGCGTCTGACTGGCGCCGGCTTCGGCGGCTGCACTGTCAACCTGGTACAAACGCATCATGTGAGAGGGTTTATCGCCGCCCTGCAAAGCGACTATCATGCCAAAACAGGTCGCGAGGTGCAGGTTTTCGCCTGCAAGGCGTCAGCCGGGGCTTCGATCCTCAAAAAGAATTAGCGTCAAATCAGGAGGAAAATCACTGACAATCGGGACACAATCCGGAATCGGAATCACTATAATGAAATTGGAACATTGCAGCCGGGTGGTTTTTTGCGCCCGATCGGCGGTAGTTGTGGAAGGCACCGCCGGAACACTGAGGAGGAATAACCCCGATGAAGGTCTATATCGATCCGGATGCATGCATGGGATGCGGCGTTTGTGGAACGATTGTGCCCGGACTGTTTTCACTCGGCGACGAGGGATACGCCATCATACTCGTAGACCCGGCCCCTGAACAATACCGCGACCTGGTACAGCGGGCAATGGACGAATGTCCCGAAGAAGCGATCAGCGCTAAGGATTAACCAGCCCGTGTTGTAAGAATCAAAAAAAGAGACCCCAAGGTCTCTTTTTTGTCATCCTTCAAATTAACTTAGCTTTTGAACAACGGCAAATGCGCCAGGGAGATGATTCCGTTCCATTGCGCCTTGTCCCCTTCGGTGCAAATGGCGGCTTCACCGGCGATTTCGGCGCCGGCTTGTTCGATGATCGAGCGCATTCCTTCCAGCGTCGAGCCGGTACTGATGACATCGTCCAAAATCAGCACCTTCTTGCCCTTCATCAGTTGGTAGTCTTTCTCATCCAAAAAGAGCGTCTGGGGCGCGCCTGTGGTGATCGAGTTCGTCTCGGCTTTGATCGCCTCACCCATGTAGAATTTATAGGCCTTCCGCAAAACCACATAGGGTTTCTTAGTCTGGACGGAAAATTCGTAAGCCAGTGGAATGCTCTTGGTCTCGGCCGTCACAACAACATCGTATGGAATGCTGCTGGTTTTTTCTGCCAGGGCAGCCGCGCAGGCCTTTACCAGCTCGGTATCGCCCAGAATATTCAACAAGGCTATACGCAGTCCCGGCGCAACCTCGAACAAGCCCAAATCACGTTTTATTCCGGCCATCACGACCGGGTAAGTTTCTCGTTCTTTCATTTCGACCATTCTCCCAGCAATGAATGTGCAGCATTTTACTGCCCAAAGTGGATACTATACCATATTCTTTACGAATTGCAGTCGGCAATGGCTAACGATTCGAGCCGCGGAAAATCACATTCAAAAGGATGGTAAGCAGAACGCTCAACACAATCGAACCAAGCAACGGAAGGATACACGTCCAGCCGTTGGTTTCGACTTTGATCGTCCCAGGCAGATTCTGCCAGCCGGTTAACCGGCCTACCAGCCACACCAGCGCGCCAATGGCCGCCAGCCCTACACCTGCAATCATTAACCAACGGCCTATTGTTTGTAAATCCTGCATGAATATACCTCCGGGACTTGACTGCGATCGATCATACTTATTTTAACACCGGCCACACCTGGCTTGACAGAGCTGTCAGCCTGTATTATACTATTAGTGTAATTTATACACTAATTATTCAGCCCTCTACGCCCGGAGATCTCATGAGTATATTTGACCAGAAGCGGTTGACGAATGCCACCTTCAAACTTGACATCGAACGCATGCGTAAAGGTTGGTACACCGACAAATATTTTTCGAATATTGCGTACATGCTCGAAGTACTGGCGCACAGTAATTACGCCTACCAGGGCAACGACCACCGCCTTCCGCCAGGGATCGATCCCACCCAGATCGACGCCGGCGACCTTGAGGTTGAAATGCAGTGGTTCACCCGCCGCCAGGGAAAAACCCTGGTGGTGGGCGTTGATAAAGCGCTGACTATGCTGCGCCACTGCACCGGTTATTTCGAGGGCGACACCTTCGTTGATACCGCTGACCGCCTGCAGGTGTGGGCGGTGCAGGACGGCGCAATGGTCCATTCGGACGGCAACCCCTTGCACGTCAATCCTGTCATCCGCGTCCGCGGTCGCTACCGCGATTTTGCCATCCTGGAGACCCCCACCCTCGGCATTCTGACGCGCGCCAGCCGGGTGGCGAGCAATGTGTACGATGCCCTGGTAGCAGCCCGCGGTAAACCCATGCTCTTCTTCCCGGCGCGCTTTGATATTCATGAGGTCCAGGCCGCTGATGGCTATGCTTATCAGATCGCCGTCCAACGCTATAACCTGGACCACGCCCAGACTCTCGGGCCGTTTGTCTCCACGGACGCGCAAGGCGACTGGTGGGGCGGCGCTGGCGGCGGCACAGTTGCCCATGCGGCCATTGCCTGCTTTTTTGGAGACACCAGTGAGGCTACCCTGGCCTTCGCCAAGGTCATTCCCGTCACCATTCCTCGAATCGCATTGGTCGATTTTAACAATGACTGCATCAACGACTCGGTTGCGGTGTGCCAGGCAATGTTCGGTAAGTACCGCTCTTTAATGGAAGCTGGCAAAACCGATGAAGCGCAGCGCTACATTTTATACGGCGTGCGTTTAGACACCAGCGGCAGTCTGCGCGACAAAGGCGTTCCGCCGTTGGGTGATCCGGCGCTCGATCTGGGCGTCAACCCGCGGCTGGTCTTTTTGGTGCGGCAGGCGCTGGATGCCGCCTGGCAAAAATGGGACCTCCCGCTGGAGTGGCGCGAAAGGGCCCGGCAATTCTGCCAGGCGGTGAAGATTGTGGTCTCGGGCGGTTTCAATCCGGAAAAAATCAGCCGCTTCGAGCGACTGGATGTACCGGTCGATATTTATGCCGTCGGTTCGGCCTTGTTCGATAACCACGCCGCGACGGTCACCGACTATACCGCCGATGTGGTCCGTATAAAAGTGAATGACCAGTGGGTGGATCTGGCAAAGGTCGGGCGGAAAGCGCTCGACAACCCGGAAATGGAACGAATCTGGTAGGGAACCGGCTTAGTTATCGGTCGAACGGGCTGGTTTCTGAAATGCCAGGGCGATCCAATCTCCGATCGTCATGCGTTCCAGCAGCTTCAACCCGTGGCTGCCTGCTTCGACTTCAACTTCAGTCGCTTGCTCGATCAAAATGCCAGATAAGAGAATGACGCCGCCCGGGGAGATCAGCTTTGCCAAGTCCTCGTTGAACAGGCGCACCAGAACCGGCGCAAGGATATTCGCCAGCACCAGCGGCGCCTGGCGGGTGAAGTATTGTCCCTGTAAAATTTCCTGGACTGAACCCGCCGCGCTGAATATTTGATCGCCAACCTCGTTGGCAGCCGCATTCTCATCCGTGGCACGAACGGACGCCGCATCGATGTCCACCGCCAGTGCTTTGCTGGCGCCCATTTTGATCGCGCCGATTGAAAGGATGCCCGACCCGCAGCCGACGTCGATCACCGGTTTGCCCGGCTGCACATATTTTTCGAGCAGCGCCAGGCATAGCTGGGTGGTGGGATGCGAACCGGTGCCAAACGCCATGCTCGGGTCGATTTTGATGGCCACCCGATCGGGATAGGTCGATTCAAGCCAGGCCGGCAGGATCAAAAGCTTTTCACCGACCGGAATGGGTCGGTAGTGCTGCTTCCAGGCAGTCATCCAATCCTGGTCGGGGACCGTTTTGTATTCCGCCTGCGGCAGCGCCCTAATTTGGGACAGGTGCCAGAGCGATTCTTCGAGATGCTGGCGTTTCTGCTCGGTGGTACTGTCCATTGAAATGTAACCATACACGCGAACCGGGCCGTAAGGCGTACCTGAATCTTCAGCGTCATTATAGGTCACCCCCTGTTCCATCACCACCCCCTGGGGGGTAAAGCGCCCAAGTACATCCGCTACAGCCTCAGCAAGTTCTCCGTCAACGGTCAAAGACACTTCCAGCCAAAAATGTTCAACCACCCAGCACCTCTTTCAAGATATCCAGAAAACTTTTTTCCTGCGGACGGACTTCCGTACCCAGGGTCTTAGCCAGTTGCTCGAACAATTCCCGCTGCTGTGGGTTCAGGTGCTGCGGCACGTCAACATTAATGATGACCATCTGATCGCCTTTACCGGCCCCGCGCACGTTTGGCACGCCTTTGCCCTTCAGTCGGAAGATCTTCCCGGCCTGCGTGCCTGCCGGTATATTGAGTTTGGTAGTCCCCTCAACCGTCGGGACATCAATTTCGGCGCCAAGCGCAGCCTGAGCAATATTAATTTTCAAATCCAGTAAAATGTCATCGTTTTTACGGCGGAAGTAGGCGTGGTCCTTTACCCGAAGCTCCAGGTATAAGTTGCCGTTGGGTCCGCCGTTGATCCCCGCCTGCCCCTCGCCCGACAAGCGAATCTGCGTGCCATTATCTACGCCGGCTGGAATGGCAACCACCTTTTTTACCGTCTTGCGTTCCTGGCCGCGCCCTTTGCAGGTGTGACAGGGGCTGCTGATCACTTCGCCTGCGCCGTTGCAGGTCGGGCAGGTTGTTACCTGTACCATGGCGCCAAGGAAGGTCTGGCGAGTTTGCCGAACTTCACCGCGGCCGCCGCAGGTGGCGCAGCGTGTCGGGGATGTCCCCGGTTCGGCGCCGCTGCCGCGGCAAGTAGCGCAGGTTTCATCGCGGGTAATTTCGATTTCTTTTTCAACGCCAAAAACCGACTCTTCGAAGGTCAAAGTGGTGGCATAGTTAAGATCCGCCCCACGGCGTGGCGCGTTGGGTTTGCGCCGTCCGCCGCCGCCCATGCCAAAACCAAAAAACTCCTCGAAGATATCCGAAAAATCGACCGTGGTAAAGTCGGGCATGCCACCCATGCCGTTCACGCCGGCATGACCATAGCGGTCATAGGCTGCCCGCTTTTCCGGGTCGGAAAGAACGCCGTACGCTTCGTTTATTTCTTTGAAGACTGCTTCTGCATCAGGTGCTTTATTGACATCCGGGTGATGTTTACGCGCCAGATTTCGGAAAGCGGATTTAATTTCGTCGGGCGACGAATTCTTGCCCACACCCAATATTTCATAATAGTCGCGTGTTGCCATTCATACCCTTTAAAATCGCAAAAATCCGGACGGATTTTACCATCAGGAAAGAAAATCAGGGGGCGGAACTCACTTCCGCCCCCGGTTGTCTGTACCGTTTACTGTTCCTTGAAATCGCCTTCGACTACATCTTCGCCAGAGGGGCCGCTGCCGGGCTGCTGGCCGGGGTCGCCGGCCGGACCCGCCTGCTCTCCCTGCTGCTGGTACATAGATCCGCCAACCTTTTGGATGGTCTGCCCAAGGTCGTCCGCCGCCTGGCGAATGGCAGTGACATCCTGACCCTGCATCGCTTCTTTTACTTTGCCGATGCCCTGCTCGGTCTGCTCCTTGAGCTCGGCAGAAACCTTGTCGCCGTAATCTTTGAGTGTCTTCTCAGCCGCGTAGACGGTGTTATCTGCATAATTGCGAACTTCCACCAGTTCTTTCCGTTTGCGGTCTTCTTCAGCATGCGCTTCAGCTTCCACCCGCATCTTCTCGATTTCAGTCTGGCTTAAGCCAGAGGAAGCAGTGATGGTGATATGCTGGCTGTTGCCGGTGGCTTTGTCTTTTGCGGTGACGGTCATGATGCCGTTGGCATCGATGTCAAAGGTCACTTCAATCTGCGGAATGCCGCGTGGAGCCGGTGGAATTTTGTCCAGGTTGAAGCTGCCAAGCGACTTGTTGTCTGCCGCCATTGGGCGTTCGCCCTGCACCACATGGATCTCAACCTGGGTTTGCCCGTCGGCCGCCGTCGAGAAAATTTGCGATTTACTGGTCGGCACCGCAGAGTTGCGCTCCACCAGCGGGGTTGCCACGCCGCCAAGCGTCTCGACCGAGAGCGTCAGCGGGGTCACATCCACCAAAATTACGTCTTTGACATCGCCGCCAAGTACCGCTCCCTGAATCGCTGCGCCGACCGCTACCACCTCATCCGGATTGACCCCTTTGTGCGGCTCTTTGCCGAACTCGCGGCGCACAGCTTCCTGTACTGCTGGCATGCGGGTCATACCACCAACCATCACGATCTCGTTGATGGCAGAGGGTTTCAGGTTTGCATCCGAAATTGCCCGGCGCACCGGTTCCATGGAGCGTTCGACCAGGTCGTGCGTCAACTGCTCGAGGCGGGCGCGGGTGATTTGTTTCACCAGATGTTTCGGGCCTGAAGCATCCGCTGTGAGGTACGGCAGGTTGATCTCGGTCTGCATGACCGTGGAAAGCTCGATTTTGGCTTTTTCGGCAGCTTCCTTCAAACGCTGGAGCGCCTGGCGGTCATTGTGCAAGTCCATGCCGGTCTCTTTTTTGAATTCATCGATCAAATAGTCCATCAGGCGCAGATCGAAGTCATCGCCGCCCAGGAAAGTGTCACCGGAAGTGGATTTTACCTGGAAGACGCCGTCGCCAACATCCAGGATGGAAATATCGAAGGTGCCGCCGCCCAGGTCATAGACTGCAATAATCTCGTTCTTTTTCTTGTCCAGCCCGTAGGCCAGCGAGGATGCGGTCGGTTCGTTGATGATCCGCATCACCTCTAACCCGGCGATTTTCCCGGCATCTTTGGTGGCATTACGCTGCATATCATTGAAATAAGCCGGCACGGTGATCACAGCCTGAGTGACCGTCTCACCGAGATAGGCTTCGGCATCGGTCTTGAGTTTGGCCAGAATCATGGCTGAAATTTCAGGCGGGGAGTATTCACGCTCGCCCATGACCACGCGGGCATCGCCATTGGGGGCTTTGGTCACCTTGTATGGGACGCGCCCGATTGTGCGCTGCACTTCGGGGTCATCGAATTTGCGCCCCATCAAGCGTTTGATTGAAAAGACCGTATTTTCAGGGTTAACAATGGCCTGATTACGCGCCGACCGGCCAACCAGTCGTTCGCCGTTTTTGTTCAAAGCAACCACAGAGGGTACCAGTCGTTCGCCCTCCGCAGATGGAATGACCATCGGCTCACCGCCAACCATAACGGCTACCACGGAATTGGTAGTGCCGAGGTCGATACCCACAATTTTTCCCATATTATTCCTCCAGGTTAATCATCAGTCTCGTTGTTGTCAGCCAGGGAATGCACCCCGGTAAAGTTTTCGTGATTCATCTCCGATTCGGAGCAACTAGCGTGCCACACGCACCAGCGTCGGCCGGATGATCCGGTCGCCGATGCGGTATCCCTTCTGTACCACTGCAATGACCCTGCCGCTCTCGACATCCGTGTCGTCCTCGTGGGTGATCGCCTCGTGCAGTGCAGGGTCGAACATTTCACCCTCTGCCGGGATAACCTGTACTCCTTCGGATTCCAGGATACCGGTCAGCTTGCGGTAAATCAGCTCGACGCCATTCCACCACTCTTGTGATTCTGCCCCCTTCGGACGGTTCGCCAGGGCGCGCTCCATGTCATCCGTCACACTCAGGTATTTTCGGATGATGTTGCCGGTAACGACCTGGTTGAGCTGCGCCTGATCGCGTTCGATACGTTTACGAAAATTCAAAAAATCCGCCCGCTCGCGCTGCCAGCCCTCCGAAAACTCCTTACATTGTTCCTGAACTGCCGCCAGTTCTTCCTTTAGGGCCGCTACTTCTGGCAGTTCCTGGGTTTCGACCCCTTCATCCGGGGTGGTCATTTCCTCTGTAGGTGTTTCAACCGGTTTGGTTCGTTTTTTGTGTTCAGTCATCAATTCAAGTCTCCCGTGTTTACTGAAGATTCATCTATCGATGATTCGGCCATCAGATCACTTAGCAGCCCGGAAAGAAACCGGACTGTTGAAATGGCGCGTCCATAGGAAAGGCGCAGTGGGCCTAAAACACCCAGTGTGCCGGTGGCCAGTCCAGGTAAGCCATAACTGCCAAGCACCAACGACCACTGGCGCAGTTCGTCCCAGGTGCCCTCCCCGCCAATGAGCACCTGAACGCCGCCCTGTGTATTTCCGGCCGAAGTGCGGGCGACCAGGTCCTTCAGCAATGACCTTTCCTCTAATATCCGCAGGGAACGGCGTGCTTCATCAGATCCGGTGAATTCCGGCTCACTGAGCACATTGGTCAGGCCGTCGATGTACACTTCGCCGGCCGGCTTGGCATCTGCCTGCAGCATGTCTTCGATGACCCATACGAGCACATCCGCATCCAGGCCCTGCATTTGCGCGAGCCGGGCGCGCATTTCATTGACATCCGCCCGTTGGAACAGTTGGGTCAACCGTTCGGCAGATTGAGAAAGCTGCTCCTGCGTCACCGGCTCGCTCAAAGAAAGCAGGCGCTGTCGCACTTCTCCGCCGATCATCACCAAGACAACCAGAATTTGCCGGCCGCGGGTGGCAATCAACTCGAGGTGCTTCAGGCGGGAATGTTCGGGATGCGGCGGGGTCACCAGTGATGCGGCGCGAGACTGGTATGCCAATACCGATGCGGCCAGTCGTACCCACTGTTCGACATCGTTGCGCATCTGGTAAAACTGGTGGCTGATGGTGCGGCGGGTGGTATCAGGCAGGTCGGAGGCGCGAGTCAACTTGCTGACGAAATAGCGATAGCCTTCCTCTGTCGGCACCCGGCCGGCTGATGTATGCGGCTGGCGCAAAAAACCGTGGTCGGTGAGCGCCACCAGTTCATTGCGTACGGTCGCTGAGCTCATATCCAGGTTATAACGCGCAACCAGAGCCTGCGATCCTACCGGTGTGGCAGTCTGGGAATACTCGTGGATCACCAGCGAGAGGATAATTTTTTGTCGTTCGCTTAATTCATTCATACGATCTCTAAAATTTAGCACTCTAAGCGTTAGAGTGCTAAAATACCCTATTGCAAAATAATACCATGCGCAAATGGCATCGTCAAGACGGGTGGAAAACTCTAACAGATTTCTAAGAGAACCTGTATTCATGCGGATTCCGCTCGTTTTGAATTTCCATTTGACCTTATCTGGTTTTCTTCATACAATTAGTCTATGGATCGCAGCTATAAAGAAATAAACTGCGCTGATTTCTTCCGAACAGACCACGATCCGCCGCTGATGAAGGGGGATTGCCTGAAAACTCGGGTAATCACAACTTATTGTTATCAACTCGTGTGACTGTCTTAGAGGATCGTTTTCCCCAAGGAGAGGAATCATGACCCCTACCCCATTTGTTTCCAAACGCGCACCTTTGTACGCCGAAGTGCCCGATGAAAAGTGGAATGACTGGCGCTGGCAGCTAAGCAACCGCCTGAACAGCGTCGAAGATTTTGAAAAAGTTCTGCACCTGACTGCGAGCGAAAAAAAAGCGCTCGGCACGCAGGGTCTGTTTCGCGTTGATATTACACCCTATTTTGTGTCATTAATCGATCCCGATGACCCGGACGACCCGGTTCGCCGCCAGGTAATCCCGCGCGCTGAAGAGATCGTCCCTTTTACCGGAATGATGGAAGATTCACTGGCGGAAGACCGGCACTCGCCGGTGCCGGGATTGGTCCACCGCTATCCTGACCGCGTCTTGATGCTGGTAACTACCCAGTGCGCTTCTTATTGCCGTTACTGCACACGTTCCCGCATCGTCGGCGATCCGAGCGCCACCTTCTCGCGCGCCGAATTCGACATGCAAATCGAGTACCTCAAAAACACCCCGCAGGTGCGCGATGTGCTGCTTTCCGGCGGCGATCCTCTGACGCTTGCGCCTAAACTGCTCGACGAACTGCTTGGCCGCCTGCGTGAGATCCCGCACATCGAAATCATCCGCATTGGCAGCCGCGTACCGGTTTTCATGCCGCAGCGCGTGACGCCCGAATTGTGCGATACCCTGCAAAAGTACCACCCGTTATGGTTGAATATTCACGTCAACCACCCCAATGAAATTTCCAGGGAATTGGCAGAAGCCGCTGATCGTTTGACCCGCGCCGGTATCCCGCTTGGAAACCAGTCGGTGCTGCTGGCCGGCGTAAACGATTGCGTTCACATCCAGCGCAAACTGGTGCAGGATCTGGTGCGCATCCGCGTGCGGCCGTATTATCTCTACCAGTGCGACCTGGTTGAAGGCGCCGGACACTTTCGCACCCCGGTTGCCAAAGGCATCGAGATCATCGAAGGGCTGCGCGGGCACACCTCAGGGTACGCCGTCCCTACCTTTGTGGTAGACGCCCCAGGCGGCGGTGGCAAGATCCCCGTCATGCCCAACTACCTCATCAGCATGTCGGATCACAAGATCATTCTGCGCAACTATGAAGGCTACATCACCACCTACGAGGAACCGCTGCAATACACCCCACACGATCCCAAAACTTGCCATTACTGCCAGAACAAACGCGCCGAACCCGGCCAAAGCGGGGTGAGCGGCTTGCTGGATGGCGAGGATATGTTCATCAAGCCTGAAAATTTTGACCTGCTGCACAACCGCGGCGGCGGGACGCACCGGCTGCGTGCCAACCAGGAGAAGTGGAAACCGCTTGGCATTGGTGAAGCGTCTAAAGCTTTGGGCGAGGGAAAAATTCACGATTTGGAATAAAAGGCACTTGGCCGCTCCAATCATAAACGCAATTCCGGGAGGGAAGCATGCATTACCGTCGACTTGGACGTTCCGGTTTGAAGGTCAGTGAAATTTCACTGGGTGCCTGGATCACCTTTGGCAATCAGATCGACCAGCAGGCCGCCATCGACCTGATTCATACGGCTTACGATCAGGGAATTAATTTCTTTGACAATGCCGACATGTACGCTGGCGGTCAGGCAGAGTTAGTGATGGGAGAAGCCATCAAGGGCCTGCCGCGTGAAGCGTTGGTGATTTCCAGCAAGGTTTTCTGGCCGACCATGCCGGGACCGAACGGTCGCGGGCTTTCCCGCAAACATGTAATGGAATCGATTCATGCTTCCCTGCGCCGTCTGAGCACCGATTACGTTGATCTTTACTTCTGTCACCGCTATGATCCCGACACGCCGCTCGAAGAGGTTGCCCGGGTGATGGATGATCTGGTTCACCAGGGCAAGGTGCTGTACTGGGGTACATCCGAATGGGAGGCGCAGCAGATTGCCCAGGTGGTAGGCGTGGGCCGCCAGTTTGGTCTGGTCCCGCCCAGCATGGAACAGCCGCAGTACAACATGTTCCACCGGCGCCGCTTTGAGGAGGATATCGCACCCACCTGCCGCGAATTGGGGATGGGATTGACTACTTTTAGCCCGCTGTATCAGGGAATACTGACCGGCAAATATAACCAGGGCATCCCGGAAGGCAGTCGCGCCTCGATGGAAGACCTGGCCTGGATGCGCGACCGCATCACGCCGGAGCGGCTTGCCAAGGTCCGCAGCCTGACCGCCATCGCACAGGAGCTGGAGCTGACCACGGGTCAGTTGGCGCTTGCCTGGATTTTGCGCCGCAAGGAAATTTCCAGCGTAATCATCGGCGCTACCCGCCTGGAGCAGCTCGATGAAAACCTGGCCGCTGCCGAAGCGGTTGACCTGCTGACCAACGAGGTTCTGGAGCGGATCGAAGCCGTTTTAGGGCACCCCGCGGCGGAATAATCGCCCTGCTGAACGACAAACAGCCCGCGTTTTTTATTGAAGGAAACGTTATAATAACTCAATAAAGAACAGCGGGCTTTCTTATTCCCGGGTATTTTCTCGAAAATACCTGTGGAGCAGATGTTCGCCAAACTGTTATGAATCGAGACGCTTGGGTACCGTAAGGAGGACGAAATGACGGATGAGACAGTATTACCCCCATCGCTTGAACCGGAAATCTTGCCGAAATCGACACCGGGCGCCGAACGCGGTTGGGCTGGCGTCACTGCGCTGGTGCTTGGATTGATCAACCTGTTCGCCTGGTGTTTGCCTGTTTGCGGCGCGCCGCTCTCGATTGCCGGGATAATCATTGGGTTCATCGGGTTAAAGACACCCAACCGCGGCGTTTCGATCGCCGGAATCGTCCTGAATGTCATCGGCTTGATTTTGAGCGTGATCGCAACCGCCGGGTTCATCTCCCTGTGGGCCTCAGGCTGGTTCCAAAATTTCGACCCCAATCAGTTTTATTTTCAATAGGATTATGGTCAGACTCTCCATCGATCCCAAATCCCCTCAACAGGGTTCCACCAAACCAAACCGGGTAGCTGACCCGAACGAATACTACCAGCCCATCGAAATTGAAGAACCGCCGGTGCGCACGCGTAACTGTTTCACCTGTGGCTGTCTGCCGCTGCTGGTTGTTTTTGTGCTCCTCCTGGGAGCCTACTTTTTCCTTCCCGCTCGCACCAATATATTGCTGCTCGGCATCGACCGCACACCAGACGGGTCAGCGGTCGGTCGCACCGATACCAACATCCTTATCAGCATCATCCCGCTAAAACCGGATGTGAATATGCTGTCCATCCCGCGTGATCTATGGGTGAACATCCCGGGCGTTGGCGAGAACCGCATCAACACCGCTCATTTCTTCGCCGAAGCCAATCAGGAAGGCAGCGGGCCGGCAGCCGTGTTGGAAACCGTGCGCGCCAATTTCGGGGTGACTGTCCGATATTACGCCCGCGTGAAGTTCAGCAGCTTCGTCGAAATCGTGGATGCCATGGGCGGCTTGAACATTGACCTTACGGACGCCATGGCTGGCTACGCTCCTGGTCAGTACAACCTTAATGGTGAACAAGCGCTGGCATTTGCCCGCAACCGAACCGGCAGCGACGATTTCTTTCGCATGCAAAACGGTCAGTTTTTGCTCAAAGCCGCCTTCAGGCAAATGTTCAATCCGGTTTCCTGGGTGCGCATTCCGGCGGTAGCCAATGTGTTTTTTCAATCGGTTGATACAAACATCCCTGCCTATTTATGGCCGCGCCTCGGGTTGGCAGTGCTGCGGGCTGGCCCGGATGGCATCGACAATCGGACCATCACCCGCGAGATGGTTAATCCCTGGACGACGGACCTGGGCGCCAATGTGCTGCTGCCCAACTGGGATGCCATCAATCCCGTCTTAATGGAAATGTTTGCAGAATAGCCAGCCCTAAGGCAGAACAACACCTTTCGTTTTTGCCCAATCTTCATCGCTGACCAGTTGAATCACCTTAAACCCCTCAGCATACTGCATCTCTTTGCCTTTGGCGGTCTCGGCCGCCCATTGGCGCAGCATATCGGCCGGGTCATTGCCGTTCATTTGACTCACGTGCGCCCGCAGCGCCGCAATTTTGACATCCATGGTTGTGCTGATGTTGATGAATTGATCGGAATGTTCCCACGAGTTGACGAAAACCTTGCGCACCTTGTGGGCTTTGAGACCTTCAGATTCCAGTTCCTCAAAAAGATTGGGTTGGCCGGCGGCCGGGAAAACCGCATCCAATGCTGCCATGCCTGCCGCGCGGTGATCCGGGTGATTAATGTAATCGGATGACGCCAGCACCACGGTCGGGTCACTGCAAATGACCACTTCCGGGCGCAGCCGGCGAATCTCGCGCACCAGTTTCTTGCGCAGTTCCAATGTAGCCTGCAGCATCCCATCCGGCTCACGCAGAAACACCACCTCGCTCGCCCCAGCAATGGCGGCTGCATCGCGTGATTCCTGTTCGCGGATTTCTGTTGCCCGCGCTCTGGTCATGCCTGCTGTAGCAATCCCCACATCGCCGCTGGTGCACAATACATAATAAGTCCTGGTTCCAGCTTGAGCCCAGCGTGCCAGCGTGCCGCTGCAGGAATATTCGATGTCATCCGGGTGCGCCGCAATTGCCATTGCGCTCTCGGGTACGTAAAACGGGGTTTCCATCCGCATAACTCCTATTCGAAGATGGGGCTGATTGTACTCTTCAGACAGTCAGGTTGCAACAGGTTGATCACTGGCAGGTTTCAGTTATTTTGATCCTGGCTCTGCTTCAATTTTTGGGGTGAAAATGTCGGTTCGGCTGGGCTGATCAACCTCACGGCGCGGTCATAGAAGAAGTAATCCCACGCCCAGTTGATCAGTACCAGCAACCGGTTGCGGAATCCGATCAATTGGAAGATATGCACTACCAGCCATGTCACCCAGGCAAGAAAGCCATGCAATTGCAGCGGGCCAATCCAGGCTACTGCCTGGTTGCGGCCAATCGTCGCCATCGTACCGGGGTCATGGTAATGAAAAGTCATTTGCGGTTGTTCATTCAGCGCCCGAACAAGATTGTCCGCGGCGTGTTCCCCTTGCTGCATGGCAACCGGTGCCACCATCGGCAATGGGACTTTCTGTTCATCTTCCAGGTAAGCTGCATCTCCAATAACATACACCTCCGGGTGACCGGGGAGCTGCAACGTAGGCTCGACCCGCACTCGCCGCTGCGCTGCCTGTGGTAATCCCAGCGTATCCACCAGCGCTGCAGACCGGGCGCCTGCCGCCCAGATCAGCGTATGCGTGGAAATGGTCTCTCCGCCGCGAAATTTGACGGTCTGCCCATCAAACGACTCGACCGCTGCGCCAAAGCGTACTTCCACGCCTTTCTTTTTCAAGGCTTTCTGGGTTGCCTGACCCAGGCCAACTGGCAGGGCTGCCAGTAAGCGGTCGGTTGCTTCCAGCAGCAGCACGCGCGAATGACTGAAATCCTGGTCAGGATAATCTTTGGTTAACACCAGACGGATGAGTTCGGAGATTGCGCCCGCCATTTCCACCCCGGTCGGACCGCCCCCAACGACAACGAAGGTGAGTAGAGCCTGCCTGGTCGCAGGGTCGCTAACCAGGGCAGCTTGTTCGAAAAGATGCAGCAGGTGATCGCGGATCGGAGCGGCATCTTCCAGTCCCTTCAGGCCAAATGCGTTTACAGCCACCGATTCCAGCCCAAAATAATTCGTCTCGCCGCCAACCGCTAATATCAGGTAGTCATACTCCAGGCTGCCGTTGGTCGTTTCCAGCCGCCGGTGAATCAAGTCAACCCGGGTTACCTCCGCCATCCGGTACTCCAGATTCTTCTGGCGGCGAAAAATACTGCGCAGCGGATATGCTACGTCGGTAGGCGAAACGCCGGCAGTGGCCACCTGGTAAAGCAGCGGTTGAAACAAGTGATAGTTGTTGCGATCAATCAGGGTTATGCGGACCGGCGCTTTGGCCAGCCGGCGGGCCGCACGCAGCCCGCCAAATCCGCCGCCGACAATCACTACGTGTTTTAGGTTTTGCTTGCTGACTTTTGGCATCATAAGATCTACCTTTTAGTTATTTGTGAAATTATTAACTAATACTATTATACTAGTATTTATCTGATTTTATCTAAGAGTTGTGTTAATAAATTCAACTGTGCCCTGACCACGGGGTACCCTGGGAGAGGATATGCATAGGGGGCTGTCCCAAAAGCGGGCGGGCGTGAAAGCCCGCCCCTAGCAGCAGCGGATGGGTTCCACCCCATCTCGCATATATGGCGGAAGAAATGACAAATTTATTCTTTTGAGACAGCTCCAACATTTCGCCTTACTCATAGCCTGAGTGTGGCGAAGGGGTTGGCTTCGACAAGCTCACTCACAGAGTGCCCTGACCTCAACTTGCTGTAGAGTAATGTTGTAGCGCAAATTTTCAATTTGCGAGGCAATCTAAAGATTGCCCTGCAAAAAAAATGCAGGTTGGCTCCTGCCTTCTATGTCCGCGCGAATAGCACGGCAATAAATGCAACCAGCGCGCCGCCGCCCAGACCGACCGCCAGCGCGACCTCTCCCGCCAGGTAAAGCTGAACCCCGCCAAATAAAAGCGCTGCAAAAAACAACCCGGCAGTTAAGCGATTAACCGACCGCGTCACCCGCTGCACTTGCCGGCTCAAGTCGCTGCTGCGCACCTCCAGCCGTCCCTGTTCGAGCCGCGTCAGCACAGCCTCTGTCCGCCGGGGCAGCGCCGCCAGCGAGCGCAGGATGTCAACCGCCTCGTTTGTCCAGGTCTTCCACTGAGAACCGACCTCTGCCTTCACCAATTTTTCCGCCCAGGGAATGACGCTCTGCCAGAGGTTAAAATTGGTATCCAACCCGGTGCACATGCCGTTGAGTATCGATAGTGCGCGCCCAAGCAGGATCATATTCTCGGGCAATTGAAACGGATTGTTGTAGAGCAGCCCGCGGAATTCTTCGAGAAACTCAACCGCTTCGGTCTGGCGTAATTCCATCAATTCAGGCGCAGTTTTTCCCCAAAACCGTTCGAATGCACGCTCATTGGCCTGGCGCAGCAGTTCGGTATCGGCGCCCGGCAGCAGCACGCCCATCAGTTGGTAGGCTTTGATCACCCGCGCGCCATCGCGTTCCACCACCGCAATAACCAGCTCACGCAACCCGCTAACCACGTTGGGCGTAATTTTCCCCGCCATGCCAAAATCAACGAATACCAGCGAAAAACCGGTTCGGCCGTCCTCTTGCACTGCACCCGGAGCAACAAAAAGATTGCCCGGATGCGGGTCGGCGTGAAACCAGTGGTCCTCAAAGACCTGCTTGAGGTAGATGTCAAAAAGGCGTTGCGCCACTTGGGTTCGATCGATGCCAGCGGCGCTGATGGCGTCATAATCGGTAATTTTGATCGCCCGGACGTCCTCGAGCGTCAACACCCGGCGGGTGGTGTGGCTCCAGTGCACCTCGGGAACGATCACATCCGCCACGCCGAGAAAATTCTCCTTGAAGGTCTGCGCGTTCTTGCCTTCATTGAGATAGTCGATTTCCGCATAGAGCGTGCTGCTGAACTCACGAACCAACGCCGGGACATCCACCCGTTTGCGAATGGGTTTATACCATTCCACCCAGCGGCTGACCACACGCAGCGCCGCCAGGTCGGTTTCGACCACTTTTTCGATATTCGGCCGCTGCACCTTGACCACCACCGGCCGGCTCGCCGCCACCTCATCCCCCCCAGCGGACTTGCGCAACCGGGCAATATGCACCTGCCCAATGGATGCAGCAGCGATGGGTTCTGCTACAAATTCCTCGAACAGAGCCTCCAAAGGCGCGCCAAACTCCAACTCTACCACCTGCCGAATGTCCTCAAAACGCTCGGGCTTGACTTCATCCTGTAGTCCGGCCAGTTCTTCTGTGATCACCAGCGGCAGCACGTCCAGTCGGGCGGAAAGCCACTGCCCAACCTTGATCAAAACCCCGCCCATGCTCACAGCCAGATTGTGGAACCGGACTGCGGTCTGACGTAAACGCCGGTTGCGCGTCTGGTGAACCAGCCGCTTTAAACCAATGCGCGGGAGAAATATCTCCCACCACAGCAGGCCGAGCAGAACGCTGGCGAAAAAGAAAAGAATTTTACGGTAGCGTTGTCTGAGCATGGTAAAAAGATTATAAGCTCATTTATTACATCAGGGGCGTCCAAACAGACGCCCCTGACCCCAGGGAGGAGAAATGCTCACGATGACAGATTGGCTTACTTTTTCAGCAACCGCATGCCGTTGGCAATGACGACTAACACCGATAACTGGTGCACCAGCATCCCGCCAGCCATGTGAACGCTGCCAAGCAGCACACCTGTCAACAGCCCGCTTACCGTCAGCAGCGCAATGATGACGTTCTGCCGAATGTTTCGCAGGGTTGCTTTGGAAAGGTGAATGGCCTCCGGCACCTTGAGCAGGTCGTCAGCCATCAACGCGATATCCGCCGTTTCGATTGCCAACCCTGCGCCTGCTGCGCCCATGGCGATGCCGATATTCGAGGCCGCCAATGCGGGCGTATCGTTGATGCCGTCGCCAATCATGGCCACGATGTGCCCTTGCGATTGCATTTGCCGGATGGCATCCAACTTCTCCTCGGGCAGCAGCCCGGCGCGCACATCACTTATGCCAGCTCGCAGCGCAACCGCATTGGCGGTTGCCGGGTCGTCGCCGGTGAGCATCACAATTGTCTTGATCCCGTCGGCTTGCAGGCGGCGCACCATTTCAGGCGCATCTTCACGCATTGGGTCTGCGATGGCGATGATGCCCCATATCTGTTGATCGCGAGCGGCGAGGACGGCCGTTTTCCCATCGCTGCGCAGTTGGTCCAATTGGTCAGCAAGTTCTTCATCCATCGGGATGGAGAGTTCAGCCAGCCATTTAGGCGCGCCCACCCATACCTCTCGGCCTTGATAGCGAGCCCGGATGCCCTTGCCGGCCAGCGCTTCGAACTCATCCGGCATGGGCAGCGGCCCCAGTTTGAGGGCTTCCTGATAGATGGCGCGCGCCAGCGGATGTTCAGAACCCGACTCCGCCATGCCGATCCACCAGAGCAGTTCAGCCTGATTGGCATCCCACCGCAAAGAACCGGCTGAATCCGGCCGTGTGGCTGACCCTGCCGTAACCTGCGACGGTTGCAGCACGACAATATCGGTCAGGCGCGGCTTGCCGTAAGTCAAGGTGCCGGTTTTATCCAACGCCACCGCTGAGATCTTCCCGGCATTTTCCAGAAATTCACCGCCCTTGATCAAGATGCCGCGGCGAGCCGCGCTGCCAATCCCGGCGATGATCGATACCGGTGTAGAGATGACCAGCGCGCCCGGGCAGCCGATGACCAGCAAAGTCAGCGCCAGCTCAATGTCACGGCTGATGACGTACGCGCCAATACTGAGGAGAATGATCGCGGGAGTGTACCATTGTGAAAAGCGTTCGATGAAGCGTTGGGTAGGCGCTTTTTGGTCCTGGGCTTCTTCCACGCGGGCGATAATGCGCGCCAGGGTGGTGTCGGCGCCAACGCCGGTTGCCCGCACCTGAAGCATGCCATCCAGGTTTACAGTCCCGGCAAAAACGCGGTCGCCCAGCGTTTTCTCTTCCGGCATAGGTTCTCCGGTAATCGAACTCTCGTCCACAGCCGAAGCGCCGACCACTACTTCACCGTCCACCGGCACCCGCACCCCTGGTTTGAGCAGCACGGTCTCGCCGATCAGCACTTCATGCGGCGCAACCTCGACCTGAGCGCCGTCGCGCAGCACCAGCGCGGTCACCGGCGCCAGGTCGATCAATTCCCCCAATACCTTGCGGGTTTTGCTCAACGTCCGGGCTTCCAGATATGCGCCAAACACGAAAAGGAAGGTGACCGCTGCAGCCTCCCATACCTCGCCGATTGCCAACGCACCGACCGTTGCGATCGTCACCAAAAGTTCGATGCTGATGTGCCGGTGGCGCAGGCTGTTCCAGGCGCGAACCGCGATATCAGCGCCGGCGATGACCGCCGCGATGGTCATCAAGATATTGTGCAGCGGCAGCGCCTGGAAGAGATACCGGGCAGCCAATCCAACGAGAATCAGCCCGCCGGAAAGGATGGTTTCGACTTCAGAGCGGATGCGCGGGTCATGCAGCTTGACGTGAACATTTTCGATCATGGCGCCTCCCGGTCAATGCGATTAAACTGCGGAAACGCGGGCTTTATAACCTGCCGCCTGGACGGTTTCGACCAGTTTAGCGGAAGGCGCAATCGCCGGGTCATGCTGCACTTCGATCCGTCCGGTGTTGAAGAAGACTTTGGCATCTTCGACTCCCGGAACGTCTTTGAGCGCTTTTTCGATTTTAGCGACGCACGATGGGCAGGTTAATTCTTGACTACGTAACAGGGTTTTCATTGTTTCCTCCATATAAGATTGATTTATATAGAGGATAACGCTCTTACCCGGTTCATTCCATGATCTGGATCAGATAACTGCTTTCGATATCCGTTTAGGGATTGGATTTATGCTTCCATCTCAGCGGTCAGGCGCAACGCTTCCGGGTCGGCCAGGGCAATCCACTGCCGGCCGGTCGCGATCCAGCCGTCGCGTTGGAACTGGCTGATGACTCGGCTGGCAGTTTCGGGGGTGGTTGCGGTCAGCTCCGCCAATTCATCGCGTGAAAGCGGGGTCTGAATGAGCAGCCCGACTTCATGCGGCTCACCCAGTTTGGCTGCCAGGGTGAGTAAGGTCGCTGCAATCCGCTGCTCCGCAGTCTGCGCAGACAGTTGGTGAATGGTGTCATGGGCGGCTTCCAACCGGGCAGTGACCAGATCCAGCACCTGCATGCCGACTGTTGGATACTGGTTCAAAATAGCACGAAACCCTTCGCGACTGATCGTCAAAGCGCACACCGAGGTGAGCGCCTGGGCAGTTTCCAAATACGTGCTTTCGCTGGAGGTGGAAAGCCCGCCAAAAAATTCCCCCGGAATGAGCAGGTCCAACATCACATCTTTACCGGCGGCTGTGTGACGCAGCAGCTTGACTCGCCCTTCGGCGATGATGAACAGGGAGTCGGCTGGATCGCCGGCAAAATAAAGATAGTCGCCCGGTTCAAACCCCTTTTCATGGAACTGACGGTTGATCTCTTCGATCTGGGTATGCTCCAGGCCGGCAAAAAACGACACTTCATGTAGAATGTGCAGCCGCAATGCGGTGCTGCACAGATGCGGTTCGGTATGTTTTATTTCCACCGGGGTCTTTCGTCGTTTTAACATCAAATCTCCAGGCCGTTTAAATATCTCAAAATCATTTTACCTTGATTCAAACCAGACTAAATTGCGGTGCGACAAACTCAGGCTTGGGCGCAAAAGCGAAAACCCGTCCGCTATTTTGCGCACGCCAGCCTGGAGCGCCGCTATAATTACCGCGGAGACTGAACCATGCCCCTTTTTTATGCCGTTCTCACCCTTGTTACTTTTCTCGTCTGGGGATTCGACAAATACCGGGCAAAAATGAACCAGTGGCGCGTGTCAGAGCGGGCGCTTTTTACCCTGGCGTATGGCGGCGGGGCATTTGGCGCTCTGGCCGGGATGTATTTGTTTCATCACAAGACGCGCAAAACGTATTTTTGGGTTTTAATCGGGCTGGCGTGCGTGATTCATGCAGGGATAATTATTTGGCTAATAAGTAATTAAGGGGTGGTTAACCAGCCAAACGGATGCTTCGGCCACCCTTGGAACCAATAATTTTCATGTAGATACAGTCTTGAGATCAATCTGTTGGCATTCCGAAAGCTTTCACAACTCAGGTAACGAACATGATTTTCCCTCACCCCCGACCCCGTTTCCCGGTTTATCACTGGCTTTTCACAGACGGCCAAACTTTCGGGGAGCGGGATGTAAATGAACTTCGGGGGCTGTCCTAAAAGCGGGCGGGCATGGAAGCCATCCCCTTGTATATTAGGGGTATGCTAAAGAGACAAGGACACCGGTCA
>SLTK01000009.1:687743-1039964 GCA_004347695.1 Chloroflexota bacterium | reverse complement strand
CTGACCGTCGGCGCTGGCGTTATCACCAAGATTTTGGATTAAGGGAAAAATGGCTAAGCAACGCATTCGCATTCGCCTGAAAGCATACGATCATCGTGTTCTTGATCAATCCGCCAAACGGATTGTGGAAACTGCCGAGCGCAGCGGGGCGCACGTCGTTGGTCCTGTACCCCTTCCCACCAGTATCGAGAAATTCACCGTTCGGCGTTCGGCCTTCATCGACAAGGACTCGCACGAGCACTTTGAAATCCGCACCCACAATCGTCTGATCGACGTGTTGGACCCGGATTCAAAGACCATCGATATGCTTATGCGCCTGAACCTGCCGGCGGGCGTCGATATCGAAATCAAGATCTAATCGAACTTTGATAGTGTGAAATATCGGCACGCGAATGCGCGCCGTGAGTGTGCGGCGCATTTCTAACCTTCTTTCCCCAAAGAACAGGCTGCAATGACTTCAGCCGGACGAAAATCGGCTGAAGTCATTGTGCTGAAACCAGAGATGTGAAGCAAAAATGTAAGACAACCCTGTTCAAACAAGCAGAGTTGATTTATAATTGAAAGGTTGGGCATATGCCCAACCAAGAGTTGGAAAAGAGCTTATCTGTGGGCGCATAACAAACCCCACAATGACGCAGCAGATAGCTGACTATCCAACGTCAGGGATGATGCAGCCAAGCCCAGGCTGACAGTCCCGGGAATTCTTGAAGGTCAAGGAGAAAAATCGAGATGTTTAAAGGGCTGATCGGGAAGAAAATCGGCATGACCCAGATTTTCGATGAAAATGGTGCGGCTATTCCAGTCACCGTTATCGAAGCTGGGCCATGTTTCGTTACCCAGATTAGACGACCAGAAAACGACGGCTATGCAGCCGTCCAGTTGGGTTATGCAGAAGTAAAGCCCAAACGTCTGACCGGCGGCCAGCTCGGCCACCTCAAACGCGAGGGGTTGAACATGCCTCCGCTGCGCTATTTGCGCGAATTCCGTGCCAAGTCCCCGGAAGTTAATGAAGGGGATCAATTAACCGTTGAAGCGTTCTCGGTGGGGGAGCGCGTAGATGTTGTTGGTACCAGCAAGGGTAAGGGTTTCCAGGGTGGCGTCAAACGCTATCATTTTGCGGGTGGTCCCAAGACCCATGGTCAGTCGGATCGTCACCGCGCTCCTGGTTCCCGCGGTTCGGGTACCACACCCGGTCGTGTTTACAAGGGATCGCGCGGCCCCGGTCATATGGGCGATGAACGTGTCACTGCGCAGCATTTGAAGGTGGTCCTGGTAGATGTTGAGCGCAACCTGATTGGTGTGCGCGGAGCGATTCCTGGTCCTCGTGGAGGCCTGGTCATCATTCGTGAGGCCCGCAAGCAGTAGGCCTGCGACGCCGGATCATTACCTGGACTATGGGAGCAAAGTAGAAATGTTAGCAGACGTCTACAACATGGAGGGCAAGAAGATCAAACAGGTTGAATTACCTGAAATGATCTTTGGAGCCCCGGTAAATATTGATCTTATGCACCAGGCGTTCGTTCGCCAGATGGCGAATGCGCACCTGGGTACCCACGACACAAAAGTTCGCAATGAGGTGGCCGGCGGCGGTCGCAAACCCTGGAAACAGAAGGGTACCGGCCGGGCGCGCCAGGGTTCCACTCGGGCTGCACAATGGAAGGGCGGCGGTCGTATTTTTACACCCCACCCCCGTTCCTATAACCAGGACATGCCCCGCAAAATGCGCCGGGCAGCCTTGCGGTCGGCCCTTTCAGTGAAAGCTGCTGAAGCTGCGATTGTGGTTGTGGATGATTTGAAATTGGCTGAACCACGGACGCGCCTGATGGCCAGCGCACTGAATTTGCTGGTCGGTGAATCAAGCGCCCTGGTACTTATCCCAGAAAAGACGAACTACGACAACGTCATTCTTTCCAGTAGCAATTTACCCGCTACCAAAGTCTTGCTCGCCGGTTACCTTAATATCCGCGACCTGATGACGTTTGACAAGGTTGTCCTGCCGCTGGCGGCTCTGGAAGTTATTCAAAGCAACCTGGGATAGGTGGGAGGTACAACATGACAACACTATTTGATGTTCTCCGCCGCCCGTTGGTGACTGAAAAAACGAACTATCAGGTCAATCGCCTGCATCAGTATGTGTTCGAAGTGGCGGATAACGTCACCAAAACGCAGGTGAAAGATGCAGTCGAGACCATCTTCGATGTAACTGTGCTGCGGGTAAACATCCTCAATGTTCCTGCCAAGCGCACTCGTCGGGCGCGCAGCCGCCGCCTCATGGTTCGTAACGCTGCTTACAAAAAAGCCGTTGTCACCCTGGCGCCTGAAGATAGAATTCCGATCTTTGAAGGGGTTGAATAATGGCGATTAAAGTTTACAAACCAATAACCCCCGGTCTGCGCGATATGACCGGATATAGCTTCGAAGAAATCACCAAATCACGTCCTGAGCGCTCGCTGCTGGTTTTGCGCACGGCTCATGCCGGGCGAAATAACACCGGCCGGATAACCGTCCGACATCAGGGTGGCGGTCACCGACAATTTATCCGTCTGGTGGACTTCAAGCGCAATAAAAAAGATATTCCTGCACGGGTAGCGGCTATCGAATACGATCCGAACCGCACCGCCCGCCTGGCCTTGCTGGTGTTTGCTGATGGCGTAAAAAGCTACATCATTGCGCCGGTTGGCCTTAAGGTTGGCGACACGGTGGTATCTGGCCGCAATGCCGATATCCGACCTGGCAACAATTTGCCAATTTCGAATATCCCGGTTGGCACCATGATCCATAACATTGAGCTAAAGGAAGGCCGCGGCGGTCAGTTGGTTCGCTCCGCCGGTACTGCCGCTCAACTGTTGGCGAAAGAAGGCGATTACGCCCAGGTGCGCTTACCCTCGGGAGAGGTGCGCCTGATTCGGCAGTTGTGCTTCGCAACCATCGGCCAGGTTGGAAATCTGGATCATAGCAATATCAAACTGGGAAAAGCTGGCCGCAAGATCCATATGGGCGTCCGCCCGACGGTGCGCGGTACTGCAATGTCCCCCCGTGACCATCCGCATGGTGGTGGTGAGGGTCGGCAGCCTGCCGGTATGCCAGGACCCAAGAGCCCATGGGGCCGCCCCACTCGTGGTTATCGGACGCGCCGCAATAAAACCAGCGACAAGTACATCGTACGCCGTCGCGCGGCCAAGCGGAAATAGGCCCAGGTTGATAGGTTGAAACCGAGAAAGAAGGACGAGATATGTCACGTTCATTAAAGAAGGGTCCGTATTTTGACCCGAAGTTGCTGAAAAAAATCGAACAGATGAACACTCGCGGTGACAAAAAGGTCGTTCGTACCTGGAGCCGTGCGTCTGTGATCTTCCCGCAAATGGTGGGTCACACCGTCGCTGTTCATGACGGCCGCCGACATGTTCCGATTTACATTACCGAGAACATGGTGGGCCACCGCCTGGGCGAGTTTGCCCCGACCCGCCACTTCCGCGGCCATATGGCGGAAAAGTCCACGAAGAGGTAGAAAAATGGCTACTGATGTTCGTGCAGAATTGAAAAACTTTGGCGTCTCCGCTCAAAAAGTGCGTCTGGTGATTGACCTGGTGCGCGGCAAGCGGGCGAACGACGCTCTGGATATTCTCGCGTTTGCCAACAAAGGCTCCGCGGCCGACCTGCGCAAGCTGGTTGCCTCGGCTGTCTCCAACGCCGAAGAAAACTTTGGCATCAACCGCGATGACCTGTTTATCTATAAGATCACAGCCGATGAAGCCCCCACCCGCAAGTGGCGCCGCTTTGGTGCTCGTGGCCGTTTCAAACCGTTGCTGCGGCGCTCGTCGCACGTAGTCGTAGTCTTGCGGGAGCAAGAGTGAGAATCGGGCTGGCTGGCAACCTTCGGGCAGCTGGCAAGCTAGAGACAGACACCAGGAGAAATTATGGGTCGTAAAGTACATCCGATTGGGTTTCGTCTGGGCGTTCACCAACCTTGGGAAGGCCGCTGGTACGCTGACGGCGCCGAGTACACCGATCAACTGCACCAGGATATAAAAATCCGTAAGTTGATCTTCGGCAGCGCGGATAAAGCCGGCATTGCCAAGGTTGAAATTGAGCGTTTCCCGGGCAAAGTGAAAGTCATCGTTCACACCGCTAAACCCGGTATTCTGATTGGCCGCAAAGGTGAGACAGTCAAAAAGGTCCGCACCGACCTCGAGGCGCTCACTGGAAAAAAGATCGATCTTGACATCAAAGAGATCAAATCGCCGGATTGCGATGCATATCTGGTTGCCCTGAACATTGCCGGGCAGATCCAGCGCCGCGTTGCATACCGCCGCGCCATGAAACGTGCACTGCAGCAGGCCATGCGCCAGGGCGCTTTGGGGATCAAGATCGAGGTGGCTGGCCGCTTGAGCGGTGCAGAAATGGCCCGCAGCGTCTGGCTGCGTGAGGGACGTGTTCCTCTACAGACGATCCGCGCACACATCGATTTCGCGCGCGCCGAAGCTCAGACCCAATATGGCAAAATCGGCATCAAGGTCTGGGTTTACCTGGGCAACGTCCTGCCGGGTGTGGAAGAGAAAGCCGAATCCACCGAAGGCGTTTATGTCAGTGAGTAAACCTTGCGCTGGGTCTATCCCAATGCGTGATGAGAGAGGTAAGCAGCTATGTTGATGCCAAAACGTGTAAAGTGGCGCAAGCAGCAGCGCGGCCACATGCGGGGCCTGGCTTTGCGTGGGGCAGAACTCCTGTACGGCGAATTCGGCCTGCAGGCGCTTGAGCCAGGGTGGGTGACTGCCCGCCAGATCGAAGCCGCGCGTCGTGCTCTGGTGCGCCAGATGAAACGCCGTGGTAAGGTATGGATCCGGATTTTCCCGGACAAACCCTATACCCAGAAACCCCCAGAGACTCGGATGGGTAAGGGTAAAGGTAATGTGGAATACTGGGTGTCGGTGGTTCGTCCCGGGCGCATTATGTTCGAGGTGGGCGGTTTGCCCTCCGATATGGCGCTCGACGCCCTGCACCAGGCTTCCTACAAGTTAGCGATCAAAACAAAAGTTGTTGCTCGCCATGAATCGGCCACAGGAGAATTATCATGAACAATGAACAAATTCGCCTGATGTCGGTTGAGGAGTTGAAAGCGAAACTGACGGATTCTCGTCAGGAGTTGATGAACCTGCGTTTCCAGGTTGTCACCGGGCAGTTGACTGATACCAGCCGGTTGAAGGTCACCCGCCGCTTAATCGCTCGCTACATGTCCATTCTGCGCGAGCGTGAACTATCACAAGAGCGGGAAGGTGGAAAATGAACACTCGGCGTCGTTTAACCGGTGTTGTTACCAGCAACAAAATGCAGAAGACGGTAGTGGTGGAGATCACCCGCACCTATTCTCACCCTTTGTATAAAAAAGTGGTGCATTCGACCAGCAAGATCAAAGCTCACGACACCCTTGGCTGCCAGATTGGCGACAAGGTTGTGATTGTGGATTCAGCTCCGATTTCGCGTGAAAAACGCTGGGTGGTCGAATCGATCTTAACGCACCAATATGTTGAAATCGAGCCACCTGGCGAAGGAGAGTAAGCATGATCCAACAGGAGTCTCGTATCAAAGTTGCAGACAATACAGGCGCTCGTGAGTTGTTGGTGATTCACGTGACAGGCGGTTCAACTCGCCGTTACGGGTCCATCGGCGACATCGTCGTCGCCACGGTAAAATCGGCAACTCCCCAGGGGTCGGTCAAGAAAAGCGATATTGTCAAGGCCGTGATTGTGCGCTGCTCGAAAGAATGGCGCCGCGATGATGGCTCATCCATCCGCTTTGACGACAATGCCGCGGTGATCCTGGATACCGATGGCGTCAACCCCAAAGGCACCCGTATCTTTGGACCGGTCGCTCGTGAGCTCCGTGAAAAGGGCTTCATGAAAATCGTCTCCCTTGCACCGGAAGTTATATAAGGCAGGGAGCAGGAGCGAAACGATGAATTTGAAAATTCACAAAGGCGATACGGTCGAAGTGATTAGCGGCCGTCTGGAAGATAAAGGCAAACGCGGCGAAGTGATTCGCGTACTGCCGAAGGATCAACGGGTAGTAGTACAAGGCGTGAACGTGCGCACCAAGCACCAGCGCCAGGTCCAGTCACAAGGCCGTACCATTTCACCCGGAAAGGTGCGTTTTGAGGCGCCGTTTGACATCTCCAATGTCATGCTGGTTTGCCCCAAGTGCAGCAAGGCGACCCGTGTGGGGCTCTCCCGCTCGGAAGATGGCAAATCTATGCGGGTTTGCAAACATTGCGAAGCCGTAATCGACGAATAGGCCATCGGGGAGCTAGATTATGAACATCTTGAAAGAACGTTATCAGAAGGAAGTGGCCCCGGCGCTGTTCAAGGAATTGAACTTGAGCAACGTTATGGAAGTACCGCGTGTCACCAAAGTCGTCGTCAATATCGGTCTGGGAGAAGCCCTGGACAACCCCAAAGCGCTGGAAGCAGCCAGCGGTGATTTGGCCAAGATCACCGGTCAAAAGCCGGTCATCACCAAAGCCCGCACCAGCATTGCTGCCTTCAAACTGCGCGAGGGGCGCTCCATTGGCACCATGGTTACCCTGCGGGGCGAACGCATGTGGGCCTTCCTCGACCGATTGATGAATATCGTTTTACCGCGCGTGCGCGACTTCCGTGGAGTATCCGCGGAGGCCTTTGACGGCCGCGGCAACTATACCCTGGGCTTACGGGAGCAGATCATCTTCCCGGAGATCGACTACGACAAGGTCGACAAAGTTCGTGGAATGGAAATCACCGTCGTCACGACGGCACGGTCGGATGATCAGGCTGCCAAACTGCTGCAGCTGCTTGGGATGCCTTTCAGGAAGGACTAGTATGGCCAAGAAGTGCATGGAATATCGCGAACTACGACGCGAATTTAAAGTACAAATACGCAACCGCTGCCGCCTTTGCGGTCGTCCGCGTGGATATATGCGTCGTTTTGGTCTTTGCCGCATTTGCTTCCGGGAACTTGCTCTTTCAGGGAAGATCCCCGGCGTGACCAAGTCATCCTGGTAGACCAGGCCGGAGGTAAGCATGAGTGTAAATGACCCTATAGCTGATATGTTGACCCGCGTACGGAATGGCACAATGAATGGCCAGCCCGTCATCGCGATGCCGAATTCAAAAATCAAGGCAGAAATCGCCCGCGTCCTCAAAGAAGAGGGCTTCATCGACGGGTACGAAGTCGTCGATGGCGACAAAACGTTCGAGCGTGTGCTGCGCGTCCGCCTCAAGTATGTCGGCGAGCGTCGCCAGCGCCAACCGGTTATCACCGGTATCGTCCGTGTAAGCCGACCGGGCCGTCGCGTTTATACCCGTAAGCAGGAAATTCCCTGGATTCTTTCCGGATTGGGAATTGCCATTCTGTCCACCCCCAAGGGCGTCATGACCGGGCAGCGCGCTCGCCAGCTGAATGTTGGCGGCGAGATCATCTGCAAGGTTTGGTAGCCCGGAAAGCGCAAAGGAGGATTAATCGTGTCCCGAATTGGTCGCTTACCGGTTGTTGTCCCCACGGGCGTGCAGGTGGACCTGGATGGTTCGCTGGTGCACATTAAAGGCCCCAAGGGCGAGATGAAACGTGAGTTTTCCCAGGCGATTTCGATTGCCTTCGATAATGGGCAGATTGCCGTTTCTCGTAGCTCTGAAGAGGCAAATGTGCGCGCGCTCCACGGGATGACCCGTGCATTAATTCAAAATATGGTGACCGGCGTCAGCCAGGGCTTCACCAAGGTGCTTGAAATCGAAGGCGTCGGTTATCGCGCTGAGATGGATGGCAAAAACCTGAAACTGTTTGTTGGTTACTCCCACCCTGTCATCGTGGAACCGGATAACGGCATCTCGTTTGAGGTTGATACAAAAACCCGCCAGGTCAAGGTTTCGGGTTACGACCGCGAGGTCGTCGGGCAGGTCTCAGCGGACATCCGCAAAATTCGTCCTCCCGAGCCCTACCATGGTAAGGGCATCCACTATCTGGGTGAAAAGATCCGCCGCAAAGCTGGTAAGGCCGGCAAGGCTAAGAAGTAGGTGATGGCGTATGTCTAAATTAAATCGTACTGAAGCAAGAATCCGCAGACACCGCCGCGTGCGCAAGTTCATTGCTGGCACGCCGGCCCGGCCGCGACTGGCTGTTTTCCGCAGCTTGTCCGAGACTTATGCTCAGGTGATCGATGATCAAGCCGGGCATACCCTGGCTGCCGCTTCCACCATCGACCACGAACTGAACGGTAAATTGGACGGAAAGACCAAGACCGAGCAAGCTCGCCTGGTAGGTGAACTGGTAGCCAAGCGCGCCAAAGACAAAGGCGTATCTGAGGTCGTGTTCGACCGTGGCGGTTTCCGCTATGTTGGTCGGGTAAAAGCACTGGCCGATGCCGCCCGCGAGTCTGGCCTGGTTTTCTAGGCTGATCTGGAGCAATGATAAAGGGCCTGACTATGACAATGACTGAATTTCAAAGTTTAGAACAGCAATTCGAAGAGCGTGTCATCGAGATCGCTCGCGTGGCCAAAGTGGTTAAGGGCGGACGCCGTTTCCAATTCCGGGTAACCGTTGTGATCGGTGACGGCCGCGGTAATATCGGATTAGGAATTGGCAAGGCCAATGCCGTGCCGGACGCCATGCGTAAAGCCACCGAACGCGCTCATAAAACGATCCGCGGCGTCCCGATGACGGGCACTACCATCCCGCATGAGGTGACCGGCCGAACGGCTGGCGCCAAGGTGCTGCTCAAACCGGCATCTGCCGGTACGGGCGTTATCGCTGCGGGCGGCGTACGCGCCGTACTCGAGGCAGCCGGGTTCCGTGACATTCTGACCAAATCCATGGGCAGCGCCAATGTCCTCAATGTGGTGAAAGCCACCTTCGAGGCGCTGGAACAGCTCAAGTCACCGGAAGAAGAAGCGGCTCGCCGCGGCAAACCCGCCAGCGAACTGCAGCCTTTCTGGGAGCGGAGGAAGAATGCCTAAAAAAGCCGAAACCAAAAAGGTGCTGCCCAAAATGCTGCGTATCACGCTGGTAAAAAGCGCTATCGGATACTCTGAAGAGCACAAAGCCACCGTTCGGGCACTCGGCCTGCGCCGCATGAACCAGAGCGTGGTGCAGGAAGATACACCGGTGCTGCGCGGCATGCTGCGTAAAGTAAACCATCTGGTATTAATCGAAGAGCAGGGTGCGTAATGAAACTGAACGATCTCGTGCCAAATGAAGGCGCTAAAAAAGACCGCAAACGCCTTGGTCGTGGTATTTCTGCCGGTAAAGGTAAAACCAGCGGCAAGGGTACCAAAGGCCAGTCGTCGCGCTCGGGTGAAGGCGGTCACCTGTACCGCCAGGGCGGTAACCTGCCTTTTTACCGCCATTTACCTTTCATGCGCGGTGAGGGCTTTACCCCACCCAACCAGGTGGAGTATAACGAAGTAAATCTGAGCCAGCTTGCGGCAAAGTTCGATGCCAAAAGCATTGTTACTCCGGAAGCACTGGCCGAAGCAAATATGCTCCACAAGCCTGCCAATCCGGTTGTGATCCTCGGTCGCGGCGATATTGCGATTGCGCTGACTGTACGGGTTCAGCGCGTCAGCAAAGGCGCCCAGGCTAAAATTGAAGCTGCCGGCGGCAAGGTTGAAATCATCGCCTGAGCCTGAGCATAAGGAGACCCTCGCATGAAGCGGTCAGCATGGCGCTATCTTTGGAAATCGGAAGATATCCGAACAAAGCTACTCATCACCCTGATGCTGCTGGTACTTTACCGGCTGGCAGCTAACATCCCGGTCCCTGGTATTGACCGTGGTGTAATTCAGAGTGTGGTCTCATCGACTGGTGCAGCGGGAACGCTGTTTGGCCTGCTCGATCTGCTTTCTGGTGGTACCATCTCGAACTTCTCCATTCTGGCGATGGGGGTTTACCCCTACATCACCGCGCAGATTATCCTCCAGCTACTGGTGCCGATCATTCCGGCATTAGAGCGGCGTATGAAGGAAAATCCCCGCGAAGGTCAGAAATGGATGGAGAAATGGACCATCATCCTGACTGTCCCGATGGCGCTTCTTTCAGCCATCGGTCAGGTTAACATCTTCAACTCACTGGCCGGTCAATCGCAGCAAAGCGTACTGAGTTTCGTTTATGGGTTCACTGGCGCCAGCCTGCTGCCGACCCTCACGCTCTTGATATCGATGGTTGCCGGTACCATGCTTGGCATCTGGCTGGGGCAGTTGATTTCGGAATATGGCATCCCTAACCAGGGCCTTTCTCTGATCATCTTCTCAGGCATTGTGTCTCAGATGCCTTCACGTTTGGCCAGCCTGTGGAGCGATAAGCAGAATGGTTGGTGGCTTACCATCGTGATTCTGGCGATCATGGCGCTCACCATCTTTGCCATCGTTTACGTCCAGCAGGGACGCCGCAACGTGCCGGTGCTTTTCCCCGGACGCCGCGTTGGTAACCGCATGTCGATGCCGGTGCGCAGCAATCTGCCGTTGATGGTCAATATGGCCGGCATGATCCCGCTGATTTTCGCACAATCGCTGCTGTTATTCCCGGCGATTGTGGCCAGTTACTTTGTTAACGCCAAGACAGCCTGGGTAGCCAGCCTGGCTTCAGGGGTCTCCTCTGTGTTTGGCGGGCAGAGCGGCTGGTACGCTGTGATGTACTTCGTGATGGTGGTGGCTTTTACCTTCTTCTATACGGACGTGCTTTTCGCCCAACAGAATTATGGTGAAACCCTCAAGCGGCAAGGCGCGCAAATCCCGGGCGTTTTGCGCGGACCGACGACACAGAAGTACCTGACCAAAGTTCAGCGGCGCATCACCTTCCCGGGTGCTTTCTTCCTTGGCTTTGTGGCAGTACTGCCGTTCATCTTGAACCTCTTCCTGCCGGCTTCGGCGCGTAATGCGGGCCTGCTGATTACCGCCGCCGGTTTGCTGATCGTGGTGGGTGTGGTTCGCGATACGTTCACCATCATCGAAACCGAGCTTAAATTGCACGGCTACGACGAGAGTCTGATCAAGGGGTAGGCGGCCTGATGGGTAAATACATCGTCCTGCTTGGCCCTCCAGGCGCTGGCAAGGGTACGCAAGCTGAGGTTCTCTCCGAAAAAACCGGTCTGGCGCACATTTCTTCAGGCGATATCTTCCGCGAAAATCTGAAAGCGCAAACCGAGCTGGGAAAATTGGCTCAGGGCTTTATGAATCGCGGCGAGTTAGTGCCGGATGATGTAACCATTGCCATGATTCGTGAACGGCTAAGCCGGCCGGATTGCAAGGCTGGAGCCATATTGGATGGCTTCCCCCGTACCCCGGCGCAGGCGCAAGCCCTTAGCGAAATGCTGGCGCAGTTGGACGGCAAGGTGGTCAGTGTTCCGTATATTTCGGTTCCTGCGGCAGTGCTCATCGAACGGTTAAGCGGTCGTTGGACTTGCCGGGCACAGGGACACGTTTATCACAGTCAGTTCCACCCGCCTGTAAGGGCAGGGGTGTGTGATGAAGACGGCTCTGAACTGTACCAGCGTGAAGACGACCAACCTGCCACAGTGGAGCGCCGTATTCGGGTGTACCTGGATCAAACCACTCCCTTGATCGATCACTATCGCCAGGCCGGTTTGCTGGTTGAAATCGATGGTACACAATCGATCGAGCAGGTCACATCCGCATTGCTGGCCGCTGTCAAATAACAAGGAAACGTATAGATGTCCTGGGAACGCCAAATCACAATCAAATCTGCCGGTGAGCTTGAGCTCATGCGGCAAGCCGGCCAGATTAACGCGGAAGCGTTAGCGGCTGCGCGTGATGCGGCGCACCCCGGAGCTTCCACTGCCGATTTGAATGCTGCGGCTGAAGACGTACTCAAGAAGTATGGCGTTTATTCGCCCTTCAAAAACTACCCTGGCCCTTATCCTTATCCGGCCAGCACCAACGTTAGCATAAATGAAGAACTGGTGCATGGCATTCCCACCTCCAAGCGCAAGCTGAAGGAAGGGGATATCGTATCGATCGATTGCGGTACGGTTTATGAAGGATTTGTGGCCGACTCCGCCATCACGGTGCCGGTTGGCAAAGTTTCTGAAGAAGTTGCCAAACTGCTCGAGGTTACCGAGGGATCGCTCCACGCAGCGATTGCACAGATGGTGGCGGGCAATCACGTTGGCGATGTGTCTTATGCCGTGCAAAAACATGTAGAGGAACGCGGATTACAGGTGACGCGTGAATATACGGGCCATGGCGTAGGCCGAGAGATGCATGAAGGCCCCCAGTTGCCGAATTACGGCATTCCCGGGCGCGGTATGCAGTTGCGGGTAGGTATGACCATCGCTATCGAACCTATGGTGTTAATCGGCTCGCCGTTTACGCGCGTGCTGGCTGATCAGTGGACAGTCGTATCGCGGAACGGGTTGCCGACTGCTCATTTTGAACACACGGTCGCGGTCACCGAAACCGGGCCGCGCATCCTGACTCTATTGGCAAATGGAGCAAGTCCTGGACGAATCCAACTTCCTCGGGTATAATCGAGACTTTGGCTGTCCTGTAGCAATTATGTGAGGAGTGTCCGATCATGAAAGTTTCACCATCCATCCGCAAACGCTGCGCGAAATGCAAAGTCGTCAAGCGTGCCGGAATCTTGTATGTAATTTGCGAAAACCCAAAGCACAAACAGCGACAGGGATAAGGAAATATGGCGAGAATTGAAGGTGTCGACCTTCCGCGCAACAAGCGGATTGAAACTGCTCTGACCTATATTTTTGGGATCGGCCCAACCCGGGCACATAAGATCCTGTCGGGAACCAAGGTCAATCCGGATATCCGGGTGAAAGACCTGAGTGAAACAGATGTCAATCTGCTTCGCGAATACATTGGTCAAAATTTTGAGGTAGAAGGCGATCTGCGCCGCAAAGTGCAGATGAACATCAAGCGCTTGATTGAAATTGGCTGCTACCGCGGCCTGCGCCACCGCCGCAATCTGCCTGTGCACGGCCAACGTACCCGCACCAATTCACGCACGCGCAAAGGCCCGAAGAAGACCGTTGCTGGTCGCGGCCGCCGGCGTGGAGCTACCAAGAAATAATCTGGCGCAAAGCGCTGGCTGGTTTGGGGTCCTTCCCTCCCCAGCGGCCAACTGGCTGGCGCAGCCCAGGCTATGGATTACGCTGTACTCTGATGTAAATTGAGGTTGATAGCGAGGAATTATGGCACAGAATGTTCGATCAGCGCGCCGCACGAGCGCGCCGCGTAAAGTAAAGCGCACGCTGTCCTCCGGACAGGTGCACATTTATGCGTCATTTAACAATACCATCATCACCGTGACCGATCAGCAAGGCAATGCCGTTTGCTGGGCAAGCTCGGGTTCGGCCGGCTTCAAGGGGTCTCGTAAGAGCACTCCATTTGCCGCGCGCCTGGCTGCCGAGCAGGCCCTCAAAGCCGCTCAGGCGATGGGTCTGCAGGAAGTCGATATGATTGTCAAGGGCCCCGGCCCCGGCCGCGAATCCGCGATTCGGGCGATCCAGGGGATGGGTATTAAAGTACGCTCTATTTCGGATATCACCCCGGTTGCACACAACGGCTGCCGGCCTCCGAAGAAACGCCGCGTCTAATTTTTTCAAGAGAGGGAAGGTATGGCTAGATATATTGGTCCGGTTTGCAGGTTATGCCGGCGCGAAGGTTTCAAAATGTTTTTGAAGGGCGAGCGCTGCTTCACCCCGAAGTGCGCTTTCGAGCGCCGCGCTTTTGCGCCTGGCGAGCACGGACGGGCTGGTGCAGGCCGCGGCGGTTCAGACCGCGCCTCTGACTATGCCCGCCAATTGCGCGCCAAGCAGCAGGCACGCCGCACTTATGGCATCCTGGAAGCACAGTTCCGCCGTTATTTCGGCGTTGCCCAAAGCAGGCGCGGCCTGACCGGCCTCAACTTGCTGCAAACGCTCGAACAGCGCCTGGACAATGTGGTTTTCCGCATGGGCTACGCTGTCAACCGGGCTGAAGCCCGCCAGCTGGTTTCTCACGGCCATTTTACCGTCAACGGCCGCCGCACGAACATCCCATCCATGCTGGTGCAGCCCAATGATGTGGTCGAGGTTCGCGAAAGCTCCCGCACCAAGCCTTTTTTCAAAGAATTGCCGGATTACGCTGAAAAACGGGCTTGCGCAAGCTGGCTCGACCGCGATCTAAAGCAACTGAGCGGCAAGCTTTTACGCCTGCCCGAACGCGCCGAGATCGACGGTAACCTTAACGAACAATTGATCGTTGAGTATTACTCTCGCTAATCCTGTCGGAGTGCAAATGGTTGATTTACGTGCATCGGAAAGGGGTGTAACTTGTGTGCCTTGAGTAGTATGGTCAAGCCGAAAGTTGAGCGAGACGGCGAGGCTCGAAATTACGGGAAGTTCGTCATCAGCCCGCTTGAACGGGGCTTTGGCGACACCCTCGGTAATGCACTTCGTCGGGTTTTGCTTTCATCGCTGGACGGCGTTGCCGTCACTTCCGTGCGCATCACGGATGTACTGCATGAGTTCAGCGAAATTCCCGGAGTTCGGGAAGATGTAATCCAGGTTCAGTTGCAAATCAAGCAACTGCGGTTGGTGCTCCACGATGCGGAATCCTCCCACCTGCACCTTGACGTGCGCGGAGAAGGTACGGTCACCGCTGCGGATATTCAGGTTCCGGCTGAGGTTGAAATTGTCAACCCTGACCTGTACCTGTTTACCGTGGATGACAGCCGCACCCGCTTTGAGCTGGATATGACCGTGGAACGCGGGCGCGGGTATTCCCCGGCTGCAGACCGCAGCGGACGTTTGCCAATCGGCGAGCTGCCCGTGGACGCCATCTACAGCCCGGTGACGCGCGTCAACTTCAATGTTGCCGCTGCCCGCGTTGGTCAAAACACCAATTTTGAAAAATTGGTGCTGGAGATTTGGACGGATGGAACCATTGCCCCTGAAAAGGCATTAGGAACAGCCTCCAAGGTGTTGATCGATCATTTGCGAATGGTGTCGGGTATCAGCGAAGAAACTTTGCTTCTGGCTGCGGAAAAAGAAATTACCGGCAGCCGGCTGACAAGTGAAGCCGCGGAGACGCCCATCGAAAACCTGGATCTGTCCGTGCGCGTCTTCAATTCGTTGAAGCGCACCGGCATTACGACGGTTGGCGATGTTCTCGAGCTTCTTGAGAAGGGCGACGAGGCAGTGATGTCAATTCGCAACTTCGGTGAAAAAAGCCTGGACGAACTACGCCAAAAAATGCAGGAAAAAGGTTTCCTGCTAACCGAAAACGAGACGGAGTAAGGATTTATGCGTCACAAGATAGCTGGCTACAGACTGAGTCGGTCGAAAGACCAGCGCATTGGGTTGCGCCGGACTTTGATCAATCAGCTTTTTACTCATGAACGCATGCAAACCACCCGCGCCAAAGCAATGGCCATCCGCGGCGAAGCCGAAAAGATGATCACCATTGCCCGGAATAGCGCCAACGGCAGCGATATCGACAAGGTTAATGCGCGCCGTTTGATCGCCTCCCGCCTGGGTAATGCCGACATAGTCAAAAAACTGTTTGATGATATCGCACCGCGTTTTGCAAACCGCCCCGGTGGTTATACGCGCGTTTATAAACTGGGCCCACGGCTGGGTGACTCCGCTGAGATGGTCCAGATCGAGTTGGTCGAAGGTTAAGAACCTTCCGGGTAAGGTTACCGGAATGGGATGGCACATTACCAGGTTATCATAGCCTACGACGGCACAAACTTCCAGGGCTTTCAACGGCAAGGAAGCAGCCGAACGGTTCAGGCAGAAATAGAATCAGCGTTACACCGCCTTGACTGGCGGGGAAACGCCATCTTCTATGCGGGTCGCACCGACAGCGGTGTGCACGCCTCAGGTCAGGTCATATCCTTCGACCTGGAATGGGCGCACTCGCCGGATGCGCTGCGAGGGGCGCTTAACGCTCACCTTCCAGCCGATCTGGCAGCTCGCGAAGTGAAATTGGCAGTTGCGGACTTTCATCCACGTTACCATGCAGTTGCTCGCCGCTACCAGTATCGCTTATTCTGCCAGCCAAACCGCGACCCGCTGCGCGAACGTTATGCCTGGCGTGTCTGGCCGCAAGTAGACAGCAACCTGCTCATTCAGGTAGCTGGCTGCCTGCCCGGAACGCACGATTTTGCGGCATTCGGTTCGCCCCTCAGACCGGGAGGTACCACAGTTCGCACTATTTATAGTGCTGACTGGGAACAGGAAAGAGATGGTTGGTCATTTACCGTGACCGCTAACGCCTTCCTTTACCACATGGTACGGCGTCTGGTGTTTTTGCAAGTTCTGGTAGGGCAGCAGCGACTTTCACTTGAAGCGTTTGCCGCCGCCCTCCAGTCTCCCAGCCCCCTGACACCAGGGCTTGCAAAACCAAACGGACTGGTTCTGGAACATGTGTTTTTTTCTGAAGATCGGCTAATAACTGAAGGGTCAAACCAAACCCTAATAGCAAGTGGAGATGAAGACTGTGGATAAGACGTACGTCATTAAAGGAAGACCAGAAACAAAGTGGATCCTGGTAGATGCTGCGGACCAGAATCTGGGCCGTCTTGCCACGCAAATTGCTGCTTACCTGCTGGGAAAGCACAAACCTACCTTTACCCCCGGCGTTGCCGCGGGTGATTTTGTGGTTGTGGTGAACGCCGGAAAACTGGGTCTGAGCGAAAAACGCCTGGACACCAAAAACTACTACCGGCATTCCGGCTACCCCGGCGGTCTGAAAACAGTCGGTTTGCGCGAGCAGATTCAAACACACCCGGACCGTGTCATTCGTGCAGCGGTATGGGGAATGTTGCCGCATAACAAACTTGGCCGCATACTCATCAAGCGCTTGAAAGTCTATGGTGGTGCAGAGCATCCTCATGTAGCGCAAACACCGGAACCGGTTGCCAAATAAGGAGCAAGAAAACAAATGTCTGTTCAGTATTTTGAAGGAATTGGACGCCGGAAAGAAGCCACCGCCCGTGTGCGCCTCATGAGCGGTTCGGGTAAGTTCATCGTCAACCAGAAGCTGGTGGAAGAATATTTCCCCCGCCTGGGCGACCGCGAAGCCATTCTCAAAGCATTTGAAGCCACCGGTCAGGACGGCGCCACGTTTGACGTGACCGTTCTGGTCAATGGCGGCGGCGTCACCGGTCAGACGGATGCGGTTACCCTGGGTTTGGCCCGCGCTTTGGTCAAAATGAACGCTGACTTCGTTCCCGCCTTGCGCAAAGGTGGCCTGCTTACCCGTGATCCTCGGATCAAGGAACGCAAGAAGCCAGGTCTCAAGCGCGCCCGCAAGGCACCGACCTACACCAAACGTTAAACCGACCCAATTTTCTGCTCAAACAGAAATGGGTAAATGCTGGGGCATGCGCAGGCAGCGAATTGTCTGCGCATGCCTCGCGTGTTAACTGGACGAGGATAACCGTATGCGTGAATTAACCCCCGGAATCACACTGCTTGGCCTTGGCCCCGGCGACCCGGCGCAGTTGACTCGCCGGGCCTGGGATTGGCTGCAGCAGGTCCCCGAAATTTACCTGCGCACTGCCCAGCACCCGGTGGTTGCCGGTTTCCCGCCGCAGTTGAAGGTATACGCTTTTGATGAGTACTATGAAAAGGCAGACAAGTTCGAAGAGGTCTATGCTCAAATTGTGGAGCGCGTGCTTGAGCTTGGACGCCGCCCGCAAGGGGTCACGTATGCAGTACCCGGACATCCCTTTGTGGCAGAAGCTACCAGTCCGGAAATTGCCCGGCGCGCGCGCGAGGAAGGCATCCCTGTACGGGTCATCGAGGGGTTAAGCTTCCTTGAACCTGTCTTTTCCGCTCTGGGCATCGACCCTTTTCCACGCACGGCATTGATGGATGCATTTGAACTAGGCGGGCTGCATCATCCCAACTTCCCGCCGGATTCACCGGCGCTTATCACCCAGATTTACGACACATTCAGCGCTTCGGCAGTAAAACTTGTACTCAACGCAGTTTATCCCGACGCGCATCCTGTTCGTCTGGTGCATGCTGCCGGCACGATTGAACAGGTAGTGGAAGACTGCAAGCTGTTCGAAATCGACCGCAGCCCACACATTGGTTTGCTGACCGCACTCTATGTACCGCCGCTGGCTGCTGATACCTCACTGGAGGCTTTTCAGGAAGTGGTGGCGCGGCTGCGCGCTCCGGATGGCTGCCCGTGGGATATGGAGCAGACCCACGCCACGCTCCGCAAATATCTGCTGGAGGAGACCTACGAAGCCCTCGAGGCGCTGGACACCGAAGACCCGGCTGCTCTCCGCGAAGAGCTGGGCGATCTGATGCTGCAAATTGTGCTGCATGCCCAAATTGCTGCTGAAGAAGGCGAGTTCAGCATGGCCGAGATTCTGCAGGGAATCAATCAGAAAATTGTCCGCCGCCACCCGCATGTCTTTGGCGAAACGAAAATTGCCGGGGTGGATGGCGTGCTGGTAAACTGGCAGAAGTTAAAGGAACAGGAGCGAGCAGAAAACGGAATGGGGGATACCAAAGGAATGCTGGACGGGGTACCGATCATTTTGCCAGCCTTGTCGCAATCCCAGGAGATTCAAGACCGGGCAGCCAGGGTCGGTTTTGACTGGCCGGAAATTTCGCCGGTGTTCGCCAAGGTGTTTGAGGAGTTGGAAGAGGTGCGCAGCGCGGATACTGATGCTGCCCGCACCGGCGAGTTAGGCGACCTGCTGTTCGCAGTGGTCAACCTGGTGCGCTGGTACCAGGTTGACGCTGAAAGCGCGTTGCGCGCCGCCAATCAGAAATTCCGCCGGCGCTTTGCCCACATCGAAAAGCGCGCCCGCGAAGCCAACCGGGAACTGACCAGCCTGTCTCTGGCTGAAATGGACGTTTGGTGGGACGAGGCAAAAAGCCTGGAAGATTAGGGCCCGCGTAATTCTGGCGAGTCGAACCAGAGCCCAGAGATCAGATGCGGGTCGCTCCTGTCAAACACCACCCGCATGGTAACCTGATCGTCTTTCTCGTAAGTCAGGCGATACACCACGGTTGAATAATTTTCATCTTGCAGGACTGTCACCAGGTTGCTGGACTGGTAGGCGCCTAACTTGCTGTCCAGCATACTCAATAGCTCATTGAAGGCGGTTTCATCCATACCCACCTTCATCGCATCCGAAAAATCGCGTGAAAACTGGCTGTAATTGCGGGCGATCAATCCGGCCAGCACATTTTCACTGGCTGGCGCAGCATAGTCGAGCACTTTTTGCTGCTCCGCGTCTTCCAGGACGCGCGGCTCGATCAACGGCGCGCGTACCAGCGAGCAGCCGGCTGCCAGCAAGAAAATAACCGTGCTGGCGAGTATTTTTATGCGGGAAAAGTAAGCTTTCATATCGACTGCCTTTGTGGTCGGCGGAGATTTTTTTTCTGATTCCATTCAGTTCCTACAATGACATTCTCATTATAACCCGGTGCAGCGTCCCCCTTGAATGTCCGGCTCATTACTTGCCATCGAGATGTTTCGCTGCGCTCACGCACAGCGGGCCCTGGGGGCAATATGACAACCTGCTGGTCGCAGGGTATTCCGCGAATAAACGTACCTTTCGACAAGTTCAATCGCAGATTGTCCTGCGGACAGGGTCCGGGAATCTGTTGCTGCCCGTACTCACAGAGTACCTCACCCGCAGGGCGCTCTGCGAGTGCGATTTTCAAGGCCGACAGGCGTACGTCACACGCCAGTTCCTGGGCAAAACAACCGCAGTTTAGTTCCCCTCTCGTTTTTTCGGGGAGCCAGGTAAGGGGAGGTTTTAGACGACCCACGTGGTTTTCTGAATAACAAAATAGTCGTCATTCTGAGCCGTAGGCGAAGAATCTCAAAGCCGGTGCCAGAGGACCCTCATGCCCCTGATTGAGTGCAAATGAGAGGGTTTTGATGGACTCCGAAGCATTCGAGATGACAAAATATTCCGTTTTTGTGGTTAGCTAATATAAGGAGAAAACGCGGTAAATGCCGTTGTCCCAACCAACTGAGTTACCCTAACTTCGAATTAATTTTATTACAAATAAATATTTCTCAATAGAAAATAAAAATAATTCAATATGATCTTGACAAACTCCTGAAAAAAGTTAAACTTGGAGATAGCAAAAAAGAGAAATACAGGCATGGAGGCATGTTATGGCAGTTAAAACGTTCCAGACAGGTTCAGCGCCGCTGCTGGAAGTTGCTGCTGATGCTAATTTAATGGTCAGCGGGTGGTATCAGGATACCGTGGAAGCCCAGGTGCGATCGGAAGACATTCTGACGGCGGAGGTTCAGGAGGATAAGCTGCGGCTCTATGCTGAAGGGGATCTGGTACTGAAAGTCCCCATCCAATCGCGATTGGAGGTCACCCTGGTGGAGGGTTCTTTAACTATCGCCACGGTTCTAGGAGAAATCAGCATCCAATCGGTAGGCGGGCACCTTAACTTGCAAACCACCGGGCCGGTCACCTGCGGCAATGTCTCCGGCCACTGTAAGTTTACCGGCGGTACCGGCAGCCTGCGTATCCGCAATATTGGCGGCAACCTCAAGGGCGGTTCAGCGGTCGGCCCGCTCATTGTGTCGAATGTTGGCGGCAACATCAAGCTCCTCGATGTCCTGCTGGTGGAGAAAGTGCATGCTGGCGGCAACATCAAAGCCAAGTTCCCGACCTCGCCCAATGAGCTGGAAGCCCTGGCAGGCGGCAATATCAAACTATGGGTACCGGTCGATGCTAATTTTAATTTGGAAGCCCACAGCGGCGGTGAAAAAGTGGTGCTGCAGAGCGGGAATGAGCCACAGCGTTATTCCACCGGACGTCACCGGGCTACAATTGGCGCTGGCGGTCCGCTGGTCCGGCTGCATGCTGGTGGAAATGTGTACATCCTCAATTCAGGCTGGGAGGAGGACCTGGTGGCTGAAGATTTTGTTCCGGTGGAAGAACCCTCTCATGACCGGACTTCCAGCCTGATCAATGACCGCATCGAGCGGCAGGTTCAGGCGAAACTTCGAGCAGCGGAGGCCAGGGCCAGCGCGGCCAGCCGCCGCGCTGAAGCCAAAATGGAAAACGCCATGCGGAAATTGGACCGCTTCAACCTGCCAAACCTTGAAGACTTTTGGCCGAAGGCCGGCAGCGGAATTGCCGCTGGCGCGCCGCCAGAGCCGCGATCAAAGGTCAGCGATGAGGAGCGAATGATCGTATTGACCATGCTGAGTGAAAAAAAGATCACTGCCGAAGAAGCCAACCAACTGCTGGATGCGTTGAATGGTAAGTTTGGTCATTAATCGCGCATGGTACAGATTAGGGGTTACAAGTAAAGGATGCCATGGACAGCAACCGGCTTGAAATTCTACAAAAAATTGAATCGGGCGAGGTGACGCCGGAAGACGGCCTGCGCCGGCTAAATGCAATCGAAGATGCCCAACTCACCACCGGGCAGGAATTTGCCAGCCTCAAAACCAACCCGGCAGTTGAGGTAATTTCCCCCGCTCATCCTGACGAGGGTTCAACGCCTGATGCCGACATGCCAGACTTTGCGCGCTTCCGCGTCATTTCATGGGCCTTATTTGGCGCTTTTTTGCTCCTGACCCTGATTTCAGCAAATTGGATGATCCAGAGCTGGCAGACGAGCCCGTATGGCTGGGGATTCTGGCTCTCATGGATTCCTTTTGCAATTGGAGTGCTGGGTATGGCGACCAGCTTGAATACCCGTTGGCTTCATGTACGCGTTAGCGAAATGGAAAACGGCAAGAGGAAAAACATTCGTATAAGCCTGCCGCTGCCGCTGGGGTTGGTCAGTTGGTTCTTCAAATTGAATCCCTCCTGGCTGCCACAGGAGATGCGTAGCAAGAATATTGGAGAGACGTTGAACGAGGTTAATCAGTCCATTAGCCGCAACGAACCATTTTTTATCGAGGTCAATGAAGACGACCAGCACGTCGAAATTTACATCGGGTAAGGCTGGAGAGGGCTTATACGGAAAGGGCACACTTTGTCTGTGCCCTTTTTTTGTATAATACCCCCATGCCCTTTCGACATTGGCGCAAACTAATCAAAGCGGGGATCTTGCTGGCCGGTCTGGCGCTTCTTGCCGTTTCCACCTGGCCGCTGCCGGTAGAGCGCATGGAATGGACGGCGAACCCAACTGCTTCTTTACAGGGTGAATTCAATTTTGCACTGTCATGGCCGGTTTTCATCCGGGTTGGCGAGCCACGCGCGACACACTTGAATGTCAAGCATCCGTCTGACCTGCCTGGCAACACCAGGATCGAAGCTCGCCTGGAATTTCCCGATCTGGTGATTGCGCCAGCGGGGATCATGGCCCAACCTGTCGGCGCAGTAGAGATGCTCGAATTCGTCTGGGAAATAGAGCCGGTAGAGGCTGGCGTCCTTCCCGGCACACTGTGGATTTATACTTCTACACCAGTCAGCGGTAGTTCAGATGAGCGTACGGCTCTTGTCGCTCGTCCGCTGCAGGTTCGCGCAATTTTCCTTGGACTCGTGCCGCTGGTTTGGCTGCGGTGGATTGGAGTTGTGCTGATTGCGCTGGCAACCGTTCTCTTTTTCCGGCGGGTTAGAGGATAACCACTCTGCAATCCGCGCCTGTCTGGTTGTTCATACATAAATTGTGATTTTTTAAATTATTGCCCCTTCATTAAACTTTACTTAATATTTTATTGTTGATAAAATGTTTGGGTTGGGTGGGCGCAAGATACCAGTTAATCCCAGAATTCACTAAATAATTTTCTAGGAGCTACCATGCTGAACGACTGGCTCTACGTGGGCGTATTTGCCCTGGTATCCATGTTCTTACCAGCGGCAGCCATATCAATAGCCGCGCTGCTTTCCCCGAAGAAACCGAACTCAATAAAGAATGCGACCTACGAATGCGGAATGGAACCCGTAGGTCCAGCCTGGGCGCAGATGAAAGTCCAGTATTACGTGTTTACTTTGATTTTCCTGGTGTTCGATGTGGAGGCTGTGCTGCTCTTTCCCTGGGCAGTTGCGTACAAACAACTGCCGCTCTATGCGGTGGTCGAGGCAATCCTCTTTATTCTCATTTTGCTGGGCGGGTTACTTTACGCCTGGCGGAAGGGCGCCTTGGAGTGGCTTTAGCCGCTCGCCGGGTTGGAGGCAGATATGAGCTTCTGGCGTGACCCTATAATTTTCATCATCGAATGGGCCAAAGGGTTACTGGCTGGCATCGGTTGGGGACCAGGGTGGGCGACCATCGTCGGTTTCGTCATCGGTGCTTTTGTTCTGGCAGCCGGCGCAATGTTTTTTGTGGTCTTCCTGATCTGGTATGAGCGTAAACTGATCGGCCGTCTGCAGGATCGTTTTGGCCCGAACCGCCTTGGGCCGTGGGGACTGTTTCAACCGATTGCCGACATGCTCAAAATTTTCACCAAAGAGTTGATCACCCCATCGGGCGTCGATTGGATTGCCTACAACCTGGCGCCAGTACTTTCAGTAGCCGCTGTGCTGATGATGTGGGCCGTGACACCCTTTTCGAAAACTTTCTTCGGGGTCAATATTTCGGTTGGGATACTGTTTTTGATCGCCGTTGGCGGGTTGGGGGAGGTGGGGATTATTCTGGCAGGCTGGGGATCGAACAACAAGTATGCGCTGGTTGGCGCTTTGCGCGCCGTGGCGCAATTATGTTCGTATGAAGTCCCATTTGTGATTTCTGCCCTGGTTCCGGTGATGCTCACCGGTTCGATGAGTCTGGTCGATATTGTCGAAGCCCAAAATCCCTGGTATATCCTGGTTGCTCCCGCTGCTGCCCTGGTATTTTTCATCGCCTCGGTTGCAGAGACCGGCCGCGCTCCATTTGACCTGGCCGAAGCTGAATCTGAAATTGTAGCCGGTTATAACGTGGAATATTCCGGCCTGAAATTCGGCATGTTTTTCGTTGGCGAATTTCTGCATGCCTTTACCGCTTCATTTATTTTCGTGACCGTTTTCCTAGGCGGCTGGCGTGGGCCGGGCGCCGATCAGATTCCGGTGCTTGGTCTGGTCTATTTCATGATTAAGACCTTCATTGTATATTTTGCTCTCATTCTTTTCAGGGGTACCAATCCACGCTTCCGCATCGATCAGATGATGGATCTCAACTGGAAGGTGCTGACGCCGCTTTCGCTGGTAGTGATTATGGTCATAGCTCTGGTTGACCGCCTGTTTGCCTCTTCAGCCGATTGGCTGCGGACAGTTATCCTGCTGGCAGCAAACCTGGCGATCCTGGTGGTCGCGGAGCGCCTGATCCGGCGCGGCGTCAAAACAACCCGGCCGGAAGTTGGCTCGCGCGAGCGTCCGGTTGCCAGCCCTGACAACCTCTTTATCCAACCTGGCTCAGGAGCGAAGGGATGAGCGGATTACAAATCGTTTTTCTAATCGTTGCTGTGGTCACTCTGTTTTCCGGGGTGATGGTGGTCGCTTCCCGCAAGATGATGCACTCTGCTCTATGGTTGATTCTGACGCTGCTGGGAGTGGCCATTCTGTTTGCAACGCTGCAGGCTGGCTTTTTTGCGATTGTCCAGGTGCTGGTTTACATCGGTGCAATCAGCATTCTGATCATCTTTACGCTGATGTTAACTCGCCGCGTGATGGATGATGAACATCCGCAAGTGATCAAAGGATGGTGGCTGCCAGCGGTAATGGCAGTCATTCTGTTTGGGCTGATCGCCGGTTTCCTGGCAACCTGGGAAGATTTTCAGGTGATGCTCAATGAACTTCCGGCTGATGCTGAAAACCTGGCGGCATTCGGCTCGGCACTGGTGAACCCGGCCGGATACGTCATTCCGTTCGAAGTGGCCTCGGTACTGCTGCTGGCCGCCCTGGTTGGCGCAATTTATATTGCCGTTGAGCGCAAGGAGAAAGTCGGATGATCCCGCTGTCCTGGTATCTGATTGCAGCGGCCGCGCTATTTTGCATCGGCCTGTTTGGCGTATTGAGCCGCAAAAATGCCGTTTCTATTTTGATGAGCGTCGAATTAATGCTCAATGCGGTCAACATCAACCTGCTGGCTTTCTGGCATTACCACACCCAGCTCCAGGGAGCAGGTCAAATTACGCCGCAGGTTTTTGTTGCCATGGTTTTTATCGTCGCCGCGGCTGAAGTAGCGGTTGGTCTGGCGCTGATTATCTCGGCATACCGGCGGCGTGAAACGCCTGTAGTCGACGAAATGACCCTGCTCAAGGGTTGATCTTGCTGGCGGAGAGGTGCAATGACATCTGAAACCTTAATCTGGCTGATCCCGCTGCCGCCCCTGCTGGCATTTTTCCTGATTGTGCTGTTTACCAACCGGAATAAAGCTCTCAGCCATTGGCTGGCATTAATTGCCGCCGGACTTTCCTGGTTGGCGGGGATGATCGTGTTTTTCAAGGCGGTTAACACCGAGGGGCTGAGCGAGCATCCATTTGCCCAATCCATTCCCTGGCTGCCAACCGGCAACACCAGTTTAAAAATCGGCATCCAGATCGACCCACTCTCGACGGTCGTGCTTTTCTTCGTCGCCTGGACTGTTTTAATGATTTTCATCTATTCCGTGGGCTACCACAACTTTGGCCAGCCGGCCGGCAAGCACGACCGCAAGGGTCTGCCGCCGGAAGGCGCCGAGATCAAAGACAAAGAAGGCAAAATCGTACACGTTCCTTCCATTGAGCCAATGTACTCGCGTTTCTTTGCGCTCATCAGCCTGTTTGCCTTTGCCATGTTTCTGCTGGTAATCACCGACAACCTGCTGACGCTCTATGTCGGTTGGGAAATCATGGGGTTGTGCTCCTACCTGTTGATCGGCTTCTGGTACGCTAAAGAATCAGCGCGCAAGGCCATGATCAAGGCCTTCCTGACCACCCGCGTAGGGGATGTTTTTATGCTCCTTGGTCTGGCAGCGCTCTATTCGTTGACCGGCACTCTGAATTACCAGGAGATTCTCGGCAACCCGGCAGTGCTCGAGCAATTGGCTGGCGCATTATCCCCGGTTCTTGGTCTTTCATGGGCTGCGCTGATCGGTATTTTGATATTCATTGGCACGGTAGGCAAGTCGGCGCAATTCCCGCTGCATATCTGGCTGCCAGATGCCATGGAAGGTCCCACGCCAGTCTCTGCGATGATCCATGCAGCGACCATGGTGTCGGCCGGTGTCTATCTGGTGATTCGCTTCTTCCCGCTGCTCTCCGCGGGTTGGGAACCCGGCGGGGTGGTAACCACGCCCATGCTGGTGATGGGTATCATTGGCGCGTTTACCGCGCTGTTCGCGGCAACCATCGCCGTGGCGCAGAATGATGTGAAACGTGTTTTAGCCTATTCCACTATATCGCAGCTGGGCTACATGATCGCAGCGCTGGGGGTAGGGGCATACGCCGCTGCCGCCTTCCACCTTGTGACCCACGCCTTCTTCAAAGCGCTGCTCTTTCTTGGTTCCGGCTCGATCATCCACGGCATGGAGCACGGCGTGCTGCACACCGGCGAGCATATCGACCCGCAAAACATGCTCAACATGGGCGGACTGCGCAAGAAGATGCCCGTTACCTTCTGGACCTTCCTGATCGGCGGTCTGGCGCTTTCCGGTTTCCCGCTGGTCACCGCGGGTTTCTGGTCGAAGGATGAGATCCTGTCGGGCGCCTTCACAGGTGGGAATATGGGCGTTTTCATCGCCCTGGCGCTGGCAGCCTTGCTGACTGCCTTCTATACCGCCCGCCAGATAACCCTGACTTTCCTGGGGCAACCCCGCACCAAAGCCGCCGAACATGCCCACGAGTCCAAATGGACCATGACCTTGCCACTGGTTGTTCTGTCGGTCTTCGCAGTTGGGGCCGGTTGGTCGGGCATCCCGGCTGATTTTCCCGGTCTGGGTGGGCTGATCCCCAACTGGTTCGAGGAATTTGTCGGCAGCATGCTGCATTTCGAACCAGCAGAAGCGGTTCACAGTCTGGTGCCGCTGTTCACCTCGCTGGCCGTCGCGCTCGGCGGGCTGGCGCTTGGCTGGGTCGTTTATCGCCGGTTGAGCGAGCGGGTTGACCCGCTCGAAAAACCGCTGGGCGGCATCTACACGGTTTTGAAGAACAAATATTACATGGATGAGTTCTACCAGGCCACGGTCATCCGGCCGGCGAACTGGGTGGCAAATGTCTTCACCTACAAGTTTCTTGACCAGACCATCATCGACGGGGTGCTGCACGCCATCGCCCGCTTTGGGGTTTGGCTGGGTAACGGGTTGCGCAACATCATCGACCTGCCGCTTGTAAACGGCGCAGGCGATACTGCCGCAGCCACCACCCGCGGTGTGGGTATGTTCTTGCGCAGCAAACAATCCGGGCGCATTCAACAGTACATGGTCATCGCCATATCGCTTTTGGTGCTGGCCGGTCTGGTGATTTATTTTACGGTTGGCATAAGCTGAGGGGGAAGGGTCAAAACCCTTCCATAATCGCGGAGGCTGTCGAGGGATGGAATTCATCGAAAATCACCTGCTTACGTTGATCTTGTTCACGCCCACGGCTGCGGCGCTGATCTTGCTGTTTGTTCCGGGCAAGAATGTCAGGGTATTCCGCTGGGGAGCGCTGGCAGCATCCTTAATCCCGTTCGCCCTGACCCTTTTTGCCTGGGCGCGCTTCAACCCCGACCCAAATCCTGCCGCTCCGTTCCAGTTCGTGGAACAGGCAGCCTGGTATGCCGCCATCAACGCCTCATACCACCTGGGGATCGACGGAATCTCACTGCCGATGGTGCTGCTGACGACGCTGTTGACCCCGCTGGCGCTGCTGGCTTCCTTTAGCATAAAGGAACGCGTCAAACCGTACATGATCCTGTTCCTGCTGCTCGAAACGGGCATGTTGGGCGTCTTCATGGCGTTGGACCTGATGCTCTTTTTTGTCTTTTGGGAAGTGGGCCTGGTGCCCATGTACTTCCTGATTGCACAGTGGGGTGGTGCCAACCGCAACTATGCCGCCTTGAAGTTCGTGCTCTACACCATGGGCGGTTCGCTCGGTCTGCTGTTGGCCATCCAGTTGATGGGCGTGGCGGTCGGTTCGTTCGACCTGGTGACCCTGACCGAAAAATGGCCGACCATTCAATCGTTGGCCGTGCCGATCGGCGTCCCGTTGGAAACGGTCAAAACTATTGCCTTCTGGGCGTTCGTGATTGCCTTTGCCATCAAAGTACCCGTCTGGCCGTTCCATACCTGGCTGCCGGATGCGCATACCGAGGCGCCTACGGCCGGGTCGATGATCCTGGCCGGTGTGTTGCTCAAGCTGGGCGCCTACGGTTTTTTGCGCCTGGTGCTCCCGCTCTTTCCGGCTGAAGCCCAGCGTTATGCCTGGGTGCTGGCTGCGTTGGCGGTCGCTGCCATCATCTTTGGCGCGCTGGGGGCTTACGCTCAGAGTGATTTCAAGCGGCTGGTAGCCTATTCCTCGATCAACCATATGGGCTTCGTGGTGCTGGGTGTGGCTGCTGCTGCCTACACCTGGAATGCCACCGCTGCCGGGACCATTTTGGATAAAAACCTGGCGCTCAGCGGCGCAGTGCTGCAAATGTTCAATCACGGGTTGAGCGCGGCGGGCATGTTCTTCCTGGTTGGGGTGATCTATGAGCGCGCCCACACACGCGATTTGAATGAAATGGGCGGCTTATACGCCATCCTGCCGGTTTATGGCACGGTGTTGATCTTTACTGCCATGTCCTCATTAGGGTTGCCGGGTCTGAACGGATTTGTCTCTGAATTCCTGGTAGTACGGGGCGTCTGGCCGATCTTTACCCTGGCGGCTGCTTTGAGCATGATCGGTCTGTTCTTTACCGGCGCGTACATCCTCAAGGCGCTCAAGCTGGTGCTCCACGGCCCGCTCAATACCCGTTGGGAAGGTCATCTGACGGATATCAATGCGCGCGAAATGATTGTGATGGCGCCGCTCATGGTTCTCATGCTGCTCATCGGTGTCTGGCCGGCCTGGATTTTGGACATCATCAACCGGGCCGTCGCGTTCCTTTTCTGAGAGGTGAAGGATGCAGTTTCCAATATTGAGTGTTCTGATCTTCACCCCCCTGGCCGCAGCCTTGATCCTTTTGCTGCTGCCCGAGGAAAAGAAATCCTGGATCAAAGGCGTGGCGTTGGCAGCCGGCATTATTGTGCTGGCGCTTTCGATCTGGCTTTACGCCAACTATGACATTGCCGCCGGCGGCTATCAATTTCAGGAACGCGTCGACTGGCTGCCTGCGCTGGGCATCTCTTATTATGTCGGGGTGGACGGCATCAGCCTGCCGATGGTGCTGCTTTCCGGGCTGGTCATCATCTCGGGTGTGCTGGTTTCCTGGGGGGTGCACGACCGCCCGCGCGAGTTCTTTTCCTTTTTAATGTTCCTGGGTGCCAGTGTGTTGGGGGTGTTTTCTTCGCTGGACTTGTTCATGTTATTTTTCTTCTTCGAGCTGGCTGTCTTCCCCAAATACCTGATGATCGTGATCTGGGGTTCGCCCAAGACCCGCGAATACGGTGGCATGAAGCTCACGCTGTACCTCTTCATTGGTTCCATGCTGGCGTTGGTTGGCGCTCTGGCGATTTATTTTGGCTCCGGACTGCGCACCTTCGACATGCTGGCACTGGAAAACGCAGGCTTCTCCCTGGCGTTCCAGCGGGTGTGGTTCCCGTTCGTGTTCCTCGGTTTCGCCATTCTGGGGGGCATCTTCCCCTTCCACTCATGGGCTCCGGATGGTCACGTTGCCGCTCCCACTGCCATCTCCATGCTGCTGGCAGGCGTTGAAATGAAGGTCGGCGCTTTTGCCGCTCTGCGGGTTGGCATCATGCTGCTGCCCGAAGGTGCGCGTCAATGGGCCTGGCTGATTCTGGCTCTGGCGACGGTCAATGTAGTGTACGGCGCATTCATCGCGCTCATTCAAACGGATTTCAAATACGTTATCGGCTTTTCCTCGGTTTCGCACATGGGACTGGTGCTGATCGGTTTTGCCACCCTCTCGCGCGAAGGGCTGATCGGCGCCGGCATGCAAATGTTCTCACACGGCGTGATGACGGCACTATTCTTCTCCGTGGTCGGAATGGTCTATGACAGGGCTCACACTCGCGACATTCCCAAACTGGGCGGGTTGGTGCGTAAAATGCCCTGGGCGGCAATCGGGTTTATCGTCGGCGGCCTGGTCTCGATGGGTATGCCGGGATTCTCCGGTTTTGTCGCTGAATTCCCGGTGTTTATGGGCGCCTGGCGCGCCGCACCGGTGGTAGCAGTCATTGCCGTGCTCGGCATTCTGATTACCGCGGGCTACATTTTCCTGACTATCCGGCGCGTATTCTTCGGTGAACTGCCGGAAGGCCTGGCCGGGGTGCAGGATGTTACTACCAGGGACAAAATTGTTATCGGGGGGCTCGCTGCCGTGATGATTGGACTGGGCGTGTTCCCATCGCTTATGGTCCCCATGGTTGAATCCGGGGTCAAAACCATCCTTGCATTACTGGGAGGTGCTTAATGGCTGCCGGGGAATTTACGACTTCAATGGTGCTGGCAGTCCTGCCTGAAATTGGGTTGGTAGCGCTGGCGGCGGTGCTGCTGGTGGTTGACCTGATCTGGCGCGGAAACACGCGGCGCTATTTTGGTTGGTTGACTACTGCCGGACTGGCGGTCATTATGCTGCTGGCAGTCCTGTTTGCCCGCCCGGCGGTTGAAGGCGCGCTGGTCTGGGGTGGGATGCTCCGTTTTGACTCGGCCGGTTTTGTGTTCCGCATGATTTTCCTGGCTGCTGCAGCGCTGACGGCGTTATATACAGCCGTTACCGATTCGGTGCGGCTGCACGGCGAATTTTATGCTTTGCTTCTGGTCAGTACCCTGGGGATGAGCCTGATGGCTTCCGCCAGTGATCTGATCATGCTCTTCCTGGCAATCGAAACAACTTCCATTCCCCTGTATGTGTTGGCCGGTTTCATCTTGCGTGACCAGAAATCGGTGGAAGCGGGCATCAAATATTTGTTATTCGGCGCTATGGCCTCCGCCATTCTCCTTTATGGTTTCTCGCTCATTTACGGTCTTACCGGCACCACTCAGTTATACAATCTGGGAGCGGCCTTCCAGGCAGGCGCCGTTCCTGCTGTTCTGATCGCCGCAGTGATCGGGTTGGTGCTGGTTGGGTTTGGCTTCAAAGTCTCTGCGGTCCCGTTCCATTTCTGGGCGCCGGATGTGTATCAGGGCGCGCCGACGCCGGTCGCCGGGTTCCTGTCAACAGCCTCCAAAGCCGCCGGTTTTGCCGCGCTGATGCGGGTGATGGCGGTGGCTTTCCCCGAACAGTCTGCATTGTGGTCGACCATGATTGCAGTTCTGGCAACGCTCTCCATGCTGGTGGGCAACTATTTGGCTCTGGCGCAAAAGAGTCTGAAACGGCTGCTGGCTTACTCATCTATCGCTCATGCCGGTTACATACTGATCGGTGTGGCAGCCGGGAGCGAGTTTGGCTGGTTGTCCTCGACCTACTACTTGATGGCTTATCTGGTCACCAACCTGGCAGCCTTTGGTCTGGTTGCCTGGGTAGAACGCAATACCGGTTCGGATGATTTGAGCGCGTTTGCCGGTTTAAGCCGGCGCGCTCCGGCGCTTGGGCTGGTAATGATCGTTGCAATGCTCTCATTGGGCGGCATCCCGCCGTTTGCGGGCTTCTTTGGCAAGCTGCTGGTGTTTGCTTCTGCGATTGAAAAGGGTATGGTCTGGCTGGTGCTGGTTGGTATTTTCAACGCAATCATCGGCCTTTACTACTACCTGATGGTTCTCAAGACGATTTACGTCAATGAACCGTCGGATACGGCCAAATTGCCCAAAGCGGCCGTAGCCTGGCGGGTGGCGCTGACGATTTGCGTCGTCGGCATTCTTGTGCTTGGGTTCTGGTTCGGACCTTTTTATTCCTATGCCCAAAGCGCGGCCGCATCAATTTGGATTTATTGACGCTGAATTTTGCATCTGATATAATCTACAAATCATGAGCCAGTCGAACTCCGGTGCACCTTCAGGAAAGCAAAAACTTCTGAATCTCACCCTGGCGAGTGTCACTGGCCTGGTGGGTTGTTTAACCCTGGTAATCGTTCTCGGAGCCGTATTTTTGGGGTTATGGCTCGACTCCCGTCTGGGTACCCGTCCCTGGTGGACGATTGGATTGGTCCTCGGGAGCATCCCAATTTCCGTAGTCGTAATGCTATTTGTTGTTCGCCTGGCCGTGTCCAAGATCAATACCAAAACTGGCCGTCCACAAACCACTCAACCGGAGGAAACGGACCTTGGAGACAACTCGTAAATGGCGCTGGGGTGTCAATCGCTGGATTGTGCTGGGATTCATCCTCTTCAGCATTATTGCGGTTAATATCGCGACTCCAGTTCAGCCACATATCCAAGTTGCACCCGAAAAAATCACCGAAGCGACGCTGCGCTTACCCCTGGTAGGGGAAGTGCCTTTCGTCAACACCTGGCCGACGCTGATTATGGTGGACGTGATCATCATCGCGCTCGCCTGGGGTGTACGTCAGTCTGTCAATAAAGGCAGTCTTATCCCGCAAGGAGCCTCCGGCATGATGGAAGCTTTTGTCGAGGTGATCTACAACCTGACGGAGTCGGCGGCTGGTAAATGGGCCAAACAGATTTTTCCCTGGTTTGCGACCATTATGCTGGTGGTTTTGGTCGCCAATCTGGTTAAACTGCTGCCCGGGTTTGAAACCATCGGCTTGATGCACCATTATGAAGGTGAAGGCCATTTGATCGAAAACATCGGCGGTAACTGGTGGAATGTTCTGCCGGATAAAGTCGAGGGCGAGGGGTATGTGCTGACTCCCTTCTTCCGCGCAGCTTCGACTGATCTCAACTTCACCGTTGCGTTGGCGCTCATTTCGGTGGTCATGACCCAGGTGATTGGCGTGCGTGCTCAGGGCGCCCGCTACTTCAGCAAATTCCTCAATTTCACTACCATGTTCAAAAAACCATTCTTTGGTTTCATGGACTTCCTGGTTGGACTGCTCGAAACCATTTCGGAGTTCGCAAAAATTCTCTCATTTGCCTTCCGGTTGTTCGGCAACATGTTCGCGGGTTTTGTTCTGATGGCGTTGATCTCTGCAATGATCCCCATCTTTGTGCCATCCATGATTTCGATGTTCGAGTTCTTTATTGGTCTCATCCAGGCCTTCGTTTTTGGTATGTTGACCATGGTGTTTATGGCCCAGGCAACTCAGGGTCATGGTGGTGAAGAAGAACACCACTAACAGAAAAATTCCGCTCTTTTAGAGAACGTTACCTATTCGGATTAATTCAAGGAGGATCGTCGAGCATGTCTGGAGACATCGTATTGGCAGCAAAATTTATTGGAGCCGGTCTGGCAATGATCGGTGCGTTGGGCGGCGGGGTTGGTATTGGTCTGAGCGTACAGGGTGCGCTTCAGGGCATGGCCCGCAACCCGGATGCTTACGGAAATTTGCTCACAAACATGATTCTGGGTATCGCTTTCTCAGAAGCTATCGCGATCTACTGTCTGGTGATTGCGTTCCTGATGCTGTTCGTTCTCTAAACGGGCACGAGGAAGGAGCATCCCCTTGGAAAAACTTGGTATTAATCTAGGCAGTATCCTTATTCAGATCGCCAGCTTTGGTATACTTTTTGTGGTGCTGCGCGCCTGGGTATATAAACCGCTGATGTCTATGATGGAAAATCGGCGCAAGACCATTGCCCAGGGTTTGGAAGATGCCCGGGTAGCGGCTGAAGCGCGCGCCAATGCAGAACGTGAATCAAATCAGATCATAGCGGAAGCTCAGGCGAAAGCCGCAGAAGTCGTTCGCGAAGCCACAGCTCGGGCCGAAGTTGCCGCCCGTGAAGTTCGCGTTGCATCAGACGCCGAAGTTGCCAAGGCCCGCGACAACGCCCTGGCTGAAATTCAACAGGAGCGCGACCGTGTTTTGAGCGAAGTGCGCGGTCAAATAGCTGCTCTGTCGATCGCCGCTACGCAGAAGCTGATTGGTGAATCGTTGGATGAGAAACGCCAACATGCACTGCTTGCCGAATTCTTCTCCGGCGTGCGCTCGGGCAAAGTCACCGTGTTGGAAGGTGAAACGGTCAGCGGCGCCGCCGCTGAAGTAACATCTGCTTTGCCGTTGACCGATGACGAGCAGGACAAGGTCAAAAAAGACGTGCTCAAGAAATTGGGCGCCAGCGCATCGGTAACCTTCCGTGTTGACCCCGCCATCCTGGGCGGACTGGTTGTCAGGGTGGGTGACCGAGTGGTTGACGGCTCGGTTGCCGGCCAATTGCAAGGCTTGCGTCAGGCTATGCAGTAAACGATCATCCCTCTGAAACTTGAATCGCCCCCACTTGATGCCGGAGTGGGGGCTTTGTTTTGCCTGCTACGATATAATTGCGAAAGGAATTATCCTGCTGTCTGCGCTCACTGAGTACCCTTCAGGTGGGACACTCTGTGAGCGAGGCTGGTTTTTAGCCCGAGGCATTTCCTCTGTACATTGAGAAGACACGACACACATATCCCTGTTGAATACTGAGATCACGTAGTATGACAACCAACCTCGCTAAAATTTTCACTCAGATTCCGATCATAGCCATTGCGCCGGCTAAAATCCCGGCTTTGACCATTACCGGCATTGCCCTGGATTCGCGTCAGGTGCAGCCGGGGTATTTATTCGTTGCGCTGACCGGCGGCAGTGTAGATGGGCACCGTTTTATTCCGGCAGCAGTCGCGCAGGGGGCAGCCGCAGTGGTCGGTCAGCAGCCGGCAGAACAATTTTCACTTCCGGTTCCATACATCCAGGTGGACGATACGCGCCGGGCGCTGGCGTATTGTTCGGCAGCTTTTTATGATTTCCCGGCTCGCAAACTGACCATTATTGGCGTTACCGGCACGGACGGCAAAACGACTACCTCGAATCTGCTATATACCATCCTCAAACATGCCGGAAAAAGGGTTGGAATTATCTCCACCGTCAGCGCGGTCATTGGTGACGAGGTCATCGACACCGGCTTTCACGTCACCACGCCCGAGGCGCCGGATGTGCAGCATTACCTGGCGCAAATGGCGGCTGCTGGATTAACACATGTGGTGCTGGAGGCAACCTCGCACGGTCTGGCGCAGGAACGGGTCACCGCCTGTGAATTCGACATCGGCGTGGTCACCAATATTACCCACGAGCACCTGGATTACCACGGTTCCTATGAAGCCTACCGGGTTGCCAAGGCGCGTCTGTTTCAGCACTTATTGGAAACGGTTGAAAAACCGCAGGGAAATCCGCGTTTGGCAGTCCTCAATTATGACGATCAGTCCTTCGGCTTCCTGAGCGATTTTACGCAGACGAACAAGCTTTCCTATGGTTTAGATCCTCACGCCATGGTGCACGCCGTTGACGTGTGTTACAGCCCGGCGGGCATGCAATTCACCGCGCTTTTCCCGGACGGGCAGCAGGCGGAAGTTCACAGTCACCTGGTCGGTAAATACAATGTGTCGAACATCCTGGCGGCTATGACCGCTGCTGTGGGTGGGTTGGGAATGTCTCCACAGCAGGCTGCCGCCGGCGTGGAGCGGTTGGATTTGATTCCTGGACGAATGGAACACATTCATCTCGGGCAGGATTTCACCGCCATCGTCGATTTTGCCCATACCCCGAATGCGCTCAAGGTCACGCTTGAAACCGCGCGTGAGATGACCAACGGCAGGGTGCTGGCCGTGTTTGGTTCAGCCGGCTTGCGCGACCGCGAAAAACGGCGCATAATGGCTGAAATATCGGCGCAACTGGCAGACCTGACCTTTCTGACCGCTGAGGACCCGCGTACCGAGTCGTTGGATGCCATCCTGGCGGAAATGGCGCAGTCAGCGACTGAGCAGGGCGGTGTGGAGGGGCAGACTTTCTGGCGGGTGCCGGATCGCCGCGAAGCCATTCGCATAGCCATTAATATGGCGCAGCCAGGCGACCTGGTGCTGGCGCTTGGCAAGGGTCATGAACAGTCGATGTGCTTCGACGTGACCGAATACCCGTGGGATGATCGAACAGCCATGCGCGCCGCGCTGGCAGAGCGCTTGAAGCTGCCAGGTTACGCCATGCCATTTTTGCCCAACCCATAAGAAACGCACCGACAACCCTCACCTAGCCTCCCCCCAGATTGCTACGCAACCCCAGAGGGAGAGGAATTTAACCACCGGCCGTTTGCGGGTGCGCATTGCGCTCCCCTACAATATAAATAAACTTTGATCGCGCCGGTCTCCTGACCGAGCGCGCAACGACCTGGAGCGGCAGCCATCGTAGGGTGTGTTCGACCCATGCATCACGATTATCAGCTTCCGGACGAAAGCATATTCAGATTGGTATGGGTCGAACGCACCAGCAGCACAATAACTTTTCACAAGGTTGGCCATTTCGGCCAACCATTTGCCTTCACCTGAACGTTACCCTCACCTAACCTTCCCACAGGGTGCTACGCAATCCCAGTGGGAGAGGAATTTCACCTCTGGTCGTCCGCGGGAGCGCATTGCGCTCCCCTACAATATAAATAAACTTTGATCGCGCCGGTCTCCTGACCGAGCGCGCAACGGTCCGGAGCGGTAGCCTTCGTAGGTTGCCGTTCGACCCAGTGACCAAGATTATCAGTCAACGAACGATATCGCCTCTGCGTCATTGTGGGTCGAACGCACCAGCAGCACACAAACTCTTTACAGGATTGGCCATCTTATCCTCCATCTGGGCACAACCCTCACCTAACCTTCCCACAGATTGCTACACAATCCCAGTGGGAGAGGAATTTAACCTCTGGTCGTCCGCGGGAGCGCATTGCGCTCCCCTACAAAAATAAAAAATCCCCGCTCATTACGAGAGGGGATTTACTTGTATCTAGAACCTTCTGCCGCCGCGGTCACCACCGCGACCACCACGGTCGCCGCCGCGTCCGCCGCGGTCCCGATCGCCACCCGGGCGTCCGCCGCCGGGACGTCCACCGGAAGGCCGGCGATCGCGGTCTTTCGACTGCGCTTCTTCCAGCGTCCAACCTTCCAGCACAGCCTGGCGGGACAGCCGAACCTTGCCGGCGTCGTCGATGCCGGTCACCATGACGGTGATTTCGTCACCCATATTGACCACATCTTCGACTTTTTCGACGCGTTCGCTGTCCAGTTGTGAGATGTGCACCAAACCGTCGATATTCGGTAAAATCTCGACGAAGACGCCAAAGTCAGCCAGGCGCACGACTTTACCGGTGTAAATGCGACCTAATTGGGGCACCTCAATCAGCGAAAGGATTTTTTCACGGGCAGCAGCTTCCGCCACACCGTCGGTTGCGGCTATGAAAACAGTACCATCGTCATCGATGTCGATGCGCACGCCGGTTTCTTCCTGGATCGAGCGGATCATCTTGCCGCCGGGGCCAATGATCGCGCCGATCTTGTCAACCGGGATCTTGATGGTGGTGATGCGCGGAGCGTGCGGCGCGAGTTCAGGCCGCGGCGCCGGGATGATTTCCAGGATGCGGTCGAGAATGAACATGCGAGCCTCGCGGGCGCGGGTCAGCGCTTCGGTCATAATTGCCGAGGTGATGCCCTTGATCTTGATGTCCATTTGCAGGGCGGTGATGCCCGCCGCGGTGCCGGCCACTTTGAAGTCCATATCACCCAGGTGATCTTCCATACCCTGGATATCGGTCAGGACCATGGTTTTATCGGCCTCTTTGACCAGGCCCATGGCGATACCCGCCACAGGTGCCTTGATCGGCACGCCTGTGTCCATCAACGCCAGGGTCGAGCCGCAAACTGAGGCCATCGAGGAGGAGCCGTTTGAGGCCAACACTTCAGAGACCAGGCGCAGGGTGTAGGGGAATTCTTTTTCGCTTGGGATCACCGGCAGCAGCGCGCGTTCCGCCAATGCACCGTGCCCAATTTCGCGGCGAGATTGGCCGCGCAGCATTTTCACTTCACCGGTCGAATACGGCGGGAAATTGTAATGATGGATATAACGCTTGGAGTCAGCGCCGCCAAGGTTATCGAGTTCCTGGGCTTCCTTGGGCGTGCCAAGGGTGGCCATGGTCAGGACCTGGGTTTCGCCGCGGGTGAACAAGCCGGAGCCGTGTGCGCGCGGAGAAACGCCGACCTCACCCCAGATGGGGCGAATTTCATTCGGCTGGCGGCCGTCAGGGCGCAGACCACGCTCGACGATGCGGCGGCGGACAATGTTTTTCAGCACTTCTTCGAAGGCTTCGGCAACGGCGCCCTTGAGGGTCTCGTCGGCGGCTGAAAGCTCAGCCACCACAGTGTCTCGCAGCTCGTCGATGCCGTTGTACAACTCGGCCTTCATGTGCGTGGAGTCCAGCCGGGATTCCAATTCACCGCTGACACGCACGCGCACCTGATCGATCAAACTCTCGTCCAGCAATTTGATTTCGACGGCGCGTTTGGCTTTGCCGATTTCAGCAGCCATCTTTTCCTGCACGTCGATCATCGGTTGCAGCGACTGGTGCCCGAAGGTTAAGGCTTTGACCATCACGTCTTCTGGAAGTTCATTGGAGCTGCATTCCACCATCAGGATGGCGTCACGGGTGCCTGCCAGGCGTAAGTCCAGGTCGGACTGATCGCGTTGTTCCATGGTCGGGTTGACGACGAACTCGCCGCCAATACGACCGATGCGCACAGCGCCTACCGGGCCATCCCAGGGTACGTCTGAGATCATCAGCGCAGCCGAGGCGGCATTCACCGCCAGGATGTCCAGAGAATTTTCCATGTCGGCCGAAACGGAGAACATGATTACCTGGACTTCGTTGCGCATGTTCTTGGGGAACAGCGGGCGAATGGGGCGGTCCGTCAGGCGGCTGATGAGAATCGCGTCCTCAGACGGCCGGCCTTCGCGGCGGAAGAACGAACCGGGGATGCGTCCGCCGGCGTACATGCGCTCTTCATATTCAACGGTCAACGGGAAGAAATCAATGCCGTCCCGAATGCCGCCTAAAGTTGCAGCGGCAAAAACAACAGAGTCACCCAAACGCAGGGTGACGGCTCCACCGGCCTGTTGGGCCAGCTTGCCGGTTTCGATGGTAATCGTGCGTCCACCGACCTGGGCAGTATACTTCTTTGCTTCAGGTATGTTCATTACGTCCTCTCTTACCCCCACCCGGTTAGGGACTGAAAGCTGTGGAGGAGCGCGTCCTCATCAGGTTTCAATTCCCAACCCCAGGGGTAAATAAAAAATATGAAATTGTCGCAGCGAATCTTCGCGCCGAAAAAGTCCGGTAGAAGATGAGAAGATGGTAAAGGTTCGCCATCTTCTCATTTCAAAATCGTTCTTCTATCGGTAGCGCAGGCTCAACTGCTCAACGATTGCCTGGTACTTGGCCATATCTTTGCTCCGCAGGTAAACCAGAAGCCGGCGGCGCTGACCAACCAGCTTGAGCAGCCCGCGGCGCGACGATTCGTCGTGCTTGTTGCTGCGCAAGTGCTCGGTCAATTGCACAATGCGCTTGGTGAGCAGTGCAATTTGCACCTCGGGCGACCCGGTGTCGCTGTCGTGGCGGTGATATTTACCAATTACCGTTTCTTTTACTTCTTTTGTTAAAGGCATGACGTCTGCAAGCTCCTTCTCTTGATGATTTGCGCAGGTCTCCGTGTCCGCAGCATTAACCACAGACAGGTCCAGTCACGGAGCAAATTATATCAGATGATGAACAATTGTGGAAGGAAGCGGATTAAGTAAACCGTCAAAAGTTATTTTACAAACTCCTCCATGTCATGCTGAGCAAAGCGAAGCATCTCGTTATAAATCAAGTATATTTCCGGCTTACAACGAGACTCTTCGGTCGCTTCGCTCACTCAGAGTGACATCAAGTTTCCAGTTACTTTCGACGAAACACTTGCTTGCGATTCGAAATGGATTGTTTCAAAAAATGGGGGCTGAGTAAACAAACCAAATTAATGTGCAATAATGAATTTGAAATGCTGAAACCAATAAAGCATTCTGCCCATGTGAATCCAACCCGGGCAAGGTTGCAAAAATCTCTGCCCGGTGCAAAACCGGGTAGAATGATATCTTAAGCATCCGAAATCGTCACAGAAGTGGAAAAAGAGTCCAATAATTCTTGTAAGATTTTTCGCTTCATACTATAAATGAAAACTCGCAGTCAGACAGATTTTCAAGGAGCAAATATAGTGAGAAGATCCGTCTCTTTATTTCAATTTGTGAGCTCGCTTTTTATTATTCTTGCGCTAATTTTTCCGAATCCGGCGCAATTTGCGGCTGCCCAGGCTTTAATCCAGCCAGATACGGCCACCATCGCAGGGACGATGCAATCCGAGCTGGGCTGTGCCGGTGACTGGATGCCAGGCTGCGAAATAACCAATCTATCATTCGATGCTAATTCCAACATCTGGAAAGGCACTTTTGAGGTTACGCCTGCCAACGATCAGGATAAAAAAGGGCCAAGATACAAGGTTGCCTTGAACGGCACATGGGATGAGAACTATGGAAAAAACGCCGCCAGAGGCGGAGCCGATATTCCTCTGGTTGTCGACCAGCCGATCCAGGTAACGTTTTATTATGACCATCAAACGCATGTCATCGCTGAGGACTACAACACACCCATTGTTGTGGCAGTGGGGGAATTTCAAACTCAACTGGGTTGTGCAACAGGGAATGACCCGGATTGTCTGCGCTCCTGGTTGCAGGATCCGGAAGGCGACGGCAACTTTGCCTTCACCACCAAAGCACTCAAGGCTGGTAATTATTCGGTATCGCCTTATGTAAGCCAAAAAACGATTTCCACTACCGGGAGCGCTGTAACCTTTGTTGTTGCCAATGATTATGATGAAATCTATTTTGGCTACGATGGAGTGAAAAAAGAATTAATTGTCAGCACCAGCGGCGCACCCAAAGGCAGTCTGGCCAAGCAAAAAGCCATCTGGATCGACCAGGATACCATTCTCTGGAATATCGTTGGGTCACCCGCGTACAGCTATTCGCTATTTTTTTCGCCGAACGCCGCGCTTGAATTGACATCGGAGGGGGTAACTGGCGGTTTGGAAATTCCGCTCACATACCAGAAATCCGGGCCGGGCGGCGATAGTTTCAAACAAAATCCGTATTTGGCCGGTTTCTCTGCGTTTACAGTGGCAGCGAGCGATCTGCAAAAGCTGCCTGAAATCCTGCGCAGCCAGATTGCTGTGATCGTGCGGGATAACCAGGGTAAAGTCGTGGATGCCACCGGCGTCCAAATTGCCGGGGTGCTGGATGCACTCTATTCGTACTCCGGGAAACTGGGGGTGGAGTTCTCCAATGGAGTGCCGACACTGAGGTTGTGGGCGCCGACGGCTATTTCGGTGGATTTGCGAGTTTACAACAGTTCTACGGCATTTTTCAGCAAGCGCTATCCCATGACACGCGACGACTCAACAGGAGTATGGAGCGTAACCGGCCAGGCAGATTGGAAAAACAAATATTATCTCTACGATGTCCGGGTGTATGTTCCCAAAACCGGAAAAATAGAAAGAAATCGTGTCACCGATCCCTATTCCTATAGTCTTTCGCTGAACAGCGCCAGGAGCCAGATGGTGGACCTGGCCGATTCTGATTTAAAACCCGCAGGCTGGGACGCGCTGGATAAGCCACTGTTAGAAAACCCGGAAGATAGCGTCATCTACGAGCTGCATGTGCGCGATTTCAGCATCCACGATGAAACTGTACCGGAAGAACTGCGAGGGAAATTCAAGGCCTTTACAGTTGACGAATCCGACGGCATGAAGCACCTGAAGTCGCTGGCAGAAGCCGGCCTGACGCATATTCACCTGCTGCCGGCCTTTGATATTGCGAGCGTGAATGAAGATTCATCCAGTTGGTTGACGGCCGATGAAACCCTTTTGCAAACCTACGGACCCGGCTCAGACAAACAATCTCAGGCTGTATCCCTGATCAAGGGCGAGGATGGGTTTAACTGGGGATACGACCCTTATCATTACACAGTCCCCGAAGGCAGCTATGCCACAAATCCTGACGGTCCGACCCGGATCGTGGAATTCAGAGAGATGGTTAAGTCCTTGAATGAAAACGGTCTCCGGGTCGTGATGGATGTGGTTTACAATCACACCTCGCAAAGCGGACAGGATACAAAATCTGTGCTGGATAAGATCGTGCCGGGTTATTACTACCGTCTGAATACGGAAGGGAACGTGGAAACCAGCACCTGCTGCCAGAATACGGCAACCGAGCACCGCATGATGGAAAAATTGATGATCGATTCGGTTGTAACCTGGGCCACCCAATACAAGGTGGATGGCTTCCGCTTTGACCTGATGGGTCATCACATGCTTGCCAACATGGAAGCCGTGCGGGTGGCGCTGGATGCGCTGACTCTCGAAAAAGACGGTGTGGACGGCAAATCGATCTACATTTACGGCGAGGGCTGGGATTTTGGCGAAGTTGCGAAGAATGCGCGTGGAAGCAATGCCACCCAACTGAATATTGGCGGAACGGGCATCGGGGTGTTCAACGACCGGCTGCGGGACGGCGTCCGGGGCGGCAACCCATTTGACGATCCGCGTTTGCAAGGATTCAGCACTGGACTGTACATAGACCCCAACGCGGCGGAAGCACGGGAACCGGATGCTCAGCTCGAGAAATTGCTGGATTACACCGACTGGATTCGGTTAGGTCTGGCTGGAAATTTGGAAAACTACAGCATTATACGCGGGAACGGCTCCATTGCTGACGGCGCCCATGTCTTTTACAGCGGTGTTGCGGCCGGTTACACGCTGGATCCGCAAGAAAATATCGTGTACGTATCCGCGCATGACAACGAAACCATTTTCGACGCCGTTCAGGTCAAAGCAGCGGCGAATACAAGCCTGGCTGACCGCATTCGTATGAACAACCTGGCGCTCAGCATCCCCATGTTCAGCCAGGGCATTCCTTTCTTCCATGCCGGTGATGACCTGCTGCGTTCCAAGTCTCTGGATCGAAACTCTTATGATTCCGGCGATTGGTTCAACGCATTGGATTGGACATACCAAACCAACAACTGGGGGGTGGGGCTGCCTATTGAAGGCACGGATAAATGGGACATCTTCCGGCCGATCCTGGCAAACACCGCGCTGGCGCCTGATTCTGCCCAGATTACCGGCGCTGCCAGCGTGTTCAAGGAATTCTTGCAGATCCGCAAAAGCTCGCCGCTCTTCCGGTTGACAACGGAAGAACAGGTATCCGCTGATGTGTCCTTTTTTAACACTGGGCCCGAACAAATCCCTGGTTTGATCGTGATGCGGCTTGAGGATGTTGAAGATATCGATGCGAACTATGACGAAATTCTGGTGTTCTTCAATGCGAATCAGCAGCCCATCCAGTTCACGGAAAGCATAATGACCGGGAAAGCCTTTACTTTACACCCCGCGCTCATCAACTCGGTAGATACCGTAGTGACCCATTCCGCGTATGATCCGGGAACAGGCGCCTTCTTGATCCCCCCATTGTCAACCAGCGTTTTTGTTCTGGAAGAATAAAGGGCCTTTCGGTGTGCATCAGTAATGCCCATATTGTTTGTCGCCAGCGATCTTAAAATCGAAGGGATTTAGAAATAACCTCTGTCTGTCAAAGGTGATCGTTTGGAATAAGAACAGATAGATTGCTCAACATACGAAAAGCGAGAACAGGTAAAATGACGAATTGGAGCTTGTAACGTTGACCGCCATATCACTAAATTCCTCCCAACCACGCGAGCGGCTGAAAGCCACATTTTCTGAGATCAGGCATTTCAATACCCTACCAGCCGAAGTTCAAGCAGCAATTATGACCGTTGCAGTGCCGCGTCATTTCGACATGGGGCAGGTGATCTATCTGGAAGGTGAGCCGGCCGAGTTCGTGTATATTTTAGAGCGTGGTTGGGTCAAGGCCACGCGGATCACTCGCGAAGGGCGTGAACAGGGGTTGCTTTTTCTGCGGCCGGTGGATATTTTTGGCGACATCGCGGTTTTTGCTGAAACAACATATCCCGGGACTACGACGGCGCTGGAATCTGTGGATGTCTGGGTTATTCCTTCACCCATGATTCTGGAACTGGCAAAACGCTATCCCGATCTGGCACTGGCCATCATCCGCAAATTAAGCGAACGGGTACTGCATTACATTAACCTCGTTGAAGACCTGTCCTTAAGGAGTGTGGAAGCGCGTTTGGTTTACACTCTGTTACGTAATGCAGAGCTTTGCCATGGGCAGTTGGTCGTTCCGCGTCGTGAATGGACTACCTTTGACGAAATGGCTGTGCGATTAGGGACAGTACGCGATGTGCTCAGTCGTGCCTTAAAAGCTCTTGAAGTTGAAGGATACATAAGGGTGGAAAAACATGCCATTGTCCTGCTCGACCCTAAAAGCCTGGCGGAACTCACTGATCGCTGAAACAATATTTTAATTGTTGAGGGCTGGTTTTTAGCCCGAAACATCGCGCCTGCTGTACCAAAGACCCTTCGCAGCACTGCGTAATAACGTGCTGCTCAATGGCAATTTGCCATCCTGCAAGGACACTGGGACAGTGTGACGGGCAGGGGGGAAATTGCATATTTATTCCCGTGCTTCATCTGGATGAAGAGTTGGCTTACATTTTCTTCCGCCATTACGGCATTCGGTGCCTTCTTTTATAGCAAACTGTCATACGACACGATAAAAGTCGTACAAAAAATCACAAAAAGATATTAACCTCAATGCAATTGTTCTAGCTGACAAAGCGACAAGGATGAAGTACCAGACGAATCTTTCACAGGATGAAAGCTTGCGCGCGGCGATTCTGGCTGCATTGGCAGCAGACAGCCAAACAATTGACGCTGATTTACGCGTAGGTGTTTTAAATGGCATTGCACACCTGGCTGGAACGATTGATTCGTTGCCAAAACGCGCAGCAGCGGAGGAACTGGCTTTGCATGTGCTGGGTGTTCGAGGGGTGGTAAATCGTATCAAATCCCCTGGAGCGCCCAGCCCGGCCAGGGTGGTCGATCTAAATTTGAAAAAATGAGAGGCGAATTATCCGTTCACGAGGTATCAAAACATGATCAAGTTTTTTAGCAAATGGTTACGTAAATTCCACCGCTGGATCGCCGTTCCGACTGCCCTGGCAATCCCGCTTGCCTTCGTTATAAAGTTGGTTGGAAATCCCCAAATCGTTGAAGCGTGGGGGAAACTGGAAAGAATCCCCTCTATCTTGATGTTAATCATGGCAATAAGTGGAGCATATTTGTTCCTGTTGCCCTACATTATCAAAGGGCAGCGGAGGAGGAAGGCAACCAGCTCCCAGCCGGCAAGCGACCAACCCCAGCGGGGAACAGTTGCCAACCGATAAAACAATAAACGCCACGAGGGAGGTTTTATGGATGGAAAAACAATTGTGTTTGCATTAATGTCGTTCTCCCATGATCTGTTCACTGCGATTTGGATAGGCGGTGTGATTGTCACGGTGATTAGCTACATGCCTGCCGTCAAAGAAGCCCTAGGACCTGGTCCACAAGTCAAGAAAATAATGACTGCCTTCCAGAAGCGACAGAGTATTTGGGTATACATCAGTATGGCCGGGTTGATATTGACCGGCTTGGTTATGAGCCAACGCAACCCGGAATTCGAGAACTTGCTGGGTTTCAGCAACCCATTCTCGGCTGCATTATCCATTAAACACATTCTGGTTTTGTTCATGATCGGCATCACACTCTATCGCACCCTGGTTCTCGGCCGCATGCAGGGAGGAATGACACCGGAAAAAGAACGGTTGAATTTTCAGCTTCTGATCGCTAATGCAGTCCTGGCGATTGCCGTGCTATTTTCCAGTGGCTTAATTGCCGCATTCGTCAGGCCACTGTCCGGGTAGTAGCAAAAACATGGATGGGACCAACTCGTTTTCGAGTTGCAAGACAATAAACCAAAAAAGGAGCTAAATGATGAAAAACAATGCAAAATTGGGAGCTGTGTTTTCAGTTCTCGGTATTCTGACCGGTTTGCTTTTCTTCTATCTGATCGTAGTCCTATATAACCCAAGCATTGACGCTCATATGGCTATAGGGCGGGCAGATGAGGCGACTTCGGTCCGAATCACCTTCGCGGTGCTTGGTTGGATTGGCACCGCCACAGGGGCAATCTGGGCAGTGGTCTTCTATGGTTTCCTCCACAAGGAAAAATGGGCCTGGTTCTGGGGTGCTGTTGCTGCGACTATCCAGTTGTTAGCCGGGTTCTTTCCGATGATCCCCGCCATGGACGGCAATCTGCCTCCCTCGACCATGGTGGTATTCATTCTTGGTGCGATCCTGTGGTTCGGGATGCTATTCATCGGCGGCGTGAAGAAAAACATCATAATACTTGCTTTTGTCGCCGGGCTGGCCTACGTGCTTACTTTTATCGACGGCGTCGCCCCGATTTCCAAGTACACTACGTCCCACAACAACCCCTTCTGGAATGGTATGTATGTCATGTCTCAGCAGGTTAGCTGGTGGGGTGCTGCAGCCTGGGCGATCTTTATCTTTGCACTGCTGAAGAAGAAATCATGGGCGATCCCGGTAGGTATTTTTGCAGGGGTTATGTCGATGATCGCCGGTTATCCTCTGGGAATTAACAATGCGCTGTATGAAGTACACCGTTTTTCCATGTTTCTACCGGCACCGCTTCTTAGCACAGGTCTAGTAATTTACCTACTACTACCAGGCACGCGAAAAATGACGGAACGATGGATTGCTGCAGACTGAGAGTTGTTGGTCAGCAAGAAAATGTGTCAGGTAATTGAAATGGATAGAGCGCAATTGCTTTTCTTCAATCCAACCTCTATCACCCCGCTTTTGCTCGTAATGATCCTGGCCTTCGTGTGTGGGTTTGTCAAGGGCAAGAAAGGCCGGGTGGCAACCCAATAAATCAGCCAGCGTCGTTGTGAGATGCCCCAAAAGAATATTTCTTCCTGTAGGAATGAAAATGTTCACCCATGCTACTCACAACGACACTATCATGGCGCAATTGGGTCGTTCTTTAGCATCATTGAAACTGCCTTTGTTCTTTTGCAAGGAGACGGGCATGCAATTTATCAAAGATCGGTTTAATTACCTTTTTAAGTCCACAAAAGGACTGATCACGGTGGCGATTGCCATGATTGCCGTTGTCACTGGTGTTTGGGGAATGCTTTCCGGTCCAATGGCGGAAATGGGCGTACGTGATTTTGTCATCCGAACCTTAAAGATGGATCTTGTCCAGGCTGAACGCGAAGGCCGCGTCATCGTTTTGTACCATTCAATCGCAATGGCCGTCATGGCTATAGAGACCTACATGATCACCAGTTTGCTGAAAATGAAGGTGTTCTATAAAACGGCAGTACAAGTGCTCATCACAGTTGGTTATTTACTCACCATGATCTTTGGGATGGCTTTTGCATATTGGGGGCACAATTGGGCTTTTCATGGGCTGTTTATCACCGGTTTAAGTCTTGTCTTCTTTGCTGGTGTACTGTTGGTCATTGCCCTCTGGCCATGGAACCGAGATTATCACCAATTGGATAAAACTTACGCCCGAACCAAACAAGGTGTGGATGTGGAGCGGGTCGCCTTTTTTGCAACCGCACTTGCCACGGTAATCTCAGCACTCTTCGGAGCTGTACCGGGGTCATTTTTTGGCAATGGCTTCGAGGTGTTTCTGGCCGAAAACATCATCCGCTACCCTGAGAAGACCACACTGCAATATTCTGTAATCGGGCATCTTCACATTATGCTTGCACTGATCGCAATTATGCTGACGCTGATTATTGGGCGCTGGCTGAACTTTAAAGGCATTTTGCACAAAATTGCCATGCCACTAATGACCCTGGGCGTGATTGTGCTCAACCTTGGCGTGTGGGGTGTAACCACGCCACTTGAACCCATTGCCCACATGATCATTTATGTAGGGGCGACCCCTTCCATGTTGGCAGCGCTTCTGTTGCTGATATGGAGCTGGGGGAAGCTGATCCGCGATGGCACAGCCCATCTGCAGAAACCAAAATTTTTCCAGAAGGTAGGCGCATTGGTGCGCGATCCGCTTAAGTTTGGCCCAACCTGGCAAATGCTATTTATGAATTTCACCACCAGCGGCATCGGCATTTTCATGGCGATCAAACTCGACGAGATCTTCCGCGTCTGGCCTGCCCGCGAGGAACGCATCGAGCTCACCGGTCACTGGCACGCACTGTCGGCCATCATTGCCACAATCATCCTGTTTTACTATGGCGACATGATCGGGCTGAAAGGAAGATTTCGCCAGCTATATGGCTGGGGAATTATCTTGTTTTCCGATATCGCCCTTGCAGGAGTGACCGTTTTCGAGATGAAACGTCTCTTCATCACTGAGGCCGAACAGCAACCTTTGGTCAATGGTTTGATGTATGCCATCGATTTTGGCCTGGGTATGTTGCTGGTCTTGCTGGCAAGTGTCATGGTCTGGCGCTTGTCCGATTTGTTCAAGAAAAAAGGACGGTGGACTAAAGAGATAGGGCAGGAACTATCGCAAGAGGTGGTTCAATGAAGCGCTACTACTTGATCTTTTTTTTGCTTACTTTGCTGTTGACCGCGTGCACGCCCGCCGACTTGAACGCACCAATACCCAGCTTTGAAACTGGCGTGGACCCTGATGCCTGGGCGCAAATTCCTGCCGGTAAATTTTATTATGGCCAGCACGATGACATTCAAACCACGGATGCGTACGAAATCATGGTTACCGATGTAACCACCGCGCAGTATGCTTCCTTCCTTAATGAGGCACTTGCAGACGGTTCCATCAAGGCCAAGGGCGATCAAATGGTTGGCTACTATCCCGGGGATGAATTTCATGGTGTCAAACACGAAGAGCCAATCGAAGCCGGTGATTGGATATTCATCCCTTTGAATGATCCCTCACAACGTATTCAGTTCGACGGAACGGCCTTCACTGTTCAGCAAGGCTACGAGAACCAACCGATGACCATGGTATCCTGGTTCGGGGCATGGGGTTACTGTGACTACAATGGCTGGCGTTTGCCCACAGAAATGGAATGGGAGAAAGCCGCACGCGGCACAGATACACGTCCGTTCCCGTGGGGTGATGAAATCAAGCGTGAAAATGCAAACTTCTATGCCAGCCGCGACCCATTTGAAGACATGCGTTCCTTCGGTTCCCGAACAACGCCTGTTGGTTTTTACAATGGCAAAACCTATGATGGCTACAGCACGATCGATTCTGCTTCCCCCTTTGGATTGCATGACATGGCAGGTAATGTCTGGCAATGGACTGGGAACGTGTATGAGGGCATGCATTACCGCTTCATGCGCGGCGGCTCAAAGGATACTTATGACATGGATTTGCGCGTCTGGGTGCGGAACAATGCCACGCCCACTTATTTTAGCCCTGGCGTAGGATTTCGCTGCGCCCGCGATCAAAATTAGTTATGCAAAGTGGGACTGGAAATGCAGTTCACAACCACTTTGATTGAATCGAGTGAGCAAATGAAGAAAGTCCTTACCAAAATTCAATTGTACTGGCCGCTGATCAAGAGCCTGCAAACCGGGTTGTTAGTTGCTACGGGTATGGCAGGGTACATGACCGTTCGTTGCCCTGTCTTCAATCTGCCCACCATGGTCGGACTGTTCATCAGCCTTGTCACCTCCATCAGCGGAAGCACCATTCTTAACATGTGGTGGGATCGTGACATTGATGCCAAAATGAGACGTACGCAGCAGCGTCCGCTTCCTTCCAATAAAATTTCTCCGCGAGAGGCTTTGGTGGTCGGGTTGGTGCTCTCCTTCGTCGGGATGGGTCTGGCAACCACGATAGATGCCCTCTTTGGCCTGATCATCTTTGCCGGGCTGTTCTTTGATGTGGTCATCTATACTATTTGGCTTAAGCGGCGTACTTGCTGGAGCATCGTCTTGGGTGGAATTTCGGGTGCAATACCCATTCTGGCCGGCCGCGCGTTGGGTTTGGGTTCAATCGATTGGATTGGAATCGTGCTTGCGCTCGGCATCCTGCTCTGGATTCCAACGCATATCCTCACCTTCAGTATGCGCTACTTCGCTGATTACAAAGCCGCCTGTGTCCCTACTTTCGCATCCGTCTATGGATTTACATTCACCCGGGCGACAATTGCAATTTCAAGTGTCCTGGCTTCTTTGGCAATGGTCGGCGCCGCCTGGGGAATCGGCATGACCTGGGGGTTCTTGCGCTTGCTTGGCGTACTCTCGATAGGCTTACTTTTACTGGCCTTTACCATGATCTTTCGGCCGTCAGAAAAGGTCAACTTTGGCTTGTTTAAATATGCTTCCTTGTACATGCTGTCTTCCATGATGCTGATGGTGTTGTAATGGCGGCGAGACTTCACTTTCTGGCCGGGCTTAAACCCGGTGTTCGAAAAATATGGCTGCAATTTTCTGCCGGTCTGGTTTGGTTGGGTGGGGGTCTTATGCTGATCGGTTTTGCTTCACGCTGGTTGAAACTTGTTGATATTTCCACAAGGTTACTGCTGGTACCGGCAGGAGTTCTGCTTGCAGCAGGCATCTATGCCCTGGGCTTTTCAAGACTTGCCAAAAAGAACATCAACCGAATAAGTGACTTGAAAGATGAAAAAGTTTGCCTGTTCGCATTCCAGGCATGGAAGAGTTATCCGCTGATAGCCTTCATGAGTTCTCTTGGAATCTATCTGCGTGTCTATTCCCCGATTCCAAAATTCGTGCTGGCGACGTTGTACCTGGGAATCGGCGGCGGGTTGTTCTCTGCCAGTTTACATTACTTTGCCAATTTCACGCGGGCATTCCAAGCGAAATCTTCTGAGGGGTGAACAGCATGAAAATGTCTATTCTGGATCGTATTCTGCTCCTCATTGCTACCCTGCTCGCTGCCTACCAGATTGCAGTAGGAATTGACGGTTTGAGTACGGTGCCTACGATTGCGTACTCCATCGCCTTTGGTGTTATCCTGGTAGCTGGATTGTTACTGATCATCTTTGGACTGGAGGTACTGGATTCGCCCATCGTAGCCATCGTTTCATCTCTCATTCCTCTCAGTCTTGCCACAGGGCTTGTCTGGCATCACCTCCCATTTTTCAAGGTCCAGTATCTTGTTTTTGCTATTTTGTGGTTGCTGATAATTGTTATTACCCGAGTACTTCATGCCCCCAATAAACTTTCCTTGTTCGTGCTAATAGTCGTGCATGGGATTGCCGGGTTGACAATTTTTCTTCTTCCGGTCATCCTGGTATTAACCGGACGCGCCTTACCCCGCTACCTTTTCGTCAGTGCTGGCGGGGCTTTAATCGGCCTGAATGGTGTGTTACTTGCTTTGCTTAATGCGGGCAAGCCACTCCTTTCCCATGAGTCCATATTCAGAGTGTTGCCCGGCTTGCTGCTCTTGATGACTGCAACTTTAGTGGCTGGGTTTGCTCTTTCTACATAAAGCAGTTTGATGTCGTCTGACGTTATTAAAGCTTACTAACCCGATCGAATAATGAGGATGTTGTGAGGGATAAAAAAGGGCTAAACTGTTTCGTGTTACGATACTGCTTTCAGCGAAAGCGGGCCGGAGTCTCGTAGAAGGTAGATCTGGAAATTTGCGTGCAACAGAGTGGGCGGCGTTATCCCTTATCTTCGCGTGGCAGGGCCTGCAAAAGGCTGCGCAGCCGGGCCTGCGATTCCACAGGAAACTCGGGCAGGCAGCGCCTGACGATGCGCAGCAACATCGGCGAAGGCCGTGATCCGATCACCTGGCGTAAAAAGAAGGCGGTTTCGGCCGGGGAGCGGCGCGCTAACTGAACGAGCAGCGCCCGCAACTCGGCTTGCAACTCACCAGGCGATTGAGCCAGTAATGGGCCGGACAAGGTAAAGATTGCCGGTAAATTTTCGAAATTTTGATCACGGGCCAGGGTTGTGACGGCCATGACGCCCAGCCGTACAATTGCCTGATCGGTCGAATTGAGCCAGGTGTGAATCATTTCCAGCCATTTTGGCGAATCCTCCCGGCGCAATCGGGCTGACCCGAGCGAAAACAACGCTTCCAGATGGCCAAATTCCACTCCGGGAACAGACCAGGTCTTAAGGCGGCTCAATACGCTATCTACATGCTCTGCCGGGAGATTCCCAAGTAAAACCGCTGCCAGGCGGCGCGGCTCCGTCTTTTCGGTTTTCCATAAACCCTCGGCAATGGTGATTGCAGGTTCAGGGTAACGCGGCGCCAGAAATGCCAGGCGCTCTTCCAGCGCGCGCATCACAATGGGTGCTGTGCGGTAGCTCGAATAGGGCAAGCCGGTCTGGCGCACTGCCTGGCCGGGTTTATACGTTAGATCAGCATACCGAACGAGCAACGTCTCCAGGCCGTTCTGAAAATCAACCGGATCAAGGAAACGCTGCGCCAGCGCATCGATTTGCTGGTTTAAACTGGTTAGCTGGACCGCCGGCATGGAATTAGCTTAATAAGCTCGGGCAAAATACACTTTACTCTTCGCAGGTTGGCCACAAACGATACACTTACCCTGGCCTTCGGGCTGGTCCAACGGAATGCAACGGGTGGTAGCTTTGGTGTCTTCCTTTACCCTGGCCTCGCATTCGGTGCTGCCGCACCAGTAAGCCAGTGCCCAGCCATCCTGCACAATTTGTCTTAGTTCTTCGTAGTCTTTGGGCTCGTGGATGTGCGCATCACGGAAGTTGCGCGCTTTTACGAGCATGGCTGCCTGAATTTCATCCAGAACCGTTTGGACCTGAGCCGCAATTTCACTTCCGAGCGGCAAGGTGGATTTCCCGGCTCTACCTGGCAGGTGCCGGCGGGCAACGGTAACAACGCCGTTATCTACATCCTTCGGCCCAATTTCAATACGCAACGGGACGCCGCGCATTTCCCAGTCATTGAACTTGAAGCCCGGTGTTACCTCGCTGCGCGCATCCAGTTTGACCCGGAACTCGGCCAGTTGGCGGTTCAAAGTTTCTGCCACCGACATCACTTTTGCCTGTTCTTCATCATTGCGGAAGATTGGCACAATCACAATTTGAATTGGCGCCAGGCGCGGGGGCAACACCAGACCCTGATCGTCGCCGTGGGTCATAATGATCGCGCCGATAAAGCGGGTGGATAACCCCCATGAGGTAGTCCAGCAGTGCTGCTGCTGATTGTTTGGGTCGAGGAATTGAATATCAAAGGCCTTGGCAAAATTTTGGCCAAGGAAGTGGGAGGTGCCGGATTGCAGCGCGCGGGTGTCGCCCATCATGGCTTCGATGGTATAGGAATCGGACGCCCCGGCGAATTTCTCGGTTTCGCTCTTCCGGCCGGGAATAACCGGCACGGCCGCCTCATTGACAGCGAAATCGGTATAGACGTTCAGCATGCGCACCGTTTCTTCTACGGCTTCTTCGGCGGTGGCATGGGCGGTATGGCCTTCCTGCCAGTAAAACTCCAGCGTGCGCAGGAATAACCGGGTGCGCATTTCCCAGCGAACCACGTTGCCCCACTGGTTAATCAAAACCGGCAGGTCGCGGTAAGACTTGATCCACTTGGAGTACATGTATCCGATGATGGTCTCGGAGGTGGGGCGAACAACCAGCGGCTCTTCCAACTTCTCGCCGCCGCCAATGGTGACCACTGCCAGCTCCGGCGAAAACCCTTCCACATGCTCCTTCTCCTTTTCAAGGAAAGACATGGGGATGAAGAGCGGGAAGGCGGCGTTGGTATGGCCGGTTTCCTTGAAGCGCTTATCCAGCGCACTCTGGATATTTTCCCAGAGCGCCCAGCCGTAAGGCCGGACGACCATGCAGCCGCGCACCGGGGCGTAATCTGCCATTTCAGAACGCAGGATAAGCTGGTTGTACCATTCTGAGAAGTTTTCGCTGCGGGTTGGAAGTTTATCAGTGTTCATGTAAATGTTGAATTCCGATCGGCGTGGGATAAGGGCAAAAGAGGATTATTTCATTTTGTGATTGACCGCCAGGTCAAGCGCGGCGTGATTGTCTGGCGCAAAAATCAACCAGCGCCAGTCGGCATCGTTGGCGTAATGACCCTGGGTAGTGCGGTATTCGGCGAATACCCGGCGCCAGCCGTCTCCAATCAGAACCAGGGGCCTGGGTTCGATGGCGTTGATAACCAGCAGGTTCCAATACAGCGTAATTTCGGTAAAAGTGCCCGGACCGCCGGGCAAAGCGATAGCGGCGTTGCAGCCGTCGATTAGCGCTTTCAAGCGATCGAACAAAGTGACGCGGCGCCATTCTTCGATTACCCAGGGGTTGGCGCCGCCAGCGCGGTAACGCTCGATGTCATCACAGGTGACCCCGATGACGTGGCCTCCCGCTTCGTTCGCTCCACGCGAGACGGCTTCCATGGTGCCCACATACCCGCCGGTCAGGACAGTGTGCCCTGCTCTGGCGATCAGCCCGCCCAGTTCTTGCGCTGTTGTATAATCCGGGTCGCCCGGGCGCGGTTTTCCACTGCCAAATACGGTAATATGCATCTCGATGCTCGCAGCCTTTATTTTACTTCATCCACATCCCACGTTCGCTGGTAATTTTGCTCCAGCTTGGTCAGGATCGCTTTTTCCAGATCAATTTCGGCCACACTGGCTAGCTGCAGCAGATACAGCGCCACATCTGCCAGCTCACTGGCCAGTTCTTCTTGACTGACAGGTGTATCGCCCCATTGGAAATGCTCTAGAACTTCGCTGGCCTCCAGGTTCAACGAAATGGCGATATTGCGCATGGTTTGCGGTTTTGGACTGGCGGGATTATACCAGCCCTTTCCTTGCACAAACCTGTGCATCGCTGCAGTCAGCTCACTGAGTTCCATGCATTCCTCGATTTCAATCGGCGTTGGAATGCTCAGAGTTCAGCGTATCCAGGGCTGTCTGTGCGGACTGAATTTGTTCCGGATGCCAGCCATCTTCTCTGGTCATGCGCAGCAGATGCTCGATAACAACCTGCTGCGACTCCGGGTCAAGGCCGGAATAGGTAGCCCGGATGCGCTCGGGATCGCGCGAGAGTAATCCATCCCATAAGATTTCCAACGGATCTGCATTCATAGTTAATTATTTTATCTTAAAATTGGGTCATTGCGTTTGTATCGCAGCAGAATGCAGCAATCCAGGCCGATCCACCATAAACCGATTCCGTAGAAGATTATGCGGATTGACCAACGTAGATTGCTTCCTTCGTCGCAATGACAGTTAGCCTGAGGGTAGCAGCAGTCATAGCTGAATAACTGGACCGTCGCAGCAACAAAAAATTCTGCCCGATCGGGCAGAATTTTTCTTGGTTTTGTGTAACCCTTGAAGAAGCTTACTCTTCCTTCTTCTCTGCTAATTCTTTCTGCCGGGCTGCAACAATCTCGGCCTGAATATGCGCCGGAGCAACTTCATAGCTCGAGAATTCCATGTTGAAGATGCCACGACCGCCGGTAAGCGAGCGCAATTGGGTGGTGTAGCGCAGCATTTCTGCCAGCGGTACGGTCGCTGTGATGATCGAGCGGCCTTTTTCGCTGTTCATCCCCTGCACGCGCGCACGGCGGGTGTTCAAATCGCCCAGTACGTCGCCCATGTGATCTTCCGGGACGATGATGTTTACTATCATGATCGGCTCGTAAAGCACCGGACTGGCATCCTTAAAAGCCAGTTTGAAGGCCTCACGACCGGCGATTTCAAAGGCTACCGGCTTTGAATCGACCGGGTGTTCCTTTCCGTCGGTAACGGCTACCAGCACCCCGCGCACCGGGTAGCCGGCAATTACGCCTTCCTTCAAGACACTTAAGATGCCTTTTTGAATGGAAGAAAAATAGGATTGGGAAATGGCGCCGCCGAATACATCCCAGACAAATTCGTACTCTTTATCGGCCAGCGGCTCGACGCGCAGATGAACCTCGCCAAATTGACCGGATCCGCCGGTTTGTTTCTTATGGCGGTACATGGCGTTTGCTTTCTTGGTGATGGTCTCCTGGTACGGGACCTTTGGCTCACCGACGATAAAGTTCACCTGGAACTTGGTTTCGGCCCGCTTGATGGCAACATCGATGTGCTGATCACCCATCCCCTGCAGAATGGTCTGATTGGTCGCCATTTCGTTATGCCAGGAGAGGGTCATATCTTCTTCGCACAAACGGGTCAAGGTCGGGCTGATTTTGGTCGAGTCCGCCTGAGTCTTGGGCAGGATCGAAACGCGGTACAGCCCATTTGGGTAAGCTGGGACTGGCAGGGTCAGCGGGTGAGCCTTATCGCCCAGGGTATTACCGGTGACAGTCTCGGAAAGTTTCGGAACCACGCCTAGATCGCCGCTGTGGATGACTTTGACGCTGGTGGTATCCTTGCCTCGTGGAATACTGATGGTACCAAAGCGCTCCTCGGTGTTCTTGTTGTGGTTCCAAACGCGGCTGTCTGAAGTGACCATGCCGGAGTAAACCCGGAAGAAGGTTTGCTTGCCGACAAAAGGATCTGCGGTGGTTTTCCAGACATATAGCGCCAGCGGGCCAGCGTCACTTGCTTTAATCTCTTCTGATCCATTCTTCGTCTCGGCTTTGACTGGAGCGATTGCCGCAGGAGAGGGGAAGAAATTGAGCATGGCATCCAGTAAGGGCGCCAGGCCAATTTCATGCCCACCGGCGGCAACGAATACCGGAGCATAGGCGCCGCTCAAAACCACAGCTTTCAAGCCGCGAATGATTTCCTCGGCAGTGAGTTCCCCACTATCGAGATATTTTTCGAGCAAAGCGTCTTCGCCTTCAGCGGCAGCTTCGACCAAAGCCACTCTCGCTTCATCAACGGCATCTTTATACTCGGCCGGGATTTCGACCACCGTTTTTCCATCGCCCTTATAGGCTTTCATGCTGAGCAGATCGATGACGCCCTTAAAATCAGCTTTTTCTCCCCAGGGAATTTGCACCTGCACCGTGCGAATATCGGAATATTCTTTGATGGATGCCAGCGCCTTCTGGAAGTTGGCATTTTCTCGATCCATCTTGTTGACCAGGATAAACCGAGGCAGGTTGAATTGATTTACGTAATTCAACGCGATTTCAGTCCCAACCTCGGCGCCCGATACGGAGTCGATAAGAACCACGGCGCTATCTGCAACGCGCAAGGCCGAAACCACTTCACCAACAAAATCGGTATAGCCAGGGGTGTCTAGAAAATTGAGTTTCACCTCTTTGTATTCCACCGGGATTACAGTGGTGTACAAAGAAATCCCGCGCTTGTGTTCCTGCTCGTCATAATCGGAAACGGTAGTGCCGTCTTCGATTCGTCCCAGACGGGTCGAACCGCCTGTGAAGTGGAGAAAGGCCTCGGCCAGCATGGTTTTACCCGCGCTGCTATGGGAGACCAGGGCAATATTGCGGATGGACTCAGTGGTATACTCTTTCATTAACCAAACCCTTTTGTGGAAGTGATGGCGCCAGTCTGGGATCGTTAAGACTGGACATGGTTCTTGTCAAAAGAACCCTGGAACCAACCAGCAAAATATCCCCTATTATATCAGGTGGAGGAAGACTTATGGATCGAATATTGAACCAATTCTCCTTCATCCTGGGCGGCATTGCCATTTTCGGGTTTGCGGTTGCGCTCGTCGCCCGGCGCGGCTTAACCCCTGGGCGAGGGATCCTGCTGGGGGTTTTGGCCCTGCTGCTGGTGGCTGCCTGGATGATGCTGCATCCAGCGGGGTTGAAAAACACAAGCGCTGAACAGGTCCTCGACCGGATTGGTTCCGGCAAGCCAGTTTTGCTTGAATTTCTTTCACCCTACTGACTGGGTTGCACTGCGATAAAGCCCGTCGTGGACGGTTTGGAAAAGGAAATGTCTGGCCGGCTGGATGTCATCCGGGTCGATATCCATACCCGGGACGGGCGCGAACTGGCAAATCAAATGGGATTTGAATACACCCCCACCTTTATTCTTTTCTCAGCAGATGGCGCAGAACTCTGGCGTCAGGTCGGCGGGCTGGATGTTGACCGCGTCCGTCAGTCGGTTGGAGAATGATGGGCATGAAGCGGCTTGAATTCAACCTGCGCTACCTGCTGGGTAAACCCCGCTGGGACACCGGCATCGTACCGCCGGAGGTGGAAACATTTGTAGGCAGTCATTCTCCCGGGCGAGCGCTCGATCTGGGTTGCGGTACCGGGACCAACCTGCTCTATCTGGCGCAGCATGGCTGGCAGGTTGTTGGAGTCGATTTTTCGCGGCTGGCTGTTCAAACGGCGCGCAAACGATTGCGATCTGCCGGGTTAACGGCGGACGTGCGGGTTGACGATGTCACTCGCTTGACAGGGGTACAGGATGAATATAATTACGTTTTGGACATTGGCTGTTACCACCAACTAAGTCAGGACGGCCGCAAAGCTTACCAGAAGAACCTGAAACGCCTGTTGGCGCCTGGCGGTATCTGGATGATCTATGGGCACTGCCGCGAGGTGGGCAGCAACCAGGGGCACGGATTGACAGAAGACGATATCAACGAAATGGGAGGGATACTTGAGCTGCGGCAGCGTGTGAATGGGCAGGAGGGCGCCCGTAGACCATCGGTCTGGTTGTGGTTCGAGCAAAAAGGATAATGAGAAAATTTATTTTATTTTTAGCAGTTCTGGTGCTGGCGGGGCTGGCTATTTTATATTTCACCGGCAATTTGCAGGGGTTGGCGGACATGTTCAACCCCAGCCAGGCAGCGATCGATGATACGCAATGTGCGTATGTTTGGGCGACTCAACCGTTGCCGGAGCTCAGCGCCAAATTGCAGCAGCGCCTGGAAAAACAGGAGGTATTGGCGGCAGAGGTCAACGCTGCCGCGTATGGTGAAAATTGCGTCCTTGTAGATGGCAGCGTAGCGCGTTTTCTTGCCATGCAGACCGATTTATATTTCAAAGTACCGGTTACGGATATCGAGGACAGGCAGACCCTGGGCGAACTGACGGAAGGGATTATCAATTTCGTCCAGGATATCCCGGCCAACACACTGGTTGGGACGCAAAGCGGTTACATCCAGATCAATTTCACCACGAATTTCGGCGAAATCATCAGCCTGTGGTTTCAAACCAGCACCGGGCAGGCGGCGTTGGATGCAGGGCTGCATGGGTCAGACCTGTTCGATAAATTGCTCACGCCCTGATCGCTAAAGATGCTTTTCCATGCGCCAGGCGGGTTCTTCGACCCACTGCCGGCGTCCGTTATGGTCAATGTAGGACCAGATTCCAGGTTCGTGGGCAACCACCACGAAGCCGAGCCGGTTGTACAAACTGCGCGCCAGCGGGTTATTGACCGCCACATTGAGCGTCAGCCATGAAAAACCGCGCCAGCGGAGATCGTTTTCCACATGGTTGACGATACGCGTTCCAAAACCCATTCCGCGAAAAGCAGGCCGGACGCGGAAACCGTACAAATAAGCCCGATCTGCCCCGTTAGCCAGCTCGGGGCGGTCGCAGTTCAATTGCAGTAAAACCTGCCCGACCAGGCCTTGATCGGGTAACTCGGCCAGCCAAATCTGACTTAACTGCTGCTGCGACCGGCGGAAGGCATCAGAATAAAGGTTGCGAAAGTGCTTAAATTCCCCCTCCCATTCCATGGCAGGAAGATCTTCGAATTTTGCCTGACGGATGGTGAGCTGCTGTACTAGATCGGGAATCAAATCAGTATCCATAAGCCCTTTGCACCATTATATCTTGAAGGTCTGAAGCATTTGCTGCAACAGGGCAGCCTCCTGATCGCTGGAATTCACCTTGCCATCCAACCAGGCTGCCCTTAGCGACCAGAGGATCTGGCGGTACGCCGGCCCCGGTTCAAGACCCAGTGAAAGCAAGGCATACCCATCGACGGTGGGTTGGACGTGGCGCCAGCGGGTAACGTATTGATTGACGATATTACGCAGCGGCGGGGATGGGCATAACTCATAAATCGCATACAGAACAGGCAGAGAAACTTCGTCCAGCACGGATACGATCCGGCTTGGATTGCGGTCAACCAATTCAGGCAGGCTGGGAAGATAATGCCCGACATCGTGAATGGCAGTGAGCAACTGGTGCGACAAGCGCAGCCGGTTGGCAATACTCTGTCCGACTTCTTCGGGGAAATGCCCAAACCAGATCAGGTAAGCCAGCGCCCGTCGAACCGGGGTCGCCCCCAGCGTCTCAGGCAGCTCCCAGCCCTGTCGGAGGGGTTGCTTGAGGACAGTCAGAATTTCAGGGGCGTACTCGGTTTTCCAGTCGAGTAAGGGGTGGATGGCGCGCAGCAACCCGATGGCCGCCAGGCGGGCAAAGCCGTTTTCCGGGTGTTCCTCTGCCATCAATAAATCCAGCTCGTGACGCAGGCGGTCGCCGGAGACTTGTTTGAGCAGGTCATGTGCTTCATCCATCAATTGTTCTGTTCGGGCCTCGATTACGAAACCAAAACGCTGTTCAAAACGCACCGCCCGGAGCATGCGGGTCGGGTCATCCACAAAAGAGAGCGAATGCAAAACCCGCACAAGTCCTTTTTGTAAATCGTTCAAGCCGCCCCAGTAATCGTATAAATTCCCGTAATGCCGGCCATCCAACCGCAGCGCCAGGGTGTTGATTGTGAAATCTCGCCGGTGCAGGTCGAGCTTGATGCTGCCGCGTTCTACGGTTGGCAGGGCAGTTGGGTAATTATAAAATTCAGTGCGCGCGCTGATGAAATCCAACGTATCGGGCAGGTCCAGCGCATCTTTTTCTGCATCGGTCGAGAAACGCCGGGCCAGAGAATTTTTGACCTCACTAATTTGCCATTTGGCGGTACCAAAGCGGCTGTGACTGGCTACCCGTCCGCCAAATAACTTTTCCAGCGAACGCGCCAGTTGAATGGCATCCCCCTCGACCACAATGTCAAAGTCCATACTCGGCCGGTTGATGATCAGGTCGCGTACGAACCCGCCAACAATGTAAATGGGCAAGTGCTGGTTGGAAGCTTGCTCCGCAATCAACTTCAAGAACTTAATCCAGACCGGCGGCAGGGCTGCTTCCAGCCGCTCGGCCAGGTTGTTTTGCTCGGCAAGCAGCGCTTCGCCACCGCCGATGGTTTTTAATAGATCGGTGCGGGTGACGATGCCAATGATATGTCCGTCTTCCGGCGCGACTACAGGCACCTGGCCCCAGCCGCTATCCGCCATTAAACGCTGCAGGTGCTCGATGGTGTCTTTTGGGGTGACGGTGATCTCTCCTGCTTCCATCAAACTGGCCGCCGGCAGGTTCAAACGATGCGACAGCGCCCGGTCAACCGCGCGGCGCGTCAACAAGCCGAGGACTCTGCCGTCTTTGACCACCGGGTAGCCTTCGTAGCCGTAACGCTGCATTAATTTACCGGCGTCCTGCGCCGGGGTTTCCGGCGTTAGAACACGCGCACCGCGCGACATGATTCGCCCAACGGTCAATGCCGGCTCGACGATTTCCGGCAGCAGCGCCAATAATTTTTGGTAAGCAGCTTCCAGCGGCACTGGCACGGTTGGTTCTGATATTTGCTGGCGCACCAGCGCAGCCGAGGCGCGGTCATGCCCCCCGCCGCCAAAGCGGGTCGCCACTTCGGCAACGTTGACCCGATCAGTCGTGGAGCGGGCAACCAGACGAACCCCTTCAGCAGTCCCTACCAGCAAGAAAAGCGCGTCCGGGTCGAGCAAATCGCGCAGCTTGTGCGCAATACTCGAGATTTCTTCGTTCAGGCTGGGCGCTTCTGCGGTTGAGATTACGATGCTCTGCCCGTGAATATTGACCGTCTCAGCCGATTGCAGCAGCGAATTGTAAATCTCACGCTGTTCTTCTGACAGCGGCGGGTTGAGAAATTCGCCGGCAATCCGCAGGCTGGCGCCCTGGTCGAGCAGGTAAGCCACTGTCCGCGCGTCGCGCGCGGTGGTACTGATATAGGTCAGCGAGCCAGTATCTTCGTAAATGCCAAGCAGTAGAGTGGTGGCTTGCAGGACATTCAAAGGTCCGTTGTGATCACGAATGTCTTCCGCCAGGATGGTGGTACAGGCGCCAAGCTGGTCGTTGACGACGGTCCAATCACCAGGCAGATCGGGACGCAACTGATGGTGGTCGACGACATGCACTTTGGTCTTTTTTGTTTGGCCTTTGAGAGTGATGAGCGATTGGGTGTCAACCAGGGTAATGGTTTCGATCGTTTCGGACGGCAGGTCGCGGGCTTCGACGAAGGGTAATTCTGCGCCGTACAGGTTGAGGAAGGCACGCACATTGCGGTTGACCCTGCGCGGCAGCACTGCCAGCGCACGTTCGTTTAAGATGCGGGCAGCCAACAACGCAGCGAGAGCGTCAAAGTCGGCCTGTTCATGCGTGAGAATCACATGCATGAATAGATTGTAACATTATCGATTATTTTTGAAGGCCAGGTTTAGGCGCAGAAGATTTCACTGGTCGGATTGAGGGCGTGCCAGCATTTCCTGATCAATATTTTCCCTCGCAGCCCAAAACTCGACATTCTTAATTGTTCCAAGTGTATTCATCAAAGTTGTTGGGTTGAAAGGGCCACAAAGATACTTCTTAATTTTTTACCCCTTCCTGCCCTTCAACTCAACCTTCGGGAGCTGACAGGGTGCGTTCCTGTTTCGCGGTTTTTGCGCCCTGTGGGTGAAAGCGCCGGTTTTTATTGTCATCGCGAGGAACGAAGCGATCTGCGCCATTCGTAAATGTTGAATGTTCTAAGCAAACGCCTCTGGTCGATCTTTAATCGCGCCGGTCGCTCTGCGACCAACCGCTCCTGCCGATGGGAAGCCTTCCCTTCGCTTTCGCGGTGCCCGCAATCATTTGTTTTCGCCCTCGTGTTTTGGTATGATTGCTCTTGTCCCGGAGGACATATGACACTTCCGAATCTTTCACAAGAAGAGCTTTTGCGTTACTCGCGGCATTTGCTGATCCCCGAAGTGGGATTGGAGGGCCAGCGCAAACTAAAAAATGCTTCGGTACTGGTGGTTGGCACTGGTGGTTTGGGGTCGCCGGTGACCCTCTACCTGGCAGCCGCCGGGGTCGGGCGCATCGGCATCATCGACTACGACGTGGTTGACAACTCTAACTTGCAACGCCAGGTGCTGCACTCCACCCAGGCAATCGGCAAATTGAAGGTCGAATCGGCGCGCCAGCGCCTGACCGGCTTGAACCCGTACATCCAGGTGGACGCTTACAACGAGGTCTTTACCTCTGAAAACGCCGAACGCATCGCTGCCGGTTACGATATTCTGGTGGATGGAACCGATAATTTCCCCACGCGCTATCTGCTCAATGACCTGGCTGTTTTCACCGGTAAACCGTTCGTGTATGCCTCCATTTTTAGGTTCGAGGGCCAGGTGAGCGTGTTCGACGCCCGGATTGGACCCTGTTACCGCTGTCTGTTCCCAACCCCGCCGCCGCCCGGCAGCGTACCGGCCTGCGGCGACGCCGGCGTGTTTGGCGTATTGCCAGGCACCATCGGCACCATTCAGGCGACAGAGGTGATCAAATTGATCCTTGGGATCGGGGAGCCGTTGATTGGTAAATTGCTGCTGTATGATGCGCTCTCCATGAGTCAGCAAATCGTCAACTTGCGCAAGAACCCGAACTGTAAGGTTTGCGGTCCCAACCCGGAGATCACCCACCTGATCGATTACGAGGAATTTTGCGGCGTACCGACCCGTGTGGTTAACGACGGCCTGGCGGGCGAAGGCCGCGACCTGGACCCGGTAACTCTGGCGGATTGGATTAACCGCGGCCAGCCGCTTCAACTGGTGGATGTGCGCGACCCGGTTGAATTGGAAATTTCTGCATTGCCGAATGCGGTGAACATCCCTTTGGAACGCTTAAACCAGCGGTTCAAGGAACTCGACCCAACCAAAACATACGTCCTCTTCTGCCGTACCGGCGTTCGTTCGGCGCGCGGCGTTCATCAGCTTTCAGCCGCCGGCTTCAGCCATGTTTACAACCTGTTTGGCGGAATAAACGCCTGGGCTGAACAGTTCGATCCGGACATGTACCAATACTAAGCGACATGGAATCGGAGACTTCCTCATGACTGCTTCAACACAGCCGGCGAGTGCGACCATTCAGTCAATTTCTGCGGATAATTCCTTGCCGGAGAAGAAACGACCGGTTCTGTTGGCGGTTCTGGCGCACCCGGATGATGAAACTTTTGGCATGGGCGGAACCATTGCCTATTACGCACGCCGTGGCGTGGACACCTATTTGATCTGCGCGACGCGCGGTGAAGCCGGCGACGTGGACCCAGCCATGCTTCAAGGTTACGATTCCATCGCCGAACGGCGCGAAGCAGAACTACGCTGTGCTGCAGGCAAACTCGGACTGCGACAGGTCTTTTTCCTGGATTACCGCGATTCCGGCATGCCCGGCTCGCCGGACAACCATCATGAAAGGGCGCTGGTTGCCCAGCCGTGCGTACGGGTAGCTGAAGAGATTGCCCGGCACATTCGTCAACTCAAACCGTTGGTGGTGGTCACCTTCGATCCGATTGGCGGCTACCACCATCCGGATCACATTGCCATTCACCAGGCAACTGTACATGCTTTTAGCCTCGCGGGCGATCCAACTGCGGCAAATTTGCGGGATTTACCCGCCTTCATGCCGAATAAACTATATTACCAGACCATCCCGCGTAAATTCATGCGCCTGATGATGCGCATTATGCGTTTATTGGGCCATGATCCGCATAAGTTCGGCAAAAACAAGGATATCGATCTGGCTGCCATTGCTGAGGTGGACTTCCCAACCGATGCGGTGATCGATTACCGGGCCGTCGCGGATATTCGCGACGAAGCGGCAGCCTGTCATGCCAGCCAATCGGCCAGTTCATTGACAGGCGGAGTATTTGCCTGGCTGAGGCGCATGCTTGCTTCCAAGGAAATCTATATGCGGGCCGTTCCCTCACCGGACGGCAAGGTGGAGCACGACCTGTTTCAGGGTATTGCCGAACTGCCCCCGCTGCGCCGTTTATAAACGGAACCAAGTAGCTCTACGTCTTCTAACATGCCAATTGATTCGTAGGGGTCGACCTACGTGTCGACCCTGGTTTTCAGGTAGGTGGACATTCACATGTTGGGCGGACACACGGGTCCGCCCCTACGAAATACCAATTGATTCGTAGAGGTCACCCAATCTGTCAACACAGGCCTTTGGACGGCCAAACTTGGTCCAATAGGTTGCTTGCCAGATTCTATTATAAAATGTTACTGTACATGTGCTCTTTTACAATTTCCGATCAGTGTAAGCAAGGGGTGAAAATGCCTGATAACAAGACGCGCAAGATATTGCGGTTACCATATTTTAATTATTCACAAGAAGGGGTCTATTTTGTAACATTGGTAACGCAAGGACGTGCAAAATTATTCAGCGAGGTGAATCAGGAAGAGGTCAGTTTATTTCCGGCCGAAAAAATGGTGGAACGTTGGTGGTATATGTTGGCAGAAAAATTTTTAAAGGTCAAACCTCGAGAGTACATCATAATGCCTAATCATTTTCATGGCATCATTGAATTTACAACGAATCACCTTTCTAATGCCAGAATTGACGACGAAGTAGTTGAAATCGTCCCGGTTTATGGAAATGGAGATAATTCACAGACCCTCAGTCAGGTAATACAATGGTTCAAGACCATGACGACGAATGAATATATTCGTCAGGTAAAACGATCTGGGTGGGAACCGTTTGATAATAGGTTGTGGCAACGCAATTATTATGAGCATATAATTCGAAACGACGTTGATTATGAGCGAATATATTTTTACATCCAGTCCAACCCACAACAATGGGAAGAGGATCAGGAAAATCCAAATAATTTAACGAAGTAGGGGTCGACCCACGTGTCGCCCCTGGTTTTCAGGTAGGTGGACATTCACATGTTGGGCGGACACACGGGTCCGCCCACAAAATGCCAATCGATTTGTTGGGTTGGCAGGTGGATTGACCTCATCTGCAAGCATTATTCCTCGCTGAAGAATATCTTTAATCAGCTAAAATGGGGAATATGAATCCGCAATGCGAGATTGTCGAAGTCGTTTGGCTGGGCCAGGTTGAATACCAGGCCACCTGGGACTTGCAAAACCGGCTGGCGGCCGAAATCGCTGGTGGGACGCAAGCTCCGATCCTGTTGCTGTTGGAACACCCGCATACCTTTACCATTGGGCGGCGCGGTGGGCGAGATCATGTATTGTGGGATGAACAACAACGCGCTCAAGCCGGCGTCACGCTGGTGGAAGTGGACCGCGGCGGCGACATCACCTACCACGGACCGGGGCAGTTGGTCGGTTACCCATTGCTGCGCCTGGCAGCGCCCGATTGGCAAGGTGAGCGTCTTCCGCAAGCAGATTATGTCGGCTACATCCGCCGGTTGGAGGAAGTTCTCATTCAAACCCTGGTTGCATTTGATATCCAGGCTGGACGTCGCAGCGGGTTGACCGGCGTGTGGGTTTCCGCTGACGACGTCTCTTCCCAGCCTGGGAAAATTGCATCGATTGGCGTTAAAGTGGATGCCAGGGGGATTTCCCGTCATGGGTTTGCCCTCAATGTTGCGCCACAAATGGAATACTGGCAGGGAATTGTCGCCTGTGGCTTGGATGACGTCCGCATGGCTGCAATTGCTGATCTGTTAACGCCGACCCCACCCATGGAGCAGGTCGTTCAGCAGGCTGCGATATCTTTTGGCAATGTTTTTGGCGTCGAATTGGTTTGGAAAGATGGATTGAAAAGGGAATAAACACATGTCGCTCCGCAAAATTACACTGGGACTTTTATTCGCTGCCGTTTTGCTCAGCGGCATTGCGCTGGTCAATGCCACCTTTTTTCACCGCGTCATGAATTGGCTGACGCCGGTCAATACGCTGGTGTTGTTTGCTTTTGCAGTACTGCACGGTGCGCAGCGCTTCGGTTGGAAACGCATTTTGCTTATGGTGATCACCGTCAGCGCGGTCAGTCTGGCATTCGAAAGCTACGGCGTAGCGACCGGTAAGGTGTACGGACCCTATCACTACACCGACTTGCTGGGGCCGAAATTTCTTGGGTTAGTACCGCTGCTCATCCCGGTCGCCTGGTTCATGATGATATATGCGTCCTATTTGATGGCAGACCTGCTTGTACCGGCTGGTTACGGTTCACCCACCTCGCGGAGTTTGCTGGTAGCTGCCGCTGCCGGGATAATCATGACCGCCTGGGACCTGGCAATGGATCCCATGATGGTGGGCGGGGGAAACTGGGTTTGGGAAACACCGGGCGTCTATTTTGGCGTGCCGCTGCAAAACTTTTGGGGTTGGTGGCTGACGACTTTTACCGCACTGGCCATTTACCTGATTCTGGCTGTCGGATTGATCAAACATCCGGTCAATACCACCGCGATCCCTGCATCCTGGGCAATCTACGCCTATGCCATCACCGGCATCAGTACAGTGTGGGTCGATTTTATTTTCGACCTGGAAGGGCCAGGCATGGTTGGGCTTTTCGCCATGCTGCCTTGGATAATTGCCGGGCTGGTGTTGGCAAAACAGCTCGAACCGCTGCCCAACGCGAGTTGACAGCGCGATTACAAAGTCTCTGAACTGGCAGCCGATTTCTGCTCGGGGTCTCCGGGAAGCGTAACTTCAACCTGGGAAGAGATTTCAGCAGCATTTTCAACTGGCGACTGTGGGGGCTCCACTACCGGAGTCAATCGCGCTTCAAGGATTGCAGTCAGGTTTTCCCAAAGGCCTTCCGATTTCCAACCTGCCCAGGTTCCCCGAAAGGTGGCATACATCGATTCGCGCTCGCTGCGGCGGGCATTCTGGTACAGGGTAAGCCCCGGCACCAGTCGTTTGTATGTTCGAACGCTGCCAAAATATTCAGCGGTGCGCAGGCTTTCCTCATCCATAAACTGCGGAATGTACACTGCCCAGACATCGCAATCGTGAATGGCGCCTAACATGTCCTGAGCGCTGCGCATGGCCTTCAGGTAATTTTTCAAGCCGTCATCGAATAACGACGCAAAAGTCTCCAGGGTGTAGCGCAATCTTTTGGCGCTGATGCGCATGGCATGTAATTCTTCAATCTGTTCAGGTTGATCCACGATTGCATCGAAATCTAAAAATTCACCCAGGCGGGTATGGATAGCCTGATTGGCCAGTTTGAGCAGCCCGGGATCATTGACGTCCAACCGGTCTCGGTAGATATCAAAAGGCGCCAGCTTTTGCGCGATTTCAGCCACCACGCCGCTTTTTTCGAATTTATTGAGTTCCTTTATCACCTGCGGCTGCAATGCCAGACGCTGCTGGCGCAGGCGCAGCAGTAAGCGCCGCACGCCGCTGCGGTTCGGGGGCAGCAGCGGCTCCAGGAATTTACTGACATGCTCGATCTGCACATCGCTGTCGCGCGCCGCGCCCAGCGCGCGGGTGATGCCGCGCATGGTCTTGATCCAGACCAAATGCCGCTTGCCGGCCAGTTGCTGCCCAAAGAGAGGTAAAGTGGCGCGCAGCCGGCGCGAAGCCACTCGCATGCGGTGGACGGCTTCAATGTCCCTGGCCAGCCGAACTCCTTCCATTTCCTGCACCAACGCTGTCAGATGGGTCATCATGGTGACAGCGCCGTAAATTTGCAAGTTCGGGTTTGCCTTGAATTTCATCCCTGGCCGGTCATTTCTTCCCTAGACATTCAGATCTTCTTCGTCCATTCCGTCCATTTCGAACAATTCGCCGGTGGCGATGAAAACTGTGCGTTCGCAAATGTTCGACACGCGATCAGCCATCCGTTCCAGGTTGTGGATGACCCACAGCGCCAGGTTGACATTGTCAATCGTGCTGGGATTGGCAACCATTTCATGCAGAATTTTTGAGTAGGCCGTATTGAACAGCTCGTCGATGCGGTCATCTTCTTTGGGGATGGCCACCGCAAGGTTAGCATTTTCTTCGATGAACGCGCTTAGGGCGCGGTGCAGCATCCCGACCGCCAGTTCCGCCATCTGGTTGATTTCCACCATCGGCAGGTTAACCTCGGCATTACCCATGCGCAGCGTCACTTTGGCGATGCCCTTGGCATAATCTCCCATGCGTTCCAGTTCCGTGTTGACCTCCAACAGCGCTGCCAGGGTACGCAAGTCGCGCGCCATAGGCTGCTGGGTTGCCATCAAGATTAAAATGGCATTTTCTATAGCAAAACGCTTTTCATTGATGATCTGGTCCTGCTCGAACACCAATTTGGCTTCGCGCAGATCGCGAGATTTGAGCGTCCCCACGGCTGCCCGGGTCGCCTGCTCCACCATGCTTCCCAGGATAAGGATTTCATCCTGAACCATATTTAATTGACGATTGAGAGTGTTACGCGGCATAGGATTTCCTCTTCCTGGTCAGATTTACCCAAAACGTCCCGTAATGTAATCTTCCGTTCGCTGATCTTTTGGTTTGGTGAAAATCAGGCTGGTTTCATTGTATTCCACCATGATGCCTGATCGATCGGTATCCATGGTGAAGAAAGCGGTGTAATCCGACGCACGCGCTGCCTGCTGCATGTTGTGCGTGACGATGATGATGGTATAGTTTTGCGACAACTCGCGCATCAGGTCTTCGATTTTCAAGGTGGCAATCGGGTCCAGCGCCGAGCAGGGTTCATCCATTAAAATGATTTCAGGACGGACGGCTAAAGCGCGCGCAATACACAGCCGCTGCTGCTGACCGCCGGATAATGCCAGGGCGCTTTTCTTCAGGTTGTCTTTTACCTCATCCCACAACGCTGCCTGGCGCAGCGTTTCCTCGACGAGGTCGTCGGTATTGCCCCGGAAGCCGTTCATTTTGGCGCCCCAGGCGATGTTATCGTAAATCGACTTGGGGAAGGGATTCGGTTTCTGAAAGACCATGCCGATTAAGCGGCGCAGTTGAACGGCGTCCACGGAGGGGTGGTTAATGTTTTGATCGTGGTACAGCACTTCGCCCGTGGCGTGCGCTGACGGCACGAAGTCGTTCATGCGGTTGAACGCCCGCAAAACGGTGCTTTTGCCGCAGCCCGAAGGGCCGATGATGGCAGTGATGCGGTTGCGTTCGAATTGCAGGCTGATGTCTTTGACGGCTTGAAAATCACCGTAAAAAATGTTCAACCCGCGGGTTTCGATGGCGTATTTGGAGGGTTGGTTCATATCTTCCATGAATTATACACGTTTGGCGAAGCGGTTACGCAGCAAAATGGCGGCAGCATTGAGAGACAACAGCGCAATTAACAACACCAGAATGGCCGCCGCAGCGATGTGCTGGAAGGCCGGCTGCGGGCGGGTGGTCCAGTTGTAGATTTGAATGGGCAGCGCAGTGAAACTGGAAAAGGGCCCGGTCGGATCGCTGGTGATGAAGGTCGAAGCACCGACCACAATTAACGGGGCGGTTTCGCCGATGGCGCGAGAAATCGCCAGAATGGTACCGGTCAGGATGCCGGGCATGGCTCCCGGAAGCACGTGATGCCAGATAGTCTGCCAGCGCGTGGCACCCAGCCCATAGCTGGCCTGCCGCAGGGAATCGGGTACGGATCGGATGGCCTCCTGGGCGTTGATGATCAGAATAGGCAGGATCAACAGCGCCATGGTCAGACCGGCGGATAAAATGGTGCGGCCGTTTTGCCCGTCCACACCAAAGAGCGCGCCGCTGGTGAACGGTTGGAGTGCCCGCACAAATAACGCCAGGCCGAGAATACCGTAAACGATCGACGGCACTCCGGCCAGGTTGTCTATATTGGTTTGAATCAGACGGTTTATCCTGGACTTATGTGAAGCATACTCCTCAAGGTAAATGGCTGCGCCCACCCCAATCGGGAAGGCGGTCAGGATGGTGATCAAAATGAGTTGTAATGATCCGAGCAGCGCTGACCGTACCCCTGCTAATTCAGGCTGGCTGGCCATGCTGTTGGTCAGGAAGGTTCCATTCAACCAGTAGCGAAACTCAACCTTAGCGTTTGGGTAAGTAGACGCTGCGTCGGCTTTAATTTTGCTGCGTTTGATCAGGGAGGGGAACAGATTGTAGCTTTCAACCACTTCGGGTTGGATAATTTCGGTCTCGACCAACTGCACCAACGTGCTTTGCGATTGGTCCTCGAGGAAGCCAGCCCGTTCGAGCGTACGCACCCGATTTTTACGCAGGTTTTCCCGCAGAATTTGAGCCAGTTCAGTGTTGTTCAGCTCGGAAAGCGGGCGGTCCGATAGGGTGGACGGGTCAACCTTGTTCTCGACCACCACATACCCCATGGATTTATTGACGACCGTGACCAGCAGGGCAGCCAGAAAAATCACGGCCAGCAGGGTGGTTAGCTGAAAGACTGACTGCGCTAAACGGGCGCGTTGATGGCGCCGGTGAAGAAAGTTTTTCTCAGCATCCTGCATTTCCTGATTGCTACCGAAGGTTTTTGGCTCCATCTGGTTCATTCATAAACCTCACGGAAGCGGCGCGAAATTGCCCGGCTGAGAATATTCAGCCCAAATGTGACCAGGAAAAGCAACAGGCCAATGGCAAAAATACTGTTGTAATCTGGCGTATTGTAGGAAAGATCGCCGCCGCTGATGCGGGCGATATAACCGGTCATGGTTTCAGCCGCATTGAACGGATTGAAGGTGAAATTCGGGCCTGATCCGGCAGCGATGGCGACAATCATGGTTTCACCAACCGCACGGGACACGCCGATGATAAAAGCGGCAATAATTCCAGATAACGCTGCGGGCAACACCACCTGTAATGCCGTTTCCAGCCGGGTGGCACCCAGCCCATAGGCGGCTTCACGCAGCGAACGCGGCACCGCGCTGAGGGCATCCTCGCTCATGGAGCTGATCAAAGGCAAAATCATGATGCCCATCACCAGGCCGGCGGAGGCCATGTTGTACACATCCACGTTCTGACTGCCAAAAATACCGCGCAACAGGGGAGTCATAAAGGTCAGCGCAAAATAGCCGTAAACCACAGTTGGAACCCCGGCCAGAACTTCGAGAATGGGTTTTAATATCGACCGCATTTTCGGCGATGCGTACTCGCTTAAAAACATTGCTGTGGCAATGCCAAGCGGTAACGCCACCACGATGGCAATCACGCTGGTGATCAGGGTGGAATTCAATAATGGTAGTACCCCAAACTTACCAATTTTTGGCTGCCATTCGGTTCCGGTCAGGAAAGAAATCACGCTGATCTCTGGATCACCAAAGAAAAGCCAGGCCTCTTTGCCCAACTCCAACACGATCCCGAGCGTTGTCAAAATGGACACGACCCCACAGAATAATAAAAAGGCCTGAATAATTGCTTCGGTAGGCCGCGTCTTTTTCTGCAAATTATAAGAAACAGGTTTCTTCCAGGCGGTTGCTGTTCGTTTTCCGGTTATACGTGCCGTATTTTCCATCCAAGCATCCTACTACGGTTGTTTTTTTTCATGTGGAGATGACTGGCGGTATTGTGGGACCGCCAGCCATCTGATATCAAAGGCGCCCGGATACCAGACTCAGGGTTGTGCGTCCAGCCAGGCTTGTTTGGCTGCGTCGATGGCTTCCTGACTGGCAGGGAAGTAACCGACTTCGGCGATGATGTCAGAGACGTTGGCCAGATAGTAGCCGATGAAGGCAGAAACCTGCGGTTTAGCTTTCATGATGGCGGCGTCCGAGTAGATATACAGCGGGCGAGCCAGCGGGTATGTACCGGCTTCAGCGGTGTCGAAATCGGGCGTTATGCCGTCAACCGAGAGGATGCCAAGTTTGTCTTCGTTCTCTTTGTAGTAAGCAAAGCCGAAGAAACCGATGGCATACGGATCGCCTGCTACACCCTGCACCAGCACATTGTCGTCTTCAGAGGCCTGCAAATTGGCAGCCCCCAGAAAGATTTCTTCCCCGGTATCTTTGCTGAAAACTTTCTGCATCACGAACTCGATGAAGAAGTCGTATGTGCCTGAGTCGGTACCAGGAACGTAACGGTGAATATCTTCAGCCGGCCAGGCCGGGTTGACATCCGACCACTTCTGGGCTTCGTTCGAGAACAATTTGGCAAGCTCTTCCAGGGTCACATTGGCAGCAAAAGTGTTTTCCGGATTGACGACGATAGCCAGAGCATCGGTGCCGACGCGGAATTCGATCGGGGTGCGGTTGATGGCTTTGCAGGCTTCGATTTCAGAGTCTTTGATGCCGCGGGACGCATTGGAGATGTCGGTTTCGCCGCTAGTGCAGAAGCGCTCGAAACCGGCGCCCGAGCCAATCGAGTCAAGTTTGATGTTGCCCATGCCTTCATAACCATCGGCTTTGAAGAGCTCGACGATTTTTTCACTGACCGGGAACACGGTGGAGGAACCCGCCATGGTGATGTCGCCACTGAAATCAGCGGGGTTGATGTCGAATGGATCGGCTGGAGCTTGAACGACCTCAGTCGGCGCGGGTTGCTGAACAGCTTCGGTGAGAGCAACTGCCGGGGTTGGGGTCGCAGTCGGCGCGCAGGCTGCCATAACGACGCTAAGAATGGTTACAAACAATACGGCTGTAAATACACGGCGCATTTTAGATTCTTCTCCTGTGATAGTTTTTTTCATGTGCTTATCGTACCCCACCGGGATTAACCCCTCGCGAAGGGTAGGTTAACGATTTGTGAACGGAAGGTAAAGATGAGCCTTATGCTTTTGATCTCGGTGCATTGCACCTGGTTTTGGTGCGTTGCACCTGATCTTGGAACAATTGCTTCAAAATACAGGTGCATCGCTCCTTATAACCATGGCGGATTGGCTAACCGGTTAAACCAGGAGCAACGCACCCAATACGATTTGGGTGCGAGGCACTTTATTAGTGCCTTGCACCTGACTTTGATCTCGGAAGAGCAGGTGCATCGCTCCTTGAGCTGTGGCGGATTGGCTAACCGGTTAAACCAGGAGCAACGCACCCGACGAGAAGTTGGGTGCGTTGCACTTTATTAGTGCCTTGCACCTGACTTTAATCTCGGAAGAGCAGGTGCATCGCTCCCTAACCCGTGACGGATTGAAAAACCTGTTCACCCAGGCGCTAGGCCCCCGACTTCCTGTCCCTTCTGGTATAATTCACCCGCAAACGTTAAAAGAAAGCGATTAGATATTATTCTGTATGCTTGAAAAACTTGCCCAAATCGAAACCCGGTTCAGCGACCTGAACCGGATGTTAGCAGAATCTGTCAACGATTATCAGCGCACCGCCGAACTGGCGAAGGAACGCTCCGACCTGGAAGAAATTGTCTCCAAGGCCGAAGCCTACCGCTCCATTTCCGAGCGCATCGAGCAGGCGCACCAACTCGAATATTCCGAGGACGCCGACTTGCGTGAACTGGCGCAGCTCGATCTGGCAGACCTTTCGCCGCGCCTGGAAGAATTGGAAGTACAACTCCGGGCGCTGTTGTTGCCCAAAGACAAGCGTGATGATCGCAACGTCATTGTTGAGGTGCGCGCCGGTACGGGCGGCGATGAAGCCGCCTTATTTGCCGCTGACCTGTTTCGTATGTACTCCCGTTATGCGGAACGCCGCAACTGGCAGGTCGAAATCCTGTCTGAAAATGAAATCGGCATTGGCGGCTACAAGGAAGTGATCTTTACCGCCAAAGGCAAGGGAGCCTATTCACGCTTGAAGTATGAATCCGGCGTTCACCGCGTCCAGCGCGTCCCGCAGACGGAAGCTTCCGGCCGCATTCATACCTCCACCGTGACTGTTGCTGTCCTGGCTGAGGTCGATGAAATTGATATTCAGATCCCGGATTCGGACATAAAAATTGACATTTATCGCTCGGCTGGCGCTGGTGGGCAAAATGTCCAAAAAAACGCCACCGCGGTTCGCATCACTCATCTGCCAACCGGAATTGTGGTAGCCTGCCAGGATGAACGTTCTCAGTTGCAAAACCGGCTGCGCGCCATGGGTATCCTCCGCGCTCGCCTGTTTGAAATGGAAGAAGCCAAACGTCAGGCGGAGTTGGATGAAACTCGCCGTTCGCAGGTGGGATCCGGTGAACGTTCGGAGAAAATCCGTACCTATAACTACCCGCAAAATCGAGTGACCGATCATCGCATCAATGTTTCCTCGTTCAACCTCCCTGGTGTGATGGATGGTGACCTGGATATCTTCATCGATGAACTTTCCATTCGCTCCGAAGCCGACCGCCTGTCCACCCGTGGAGAGTTTGACGACTGACGCCGGCGAGTGGCTTAAAATTGCGCGCCAGCGGCTAACCGGCGTCGAGCAACCCGGGTTGGAGGCGCAGCTCATTCTTGGATCGGTATTGCAGCTCAATCGCGCTGCGGTTTTAGCGCATCCCGAGCGCATTCTCTCACCGAATCAATTAGCGCAACTTGACCTGCTCATCCACCGCCATTTAGCCGGTGAACCTTTGCCTTATCTCCTCGGCCACTGGGAGTTTTACGGATTGGATTTTATGGTCAATTCTGCGGTGCTGATCCCCCGCCCGGAGACGGAATTACTGGTCGAGGAAGCGCTTGTGTGGTTGCAACAGCACCCAGACCGCCGCCGGGCTGCCGACGTCGGGGTTGGTTCTGGTGCGATCAGCGCAGCGCTGGCAACCCACGTACCCGACCTGTGGGTTTGCGCCACCGACCGGTCACGCCTGGCGCTGCGGGTTGCCCAGGAAAATATGCGCCGTTTAGGATTGACAGGCCGGGTCGAATTGGCGGAAATGGATTTGTTATCGGCTTGCCACGGACCATTTGATCTGGTGGTGGCCAACCTGCCGTATATCCCTTCGAAAAAATTGACTGACTTGCAAGTCACGCGCTACGAACCGGTTGAAGCTTTGGACGGTGGAATTGACGGGCTGAGGTTGATCGAACGGTTATTGGCCGACGCGTCACGCTGGCTGGCGCAGGGAGGTTTGATGCTGCTCGAAGTCGAGGCCGGGCACGGGGAAAGCGCGCCTGCGCTGGCAAACCGGCTCTTACCGTCTACAGCAGTGGATATGCTGACCGATCTGGCGGGGTTACCGCGTGTACTGCGCATAGTCAAATAAACCTGAATTGAAATCGAGGATGCCGTATGGAAACGACAATTCTATCGACCACCGACCCCCAGGCGATTCAAGCTGCGTTGCAGGTACTGCAAAATGGCGGGTTAGTGGCCTTTCCCACCGATACCGTATACGGGTTGGCAGCAGATCCATTCAATTCGGTGGCGATTGAACGCTTGTATGCTGCCAAAGAACGCGACATGAGCAAGGCCATTGCCGTGCTGGTAGGTGAGGTGGAGCAATTGGTGCAAATCACGCCTGGACTGCCGACGCAAGCCGAGGCACTGGCAGCCCGCTTCTGGCCTGGCGCCTTGACCCTGGTCGTCTCACGCCGGCCAGAACTGCCGGCTCAATTATCCACGTTGCCAACCATTGGCGTGCGCATGCCCGATCATCCTTTTGCCTTGAATTTGCTGCAGGCCAGCGGTCCGCTGGCGACCACCTCGGCCAACCGGTCCGGCGCTGATAACCCGCTAACCGCCGCTGATGTGCTCGACCAGTTGGGCAGGCGCATCGAACTGGTGTTGGACGGCGGAACATGCCCGGGCGGCGTGCCTTCTACTGTGGTGGATTGCACCATTCCGGATGTGCGCATATTGCGCGAGGGAGCCATTTCGGTTGAAGCGATCCGGGCGGTTTTGGGGAATTAAGGATATAAGACAGATGGTAGAGGCGGCTCGCGAGCCGCCTCTACTCAGTTTCACTCAAGCGAACTAAAGTTCGCGCTACAGATTTACCACTTATAAACCATGCTACAATTATCCAATGAATTCCACGCCTGAATTAACCCGCACCAGGTCATCCCTGCGCCATCGCCGGCAGGTATTTTGGCAGATCCTGTTGCCGGTCATCCTGGCAGGTGCAGGCGTGATCGCCCTGGTCGTGCTGGCCGCGATCGCATCTACCCGCGGATCAACGGTCTCCGCGACGTGGGCCAATATCGCAACCGTCTGGTTGATCATCCCCCTGATTTTCACCGGATTGTTCTTTGCAATTTTTATTGCGGGCATGATATTCTTGTTCGCTCGCCTTTTACGAAACATACCGACTTATACCCGTTTGGCTCAACTTTATTTGCAAATCTTCAGCGTTAAAGTGGATACGATACTACATCGAGTTGTTCAGCCACAGATCAATATGCTCAGCCGCTGGGCGGCATGGCGATCTTTTTGGAAAAAAATTGGCCTGTAACGGTCGCGCTTTTGAACCTGAATACGGTCACAGGAGGATCACACAACCATGGTTAAGCAAAGAAGAGATTTGATCATCATCGGAGCGCTGCTTGGCGCAGTAGCAGGCGCAATGGCAGCGGTGATCCTGGTCCAGCGCGCCGAAGAGGCGCAGCAATCACCCAAATTAACCGCGGGTGACGGAGTGAAGGTCGGTTTAGGCGTGCTGGGGTTGCTTAGATTGATTTCGGAAATTGGCAGCAAAAAGTAATCCGCTGGGCGTCCTTTCCATACTTATACCGCGCCCGCAATGTAACCGTTCCATACTGAGCGCCCAATAGGGGAGAGATCCTATCAGCCTACAGGCACCCGAAGCTGGTTCACCATGACTCGCTGAATTATGTTTTCCTATCGTTCGACCTTTCGAAGCTGATTGAAAATCAACCCATGAGAAGCCCATCATTGCTGAGATTTATAGTTGCCGGGAAGCTCCAGCGCGACTATATCCTCCCGGTTACCGGGCATGAAGCGCTGGATGTTCCGGGAGGCAGCCTGTTGTATGCCGGTTTTGGGCTGAAGTTATGGCAAAATGAAATCGGGTTGATTGGCCGGGTGGGGGAAGATTACCCGCAGGACTGGTTGGAAAAGCTGTCACAGTTGGGTTTCGATCGGCGCGGTATTCGCATTTTGACCAAGGCGGTTGACCTGCGCTTTTTTGCCGCATACCCGGATGCTGAAACTCGTTCGCTCACCAACCCGGTGGCCCATTTTGCCCACCGCGGGTTGAAGTATCCCAAATCCCTGCTGGGGTATGTGGAGCCCGGGCAAGCTGTTGACAGCCGCTTGCAGCCAAGTGATATTACTGCCCGAATCACCGACTTTCCGGAAGATTATCTGGATGCAACCGCCGCGCATATCGCGCCGCTCGATTTTCTGAGCCACACGCTGCTGCCGCCGGCTTTCCGCCAGGGGCACATCACTACGATAACCCTCGACCCATCGGCCAGCTACATGACCCCCATTTTCTGGGACGAAATCCCGGGAATACTGCGTGGAATCACCGTTTTTCACGCTTCCGAAGATAAGATGCGCTCGCTTTTTCAGGGGCGCAGTACAGATTTGTGGGAAATGGCGGACACCATTGCCGGCTATGGCTGCGAGCTGGTGGTAATCAAACGCGGCATCCAGGGGCAATATGTGCTCGACCACGCCCGCGGCACGCGTTGGATGATTCCGGCCTACCCGGCGCGCGTAGTGGATCCCACCGGGGCCGGTGATGCCTTTTGCGGGGGTTTTCTGGCGGGGTTCCGGGAAACTTATGATCCGTTGGAAGCTGCCTTACGCGGAAATATCTCCGCATCCATCGTGATCGAAGGCGTGACGCCATTCTATGCGCAGGATACTCTGCCTTCGTTGGTGCAAATGCGGTTGGAATCGATGCGCCCGCTGGTGCGCCGGGCATGAATTCGTTCTCGCACGTTCAGTTCAACCGGTTTTTGGATTGGATCGGCACGATCCAGCAAATCCCTGCGCCGACTTTCCACGAAGGTCAGCGGGCGGCTTATATACAGTCCGAATTCGTCCGGCTGGGAATATCGGAGGTAATTCAGGATGATTCCGGCAATGTCCTGGCCCGGTGGCCCGGTGGCAATGCAAAGCCGCTGGTTATCAGCGCCCACCTGGATACCGTTCACAGCAGTGCTGCGCCTCTCCCGCTGGAACGCACCGATGTTCGCCTGACCGGTCCCGGGGTAGCCGACAATTCGACCAGCCTGGCAGCGCTGCTCATACTGGCGGAAAAATTTGCCGTAGAGAACATTCATCACCCCGGCGATATCTGGCTGGCGGCCAATGTCTGCGAGGAAGGTCTTGGCAATTTAGCCGGGATGCAGGCACTGGTGAACCGGTTTCAAGGTGAGGTTCAAGCATATCTGATCCTTGAAGGTCTTGGGTTGGGTCAGGTTTGCCACAGAGGGCTGGGCGTCATGCGCTACCGGATCACTGCCGAAACCGCTGGCGGGCATTCGTGGGTGGATTATGGCACACCTTCCGCCATACACGAATTGGTCAAGGTCATGGCTGATTTGACCGAATTGACCCCCTCTCGCAGACCGCGATCGAGCTTGAATATCGGCATCATTCAGGGTGGGACTTCAGTGAACACCATCGCGCCGCAGGCGCATTTTGACCTCGATCTGCGGGCAGAAGACCAGAACGCGCTTTCGCGGCTGGATGATCGCGTTCGGCGGATGGTTCAGGCTCAAGAAAAGCCTGGCGTGCACTTCACCCTTGAAATAATCGGCAACCGCCCCGCCGGCGAGATTCTTGCCGGGCATCCGCTGGTCAAGCTGGCAGCAAATATCCTTCAGTCTCTTGATATACCTGTCACGCTGGAAATCGGCTCAACGGATGCAAATTTTCCCTTAAGCCGTGGGTTTCCCGCAATTTGCATCGGGCTGACACGCGGCGGTTTCCCGCACACGCTCCGCGAAACCATCGAAATCGAACCGTTGAAGTTAGGGCTGGAACAGTTGTGGAGCATTATAAACCGCATCTGGCAGCCAGAGGAATGATCGATCCTCAACGCGACCGGGTAAAACGCGCGTTTTCGATTGACCTATGACTGCCGGTGATCCAATCCCCCGCTGTACTCAGCCGGTTCCTGATGGCTAATTTCCACAGCGCTTTGGCGGCGTCCTGCGCCGCCTGGTAATCGGAAGGATAAGGGCTGTAGGCTGCTTTTTGGTACTCCTCCAGCACCGTCCGAGCCGGCAGAGCGCCGGAGGGTAGCGTATCAACCAGTTGCGTAATCTGCTCCAGGGGCGTGGAACCAGTCCGGGCTGGATTGCGCAGCAGTTTAAGCTGCCAACTGACCTGGATGAATATGCGTTCAATGGGTGAGAGGTGGGTGAAACGCGACCATAATCCCAGCCAGGCTGGCACTTTCATGCCGCGCTTGCGCAGTGTCTTCTCGATCACGACCGGCAGAGCATGATTGGGGTTTCGCCGTCCTAACAGGTACATCAGTAAGGCGAACAAGGGGATAAACAATACCGCACCGATAGCGGCAATAACCCGCAACGCTGCCCAGCCATTGGCTGCTAAGCCATTCTGGCTGCCAAAGCGCTCGGCATTGGGATCATCTTCTACTGTCCGATCAAGGGCTGTATCCCCTTCGTCGATCTGGGCGCTTGCCCCGGGTTGCTGACCGCCGGTTGTGTTGCTGCCGGCCCCGGATGGACGGTTGATGGTTGCCTGTGAAGCAGTTGGTTCGAATTCCACCCAACCATACTCCGGAAAAAAGACTTCCGGCCAGGCATGCGAGTCGCGTTCGCGTACGATGTAAGCCCGCGCGTTTGGGTCGTATTCACCCTGGGCGTAGCCAACCACCCAGCGAGCCGGGATGCCCAGAATGCGCAGCATCAATATTTCAGCGGTGGCATAGTAGTTACAGAATGCCTGTTTCTGTTCGAAAAGCATCCATTCGATAGGATCTGCTCCCTGTGGTACCTGGGGCAGTATCTGGCTGTATTCGATGTTTTCCCGCAGCCAGTTTGTCACCGCAACAACTTTGTCATAAGGATTTTCGATACCGCTGGTGATTTCGAGTGCCAGGTTGGAAATCGATGCGGGCATTTCTACGGGTAACTGTAAATATTTATTCGTCACCCATTCAGGGTATTCGACGCCTGCCTCGCGTAATTGAGCCACGGTTGGGGCAGCGATCATCGAAACGACTTCGTAAGTCTCGCCGGCTCGCACCATCGGATCAACCGAAACCACCGTGACATCGACCAGTTTGCCAACGTTTTCGTCATACATCAACGTTACCGGCCGGCTGACAGTCAGTGGGATGGAAGGCGCATACAGCATACTAAGGTTGCGTTCCGGGCGGAATTTGAAGCCAATGTTAATGCGGCTGGTGTAGCGTTCAGATGAAACGACGGCTATATTCGTGGCCAGCGGCGTTTCATTGTTAATAGAGGTTGACCAGCGGCCGTTTTCATAGCGGTCATAGCTGCGCACGCGCCAGTAGTATGGTACGCCAATCCTGCCTGTAATCGTGGGATCAACTGCAAAAACCTGAGAATCGGACAGTTGTGAACCTTGCCCCAGGGAAAATTGATCGCCAAAATATTCGCGTGGTACCACAGTAGTGCCTCGCAGCGGTCTGACCACGTTCTCGAACCGCAAACGGATGTCATTCCACAGGGTGACCCCGCGGTGACGTTCCGGTGCATTCGGATTAACCGCTTTCACGACCGCATTGACATTCCAGGCAAGAATGACCAACACAAAAGCGGTGATCAAGGCGCCACGTGACCAGGAAAAGCCTGTGTCGGTATCCACAGACACATCTTCACCGTCCCACTCGCGTTTACGGTGCAGGAAATGCATTCGGGTGACCAGCACCAGCATCAGGATAATGTAAAGCGCCATGGCTATTCCACGGTTACCAACCGCCGGATGGTAAATGTCGATGATAACGATTGCGATTCCACTAATAATCATCGACAGCCAGGGTTTGCCATGCCGCGTCAGCGAGTAACCGCCAACCATAGCCGCCAGCCAGAAGAGCAGCGCCATGTTCGCCAGGAATAACGCCGAATCGGTCAGCGGCTGGTTGCGCAGGAACTGATTAAAGCTGATCCACAGGCGGCTGCCCAGGCTGGTAAGCTTCTCTGCAAAGGCCACTTCGCCGGGGATAATTTTGATCAACTGCCAGGGGAGGATCACAATCGTGTAACCCAACCCGATCAAGGTAGCCACCCAGCGCTGAAAGCGGCTGACTCCGAGCAGTAGTCCGGTCACTGCGCCTAATATGGCCAGCGAAGTAACCAGGTTGAGGTTTTCAGTCCATTTTGTGTCACTCAACCGGTAAGAAACGGTGATCAGGGCTGCCAGAAAACACAGGACGGCTGTCCAATCCCACCAGCGGTTTGGTGCAATTTTCATATCTTTGAGTGTACAATAAAACAATCCGAGTCGTCAACCGCTCTGCAAAACCCTAAACCCCCTTTAATGTTACCCGGAGTTGATTGAATGGATGCACTGACGCAGTGGGAAATTACGGTTAACCTTTTTCTGCAGGGACTTGGAACCTGGCTGCTGCCGGTAATGTCGGCAGTCACCTGGCTGGGCAGCGAAAATTTCTATATTCTGCTGCTGACCATACTCTACTGGTGTGTTGACACCGGCCTTGGGCTGCGGATGGGCATTATCCTGATGCTTTCCAACAGCAGCAACGCTGTCTTCAAAATATTATTCCATAGCCCGCGTCCTTATTGGATTGACCCGCGGGTGCAAGCCTATTCCTCCGAACCCAGCTTTGGTTTACCTTCGGGGCATGCTCAAAATGCCATGAGTGTCTGGGGCGTCATGGCTGCCAGCATCAAACGCAAGAGGGGTTGGCTCGCGGCGCTCATCATTCTGCTGATGGGTCTTTCCCGTATGTACCTTGGCGTGCATTTTCTCCGGGATGTGCTTCTTGGCTGGGTGATAGGCGCACTGCTGCTGATCCTAATGATCATGTTCGAGAAATCGCTGGTTCATTGGTTTAAATCGCAAAACCTGGCCTACCGCCTCGGTTTTTCCCTTACGACCGCGCTGGTGATGGTTGCGGCTGGGTTGGCGGTCCATGCCGGGCAATCCGACTGGATGCTGCCCGAATCCTGGTATCAAACCGCGTTGCAGGCAGCTCCGGATAACCCGATCAATCCGTTCGCATACGAAGGCATTTTCACTGTCAGCGGAACCTGGTTTGGCATGCTGGCTGGCGCAGCGTTGCTGGTTGGCGGTAGTGGCGCCCATGACCCGCTCGGACCGCTGATGCAGCGTGTGTTGCGCTACCTGTTGGGGATTACCGGCTTGTTGATCCTTTACCTTGGCCTGGGTGCCCTCTTTCCGCGCACCTCCGACCTGGTAAGCTATGGGTTGCGTTTTCTGCGGTATGCTTTGATCGGGCTGTGGGTAATTTGGCTGGCGCCACTGGTGTTTATCAGGTTAGGGCTGGCAAAGCCGCGCAGCGCGGTATAATCATATATGAAAACGAATTTGCCAATATAAAAATCAATGGAAAGAGGAGGAACGATGCGCCGGTTTGTTGCATTATTTGCGGGTTTATTGACAGGGGCCCTGGTTGGCGGCGTTTTGGCGCTGATGTTTGCCCCCAATTCTGGCAAGGCTTTGCAGCAACAGATAGCCGATACAGTTGATCGCCTGGCTGGTGAAGTGCGCCGGGCTGCGGAAGAACGCAGAATGGATCTGGAAAACGAGCTGGAAAGATTGCGCCAGCCGCAGGTTAAATTGGAGTAGTCGAACAAAAAAGCGGAGAAATTTCCGCTTTTTTGATTCATGCTTAAGTCCTACTGCGATTGAGTTACACTGAAAGCGTAAGCGGCCCTTTCACGCGTGAACCGGGTTGTTCCGCTGACGATGACCGTTACCTGATTGCCGCGCGGATTATCCAGATTTAATTCGGCTGTGCCGGCCGAATTAATTTCCACGTATTGCACGGACGGCTCCCGGCCATTTTGCACAACTGTCACCCGGAAAGTCTGCGGCAGACGGTTTTCGATGCGAACGAAACCCTCTGCAATCCAACCGCCGTCGTCCTGCTCGAAATCGCTGGCATAACCGATTTCCGGGATGGCGACATCGTCGAGCAGCAGCCCTTCGGCGGTGATGGCGGCGTCGGTGACATAATCGAAGCGCAGCGTCACCTGCTTGCCTGCGTACCGGGAAAGGTCAACCGACTCGTTGCGGTAGCCGCCGGAAGCTCCATTGAAGCCGCAGCCATAACTGTTGCCCGAGGGATTGTCCATAGTACAGGAGGGTGTTTGTAGAATTTCCCAGGTCTCGCCGTCGGTGGAAGCTGACAGATAGGCGTAATCGTAATCGACCTCGAGGTTGTACCACACCGAATATTCGAAGGTCAGCGAAGCTGCTACGTTGCGGAAATCAAAAGTTTGCGTCAGGCTCATATCGGATTCATCGCTGCTGTTCGACCAGAAGGCAAAATCGCCGGAATGGGCGCCCATTGAAAGTACGCCCACCTCACTGGCGCCCTGGAAGGTCAATTTGACCTGACCCGGGCAGTCGATGGCGATGTAATCTGCGCCGTACTGGCTGACCGTGCGTGTTTCCCAGGTGCCATCGCAGGTTGAAATGGTTTCCGTCTCGTGAAATTTGGGTAGACCGGTATAACGGTGATAGGCGTAGCGCTCGGCCTGAAATTCGGGATCGTTGAGGTAGTTCGTAACGGTCCAATCGGCAAACAGGTCGTCGGCGCTGCCAGCCTGCGGGTCGATCAACCCCTGCACGCTGAGGTCCTGGAGTACAGCATCCACGCTGTCCATGCTGTTTTTGCTATTCGCGACCAGCGCCTGGGTAGCCTGCTCGCCGTAACGATCCAGAAAGTAGGAGACGAAGAGGAATGAGGAACCGTAATTCGCGGAGCGCGCATCGGGGTCGAGCGGCCAATCGGTCAATTGCATGTCGGGATTCAACGAAAACAGGTAATCGAATCCCCCGGGATCATACCCGTTGAGGAAAGCCGCCAGCTCAGAGAAACCTTCGTTCAACCATGAATCCTCATTGCGATCATTATTCCAGTGGATCATATGTTGGAATTCGTGCGCCAGAACCCCAAAGGTGTATTCCTCGTCTAGCCCGACAGAATCCGCATTGACCATGAACATTTCGTGAGCGTTGGAATAAGGGTGTGCCAGCGGGTTGACCGAGTCGATGCTGGAGTAATAAGCGGCTGTACCAGCGCCAAGGTTGTGGGCATATAAAATGAACAAGCGCGGGTCGCCGTCGATGCCTGGTGACCATTCACTGCCAAAGAATGCCCGATTGACCGGGTAAATTTCATCGTTGAAGGTGGTTGCCAGGCGGTTCAGGTCTGATTCCTGGTAGGTGATTCCTTCTTCGATCCAAAAATAGGCGCTATCTACAACCTGCCGCAGCACAGCATCCACCTGGAAAGTCTCATTGGTCTCTGTATTGGAAACCCAGAAGCGCTGCTTGTCGCCAACCTGATAAGGGCCGGTCGGCGTGACCGTCTCGGGGATATCCGCTATGCCAAGCAGCCGTTCTGCCAGATCGAGCGGGTTGTTCACCGGGACCTGTGCCGTCTGCAAATTCCTCAGCGTCTCAAAAGCTCCCTCAGCGGCGGGTTCGGGCACTTCATTGGGATTTAATGGGTTCGGGACCAGTTCGTCCGGGTTAGATTGTTCGGGGTAGGGAATGGGCGCATTCAATCCGCCCTGCGAGTCGATCACCCGCCAGGCAAGCACTCCTGTGAGCACCAGAACGGTTGTCAGGCAAACGCAAAAAATGACGGTGACTGCGATAACGATGATCCAGATGTTTTTAGCTTCCATCCATGCTCCTGACGCCGTGCTGTAGCGCAATGGGTAGATACGGTTTGTTGCGGGCCATTATACCGGATTAAAACGCACCCTTGCCGCGTAACACTGCCCAGACCGTCCGCAGCAGAAGATAAATATCTGAATTAGGCAGTGTGGATTTCGAAGGGCAGAATAATAAACTAGTTTTTAGCCAGAATTACCACCTCGTCATTCTGAAACACATTCCGGAAAGCTGATATTTTTTCGATGTCTTTATAAAAATCAATTCCGCACCAAGATGACTCATTACTGCAATTAGAAATGGATATCCATAAGTAATCAGCAGTTGCCGAATAACTATCAACAACCTGATCAATACAGTTTCTATTCGTGGCTATGCAATTCTTAACCTGGTTATAGCGAGTTTTGGCTTGCTCAAAATAATTATCTGGCAGCCACTCCGTCCCTTGAACTGTCGTAAGGCTTTGTCTCTTGGTTATTGCAGGAAACCATTCTGAAACATTATCCAATTCCCATCCGTTTGACGGTTTGAGGATTAAAAACCTGGAATTAATACTGGTATTTTGCTCAACCCAACGGAAAGCATTCAGCTCTGAATTTGTTAATGCTCGAATAATGATTTTACTTTCGAACAACTGAAGGTATGACAAGAATAGAATATGAATAAAAATAATCGGGATAAAGACGATTCCATATATAGTTGTTTGTTTTGGGGCAACCTTGGCCGTAGGAGCTTTTTGATCCCCCAAAAATTGCCTAACTTGAAAAAACGGTCTGTTAAGAATCGGAGCAATAATTTCAATAATCGTAACAGATGCTAACAATGCCACCGGAAAAATCAGGCTGCGATGTACGCTCCGAACATCCAAAAAGAGAATAAGAAAAAACCAAACCACAAAAAAATATCTTTTACGAATTATCTGGTAGGTAATTCCAATGACACACAAAAAACTGGTGATTGCTAAATATCTTTCGCCAGCAAAACTGAAAATTACAAGACTAAAAAAGGATGAAAAGAAGGAATAACCCCCCGTCATAAAACCCGCTAGCAACGGCTGGATCTCATGTTTCAATGCCACTGTAATCAAATAGGGCGACATTACTAAAATACACCCTAAAAAATAGGCAACGATGGTTTTAAAAGATCGTTTTTCCGAAACTTGATGATTAAAATACCAAAGACATAAGACCGATATTGTATTAACAAAGAAAATTTCAATATGGGATAAACCCGTTATTCCACCCAAGATGATTGAATAGAGCAATAACTTTTGGGAGGTTCCTTTTTGAAATTCACTAAATAAGTATAAACTAGCAAAAGAGGCGGTATAAGCCAGGGAACGTGTGACCCCTCCTCCCATCAGCAGCCACTCAAATGATGGCGATGCAAAAGTCCAAAAAGCAGTGGCCATTAAAGCGGCGTAATTGTTCTTAAGCAGATTGTTTGCCAACAGGAAAATAATCGGAATAGCGCATAAATTAAATATAAATGGCAGCCAGATAAAAATCTGTAACAAATCTATGTTAAAGGTATTATTTAGAAGTCCTGCAACGTAGAAACCAAGCGGAGGATAAGCGTATGGAATATTTAAATGATTGTACGCTGTGAATGAAGGCAATCGAAAACTGTTTTCGATCAACTCCAATGTCATTTGATAAAACAACCCACCATCATTGATTGGAAATTTGGAAGAAGATATTAAAGATAACCTCAATGAAATACCTAAAGTGAAAATTGCGAAAAAGGCCGAATAAATAAATATTTTCTCTTTATTATTTCTTTGCATATATCCCCCAACATATTATTATTTTCATGATATCCATTGTAATGCCAAATTAAATCAGATATTGAGATTCCGAGATCACTTAGTAGTTCCGGAACTATTCTCGTCGTTTAGTTTTAGAAAATAACTTGCGATATTGCCCTGACATAACAAAGCAATAAATTTTCTGGACAAGATGCCAACGAAAGATCATAAGTGCAGGGACAAAAAAACCGACGATAATATATGGTAATGCAGAAATCACGTGCACTTCCATTGGCTTCCAAACATAAACCGCGGCCCAAATGCCAAAACTTACCCAGCTCGATATTGTGAGGAATACCATTTGTTGTTTTGATTTAGGTATCAGCCACAAATATAGCTGATCATAAAAAAAAATACTTTGTGGGATCAAAGTCATAATTGAAAAAACCCGTCCTTCACGGGACCTAATTGAGAGGAAACCCAAAAGCAAAAATGGCATGATGATTAATGGTATTAGATGACGAATTAATTGATTTCGAGAAGCACCAATAAACCAGAACGGCCAGTCGGGCATAATTATTAAAGATAATAAACCAGCAAGTACAGCCAATCCAATTCCCACCTTTGAAGGCCTATATAAAAATGAGGCAAGGCCAATTGTAGGTTTGCAAACCATAAAAATCTGCATTATTGGAATAAACGCTCCTGCTAAAAGGAGAGGAGACCATTGAGCGACATATGATGCTACAACGAATGATGGAGAAAGGAATAAAAGTAATCTCCATCTCTCACCATTTTTTAGGATGCCATATGCTAAAAGAGTTGTCGATAATCCAAAAAATAGAGCTCCAGCCAAATAGGAGTCCATAAAAATAAAAACAAATCCAACAACAGCAGCTGGAAGTGGGTAGAAAAATGGAGTTCCTAACGGATAAATTGGAGCAGGGCTGATTGCCAAGTATGGATTTTCGCCATCGAGCAATGCTTGTCCACCCCTGATTGCCCATTGGAAATCTCCAGCTTGATAGCCACGCATGTGTAATAAGCTGAAAGATAATAAAAATCCCGCTAACCCAATAATGAAAGCCTGAATAACATTATTGTTTATCCACCGAGGTGTTCCCAATATATGTCTAATCCGTGAAAATTGCTTATGTAATATTCGCAAAATTGAACTCCTTTGCGATGTAAATATATGTCATTCGAATATCATTTCCTAATCCCGCTCATTTTCCACCTCGACAAAAAGAATATATGTTCTATAATTTCGTTGTTACCCATGGATTTTAACAACCTGTCATTCCGGTCAATACCTACAGTGCACGCGCCGTGCCGGACCACAGCAATAGTGTCCTGTTACTACACTGCCCGATAAAACCCATATTCGTTTCTATTTATTTTAAAAACGAAAACGAATACCCCATTTTAACGCAGCCCGCCCATCCGCGCGTCGCCAGACTTGCCCCAATTTTTGCAGGTTTCACCGCTGGCTGAGCCTGTCGACACTTCGACAAGCTCAGTGACCGCCAGTGCTCCGCCGTGACACGTGGCATCGTGGCACCGTGGCACCTGGCACGTGCTCCTGTCCCGGTATCAAAGTTGCAACAGAAATGGGATATCAAGGGAAACCCCGTGTATCAACCTTCGCCCATAACTCGTACCGGACCATTAAGCCAGGAAGCCCTGGCGCAAAAGGTGGATGCTTATCTGCGTACCGCCGAACTGTTTTCAGGCTCAGACCCGCAGCACGCGCTATCGTTGGCGCGCCAGGCATTGACCATGCTGGGCGAAAACGCAGTCAAGGGCAAGCTCGCAGACCTGAATCTGGCTGAATATTCGGGAAGCGTAGAAGGTCGGCGAACGCTTGGGCGCGCCTTGCTCCTGGAAGGTAGCGCGAGTATCCAGTTGGAAGCCTACGATCAGGCCATTCCGGCGTTTCTCAAGGCGTTGGAATGTTTTGCCCCTGGTGCTGATGACGTGTTGATTGCCACCGCGCTCAACGGCCTGGGTGGTGGTTACCTGGTCATGGGCGCCTACCCCGAGGCATTACAGCACTTGCTGCATGCGTTGACGATCTATAACAACCTGGGTGATCAGACAGGTGAAGCAGCCACTCGCTCGAACGTTGGCCGCCTGTATCTGCTCCTGGACGATGCTCCCAAAGCGCTCACCCACCTGGAACTGGCGCTTGACCTGGCGCGGGTGACTACCAATCGCCGCCTTGAGGCGGAAATCCACGACAACCTGTGCAATGCACTGCGCATGACCGGTCAGGACAAGGCAGCCGGCACTCACGGGCTGCGCAGCATAGAAATGTACCAGGAAATCGAGTATCACCCCGGTGAGGCCGAGGCGCTCAGTTCGATTGGGGATTTGTACCTGGAGATGGGCGATTACACTCAGGCGCTTAATTTCCTGCAGCTTACCGCTGAGGTTTCGCAAAAGATCGACAGGCGGCAGGAAGTGGCGCGCGCCCTGCGGCGGATTGGCACCTTGCATGCCCGTGAAGGACGCATGGAAATGGCGCTTACATACCTGCAGCGCGCCTTCGAGGCCGCCGAGGAGAGCGGCGCCAAGCGTGAGATTGTCCGGTGCCATGCCGAGTTGAGCGGTGTTTATAAACAAATGGGGGATTCGCCGGCCGCTTTGGAACACTTCGAAGAGTTCTATCGCAATGAACGACTGCTTTTTGACGAAGAATCGGATCGCCGCCTGAAGACCATCGAAATCGTTCACCAGGTGGAGAACGCCCGCAAGGACGCTGAAATTTACCAGTTGCGCAACGTCGAATTGCAACGCGAGGTGGATGAGCGCAAGCAGGCTCAAACCGCACTGGAACGTCTTGCGACTATCGACACGCTGACCGGACTGGCCAATCGCCGCTATTTCCTGGAGCTGGCCGAACGTGCCGTTTACCAGGCACGGCGATACAGCCGTCCACTTTCAGTGGTGATGATCGATGTCGACAATTTCAAGCACATCAATGACACCTTCGGTCATGCCGCCGGGGACCAGGTGCTCACCAATATTGCGCGCCGTATGCAGAGTGTGCTGCGCCGTTCCGATATTCTTGGCCGTTACGGCGGCGACGAATTTGTTGTACTGCTCCCGGAGACCGGCCAGGAGGGGGCGCGGCGCATGACGGAACGCCTGCGAGCCGCGGTGGCGCAAACGGTCGAAAAAATGGGGGAAATGGATATGCCGGTCAGCTTGAGCGTGGGAGTTTCGAGCAGCTATGACACGACGGACATCTCGTTGGAGGTGCTCTTGCAGCGCGCGGATAAGGCGTTGTATACCTCCAAGCAGGGCGGACGCAATCGAGTGACGGCGTTCGAGGTGGGATAAAAAACGCTGGGTCATGTGCCAGGTGCCACGGGGATTTGCGCCCCCCATATTTTTGTAGAAAATGGGGAGGTCGGAGGGGGTATTAACTCCTTAACCCGTACGGCGTATTCTTCACTATAATGGAAGTATTACAAAAGGAGCGTCCAATATGACTGAAGATTCCCGCTCGAACGTCCCCTACGGCGCTTTCACAGCGCTGATTATCTTCCTGGCTGGTATTCTAGCCCTCATCCTGCGCAGCCGGCGCTGGCCAACATATGGTGTGCATCTCCCGCCGCCTGTGGTGAAAAATGATAAAACGCCGGTTAGCGCTATCCTTTTGCCGGAGACGATGCCAACTGGCAACCTGCCCGCTCCAGATGACCTGACCGTGATCGAGGGCATTGGCCCGAGGATTGCGGGTGTGCTCAAAGCTGCTGGCATCCACCGCCTGGAGCAGTTGGCAAAGGCCACCCCGGACGAGCTTAAACGCATGTTAACTGCTGCTGGCAACCGCATTGCCAACCCTGCAACCTGGCCTGAGCAGGCCAAATTAGCCGCGGCCGGAAAGTTTGATGATCTGCGAGCTTTGCAGGCGAAACTCAAAGCTGGGCGGGCAGCCTAGCGCGCCAAATCCCGTCCCACGTTTGCGCTGCGTGCATTCTGGGCTTTTGCGACCATTTCAGGCAGGGAACGGGCAAAGGGCGGGTAAGCAATTCCCTGTTCAGTGATGATTGCCGAAATGTATTCTGCCGGGGTGATATCGAAGGCTGGATTGTAGGCGGGCGCACCTTTGGGGGCGATCCATTCATTTCCAATCTTTGTGATTTCCTCAGCACTGCGTTCCTCGATGGGAATAGCGGCGCCGTCTGGCGTATTGAGGTCAATCGTCGAGGTCGGACCGACGATATAAAATGGCACCCGGTGGGCCCTGGCGACAATCGCCAGATTGTAAGTGCCAATTTTATTGGCCGTGTCGCCGTTGGCTGCAATCCGGTCACAACCGACCGTCACAGCGTCGACGCCGCAGTGCCTGAGCACATGTCCGGATGCGCCATCAGCAATGATCTTGTATGGGATGCCAAGCTGCTCTAGCTCCCAGGCGGTCAGGCGGGCACCTTGCAAACGGGGACGGGTTTCATCGACATAAACCATTACTTTCTTGCCGTGTTCATGCGCGGCGCGGATGACGCCCAAAGCTGTACCATAATCCACGGTTGCCAGCGCGCCGGTATTGCAATGGTGTAAAAAAGTAACGGTTTCTGGCCATAACGGCAAAGCATTCTGTCCGATCTGTATATTATTTTGAACCTCTTCATTTGCGATCGTATGCGCTTCGGCGATGACCGCACGACGCACAGCGTCAACATCCGGCGAAATGGGGGAATGAGCGGCTTTCAAAACTCGCTGAACCGCCCAGGCCAGGTTCACCGCTGTTGGACGAGCAGCCATTAGCCGTTTTCCAGCTTGATCGACGGCATCCAGTATTTCATGTAGATCGCGGAAGGGTTTCCCTGCCTCGAGTGCCAACCCGTAAGCCGCAGCCGCGCCGATGGCCGGGGCGCCGCGGATGGTCATATCCTTGATCGCTGAGACGACCTGGCTCACATCCTGCAGGGTGACATAAACCGTCTCATGGGGTAGAAGGCGCTGATCCAAAAGGGTCAGGCTGTTATTTTTCCATTCGATTGCATGGTAAGGGGGCATTTTAAGCTCTCGTATTCTCGAATTTCGGCGAATCGTTGCCTGTTACCTGTGGGTGGCCTGAAAGTTGCACAATAAAAACTAGTTTACCAGTTTCATGTACAAAGTGGGAACTTCCATGACGGCTGACACTACTGCCCCTCCTCACAACGCAAAAATCGCCTCGAAAGCTCGTGTACGTATTCCGCTGCGCGTAAAGATCACCGTGCCTTACCTGCTGTTGGCAATCGGCCTGGCGATAGGGGCAGCATACGTGGTCATGCGCATCGTATTCGATACCACGGATGAACGGCTTTCCAACCAGTTGATCGAGACCGAAAAACTAAGTTCCGAGTGGATGGTGCGAGAGGAAAACCGCTTGTTAAAAACCCTGCGGATGCTTTCCTTTACTGAAGGCATGAACAGTGCGGTTAAAGCTCGTGATTTGCAGCGTTTAAGCGACCTGGCGGTCAGCATTGCCGCCGCCCAGGGTGAGGAGCAGGTGATCATCCTGGATGAGACCGGGGAGGTGGTGCTTGAATTGCATAAAGAACGAGGGGTACCTTTTGCCAATTATTTAATGGAGAACGGGAACGGAACTGATTTTGCTGCGCTTCCCTTTGTGAAGCGGGTATTGGCCGGTGAGCAGGATGAGATTGGCGATAAATTCAGCGGCATAGCCTATCACGACAACGACTACTATTTATATGTTTCCGGACCGTTACGGGATTCTCAGCAGCAATTGGCAGGCGTTACGCTGGTAGGTAAATCACTGCACAGCATCGTAGTTCAACTGCGTGAGGAAATTTTGGCGCAGGTGACGTTATACGACACCTCCGGTAAGATCCTGGCGACCACCCTGTCTGCGCCGCAATCTTTACCGGCAGAACTGGCTGGAGAAATCATTGCGGGTAAAGACACCTCGAGCCTCAAACGCCAGCAGAGTGGTCAGCGAACATTCGACATTCTGGATTTGAAATACACCGAGCTTATAGGCGTCTGGCAGATACGCAATAGTAATGTGATTGGCTTGCTTGGCGCATCGATGATCAATAACTACTGGGTAACTACCAGCACGCTGACCAGAGTTCAAGTAGGTGGCCTGGTCACTCTGTTGATTCTCCTGGTTTTTGTGGTCGGTGTGGAAATCGCCGACCGCATCACCTATCCATTGAAGAACCTGGTGGTGGCCTCATCGCAAGTGGCATCGGGTAATTTGAACGTCCGCCTGCCTTCTGGCGGGAACGATGAGGTAGCGTATCTGACGGAGACGTTCAACATAATGGTCGCCAATCTTAACCAGTCACGGCTGGATCTGATCCGGGCGTACGATGAAACCATTACCGGGTGGGCGACTATGCTCGACCAGCGCGACCATGACACGGAAGGTCATACCCGGCGTGTCACTGAATTAACCCTCGAAGTGACCCGTCAATATAATCTTTCCGAGGAAGAAATCGTGCAGGTGCGGCGCGGAGCGTTGCTGCATGACATTGGCAAAATGAGCGTCCCAGATCAGATCTTAAAGAAACCGGGCAAATTGACGCCCGCAGAGTTGGTCATTATGCGGTCGCACCCTAAAGTGGCGCATGATGTACTGTACCCGATCGAATATCTGCGACCCGCATTGGATATTCCCTACTCGCATCATGAGCGCTGGGATGGCAGCGGTTATCCCCGCGGGCTGAAGGAGGAAGAGATTCCGCTGGCGGCGCGCATATTCTCTGTGGTTGATGTGTGGGATGCCATGACCTCAGATAGGCCATACCGGCGTGCCATGTCCCCTGAGGAAGTTATTGCGTATCTTTTCGATCAGCGTGGAAAAATGTTCGACCCGCAGGTCGTTGATGTCTTCTGGGATGTCATTAAGAAGTCCTATCCTGGTCTGGTAAAACCCATTTGCCCGCCAGACGTTGATAAGCGTGAAGGAATCTATGAGCCCTGCTCCAGAGATTGAAGTACCCGATACTGCATCTCAGCGGGCGCGGCGCTATCTGGGGCTGGTAATCCTTCTCCTTTTTATAACCGCTGTGATAGGTATTCTGATGCTGGCATTTCTGACCATGCCAGGCAGAGATCACGTGTTTTTCGGCGTGCAGGTTTTATCCAAATCTTCAGCCGATTACTCTTTTGATGAGGCCCCACTACTGGCACCTATTTTGCCTGGAATTTTGGATGATTTATGGCGGGATAATATATTTCTCAATCCGGATCGGGCTTTTAGTAAAACGCCGCTGGCGGTGGGTCTATTTATCCCTACCCAGCGAGGTGGTCCGGAAGCGATCGCAACGGGATTGGCTGCAACGGTTTTCCCAACCCCCGGTTTGACTCCGGCAGAACCAACAAATTCACATCCCACGCCGACACGTATGGTATCACCGCCGCCTACCGGTCTCCCGACAAATCTGCAGCCCACCGCGACCCATAAACCGCCGACATCGCTTGCTCCAACCGCCACAAGGCTTACGTCAACTGCAACCGCACCGACCGCCACGCCAGTAACTCCGAACTCGACAACCGTGGCGCCTACGGCTACACCAAAATCACCTCAGCCCACGACCCAGGCGCCAACCGTTACGTTGAACCCCCATAAGCCCACTGCAGCGCTAAAAACTCCAAAGCCAACGAATGTAGTGCCAACGGATAAACCGAAACCGCCAAAGCCAACAGACCCGGTACCGACGGCTACACCCGAAACGCCCATGCCAACCACCCTGGCGCCAACACCAACGCCGGAAATGCCCTCGCCTACGAACAATGTGCCGACCGAAACCCCCAAAAACCCCAAACCAACCAAACCGGCCGTCAATGCGACGACGCCCACTACTGCAGCCTTTACTCCGACAATTGCACCCACGCCTGTTCCTACCGCAGGCAGCGCAGGGCTGACTGGTATCTTTACGTCATGGGATTCCTCAACCAGGGTTTCGTCTGCCTTCGCGGAGCCCGGTTCCGGACCCACGCTGGATTTACACATCACCCCAATTCCACCCCGGCCACTGGTTACGCCTCTCTTATCTGCGTTATCTCTCCGGGCAGGAGCCGCCGGTCAGGTTTGTACAGTCGAGACAAATTAAGCCGGAAAGAACTGTTACCGAAAAAAGTTCAAAAACTCCGGGTTTGCGACCGTCATCCGCAAAGAGCAACTGATTACTGTAAATAAGGGTTGTATTTTTTTTCGTCTGCCACGGTGGTCTCTGGCCCATGGCCGGGTAAAAGGCGAGTCTCTTGCGGCAGCGAGAATATCTGGTTATAGATGCTGCGCAGCAATTGGGTTGAATTCCCACCCATTAAATCGGTGCGTCCGACTCCATTTTTGAAAATGAGGTCGCCTACCAGTGCAGCGTTGGCCTGCGGCAGGTAGAACACGACGTGACCCGGAGAGTGACCGGGAGTATGCCGCACTTCCACTTGCTCCGCGCCAATGGAAAGCAGTTGCTCGTGCTCAAGAAGCAGGGTTGGCTCGGGCAGATCGGGCATGACCACGCCAAATTGACTGGCTCCCCCGCCGCTGTGGAATAGATCCAGGTCGAGCGGGTGCAGGCCGATGGGTAAGGGGGGATTTGCCAGGCGGGTGAACTCAGCAGCGCCAGCGGTATGGTCGAAATGAGCATGGGTCAGCCATACCTGGGTGATTTTCCAGCCAGCCTTCTGTACAGCTTCGATGACGTGCCGGCTGTCGAAGGTTGGGTCAACCACTACTGCCTGTCCTGTGGTGGGTTCGACGATCACATAGGTGTTGTTGGCCAGTGGACCAAGCGCGTAAGTATGTATTTCAAGAGCCATAAGGATAATTCCTTGAGGTTGATGTTACAGGATGGTCAGTTCGCGTGGAAAATCGGTCAAACTGGCGGCACCGTCAGCGGTGATGACCATATCATCTTCGATGCGCACGCCGCCTTTACCGGGCAGGTAAATTCCCGGTTCCACGGTATATACCATTCCTTCTTGCAATAGCAGATCGTTTTCTGCGAACATGTACGGCGCTTCATGGCCTTCCATGCCCAATCCGTGTCCGGTGCGGTGCGTGAAGAAAGGTCCGTAATCGCCGCGTTGGATGACACCGCGGGCAGCATGATCGATGTCGCCGGCGCGCAGTCCCGGGCGCCCGGCCGCCTGCCCGGCGGCATTGGCTTCTTTGACCAGTTGGTAAATCTGGCGTAGTTCGTCGGAAAGCTGGCCAACGCCAAAGGTCCGGGTGATATCGGATGCATAGCCCCGGTAGGAGGCGCCCCAATCGAAGAGTAATAAATCCCCCATTTCCACCTTGCGGTCGCTCGGGACTGCATGGGGATTGGCGCTGTTTGGGCCGCTGGCGACAATCGGGGCGAAGGGCAGTTCAGAGTCAGAGCCGGCGCGCAAGAGTTGAATGGCCAGTTCTGCTGCCAGCTCGCGTTCAGTCACGCCAGGTTTCGCCATTGGCAGTGTGGCGGTCAGAGCTTTTTGAGCGATGATGGCTGCTTGCCGCATTGCGGCGATTTCTTCCGCATCTTTTTGGATACGGAGCTGGCTAAAAACGCCTTCCCCGGAGACAAAAATTGCTTTGGGAGCGGCTTGATTCAGATAAGAGAGTTCCAGAAAGCGCAAACGGGTAGGTTCCACGCCGACGAGTTTCCCATCCAGGTGAAGCGCCGCAGCAGCCTGCGTGAACACCTTGTCCCAGGTTTGTGAGTTATCGCCGAACGCAAAGGGGGTCAGTGGAAGGCGCGCGGATGCCACTTTAGGCATTTCCAGTTCGGGCATGACCAGCGCCGGGGTAGCTGGCGGCGCCAGCAGCAGCACGGTCGGTCGTTCCATCAGGTGAAAATTGAGCCCGGTCAGGTAAAACAGGCTTGGCCCCGGGTTTATGGCTATTGCATCCAGTCCGGTAGAAGACATCAACTGATACAGGCGTTCAAGGCGGGCAGCGGTCATGAGTGATTCTCCTGCGCGAATTATACGCCTAATCTTGGCGTGAAGTGACCGGCTGGCTGCCGGGCAGCGCTGAATTTGGCAGTCCTTGACATGCAATCGGCTTCGAAGTAAAATACCGTTACCCTCGAAAAAGGGCCTGTAGCGCAGCTGGGAGCGCGCTTCAATCGCACTGAAGAGGTCAGGGGTTCGAATCCCCTCAGGTCCACTGGGGGCAGTCAGCCCCAATACACCCCGCAAACAGCGGACTTTACCAATCGAGTGTACAAACTGGGCCCATAGCGCAGCTGGGAGCGCGCCTCAATGGCATTGAGGAGGCCGAGGGTTCGAATCCCTCTGGGTCCACTCAAAAACGAGCATCGAATTAAGTTCCGGGCTCGTTTTTTGAAAAGTCTTGACAGGAGTAGTAGATCATCCGTCAGCGAGCCGGGAAAGCGAAGTGTGAGCCCGACAATGCGCCCGCGGAGCGTCCAGATCGAACTCGCCTGTTCGCCTGAAAATCAGGCAGGCTGTTCTGGTGAAATAACAGTAGCCAGAATCGGGTACGCCCGTTATCGCGATCGAGGTGGTTCGGGATGTTCCCGGGCAACCAGGGTGGTACCGCGGAGTTCATCCTTCGTCCCTGATCGGACGAGGGATTTTTTGTTAAAGCAAGGCAGCCGTTGGAGGACAAGATCATGTCGAACGCAAATAGCCCGATTTACAACCCGGCAGAAATCGAAGGAAAATGGCAAAAGAAGTGGGATGATGATGGCCTGTACCATTCCAACATCGATCCTTCCAGGCCAAAGCATTATGCGCTCACCATGCTCCCTTATCCATCCGGCGATCTGCACATCGGCCACTGGTTCGCCATGACCCCTCCCGACGCCCGCGCGCGTTTTAAGCGCATGCAGGGTTATAACGTGCTGTTCCCCATGGGTTTTGACGCTTTTGGCCTGCCGGCTGAAAATGCCGCCATTAAGAACAACATTCACCCCAAGCAGTGGACTTACACCAACATCGAGAAAATGCGCAAGCAGTTCCGCAGCCTGGGCGCAATGTTCGATTGGCGGCGGGAGGCGGTCAGCGCCGATCCGGATTACTATCGCTGGACACAGTGGTTTTTCACTCAACTGTTCAAGCACGGGCTGGCCTATCGCAAATCTGCGCTGGTGGATTGGTGCCCGCATGACAATACAACCCTGGCACGCGAGCAGGTGTGGGGCGAAGACCGGCATTGCGAGCGCTGCGGTACCCCGGTGATCAAGAAGAACCTGGAGCAATGGTTCTTCAAGACTACCCAATACGCCGATGAGCTGTTGAAATACGACGCCATCGATTGGCCTGAACGCGTCCGCACGCTGCAAACCAACTGGATCGGGCGCTCGGAAGGCGCTGCCGTCTATTTCACCACTGAACAGGGCGATGTGCTGGAAGTCTTTACCACCCGCCCGGACACGCTGTGGGGCGCAACTTTCATGGTGCTGGCGCCCGAGCATCCCCTGGTAGCCAAACTGACCAGCGCTGAACAGAAAGCGCAGGTAGAGAGCTATATCGCGGAAACACAGCGCATGACGGATATTCAGCGCGAGGCCACCGACAAGGAAAAGACCGGCGTGTTCACCGGCGGTTATGCGATCAACCCGGTCAACGGCCGCCGAATTCCGGTTTGGATTGCGGATTACGTCCTGCTGACCTATGGTACCGGGGCCATTATGGCTGTCCCGGCGCATGACGAACGCGACTTTGCCTTCGCGATTAAGTTCGGGCTGCCAATCCAGCCGGTGATCGACCGTCCTGATGGCATGTCCAAATCCTACGCCCCAGCCGGGACGATGGCGGCCGGTTTTGTGGCTGCCCTGCAGGCGGCGGGGATTCCCTTTGTTGAGAACAACGGCGCAGTCAAGGTGACCATTCCGGCCGACAAAGTGGATGTTTACGTCAAAATTGCGCAGGAAAACTTACAATCAGGCAGTTGGAACGAGATCGTGGGCGCCCGCTGGCAGTTCACCTTCGACAATGGAATTTGGAATTGGGAATCGGTTGATTCAGGAGCACGCATACTGGGTCGGTGCAAAGAAATCAACCCCGGCGTGAACTCCGCCCGCACGCTGATGGAAATGCTGTGGGGTTGCGAGTTTTACCGGGATATCTTGACCCACGCCGAATACGGTACGATGATCCATTCCGGTGAGTTCAGCGGCTCGCCGGGAAGCGAGGCGAAGAAGAAGGTTACTCGCTGGTTGGAGGAAAACGGCAAGGGGAAGTATTCCGTCAATTATCGCCTGCGCGACTGGCTGATCTCGCGCCAGCGTTATTGGGGCGCGCCGATCCCGATTATCTACTGCCCGACCCACGGCGCGGTGCCGGTGCCAGACGATCAGTTGCCGGTGCTGTTACCTGATGACGTCGAATGGATGCCCACCGGTCAGTCGCCGCTCAAGCTGCACCCCACCTGGAAGGTCACCACCTGCCCGGTGTGCGGCGGCCCGGCTGAACGCGAAACGGACACCATGGACACCTTCATGTGCTCCTCCTGGTATCACCTGCGCTATTTGAGCCCGCAGTACCAGCAGGGTCCGTTTGATCCGAAGGAATATGATTACTGGATGCCGGTGGATACCTATACTGGTGGCATCGAACACGCCAACATGCACCTGATCTACACCCGCTTCTTCCATAAAGCCTGCCGCGACATGGGCATAACCAAAGGCGACGAGCCAATGCTGCAACTGCGTAACCAGGGCATGGTATTGGGCGAAGATTCGGAGAAAATGTCAAAGAGCCGCGGGAATGTGCTCTCGCCCGACGACCTGGTACAAACCTATGGTGCAGACGCTGTGCGCGCTTACCTGATCTTTTTCTCCCGCTGGGATCAGGGCGGACCATGGAGTTCGGGCGGCATCGAAGGCGTCAACCGCTGGATACGCCGCGTCTGGGCGATGATCGTCGAACCTGGCCCGGAAGGGTCGAAAGATGAAGCTGCCGTCCGGGCTTTGCGCCGGAAAGTGCATCAAACACTCAAAGCGGTCACCCGCGACTTCGAACAATTCGAGTTCAACACCATTGTCTCTGGCCTGATGGAGCTGGCGAATGAAATGCTCAAAGCCAAACAGCAAGGGCTGTATCATTCGCCCGCCTGGAAGGAAGCAGTTGAACTGTACTTGTTGATGCTGGCACCCATTTCCCCGCATGTTGCCGAGGAACTGTGGATGCGCATCGGCAAACCATACTCGATTCACACCCAGAACTGGCCAAAAGTGGATGAGGAAGCCGCGCGTGAAGACGAGATCACGCTGGTGGTGCAGATCAATGGCAAGGTTCGCGACCGGATTCAACTCCCGGCTGGCATTAGCGAGGTGGACGCCAGGGCGCATACACTGGCGTCGCCTGTCGTCCAGAAGCATCTGGAAGGCAAAACGCCGCGCCAGATCATCTATGTTGCCGGAAAGCTGATCAATATCGTTGTTTAGCTGCTGGCTGAAGAAAAAATGATCAAACCAAAACCAGGCAAAAGAGGTAGCCGATGCGACTCGAAGAACTGAACTGGATGGATGTCGAATCCTATTTAACCGAGGAAGACCGCATCATTTTGGTGTTGGGCGCCACCGAGCAGCATGGCTACCTCAGTTTGTTGACGGATGTTAAGATTCCGCAGGCATTAGCAGACGCAGCCAGCGCCAGCACGGGTGTGCTGGTGGCCCCGCCTTTGAATTTCGGCGTTTCGCCCTATTTTTCCACATATCCCGGTACGATCAGTTTGCGCACCAGCACCTTTTTGGCAGTTGTCGAAGACATTGTAAGATCCTTGTACGGGGTCGGGTTTCGCCGCATATTTATCATGAATGGGCATGGCGGAAACAGCGGCGTGCGTACCCGTCTTACCGAACTTGCAAACGAGATGGACGGGCTGAAATTTGTCTGGTACTCCTGGTGGGAGTCGCACAGCATCGAAGCAATTGCCATGAAGCATGAACTCAAAACCGCCCATGCAAATTGGATGGAGGCGTTTCCTTTTACCCGCGTTGCCAATTTACCCGCTGACGCAAAAATTCCACCGAAGGTGATTGGCGTCCCCAATGCTGAAGAAACGCGTGCGCTCTATGGCGACGGTATGTTTGGCGGCGCTTACCTGGCATCCGGCGAGATCATGGATGAAGTGTTTGCTGCTGCACTGGCGGATATATTGGAATTTATCCAGTTTTGAGTTTGTTTGCGTAGTGTCCAAAAAAGTTAACAAATTTAAACACACTGTTAAAAAATCTAGTATAATATCTTAAAGAACTACTAACCCCCTTTGGCATACTGGCTGAATGAGGTTTGTCTTCAGGCAATAAGATCGTCTGGATAAAGCTGGGCGTTTTCCCTCCCGCCGGGAGGTTTGGTAAAAGTCTAATCGGGCGCAGAGATGCCCATTTCACAGGAGCAGGGGAACTCAAATCCTATCACAATAGATGTGTTCCGCTGAAAAGTATGGTGCCATGCAGCAACAAAAATCAAGGCATTCTGTGAAAAACTGCAAATCTGAAAACAGGTTAACTCGAGCCAAGGTATAGACCTGGGATTGTGTTTTCCGTAAGGTCTTAGCGAACCCAGACACCTGTAAATCCAACATCTGATGCCAGGCCAGATATGCTGCGTTGGCGGTATGCGGATTCGATGGGTAAGATTACGGCACTTAAGGTCCAAAAACGCAATCCCAATCGGGTAAATATCTACCTGGACGGCGAATTTGCATTTGGCCTGGCTCGAATTGTCGCAGCATGGTTGCATATCGGGCAGGAACTGAGCGAAGAAAAAATAACTGAGCTTCAGTCTTTGGATGCCAAAGAAGCAGCTTACCAGCAAGCGTTGCACTATATTGCTTATCGACCGCGATCCGAGGCAGAAGTAACGAAGAAATTGTACGAAAAAGGGGCTGATGCCCAGGTCATCGAGGGCGTGATGGAACGGCTGCGCTCGGCGCAGTTGGTGGGCGATGACCGCTTTGCCAGGATGTGGATCGACGATCGCAGTACTTTTCGCCCTCGCAGCCATCGTATGCTGCGTTACGAATTACATCAAAAAGGGGTAGGAGAGGAGTTCATTCAACAGGCTCTGGCGGAGGCACAAAACGAACCAGAGCTGGCGTACCAGGCAGGCACTCGATATGCCCGCCGGCTGGAAGGGCTCGACTGGGAAGTGTTTCGCAAACGCCTGGGTGGTTTCTTAGCCCGCCGAGGTTTTTCTTACGGAACGATTGCCCCGGTTCTGCGCCAGATCTGGGATGAGAGCCGTCCCGCTGAGCAATAAACCTGACTCTGGAAAGAGGAATTGGATCTATGGGAAATTCACCGATTTTAATCATTTCGATCATCTTAGGCGACATTATTTTGCTCGCCGTCGCCTTCTTTTTTATATCGCGCTATTATGCCAACCGCTTCCTCAAGGATCAGCAGTCACGGGCAGATACCGTGCTGCTGACCGCGAATGAAAAGGCTCGCGAGATCGAGCTTGAAGCCAAAGATAAAGCGTTGAAAGTGCTACAAGAGGCGGATAATGAGGTCAACCGCCGCCGGGCAGAAACATCACGCGAGGAAGACCGCCTGCAAAAACGCCGGGCAGAATTGGATGCCCGCGTCGAGCGCCTGGAACTGCGCGAGCAGACGTTGAATAAGCGCCAGAGCGCTTTGGACAAACGCCTTAACGACATCGAGAAGATGTATGAGCAGCATGTCGAAGAGTTGCAGCGAATTGGGCAGATGTCTGTTGAAGAAGCCCGTAGTTTGCTGCTTGCGGAAGCTGAAAAGGAAGCCCGAAACGATATGGCGCGCATCATCCGCCAGATCGAGGCTGAAGCGCGCTCCGAGGGTGAAAAACGCGCTCGTGAGCTGATTACCGAGTCAATCCAGCGGGTTGCTTCCGATCACGTGGTCAGCGTGACCACCTCCGTCGTGACCCTGCCGAACGAGGAAATGAAAGGCCGCATTGTTGGCCGCAACGGGCGCAACATTCGCGCCTTTGAACAGGCCGCCGGCGTGGATGTGATCGTGGATGACACCCCCGAGGCTGTGACCATCTCCTGCTTCGATCCGATCCGCCGTGAGGTTGCCCGCCGGTCGCTGGCGCGCCTGATCATCGATGGACGGATTCACCCCGCTCACATCGAGAAGATCCTGGCTGAAGAACAAAAAGAAGTGGACAAAACCATCATCGAGGCCGCCGAAGAAGCTGCCTACGATGCCGGTGTGGCCGGGCTGCACCCCGAGGTGTTGAAGGTGCTTGGCCGCCTGAAATACCGCACTTCTTACGGTCAGAATCAACTGGCCCATGCGGTGGAAGTCGCAAAATTATCCGCAGTGTTGGCTGCTGAATTGGGCGCTGACCCTGAATCGTCGCGGATGGGCGGTTTGCTGCACGACCTTGGCAAAGCAATGGATCACAATACCGATGGTACGCATGCCATGATAGGCGCTGAGTTTGCCAAACGCTACGGCGTACCCGCCCGGGTGGTGAACATGATCGCTTCGCATCACCATGAGGTGGAGCAGGAAACCATCGAGGCGGTCATTGTCGAATCGGCGGATGCCATTTCAGGCGCCCGTCCTGGAGCCCGACGCGAGGATTTGGAGCAGTACATCAAGCGTCTGCGCGCCCTGGAAGACATCGCCAATTCCTTCAAAGGCGTCAACCAGAGTTACGCCATCCAGGCTGGCCGTGAAGTACGCATCATCGTTCGTCCGGAAGATGTGGACGACCTGGCTTCCACCCGACTGGCCCGCGATATCGCCAAGAAGATCGAGGAGACCATGCAGTACCCCGGTCAAATTAAGGTTACCGTCATTCGCGAGACACGCGCAGTCGAGTTCGCCCGCTAGTAAATTTCTCAATGCATCCATAACCCCCGCTTACAAGACCCAACGGTCTTCGTAAGCGGGGGTTTATATTTTTCGGCTTGGAATGGAAATTAACTCAGTTAACAGAATTGAGTCAGGCTGCAAGCTTGACCGGTGTGCGAAAAATTCTGATCGACGGCTATGTCCTAAATTAGACGAATGCTTTTATAATGAACGCAAGGGACGAACGTTTTGTGTCCCGATTCCAGTTCGAAGGTCGCGGAATGAAACAACTCTTAAAAAATATGCGCGATGGGCAGACCTTGATAGCCGATGTTCCCGTTCCGGCAGTCCGACCCGGCATGGCGCTGGTACGCACCGCCGCCTCGCTGGTGTCGGTCGGCACCGAGCGCATGGTGGTTGAATTTGCCGAGAAGAGTCTGGTCGGCAAAGCTGCATCACGCCCGGACCTCGTGCGTCAGGTGATGGACAAAGCGCGCCGTGAAGGAATTATTTCGACGGTCGAGGCGGCATTCAACCGCCTGGATCAACCTATGGCGCTCGGCTATTCTTCCGCCGGAACAATTGTTGCGGTAGGCGATGGGTTGGACGGTTACCAGATTGGCGACCGGGTGGCCTGCGCTGGCGGCGGTTTTGCCGTCCATGCCGAATATGCCCTGATCCCGAAAAATTTATTGGCTCCGTTGCCGGCTGAAGTTGATTTTGAATCGGCCGCTTTTGCCACCCTGGGCGCAATTGCCCTGCAGGGTTTCCGCCTGGCGCAGCCGCAGGTCGGTGAACGGGTTGCCATTATCGGTCTTGGTCTTCTAGGCTTACTTACCGTGGGAATCGCCCGGGCTGCCGGTTGTACCGTCTTTGGCATCGACCTCGACCCAGACCGCGTAGCGCTGGCGCAGAAATTGGGGGCGACGGCAGTCTCCCGCAGCGGGGCCGAGGAAGCCGGCCGTAGTTTCAGCCAGGGTCGCGGTTTCGACAGTGTGTTGATTTGCGCGGACACTGCCTCGGATGACCCGATCACCCTGGCAGGTGAACTTGCCCGCGACCGGGGCACAGTCGTGGCTGTTGGTGCGGTTGGGCTGGACATACCTCGCAAAATTTACTACGAGAAGGAACTGCAGGTCTTTATTTCGCGATCGTATGGCCCCGGGCGTTACGATCCGGCTTATGAAGAAAAAGGTCAGGACTATCCCTTCGGCTATGTGCGCTGGACGGAAGGGCGCAATCTTGAGGCCGTCATCGATTTGATCGGCTCCGGGCGCATGGATGTTCAACCGCTGATCACCCACCGCTTCTCAATCGAAAATGCGGATCAAGCCTATGAATTGATATCCGGCAAGCGGAATGAACCCTTCCTGGGCGTGTTAATCACCTACCCCCAGGCGGACACAGGCGTTACAGCCAGCCGCGTGAGCTTGCCGGGTGCGGCCCTGCCAACTCCCAAACCCGGCGAATTGGCGCTTGGGGTGTTGGGCGCCGGCAATTACGCCAGCGCCACCTTTTTGCCAGCGGTTCAAAGCGTAGGCGGCGCGGCTCGCGTGGGGATTGCTTCGGCGACCGGGTTGAGCGCGCGCCATGCAGGCCAACGGTTCGGTTTTACCTATGCCAGCTCGTCCGAACAGGAAGTGTTGCAGGACGAGCGCATCAACCTGATTGCTATTCTTACACGCCACGATCAACATGCGCGTCAGATCGCTGCCGCGCTGGAAGGCGGTAAAGCCGTATTTTGCGAGAAGCCATTAGCCATTAACCCAGACGATCTGGCACTCGTCGAGCATGCCCTGACGACCCCCGCTACGCCAATGTTGACGGTTGGCTTCAACCGCCGCTTTGCGCCCTTCTCACAACGGCTGGCAACCTTCCTGGCGAACCGTACAGAGCCGCTGGCGGCCCATTACCGGGTCAACGCTGGCTTTTTACCTGCAAACCATTGGCTGCACGATCCGTTGGTGGGCGGGGGGCGCATCATCGGCGAGGGTTGCCATTTCATCGATTACCTGATCTTTTTAACCGGGTCTTTGCCGGTCAAAGTCTTTGCGGCGGCGCTGCCTGATAGCGGCCGTTACCATCAGGACAATGTGATGATGACCTTCACCTTCCCGGACGGTTCGATTGGCACGGTTACCTACCTGGCGAATGGCGACAAATCGTTTCCCAAGGAGCGGGTCGAGGTCTTCTGCGGCGGAAAGGTGGCGGTGCTGGATGATTTCCGCACACTGGAATTGATAACCAACGGCCGCCGCGAACGGATGCAATCGACTTTGCGCCAGGATAAAGGTCACCGCGCTGGTTGGGAGAACTTTTTGAAGGCAGTTCGCAGCGGCGGGCAGCCGCCAATTCCGTACGACCAATTGTTTGCTGGAGCCAGAGCTGCTTTTACGGCTGTGCGGTCAATGGCCAGCGGAATTGTAGAAGATATCTCCTGAGGGAGATCGAGATGAGTGACCCTCGGACGTTAAGCCTGACGGATTACCATGGGCAGGCAATGGCTAACCAATTCTGGACCGCGGATCAGGCAGTTGGCCGATTGGCGGTGTTACTGCCAGGATTGGATTACTCCAGCGACATGCCGCTGCTGTTTTTTACCCGCCGGATGCTGCTCTGGCGCGGCATGGATGTCCTCAATCTCAATCCAGTAACGCGTTCGGCTGCCTTTCAGGGCGCTTCCGCGGTGGAGCAACTGGCCTGGCTCACGGCTGACGTTTTGGCCGGGATCGAGGCTGGCCTTGCCCAGGGTGATTATCGTGGGCTGATTCTGGCCGGTAAATCCATCGGGTCATTGGCGATAGCCGGAGCTGTGGAGCAAGCGCAGAGCCTCCTGCCGACTGCGTTGGTGTGGCTTACGCCGCTGCTAAAGTGGGATGTGGTGCTCAAGGCCGCGCTGTCAGCCCGCGGACCGCAGGTTTACCTGTGCGGCGATGCGGATTCAACCTTTGCTCTGGAGCGGTTACGGCAAATATTGACGGCTAAACCGCAAGCATCCGCTTATGTTGCAAAAGACGCCAACCATTCACTGGAAGTGCCGGGTAATGATCGGGCAACTTTCCAGGGATTCAGCGAAGCCATGCAGTTCCTTGGAAAGTTTCTGGATGCAGCATTGGCCCAGGTTAACGAAAATCCGGCATGATGGGTGATGCAACCGCAGGGGAGAGTGGTCACGGCATGTTGAGGAAAATCCGGCTTGGCTGGCTGGCATTAAAAGATTTAGGCGTCGAACAAGTCTGTTTGTATGCGCTTTACCGCCTGGGGTTAGCGAGCGGCTACTTTCGGCTGCGTACCCCTGCCCGCCCAAAGGCGGTCTCGACAAAGGAATTAAAGCTTCATCCTATTTTTGTCATCCCAACGCGTGATGAAATGGCTGGTTTGGTCGGCGGTTCGGGCAAGGAGATCATTCGCGAAGCGGATGAGATTGTCAGCGGACAGGTGCGCATATTTGGCGGACCGCCGGCAGCTTTGAACCTCGCTCCGCCGGATGCAGACCGGCATTGGTCGCGGACGAGGTTCCACCCCGGAGAAGACATCAAATTCACCTGGGAACCGGCCCGCTTCGGCTGGGCGTTTAACCTTGGCCGCGCATACTTGCTCACCAGCGATGAACGTTACCCCGAGGCTTTCTGGCAGCATTGGGAGCAGTTCACTGCCGGTAACCCGGTGAACTGCGGCCCAAACTGGGAATCCGGGCAGGAAGTCGCACTGCGTTTGATCGCCTATCTGTTCGCCGCCCAGGTATTCGAGCCTTCCGCTCGCAGCACCCCAGGCCGTAAAGCAGGATTGTTAAAGGCTGTGGCTGATCATGCGGAGCGCATCCCGCCAACGATGATTTATGCCCGGGCACAGAACAATAACCATCTTGTGAGTGAAGCCTGCGGGCTGTACCTGGCCGGGGTGGCTCTGCCGGAGCATTCCCATGCTGCCGCGTGGAAGCAAACAGGCTGGCGGTGGCTGGAATATGCTTTCCGCAGCCAGATCGATCCCGATGGCACTTATGTGCAGCACAGCCTGAACTATCATCGCATGGTGCTGCACCTGGCGTTGCTGGCGCAGGCTGGAGCGCGAACAGCACAGCAGGAATTTTCGCCGCAAGCCAGGCAACGGCTGGCCGCGGCAACCCGTTGGCTGCTGGCCCAGGTGGACTGGACTTCAGGCGACGCGTCCAATCTTGGCAATAACGATGGCGCCAATATCCTGCCTTTTGGAGTCAGGCAGTTCCGTGATCACCTTCCAACAGCACAGGCGGTTGCCGCCGCATTTCTGGCAGAACGCTGCCTGCCGCCCGGGCCCTGGGACGAAATGGCCGCCTGGCTGGGAATCGCTCCGCTTGAACTGGCTGAAGTGCCTAAACCGGTGGACAGTCCTGCCATCCAACGCCTGGGCAACACAGAAGAATGGGCGACATTGCGAGGAGTGCGCTTCCGTTCGCGGCCGGCGCATGCTGACCAGTTGCAGGTGGATTTATGGTACCGGGGCATTAATGTCTTGCTTGACCCCGGCACATACTTATACACTCACAAAAGGATTTGGAATAATGGGTTGGTGAATAACCGGGTGCATAATTCGCCGGTAATCGATGATCTGGAACCGATGCTGCGCGCCGGGCGGTTCTTGTGGCTGAAGTGGGACCAGGCGCACTGGATCGAAAACGAGTGCCAGCCCGGCAAGCTTTTAACCGCTGAACATGATGGTTATCAACCTCTTGGCATCCGGCACCGGCGAGCTTTGGCATGGCGGGCGCCCGGTCGCTGGCAGGTAACGGATTGGCTTACACCGGTAGGTAAGGTCAAGCAACACCGCGCCTCGCTCCAATGGCTGCTTCCAGACTGGGAATGGTCGTTGGATGAAAGTGAACTGATTCTGACCGGCAGCCAGTTCAAGGTGTCAGTTTCCATTCAGACCGATCCGGCTGATATGCTCGACGGTTCGCAAAAGCGCCTGGTGCGGGGCGGGGGTGTTTTAGCAGGAAAATTGGATTATCCAGACACTTACGGCTGGTTTTCTCCCACTTACGGCAGCAAGGTTGAAGCTTTGTCGTATCAGGTCGAAATCCACATGAAAGCACCGGTAAAGATCATCACCAATATCCAACTCGAGCCTGTAATTTTCCCATCCTAGTTTCCCTATTTCGATCGTTTCTGCCGGGCGTTAATGGATTAAAATGAATTTATGCATATCCTGTTGATTCATCAAGCCTTTGCAGCATTGGATGAGGCTGGTGGGACGCGCCATCACGAAATGGCGCGTTTTCTCGTCGCCCAGGGCCACAAAATCACCATTATTGCCAGTTCGGTCAGCTACCTGACCGGCGGAGCCCGTGGGGAAAAAATCCCCTGGAAAAGCCGTGAGGAACCCGAGCCTGGCATCACAATCCTGCGTACGTACACCATCCCGGCGCTGCACAAAAGTTTTGTTCACCGGGTGTTCAGTTTCTTTAGCTTTATGTTTTCCTCCTTCATGGTTGGGTTGGGTGTGCGTGGCATCGATTTGGTGTGGGGCACATCACCGCCAATTTTTCAGGGAGTGACCGCCTGGCTGCTGGCGCGGCTCAAACGGGTGCCATTTTTATTCGAGGTGCGCGATCTGTGGCCGGCTTTTGCAGTGGCGGTGGGAGTGCTCAAAAACCGCATGTTAATCCGGCTCTCCGAATGGCTCGAACGATTCCTCTACCGCCACGCTGACCGGGTGGTGGTTAACTCACCCGGGTTTATCCCGCATGTAACGGGCCGTGGGGCGCGCTTTGTGGAGCTGGTGCCAAACAGCGCTGACCCCGATATGTTCAAACCCGACGCTGACGGCCGGGAATTCCTGGCGCAGAATCAGTTGGACAATAAATTTATTGCCATGTATGCCGGAGCGCACGGGCTTTCCAACGATTTGGGCGTGTTGCTTCAAGCAGCATCTCAATTGATCGACCGCCCGGATATTCAGGTGGTATTTGTCGGCGATGGCAAGGAAAAGCCTGCCCTGGTTGCCCAGGCCAGCCAGCTCCAATTGAAGAACGTTTCATTCATCTCCTCGCAGCCGAAAAGCCAGATGGCCGATGTTCTGGCCGCAGCGGACGCCTGCATTGCTATTCTTAAACCAATCGAGCTTTACCGAACCACATACCCCAACAAAGTGTTTGATTATATGGCGGCCGGCCGGGCGGTAATTCTGGCGATTGGCGGGGTTATTTGCGATGTCATCAACCAGGAAAACGCAGGCGTGGCCGTCCCACCCGGAGACCCAACCGAGCTCGCGGCTGCAATCCGCCGTCTGGCTGATGATAAGGACCTTACGAAAGCGCTGGGTGCTGCCGGGCGTATCGCCGTAGAAAAACGGTACAATCGATTGATAACTTCAAAGCAATTCAACCTTCTGTTGGAAGACATGGTTAGGTAAAACATGGCCGACAAGATCCTGGTCGTCGAAGATGAACTGTCCTTACAAGAGACTCTGGCCTACAATCTCAAAAAGCAGGGCTACGAGGTCGAAGCGGTAGGGGATGGGCTGGCCGCGCTGGACAAAGCTCGTCAGGCTCATCCGGACCTGATTGTCCTCGACCTGATGTTGCCCGGTATGGACGGCTTTGAAGTCTGCCGGGTCCTCCGCCAGGAAATGACTACACCCGTGCTCATGCTGACCGCCCGTGACGATGAGATCGACCGGGTGGTGGGATTGGAGGTCGGGGCTGACGATTACATGACCAAACCCTTCAGTATGCGCGAATTGATGGCGCGAGTTAAAGCCATGTTGCGCCGCGTCCGGCTGGTGCGCGAGGAGATCAACCTGGCGGCCTCGCCAGTTACCGTGCAGCCGTTAACATTTGATGATTTGGTCATCGATGTTACCCGGCGTGAGGTGCGTGTGCAAGACCAGGTGCAGGCGCTCAAACCAAAAGAATTTGAATTGCTGCACTTTTTAGCCCTGCATCGTGGCAAGGTGCTTAGCCGTGAGTTTATCCTGGAACGCGTCTGGGGATGGGAGTATATAGGCGACAGCCGCACTGTGGACGTGCATGTGCGCTGGCTGCGCGAGAAGATTGAACCCAATCCGGCGCAACCGAAACGCATTATAACGGTACGGGGCGCGGGCTACCGGTTCGAAGGCTAAACCATGCGTGGATCCCTGGTCTGGCGAATAGCGATTCCGTTTATCGTTTTAATTTTGCTATCGGTGGGTGGTGTAAGCCTGTATTTCACCAATTACACCGAACAGCGTTACACCGACAATCTGCATCAAAGCCTGAAAACTTCTGCCAGTATATTGGCGCAGAATATCGCGGAACGCATTCAAAATGGCGCTTCTTATGATGACCTGGCGTTGGTGATCAGGTCCTACGCCGAATTAACCCAGACTCGCATAACATTGATCCGCAGCGATGGGGTTGTGGTAGCCGATTCAATGGCCGATCCAAAGACAATGAGTAATCATTTGGACCGTCCGGAAGTGAAAGCAGCCTTGAAGGGGCCCGAGGGAGCTGAGATTCGTTTCAGCGACACCTTGAAGCGCAGGTTTTACTATCTGGCATTACCGGTTTTGTCCGATGGTAAAACAATTGCCGTTATCCGCCTGGCGCGTGACTTATCGGTCATCGAAGCCGAATTGCGCAATCTGCGGATTGGGATTCTGGGGGTCGGAGCGGCAATCACGCTGCTGGCTATCCTTTTGTCTTACCTGGTAGCAGAAGGAACTCTTCGGCCGCTGCGCAAGCTTGCCAGTAAAGTCCAGCGCCTGAAGCAGGGGGACCCGAACATCGATTTGCCATCAGGCCGGAAAGATGAAATTGGCCTGCTCAGCCGGACATTCGAACAGGTAGCCGGACAGCTTTCTACGCAAATGGCAGATTTTCAGGAGGAACGCGGCAAACTGGAAGCTGTTTTACGTCATATGACCGATGCGGTCTTGATTGTCGATAAAACCGGAAAAGTAATTCTGGCCAACCCGGCTGCAGCGCAATTGTTCCATACCCACATCGACCAGACATTTGGACGTTCTCTGGTTGAGGTCGTCCGCCAACATCAGTTCGTGGAATTATGGCGAGTTTCGCGTGAGAGTGGAAAACAACAAATATCGACGATAGAAACCAGTCCGGAACGCTATTTCGTTCAGGGGACAGCAACTCCTTTGGAATCCAGCCTGCCGGGGAGCACCCTTCTTGTCTTCCAGGACTTAACCCGCATTCACCGGCTGGAAACCGTCCGGCGCGATTTTGTCAGCAATGTCTCTCATGAACTGCGCACCCCGCTGGCTTCCCTTAAGGCATTGACTGAAACCTTGCAGGAAGGGGCTCTGGAAGATGCTCCCGCTGCCAGGCGCTTTCTGCAGCGCATGGAAGATGAGATCGACAATCTGACCCAAATGGTGCGTGAGCTGTTGGACCTTTCCCGAATTGAGTCGGGACGCGTGCCGTTCGATCGCCGCCCTGCAAATCCGTTGATCATGATGGGCAATGCAGTCGAGCGGATGCGGTTGCAGGCGGAACGCGGGGGGTTGACCATCCAAATAGATGCCAGCGAACCGCTGCCTGAAGTCATAGCTGACGCTGAACGAATCGAGGCAGTGCTGGTGAACTTACTGCATAATGCCATCAAATTCACCAAACCCGGCGGTCAAATTGTCGTGAGCGCCCGGCAAGATGGCGAACAGGTGATTTTCTCAGTACATGACACCGGAATCGGAATCAAGCCAGAAGATTTGGCGCGGATCTTCGAACGTTTCTACAAAGCTGACCAATCGCGCTCCGGTGGGGGCACCGGCCTGGGACTGTCCATCGCCCGCCACACTATCGAAGGACACAAAGGACGCATCTGGGCGGAAAGCTACCCGGGGCAGGGAAGCACTTTTTTCTTCAGCTTGCCAACCGCTTAAAGGCATGCTAAACTCAAATTAAATAAGTTCTCGGCGGGGAAAAAGCCACAGCCAGGGGGGAAACTGCGACGTCCTGCAACATACATGCGAGGGGAAAGATTCTATTCCAATATCTATCTGCATGAATTTTTAGCTGCCCTCCTGTAACCGACCAATGGATTGGGCTACTTTGTTTGGTTTGTTCAGATTGGCAGGCAGCGCATCAGCACTCGTTAAGGAGCAGGTATGGATCCGACCACCGGAATTCTCTCTCAATGGCAGTTTGCCATCACCTCCATCTACCATTTCTTTTTTGTACCGCTGACGCTTGGCTTGTCTGTTCTGGTTGCGATCATGGAGACCATGTATTTTCGCACCGGGCAGGTGATGTTCAAACGTATGACAAAATTTTGGGGCAACCTGTTTATCATCAATTTTGCCATGGGAGTCGTGACCGGTATTGTGCAGGAGTTTCAATTTGGCATGAACTGGTCGGAGTATTCACGCTATGTAGGGGATGTTTTTGGCGCGCCTCTGGCAATCGAAGCGCTGCTGGCTTTCTTCCTCGAATCAACTTTCCTGGGATTGTGGATTTTTGGCTGGGATAAGCTATCCAAGGGGATGCATCTGGCTGCGATTTGGCTGGTAGCGATTGGCTCTACCCTCTCCGCTTACTGGATTTTGGTAGCCAACTCGTTCATGCAATCACCGGTCGGTTTCGTCGAAGAGAATGGCCGGTTGGTGTTGCAAGATTTTGGGGCGCTGCTGACCAACCCGTATGTCTGGGGGCAGTTCCCGCATACGATTTTTTCCGGGTACACTACCGGCGCATTCTTTGTCATTGGGATCAGTGCATACCACATCCTTCGTCGACATCAATCCGATCTTTTCAAGCGTTCCTTCCAGATAGCGGCTGTGTTCGGTGTGATCGCAGTTTTCCTGGTTGTGCTGGTAGGTCATAACCAGGCGCAGCGCATGGTTCAACTGCAGCCGATGAAAATTGCAGCCGCTGAAGGATTACTCGAAACGGAAGATCCGGCATCCTTCTCGCTATTGACCATTATCGACCAAAAGACATTAACCCCCAGGGTATCCATTCGTATTCCACGCGTTTTGAGTTTGCTGGCATACAACCGATTGGATGGCGAGGTAAAAGGGGTCAATGAATTGCAGGCCGCTTTTGAGGCTCAACAGGGCCCCGGCAATTACATCCCTTCGATCTGGGCAACCTACTGGGCGTTCCGGGCGATGGTTGGCACCGGTTTTTTGATGCTGCTGCTGGCTGCTTACGCTTTGTACCGCACCATGCGCAATCAGCTCACCGCGAAAACCTGGCTGCTGGGAATTTTTCCATTCGCCTTATTTCTGCCTTACCTGGCCAACACAAGTGGATGGATTTTGACGGAATTGGGACGCCAGCCCTGGGTGGTTTACAACTATATGCGCACTGCCGATGCGTTTTCACCCTCTCTCACTCCCGGAATGGTCATTGCCAGCCTGGTTTCCTTCACGCTGGTGTATGGACTGCTGATGGGTGCTGATATATTCCTGCTGGCAAAATATGCTCGCGCCGGCGCTGAACCCGCCGGAGAGAAACGCACCGTCGAAGAAGAGACCTACTGGGAATAGGAGCTGAAATGGATCTGAACACCTTATGGTTTATTCTGATCGGGATTTTATTTGTCGGCTACTTCATCCTGGAAGGTTTTGACCTCGGAGTCGGCATCTGGCTGCCATTTTTAGGCAAAAATGATACCCACCGGCGCATGATCATCAACACCATCGGGCCGCATTGGGATGGCAATGAAGTCTGGTTGATCACCGCCGGCGGCGCCATGTTTGCCGCTTTTCCGGGTTGGTATGCCACCTTGTTCAGCAGTTTTTACCTGCCCTTGTTGATCATGCTGCTGGCCTTGATCGTCCGCGGGGTGGCGCTCGAGTTTCGCAGCAAGCATGACAGCCTGCGCTGGCGTTCCTTCTGGGATTGGTCAATTTGCATTGGCAGCCTGTTGCCGGCTTTGTTGTGGGGTGTGGCTTTTGCCAACTTTATCCGCGGCATACCGATAGACGCAACCAAGAATTTTGTGGGCAGCTTTTGGGACTTGATCAATATTTATTCATTGCTGGGCGGGTTGGTCACTTTGACCGGGTTTATGCTGCAGGGTGCGCTTTTTCTGTCGTTGAAAGCGGCTGAACCCATCCAGTCGATTGCCCGGTATGCTGCCAGCCGCATCTGGGTCGTTGCGACGGCGGTTTTGATAGCCGCAGTCATTGCAACCTATTTCTTCACCGACATTTTGCAAAAGCTGGGGGTCAATCCCGGGCCGGTTCCAATTGGGGCGGTTGCTGCGGTGCTGGTGTGCGGCTGGTTCATCCGTCAAAAACGGGATGGGTGGGCATTTGCCGTCAACAGCCTGGCCATTTTGTTTACCGCAGCGACTTCCTTTATGATTCTCTATCCACGCGTGCTGGTTTCGATTCTCGACCCCAATTTCAGCCTTACCATCTACAACAGCGCATCCGGTCCGCAGACCTTGCGCATCATGTCCACCGTGGCGTTGATCTTCGTGCCCATTGTACTGGTCTACCAGGGCTGGAGCTATTGGGTTTTTCGCAAGCGCATCACTGCTGATCCGTCTGACCTGCATTACTAAATCCGTGTCAGCTCACCAGGCTGGCAGCCTTATCCAGGTTGAGAGCCGCCTGGGAGCTTTACCATTCCGGTCAGTTCGTTTAAAATGAGGAAACATTCTTTCAGGAGGACAAACGTGCATCATTGCCGCGAAAAAGAAATCGTGCAAACGAATAATGCGCCAAAAGCGATTGGTCCCTATTCCGTGGGCGTCAAAGCCAGTCATTTTGTATTTACTGCCGGTCAAATTGGGCTGGATCCGCAAACTGGCGTAATTGTGGCAGGCGGGATCGAAGCTGAAACCCGCCAGGTACTGACCAATGTGCGCGCCATTCTCGAAGAAGCCGGATCATCTTTAGATCTGGTTGTAAAGACGACGGTATTCTTGCAGGACATGAACGATTTTGCCCGCATGAATGCGGTCTACGGAGAATTCTTCGTAACCAACCCGCCGGCCCGGTCAGCCGTTCAGGTGGCGGGATTGCCCAAGGGCGCGCAGGTTGAAATCGAAACGGTTGCCCTGGTCCCCTGTGAAAAGCATCAAGACTAAATTTCCGGTTCATTTTCCTGAATGTTTTTATCCCTATCGATCAATTTACCGATTCTGCCGGGTTGCCAGGTCATTGCGCTGAGATGACCGGAACTGAAACCGTCTCGGTTGTTGTGCCTTGCTACAATGAGGAGCAGACGATTGAACTGCTGCTCGAGGCAATCTATCGCCAGACTTATCCGCGTGCGCAAATGGAAATCATTCTGGCGGATGGAAAATCAACAGACCGCACCCGCGAAAAAATTCAACAGTTTCAAGCCACTCACCCCGAACTGGTTGTGCGTCTGGTGGAAAATCCGCAGCGGTTCATCCCGGCCGGGGTAAACCTGGCCATCCAGGCAGCCAGCGGCGACTACATCGTCAGGCTGGACGCGCATTCCGTTCCCGAAGAAACTTATATCCAGCGCAGCATCGATCACCTGAAGGCCGGCGACGGAGAGAATGTTGGCGGTTTGTGGATCATTCAGCCCGGGAAACCCGGTTGGATGGCGCAATCCATCGCATTGGCTGCCGGGCATCCGCTGGGCGCGGGTGACGCGCGCTACCGCTACTCGACCATTGCCGGCGAGGTGGATACTGTCCCATTTGGCGCTTACAAACGAAATCTTTTCGAGCGTATCGGGTATTACGATGAGACGCTTCTCTCCAACGAGGATTACGAATTCAACGCGCGCATTCGGGCGAATGGTGGTAAGATTTTTTTTGACCCGGCCATTCGCACCCAGTATTTTGCCCGCCAGACGCTGAGTGCCCTTGGGAAGCAATACTGGCGCTACGGCTATTGGAAATGGCGCATGCTGCGGCGCTTTCCCGGTACGCTGCGCTGGCGTCAGGCTTTACCACCGGTATTTGTGTCGGGAATCATGCTGCTTTTGGCGCTTTCGATCTGGTTTACATTCGCCAGAATCTTGCTGGCGGCTGGGATCGGGTTATACCTGATCTTGCTGGTTTGCGCATCCCTGCCTTACGCTCGCCGCCACAAAGACGTACGTTTATCAATCGGGATTCCGCTGGCCATCGCGACCATGCATTTTTCCTGGGGGATCGGGTTTATTTGGAGTATATTTCATTCGAATGGATAAGTGGAATTCATGAGCAAAATGGAAACAGACGCTCCTCTGATTAAACCTTCCTGGCGGTTACGTCCGGCGGAACGACGCGGTACGCTATTCTTTGGCGATCTGCTGGCTTCGATCATAGCCTTATTCCTGGCCTTGTATTTTTGGACGCAGGGTAATGAGTGGTTGAATTTCTCCTGGGTGTTTTTGCAAGAAAGGGTTCCCGCCTGGTTCTACCTGATGCCGGTGATCTGGCTGCTCTTGTTGATCGAATCCTATGATATGCGAAGGTCGTCTGCCCGGCTTGAGTCACTCAAAGAAATCAGCCTGGCTGCCGGCGTCAGCCTGGGTTTATATTTGATCATCTTCTTCGTTTCAACCCCCGATTCCCTTCCACGGCGGGGTGTTATCCTTTTTATCGGGTTTGTTTATGTTCTGACATTAATCTGGCGTTTTATCTTTGTAGGTTTGTTCACCGCCCCGCAATTTATGCGCAGGGTGATCATCGTAGGGGCTGGCAAGTCAGGCGTGCAGCTTGCTCATATCCTTCATGGCATGTGGCCGCCACCTTTTAATACCATTGGCCTGGTGGATGATGACCCCGAGAAAGTTGGTACTGAAATTTCAGGTCTTAAGGTTCTCGGTACGAACGCGGACCTATTCGACCTTGTTCGCGAGCACCAGGTAACGGATCTGATCTTTTCGATTATGGGTGACATGGATGCGGCGGTGTTCGAAAAGGTGCTGGAGGCAGAAGAACGCGGCATCGAAGTGACTACCATGCCAATGGTCTATGAAGAGCTGCTTGGCCGCGTGCCGATTTTTTTGTTGAAATCAGATTGGGTACTCCGTTCGTTTGTCGATCAGGCCCATGTAGGCGGGTTTTACGAACTCGCAAAACGGTTGATCGATATTATTGGCGGATTGGTGGGTGCCATCGCCCTGGGACTATCGTTTCCATTCATTGGATTGGCGATTTTGTTGGAGACTGGCGCGCCCATTTTTTATTTGCAATCCCGCCTTGGCAAAAACGGCCGCCTGTATAATATGATCAAATACCGCAGCATGGTCCAGGATGCCGAGGCGGACGGAATTGCTCGCCCGGCAGCCGCCCACGATGTACGCGCCACATTTATTGGCCGATTTTTGCGTATGTCTCACCTCGACGAGTTACCGCAAGTCTTGAACATCCTTCGCGGCGACATGAGTCTGGTTGGGCCGCGCGCAGAACGTCCCGAACTGGTTGGATTACTGCAGGAGCATATCCCGTTTTACCGTGCGCGCCTGTTTGTCAAACCTGGTCTGACCGGTTGGGCGCAAGTCAATTACGGGTATGCCAACGACTTTGAGACCAATGGCGTCAAGCTCGAGTATGACCTTTATTACATCAAACACCGCAATTTACTTCTTGATTTTAATATTATGATCCGGACGGTGGGGACCGTGATCGGCTTAAGAGGTCGTTAGTCCATGCGCGGAAAAATTAACATCCGAAATCGTTATATATTGATCGGCGATTTAGTTCTCATCCCGATCGCAGTGTTGGGCACATTCGTCCTGCGCTTTGAGCTTGGCACGCTTTACTTTCAGTATCTGCCTTTTTCCTATTGGATGATCGGCGCCGCACTGGTGGTTAAGCCGATTGTTTATTACTTCTTCGGGCTTTACCGGCGTTTGTGGGCTTATGCCAGCATTCAGGAACTTAAGCTGATCACCGTGGCAGTGACAACAGCTTCGGTCGGTCTGGCGCTGGCGATGCTCCTGTTGTACACGTTGAACATTGTCGATTCGTATCTGCGTTTTGTTTTTGTCATCGACTGGTTGTTATCGCTGGTGGCGGTTGGCGGGCTGAGATTTACCCTGCGGTTGATTGCCGAAATGCAGCAAAATCAGACGGCTGGCCAGACCAGCACGCGCGCAAAACGGGTGCTGGTAGTGGGCGCCGGTGATGCCGGGGCAATGGTGGTGCGGGAGCTCCAGAAAAACCCGCAGCTAAATTTAATTCCGGTAGGTTTCCTGGATGATAACCCCACCAAGCAGCGCCAACAAATTCATGGCGTACCGATCGTGGGTACCATTACCGACCTGGACCGGGTGCTCGACCGGCTGCGGGTCAATGAGGTAATTATCGCCATCCCCAGCGCGCCTGGCCGGGTGGTGCGCACCGTGGCCGACATAGCCCGTTTGAAAGCCATTCCATATCGTACCATGCCCGGGATCTATGAATTGCTGGGCGGTAAAGTGAGCGTCAGCCGCCTGCGCGAAGTGGATATTTCCGATTTACTGCGCCGCCAGCCGACGCGCATCCGGGATGAGAAGGTTGGGTTGGGTCTTTCCGGTAAAGTCGTGCTGGTGACCGGGGCAGGTGGGTCGATCGGGCGCGAACTGTGCCGCCAGATTGCCCGTTGGGGCCCGGACGAATTGATCATGCTTGGGCACGGTGAAAACAGCATCTTTGACGCATTACTGGAGCTCAAAGAGGCCTTTCCATCGCTCATTGTCCATCCAGTGATCGCCGACATTCGCGATTCGATGCGTTTGCACAATGTTTTCGCCCAGTTCCGCCCCCAGGTGGTGTATCACACTGCCGCGCATAAACACGTCTCCTTGATGGAAGTCAATGTCGAGGAAGCCGTTACCAATAATATCCAGGGGACGAAAAATCTGGTCGATACCGCGCTGCAGCACGGGGTGGAACGGTTGGTCATGATCTCCACTGACAAAGCTATTCGCCCGGTCAATATCATGGGCGCCACCAAGAGGATCGCTGAAATGGTCGTCCTGGAAGCCGGACGCCGCACGAACCGGCCGTTTTCAGTGGTACGATTTGGCAATGTACTTGGCAGTCGCGGCAGTGTCGTTCCGATCTTCAATCGGCAAATTGCGCGTGGCGGGCCTGTTACCATTACCCATCCGGACATGAAGCGCTATTTCATGACCATCCCCGAAGCGGTTTATCTGGTTTTGCAGGCAGGCGGAATGGGTCTTGGCGGTGAGACGTTTGTCTTGAACATGGGGCAACAGGTACGCATTCTTGACCTGGCAGAGGATTTGATCCGGCTTTCAGGGCTGGAACCCGGACGGGATATTGAAATTGTGTATACCGGGGTGCGCCCTGGGGAAAAGTTAGCCGAAGATTTATGGGACGAAGGCTTCCAGTTCAAATCCACCGAACACCCGGACATTTTCCGGCTGGATAACACTGAACCTTTGCAGGGTGAACGCTTATATCAGGCCGTTGATGAATTGATTCAGCTCTCCAATGACGGCAGCCGGGATGAAATCATTGACCTGCTGGACAAATTTATCCCCGGCGCGGCTGTACGCGCCACCCCCCCGCCAGAAATCACCTCGATTATTTAATGTCCATCCTCGACGTTACACAATGGGAGCGCTTTCTCGCCGATTACCCTGATGCTCACGTTTTGCAAACCGCAGCCTGGGGAGAATTAAAAGCGGCCTTTGGCTGGCGCCCCATTCGGGTTCAGGCGGGTCCGTGCGGCGCGCAGATTCTCTTTCGCCAGCTTCCTCTTGGGTTAACAGTCGGTTATATTCCCAAAGGCCCGGTAGGCAGCGGCTGGCAAGCTCTTTGGCCCGAGGTCGAGGAGGTTTGCCGGCAGCAGCATGCGATATTCTTGAAGGTCGAGCCGGACTCCTGGGAAGAACAGCCCTTTTCTGCCGGTGATGAGTTGCCAGGCTCATCACCGACTGATCCCATCCAACCGCGGCGCACCGTGGAGGTCAGCCTGGAGGGCAGCCCGGAAGATTGGCTGTCCCGCATGAGGCAAAAGACCCGTTATAACGTGCGGTTGGCAGAGAAAAAGGAAGTGGTGGTCAAAGAAAACGCCGATGTGACCGGTTTCTATCACCTGATGCAAGAGACAGGTAACCGGGATCAATTCGGCGTCCACAGCCTGGCATATTACCAACGCGCTTATGACCTGTTCGCCTCGCAAGGAGCCTGTGCGCTGCTTACCGCGGAATACTTCGGCAAACCGCTGGCAAGCGTAATGGTTTTTGCGCATGGGCGGCGGGCCTGGTATTTTTACGGCGCTTCCGGGAACGATGAGCGCAACCGCATGCCGGCTTATCTGGCGCAATTTGAGGCCATGCGCTGGGCGGCTGCGCGTGGTTGCCAGGTGTATGACCTGTGGGGCATCCCTGACGTGGATGAAGAAGAGCTCGAAAAGCAATTCTCCGGGCGTGAAGATGGGCTTTGGGGGGTTTACCGTTTCAAGCGTGGGTTTGGCGGCACCGTGCGGCGATCCTCCGGCGCCTGGGATAAGGTTTTTCAACCGTTTCTTTACCAGGCCTACCGGCTTTATGCCCGCCGGCGTGGGGGAGAGTAAACCTTCCGATGACAACCAATTTTCGATGTGGCACGGTACTAGAAGAAAAATGGCTGGATAGGCTAACATGACAGCAGGTCAGGAAACTCGGAACGGATGGAATGGAACGATCGCTTCGCTGCCCGGCGCGCACATCCTGCAAACCTGGCAATGGGCACAGTTCAAGGCCATGTATGGCTGGCGTCCCTTACCCCAGCTCTGGCGGGCAGAGGATGGTCAGGTGCAGGCGGCGGCTATGGTGCTGGAGCGGACGGTTCGACTTACTCCGTTCGGGCCGCGCCTGAAGGTGCTGTATGTGCCGCGCGGGCCGCTGCTGGACTGGGATAAAGCAGCCCAGCGCAAGCTCGTTCTGGATGGTCTGCAAGATCTGGCTAAAAAAGAAAAAGCAATTTTTATCAAGATCGACCCCGAAGTCTTTTCAGGCATCGGCGTTCCCGGCTCACCCGATGAACATCAGTCAGAATCCGGGAAGGTGGTTCAGGCGGACCTCGCAGCCCGCGGTTGGCGCTATTCGCAGGATCAGATTCAATTCCGCAATACCGTCTGGATTGATCTGAGCGGCAGCGAAGCGGACTGGTTGGCGCACATGAAGCAAAAAACGCGTTATAACCTGCGCCTGGCGGAGAAAAAAGGCGTCACTATTCGTCATGGCGAGGTTGACGACCTGCCGGCGGTTTACCACATGTATGCTGAAACTTCGGTAAGAGATGGTTTCGTCATCCGCCCGGAGGAATATTACCTGCGCGCCTGGAAATATTTTATGGATGCAGGAATGGCCGAGGTGCTGCTTGCTGAAGTGGAGGGGGAGCCGGTTGCCGGCCTGATTCTGTTCTTCACTGCTGACCGCGCCTGGTACCTGTACGGCATGTCACGGGAAGTCCATCGCGAAAAAATGCCGAATTATCTGTTGCAATGGGAGGCCATGCGCAGCGCGAAGCGATTGGGTTGTACGCAATATGACCTGTGGGGCGCTCCGGATGTATTCGCCGAAAACGACTCGATGTGGGGCGTCTTCCGCTTCAAGGAAGGGTTGGGCGGGCAGGTGATGCGCTTTATCGGCGCCTGGGATTACCCGGCGCGCCCGTTTATCTATCGGGTATATACACATTTATTACCGCAGTTGTTGAGTATCATGCGGCGCAGGGGAAAAAAGCAAACCCAACAGGAGGTTTCACTTTGATTCCAAGGATCCTTCTGGCTCACTTGCCCACTGCGGTGGAAGCGTTGTCGCGGCTTACCACAGCTCTCGGCGGTCCGCGCCTGTTTGTCAAACGCGATGACCAGACGGGCGTGGCATTTGGCGGCAATAAAGCCCGTAAACTGGAATATGTACTGGCCGAAGCCCAGGCCGGCGGTGCACGCACGCTGATCACAGTCGGAGGCATCCAATCCAACCACTGCCGCCAGACGGCAGCTTTGGCAGCGCGACTTGGAATGCGCTGTATCCTGGTGCTCTCTGGTGAGCCAAGCGACAATCCGAATGGGAATGTCCTGCTGGACAACCTGTTTGGGGCAGAGCTGGTTTGGACTACCCGCGCAGAACGCGAACGGGTGGCAAAATACACATTCGATGTTGCCTGGGAGAAAGGGAATCGCCCGTTCTTAATTCCTCTCGGCGCCTCAACTCCAACAGGAGCAATTGGTTATGTTAATGCTTTTGAGGAATTCATTGCGCAACAAGTGAGCGTAGATTGGATTATTGTGCCATCCTCATCTGCGGGTACTCAGGCTGGGCTGGCATTGGGGGCCAAGTTGGCCGGCTGGGGTGGCAAAGTACTTGGCATCAGCATCGACCACCCCGCTGCGGAATTGCAGGCGGACGTAGCCCGGCTGGCAAGCGAGGCCTCAGAAAGGCTCGGGAAACCCATTCAGCTCACGCCCGAAGAAGTGCTCGTCAATGACCAATATTTAGGCGGTGGATACGCAGTGATGGGTGAACCTGAGATCGAAGCGATCAAGCTGTTTGCCAGAACCGAAGGGCTGCTGCTTGATCCGGTCTATACCGGACGGGCTGCGGCTGGCATGATCGATCTTATTCGCAAAAACTATTTCAAACCGACTGATCGGCTGCTTTTCTGGCATACCGGGGGTGCGCCGGCGTTATTTGCCGAACCTTACGCTCGCATGTTATACAACAGCGATTGACATTGCTCTCAGGCATCAGGATTTAGGAACAGGTCGCCAGGCAGGGCCAAAATCGAAATCTTTATCGGTGGTCAACCGCATTTTGTTCGATCCATTAATCGTCATCAGATAAATGTCATGGTTGCTGCCGTCAGGCCAGCTTTCATAAGCAATCCAGTTACCGTCCGGAGAGATGTTGGCCTGAGCGACTGGACCGACATCCGGTTGGCCGCGCGGGGGAATCCGGGTCGAATTGGTTGTGTTGCGGTCTTCGTAGCGTAACGATACCAGCCAGGGTACATTGGCCGAATTGAGCTGTGAAAACAGGATGTAATTCCCATCCGGCGACCAGTTGGGCCACATATCGTTGACTTCACCGCTGACCGAGAAGCGGGATTGATATTGCCCCGTGTCCGACATGATCCAGAGCTGCGAGTATGAAATATCGCGCACAAATGCAATCTGGGTTCCGCTGGGTGACCAGACCGGGTATTTTTCCGGGGCGCGGTTATTGGTCAGTTGTATCAGAGATTGGTCTTTCAGATTGAATACAAAGACGTCCGGGTTTCCGGCACGGGTGGAAGAAAATGCAATTCGATTGCCATCAGGCGACCAGACTGGATCGTAATCTTCAGCCGGGCTTGGGGGAACGGGTAGTGGGTATGGGGCTGATTCGTTGGTAACATCCAATACGAAAATTTTCGAACCGTCATAGCGGTCCTTTCGTTCTTTGCAGGGCGAAATAAATGCCAGTTTGGCTCCATCCGGCGACCAGGCGGGCTTGCAGGCCCCATCCGGCAGGTTGGTCAGCGGTCGCTGCTGGCTGCCGTCTGTGTTCATCAGCCACACTTGCATGCTGCCGGTGCGATCGGAAGAAAAGGCGATTTGTCCGGCGCTACCGCCAACCTTTGTCGGGGTGGGGGTCGGGGTAATGGTGGGTGTTAAATTTTCAACCGGGGCCGGGGTTTTCGATTCGTTTCCTGTGAGCGAATCAGTGGGGGAGGGATTTTCTGAGGTTGCTTCCGGGGTTCCGGCTGGCGGGCTGCTCGTGAGAGTCACCTCCGGGTTTGCCGCAGCCAATGTGGACGTAGCGGCAGGCGGCGAGATGATCCACCCGAGTACGGTTTGCGGGATTCCCGGTTGCAAAATAGCGATAAGAGCGATCGCCCCTATAATGACCAGCGATATAGGCATCAGTTTTCGCGCCCGATTGCGACGGGAAACCGGGAGTGATAAGCGGCGCGCCACCATCGGGTCCTGAGGCGTAGAATTGTAGCCGAATGCAAGGGTAGCCCCCGCGGGTTCCATTTCTTCAGGCGGCGGGGTATAGGGCGGCGGCGTTACCAGCGACTGACCTTCGGGCAGCCTTTCCATATTTCCGGCATTTAGCAAAGCTTTGCGAAATTCAACCGCCGTTTGGTAGCGGTCATCCGGGTCAACTTCCAGCGCCTTCTCTATGACAGATGCTAGTTTGCGATTGGCCTTTGGCATTAATGCCCGTACTGGGGTTAAATCTGCTTTCCCGGTGGCGCGCGCCAAGCCATCCTCCGGGATGGCGCCGGTAAAGGCGGCATAGAGAGTGGCGCCCAGAGAATAAATATCCGTGCGTGAGTCGGTGGGTGCAGTGCCGTATTGTTCGGGCGGTGAGTAACCGGGGGTCATGGCGCGGGCGCCGGTGGTCGTTTGCTGCGTCCCGATCATCAATTTGGCCAGGCCAAAATCGACCAGTGAAACCTGACCCTCTGGCGTGATTTTGATATTACCCGGCTTGATGTCCCGGTGAATAATCGGTGGGTAGCGGTGATGCAGATAATTCAAGGCATCGCAAATGGCTGCCCCGATCAAAATAACTTCTTCATCGGGGAGGGTGGTGATGCGCTCGATACGCTCGCGCAGGTCCTCCCCTTCGATAAAATCCATGATCAGGTATTGGCCCTGATTGGGCACGGTGAAGTAATCGCCTACCCGTGGTAAGCTTGGATGTCGTAAACTTGCCAGAATATTGGCTTCGCGCTGGAATTGACGCGCATACTCGTCGGTCAGAAATTGATTTTCCTTGACCGCTACCGAGATGCCCAGGTTCTCATCCCAAGCTTGATAAACCGACCCCATTCCACCCTGGCCGAGGATGGAAACAATTCGGTATCGATTGTTGAGAAGAGTCCCCGGAGTGAGCGTCATATAGAAGGATTTTACTCTTGAAAAAAAATATACGCAATGAGATCAGCCGTTTAACCGGTAGAATGAACAGGTGCAGAAATAACCCAAAATGTGATGCCGTGACATGATTTCTTTCTTCGTGGGTTGGATTCCTGACAAGGATGGACGAAATCACGAACATGCTATAATCACTTCAGCACGGATCCGATTGAATTATGATGAATCTGGATATTCGCACCGCAGTACAAACACTGATTGTCTTGATTCTCCTGGGGATGTTCCTGAGCATTTTTGCAGGCATCCGCACCATTCGCTCAGGAAAACGTCTCTTATATTTCCGCAAGCGCCGCGAAATGGTCTCGCGCGGTTGGCGGACGATTTTCGGGGGGATGATACTGGCAGGCTTCGCGTTTATGCTCAACCGGTACGCGGAACCGGTTGCCTACCGCTTTTTTCCGCCTTCTCCAACCATTACGCTGACGCCAACCATTACGCTGACGCCGACGATTACCCTCACGCCGACGATTTCTCTTACGCCAACCATCACCAATACCCCCTCGATCACATTTACCCCGGCGCTGCCCGACAGCATCCGCTCCGGCATTTTAACCACCATTACCCCCAACCCGGAGGCCGTGTTCAGCCCGGTTTTGATTGCGCGCGAGATCGACGAAAACTTCCAGCCGGTTGATCCACAAACCGAGTTCGCCAACCCGCTTACCAAATTGTTTGGCACGTTCAGCTACGATCAAATGATACCGGGCTCGCATTGGGCAGCGCTGTGGTACCGCCTGGCCGACCAGAAATTGTTGTGTTTCGAATCCAAGCCGTGGGATGGTGGCTCAGGCGGTTACGGGTACACAGAATGCGAGCCATCATCTGATGAATGGCTCGCGGGTGAATATGAGGTGCAAATATTTGTTGGCACCGAGTGGAAAAGTTCCGGGCGCTTCATTGTAAGCGGCAGCCCACCAACGCCACTCCCGACCAGCACATCGACGCGCACGCCAACTGCCACCTGGACCGTTACCCCCACAGGTACCGCTACATTGCGGCCCACCATTACCCCGACAGCGACCGTGACGCAGACCCGCACCGCAACGCCGACTCCCAGGCCATCCGCTACTCGCGCCCCAACTGCGACGTACTAGCCGCGGAATCAAGGCAACATTCGTTTGGTCTTTGGGGTTACGGCTATATCGCGACCTGGCCTTTTGGTGCAGCCAGTGCAACCGCAATTTGAGCTGCCAGCCGGGCGTTGGAACGAAGCAGCGCCAGGTTGGTCTGCATGCTCTTTCCGCCCGATAGCTGGTTTACCCGCGAGAGCAGGAAAGGCGTTGCTGCCGCGCCGTGTATTCCCTGGGCTTCCGCATCTTTGAGCGCAGTGCGGATAACTGCTTCAATTTCAGCATAGGGCAGCGCGCTTTCAACTGGCGGCGGGTTGGCGACTAAAATTGCGGATTTTACGCCTGCCTGCCAGTGGGCATTGGCGATTGCTGCAATCTCCTGCGGACTGTCGCTGCGGGCGTTAAGCCGCAAACCGCTCGAGCGCGAGAAAAAGGCAGGAAATTCATCCGTCTGGTAACCAACCACCATCACCCCCTGAGTCTCCAACACTTCGAGCGTGGCCGGAAGGTCAAGGATTGACTTGGCGCCGGCGCAAACCACCACCAATGGGGTGCGGCCAAGTTCGATCAAGTCCGCAGACACGTCGAAAGGCGCGTTGCGGTGAACGCCGCCGATCCCGCCGGTGGCAAACACTTGAATTCCTGCCAGATTGGCGGCATGCAGGGTGCCGGCTACCGTCGTGCCGCCAGGCATGCGGCGTGCCAGCGCCAGTCCAAAATCCCGGCGACTGACCTTGATGGCATTCTTTGCCGTCGCGATCATTTCCAACTGGCTTTCGCTGAGTCCGACCTGGATTTTGCCGTCCAGGATGGCAATGGTGGCAGGAACAGCTCCTTCCGCCTTCACATTCGTTTCCATGTCGCGCGCCAAATTTATATTTTCAGGGAAGGGCAGGCCATGCGTAATGACCGTAGATTCGAGTGCGACCAGAGGCAAATCCGCTGCCCGCGCACGGGCAACAGATTGTGAATAAGCTAGAGGGAGTTGGGAAGCAGCCATTCTTTCCTAGTTAATTGTTTTCCGATGGGTTAAGGCAACTTAACGGCGTCGCCAGGATCATTTTATCCCAATTCATGCAAAAAATTGCAACTCGATCCCGCTAAATGCTTCTCCTGCTATCAGCCGCGACCGGAGACAGGCGTTATGTTAGAATTAGGTAGATTTTTGTCCGAATACAGGCCTGACTTCGAGGTTCAATGCTGCGAGCGTTGTTTATTTCTCTGTCCAAAGCCCGTTGGGCGCAACGGTTGATTACGAAATGGAGATTCGCCTGGAAAATGGCTTCCCGGTTTATCGCCGGGGAAACAGTGGAGGACGCGATTCGGGTTGTCGAACAACTCAACGCAGCGGGTATCCTGGCGACGCTGGATCACCTGGGAGAGAACACGGATTCTCAAGCCGCTGCAGAGCAGTCGACTGCGGATATTCTGAAAATTTTGGATGCCATCCACGCGGCAGGTTTACGCTCGAATGTTTCCATCAAACTTTCCCAGTTGGGTCTGGTGCTGGACTCCGAACTGGCCTATACCAACCTTTTGACCATTCTCGAGCGGGCGCGGCAGGTTGGTAACTTCGTGCGGGTCGATATGGAAGACTCCAGCCTGGTAGGCATTACGCTCGAATTGGTGTTTCGGGCGCGGGCTGCGGGGTTCGAGAATATTGGCACGGTCATCCAATCTTACCTTTACCGCAGTCCCGAAGACACACGCAGCCTGGCGCAGGCGGGCATTCGGGTAAGGTTGGTCAAGGGTGCTTACAAAGAGCCAGCATCGGTAGCCTATCCTAAAAAAGCAGATGTCGATGCCGCGTTCGATCAACTGGTTGATATTTTGCTGCAAGCCGGGCAGGCATCCGGAACCTCCGGCGGCAGCGCCGATGGGCTATTCCCGCCGCTGATTGCGGTTGGTACCCATGATCCGCTGCGGATCAAATACGCGCGGGAATCAACAAAAAGGCTGGATTTGCCCGATCGGGCAGTAGAATTTCAATTCCTCTACGGTATCCGCCGCGATCTTCAGCAAGAACTGGTGAAAGCTGGTTTTTCAGTGCGTGTTTACGTGCCGTATGGCACCCACTGGTACCCTTATTTTATGCGCCGTTTGGCGGAACGGCCGGCCAATGTCTGGTTTTTCGTCTCGAGCTTTTTCCAAAAGTAAAGGATTGGCTGAATTGACAGAATTCCCCCGCAACGATCTGGCCCTGATCACTGGTGGGGCGGTGCGCCTGGGGCGCGAAATTGCCCTGGCGCTGGCGCGTGAGGGCTACGCAATTGCACTGCATTATCATTCCTCAGCGGGCAAGGCTGAAAAAACCGCCCGCGAGATCGAAAAACTTGGCGTTCCGGCCTATCTACTGCAAGCGGATCTGCGTGAGCCTGAGCAGATCAAAGCCTGTTTTGCGAAGATTTCCGGGCTGCCGCAGCACCTGACCGTCCTGGTCAATTCCGCCTCGGTTATGCCGCGCGGCGATTTGCGCAGCCTGCCTGTCACAGAATGGGACGATACCCTGGCCGTGAATCTACGCGCGCCCTGGTTGTGTGCCCAGGCCGCGGCAGAATTAATGCAGGGCCGCGATGGGGTTATTATTAATTTGTCCGATAGCGGTGCGCGTAAAACCTGGACTGGTTTTCCAGCCTACACGATTAGCAAAGCCGGGCTGGAAGTTCTCACTCGATTGCTGGCGCGTTCCCTGGCACCCGGAATCCGGGTCAATGCGGTGGCGCCCGGTCTGATTTTGCCCTCTGAAGATACCTCACCTGATGAGTGGCAGCGTCTGGTGCAGCGATTACCGGTCAAACACCAGGGGGCGCCGCAGGATGTTGTTCAGGCAGTGCTTTTCTTGATCAACAACCGCTACATCACCGGTGAAACCCTGGTCGTCGATGGCGGATACCAACTTATATAACAACGACTGATATGCCTTCTACACATCGAACCCCACTGGCTGATTTTCTATCCATCTCCTCCTGGCCGAATTTGTTGGCGGGCGCGTTTTTATATGCGCTGGGAGCAGGTATTGTTGTCTACCGCGGCGACCTGTTCGACTGGCGGAATTTCTGGCTTGGGCTGGCCCTGGTCGTCTTGCTGCAGCTTAGCTGTTCTTACCTGACAACCTATTACACCCGTCTGCAATCACCCATGTTGGACCGGACGGCCGACGGTGAAGGTTCAAGTGGCGACGGGATCCCCTTGTCGCGCGGCATGCTTCTGCTGCTGGCAATTACCACGCTGACCGCCGGAGCAATGATCACGGTACTGTTGCTTGCCGCAGGCGCCCTGACGCCAGTGGTGGTATTGGTGCTTGGCCTGGCGTTTATATTGGCCTTTGCTTATGCTGTGCCGCCTTTTCGACTGGTTTATACCGGCTATGGTGAACTGGTCATGGCCATCTTGTTGACCAATCTGGTGCCGGCACTGGGCTATCTGCTGCAGACCGGTGAAATGACCAGCCTGCTGGGAACGCTGACTTTCCCATTGACAGCCCTTTACCTGGCTATGGTGCTGGCGCTCTCCCTTGAATCATATTATGCGGACATCAAAGCCGGCAGGCAAACTTTGATGGTCCGGCTGGGTTGGCAGCGCGGCATGTTTTTACATAACGTGCTTATTCTGGTTGCCTATTTATTGATCGGTATCGGCATGCTGCTGAGCATGGCCTGGGCGCTGACCTGGCCGCGTTTGTTGACTCTGCCGATTGGGCTGTTCCAATTCTGGCAAATCTGGCAAATTGGTAATGGGGGCAAAACTCGTTGGAAGTTGCTGCGTATTACGGCCATTGCCACCTTTGCCATTACCGTGTATTTACAGGCCTTTACCCTGTGGGTGGGATAAGCCATGCCTGAATTCCTCGAGCTACTACCTCCGGCAGCCGCATTGGATAAATTACTGGCTCACTTGCCGCCCCCTGCCTTGCTTTCTGAAACGATCGATACGGCTTCAGCGCTCGGCCGGGTGCTAAAAAATCAAGTGTTGGCCCAGGAACCTTTGCCCGCATTTGCCCGCAGCACTGTGGACGGCTATGCCCTGCGTGCTGCTGATACTTACGGCGCCAGCGAGTCACTGCCTGCTTATCTGCCGGTGGTCGGGGAAGTGCCTATGGGCGCTGCTCCACAATTCGCCTTACAGCCCGGCGCTGCCGCCAGCATTCATACCGGCGGTATGCTTCCCCCCGGCGCGGATGCGGTGCTCATGTTGGAATATTCTCAGGTGTCACGCCCCGGCGAACTGGAAGTACTGCGCGCAGTGGGTGCAGGCGAAAATATTCTGAAAGTAGGCGAAGACGTGGCCATCGGGCAGGAAGTGCTGCCGTCAGGCGTCAGGCTGCGCCCGGCTGAAATCGGCGGACTGATGGCTCTGGGTCTGAAGGAGATCGAAGTGATACGCCGGCCGCGAATTGGTATCATTTCCAGCGGTGACGAGGTGGTGCAACCGAATCAAGCTGTTCGTCCAGGACAGGTACGTGACATCAACAGCTACTCGTTAAGCGCGCTGGTTACTCAGGCCGGGGCAGAACCGGTACGCTATGGCATCGTCGCGGACCAGGCGGCTGCGCTCGATGCAGCCTTACGCATGGCACTGGCTGAATGCGACCTGGTGCTGGTCACTGCCGGGTCGTCTGCCAGCGCTCGCGACCTGACTGCTGACGTGGTCAACCGCATGGGGCAGCCTGGCGTGCTGGTTCACGGCGTCAATGTAAAGCCCGGCAAGCCAACCATTCTGGCCGTATGTGATGGCAAGGCTGTAATCGGGCTGCCGGGTAACCCGGTATCAGCGCTGGTTATTGCTCGAATATTTTTAATGCCGGTCATTGGGAAGTTATCCGGGTTGACGATGGAGCATTCAAGGCCAATCACCCGGGCGCGCCTGACCGTCAATTTAGCCTCGCAAGCCGGCCGTGAGGATTACTTCCCGGTAAAATTGGTTTCAACGCCTGAAGGCCTGATTGCCGACCCGATCTTCTATAAGTCCAACCTGATTTTCATGTTGGCGCGCGCCGATGGTCTTGTACGCATCCCATCAGATGCTACCGGGCTTGGCGCTGGCATGATCGTGGACGTGGAATACCTCTGACCTGCATTGCGGAGTATTAAATGCCACAAGCTGATAGTTTTTATCTGCATGACATTCCGCTGGAACAGGCCTGGCAGCGTTTTGATCAGGCACTTGAATCCGCTGGGATGAATGGAGTACTGGGGTCGGAAGAAGTCGAGTTGGATGAGGGTTTAATCGGGAGAGTGACGGCTGCGCCTGTTTGGGCGCTAACCTCCTCGCCGAATTACCATTCGGCTGCCATGGATGGTTTCGCCCTGCGCTCTGAAACCATTCACAATGCCATGCCGACTGCGCCGGTGATTCTGGCTGTCGGTGAACAGGCAGCTTATGTCGATACCGGCGACCCGCTGCCGGTATGGGCGAATTGCGTCGTCCCGATCGAGAATGTAGAGCCCTTGAACCTGAACGGCGCGCCCGCAGCGAATGCCCGAAAACCGGAGCAAATTCGCTTGCGCGCCGCGCTGCCGCCGTGGAGCCATGTTCGGCCAATGGGAGAGGATATCGTCGCCACTCAGTTGATTCTGCCATCCGGGCATGTATTGCGGCCCGTTGACCTGGGTGCGGCAGCAGCCAGCGGCCACAAGGCTTTGCGCATAGCCAAAAAGCCTGCAGTTGCGATCTTCCCAACCGGCAGTGAGTTGGTGGCACTGGGCAGCGAGGTTCGGCATGGCGACATTATCGAGTCCAACTCGCTGGTTCTGGCAGGGCAGGTACATAGTTGGGGCGGAATCCCGCATCGTTTTCCCATCATTCCGGATGATCTGGCAAAAATCCGTTCGCAGGTGCTGGCCGCTGCCGAGGATCATGACCTGATTTTATTGAATGCCGGATCGTCGGCGGGAGCGGAAGATTTTTCGGCTCAGGTAATTGCGGAGTTGGGTCAGGTTCTGGTGCATGGCGTGGCCGTCCGGCCAGGCCATCCCGTGATCCTTGGTATGCTGCGGCGCAGCGACGGCAAAATGATTCCAATCATTGGCGTGCCGGGTTACCCGGTTTCGGCTGCCCTCACCGGCGAAATCTTTGTCGAACCTTTGCTGGCGCGCTGGACTGGCCGATCACCCGCCAGGCCGATCGAGATAGAGGCAGCGATCACCCGGAAAATTACTTCGCCAGCCGGCGACGACGATTACATCCGGGTGGTGGTTGGCCGGGTTGGCGAGCGCCTGCTGGCAGCGCCGCTGGCGCGTGGGGCTGGAGTCATTACCTCTTTGGTGCGCGCTGACGGCCTTACCGTTCTGCCGCGCGGCACCCAGGGGGTCGAGGCCGGCGCCAAAATCCGAGTCAGATTGTATCGCGCGCCTGAACTGGAGCAGACCATCTTTTGTATCGGGTCGCATGATGTGACGTTGGATTTGCTGGCACAAGCCCTGGCTACGAAAAGCCGCCGGTTAGTTTCAGCCAATGCAGGCAGTCAGGGCGGGCTGGTAGCGCTGCGCCGCAAGGAAGCGCACCTGGCTGGCGCGCACCTGCTCGATCCGGCCAGCGGTAAATACAATCTGGCTGCCGTACGCCAATATTTAGCCGGAGTTGGCGTCAACATTTACGGCTGGGTTGGGCGGGAGCAGGGGCTGATGGTCGCGCGGGGTAACCCAAAGGGCATCAAGGGGTTGACCGACCTGGCCCGCACGGATGTGATTTTTATCAACCGCCAACGCGGAGCTGGCACGCGCGTCCTGCTGGATTATCAGTTGGAAAAATCAGGGATCACGCCTACCCAGGTGAATGGTTATGATCTGGAGGAATTTACCCATCTGGCTGTGGCAGCCGCAGTGGCATCGGGGCGCGCTGATTGCGGATTGGGCATTCCTGCTGCAGCACAGGCGCTCGGGTTGGATTTCATACCGCTGTTTCACGAACATTATGACCTGATCATCCCGATTGAATTTGCCGCCGGTCCACTGTTAGCCCCATTGTTTGAAATCATGCATAATGAAACATTCAAACGGGATGTAGCTGCCCTTCCTGGATATGACATATCCCGCATGGGAACCCTGATTGCTGAAACCGCCACATAAACATCAAGGAGATAACCACATGGTAACCGAAAATTCCCCGGCTCCGGCTTTCAAATTGCTGGACGAAACTGGAACTCCCCGTTCATTGACCGATTACTTGGGCAAACCAGTTGTTCTTTATTTTTACCCCGCGGACGATACTCCCGGGTGCACCAAAGAAGCCTGCAGTTTCCGCGATGACTATGGCGTCTATGATCAAGCTGGGATTGTGATTTTGGGAGTTAGCCCGGATTCACCCAAGTCGCATGCCAAATTCAAAGCCAAGTACAACCTGCCATTTACGCTGCTGGCCGATGATGGACATCAGGTCTGCGACCTTTACGGAGTCTGGGGGAACAAAAAATTATGGGGGCACGAATACGAGGGAGTCCTTCGCACCACATTTCTGATCGACGAACGCGGAATGATAAAGAAGATATTCCCCAACGTTAAACCAGACGGTCACTCTGCCGAGGTATTGGCCGCACTGAAGAATTGACCGAAAAGTGAAACCCTAACCAGACCGGATGGATCATCAATCCGGTCTGGCAAGTTGCCGTGCGAAAAATAAATTAATCAGCAGGGATGGGCGTTTTGTTTTGCTCGGTCGAAGAACCGGGCACGACGTAGTTCTCTAGCAGCACTGATCGTTTTACCAACACATCCAATGTGTGAGTTACCATATAATTGATGATCTTGGACTGTAGATCATCCCACATCGACTGAGTCGCGCAGCTTTCCTGCCGAACACAATTATTGTCATTGACTTCAACGCCTGGGGTTATGTTGATCGGGCCTTCCAGAACTTCGGCGATTTTGAGCACAGTAATGGTGTCAGCCGGGGAGTTCAAACGCAGCCCGCCCCGGGGACCGGGAGAAGCTTTGATCAGGCCGGATTGCATCAAAGTATGGGCAATCTGGTGCAGGAAGGGAAGGGGGATATTCAACTGCTCGGACAGGCGAGCACTGGGTACCGGCCGATCCCCATCACTGGCAGCAAGGGCGATCATCAACTGTAACCCATAATCAAGACGACGGCTTATTCGAAACATTGTTCACCTCTAAAGTAAAGATTACTTAAAGGATAATAGAAAAGAAAAGTTATCGTAAGTGACATTGTTAACATCTCGAGATGTAATTATTCATATATATTTGATAATGTTCATATAGGTTTAACCTAACATTAATCAATAAACATAGTTATAATATATTCAAGCTTTTTTGAACGGCACATTCACATCATGGAGGACAAAAATGAAGCGTACACTTTTCTTACTGATAACGGTTTTAGTTCTGAGCACGGTTATTTTGGCCGCCTGCGGCGGCGGCGCTCCTGCTGAAACTGAACCGGAAGTTCCGGCTGAATATGCCGGAAAAACCAACCCATTTGCTGGCCAGGCGGATGCCGCCACTGCTGGCGGTGCTTTATATGCAGAACGCTGCGCATCCTGCCACGGCGCAACTGGCGCCGGGGACGGTCCGGCGGCTGCGGCTTTAGACCCGAAACCCGCCGACCTGGCTACAGTGGCGAGTGACCAGGCTGATGATTTTCTCTTCTGGCGCATTATGGAAGGCGGCGCGATGGAGCCATTCAATTCATCCATGCCCGCCCAGAAGGGTATTCTGACAGACGACCAGGTCTGGCAGTTGGTGACATTTATCCGCACTCTGGCCAAGTAAAACGCACCGAATTTCTATATTTACCGGTCGAAAACCGTCAGAGCAGATCGATGCCGCTTTGACGGTTTTTATTTACCACCAATTGGTGTCGCTGTACAGGCAGGGTTGACGGTCAGGAAAAAGCACAGAAGGGTTGTTTCTGGTAAAATTGAGACATGAAACGACCCATGCGCGAGACTCAGGGAAGGCAGCTTCTCATTCCCGCGATTGTAATGATTACCATTTTGGGGTTGGAAGCGCTTGTCTGGTATTGGGTAGGGGGAGTAGATGGGACGGTTGGGATGCAACTGGCCTTCTGGGCGATTGCGGCAGCATTGGCAATCAGCCTTTCTGTGCTGGCAGGTTTGTTTGTACGTAAAAACAATAATCAACAAACGTCTCGCCAGCTCAAGGATATAAATCTGGTTGAACGTGATTCGCTGCAAAGCCGCCTGGATGGCATGGTGCAGCTCAATCAGCTTCTCATCAGTGCTCAAAGTGAAAATGAGTTGGTCGAAAGAGCGCTGGAAATTATTACCCGTGTGGTCGGCTGTGACGGAGGATCATTTGTCCCCTATGACGATTGGGGCCAGCCGTTGCAGACCTATGTATACGCTTCCCAATCCAATCCCGGGCTGCAAGCCTGGATAAATCATCTCGCCGCTCCAGCCATCCGCCAGCGTTGCGAGGCGTGCAATCGGATGCACAGCGAGGTTACCTCAGGTTGCCCGCTGCTCGAATCGCCATTCACCGATGTCACGAAGATATACTGCTTGCCGCTGATACGGAACGGGCATCCGGTCGGTGTGGTCAATTTATACCTGACTCCTGATCGCGAAATCGAACCGGATTTGCATGCCTACCTGGTGATGCTGCTCGATGAGATGACGCTGGCATTGGAAATGACCCGCCTGCGCAACCAGGAACTGGTCACCTTACGCCAACTTCAACTGGCGAACAGCCAGCAGGAAGATCTGAGCACGATCGTGCGTAACCTGATCGATGGTTTGTGCGAAGTGCTGGATTTCAAGAATTCTCGAGCAGTACTCCGGCCGGCCGAACCGCGTTTTACCGGTTTTGAGCTGTCAAGCGGTTCCGACCCATGGCTCGAATCAACAGAAGCGAATGATATCCTCAATCAGATGGCTAACATGGGTTGCACCGTTCTTGGTTCCGTTCAGATGCGCACCAGGGAAGATGGAACCGCGATGATCGTTCTACCTTTCTGTTTGCCGGAAGGGACGGTTATTGGCGCAGTTCTGATGACGGGGGCGCGTTTAACCTCGCTGCAGCCGCGTCAAACTGCATTGATCGAAACGGTCACTACCCAGGTGGCAATGCTGGTGGAAAATGAACGCCGCCGCCTTGAAACTGAATATCGCACGGTAATTCAGGAGCGGGTGCGGCTGGCGCGTGAAATCCATGACAGCCTGGCGCAAACGCTGGCTTATCTCAAGCTCACGTCCGCACAGATGCAGACCCAGTTGGCACAGGGCGATCTGGCGCGGCTGGCGCAAAACCTCCAACACAGCCATGAGGCGCTATCGGACGCCTATCTGGAGACCCGGCAGGCCATTGACAATCTGCGTTTTGCCCCCCAGCAGGATATGGTCTCCTGGCTAAGCCAGATTTCTCGCAGCTTCGAGGCATCCAGCGGCTTGAAAGTGGTGACAGCGCTGCCAGCGATGCTGCCGCAGGTCAACTCTGAAATTCAAGCGCAACTGGTGCGCATTATTCAGGAAGCGCTCAGTAACATTCGCAAACACGCCCGGGCCACCACGGTCTGGATCAATGTACGCGAATGGAACGACGAGTTGGTATTTGATCTGAGCGATGACGGCGTCGGTTTTTCAGCGGAAGACGTACCCGAACTCTCGCGCCACGGGTTGCGAGGCATGCGCGAACGGGCTGAATTAATCGGGGCTGAATTTCAAATCACCAGCCACTCCGGCAGCGGAACGACCATCCATATCGAAGTGCCCATCCATATTCAGGAGACTCCAGCATGAGAATCGTGCCCCTCCGCCTGGCTGTTGTTGATGATCACGCCTTATTCCGCCGTGGTCTGGTGGGTTTGCTTAATGACATGCCTGAATTTAAAGTTGTCGGAGAGGCCAGTAATGGCCACGAAGCGCTTGAAATGATTCAGAGCAGCCAACCCGAAGTTGTCTTGTTGGATGTCAATATGCCTGAAATGGACGGCATTCAAACCGTCGAAGCGCTGCGCAAACTGCGTTTACCCCTGCATATTCTGATGTTAACGATCTCGCAGCACGAAGAAGATTTGATGGGTGCCATTCGCATGGGCGCCGACGGTTATCTTCTAAAAAATACAGAGCCGGATGACCTGCGAAAGTCCATTTTACGGGTTGCCGGCGGCGAGGGCACCCTCTCACCCGAGGTGACCGGTGCTGTGATGCGAGCTTTGGCGCGCCAGTCGGAAATCACCAATCAGACGCCGCTTTCGGATCGCGAGTTGGAAGTGTTGGCTTGCCTGGCGGATGGTCAGACCACCAGCCAAATCGCGTCGCGCCTGTTTATCTCGGAAAATACGGTCAAAACCCACGTGCGGCACATCTTGGAAAAAATGGAAGCCGCGAATCGCACGGAAGCCGTGAGCAAAGCCATTCAGTTGGGTCTGATTCAAAAGACGTAAAAAATGGCAGCGGACAAATGACTTTAAACCCAGTTCCTTGAGAACTCAGCCGCCTGGTTAGGCCTTTTCGAATCAGTGAGCGGCAAAGAAACATAGCCATTCCGGTTTGAGCGGGTATAAAAACCTTTTCTTGTTAAACGAGCGGGTGATTTCCGAATCACCCGCTCGTTAACTTTGATTTAACCTATTCGTAAGGGGGGTAGGTGGACGTAAATTGGACTGAAAAAGTGTAAATTAGAACCTGTGGGAATTACACGCGAGTTCTAATTATTGCTTATTGGGAACGAACCATGTCCGATTCGCCCGCTCCAGCCGAAAATAAAATCATGATTGCGTCAGCCAATCCGTTATTTCGCAAGGGATTGGAAAAAATGGTGCTGGGCCGTTATGGGAAATCGACCATCGTCCGGGCGACTACGACGACATCCGAAACGCTTGAGCTGATGGAAAGCTGGCAGCCCGATCTGGTCATTGTCGATTATGACGATAAATCCATTTCACGCGCAGAATTTTTGCATCAATTCGTGGCTGGCGACCTGCCAATGAAGGTCATGCTGGTGTCGCTGCAGGCCAGTGGCGCCGTCGTGGTCTATGACCGCCGCACCCTGACGCCCGCACAGGCGCAGGATTGGCTGAGTACGCCGCAGCTTGCACCTCAAACCGAAGCCCTTATTTCAAGGAGGAGTTTTTCAATGAAGCATTTTGTTTTTGCCGGGGTGTTGGTGCTGGTCTTAACCTTCCTGGTTGACCTTTTACTCTCGACCACCCGGTTGCTGCCGGTTCAAGCCAGCCTGCAAGCCCAGCCAATCGACCGCCTGTTTGACCTCGAGATCATTGCTATCTCGTTTTTATTTTCCTTGATTGTAGTTTTCATCGTTTACAGCCTGATCGTTTTCCGGCGCAAACCCGGGCAGGAAGAGGATGGCGCCTATTTCAAATCGAACAACCCGCTGGAAATTATCTGGACAATCATTCCCCTGAGTGCAGTAATCGGGCTTTCCTATTTTGGCGCCATAACCCTTGGGCAGACCCGTCAGGCGGATCCGGCACCGTTGGAAATCAAGGTGGTAGCCGGGCAGTGGTTCTGGCGCTTTGAATATCCGGAATACGGCATTGTTTCCGACAAGATGTACATGCCAGTCGATCAACAGGCTAAATTAACGCTGACCTCAATGGATGTCATTCATTCTTTCTGGGTGCCAGAGTTCCGCGTTAAGCAGGATCTCCTACCGGGAGAAAATCTGGTGCGCGAGTTGCGCATCACCCCGACATTGATCGGCGAGTACAAAGTACGCTGCGCGGAAATGTGCGGAACCTCTCACGCCTATATGGAAAGTCCGGTGATTGTCGTATCGCAAACAGATTTCGATACCTGGGTGCAGGGAGAATTAGCAGCCATCGGCACCGATCCGGCCGCGCGAGGCGAACGTTGGGCCAGTACAAACGGCTGCCGCTCCTGTCACTCGGTGGATGGAACGACAAGTGTTGGGCCAACCTGGCGTGGATTGTTTGGCAAGACGGTGGAATTGATGGACGGCAGCTTTGTCGTGGTTGACGATGACTACCTTTACACCGCCATCGTCAGCCCAAATACACAGGTTGCCAAAGACTCCATCCCCAATGTGATGCCGCAAACATACAAGGACAGCCTTTCTGACGATCAAATTGCGGACATTATTGCCTTTATCAAAACACTCCAATAAGTCCGGTTGTTGAGGAGCGCAGATATGAAAAAATTCTTATCGATTGGATTTGTCACCGGCATTATCGGTCAAATCATTGGCACGGCGGTTGGGATCGGTTTACTGGCCGGTATTCGTGCCCTGATGGGCCTTGCCCCCAAAGCCGAGCCTGCTGCTGTCCTGGGCGCCGCTCTGGGCATCGTTGGTTTTATGATCGGAGTTGGCGGCTTCCGCGATTGGTTCACCTGGGCAAAAGGCGAAGATACTTTTGAAGCGGAGGAGTTCCATGACCAACCTGGCATCATCCGGTACTGGGGGTATTCACTTGACCATAAAGTGATTGGCGTGCAGTACGGTATTCTTTCACTGCTGCTGATGGCGCTGGGCGGCACCTTTGCCCTGATCTTTCGGGCTGAACTGGCGCAAACCGGCATGCAGTTCATCTCACTTGACTTCTTCAACACACTGATCGGAATGCATGGCATGGTTCTGATCATTTCGATCCTGCTTGGCATTTCAGCCATGTCCAACTACCTGGTGCCCTTGCTGATTGGCGCCAAAGATATGGCTTTCCCGCGCTTGAATGCCTTTGGGTTCTGGCTGGCAGTGCCGGCCTCGATTGTAATCGTGGCAGCCATCTTCACCGGCGGCTTCGATACCGGCTGGACCGGCTATCCGCCGCTCTCGGCACGTGCTCCACTTGGCATGCAAATGTTTTTCGTGGCCGTATTTTTTGCCGGATGGTCGTCCATTATTGGGGCATTGAACCTGATCGTGACCATCCTGCGCATGCGTGCACAGGGAATGAATATGTTCCGCATGCCGATCTTCGCCTGGGCAGTGCTGGCAACCTCCTTGATAGCCTTGACTGCCACTCAGTTGATCGGCACGTCGTTCCAAATGGTTAGCTTCCAACGCTTGTTTGGCATGGGCTTCTTTGATCCAGCCAAAGGCGGTAATCCGCTGCTTTTTCAGCACTTGTTCTGGTTCTATTCGCACCCGGCAGTCTATGTATTCATTCTGCCCGGGTTGGGCATCATCAGCGAGCTGCTGCCGGTGTTCGTACGTAAGCCTTTATTTGGCTACAAGTGGGTAGCCATGTCCTCGTTAGGAATTGCCCTGGTTGGCTTTATGGTCTGGGCGCATCATATGTTTACCTCCGGCATGGAGGAGTATCTTCGCGTTCCGTTCATGTATTCCACCCTGCTGGTAGCAGTGCCGACCGGCATCAAGTTCTTTTCCTGGACGGCTACCATCTGGCAGGGCCGTATGCGCTTTGCAACCCCCATGCTCTTTACGCTGGGTGCCATCATTGTATTTCTATTAGGCGGGCTGACCGGTCCCCCGCTGGGGACGGTGGCGACCGACCTGCATTTGCATGACACCTACTTTGTGGTTGGACACTTCCATGACACGCTCTTTGGCGGCTACATGTTCCCTTTATTCGCCGCCATCTACTTCTGGTACCCAAAGATCACTGGCCGCAGGATGAATGAGACGCTTGGCAAGATTCATTTCTACCTGATGACGCCATCATTCCTGGTAATGACCTTTGGCCAAATGGCAGTTGGATTGTTGGGTATGCGCCGCCGCATCGCGGATTACGACCCGGCACAAGGGTTCCAACCAACCAACTTCATCGTAACCATCGCCGCCTTCCTGGTTGCCCTGTCAATTTTGATTTTCTTTATCAATCTGTTTGTCAGCGCCAAAAAGGGCGAAGTGGCAAAGGGAAATATTTGGGAATCACGTTCCCCGGAATGGTCGATTTTGCCATCACCAGCGCCGGAACACAACTACGCTCAACCTTTCAACGTGGTCGGCGATCCCTATGATTACGGTTTGAAAGGCTCGAAATTTGTCGAAATAGCTCCGCTGCAGGCTGTGGATCAGAAAGCCCGAGGAACTCATGGATAAGAATAAACCGATGTCTGAATTACGCCGTGGTGTGATGGTTTTCCTGGCACTGGCGATCCTCACTGCGGTGGAGTACGTCATTGGCACGAACGAAGCGCCGACCATCTTCTTATGGGTGATTGCCATTTTCAAAGGCGCCCTGGTACTGGTTTATTTTATGCACATCGCCCGCCTCTCGGGCAGCGAAGGAGGCCATGAATGAATACGCCTGCGACCACACTAGAAAAACGGGCTTATAAGATTGGCACCGCCCGGGTTGGGTTGTGGCTGTTTTTCCTGTCTGACGCGTTTGTGTTCGCAGCGCTGCTGGTGTCGCGTTTCTACCTGTTAGGTGACAAGCGCCCGCACTTGGAACAGGGCCTGGGTTTGATCGTCACCTCGGTGCTGTTGATCTCCAGCTTTTTCATGAATCGCGCTGAAGTGCAAATTTCGCAAGGCAATCGTAAAGCTTTTGTAACCAGCACATTGATTACCATGCTGCTTGGGATTGTTTTCCTCGTTGGCGTGGTTGGTTTCGAATGGGGTTTGGCGCCCTTTGGCCCGGCGGACGGCGTTGAAGGCGCGATGTTCTATATGATGACCGGAATGCACGCTTTTCATGTGCTCACCGGAGTGGTCTTCCTTTTTATCATTCTACGCAATGGCATAAAAGGCCGGTACAGCCCTGAAAAGCATTGGGCGGTGGAAGCTGCTGCCAATTACTGGCACTTTGTCGACCTGATCTGGATTTTCTTCTACCCGGCGCTGTACCTGATCGGGACGGTTTAACCAGAATTGTTATCCGGCGAACGAGGGGAGTTGCCGGACCCATTAGAAAGGTAAGAAATGCAGCGCACAATCTTGTTTGGAGTGGTGGGGTTCCTGGCAGTGATGCTGCTGGTCTGGGCAACGGCGTTTGCGCGCCCATACGAACTGCATGGCTCGGAAATCACATCCAATGTGCCGGCGCCGGCAATCAACCTGAAGAGCGCAGATGGTTCCGAGTTTCAGATGAACGCGCTCGAGGGCAAGGTCGTGCTTCTCTTCTTTGGCTTCACTTCCTGCATGGATGTTTGTCCGACCACGCTGGCGGACTTTAATCGCGTCAAAGCTGACCTGGGTGAAAAAGCTGACCAGATGGCATTTGTTTTCATCACTGTCGATCCACAGCGCGATACACCCGAAGCTTCACAGGCTTATGCCGCCGGTTTTGATCCCCAATTCATTGGTCTTTCGGGCAGTGAAGCAGAGCTTGAACCGGTCTGGCAAGGGTATGGTGTTTACCGGAAGATCACAGAATCCGACGGCACAGCTGGATATCAGGTGGACCATTCGTCTCGTGTATATCTGGTGGATACCACCAATCGGCTGCGAGTGACTTACCCTTATGGTACGCCGGTTGAAGATTTGACGGCCGACATCCGTTTTTTATTGAAAGAAAAATGAAATGAGCCCTCTGGTGCGCGCCGCCTTAATCCGCCTTGGAATCAGTTTGCTAATCAGCATGGCTTTTGCTTACCTGGTGGCGGAGCTATCGTACCAGATGGTCAAAAACCAGTCGGACCGCGCCCCGCGGCAGATCGAAATTCTGATTCCACCCGGCACTGCTGCGGAAATTGCCCGGGGAAAACCCGGCCCGGCGCTGCCTGATATGCGTTTTGCCGAGGATGACCAGATCATCGTGCGCAACATGGATTCGGTCAGTCACCAACTGGGCCCGCTTTGGATTCCAGCCGAATCATCCAGCGTGCTCACGCTCGACCGGCCGAGCAAATACAGCTTATCCTGCACCTTTCAGGCGTCGCAGAGCGTCGATATCGAGGTGTTTGCGCGTGCGAAAGCTTCCGATAGAGTAATGGGAATCCTTTCCATTGGATTGCCAACCTGGATACTGGTCTGGCTGTATTCGCTGATCGCCATTCCCATGCCGGCAAACCCAACCCAGCCTGCCTCGGAGCCTTGAGACCGGATCATGTTGAAACGCCTGCTCACTTTTCGCTGGATCATTACGACGCTGCTGGTCATTGCCGGTGTGGGCGTTTTGATTCGCCTAGGAATCTGGCAATTGGATCGGTTGGAATGGCGGCGAGCTTTCAATGCCCGCGCAACTGCGCAAATGACCGCACCGGCGTTGGATCTAAATGCCAGCCAACCGGTGGAAGATTTGTACGACATGGAATACCGCAGTGTGACAGTGACAGGTCGATACGATTTTAGCCAGGAAGTGCTGCTGCGCAACCAGGTGTGGGACAACCGGCTGGGGTTTCATGTGCTGACGCCGCTGCAAGTTTCCGGCACGGAATGGTACGTGCTGGTTGACCGCGGCTGGATCCCATTCGAAGACGCGGCTGACCGGGAAAAATATTATGAGACAGGCACAGTGTCTGTGCAGGGCATGATCCGGCGCTCGCTGGAAAAGCCAGATTTTGGCGGTGTTCCCGACCCGACCCTGGCGCCCGGCGAGACGCGCCTGGACGCCTGGAACGTGGTCAATGTGCCACGGGTTACGGCACAGTCTGGATTAAGGCTTTTGCCGATTTATATCGACCAGGCGCCCGATATTGCCTGGACTGGCCTGCCATACCGCAGCCTGCCGGAAATTGAAATCAGCGAAGGTCCGCACCTGGGCTATGCCTTGCAATGGTTCACATTTGCGACCATTCTGAGTCTGGGGTATCCCTTTTTCGTGCGCCGGCAGTTAGCCAGGCAATCCCGTCAGGTTGAAAACCAGCCGAAAGTCATTACCGGACAAACCGAAGTTGGCCGGGGGAGTTAAAGAGATGAAAGAAATGAATATCGTGAACCAGCACAAAGATCCGTTCCAACGGGCCTTGATTGCCGCAGCGGTACTGACTTTTTTAGTCGTTATGGCGGGTTATCTGGTGAGATTTGACGGAGCCGAGGGCGCCTGCCCGGATTGGCCGACCTGTTACGGCCAGTGGGGCATACCGACCGGTTTGGCCGCTCAACTGGAAATGACTCATCGAGTATTGGCTGCTACTGCGGCGCTGACGGTGCTGGGAATTACAACCTGGGCATTTACCCGGCGGGCGATGCGCCGTAGTGTACGAATTTTGCTGGCAGCAGCGCTGTTTGGCATCCTGGCTGAAACCGTGTTAGGCGGAAGCCTGGTCAGCAGCCTGACTGCTGCCTGGTTGTCCAATTTGCATCTTGGCCTGGCGCTGGTGATCATGGCTCTGGTCACCGCGGCTGCCGGGCTGGGAAATCTTGCCGGTGAAGCCCAGACGCCTATTTCCTTCAGCTCGGTTTTCGCGAAGCTGGCCGCGATCACCAGCCTGGCAGTACTTATGTTAATGGTCTCCGGGGCGTGGCTGGCGGCTGCAGGTGGCGGACCGGCCTGCGCAGGGTGGCCGCTTTGCTCCGGTGGGTTACCGGACAACGCGACTGGCTGGCTGGCCTTCTCGCATCGTGTTTTAACCCTGGCAGCCGGCGTTCTGGTAGCGGCCCTGTTTATAACCGCCTGGCGCAGCCAATTCCGGCAGCCGGTTATTCTCACCAGCGCCACGGCCGTCGGGCTGCTGTTTGCCGGGCAGGTACTTATCAGCGCGCTCAAAGTGAGCCGCGCTTACCCTCTTGATCTGGTGGCGCTGCATGCTGCGGCTACAGCTGCTTTGTGGGCGGCGCTGGTAATGACCCTCATCGCTGCAGTCGGGGAAAAGGAAAATGCTGTCCCAGTCGAGCAAGCAGCCCGTCCGGCGGGTTTAAAACGCTTCAAAGCATTTCTGATGCTCAACAAACCGATCATTGTCGTTCTGCTGCTGGTCACCACTTTTGCCGGAATGGTGGTGGGCGGCAAACAAATGCCTGGTTTCTGGCTGGCCTTTTGGACGATGCTGGGCGGAGCGCTGGCGGCAGGCGGGTCGTCTGCATTGAACCAGGTCATCGATCGCAAGATCGACGGGAACATGCAGCGCACGGCTAACCGTCCGCTGCCTTCTGGCGCGCTGACCGCTGCCGAGGGGCTGGCTTACGGGTTGGGAGCCTGCCTGGCAGCCTTTTTCATTCTGGCGGGCTTTGTTAACCTGTTAGCCGCAGTGCTTTCGTTGGCAGGAATGATCTATTACGTGCTGCTGTACAGTGTGTGGCTGAAGCATGCAACCGTGCAAAATATTGTCATTGGCGGCGGTGCGGGCGCCATCCCGCCGCTGGTGGGTTGGGCTGCTGCAACAGGATCACTGAACGTGCCGTCGCTGTTTCTTTTCGCCATCGTATATATGTGGACGCCGCCGCATTTTTGGGCATTGGCCATTGTGCGCAAGAATGATTATGCCCGCGCCGGCGTGCCCATGCTGCCGGTAGTCAAAGGCGAGCAGCACACCCGCATCCAGATCTTTGTTTACACACTCGAACTGGTCGCGCTCACTTTGCTGATGCCGCTTTTCAAAATGACGGGCAGCCTGTTCCTGGTTTCAGCCGTGGTGCTTGGCATGTGGTTGATTTATGCCGCCTGGAATGTGTTACGTAAACCGGGGAACAAAGTGGCGTGGACGATGTACCGCTATTCGAGCATGTACCTGGCGTTCATATTCCTGGCGCTGGTTTTGGATGTGTTGGTTTAGGCGGTGAGAGAACAGCCTGGCTCGCTAGGTGAGCCTGTCAAAGCCTGGAGACTGCCCTTCGACAAGCTCAGGGCTCGCGTATACATTACGCCAGGAGCAGTAAAGGAACACTTAACCCGCTGGCTGCCCGCAGGGCAATCTGTGATTGAGCTTGTCTAAGCCAGGGATTGCGTAAACGTTTCGCCAGGCTTGTAAGGACCCGTTGGCTGCCCACAGGGCAATCTGTGATTGAGCTTGTCGAAGCCAGGGTACGCGGAATGGGCAAGCCCATTCCCTACAAAACCAACGAATCTCCGTGCTACTCACAAGGCAGTTTTTAACCTGCCCCATAAACATTCCGCGCAGGATCTCTGGCGCAACAAACGAGATGTTTCGGGCTGAAAACTAGCCCTCACTCCAGAGTGCCCTGCGGGCAACATGACAAATCTATCCTCACAACGCTTGCATTCATTTTCTGGCACATAGCTTGAAAGCTGATTGTTTCCACGTCCGCTTGCCAGTCTATTGCAGTCTGACCAGGACTTTACCCTGTGACCACAACTCTTCCAGGCGATAATAATCGCGCTGTTCCGGCGAAAATAAATGGACAACCACATCCCCCAGGTCAACCACTACCCAGCCTGAACGCGGAGCGCCCTCGATGCGACCATTGATTTGAAAATTCTTTTTGGCGTCCTGCGACGCTTCTTCAGCCAGCGCATCCAGCATTCGATCACTGGTGCCGGTGCAAATGATGAAATAATCTGCGAATGAAGAAATTTCCTGGATGTCCAGGAGCAATATATCTTCCCCCTTCTTGTCTTCCAATGCATTCATGACGCTGCGAGCGACTTCCAAAGTGTTCAGTTGGCACCTCTTCTTCAAGATTTTGATTTAGCGATCATTTTAACATAGTTCGGATGCGAAAAGCAATGCGTGCGTCACTTGTCTGATCCGGTGAGGGGAAAATGAGCCAAAGGCGTATACAGCGCTCCCTGTTGGCGCAGGTCGCTGCGGAAAAGCGTGAAGGATGCCGCGGTCATGAAGCCAAAGTCGCTGGCCTGCATGGCGGTCAAAGCGCTGCCAAGAGTTTGAAGGTCCGCCGGCGAAACATCATTTCGCACCCGGCCTAGCGTAAGATGCGGTGAAAATCCGCGTTCTTCAGTGGGGATGCCTATTTGGGTGGCGGCGTCCTCGATGGCGCTCTGCAATTGCTGTAATGCTGCTGATGTCTGCAAACCGACCCAGACCACCCGCGGTTTGCGATTATTGGGGAAGGCACCCATTCCGCCCACCTGGAATGGTATAGGCGAAAATTCAGCAGACCTTGATAGTAGAATTATGGATAGTTTGTCCAGGTCGGTCCGATTTGTATCACCGAGAAATTTTAGCGTCAGATGAATGTTTTCGACTGCCACCCAGCGCACCGCCTGGATACGCAGCGCCCTGAATTTTTGAATTAACTGTCCCAGTTGCAGGCGGATATCAGGGCTTAGTTCGATGGCGATGAAAGCGCGAATGACGTCCACAGGCAGCTCCACATTTTTGTTTTGACCAGTATAGGCTGCACGGAAGAGCCTGTCAATATGATAAGAGTGCACTATCATGGCGATGGGGGTCAAGAGCCGACTGAAGCAATTTGCGCTGGCAATAACAGCACCAACGGCAATGCACGTTAGTTATCGCCGGTTGGCGAAGATGGCTTCGTTCCTCCATGACAATTGTATGCGTTGTCGTTGCAATAGAGGTGACCAAAACCCCTCATGCTTTCATGAAGCCCACACCTTCCGCCCCTTGACACGTTCATCCTACCCAGTCATTTATTTTTGTGATATAAATTGATTAGCCCTGCTGTGTTCGTGATGCAGCACGACCGGTTTTGAGCCAACACCCCCTTAAAGGGGCCCACATCAATCCTGTGACGCGATAGGCTTCGGCCAAGGCTGATCAGGGCTGGAGGGCCCCGCCTGCGAAAGCAGGTTCAAAACTATGCGGCACACGGCACGGCGGGGTCCTTATTTAAGGGTATGCATAGTGGGGACTGACTTTCGACCATAAATCGCGTTGACACGTAAACCGGATTTCGCTAAACTAATAGAGAAATTGCGAGCAAGGAGGATTCGATGAACCCCACCTTCAGACTGGTACTGAAATCAGGTCCCAATAGTGGCCAGGTATTTCCGCTTGAAAGCAGCGAAATTATCATCGGGCGCGACATCAACGCGACATTTGTCATTAACGACCCTGAAGTTTCTCGCCGGCATGCCCGACTTACCCTGCAGGGCGTCAATTTCATCATCGAAGATCTCGGATCCACCAATGGCACCATGGTAAGCGGTCAGCGATTGGCCGGCCCTTATATTTTACGGCCAGGTGAATTAATCACGTTGGGTGAGCACACCAATGTATTGTTTGAGAGCACTGACCCGGATGCAACTGCCGCCTCTCTGCGCCCTATGGAAGCTCCTGCGCAGCCCTCTTTTGGCGCGTATACGCCACCCGTTACGGCTACGGAGAGCGATTTTGGAAATGAGCCTCCCTTTGCTGTTCCATCTGCCCAGGAATATGCAGGTAAAATTCCGTCCCAACCGCGCCAGGCTGCCCGCCCACGGAAAAAGAAAACCTCGTCCCTGGTTGTTATTCTGATCATTCTGGTAGCTGTACTGGCCTTTGGCTGCATTGTCTTTGCCATATTTGATGCGCTAAACTTATATTGCGAAATTCCCGGCGTAATGAATTTCTTGATCCCGGGAGCTTGTCCGCCATAGAAACCGGCGTACCTGGAGTGTCCTTTACCTGCCCCTCCTTTTTACAGTGGAGGGGCGATATTTTTCCGCCTGGCGGACCAACTCTTTTCCGGGCAGGCGCAATATGCCAAAGGGGCTATTGCACTCGTCAGACCTTCAAGTAAAATAGGTATATCGAAATCCATACGGATGTGAGCATGTCTGACGAAATCGTCTCGGGTAACCCAAAAGGAACAAATTCCTCACCGCGCTGGAGCAGCACAACCAAGATGGTTGTCGCCTTATCGCTTATTGCGATCATGGCCGGGTTGGTCATTCGTTTTCGGCAAATTGTTGCCCCGCTGTTTATTGCCTTCCTGTTGGCTTATGTGCTTTACCCGGTTGCATCGTTCTTGAACCGCAGGATAAAAATATCCTGGAGATTAGCTTCAGGTATTATTCTCTTGCTTCTGCTGATCATTCTTATTGGACTGCTGACTTTGGGCGGTCTGGCTATTTTTAATCAGATCCAGAGCCTGATCAATTTCCTGCAGGAACAGATCACCAACATCCCCGGTTTTGTTAATGACCTGACCAGCAAACCGATTGTATTTGGGCCATTTGTAGTCGATTTGACGACCCTGGATGCAACCAACCTGGCAAACCAACTGCTCGGCCTGATCCAACCATTCCTTAGCAACACCGCAACCATTCTTGGCAATATCGCAACAGGGGCTGCCACTACTGTTGGCTGGATATTTTTCACCATTCTGGTAGCCTATTTTATTCTCTCCGATTCGGGCGGGGCGCGCAGCCGGCTTATTAACCTCAAAATCCCCGGATATTCGGAAGACATGGCTCGCCTTGGACATGAACTTGGCAATATCTGGCGCGCTTTTGCCCGCGGTCAGATGATTCTGCTGGTGATCACGGTAATCGTCTATGTGGTCATTCTTGGCGGCCTGGGGGTAAATTTCTACTTTGGACTGGCGCTGCTGGCGGGGCTGGCGCGCTTTGTCCCGTATGTCGGGCCGTGGGTCGCCTGGATCACTTACGGACTGGTGACCTTCTTCCAGGAATTCAATTATTTTGGGCTTCAGCCCACTGGTTATGTGATTTTGGTCGTCGGCATCGCTATCGTCATTGATGTGGTGATGGACAACGTAGTCGTCCCGCGAATGATGGGGGACACACTCAAGGTGCATCCCGCGGCTGTAATGGTGGCAGCCATCGTGTTTGCCAGTCTTTTCGGCATCCTGGGGGTGTTATTGGCTGCCCCGGTGATGGCAACTGTGACGTTGATCTTGACCTATGTGGTCAGGAAGCTGTTCGATATCGATCCCTGGCTGGGGTTTGAGACGCGGAAGGTCAAACCACTGCCGCCGGTTTTTCGCTCCATAGGAGCTTTATTCGTACGTTTCGGGCAATGGTTAAGAGCAAAATACGATGCCCGATGGCCGCAAGGCATCCCATTCTTCCGCACAATCGGGATATTTTTTGCCAGGCTCTGGCAGAGAATAGCCCGAAAACCGGAAACGCCACCTACCACTATATCTGGAGGAAATGATGAGCAGCTCGATGGAACCCAAAACTGACACACTCGCTGAAACCGAAAGCTACATGGCGTGGCGCGCTGAAGAACCGGATGGCGAAACCACTTACCATCTGGAACTGAACAACATCACCATCCATTTCTTCAATGAAGAATGGGACGAGTTCCTGACGCTGGTGCGCGCAGTGGTCAAGGAAGCGGACGGGAAATAGCCCGGTTTTGAATTAGTATCGACCGCGTATCTGCATTGGCACTGCGGCGGTCATCTCCTCATCGAAGGCTGGCGCAATTCGCACCACGCCGGCTTTGTATTCCGGAATCTTTGCCTGCGGGTCGACCGCGTCGGTCGTCAGGATGTTGGCTGCCGCTTCCCAGAAATGGAACGGAATGAAGACCACACCCGGGTTGGCCTTGGGTGTTACCTTGGCGCGCAGCACGATGGAACCGCGGCGTGAAGTCACCCGCACCGGGCCGCCATCGCGTATGGCTAAATTGGCAGCGTCAGCCGGGTTGATTTCCATCAACGCTTCCGGGAATAGATCGTCCATCCATGAGTGGCGCGTCATCGTTCCGCCGTGCCAGTGTTCCAGCACGCGTCCGGTACTCAAGACGAAGGGGTATTCATCATCCGGCATTTCGGCATTCGGCACGTATTCCAGCGGGTGGAATTTACCTCGTCCACGCGGGAAATCTTTGGTGTAGAGGTAGGGTGTTCCCGGATGGTCCTCGGTGGGCACCGGGGTTTGCAGCCCAACCTTTTCGATATTTGCATAGCGCACACCGGCATAGTCCGGGACATTTCCGCCCATCTCTGCCAAAATTTCAGACGGGTGAGAGTAATCCCAGAATGCCGTGTTGGGTCGTCCCAGGCGCTTCTCGATACGTTTGGCGATGTCGCAAATGATCTGCCAATCAGCGCGCGCGTTACCGCGCGGCGGGAATGCCTGGCGCACGCGCTGAACCCGCCGGTCGGTGTTCGTAAAGGTACCGTCTTTTTCTGCAAATGCAGCCGCGGGCAGGAAGACATCGGCAAAGGCACCGGATTCATTGATGAACAGGTCCTGCGCGACCACAAACTCCAATTCTTCCATCTTCTTGCGCGTGTGATTCAGATTTGGCTCAGACATCATCGGGTTTTCGCCCATGATATATAGCGCCTGAACCCCGCCGGGGTGGACAGCAGAGAGGATTTCGGTGGTGGTAAGGCCGCGTTGGCGGTTCAAGCCACCGGGTTCGATATTCCAGGTTTTTTCCCAGCGCTGAGCGTTTTGTTCGTTGTCCACTGTCTGGTAACCTGGGTAGTGCCAGGGCATGGCGCCGGAATCGGATGCGCCCTGCACATTGTTCTGACCACGCAGCGGATTCAGCCCGGTGCCGCGGCGGCCGATTTGCCCGGTCAGCAGCGCCAGATTGATCAAACTGAGCGCGTTGGCTGTACCGTGAGTCGACTCGGGAATGCCGAGCGCCCAGTAGATGGCGCTTTTACCGGCAGTGGCGTACATGCGAGCCGCGTCGATGATCAACTGGCGATCGACGCCTGAAATGGCTTCGGCATATTCCGGGGTGAACTTTTCCATCGAAGCGGCGAAGGCTTCGAAGTTTTCTGTTCGTTCGGCGATGAACTGCGGGTTATGCAGGTTTTCCTTCAGGATTACATGCGCCATGGCCGAAAACACAGGTACATCGCTGCCAGGTTTGATGGGCAGGTAGAGGGCTGCATAATTGACCATTTCAATGCGGCGCGGGTCAACCACAATCAATTTTGCGCCATGTTTTTGTACCGCTTTCTTCATTTGCAGCGCAATAATGGGATGGTTTTCGGACACATTCGAGCCGGTCAGCATGAACACGTCGCTTTCGACCACCTCAGCAGCTGTATTGCTCATTGCAGCCGAACCGACGGCCATTTGCAGCGCCACTACGCTGGCCGCATGGCACAACCGGGTGCAGTGATCGACATTATTGGAGCGAAAGAGCGCGCGGTACATCTTTTGCAGCAGGTAGTTATCTTCATTGGTGGCTTTGGCGCAGCAGTAAACCGCCATGGCTTTAGAGCCGTCGCGCTGGTAGATTTCGACCAGGCGATCGGCGGCGTAATCCAAAGCCTCATCCCAGTTCGCTTCGCGCCATTCGGAGCGGTCAAAAGCCTGGGTGCGCGAGCCGGCAACCTGGCGGGTCTTGCGAATCAGGGGCGTGGTGACGCGCTGCTTATTATAGATATAGTCGTAGCCAAAGCGGCCCTTGACGCACAAATTGCCGTGGTTGACCACGGAATCAAAGGGCGAGGTCACCCGGTAAATAAAATCATCTTGAATGTGCAACTGCAAATTGCAGCCAACGCCGCAGTAGGGGCAGGTCGTTGAAACGATTTTTTCAGCTTTTAACATGTTTCCTCCGGTCAGGCCTGATCGTTTGAGGGGGCTTCGACGCGGCGCCGACGGTTGCGGCGTTCCGAACGGGTCAGGTCCATAATCTCATCGGGGGTGCGGCCAAGCTCCAATAACCACTGTCGTTTGGGTTTCAGCGCCCCGGTAGGGCAGACTGCCACACATTGCCCGCAAAAGACGCAGGTTGATTCAGGCATGGGGACTTCGTAGAAGGTGCTGATCTGGGTATCGTAGCCGCGGCTGGAGAAATTAATCGCATAGGTATACTGGGCATCTTCAGCGCAAACCTGCACGCAGCGCCAGCACAAAATGCACTTGGCGTAATCACGCAAGTACATGGGGTTGTCGTCGATGGGCGTTGATACCCGGCTTTTTGCCTGAGGGAAACGCTCCCCATCCGCCTTATACTCCGCGATCATGGTTTGAATCTCGGGCGCATCCGAAAGGTCCACGGTTGATTCGAGCATCTCTAAAATCGTTCGGCGGGAGCGTGTCACGCGTTCCGATTGGGTCTGTACCTTCATGCCTTCGCTGACATGGGCAACGCAAGACGGCAACAATACCCGCGATCCTTCCACTTCGACTACGCAAATCCGGCACAGCGCGTTGGAGGTAGTCGCTTCGTGAAAACAAATGGTCGGAATTTCAATGCCTGCCTCACGCGCGGCTGCCAGAATAGTTGTGCCAGGCGGAACGGATATTTGCTTCCCGTCAATGATCAAGTTGATAGTATCGCTCATCACGGTTCCTCTCGGTTATTGCGCCAGGGCTTCGGGAGACTTAAACAGATGCGGCCAGTGTTTCATGGCGCTCATGACTGCGCTGGCAGCGGTTTGACCCAGCCCGCACAACGATGCATCCGTCATTGTCCAACCAATGTCATGCAGCCGCTCCCAGTCACCGGGGAGAACTTGTCCATCCATAATCCGCTGGATGATTTCGACCTGGCGCTGAGTGCCCATCTGACACGGGTAACATTTGCCGCACGATTCGTCGGCAAAGAAATGCGCCAGCCGCAGACAAATATCACGCATGTCGCGGGTTTCATCGAACACTGTGATCACCCCGGATCCCAAAGGCAAACCGGCTGCGCGTAGATCTTCGAAGCTCAGGCGTACATCCAGGTGGGAGTCCAGGGCAAATGCCCCTGCAGCTCCGCCAAACAACGCCGCCTGTAAATGGTGCCCACTGTGAACGCCTCCGGCCAGGTCGAAGAGCAGTTCGCGGAAGGTGGTCCCAAAGGGAACTTCGTACAATCCCGGGCGTTCCACATCCCCCGAAAGGCAGAATAATTTTGGCCCGGGCGATTTCTCGGTACCGATCTTGCGGTATTCTTCAACGCCCATCCGCAGAATGAGTGGCACGTTGGCCAGTGTTTCCACATTGTTGATCGATGTGGGTTGGCCGAATAAACCGTGGGTGGTCGGGAAGGGCGGCTTGACGCGCGGGAAGCCGCGTTTCCCCTCGATGGACTCGAACAGGGCGGTCTCTTCCCCGCAAATATAGGCGCCTGCTCCACGGCGGATTTCGATATCAAAATTGAAACCGCTCCCGAGGATATTTTCACCTAGCAGGCGGGCTTCACGCGCTTCCTGTACCGCAATTTTCATCATCTGATACGGGCGTAAGTACTCGCCGCGGATGTAAACATAACCTTTGCTGGCGCCGACGGCATAAGCTGCGATCATCAGCCCTTCCAAAATGGAATGAGGGTCATCTTCCATCAAGACCCTATCCTTAAAGGTGCCTGGCTCTGCTTCATCGGCGTTGCAAACCACATATTTTTGGGTGCCAGGAGCTTTGGCAGTGCCTTCCCATTTGACTCCTGTGGGAAAAGCTGCGCCTCCGCGGCCAACCAGCCCGGACAGTTTCACCGTATCGATTACCTCCGCCGGGGTCCCTGCCAGGGCTTTGCGGTAAGCAACGTATCCACCCCCCGCGATATATTGCCACAGGCTGAGCGTATATCCCACCCCGCAGTTAGCCGTCAGGAGGCGAATGCTGCCATCCACTTTTGTATCCGGACGGCGCGGATCGCTTTCCACCATTTCTTCCCAGGTGCGGGTATTGGCCTGGCCAATTGGCCGGCCGTTGACCAGCATTGCAGGGGCGTGCTCGCATAGGCCAAGACATGGAGCGCGTTCAATGGTGACCAATTCCTCGGTGTGATTATTCTCCTTTAGAATTTCAACGTGCTGCGTCAACCTTGTCAGAATTGACTCTGAGCCTGCCATGGCGCAGGCCGGGTCATTACACACGTGGATGATCGTTTTTCCTACCGGTTCGCGGTAAAACAAAGAATAAAAATCGATGACGCCAAATACTTCAGCCAGGGGTATATTCAGGCCGCGGGCAATTTCGGCTGCCACAGGTTCCGGCAGATAACCATAAATTTCTTGCGCTGCGTGGAGGGCTGGGAGAAGCGCAGTTCTTCCCTGGGGAGCATATCCTCCCAATACCGCTTGTAGCGGGGTCAGGTCGAAATCAGTCATATGGCCTCCTGGTGGATTTTAGGCGATGCGGGGATTTGAAAAGAAATCTTACCTTGAAAGGTATAATTATAATCAATGTCGCTTTCAATTGTTATTCAAGCGGGTGGTGAATCGCAGCGAATGGGTACCAATAAAGCCCTGCTGCCATTTTTGGGGGTTCCGTTGATCAAAAGGGTGGTGGGCAGGGTGGGGCATCTGGCTGCCGAACTGCTGGTGACCACCAATCAGCCCGCTGAGTTTGCCTTCCTTGGCTTGCCGCTGTTCCCGGATGCCGTACCCGGTCAGGGCGCGCTGGCCGGTTTGTACACAGCGTTGTCGGCTGCCCGACTTTCTTATGTAGCCGTTGTCGCCTGCGATATGCCGTTCGCCAGCCCTGAATTGATTGCTTACCAGTTGGATCGCCTGGTGAACGAACAAGTTGATCTGGTTGTACCGCTTACAAATCAAGGCTACGAGCCCTTTCATGCAGTCTACCGGCGGGATACCTGCCTGGGAGCAGTGACAGATGCCTTGCAAAACGGGAAGAAACGCATGATTTCCTGGTTCGACCAGGTTAAGGTCAGAGAATTGGATGCCGGCGAAATACGCCGCTTCGATCCACGCGGTCTTGCCTTTTTGAACGTCAACACACCGGAAGAATTTACCGCTGCGGAGCAAATCGCTCAAGCCAGTGAAGGCTGAGCCGGGCTCTCGACGGTCTGCGCTGCCCAATTTTCGGGCGAGTAGAGGCGTTCGGGGTGAGTATACACGTTGCACTGGCTGCGGCGGGCGTAACCAACCAGGGTAATGCCAAATTCTTCCGCCAACTGGATCGACATGGAACTGGGTGAGGTGCGCGATACCAGGATGGTTGCGCCCATACGCGCCGATTTCTGCAGCATTTCAGAGCTGATGCGTCCCGTGGTAACGATCATGCGCGGACCCGGGGGAGCATGTTCCAGTAACAGCAACCCGGCGATCTTATCGAGCGTATTATGCCGGCCAATATCCTCCGCCTGCGCTAAAATGTCCACGCCATCCGTTAGAATGGAACAGTGTACGCCGCGCACTTCGCGGTAAAGCTCCTGCTTTTCCAGCAGGCGGTCCATCCAGCCGAGCAGCACATCCACTGAAACCTGCTCGTCGGAAACCAGACGCGCAGTTTTCTCCTGTGCCGCATCCGAGGTCATGCCGCCGGTACAGCCGGATGTACGCCGCCAATGGGGCGGTTTTTCAACCGGATGATTGAGCCACACGTCCACATTGTCACCATTCTCGCAGGGGCGCATGACTTCGATTTCATCCAGCGAGTGAATGATCGCCTCGTTGAACAAAAAACCAACTGCCAGCGCTTCCAGCAGGGTTGGGGTGCACATAAAGGTCAACCACAACTGCCCGTTTACCGTTAAACCAACATTTGCCTCGGTGATGATCCCGCCCGAAGACGGCTCCCAGCCGCGGCTGGAGATTTTAGTGTATTGAATGGGTGTAAAAGGAAGAGGTGTCATCTGTTTTCCTCGGTCAAATCTTGTATCTTAATGTAATCTAATTTTATCAAGTTTAGCTAAATCCTGCCTTAATAGCGAAGTGAATCCTGTCGAATGTGTTACAATCGGCCGCCCTGTTGAAGTTAAAATAAGAGGTAGAATAGACCTGAAGTTATGAGATTTTACTCTACATTGACTATCAAACTAGTTATACCTGGCATAATTTGTTTTACGCTGATCTCCGCCTGTAATCTCCCGGCGGGAATATCCTTAGATTCCGTAAATATCACCGCAGTTTACCAGACAGCCAATGCGGTAGTCAGCCAGGGCATCCAAACACTGCAGCCCAATAAACCGACAGTCGAAAAAACGCCACCGCTATTGGTCATCACCCCCACACCCATGCAGGCGACGGGCACAGACATCCCCACGGAAGGACTAACAACCAGTATTACGCAGCGCTGCGATCTGGCAGGCGCGGGCAATCCGCTGGACATCTCGATTCCAGATGACACCCGCCTGGTTCCCGGCGAGGAATTCACCAAGGTATGGCGGCTTCTCAACGTGGGGACATGTGAATGGTCAACCGATTATGCGATGGTCTGGTTCTCGGGTGACGATATGGGTGCGGCGCGGGAGCAGCCATTCCTTTCCGCTGTGGCGCAGGGGGAAACGATCGACTTCGCCGTCGATATGGTTGCCCCGACTGTCCCGGGCCTGTATTCGGGTTACTGGATGTTGCGCAGCGCTTCTGGCGACCTGTTTGGCATCGGCCCCAACGGGAACTCGCCGGTCTGGGTTCGCATTCAGGTGGTGGCGGTGGAAACCCTAATTCCAACCGTCACCGCTACCGTGATGCCGACATCCATTGTACTGGTAGAAGGTTCGGGTAGTTTGCTCGCCGGCCAGACCTTTGACCTGGACTCCGGCCAAACTACAGCAGATAATCAAGTGGATGTACGGCTGGAGGGCACCAATCCAGATCCTCTCCAGTGGGCGCCGCTTAACAATGCTCGCTTTGCTGTGTTTGGATTGAATATGCCCGGTGAGTTGGAGTGCCAGTACGCAACAATGACCGACCAGCCCCTGGCCGTTAGTGATTTTGAAGCTGGAATTTATCTTTGTTACCGCACCAGCGAGGGCTTGCCAGGCAGACTCCAGATCGCGAGTTTACCTGTCGACGGTTCTCCTTTGACTTTGAATTTTACAACCTGGGCTGTTCCATAAAAACATTTAATCCTTGAGGAGAGTGCCGCATGAACCTGGACGATACCAGCCGGTTTAAAGAATTGGATTCGCTGAACATGCTGGGTGAGGTGGATGGTCTGCCGGATCAACTGGAAAATGCCTGGTCGCTCGGTAATCGTCTTGAGCTCCCGGCGCTGTCCGGGATTAGCCGTGTCCTGGTAGCGGGAATGGGCGGGTCAGCCATTGGCGCCGACCTGCTGGCAGCTTATATTGAGCCATTTTGTAGCGTCCCGCTTTTTATCCAGCGCGATTACACTTTGCCTGCCTGGGCTGCCGGAAGACAGACGCTGGTGATTGTATCCTCGCATTCCGGCTATACCGAGGAAACCCTGTCGGTATTCGAACAGGCGCGCCAGGCGGGTTGCTCCTTATTCGTGATTTCAACCGGCGGCAGGCTGGCGCAGCTCGCGGCCGATGGTGGGATTCCTATTTGGAAGTTTGAACATTCCGGTCAACCGCGAGCAGCAGTAGGCTATTCCTTTGGGCTGCTGCTGGCTCTGTTTGCGCGGCTGGGCTTGATTCCGCCGCAGGAAGGCGCGATCGCGAACGCTTTGCAGGCGCTGCGCGAACAGCAATCTCTTCTGCGTGTGGAGGTCCCGGCAGCGAAAAACCCGGCCAAACGCCAGGCCGGTCAAATGATGGGACGCTGGGTGGTGGTGCTCGGCGCCGGGCTGCTGGTTCCGGTGGCGCGCCGCTGGAAAGGTCAGGTCAGCGAGGTAGCCAAAGCCTGGGGACAGTTTGAAGCCCTTCCGGAAGCCGATCACAACACTCTGGCCGGCACAGAATTTCCTGAGGCAGCGCTCACCAATACTCTGGTTATTTTTTTGCGCTGCGCAGAAGATCACCCGCGTAACCGTCTGCGCAGCGAACTTACCTTGCAATCCTTTATGATGGCGGGCATGGCTACCGATTTTTACATAGCCAAAGGCAGCACTCGTCTGGCTCAATTGTGGACCACCTTGCACTTCGGTGATTACACTGCATACTACCTGGCCATGGCATACGGAGTTGACCCGACCCCCATCCCTGCAATCAGCGGGCTCAAAGAGGCCATGTCGTAATTTGTAGTAAATTCCAATCATGAATTTCGACAGAAATTTGTTGAATGCAGCGCGCCGGGAATGGTTGGCGCTGGCGTTGACGATCCTGCTGGGCTTATTGGGCGGTCTGGCCATCATTCTTCAGGCGCGTCAGTTGAGCGCCATTCTTTCGGCGGTCTTTAGCGAGGGCCAAACTCGAGGGGCTGTTGCTCCGCTATTTGTCCCTCTGTTGATCATTTTATTTGGCCGAGCGTTGTTTTCCTGGCTGGCGGATGCCAGCGCCGGGTTATTGGCAATCCGGTTGAAGGGGCGCTTACGCAGCCAACTGGTTGACCATTTATTTCGGCTGGGACCAGCCTACGCCCGCGGGGAAAACAGCGCGGAGTTGGCTAATACTGCCCTGCAGGGCATCGAGAATCTGGATGCGTATTTCAGCCAATACCTGCCACAGGCTGCGCTGGCCGGATTGCTGCCGCTGGCGGTGCTGGTGGTGGTGTTCCCGAAAGACTGGCTCTCCGGATTGATCCTGTTGCTGACCGCACCGCTGATCCCAATCTTTATGATCCTCATAGGCAAAGCGTCCGAAGCAGCCACCCGCCGCCAATGGAATGCGCTCAGCCGGTTGAGTGCCTATTTTCTGGACACGCTGCAAGGGCTGCGCGAGTTGAAGCTGCTCGGGCAAAGCGAACGGCGCGCTGACAAGGTTGGGGAGGCTGCCGAGCAGTACCGCCTGACGACCATGAAAGTGTTGCGGGTGACCTTCTTATCTGCGCTGGTGTTGGAAATGGTGGGCACCCTCAGCACGGCGGTTATTGCGGTACAGATTGGGCTGCGTCTGCTGCGCGGCGGATTGGGGTTCGAACAGGCGTTTTTTATTTTGCTGCTGGCGCCGGAGTTTTACCTGCCATTGCGGTTGCTCGGCCAGCGCTTTCATGCCGGCGCCAGCGGGATCACCGCAGCCCGCCGGATTTATGCAATCCTGCAAACGCCTGTCCTGTGCGAGCCGGTCGTGAGCGTTGAAACGCTGGCAGATATCGCTACCCCACCGCAAACGATCTCCTTCCAACACGTCAGCTACGCCTATCCAGGTCAGGCCGATCTGGCGGTAGAGGATGTGAGCTTTAGCTTGCGGCAGGGCGAGTTGACTGCGTTGGTAGGCGCAAGCGGAGCTGGAAAGAGCACCCTGGCACACTTGCTGCTGCGCTTTGCGCTCCCGACTGCCGGTCAAATTTGGGTGGACGGTGAAGGTTTAGACAATATTCCCTCGGCGATGTGGCGCAAGCAAATTATCTGGGTGCCGCAGCAGCCGGTCATATTCCAGGGCACAATCGCTGAAAATATTGCGCTGGGCAGACCACAGGCTTCACTGACAGAAATTCAAGCGGCCGCGGGTCTGGCGCTGCTTGACCAGCGGATTGCAGCGCTGCCAGCCGGCTACAATACGGTGCTCGGCGAGTTTGGCGCCCGGTTAAGCGGCGGCGAACTTCAACGCCTGGCTTTGGCGCGCGCATTTCTGCTGGATGCGCCGCTGCTGGTGTTGGATGAGCCTTCCGGGCACCTTGACCCTGCCTCGGAGGAGTTACTGGAACAGGCAATGCACCGCTTGTGCGCCAACCGCACGATTTTGATCATTGCCCACCGCCTGCCTACGGTTTACCGCGCCGACCAGATTCTGGTGCTGGATCGAGGTCGAATTGTGGAAAGCGGCAAGCATTCGGCGTTGATTGCGGCCGGTGGAGCATACGCGCGCCTGGTGAATGTTTACGCCGGGAGCCGCGTATGAAAACCACATTACGCTTATTGCAATTCCTGAAGCCTTTCACGGGTTGGGTAGCGCTCTCGATCTTTTTGTCCACCGCTACCATTGCCAGTGGGATCGGGCTGCTGGGAACTTCAGCCTACCTGATCTCACGCGCAGCGTTGCAGCCTTCGATCGCAGTTCTGCAGGTTGCTATTGTCGGCGTGCGTTTTTTTGGCATTTCTCGCGGGGTTTTCCGTTATTTGGAAAGGCTGACTTCTCATTCGGTTAATTTTCGGTTGCTGACAGGGCTGCGGGTGTGGTTATATCGTACAATCGAGCCGCTGGCGCCGGCCAAACTGCAGGATTTTTCCTCAGGGGACCTGCTCAACCGCATCCTCACTGACGTGGACACTCTGGAAAACTTTTATGTGCGCGTGGTGGCGCCATATGCTGCCGCCGGGTTGACGATTATTGGGATGGGGTGGTTCCTCGGCAGGTTTGACCCGAAGTTAGGGCTGATTTTAGCGAGCGGGTTAATTCTCAGCGGAACTGGTATCCCGCTGGGAGCTTATGCTTTGGGGCGCAGCCCGGGAAAAACAGCAGTCGCATTAAAAGCGCGATTAAGCGCTGCGTTGATCGAATCGATCCAGGGCATCGGTGATTTGACCGCTTTCAACCGCGCCGGGGAAGCCGCTGTCCGCTTGAACGGACTAGGCAGCAGGCTGGCGCAGGCGCAGCGGCGCATGGTCTGGGGCAGCGCCTGGATCAATGCCGGCAATGGGTTGCTGGCAAACCTGACCATGGTTTTGGTTTTGTGGCTGGCCATCCCACTGGTCGCCAATGGCCAACTGGAGGGATTTCTGCTGCCGGTAATGGTCATGCTGGTTCTGGCTTCCTTTGAAGCGGTCACTCCGCTGGCAGTGGCAGCTCAGTATCACAGCGCCAGTCTGGAATCGGGTGCGCGATTATTTGAATTAGAGCAGATTTCCCCCGCATTGCCCGAACCGATTGCGCCGTTGATCATTGTGCCGCCGCCGCTCCACCTGGAACTTCGCGATGTCAGCCTTTCATATAACCAATCTACAGATGACGCGCTGACGGACATCAGCCTGCGGCTGGATCCAGGGAAGAAGCTTGCGGTGGTCGGCCCAAGCAGTGCCGGTAAAACTTCGCTGATCCATGTTTTGCTGCGATTATGGGATTTCGGTCGCGGGAAAATTCTGTTGAACGACACGGATATAAGACTTTTTCGTCCGGCAGATTTCCGCGCTCAGTTTTCGGTCATCTCGCAAACCGCCTATATTTTCAACGCCACCCTGAGGCAAAATTTGCGCCTGGCGAGTGCGGGTGCGGGGGATGACGAACTGCATAAAGTTCTATTGCAGGCGGGGTTGGCCGAATGGACGGCAGCGCTCCCGGACGGATTGGACACCTGGGTCGGCGAGCACGGGCTGCGGATGAGCGGCGGCGAACGGCAGCGCCTGGCGGTTGCCCGGGCTTTGCTGCATGACACCCCGCTGGTTATTTTGGATGAACCGACCGCCAACCTGGATGCCATCACCGAAGCCGTGCTTATTCAACAACTGCAATCCGCCCTGGCAACCAAAAGCGTACTGTGGATCACCCACCGCCTGGTCGGCCTGGAGTGGATGGACGAAATTCTGGTGTTGGATGGCGGTCAAATTGTTGAACGCGGTAAAGCAAGTGACCTGATAAAAACAGGCGGGCTTTATGCCCGCCTGCATGAAATTCAACAACGCGCGATACCGGCTACTTTTTCATCGCCGACATCATTGTGATGCGCAAGGCGATGCGGTTGATCTCTTTGAGTTTATTGACCAACTCATCAGGCTGATTTTGCGCCTCGGTTTGGGCAATCAAGCCGCTTAACATTTGAGTGAATTCCGGCGTCACCATTTCGGCTTTTGACTGCATCAGCTTCATCCGTTCATCGTAAGATTCAAGTTCCAAAAGCTGTTCGATGAACGCGATTTCAGGCGGTGGTGCGGACGCTTCTTCAATTACAGCCGTGATTTTTTGCAATCGGCCAATACGGTTAAGGTCGGCTGCAGCGCGAGCATTTTTCAGTTCCTGATCGACAAGCTGCATGAAATACTCATCGAGTTCTTCAATATGCTCTTTAGTTGCTTCACCTGGGTTCGGTGATGTCAAAATGGCATCCAGCAATTTGCGGGTCTGTTGCATCTGAACCTGGCGCTGGTCATCGATCTCTTTGACATAGCCGAGCAATTTTTCCCGCATGGCTTCGAGTTTGGCTTTCTTTTCACCCTCGAAGGTGTTGATTTTGTCGGTGAGCAACTGGAAGAAGGTGTAATCCAGCCCGGTGCGGATCAGGCTGACCAGGGTGGTCAGCCGTACTTCGCTGTCTGCCGAGTCAATGAAAATATCCACCAATTTCTCTCGAGTAAGCCCGTCCTTGCTGGCCTCCTGCAGAGTCTTGATGACTTCCTGAGCTTCGCGCGACTGATCTTGAATTTTCTTGCCAACTTCCGTATTTTCCACCAGTTCCTGCTGTACGGCAGCCAGGGCGCGAGCGGAACGCTCGTCGCCTTGCGCCATGGTGGCTTCCATCAGCCGGGCGAACATGCTGAAGAAATTTTCGTCAATCAGGGCTTCTTCCTGTTTGATGACTTCCAGGCGCGATTCGGCCGTCGGGATGGAAAGCAACCGCTGCAGCAGGGCCAGCCGTTTTTGTTGATCATCGATCATCTGGCGGCTGATGCCGTCTCCCTCCAGGATCTTTTCGATCATGGTCTGGAAGGTGAGCATCGATTGGGGGCGCAAGATGTAGGCTTTGCGTTTTTCAAGCGGCAGACGATTTACGACCTGGTTGATGAGCGGACCGATCATGCGTTCCTGCTCGTTCAGGGGCAATCCCATTTCAGAGGGGAAGAAGGTCAACAGTAATTCTTTTTCGGGGTCGTGGTAAATGACAGGCGTCCCCACCATTCCATCATAGCCGCAGTTGGGGCAGTGGATTACATTAACCTGCCCGGAAAGCAGCCGCTGTTTGGCCTGTGGATCCTGGTTCAGGTCAAAAACCTGCTCAACATCAGCAGCGACCGGTGATTTACAACGTGGACAACTGGTTTGGACTTTAGCCATGTATGATTCTCGCGATTCTTTTGGTTATCTATTGATTCACACGCACTGAGGTGTGTATTTCTTTAAGGTGTTGGGCCCTGGCGGGCGCTCGATGTGCAGTTGAGAGCAACCATGTGAATACAACGTTCGACGCTCATTGCGCCGTCGAACGCAAAATTATACCATTTTTCCCGAAGGGAGCGGGTTCAGCTTGCGCTTTCCTGCCGGGGCAGCAGAAAGCAGAAGCGTGCGCCTTTTCCAAGTTCGGAATCGACCCAAATCCGGCCGCCGTGGGCTTCGATGATCGAACGCGTCAGGTACAGCCCGAGGCCAGCGCCCTTGGTGTGACGGGCAGCATCAGACGAGCGGTAAAAGCGGTCGAATACGTGCGGAATGTCTGGCTCTGCAATGCCCGGCCCCTGGTCGCTAACGCAGACAATGACGAAATCCGGCCGTACCTGACCGCTGACTTTGATTTCACCACCTGGCGAATATTTGATCGCGTTTCCAATCAGGTTGGTCATTACCTGGCTCATGCGGCTCTCATCCGCCAGGATTACCGGGAAATCGGCTGGAAAATCGCAAATGATCGTATGCTGCCCGGTCTGGGTCTGCATCCGTTCGGCCGTTCGCCGCGCCAGATCGGGCAGCAAAACGTCGGAAGGTTTGATGGCCAGGCTGTTGGCCTGCAACCGCGAGGCATCCAACAGATTTTCGACCAGCTCTGCCAGACGGTCGGCTTCCTCTTCTATTACGGCCAGACTCTCTTTGACAATCGCGCGGTCCCAACGCGCATCTTCGCGGCGCAGGGTGCTGACATATCCCTTGATCAGCGCCAGCGGTGTCTTCAATTCGTGGCTGATGACCGAAACGAACGTGCTTTTCAACTCATCAGCCTGGCGGAAGTGGGTAATGTCGCGGACGGTAGCGATAATATTCAGCAATACATCGTCATTCGACATAAGCGGGGAATAGGTTATTCCCACCGGCAGCGGCGGCAAATCGACATCCACCTTGAGGTCACCCTCGACATACAAATGCGCATGTGAGGTAAGCGGCCAACCACCCGCGACCGCTTGCTCTAAGGTCATATCGGTGGTCCGTTTGGCCCAACGGATGACCTCATCGTGGGCTTTTCCCTGAATGGCAACCCCGTCGAGTCTTAGCAGCCGTTCCAAAGCGGGATTGCAGCGCTCCACTCGCAGGCCGGGCGTGAGGATCAAAATGCCGTCTGCGACTGAATCCAATAGACCGTCAAGGCGCTGCCGGCTGCGCACTGATTGCTGATATAACTGGGCGTTTTGCACTGCAATTGCAGCCTGATCGGCAAAGCTGCGCAGCAAGGCGCGGTCGTTGACCGAAAACGTGTCGCTGTAAGAGCGGAACATAAAAATTACGCCAACCACTGATTTATGCGTGACCAGCGGCAAAACCACCCCGTTTAGCAGCCCGCGCGAGGCTTTATGCGCCAATTCGATCAACCGGCGATTGATTTCAAGCAATTCAAACTGGTCAGCATCTTCGGCTTTGGAAATTTCAGCCAGGTAGGGCACCAGGTATTTCAAAAAAGCATCGGGCAGGCCGTTGGAAACCGGAACACTCCAGTTTTCCTGTTCATCGCGCAAGGCAATTAAACCGGCCTGCCCCGCCAGCATTTCAATGGATATGGCCAGAATGCGCCCCAATAATTTTCCGAGGTTGAGTTCCTGGGTGATTGCGCGCGAAATTTCGAGCATGTAATCGCGCTGACGGACTCGAAAATCTGGGAGAAGCATGGGCGGTCCTGATTAAGCGATTTCTGTGTCCGCCTGGTTGACGAACAGGATTTCATCCTCGGCGCGGGTTATGACGCGGTCGAAGATCTCCAACGCCTCTTCCATTTCGCCGTAGGTGGTGCACAGCGGCGGTGAAACCCGAATGACGCTGCGGCCGCAGCCCAGGGTAAGCAGCCCTTCTTCGAAGGCCAGATCGACCACGCGATCGCGTAGTTTTGTGGCTGGTTCGCGTGTGTCGCAGTCCTGCACAAATTCGACCCCGATCATCAAACCGATGCCGCGCACATCGCCAATGGAGGGGTGGTGAAGCTGCATCTGGCGCAGCTTATCCAACGCAAAGGCGCCGACCGCCGCAGCATTGTGCATGTATTCTTTTTCGATCAAATCGAGTGTTGCCAGCGATGCTGCGCAGGATATGGGATTACCGCCATAGGTGTTACCGTGTGAGCCGCGCGGCCAGGTAGCCACGCTCTTGCGGGCAACCATCAACCCCAGCGGCATGCCCGAGGCGATGCCTTTGGCTGCACAGAAAATATCGGGCTCCACGCCAAATTGCTCGATGGACCACCACTTTCCGGTGCGGCCGGTGCCGGCCTGCACCTCATCTGCGATCAACAAAATTCCATGGCGGTCACATAGGGCGCGCAACGCCGGGAAGAAACCGGGAGGTGGGACGATATAGCCGCCTTCACCCTGGATAGGTTCGACCAGAATGCCCGCGACTGCATCAGCCGGCACGATACGGCCAAAAATTTCAGATTCGATATAGCGGATAACGGTCTCGCCGTAGTCTTCACCGTTGTTTCCAGTCAGAATGGGGTGGTAAGGATCCGGGAAGGGTGCATGGACCACGCCGTTCATCAACGGATAGAAGCCGCGGTGATACGCGGCTTTACTGGCGGTAAAAGTGACAGCTCCCATTGTTCGGCCGTGGAATCCACCCAGAAATCCAATAAACTCAGAGCGCTTGGTATGGTAACGCGCCAGCTTAATGGCCGATTCAACCGCCTCTGTACCCGAATTGGTCATGAAACTGACCGCATCCTCCTGGAAGGGAGCAATGCGGTCGATCTTTTCAGCCAGCTCGATCCATTTGGTGTGATAGAAATCGGATGAAATATGAATAAATTTCTCTGCTTGTTCCTGAATGGCTTTAACGACCTGCGGATGGCTATGTCCGGTGGAAACAACCGCAATGCCAGCCGAAAAATCAAGGAACCGGTTTCCATCTACGTCCCAGACTTCAACACCGCGGCCATGGTCCATCACAAAAGGGTATCCGCGAGGATAGGATGGTGAAATGACTGCTCGATCGCGTTCGATCAGGTGATTGGCATTTGGCCCGGGCAAGCTGGTTTTCCGCATAATTCCCTCCAATGAATGATGGTGAATACAAGGCTGTTACACATGTACCAGAAAAAGGCCTGGTTACTTCTTTAATATAGATTATAGCATCAGAAAAATGGGGTTCGTAGGGCTGCGCCGACTGATTATGCGCATAGCCAATTTTGAGAGAGAGACTAAGATATCTCCCCAATCGAATGACAACCTTACCCAAAATCGGTGGTTTCGGCCAGCGCCAGCGCGCCGATTAAACCGACATTGTCTCCCAGAGAGGCGGTCACAATTTGGACCTGGTCGAGGTAAGATTGGCCAAGAATATATTCCTGCAACGCTTTCTTGATCGGCTCAAGTATTAAAGCCCCGGCTGAAATTACGCCGCCGCCCAGAATGACGATGGAAGGATTGAATAGATGCAGGAAATCGGCGAGTGTATGGCCGATGTAAGTTCCGGCTAAAGTAATGGCTTGAATGGCGAGCGCGTCGCCATGGACGGCTGCCTGGCTGACATCCGCCGCGCTGGGGTTAGTGATACCGACCAGGGATGATTCCGCACCCAGGCTGATGCGTTCGGCTACATATCTGGCAATTGCTGTACCGGACGCAACCGCCTCCAGGTGGCCGCGGTGACCGCAGCCGCATAGCGGGCCATTAGGGATAATGGTGATGTGACCAAATTCACCGGCAAGCCCACGATGGCCGACCAGCAGTTTGCCATTAACGATGGCGCCGCCGCCGATACCGGTGCTGATGGTCAAATAAAGCAGGTTGTCATGACCTTTGCCGGCGCCGTAACGCCATTCGCCCAGCGCCGCCAGGTTGGCATCATTGCCAACCAGCACTGGCACATGAAATTGTTCTTCCAACAGCCGGCGAATCGGCAGGTTGATCCATCCCGGAACGTTGGGAGCCTCGATGATGACCCCTTGATTCTTATCCAGATAACCTGGCACTGCCACCACAATCGCTGCCACCCGGGTTTCTTTAGGCCAAATTTCCTTAAAAAGTCCAATCATGCGTTCGATGGGCGTTTGCGCTTTATCGCGCGTGCGAATTTTTTTGATCCGCAGCGGAAGGGGGTTTCCAGCCTGGAAAACGGCTGCCCGAATTTGTGTCCCACCTATGTCAGCAACGACGTACGTTTCCATGTCCGCGATTATAGCACAGAGGTCTGAACTCGGTTATGCGCAATCCGGGGGTCTTCATTGATAGCACATGTCTGACATGTTTGGACATCCTGGCCGAATCGTTGACTTACAAATAAAAGAGAATTATAAATAGGGGTATATGCAGTCAAGGCAGAAATCCTGGTTAAGCCGCGTGTTTTCTGGCGCCCGGCCGCTCTTACGCTGGCTGGAACCGGGCATTGGTGTTAAACGCTACTTTTTTGTATTTCTAGCCGGCACAACCCTGCTCGGGGTTGGTTTGACATTATTGATATTGGATGTGTACCGGACGGCGCCGGATACCTGGTGGCTGCCGATTTTTTCTTCGCTTTCTTTGCGGGGACTGGAACGCCCGTTGCGGATTTTGATTTTTGGCGGAATTGGGTTTGGGTTGGTTTTATACGGCGTGATGGGCATCAACCGCTCGCTATTGAAACCGTTTGTTCGGCCGGGGAAACAATTGCTCGACACCGTCTCCAATTACCGTCGGCGCGACCGCGGCCCGCGGGTAGTGGCTATTGGCGGCGGTAATGGCTTGTCCTCGCTGCTGCGCGGGATCAAGTTTTATACCCACAACATCACGGCGATTGTGACGGTGGCGGATGACGGTGGATCATCGGGTGAGCTGCGCCAAAAATTGGGCGTGCTTCCCCCTGGCGACATCCGCAACTGTCTGGCGGCCCTGTCTGACGATGAAGAGCTGATCACGCAGTTATTTAAGTATCGCTTTGGCGAATCGGCCGGGTTGAACGGTCACAGTCTTGGCAATCTCTTGATCACCGCGCTTTCAGACATCACCGGGAGTTTTGAAACCGCAGTGGCTGAATCGGGAAAGGTACTGGCGGTGCGCGGGCGCGTGCTGCCTTCCACGCTGCATGACGTTAAGCTGGTCGCTGACCTGCATCAGGCTGGAGCTGACCGCGAAGTGCGGGTGAAAGGTGAAAGCAACATCCCCACCACGCCGGGCAAGGTGCAACAGGTCTGGTTGGACCCAAATAATCCCGCAGCTTATCCGCCAGCCATTCAAGCCATCCTGGGAGCGGAGCTGATCATCATCGGGCCAGGAAGTTTGTTTACCAGTATTTTGCCCAATTTGCTGGTACCGGATATCGCCGCTGCCTTGAAAGCCAGCCGGGCATATAAGTTTTACGTTTGCAACGTGGCCACCCAACCCGGCGAAACAGACGGATTTTCGAGTTATGACCATGTCCGCACCATCGAACGCCATCTTGGCGGAAGGGTCTTTCACCTAATCGTGTGCAATTCCAAGGAAATGACCGGACTGCCAGAAAACGTCCAACAAGTAATGCCTGAGCTAAAATTGGAAGAGAATTATGCGGTGTACAGCGCCAACCTGGTGGATGAAGAGCAACCTTGGCGTCACGATGCGATCAAGTTGGCGCGCTCCATTATGGACCTGTTCTATGAACGCACCGGTCCACAAACCTTACGCGAAGATTACCCAGGCCGGTAAGGTAACCCCCCGGATGGGATGATACTCATTTTTGCAAGGACCTAGGAGGTCAACCATGGCAGTAAAAGTTGGTATCAATGGTTTCGGCCGCATCGGCCGGCAGGTATTAAAGGCCATTATCGAGAACTACCCCAAAGAATTGGAAGTAGTTGCTGTTAATGACCTATTCGATCCAAAAACGAACGCCCACCTGTTCAAGTATGACTCGAACTACGGGATTTTCTCGGGCAGCGTTGAAGTCGTTGAAAGCGACATCCTGATCAACGGCAAGAGGGTTAAGACGCTTGCCGAGAAAGAACCCGGTAAGCTTCCATGGAAGGAACTGGGCGTCGATATTGTGATCGAGTCCACCGGCGTTTTCACCGATGCGGTCGGTGATCCGGCTAAAGGCAAAGCGGGCGCCCGGGCGCATATCGATTCTGGCGGCGCGAAGAAAGTCATCATCAGCGCCCCGGCTAAGAACGAGGACTTGACCGTCGTGCTGGGCGTCAACGAAGAGAAATACGATCCCGCCAAGCACCACGTTATTTCCAACGCTTCCTGCACCACCAATTGTCTGGCGCCGGCGGTGAAGGTCGTTCACCAGAACCTTGGCATTGTCAACGCGGTGATGACGACCATTCACTCCTACACCAACGATCAGGTCATCCTGGACCAGGGTCATAAGAAGGAAATGCGCCGTTCCCGCGCTGCCGGCTTGAACATCATTCCGACCACGACGGGCGCTGCCAAAGCTGTGGCGCTGGTTATGCCCGAACTGAAGGGCAAGTTCGACGGTTTCTCGCTGCGCGTCCCGACCCCGACCGTGTCCATCGTTGATTTTGTCGCCACCATCGAAAAATCGACCACCAAAGAAGACCTGAACAAATTGTTCATCGATGCTTCCAAGGGTAAACTGAAAGGTATTCTAGGCGTTACAACCGGTGAGTACGGCGATCCGCTGGTTTCGATGGATTTCAAGGGCGACTCGCGCTCCTCGATTGTTGATCTCCCCCTGAGCATGGTTATGGGCGGGAATTTGATCAAAGTGGTCACCTGGTACGACAATGAATGGGGCTATTCCTGCCGCACCGCCGACCTGGCTGCTCTGATGGCAAAATCGCTCTAGACGCTGGATAGACTAATTGGGCGCGGATGCTTATTGCACCGCGCCCATTGGTTAGATCGGGGAGAAACCCATGTTTCGCAAGAAAACCGTTCGCGATATAGATATTGAAGGTAAGAAAGTATTCGTGCGGGTGGATTTCAACGTGCCGGTTAAGGACGGCGTGGTGGGGGATGATACCCGTGTTCAGGCTGCACTGCCCACCATCCGTTATCTGTTGGATCACCGGGCGGCAGTTATTTTGGCCTCGCATCTCGGGCGGCCCAAAGGCGGTCCCGACCCCAAGTTTTCGCTCAAACCGGTTGCGGATCACCTGAGTAAACTGCTTTCCATGCCGGTGGCCTTTGCGGAAGATTGCATTGGGCCGGTGGCTGAAAAAGCCGCCAAAGCCTTGCAACCTGGCCAGGTGCTGGTGTTGGAAAATACCCGTTTCCATCCCGAAGAGGAGAAAAATGGGGTTGAAATGTCTGAAGCTCTGGCCGGGCTGGCGGATGTGTTCGTCAATGACGCTTTTGGCAGCGCGCACCGCGCGCATGCCTCGACGGCCGGCATTGCTGCCTTTTTGCCGTCGGTTGCCGGCTTCCTCATGGAAAAAGAGATTCAATACCTGGGGCAGGCCATCGACGACCCAAAACGGCCGTTCGTTGCCATCCTTGGCGGAGCCAAGATCAGCGACAAGATTGGCGTGATCCGTAATCTGCTGCAGAAATCCGATGCAATCCTGATCGGCGGTGGAATGGCCAACACCTTCTTCAAAGCAGAGGGCTATCCGGTTGCTGATTCGCTGGTAGAAGAAGAAGCGCTCGATACCGCCCGTGAATTGTTGAAAGACGGAAGGACCAAGCTGCGCCTGCCAGTGGATATGATCATCGCTGATAAGTTCGATGCCGAGGCAGCCGCCAGGACCATGCCGGCCGGTGCGGTACCTGATGGCTGGCGTATTCTTGATATTGGGCCGGATACAGTTAAAGCTTACGCTAAAACCATCAAGAATGCGGGTACGGTGGTGTGGAACGGCCCGATGGGCGTGTTTGAGTTCCCACGCTTTGCGGTCGGGACGTTTGGCGTTGCCAAAGCGGTCGCGGATAGCGGGGCGGTCAGTGTGGTTGGTGGTGGTGATTCGGTGGCAGCCATCAACGAGTCGGGACTGGCGGAAAAAATTACCCATATCTCGACCGGCGGCGGCGCTTCGTTGGAAATGCTGGAAGGGTTGACCCTGCCCGGCGTTGCTGCGCTGCTCGACAAATAGGCAACACACATATTGTTGTACAATGGGTTTCGGGAGAAATTTCTCCCGAAACCTTTTTAATCCCGGTGGGATAATAAAAGGATTGCTGATTAACGAATCAGGTATATTATTCTTTGACATCCAAAAAAAATGAGCATATTTTCCATGCAGAATCATCCAAAAATGACCTATTCCGGCGTTTTAGCACAATATGGCGAACTTCTCGACATCCCGGCCCATACCCAACCGGTCACGCTGCTTGAAGGTAACACCCCGCTGATTCCCATGCCGCGCCTGGCGCAGGAACTTGGCGGCGGGTTCGATCTGTGGGTCAAATTCGAGGGCTTGAACCCCACCGGATCGTTCAAAGATCGCGGTATGACGGTTGCCATCAGTGAGGCCGTCGGGCGCGGCGTTCAGGCGGTGATTTGCGCTTCGACCGGCAATACCGCGGCGTCCGCAGCGGCTTATGCCGCCCGATCTGGCCGGCGGGCAGTGGTGATCATTCCGCAGGGTAAAGTTGCCGCCGGGAAACTGGCTGGCGCAGTCGCTTACGGCGCCGAGGTGATCCAGATTGACGGTTCGTTCGATGATGCGCTTAACCTGGTGTTGGAAATCAGCCAACGCTATCCGATTGCGCTGGTCAATTCGCTCAATCCCTACCGGCTTGAAGGGCAAAAGACAGCCGCCTTCGAGATTTGCGACGTAATGGGCAGCGCGCCGGATTGGTTATGCCTGCCGGTCGGCAACGCCGGGAACATCACATCCTATTGGATGGGATTCAAGCAATACCACGAACTGCGCCGCACCGGATTACCGCACGTCCTGGGCGTGCAGGCAGCCGGGTCGGCGCCGCTGGTGCTGGGACACCCGGTGGAACACCCCGAGACGGTGGCGACCGCCATCCGGATCGGCAGACCAGCGCGCGGCGAGCAAGCCCTGCAGGCCGCTGAAGAATCGGGCGGGAGGATTATGGCGGTCAGCGATGACGAAATTTTGGCCATGCAGCGCCAGTTGGCTGCCAGCGGGGTGTGGGTGGAACCGGCGTCGGCTGCCGGATTGGCCGGGTTGAAGCATGAACTTTTGGCTGGCCGGCTCGACCTGAAGGGCCAGCGCGTGGTTGCGGTTTGCACCGGTCACGGATTGAAAGACCCGGACATTATCGTCAGGCAATTTACCGCCCCGAAAGTGCTGCCCGCCGAATTGGCGGCGCTGGAAGATGCCATCATGGCAGGTGGGCGAAAATGACCCCCAGTGTGGTGACTGTTCGCATACCAGCGACTACCGCTAACCTGGGCTCAGGGTTTGACTGCCTGGCGCTGGCGTTGGACCTGTGGAACACCTGCACCTTTACCGTCGCGCCGGGTGATGTCCGGGTCGAGGTTGCGGGAGAAGGCGCCGGTCAACTGCCGGTGGATGCGCACAACCTGATTGCCCGCGCGTTTTTTGAAGTTTACCGTCGCCAGGGTCACCTGCTGCCGGTCGGGGTGCATATTGGCTGTAAAAACTGCATTCCACTGGGCTCTGGTTTGGGTTCGAGCGCGGCTGCGGTGGTGGCCGGTATTGCCGGGGCGAATGCGATTCTGGGGAATCCGCTAACGCCGCTCGACATGCTGCGCATAGCCAATGAGTTGGAAGGTCATGCGGATAATGCCGCCGCGGCGTTGTTTGGCGGGTTGACGGTAGTGACCAGCGATTCGGCTGGTTTCCCGCTGGTACAAAAAATGGAATGCCAAACCTGGCAGGTGGCGGCCGTTCTGCCGGATTTCGCGCTCCCGACTGTTCAAGCCAGGCGGGCGCTGCCGGCGGAAGTATCCATGCGGGATGCCGTATTTAATATCGGGCATTCGTTGCTGGCAGTGGAAGCGCTGCGCACCGGTGACCGGGACCTGCTCTTTCGCGCGTTGGATGACCGGCTGCACCAACCCTACCGGCTCAAACTGATCCCAGGCGCCGAATCTGCTCTCCAGGTTGCCAGAACTCTGCGGGCGCCGGCTGCGCTCTCGGGAGCGGGTCCGAGCATCATTGCTTTCCCGTATGATAACCCGGCAGCCGTTCAATCCGCCATGCAGGAAGCATTCAGAGAGGCAGGGGTAACCTCGCGCGGTTGGATATTAAAAACAACTTCTGCGGGATTGAAAACTGAACTTGCTTGATCAAACAATCTTCACGGTTCATCCACCCTGCAAACTTCAAGTTTAAATAACAAGCTAACGCGCGCACCTTTACAAATCTCCATCCATAGAGTAGAATTCGAAGTCGCAATTCGTTGAACGATTATCTGGAGGAAGAACTTTGGCAAACATCAAGTCTCAAATTAAGCGCAACAAGCAGAATGAAACCCACCGCCTGCGCAATCGCTTTTACCTGGGTAACGCCCGCAAAGCCGTCAGCAAAGCCGTTGTAGCTTTAGGTGAAGGTGAGCAGGCTGAATCGCGCGAAGCGGTTCTTCTGGCTGTCCGCGCGCTCGACAAGGCTGCTGAAAAAGGCATTATTCACAAGAACAATGCTGCACGGCGCAAGAGCCGCCTGATGAAGCGCCTGGCCGCGCTGGCTAAATAGTTCAAACCCGCTCAGCGGGTATTCCGATTGACCATTACAGCGGGAGGACCTCCTCCCGCTTTTGCATCGGGAGTACGCAAAGAGGCAAGCGCCCGGCGTAAAAGCCCTATGATATAATCCCATCGTTGGCAACCGGCGATTTGCCAGCAATTTCACCCAGAGGCTCCACGACCCATGTTTGACGCTGAACAACGGCAGATCGAAGAATTAATCAATGTTATCTGCGCCGCCAACGGGCTGCCGGAACCTGTCTTTCAATGGAAATGGATTCCATTCAGCGGGCATTGGGGGATTTCGGCGGCTTTCTTCCAACTGGCTGCTCAGGAAGCCCGCCAGGGTAAGAAAATTATCGTCAATCAGCGCGCTCAGGAACTCGCCAGTCTGTTCGCGGAACAATTGGACCTGCCTGCCGGGTTCGCGAAAATCGAAGCGGTCAACGGGTATCTTAACCTTTACTTTGACCCGGCAGCTTATTCTCAGCGCGTTATCGACACAGCCATCGCGCAGGGAGCTGACTTCGGGCGCGGCGCTGACCGCGGTGAAAGGGTGATGGTCGAATTTTCTCAACCCAACACCCACAAAGCATTTCATGTAGGTCACTTACGTTCTGCTATCCTTGGGGATGGCCTGAGCCGGCTGCTGGCTTTTGCCGGTTTCGCCGTGATCCGAGCCAACTATCCCGGTGACATGGGTCTGCACGTTATCAAATGGCTGTGGTGTTACCGAAACTTCCACGCCGGCGAAAAACCGGACAAGGACATCACCCGCTGGATGGGCAGCATTTACGCGGAGGCCAGCCGCCGGTTGGAAGAAGCCCCGGAGTTGGAGACTGAAATCCGCGAGTTGTATGCCCGCTGGGACCGCCGCGAGCCGGAAATTGTAGCCCTGTGGGAAGAAACCAGAGAGTGGTCGCTGGATGGGTTCAAAGAGATCTACGCGCGCCTGGATATCCCCTTTGACCGCTATTATTTCAACAGCGAAGAAGAACAGTCTGGTAAGGCGCTGGTCAACGAGCTAATCGAGCGCGGGATCGCCACGGACGAACGCCCGGACGGCGCTGTGGTGGTCAAGCTGGACGACTTGCTTGGCTTGAAGAACGAAAAATACCGGGTGCTGGTAGTGCTGCGTTCTGACGGCACGGCCTTATACGCCACCGAAGATCTTTCACTGGCGCGGCGCAAGTTCACCGATTACCCCGACCTGGCCAGGTCCTATTATGTGGTGGATGTGCGCCAGTCGCTGCACTTCCAACAGGTGTTCAAAACGCTGGAGATTGCCGGTTACGAGTGGGCCAATCGCTGCCAGCACATTCCCTACGAACTGGTCACGCTTCCCGGCAACGTTGTAATGGCTTCCCGTGAGGGGACGGTGGTGCTGCTGGAGGACTTGATTACTGAGGCCACCGACCGCGCCTATGAGGTCGTCAAGGTGAAGAACCCGGACCTGACTGAAGCGCAAAAACGCGCAGTCGCTCAAGCGGTTGGCATTGGCGCCATTAAATATCCCATGTTGGCGCGCGAGAATACCAAGCTGGTCACCTTTGACTGGGAGACCGCGCTGGACTTCAACGGCCAGGCGGCCCCGTATATTCAATACGCCTTTGTCCGCGGCGGCAGCATTTTGCGCAAGGGCGGGGTGGAGCCGGCTGAGTCGGTCGCCCCGGCTTTCGAGTTGACTGTCTCCGAGCTGGAATTGATTGATATGCTGGCACGCCTGCCGAATGAAGTGCAGCGGGCAGCCAGTGAACTGCGTCCATTGTGGATGGCGACCTACGCTTACGATTTAGCGCGCGCCTTCAATGATTTTTACACGCAGTGCCCGGTTCTTCAGGTAGAAGAGCCGGTGCGCAGCTTCAGGCTGCGCCTGGTTATGGCAACCCGTCAGGCTCTGGCCAACAGCCTGGCTTTGCTGGGCATCACAGCCCCACAAGCGATGTGAAACAGATTCCTAATCTATATTCACATTCAAAGGAGATCCAAACGTATGAGCATTCGAACCCTGATCATGGGCGCCGCTGGAAGAGACTTCCATAATTTCAACGTCTATTTCCGCGATAACCCCGGCTACCAGGTGGTAGCTTTTACCGCGACCCAGATTCCAAACATCGAAGGCCGGCGCTACCCGGAGGAGTTGGCAGGCAAACTCTATCCTGGTGGAATCCCCATATATCCGGAATCCGAACTCGTTCACCTCATCAAAGACTTAAAGGTTGAACAGGTAATTTTTGCTTATAGTGATGTCTCGCACGAAACCGTCATGCACAAAGCCTCGCAGGTGTTGGCAGCCGGCGCGGATTTCCGCCTGATGGGCGTTGAAACCACCCAGATTGCATCCACCAAACCGGTTGTTTCGGTATGCGCGGTGCGCACCGGCTCCGGCAAGTCGCAAACCACCCGCCGCGTTTCGCTCATCCTGCGCGACATGGGCCTGAAAGTGGCTGCCATTCGCCATCCCATGCCCTACGGCGATCTGGTGAAACAGGCTGTGCAGCGCTTTGCCGATTATTCGGACCTCGACAAACATGATTGCACCATCGAGGAGCGCGAGGAATACGAACCGCACCTCGATAATGGGGTGATCGTGTACGCCGGCGTGGATTATGAGAAAATCCTGCGGGCTGCCGAGAAGGAAGTGGATGTAATCCTGTGGGACGGCGGCAACAATGATTTCTCGTTCTACAAGGATGACCTGTCCATCGTGGTTGTTGATCCGCATCGCGCGGGACACGAGCGCCGCTACCATCCTGGCGAGACCAATATGCGCCGCGCCAATGTATTCGTGATCAACAAGGTCGATACGGCCAATCCTGACTCGGTGATTGCCGTGCGCGAGAGCATCCGCGAACTCAACCCGAATGCGACCGTCATCGAGGCTGCCTCCCCGTTATTCGTGGACGACCCGGCGGCCATCCAGGGAAAACGTGTGCTGGTGATCGAAGACGGCCCGACGCTGACCCACGGTGAAATGACTTACGGAGCCGGTTGGGTTGCTGCTCGCCGCTTTGGCGCCGCCGAAATCGTTGACCCGCGCCCATTTGCGGTGGGTTCGATTATCACAACCTACGAGAAGTATTCCGGTACCGGTCCGATCCTGCCCGCCATGGGCTATGGCGATGAGCAGACCCGTGATCTGGAACAAACCATTAACAATGCGGATGTGGATCTGGTCATCTCGGCTACCCCGATTGACTTGAATCGCGTCATCAAGGTCACCAAACCGATGCAGCGTGTTCGCTATGAACTGCAGGAGATCGGTAAACCGACTTTGGAAGACATTCTCAAAGCGAAGTTCGCGAAGTAGGAAGCGCGTCTCGTAAAGATTTCTCGAACGCGAAACCAGGAATGATTGTTCGGTAGGGGCGGCTCGCGAGCCGCCCCTACGTCTGCCAGGGAAGATGGCATCCAGAGGGTATAATTGGTTTGAGTAGAATTGTGGATGGCGGTATGAATGTTCATTGATGAAGCAGCAATTTTTGTTCGATCTGGCAAAGGCGGGGACGGCTTTGTCCATTTCCACCGTGAAAAATACGTGAACCGCGGCGGCCCGGACGGCGGCGACGGCGGACGCGGCGGGGATGTGATTCTGCAGGTGGTGCCAACCCTGAATACGCTGGTTAATTTCCGTTACCAGCGCAAATTTATTGCTGAGGACGGCAAAAAAGGCGGCATCAATGATATGACCGGGCGGTCGGCAGAAGATTTGATCGTACCGGTTCCGCCGGGAACCGTCATTTACGATGGAATCACCGGCGAACTGATCGGCGACCTGACCGAAGCCGGGCAGCGGTTGGTGGTATGCAAGGGCGGCCGCGGCGGACGCGGGAATCCGCATTTTGCATCATCACGCAACCAGGCGCCGCGCACTGCCGAAAAAGGCTATCCCGCTGAAGAGCGCAACCTGCGCCTGGAGCTCAAATTGATCGCCGACGTAGGGCTGGTCGGCGTGCCCAATGCCGGCAAGTCGAGTTTTTTGGCTGCGGTGACCAATGCGCGCCCAAAGATTGCCAATTACCCGTTCACCACCATCGAACCCAACCTGGGTGTGGCCGAACTCAACATGGAAACCACCCTGGTGCTGGCAGATATCCCCGGCTTGATCGAAGGAGCGCATGAAGGAGTTGGATTGGGAGACGCCTTTCTGCGGCATATCCAGCGCACACGGGTACTTATCCACCTGCTTGACGGGTTATCTGAAGATCCATTGGTGGATTATGCGCAAATCAATTCTGAGCTGGCGCTTTTCGATCCGGAATTGAGCAAGAAACCGGTAATCGTGGCATTGAATAAAATTGATCTGCCGGAAGTGCAGGAACGCTGGCCTGCGATTAAAAAGCAGCTAATGGCCCATGGAGTAACTGACCCGGTGGCGGTATCCGCCATGGCGCGTACCGGGCTGGATCCAATTCTGTGGAAATGCGTCGAATTGCTGCAAACTGCGCCAGAGCCGGTCGTGGTCAGGGAATTGCCGGTTTATCGCCCGGCCGAGGACCCGCGCGCATTCGTGGTCACCCGCACGGACGACGGCGGCTACAAGGTTTCCGGGGTTGCAATCGAGCGCGCCGCCAAGATGACCTACTGGGAGTTCGAGGGCTCCGTGCGGCGCTTCCAAAAACTGATCGAGACCCTTGGCGTAGAAGACCGGCTGCGAGAAATGGGCATCGAAAACGGCGACACGGTTTACATCGGCGATGACCATGAACTGGAGTGGCAGGATTGACCATATGCGCATTGGTATATTTGGCGGCACATTCGACCCTCCTCATATTGGCCATTTGATCCTGGCGGCAGAAGCGCTGGAACAACTTAAGCTGGACAAGGTGCTGTGGGCTTTGACCGCCGATCCACCGCATAAACAAGGCCAGGTCATTTCCCCGGTGGATGTCCGGCTGCAGTTGTTGCAGGCTGCTCTGGCGGACAACTCCGCCTTCGAAATCTCCAGGGTCGAAATCGATCGTCCTGGCCCGCATTATGCGGTCGATACCGTCCGGATTTTACAGGAACAGTATGCGCAAGCCGCACTCATTTATCTGTTCGGCAGCGATTCGCTGCGCGACCTGATTTCCTGGCACACCCCACAGGATTTGACTGCCCGGGTTGGCGGCTATGGCGTTATGCACCGGCCAGCCATTGAAGTGGATTTGGCCGCATTGGAGCGCGACATCCCGGGTATCACCGCCAAAGTGCAATTTATAGACTCACCCTTGGTGGAAATTTCCGCCAGACAGATTCGCCAGCGCGCTGCAGCAGGCCAAACCTACCGTTATTTTCTCCCGCAGCGGGTCTTTGACCTGGTGGAAGCGTTTAACCTCTACCGGCCGGTTGGCATCCAGGAAGAGGGAAAGTAGGGAGCGGCTGTGCGGCGGATTGTCCTTCTTAACCTGATATGCGGGCTGATTCTGGCGGGCTGTTCCGTGCTGGGTACCGATCCCAATGCCGGGGAGCCTACTCCAACCGCACTGCCAACTACTGATCCCGATGAGGGTCTGCGGGTAAGCGTTTCAACTGCCTGCCTGGTACGTAGCTTCCCGACCATTCAGGTCGATCCGCCGGCCGGTGACTTGATGGGGTGGAGCCCTGACGGGCAAATTTTTGCCTACATTGCTCCGTTCAATAATCATTGGGGGTGGTATACCGGTAATTTAACGCTGTTATCCATGGAAACCGGTGAAATCCGCGCCACGAGAGACACCAAAGTCACCGGCGATATCACCTGGGCTCCGGACGGCAGCCGGATTGCGTTTACCGCGCTGCATACCACCGAAAATCTGTATACAGTCATTATATTGCTGACCTCTGACTTCACTCCGTTGGATTTGTATGCCGCAGGAGCCGCTACCGACGATTTTGGCAGCGCCAAGGGGATCGTGCGCTGGACGGACAACAATCGTATTCAGGTAAACGAGACCTGCGGTGTGGATTGCTCGCGCCTGGTAGAAATCAGCGTATCCGGGCAAGGCCAGCAAGTTATACAGACCGGCCGCAAACAGGATGATACCAGCCTGGAAATTGCGCTCAACCAGAGCGGCGTAGCTGCCAACCCGGATTGGCTGTTGGCGAATGCATCGCCGGATGGCAGCCGGGTATTTTATGTGGATAATGACGATCTGGCCTGGTTGGCAGCCCCGGATGAGGGCTACAAGTACCGGCTGTCCCTGGATCTGGGATTTGTGCAAGAGTCGAAATGGTCGCCGGACTCACAGTTGATTGCCGTGCGGACGAACGAGAATATTTATCTCTACGACCTGGAATGCTCCCTCGACCTGCCAGAGTAAAGTAAAACCATCCCTGATTCTCCAATAAATCCCGTTTTTTTGGTGCGTTCACCCCGGTAAGTTCGGGATAAGCGCGAATTATTTCTAGAACCATACCGATCACTCGGGGTGAACAGCACCCTACCCGAATCTTTGTCCAGGCGCAGAATAAGCTCTGCTCCAGTATCGGCAGGTTGGGTTGAGGCGATGAGAAGGTATATGTCCTATCTCTGAGGTATCAGCCCGAAACTCAACAGAACCAGATTAGGCTCATTCGACCATTACGAATGGCGTTCGATTCTATCGAGATAAGCCAGCTACCACAGGAAAAGCGTTATCCAAATCACGCTTATCACCATGGAAAACAAGGTGATCAGGATCCCTGCCCGAGTATATTCCCAAAAACCAAGCCGGACATTGCGCCGTGCGGCGGATTCAGCCACGATCAAATTGGCCACACTGCCAAGCAGGGTCAAGTTGCCTGCCAGTGTAGATGAAGCTGCCAGGGTTAGCCATCCGGGAATGGGGTTTTCCAACCCGGCCACCAGCGGTCGCAGCAACAGCACGGCCGGAACGTTGGAGACAAGGTTGCTCAACACCAGGCTGATGGTTGACAGGCTGAATGCGTTCACCAGCCCGGTCCTGGCGGTCAAATCAGACAATCGTGCAGTAATCCCATTGGCTTCCAATGACCCGGTTACTACAAAAAGCGCAGCGAAAAGAACGAGCAAGCCCCAGTCGATTTCGGCAAACACTTTTTCAGGCTTGACCCGCCGGGTGACCAACAATGCACAGGCAGCGATAAAGGCGGATTCGGCCACCGGCGCGCCCAGCAAGAAGGCGATCAATAACAACGCCAAAATGACCATACATTTGATGAGCAAGGATGGGTAATAAGGTACCCGGCTGGCCGGTTGGATTTTAAAGGTACTGTGCTTCGAAAATTCCTGCGGGTACATTTTGATCAACACAATCCAGATGCCTGCCAGACTCAATAGTGCAATAGGCGCCAGGGCCAGGGTGAAATCGAGAAATTTGATCCCTGAGGCCACCCCGATGATCATGTTCTGCGGGTTGCCGGTCAAAGTAGCTACGGACCCAATGTTGGCTGCCGTTGCCAGGGCGATCAGGTAAGGCAGCGGATTGAGCTCGATGGCCAGCGTCAATTCCAGAATCAACGGAGTAAGCATCAAACAGATGGTGTCATTTAAAAACAGTGCGGAGAACAACCCGGCGATTAAGATTTCCAGCGCCAAAAACAGGCGCGGATTGCGCGTCAGACGCAGCAGGGCATTGCCTGCCAGACCGAAAAAGCCAGCCAGCCGCAGGTTGGCATTGATGATCATCATGGCAAAGAGCAGCACCAGCGTATCGATATCCAGATAGCTGCCCAGATCGCTAAAAGCTAATTGACGCGTAAGCAATAACAAACCAACCCCAACCAGAGCGATGGTTGTGCGGTTGGAACGGAGGGAAGGGAAACGCCCAAACGCCACGCCGATGTAGGTAAGCGCAACGATAAGCAGCGTGATCCATAAATTTGGACTAAAAAGGACCACTGGAAGCCCCAAAATGTTGAAAAGTTGAGAAATATCGGGCTGAATATAGACCCAATCGGATTTCTCCGCAAGGGGCAATCCATCAGAGTTCTGCGAAAGAACCCGTAATGTTATCTACATAACTCGGTTCGAATTCGGATCAAATCCGGCAGCCCGACAAACAAACCTGGCGGCGGAATCATACTCCGCCGCCAGGCTCAGCTACATTTGCAACTAATCGGTCTTTATTGGGAAATTAAATCCAGGGAGCCGACGCCCATATCGATCGTGATATCAATTCGCGGTCCTGTGCCGGTTTTCTCGTAAACGCTGCCGGTGATCGACCAGGTACCGCTGGGAGCGACATTATTCAGGCCCCCGGAGATGGTGACTCGGGCAGGGACATTTTCAGGGATGATGATTTCGATTTTGCTCACCCCCGAGGTCACTTTGGCAGCCATATCCTGCTTTAGCGTACCGGAGAAATCAAGTGTGTAATCTCCGGCGCCACCGTCAAAGGTGAACTGAGGGGTGTTGGCATTGCCAATGCCGTAGATTTTGACTTGAGAAGCTCCGGTTTTGTAGCTAAAGCTTTCCATGGTAACCGGGTTGGGGCTGTTGAATTCCACGGTCGCTTTGCTGGCTCCGTCGGTGATCTTCAGGTTGGTCAGCGCCACCCCGCTCAAGTCGATCAAACCTTCATACGCTCCCGCAGAAATTTCCAGATCGGTCGGAAATGCGCCTAGCAAAAGATCCCAGTCGTTTACCACATCCTTATTGGGGACCTTGATGTCTTCCAGGCGTCCCTGCAGGATGCTCACGCTGCCGTCACTGCGGGTAACTTCAGGCGTCCAGCCAAATACGTTGTAGGTAATTGTGCCTTCGACTAATCCCCGCGCACCGCCAGCGACATTTAATTTTCCAGCACCCATTTCGATTTCAACGCGAGCACCCGCCAGATCGGCTGGGACCGGCTCGTTTATGTCCAGTACCTGAGTTTCACCCAGCTTAACGTTATCGGTATCGATTGTGAACGAACAGGCAAGGGTAGCTCCAACGAGTACCAGGATAACCAGGGTAATCGCGATTTTTCTCATTTTCTTTCTCCTCTGAAAAACATTCATATTCAATGGATTTGTGCTGCTTAAAGTTTATTGGAATTATCATCCACATCCGGCGACGCTGCGGGCGCAGGGCTGGAAGGCGGAATAACCTCGATAACCGGCGCTGGCGGGGTGCCGGTAGGTGCGGCGGTGCGGCTGCCAAATCCGCTCAGCACCACTCCACCCAATCCGGCGCAGGCCGCTACAAATCCGAGCAGCCAACCCACACACGGCACATAGCCCAGCACACCAACCACGATTCCAAGTACTAGCGTGCCAATACCGGCTGAAACAGCGTCTGCCCATTCTGTTTTGAACAGGACCTCCATGCGCCGGCCGACCTGGAACCCGAGCGCAATCCAGCCGAAGATGATTGCTACTGCCAGCGCCAGCACTGCCAGGATGGTGAGGGGAATCAGAATGATTGTAATGGTCAAAATGAGCAGAACAAAAGGCGCTACCAGCAATGTCAGGAAACCGGCGCCGCCGCTCATCCAGGGTTGGTTGGCAATCGAGTCAGCTACCCGGTTTGCAGGGCGGGGCAGTAACAACACCACAATTACTGCCAGCACGGCCATTGCCAGAAGCTGCATGGTCTTTCCAAGGAACCCAAGGATCCAGCCGCTAATGGTGTTAGCGGGAGAGGTTTGATCCGTTTGCGGAAAACGGAAGGCATCCCCGTCAAATAAGAGCGCGCGTGGGGTGAAGGTGCGAATGCCGCCGCGAATGGTTCCCCACTCTGCGCCGGTGACATTCCCGCCCATACTGACCACTTCGCCGGACACCAGTGCGCCTTTGGCAAGGGAAACATTTGCGCCAATGGCGGCAATATCCCCAATGACGCTGCCTGTCAGATCGAGGTTGCCTCCCAGCAAGGCAATATCGCCGTTTACCGTTGCGCCGCTTGCAATGGTGGCGTTTCCGCCCAGTACAACCAGGTCGCCGTTCAAAATCTGGCCGGATTGCAGGACGTAGTTATCCCCAAAGATGACCTGATCACCTGAGGTGACCTGCCCGGTCTGGTACAACGGTTGGGCCAGCGCAGCGGCGGGAACAGCCAGGAATAATAGGATCACAATGACGGGAATTATTAATTTAAGGGTCTTTTTCATCGTAGTAGTTCTCCTTGATGATGAAATCGTTTATAGGTCAGCGCGCCGGTAAGGGTAAAAACCACTATCCAGGCTGTGATGACGCTGCTGGCGCCGATCCAGGCCAGCGGGGGAATTTTTGCGAGCCAGAAGACGGCTATAAACCGCAATTCCAGCAGGTTGAAGGGCGCATCGACAATGGTCCGGATGATCGAACCGATCCAGGCAGCCGGCGAGGTGCGGGCCAGGATAGAGGCCGCCAGCAACAGGAAGATCACCAGCAGGGAAATGCCGAGTATCCCCAGCATTTTCCGCGTTTGCCGGTAATGCGCCTGACGGCGGCGTTCAGCCAGGCTGTTTTGGAAGCGGGTCGCGAAACCGACCGGCGCCTTTATGCTTTGAGTGGTTTTCATCTCGACCTGAACGCATTCCCAGGCAGCCGCCATCCGCTTGCATTCGGGGCAGGTCTCGAGATGGCGAGCCAATTCCGTCTGCTGGTCAGGCGTCAATTTGGTTCGATCCAGGTTCCAGGTTTCAAAAGGCTGGTGATTCATCGTGGATACCTCCCGGTGAGCGTTTCCGGTCTGCCTGGTAAAGGCTGGCGAACTTTAACCGTGCGCGATGCAACCTGCTTTTTACTGCGCTGACGGACAATTGCAGCGCCTGGCTGATTTCTTCTTCCGAAAATTCATACCAGTAGCGCAGGATGATCGCAGCCCGGTCCTGAGGATTTAAAGCGCTTAACATTCGATGGATACGTTCCTTTTCTTCATGGGCGCCGATCGTTTTTTCCGGATCTGGAGTGTTATCGGGCAGCACTTCTTCCATCCAGTCCTCGATTTCCAGCGTAGGCAGGCGCCGTTTGCGCTGCTGGTCGATGCAGTAGTGCGCGGTGATCGAAAGAAGCCAGGTTGCGAATGGCCGGCTGCGGTCGTAGCGCCGAATTGCCTGGTACGCGCGCCAGAAGGATTCCTGAGCGGCATCTTCAGCTTCGGTAGGTTCGCCCAGCATGCGATAACACAGGTTATAGACCGGATTTTGATACCGCTCTACCAGTTGTGTGAAAGCTTCTTCACTTCCGTTCTGGGCAAGAACCAGCAGCTCGTTCTCGTCGATGCTCAACGTTCGCTCCGCATTCGGTTTTGTTTCTCGTTTCATATACGCATTCATCGCATTCAGGTTGCGTAGAAGCAGGCATGACCAGATTTTCTAATACAAATTTAATCTATCATACTGCGATTTGTCTAGTCAGCGACTTGTAATCAATTCTTCTGTTTCCTGGCGTGCTTTTGCTCGCTGCCGAAAGGACAGCGACTGAGCCAGCAGGAGAGCAGCCAGAATCAAGCCGCAGCCGAATAGCTGCGCCGGCCGCAGATCTTCATTCAGCAGCCAATAGCCAAACAGCGCTGCAAATACTGCTTCCAGGCTGAAGATTAACGCAGCGTCGATGACCGGAGCACGGCGTTGCCCGAGCACCTGCAAGGTGAAAGCGATGCTTACCGGGAATATTCCAGAATATAAAACGCCCCACCAGGCTTCGGGCCTGGGAGTATAGTTTCCCCATTCCAGCAGCCCGGCGCTGATTAAATTGAGCACGGCGGCAATCCCAAATTGACCCATCGAAAACGCCAACGCGTCGGAGTGTTTGCCGTAAAGGCCAACCACCAGCACATGCCCGGCCCACAGAAATGCGCCGGCCAATTCGAACCAGTCGCCGACCGCAGGGTCATAAACACCGCCGGTACTCAATAACAGGGTGCCAACGGCTGCCAGACTGACGGCCGCCCAGATAACCGGCTTGATTTTCTGGCGGGCAAAAATCCAGAGACCAAAAGGAATGATGACAACATAAAGACTGGTGATAAAACCGGCATTGGCAGCAGTAGTGGTCAGAAGCCCGAATTGCTGCAGTGCGCTGGCGCCGAATAATAAAAGCCCCGCCAGGATGACCCAGCGCCACTGCCCTTTTTCGACCCGCTTTTTAAAGCCGGATACCACCAGTAAAATGACAAAACCCAGTAAAAATCTTAATCCATTAAAGGTGAAGCTGCCCATGCTGTCGGCAGCCGCCCGTTGGGCAACGAAACCGCTGCCCCAGATGAGGGAAGCCAGCAGCAAAAAACCATCATATTTTAAGCGTTGGGATGAAGCTGAAACAGTCTGCATGCCAAATAGAAAATCTTCCGGGCTGCCTTTCCCACCCGGTCTTGTCCAGTCGGTCAGGTTGAAATCGCTTTATCGCGTTGAAAACAGGCGGGTTTTATTCTTCCAGCGAGAAGCCGATCTTAAGCGTGACTTGCCACTGACTGACATGGTTTTCGTCTATCCGGCCGCGCATTTCTACGACCTCGAACCACTGCATATGGCGTACCGTTTGAGAGGCGCGGGCCACCGCTGACTGAATTGCGTCATCGATGCCGAAAGTTGAGGTTCCAGTGACTTCGATCAGTTTATAGACTGCGTTGTTCATTTTATTCCTCTTTCGTATCCCCGGATGACAATAACATTATTTTACCCTGAACCCATCATGCCAGGCCCAACGGATTGTCCGGCGGGTAGAGCGTAAATCGAATCGCCGTTGTTCAGGCTGGCAGGGGGTTAAACCGCCCGGCCGCTGTCAGTACAGCCAGCGTCTCCATGGTAATCCATTCATTCATTTTGCTGCTGCTCGTTCCGCCCCAGTCGACCAGCGAACGGTTACTGACGTTACGGAGGGTGACGGAGTAATAACGCCGTTCGGCAGGGTAGCCGCCATCGGGCAGTCGCTTGGATTCGAGCACGTCCAGCGCTTCCCGGCAGCGCGGATCACCCAGGCAGCCGATCTCCCCCATGACCTTCAGGCCGTACAGAATGTTGTAATGCCAGTAATAGGGGTAATGTAATTCGATGAAGTGTGGATCGATGACTTCGCCGTCTGTCACCCGCCGAAACAGGCCGCGTTTGAGAAATACTTCTGCCCCCTCATCTACTGCCTTACGCATGCACGGGTCGCCGCTCTGGGCTGCATACAGGTTGAGCGCCCGCAGGGGGATAAGGGTCTCATGGAAGGAGGAATGGCTGGCCTGGGGCTTACGGTCGCAATTCCAGCCGCCGTCCGGCCAGCGCCAGCCAAGCACGATTTCTGCCAGATAATCGGTTAACTCGTCTGCCAGGCCTAATTTGAGCAGTGAGAGGATCGCGTTGCCCTCGATCGAGGCGCAAGCACGGATCAATCCTTTCGAGTGGATGATGTGTCGCTTATGGATCGGCTTTTCGTGCGTCCCGCTGAAAAAATAACCGTAAACTTGTTCGCGTAACGGGATCAGATCGGTGTCACCCTTCGGATAATCCAAATCTGCCAGAATAGCCAGCATCCAGTGCGCGCCGACCCACTTGGTATAAGGATGGTAGGGCAGTCGGCCGTCCCCATTGCGCTCAGAAAGGAGTTGTTTCACCCGTTCGCAGGTGCGGATTTCCTCCTGCAAAGCATGCAAGGCCGGGCTGTCAGGGCTTTCCTTCAGAAGCAGGCGGCGTGCTTTATAACGGACGGCTGGTTCGTTGGATTCCAGCAATTTAGTGACAACAGTTTCCATAAAGGTCCGTGATCGAGGAGATGAACAAAAAGCCGAATTTTATGTGCACAGCCTTGCTTGAGTTCATTCTTGTCGTATTAATTATAGTGCCCATAAAAAAATTCCGCCGTGAAAATCGGCGGAATTTTCTGACTGACACAGGTGCTGGTGCTTAACGCGAAACGAAATAAATATAAAATTCACGACCGGGAAGTTCGGAAGGGATTAACCGCAGCACACCGTCCGGGTAGAGCTGGTTGAGCGCTTCCAGGTCTGGGGTGTCATTGACGTTGAGAATGAACAGCTTCGGGCCAGGCTGCGCCAGGGTCAGTTCAAACTGGTCGGTGAATATGGCGTAATCTTTGTCGGGTGTCCCGGCATTAATCCCCACCAGGCGGCTGTCGACCCAATGCGGGTAACCGACGAGGTAAGCCGAGTCACGGTTGCCCCAGGTATCGACGAAATCGTGCACCACTGCTCCAATCTGCGCGCTTGGCCAGGAACTGTTGTCATAATTAGTGCGGTATTGGTTGAAAACCAGGTCATAATTCTGGCTGGCCGATAAAAACAACAGGGCAGCAACCAGTCCGCCTGCCAGCGTGCGGCCGGAAGCTCCCATGCCGCGCTTAATGGCGCAGAATATCCCATCCAGAGCAAAACCGATGAGCAAAAATACCGGTACGATCGCTCCGGCGGTGCGGTTCAGGCTTGGGTTCTCGGCGGGGAACGCCAGCGAAAAAATGGACGGCAGCATCAGGAACGGGATGGAGATCAGCAGCAGCAAGTCCGTCCAGCGGCGCTTGCGAATGTAGTTGACCAGCACCGCCAGAAAGCCCAGATGGTAGAGCGCACCACTGACCACATCCAGAATGGGGCGGTGCGGAATGGATAATACCCAGACTTCACCATTATCCCAGGCAAACATAGTCATTGCCCGCCACAGGTTTTGCAGGAAAATCAACACCGGGGAACCGGTAATGGCCTGCTCTGCGGAGGTGACGCGTGTCAATGTGCGGTACATCACCAGGTCCGGATGAGAAACCGCGTAACGCAGCAGCGGCAGCGTTACGATTATTGCAACTGCGCCAATCAATGCCAGTCCCACCACAGCGTGTTTCACCGCCTGGTTGGAACGATGGTGGAGCAAATAGAGTGCCACTGCCAAAATGATCAACGCCGGGACAACCCGGAAGGGGGAATAACCGTGCAGTCCGATCCCCATAAAGATGCCGGAGAGGACGAAATAACGTCGCTGACCGGTACGCATTCCGCGCAGGAAGTAATAGAAGGTGGGCGCAAAAAAGAACGGGTAAAGTGTGAAACGCAGTGCAATGCGTGAAATCAGGTTGGGCCAGTAAGCAATACCGGCAAAAAGCATGGTAAATAGACCGACCCGCCGGCTGCCTAATTCTTTGCCGAGCAGATAAAGAAACGGCAGGGTTAATATCCCCAACAAAATCGTGCCTAGCTTCAGGCTAAAAAAAGTGACTCCGGTGTTGAGCAGCTTGATCAGGAAGGCTGTCCAGTAGAATTGGAAGGCTTCGCGGCCGGTATTGCGTATGAAAAAGGTAAACAGGTTGCCATTGAGCACATCCTGAATGTCGTACAGCTTTTCAGCGTGATCGCTGACCATTTGTGAAGGCACCTGGTCAAATTGATAGATGCGGAAGAAAACGCCCAGGATAAAAACGGCAATGCATAATACTACCCAGGGAGTGATTTTGATGCTGACGCCGGATTTTAATTGCAGCCAACCACCCCGTGCCCATTTTAGAAAACTGGCGCCTTTCGGTTTTATTGCATAAATAAAGATTGCCAAAGATGCCAGCCAGAACGCGGTATTCACTGTGGTAAATTGCTCGCTGGCAAACAAAAGGAAAGCTGCCAGCCCCAGAGCCAGACTGACGAGCAGCGCCGTCCAGTTTATGGATACTTTCCCATCCGGAAGTGCCGGACTGATAGGCTCTGCCAGATGAAATTGGCCGCGCAGCATGGCAAGGATCAACCCGGTGCCTGCCACTCCGTAAAGGAATACACCGGTCACCCAGTTGCGGTCAGCACGCGGCTCCAACGATAATTGGGCAAACAGCCCGGTCAAAAGGGCCAGCAGCACCAGCCAGGGGAACGCTTGCTCCCCCGCACTGGCAGGGGATGTTGGCACTGGTTTGGTATCCGGTCCGGTTCGAGCAGAACGCGCATCAGAAAGCAGCAGCCCGTCTGTTGGCGGTTGTTTCAAAGTCACTGGCGGCGGAATATGGATCACTTTCCTGCCAGGGATAAGAATTGATTTTACAAAATCGAGAACAGTGGGTTCCTGGTCTTCGTTCATGGCAGCGGTTTTTGACAGATAAAGAAGGTGCACACGCCATCCGGCTGGGGCTGCGGTTCAGTCCAGGCCGGGTTAACGATCATACGGGTGAGGGCGAAGTTCCAGGGGGTTGGCGCAACGATCCAGCGGCGAAATAGTAATTTAGCGATCCAGGCTGGCAGCCCCCAATAATGGCCCCATTCCAATATGGCCAGCGCCTGCGGTGAAAAGTAATTCCAATGCCGTACCACACGCAGCCCGGCTGCTTCCACACGAGCCTGCCAGGTCGCCGGGTCGTCAAGGTGAGCGTGGCGGGCAATGCGGTCAAACCAGCGACGGTAGGCTCGTGCCAGCCCTTTCAGGCCAATGCGGTCAAAGAAACGGGCGACACTAAGATTGGGGTCAAAATTGTGGTTAGGCACGCAAAAATAAAAGGTGCCGCCGGGTTTCAGCACCCGCGCCAGGTCGTCCAAAACCGGCTGGACGTCCGGAATGTGTTCCAGAACAGAATTGGAAACTGCGCTGGCAAACGTATTATCCGGCGCTGGAATGCGCTGGCCATAGGATTGCGCGATCACCTGGTAAGCCTGGCGCTGCATTGCCTCGCGCAAAGGTATCAACCAGGGATCAACGCCCAATTCAAGCTGGCGCGGGAAGGTGATCTCCGCAAACTGACCGTCACCGCAGCCCAGGTCGAGAGTCGGGGCTTCGAGCGGCAAGTCCTGATAAAAACGACCCTCCACCGCGCGCAGCAGACCGCGGAAGTACGGCAGCTCGCTGATATTTTCCCAGAGAAGGTCGCGCTGGGTAGTCAATCCGGCTGACCTCCACGGATACGCTGTGCACGCAGATAACCGATATGGTCGTGGGCGAAATTTTTCCACCATTCCACTTTGTAGCCGTGTTCAGTTAAATATTTCACCAGATCGTCATGACTGAAGGGAGTGAGGCCGTCGTGATATTCCATGACGATGTGGTCGATTTTTTCCAACACATCCGGGGTGGAATTCAACAGGATGTCGTATTCTGCCCCCTCGCAATCCAGCTTAAGCAAGTCGATCCGTTTGACTGCCGGGCTGTTTAAGATTGATCCCAGACTGACGGCTGGGACTTGCAGCGCATCCCCTGTGGGTGATCGCAAACCACGCGCCGTTTGCATCGAAAGCGGATCACTGGAAGGGGAGCCAAATTGCAATGTGCCTTTATGGCTGCTGACGGCCTGGGAAAAGATTTCCACGTTGTCGATCTGGTTGAGGTCCAGGTTTTCCTGCAGCAACCGGAAGGATTCCGGGAAGGGCTCGAAAGCAAGCACCCGGGCATTGGGGCGGTCGTAGGCTGCAAAAATGGTGTAGTCGCCAATTCCACCGCCGATATCGACCACCGTCCAGCCGTCCTGCACTGCAAAACCGAACCGTTCGTAAAAACGGTCGAGCAGCGTCTCTTTCAGGCTCCAGACGTCCATTTTCCCGCGCACCTTGAATTTCAGACCTGTCTGACGCAGCTCAATCCGGGTGTCAGGGGGCACTTTCGCTCTCAGGAATATTCCAACAACCTGCAGCGGTCTGCGCATGCCGGCAAGCAATGTGACAATGGATGAACCATAATAAGTGTAGCGGCGAAACAGCATCGTGTTCTCTTCCGGTGGAGTAGCCCTATTATAACCGAGAACAAATCCGGTTTTTATCTGGACGGCTGCGGCTGTCACAAACGCGGTGGACATGAAACCCACCCATGCTGATAAGGAACGGATATCCATCCCGGCAAATTTTTGTATCCGCCCATACCCTCGATTAAATTCCTTTTGGATGAGAGCGGGATCGACGAGCAATAAGCGGTTGGCATACATCACAGCCAGGGGGCATTAACGTCCGCATTTCCATTTTACTTATTGTAATTGGTCTGGTAATTTGCTAGAATGTATACAACTGGTTAGACCTCTTACCAGTATTTTTCTTCTGGATATGTCCATGAACTGGGAACTCCCCCAAAAACCTGCTGAGATTTCTGAAAGCCGGCTGATCGATGCCATTTTGACCGGGCAATTTCCCATTGACACGAACTTGCCGGCCGAACGTGAACTGGCGGTTTCCCTGGGTGTCACCCGCCCCACCTTGCGCGAAACCTTACAGCGGTTGGCGCGTGATGGCTGGCTGGAAATCCGCCACGGCAAACCCACCCGCGTACGCAATTACTGGCGCGAGGGTAACCTGGGAGTGCTGGCAGCCATCGCCCGCTACCCGGGCAGCCTGCCTGCTGATTTTCCGGTGAATCTATTGTCGCTGCGCAGCCTGCTGGCGCCGGCCTACACTCAACTGGCGGTCGAACGCGACCCCGGAGCTGTGGTTGAACTGCTGCAGTCCTTTCAGAACCTGACCGATGACGCGCAGGTCTTCACCGAATACGACTGGCGCTTGCAGCTTGCGCTGACCTATCTGAGCGGCAATCCGGTCTTTACGCTGATTTACAACAGTTTCACTGGCCTTTACCAGGTGCTTGGGGTGGTCTATTTCCAGCATGCCGAGTACCGGGCATTGTCACAGCGTTTCTACCGCAATTTGCTGAAGTATGCAGTTGCCAGGGATGCGGTTGGCGCAGGGAAATTGGTGCGAGAGACCATGCAGTCCAGCCAGATGCTTTGGCAAGGATTGAAAGTGTAGCTGTTTCCACAGGGATTTCCGACGATTGGTCATAAAGTCGGAATAGCCGGGGAATGGCAAGGCCGGTAAGGCCGTAAAGTGGGGAGGGGTAATATGCAGGAGCAGCAGCGGGATGGAATTTGGGACCAAATTGCCGGACCCTGGGACCTTATCATCATCGGCGGGGGAATTGTCGGCGCCGGACTGCTGCGCGAGGCCAGCCAGGCCGGACTGCGGGCTTTACTCGTCGAAGGCAACGATTTTGCCTCCGGCACTTCCAGCCGTTCCTCTAAAATGGTGCATGGCGGGCTGCGCTATCTGAGCACCGGGCAAATTAAACTGACCATGGAATCAGTGCACGAGCGCCAGCGGCTGCTGCACGAAGGCCGCGGGTTGATCGATCCGCTGGAGTTCTTGCTGATCAGTTATAAGGGCGACCGTCCGCCCGCCTGGATCTTTGCGGTGGGGCTGATGGTGTACGACACGCTGGCGATGAAATGGCAGCACCAGCATGAGTCGGCTGACGAAGTGGAATTGCTGTGTCCGCAGTTGCCGCGCGACAAGCTGGCAGGCGGCTTCCGCTTCTTCGACGCCCAGACCGACGATGCGCGCATGGTGTTGCGCGTGCTGCAGGAAGGGATTCGAGCGGGTGGGACAGCGGTCAATTACCTACGCGCCGAAGGGCTGCTGCGAGAGCGCAGCGGTAAGGTCTGCGGGGCGCAGCTGCGCGACCAGGTAACAGGCCGGACGGCTGAAGTGCGCGCGCAGGTGGTGGTCAATGCCACCGGCGCCTGGGCGGATGAACTGCGGGGGCAGGTGGGCCGGCCGCCGCGCTTACGCCAGTTATGCGGCAGTCATTTGATATTCCCGCATCACAAGCTGCCGGTCAATAAAGTCATCAGTTTTCTGCATCCGGTTGACCGCCGGCCGGTGTTTGCCTTCCCCTGGGAGGGGGTAACGCTGGTAGGTACGACCGATGTTGATTTTCCCGGCCCGATGGTAACCAACCCGCGCATCAGCGGCGGCGAGATAGACTACCTGATGGAAGCCGTGACCGCCACTTTTGGCTGCTTGAATTTGAACACATCCGATGTGCAGTCAACATTGGCCGGTATTCGTTCGGTGCTGGATACGGGTAAGGCCAATCCCTCAAAGGAGGCGCGCGACGAAGTACTGTGGAACGAGGATGGCATGGTGACCATCACTGGCGGCAAATTAACGATGTTCCGCCGCATGGCCCAAAAGACGCTTAACTTCATCCGCCCCAACCTGCCCGCTCACTCTCGCCCAGACCGTCGCGCTCGCGCCCTGGATGCCATCCAATCCTGGGATTTTCCTGCCATAGCGGATCAACTGGGGCTTGATCCTGCCTTGCAGTTGCGGCTGCTGGGGCGTTATGGTCATGCTGCCAGTGATTTGTTGAGCGCTGCCGGAACGGATGAACTGGCTCCCATTTGCAGCACCCCGACCTTGTGGGCCGAGCTGCGTTGGGCTGCGCGTGCCGAGCAGGTCGTTCATCTGGAGGATTTACTGCTCAGGCGCACCCGCCTGGGTCTGCTGCTGCCAGTCGGTGGCCTGGCTGAATTTGATCATATTCGGGCAGTATGCCAGCCTGAATTGGGCTGGAGCGATCAGCACTGGCAAGCTGAGGCGAACAATTACCGGGCGCTCTGGCAGCGTTCCTACAGTCCACCTGGCGCCGAATACTCACCGCTTTCTGCCGGGATTCCGATGGCCTGCCCGACCCTGGAGGCGCGATGAGCAAAAAAAGGCGCTTTACCCCAGACTGGATCGAGCAGGCTCCATCGCCGCATTCCTACCGCAGCCTGTTTAAATGGGGCGACCCGCATGGCTTTAAACATCCCAACAGCGGCCTGGTCGGTCTGATCAAAGAAACCTTTGGGTTGAGCGATGCCGATTTCATCCGGCCGCAGCAAACAGGTATGGAGGAATTTAATGCTGAAATCCCCTCCAGCCTGGAAAGTCGCCATATCGAGGCCTTTACAAACATACTCGGTGCAGAAAATATACAAACCGGAGCCTACGAACGCGTCCGAGCTTCCTATGGCGGGGGCATGATCGATGCGTTGCGGCTGCGCCAGCATATCATCGAAAACCTGCCTGGCGCGGTGCTGTCACCTCGCTCAACGGAAGATGTACAGGCGGTCATGCAGTATTGTGACGCAGAAAGGATACCGCTGTACGTCTATGGTGCCGGTACCACGGTCACCCGTGGTACGGAAGCGGTGCAGGGCGGCGTCACACTGGACATGAGCCGGCACATAAACCGGCTAGTGGCCTTCGATGAGGTCGATCAAACCATCACTGTGCAGGCTGGCATGTTGGGGCCCGAACTGGAACGCCTGCTCAATACCGCCCCGGAGACCTTTCACGCGCAGCGGGCTTACACCTGCGGGCATTTTCCGCAATCTTTTATGCATTCGAGCATAGGCGGCTGGGTCGTTACCCGCGGCGCCGGGCAAAATTCAACGTATTACGGCAAGATCGAGGATATCGTCCTGTCACAGGAGTATGTCACTCCGCGCGGTATTTTTCGCACGCCCGGCTACCCGCGCAGCGCCACTGGTCCCGATTTCGACCAGTTGATGATGGGCTCTGAAGGCAGTTTTGGTGTGCTGACCAATGTCACCCTGCGGGTTTTTCGTTACACGCCGCGAAATACTCGGCGCTTCGGTTATTTGTTCCGCACCTGGGAGGACGCTCTTGCTGCAGCGCGAGAAGCACTGCAGGGCGAGTTCGGCATGCCGTCCGTTTTCCGCCTGTCGGATCCCGAGGAAACCGATGCCGCTTTGCGTATATATCACATTCACGGCACACCGGCGGACGCGGCCTTGCGCAAAGTGGGATACCTTCCCATGCAGCGCTGCCTGCTGTTGGGTTCAGCGGATGGCGATGCTGCCTACACCCGACTGGTGACGCGAAAAATCGGCGCCATTGCCCGAAGCCACCATGCCTTCACATTGACGCCGTTTCAAGTCACCCGGCGCTGGGAGAAAACCCGTTTCACCGATCCCTACATGCGCGAAGATCTGATGGATTTTGGCATTTTGATCGATACATTGGAGTGCGCAGTGACCTGGGAGCAGGCGCCCGAAGTCCATGCCCGGGTACGTGATTTTGTCAAAAGCCGGCCGCGAACCGTTTGTATGACGCACCTGTCACACCTGTACCCGCAGGGCGCCAACCTCTACTTCATCTTTATGGCGCGCATCACGGATATCGACGAATACCTGGCGCTGCAGTACGGTATCCTCGAGGCCATTCAAAAATCAGGAGCCGCCATGAGCCATCACCACGGCATTGGCAAACAAACCGGACCGTGGCTGGAGGGGCAAATTGGAACGGAATGCATGGATGTGATTCGCGCTCTCAAACAGCATTTTGACCCGCACAACATCCTCAACCCGGGCGGTACGCTTGGGATGGATATGAACGCTGACCAGCGGGGAAAACGTTGGGGGTTTCGTCATCGGTTTTAGGTAGTTGGGGTATATACTAGCTAATTATAGATAAATTTATATAGCCGAATTTGTCATGCTGCCGACAGGGCAAGGGAGCAAAGCGACCGAAGAAACCGGTCAGTGCACTTAGATGCTTCGCTGCGCTCAGCATGACAATAAAAAGTGTGCCTGCATATTGTTGTCATTCTGAGGGAGCACAGCGACCGAAGAATCTAAGATACATCCACATAGATACTCCCCTTCGTCCACTCTCAGAGTGCATTGCGTGCAGACTGACAAGATAATTATTAGTTATCCCCCTGGAATTCACCAAAACCATGGCCCCTGAAAACATCCTGGCAATTGACAACGGCACCCAGAGCGTCCGGGCGCTCTTATTCGACCCGCGCGGCAACTTGCTGGCCAAATCGCGTATTCCTATCGAACCATACTATTCGACCGCGCCCGGCCTGGCAGAACAAGACCCCCAGGTTTTTTGGAATGCAGTTTGCCAGGCCTGCCAGGCGTTGTGGCAAATGCCCGGCGTTGACCGGTCCAGCATTGCCGGCGTCGCGCTGACCACCCAGCGCAGCACGCTGATCAATCTTGGCAAGGATGGCAAACCTCTACGGCCTGCCATCCATTGGCTCGATCAACGCCGCACCGAAGGTCTGCCGCCGGTCAGCGGCTTGTGGGGCGCGGCTTTCGCAGTCGCAGGGGCGACTCAGACAGTCAATTACCTGCAGGCGGAAGCGGAATGGAATTGGATTCGCACTCAGCAGCCGGAAGTGGCCAAAAACACATATAAGTATATGTATCTATCGGGCTATCTCACCTATTTACTGACCGGTCGCCTGGTCGATTCGGTCGGCTGTCAGGTGGGCTATATGCCCTTTGACTACAAAAAGCACCGCTGGGCTTCGCGTTTCGATTGGAAGTGGCAGGTCCTGCCTATGGATCCGCAAATACTGCCAGACCTGGTGCCGCAGGCCCAGCCGTTGGGTGAGATTACAACCGAAGCATCTGCCGCTACCGGCATTCCAGCCGGTTTGCCGCTGATTGCCGCCGCTGCCGACAAGGCCTGCGAGGTGCTTGGCTCCGGCTGTCTGCAGCCGCAATATGGCTGCCTGTCTTACGGTACCACCGCAACCTTCAATACCACACACCGGCGTTATATCGAAGTTATTCCGTTGATCCCACCGTATCCGTCGGCGGTTCCCGGAGCTTACGATCTGGAACTGCAAATCTACCGCGGTTACTGGATGGTCAACTGGTTCAAAAATGAATTTGGCCTGCGCGAGGAACACCTGGCGCAGGAACGCGGGATCGAGCCGGAAGACTTATTCGATGAATTGGTCGAACAAATTTCTCCAGGTTCGCAGGGATTAGTTTTGCAACCCTACTGGTCGCCAGGCCTACGCTCGCCGGGCCCCGAGGCGCGTGGCGCCATCATCGGTTTTGGCGATGTGCATACCCGCGCGCACATCTACCGTGCCATTCTGGAGGGCCTGGCTTATGCACTGCGAGAAGGCGCCGAGCGTACCACCAAACGCAGCGGTGTCCGACCGACTGAACTGCGGGTCGCCGGCGGCGGCAGCCAGAGCAAGGCCGCCATGCAAATCACAGCGGATATTTTCGGCTTGCCGGCCGCCCGGCCGCACGTTTACGAAGCCAGCGGGTTGGGCGCAGCCATCGACGCTGCGGTTGGCGTTGGGCTGCATCCCAGTTTTGAGGCTGCCGTAGCCGACATGACGCGCGTTGGCGCTGTGTTCGAGCCTGACCCTAAAGCACAGGCAGTGTATGATGACTTGTATAAAGAAGTGTATTTAAAGATGTATAGCAAGTTACGGCCGTTGTACCAGGCCATGCAGAATATCAAAAAATAACCTGCTATTCCCATTCATCCGGGTTGTATTTGCGCGTGCGTTTGAGCTCGCCGCGCTGACGCTTGGCCCCGACCCGAGCCGCTCTGGCGGTCACGCTGGGGCGGGTGGGTTTGCGCTTTTTGGGCGGCTCGGCGGCTTTTTGAATTAAAGAAACCAGCCGCTGAACCGCATCGATGCGGTTCTTTTCTTGTGAACGGTAGATTTTGGCTTCGATGATCAGAATACCGTCCTCGGTCATGCGGCTGCCGGCCAGTTTTATCAGGCGTTCTTTGACTTCGGCAGGTAGGGAGGGCGAGTTCACTGTGTCAAAGCGCAACTGAACGGCCGAGGAAACCTTGTTTACGTTCTGTCCGCCGGGGCCTGAAGCGCGGGTGAAGTCGAAAACAAGCTCCTTCTCTTCCAGTGAGAGGGTTGGGGTAAGCTCGATCATATGCGAGAAAATGATAACGCGAAGTTGGAGCCTTTACAACACCTCAGCCATTTCCTGACTCCCTTGGATGCTTGCATCGCAACTGCGGTAATCGCATTCCGAGATTAATCTCTATATCGGCTCAATATTTCAGTCGACGTCCCGGTTCAATACACCAACTTTATATGCCAGTTCCAACCAGTATCCAATAATGATTAATCCCCCTTGTAATTTGTTCTTATATATAGGATAATAGACATAAAATGCCTATTATCCTATATGAAATACTCAATTCTTTCATCGCTTGATTCTTTCCCATACTTCACGCTCGAAGCGGTAAAACAGCTTCTTGGCGATGAATCCGTTGCTGCCGGCACGATTCAAACCGCGCTGTATCGCTGGATGAAAGCTGGACAAATCATCCAGTTGAAAAAAGGCGTTTACATGACGCGCCGCTTTTTCGAACAGCATCGCGCGGACGCCGATTTTGCGCCCATGGTCAGTGCGATTTTAATCCCCCAGTCCTATCTATCCCTGGAATATATTTTGCAGCGCAACTCTATTCTTACCGAAATGACGTACCCGGTTACGGCGGTCACGCTCAAGCAAACCCGCGTATTCGAAAACAAGCTGGGCACTTTCTCCTACCGCAATATCAAAGCAGATCTCTATCAGGGGTTTATATTTTCCGAATACATGGGCATTCCAATAGCCCAGGCAACGGCGGCAAAGGCACTTTTTGATTTTCTCTACTTACGCCCCTGGAAGGGCGGCAGACGGTTGGCCGGCTATGACCTGGCAGAAGATCTGCGTCTTAACCTTGAAGACATTTCAGAAAATGACCGGGTTGAATTTGCAGCCTTCGTTGAGATCAGTAAAAGCAAAAAGATGGACCAGATTATGAAAAACCTGAGGAAAACCGTATGGCGACATTAATCCAGTTGATGCAGAATATCCTCTCGCAAAAAGACCCGTTACTGCCGAATGAAACCAAACGGATTATTCTTAAAGAATCCCTGCAAGCCAACACGCTGGATTTTCTCTATAATCACCCGCTCTACCGCAAGCTCAATTTTTATGGCGACACCTGTTTGCATGTGATCTACGGCCTGAACCGGCTTTCGGAAGATATCGACCTGGATAACAGCAGCGGGGCTGATTTGAGCAATCTTGAAAACGATCTGCTGGTTTTCTACCGTTCCAACATCGGATATGCCGAAGTGACCGCCAAAACCCAGATCGGGGAGTGGGGCGTTCGGCGTACTACCTTGAAGTTTCCCATTCTATATGCTTTGGGCTTGACCTCGCATGCCAATGAACCGCTGCACATGAAAGTAGAGGTCAGTCAGCACAAGCAAACCTCTATTGTGCGCCGGACGCCGGTGCTGCTATTTGGCAGGAGTTTTGTAGCCGCGCATTTTTCGCTGGAAACGATGATGGCCGGGAAGATGTTGGCTTGCCTGGAACGCAACTTTCAGAAAGGTGGGGGAGCAACAATCAAAGGGCGTGATTTTTATGATTTGCTGTGGTTCATGCAGCAGAAAATCAGACCATTTGAGGAAAAGCTGGCCAAAGACGGCCGCCAGCCCTACACGGTTCAATCCGCGATGGAATTGCTGGGTGAGGAGATCTCTGTAATGAAAATCTCTGGCCTGGCAGAGGACTTGCTGCCTTTGTTTGAACAGCGTTCCTTCATCGAAGCCTGGTTGGAAGGGTTTAAGGAAAATTTCAGGGAATATGTGAAGAATTATTTATAGGAACCGTTTGCGTCCACCCATAGAAACGCAAACTCGCGTTGCACTCGACCAAAAATCCAATAAAGAGCGCTTTTTTTTTATGTCCAGGCTTGAACCACAGGCGCCAGGTACGCTTCAGCCTGGTAGCGGCTTTCCGGGGTCAAGCGCTATGTCGCTCTATATTTCAGTCGAGTTGCCGGTTCAATCCCACAACCCCGGCCATTGGGGTGGAACAACGCTCAGACCATCCGATCCAGGCTGAGGAGCATAGTTTGGATTGAATTGTCCGCCTAATGTCAATGCAGGGGCGAAATTGCCTGATATTGACGAGCTTTGCTGTATGCCTGCCGGTTTAGGCCGGAGCATAATCAATGCAACCACCAGTCCAATCAGGATCACATCAATTGCAATTAATAATATGACCAACCGTTTGAACTCAAAAGGTCTTCGTTTTACTCCCCGCGCTGGCTTAGCCTTGCGGGCCTTCTTTGCCTCCCGCACTGGCTTTGGCTTACGAGCAGGCTTTACCTCTGGTGTGGGCTTAACCCATTCTTCCGGCTTTACCCACCCTGCTTGTTCCACCCTCTGCGTCGGTGGTGCTTTAAGAGGCCGGGCTTGAGGTTTCGCGGGTGCAACCGCTGCGGGCGCCGGTTTAGCCGGTTCCGGCTGTGGTTTTTGAATGGGCCCCTGCGGGCGGGAAGCGTGCCGCTGAAGGGCCCATTTAAACGCTTCCTGTGCAAGCCGGCTTTCCGGATTTATTTGGAGGGCTTTTTGTACATACTCGATAGCCTTATCGGCATCAGCCAACGTGGCCAGAATCAACCAGGGGGCTTCTAAATCCGGCGCAAGTTTAACTGCCCTCCAGGCCAGCCGTTCAGCAGCGGCTTTGTCGTTCTGTTTAAGGGCCTGGTAAGCCTGTTTGATTAAGATTTGGGGATCTTTGGCCTCAGTGGTCATAACTACCCAGGGAAAGCCTCTTCGCGGTTGGAGAGGATGTAATTGTCATCTGGCATCAATAGCCGTCTGTATATGATAGCACTATTAGCCCGTTGTTGGTATCTTTGTGGCCGCTGGAAAAATACTTCAATTAGGCTTTTACCGCCACTTCCTGGCGCACCTTCTTTTTACATTTGGCGGATGAAAATGATCAACTTTTCATCCGAATCACGGCAAACTGGAAACCCAGGGAGCAGATTTCGCAATAAAATGGCTGTCGTTAAATTATATGATTATGCTGTTTGGGTGGGACACTCAAAGTGCGGGCTTTACATCGTCTCAGCCACCTCCTCGCTCCAGTGAATGATGGCGTCCCAGTTACGGTAATCGCCTTCCGGCGCGCGCAGCGCTTTGACCACCAACCGCGCCAGCCAATCCAGCCGTTTCAGCTCCAATACTCCGCCAAAATAACCGATGCTGACCGGTTTTACTTTGGAAATTTTGTTGAACACTTCGGCAAGGTAACCTTCAGCCATGTAACGACTGTCCGGGTTGTCGTCATGCATAGTCATGCAGCAGACGAAATACGCTACCGGCACCAGGCTTAATTCGGCTTCATGATCTTCGAGGAAGTGCAAGACATCAGTGTGAATTTTCCCGCCGCGGATGGCGCTTCCGATGATGACTGCGTCATAATGGGAAACGTCGTGCACCTCACAAGCAGAAATGACATCTACATCGTAGCCGTGTGTGTTGATGGTTTTGGCCACGGCCTCTGCTACCTCTCGAGTCGTGCCGTAGTAGGTTGCATAAGCGACCAATATTTTCTTGTCCATGTTTGTCTCCATTAACCTTGCAGTGCGTGATGTTGGCAATATTGAATGATTTTCCCCTGCCCATGCCAATAACGCCAGCCGTCCTGAAAACAAACCGGTAAAGGTGGTGCTAAAAGACGATTTCCTCCTTTCCTGAGAGTTTATCCTGAATGTACTGGACAACCGTATCCAGATGTTTGGGATGATGGACGAAATCCAGATCGTCCGTGCGCAGGGTGAGCACCGGGCACAAATCAAAGGTCTGAATCCATTCCTCGTAAAACCTGTCGAGTAATTCCAGGTAACCTGCATCGATACCGCTTTCGATATCCCGTGCACGCTGGTGTATGCGGTCGATCAACACGGATACCGGCGCCTTGAGGTAAATCAGCAGCGAGGGCGGGGGCAGCGTTTTTGTGACCAGGGTAAATACCTTGCGGTAGGTCATGAAATCGCGCTCGTTGAGATTGCCAAGGTGATTCAGCGCCCGGGCGAAAATGGCTGCATCTTCATAAATGCTTCGGTCGATTATCGAGGAGCGCGGGTCCTGCCACATATCCAGGTGCTGCTGGGCGCGGTGACCCAGAAAATAGATCTGCAGGTGGAAGGACCACTGGCGCATGTTGCCGTAAAAGTCGGGCAAATAAGGATTGTCTGCGACCGATTCATACGCCGTACGCCAACCAAGGCGCGCCCCAATGCGTTCGGTGAGGGAGGTCTTGCCCGAGCCTATATTACCTGCGACCAGAATTAACCTTTTAGGTGCCATTCCCACTCATCCTGTGTGAAATTTTTCTCAATATCAGTTTATCTGAAAATAGATAAAAAACCAACAAGATTTTAGCACACCTTTAGCTGCTACCTGTAAAAAACAGCAGTCCGGCTGGAGGTGATGAGCGGTGACTCTACCGGATAATATCAATCCGGGTGAGCATCGTTAGACCAGGGGAGGGGTTAATTATTGAGCGTCAGGCACCACTGCGTGGCTTTATCCGTCATCAGCTTGATGCGAGATGTGATAAACTTAGCGAGTTGTTAATGCTCGGTGTTGCTTTGACGACGCAGTCCTAGCATCTTTTAATCCCCTTTTTGAGGTACACATAATGGATATTGCCATGGAAAAGGCGGCCCCTCGGGTAAAACGGCGGCGGCTTCCTGCGACGCGCCGTGAACGTTGGGCCTGGTACTTGTATGATTTTGGTAATTCAGCGTATGCCGCAGTTGTGCTGCTGGCTGTATATTCGGCATATTTCAAAGGTTCGGTAGTTGGCGGGCATGAAGGCACCCGGTTGTGGGGTCTTTCCGTTGGCATCGCCATGCTGGTAGTGGCCATCCTTTCCCCCATTCTAGGCACCCTGGCGGATTTTTCCGGCGCCAAGAAGAAATTCTTATTCTTTTTCACGGCATTGGCCGTGGTTTTCACCGCCGCGCTCTTTTTTGTGATGCCAGGTAATATTTTTACCGGAATGCTTTTCTTTATTCTGGCTGAGATCGGTTACCGCGCTTCGCAGGTATTTTACAATGCTCTTCTGCCCGAAATCGCCGAACCGCATGAGCTGGGTAAGGTATCCGGCAACGGCTGGGCGATTGGATCGTTCGGCGGAATCATTTGCCTGCTCATTGTTCTGGCGCTGATCATGTTGATTGGCGGTAACACGGTAATTCGGGCAGCTTTTTTGATCACGGCTGTTTTCTATCTGGCATCCGCGCTGCCTTTGTTTTTATGGCTGCGTGAACGGGCTGAACCCAAACCTCTGCCGCAGGGTAAATCGGCCTTTAAGATGGCTTTCGAACGCCTGGGGGCAACCTTCCGGGCAGTCAAGAACTATAAAGAATTCATCAAATTCATCATTGCCTTCCTGGTGTTCAATGACGGCATTATGATGACGCTTGACTTTGCTGCAATTATCGGGGCTGTTTTGTTCGGCATGGAACAGCAACAATTGATCATCTTCATGATCGTCGTGCAAATCACCAGCGTCGCTGGAGCATATTTATTTGGCATCCTGGCTCATAAATGGAATAGCAAAAAATCATTGGTGTTTTCTCTGGCATTAATGATTGCGGCAGTTGTCTGGTTGTTATTCGTCGAACAATTATTTGTCTTTTATATCGTTGGCGGTTTAGCCGGCTTTGCGTTGACCGGTGTTCAATCCGTCAGCCGGACGCTGGTGGGTCAATTTGCGCCCGAAGGCAAAAGCGCTGAGTTCTACGGCTTTTTCGAGGTCGGTGGGCGCACTTCATCCTTCATCGGGCCCGCAGTTTATGGTTTCATTGCCGCTGAGGCTGCCATCATTTACTCTGGCCGTGGATTGAGCGCTCTGGCTGCTGAACAAAATGGTCTGCGGGTGGCGGTCATTTCGATCATCATCTTCCTGGTCGCCGGTTTGTTCCTGCTGCTGGCAGTGCGCCAACCGAAGGTTGCCAGCGAAGACGTCCCGGCTGATTAAACTTCAGGAAAGAAATTCAAATTCGATATATGGCCGACGCTGAATTAACCGTCACATATCCCCGCCGCCGGGTAATCCGGCGCACTTTGCGAACTCTAATTCGGGCAGCTTTTTCTGTACTCAGCGAATTCAGGGTAAACGGCGCTGAAAACCTGCCGAAAGAAGGCCCGCTGCTGGTAATTGGGAATCATTTTAGCTTTATCGACCCGGTTGCCTTGATTGGCGCATTGCCTTACCCGCTGGAATTTATCGGCGGCACGCAGATGCCCAATGCGCCGGGCATGGTCTCGTGGTTGGCGCGCGTTTACGGCGTATTGCCAGTGCGGCGCGGCAGCCTTTCCCGTGATACGCTACTGGCTTCACGGAAAGTGTTAAAAAACAAAGGCGTGCTGGGGATATTCCCGGAAGCGGGGTCATGGGCGGCAGTGCTGCGCCCGGCGCGTCCTGGCAGTGCCTACCTGGCAACCTGTACACAGGCGCAAATCCTGCCGGTGGGGCTGGACGGATTTACTGACCTCTTCCCATCTTTGCGCCGGGGTAAACGCGGGAAGATCACCTTCAACATTGGCAAACCCTTTGGCCCCTTTTTTGTCTCCGAACGCGGCGAAACCGACCGGGAGAAGCTGGCCGACCTTGGGCATTTATTTATGCGCAAGATTGCTGATCTTATCCCGGCCGAACGGCGCGGTCACTATTCCAATGACGCTGCCATCCGGGCTGCCGCCCAAAGCGCGGCGGTTTATCCCTGGGAAAACGTTCAAGAAGAGTAGTTGATTAATTAAAAGAACCGGCGGGGAGGGGATCCATCACACCGGTTCATTGGGGAATAGTTGTAGTTCTAAAGTCCAGGGAATCTTGCTGAGATCGATCGGGTTTTCAATTAATGCACCCACGGTTCTTTCACTGGGGGTGCATTTTTAGCGTTGAAGTTTTAAGGTGTAGCCGTTGGAGTAAAGGTTGGGGTATTCGTCGGCGTGTCAGTTGGGGTGGATGTCGGAGTATCGGTAGGGGTTTCCGTAGGGGTTTCAGTCGGGGTATTTGTCGGGGTGTTAGTCGGCGTAGCGGTTGGGGTAAATGACGGCGTAGATGTTGGCGTTGCCGTGAAAGTTGCGGTCGGCGTGCCTTCCTCATCGTCATCCTCATCTTCCGCAGGGTGGACTACAATCCCCTGCGCAGCCAACGGACCACCGGTCGGGTCGCGGCGGGAAATGATGGTCACCTTGGCACCGACGACCAGCAGGTCAACGCGCTCTTCGGGGAGAATTTTAGTCGTCTCTGAAAGTTCGAACGTGTACTCTTGACCGTCTCTAGCCAGGATGGTAATCGATTCGCCAGCCGTATATGCGGTCACCACACCGACTCGATGAATGCGTACCGGTTTGCCAGGGACCACCTGTACTCTTACAGCGGTGAATTCGTCAGCGGCAGGTACAACAGCCTCAGTGGCAACCGGAGCAGCCGGATCGACAGATGTTTTGACTGCTTGAACCACCACTTGCACACCAACATTCAATTGTTCCCAGGTGGCAGATCCAAGCGTTGGGATTTTAAAGGACGTGGCTTCGGTCAGAGCGAAGACCATCTCTTCACCTGTTTTCAGTTTGACCGTTAAAGACGCGGCATCCACTGCAACGACTTCGCCGCGGAAGTGGTACTTCTTACCGGCCAGTTTCTCTTCCATGCGCTCGGCTTTGTCGGTCGCCCTAACTTCCACACGCGCGGCATTTTCGGCTTGCTGGGTGGCTTTGCGATCGGTTTGATTCGCCGCATTGGGATTCGGAGTTTTACGCGCCAGATCGTCATTAGCGTAAACCTGAGCGGTCCCGAAAACCATGGTCAAAACGATGATAAAGGATGCGATTACTAAAAGTTTCTTCATAACATGTTCTCCTTATATAGAGCAGTGATCGAATTCCAGATCACGGTTCATAAATGATGGTCAGCGTAAAGCTGACTTCATTGCCATCCTGGTCGCTCATGATCACTTCGATGAGATTGGGGCCTTCCTCTAAGTCAACCGGCAGGGTAAACACCGCGTCGGCCGGACTGGTAAAGATGACCTCATTGACCGTGACAACAACATCACGATTCGCCTGGCCTTGAATATGGTAAGGTACATTATTAACAGTCGTTTCATAATCGGAAAAGATACGGGCTGTCAATGAACCCAGGCTTAATTCTTGTACAGGGGAGTCGGGCAGAATGGTTGCCTCAGCTTCCGGTACGATGACGACATCGGCTGAGGTTTCAACAAAATTTGACGGCGGGTTTTCCTGCGGTTTGGCCGTGCAGGCGGCTAGCAGGAAGACCAGGATCAGTAACATACTAATTTTTTTCATTTTGCAAGTATAACGAAAATAAACTCACAATTACCCTCTCAAGTTCCTTTCAATATTGATAAGTCATGTTAACAATTGATAACCCGTGATTCGATCCGATGAAAGGGAAAATTTGATAAGCCGCAAAGACCGGAAAGAATAGCTGTGATATATTGGTAATCGATATTTCCAGCGGAGTGGCTTCATCATGCATGGTGAACAAAGCGTACAAAAACTGCGACCTCAGATCATGCTGCGGCATGTCGCCGTGCCCAATGAACACGGGTCGTGGGTCTTTCTTTTTAGCCCGTTATTGATCGGTCTGTTCGCAGGTGGAACCTTCCGGACTGGCAGTATTTTGCTGGTTGGAGCCGCTCTGGCAGCTTTTATGCTGCGCCAACCCATTACGATTCTGGTCAAGATCATAAGCAAACGACGGCCGCGCACTGAATTGCCCGCTGCTGCCTTTTGGATCACCATTTACGGTTTGATTGGATCGGGCTTTTTGGCAGGCTTGATGGCAATGGGGTTCGAGCAACTACTATTTCTGGTTGCGCCGGCGCTACCAGTCTTTGCCTGGCATTTATGGCTGGTAAGCCGGCGTTCGGAGCGCCGCCAGCCGATTGTCGAAATTGCCGGGAGCGGAGTGCTTGGCCTGGTGGCTCCCGCTGCCTATTGGGTTGGAGTCGGACATTATGATCCGACTGGCTGGCTTTTATGGGGATTGACCTGGCTGCAGTCGGCTGTTTCCATCTATTATGCCTATTTGCGGCTTGAACAGCGTGTCTGGAAGAGCGTGCCAAACCGGTTGGAATGCTGGCTGGCAGGGCGGAAACATATCTCAGCCGCAACTGCCGCCGTAATCCTGGTCAGTGTGCTGGCGGTGACCCGCACCGTCCCGGCCTGGTTACCGCTGGCCTACGCCATTCAGTTGGCCGAAACTTTATGGGGGACATTCAACCCGGCGGTTAAAGTTAAGCCTACCCAGATTGGCGTACGCCAGTTAATCGTCAGCACACTTTTCACGGTAGCCTTTATTTTCGCCTGGGGCTAAGTGCTTCGTCGAAAGTAACTAGAAACTTGATGTCACTCTGAGGGAGCGAAGCGACCGAAGAGTCTCGTTGTAAGCCGGAAATGTGCTTGATTTATAACGAGATGCTTCGCTTCGCTCACTCGCAGCGTGTCCCACCCCAGGGGGTGCTCTGTGAGTACGGGCAGCATGACATGATGGAGTTTGTAAAATAACTTTTGACGGTTTACTTAGCGGTTTGCTTCATTAAAAGAGTCACTCTGAGCAGTAATACTGTTAAATAAATATTCCTCTCTTAAAATCGTATCTTTTTCGGTCAAAGAACGACTGTATGAAGTACCCATTTGTCAAAAAAGCACCTGCCTGAGGGATCAGGTTTCTTTACAAACACCTGACAATTCTGGATATCGCCTGAAAGGTAATCAGGCAAGCTAGCGTGTTACCATTGCGGCAGAGGTTAGAGGCATGCGTTTGAAGATCATACAATTAATTTTGCTCGTTCTTATATTAGCGGCCAGCTTTGTTTTTCGGCCGGCTGATATTGTAAAAGGACAAGAAATTGATACCGAACTCGGTGAGGGGGTTAATTCAACCGATAGCAGTTTTGGGTTGGATGCAGTTGGCTGCACACGTACCAATACGGCTCCCCTGAATATCCAATTTGAGCAGCGGGTAGTCGAATTGGTCAACATCGAGCGGGTGAACGCCGGTTTGCCGCCGCTCAAGCGCAACGACCAGTTGGATTATGCCGTCCGCGATCACACGCGAGATTTGGTTGAAGATAATTATTTCGCCCATGATACGATGGACAGGGTCGATGGGACGCTCACGTTTGTTTGCAATACTTTTACCCGCATCAAGATGTATTATTCGGGATATTCCGCTGCGGGAGAAAACCTGGCGGCAGGCTATAGTACGCCGGAGGCGGTTGTCCAGGGTTGGATGGCATCCAGTGGGCATCGTGACAATATCCTTAATTCGAAATATAAAGAAATAGGTGTTGGCTATTACCAGGGCGCTGCTCAATTTACTTATTATTGGGGGCAGGATTTTGGGGGAAAATCGGATGTGTACCCGGTAATCATCAATAATGAGGCGCTGCAAACGACCAACCCTATCGTATCCTCTTATATCTATGGAAAAGGGATCTGGGCTGAAATGCGTTTGCGCACAGATTCTGGCGCCTGGTCAGCGTGGGTTCCTTTCCAGGAAAATGTCACCTGGCAGCTACCACAAACCAATGGTACGCATACGCTGGCGGTCGAGTTGCGTGCTGCCGGCGCAGAAACAGCCGGGACATCCAGCAGCGATATGATTACGCTCACCGGTATCCCTGAACCGGAGGGGTCAGTCCGAGTCTTCTTGCCATTCTTGTCGCGCTAAGATCCGTATGGGGGAGGACTTAGCCAATGATGCACCTTGACGGCGAGTTAACCGTCAAGGTGCGTTTTTTGTTTGATCGGGTTAACCGCAGCTAAAGTCTTCTGGTTAGTTCTTACCCAGCGCAGGATAACGCCGGACGGGTAAATTTAAGTAGATTTACCCGGGTTTTCGCCGGTGAACGCCTGCAAACCCGTGTAATCACAGGCGTATATATCCGCCAGGCAGACAAAACCGTGGCGCTCGACAATCGGTCGGCTCTGAAAGCCAGCGTCGATCACCAGATAGCGCCTCCCACGCCGGATGGCTTCCTGCACCCGAGCAGATAGGACGGCAGTGTATAAACCTGTGTTGCGCATAGCCGGTATAGTGCTGCCACCCCACAGGCTGGCAAATTCGCTGCCAGGCGGGTAGTATATCCAGCCAGCGCAAACTGGCGCGTCAGCGACATAAGCCACAAAGATACTCAGGTAATTCGGTATGGCCAGATGAGCGCTGTGCCGGGCATGGATCCAGGTGAAGTCGCCGCCCCATACCTGTTGCAAAACCGCAATCACATCTGCCAACTGATCCCGCCCGATCTGGCGCACATCCACCGCTGAGGGTTTGAGTAGTTCAACGGGAACTTCAGCCAAATCCAGCGCCATCAACGTATCGGGCGGGTCAGGGGTAAACCCGTGCATCCGCAGTCGGGAAAGCAAGTCTGGCGGGGAGTCATAAGCATACATTTTCCAGCTGAAAGGCAACTGATTTGTCGTAAAAAAGGCTATTTGTTCTTCGATTTCGGCATCGGCGTTCGCTTCGTTCAAGTCGCTGTATAAAACCATACTCATCCCTGGCGCTGGCCGGGTAAAGCGAATCACGCGCGGTAGAACCTCTTTTTGCATATCCGGGTAGGTAATTTCCTGCCGCATTTGCTGTGTAAACTTGGCTAAAATCGTCGAAATGTCCATCAATCCCCTCTCCAATGGGACCTGGCGCCATGAGTTCTGATTATACGAGTATAGCGTGTGCGATTGAATTACGCCCGCGATAAACCTCGCCTTCTTGATATTTCTGGCACGCGTGATAAGGGCTGGAGTTTCAATTTCATGCTAAGCTATCAGCAGATTGTTCAAAATGGATAAGCTGCGGGTGGAAACATCTATGGTTCAACAAAAAATGGCTTCACCGAAAAATTTAAAACTGTGGTTCAGACAGAATATCTGGGAATGCTTGCTGGCTGGTTTAATCCTCATATCTTTCGGCATATTTCTGTTTACCCTCAGCGATTATGGGGTCAGTTACGATGAACCTGTATTTTACGTTTACGCCGATCGCATGATCCAGGTTTATAAAAATATGGCGGTAGGCGAAAACTTCGGTACGCTGCTAGATTTTAATGAGCATCCTTATTACGGTCCCGCATATCTGATTGGGGGACGAATTTTGATTGGCATATTCCAGGCGGTATTTTCTGGATTGGAAATATATAACGCCTGGCACATCGTAAATTTCTTAACCTTCCTCCTGGGTGCCGTGCTGATATTTATTTTAACCCGGCGGGTGGCTTCGAAGCCTGCTTCGATAATTGTCGTGGGTTTGTATCTAACCCAACCCCTTCTTTGGGGGCACGGCGTGATGAATCCGAAAGATATACCTTTTATGGCCGCATTTTTAGCTACAATGGTCACCGGATTGAAAATGGTGGATGTTTTTAACCATCCGGATTCCGGACGCGAAACGAGGAAAGGTTCAAGAACCCAATGGAGCAGGAAAGCCAGATTTGGATTTATCCTTGTCCTCTTTTGGGTGGGGATTATTCTTGTTGATCGCTTTTCTGAAAATTTTCTTGCCAGATTACTCTTTCCGACTCAGTTTTCAGGTTTTACCACCACCCTGCTGAATTTCAAAATATTAAATCTGGTGGAATTTGGGTTTTTGACAGGGATCGGATTAACCGGTTTTATCTTATTTTTCCGAAAATCACCGGCCAGAATCCGATGGTTGATTCTAGCCGGGGTCGTTTCAGGTCTGACTGTAGCCAACCGGGTACTTGGTCCTGCGGCTGCAGGCCTGGTGCTTTTTTACGCTTTTATGCAGAACAGTAAAAAACGATGGAAAATCACCTTTGGGTTTGTAGGGATAACGTTGCTTGTGGCATACGCTGCCTGGCCGTTCCTGTGGGATAAACCGATTTACCGGTTTTTTGATAGTCTCAGGGTTATGATCGCATTTCCCTGGATTGCAACGGTGCGATTGGATGGAATTGATTTTCCGGCCAGCGATTTGCCATATTATTTTTTCCCTAAATTACTCGCAATTCAATTTACCCTGCCGCTACTACTGAGCGCTGTTGCCGGGACAGCGGTTTGCCTGAAGTGGCTGCGGACCAAAAGACAAAACCGGGGTACAGGGGTTGTTCTCATGGTTTGGTTCTGGCTGCCGATGATGGCAGTCATGGCAGTTCGGCCAACGCTTTATGATAACTTTCGCCAACTTCTCTTTATCATCCCGCCATTATTTGCCATGGCCGGGGTAGCAGTCGATGAGTTTGCACGGTGGGTTAAGGCACCCGCTTTTCGCATTGCTCTAGTCGGGGTTGGTCTGCTGCCCGGGATTATTGCCGGTTTTTGGCTGCATCCATATGAATATGTGTATTACAACGGTCTGGTGGGTTGGACGGGCAGTATAGAGCGCCGTTATGAAACCGATTATTGGGGCACAACCATGTGTGAGGCGGCTAAATACGTCTCCGGCCAGGCCCAACCAGGGGATACCGTGTTATTTACCGGCCCGACATTAAGTCAACTGTTCGAACGCTGCGCGACGCTTCCGTTTACCTATGTTTTTGGCCCCTCCGAAAGTCTTGCTGAGCAGCCGGATGTTGCTGTTTTTTGGTCGCGGTTTGACAATGACATTGTTCTTTACCCCGATTATGACCCTGTTTTTACCATTCGGAGGGGAAGAACTGTTTTCGCAGTTGTCAAGGTTATGCCATAAATGGCCAGATGGGGAATTTTGATATGAAATTGAAATCGCTACAAACGCTGCCACGGATTTACAGCGGGGAGTTTCCAAAATTACTTGTGAAAACCGCACAATCCGATTCATAAGGACAGAATTAAATATGCCGTTCATCTCGAAAAAATTGGACAAAGTTACACCGTGGTTCAGACAGCATACCTGGGAATGCTTATTGGCAGGAGCCATTCTTCTTTCATTTGGCATTTTTCTCATGGCACTTGGCAATTATGGCGCCAGCTACGATGAGCCCCTGTTTTATGAATATGCAGATCGAATGGTGGACGCCTACAAAAAAATGGCGTTTGGTGAAAATATTGACTCACTGCTCGATTTTTATGACCTGCCGTTTTATGGCCCTGCATATTTGATAATCGGACGTTTAGCGATCGGGGGGATCCGTCTGGTCTTTCCTGGATTGGAGATCTACAACGCCTGGCACACGGTCAACTTTGCGACTTTCCTGCTTGGCGGCATACTGGTTTATTGGCTGACTCGCAGAATTGCGTCAGAGCCGGCCTCGTTTATTGCCGCGTGTTTGTTTCTTACCCAACCCCTCCTTTGGGGTCACGGCGTAATGAATCCGAAAGATGGGCCGTTCATGACGGCTTTTTTAGCAGCAATGGTGACCGGGTTGAAAATGGTGGATGCTTTCAACCACCCAGGAATGGATCAACGAACGCGGGATGATTCAAAATCCGGATGGAGAGGAGGCTGGAAGGCGGCCACGATCACGGTTTTGGTTTTAGGCGGGATTCTCTTTGCCGACCGCGCGGTCGGAAATTTTCTTTTCAGGCCAATCCTTAAGAGCCTGTTCGACTTCGTCGCTGCGCCTACGCCGGATGCCTGGACGGTTCCGATAATTCTAAAATTATTCCCAATTTCAGGGGCAATTCCACTGGCTGATTATTTTTCAAAAGCTGTAAAGATATTAAACCTTGTAGAACTCATAATATTGTTGGGAATCGGGTTGGCTGGGCTGATCATTATTTTTCGAAAATCTCATCCTTATACCCGCTGGTTACTTCTGGCAGGCATGACCTCCGGCCTGGCTATGGCCATCCGGGTGTTAGGACCGGCAGCTTCAGGACTGGTGCTCCTGTACGCATTCAGGGTCAAGACAAAAAATTGGTGGAAGCTGGCGCTGGGTTATATCCTCATAACCCTGGCAGTAGCCTATTCAGCCTGGCCGTTCTTATGGGACAATCCCATCTCCGGTTTGTCAGAAAGCTTCAATCTTATGTCTGCCTTTCCCTGGAACGGGTCGATCCGTTTTGAAGGGAATAATTTTCTGCCAAAAGATTTGCCTTTTTATTACCTGCCCAAGTTATTGACTATTCAACTTACCCTGCCGCTTATTCTATATGCCCTGGTCGGGACGCTGGTCCTGGCCAATCGGATCCGAAAGAAAGAAGCAAGTTGGGCCTCAGATGCGATTCTGCTGGTCTGGTTCTGGGTTCCGCTCCTGGCAGTTATGGTACTCCGGCCAAATTTGTATGATAACTTCCGCCAATTTCTCTTTATCCTGCCGCCCTTATTCGTCATGGCAGGGGCGGCAGTCGATGAGATCGCACGGTGGGTTAAACGACTGTCTGTACGCGCCGGTCTGGTTGCGCTTGGTCTGCTGCCCGGGATTATTGCCGGTTTTTGGCTGCATCCCTATGAATATGTGTATTACAACGCCCTGGTGGGTTGGACTGGCAATGTCGAGCGCCGCTATGAAACCGATTATTGGGGTACGGCAATGTGCGAGGCCGGAAAGTTTGTATCGAGTCGAACATCAAAGGCGTCGCTGGTTATCCTGAATGACGAGATTTTAAGGCGGCTTTTTGAACGGTGTTCGACTCGGGCATTGGATATTCGATTGGACCCTGGCGACACTTTGAAGCTAACACCCGATTTTGCGGTTTTTTTGTCCCGGTTCGATCATGATCAGACCTATTACCAGGATCTGGAATCACTGCTGACCATTCAACGGGGGAAAACCATTTTTGCGGTGGTGAAGGGCAATCCTTAATACGACCCGTTGGTGTACTTTAAATTGACGGTCTGTAAATGAAATTTTGGAAGGTATGCAAAATTCATATGGACGCAATTCATAGAGTTTATTGACTATTTTAGTCAAATTTGCTACTATTAATTTAGTTGGAGCTTTGAACCACGGGGAGTAATGGTCGCAGGCCCTCATAATGGAGGATCCCCATGGGGAGCTAGAGCGAAACCGGCCACACTGGCGGTTTCGCTTATGTTTTTAATCGCAGTCAAATATCGACCAAATCAATTTCCAAAAGGGCGGTTTCATGGGTTTGGTTCCTGATATTTACAACCTGCGGTTGGATAGTCTTGAACCCATCAATTTCATACCAAGAAGGAGATAGGAATGACCACGCAAAAAAATCGTCATTGGCCGTTGACTTTGCTGGCGCTGACCATCCTTATTGCGATGGTTACAACCGGAGCAGTGCCGATGGCATCTTCGGCTGCCCCGGCGCAGCCGACCGTTGACAAACTTATATTTTTTGCCGCAGACGGCTTGCGCCAGGATTTGGTGCAGGGGTATGCCGCCCAAGGCTTGATGCCGACGGTTGCCGGCATGATTCAGGTTGGCGTTCAAGCCGGCGGCGGCGGTCTCTTGACGCAAGCGCCGCCGAATACCGGTGCCGGCTGGTACAGCCTGGCAACCGGCGCCTGGCCAGGCGTAACAGGCTCGACCAATAACACTTTTGCCAGGAACGGCGCACCGTTGAGCAGTCGGGTGGGCTCGTTTGATACAGGCGTGTTGCAGGCTGAGACGATTGCGCAGGCCGCCGAACGCGGCAGCAAGAAAGTTGCCCAAATCGAGTGGGCCGGCGGTCGCAATGCCGCCATCCTCGGACCGACGATCGACTTTCGCGCTTTCCTGTCCGGCCGCGGAGTCGCCACCAACTACATTTCTCCGACGGATAATGCTGCCTTTGTAGCTTCATTCGGATTGCAGTTTGACCACCCGGCCGGGTTTGCCGGCCAGGCTGCCTTTCCAGGTGCCTCACCAGTGGCTGCAGCGGGTTGGGTGAATGTTCCCGCCAGCTATAGCCCGGCTATGGAAATGCACCTGCGGGTAATAGATTTCGGGGTCGATAAATACGGGCTGGACGCTTATATTTTTGACTCCACCGATGATGCGGTTGTCAATTATGACCTGGTCATGTTCGTACCCTCATTGTTCGCCAAAGACGGCACAAAAGCCGTTGCCACGCTGGCGAAAGGCGAATGGGGTGATGTCAAGGTTAAAATCGTTGGCGGCGGCCTGGCAGGATTGACCGCCGGGTTTCTGGTGAAGGTCGAGGAAATGACAGGCGATCTTTCGATGGTGCGCCTGTTCCATACCTCGGTCACGCGCGCTAACGCCTCCTGGCCGGGTTGGCCGGGCGAGCCCGGGTTCACCGGCGACTTTGCTGAATTCGTGGCCACCAACTTCCCGGTCTCGACCGCTGCCGACTTTGCCATCCTGGAAGCGGGCATCGTTTCCGAGGACACCTATGTAGAGCAAGGGCTGTACTGGGAAACCGGACACCATCCCCTGATCGAATACATCATGCAAAAATACCAACCCGATCTGGTCCTGGCGGGTTACCCGGTTACGGATGAGTTCCAACACCAGTTCCTTTCCCTGGTAACCGAAACCCTGCCAAACGGCGACCCGAACCCGGCATTCGATGACGTGCAGGTGAATGGCACACCGGATGGTCTGCTGGCTCAGCGCGAGGGTTACCTGGCGCGCGCATATAGCGGGGCGGATAGCACACTGGCGCTGATTCAATCCTTCATGCCCAGCAAGGTCACCACTTTTGTTTCGTCCGATCACGGCTTTGCGCCGCAGTTCCTGGCGATCGATGCCAGCCAGGTGCTGGTTGACCTGGGCCTGCTTTCCAAACCCCAGACCTCCAACTGCCGCCCGGCTACCGGTGAGACCATCGGCAAGGCCAAGGCCTGTTGGGCTGGCGGCACAGTGCAAATTTACCTTAATCTGGCAGGCCGTGAACCGGCTGGCGGCGGTTTGACCCAGGTGGCCGCGGCTGACTACACTGCCACCGTGGAGATGATCAAGGCCGCTTATGCCGGGCTGACTGATCCAAATGACTGGACCGGCGACGCGTCTCCTGAAGGGTGGACGGTCATCGACCGCGTTTTCACCAAAGCTGAAGCACGCTACATCCCCAATGGACCGGGCAGCACCGCCAACATGGCGCATCCAACCCGCACCGGCGATGTGGTGGCCTTCTCTTACCCGCCGTATCAATTCGATGCGGCCACTCCCGGAACGCTGGTTGCGCTTTCGGCCTTCTTTGGGCAGCACGGGTATATCCCGGATGTGCAAAACCTGGATGCCAATATCAACATGCGGGCAGCTTTCTTTGCCGGCGGCAAGGACATCACTCACGGCATGTTCGATAACCTGCGCACCATCGACCTGGCGCCTACCATTGCCTTCCTGCTGAAAGTGCCGGAGCCGCAGCATTCCCAGGGGCGGGTTTTGACCGAGATCTTCGACGGCGGCAGCCGCTTGAAGCCGGTCACGATCCTGGGCTTGAACGATTTCCACGGGCAGCTTAGCCCATCCACATTGTCGAGTGATGGCATAAATGTCGCTGTCGGCGGCGCAGCTATTCTGGGAACGATGTTTGCCGAGGATGCGGCACAACTGCCGGGACCAGCCTTGCTGCTGGCAGCCGGCGATAATGTCGGCGCCTCGCCCGCCAATTCAGGATTGCTGCAGGATATGCCGGCAATCGATGTCGAAAATGCCTGGGGCATGGACGCCACCTCTTATGGTAATCATGAGTTCGACTACGGCCTGGCCCGTCTGCTGGCGCACCAGGCGCGCGCCGACTTCCCCTTCCTGGCTGTCAATATTGTGGATGCAATCACCGGTTTGACCCCCGACTGGGTGCATACCAGCAAGGTCTTCGAGGTCAACGGCGTGAAGGTCGGCGTGATTGGCGCGGCGCTGGAGAATACGCCTGAACTGGTTTCAGCCGGCGCGACAGCCGGATTAAGCTTCCTGCCAGCCGTAGAGCGCATCAGAACTGAATCCCAATGGCTGGCTAGCCTGGGCGTGCGCGTACAGGTGGTGGTCATCCACGAAGGCGCTGCCCTCGGAGCGAATGCCATCGATGGCAATCCCGCAGTGGACTGGGCCGGGCCCATTGTGGATATCGCCGAAGACCTGCAGGACACCACCGTCGATATGATTCTGGCCGGCCACACGCATAAGGTTTCCAACCTGATGGTTGGCAACATCCTGGTGACGGAAGGCTTGAATGCCGGCGCGACGTATTCGGTCGCCCAAATGATGGTCACAGGTGGTGACGTGGTCTGGGCCGGCGGCGCCAACCGCACTGCCTGGACGCTGGGCGTTGCCCAGGATCCGGCTGTGCAGGCTATCGTTGACGCGGCCAACGCAGAGACCGCCGTATTGCGCAACCAGGTGATCGGTACGCAGTCGGTTGACATCAAACGCGACCCGACCCGCTTGAATGAGTCAGCCATGGGCAACATGGTCGCGGATGCCATGTTAGAAAAATACCCCGGCATCGACGCAGCCTACACCAATTCGGGCGGGTTGCGTGCCGATCTGAATATGTCTCCTCCCAGCGCCGGTGAAGCCGTTGGCGAAATCACCTGGGGCGAGGTGTTTTCGGTGCTGCCGTTTGGTAACCGCACGGTCATCTTCACCCTGACCTATGAGAAGCTGATCGAAGCGTTTACTAACGGTTTCAGCCCGGTGTGCAACCCGGTAATTGCTACCGGTCGCTTCCCGCAGGTTTCGGGGTTGAAGGTCGAGTTCCACTGCAGCGGCTTAACCGCTGTGGTAGATAACGTCTGGAAGGGGCCAGTGGCCGGTCCGCTGACGCTGCTCGGAACCGGCGACAGCGTTCGCCTGGTGACCAATGACTTCATGTGGACCGGCGGCGACGGCTATACCGCTTTTGCCGCAGGCACCAATGTGCTGCAGCCCGGCGATGACCTGATGCAGGTGACGGTGGATTACATCGGCCTGCATTCACCGGTTTCAGCAGCGGTGGAAGGCAGGATTGTAAAGCTGCCGTAAAACGGATGATGGGTAATTTAGTACACCTGGGCGGCAGAAATGCTGCCCAGGTGTACTTTATTTGACGGTGAGATTGGATAATTACGTAAAAGAATCCCACTTATGTCATGCTGCCCACACTCACAGAGCACCCCTTGGGTGGGACACTCTGTGAGTGTGGGCTGGTTCTTTGCCCGAAGCATCTCGGGCCAGTAGGCGAGATCCTTCGCATCGCACAAACCGCTCGCTCAGGATGACAAAGGATATTTGCGTTTTTCAGGTTTGAGTGGATTCTAACCATAGACCATGCAAATAATTCCTGTCTCCCTACCCGTACGCAGAACGATGGAGACCTATGGGCACCGTGGCGAATTGCGATTGGCCGTCACCGCATGTCCATCCAGTACCCAGGTCAACCCGGTGCCGTCGAACAGCACGCCAAACCAATCGACCACCCGCCCGGGCGCAAAGGATTCGGGCTGGCCGGTACGGAACACCGGGGGTGGTTGGAAGGAGTTGTCACGGTCGGCGCGGACCACCACCACGAAGGGATTGGGGTTGTCGTAGCCGAAGCGCGCCGTATAGCTTCCGTCTCCGTTGTCCGTCACGCACTCCAGAATGGGGGTTACCTTCTCCGGGGTGGGCGCGTCGAAGCGCAGGATATAAGGCAGGTCCGCGTTAAATGACCCATCCAGGCTCCAGACCCGCACCAGGTAATCGCCGGCAGGCGCATCTGTCAGCGCCACTTCCTTTCTGCCCTGCCCTGGAGTGAGGTCCTCTCCGACGATCTCTCCACCCTTGAGGGTATCTGTAATCCGTACGAGCCGTAATCCGTAGCTGCCTGCCAGCCGGACCAGGGAGACGGTAATTGTCCCAGGTTTCACTGTATAAAAGCCAAACCAATCGAAGTCGGTGGGATGGCTGATCGTGAAATGCAGATCGTTATTATTGCTCTGATAGTCAAACACCCGATAAGGTATTTCAGCAGCATCATCGATGGGCCCAAACAGAGTAGAAGGGATTGCAGTCGGGACAGGCGTAGCCGTGGGCACATGCTCAGTTAGACTGCCAATAAAAGACAGGGAGGCGACGTCGAAATAGAAGGTCCTTCCCTGTGCAGCGTTGAGAATGAGCCGTTCGCCTTCTGCACCGGTGATGCGCAAATCCCCGGCGGCTGCCGGGCTTTGAAAGACGTAATCTCGCTGGTTAGGATTGTAATGAGGCATGATGGCGACAAGAACGATTCCCTGCGTTGGAGTGTCGCGAAGATGCCCGGACCAGATCGTTATGAACGAGTCATACCGTTCTTCTTTCCATGCTCCATCGTTAAATTCATATTTGCCAACCTCTGGACCATGCTGGAAAATCGGAGCTGGCGCATCGGTAATGATGCCGTAGCCGGCCAATTTCCCGCTTCGTTTTTGGTCAAGTATACCCTCGGGGTTGAGAGGCTGATGCAAATTTGGATATGATTCTTGTGGATCTATTGTAGGCAATAATCTACCTGCCTGTTGCGTCTGGATCATCGCCGAAAGTTGGGTGGCTTTGAAAGGCGGGAAATAGGTCGGGTTGGGCAGCCAGGATGTTTCCGTCGGATTGAGAACCTGGGACGCTGCTGGTATCAAAGCCGCCTGGGTCAAGGCTTGCACTTCCGCTTCCAGCGTCTGAGCCTGTTCGGCGATTTGCGTTTGCGCGCCGGGGGGCAAATCCGTTGGAGGGAGGTTGGCCGCCGGGGAAGCGCCGCGTGCCATCATATTCGTAGCCACCAAAACGACAGCCAGGAGGCTGAGGGTAAAAACCACGCCCCAAATGTAGAATTTACGTTTCATGATCGAGCTTCATTCCAATCGAAACCACCCCGTAGTGAATCACAACGGCGCTGCCCCAATCGACTGGAAATCGACGAGCCTGACATGTTGCCACCCTCGCAAATCGCTACCTTCCCTAATACACTCCGACCCTATTTATAATAATTAGGGAATTATTACCTACATTATAACCAACCAGACAACTTTGTCAATAAATATCAATAATGCTTGTTGGATGCTGACCAGCGACCAATTTGTTAAGTGGGCCCGGATGGATTCGAATATCATCCCTCGATGGGGCCAGCGACCAATCTGTTGAGTGGGCCCGGATGGATTCGAACCATCGACCAAGCGGTTATGAGCCGCGCGCTCTGCCGCTGAGCTACGGGCCCCACAGGGGTAATGCAATTAACAAAGTTCGAGAAACAATTGGTTTTGAAGCCGGGCATAGCTCTTGGATCATGGGTGGGTAGGCGTTCTCATCTCGCTATGCCCCTACAAAAGAATGAAACCTGCTTCAGCCGCTGCCGCTGAGGTGCGGGCCTGAAGCGCGTGTAAATTATATCACACACGCATTTTGTTAAACCACCTTGTAGGGGCGGTTCGCGATCGTGGTTTTGGCATCCCCGCCCGTAGGGCACTCTGCGAGCGAGCGTAGTGAGTGGGAGCCGCCTTTCCAAATGTCTTTTTCTTTATTCCGAATAAAATAATCTCAGATTGCGTTAATAGGGTTGAAAGGAACCGGGATTGGACGCGATTGCAGCCCAAAAAATGGAAGCCGAAACCGCGATGACCGCCAGAGCCCAGCAGGGTGACCGTGAGGCGTTCACGGAGCTGGTCCGCAGTCATTACACCGGCGTGGTGAACGTGGTTTACCGCATGTGCGGTGACGCGCGCCTGGCAGAAGATGCTGCGCAGGAGACGTTCATCAAAGCCTGGCTCAACCTCGCCTCCTTTCGCACGGGTACGTCCATGCGTAGCTGGCTGTATCGCATCGGCGTTAATGCAGCGCTGGACGTCCTGCGGCGCGAACGCGGCGCCGGCGCCAGCCTTGAACCGACCTGGCTGGCTGACCCGGCTGCCGGACCGGAGGCCGCGCTGCTGAAGCGGGAACGCAGCGCCGCCGTACAACGGGCGATCCTCTCGCTCACGGAAGCCAACCGGGCCATCCTGGTGCTGCGTGAGTACGGCGGACTTTCGTACGCCGAGATCGCTGCCGCGCTGGACATCCCGGCCGGGACAGTCATGTCACGCCTGAATTATGCCCGCACCCGGTTGAGAGAAATTCTTACGCCGGAATTTGGAGAGCAAATATGAACGGTCATGTGCTGGATTGTTTGGGAGCTTACCTGGACGGCGAATTGAACAGCTACCGCCGGAAAAGCGTAGAGGCGCATCTGAAGGAGTGCGTCATCTGCCGCAGTGAATTCGAAGGGCTGCAACGGGTCTCGCAGTTATTGCAAACCGCGCCGGCGCCGGAATTTCTACCCGTCGAGCAGTTCACTGGCCGGCTGGCGCTGCAATTGCCGCGCCGGGAATTTACTGAAAAACCGGCGAAACGGGTAAGCCTGCTCTGGTGGCTTGTGCCGGTTGTGCTACTCATCGCCTGGTTTTTTATTCAGACAGTCCTATCGGTCAATGGAGTAATTACGGTAATGAGCCAGGCCAATCTGGTCGAAGACACCGCGCGATTTTTCTCGCAAAGCTCTTCCCCATCCCTCTGGTTTATTGCGGTGATCGATCTTTTTGGCAGTTCGCTGGACGGCACACAGATTTCCGCATTGATGTTCCTGGACCGGCTGGGCGCTCTCCGGGCGGATGTCTTTGGTCAATTCATCTGGCAGGCTGCGGTGGCGCTGCTCTACCTGGCCTGGCTGGCAGTCTGGTGGATCAGGAGTGGATCACGCCAGATCAAAATGAACGGATCGCGGTCTTTATCGTAAATTTGGATTAACTTCTTCCGAATAAATTCAGATTACGAACGGAAGTACACATAAGGAGAAAATAAAATGATCGATATCGAAAAAATTCTAAAACGCGCCTGGCAAATCCTCTGGAGTTATCGGGTCTTATGGATCTTTGGCGTCCTGCTGGCCATCACCATGGGCAGCTTTCCCGGGGGCAGCGGCGGCAATGGGGTGCAATACAACTTTGACGGAGGGGATTGGGGGAGCGCAGGGCCCTGGCCGCAGTTGGAAGAGTTCAACAACTGGGCGGAGAAGAACCTGGAACCGTTGTTCGCCAGCCCGGAACAGCATATCACCACTTTTATCTGGATCGGTGTTGGCTTGCTGCTGTTTTTCTTGGTGATCGGCGTTATTACGGCACTGGTGCGCTACGTTTCCGAGACCGCCGTTCTGCGCATGGTGAATGACCACGAACAGACCGGCCAGAAGCTAAATTTCTCGCAGGGATGGCGATTGGGCTGGTCCCGCCCGGCTTTCCGCATGTGGCTGATCGATCTGGTCATCTTTATTCCGGTTTTCCTGTTCATCCTGATTTTGGCACTGGTGGGGCTGGCGGTCTACCTGAGCGTAACCGGCGGCAGTGAGTTTACAGCCGTGTTTGGTACAGTCGCCGCGCTGGGCTTGCTTTTCGTGTTTATCTTCCTCTTTGCAATCGGGATGGCATTCCTCGGGCTGCTGCGCGAATTCTTTATCCGTCAGGCAGCGCTTGAGAACGCCCGCGTGGGTGAATCCTTCCGGCGTGGCTGGCGAATGTTCAAGCGAAACTGGAAAAGCGCCGGTTTAATGTGGCTGGTGATGGTTGGCCTGAACATTGGCGCGGCGATTGCCGGATTCATCGTGTTCTTCCTGCTTATTCCCGCCTACGTCGTCCTGTTGATCCCCGCTTTGCTGGTAGGGGCAGTCCCCGGCCTGTTGGTCTTTGGCATTACCAGTCTCTTTGCCAGCGGTCCTTTAGCCTGGATCCTTGGCATCCTGGCGGCTCTGCCGTTATTCTTCACCATCCTGTTCCTGCCGCTGTTCCTCGTCAACGGTTGGTTTAAGGTATTTGCATCCAGCTCCTGGACTCTTGCCTTCCGGGAGATGAAAGCCATGGAGGCCGTACTGCCGGATTCACAGCCTGGCGCGGCCGAATCAGCCACTCCATAGGCATTGCGGCGCGAATAACCTTTAACAAGCAAGGGCGGCTTACGGGCCGCCCTTGCCATATTCTCAGCAAACTATCTGTTTATTTCGTTGTAATCTCAACGCCGTTCTTGAAGACATGCAGCGGCGCTTCGTGACTCCACAGCGCTTCCCACACTGAACTGGCATTCAGCACTACCAGGTCGGCAGTACCGCCTTCCACCAGCTTGTGCCCGCTGACGTTGAGCGCCTCTGCCGCATTGGTGGTGATCAGATCGTAGAGGATCTCCATTTCGTCGCGGTGGGTCATCCACATCAGATGCGCCGCCAGGAAAGCCACCTCGAGCATGTTATTGCGCCCAAAAGGATAGTAGGCGTCGGCAATGTCGTCCTGGCCGAGCGCGATGCGCACACCGGCTTTATACAGCGACTTGACCCGCGCATACAGCGGTCCGGTCTGCGGGTCGGAAACCACGCCGATGTTGGCGCGTTTCAGCAGATACTCGATTTTGCGATAGTAGGGTTCCGGGTAGAGCGCCATGGCGCGCGAATGCTGGGCGGTGACGCGCCCTTCCCAGCCTTCACGGATGGTGGTGACCGCCAGCATTTCCAGTGTCTTGAGGGTTGCGTCGCCGGCATCGTCGATCAGCATTGACACGTCTTTGTTGTATTTCTTCGCCAGCGCGAACATGCGGTCGATGTGTTCCTGGGCATCAGCGTCGGTGTATTCGATCCACGGGATGCCGCCGACCACGTCAGCGCCCAATTTGAGCGCTTCTTCGATGTATTCTTCGGCGCCCGGGTCGCGCACAACGCCGTCCTGCGGGAATGCCACCACCTGGAGGGTAACTCTGTCCTTGTACTCCTCACGGGCGCGTATCAGCGCTTTGACGCCTTCCAGGCGGGCTTTGGTGTCGGTATCGGCAAAGGCGCGGATGTGGGTGTTGCCAAATTTCACCGCCAGGTCGAGCGCCTTGCGCACGTTTTCGATGATCCATTTTTCGTCGTACTGCTCTTTGACCTTGGCGGCCAGCTCGATGGCGGTCATGGCTCCGCCCATCGACTCGCCGGTGTAAGCAGCAATGGCAGCATCATCCATCCTCGCCAGCGTGTACACCTTGCACAGGTGCAAATGTCCGTTGACGAACGATTCGGTCACCAGGTGTCCGGCGGCATCCACGGTTTTCGCGGCTGCGCCGTCCACTTTTTCAGCGATTTTGGCAATCTTGCCATTTTTCAATGCAATCTGAAGCGTTTTCCCCCCGGAAAAGCGCGTTTTTGCATTCGTGATCAGAACGTCGTACTGCATTGCTTCCCTCCGAAGACTGAATGGTTATTTGATTGAAGGCGGTAAAAGCCGCTCCGTCCGCCTGACAGATGGAGCGGCTAGTAGATAACTTATGCTTTTGCGACAGCGTGTTCCTGCACCACTTTTTGGGCAATCAGCGCGCCGTCGCGGATCGGCTCGTAGCCGGTGCAGCGGCACAGGTGTTTGTTGAGCGCGTTGGTTAATTCCTGTTCGCTGGCATTGGGTTTACTGTCGAGCATCGCCACCAGTTCGATGACGATGCCGGGGGTGCAGAAACCGCACTGCACTGCGCCGGATTCAGCGATGGCTGTTTGCACCGGGTGCAGCTCCATTCCCTTCGACAGGCCTTCGACCGTGGTAATTTCGGCTCCGGCGGCTTTTGTGATCACCGTATTGCAGCTTTTGACGGCCCGCCCATTCAGAATCACCATGCAGGTGCCGCAGGTGGCATTGTCGCAGCCGTGTTTGGTGCCGGTCAGATCCAGCACGTCGCGGATGACCTCGATCAACATCATGTCGGGTTCGACTTCCACGCTGCGCGGCTGCCCATTGATCGTAAAAGAGATTTTTTCAGCCATTATGCGTACTCCTTCAGCGCTTCGAGCGCTTTTTTCATTTTTTCGGGGGTCACCGGGATTTCGCAGAAATCAACGCCGGTTGCGTCGTAAATCGCGTTCAGGATCGCCGGAGCCGGGCCAAGCACCGAGTGCTCGCCGATGCCGCGCGCGCCAAACGCGCCGATGGGGTCGGGGGTTTCGAGGAACTCGATGGTCTGTTTCGGCATTTCTTTGTAGGTGGGGACGTGGTATTGGAAATATTGCGGGTTGGTGATTTTCCCGTTTTCGTCGAAGATGACTTCTTCGTACAGGGCTGCCCCAATGCCGATATTCACTCCGCCAAGCACCGAACCGCGAATTTGCAGCGGGTTGATCACCTGTCCAACATCAAAAACGGAAGCGAAATGATCGACCAGGATCTTGCCGGTCTTCTTTTCGATGCGGATTTCGGCGCCTTGCGCGCCAAAGGTGTAGGTGACGCCCAGTGGACCCTGGCCGTTTTTGTCCGGGGCGGCGTAGCGCGGCAGGCGCGCATCGGATACCGCCTGTGCCAGGTCGCCGATGGTGATGCCATTCTCGGTAATGTAGCCGCGCGCCAGTTCGGTCACGGCTACTTTGATGTAGGGGTCGGCTTTCAGATAAACGTATTCGCCGTCGTATTCCAGGTAATCGGCATCGGTTTTGAGCACCTGTGCGGCGGTGTTTTTGAGCACCGCGATCATCTTGTCGGCGGCGCGCACAATGGCCCGTCCGCCCTGCATGGTAAACATCGAACCAATGGTCTGCCACTCGTAAGGCGAGAACTGGGTATCCAGCTCGGTGTAAACCCGCACTTTTTCCGGCGCAATCTTGAGCGCCTCGGCTGCGATCTGGCGTACCACCGTGCGCAGCCCCTGACCGACCTCCGCGCCGCCCATGTTGATGTTGACGCTGCCGTCGGTATTCATCTTCATGTAGCAGCCCTTGGTAGAGAAGGGGGCGCCTTTGGGCGATTTCATCACGGCGGCAAATCCGCGTCCGTAATAATAGGTATCGTCTTCCCGGGGTTTGTCGTGGCCGAAGACCACTTCCTGAACGCGGGCAGCAGCGGCAGCAACATCGCCGTTGAACTTCCACATGTGCTCGCCCAGTGCATTGACGCTGCCCTCATGCAGGTAGTTCTTCGAGCGCAGCGCAAAGGGATCCATTTTCAGCTTGCGCGCCAGCATATCCATCATGCGCTCGATGGCCAGGTGCACTTCCTGGTGACCGTAGCCGCGGAATGCGCCCACCGGGGTGGTGTTGGTATACACCGTATAGCCGGTCAGCTCGCAGTGATCGAATTCATACGGCCCGGTCGAGTTGTGGGTGGCGGCCATGGTGACGTTGACCCCGGTGTCGGCATAGGCGCCGCTGGAATGCAGCACTTTGACCTGCAGTGCGACCAGCTTGCCGTCCTTCTTTGCGCCGATTTTCATCTGCGTGCGGATACCGTGGCCGATCAGCGTGCTGGTGAAATCTTCCTCGCGTGAAGAAACCCATTTAACCGGACGGCCGGGTACAAAGCTGGCGATCCAGGCGATGGTTTGCTCCACCGTGATGTCGGATTTGTAGCCGAAGCAGCCGCCGATATCCGGAATGTGCACGCGCACATCGGAAGCGGGGACGCCGTAAGAGTTGGCCAGGTCGTCGCGCACGATGAAGGGGCAAATCGAGGAGGACCACACTTCTATGGTCTTGTCTTCCTTGAACCAGACAATCGAGCCGTGCGGTTCGATGGCCGCGCAGGAGCCAAAGGGGTAATTGAATTCGCCTTCAAGCACCACTTCTGCCTCGTCAAAACCGTCAGCGGCGCGGCCTTTGCGCACCTGGTACACGTTGGCGATATTGGTGCCGGGAACCACTTTGAGCGTGGGCAGGGTCCAGTATTGCTCCATGTCCTCATGGATGATGACCGCATCTTCGCTCATTGCCTGGCGGGCGTCGATGTAAACCGGCAGCGGATCGTAGCTGACCTGGATTTTGGAAAGAGCATCTTTGGCGTGTTTGGGGGTGTCGGCCACTACGGCGGCCACGGGTTCACCGATGTAATGGACTTTTTCATCCGCCATCGGTACCAGGTCACGGATATTGTCGCCGTAATGGAACTTGCAGCCCTTTCCGGTGACCACTTTGACCACACCCGGGCATTTTTCCGCTTCGGAAGTGTCGATGGACAGGATCTTGGCGTGGGCATATTGCGGGCGCAGAATGGCGGCATGCAGCATGCCTGGCAGGCGGATGTCATCCAGGTAAACAGCTTTACCGGTTACCTTACTGATGGCATCAGGCCGGATATAACTTTTACCTACATATTTATATTCCATAGCCGCACTCCTTTTATTTCTACAAGAAACAGTTGCTCATGAACGGTTAAGAGGTTACTCCCGCCGATAAGGTTTGAGCAGGGCGGCGGGGTATGAAGCATTGCGGCCTGCCAGTACCAGAGCGATGATGGTAACGATATAGGGGAGAGCTAAAAAGGTCTCATAAGGGATGGGTAGTTGCAACCCCATGGTTTGCAAACGCAACTGCAGCGCAGAAGCGCCGCCGAAGATCAAAGCACCCCACATGGCGCGTACCGGGTTCCAGTTGCCGAAGATGACGATGGCGATCGCCACCCAACCGCGCCCGGCGATGATCCCATGCGTGAAGGCTCCCAGTTGAGCCAGCGAGAGGAAAGCGCCGCCGGCAGCCATCAACCCGCCGCCGATCGCCAGCGCGGCATAACGCACTGCGAACACATTCACCCCTGCTGCGTCGGCTGCTTCCGGGTTTTCACCCACCGAGCGGATTTTCAGACCAAAGCTGGTGCGGTAAAGCAGCCACCAGGCCAGCGGCACAATTACCAGGAAGGCAATATAGGTGAACAGGTATTGCTCTGTAAGGGTATTGAGCCAGGGAATGTTCTTGAAAGGCGCCAGTTGCTGGAAGGACTCGATGGAAGGGGGAATGGAGCGCCCGCCATAGTTCAAGCGGAAGGCAAACAGGGATAAACCGGTGCATAGCATGGTGATTCCCAGGCCCGAGACGTGTTGGTTGACGCCCAGAGTAACGGTCAGCAGCGCCATCAATAATCCGAAGATTACTCCGCTAAGCACTGCAATCAAAAATCCCAGCCAGAGTGAACCGGATTTATCCGCCACAAAGAAACCGATAAATGCGCCGAAGAACATGGTGCCCTCGATGCCGAGGTTCAAGATTCCGGCGCGCTCCGCATAGGTCTCGCCAATAGCTGCCAGCAAGATAGGTGTGGAGACGCGTAAAGTCGCGCCAATGAGGTTAATAATAAAGATTTCCATCACATCCTCCGCAGGCGGTAACGTTGGAGCAGGAAGAAGCCAAGCGCCACGAGCAGCATGGTTGCCTGGGTAACTTCACCCAGGTATACCGGAACGCCGAGCACCCGACTTACGGTTTGCGCGCCTGCATCGACCAATCCGAAGAACAGGGAGGCTATAAACACTCCGACTGCGTTGAGCGAACCAAGGGTGGCAATAATGATGCCGGTGTATCCATACCCGGCCGAAAGATCGCCAATCAGGTGGTACTGGATGCCAGCAACTTCGGCTACGCCCGCAATTCCCGCTATCCCGCCGCTGACCAGGGCGGCGATCAGGGTGGTCCGGCCGACATGGATGCCAGCAAAACGTGCCGCAGGTTTACCCAACCCGACTGCCCGCATTTTTAGCCCAAAGGACGTGCGGGTAAGCACAAACCACAGCACCAGAATGACGAGCAGTCCGATCACAAAGCCCAGATTGAGCCGCGAACGAGGGATCAGTTTGAAGAATATCGCGCTGGCGCCAATTTCCGGCGACTGCGGCCAGCCTGAATTCGGGTCACGCCATGGACCGTTCAGCAGCGCGCTGACGATAAAGCCCATGACCGAATTCAACAGCAGGGTGGTTACCACTTCATCGACCTGCAGCTTGACCTTGAGCAAGGCGGGGATCGTGGCCCACAACATGCCGGCCGCAAACCCGGCGATCACAATCGTCGGGATGGTGATGAACGCGGGGACCTCTTTCATCGCCACGCCCAGGCCGGCAGCCGCAATTGCGCCGGCGAACAATTGACCTTCCGCGCCGATGTTATAGTACCCGGCGGCAAAGGCAAAGGTCACAGCCGCGCCCGTGAGCATGAGCGGGGTGGCTTTGACCAATATTTCCAGCGCGGATACTTTGTTGGTAAGGGGCGCAATCAGGAAATGATAGTAGGTTTCGAAGGGATTGGCGTTAGCCCAGAAAATGAGGGCTGAAGTCAGGATAAAGGTGACCACCAAAGCCAGGACGGGGATTAATGGCCGTACCCAGACCGGCGGATTGTCAGTTTTTACAAAACGGAGTCTCAGTCGTGATGTTTCCATGCCGTTAATGCTCCTTAACTGCGCCGGACATCAATAGGCCCAGTCGTTCAGGGGTTGCTTCGCCGGCTGGCAGAATTCCGACAATTTCACCTTCATAAATAACGGCGATGCGATCGGATAGCGCCAGAATTTCATCCAAATCTTCCGAAATGAGCAAAATAGCCGCCCCACGATCGCGCTGCTCCAGCAGTTGCTGGCGGACGTAATCCGTTGCACCTACATCCAGGCCGCGGGTTGGCTGCGGAACGATTACCGCCTTGGGATCCCGCGAAAGGACGCGCGCCAGAAGGACTTTCTGCATATTTCCACCGGACAGCGTTCGGACCGGGTCATTTGGCCGGGCCTTGATCTGGAATTGGCGAATGAGTTCTTCCGCACGGTTGCGGATAGCTTTGTGGTCGAGGACGCCGCTGCGGGTGTATTCATTGAGATGTTCCAGCGCCAGGTTTTCAGTGACTGTCAGATCGCCCACCATGCCTTCATGACGATCTTCTGGAATACGGCCTACGCCTGCCTGGGTAAATCCAGCCGGTGTTTGACCAATCAGTTCCTTACCTTCCAACTGAATGCTGCCGCTGGCGCACTCTCGGACACCGCACAGCGTTTCAGCCAGCTCTTTTTGACCGTTTCCGCCAACGCCGGCAATACCCAAAATCTCACCGGCTTTGACCTCCAGGCAGATATTGGTCAGGGCAGGCATCCCCTGGTCGTTCTTTGCGCACAAATTATCGATGTGCAACGTGACCGGCTGCTGCTGGTGCTGTTCATCTTTACGGGTGACGCCAAAGGTCTCTCGGCCCACCATCATGGCTGCCAGTTGACTCTGGCTCATGCCTTTGGTGTCCACTGTTCCGATTAATTTTCCATCACGCAGTACTGTAACCCTATCGGTAATCTGAGTCACTTCATGCAATTTATGGCTAATAAAAATGACCGATAATCCATCTGCTTTCAACCGGTTTAATGTCTCAAACAGTGCGTCCACCTCTTGCGGAACCAGCACTGCAGTTGGCTCATCCAGAATTAGCACACGGGCATTTCGATACAGAGCTTTCAAAATTTCAACGCGTTGGCGTTGACCTACCGCCAGATGCCGCACCAATGATTTCGGGTCGATCTCGATCCCAAAACGATGGGCTGCTGCTCCGACTTTTTCTTCTATGACTGCCCGATTGACAACAAAACCATCTGTATTTCCAAGAACAATATTTTCTGCCACGCTTAAAGGCGGAACCAGGGCGAAATGTTGGGTAACCATACCAATTCCGTTGGCAATGGCATCCTTGGGGGAGTGAATTTCAACCGGCTGCTCCGCGACTTTGATGATCCCCGTATCAGGCCGGTAGAGACCGTAGAGGATGCGCATAAGGGTGGTCTTGCCTGCGCCGTTCTCGCCGAGCAGCGCATGAATTTCGCCTTTGCGTAACTGGAAATCCACATTGTCGTTGGCAACCAGTTCACCAAAAGTTTTGGTGATCCCGAGCATATCTACAATGTACATCTTCTCTCCAGGAGTTTTCCTCCTCCGGGTGACCGGAGGAGGAAAACAGTGTTTTGGGTAAGTGTGTTGCCCCAGAAAAAACCACCTGCTGAAAAAACACGACAGGTGGATTTTTTAGATTAATCGGATACCGGGGGTTCTTCTTTGATGTCGACGCGGAACAAACCGTCTTTAATCTGCTGCTCGGTTTCCTTGACCTTGGCCAGAAGCTCAGCCGGGATCTTGGCATCCATGCCGTGGAAATCAGCCAGATATGAACCGCCCTTGCCAACCATCGAGAAGTCTTTTAAGTCCATTCCGGTGAATGTGCCGGCGTTAACCTGGGCGATTAAGTAGTCGACAGTTGGGCCCATGTTCCAGACGGGGCCGGTGATGACGGTTTCGGGGCCAAGAGCATTTTGATCGCTCATGTTTCCGAACGCCAGCAAACCTTTTTCAACTGCTGCGTCGATAACGCCGAAGCGTTCAGCAAAGAGCACGTCTGCGCCAGCATCAACCTGAGCCAGGGCAGCTTCTTTGGCCGCAGCCGGATCGAACCAGCTATTGATGAAGGTGACGATGACTTTGGCTTCGGGATTGACAGCTTTCGCGCCGTCAATGAAAGCGTTGACGATGCGGTTTACTTCGGGAACCGGGTAACCGCCAACGACGCCGATGACGCCTGACTGGGTAACGCCGCCAGCAATCATGCCGGAGAGGTAAGCAGGCTCATGAATCCAGTTGTCGAACACGGCCATGTTGGGTTCTGCCGGGCCAAGACCGGAGCCAAAGGCGAAGGCAATTTCGGGATAGTCGACCGCTACACGGCGAACTGCTTCTTCGTTGCCGAAGGCATCGCCAAGGATGGCAGCGGGTTTCTGATTTTCGGCGATCTCACGCAGAATGCGCTCCATATCGCCAGCATAGCCAATATCATCGGTGAACTCGTAGCGAATTTTGCCATCGGTGGCAGCTTGCTGCAACGCAGCATGGATGACGCCGTCCCAGGGCTCTTCGATGGGGGTTGCGTAGGCGCCATAGAACAGAGGCAGTTCAGGCTCTGTTTCTGCAGGGGCGGCAACTTCAGCGGTCGGGGCTGCTGCGGCTGGAGCTTCAGCAGTCGGGGCAACTGCGGCCGGGGTTTCAGCGGCCGGGGCGCATTGGGCAGCGAACGCGATCACCAGGATGGTGATCAGGAACAGCTTTACGTACTTCATTTGCTCCTCCTAATTCAATTTAAAACGGATTAATGGGATGTATTCGGTCAAACAGCTTTCAAAAGCACGTTTTTTGGTACTGCATCACCTCCCTTGGCAAGAGGATTTCCAATCGTGAAAGATTTCACCTAAAAAGCAAAACATCGACGATGGGAGTTGGATGGATATCCTTATGGATCAACTTATGGAAATGTAGAAAACAGGGTGTGGGTAATGTGGTGTGATAGAGCCCCTAGCAATGCGGCATTCTTGGATGATCTCTTCGACATGCCGATCTCAACAATCAAAGTTTATAGTGAATGAAAGCGGTTTGCAAGTTACAGACTTCTCTTTTCCCCTTTTTTACCGGCTTGTCAGGCAAACTGCAATGCATTGACAACGTTTGAACAAGATCAATATTGGGTGAAATTAAGCTCCAAGAGGGACTGTAGCCAGGTGCTTCAGCATCCCCTAAGGATATTCCGGTATTCCTCGGCCAGGGCAAAAAACCTGGCCTGGCCGTGTAACCGGGGGCGTAAACGTGCAAGGGTGTATGGTATATAATTTACCAGACCACCGAGTACTAGGTGTTTGCTTTGCGGCTTTCCGGTCAGTGGGGGCGGGCATCTGAGATTCGATTCAGGGTGATGATGGTTGTAGAAAACGGACTGAGCGAACGCGAATTAGAAATATTGAAGCTTGTTGCCACCGGGGCCAGCAACAAAGAAATTGCTGTCCGGCTGGTAATCAGTCCCAACACTGTTAAGGTACACCTGCGCAATATTTTTGCGAAAATCGAAGTTGCCTCGCGCACCGAAGCAACCCTGTATGCCATGCGAATGGGGTTGGTAAGTCCTGGCAACAGTAATCACACGGCAGAATATGACGAAACTGCCCTGGGGGATGAGCGTCCCCTCAAACCATTGCCGCGAACCCGGCCACTCTGGATGTATTTGGCAATCGGCGCCGTACTGAGCTTGATAGCGCTGCTGTTTGTTTTAGCCATTCGGCCGCAAATCAGCCCAGCTGCATTGGTCACTCCACCTGTCCCAACGCCGCTGTCCCGTTGGAGTTTTCAACAATCTTTGCCGGTGAGCAGCTTTGGCATGGCGATTGCCAGCTATGAGGGGACCATATTTTTGTTTGGCGGGCAGCGCGATGGTCAAATAAGCGGCATGGTTAACGCGTACCGGGTTGAAAATGGCGCGTGGCAGGAAAAAGCTGCCAAGCCAACCCCGGTTAAAGATGCCGGAGCGGCGCTCCTGGGTGAAAAGATCTATGTACCGGGCGGCCTTGGAGTAGATGACAAACCAACTGCGCTGCTGGAAGTTTACGACCCGCGTTCCGACCGGTGGGAACTGGCGGAGCCCATGCCGATCGCTTTGAGCGGATATGCCCTGGCCTCTTTCGAGGGGCAGTTGTATGTATTTGGTGGCTGGGACGGAGCCGGCTATTCTGACCGGGTATTTGTATATGATGCGGGAGAAGATGCCTGGCAAGAACGTCAACCCATGGAAACGCCGCGAGCTTATAGTTCCGCTGCCGTTCTTGGCGCCAAGATCATGCTGGCCGGGGGTGTCAATCAGCAGGGACGATTAACCGATCTGCTGGCGTATTACCCGCAGCGCGAATCTGCCGGTGAAGCTGCCTGGGAATCGCGCTCCGGGCTGCCAGAAAATCGCGAATGGATCAGCCTGGTTGCCCTGGCAGAAAACTTATACCTGGTTGGGGGAAGTTTGGATCAGGAAAGCGCCAGATTGCCCATTTTGCGTTACGATGAAAATACAAATCAATGGGAAAGCCTGGATCAACCGCCTGTGGCGATCGGTGCTCAGCCCGGCGTGGCAGCGATTGGTAACCACATCCACTTTTTTGGCGGCGACCTCGCAGGCACAGCGCAGTCGGAACATTTAGCCTTTCAGGCAATCTATACCGTACTTATTCCGGCGATCAGCCGTTAAATTGTTATTAAATTCACAAACAAGATCGATAATGTGATTAATATTTGAAAAAAAAGTGATTGTGGTGAACTTGTAATATGGTCATTCCATGCTATAGTATTTTCATGCTGGATTTTAGTTGATCACCAGCAAGTATGCTGTGATGAGCAATTCCACCAGCCTGATCCCCATGACCCTCAACTTTATAAATTAAATACCCGTTGTTTCGAGGTAGCCATCCACTTTGGATGTTTTTCACTGGCTGCCGTCACTCACAATACTGCATCAATCGACCAGGTGACTAGCAGGATTGTAATTTGAAAACAAGTAAGGTATTTCGAGTTCCCGTTCCCTTATCGGAAGTCTTTTTCCATTTTTGTACGGGCGAAGAGTCTCAGTTCGTTGAACTATCAGACGCTTCTTTTGCGTTCTTTTGAAAGTTGCCCGTAAAACTCACCGTCCGCGAGGACGGAATTAGCGTTCGCGACATGGAGGTGGGTTAAATCAAAATTTGGTTTATGCTGCCATTGGAGGCAAATCGTAAGTAACTTACAAAAGAGGAGAATATGATGAAGAAAGGTACTCTGATTTTTGTAGTCATGCTCATTGCCAGTATGCTTCTGGCAGCCTGCGGCACAGGCGCCGGGGGAGATGTCATCAAAATTGGCGTGGTCGCTGAGCTTACCGGGGATATCCCGGCGGTAGGCGCTTCCAGCAAAAATGCGGCCGAACTGGCTGTCAAAGAAATCAACGACGCCGGCGGCCTTGAGGTCGGTGGTAAGACCTATAAGATTGAACTCTTCATCGAAGACAATGCCGGTAAGGCCGATCAGTCTGCCTCGGCTGCATCGAAATTAATCACGCAGCAAAATGTGGTCGCTATTGTCGGCCCGAATGCCAGCCGCTATGCTATTCCGGCTTCAGAAATCGCTGAAAGCTCGAAGGTCGTCCTGATCAGCCCGTGGTCAACCAACCCCAAGACCACCCTCAAAGGGGATACCACGGAACCCAAGCAATATGTCTTCCGCGCCGCCTTCATCGACCCGTTCCAGGGACGTGTTGTAGCGAAATTCGCGTTGGATAACCTGGGCGCCAAAAATGCCGCCGTCCTGTACGATGTGGCTTCGGATTACAACAAGGGTATTGCCGAATTCTTCAAAGCTACTTTCGAAGAGAGCGGTGGTACCATTGTGGCCTTTGAAACCTACACCACCGGCGACAAAGACTTCTCCGCTCAACTGACCAAGATCAAAGATGCTAATCCGGACGTGATATTCCTGCCCAACTACTACAGTGAAGTTCCGTTGCAGATCCAGCAGGCGCACCGCCTGGGTATTACCGTCCCGTTCCTTGGCTCTGACTCCTGGGGCAGCGCCGAACTGATCACATTGTGCGGCACGGAGTGCGAAGGCTACTACTTCAGCACCCACTATGCAGCCGATGCAGCCACGCCCGTTGCCACCAAATTCATCGAGGCCTACAAAGCCGCCTACGGCAACACACCGGATGACGTTGCAGCCCTGACGTATGACTCCTTTGGGTTGCTGTGGAATGCTTTGAAATCCGCCGGTAAAGTGGACCGTGAATCAGTCCGCGCCGGTATGGCGATGATCACCAATTACGAAGGCGTCACCGGCAATATGGCTTTTGAAGCCGGCTCTGGCGACCCGGTTAAGAGCGCTGTGATTTTGCAAGTTAAAGGCGATAAATTTATCTGGTTCGCCAACGCGGCTCCGTAAACTGTAGCTGACCTATTGACTCTCTCGCTGTACCGCACAGCGAGAGAGTCACATTTCTATCAATAAAGGCGGTTTCATGACTTATTTCTTCCAGCAATCGCTGAACGCGCTGCAGCTGGGTAGCATTTATGCGTTGATCGCGCTGGGGTATACCATGGTTTACGGTATTCTGACGATGATCAACTTCGCCCACGGCGACCTTTTTATGGTGGGCGCATTTTTTACCTTTATTGCAGCCGTTCTTCTTGGTCTTCCTTTTGTCCCCACACTGCTGGTTTCCATGATCGGAGTGGCACTGCTGGGTGTGCTCATCGAGCGAGTGGCCTACCGTCCTTTGCGCAATGCACCGCGAGTATCCGCGGTCATTACTGCGCTGGGTGTGGGTCTCTTCCTCGAAAACTTTACGTTAGTTTTCTATCCTTACCCCCAGCATATTCCGCAGCTTATTCAAAATACCACCTGGAATATTGCCGGCGTATCCATTTCTTCCCTGCAAATTATCATCATCCTGCTTTCGGTCGGGATGATGATTATGTTAGACCTGATCGTTCGCAAAACCATGGTCGGCATGGCGATGCGGGCAATCTCGTGGGATAAAGCCATTATCCCGTTGATGGGCGTGCCGCTCAACCTGATCGTATCTGCCACGTTTGCCCTCGGCACCGGCCTTGGCGCGGCGGCTGGTACGATGTACGCACTGGCTTTTCCAGTCATCGATCCGTATATGGGCATCTTGATCGGCTGGAAAGCCTTTATCTCGGCAGTGGTTGGCGGGATTGGCAATATCCGCGGTGCGATGATCGGTGGGTTCATCCTTGGCACGGTTGAAATCATGGTGGCAGCTTTCTTGCCATCCACCTACCGTGACTTTGTGGCGTTTGCCCTGTTACTGGTGTTGTTGATCTTCCGACCATACGGTATTCTGGGTAAACCCCGGCCGCAAAAGGTATGATCATGGATAACACACCATCCTCCACGTCTACACCTGTATCCAAAGGTCATGCGTTGCTCGAGCGCTGGAAAATGCGCTGGGACCGTATTGCCAACAACCGCAAAATCTTCCCGATCGTCCTGGCGGTTGGTTTTATCCTTTCCATTCTGGTACCGAAATTTGGATTGGTGAATGAGTATGTTCAACTGGTCATCATCTACATCGGGATCAATATCATCCTGACCACCAGTTTGAACCTGATCAATGGCTACATGGGCGAGTTCTCCGTTGGGCATGCCGGTTTTATGGCGGTTGGGGCATACGTCTCAGCAATTTTCACCACCAAATTGCTACCCGAGAATCTAGAAGCCATTTACTTCCCGCTGGTTGTTCTGGCAGGCGGAATTGGCGCTGCTCTGATTGGCCTGCTTGTATCCGTGCCGTCGTTTAAAACCCGCGGCGACTACCTGGCCATCGTAACCCTGGCGTTCAACATGATCGTCAAATCGGTCATCGAGAACATCGAGGTAATCGGCGGACCGCGCGGTATTCCGGGGATTGCAAAGTTGACCACGCTTCCATGGACCTTCTTCTGGACGGTCCTGGCAATCCTGGTCATTCGCAATTTCGTGTACTCCAATTATGGGCGCGGCGTGCAAGCGATTCGCGAGGATGAAATTGCCAGCGACTTGATGGGCGTCAACACCAACCGGGTGAAATTGCTGGCATTTACGCTTAGCTCATTCTTTGCCGGAGTCGCTGGGGCGCTGTTCGCCCATGTTCTGCAATTCATCAGTCCCAAAGTATTCGACATTATCAAATCCACCGATGTCCTCATCATGGTTTATCTGGGCGGCATCGGTTCGATCACCGGTTCGATCCTGGGAGCGACGGTGTACACCGTTTTGTTGGAAGTGCTGCGGCCGTTTGGCATGTGGCGCATGGTGCTGATGCCGTTGATGCTGGTGTTGTTGATGATTTTCCGGCCGCGCGGCATCATGGGCTTGCGTGAATTCCGCTGGTTGATCCCAGGTTTTGACCTTTATGCACTCAAATACTGGCGCGCAAAGAAGGAGGTGTCGCATGGCACTCCTGCGAGCTGAACACGTAACACATTACTTTGGCGGGCTGTGCGCCGTTTCTGATTTCAACCTTGACCTGGAACAGGGCGAACTGGTGGGTATCATTGGCCCGAACGGGGCTGGTAAAACCACCGTGTTTAACCTGATCACCGGGGTCTATAAAGCCTCGGAGGGGAGCATTCAACTCAACGGGCAGGAACTGGTTGGTAGAAAACCGAATGCGATTACCCAGATGGGGATTGCTCGTACTTTCCAGAACATCCGCCTGTTCAAAGATCTGACGGTGATGGACAACGTCCGCATCGCTTACTATAATGGCTTGAAATATTCACCCTGGGAGTCGCTGTTGCATATCGGGCGCTACCGGGCGCAGGAAGAGCTATACACTAACAAGGCCCTCGACCTGCTGGAGTTCTTCAAACTGGATCAATTTGCCGATGAGCTGGCTAAAAATCTGCCGTACGGGTCGCAACGCCGTTTGGAGATTGCGCGCGCACTGGCGACTGGGCCCAAGCTGCTACTGCTGGATGAACCGGCCGCGGGGATGAATCCGCGCGAGATCGAACAGTTGATGGAATTTATCCTGTGGATTCGCAAGGAATTTAGCCTGACCATCCTGCTCATCGAACATCAGATGCGCCTGGTGATGGGTATCTGTGAGCGTTTGAAAGTGCTTGACTTTGGCGCTACGATCGCTGAAGGTTTGCCGGCAGAGATTCGAGCAAATCCAAAAGTGCTCGAGGCGTACCTTGGCGAAGGAGGTGACCAATGAGCGGCGGCGCCTACCTCTCGATTCAGGATTTGAGCGTCTCTTACGGCAACATCAAGGCGGTGAAAAACATCAGTTTTGACGTAATGGAAGGTGAAATCGTCACGCTGATCGGGGCGAACGGAGCCGGAAAATCATCCACCCTGAGGGCAATTTCAGGGATGCTCCCTTATTCCGGGCAAATCATGTATAAAGGCACCAGCCTGGCGAAAATTCCGGCAGATAAAATTGTTGGAATGGGAATTGCCCAGGTTCCCGAAGGCCGAGGAATCTTCGGCAGCCTGACCGTGCTGGAAAACTTGAAACTGGCTACCTGGCAGCGCAAGGATAAGGCTGAAGTTGCCAGGGATTACGAACGGGTTTTTGCCATTTTCCCGCGCCTGGAGGAACGTAAGGTACAGTTAGGCGGCACGCTCTCGGGCGGAGAACAGCAAATGCTGGCAGTCGGCCGGGCCTTGATGAGCCGGGGTCAGATGGTGCTGCTGGATGAGCCGTCGATGGGGTTGAGCCCGGTGCTGGTGCGCGAGATTTTCCGGGTGATCAAAGAAATCAATGCCAGCGGGACCACGGTGTTGTTGGTGGAACAGAACGCCAACATGGCTCTGCGAACCGCCCAGCGCGGTTATGTGCTAGAAACAGGCACCATCGTTTTCAGCGGTACCGGCGATGAACTGTTACATGATACCCGCGTGCGTGAGGCGTATCTGGGCGGTTGATTCGTCCATCTGGTGGTATAAAGAAGCAGCATTCACTTTAATGAGGGGTTTTGGTATAACCAAAACCCCTCATTTGGGGAGAAATATTTTATGACGGATATCGAAGGCTTTGTAACTTGGGCAGAAATTGATCTTGAAGCGATTCGCAAGAATGTGAGGTCATTTGTCCGGCATGTTGGCTCAACCGTTCAGGTGATGGCAGTGGTCAAGGCCAATGCCTATGGGCACGGCGCGGTGCCGGTCGCCCGCGCGGCGCTGGAGGCTGGAGCCACCCGGTTGGCGGTTCATCGGCTGACCGAGGGAATTGAACTGCGTCAGGCCGGCATCGAGGCACCCGTGTTGGTGATGGGCTACACCCCGCCGGCCGGCGCGAGCGCTTTCGTTGAGTGGAATTTGACCGCCAGTACCATCACGCCTGAATTTGTCCAGGCGCTTTCTACGCAGGCTGCGGCGCAGGGGAAAACGATCCCGGTACATATCAAGGTGGACACCGGCATGAGCCGGTACGGCTTGTTGCCTGCCGAAGTTGTTCCCTTTCTGCAGGCAGCCCGAACGCTGCCGGGCATCCAGGTAGAGGGTTTGTTCACCCATTTTGCCACTGCCGACGCCAGCGACCAGACCTGGGTGCGGCAGCAAATTGCTGAATTTGACCAAGTCATCGCAGCCATCAGGAACGCCAGGATGGATATTCCGATCATCCATGCGGCCAATAGCGCCACGACTATGAAACTGCCCAAGGCGCATTACAATGCGGTCCGTCCGGGAATCGCCATGTACGGCATGAAACCGTCTTCCGAGTGGGAACCGGTTTTTGAGTTACATCCCGCGCTGACGCTCAAGAGCACGGTCAGCCGGGTGCGCGAGTTGCCGGCTGGGGCAGGGGTGAGCTATGGCCGGACATTTGTTACCAACCGGCCGACGACAGCAGCCCTGGTACCGGTCGGGTATGGAGACGGGTACCACCGTATTTTGAGCAATAAAGGCGTGGTATTGGTGCGTGGTCAGCGGGCGCCGATTATTGGGCGGGTGTGCATGGATCAATTTGTGATCGATGTGACCGGCATCCCTGGCGTGCAGCAAAATGACGAGGTGGTGCTGGTTGGCCGCCAGGGCGAGGAGCGGGTATCCGCTGAAGAGGTTGGCCGCCTGGCCGGATCGATCAATTACGAGGTCACAACCGGCTTGCTGCCGCGGGTGATCCGCAGGTATAAGGGTTAAGCCATGCATTGGATGGTAGGTATCAAACATATAAACGCAGAAAGCAAAGAACGCGAAAAAATAAGTATTTTATGTAGCGTAAGCTTCAGCCTGCGCAGGTGAGCGGTAGCTCACCTGGTTTGATGTAAAACCGCGAGGTCAGATGGACAAGCCAAAGCTTATCCTGCAAAAACGTAGCGTAAGCTTTAGCCTGCGCAGGTGAGCGGTAGCTCGTCAGGTTTGATGTAAAACTGCGAGGTCAGATGGACAAGCTAAAGCTTATCCTACAAAAACGTAGCGTAAGCTTTAGCTTGCGCAAACGAGCGGGGGCTCGCCAGGTTTGATGTAAAACCGCGAGACAAAAAAAGGACAAGCTAAAGCTTATCCTGCAAAAACGTAGCGTAAGCTTTAGCTTGCGCAGACGAGCGGAAGATCGCCCGGTTTGATGTAAAACCGCGAGACCAAAAAATGGACAAGCTAAAGCTTATCCTACAAAAAGCAGAGCGGGCAACAGGATTCGAATAACATCCCCCCTGTGGGGGCCCGGATGTGTCTGGATTGCAGAGCGGGCAACGGGATTCGAATAGCATCCCCCCTGTGGGGACCCGGATGTGTCTGGATTGCAGAGCGGGCAACGGGATTCGAACCCGTGTATGTAGCTTGGAAGGCTACCGTTCTACCACTGAACTATGCCCGCCATTTAGCCCCCCCATTTTCGCGGAGGCTAGATACACTCTCTCGGAATTTCTGAAAAACAAGGCTACCTCACCCACATTGACCCAAAGGTGTATATGTAGCCTCACAATGAGACGATTATATCAGAAAATACTCATTTATAACGACGTCCTCACGTTGGATCATGAGGGTTTATGCCCGATCTGCCACTGGTTTTGGCGCGCTCAAATTCCCGCTCCAAGAACCGATTACGGCACCGACGACGATCAACAACATGGCCAAAAAAGAAATCAGTGTCAATTGCTGACCGGCAAAAATAACCAGGTTCAAGGTCGAGAGAAAGGGGGTCAGGTAAGCTAATGAACCAATGACACGGGAGTCGCCACGTTTGAGCGCTGCATCCCATAAGAAAAAGGCAGCCCCCATTGGACCGATCCCCACCAAAATCAAGAAAACCCATTGTGTTGTCGTAATCATCCCAACGGAATTAAAACTCCCGCCCTGGATGAAATAGATACTCAACGACAACAATCCGGAGATCAGGCAGAATGCCCCAACAGAACTTGTTGGAAAGGGCGACAGGCGCTTCGTCAGCAATGAATATACCGCCCAGGTGATTGCAGCTCCCAATGCAGCAGCATAACCTGGAAGATACTGAACCTGTAAGTTGGCTTTTCCTCCGGTGGCAATCAGACTCGCTCCGGCCAGACCGCATATTGCGCCGAGAATGTGGTTTGCCCTTAACCTGGTCCCGGCAAGCAGGAGAGGCGAAAATAGCACGATCAGCAAGGGCCAGAGGTAATTAATCAGGTTGGTTTCGACGGCAGGAGCCATTGCGAAAGCGGTGAAATATAAAAAGTGATACCCAAAGATACCGCCGACACCGACAAGAAAAACTTTTAGGGGGATGTGCCATCCGTCTCGCCGGAACAAGGAAATCGTCCCGCTGGTTATCAGGGTTACTCCAAGCAAAAGAAAGCGCGGCACCGTTTGCAAACCATTCCCTGCTAAAGCGAGCGTGCTCCACAATAAAATGGCTATAAGCGCCAGAATAATATGACTGACGGATTTCAAAGTGAACCTTTACTGGTTGGGATGAGGGAATTGAACATACTGTCAAGCTAGCCTTCCGGGCCGCCGGTCGGCAATGGGGTGGGGGTAGCCTGGGGAAGTCTGAATCGATCCTCGGCAAACTTTTGGATTGCCTGCTGGTCGGCAAACTGCGCGATCTCTTGACCTGCTCCGTAAAAAGTCAGATGAATAGCCACATTGTCCAGCCGGGTTTGGCGGGTATCGAATGGCGAGAACTTCAACACCCATTTCAATAATTGCGCCTGATCCTGTACCGACAAATCCATAATACCCGGAACTTCCCCGGAAACGCCTGCGCACGCATACTGAATAGCCTTGCCAGCCAGGGTAATGTTCAAATTATCGCAATATTGGTTGATACCTCCGTCGCGCGAGATCATAATCACCAATTGTCCGGCATCCACCCCGGCTGCTATGGCCAGCACCGGCTCAATGGGATCTTCTGCGCTGCGAAACTCGAAAGGAACGCCATCAACCTCCAATTCAATACGCGTGCCGCGCACCTGTACTTGTGAACATACTGTTTCCGGGGTGGAAATTTCCAGGCACGAATCCTGAAAACGAAGGTTTTCTTCGTCCGTTATTCGGATAATCTCCGGATCGTAACCCAGCATGCCGGCCAAAAGCGCCCGTGCTTCTAAAGCTGCCTGGGATGGGTTCAACACTTGCTGGATGCGGCGGATTTGAATGCCGGTCAGGTCGGTATGGTAGGTGTAAATTTCTTCGCCGTAGGCAAGAATCACTTGATAACCGTCAATTTGCTGTTGGGCGCATGTTTCTTCTGCAATTGGTGCATCCAGGCATGAATTGCTCCATACCTTGGGCTGGATATCCCGGATGAGTATGTCACCCGGTGTAACGCCCAGGATTGCCGCCAGATCGGTCTGCGCCTGAACAGCCGCTGCCGGGGGTTGAATGCTGCCGCCGCCATACGGGGTAGGCGTCATTGGGGTCGGTTGAAACGGCAATGAGCAGGCCAGGACTGCAAATATTAACATACCCAACGGCAGGAGGCGTGGTTTCATGGATTCCTCTAAAAACGATGAATCAATTATAACCACGGACGGAATTACAGACTGGCTGGTTCTGCACCGGCATCTTTTATGCTGTTTTTGTTCGACCGATACCCCTGAACGTGACAAATGTCTACTGATAGTTATTGTAAATTGCCAGAACCAGGTCAGCGTAATGGTACCCACTATCCATGGGGCCATAAGCGCGCAGTCCCTCGCGGATATCGCCATACTTCGAAAAAAGTCCAGATAGCATCATGGCTCCGAAGTCGATATTGAATTGCGGGTCGAAAAGTTCATCCATAGTGGGCCGGGAGGAAAAGCAGGGGCCGTTGGCGCACATGAAATTCGCTGCCAATCCATCGCGCGGCATGACCTGCATTAATCCCACTGCGCCGCTTTTCGAATAGGCATCCGGGTAGCCGCCTGATTCCTGCAGCATAACTGCCGCAATCAAACGTGGGTCCAGACCGTAGTAAGCAGCAGCCTGGTTGATCGGCTGGCACCATTGGTGAATTTCTTCGGGGTAACTGGCCGGCAGCGCGCAGTCATTCGGATCCTCCGCTGGGGGCATTTCAGCAACCGGCACTGCCGTTTCTACCTGTCTGGATTGTTCCTCTGCATCAGCAAGTACGATCTGTTCGGGATTGTACAGCAGTTGGGTGATGAAGATTACCGCAGCGGAGGAAAAAATGAAAGCAGGAAAAATGAATTTTCGAACGTCGGTCATGGGTGCGCCCTCCTGAAGATAAATACGATTATAGAACAATTGTACTAGACTGTCAAGTACCATTCTATCGACTGCCATTTGATATAATCAATAAATCTGCCCGGCTCGACTACTGGAACGGATCCTTTTCAATGCAAGGGGAATAAGTATGGATGACAACCAGAACTGGTACCTTAACGCTATTTTCTACCAGGTTTATGTTCGGGCTTTTTGCGACAGCAACGGCGATGGACACGGTGACCTCCAAGGGTTAATTTCCAAATTGGATTACATCCAATCATTGGGCGTTGACTGTATCTGGTTGATGCCCATTTACCCATCTCCGCTGCGGGATGACGGATATGATATTTCCAATTTCACCGACGTCCTGCCAGAATACGGTACATTGGAAGATTTCAAAGCGCTCATCGATGGCGCCCATAGCCATGGGCTGCGCATCATTACTGACCTGGTCCTCAATCACACCTCGGACCAGCACCCCTGGTTCCAGGCCAGCCGTTCGGATCGCGCGTCAACATTCAGGGATTACTACGTTTGGTCCGACTCGGACCAGAAGTACTCGGATGCCCGCATCATCTTTATCGACACCCAGAAGTCCAACTGGAGTTGGGATGAAAAAGCTGGTCAATTCTTCTGGCACCGGTTTTATCCCACGCAGCCTGATTTAAACTATGAAAACCCGGCCGTCCGCACAGAAATGCTGCGGGTTATGCGCTTTTGGCTGGATCTGGGAATCGATGGTTTTCGCGCCGATGCCATTCCGTATTTGTACGAACGAGAGGGCACGAACTGCGAAAACTTACCCGAGACGCACGCCTTTCTTAAGCAAGTCCGGGCTTTCCTGGACAAAAATTACCCTGGCCGAATTCTGCTGGGCGAGGCGAATCAATGGCCGGAAGATGTTCGCCCGTATTTTGCCGACGGAGACGAACTGCACATGAATTTTCACTTTCCGCTCATGCCGCGCCTGTATCTGGCGCTCCATGAACAGGATGCAGTTCCGCTCAAGTGGGTGTTCGAGCGCACACCTTCGATCCCGGAAAATTGTCAGTGGTGCACCTTCCTGCGCAATCATGATGAATTAACCCTGGAAATGGTCACGGATGAAGAACGCGACACGCTCTGGCGCGCCTATGCCCCCGATTTGCGCATGCGCCTTAATCTTGGCATCCGCCGCCGGCTGGCGTCCTTACTGGATAATGATCCCCGGCGCATCCGCTTATTGAATGCGCTGCTTTACAGTTTGCCAGGCACGCCCATACTCTATTATGGGGATGAGATTGGCATGGGCGACAATATTGAGCTTCCTGACCGGAACGGGGTGCGGACGCCCATGCAGTGGGATGAAACCCGCAGTGCTGGGTTCTCGGCAGTAAAACCGGATCAGTTTTACGCGCCTTTGATTAACACCGCTCCGTTTGATTTTCGATCAATCAATGTTGTTACCCAGGATAACGACCCCGATTCGCTGCTCAATTTTATGCGCATGTTGATCAACCAGCGGAAAGCCCACCCCGAACTGGCATTGGGTACGCTGGAATGGGTGGAAACTGAAAACCCGGGAGTAGTTGCATTTACCAGAAGGATGAATGGCAAGGGAATATTTGCAATCTTTAACCTGAGTGACATGTCTCGCGGAGCGCGCATCCCGCGCGAACTGCGATCCGAGCCGCGGCTGGATTTGTTGAACAGCTACCTGCGCATCGTCCCGGATTCGACCAATTTGAACTTAAAGCCGTATCAATTTTGCTGGTTCAATCTTTAAATCGCGGTAATGAGGTTAATCCTCGTTTTCGCCCTCGCCATCCGGCAGTGGGTTGCTGATTGCTGCTGTCCGCGCATGGGTCAGGTCGAGTAGCGCCCGCACCGGCAGGCGGAGGTTCAACCCCCGCTGCCCGCCGGAGATGTGAATCTGTTCATGCTGTAATGCTTCGCTTGAGACGATCACCTGAAACCCTTTATTGATCAGCGCCAGTGGTGAGATTCCGCCTGCCTGCAAGCCTGTTAACTGTTCCGCTTCGCGCATGGGAGGGACTTTAAGCTTCTTCTCGCCAACCGCGGCTGCCAGAGTCTTAAGATTGACCTCATGGTCGCCAGGAACCACCGCCAGGATCGCTTTGGCGGGTTTCTCGCGCACCACCACGATCGTTTTATAAACCAGGGAGGGCGCAACTCCCATGACCCGCGCGCTTTCCAGTGCTCCCAGTTTTTCGGCCGGCAGTTCAAAAGCCGCGTAGGGTATTTTTCGAGAATCTAAAAATCGGGTAACGTTGTTTGTGACCATTGCGGACCTGTTAGCGGATTTCTTTCGGTAGAAGGGGGACGCAGGTGGATCGGATTGCTGAAAATCCACCCACGCTGTTTGCCAAGAAAGGGGATAAATGCTTCCACCCGATAAACGCCGGGTTCTTTGGTAATATGGGCGCCAACTTGCTGATCGATCCAGGTTTTGATCACCCGCCCATCCTGTAACAGACGGCATTCCGCCGGAAAGGGGAGCCGCACTTGCAGCGTCACCGCGCCGCGAACTTCCCCCTGGTCGCCCATCGAGAGCTCACCCTGTTTGGTTTGGGCCGTGAACCTGAAGCCGCGGGTTGGTGCCGGCAGATCATAGCCGATAAAACAATGACCTTGCTGCAATGCGCGGTAAATCAACTTCCGGTCATAGTTAAAATTATTTCCAGTCAGCGGATCCGATGTTAGAACATGGGTATTGATTGCCTGGAAGTGAAAAGAGTATGGGAATATTGTTCTCCGCATCATGCCAACTCGCACAGTCAGCGCATGCGCATCTGAACCCCCGATGGCTACGACCCGCTGGCCTTGCGCCAGCAGCGTATCCCAGCGCTGCAAAGCCGCTGGGTGCGGTTCGTGGGCAACCGAATCGGGGTTAAAACCATATCGGACGGCGTCAAACCAGTTATGGATGACTGTCTTCAACTCACTAAGCCCATTCCAAAGCTCCATACCCGTGTAATTGCGTACTCCCCAGCTCTCCCATGAGATATCATCCTCGTGAAAGAGCGGCAAAGCCGGGTCGATCGGATGGGCGATAAAGCTCAATCCGCCTGCCTGGTTCACCCGGTCAATAAGCTGCTGGGGTTGGTCGGTTGACTGAGCCATTTCGTGGTCGACCCCAAGGACCAGTAGATGATTTTTTTGCGGCTGGCGCGCCTGGTCATGGATTTCCTCACCCACCAGAATCAGCAGCTTGCGGCCATCTTTCCGCAGATATCCTTCAACTCCCTCCACACGCACATTGTGATCGGTAAAAATGATGCAGTCCAGACCAGCATCTAAGGCGTCCCGGGCAATCCGGGTATGGGTACCAGTGCCATCTGAAAAACGGGTATGTATGTGCAGATTTACAATAAATTCATGCACCGCATTCTCATGCACAGCATTCAGTATACATTGACGATTTCTGCTGGGGGACGGTATAATTCGTGGGTCTACATAAATGGAGGAACGAGCTTGACCAACTACCTTGATATCGCACTGATTATAATCTCGATCGCATTGATTGCCAGCGTCATCTTCCAGAACAAGGGTGTTGGCCTGGGCGGGTTGACCGGCGCTGACAGCAGCCAGGTTTTTTCAGCCCGGCGCGGTCTCGAGAAAACGATTTTCCTCATCACCATTGGGCTGGCGGTTGTCTTTGTGCTCCTCACCCTTGCGGCGGTGGCATTCGGATAAACGGTCAGCAAACCGGTGGCAGCTTTGCCTGCCATCCTTGCGCGCAGGGCGACTCGCATAATAAAAGGGGGCGCCCTTTTCCCGTTTCAACCCTATGAAAAAATTTCGATGGCAACTCCTTATTATTTTCCTGACCGGGATTGTGGTCGGGATATTATTGTTGGGGGAACAACCGGAGGGCGGCCAGAACGTGACGACCGAGCCAGTGCAGGGCGGATTTTATACGGAAGCCTTGGTTGGTTCCCTTCAACGGCTAAATCCGCTGTTTGACTTCGAAAACCCCGCTGACCGCGATATCGATCGTTTGATTTACAGCCGGCTGATTGCATTTGATGAACGTGGTAATCCGTCGGCCGACCTGGCATCAGCCTGGGGCATTTCACGGGATGGGACCGTTTACAACTTTGATTTAAAACCCGACGTCAAATGGCATGATGGCGAGCCTTTGACGGCTGATGATGTGCTCTTCACCGTCGATCTGTTGCGGAACGGCGGCAGTTTTGTTCCGGCAGATCTGCAGGAGTTCTGGACGGGGATCGAAGTTGTCAAACTCAGTCCGACTGCACTGCAATTCAAACTTCCTGAACCTTTCGCACCCTTTCTCGATTATTTGTCCTTTGGCATCCTGCCAAGTCATTTGCTCAACGGCAAGTCGATCGACGAAATCAAGGACATGGATTTTAACATCCAACCGGTTGGCAGCGGGCCATATCAATTCGACCGGTTGATCGTTGAAAATGGTCAAATCACCGGACTGGTGCTGAAGGTTTTCGCTGATTATTACGGCAAACAGCCGTTCATCGAACAATTAATATTCCGGTATTATCCTGATTCCACGGCTGCATTGCAAGCCTATCAAGCCGGGCAGGTGCAGGGCATCAGCCAGATTTTCGCGGATGCTCTGCCTGCGGCGCTGGCAGAGCCCAACCTGGCGGTTTACACCGGCCGGCTGCCTGAACTGGCTATGGTTATGTTCAATTTAAATAACGCTGAAGCATCCTTTTTCCAGGATGCCAATCTGCGTCGGGCGTTGTATACGGGGTTGAATCGCCAGTATATCGTTGATAAAATTTTCAACGGCCAGGCAATTTTAGCCGATGGCCCGATCTTCCCCGGTACCTGGGCGTACTATGACGCCACCCCTCATGTAGGCCTGGATGTCGACCGGGCAAAAACCTTGCTGGACGAGGCCGGGTTTCCGGTCAACCCGGAAAATACTGCCGAACGGGTAAGCTCGGATGGCGTCGTCCTTAAATTCAATTTGCTTTACCCCGACACCCCTCAACACCAGCGGGTGGCCGAAGCAATCGCGCAGGACTGGACTGCCCTTGGGGTTACCGTGACGCTTGAGGCCGTGCCGTACGATGTGTTGGTCATGGAACGCCTGACGAACCGCGAGTATCAGGCAGTGCTGGTTGATCTGAATCTGGCGCGCTATCCGGATCCAGATCCATACCCTTTCTGGGATTCGGTGCTGGCAACCAGCGGTCAGAACTATTCGCAATGGGACCACAAAATCGCCAGCGAATACCTCGAAGAAGCGCGGATCGCAGTCGATGTCGGCGAAAGGGCGCGCTTGTACCGCAATTTCCAGGTTATTTTCAGTGATGAATTGCCATCACTGCCGCTTTACTACCCGGTTTACAATTACGGCGTGGATCGTCAGGTGCAAGGCGTGCGCATGGGGCCGCTGCTGGATACCAGCGACCGCTTTGCAACTATTTTGGAATGGTTCCTGGTCGCTCGCGTACCGACAGCAACTCCTTCTGTTCCATAAAACAATCCCTTGCCTGAAGGGAGCTGGAAATGCAGTTGTTGGATAATGACCTGACATTTTTAGATGCATCTGCCTTGGTGCTGGAAGAATATCTGTTATCGGATGTATTGTATTTTCCGGTAACCGGGGCGCATGGCCGCCAACTGAGTGGTGGCACCACACGGTTAACACTCGGGAACTTGTTGCTCAGCTTGAAACGACTCCAGGCAGTCAATTTGCCAGCCGATCAGACTACTGAGTTTGAAACCCTTTACGAGCAGATCAACAGGGTTCGGGCGCAATGGCGTTCCAGGTGGAGTGTAAAAGTGCAGCAAGAGATTCCCAATCGAATGATGTTGTGGAAGAACTACCTCGGCGAGTTGGGCGAGGCGCCAAAAGCCCGGGCTGGCGATTATCCATACAATGTGCGTCTGCGTGTGATCCTGGAGTTGTTATTCGCCGAAAGCAACGACTTGAGGGTCAGAGAAAAAGATTTGCTGCGTTCTTTGGATTTGCAACTCAAAGGAAAAACCTCGCCGGGTGAATTTATCTGGGATCAAACTCTTGCCGGCGGTTTCCCGGCAAACCAGTTCTGGTATTTATACCTGCACTTCTAAGGAAAACGGCTAAACGGGGTTAAAATAGGGAGCGTTCTCAACCGCCGTAAACGGTTGATGCTTCGGCATTTGTAGTAAATTTGCGTTATTCGTATAGATATTCGATTTATAGATCAAAACAGATGAGCAGAACGTAACTGCCCCCCTGGTCTATGGCAGTCTTGATCTGTAATCATAAAATCATTAAGGCGGTCTGCGATGTTTTTTACTGGCAAAGGTGATGACGGCACAACCGGCCTGTTAGGCGAGGGGCGGGTGCAAAAATATGACCGGCGCATGGAAGCGTTGGGGGCGTTGGATGAGGCTAACGCGGCTTTAGGTTTGGCGCGCAGCCTGATGGGGGACATACCGGAAACCGCACTGGTCCTTGAAATTCAGCGCCAGCTATATCAACTGATGACTGAGATCGCTGCCACGCCGGAGAACGCTGCCCGCTTCCAGAAAATTGATGAAGGAAGCGTCCTGATGCTGGAAAAACAGATTGCAGCGCTGAGCAAACGGATCGTTATGCCCTCTGAATTTATCGTTCCGGGTGATTCGCCAGCCAGTGCCGCTTTTTCGCTGGCGCGCACCGTTGTACGCCGGGCGGAGCGGCGGGTGGTCGAGCTGGCGGATTGCGGAATGGTCGCCAACCGGTCATTAATAGCATTTCTCAACCGTTTATCCTCGCTCCTTTTTGTTCTTGAAATAGACATCCTACAGCAGACCGGGCAGCAAAGACCTACCCTGGCTAAAGGAGATTAACGGTGGTTGGAACTTTTATCAATGCCGCCGCGATTTTGATCGGCGGGATTTTGGGTTTATTTCTTGGTTCACGCCTGCCGGAACGATTCCGTCAGACTGTGATGGCGGTGCTCGGATTGTTCACGCTGGCCTTTGGACTGAAGTTGTTTTTATCGACGCAAAATGCCCTGGCAGTGCTTGGCAGCCTGTTGATTGGGGTGTTACTGGGCGAAATTATTCAAATCGACCGGGCGCTTCAGCTGCTTGGGGTCTGGCTGGAAGGTCGTTTCACAACTGCTCATGGCGCAGCCCTGGAAAGTAATTTTGTACGCGGCTTCGTCACCGCCTCACTGGTTTTCTGTGTAGGCCCAATGGCTATTTTAGGATCCATTCAGGACGGGTTAACCGGAGATTACCAGACGTTGGTGGTTAAATCGGTTTTGGACGCCTTCGGCGCACTGGCATTTGCCTCCAGCCTGGGTGTTGGCGTGCTTTTTTCGGCTGCCATGGTGCTTATCTATCAGGGAAGCATCTCGTTGTTGGCCGTACAGGTTCAATCGGTAGTGACGGATGCCATGATGACGGAAATGAACGCTACTGGCGGGGTAATTCTTCTGGCGATTGCCATCAGCAGCCTGCTGGAAATCAAAAAGATACGCACCGGTAACTTTCTGCCCGCGCTGCTCATTGCCCCGCTGCTGGTGCTGTTGATGCAGTTGCTGGGTGTGTATTGAACTGTATTTATACAATTAAAATTCCCCGCGCCGAGCAAAATTCGAACCGTGGGGGCACGGGGATTTTCAGAACGGCATACCCAACATTTGCCCCCGTGCCCAGTAATCGCACATGTTGCGCAACCGGGCACGGGGTTAGTAAGGACAATTAAATTCGGGAACGATCCCCATGCCGCTACATTAACACGCCCTGGGTAAACACAGGTCTTTTCCCGCTACCTGCGTATTAATTCTCGCTAAGGGCTTTTTCGATTACCGCGAACAGATTACCGCGATCCGTCTTCTCACCGTTGACAACAAACGTTGGAGTCGAATTGATCCCTAGACTTTGCGCGGATTGCAAGTCCTGTTGAACTTTCAATTGATATTTGCCGCTGTTAAAGCAACTGTTGTAAGCGTTCATATCCAGCCCAACCTGTTCGGCAATGGCTTTGAGCATTGGCGCTGTGAATTCAGCGCCATAATTGGCGAAAATGTAGTCGTGAAATTCCCAGAATTTTTCCTGATCCATGGCACAGTAGGCGGCTTCAGCAGCGGTAAATGAGGTAGGGCTGATGAAACTCATCGGCACGTATTGGAAATACACTTTACCAGTCTCAATGTAATCATTAACCAATTGTTCTTCTGATTCAACCCAGAAATTTTTGCAATGGACGCAATTAAAATCTGAATACTCGACGACCGTCACCGGAGCGTTGGGGTCGCCGGCAGTTGTGCCCTGCACCTGGGAGCGGTTACGCTGTTCCGGCGCCTGAACATTTTCCGGGCTGACGGGCAAGTTGGGGAAGATTAAAATTGCTGCCACAGCCAGCGCGGCGATAGTGGCAATTGCGATCCAAATCGCTCGATTGCGGCGTTGTTGACCAAGGCGTTGTGCCCGAAATGCGTCCCGCCGGCTTAATTTCTTGGCTTCGGGTTGAGCGGTTTTAACCATTTAAGGTCTCCTCAAAGAAATACTTCCAAAGATATTTTTATGTAAAATCATACGACATTCAACAGTTTAATTTTGCCATATCCAGTCACAATTGTCTATGATTAACGATAAGAGTTTTCTAATTTTAGCCGCGATATACATAAACGGGAAAGGCTTCACCGGTTAGCTGAAAACCGACTTTACGGTATAACGCCAGGGATGCCTGATTATTATCCTGGGTGTTGATGGTGATCTGCCACAGTCGTTCCGTCCTGCAGCGTTGCACCAGATCATAAAGCAATGTGGTGCCAACCTGATGGCCCTGGAGCCCGGGTTTCACTGCCAGACGGGCCAAATGCGCTGCGAACATATTCACGGTTGTAACCTGGTAACCTACGATTTCGTCTCCACTCTCAGCTACAGTGGCAATGGCGGCTTGCTCATATGATTGCCGTACCTGGCTGGGCGAATTTTGCCAGATAGGTTCGAATGCAGCCTGGTCGATGCTGGCTACCACAGGCAAGTCATCGGGTTCCATCAAACGCACGAAAAGGTCGCTGTTTGGCTGTAAATACGGGTTGTTGATTTGGACCTCCCGTTCCAACCCGACAATGTTCTGGTGGTGCTCAAAACCGCTGCGCAGCAAAATGGTGGTAAACCAATCGCTTAAAGCAAGCGAAGGAATGATGGGACGATTTGCCAGTGCATCGTCTTCCAGGCAGCATTTTAACAATTGTTCCCAGTAATCCATTGGCCTCACCCCTACCGCGCAGGCAAATAGACGCACCCAGGCGATGCCGGGTGGATCTTGCGGCATGGCCAGGGCGGCGAGCAACCGGCCGCCGGCTTCGGCGACCCAAAAAGGCTGGCTGCCAAGCCATTCAACCGGGGGACGCCAGTCAAGATGGCGGTGCATCCGAGGACTGGTGGCCAGAAAACTCGTTACCAGGGTGAAGTCGACTGAAGTTGCCTGGCGAAGGATAACCGGGGTTGGCATGTCCGCTTAATTCACCCCGTAAACCCAAACATCAATGGTCAATTTGAACCCATCATCCGACGGATGATCCGCACAAGGCTTTTGATGATCGATTCGCGCCAGTTGAGCTTCCCTTTAGTTGCCAGGGCGGCATCCATGGCGAACAAAGAATCAACTTGCTTGCCGCGCTTCATCTGCAGCACGGAAATTTCACGCAGGACGTAGCTGCGCATCTCACTATTACCCGTTTGTTTGAACAGGTCGGCGGATAATTGATATTTTTCCAGCCCTTCATCATAGCGCTGCAATTCAACCAGGGCAGCGGCAATATTGCCGAGTGCAATTGCCTGGCGCTGGGGATCGCGGATCCCGGAAAAAATTTGTTCGGTACCGCTGGCCTGCTCCAGCGCAGCCTGTGCATTTCCACTTTTCAACAGAGCTACCGACAGATTATTGCGCGTCTCGGCATGGGCAGCCGGCATTTCAACCGGGTTAATGGTTCCTAAAACTTGCTGGTACAACCGGATCGCATCCGGGTAGTCTTTATGCTCAAAAGCGGCTTGAGCGGCAAGATTCAGTTTTTCGAATTCTTGAGCGGATACCATGCCTGACCAGTTGACGCTTGCCATTAGTAGGTGATTTCGAGCAATCCTTCTGCCACCCCGCGCAGCTTTTCAGCCGAGAGGTCTGACAGGCGCATGGCCAGTTCGAGGTAAGGCAAATTGACCGGTTTGCTGATGAAAGCCCGCACCTCGGGTGGCAGATCCATGATATTTTGGGCAGTAACCTTGTCTGAGCGCCATTTTCCGATCATCCCACGCTGGTCGAATAAATCCTCATTACGGATTTCCAGTGTGCTTGCAAGAAGTTCCAAGTCGGGGAGCGGGATGGCTTCCTGTCCCATTTCATAGCGCTGGATCTTGTCAACCGGGATATTGGTCTTCAGCGAAAGCTCGGATAGAGAGAGATTGAGGGTTGAACGGGCCATTCGCAGGCGGGTACCGATAATCCGTTGGCGAAGTTCTTTCAACTGGGCAGGCTGTTCGACCGGGTCTGGGGATACCAGGGTAGAGAGCGCCTGGTTACCCCAAAAATGCTCCAGGGGTATATCCAGGAAGAAAGCCAGGGATTCCAGTTGCGGCAAAGTTGGGGCTGACTCACCCGCTTCGATGGATTGATATGCCTCAACGGACAACCCCATGGCCTTGGCACAAGATTCGACTTTGCGTGAACGGCTAATACGGGCATCATAAATCAACAGCCCTAGTTTGCGTGACCTGACTCGAATATGTTGTTGGTAGGTTGCCACAAGGTCCTCCCCGTTCAGAGCTTTTTTAAATCAATTTAGATGTCTGACAGTATTATAGCATTCTGCAAGTAAAGTTGCAGGTTCCAGGCCAAAAAGTTATCGCCCCCGAGACTGTGGGTTGAGCATGGCGCCAATATTTGCGCCAAAGACTTCCGGCCCAAGTTTGAACCCGGCTACCTCGATTCGCGGGTAGAACAAAGGGCGAATGCCGGTTGGCTTCAATTCGCCTATGACCTTCCCGTCCTCATCCACACCGGTCTGCTGAAATTTGAAAATATCTGTCATCACTACCGTATCGCCTTCCATGCCGGCGATTTCGGTGATGGAGGTGATCTTGCGTGAGCCGTCCTTCAAACGGGATTGCTGGATGATCAGGTCCACTGCCGCTGCGGCTTGCTCACGAACCACCTTCAGCGGTAGGTCCATGCCGGACATCAACACCAGTGTTTCAAGGCGCGAGAGGGCGTCGCGGGGTGAATTGGCGTGCAAGGTAGTTAATGAACCGTCATGGCCGGTGTTCATTGCCTGGAGCATGTCCAGCGCTTCGCCGCCGCGTACTTCGCCGACCACAATCCGGTCGGGGCGCATGCGCAGGGAGTTGCGTACCAGGTCGCGAATGGTTACTGCTCCTTTGCCGTCAGAGTTGGGGGTTTTGGTTTCCATGCGGACGACATGATCTTGCTGCAGCTTAAGTTCCGCTGCATCTTCGATCGTAACGATGCGATCCGTATCAGAGATAAAACCGGAAAGGATATTGAGCAAGGTGGTCTTGCCAGAGCCGGTGCCGCCGGAGATGATGATGTTCAACCGGGAGAGCACGCAAACTCGCATAAATTCCGCCATCGTTTTGGAAACGGTACCCAGTTCGATAAGTTGTTCCATGGTTAGCTTATCTTTTTGGAATTTACGGATCGTGATACAGGGTCCGTCAATCGCAACAGGCATGATAACCGCGTTGACGCGGGAACCATCCGGCAGGCGGGCGTCAACCGTTGGGCTGTCAGCGTCGATGCGTCGCCCCAGTGGGAGGATGATTTTATCGATGGTTCGCAGGACTGCCTCGTCATTAGGAAATGTGATATCCGTCTTGATGATTTTGCCTTTGCGCTCGATGTAAACCTTGTCATGGCCGTTCACCATGATCTCTGAAATATCAGGGTCATCTAGTAACGGCTGAATTGGTCCAAAACCAAGCAATTCATCCAGAATTTCCCGGGTGACCTGGTCTTTCAACGGTGTGGGAAAATTGTATTTAAGGTCCGCAAAGGCTTTTTGAATCATCAAAATAATTTCGCCCTTGCGGTCCGCGCTCAACTGCGGTCCGCTCTCCAGTTCCCGGGTGATTTCCTGAAGCAGATGGGTCTTCAGGTTTTGCAGGTTGATTACACGTGGTTGCGTAGGTAGCGGTGTGGCCATTACTCTACCAACTCCTCATTAACAAGTTCCTTCTCCGGAATAACCCAGATAATCTGATTGAGATTTACAGCCAAAAAGTTGGTCTTAAACATGAGGTTCGTACCCGAAACATCAAATAACTCAGCATTTGTCACTGCCAAAAAATGATCTGCCGTATCAAGCTCATCTTTCACCCGGTCGCCTACTCGAACATGCATCATGCCATGGATTTGGTGCATGGTGGTCTGCATGATAATCTTAATCGGCGATTTGGTAATCACCTGAGTATATATTTTACCTTTGCCCTCAAATGTATCGAACATGTAAATTACGATCCTTTCTCATCAATATTGACGGTATCGCTGGAGGGCATCATATAACCCAGGCCGGATCGGGTGACGATGTGCAGTGGGGTATGCGGATCGTCTTCCAGCTTTTGACGCAGACGCGCAATGGAAACCCACAGGATCTCTTTATCTTCGCGATACGAATCACCCCAGACGGCGGTGAGCAGTTCCTCAGCGGAAAGGATGCGCCCGGCATGTTGCGCGAACTGGATGAGCAGACGGTATTCGGTTGCGGAAAGGTACACCGGATGCTCGCCGCGCCAGACTTCAGCACGCGCAAAATCAATCCGCAAATTCAAATGGGTAAAATAGCGTTTGTGGATCATTTGCTGGTTGGACTTTGCACGGCGGAGGACTGCCTTGACTCGCGCAACCAGTTCAGTGGCTGAAAAGGGTTTCAGCACATAGTCGTCCGCTCCAACGTTTAGCCCCTTCACCCGGTCCTGCTCCTCACCACGTGCGGTCAACATAATGACCGGAACGTCCGAGAATTGGCGGATGCGCTCGCAAGTTTCGAACCCATCCAACCGGGGCATAGCCACATCCAGAATTACCATATCGGGTTGCCGGCTGGTGACCATTTCCAGGGCTTGTTCGCCGTCGTTGGCAGAACTGACTTCGTAGCCCTCCGTTTCCAGATTCACCTTGAGTAAATGGCGGTATAACTGTTCGTCATCGACAACTAAAATCCGGGTACTCATATTATTTCCCTCCTGAAGAAAGCCTAATTCTCCACTCGTTCGGGAAGGTAGATGCTAAAAGTGCTGCCTTCTCCAACACGGGAAGTGAGGTCGATTTTGCCATTATGTGCCTGGATAATCTGATTGCAAATAAACAACCCTAACCCTGTCCCGCGAGCAGTATTTTGCGAGTCGGGGATGCGGAAAAAGCGATCGAAAATTTTTGTCCGGTATTTTTCAGGGATGCCAGGGCCGGCGTCGCTAACGTCGATTTGGACCCCATCGGCTAATTCTGCAATCTTTACTTTAACCGGCGCGTCAGGTGCGTATTTGACTGCGTTGGTGATCAGGTTTTCCAATGTTTGAGCCAGTCGGCGTGGATCGGCTTGAATGGGTTTGATTGGTTCTGCAATTTCCACCTGGATATCCAATGCCGGGTGATGTAGTTTGGAACGCAGGATGACATCCTTGATCAAAACATCCAGCCGTACAACCTGGAGATCCATGAGCATTTGACCGGATTGCAGTTTGGCTGAATCGAGCAAGTTGCTGATCATGTCCTGCATCCGGTCGGTTTCATGGTCAATGATTGTCAGAAATTCTTCTTTGGCTTGCTCATCCCAGGTGGCATCCGTGCGCAGCAGGGTGGTGGTATAGCCTTTGATAAACCCCAACGGGGTACGCAATTCATGCGAGAGGGTGGAGATGAAATCCTCTTGTACTTGGAATGTGCGGTTCTGGAATTCCAGACGCTTGTTCTCACGCATGAGATTTTCGCGCGCAACGACCAATGCCAGTTGATCGGCCAGGTACTCGGCAAAAGCAATTTGGTCAGGGGTGTATTGCGGGCTGCCAAAGCGGATAAAAATGATGGCACCCAATGTCTCGGCATGTGAAATGAGCGGCACGCCAAGGGTGAACGGCCGGCGCAGCCTTTCGATCTGGGCAGCGTCTTGTGGTTCCTGTAAAATGACCTGCCTGGAATCGATAACCTGACTGCCGATAATTTCACCCCAGGCGACATCGGCCTCAGCAGATTTGCCTCGCCCGGTAGCACGCGCATAGGCGACATCAAGATTGAGGGTCATCGGATCGACTAAAAACACCACAATATTGTCGAAGATGAAGTAGTCCCGAATGACCGGCACCAACGCGTTCATAGCGTCACGTAGATTTTCCACGCCGCTCAGGATTTTATTGATCAAATAAAGAAAAGTGACGTCAACAGGCGGAAATATTCTTGTAGGAACCGGGGTTGCTGTCTTCATGGATTCCCCTCCAACACTTTCTTCAGTTCGAACGAAAATTGGCTGCCTTTGTTTTGTTCGGATATCACCTGGATGGTGGAGTCGTGCGCTTCCACAATTTTTTGCGCCAGAGCCAATCCCAGGCCGGTACCGCCGTATCTGCGGGTCGAAGAACCGTCTAACTGATGGAAAGCTTCGAAAATCTCTCCTAATCGCGAAGGCGGAATGCCAATTCCACTGTCGCTGACCTTCACGGTGATATGTAATTCATCCGGGATCAGTTCCAGGGTAACCATGCCCCCGGATGGCGTAAACTTCACCGCGTTGTCAAGGAATTGATGGATCACCCAGCCAATTTTCTCGCGATCAGCGTATACCACCGCGCCGTCGACGCAGGTTTTTAATATCAGTTGCAACTTTTGATCCTGCGCCTTGGGTTGCATCTGGTTGACCACATCTGTGCATAATATGTTGAGATCGGTTGCATCTTGCAATACGGGCATCTCGGCCTTTTCTGATGTGGCAAACAAAATCAAATCTTCGATCAACCGGCTCAACCGTTCTGTTGAACGCTGCATTGTGTTGAGGGCATTCACCTGACCCTGGGTCAGAGGACCAAGGTCGCCGGTCTGAACCAACTCGATATATCCTGCCAGGTGCGTGAGTGGCGTGCGCAGTTCATGAGAAATATTTGCCAGGAAGTTGCTTTTGAGCTGATTCAATTCTGACAAACGGACTAATGCCCGTTCGAGTTCAACAGTACGCTCCTGTACGCGCCGTTCCAGTTGCCGGTTGTTCTCCTTTAACGCAAAGCGCAATTGAATCACATGCTCGGTGATTGCCTGATCGAGTGCACTACGGTCGAGGATGCCAAGCTCTACCAGCAATTGACCAATCAGCGGGGCGGCCTGCTGGTTCTTACGGATGGCGTCTTGTTGCTGCAACGCATAAGCCAACTGCTCGGGAGTGATCAACTGGCGTTCGATGAGATAATCCCCAAGCCGGGGAACAAGAACTTCAGGGGTAAGCGGTTGTGCGTAGTCCATGGTTCTTCAGATATTAAACACCCGAAACCCATTGTCCGCCGACCATAACACGGTCTGGTTTGACGGTATGAAGCTCGGCAGGCTCCATTTTAAAGGGGTCGGTAGGGAGAACGATTAAATCCGCATGGTAACCGGGCGCCAGTGCACCCAGGTGGCCTTCCCGGCCGGCGGCAAAGGCCGGGTGGATGGTGTAGCTCTCTAGCGCTTGCTGCAGGGTGATGCGTTCCTGCCCATTCCAACCATCCGCAGAAGGGTACCCGGAATGACGCCGCCGGGTGACCGCAGCGTGGATCCCCCAGAAAGGATTGGGTGATTCCACCGGGGCGTCGGAACCAAAGATCAGGCGGGTGCCGGCGTTCTGCAAAGTGTTGAACGCATAGGCGTAACGAGCGCGTGATCCCCAGTAGCGGTCAGCCGTGTCCATGTCTGAGGTCGTGTGGATGGGCTGCATGGAGGCGATGATTTGATTGGCAGCCAGCAACTTGAGGTGATCCGGGTGCAGTACCTGAACGTGCTCGATGCGGTGACGCAAGTGCAGGCGGTTCTCGCGAGTTTCAAACTCGCGCAGTTGAGCGTAGGCCTTGAGAACTTCGTGATTGGCGCGGTCGCCAATGGCATGAATGGCCAGGCTGATGCCACTTTTAGCAGCCAGTTGTCCATGTTCCAGGATTTGTTCGGCATCCAGAAAGAGCAGGCCGGTATTGGCGGGTTCGTTTTTATACGATTGCAGCATGGCGGCAGTTTGCGGACCAAGAGCGCCGTCAGCAAACAGCTTCACCGACCCGATGCGGAGAAATTCACTGCCAAATCCGGTTTCTAAACCAACCCCGACCGCGTAACTCAAATCTTCGAGGGGAATACTCTTGACGGTACGCAATTTGAGTTCGCCAGCCGCATCCAGTGATTGCAGCGCCATGAAACTGGTGCGGCGATCAAAATCGTGCACCCCGGTCAATCCCATGCGCCAAAGAGTCGGTTGTGCCTCCCGGATAGCAAGAGCGACATCGTCAGCCGTTGGAGTGGGAATAATATTTTCCAATAACTCCATGGCGCTTTCGAACAGGATGCCGGTCGGATTACCCGCCGAGTCGCGTTGAATCACTCCACCAGCGGGGTCGGGTGTACTGCCGGTGATACCTGCCAGCCGCAGCGCGAAGGAGTTTGCCCAACTGGAATGCAGCGATTTGGAGGTCAGGTAAACCGGTTTGTCTGCGGCGAATGCGTCGAGCATGGCAGCAGTGCCAAACCCTTCAGGCCAGTCGTTCTGGTTCCAGCCGTGGCCGCGCACCCATTGACCGGGCAGGGTGTCAGCCGCGGTTGCAGCCACCCGGCGCAAACATTCCGCCAGGGATTCGGTTTCGCAGTCGACGTATTTCAACCCGAGTGAATAGAACTGTAAATGCAGGTGTGAGTCTGTCAGGCCAGGCCAGACCGTCGCGCTGCGTAAATCGATGCGCTCGGTATTCCGGTCAGCCAACGCCAGTATATCCTCCTGGCTTCCAACTGCCAATATTTTCCCATCACGTATGGCAAGGGCAGAGGCTTGAGGCTGGGACTGCCATAAAGTATAGGCGTTGATGTTGTGCAGAATGAGCATGTCAATCTCGGAGAATCTGCGAAATGAGACCGTCGAGTTCTTCGTTGGAATAATAGTGAATAACCAGCGTACCGCCTTTTTTGCCGTGCCGCAGTGTGACGCGCGTTCCAAGGCCATCGCGCAGGCGTTCTTCCAGCGCCTGGATTTCTGGAGCAGGTTCTACACGTTTGGCCGCGGCCGGCCGTTCGCCATTGTAGCGGCGCACCAGCGCTTCAGTCTGGCGCACGCTCAAATCATTGGCCAGCACATTTTGCAGCACGGCCGACTGCGCCTGCGGCGTGGCCAGCCCAAGCAGGGCGCGTGCGTGACCTTCGCTGATTTTCCCTTCAACCAGCGCGATGCGCACTGAATCGGGTAAGCGCAGCAACCGCAATGTGTTGCTCACTGCTGCTCTGCTTTTGCCCACCCGTTCAGCGATTTCATCATGGGACAGGCCAAATTCATCGGCCAGTTGGCGGTAAGCCTCGGCAGTGTCCAGCGGCGCCAGGTCAGTGCGCTGGATATTTTCGATCAGTGCCAGCTCGAGACGCTGCTGATTGGTTGCCTGGCGCAAAATCACCGGCACGGTTTTCAACCCGATCGAACGGGCGGCCCGCAAGCGGCGTTCACCAGCGATCAAGATATATTGGTCAGCGTTTGGTCCATGGCTGACGATCAACGGCTGCAAAATGCCGTGCTCGCGGATCGAGGCAGCCAATTCGGTCAAGCTTTCCGGCGGCATATCCTGGCGCGGCTGGGACGGATTGGGGGCAATCTGATCTACATCCAGATAAAGCGTACCGCCGTCCGGCGTGCTGCTCTCCCCGCCTGGAATTAATGCGTCTAACCCCTTACCCAGACCGCTTTTTCTTGCCATTTTACCCACCTTCTTGATCCATGACTGGTACTTGAATTCCGTCGCCGCCTAAAATTTCCCGCGCCAGCGCTGCATAGGCTTTGGCTGCCGAGGAATCGGGAGCAAAAACTGAAATTGGCATGCCAAACGAGGGCGCTTCTGCCAGCCGAATGCTGCGCGGGATAATGGTCTGAAAAACCTGGGTGGGGAAGTACTTGCGCACTTCGCTGACCACATCCAGCGCCAGCCGCGTGCGGCTGTCGAACATGGTCATCACCACACCGCGGATTACCAGCTCGGGGAACACGGAGGACCGTACGCGTTGAATGGTCTGGGCTAACTGACCAAGCCCCTCAAGCGCCAGGTATTCGCACTGCACGGGGATTACCACCCCATCTTTCGCGGCTGCCAGCCCGTTGACAGTCAGCAGGGAGAGCGAAGGCGGGCAGTCGATCAAGACATAATCATAGCGGCTGGCAGCGCCATCGATGGCTTCTGCCAGGCGGTGTTCACGCCGCTCGAGCTCTATGAGTTCAATTTCCGCCCCAGCCAATGCCGGAGAGGAGGGCAATACCGATATTTTATATTGCGGGTTGTGCAAAACAGTCGGGCCAATGGGCTGTCCGCCGATCAGAACTTCGTACATCCCGTTCTTGATGCCGCGTTTATCGATCCCTAGCGATGAGGTGGCATTGGCCTGCGGATCCAGGTCGACCAGCAGCACCCGCTGGCCGTATTGCCCCAGGTAAGCCCCCAGGGATATTGCTGACGTCGTCTTTCCGACTCCGCCTTTTTGATTGACAAATGCATATATCTTGGCCATAAAATCCAGATCAGGGGAGGATGGTTATCAAACCGGCTTTCACTTCTTCTTCTGTGGGAATACCCTGGATACCCCGGCGGGTGACGCTGACAGATGCCAGTTGGGTGGCAAAGCGGGCAGCCTCCCACGGGTCGCGGGTTTGCTGCAGGCGGATAAAAAAGGCTGCCGCGAAAATGTCGCCGGCGCCGACTGGATCGACTTCCTCCATGATGGGCGGGCGGAAGTAGCGCAAGTCACCGTTCCAGTACAGGCGGGCGCCGGCAGCGCCCTCGGTGACCACCAGCACGCGGATGGAAGAGATCAGTTCTTGAACGATACTTTCGTCCCCCTGCACATCTTCGATGCTGAAAACCGCGGCCTGGGCTGATTCGAGCACAAAACGCGCCTCGGGCCAGTCGGTGTAATGCACCAGACCGCTTGCATTGAAACTGCGCAACCATCCTTGCAGCGTCAGACCAACCAGCGAATTGGGGAATGCGCGCGCCAGTTTAGGGTCGACCTCCTGCATGATGGGTCCCAGGTGGACGACGGGTGTGTTTCGCCAGATTTCCGGCACAGAGGAAAGGTCCAGGCGAGCGGCTGGATGGTAAGCGTACTGGATGCGACCTGCAGGAGTGTAGATATTTTTGAAAGTGGTCGTTGTTTCTGCCGCAACCGGTGAAACCTGGATGCGCGGTCGTTCGGGCAGATCGAGATCCGGGCCGAAGGAGGTGACGATGCCCACGCGCAACCCAAGGGCCGCCGCCGTCAGAGCCGAGTAGGTGGCAGTGCCGCCCAGTGAATAACCAGTGGGCGTAATGTCTTTGGTGATATGGCCTATCAGAAGATAATCTACCGGCTCAAGCGTTGGAGGATTCGGCATAAATAAATTTTACCTTTAGGTCCCGGCGTTTAACCGCCTGGTGGGGGTGTCTCGGGCTGCGGGTCTTCATTTCCAGCCCGGGGGATCAAAATCCAATCATCATCCGATTCCGCTGCTGCATATCGTTCCGTCTCGCCGGTTTCATTCTCGTTGACCGCTGGGGATTCATCCGGCAGGTCGGTCAGTCCATTCTCATGGGTTTCGTTCTCCAGGCGGACGCCAGGCAGCGCTGTGGCGCAGTAAGGGCACAAATTCCAGGGCAGTTCCATCAGTTTGCTGCAATTGGGGCAGCGCTTTTTGAGCAGCGTGTGACAGGAGGGGCAAACCATCCAGTCGGGCTGGATGCGCCGGTTGCAGCCAGGGCACAGGGGAGTGTCTTCGATGTTTTGCAGCAGCGCTTCTTCTTCCAGGGTGTGTTGGTATTCTTCTTCCAGCGTGATGGAAGGCCGCAGGATCAAATACAGCAGCAGACCGGGCAGGAATAACAGGAGTACCAGCAACACAGCCAGGATGCGGGTGAATGGGTCGCGCGCGCGCCGGCGAATATCCCGGAAAGTCCAAACTGCCAGACTGAGCCACAGCGCGGCCAGAAAACCAGCTGCGATCGCGGTCAGGGTCAGAGAGATATCGCTGAAAAGGATCGTTTCCAGGTTCACGGCGGCTCCAATGCCAGAATTATAGCATGGATGCCCCCTCCCGGCTTTTCATAACCCGAGCGTCTTGCCGCTTGCGCTGAATTACATGCTTTGCTATAGTTTTTGCGTATTATCAATCGCCCGCCCGGAGAAGCCAACGGAGACCGCGCCATGAAAGACAGCACTCATCCCTACCGAATATCCGACCTCTCGACCAGCGACCGCCCGCGCGAACGCCTGGCAGAAAGCGGTCCCGAGGCGCTCAACACCGCAGAACTGCTGGCCATTTTACTGCGGGTAGGCGTGGCCGGCGAGAATGCCGTGCAGATGGGGCAGCGCCTGCTGAATGATATGAAAGGGCTGAGTGGGCTGCAGAAGGCGTCTTTTGCCGAACTGTCCGGTCAACGCGGACTGGGAATGGCCAAAGCGGCGCAGCTCAAAGCCGCCATCGAACTTGGGCGCCGGCTGGTGCGCGAGACGCCTGAAGAACCGGTCTTTTTGAACAACCCGCAGGCTGCCGCCGACCTGGTCAAATTCGAGATGGCAGCCTTTACCCAGGAGCATTTATGGGTGCTGCTGGCCGATACCCGCAACCGCTGGATCTCGACCGAGAAAATCTATAAAGGCTCATTGAATGCCTCCACCGTGCGCATCGGGGAATTGTTCAAACCCGCCATCCTGCGTAATGCTGCTTCTGTTTTGCTGGTGCACAACCACCCCAGCGGCGACCCGACACCTTCGCCGGAGGATATTGCGCTCACCCGCGCCGTGGTGCAGGTCGGCAAGTTATTGGATATCGAAGTGCTGGATCATATTGTGATTGGCACCCACCAGAATTACGTGTCGTTCAAACAGCGCGGTCTGGGTTTTGGCTAGAGCGTGATTTATTGACAAAAATAAATATTTGTAGGTCGGATAGAGGGCGTGCAGGTAATTACAAATGTAGATTCAATCCCTCAGCCCGAAATCCGACATTATTTAATTCGAGGTTGTTGGATTTGTCCCTGCGAGCGATCCAACCTACATTTTCTGCGCGTCAGGGAAGCTGTAAACCCAGGAGCGACACACCCGCGGATATTTGGGCACCTCGCACCCAACCAAGGTGGAGTTCTGGGCAATATTGTTATCGGTGCGCATCAGAATTATGTATCGGTCAAACAGCGCGGTCTGGGTTTTGGTTTAAGAGAGTTACCTCAATGCTCGCCGCCATCCATTCGCCACCGCATCATTCTCGGTGCAGAACCAACGCTCCCCTTTTTCAGGACTAATTACTGTTTTGGTGTAATCACGCATACCCACCACGTGATAAATCTTTTCGCCACTCGATGAGATGTTCCCCTTAATCGAACATCCAGCCTGCTCGGTGGTACAGCCGTTTGGGCAGGCAGAGACAATTGCTTGGGTAGGCTGAATCTCGGGCGTCGGATCTAGATCAACTGTGGGAAAGGGTGGTGAGGAATTAATATTGAGTTGGTTAGTTCTTGCAACGACGAGAGCGTTTTCCAAAGTCTCTTGGCATATTGTGTCAGGCGGGTACTGCTTAGGAACCCCAACTCCAGCCCTTATCAGCTCATGATTCACAAAGGTTGTCCCTATCAGAACATAACGCAGTAAACGATGAAAAGAATCGGTTTCAGATACATCTCGCACCAGGGTTACGGTTTTGCCTTCGACCAGTTTCGCATTTATGAGTTTTGCCTGTTCGCCGAGCGGATCGTCGGAATCCACTTCAGGAGCATCTACGCCAATGTACCGGACTACGAAATCCTGGCCGTCAATGTTGACATGGATTGTGTCACCGTCCACAATGCGAGTCACCAAACCGGTCTGAAACCCATTATTCACAGGGATACAGGTATATGGGAAAACCAAAGCTTTGGTCGGTGTCGCAGCCGGTGTTGAAGTTGGTATGATTTCAGTCGGAGTGAATGCCTGTGCAACCGATCCAGTAGTTGGAGTAGTTAGGGTCTGACCGCTTCGTGATGCAGTTTTATTGTTAGGCTGAGTATCAGGCAAAAGACCGATCCCTATAAAGCACGCCATTAATAATCCAACTATAATCCAGATTATTTTATTATTTTTTTTCCGTTTCATGAAAAGAAAATCCCCTTTCAATGCCCCTCATTTCCATTTTACAACTTTTGTCACCTTTATAATTGACAAAAGGGTAAACCCATTGACGGCAGTACATTATAGGTTTGATAACTTAAGCCTTTAGTCATTATTATGACACCATTTTTTGACATAATTGGATTTAGTAGCGAGTATATAAATATCACCTATAATTTACATACATTAATTTAGCTTTACCGGGGGAAGGTTGTAGCTTGGTCTAGAACCAAGTAGAAAGTAAACCTATCATGCACAAATTCAGACGAGCCATATTCAAATTTTTCGACCCTACTCATACTGATAGTGGTGCGAGTAGAGTGTTTAATTTCGGAATGCTGGTTCTTATTTTTTTCAATATTTTAGCTGTTGTATTAGAAACAGAAGAGAGCTTTTACTCAAGATATAGAGTATATTTTTATTATTTTGAACTATTCTCAGTTGGTGTTTTTACAGTTGAATATATACTTCGTCTTTGGACATGTACGGAACAACAAAAGTATAAATCGCCAGTTTTAGGGCGGCTTCAATACGCCTTATCACCTTCAATGCTTATAGACCTATTTTCTTTCCTGCCTTTCTACATACCGTTGGGTGGAATGGATTTAAGATTTATTCGTGCCGTCCGCCTTTTCCGTTTATTTCGCCTCTTTAAAATGGGGCGGTACTCGCAGTCTCTTAATAAATTAGCTAATGTACTTAAGTCCAAGAAAGAAGAACTCGTCATTACGTTATTTTCAAGTGTCGTTCTGCTGATTTTGGCCTCCAGTTTAATGTACTTCATTGAGCGTGAATCTCAACCAGAATTATTCGGAAGCATTCCAAAAGCCATGTGGTGGGGGGCAGTCACATTAACGACTGTAGGCTATGGTGATGTTTATCCAATGACCCTTCTAGGCAGAATTATTGGTGCATTTATTGCTGTTTTGGGGATAGGTTTATTTGCTCTCCCAGCGGGAATAATTGCATCAGGCTTCGCTTCTGAATTACAGAAACAGAAGCTAGAGCAAAATATATGCCCTCATTGTGGACAGGATATAAATACAACCCCATAAGCAAAATAATTTTAAACAATAGGTTTTAGTGATATCGGTTTTCAAAAGTAACCTAAAAAGGAAATACCAACTATTTGACAAAAAAAACTGCCTGGTTTATACTTTCGCTCGCCGGCGAGGTAGCTCAGTGGTAGAGCAGGGGACTCATAAGCCCTTGGTCGTGAGTTCAACCCTCACCCTCGCCACCTTAATCCCCGCGATTACGCGGGGATTTATTATGCGTGCTTATCGGCCAAAGGTCTCGGGCATTAAATAGGACAGGTCACGCACAGCGCACCCTGTTGGTGGGAGACCTTGCCCCATCTTGAGTTCTCAATCCGTGCGCCTTTTCAATCCAATAGCGATATGCGGTGAGTAGCTTGTATTTGCCGAATACGGTCTTCGGCCACCCCTGCTTTTTGGGCAAACTCAGGCCAGTTCCTCATGATCAGGACAACACGGTCAAGCATCTCATAAGCTCGATTTGTTTTAATACCGGCAATCTTTGCCAAAGAGGATAAGTCCTCTTTGCTAAACGAGTCTCGTTTTCCATTAATGCTCATTTGGTGTTGGCTTGTCCACACACCTTTTGGGTCGTAGGCATACGAAACATCAAAGGCTGGTGAAAGTTTCCATTCCCCTCTACGGTTCATAAGAAATGCAATATTCTTTACATGATCATCATGGTTACGACCCACAACGTTAAACATGGCTCTCAAAACTTGCTGTTCCAAATCTTTTTGAGATAGCCCTAACCGCTTCATTGTCTGGATTGTCTGTTCGTATGAATAGAGTGCCGGCTCATTGAAGTCAACATGAGTGATCGCACAGAGCGATTGCACATGGATTTTGCTTCCATCAGTATTTCGATCAAACCTTTTGGTCATAAAATGGCTTCGCCCACCTTCATGATGGAGCCGACATTCTGTCATTTCAATACCGGCTTCTAATGCCATAAGGTGATAGGCGTATTCAATTTTTCCATAACCTTGTGGGTCGGAGAGTTCCTTATCTCGATTGTTACTGACCCCGTCAAATTTCAAGATCCAATACTCAAAGCCAGATGGGATTTTAACTTGACCGGAACGAAATTCATTCGTTGTTGGATTCCAGGCAAGAATTGCTTTTGCTCTTGCACCACCAGCAGAAGTTCCAACCCTCAGAATATCTTGCATCGCTTCCCGGTCATCATCTCCGTTAAAAACACCTGCTAATCCTGCACGTTGATTAAGAATCTTGCCAGATAATTCGACTAGTTTAGCCACTTCAATTTCATCTGTTTTTGAGTGTGATATACGAAGTGCTGGTTTAAATTCGAGCCCCCCCATGCCTCGGCTTCCGATATAACACAATCGTTCAACCGAATTAAAACTCTCCGGTGTTCGTCCCTGAGAAGCTAACCAGGTATCAATGATCGCGTTTCCAAATTTGTCTGGAAGAGAATCCGCAAGTAACCCCGGCAATCCTTTAAAGGTATCTTTCGCAAGGGCTGGAAACTCGAAGGGCAACTCTCTTAACGGCATCATCAATGGCGATAATTGGATTCCGCTTTTAATGAATGCGGGATCATATTGAAAAACACCGACCTGTCTATCGTTTACCCATGTAACAGCACCAATATCACTTCCCCAGAGTATAACTTTTGCATCGCTCATTGTTTATCACCCGATTCATCTCCCCAGACCCATGTTGAAATTTCGCTATCAGATTGAACAGGTCGAGCGCGTTTACGTTCACTCCCGCCAGTATTGACACGTTCAATAGGACGTATTGTAGGGTCAGGTAAGAGTGTTTCGAGGTTTTGTTGAAGACTGAGTGCGATTAGAATCCGAATAAACGTGTTTAATGAGACACTCTGACCTTGCTCAAATCGTCCAATTGTCCCAATAGCGACACCCGATTCTTTTGCTAATTGAGCTTGTGTAAAATTCCGGGTTAATCTTATGTTTTTCAATTGTCTGCGGAGAAAATCTTCAATTTGCTCACTCGTTGCAATAGAAAAATCGATTTTATTTAACATACGCGTTGATTCCCTCTTTAGGCCCAGCAAAAACCAATCTGAACAGATGAATTAACCTAAGTATATCCGCATTTTCAAGAAATGCAATAGATAATAGTTAATATATTAGTTTTTAAAAACCATTATTGTTTATAATAACCAATATATTGATTATTATTATAGATCTATGTTTAGATGTCTGATCGCACCGTTCCTGGCCCACAAGTCGATCTGTGATCGACCGAATGCGCTTATTTACCAAAGGTCTCAGACGTTATGGAGCAGGTCACGCACAGCGCACCCTGTTGGTGGGAGACTTTGCCCATTTTGAGATTCAAAATCTTTTGTTGTTCGGCTTTATTTTCGCCGAATCAACCTGCGCATTTTCCCCAATATCGGTTCGCGCGCAACCAGGATCTCTTCTTTAATTTTGCCGCCGTTCAAATACGGTTCGGGTGAAAATGCGCCCTGTGAATAATATTCCACCTGCACCCCGGCCTGGGACAGGATCGGCAGCACGCCTGCCAGATCCCACAAATTGACCCTTCTCAGCAATGCGCCGGTAGCAGCCCCTTGCGCCACGTAACAGCAGTGGGCAGCGGTGGAACCGAAGCAGCGCAGCCGCGGGTAATCGAATTCGAAGTAACGGTGCCCGTTGGATGGAATTGCCAGGAAGGACAGGGGGTCATCCAGGTCATGTTCGATTCCCAGCGGCAGCGGTTTGTCGTTCAGAAAAGCGCCGAATCCTTCGCCGCCCCAGTAGAAATCGTGGGTGACCGGCATGTAAAAGAACCCCAGGGCCGGCCGGCCGTTGACAATGCTGCCGAGCGAGACGCCCCAGGTGGGCAGCCCGTTCAGAAAGATTTTCGTACCGTCGATTGGATCCAACGCCCAGACCGCCGGTTTGACCGGTCCTTGCGTGCCGTTTTCCTCGGAAAGGATCTGGTAATCCGGAAAACGTTCGCGTAAGAAGGGCAGGATCAGCGCCTCCATATCCAACTCGATATCGGTGAACGGCGTCATGTCCGACTTGAGGTGAACCTTGGCAGTAACGCGGCGCGAAAGCGCAATTTCACCGGCTGTGCGCAGGAGTTTCTGGATGTCCGAGATGGTTGAAAGCGAGATCGATGTCACGGTTTGAGTTTGCCTTCTCAACAATGCTGGCGGATGGATGCTGCTCATTGTAATCGAACCATGTTTGAATTGCGAGGAATATCACAAAGCCGCCTGAATGATGAGGATGTGCAAAAATGGTTTTGGATCTCACCGGGCTGCCGGGAACCTCTTCACTGGATCGGTCGTCTAATCTGGGATGTCGAACGATAGTGGATTGATTAAATTGTTTAGCCCCTGAAGTAAAGGGCAAGGAGAAAGACCATGGTAAAGCGTTTCTTTTTACTTGTTTTTGTTTTGATAATTGGCGCTCTGGCGTTGGCTGCTTGCGGCAGCTTTTTGATCTCGAAGACTGGCGCGGATAGCGTTTCCGCCCGGCAAACCGAGGTCATGAGTACCGTTTCGGCTTTGCTGACCCAGCAGGCGTTCGAAACGCTGGTAGCGGAAGCTACCCAGCCGGCACCGGCGACCCCGGCACCTGGCGCGACCAATACTCAGGCCGCACCGATTCAAATTACACCCAGCGCCACGACCGTATTCGTCACCGCCATACCGACAACAATTCCTACCGCCACGGCTACTCAGATCGTTCTGCCGTGTAACTCAGCCGGCTTCGTCAAGGATGTTTCCGTCCCGGACGGCACTGAAATCGCTGCCGGCGCCAAATTCACCAAGACCTGGCGCCTGGTCAACAGCGGCACCTGCACCTGGACCACAGCCTACGACCTGGTTTTTGTGGATGGCAGCGCCATGGGCGCTCCGGCTGCAGTTGCGCTGACCGGCAACGTCCGGCCTGGTGAAACAGTCGATCTTTCGGTCGAGATGGTTGCACCGGCTTCCGGCGGCGCCTACAAAGGCTCCTGGCTGCTGCGGGATGCCAATGATAAATCCTTCGGCCTGGGCGGCGGGAAAAATGCCTTCTGGGTGAGCATCAAGGTTTCGGCCTACAAGAGCGATGCGGTTCCTGCCGCCATTTATCCCTACGACTTCACGACCGCCATCTGCCAGGCCACCTGGAAGAGCAACGCCGGCATGGTCACGCTGCCCTGCCCGAACGTGAGCCAGAAGGAAGAGGAATGGGCTGCCGTTCAACTCAATCCGCTGCTCGAGGGCAAAGCGCAGGAAGACGAACGCGCCATCTGGATGCACATCAACAGCCCCAATGACTGGATGCAGGCTTTCTACCCGGCCTCCGTCATTAAAAAAGGCGACCACTTCATTGCTTATATCGGCTGCCTGAACAGCAGCGCTGCCTGCGAAGCCGTCTTCAGCCTGGATTACCGCATCGATAACGGCGAGGTGATCAACCTGGGCAAGTGGACCGAATCACTGGACGGCAAGTACCAGAAGGTTGATATCGACCTGAGCCAGTTCGAGGGCAAAGCAATCAGCCTGATCCTGGGCGCGACCAACAAAAATAGCTCCAGCGCCATCGAACTCTTCTGGCTGGTCCCTTCGATCCGCAATATCACGCCGTAACTCACGATGTAATTTCAGATAACAGACTCCCGCGATACTGATCTTTGCGGGAGTCTTTATTTCGGGATTAATCTTTGATTTTCCTATCAGGGAAAACCATGCGAATTTGATTGCGCCCGGCAGATTTGGCCGCATACAGTGCCAGGTCAGTACGGGTCAACAGTGTATCGACGCTGTCATCATCAGAAACCAATGTCCCGCCGATTGATACAGTCGTTTTGACATTCACCTCACCCAGCATCAGTTGGGATGAGGCGACTAAAATACGCAATTTATCGGTGACCGAGGTCAGCTTGTCTGCTTCCACATTATGCAGGATGACTAAAAATTCATCTCCGCCCCAGCGACCGATGAAATCTTCGGCATATAAATTGTGTTGCAGCGTTTTGGCTACCATGCGCAGCACCCGGTCACCGATCAAATGTCCGTAGGTGTCGTTGATAGGTTTGAAGCAGTCGACGTCGAGAAAAAGTACCCCATACGGCGTGTGGTTCTGGCTGGATTCTGCCAGGCACTTCACCAGAGCGGTTTCGGCGTATCGGCGGTTGCCCACCTCTGTCAGCGGATCGAGATACGCAGCCTTTTCCAATTCAGTGATCCGCTCCAGTGCGGAGAGGGCTGCCGAATCATTACTGAACATTTCGGTAGCTCCCACAATTTCCCGCTGCTCGTTGTAGATGGGGTTGATGCGCACAACGACCGGCACACGGTGACCATTCGCGTGGTGGAGGAAGACCCGATCGGTGCGAATTTCGCCGTCGAGGATGGTTTTTGCCAGCGGGCAGAGCGTATGGCACAGGGAGGCGCCCTGTTCGTCTATGTGCATCAAAATATTATCGTAACAATAGCTGCCGATCACGCTGGCAGCATCGAACCCGGTGAGTTTCTCTGCGGCGCGATTCCAATACCGAATTTGACGCTTGTTGTCCGTGACGTACAAGCCTTCGGCCAGGTCATCCAGAACGGATTTATACCAATCAGGGGCATTAAACATGGGTCAGATACCTTGTGTAATCTCTTGGTTAAAGGGGTCGAGCGCTTGTTCCATCTGGTGACGGAACTGGGTAGTGTACAAATGGTAATATTTACCCCGTTTGCGTAACAGTTCGTAATGGGTGCCGGCTTCAGCCACGCGCCCGTCTTCGATGACCAGAATCCGGTCGGCGCGCTTGATGGTCGAAAGCCGGTGGGCAATCACAAAACTGGTGCGACCCTCCATCATGGTATCCATGCCGCGCTGGATCAACGCCTCGGTCAGGGTATCGACCGACGAGGTGGCTTCGTCCATGATGAAAATTTCGGGATCGGCCAGCACCGCGCGCGCCAACGAAATGAGCTGTTTTTGCCCAACGGAGAGCAGGTTACCGCCCTCACCCACATTTTCATCGAAGCCTTTGGGGAAACGGGCGATAAAATCACTCGCCCCGGCCATTTTGGCGGCATTTTCGACTTCCGCATCGGTAGCGGTCAGCTTGCCGTAACGGATATTCTCCCGAATCGAGCCTGAGAACAGGTGCGGGGTCTGCAGCACCATTCCAATGCGCGACTGAATGGCATGTAACGAGTAGCGAGTGTAGTCCTTGCCACCGATCTTGATGTGCCCCTGCCTGGGTTCATAGAAGCGGCAGACCAGGTTGACGATCGTGGATTTCCCGCCGCCGGTTGGACCGACCAGGGCAATGGTTTCACCGCGTTTGACCTTAAGGGAAAAATCTTCCAGAACCGGCTTGCCGTCGCCATCCGAGTAGAAGAAGGTAACGTGTTCGAATTCGACATCGCCCTTCATGGTACCCGGGTCATACGCTTCGGGGCCGTCTTTCACTTCAGGGACGCTGTCGATCAGGGAAAAGATGCGCTCGGCGGAGGCAATGGAATGCTGCATTTCAGCGAACACGCGCGCCAGGTCTTGAATCGGCCACATCATGAAGGTGACGTAGGAAACGAATGCCTGAATGCCGCCAACGGTCATCCCGCCGGTTTGCGCCTGCCCCCCGCCGTACCAGACGATGCTGCCCAGTGCGAAGGCTGAAATGATCTGCACGGTCGGCAGGAAAAGCGCACTTAACCAGGCAGCGCGGTAGCTGGTGCGGTACATGTCGCCGGTCAGCATACTGAAGTCTTTCAGGTTGGCATCTTCACGCCCCAGCGCTTTGACCACTCGCACGCCGGTGATATTCTCATTGAATGCGCCGGTAATTTTGGAGTTGAACTTGCGCACATTGCGGAACTCGCCCAGGATGCGTTTGCGGAACTCGTATGCGATCCAGAACAGGATTGGCAGGGCGGCCAGGACGATGAGCGCCATGCGCCAGTTGATGTACAGCATGAAACTCATTGCTGTCACGATGTTCATGACCGCCCAGGTTGAATCCAGCAAACCCCAGGTGACCAGTTCCGCCACACGTTCTGAATCCGAGGTGACGCGGGACATGATCCAACCAACCGGGGTACGGCTAAAGTAGGACAGCGAGAGCCCCTGCAGGTGGTTGAACATTTTTTGACGCAGATCGTAACGCACCCGTTCGCCGAGCACGCCAGCCAGAAAAACGAAACTCAATACGCCGGCAGCCTGCACCAGTGTCAACCCGCCATAAGTGGCAAGCAGCCGGTAGAGCGCCGGTTTGTTGGCAGCCAGGATGCCTTCGTCGATAATCAATTTGCTCAGGTAGGTGAAGAGCGAGTCCAACCCGGATACGACCATGATCGCGATCAGGAATCCGATCACCCAGCGCAGGTGCGGACGGGTCAATCCCAGGATGCGGCGTAGTGTTTTGCCGTTGACCTGAGCCTTGAACTCCTCTTCTTCAAAATATTCATCCGACACTGGCGATCTCCTTCTCCAGTTCGTCATCAATGCGCGTCTGGATGTTGAATATCTTCTGGTAAATCCCTTCGCTCGCGACCAGGTCGGCGTGAGTCCCGGATTGAACGATGCTGCCGTTGTCCATGACCAGAATGAGGTCGGCGTCCATGATGCTCTGGATGCGGTGGGCAATGATGAAGGTGGTGCGGTCCTTCATCAGGTTTTGCAAGGCTTCGCGAATTTCGGCTTCGGTTTCGGTATCCACCGAGGAGGTCGAGTCGTCCAGGATGAGAATGCGCGGGTTTTTGAGCAAAGTGCGGGCAATTGCCACGCGCTGCTTCTGACCGCCGGACAGGGTGACGCCTTTCTCGCCGACCAGCGTTCCGTACCCTTTTTCAAAGCTCAAAATCACATCGTGGATGGCAGCGGCGCGCGCAGCCGCTTCGATTTCTTCCTGCGGCACTTCGCGCCCGACGCCGTAAGTGATGTTTTCCCGGATGCTGCGCGAAAACAGGAAGGGTTCCTGCTCGACGATGCCGATATGGCTGCGCAAGTAGCGGCGCGGGTAGCGGTTCAATTCAACCCCGTCCAGCAGGATACTGCCGGCGGTGTATTCGTAGAAGCGCGGCAGCAGGTTGACCAGAGTAGTCTTGCCGGAGCCGGTCGAACCAAGCAGTGCAATTACCTGTCCGGGCGGGACAGTAAAGGTCACGTTTTCTAACGCCTGACTGCCTTTTTCGTAAGCAAAACCAACCCCCTTGAATTCGACCTTCCCCTGCAAACCTTCTTTGGGGGCGTAGTCACCCTGGTCGAGAGGTTCGCGATCCTCCTTGATCATGGTCATGACCCGGTTGTACGAGACCATGCCGGTTGATGTTTGGACGATCAGGCGTCCCAAATTGCGCATCGGGAAGATAATCCAGACGATCAGCCCGGCATACGCCAGGTACGTGCCAATGGTGATTTCGCCGTTGATGGTCATCAACGCGCCGATCAGAAATCCGGTCACGATCTGGATGTTGCAGACTGTATCCGATATCGGCCAAAACAGCGAGTGCATTTGCATCAACCGCTTGCCTCGGAGAAATTTTTCCCAGTTGTCGCGCTCGAATTTGTTGATTTCATAATCCTGGCGCGCAAAGGCTTTCACTACCCGCACGCCGGACAGGTTCTCCTGCAGAGTGGTCGAGAGAATGGCATCTTGCGTTTGGTAGTTTTCGTACAGTTTGGATATTTTCCGGAAAAAATAAAGCGAAACCAGCAGCACGAACGGAATCACCACGATCGAAATGAACGCCAGTTTGACGTTGAGCTGCAGAATGGCGATGAAGTTGATGACGAACAGGAACAGAATCCGTCCCATGCCGATGCCCTGTTCGGAGAAAAAACGGCGCAGGGCATCCACATCTGAAGTCGAGCGCTGAATGAGCTCGCCGGTATCGGTTTTCGAGTGGTAAGTGAAGCTCAGGTGCTGAATATGGTCGAATACATAATTGCGCAGCCGGCGGGCGACTCCCTCGGCAGTCAGCGAGGCCAATCGTCCACTCATGAAGGAGAACGAACCTTCAATGGCAGCCAGCCCAACAAACCCGAGTGCGATGCCCCACAGTGGAACTACGGCATCTCTTGCTACCAGTTGGTGGTCGACGAAATAACGCAGCAGCATGTAGGTGCTGGTTTTTGCCAGAGCAGAAATCCCCAGGCTGAGGTTGGCGCCCAGGTAATTCAAGCGGAACCCGGTCATCAAGCGCCACAGCCCCACCAGGCGATTCGGGTGAATGGATTTTTTTAAATCATAGTCCAATACATTTTGCGAGACAGACATGCCATTTCCTTATTGTGCCAGGGTGCACCCGGCGAACCGGGGGCAGTGCCCCATTATACAGCAGGAGTCCGGGTTAATGATAAATGTTGACTTGAGCTGTAGAAATTTATTGGATCATAAAAGATGACCGCTAAAATCCCTTTATCCAGTCGGCATTCAATCGCGGGAGCGTTTGGCTGCAAGTAAATCTAAACAACGGCTGGGAACGCCTGGCAGGATGGACAGATAAAGCTGCTGGTGCTGCCGGTCTTGATTTTGATTATCGGTGTTTGGCAGCGCGGGCAAGGCTGGTTTTCGCGGTAGCCGATCAGAATCTCGTCCATGCCAAAGCCCCCTTTTTGCCCGTAGATATCTTTTTCGTAGAATGCACCATTTTTTGCCAGGCTGGGACGCAGCCCGTCCTGGATGGCTTGATACAATCCGTCCACCTCGGCAGGGGAGAGGCTTTCCAGACGGCGCAGCGGATGGATGCGCGCCATAAAGAGGATGTCGTGGATGTAGGCGTTGCCGATGCCGGCAATACGACTCTGGTCGAGCAAATAGTTCTTAACTGCGGTCCGCTGCCCGGCAACGATGCGGCGAAAATCTTCGACTGAAAGGTCAAGCACGTTCGGTCCTAACTTTGCGGTAGGAGCATGCGCCTGCAACCCTTCTTCTGGGACGTAATGGACGTGACCGAACCACCAGAAGCTGATGGACAGGCAACTGGCGTCGCTAAATTCAAACACAATGGTATGTTTTTCCGGCATGGTCGCCCGGGTGACCAGTAAAATCTCGCCGCCCATGCCAAGGTTGACGAGCAGCCAACCCTGCGTGGTGTGAATCTGAATCCACTTTCCATGGTAGGCTGCGTTCTCGATCACGGCGCCGATCAAACCGGCGGTAAACTCTTCGATGGAGACATTCAAGCATTTGGGCTGCAAGATTTCAACTGCCGAGATGGTTTTACCGGCAAGGGCAATGTTCAACTCACGGGCGCGGGAAGCGATTTCCGGGACTTCAGGCATGGCGACCTCTGGGAGAAAGAGTGGGAGACTGTATATTTGATTGTAGCACGTGTGTTCTAATTTGTAAATATCCGGTTTGTGAAATTAGGGATGAAATTAATTTGCACGTTTCCCGTTCGTTGCATATAATCAAGTCACTATACTCATTCCGAAGGGAGGTTTGCAAGAAATGGCTGGTGTTACGTACGAACATGTTTGGAAAAAGTTCGGGGATTTCGTTGCGATCAACGACCTGAACATCAAGATCGAGGATAAGGAATTTCTGGTTCTGGTAGGTCCATCCGGCTGCGGTAAGACGACTGCGCTGCGCTGCCTGGCAGGCCTGGAAGAGGTCACGGATGGCAAGGTCATGATTGGGAATAACGTGGTGAATGATGTTCCGCCCAAGGACCGCGACATCGCCATGGTGTTCCAATCTTATGCGTTGTATCCGCACATGACGGTATACGATAATATGGCCTTTGGTCTCAAACTGCGCAAACTGCCAAAAGCGGACATCCAAAAACGAGTGCAGACGGCTGCCGAGATCCTCGGGATCGAAATGCTGCTCAAACGGAAACCGCGCGAGCTGTCCGGCGGTCAACGCCAGCGCGTTGCTGTGGGCCGGGCTATCGTGCGCGAACCGAAAGTGTTCCTGTTCGATGAGCCGCTGTCCAACCTGGATGCCAAGCTGCGCGTTCAGACCCGCGCCCAGATCAGCAAACTGCACCAGGGATTGCAAACTACCTTCATTTATGTAACGCACGACCAGGTGGAAGCCATGACCATGGCGACCCGCATCGCGGTCATGAACAAAGGTATTCTGCAGCAGTTGGACACGCCGCAATCCCTTTATGATCACCCGAACAACCTCTTCGTGGCGGGTTTCATCGGCTCGCCGTCGATGAACTTCTTCCCGGCGCACATCCGCAAGGATAACGGCAGTCTGTTCGTCGATCTGGACGGCAATAAAGTGAAGATTCCTGCGGAAAAAGCTGCCACTTACGCTCACCTTGAAGGGCGGGAAGTGATCATGGGCGTTCGCCCCGAGGATATTCACAATCTGATGTTCGCGCCGTCCAACATCCATGCTGAACCCATCGAAGCCACGGTGGATGTGACCGAATTAATGGGTAATGAGATATTCCTTTATCTGGTCAGCGGCAAGAACAATTTCACCGCCCGCGTTGACCCACGAACCCGTTTCACCATTGGTGAAAAAGTCCAGATGGTGATCAATATGGATAACTTCCATATCTTTGACCCGTCGGGAGACAAAGAAAACCCGGCAGCGGTCCGCTGAATCATTTCAGCTTATTGACTCGCTTAAAACTGTTGGGACTGTAAAGACACAAGGGGCGGCTCCAAAGCCCCTTGTGTCTTAATCCAACTATTTCGGGTGTGTTGCTCCTGAGTTAACAGAGAGGCCAATTGCTATTGATCTGCCCACTTGTGCCCTTTGAAGGCCAGAAACAATGCTCCGCCGATCGAAAGTGCGCCGATGGCAATGAAAAGGTCCTGCCATAACCGCATAGGGAACAGGCGAATCAAGGTGTCGGTGAAATAGAAAAGCCAGGTATCGCCAACGAAAAACAACCGGTGGAATACTGTGAAAAGTGCGCTAAAGTTGAGGATAACCGTTACCAAAATTAACCCCAGCAACCCAAGCGTAAGCCACCCGCCGGCTGAGACGGCTGCCCAGTAACTGGCCAGCCAGCGGGCGCGCCAGGCCAGGAGGCCGGCAATGACCAGAAAGGCTACCAGACCCAGCCAGATCGCCATCATGGTCTTGAAGAATAGCTTTACATCCACCATGTGGCTCAATTCGCGTTCGTTGAACACTGGTGTGCCATCCGCAAACTGCAGGTCGCCTAAAAATTCGATGCCGGCGTCATTATTGAGATATTTCAGCGACAGGTTGGCCCAATGGATGCGGTCCGCTTTGGTGAAACCGTACGTGTCTTCAGGGAAACCCGGCATGTTATATTCGAGAATGACGAACGGCGGGGTGAAGAAGATGCGCATCCCGGTCAGGATCAACCCCAGCGGAATGGCGATTGCGATCAGAACCTGAAAAAATTTCGAAATGAATTTCATTGGAGTGTCTCCGCGTTACCGGATAAGAAGAAATTTAAGATCATATCGTTGGTGATCCATTCGATGGGCGCTCGATCATCGGTGAAGACATATCCCTGAGCCGGTGTTGGCTGCAGGTTGTTGATAGCCAAGGCCATGGCTTGCAGCAAGACTGCCGGAGTGTCCGGCTTTCCGGAAAGGGCGGTGAAATTATCGATCAAAGCCTGGGCTTCGGTAGGCTGAACGGTGGCAAACAGGATCGAATTGAATGAGTCCGGCAGGTCGATGATGTGGACGGAGGGGAAAACCGAAAGGATCGTGCTGCTCAGAATTTCGACCAATGGCCGGTCCTGTGGGCTTCGTCCGACGTTGATCACCATAACGCCGTCATCGGTCAAACGATCGCGCACAACCTCAAAAAATTCCCGCGTGGTAAGGTGCCAGGGGATGTAAGGCGGCCGGTAGGCATCCACGCTGATGATCTGGAACTTGTTGGGATTATTTTCCAATGCCCAACGCCCGTCCTGAACGGTAACGTGCAGGTTAGGTAAATCCATGCCAAAATATTCACGTCCCACCGCCACAATATCTGGATCGATTTCGATGCCTTCCATTTGAATATTGGGAAAGACGAGAGCCGCTTGCCGGGCAGTGGTGCCGGCTGCCAGGCCAACAATCGCCAGGCTGCTTACATCGGCAGGCTCAATCGGCGCCGGGTAAAAAAACGGGGCAACCAGCACCTGCTCCCACGGGCCGTTGTAAAAATATTCGGTGGGGTGGTAAATCGAATGGACACCCTGACCGTCATTTAATCGTAGCAGCCGGCTTTCGCCAACCTGTAACACCTGGATATAGTTGTAAGCCGAATCCCTTTCGTAGATCAACCCGGTGGTGTTTTTTATTGCTCCACGGACGCCGAAAATGGCCAGCAGGACAAGAATCAACGGCATCCACAGCAGCGGCGCTGCTTTTTTCCAACCGGAAGTCGCCCACAACCCTGCCAGAGCGACCACCAACAGAATCCCGCCAATAGCCAGGAACGTGCGGTAGGTACCGATCCAGGGGATGAGCACAAGAACCGGCAGAAAAGTACCGGCAAATGAACCGAGGGTCGAGACGGCGTAAATTCGACCGGCGATGCTGCCCGCTTGCCGTGAGTCGCTCAATGCCAGCCGGATGGCAAAAGGGGAGGCGGTGCCAAGCAGGGTCACCGGCAGCACGAACAGGATCATCACCACCACGAAAGAGCCTATCAAAACGCCAAGTTGCAACTGGTCAAAGGCGTCTGCGGCCGCCCGCAGGATCGGTTGGGCTGCCACCGGAACCAGCCCGATGGCAAAAGCACCCCAGGCCAGTATCTTGAAAAAGGTCGAATAATGCGGCGAGCGGTCAGCCCAATAACCGCCCAGAAAATATCCGGCGGTCAGGTAGATCAAAATAAGCCCGATGATGGCGGCCCAGGTGAGGTTGCTGGTGCCAAAGTAATTCCCCAATAAGCGTGAGGCGGTCATTTCGACCGCCAGACCGCTCAGGCCAGAGGTGAAGACTGCGATGTAAAGCCATTTGCGCATGCAGCGATTATACCGTAATGAACCTGATGGAGCGGCGAAGCCTGGTATCTTTTCGGCGGCCTTGCATCGGTAGCAGCGAGGTGGAGAAGGGAATACCTATCGTGGATTATGCCTGTAGCCTCGCCCGTTGGGCTACTTGCCATCCAGCCCGTACTTGCCATCCAGCCCGTACCGGAAAACAGCAGCAATCTCCCTATCCGGCCAGGCAGCCTGATTTTAAAACCCGGTCTATAATGGAACCAGGGGTCCAAACTGACAGGAGCCGCGATGAGACTGGTTACCGTTGCAGAGATGCAAGCGATAGAAAAAGAGGGAAATGCTTCTGGCGTCAGTTATGCCGAGATGATGGAACGCGCCGGGCGCGGCGTCGCCCAGGTGATTCAGCATGCCTTTGGGCAATCCAGACCCGGGGGAGTTGTTGGGCTGGTCGGGTCTGGCAACAATGGCGGCGATACGCTGGTGGCGTTGGAAACCCTGGCGGGGTTGGGGTGGCGGGTGAAAGCGGCTCTGGTCCGCCCGCGGCCTGAAAATGATCCCTACCTGGCGCGCGTGATCCAGGCGCACGGCGAGGTATTGGCGGTGGATAGCGACGCCGACTGGGAAAAATTGGAACACTGGCTGGGTACAGCGGACGTGCTGTTGGACGGGGTGCTTGGCACCGGAATAAAATTGCCGCTTAAACCGGAACTCGAAGCCTGGTTCGAACACATATTAGACTTCCGGCTGCCGCGGCATATTGTTGCCGTGGATTGCCCATCCGGCGTCGATTGCGATAGCGGCGAGGTTGCCCGCTGGGTCATTCCGGCTGAATTAACCATCTGCATGGACGCGGTTAAGGTCGGTCTGTTGCGCTTCCCGGCTTATAACTTTGTCGGCGGCCTGCAAGTGGTCGATCTGGGTCTGCCAGGCGACTTGAAGGCATTGCAAACGGTGCAATCCCATGTCGTTTCAGAGCGCCAGGTAGCTGAAATCCTGCCGGCCCGGCCAAAAGATGCCCATAAAGGCACATTTGGCACGGCGCTGGTGGTTGCGGGTTCAGTGAATTTCACTGGCGCTGCGGCCCTGGCAGGGGAAGCTGCTTACCGCATCGGCGCCGGTTTGGTGAGGCTGGCAGTCCCCAGCCCGCTGCACCCTGTCTTATCTGGGCTGCTGCCTGAAATTACCTGGTTGCTGCTGCCGCATGAGTTGGGGGTCATCGCGGAGGGCGCTGAAGATGTGCTTTTCGCCAACCTGGAACGGGTTACCGCGCTGCTGGTCGGACCCGGGCTTGGCATGGAGCAAACCACCGCTCACTTTATGCAGCGCTTGCTATCGGCTGTCCCGACGGAAGGCAAACGTGAGGGATTAGGCTTCCTGGGAAGTTCACAACGAAAAAAAGGGCAAACGCCGACTCTGCCGCCTTTAGTGGTGGACGCGGATGGGTTAAAACACCTGATTCACATTTCAGAATGGCCAAAAAAGCTGCCGCCCGAGACCATCCTGACCCCGCATCCCGGCGAGATGAGCGTATTGACCGGGCTCGAGGTGTCTGCCATACAGGCAGACCGGGTGGAAATTGCCCGCAAGTATGCAGTCGAATGGGGGCATGTGGTGGTCTTGAAGGGCGCTATGACCGTGATCGCTGACCCGGCCGGGCGAACGTTTATCATCCCGGTTGCCACAGCATCGCTGGCGCGCGCCGGCACCGGCGACGTCCTGGCCGGGTTGATCGTTGGACTGCGGGCGCAAGGCGTTTCGGCGCTGGATGCAGCCATTGCCGGTGCGTGGATTCACGCGCAGGCTGGTCTGGCGGCCATCGACCTGGTTGGGCACCCGGCCAGTGTTCTGGCCGGGGATGTGCTGGCTGCCGTCCCGGAAGTCCTGCGTGAATTTGAAGCTTAAACCAGTAGAAACCGAAGAAACAAAAAAACGGTCAGCTTTGAAACTGACCGTTTTTCAAATATAGGATTACAGGTTATTCAGCAACTACGCCTGAATCGTCCTTCGAGGCCATACGGCTAATTTTTGATTTCTGTTCCTCGATGACAACGGCGCCTTTTTTCTGTAATTCCGCAGCAGTTTCTTTGGCCTGGGCTAACAGCACCTCAGCCTTTTTTACGGCTTCCGCAGCCGCAGCTTCGGCGGAAGTGTAAACCTCACCCATGCTGGTAGCAGCTTTATCTTTAAGCTCGAACGCGCGCTCTTTAATCACGCCGCGCGTTTCCTCACCGGATTGCGGGGCAAGTAACAGCGCGGTAATTGCGCCGGTCAGGCCGCCTACCACAAAACCTACCAAAAACGCTCCAAACTCATCTCGATCTGACATGACTCGTTTCTCCTTTCAGTTGGCTACATATCTGCGGTTATGGATCACTCAATGTTTACCCGGACGGAAGAGGTCAAATGCCTTTTTCAACCCGGCCAGATACTCATTCATTTTCAAGACGGGCTCAACCAGGTTGTTGGATAGAAACTGAGTTGTCCCGCGCAAATGGTTGACGGTTTCACTGGTGGAGTCGAGGATGGGCTTGATCTCGTTTTGCAGCAGGTTGATTAAGGTTGCCAGTTGCAAGATCAGCACGATCAACCCGACGCCCAGCACCAGTGATTCGAGCGCCATGAAAATGATGAATATGTCGCGAACTTTGGCGGTTGTGCCTTCAGGTGCGCTTGCCAGCAGGAATACCCCGCCGGCGATCAATCCGACCAGAAGGATTACGGCCAGAACGATGATCCAGACCTGGACCTGGACTTTGGCTTTACCCTCGGAATGCAGGGAAGGCTGCGACTCGGCTGGAGGTTGAGGTGTTTGAGCTTCTTCCATGGTTGCTCCATTATAACACACGGCTAATTTCAATATAAATTGTCAAGATATTTTACAGCGGTTTTTTTATGGCTTTTATCTATTTCTAAACCTCGATCGCGCCGCATCTAACCGAAGGTCTCCAACAACCTGATCATAAGTCAATTATGGCTTGAAATGCAGTAAGCAAGTTTATTAATTCGTGTATTGCATTTCCATGTTGTGATTTTTGCGAGGAGCAATCTGTGGACGTGACAATTTACGATCATCCTGCAGCCCACCGGTCTAGGGAAACCGGCGTAGATCGCTTCGCCAGGCTCGCGATGACAAACCATACAAATGACCTGAAAAGCAGAAAACCTCATTTGCACGCCTGGCAGCAACGTGATAGACTTACCTGTCATGCATTTGTCGTTTTCATTCGTTGTCGGGCCGATTATTTCGTCCATGTTCCACCGCGATTTCAGGATGAGTTATGCCAATCAACCTCTTTCGCCGCAAAATTAGTGAACCCGTCCTGGATGGGACTGCTGCCTACCTGCTGGTCGGGTTGGGCAACCCCGGCCGGGAATACCGCGACAGCCGCCACAATGCCGGCTTTATGGTCATTGACCAGTTGGCAGCCGACCTGGGAGTAAAGTTGACCCGCGTACAAAACCGCGCTTTGACCGGATCCGGGGTTATTGGCGAGGTTAAAATCGTGCTGGCCAAACCGCAAACCTATATGAACCTCTCGGGTGAATCGGTTTCGGGATTGGTCCGCTTTTACAAAATCCCGCACGAAAATCTGATCGTGGTTCACGACGACATCGACCTGCCATTTGGCGTCTTGCGCATGCGGCCGGGCGGCGGTTCTGCCGGGCAAAAAGGGGTGCAGTCGATTATCGAGCGCATTGGCACCCAGGATTTTCCCCGCCTGCGCTTTGGCATCGGGCGTCCGGCCGGTCCCAGGGGCGGCGCCGGGTATGTCCTCAACCATTTCCATGCTGAAGAGCAAAAAGAATTGCCCTTTCTCATTGATGCAGCGGCTGCCGCCGTCCGTGTGTTTGTGACCGACGGATTGGAAGCTGCCATGAACCGCTATAACGGCTCGCAGCTCGAGGAGTAGGCGTTGATCGAACGCATCCGTTCACTGCCTGCGTATCAGGCATTTTTGCGTGATTTGCGCGCCGGTCAGGCTCATTCCGGCCTGGGGCTGATGCGTTCTGCCCGTCTGCCGGTGGTCGCAGCGCTGCACCGCGACGTGCAGGCGCCGATCCTGCTGATCACCGACCGCACCGACCGGGCGCTGACCGTCATCGATGAGCTGACTTATTGGATGGATGGGCTGCCGCCGCTGTATTACCCCGAGCCGAACCCGTTATTTTACGAGCAGGCTGCCTGGGGTACGGTCACCCGGCGCGACCGACTGCAAGCGCTGACCGCGCTGGCAGTTTACCACCTGATGGGCGCCGAAAAACCGGCTGTTCCGCCCGTCATCGTGGCCCCGGTACGCGCGCTGATGACCCGCACGCTGCCCCGGCGCGACTTTATCAAAAACAGCAAGACCGCAAAGGTCAATCAGATTGTGCCTTTGGAATCCCTCAAGCGCAATTGGGTGGGTATTGGCTACCAACCTGCTGAAATCGTGCTTGAACCCGGGCAATTTTCCCACCGCGGTGGAATTTTAGATATTTGGCCCCCGGCTGAAGCCACACCGGTGCGATTTGAGTTCTTCGGCGACGAAATTGATACCCTGCGCCGCTTTGACCCGGCCTCACAGCGCACGCTACACCGGCTGGACAAATTGTTGATCACCCCTGCGCGGGAAGTGTTACCCGGTTACGCCAGTGGTCTGGACCTGCCGGGGATGGATGTCGAAGAGTTTTATTTGCCGGTGGTTCACCCGGCCCAGGCCAGCATTTTGGATTACCTGCCGCAGCAGGCACAGGTGCTGGTTGATGACCTTGATCTGCTGCAGTCGATTGCCAATGAGATCGAAGAACAATCCGTTCGGCTGAGAAATGACAGCCTGGCGGAAGGCACGCTGCCGGAATCGTTTCCCATCCCTTACCTGTCCTGGTCAGAAATCCTCGACAACCTGAGCGCCCATCCCGCACTCGAATTCGGTTTCTCCACCTCTGACGAACCTTCTGCTCTGGCGGATTGTTTCCAAAAAGGTCAGCGTTTTGGCGGCCGGTTGAATGCTTTTCTCGAGACCTTATCCGGGTTGAGCCGCAGGGGCAAATCCAGTGCAGTTGTCTCGCGCCAGGTCGGGCGGCTGAAAGAAATGTGGCAGGAACAGCGCCCGCTGGATCAACCGGATGGCACACCGGAGTTCATCGAGGGGACATTGAGCGAAGGCTGGGTGCTGACCAATGCCGACAGTCAGGATTTTCACCTGTTTACCGACAGTGAAATATTTGGCTGGGAGCGCCCGCAGCCGCGCCATCGCGCCCGACCCATTGCCGAAGCTCCTGAAGCCAATTATGCCGACCTGCGACCTGGTACCTGGGTCGTGCATGTCGATCACGGTATTGGCCGTTTCATCGGGCTGGTGCAGCGAGTGTTGGACGGGGTGGAGCGTGATTTTCTATGCGTGGAATATGCCGAAGGGGACCAACTCTTCGTTCCGGTCCATCAGGCTGACCGGCTGAGCCGGTACATTGGCGCCAGCGGCGAGGCGCCGCACCCAACCCGCCTTGGCAGCGGCGAATGGACGCAAACGAAACAGCGTGTGCGCGAGGCGGTGCTTGAGGTGGCTCAGGACCTGTTGGATCTCTATGCCCGACGGCAGGTTGCCAATGGCTTTTCATTTGAGATGGATTCCACCTGGCAGCATGACCTGGAAGCCAGCTTCCCTTACACCGAAACGGATGACCAGCTAAAGGCCATCCAGGAAGTAAAAAAGGATATGGAAAGCCCGCGCCCCATGGATCGCCTGCTTTGCGGCGATGTAGGCTACGGCAAAACTGAGGTCGCGCTGCGTGCGGCGTTCAAAGCGGTCATGTCGGGTAAGCAGGTAGCGGTGCTGGTTCCAACCACTGTTCTGGCGCAGCAGCACTATGACACCTTCCGCCAACGGCTGGCTACTTTCCCGGTGCAGGTGGAAATGCTTTCGCGCTTTCGCACCGCCAAAGAACAGGACCAGGTCATCGCGCGTCTGGAAATGGGAGAAGTGGACATTGTCATCGGCACCCATCGCTTGATTTCACAGGACGTGGCTTTCAAAGACCTTGGCCTTTTGATCATCGATGAAGAGCAGCGCTTCGGCGTCACCCACAAGGAGCACTTGAAGAAAATGCGTACCGAGGTGGATGTGCTGACTCTGACAGCTACGCCCATCCCGCGCACGCTGTACATGGCGTTGACCGGGGTGCGCGATATATCCATGATCAACACACCGCCGGCCGAGCGCCTGCCGATCATCACCCACATCGGTCCGTACTCACAAAAGCTGGTGCGTCAGGCGATTCTACGCGAAGTGGAGCGCGGCGGGCAGGTGTTTTTCGTGCATAACCGGGTTCACACGATTTATGCCATGAAGAGCCACCTCTCCAACCTGGTGCCGGACGCACGTATCGGCATCGGTCATGGACAAATGAACGAAGGCGAGCTCTCGCGGGTGATGCACATGTTCACCAATGGCGAGATCGATGTGCTTCTATGTACCTCGATCATCGAATCGGGGTTGGATATCCCCAATGCCAATACGCTTATCGTGGATCGCGGCGACACCTTTGGCCTGGCCCAGTTGTACCAGTTGCGCGGCCGGGTCGGGCGCGGTGCGCAGCGCGCCTACGCTTATTTCTTCCGCCACCGCCGCCGCCCGCCCACCATCGAGGGGCAGGAACGACTCGAAATCATTGCCGAGAATACTCAGTTGGGCGCCGGGTACTCGATTGCCATGCGTGATTTGGAAATGCGCGGCGCAGGTGAACTGCTTGGCAGCCGCCAGCATGGCTATATTGCTTCGATTGGTTTTTACCTGTATACCCGCCTGCTCGGACAGGCTGTTCGTCAAATCCGGCAGGTGAGCGGGCTGCCATCGCCACAACTGTCGAGCGACTTGCGTGAAATTGGACTGGCAGTCAATGTTGATTTGCCGATTCCAACTGGAATTCCTTCCGCGTTTATCGCCGAGCAGAATGTGCGCCTGGGGCTTTACCGCCGCATTTCGAATATCGTCGACGAGGCCGAATTGGATGCGCTGGCCAGCGAGTTCGAAGACCGTTTTGGCAAGCTGCCCGATCAATTGAGCAACCTTTTCTACCAGATCCGGGTCAAAATTATGGCCGAAGATGCGGGGTTGGCCTCGGTCTCGAACGAAGGCGACCAGATGGTTTTGCGCTATCCGGCGCTGCCGGAAGGCTCGCCCAATCGCAGCCTGCCCAATGTAGGTTTTGGCGCCCGAGCCGGGAAAAATGCCTACTGGATGCTGTTTCAGGAATCCGACCCTGAGTGGCGCGAGCGGTTGACCGCCTTGTTGAAAGCGCTGCAGAATCTATAAAAATTAGAAAATATGTTTTATTTCGATCGCTTTTGTGATAGAATGCAAGATAACCGAAAACATCTAACTCCGCTTTAGGTGGAGTCTTTACTGTACAAGGCGAGTGAGGGTTCCATGGAATTCCAACTAAATGCGCCCTACCAACCAACCGGCGACCAACCCGAGGCGATACGTCAATTGGTGGACGGCGTTCAAAAGGGGATGAAGCACCAGGTATTGTTGGGGGCTACCGGTACCGGAAAAACCTTTACCATGGCAAACATCATCCAGCAGATGCAGATGCCGGCGCTGGTGATGGCGCATAACAAAACTCTGGCTGCCCAGTTGTATGCCGAATTCAAAGAATTTTTTCCGAACAACGCGGTGGAGTACTTCGTCAGCTACTATGATTATTATCAACCCGAGGCGTACGTCCCGCGGCATGACCTGTACATCGAAAAAGAGACTGAAATCAACGAGGAGATCGACCGGCTGCGGCTGGCAGCCACTGCCGCATTGATGTCGCGGCAGGATGTCATCATTGTTGCGTCGGTTTCCTGCATTTACGGTCTTGGCAACCCGGAAGCTTACGGCAAGGGAGTGATCAACCTGCAAAAAGGCACGGTGTTCCGCCGCAACGCGCTGTTGCGCCAACTGGTGGAGGTGCAGTATCAGCGCAATGATATGGAACTGCGTCCGGGAACCTTCCGCGTGCGCGGCGAAACCATGGAAATTTTTCCGGCATACATGGACAAAAGCGCCTACCGGTTGTCGTTTTTCGGCGACGAGTTGGAGCGTATTCAACTGCTCAATCCGTTGACCGGCGAGCTGCTGGAAGAACCTGAACAGGCTCAAATCTTCCCGGCCAAACATTACATTACCCAGGAAGACCGGCTGAAACAGGCTATTTCGGACATCGAGAACGAACTGGATACGCAGCTGGCGCGCTTCCGGGCTGATGGAAGGATTCTGGAGTCTCAAAGGTTGGACCAGCGAGCGCGTTATGACCTGGAAATGCTCAAAGAGGTTGGTTATTGTTCCGGCATCGAAAACTATTCGCGTCACCTGGACCAGCGCCCGGTGGGCTCGCCGCCCTGGACGCTGATGGACTACCTGCCCAGCAAATATCTTTTATTCCTGGACGAGTCGCACATGACCGTGCCGCAGGTGCGCGGCATGTACAATGGTGACCGTTCGCGCAAGGGAACTCTGGTTGAATACGGCTTCCGGCTGCCCTCGGCGCTGGACAACCGCCCGTTGACTTTCGCCGAATTCGAGCAGCACATGGGGTACACCATTTATACCTCGGCCACGCCTGCTCAATACGAATTGCAACACGCCGAGCAGGTGGTGGAGCAGATTATCCGCCCGACCGGGCTGGTCGATCCGGGCATCGATATCCGCCCGACCCACGGTCAGGTGGACGACCTGGTCAAGGAGATCCGCACGCGGGTCGAGAACGGCGAAAGGGTACTGGTGACCACACTCACCAAGCGCATGTCGGAAGATCTGGCCGATTACCTGATGGAATTGGGTATCAAAGTGCACTATCTGCATTCCGAGGTCGAGACGCTGGAGCGCATTGGCATCCTGCGCGACCTGCGCATGGGCGTGTTCGACGTCGTGGTCGGTATCAACCTGCTGCGTGAAGGCCTTGACCTGCCGGAGGTATCTCTGGTTGCCATTCTGGATGCGGATAAAGAGGGTTTCCTGCGTTCCGGCACAGCCTTGATCCAGACCATCGGGCGAGCGGCGCGGCACGTCCATGGAACAGTCATTATGTATGCGGATCGCATCACCGACTCGATGCGTTATGCCATCGATGAGACCAATCGCCGCCGCGCCAAACAGGAAGCGTATAACCAGCAGCACGGCATCGAACCCGTAAGCATCTTCAAAGCAATCCACGACCTGACTGACCGCCTGAGCGTGCCAACACCGTCAGGTGTGGCGGAAGGACGTGCCGGTTATTCGGCAGACGGCAAGAAAGAATTCGTTCCCATCCCGAAAAATGAGCTGAAACGAATTATCAATGAAATGGAAAAAGAGATGAAGCAGGCTGCCAAGGATTTGGAATTTGAAAAGGCTGCCCTGCTGCGCGATCAAATCTTTGAAATGCGGGTTATGCTCGCCGATCAAAGCGACATGCCGGGTTGGCAAAAGGCTAAATTACTGTCAGGCGAACTGAATTAAGCCGGAATAGGAATAACGAAGGTGCTCAAGCGGTACGCTCGATGGCAAATTGGTGAAATTCGCCCGACGCATTGCTCCATTCCCGGTCGACTTGAATGATATGCGAAGACCGCGGGCCGGCCTCGATTAATTGCAGCAATTTTTCCAGCGCAGCGCGCGATCCCTCAGCCATTACCTCGACATCGCCACGGTAGGTGTTGCGCACCCAGCCGGTCAGCTTAAGATTGGCTGCGTATTGCTGCACGAATACCCGAAACCCCACACCCTGAACATGACCCTGGATAGTGGCGTGCAATCGCAAGTCTTGTTCAGCGTTTATCATTTGTCCATCACACTTTCTGCCGGCCACACAAAATGGTGATAATCGAAAGACCGAGCGGCACAATCACCCAAAGAGACTGTAATCCATAAGGCCAGACCAGTTTCCAGGCAATCGGTTTTAAGGACGACTATTCGTCTTCCTCTTCAACGTCATCTTCGGCGTTTTCAGTTTCATCCGAGTCATCATCCCAGGCATCCGCTTCGGTTTGAGCGATAATTTCCTCTTCGTTCTCAGGTTCATAATCGATCAAGCCAAATTGGTTGAAACCTTCGGTAAATTGAAGGTTTTCCAACGCGTCTTCGAGCATCTCGATTTCGTCATCATCTTCAGAATCATCCAGGGCTTTCTCGAGGGTGTCGCGCACCTTTTCGCCGCCAATTTTCGAGAGCGACCAGATGGCAGCCATCCGGATTTCTGATCCCTCCGGCTGCGATTTGACCATTTTCAACAGCGGGCGGCGGGCAGCCGAGGCTTCCAGTTCACCGGCCGCACGCACTGCCTCGAAGAGCACCTCTTCGTTATCACTATCCAGCATATCCATCACGGATGGGATCCAGTTCGAGTTGGCGGAGCGTCCCATGGCGAACAGCGCACTTACCAGCCATTCAGGATCATTGTTGTTGTAGGCCGTCAGAATCAGCGGTTTGAGTTCCGGTCGACTGGAAAACCCCAGGGCTTCCAATGCTCGCCGGCGGACTAACTTCGGTTCGCTTGATGCGGTAGCAATCTCCAACAGTTTTTTCTCGATGCGGTGGAGAACCGCTTCCGGAATTTCTTCAAGTTCACCCAGGTAAACAAACTGCCCAAGCGCTGTAGCTGCAGCGCCACGCACCTTTTCGGCGGGATCGTTTTCCACCATTTGCAGCATTTTTGTGACCAGCCCCACTTCCTGGCTTTCCCAGAGCAGGCGCAGGGCCACCTCGCGTACGCGTGGGTCTGGATCAGAGAGGGCGAATTTGCTTAGATCATCAAACGATACCAGCGTATCAGCTTCCGCCAGGTCTTCCAAATCCTCCAACAGAGCCGCCCGCCGGTCGGGATTTACCTGAGACCAGCTTTTTTCCAAATTAACCAGGTCTGCTGCCGCGATATCAGAGAAGCGGTGAAGATGCACCGGTGGAAACGAATGTTCGTTATCCAGCAGGGCTGTGATGACCTTATCAAACGGAATGGCATGTCGGGCGGGGTCTTCCATGGGTCCTCAGTCTAGGGGATTTGAATGGGGTTGATGATATCCTGCGCGGTGATGTAGAACATCAACACGATGAGCGTCACAAAACCGACCATATGGACAAAATTTTCATATTTAGGCGGAATGCGTTTTCGGAATAACAGTTCCGGTAAGATGAAAACGATTCGTCCACCATCCACCGCCGGGATGGGGAATAGGTTGGTCAACCCGAGTGCAACCGTGATTACCGCCATCAATCGCAGGGTAAAGGTGGTATCGAATGGATTGGTCGAGGTGGAATTTTCCTCGTCCATCGTGCGGGCTTCATTAAACATCGAATAAATGCCGACCGGGCCAACCACCCTGGCTTGCTCTTTGGGAATCTCGTTGCGGATTAAACGGCCCGGCATTTCGAATATTTCACGCGCCTGGGCATATGTAGCCTGGAATGAAAGCGGAATAGTATTGATCCAACTGGTTTTTACCAATGGATTGGTCATGGCGATTCCCAGCGAACCTTCATTAGGCGGTGGGTTGACGCGCGGAACCGCCCGCGTGATCACCGTCTCGCTGCCGCGTTGTACGGCGATCTCGATTTCGGTGCCTTTATTAGCCTGGATGAGCGCTGACAGGGTTGCGGTGCTGTCGATCGGTGTCTGGTTGATCCTGAGGACGATATCGCCGGCTTGCAACCCGGAGGTTTCAGCCGGGGAACCGGCTGAAACGGACGAAATGAGGACTTTGGTGTAGTCCGGCACGCCGACTTGATTGAAGATCAATGAAAAAAGGACCACGCCTGTAGCCAGGTTCATGATTGGGCCGCCCAATAAGACCGCAATGCGCGCCAGTGGTTTGGCGTTGCCGAAACCGCCCGGTATATTCGGGTCATTTTCACCTGACAGTCGGACAAACGCCCCAAATGGGATCCAGTTCAGGGTGAACTCGGTCTCCTGGAATTTACCAAGCCTGGCCAGCCGCGGTGGAAAACCAAAGCCAAATTCCTCGACCTTGATTTTGAAAGCCTTGGCTACAAGGTAATGTCCGAGTTCGTGCAGGAAGAGTATGACGCCAAAGAATAGTACGAATAATAATAGGTTGGTTAAATTCACAAAAACCTCACTCCGTTTTGTACCGGTTAGACAACCTTCCGGTGCTCTACAGGGAATATCCCAGGTCACAACGCTTGTAAACGCCTGCCAGAGTGGATCTGACTGGACGATTAGATTATATCGCGCTTGACTGGCTTTGGCGAACCACCCGAACAGTTTCTAAGCCAGCGTTAATCTCCTGCTGTGATGTGCGCTTCACCGCCAGCCGCAGCGGTTAAAACTTGAAGTATTCCGGAAATATCCTCCAACCTTGATCGGACTTCCGCGACGCTTGTTCCCGGGCATAGTAAATGAACATTCGGCCCGGCATCGAGCGTGTAGCAGACCGGCAACCCGCTCCGCCGCCATTCCGGTACGGCTTTCATGATTTCGAGTGAAGCCGGCTCCCAGTAGAAAAGAGACGGAGTAGATGTCATCATCACCGCATGCATCAGGTTGCTGTCCAGCTCGATCACGCTTGTCAGGGCATCAAAATCACGTGTGAGGACTGCCTGGCGGCAGCGATCCAACCGCTCGCGGGAAGAGGCAACCCGTGCTTGCTGCAGCGGGCTGCTGCCCGCCAACCGGTGACCTTCGCTGGAACCGGTCATTTTGTGCGTTTCTTTAAGGATGGCGATGCAGTCCACCAGGTCCCAGTGCGCCGGCGGCGCCAGCGAGATCGCATAGGAATCAGCATCTTTGGTCCCCGGCCGCCATTCCACAAATCCAGCCGGGATCGAGCGGCAAGCCGAGCCAGAGCCGCGCCGCGCCAGCGCCGAAAGCTGACTCTCGGTCAGCTCCAGGCCAATGGCTTGCGAAGCCGCCACTGCCAGTGCCGCAAAGGCGGCTGCCGACGAGGCGATTCCGGCGCCGGTGGGAAAATTATTCGCCGATTCGACCTGCGCCCGCCAATTTTTCCCCGCCATCGTGCGCACGATATCCAGGAATCGCGAAACCCGCTCCAGTCCAGCGCCGAACTGGGCTTGATTGTTGAGCGAAAAGGTGTCAACCTCATGGCTGGGGTCGAAGGATACCCGGGTGTGGGTGTGCAGCCCGGCCAGGTTCATGGAGATCGAGCCGTTCTGCGGCAGACGCAGAACATCGTCGCGATTGCCCCAGTATTTAATGAAGGCGATGTTGGGATGGGCGAGGGCGGTGGCTGTGAAATCAGGCATGTGACCTCAATAAATTTTTGATCATTTTCTATGGTAAGTTTACCATGCACATCAATCATCTCAATCAGATGACGTTTCCTGTTCAGATGTTCTAAATTTTCTTACTTGCGATCAATAATATCAAGCATGGTATTTTTCCGGAAAGGATATGCTCGTTTGTTAAAAATATCGTGGATGGTTAAAGGAAACCAATACTATCTCTGCAAATCGAGAAACGGAGATTTTCTTTTCTACGCATCTTTTAAGCCCTATTACTTTTCATCTGCTCCCCTCAGTCTGTATAAAAGGTCCTGCGCTTCCGTGTGGCACTTGAACAACCGGCTGTTGATAGATTATTAAGGAAGTCCAGCACTTGTACCGAATCGGGGCCGCGGTCGACGATATCGCCCAACGCGATAATGCGGACGTCCTCTACTACACCGGCTTTATCGAGCAGCTCCTGTAGTTCGGTGAAACAGCCGTGGATATCCCCAATGACGAAGATGTTCATAGCAATGATGATAACTCACTTGTGGGATGACTCGTTTTGAAATTTCTTGACAATGGTATCAATAGTGGTATCATATTGATGTGCCATCCATCAAAGACATTCTCGCGACAATGCGCTGGAACCCGAAAGGGGTAAGTTTTAACGATCTTTGTAAAGTATGTGACCATTTCTTTGGCGAGGCCAGACAAAGCGGTGGCAGTCACAGGATCTATAAAACCTCCTGGCGGGGAGATCCGCGGGTGAATATTCAAAACGACAAAGGAATGGCGAAAGCTTATCAGGTTAGGCAAGTGCTCAAAGCTATTGAGCGATTGACATCCCCCGGTGGGGATGTGGAGGTACAAGACGATGTTACAAAATGATCACTATACCTATCGTGTCACCTGGTCCGAGGAAGACGGCGAATATATTGGGCTGTGCGCAGAATTTGCCAGCCTGAGCTGGCTGGCACCCGAACCGGAAACGGCTCTCCAGGGAATCCGCCAGGTCGTTGCCGATGTAGTGGATGACTTACAAAAGAACGGCGAACCGGTTCCCGAGCCTCTCGCAATGAAGAAGTACAGCGGTCGCTTCATGGTTCGAGTCCCGCCTGAACTTCACCGGCAATTGGTATTGGAAGCAGCGGAGTCGGACGTTAGCCTGAACCGGTTAGCAAGTGACAAGCTCAGCAGGGTACGATGCTAAAAGAGTACAAAGCAACAAAAAACAGCCGCTGTTGATAGTGCGGCTGTTCTTGTTGGCCAGAATCACGTCCTTGCTATAGGAAGGACTCTAAGAGATATTTCACCCTAAGTTTCGGGTCTATTCAAATAATTGTGGAGAGTGGAAAGATTAGAAACGCGCGAGTGGCTTCTTCATAATCCCAAAACCACTTGCCTGGATCATAGTTGTGCACCATATAGTCTCCAAGTTTTCCGACAAATTTGGAAAAAAGTTGATCCTTTTCAATTGTAATAGCTGAATCTTCATCTGACACTGCTGGCTTATCAGACATCGAATGGCGAAACATAAACCTTGCTAGTCTGCCAGATAGAGTTATCTAGCAAAAATATCGTTACTCAGTTCAGCATAAATAGGAGTTCCAGGGCGTATTAATGGAGCACAAATCCCTTTCATGAAAGCGCGTGCATCGCTTCCAAGCTTTTGATTAGGAAAGAGTCTTTTAGCGGCATTGTAGATGTCCCCTGATGGGCGTTTTAGGTCATCCTGTGGTCCGCCTGCTGCGATGCTAGATCTTAGCGCGTCACTTTTTGCAGACAATAATTGATAGGCTAGTTCAGATTGGCCAAACTTCTCGCAAATTTTAGAAAGAACAAAATCATCCAACAAATACGATTCAATTGTGCGGCGCGATAAAACCTTTATCTGTCTGGCTTGCAACGCAGTAATCTCTTCGTTGGTTCGATCATCACGGTCAATAACTCCTGCGATCCGTACGCCAGGCGCAAGAGCGCTTATTAGCCTTCTAACACCTCGTGGGTCATTCTGGACATCATCTACGTTACCTACGCCCATGAATACTACTTCTGGAAATTCCGTTTTAAAAATTTCGTTATAACATTCCGCGTCGAAATCTTTACCGCCATCGCGTTGATTTCCTTCACAAAGCATAACTTGTTCGGGCGTGACATAACCAGCGAGATCATCAAGCGCAATCTGCATCGCTCTTTTCCAAAACGGTCTGTCGGGTTCATTTGGACGTAAGATCACAGGTATGTCGAAATTCTGTCCATCAAAATCTAAAAACACGACTGATCCCGAGTTGCCTTGTGCGAATTCGCGAGAACGCCTCATCATGCCGACGGAATGGGTAGCAATCCAAAGTTGGGAGTTGTCAGGAATTACGTTGAACAGTTCTTGAATTAAGGCCCCTTGAAGTCCAGGTGACATGTGAGCTTCAGGCTCATCAATAAAGAACGCTGTATCATCAAATTCCTTCCTCTTAATCAATATGTCAAGAAGTAAGTCAAAGGCTGCTTTTTCGCCTCCCGACAAATTTTTGTAGAGAAATGCTTTGCTATCGCCCTTGTCAAAACGGAATGTTCCGGAGTAAAGAGGATTTCCAAGGCTGTTTAGCACAAGGTCAGGAAAAAGCCGCTGCATGGCATCCCGAATCTCTCCTATTGATTGCTCCCGAAATTCTCCAATAGTAAGCTTCGGGTCTGCACGTTCAAAGAGGTGCTCAAAAGCCAGGGAAACCAACCGTCTATAGTTGTTGCCCACTGCTTGATCATTATCGATCATTCGATTGATCCGAAATTCCCTCACGGCAGGCTCAACGCGAGAGAGGTTGTCATACTGAAATTCGGGATCATTTCTATAAGCAGAGCGGACATATACAGCTTTTCGGCGATCATCTTCATTAGTCGGCTGTGGGTCATGAAATACTACCTTAACAGAGTTGTCCCAATTTCCCGTGACACCCGGCATCTGTTTTAAATGGTAAGTTTGATCCCAATTCCCGCTTTGCGCCCAGTGCTGTCGATGCCATGTCTGGACTGCATCAATAAGAGACGACTTTCCAGACCCATTTGGGCCAACAAGCATCACAAGCCGAGCAGCAATAGGAATATCAGTGATCGTCGTATCACTAAAACGTTTAAAATTCTTGAGTTGAATTTCGCGAATCTTCATCGTCTACTCCGTTTTCTTATCCAGAAATATGCATAACACCTAATTATAGGATGTTTTCGGAGATGGCGTGTTAGTCCATAGTCAATAAAGTAAGATACAGATCTATAATCGGTAAGCTGGAAAATAAGGATAGGAATATGCCGAATGTAGTTTTAAAAACACCCAAAAAATGTTCCGAAGCGGAGCTCAATATGTTTGAGAAACTGGTCAAAGACGGGGGTGAAGTTAGTTTAAGGGGACTCAGACATAGAATAGTGAATGCTTTGTATTTGGCTTGGATTGAAGAGAAAGGAGACGATATGATAGGAGTTGCAGCCATTAAAAAGCCCTCTCCAGATTATCGATCCTCAGTATTTAAGAAAGCTGGGTCATCCGAAGTAGCAAACCAATATGAGTTCGAGTTGGGGTGGGTATTTATTATTCCGACATGTCGTGGATATCGTTTGTCTATGCCATTGATTCAATCCTTGTTGACTTCGTTTAGTATTCAACCCATATTTGCAACAACAAGAGAGAATAATGAAGCAATGAAGGCGATTTTAACTAAATTTGGATTTCAAAAGAGTGGAGAATCGTATATGTCTACTAATGGCGAACACAAATTGATACTCTTTGTCAGAGAAGGCAAATAAACTTCTCATGTGAAATTGCCGAAAGTAACCATCCTAAGATAAATAACCTTATCTGCGTTTCGGGTTTCAATTACTTTGGCATAAGTTCTCTAGCATTAAAGTAAAGTCTTAATTAAGAACCGAGCCAGGAATCTTGTCCTGGCCCAGTTCTTTTATCGAATGGAGTTGCTGGTACTCTGTGGTGGAATTGAGAGAATGATCTTTCCAGTTTTTGCGACGGTGACCAATTGGTTACTTTGTGAAGGCGATGTTGGGGTGGGCGAGGGCAGTGGCGGTATACGCAGGCATGATACCTCAACTATTTTCGGTTGTTTTCTCTGACAAGTTTCCCATGTACTGGGTGTATCCTGATATGCCAGGGTTTCGCTGCGAATGCTGCCGCAAGCTTTTTTACGTTACTTCGTTTTGGAAGATTAAATTTTTATCATTCAAAGTGCGCCTCTATTAGGTTAAAATGTCTGCGATAAATGAATTGTTTTCCAGAAGGAGTTTTTATGTCTTCCAAATCATCTGAAACAGATGGACTGACGATTTTGGGGCGCCCTGCCCAACCCGGCAAAAAACTTGAGGCGTTCCCCAATCGCGCACCCGGCCGTTATTACCTGGTGACCCTTGAAACCAGCGAATTCACCTGCTTGTGCCCGATAACGGGCCAGCCCGATTTTGCCACCATCCAGATCAACTATATTCCCGACCAAAAGGTGGTCGAATCGAAATCTCTAAAACTGTACCTCTGGTCATATCGCAATGAAGGCGCCTTCCATGAACATGTGGTGAACCAGATCATGGATGATCTGGCCAAAGTGCTCGACCCGCATTGGATTCGTGTAGCCGGCGTTTTTAATATCAGGGGTGGAATTGGCATCAAGGTGGAGGCGGAAAAGACCAAAACGCCAGAAGCGCGGTCTCAGTGGCTGCAACAGGCGCTGGATACCCGCCAGAAAGTTGAACTGAGTTAATCCCATGACGATTGAGACTGACCAACCAAAAGGGTATCGCTGGTTTACACTGGTTACGGCCATTTTTGTGACCACATTGATCATTTCCAACATCATTGCCGTCAAGCTGGTTCAAATTGGCAGCCTGGTTTTGCCTGCGGCGGTAATCCTCTTTCCCATTTCTTATATCTTTGGCGACATCCTCACCGAAGTTTACGGTTACCGAAACGCCCGAAAAGTAATCTGGATTGGCTTTGCCTGCAATCTCCTTGCCGTTGCGGCGATTTATGCTGCCGGCGTATTGCCCGCCGCGTCTTTCTGGTCCGCCGGGGATTTTTCCACCCCTTCAACCGCCCAGCAAGCCTATACGGCCATTCTTGGTTTTGCCCCGCGCCTGCTGGTCGCATCCTTTTGCGCGTATTTGATCGGTGAGTTCTTGAATTCATTTGTCCTGGCAAAGTTGAAATTAAAGACCAAGGGGAAGTTCTTATGGCTTCGGACGATTGGTTCGACTATTATCGGCCAGGGCGCGGACTCAGCGGTTTTCATTACCATAGCATTCATGGGTATTCTCCCCTCCGGCCTCCTGTTGACCTCGATCCTTTCCCAGTGGTTATTCAAAGTAACCTACGAGACGCTGGCGACTCCCTTAACTTACCTGGCTGTTAATTTTCTCAAGCGGAATGAGCGGGAAGATGTGTTTGATGAGCACACTAATTTTAATCCTGTAGCAATCAGAAACAATTAACAGACGAGCCGATTTCTTAAAACTTTAGTCCAATACAAACAAAGCTTACTGGATGAACTTCGGGTCAGGGAGGGTCTCGTTTAACTGAAAAATACTGGTTCTCCGCATAAAAAAAAACGAAAATTTGAATTATTTCCTGCCTCTAAGTCTAGGAGTTTTTATCTAAAGTCGTAATTGATAAGTTGTCGATTATTCTCATTGTGGATATCCGCCGTGGCGTGTACGACGCTAGAGGCAGCTAACAGGTTGTTTCAATCCTCTTGATATTCATTGGTCAGGATGGTCATTATTTTCTTATATAATTCTGGAATGTCCTGGTTCGTTGTGTTCCACACAATCGGCCAGAGTATGGCGAAATATTCGTGTACAGCAATGTTTCGAAAGCCCACAATGTCTTCCCATTCTATTTCAATATGCGCTTTCTTAAAATCAACTGGCAACCGCGAAGCAGCTTCTCCGATTACAATCAATTTCTGCAAGACAGCGCTTTGGCGCAGCTCATCTTTGAGAAATATTTCTTCATTAATTGGCTCACAGAAGCGTTGTATCGCTTCAGCAGCCTCAACGATATCAATAAGGTAGAGTTTTTCAGGACGCATAAACTTCCAGTGCAGTAGAAAGAACTGCTTCTTGAATGACAGGCTTAAGCCCTTCCTGCGGCACTAAATCAACTGGTCTTTGAAAAAGCTCAGATAACTCGCGTTTCATTTTTCCTAATGTCATGAATGTTGGGCGAGCATTTGGATCGAATGCCACCAATACGTCAACATCGCTTTCCGGGCGAAAATCTTCACGGAGAACTGAACCAAATAACGCCAAACGCTGCACTTTATACCTTTGGCAAAAATCCTTTATTTTCTTTTTTGATATTCTTATTTCTCGGTTTGGCATAATCGCCTCATTTTAGTAGCTCACACCCTAAATTATACGAGAAAAATACTTTAGGTGCCGGTAATTACCTAACCATAAATGTGGTTTCATTGATTCTCTTCTTGCTGGGATTCTCTTCGTGCTGGTATTGAAGACAGATCAGGTCAATTCAATAACTTTTTATTTTTAGTAATTCAATGTGCAATGAAATCAAATGTGTGAAAAGGTTATTGAGGTTCTTCCAGTCAGGTGATCTTAAAAATCATGATTGACTCAGTCAACAAATGTGGATATAAAAAATCAATGGAGAGTAGGGGTGTATGAATCTATCTATTTTGTGGGAGAAAAAATGAAACCACCTGAGGAAATCAAACTGGAAGTGAAGGAACGCTTCTCGAACCTGTCCGGCACATACGATCAAATCATGTTTCTCAAGCAAATAACGTTGCGTCTGGTGGAACTGACCCATCTCAAGAGCGGCGATGCCGTTTTGGACGTTGCCACGGGAACCGGCGCTGCCGCAATTGCCGCCGCCCAGATCGTTGGCGAGAAGGGCAAAGTGGTAGGCGTTGATTTGTCGCCTGCAATGCTGGCGCATGCCCGGCGGAAAGTCAATGAAGCCAGGCTGCAAAATGTTGAAGTTTACGAGGGGGATGCCGAACACTTGGATTTCCCAGATAGTTTTTTCGATCATGTGATTTGCTCGCTTGGGTTGTTTTTTATGCCGGACATGATCGCTGCATTGCGTGAGTGGCAGCGGGTTCTCAAACCCGGCGGCTCGATCGGATTTTCTAGTTTTGGGGCTGGGCTTTTTGAACCGCTGATCGGGCTGTGGATCAACCGCTTGAAGCAGCATGGTTTAATGCCGGCATCTCTACCTGTCAAACGCCTGGAAACCCCGGCAGACTGCCAGGCCGTTTTGCGGGGGTCGGGCTTTAGCAAGATCGAGGTGCAATTCGAACAGCTTGGCTACTTTATCCCAACTGTGGGCGAGCGCTGGAACGATATCGTCACCGGATTGGAGGGAGAACCGTTGAAGCAATTGACGCCGGAACTGCGAAATCAGATCGAAAAAGAACACATGGAAGAATTGATGGCTTTCATGACGCCAGAAGGGCTTTTCGTATCCATCCCAGCGCTATTTTCATGGGGGTGGAAGTCTGGTTAAGTTGTGTATAATTTTGATGTTAGTTCAGCGTTTGACCGATAATTTTTTTAGCTGTGGGCGGGAATCCTGCTGCCGGAGGCGTAATGCACGAGAGTCATATCAAAAAGTTGGGGGGCCAACTCTGCTTGATCATTTTGGCACTGGCAGTTCTGGCTGGCTGCACTGCCACGCCGCAGGAAACCAGTTTGCCTCCTGCTGAGGCATCGCCAACCACAAAAGTGATTGCGCCGTCGTTAATTCCTACCCAGGAAACAACGGCTACGCCTTACATTACGCTTATCCCACAATATACGCCTACCCCGCGATTGATCACACCTGCGCCGCCTGAAGGCACCTTCACAGACCAGTCGGTGGTCTCCCCGGACGGCAACTGGACCGCACTGCCGGACTTCGAGACCTTGCCCGATGGCTACCGGGTATCTTTGCGGGTCTTCAACAAAGATAAAAGCGTGGTTTGGACGCCAATGGATTATAAAGGCGACGGGTTGGGGTATGTTTTCCCAATGGCCAAACGATGGTCCGCCGATAGTCGTTATTTTTATTACGTTGAATCGATTGCAAGTGATGGATGCAGTGAAATTTTCCCGACTGACCAACGCTGGTTGCAGTTGGATACCCAGACTGGCAAGGTCGAGACCATCGAGATGGCAACCGGGCGGGGTCATGCGTTCTCACCGGATGAAAAAATCCAGGCTTATACAACTGTATCTGGCCCATTAGCATTGGTGCTGCTGGATATCCAAACAAAGATTGAGCAAAAAGTCGTACTCTTGCCAGAGGTACCGGACAGCGAAAATGCACAGGGCGGGAACATTATTTGGTCACCGGATGGGGAAAGCTTGATTCTGGCAATAAGCTCTGCGAATATCTGCGATAATCCTGAGGTGACGTTTTATTTAATGATCGTGCAATTGGCAGATTCGAAGGTGAAGTTGTTGTACCAGGGAGAAGATTACGTCCGGGCACTGCAGTGGAGCCCTGACGGCAAAGTGCTGGTCATGGATTGGAACAGCAGGAGCTGGTGGATGGATGCAGAAACCGGCAAAATTACAACTGCCCCGTTGAAATAATTTTTCCTTTATGCCTCTTCTTCGTACTCATCCATGACCGAATCAAAAGCCGAGCGCATTAAACAGGTCGCCCTCCTATTTCTGCGGATGGGCTTTACAGCGTTTGGCGGACCGGCAGCGCACATCGCCATCATGCATGATGAAGTGGTGGTGCGCCGTAAATGGCTGACCGATGAGGAATTTCTTGATCTGGTTGGGGCTACCAACCTTATTCCCGGACCTAACTCAACCGAGATGGCCATTCATATCGGTTATTTACGCGCGGGCTGGGCCGGGTTGATCCTGGGCGGCGCCTGTTTCATCCTGCCGGCAGTCGGAATGGTACTGGCGCTGGCCTGGGTGTACGTCCAGTACGGCGCCACCCCGCAGGCTGGCTGGTTGTTATACGGCATCAAGCCGGTGGTAATCGCCATTATTCTGCAGGCGTTGTGGACGCTCGGCAAGAAGGCAATTAAAGGGATATTCCTGTTGTTCGTCGGACTGGCCGTGTTTGGCTTGTACTTTGCCGGCGTGAATGAACTCGTCCTGCTGCTTGCCGGCGGTCTGGTGGTGATGGCGGGCAGCAACTTGCAGCGGGCAGCCAGGAAGTCCAACAGCGCGATGATCTTCCCTGTCGCCGGTGCATTAAAATGGCTGAGTCTGCCTGCGGCAGCTTCGACCGCGTTTGGTCTTCCGTTGATGTTTTTGACCTTTCTGAAAATCGGCGCGATCCTCTACGGTGGCGGCTACGTGCTGCTGGCCTTTTTGCATTCCGATTTTGTGGTGCGCTACGGCTGGTTGACCAGCCAGCAGCTACTGGACGCGGTTGCAGTTGGGCAGGTGACGCCGGGACCGTTATTTACCACTGCCACCTTTATCGGCTATTTGCTGGGTGGTGTCAGGGGAGGGTTGCTGGCAACATTGGGAATCTTCCTGCCATCCTTTATTTTCGTTGCGCTGTCCAATCCATTGATTCCCAAAATTCGTAGTTCAGTCTGGGTGCGCGGCTTGCTGGATGGGGTTAACGCAGCTTCACTTGGTTTGATGGCGGCTGTGACCTGGGCCTTAGGGCGGGCTTCGCTGGTCGACCCGTTGACAATTCTCCTTGCGCTGGCGGCCCTGGTTTTGTTACTGCGTTTTAAGCTCAATACCACTCTGCTGATAGCCGGCGGTGCGTTGATTGGTCTCGCTCGCGCCTTGATCTAAAATTCGTAACCGATTTATTTGCCATAACAAAAATGAAAGGCGGGATGGTGTAAAAGGTTGTTACAATGATTCAGCCTGTGACGACTTGCTTTCATCATCTTTGCGAACTGGGTAGAAGTCGCGCATTATTGGTACGGCATAATGTCATTCCAAATCACATTCCTGGTCGTGCTCACTTTATTGAGCACCCTTTTCAACCCGCTTTCTGCGGAGAAGTCTGCTTTAAACAAAGAAGCAATCCAAACCAAAGCCCTTCAATCTCAACCCCCAGACCAACCCCGCATCTTTATCCCGCTTGTCATGCGGAGTGACAGCGGTTTTTATGTTGCTGAAAGTGGGTCGGATTCAAATCCCGGTACGTTTAACGCGCCATGGCGCACGCTGCAACACGCCATCGGTAGTGCACCATCCGGCGCCACAATTTATGTCAGGGCGGGCAATTACACCGGTTTTGTGGTCGAACGAACGAACCTGACTATCTCGGGATACCCGGGTGAAACACCGAGTATCTTGCCGGATGGCACCAACACGTATACCGCAAAAATCATGAATTCCAGTAATATTCACATCACTGGACTGTCCTTCCACGACAACTGGAAGCAGTACGGAGTGGGGGTGTATATCGAGGGCTCGCGGGATGTGACGGTGCGTAACAGCACCTTTTTTGACAACCAGGGTTTTGGTGTGGTTACAAAAAATGTTACCGATGTGCTGGTGGAAGGAAATGATCTTTTCCGCAATGCCAACGCCATCGAAATCCGTTACGGCAGCAGCGGTGTAGTAATTACTGGTAACCAGATTCATGACAATTTTCGCGAGGTGGACGGCGGCCGTGGAGCAATTGGGGTGACTTTTTACCGGACTACCGGACCGGTGACCGCGATTGGCAACCGTTTATGGAACAACCACTCGATTGATAAGGTGGATCCGGAAGGCGCGGCTTTCGAAGTGTACGCCGGCGGCAACGTCGCCGTGATCGGTAATGAAATCTGGGATAACGAAACCGTACTGGAAACAGGCACGAAAGACCAGGCAGTCTGTTCGTCGATCTCTTTTGTTCGCAATATCGTTTATCGCGGCAGCCGCCAGCAGGGATTGATCCTGCGTTGTGCTTCGAACAGTCTGTTTGCCCATAACATCTTCGATGGCCTGGACGAATACGTTTTTTATCTGACGCACTTTGATGGTCAGTATGGGGCCTCGATCGAAGGCTTGCGTATTGTGAATAACATTGCGATTAACGGCCGTGTTTATTCCATCGGTACCGCAATGCCTGCCACGGTCGAGATTGATCATAACCTGGTTTATAACCCGGGCAGCGATTCCATTCGCGGGGACAGTCTGGCGTATGTGTATAACCAGGGTAATACAATGCTGCTGTCCGAATTTCAATTATGGACGGGTTACGACCTCCATAGTTTAAGCGCAGCGCCAGCCTTTGTGAACAGCGCGAACCATGATTATCGCCCATTAGCGACTTCACCGGCAATCGACCTGGGGGAAATCCTGGGAGAAAGTTATTCTGGCGCTGCCCCGGACGCAGGCGCTTATGAATATACACCGTAGTCAGCAGGCAGCTTGAGTCGAGAACTGCGTAGTCATAGCGAATCGCGTAGCTGTAAAGCAACTCGCGCGAACAGACAAAATATTTGTCCATGGGAACGGGATCATGGACACATGGGTGAGAATGCTTCGCTATGCACTGACACTGCATAAACTGCATGGATTTTTCGCCGGATTGAACGGTCGATGCTAAAATAAGGAGCCGCTGGTCAACCCGGTTTTGATTTCTTTTTGTTTCAAAAAACGCCATTCTACAGAGGGGTATCTACTCTATCCCATGCCACAGCAGGAGAAGGATGCCATGAAAAATACATATAAGCTTCAATATCATGTTCACGTTAAACCGGGGGATGTTGGGCGCTATGTTCTGCTGCCTGGCGACCCCGGGCGGGTCGAGAAAATAGCTGCCTACCTGGATGAGCCGCATTTTGTTTCCTCAAACCGTGAACATATGGTTTATACAGGTAAATTACTGGGCGAATTGGTTTCGGTTGTGTCAACCGGCATGGGCTGCCCTTCGACTGCCATTGCAGTAGAGGAGCTGATCGCGGTAGGTGCTGACACTTTCATCCGCGTTGGCACCGCCGGCGCCATGCAACCGGGGATGGAATTGGGGGACGTGGCGATTGTCACCGGGGCAATTCGCGATGAAGGCACCACCCGCCAGTATTTGCCGCTTGAATACCCGGCAGTGGCCGATTTGACGGTTGTCAACGCACTGGTTGCGGCTGCCGGAAAGCTTGGTATCGGCTGTCAGTTGGGCATCTCGCATACCAAGGATAATTTTTACGGGGAGATTGAACCCGACCGCATGCCAATAGCCGATGAGTTGAAAGCGCGCTGGAAGGCATGGGTGGCTGGCGGCGCCATTTGCTCTGAAATGGAAGCCTCGGCGATCTTTATCCTTTCCAGCATCTATCGAAAACGAGCAGGGGCTGTATTGACCGTGGTTGGCAGCGATACCGAGACGCTCAAAGCCAAAAAGGCTTCCCCGGAAGCCATGATCCACGTTGCAGTAGAGGCAATCAAACGCTTGATCCGCCTGGATCGCGGCGAATAAATCCGTTCAATTTTATTCGCGAGGGAGGAAAATGGTTCCCTCGTTATCCTCATAATAGATCCGGTAACGTTCCCGGGCTGTGGCGACGACGCTGTCATAAGCGCTGCCAAGCGCTTGCTGGCCTTCAAGATTAAAAAGCACCAGTCCATGATCGGCTGGAAGGTCCATATCATAGGATTTGGGCATCGTGCTCCGTTCGATATTATCCGGGAACCGGCCGGTGTAAAACAATACCAGACCAGGGACGTTCGAGCTTAATGCCTGGTTTTCATCCAGATCCATGATTTGGTCGAAAATGGGATTTTCATTCCAACGCTTGCTGGTATAACCCACGCCATAATGATTCATTAAGAATAGGTAATCCTGTAATTTTGCATGAAAATACCAGACAGTAATCAGCGCCAGCGCTACGAATGTTATTCCCCCAAGCCAACGCGGCTTGATGAGCCGGCTGGTAAAGGCAAAGGCGACGGGGAGTAAAAGTGCTGAAGCGATAAATATCGGCAGCAACAGTCGTTCATCCACATCCGGCTGAGTGGAAGCAGAAGTATACGCCCCGAGGTGCAGGGCAATATATGCCGCAATAAAGACCAACAATGTCAGCCCCCAGGTGAGGAGCCCATTTTCATTTAACATTTGTTTTCTTCGGCGTAGAACGACATAAGCAGCGCTGATCAAGCCGATTCCGATTGTTCCAGCCAGGATCAATTTCCAGGTGGGGGAAAGAATGTGATTGCCGCGGTAGAAAAACGGCAGCCATGAGCCGACGACATCCATAAAACTCTGGAAGTACTGGCGGAATTTTGGCAAAATGTTGGTTAAATCACCCACTGGCCGGTTGCCAAAAGTGCGCGTCGAAAGAAACAGCGGAACCACCCAGAGCGCTGGAAAAAAGAGGCCAGGTGCGAGAAAGGCTAAAATCTGCTTGAGGCGTGATTTTATGACCGGGCTGCCGCAAACGAGAATCATGAAAGGGCCAACTACCAGCAGTGCCAGCCCCGTATACCGCGCCAAAATTGCCAACCCGGACAGAACGCCTGACAGCACAATCCAGTGGATCGCATGTATTTTGCCAGTTAAAGCATAAGCCAGCAGAAAAAGGCTGGAAAATGCGAGAAACAAAAAAAGCCCCTCCGACATTGCCCCGGAATATGCTCGCACCGGCGAATAACTCAATAAAATCAGGCTGACTGCCCCGCCTGCCAGCCAGTAGGAGCGGGTAAAGGTAAAGGTTGACCAGCCAGCCAGAAAAATGGTTAACCCGAAAAGGATGGCATTCAACCAACGACTGGACTGCAAGGCGCTGACGCCAAACACCATAGGCAAACTGACGGCCAATGGAAATAATGGCGGATGTAAAGGGATGAGCTCGAATTCCCCTTCCGGGTTTTGCAGCACAATTCCACGTCCCTCGTTGATGTTCTTCGCGGTGACAAGGTAGGCCGTCGAGTCGCTATACGCCCAGGGTCCGATTTCTGTTGCGTATAAAATAAGCGCTGCTCCGCCCACCGCCAGGATGATCAACAACAAAACAGCGATGCGGTGCAACCAGATCGGTTTATCAGGAACGGTGGAAAGGGTAGCCATCCCGCTGATCACCTCTGAGCTGGTTTATACAACCCATCGAGATTTGTTCCAAGCATGCCAGCCTCATACGATCGTTTATCCACCAGGGAAAGCCCATCGGCTTGGGCAGCATCGACCAAAGCGACCGGTTTCAGGCTGTACAGCGCATGGGTCACTTTTTCAACGCCGGTTTCTGTCGCCTGCCAATCAAAACGATCATAGCGGGCTAAGTTCAATGGGCGGGTGTATGCGCGCAGCGTTTTTTGTCCTTTAATATTGAAGAAAACCTCAAAATAGGACATTGCCAGTTCTCGCAGTGAGCGATAGATGGGTTCACGGTAGCGCAGACCGACAAAATTGGATTTCGCAATGGCTCCATAACACCCGTTTATCTGGAAAATGGCCAGTACGTGATCGTCGTCGGTGCCCGGTTCTGGGACCAGGTCGATGATGCGGGCAGCAAATCCCAGTTGCTCCAACGCCAAAGCCGCCAGCAAAGCACCGTCCAGGCAATGACATTGGCGGTCGCGCATTACCCGCAGCGGTGAGCGGTTTAGCTCTTCTCCAATGTAAGGGAGGCTGTCGAGATACAGTTGGATGTCAGGGGGAGTTTTGAGCTGGCGAAACAGGCTAAAAAGTTCGCCATGCGGTGGATATTCGAAATTCAAAATGATCCTCCCTGGAGGGTTAGACGAATGGAATCGAACCTTAATTTGAGTATAACACGCCGGTTCTTTCCCATTCTTTAAAATATATGACAACTTTTCGCGAAACTCTTTTTGTTAATGCGGGTTTTCACGCTTGTAACCTCATAAAAGGTTATTTCTAAGCCGTGCATGATGAACGGCAACTCATAAACTCGAAAAAATTGCCTGTCCAATTTGCAGGCTGCTCTACTCGACAAGTGAATCCCATCCTATCAAGGATGATTTCCAGGGGCTGGTTTTTCCAGATGGGTGAAATGTTAATTTCTGCACAGCAACCCAAAATCCAAGTAGGTGGCCAAGACGTAAAGGAGTAAGTTACTATGTTTGATCCAAAAGCAGTTGCAGTGGTCGGTCTGGGGGCAATCATGCCGGACGCATTGGATGCGCCGGAATTCTGGAAGAATATCAAGGATGCGCGCTATTCCATTACGGATGTCCCGGCGGATCGCTGGCGGGAAGATTTATATTTTGACCCGGATCCCAAAGCAACGGACAAAACCTATTCGAAAATTGGCGGATGGGTGCGCAATTACAATTTTGAACCGCTCAAATGGGGTATTCCAATTCCCCCCAGCGTGCTATCGGTGATGGATGATGGTCAAAAATGGGGTATTGCCGCGGCGCGGCAGGCTTTAATGGACTATGGATACCCGCAGAAGCCGCTGGACAACAATCGGGTCGCGGTCATTCTGGGGAATGCGCTGGCTGGCGAGAACCATTATACGACCAGCCTCCGCATCCGGCTGCCGGAATTTTTGGATACGCTCTCCGGCCTGGAAGCCTTCCGCGGTTTGCCCGCGGAGGTTCAGGCCGCCCTGTTTAGTGGCATGCAGCATGATTTCCGCGGAAAAGTGCCAGAAATTACCGAAGATACCATGCCCGGCGAACTGGGAAATATTATCGCCGGACGGATCGCGAACGTTTTCAACCTGGGTGGTCCCAATTTCGTCACGGACGCGGCGTGCGCCTCGTCATTAGCGGCGCTTCAGGCAGCAGTGGATGGGTTAACCAGTTACCAGTTCGACGCGGTATTGACCGGTGGGGTTGACCGCAACATGGGCGTTGAGGGATTTGTCAAATTCTGCAAAATCGGAGCGCTCAGCCCGGATGGCTCGCGGCCGTTTGCTGATGGAGCCAACGGCTTCGTTATGGGTGAAGGCACAGCTATCTTCCTGCTCAAGCGGTTGGCAGATGCTGAGAAAGACGGCGACAAGATTTACGCGGTCATTCGCGGCATCGGCGGCAGCAGCGATGGCAAGGGGAAGGGTATTACTGCTCCTAATCCGATCGGGCAGCAGCGCGCAATCGAACGCGCCTGGAAGAATGCCGGGGTCAACCCCGCCAGCGTGGGTTTGATCGAAGCCCACGGCACCTCGACTCGCGTCGGTGATTTAGCCGAAGTCAACAGCCTGAACTCGGTTTTTGGCAATTTCGGGATGCCGGTTGGTCGGGTGGCGCTTGGCTCGGTTAAGTCGAATGTCGGCCATTTGAAGAGCGCGGCGGGGGCTGCAGGTCTGTTCAAAGCAGTTATGTCCCTGTACGAAAAGGTTCTGCCGCCATCGGCCAACTTCCATAAAGCCAACCCCAATATCGCCTTCGACCAGATTCCCTTTTTCGTCAATACCAGTCTGCGGCAGTGGGACAAGCCAGAAGGCGAAATTCGCCGGGCGGGTGTGTCGTCGTTCGGGTTCGGCGGCACCAATTTTCACGTCGTTGTCGAGGAATGGGTACCTGGATTGCTCACAACCGAATCCAAAACTTTTGTGGCGCCTCAGATGGTCGCACAGACTCCCGCCAGCCAGCCAGCCGCCGCTGCGCCGTCCATTGTGACGCCCGCAGTTGCTGCAGCGCCGGCCCAAACTCACGCTGAAACAGCAGTGCAGCCCTATCGCGGATTGTTATTCCTTGGCGCGGAAACAGCGGATGAGTTGGTGTTCAAGCTGACATCCGCATTGCAGGCCGCTCGCAGCGGTCAACTTCCACCCCGGCAGTTGCCATCAGCGGATGCGCTGGCGCGACCTGAACGGATTGTGATTGATTACGAAAATGCCGCTGAATTGGTAAGCCGCGGCGAGAAGGCTCTAAAAGCCTTCGAGACCAATGCGGCCAATGGCTGGCAGGCGATGACCGCTCAAGGCGTTTTTCGTGGCAGCGGGACTCCTGGCAAACTGGCCTTTTTATTCCCCGGACAGGGCTCGCAGTACGTCAACATGCTTAAAGACCTGTGTGAGGTCGAACCGGTGGTCGCCGATACATTCAAAGAAGCCGATGCGATCATGACGCCTATCCTTGGGCGCAGCCTGACCAGCTACATCTATGTGGACGGTGATGAAGAATCGATTAAACGCGCCGAAGCTGCCTTACGCGATACGGCAATTACTCAACCAGCCATGTTGACTGCCAACGTGGCCATGCTGCGCTTGATGAACAAGTTTGGTTACTCGCCGGACCTGGTGATCGGGCACAGCCTGGGTGAGTATGCTGCGCTGGTGGCCTCGGGTGTTTTGACCTTTGCCGAAGCGCTGCAAGTGGTTAGCGCCCGCGCCAGCGAGATGAAAAAGGTCTCGATGGAAGACAACGGCGGAATGGCGGCAGTATCTGCTCCGCTCGAAGCAGTCGAGAAAGTGCTGGCATCCCTCGGTGATTACGCGGTAATCGCCAACATCAACAGCCCGGTACAATCGGTCATTGGCGGCAGCACAACCGCAATCGAGAAATCGCTGGCAGCTTTCGCGGCTGCCGGTTTCCAGGCGACAAAAATCCCGGTTTCGCATGCTTTCCATACCAAAATTGTGGCGCCGGCTTCTGGCCCGCTCAAATCTGTCATCAGCCGCATGAGCTTGAACACCCCGAAGATCCCGGTGGTTGCCAACGTGACCGGTGAACTCTACCCCACCTCGCGGGCAGAAATTTTGGAAATTCTTGGGCAGCAAGTGGCGTCGCCGGTGCAGTTTATCAAAGGCATGCAGACGTTATATTCCCAGGGTGTGCGCGCCTATGTGGAAGTTGGTCCAAAACGGGTGTTGAATGCCCTGGCGACTGACAACCTCAAGGATAAGACGGATGTGACCATTCTGGCGACCAACCATCCGCGTAAGGGGGCGGTGGTGAGCTTCAATGAAGCGCTTTGCGGGATGCTGGCTGCCGGTCTTCAGCCCCAGTGTGCAAGCATGGCTTCCCAGGCTCGAACCGCAGTCTTTAGCCTGCCGCTGGAAGTAACTGCGCCCAAAAACGGGAATGGCGCTGCTCCTCACGCGCAGGCAGCCGTCCAGGACGGCCGCGTACCGCTGACCGGCTCGGTAGTGGTCACGGGCGCGGGTCTCGGCCTGCCCGGTTTGAAAAATCACGTTTTCGATGACGGGAATGTAACCTCGATCTTAAACGGTGAACAGCGAATCGAACCGCTGCCGCTCAAGGTACGCCAGGAAATGGTCGACCTGCGGCCGGTTCGCCTTGAAAAAAGCGATGCAGGCGCGCAAATGGTGACCATTAATCACCTGGACGGCACGCTTAAACTGGCCGGTCAGCCCGGGCATTTCAACCTGGTCGAAGAATTTGGCGTACCGGCTGAACGCGTGGATGCCTGCGATATCTCCACCCAGTTGGCTATCGCCGCCGGGATCGAAGCGCTGCGCGATGCCGGTATTCCGTTGGTGATGACGTATCGCCAGACATCCAAAGGAACCTTGTTGCCTGATCGTTGGAAGCTGCCGGAATCACTGGCCGATGAAACTGGAGTGATTTTTGCCTCGGCATTCCCGGGCACCAACCGCTTTGCCGAAGAAGCCGAAAGTTTTTACGGTTACAAGTCGGTTCAAAAACAGTTGGAGGAAGTACGCGGTTTGATTGCGCTCGTCCCGGCTGATCAGAAAGACCTGCTGGCCAGGATGCGGAGACGGACCGATGAGTTGGAAGCCCAACTGCAGAAGTTGGATTACCACTTTGACCGGCGCTTTGTATTCCGTATATTGGCGATGGGCCATTCGCAGTTTGCCGAGTACATCGGCGCGCGTGGGCCTAACACATACGTCAACGCCGCCTGTGCTACGACCACACACGCTGTCTCGGTCGCCGAGGACTGGATTCGCACCGGACGCTGCCGCCGGGTGGTGATCATCGCCGGTGACGATGTTACGGGCGGACCGTTTGCCCCCTGGATGAATACCGGCATGCTGGTCTCTGGCGCCAGCACCACCGAGAGCAATATTCGTAAGGCTGCTCTGCCTTTTGACCGCCGCCGCAACGGCTTGCTGATGGGCATGGGTGCAGCCGCTCTGGTGTTGGAATCGGAAGATTCTGCCCGTGAACGAGGCATCCGCGGGATTGCTGAAGTCCTTTCCAGCGTGACGGCCAACAGCGCCTTCCACGGCACCCGGTTGGATATCGGCCATGTCAGCCAGGTCATGCAGCGGGTGATAGAACAGGCAGAACGACGCTTTGGCATTAAACGCGATGACATTGCTGCTCAGACCATGTTCATGTCCCATGAAACGTACACCCCGGCGCGCGGCGGGTCGGCCTCGGCTGAAATTCACGCACTGCGCCGCACTTTTGGCGACCACGCCAACCAGGTGATCATTGCCAACACTAAAGGCTTTACCGGTCATACCATGGGCGTTGGTGTCGAAGATGTGGTGTCCGTCAAGGCACTTGAATATGGAATTGTGCCGCCGATTGCGCACTATGATAAGGATTTCGAACCGGATCCGGACCTTGGAGATTTGAATCTTTCCCGCGGCGGCAAGGCGGACGTCAAATATGCTCTGCGCCTCGGAGCCGGTTTTGGATCGCAGATCGCCATGGTGCTTTTCCGGGCCATCCCGGGCGATCCGAATCGTAAAAATCAATCGATTTACGGCTCCTGGCTTGATCGGGTGACCGGGTACGACGCCGCTGAATTGGAAGTCACCCAGCGCACGCTGCGGGTAAAACATGCCGGCCCTCCCAAACATCAGCCGGCAAAATCAACCTGGCAGTATGGTCACGGCCCGTCAATGTGGGTGGACACACCCGTAAGCGCACCAGCCATGCCAGTGACGCATGAAACACCGGTAGCAGCTCAACCGGCAACCCCGGTCCAGCCGGTTGTTGCCCCGGTGGTTCAACCCGCGATGCAGCCTGCTCAGACTGCTTCGGCAGCCAACGTGGATGAGGCCGAAATCAAAGCCTTTGTGCTGCAGGCAGTTAGTGAAAAAACCGGTTACCCGGCGGAAATGCTCGACCTTGGGCTGGATTTGGAAGCTGACCTCGGTATCGACACGGTCAAACAGGCAGAGCTATTTGCCACGATCCGCACCCATTACAACATCCCGCGGCGGGAAGATTTGCGCCTGTCAGAATTCAACACCCTGGAAAAAGTGATCGGGTTTATGCGCGATTCGTTGGCGGGCGGCGTCCAATCCAAACCCGCGCAAGTTGAAGCGGTTGCAGCAGTTGCCGTCACTTCGACAGTTCCGGCTGCCGTTCCAGCCGCTGCCCCGGTTGCAGCCAGCAGCGCGAATGTGGCTGATGAAGAAATCAAGGCTTTCGTTCTGCAAGCGGTCAGCGAAAAAACGGGCTACCCGCCCGAAATGTTGGATATGGAACTCGACCTGGAAGCTGACCTGGGGATCGATACGGTCAAACAGGCGGAGTTGTTTGCCACGATTCGCTCACACTACAATATCCCCCGGCGTGAAGATTTGCGCCTGTCGGATTACAACACCCTGACCAAGGTGGTTGGCTTTATGCGCGATGCGCTGGTTGGCGCAGGTCAACCCCAGCCGGTTGTGGCGCAGGCGGTTGGCGTTCCTACAGTCACAACGGTCTCCTCTGCTGAAAATCCGGCTCCTGCGGCTGCAAGCAGCTCGAATAGCAATGAACAGGAAGTCAAAGCTTTTGTGCTGCAAGCGGTCAGTGAGAAAACGGGTTACCCGGCGGAAATGTTGGACATGGATCTCGACCTGGAAGCCGATCTGGGCATCGATACGGTCAAGCAGGCGGAGTTATTCGCCACCATCCGCACTCACTACAACATCCCGCGCCGCGAAGATTTGCGCCTGTCCGATTACAACACGCTTGCCAAGGTGGTCCAGTTCATGCTGAATGAAACTGGCGCACAGAGCGCGTCGGTCGTGCCTGTTGCCCGGGAGCTAGCTGAACCGGCAGCAATTCCTGCTGCGGCTGTGGTCCAGCCAGCCTCCGCAGCATCCCACGAGGGCGTGGATATGGATGAAATCAAGGCATTCGTGCTGCAGGCGGTTAGCGAAAAGACGGGGTATCCATCCGACATGCTTGATCTTGACCTGGATCTGGAAGCAGACCTGGGCATCGACACTGTCAAGCAAGCCGAGTTGTTCGCGACCATTCGCACCAACTATGACATCCCACGGCGCGAAGATTTGCGCCTTTCGGACTATAACACGCTGGCAAAAGTTATCCAGTTCATGGCAGACGCTGTGGCCGAACGTGCTGCTGCATCTGCACCCAAGGTGGTAGAAGCTGCACCGGTCGAGGTTGAAGCAAAATCGGAAGAAACGCCGCTGCCGCAGGTCAGTCCAACCGCTGCCGCCGCACAGGCGACAACAGGCGCCATTCGCCGCCGTATCCCCATTCCAGTACTGCGCCCACGGCTTGACCTTTGCACGCCGTCCGGCGCAACCATCGATGCAAGCAGCCGAATCCTGATCGTTGCCGACAGTGGAAAAACCGCTGACGGTCTGGCCCGCCGTTTGCGTGGCCGCAAAGCTCAGGTATTGGTGGTTGCAGCCGTTGATGAGACTGCTCTGGCAAAAGTCCAGCAGTGGCAATCTGAGGCGCCGGTCACCGGCGTCTATTATCTGCCCGCCTTGAACGTTGAACCTGCGCTGGCCGATCTGGATGCAGCCACCTGGGAATCGGAGTTGGAAGCGCGCGTCCTGCCGTTGTATCACTTGCTGCGGCTGGTAGGTCCTGAGTCCTTCCTGATATGCGCCACCCGCATGGGTGGCCTGCACGGCTACGGTGCTGACGGCGCCAGCGCTCCGCTGGGTGGGGCAGTCAGTGGTTTCGCCAAAGCCATGGGAATGGAGCGTCCCAACCTGATGGTAAAGGTGGTGGATTTTGCTGAGGATGAAATCCCGGCTCGAGCTGCAACCCTGCTGATTGAAGAAACCCTGGTCGATTCGGCCGTAGTCGAGGTCGGCTGGCGCGGCGAACAACGCTACGGCATTGCTGTACTGGATCGCGATGTCGCGGAACAGACCCTGAACCTTGGCAAGAATCCAATCTTCCTGGTCAGCGGCGGCACCGGCGGTATTACTGCATCGGTTGTGACCGATCTGGCGCAGCAAACAAAGGGCACCTTTTACCTGCTGGGGCGATCTGAACTGCCCGAAGCCCAGGACCCTGATATCCAACTGGCGCGCAGCGGACGTGAAACACTCAAGAATGCGGTCATGCAGCGCATGGTAGCCGAAGGCAAAAAACCCACTCCCAAACAGGTGGAAAGCGTTGTAGACAAGGTCACCCGGGCTGCGGCTACGCTGCAAACGATGGATGTCGTGCGGCAGTCTGGCGGCCAGGCGCATTACCTGACTTGCGATGTTACCGATGCCCAATCGGTCAATGCGGTGGTCAAGACTGTGACCAAAGCTGAGGGACGGGTGGATGTATTCATTCACGCTGCCGGGCTGGAGCACAGCCGCAAGCTGGAAAACAAACCGCTGGAGGAAGTGCGCGAGACGCTGGCGATCAAAGCCGGTGGCTACTTCCACTTCCTGAAAGCTTTGGCGAAGAACAAACGACCGCTCAAAGCGGTGGTGGCATTCACCTCAGTGGCCGGACGCTTTGGCAATTCTGGTCAGGCGGATTACAGCGCAGCCAATGACCTGGTATGCCGGTTGACCTATGCCCTGCGGCGGCAAAACCCGGGGTTGAAAGCATTGACCCTGGATTGGAGCGCCTGGGCGCAGGTTGGCATGGCCAGCCGCGGCTCGATCCCGATGTTGATGGAACTCGCCGGTATCGAAATGATGCAGCCCGAACAGGCTGCCCCGCTGGTGTACCGTGAACTGGTGCATGGCGCTGTGGGCGGTGAAGTACTGCTGACCGGGTCGCTTGGTTTGCTGGAAAAATCGCGCCGTCCCGATGGCGGCGTCAACCTGGAAGCTGCCAACCAGGCGTTGACTGCCGGTAAACCCATCCACGTGATGTTCAGTCGCCTGACTGGCCTGGACCTCAACCAGGGTATCACCCTGGAAGCCGAACTTGACCCGAAAGAGCAGCCTTTTCTGAAGGACCATGCACTTAACGGAATTCCTTTGCTGCCCGGTGTGATGGGCATCGAAGGCTTCTCGGTTGCCTCCAAACATATCTCCTCGGTGCTCGCGTCCGAAAAGAGTGGGTTCGATGTCGCCCGCCTGGAAGATATTCGCTTCCTGGCACCCTTCAAGTTCTACAAGGACGCCCCGCGCCGCATCACCTGGCGTGCGCAGGTTGCCCATGAGCAAGGCGGTCTGGTGGCGCATGTGATCCTCGAGTCCACCGTGGCCCGTCCCGGCCGTGATGATGAAAAAATGCTGCATTTCACCGGCAAGGTTTATTTGGCCCCCATCTCGGATGCACAGGTCGAGCGAACCATGCTGCCTCCGGTTTGGAACGGTGCGTACACAGTGGAAGCCAAAGACATTTACCAGCTTTACTTCCACGGGCCAGCCTTCCAGGTTCTGGAAGGTGTTCAGCGCTCTGGCGAGACGGTGCTGGGTAAATTACACCGTGATACACCTGCCATCACCGCTGAAGGCGAGGATTTGGTCTCCACGCCCGTGCTGGTGGAACTGTGCATGCAAACTGCGGGAATCTGGGAAGCCGGCTCGACCGGGGCGCTGGCGTTGCCAAGTTCGATTGGTGAGCTGCGGTTGTACCACATCACCCCGAATGGCCAACCCATCTTCGCTTCAGTAACGCCAAACCATAACGCAGAGGGAAAGCTATCCTTCGATGCTACGGTGGTGGATGCCAAGGGCCGGGTTTACCTGGAACTGGATAACTACCGCACCTCGCCGCTGCCGTATGCGGTGGACGAGAAGCTGCTCAAGCCGTTGCGCGGGCTGGTTGAAGACAAAAAGTAAGCAGTCAGGATTGTTTTAGCGGTGGGAAAATCCGCGATAATTTACTGGTTAATGGATGAGGCCGGTCCTGAGGGGGCCGGCCTCATAAGCGATTCAGTGGATGGACGGCTTTCGGTTGAAGAATGGAATCGGCTCAGGCAGATGCGTTTTCCCAAACGGCGCAGTGAATGGCTGTCGGGACGACTCGCGGCAAAGAAACTCATTGCCATGTGCGTTCCCGGCATGGAAAACGTACCTTTTGCCAAGATCACCATTGCCAACTCTGCCACGGGAGCGCCTTATGCGCGTACCGCTGATAAAATCCTGCCGATTCAACTGAGCATCAGCCACCGGGAAGGGTGGGCCGCGGCGTCAGTAAGCTTGAATACGGGCATCGGCCAGGGGATTGATTTAGAGTGGGTCGAGGATCACCCGCTGAGCTTTTATGAGGATTTCTTTACCACGGACGAAGTGCGCACCCTAAAAAACTATGCAGCGGAACAGCGCGCCTGGGCGGGGAGTTTGATGTGGAGCGCGAAAGAGGCTGTGCTGAAGGCATTAGGTCAGGGTTTGAGTGTGGACACGCGCGCAGTCGAAGTGCTTCACATAGCTGAAAACCCGATGGACGGCTGGGGAAATGTTGAATTGCGCGTAGCCAACTTTAATGAAGAGCGCTGGTTTGGATTCTGGCGCAATCAAGGGCAGCATGTGCTGACTCTGGCAGTCAGAGGCGCAAAAACCCGGCCTGAGATTAAGCAAGCCGGGTAAGAGAGCATTCACCGGCTCATAATGATCGGTTAGGAGTGTAATGCTCCAACCCGGGGGCGGTTTTAACCCCGAATGCAGCAAGCTGGCGTAAGCGGGTAAGATAGGCTGTACCCGTTAGCAGTTGCTGAGCCACATCCGTCACGCTGCGGTTCTCCGGTTTTTCCAAATAGGTACCGCGCGCCCAGTCGTTGAACGCACCCATAGCCGGACCGCACCAGATCTGGTAATCCATTTCGCGCCCTTTTTCGCCGCTATTCGACCAGCGTGAAGACAGCCCAAGATACCAGCGAAAGATCAACGCCATTTTCTGGCGGGGGTCGGCATTGGCGCGCTCGATCTGGCGCGGGTCGCGTTCGGTGAAAAATGCCACCGTGTCCGCCCAAATCGCATTGAGTTCGCGTTTAAAGACGGTTTTTTCCAGTTTTTCCCGTTCTTCGGTCGGGATCTCTTCGATCGAGCCGTAGCGTGAATACAATTCATACAGTTTTAATGCCCGCGGCCCAAACATGGTGCCGCGCCGCAGTACCTGCACTTTGACCCCCATCTCGAACATATCTGCGGCTGGCGCCATAATCACATCGGCCATACCGGCCTGGGCCAGCAGGTTGCGGGTGTGCTCGGAAGCGCCGGCCTCCACACAGGCCTGATTGACCGAACCGGTGGCAATAAAAGCTGCGCCCATAGCAAAAGCCGCGTAAGCAGCGTGAGGCGTGGCAATTCCGCCCGCTGCACCCACCCGAGGCACAGAAGCGTACTGGTAGCGCGCCTGGAGTTCGTCGCGCAGCGCCAGGATGGCCGGCAGCAGCAGCACCAGCGGACGATTGTCGGTGTGCCCGCCGGAATCGGCTTCGGCGGTGATGTCATCTGCCATCGGGAATTGTTGCGCCCAAAGCGCCTGATTCGCCGTAATCTTACCGTCCGCGACCAGTTGATCCAGGATGTCTTTCGGCGCCGGGCTGAGGAAGCGGGCGGCAACTTCTTTACGCGAGAGTTTGGCAATGATGCGGTTGCGGGCAACAATTTTTCCGTCATTGTCCACTTCCAGGCCGGCTACGCGATAATGTACCAGCGGCAGGGTTATATCCAGGTAAGCTGACGCTTCCACGGTGTGAACGCCGTGTTTGAGGTAGAGTTCAGCCGCGCCGCGCTCCATGGCAGGTTCATTCGGGCTGTTGATCAGATTGAAGGCGTAAGGACCATCCGGGAGGGCTGTTTGAATCTCGTGGATGGCCGCTTCCAGCCGCGCTGGAACCACTCCGGCGGCGCCAAACGACCCCAGCAAGCCGGCTTTGCCCAGCGCAATCACCATGCGGGTCGAGGCGATGGCGTTGGCCATGGCACCCGCGTAATATGCGCAGCGTACCCCGTATTGGCTGCGAAAACCGGCATCGCCCAGGTCTTCGATGCCCAATGGGGAAAGCATGCCAAGCAACTGCGGCGCCTTCCCGTTCACCCCGGGCTGCACCGCGCCGGCGTTACTGACACCTAAACCCTGCGGCAGGGCGACGATATGAACCGGTTGGTCAAATTGCAGCAGGGCAGCCTGGATGCCAGCCGGGTCGGATACAACGGATTCAGCCGGTCCCTGCCAGGTCAACCCGGTTGAATGGGCAAGAGTGTGGGTTAGTGCGGTGGTTGCGGCAAAAGCCTGAGTTCCGGTCATGATGTCGAATTCCTGTCCCTGAGATAGCCTGAAAACATTAAGCATTAAGCACAGCCCCCTCCGGCAAGGTGCTAACAGGTATAACCCACTTTTTTAGATCGGGTTGCGCGATTAGTCCCGTCCGCTTTGAACCAGCGCCCGGGTCAATTTTACCGGGATGCCGCCGTTGGACAGGGATACCCCTTTTTCAAATGCCAGGCGGGTGAGGCTGGCCAGGCGTTCGTCATTGCACAGGTAGGCGGCATGCCAGCCCGGGCACATATTTCGTAATACATTCCCAAACTGGGTGTATAACCCGCGCAAGTCATTGCCGACGCTGATTCGCACTCCGTAGGGTGGGTTGGTCACCACCCAGCCTGGTGATGCTGGAGGTTGAATGGCGCTCACCGCAGCCTGAGTAAACTGGATCCATTGGGCAGCCCCGGCTCGTTCTGCATTTTCAATTGCAGCCTGCACGGCGCCGGCGTCGCGGTCGGAGCCAAAAATAGCGCCTTCGGGTGCGTGGACCTTTTTTGTTGCCTTTGACTTCAGGTTTTCCCAGCTATAAGCATGAAAACCTGGCCAGTTCATGAAGGCAAACGACCGTTGCAGACCCGGCGGAACCCTGGCTGCCAGCAAGGCCGCCTCGATCGGAATGACGCCCGAACCGCAAAACGGGTCCAATAATGGGGAACGGCGGTCCCAGCCGGAAGCGTACAACATGGCAGCCGCCACCGTCTCGCGCAGCGGCGCTTTGGCGACTGCCAGCCGGTAGTCGCGGCGGTGCAGCGGTTCGCCAGACATGTCCAGGCTGATGGTGCATTCATCATTATCCATGCGCACCAGCACCAGTTGCGCGGTTGGCTGCTCTTCGTCAAATGCCAGCGCCTCAGGCGCATGCTCGAGCCGGTCGCCGATGGCGCCCAGCACGCGTTCACTGACCGCGCCGCTGTGGTACAGCTTGGAATGGTGGCAGGTGCTGCGAATTGCAACCGGCTGGCCGGGAGCCAGGTAGTGTTCCCAGGGCAAATTTGCCGTTTTGCGACGCAGTTCTGCAAATTGAATGGCCTGGAAGCGTCCCAGACGCAGCAAGACGCGGTTAGCGGTACGCAGCCATAAGTTGGCGCGGTAAAGCCCTTCCAACGTGCTGGAGAAGCCCACACCACCCTCTCCGGGGTGATAATTGGCGGGATTATATCCCAGTTCTTCCAGTTCCTGCGCCAGAAATGGCTCGACTCCCGGCAGACAGGCGGCAAAGGCTTCCAGCAGTGGACTAGCGGCCATGCAAACCTCGGCGTACCGGCGCTTCTTTATCGACTACGATGCGCTTTTGGCGTTCTTTACGCCCACTCTCTTTTTCGACGAATAATTTCTCGCCGGTGAATGGATCCATCTCGGTGTAATACATCAGGCTGGAGTAAGTGGAAGGGGTAGGGGTAAACACCTGCACTTGCTCTGGATGAATATTCAATTTCTGGCTGGTGAAGGTTCGCAGCCGGCGCATGTCCTCTTCCGAGCAGCCGGGATGTGCGGCGATCAGGTAATAAGTCAAAAACTGCGGCTTGCCTGCCTCAGCGGACATTTGCTCGAACATGCCTTTGAAGCGCAGCAAATTGTCATTACCTGGCTTGCCCATTCGCCGCAGCACGTTATTCTCCGTGTGCTCCGGCGCCACTTTCATCTGCCCGGAAACATGATTGCGCACCACAGCGCGCAGGTAGTCGCGTCCGTGCGCCTGATCTGCCAGCACCATATCGTAACGGATGCCGGAGGCGACGAACACCTTGCGCACGCCTTTTACCTGCCGCAGCCGGTGCAGCATTTCGATCTGTTGCGAGTGGTCGACTTTCATTTGACTGCAAATTTCAGGGTACAGGCAGCGTTTTTTGATGCATACCCCGCTTTTTAGCTTTTTGGCGCACTCAAAGCCATACATATTGGCAGTAGGACCACCGGCATCCTGAATGATGCCTTTGAAATCCGGCATGGCTGCTAACCGCTCAGCCTCGGCGACAATCGAATCAGGGCTGCGCCAGGACACGGTGCGGCCTTCATGCACCGCGATCGCGCAGAAATTGCATTCACCGTAACAACCGCGGTGAGTCTGGATGGAGAATTGAATGGTTTCCAGGCTATTAACTCTTCCCTGGCGTTCGTAGTATGGGTGCTGAACACGCTCGAAGTCCAGGCGGTAAACCGAGTCCAACTCGTTCTGGGTGGGCGTCAGCGCTGGCGGATTCTGGATCAGGTAGCGGTCACCGTGACGTTGGATCAGGCCGCGCGCGGTCAGTGGATCGTTGTTGCGGTAAAAGGTATGGAACATCTCGATAAAAGCATTTTTATCGCCGGCGACGGTTTCGTAGGCGGGCAGTTCCAGATAACCGCTGCGCGCTTGGTGGTCAAGGTAGCACAAACCGCGAATGTCATGAATATCCTGCCCATCGCGCAGGCAGTTTGCCAGCTCGACAATTCCTTTTTCCGCCATGCCGTAAAACAGCAGGTCAGCTTTGGCATCCAGCAGGATTGAGCCGCGCACCCGGTCGGACCAGAAATCATAATGCGCCACGCGCCGCAAACTGGCCTCGATGCCGCCCAACACGATTGGGCGGGTGTTCTTGTAAAAACGCCGGATCAGGTTGGTGTAGGCAATCGTCGCGCGGTCGGGGCGGCGATTGTTGATCCCGCCAGGGGTATTATCGTCGCTGCGGCGTTTTTTTCGCGTGGCCGTGTAATTGGCAACCATCGAATCGACCACGCCGGCCGTAACTCCCCAGAAAAGAACAGGTTCTCCCAGGCGCGTAATATCTTCAGCCGATTGAATATCTGGTTGGGCAATCACGCCAACCCGGTAGCCGGCTGAAACCAGCACCTTGCCGATGACAGCGGTGCCCGAGAACGGGGTGTCAATATAGCTGTCGCCGCTGACGAGGATCACGTCAAGTTGATGCCATCCCAAATCCGCACATTCGCGTAAAGTTGTCGGTAGAAACACGCTGGCCCTTAATCTCCGAGGCTGGTTCCGACCAGCCGGGCGCCGTGAATCCAGGCGTGGTCCGCCGGGATGGTCTTGACCATTCCGGCAACCTGGTCGAGCGGTACGGTCTCAACGCCGCCGCCGCGCGGCGCGACCATGACGCCGTACTGTCCCTGTTGGATAAATTTAGCACAGGCTGTGCCGAGCTGGGTGGCCAGCACGCGGTCAACGGCTGAAGGCGCTCCGCCGCGCAATAAATATCCCAAAATGGTAACGCGAGTTTGCAGCCCGGTAAAACTTTCCAGCCGGTTGGCCAGGTGCAGGGTGTCGCCAGCCGCTCGTTTCTCGATGGCATCCAGCCGGGCAGAGATGTCCGCGCCATCGCGCGAACCACGGATGCGTAAGTTCGTCCGGCGTGCATTTTCGAAAAACTCGACATTTTCGACGGAAATAGCGCCTTCCGATACCGCAATCAAGCTAAAGCGCTTCCCAATGGCCGCGCGCGCCAGAATGGCAGCGGCTATCTTTTCGAGGTTGTAAGGGATCTCGGGAATTAATATGACATCTGCGCCGCCGGCGATGCCGGCGCCCAGCGTTAACCAGCCGCTTTCGCGCCCCATGATCTCGACGATGATGATGCGGTGATGGCTGATCGCGGTCGAATGCAGGCGGTCAATAGCTTCGGCAGCCACCTCCAGGGCGGTATTGAACCCGACAGACGTATCGGTGTGTGGGATATCATTATCGATGGTCACCGGCACAGTGATCACGTTCAAGCCTTCCGCCATGAGTAACCCGGCGCTGTCTTGAGCATCTCCGCCGCCCAGACAGACCAGCCCGTCCAATCCGTGGCTTTGGTATGCCGCGATGATATCCGAGGTGCGGTTTTCATATTTGTTGTTGATCAGAATATGGTCGGGGCGGTCGCGATTTGTTCCAAGGATGGTGCCCCCGGTGGTCAAAATCCCGGAGAACATGAGGTTTGCCATTTCAACCACCATGTTGTTTAACATCCCGGCAAAGCCGTCCTGGAATCCGGTCAGTTGAGCGCCCTCGACACTGAGGATTGCCTTGCCGATGGCGCGCAGGGCTGCATTGATTCCCGGGCTGTCGCCGCCGGTGGTTAATATTCCAATTTTTTGAGCCATGGTTTCCCCACCAGCCTTTCTTTATGAGGAGTCCAACCTACCCGTACAACTGGTGATATTTGTCGAGATCGACTGAGGCGATGTACGGCAGATTCCGGCCTTTTTCGTCAATATCCAGGCCGTAGCCGACCACAAAATGATCGGGGATCTCAAAACCGCAATAATCGATCTGCATATCCACCTTGTGGCGGGCGACCTTATCCAGCAGCGTGCAAACCTTCAGGCTGCGCGGTTTGCGGTCCAGCAGTAATTTTCGCACGGTATGCAGCGTGAAACCGGTATCGATGATGTCATCGACGATGATGACATCCCAGCCGGCTATCGAGGACTTGTGGTCTGAATCGATTCGCACGAAACCGGTAGAATCCGCACCGGAATAGGATGAAACCAGCATGAAATCCATGGTCATCGGGCGGCGGACACTGCGCATCAGGTCAGTCATGAACATAACGCTGCCGCGCAGCAAGCCGAGCAGCAGCAGCTTTTCGGAATTCTGGTAATCCTGCGTAATTTGTTCGCCGATCTCTGCTACCCGCTCTTCGATTTGTTCCTGGGTAATCAATATTTCGCCAATAAATTCATAGGGGTATTTCAAGCGGTGGTTCAAATTTTCTTCCCTCTGACACATTTGAGTATGTTGAAAGCTGAATGCCAGAAGAGGGCAGTGCGCTTTCCTTGGAATCATACCACGCCACGAAAAAGTTGGAAAACCTGCTAGCAACCTGACAATTTTATTCGGCTCGGGGGAGGCAGGCTTGAACAGGGTGACAAAATTGTGTCGTGCTGCCCACAGGGCAATCTGCGATTGAACGAAGTGAAGCATCTCGCTGCCAGTCGGGAGACCCTTCGCTTTACCCGCTGGCTGCCCGCAGGGCACTCTGTGAGTGAGCCTGTCGAAGCCATCTGCGCCTGACTGATAGAACCATTGTGTCTGGCAATGTCGCTTGCAGCAACAGCGGCATGTCGGATTTCCGCATGCTATAATGGCCAATGAAGAGGCTAGAGTCGATCACCCGATGGGGAAGGGATCTTCGCAATGGATGTGATCACAATCTCCCGTCAACTAGGCAGCCTGGGATTTCAGGTTGGTCAGGCGGTGGCCGCCAAATTGAATTACCGCTTGGTATGGCGCGACCTGATAAATCAGGCTGCGATACGTTCAGGCGCCCCGGAAATCGCTCTGGCGATGATCGATGAACTCAACCTGCTTGGGCTGACGCCGTCATCTGACCAGTTCAATGCCTATTTCCGCGTGGTTGGCCAGGTGATCCATGAACTGGCAGCGGCTGGGGGTATCGTCATCGTTGGCCGCGCCGGGCAGGTGGTGCTGCGCGATGAACCCCGGGCGCTGCATGTGCGCGTTATCGCATCGTTGGATGTTCGCATCCAGCGTATTGCCAGTTATCGCGGCATCTCCCCGGAAGCTGCTCGGGCGCAAATCGAAGCCAGCGACCGGACAAGAAAGGGCTACCTGCGCCGCGCTTACCGGACAAACTGGGAGGATAACAGTCTGTATGATCTGATCCTGAACACCAGTCGAATGTCACTCACCACAGCCGCCGAAATCATCAGTCACGCCGCAATGCAGCCCTTCGTTAAAGAAACAATTTCTATTCAGGCTGGCGAGGAAGATTAACTTTGTCGTTGAACCAATCTCAGACCCCATCCTTCGTGCATCCTGCAGAGGAAATGTTTGCCCGCGTTATGGATTATTACGGCGTCCGCTGGATTTATGAGCCGCGTACCTTTGACCTGGAATGGGACGCTAACGGTAAAGTTACCTTAGCCTTTACGCCCGATTTTTACTTGCCTGACCAGGATTTATACGTGGAATTAACTACCCTTCGACCGCAGCTTTCCACCAAAAAAAATAAAAAGATGCGATTAATGGCAGAACTGTATCCCAATATCAATATCAAATTGATGAAGCGGCGGGATATGCGGGATTTAATGGTGAAATACGGCCTGTACGACCAGGCTGAACATATTCAGGGGACGCAAGCGCAGAAGAAGGCATCATGAAAATTGACTCATTAACGGGTTACGGTGATTTTGCCCGCGATATTCAGGAAATCATCATTTCAGAAGATCAGATTCAAATGCGCGTTCAGGAACTGGGCGCCCAAATATCAAATGATTACCGCGGCAAATGCCCGGTGCTGGTGGGTGTGCTTAAAGGGGTGCTGTTTTACATGGCGGACCTGCTGCGGGTCATCACCATTCCTTCCGAGGTGGATTTTCTGGCGGTGTCCAGCTACTCCAGCGAGGCGCGCACACAGGGGGTCGTAAGGCTGGTTAAAGATTTGGAAATACCGATCAACCACCGCCATGTCCTGTTCGTCGAGGATGTGATCGATACCGGTCTGACGCTCAATTATCTGCTGCGCAGCCTGCGTGAGCGCGAACCGGAAAGCCTGGAAGTTTGTGTGCTGTTCAATAAGCCCGGCCGGCGAATTATCGACATCCCGCTCAGGTACAAAGGTTTCGACCTGCCCGACCGCTTTGTGGTTGGCTATGGGTTGGACCACCAGGAACGCTACCGCAATTTGCCCTTTATTGGCTTACTTAAGGCCGAAGCATTTCAAAACCCCCATCATCTGCGAGAATGCGCATAAAAAAACACCCCTGGAATGTACATTCCAGGGGTGATGGTACGCAGGGGCTCCGAGTAACCTTCCCACATCTCTCCGTTTTCCTCGGCATTCCTTCTCTGGTTGTTACTTCCCTCTTTTTCAGGGGAAGGGGGCTTCCAATTCCCACCAGGAAGCGAATTGACCTTCCAGGTTGACTGTAAACAGTCCTTTTCGGTACACCGGTTATTAAGGTTCTGTCACCTTTTTTAGAAGTGTTCCCAAAATTAACCTGCTTTACCGGGGAGAGCTTGCAATTTCTTTGAGCTCCCTGCAATTTCATTATAGGAAAGTCAGGAGGCCGAGTCAAGTCATTTTAATGTTGTCTAGTCAATAATACAATGAAATTTTAAGATAACTTAACTGAACCATGATTTATACACGAAATTTCAGGTTTTTAATTTTCGCTGACGCGCAGCGTCTGGGCATTACAAAGGCTTGTTGGCAAGCTGATGAAGCCTTTAAGGCAGGGAATGGGGGAGGTTTCCCACATTTTCAAGCGCCATCAAGGGGATGATCCTTGCGCAAATCTCGAAGGGTGCGATTAAACCTGTTTTTTGGGTATAATGGTTTTGCGAAAAACTAACTTTTGATGTGCCATCTCGGAAATTGCAAATTTGGATCGTTTTTGTCATTTTCTGAGGAAATACTGCACACATTTTATTGGATGAGGGATCTATGAAGCTTGCAGTTGGTCAGATCGCTCCGGATTTTACCCTTACGGCAACTGGAGATCGATCAATAACTTTAAGTCAATACCGCGGCCAAAACGTAGTGCTGGTGTTTTTCCCGCAGGCCTGGACGCCCATATGATCAGGTCAAATCCCATCATATCAGGCGCAATTGGACCTGTTTGAAGGATTAAATACCCAGGTTCTGGGTATCAGCATCGACCATGTACCCTGTCTTGAAGCCTGGGCGGAGAGCCTGGGCGGCATCTCCTACCCGCTGATCAGCGATTTTTGGCCGCACGGCATGACTGCGCGCCAGTATGGGGTCTTACGCGACGAAGGCTATTCCGAACGGGCGATTTTCATCATCGACCGGGAAGGCATCATTCGTTACATCGACATTCATGACATTGATGAACAGCCTGACAACGATGAAGTCTTTTCCATCCTGCAGCAGATCGACCCGGAAAACGCTAAAAAACACCCGATTGATCTGGAAGCTCTGGCAGCTCAATTACCGCATGGCGGAATTGTGATGTACTGTAACACCTGGTGTCCGGGGTGCCGTAAAGCGCGCGCGTTTTTTGAAGCCAACCACCTGGATTATAAAGAAGTGGACATCTCGCGCAACCGCGCCGCGGCTGCCCAGGTAAGAAAATGGACCGGCGGCTACGAAACCACGCCAACATTTGACATCGACGGACATATTTTGATCGATTATAACGAGAGCAAGCTGCGCGAAATTCTGGGCGACCGGGTAACGAAGTAACCGTACTACTGCCCTTCGACAACCCTTCGGCAAGCTCAGGGAACGCACCGGTGGCTGAGCCAGTCGAAGCACCAGTGCGCTGCTGACAAGGGTGTGTTCACCCACCTTTGTCATATTTCGCATGCTTTGCTCCGGACGCCGTGTTGTAAATTCGGGTCGAACGCCATCCTACGAGATCCTTTGTGTCATCAGGCAGTATGAGCTTCAGCTCCAAATCCAATGATGAACGTCGGTAACGGCGAGGCGAGAGAAATCCATTCGATTGGAGCGGGACACCATAGCCTCGCCTGGATTAGATTCGTTCACTTTTCACCCATATGAGCCTTGTCAAGGGGGCAACAAATGGGTTAAAAAATCCTGACTTGATTTTTCCCACTTGTCGAATGGTTTGGGTATACTATGACCATAGCGATTTTGCAGGGGGCGGAGGAAAAATCGCCCATCATTCCACAGACGAGGGTCTCGGATGGCCGAAAAACTGCGCGTAGCCGTGCTGGCTAACCTTAAGAAAAATGCACCTCACTGGCAAGGCATGCCCGATGATCAATGGGATGACCTCGATTCCGAATCGACGATCATTGCACTGGTTAACGCCATTAAATCCGGCAGTTACGAAGCAGAGTTTTTTGAAGGCGATTTGGCTCTGGTCGACCATTTGGCCCGTTTCAAACCTGATATCTGCTTCAATATCTGCGAGAGCCACTTTGGTGATGCCCGCGAAGCCCAGGTGCCTGCTTTGTTGGAAATGATGCGTATTCCATATACCGGCTCAAAGGTGCTTACCCTGGCGTTGGCGCTCGATAAACCGATGACCAAACGAGTGCTGACTTACCATGATTTACCCACCCCTGACTTTCAGTCTTTCGAACGCGCAGATGAGCCGCTCGACCCGAAGATGAAATTTCCGCTGTTTGTTAAACCCAGTCGCGAAGGTACCGGGATGGGTGTAAGCAAAAAGTCCATTGTGCACAATGAGGAAGAATTGCGCGACCAGGTGGATGTAATGTTGAAAAAATACCATCAGACGGTGCTGGTGGAAAGTTATATCGAAGGCCGCGAGGTGACGGTTGGCATGGTGGGCAATCTCATCGGACCTGCCAGCCGGCGTCTGCCAGAAAATCTCGATTCCCCCAGCATTCAAGCAGGGCTGCGCTTCTTTCCCGCACTGGAGGTCGATTTGCAGCCCTATGAAGAAACGGATACCGTTTATTCCAACCGCCTGAAAGTTCAACTGGCAGCCGATCTGACCTATCTATGCCCGGCGCCGCTGGAACCGGACATGCTGGACGAACTTAACTGGCTGGCGGCTGCCGCTTTTCGCGTGACCGGCGGCTTGGATGTCTCGCGGGTCGATTTTCGCCTGGATTCGCATGACAACAACAAGCCTTATATCCTGGAAATCAATCCGCTGCCGGGTCTATCGCCTGGCATTTCTGATATTGTTATCGAGGCGGCAGCGGATGGGGTAGGGCATACGGAACTGGTGTTGTCCATTTTACATACCGCCATGCGCCGTTATGGTATTCCTGCGCCCACTGGCTGACCTGTCGAAGCTGCGCTGGCTGCCCTTTACCCGCTGGCTGACCTGTCGAAGCCGCGCTGGCTGCCCTTTACCCGCTGGCTGAGCCTGTCGAAGCCACGGCGGCTGACCAGGAGACCCTTCACTGCGTTCACTCACAGAGTGCCCCACCCGAAGGGTGCTCTGTGAGTGCGGGCAGGGTGACAAAGTTGTCCTCGCTCAAAGCGTGCCCTACCCGAAGGGTGCTCTGTGAGTGCGGGTTGGATGATAAACTGTCAGGTGACAAGTACAAAAATAGACCCCGGTTTTCCGAGGTCTATTTATTTTATCCTCAAGGGAGGAATTATTCCTCGTCTTCGGCGTCGACGGCATCGATAAATTCTTCGTCGAAGTCCTCATCGTAATCATCGTGATCGTGTCCGTGGACATGCCCGTGTTCCAACTCTTCTTCAGTGGGTAACCGAAGCCCAACCACCTTGACCTCAAAATCCAGGGTTTCGCCGGCCAGCGGGTGATTCAGATCCAACTGCACCATATCACCCTCGACTTTTGATATTGTAGCAGACATGATTTCACCGTCTTCATCGCGCAGGTCAAGCTCTACCCCTAACTCCAGCGGAATGTCATCGGGGAATTCACTGCGTGAAATTTCAAGGAAGGCATCCGTATCCACCTCGCCGTAGCCATCAGCCGGGGATACCGTAACCTTCTTGCTCTGTCCGACCTTCATGCCGTAAAGTTCGCGTTCCAACCCCGGGACGATATTCTGGTAGCCTTGCAGAAACTCTAAGGGGTCAGTACCTTCCGATGAGTCGATTACTTCGCCATTGACCGTCAGGGTGTATTCCATTGTCACGACGACGTCATCGGCAACAACGGTGGGGTCTTTAATATCGTTCACAAGTTCTCCATTCTTTGTTGGTAGAGCCATTTTTGAATTAAACGGGTGCATTATATCACGGCATTTTGGTTGAGACAGAAACTCCACAACGTGTAGGATAAGCTTTAACTTGTCCATGCATGGTGAATTTTCAAAATTGGACGAGTGTGGAAGAACGTTTTTTAAAAAATCATTCTTCGACAAAGGGCACAGGGAATGATCTGTAGTGTTCCCATTAAACTGGACACAATATCCAGAGGTGCTAAGTATTGCAGGCTGGTAAGATCTACCAGGTAGTAGCACCCCAAAATCAATTTCCAAAAATTTCGCAGCGAACCGGCAGCCCCGGTGATAACAGCCTGTCAGTATTGACCAGGCCAAAATCGAGACTCACGTTCGAGCGCAAATGATCCGGGATGATATCTTTCCAGGTGTAAGTAAGCAGGAAATTTCTTCCCTGCGCCGCAAATGCGTCGCACATGGTCTGCATGTAAGGCTGCTCAGCGCCGATTGGATCGTCCGGTCTGTTTAAGTCGATACCGCCGCCATAAACAAAGTTTCCCAGTTGTATCAACGCCTGGTTATCCACCAGGAAATAATTGTCCCAGGTGATCTGGTTGAAGTCCGCCAGGGCGCGCAGCCAGGCAGGGTCAGGGACATTTTGATTAGAAAGCTTGTAGCGCTTAAGCACCTCGGCATTGGTTGGCGTTTCCATGGGGTACAACGCCTGGAAGATGAGCTTGGGCTCGGGGAAATAAGCAATCAACCCCCAGACACTGATCAGTTGGGGGTCATCGGCTTGCAGATCATCTACATGAATAATCAGGTAGTTGTTTTGAAACTGAGAAACCGGGGTGATTACCGGTGAAAAGCCGCCTTCAACCTGCTTCTTGTTTTGTTCTGGCTTGTAGGATGTGTATAACCCAAATCCCAGGCAAGCTAGAAAAACAAGGATGGTCAGGAAGATGACGATTTTCCGCATGTCAGGTTTTGTATTTACACTTTAAGAGGTTGGTGCCTTTGGATCTACCAGGTCGGATTACGCCTGTATCAGGGTTTGTCTGGCGAATAATCGCTTTAAAGACCGAATAAAAAGGATGGACCGTAGTCCGGTCGAGAACCAGTGCATCCGGGCTGTACACAGATGGGCTGTTTTGAGCGGGATTCAAGTTGTGGGCGAAAACCACACCCATATATAACTGGGAACGTACTTGAATCAATGCCTGTTGCAACCATTCAGTCTGGTGCTGCCGGTCTGCAAACTGCGAATCGGATGCACTTATTGTACCATCAGGCGCGTTGAAAAGTGTCATCCAAAGCAAGCCATTTATATGGCCATTATCCAGCATGACCTGCCGAACCATTTCATAATGGCGCAAGGGTGTACCGGCTTCGGCTGTCGTTTGCAATGGGTTTCCGGTCACCTGGGGAAACTGAATGCTCAGGATGGGCATCCAATCCTTCGCCCCGGCGGTATACAACTCCTGCAGGAAGTCCAGGTCATTCCAATCACCAGCCGGTGCTCCGGCGGCTAACGGACGCAGACCGCCAGCGACGATGTGCTTGGGATTGCCTATAGAATCCAGTTGAGCTCGAATGTCCATGAACAGGCTTGCGTAGGCTGCAGGGTCTGGTTGGGCGCGCCAGGCAGCAGTAGTGTTGGCGCCAGGCAGCAATTCAATGGCGCATAATTGCTCGCCATACAGCTTACTCAGCGTTAAAACAAATTTCGCAGTCGCAGCATGATCCGGTCCTGCGGAAGTCATCGCCCAGTCGGGTGGGTTAGTCAGACTGAATAATACTGCAGTGCCGCTGCGTGTGGCAGTGGCAACAGCGCGGTCCAATTTGGTAAAATCGACGGTGGCTTCCGGGCTGGCTGCCATGGACGCCCAATCCACTTCGATGGCTACCCAATCCAATGAAAGGTCTTGCAGCAGCGCCAGTCCCTGGTCAAAGTAGGCGCCGTTCGGATGCAGCCAGGCGCCGTAACCAAATTCCGCAGACCCTGGAATGCCGCGTGCAGCCTGTGCTTGCCTTACCGGCAAGAAACCGATCAACAAAGCGCAGATCAGGGCCCACCGCAGGATTTTGGCCATGATCTTCGATTACTGAATGTAGACCAGGAATTGCGGAATAGCGAAACCCAGGAAGAAACCAAAGGCGCCGCCCATTGCGATTGTCGCAGCGTACAGCCCCAATTTCTGGGATTGTTTGAGCAGCAGCCATTCCTTGACGATATTGCGGACTGTGGTCGAATTCGATAAGTATTCGATGACTAAATCCCAGACAGCAATTTCCATTTTGCGGTAGAAGGAAGCGTTCATTGGAATCCTCTTTATTAGCGTGAAGTGGTGAGTTTGGTAATTTTGCCGCTGGCGTTGACGATAGCCCGGACGGTGCGGCGGATCGAAGCTCCGCTGGCAGTTGTGCCAGTGCTTTCAAAAATCATCAGAAAAGTCTCTTCTGTCTGTGCCTTGACTTTTGGTTTCACGCCGTTGACTTCGGGAAATTTGGCGTAAACCTGTTTGCATACGGCCGAAATGGTCTTTGCATCCATGCTTTGCTCCTGCATTTAGCGAACGCGGCGGCGTAAGAAAGCGGGAATGTCCAGGTCATTGCGCATGGACGCCACTTCCATTACTTGGGATTCGGTTTGAAATGCCTCGACCGGCAGCGGTTGGCTGTTGGTTTCGGGAATCGGGTTGGCAACCCGCCGCTGGAAAGATGATACCTCGACCGGCGTCGCCCCCAGGCCTGTCAGGATCATAATGACCTGAACGCGGTCGCCCATGCGCGGGTCGGTAATAACGCCCGGGATGATCTCGGCTTTATTGTTGGTTTTTTCCTGCAGGTCATTCAGGGCTTCAACCACTTCGGTAAAGGTCAAATCTGAGCCGGCCGTAAAGTTGACCAGGATGCCGCTGGCATGCGCCAGGTTGATCGACTCAAGCAGCGGGTGGTTCAGTGCGTGTTCGATAGCTTTTTGAGCTTTTCGTTCGCCCTGGCCAATGCCGATGGAGAGCAGTGAACCGCCGCCCGATTGCATGATGTTGCGAATATGCGAGAAATCCACATTGATCAGGCCGGTTTCAGTGATTAATTCCGAAATGCCCTGGATTCCCTGGCGCAGTACATCATCCGCCAGACGGAAAGCCATTTCCAACGGCAGGTCGCGCGGAGCGACCTTGAGCAGACGATCGTTCGGGATAGTGATCAGGGTGTCTGTGTAGGGGCGCAACCTGGCTAAACCCTCGCGGGCGTTGACCTGGCGTTTGCCGATTTCGAACATGAATGGAGTGGTGACCACAGCGACAGTGACTGCCCCGAGCGAGCGCGCAACCCGGGCGGCAATGGAGATGGCGCCTGTACCGGTACCACCGCCCATCCCGGCAGTAAGGAAAACCATATCGGCACCTTCCAGCGCCTGATTTAATTCGCGGTAACTCTCTTCGGCGGCTGCCTCACCTACGCTTGGATTGCCGCCAGCGCCTAAACCGCGGGTAAGTTTGCTGCCCAACTGAATTTTTGTGGGCGCCAGGCTGGTCTTGAGCGTCTGGGCGTCGGTGTTGGCAGCAATAAAATCGACGCCGGTCAGGCCAAGTTCGATCATGCGATTGACGGCGTTCATGCCGCCGCCGCCCAGACCGATCACTTTCAGAACCGGTTTACCGGCGATGGCGGGGGTGTTTGACTGTGATGCACCGTTGATGGTCATATTCATGGATCACCTCTCTGGAGACTACATTGCAAGATTTGTGCCATCATCGCCAATTTGCTCGACCTGGCAGCCGGTACGGGTGAGACGAGCCAGGGTATCAGCGGTGATATAGGGCGATTTGCCGACGATGGTAACCTTGCCTGCCAGTGCGGCTTCCTCGATGGAAAAGCCGATGGTAGGGTGGTTCTGGTTAATAAAAGGCAGCAACCGTGCGAGCTGGGTTTCCCAGCTACCGTGCTGGCAGTTTGCAAGCAGAATGTAATGCGAAATCGGATGTTGAATGCGTTTGAAGACTGTGTCGTTGGAGATGGTCGGGTTGACAAAAGCATCCGCGGCCGGGGGAGTAATGTTTTTTGCAATGGATTGGGTATGCGGCAATCGGGGATTGCCTTCATGGAACCAGGCCTGTTCGCGGTATGGACTATTCTTGTCCGCTGAAAGCAGCCAGAAATTGCAGGCTTCCACCTCTTCAGGCATATCCAACTGCGGCGGAGGCAGCGTTTCGACGCCCTTTTCGACGACCAGCTCTTTGCCAGTGACCCAGGTGTACAGTTCTTTGATCACCGCAGCGTGTTCGCCGGCGGCCAACTCTTCGGGTTTGATGCGGTCGGGGTGGGCAGGCAGGCCAGCCTGCAGCAGGAAAACCGGGCAAGGGCGCTGTAAAACGGCGGCAGCAACCGCCTGATACCACTGGTAAATCCGAAAACCGCGTTGATCCTGCGACGAGGAGGGGGTAAAATACGGCCGGGTATCCGGCCAGTATTCCGGGCCGCCAGCCCCCCAATCGATCGAGCGGCGGAAGGTCCAGGCGTAGGCGCCCAGGGCAAGTTTGCTGAGGACGCTGCTCATGCCGCGGCGTTCGATGGATTGAAGCGCGTTGCGCAGGAAGGCGGTATCCCAAAAATCGCCGCCGGGTTCAAAAGCAGGCATCACCGGCACGGCGTTGGCCCGTGCGACCAGGTCAGCCAGCGGCAGAAAACGATCGAGGAAGCGTTCCACCAAATCTTGCTGCGCCCAGCCGCCGGCCGGCCAGGACGAACGCAGGTTCGGCCGGTCATAGAATTGGATGTGCATGGCGCCCCAATGGATGTAGGACTCGATCAATGGACTGATTTCTTCCATGGCGGGCGGCTTGCCAAGCGGCAGATTAAACTGGATAAATGGGTTGATTCCAGCCTGTTTCAAGGTGGTGATGAAACTTTCAGGGATCGCCCGTCCGGTATCGGAACGGATGACCAACCAGTTGGCGCCCAGTTCGACCAGGATGGGCAGCCACAGTTGCAGATCTCGTTCGGTATAATGCAGTGTATCGGGAAAATAATGAAAACCAAGGCGGCCGGATCGAGTAAGAGGTTGTGAACTTGAATTGCGATTTTCCTGGTTGGTCATTTTGTTCAATCCCTGAAAAATTATTGGCGACTAGTGTGTGCCGGTAATGTTACAAGAAACATGCCACTAACCAAAGCCAAACTTACAATCGGGGCAGCCGGTTATGATGACAAACAATCTTGTCATCCTGCCCACAGGGCACTCTGCGAGTGAATGCCCCATGGTTTAGCAAAACCCGCCATTTGAGCCTGTCAAAGCCCGTTGGCTGCCCTTCCACCTGCTTGGAGCGCGAACCCGCTGGCTGCCCACAGGGCACTCTGTGAGTAAGCTTGTCGAAGCCAGTGGCCGCCCTTCCACCTGGTCGAGGCGCGAACCCCGTCGGCTGCCCGCAGGGCACTCTGTGAGTGAGCCGTTGGGCCTTTCAGCCTGCCCACAGGGCACTCTGCGAGTGAATGCCCCGTGGTCTGGCAAAACCTGTTTTTTGAACCTGATCAGGGGACATGAAGGATCTCGACCGCAATTTTCCGGGACCGATTTAGTCGCCTTCCCCCAACCCTAAAGAAGGTTAACCGCAAGCATTCATGCGAATCCTGCTATAATTCATCCGGTTATGATATTAGTTACCGGAGGAACGGGCTTTATTGGCCGGACGCTGGTGCGTCACCTGCTTTCCAGCGGCCAGGAAGTTCGCACACTACTCAGACCGTCCAAATCGTCTCCCAAATTGCCGCGGGGGATACCAGTGGAGGCAGCCGTTTCCAGCATGCTCGATGAGCGTAGTTTACGCGCAGCATTACGCGGCGTGGATACGATCTTTCACCTGGCTGGAAATGAGCGCCACAGCTCACGCGCCCGGCTGCAGGAAGTGGACATCCAGGGTACGCAGGTTTTGGTCCATGCGGCTGCCCAGGCCGGGGTGCAGCGCATCCTGTACATCAGCCATCTCGGAGCTGACCAAAATTCAGCTTACCCGGTGCTAAAAGCCAAGGGATTGGCCGAGCATGCCATTATCCAATCCGGAGTGCCATACACCATTTTTCGTTCGAGCGTGGTTTTTGGCCCCGGCGACCAGTTCACCACCGGTATTGCGCGGCTACTGCGCTCCTGGCCCGGACCTTTCTTGCTGCCAGGGGACGGTTCAGGACTGGTGCAGCCGCTGTGGGTGGAAGATTTGGTTGCCAGTATGTTGATTGCCCTGGAAACGCCCGCGATGGTCAACCGGGTGATTTCCATCGGCGGCGGTGAAGCGATGACCTTCCGCCAGGTGGTTGAGATTATCATGGACAAAATTAAAGTGCGGCGGATGCTTACCCCATTTTCTCCGCCCTACCTGCGCATGGGCAGCTTGATGCTCGAGCAATTCACCCGCTCGCCTATCTCTGTTTTTATGCTGGATTATTTGGCGGCCGACCGCACCACCAACCTGGATACGCTGCCGCGCCTGTTTGGCATTTTACCGGCTCGATTTCATTCTCAAATCAATTATCTGGTATATCGCAAAGGACAACGCGCCCTGAAACAGGGGCCGAACTAACTTATGGGTAAACGCGCTGTAACCATTCATGGACATTTCTACCAACCGGTCCGCGAGGACCCGAATACCGGCTTGATACCACGCGAGGACGGCGCTTTTCCGTACCACGACTGGAACGAACGGGTGCATGATCAATGTTACCGCCCCAATGCCGATCAGGGGAACTTTGAATGGCTCAGTTTCGATATTGGACCGACCCTGTTCAATTGGATGCTCTCGCATGATCCGATCACGGTTTCCAAGATTATCACCCAGGAAAGGAAGAACTTTCAACGCACCGGGGTCGGCAATGGGATGGCGCAGCCATACCATCACACCATCCTGCCGTTGGCGGCGCTGCATGACAAAAAGACCCAGATCTTGTGGGGAATTGCCGATTTTGAGCACCGCTTTGGACACAGGCCGGGTGGAATGTGGTTGCCAGAGGCAGCAGTGGACGAAGAGACGCTGCTGGTGGCTGCCGAAGCCGGCATCGAATTCACCATTCTGGCGCCCTGGCAGGCAGACGCAGATGCGGTGGATGTGAATATACCTTACTGGGTGGACTTACCCGGCGGAAAGCGGATTGCGGTCTTTTTCTATGACGCAGAATTGAGCATGCGCGTCAGCTTTGACCCTTCGGCAACTTCCAACGCAGACCATTTCCTTCGGGATGTGCTGCAACCGCGTTTCCAGTTCAACGGCAGGCATCCGGACGCCAGGGAACTGGTCACAATTGCCTCCGATGGGGAGTTGTACGGCCATCACCAGCAGTTCCGCGATAAATTCCTGTCCTATCTTTACCATTCACCTCATAACATGGACGTGGCTGAATATACCTACCCTGGCCTATGGTTGAAAGAGCATCCACCGGAAAAATTCATAAAAATTCGCTCCAATACTTCCTGGTCCTGTCACCACGGCATTGCGCGCTGGAAAGAAGCTTGCCCGTGCGCTCCCAGCGGCGATTGGAAATCCACCTTGCGCCAGGCCATGGATCAGCTTGGCGTGCGGCTCGACGATATCTATCTTCAAACGCTGCAGCCATATTGCCTGGACCCGTGGCAGTTGCTCTATTCGTTCATTAACGTCCTGCATGGAAAGATACCGCTTAAAGAGTTGATTCAGTCGGCTTGTTCAGAAGTACAGGATGAAGAAACGCTGGTGCGGATTGACTATTTGCTGCGGGCGCAGTTGAACAAGCAGCGCATGTTCACCTCTTGCGGTTGGTTTTTCGATGATTTTGACCGCATCGAACCGCGCAATGTGGTCACTTACGCCGCGCAGGCAGTCTGGTGGACGAAAATGGCTGCCGGCGCCGACCTGATCGCAGAAGCGCAAGCCTTATTCGCAAAGACTAAATCCTGGCGCAGCGGCCTGCGGGCGGATACGGTTTTTGCAGCGCACATCGAACGGCTGCGCTTCAGTCAAATGGCATTCCCGTTTATGGAAGAGGAAAGCGAGCGTTACTGATCATCCGCGCCGCGTATATTTCCGTTGCCATTCGTACAATCGATTGAGCGCCTCGATGGGGGACAGGGCATTGATGTCCAGTTCGTTCAACTCTTCCAGGATTGGATTCGTCTCCGGGAAGAGCACCAACTGCTCCGGCAGGTTGGGGTCGATCTTGACCGCCTTACCGGACGATGCTTCCAACTGGCGTAAAATCTCGCTGGCGCGCTGCACCACCGGCTGCGGCAAGCCCGCCAATTGCCCGACATGGATGCCGTACGAGCGGTCAGCGCCGCCCGCGACGATCTTGTGCAGGAAAACCACCTTACCCTCGGATTCGGAAACGGCGACATTATAGTTGCGCACCCCGGGCAGCAGCTCACTCAACTGGGTCAATTCGTGGAAGTGGGTGGCAAACAGCGTACGCGCCCGCAGCCGGGGATGGTTATGAATGTATTCCACCACCGCCCAGGCAATCGAAAGCCCGTCATAGGTGCTGGTGCCGCGCCCGATCTCATCCAGAATGAGCAAACTGCGCGGGGTGGCGTGATGCAGGATGTTGGAGGTCTCGATCATTTCGACCATAAAGGTCGATTGACCGGCGTGGATTTCGTCCTGCGCGCCGATGCGAGTGAAAATCCGGTCCACCAACCCGATGGTTGCTGAACTGGCGGGAACATAGCTGCCAATTTGGGCCATCAATACGATCAAAGCTGCCTGGCGCAGGAAGGTGGATTTACCGCTCATATTGGGCCCGGTGATGATGCGCACAACCTCGCCATCCTCGAACAGCGCGTCGTTGGGCACAAAGCGTTCACCGCGCAGCCCGTGCTCGACAACCGGATGCCGCCCGTCGCGGATGTCCAGTATGGTCGAATCGGTCACTTCAGGGCGGATATACCCGCCGTTAGCCGCCGTCTCTGCCAGCGAAGCATAGGTGTCCAGCTCTGCCAATGCCTGCGCGGTGCCCGTCAGCCGCCGGCTGGATGAAGCCAGTTGCCGGCAAACATCCTTGAACAGCCGCACCTCGATTTCACGGATGCGCTCTTCGGCGTTGAGCACCAGCGTCTCATACTCTTTCATCTCAGGCGTAATAAAACGCTCGGCGTTCACCAGGGTTTGCTTGCGGATGTACTCAGCCGGAGCCTGGCTGGCAGCGCCGCGTGAAATTTCGATGTAATAACCAAAGACTTTGTTGTAACCCACGCGCAGGGTCTTGATGCCCGTGCGCTCGCGTTCGGCATCTTCCAATTTGGCAATCCATTCCCGGGCATGTTCCGAGGAGGAAGTTACCTGATCCAGCTCGGACGAAAAGCCCGGCCGAATGATACCCACATTCTGCAGCGTGGCCGGCGGGTCGTCGCTGATGGCGCTTTCCAGCAGGGTCAGCTCAGGTTCGCACGGGTTGACCTGGCTGATAATCTCCCCCAGCGCTCCGGATAGACTGGCTAATGATTGCTTGATACCCGGCAGGGCTTTGAGCGTGGCTCTCAGAGCCACCAGTTCCCGCGGCCCAGCGCTGCCCTGAATGACGCGTGCCGTGATGCGTTCCAGATCCGCCAGCGGCTTTAATTGGCTGCGCAGTTCTGCGCGCTGCAACCCGTTTTCGAGCAATTGGCGGACGCATTCCTGCCGGGCATTGATCGCTTCCAGATTGAGCAGCGGTTTGCTGACCCACTGGCGCATCAGGCGCTTGCCCATTGGCGTGACGGTATGGTCGAGCACGCTCAATAACGACCCCTCGCTTTCACCGCTGCGAATGGTCTCGGTCAGTTCGAGGTTGCGCCGCGTGGACGCATCCAGCACCATAAAGTCGTCCAGGGTATAGGTTGCCAGACTGGTCAACAGCTTGAGCGCGTCTTTCTGGTTTTCCTGCAGGTAGTGCAGAATCGAGCCGGCAGCCCGCACCGCCAGCGGCTTGCCGCGCAGCCCAAACCCGTCCAGCGACCCGGCAGAAAAGTGATGCAGCAGCATTTCCTGGCTGCGGCCCGGTTCGAAGCGCCAGGCGGGCAGTTTGGTCAGATGTCCTGCCCAGCCGTTCGCCAGTTCCAGCGTATCCGGGTGAAGGATTTCAGCCGGCTGCAGGCGCATCAACTCTGAGCGCACCGCGGTCAGAATGTCGCTGCTTTCCAATTCGGTGGTGTAGAACTCGCCGGTGGTGATGTCGGCGTAAGCCACCCCGGCGCGAGCTTCATCTATCACCACGGCTGCCAGGTAATTGTTGTGGTCTCCCTTGAGCAGCGCCGGTTCGATCACCGTACCGGGTGTAACCACCCGCACCACCTCACGGGCAAATAAGCCGCGTTCAGGCTGTGCGCCAACCTGCTCGCAGATGGCAACGTGGTATCCTTTGTCGATCAGGCGCGCCAGGTAATTTTCGACCGCATGGTAAGGGATGCCCGCCATCGGAATGCGCACGCCCTTGGCAACGTTGCGCGAGGTGAGCACAATATCCAGTTCGCGCGAGGTTGTCTCCGCATCCTCGTCGAAGGTTTCATAAAAATCCCCCAGGCGGAAGAAAACAATGGTGTCAGGGTACTGGCGCTTGATTTCAAGATACTGCTGCCGGATGGGTGTGACGTCTTCTGCCATGCTGAAATTCTACGAGGATGCCTGTAATTAGGCAAGGTTAATCCGCGCCAGCTTTGCAACTCCAGGCGGGTTCTGACGTAAATGAATGTGAAAGGAAAAACTCAATGAGCACTCATATTTTACGCCGTTCGCGGTTTAATCGGGTGGTGGCCGGGGTATGCGGGGGACTAGGCGACTTTTTTGGCATCAGCCCGGCCTGGTTCCGACTGGGCTTCTTATTAATGCTGCTGCCAGGCGGCATCCCGGGGCTCCTCATTTACCTCATCTGCTGGATCATTATCCCGGAAGGGTGAGCAAACAAGTAGAACTAAGATATAATCGCGCCCATGAGTGAAAAACGAGCGCAATTTATCCCATTTAATGCAGTCAACGAATTTTTATTGCCTGAATATCGCCTGAAAATTCTTCAACAGGCCTTTTCCGAACTCAACAACCTGCCGGAGGGCCGCCGGAGCGCCATCAGCCGGCTGGTGAAAAAACTGGTCACCGTCGCCGGGTTCCGCAACAGCGCACTGGCGCCCGCGCCGGTGAAGGCCCGGGCAGCGGTCTCGGCATTCGAAAAATCAGCCGAATTTTCCGGCCAGATCATGGGCGCCTGGTATGAGCTGCACCCGGAATTGGCGCAGAAGGTTTATGACCTGCTCAAAGCTCGCAACTGGGAACTGCTGCCGCTGGACGCTGACCGCAGCAAATTGCCCGGCTTTCTGACTCGCTGGCCGCAAGCCGAGACCTTCGAAGTTTTGGACGATGCTTATGTTGCTCAGTACCCCGCTGACGGCGAACACGAGTACGACATTAATATGATGATCGCCTGGTTGAGCGGACGGTTACCGGTTGACATGGTGGAAAAGGTGGATGAGGTGGAAGCGGGCGAGTAAAACCCCCGTTATTCCTCGTCCTCGAGCGAGTGTTCTTCGTCGAACTCAAAAGGAAGCTCTTCAACCCCGTTCATGTCCGTGAGCGAGGCTAATTCTATATCCCCGAACAAAATGCTCTGCTCGGCAGACACGATATGGCGTTTCACCAGCTCGAGCATGGCTAAAAATGTGACGATAATCTCCACCCGCGGCGTACTTTTACCCAGAATCGAGCGGAAGGTGATGTTTTGCAGCGTGCGCAAGTGTGACAGAATGGTCTGAATTTTCTCGCGGATGGTGACGCGCGGCATGGCGACCACTTTGTCGAGAGAAGTCAGCGCGGCTTTATTGAAGAAAACGCTGCGGGCAGCGTCCATAAAATCAGCCAGGGTAATGCCGCTCAAGTCAAGTTTGACTTGCGTCGCTGTTACCGGTGGGGGAGCCAGGCGCAGATGGGTTTGCAACCCGGCTGCTTCGCGCTGGTTCAGATAACCGGCCAGTTCCTTGAAGCGCTTGTAAAGGATTAACTGCCGGGCTAAGGCTTCTGCCGGGTCTTCTTCATCGGAACCGAGGTGGTCAATGGGCGGGCGCGGCAGCAGCGCGGCGGATTTGATCTGCAGCAGGCGGGCCGCAATCACCAAAAACGCAGAGACTTCGGCAGCACTGTGATCCTGCAGGACGCGCAAATACTCCAGGTACTGGTCCGTGACCTGCGCCAGCGCCAGCCGGGTTATATCCAGCTCGGCGCGTTCGATCAACTCCAACAGCAAATCGAGCGGTCCTTCATAGACCGCTGTGGCAACCTGGTATCCCTCCGTTTGGTGTCCGGCGACTTGGAAACTCACGCCCGCTATTATAGCATTGGAATGATTACCCCGGCAAAATGACCGGTTTTAGGCGCATTTACGCGCCTGACGGTATAATTTATTTATGGCAAAACTTCAGCTATCTCATATCGATGAAAGCGGAAAAGCGCGCATGGTGGATGTTGGCGCCAAGCCCGATACCGAGCGCACCGCCGTTGCCCGCGGCGAAGTGATCTTAAAACCGGAAACCCTGGAACTGATCAAAGCCGGTTTGATGAAAAAAGGCGATGTTTTAACCGTCGCCCAACTGGCGGGTATTATGGGGGCCAAAAAAACTTCCGAATTGATCCCGCTGTGCCACCCGATACCCATTCACCAGGTGGCCGTCGAACTGGAGTTGGATGACATCCTGCCCGGGGTGATCATCACTGCGCGCCTTAAAACCACCGGCAAGACCGGCATCGAAATGGAAGCGCTGACCGCCGTGGCCGTGGCTGCCCTGACGGTCTATGACATGGTAAAAGCCGTTGAAAAAACTGCCCGCATCACCAATATCCGGCTGGTCGAAAAGCGCGGCGGCCAGAGCGGCGATGTAATCAACGAATAACGGTTAGATTGGAACCTGGATGCCCACCCTTACCCTTTTATTTTTTGCCCACCTGAAAGAAATCGCCGGGGTTGACCGCACGGTGATGGTTCTTCCGGCTGGCGCCACCGTCCAGCAGCTCAAAAAACAGCTCCTGCGCGAGATTCCGAGTCTGGCGCTGGCATTGCCCACCGTGCTGGTGGCTATCAATCGGGATTTTGCCTTTGACGAGGACGTCATTCCTGAAGATGCTGAGATAGCAATTTTCCCGCCGGTAAGCGGCGGCAGCGACCAACCGACCATCTTTCAGGTTACACATGATGTACTCGATCTGGATGATTTGCTCGATCGCATCACCCTGACCTCCACTGGCGCAGCGGCGGTTTTTACCGGCATGGTACGCGGCATCACCTCACGCGGTGAAGCGCATGAGACCGTCGCGCTGGAGTATGAGGCGTATGTGCCCATGGCTGAAGCCAAAATGGCCCAGGTGGCGGACGAGATTCGAGAACGCTGGCCAACCGTGCAGGGCATCGCCATTGTCCAGCGCATTGGTTACCTGACCCCGCGCACGCCCACGATCCTGATTGCCTGCACGGCTGCGCATCGCGATACCGGTGTATTCGAGGCTGCCCGCTTCGGTATCGACCGCCTTAAGGAAATCGTCCCGATTTGGAAGAAAGAGATCCTTTCCAGCGGTGAAGTGTGGATCGAGGGCGATTACCATCCACATAAGGGAGATTAACGAACCCATGCCCGATATTCGCTGCGTTGACTGTGGTTCGCTCTATCCATCTCAGGGTGTGCCGTTCCGCTGCCAGAAATGCGGCGGCATTTTTGATTACGACGCTCCCTTCCAATTTTCGCTTGACAAGCTCGAACCAGCTTTGCCGGGATACTGGCAGTACCGTCACGCCTTTGCCCTGCCGGCTGGCGCGCCGGTTGTCACCCTGGGTGAAGGTAACACGCCGCTGCTGTGGGAAGATGTTGCCGGTGAAAAGCTTGGGCTGAAGTTCGAATCGCTGAACCCTACCGGCTCGTACAAGGATCGCGGCAGCGCCGTACTCGCCAGTCAACTGCTGGCGCGCGGCGTTAAGCAGGCGGTCGAGGACTCGTCCGGGAATGCCGGCGCTTCTTTCGCGGCTTACGCCGCCCAGGCCCGGCTGCCTGGCCGGGTGTACGTCCCCGAATCGGCTTCCGGGCCCAAACGACAGCAAATCGAGGCCTACGGCGCGGAGCTTGTGCGCATCCCCGGGCCGCGTTCTGAAGCGGCCAGGGCGGTACTGAGCCAGGTCGAGCAGGGGGTGCCGTATGCCAGCCACGCTTATTTACCGTTTGGGCTGGCGGGTATTGCCACCATTGCCTATGAGATTTGGCAGCAAATGGGACGCACTGTTCCAGCCGCGCTGATTGCCCCGGTGGGACACGGCGGCTTGCTGCTCGGGATTGTGCGCGGTTTTCAGTCATTGGTACACGCAGGATTGAGCAGCGCCGAGCCCTATTACGTCGGGGTGCAGGCTGCTGCCTGTGATCCGGTCGTACGCGCTTTTGAACACGGACTGGCTGCCATGCAATCTGCGCCAGAATTGCCGACCCTGGCGGAGGGGGTGCGGGTTCGCACGCCGGCGCGCGCCCGGGCGTTGATCGAGCACATCACGCCGGGCAAAGGGACATTCATTTCCATCGGAGAGGCTGAAATTCAATCAGCCTACCGGCAGTTGGCCCAGCGCGGATACTATGTTGAACCGACCTCCGCCCTGGTTTGGGCCGCTTATGGTGAATTGCACCGCAACTTACCGCAACCGGCGGTTGCCGTTTTGAGCGGAAATGGGTTAAAATACATTCCTGCGAGCTGAAGCCCTCCATTGGAGGGGCATACGTCAGAACTGGTGGAGCGCGAGCTACTTGAGCCGGATGGTTGAGGTGGCTTCCGCTTCCCGAGTTCCCAGGAGGACTCGATGGATAATCTTGCTGCACTGCACGCGCAAGAGTCGCCGGCCGAATTGGCACAGCGACTCCATTTAAATTTTAAGGACCTGTTGCTGCTCAGCCGGGCTTTAACCCATCGCTCCTTCCTCAACGAGCACACCGAGGCGTTGGAAGATAACGAGCGTCTGGAGTATCTGGGGGATGCCGTCCTCGATTTCATTGTCGGATTGTGGTTGTATCATCAATATCCGGAGATGGCTGAAGGCGATCTGACCCGCATGCGCTCTGCTTTGGTACATACCGAACAATTGGCGGATTTCGCCCGAAAAATCATGCTGGGGAATGCCATGCGGCTTGGCCGCGGCGAAGTCCAGGCTGGCGGCCGCCAACGGTCAGCGCTGCTTTGCGATACCTTCGAGGCGCTGGTTGGTTCCATTTATCTGGATTCCGGCATCGACGCGGTGAATGCCTTTATGCATCCGCTGCTTCAAGAAGCCGCTGAAGATATCCTGCTCAACCACAAGAACGAAGATCCCAAGAGCCGGCTGCAAGAGTGGGCGCAGTCGCAGGGATTCCAGGCGCCGCAGTACATTACGCGCAACGCTCACGGCCCCGACCATTCGAAAACTTTTGAATTGGAAGTCATCATTGCCGGAACGGTTTACGGTTACGGCGCCGGTCCGAGCAAGTCAGCAGCCGCCAAAGCTGCCGCCCGCATGGCGCTGCTTAAAATTGGGCTGGTTGAATAAAAATTCCGCACCCGACAGGAAACTGCATGCTTTCTCGCTTAAAATCGCTGGAACTACACGGGTACAAAACATTCGCCAGTCGAACCATATTTGAATTTCCCGGCAATATTACGGCCATCGTCGGTCCAAACGGCTCCGGCAAATCCAATATCGCTGACGCGCTGCGCTGGGTGCTCGGAGAGCAGTCTTACAGTTTGTTGCGCGGGCGCAAGACTGAGGATATGATCTTCTCAGGCTCCGAGCAGCGTCCCCGCGCCAGCATGGCATCGGCGGCGATCACCTTTGACAATGACGATGGCTGGCTGCCGATCGATTACAGTGAAGTCTTGCTGGCCCGCCGGGCCTACCGCGACGGCCAAAATGAATATGTGCTGAATGGTCAACGCGTGCGCCTGAAAGAAATTTCCGAATTGCTGGCGCAGTCCGGTTTGGCCGAACGCACCTACACTGTTATTGGCCAGGGGTTGGTGGATGCCGCCCTGGCGCTCAAGCCGGAGGAACGCCGTCGTTTTTTTGAAGAAGCCGCCGGCATCGGTCTGTATCGCTCACGCCGCGAGGAAGCCATTAACCGCCTGGACGCCACCCGTCGCAATTTGGAGCGAGTGTTGGATATCCTGGGCGAATTGGAACCGCGGCTGAAGAGCCTTGAACGTCAGGCGGCCAGGGCGATTGAGTATGACCGGATCAAGGCCGATTTACAAATTCTGCTGCGCGATTGGTACGGATATCACTGGCACCGGGTGCAGGGAGATGTGGCCCACGCGCGGGATGTGTTGCATGTGCAGGAACAAAAGCTCGACCAGGCCCAGCGTAAATATGAGGAAGTCGAAAAGCGGGTCAAAGAGCTGCGTGAACAGTTGGGCGAGTTGCGCAGCCGTTTGAACGGTTGGCACAGCCAATCTGCGGGACTGCACAATTCGCGTGAGCAGGTTAATCGGGCTCTGGCCGTGCTGGATGAACGCCAACGCGCCCTGGCCGATCAGCAGGCAACGCTGCAATTCGACCTTGCTCGCGTTGAGGAAGAAGAACACCTGCACCGCGATCGGTTGAGCAGCATGGAAGCTGAACATGAGCGTTTGCAGACGGAGTTGGATGATTCTGAAGCGCAGTTGGAAAAAGTACGCGGCGCACTGACGGAACGCGAGACCAGCCGCAGCCGGCTGGAGAAAAATATCCGCGAGCTGCGCCGGCAGCTTCTTGCCAGCGAGACCCAGCAGGTGCAGCTTAAAGCCCACCTGAGTGAGATCAAAAACCGGCTGGAAATCCTGCGTAAAAATCTGGAATCCGCCCAGGCAGCCATGGAACCGGCTGAAAAATCCGTCCAAAGCACAAAAATCCGGCTGGATGAAATGCGCAGCACGCAGGATAAGGCAGAAGCGGAGCGCCAGGTGCTGGAAAGTGACCTGCGCGAGCTTCAGACCTCAGTAACCGGCGCTGAAACCCGGCGCAAACAAGCCCAGGATGAACTGGCGCGCGTCAGCGGTGAAAAGACCCGTCTGGTGACCCAGTTGGAGGTGCTCGAACAGGCTGAACGCAGCCTGAGCGGGTTGAATCAGGGCTCCAAGTCGGTGCTGCAGGCTGCGCAGCAAGGTCAATTGGCCGGACAGTATACTTCATTGAGCCAGTTGATCGAAGTACCCAGCGAATACGAGCAGGCTATTGCAGCCGTGTTGGGGGAAACGCTGGAAGGCATCGCCCTGGCCGGAAAAACCGATCCCGAAAAGGCATTGGAATTATTGGCCAGTGGCGAAAAAGGCCGCGCTATCCTGTATCCGCTGGATTGGCTGCGCCTGGATGCGGCGCTTAAATCTCCCAAAGATGCGGATTGCCTGGGGGTGGCTTCGCAACTGGTGCACGTCAAAGAGGGCAGCCAGCCCGTGGTGGATTTGCTGCTCGGGCAGGTGCTGGTGACGCGTGATCGCAAAAGCGCCCGGCGGCTGGCAGCCTCACAACCCATTAATGTGCGTGTAGTCACTTTGCAGGGCGAAGTATTCAGCGGCAGCGGAGCTGTTACTGCCGGGCAGGTGAGCCGCTCTGCGTTGCTTACTCGCCCGCGCCAATTGCGCGAGGCGAAGGACTCCCTGGCAGAGGTAGAGGCTCGTCTGAGCAAAGCAGAGGTTGCAGCAAAAAGAACTGTGCAGGAGCTTGAGCAGGCGCGCGAAGCACTGCAGGCCAAGGAAAAAGCCTTACGCGAGCTGGATCAATCCGTGCGCCAATCTGCCCGAACCTTGCAGCAGGCAACGCTGGAGTACGAGCAGGCGCGCCAGAAACGCGACTGGCAGCAGGGCCAACTGACCAATTTTCAAGAGCAAATCAAAAAGAGCGAAGCCGAGCGCAGCGCGAACAAGCAGGCGTTGGATCAATGTGAAGGGGAAGCCGAATCGTTGGAACTGCAAATCCGCGATGTTCAGCGCAGCCTGGATGAACTTCCCGTCAATGAGTTCCAGGCGCAGGTCGTTCACTGGAATACCCAGACCGCCCTGGCTGCCCGCAGCCTCAAAGACGCTGACCGCCGCCTGGAAGAATACCGTCAGGCCTTGCAGACCAACTTAAATCAGCAGCGCACCTTCCAGCAGCGTATGGAGCAGGCGCAAGCCGCACAACTGCTGCATGACCAGGAAAAACACGAACAGCATCTCAAAGAGGCCGAACTCAATGCACAGATTGAAACGCTGCGCGTCCAGATCGAGCCTGAGGAGCAGCAATTAGCCCAAATCGAGGAGCGCTACGAGCACCTGCAGGGTGATTTAGCGGCGGCCCAGCAGGCGGTTGGCGTGGCAGAACGCTATGCTACCCAGGCGCAGCTTGAATCCGGCCGGCTGCGCGATTCGCTTGACTCGCTGCGCCACCGCATCGAAGAGGATTTCGGGCTGGTAGCCTTTGAATACAAGGAAGATATTTCAGGGCCAACGCCGCTGCCATTCGATGGCCTTGTCCAGCAGCTACCTGTGGTTGCACAAATCCCGAACGAATTGGAAGAATCCATCAACCGCCAACGCAACCAACTGCGGCGCATGGGAGCCATCAACCCGGAAGCCCGCAGCGAATTTCTGGATGTCAAGGAACGGTTTACCTTTCTGACCGGCCAGGTTTCCGACCTGCGCAAAGCGGATGAAGACCTGCGCCAGGTGATCACGGAGCTGGACGAGCTGATGAAAACCGAATTCCGTAAGACTTTCAAAGCCGTTGCCGCGGAATTTACCGTCCTGTTCACCCGTTTGTTTGGCGGGGGTACAGCGCGGTTGGTGCTGCAGGATGAAGACAACCCAACCGAGGGCGGCATCGACATCGAAGCCAAACTGCCCGGCCGGCGCGAGCAGGGACTTTCGTTGCTTTCCGGCGGCGAGCGTTCGCTTACCGCGGTGGCGTTGATTTTTTCGCTGCTGAAAGTTTCGCCAACGCCGTTCTGCGTTATGGACGAAGTGGATGCCATGTTGGACGAAGCCAACGTTGGCCGCTTCACGGAATTACTGCGAGAACTGAGCCAGACCACCCAGTTTATTGTCATCACCCACAACCGTAATACGGTGCAGGTAGCCGATGTGATCTATGGGGTAACCATGGGCAAAGACTCTGCCAGCCAGGTGATCTCACTCAAGCTGGACGAAGTGCCCGAGGAACTGGTACGCGCCCGGTAGCTGAATGCTTCATCTCAAGTGACAAGCAACTATGGTTTTGCTGGATAAACGTTCCAATGTTTAATGATAGGGATTAGCAGCAATCCGAATAATAAGCCGATTGGTGGGTAAAAATAATACAATATCCCTGCCATTCCCCCTACACCATAACTCCAAATCCACAAATTACCATCTTTGGATAACGCGAATTTGGTTAGCAATTCACCTTCTATCAATTGATGTGTGGACTCATAGAGCTGTTTTTCTTTGAAAAGCAATGGCCAGGTAATAAAATTAAACGTTGGCCTGCGGACAGGTTCTGGGATTATCGTAAGCATATTCTCTTTCTTCCAAATTACTGGAGGAGCCGAAGAAAATAATTGATCTGCGAAAGAAGAATTATGCCCATAATAATATTCACTAAAGTCGAACGAGTAAATCTCACCCGAAACGGTAGATACGAATAAGTTAGTTTGGCCAACCACGCCGATTATTTTGGAAATATCATCGGAAGGCTTTCCTATCAAAGCCCAGGTGGCAGTTAAGCCATGGACAAACATGAAGGCATAAACCATTCCAAATATCATTCCAAAAAAGGGTAAAAGCAATAGTTTAAGAGTGTTGTGTTTACGCATTGAAATCGCATCCCTTCATTTACTTGGGATTGGTTAATTCTACATGATATAGATGTTTTGAAATCGTGCGCAGCCTTAAATACATTTCATTAATTAAAAAACTCCTCTTTGGAGCCAAAGAGGAGTCTCTTGAAGACAGAAGGATTACTGAGCCAGAGACGATGGTGTGGCTGGAATGGTTGGAACTTTACCGAGCCAGTTGTCAAAGGTCTCGATTTTCATCTCGGCCTTCACACCGGTCAGCCATTCCGTGAATTTGTCCTGCTTGATTTGATCGAGTTCGTCGCTGGTCGCCGGGCGGGTTTCTCGTCCCAACAACTGGATGATGTGCCAGCCAAAGCTGGTTTTGACCGGCTTGCTGATCTCCCCAATCTCAGTCAAAGCAAAAGCGGCGTCCGAAAATTCGGTAACCATGGCGGTCTTGTTGAACCAACCCAGATCGCCGCCATTATTCTTGTTGCTTTCGTCCGTGGAGAACTCGGCAGCCAGGGCAGACCAATCCTGTCCGGCAGCTAATTTGCCTTCGATGACGGCAGCTTCTTCTTCGCTGGCAACCAGAATATGGCGCGCCCAAACGTAATCGGTTGATGCGACGACATCCTTGGTGACTTCTGCCAGCACTTTATCATAGATCAAGCGCGCCCGGAATATCTCGCGGAATTGTTCTTCACTGAAGAGGGCATCTGTCTCGAGCGAGGCAGCATAATCACCATAACTCTTCTGATATCCCTCGAGGGTGTAGGGTGTAGCCGTTGGTTGAGGTGTTGGCTCTTCTGTCGGCGTTGCGTTCGGGTCCTCGGTGGGCGTGGCTGTGGCTGCGTCAGGCGTGGCCGTGGCTGCATCAGGCGTGGCAGTCGGTCCGGTTGTCGCGGTCGGTTCCATAGTCGGAGTTGCAGTGGGTGGAACCAAAGTCAATTGCTTCGGTGAGAGAGTCGCGGTGGCAAAGGGGCTCGATGTCGGTTCCGGAGTGGGGGTTCCGTTGGCAAAGTATCCGAACGCTTCTTGCAGCGCGATATCGATCTCTTCTTCGCTTACGGTAATTCCCATTTTTTCGGCTTGATTGGCGATGACG
>SLTK01000009.1:92490-687637 GCA_004347695.1 Chloroflexota bacterium | reverse complement strand
TGACGACGTCATTGATCAATTCTTCGACAACCTGATCGCCCATCACTTCTTCAGTATTAAGCATGCTCAGGTTTTGTTGAATTTGCTGGGTGAAGTAATTCGCCGAGTTTTGATCGAAGCTGAACATCTGAGCATACTGCTGCAGAGTCAGCGTGTTTTGAATCAACTGGTAGCGGTCGTAGCGGACGCGCGCCTGAAAGTCAGCCAGGCTGATTTTTGTACCGTCAACAATGGCTACCGGTTTGTTTTTCTGCAGCACCAATTGGTCGAGCACGCCGTAACCGAGGATCAGCACAACCAGGGCCGCAATAGCGATGGTTGCTGCAGTGATCATCGTGCGTTGTCGATGTTCGCGTTCGACCCGGTTTTGTTGTTTGCGGGTGACGTGCTTCACTTGGGGTGTCTTAGCCATTAACTTACCTTTCGTTCCTAAATCAAAAAGGGCATTCGGCCGGATGGCCTATGCCCTGGTTATTCCCCTAATGGTATTTTAGCGGACGTACTCGGTCCATTCTTCACCGACGAAGGGAAGAAGGGCCAGGTGGCGCGCTCGTTTGATTTCGCGGGCCAGCTCGCGCTGGTGGCGGGCACAGGTGCCGGTTTGCCGGCGTGGGCGAATTTTGCCGTCGTCCGTAACGTAGCGGCGCAGCATATCGACAGCTTTATAGTCGATCAATACATTTTTATCGGCGCAGAATGCACAGATTTTGGGGCGCGCCACAAATCGGCGCTGATAACCACCTTGCTGCTCATTCTCGCTTTGGTTGTTTTCAGCCATTCGTACTTACTCCTAAAAAGGGTACTCGCTGTCCGCTTCTTCGCCTTCTATGGGCTCAGCGGGAGCGTTGGTATTAATGTCACGGCGTTCTCCAAGCATCATCATTTCACTGGCAACGACTTCGACGGTGCTGTGCTTATTGCCTTCGGCGTCATCCCATTTCCGGGTCTGCAAGCGGCCTTCGATATAGACCTGTTGGCCTTTGGTCAGGTATTGCTTGCAAATTTCCGCCAGGTTACCCCAGGTGACGATGTTAAACCACTCTGTCTCGGTGTGGCGTTCGCCGTCAGCGGTGTTCCAGGTGCGGCTGGTGGCAACCGTGAAGGTTGTTACCGGTCTGCCGGAAGGCGTATAGCGCATTTCGGGATCGCGGCCCAGGTGGCCGATAATCATGACTTTATTCAATCCGCGGCTCATGACGACTCCTTGAGAACCGAAATGACAAAACAATCATCCGACTCATTAGTCACGATTGATGATGGAGAACCGCATAACGGGTTCCAGGAAGCGCATATTGCGCTCCAATTCCGCGCTGAACGCGGGTGGCAACTGCATTTCGAAGAGAACGTACTGGCCTTCGCGGCGCTTATTGATCTGATAAGCGAGGCGACGTTTGCCCCAGTTGTCGATCTTCGCAATGACGCCGCCGGCTTCGGTAATCCACCCCTGAACCTTTTCGACGAGACCCTTAACAGCAGTTTCGTCCAGATCAGGCTGGATGATGAAGACCAATTCATAATTGCGCATTGGTTGGAATCCTCCTTTCCTCGGGATTGCCCTCTGACGGCGCCGTTGGCGCAGCAAAGAGCGGAAAGCAGCAACGTGCTTCTGGCTACTTACGCGGATACTAGTTTAACACACAATTTCATGAATCGGAAGGGCTAACAGGGCTAACAGGGCTGACAGAGCGAGCAGTGCGACATTATTGAAGGGACGCTGGCGTAGGGGAGGGCTTCCATGCCCTCCCATTATTTTCGTCATTGAACATTGGGCTCGGGACGGGATGGAACCCGTCCCCTACAAAAAATTGTTACGTCTAAAAACTTATTTAATCTTCAAAGTAATCATCGTTCAACCAGGTCATAGGATTTTGGTCGATATAACCCCAAATATTCCCATAATCATCCTCGTTTCGGATGCAATGGTCATGATAAGACCGCTGCCATAAAATGGCATTTTGGGTCCCTTTGATCTGGTTGAACCGTCTATTTGTGAACGATTTCATCCGGCCAACCAAATCTGACAATGATAGGGCTGGAACTACGCCTTGGTCTAGGACCACAATGAGGTGAATGTGGTTTGGCATGATGACAAATTTTTCGATGGTAACGTCAGAATAATTCTCATTTATGTACGCAATTGATTTTTCGACTTCGATACCAATTGGGGTTAATTTGACTGATGGGAAATCATCTTCTCCAATGGTTATGACTGATAATATATTTTGGCGATCTTCGGTGCAAATTGTGACAAAATAAGCGCCGTTAAGCGAATAATCGAAATTTTTCAAACGGTTTGGTTTACGCGATGGCCAATTCATTTTAGTGGAGACCATTATTTGTTTAGTATATTAATTATTTAGGAAAAAGGAAGAATTTTAGGGGGCTGTCTCAAAAGCGGGCGGGCGTGGAAACCCGCCCCTACATATACGGGATGGGTTCCACCCCATCCCGTATATGTGGTAGAAAAAATGACAAATTTATTCTTTTGAGACAGCCCCATTATTTTCGTCCCAGGAGCAACGCACTCGGGTGTACTTAGGCGCATCACACTTACCTTAGGTTATATATCCCTTTATATCCCTGGCGGCCGGTTGATCTTTGCTCTCGATCAATGCACGCGCCTGGTCTATCCGCCCCCACATGTTGACCAGCAGAACGCCCACCACCCGCCCGCTGTCGAAATAATACACAACCCCGGTACGGTATGGATCCTGCCAGTCACCAATCATGGGCAGGCGTGGGTCGATGACGCCAATCATTTCGAATCCCAGCTCGAACAGGTCGGAATAGGCAAAGGGTAAATGAGTGTAACGCACTGGTTGGCCGGTCATGGCTGCACCGGCTAACTTCCCGCTCAGGTTTGCATTTTCTTCATGCTCGGTGCGGATGGCGCGGTTGAGCGCCGGATTGAAGAACCGGATCACGTCGCCAGCCGCAAAGATATCCGCGGCCGAGGTTTGCAGCGACTCATCTACAATAATTCCATTGTCAACCTTCAGGCCGGCAGTTTCAGCCAGGCGGGTATTGGGGCGGATGCCCAGTCCGGCGACTACCACATCCACGTCAAGCGCCAATCCACGGTTTGTCTGGATGCTCATCCGGCCATCGTGCGCTTCCACGCTGGATACCAGATGCCCGGGATGCACCACCACGCCTTTGCTTTCGTACATCTCGTTGATTTGCAAAGACATTTCAGAAGGTACCAACCGGGCGATTATCCCGTCTTCCGGGAAGACCATGGTGACTTTATTTCCCTGCATCGTTAACGCGGCAGCGATTTCTGAGCCAATATAGCCGCCGCCAATAACCGCAAAGGTTTTGCCTTCATTCGCCAAAGCGCGAAGCCGCTCGTAATCGGCGAAGGTGCGGTAATAAATGACCTTGCCGGTCTCCTCCGCCAGGTGAATGGGCATGCCGCCGGTAGCCAGCAGCAACCGATCGTAATGGTATTCTGCGCCTTGATCATCCACGCAGAACTTTTTGACCGGGTCAAGCGAGAGGATTTCTCGTCCCAGGTGAAAATCAACGTTGAACTTGTCGGTTCCGCGCCAGATTTGCTCGACCTTCTTTTTTTTGGTCCATAACCCTTTGGAAAGCGGCGGCCGGTCGTATGGCGGGACATTCTCCTGGCTGACCAGGACGATTTTGCCGTCAACGTCATGCTCACGAATGCCTCGGATGGCGGCATCAGCGGTCATGCCGCCGCCGACAATCAAATAACGCGTGTTTACATTGGCCATTGGGTTTCCTCCTTGGCTGTTTGTACTATGATACGGTTAAAAGGCCGGATGGATCTGCGCGCAGATAAAATGATCGGAAAGCGGCAGTCTCCTCCAGGGCTATGCGTATAGCTTTTTCAAGGTCGCTGGCAGTTGCCATGTCCGGAACGCCAGCTTCTGCCAGTACTACTGACTGGTCGTCCATTTCAATCGAACGGACAAATCCGCGTGCGATCAACCAGCGTATTCCCAGCCGGACTGTATCTTCGCGCTGGTTGAGTAGCCCGGCGAATTGTCCGATCGCTATTTCACCGGCGCGGGTGCGCAGCGCGTGGCGCACCAACCCGCCCAATTGTGTCAGAAAAATCTGGGGATCATCGGACGCTGCCTGGACGGCAAATAACGCCACCACTGCTGGCTGAACTTGATCCACCGCCTGTTTCAATTCAGAACGACCGGGCGGGGGATTCCAGATCACCAGAATTTCGGCTGGCACCAGGTGAGCGCGCGGCAATCCTTTCGGTTCACCATTGGCGCTTCCTTCGCGCCAGATAACGCTTTCAGATTTGGCGGTGACCATCGCGAGATCTTTCAACGGGTCGCTCGAAGCGCGATAATCCAGTACCTGCCAGGCAGCGGAATTAAGAGTATTCGCGGCCTCGGACTGATCACGAACGCGCTCACGCGAAGCAACCCATTCCAGTTGAACTTCCAGCCCGCCGCGGTAGTTGCTTGTGCGGGCAGTGAAAGCCAGGTCAAACCGGTCTTCCGGTATCAGGTCGCGCACGCCTTGCCACCAGAGCACGCGCCGCACCGCGCCGTTTTCATCCTCGATCATCACCTGCAGATGCTCACCGGTCTTGCCGATGGAGGTCACCTCCGCTGCCTTTACGTTACACACGGCCAGCAAAATCGCCGGGTTCCCTGCGCCAAAAGGCGCCAGCCGCTCCAGGTCAGCGACTGTTTCCAGGGTTAGATCGTCGAAGTGTAAATAGGCGTCGATGGTCAGGCGGCGGGTCAAATCCAACCCTACCGCTTGCTGTCGTACTGAATTCGCCACCCGTTGCCGGAACTCGGACAAATTGGCAGGGTCGAGCGACATGCCGGCTGCCATGGGGTGACCGCCGTAACCAAGCAGCAGATCGGCGCCTGAGGCGATTGCCGCGGTGATATTAATACCTTCAACCGAACGGGCCGACCCGCTGGCAGGTAAGCCTGCCGGGGAAGTCAACAGGATGGCAGGTTTATTGAAGAGTTCCACCAATCGACTGGCGACAATTCCATTGACTCCGCCGGGCCATTCGGGGTGGTTCAAAATGAGGACAGGTGAGTCAGCCAGCGCCGGATCGCGCTCGATCATCGCCAGCGCGCCCTGCAAAACCTGCTCGGTCATGAATCGCCGCTCGCTGTTCAAGCCTTCCAGCCGGGCGGCGAAATCGGCAGCCTTCGTTGGATCATTCGTAGTCAAGAAATCCACCACCGGGTTGGCGTCAGCCAGCCGGCCGATGGCGTTCAGGCGTGGACCGATGACAAATCCGATGTGCTGCTCGGTCAGCCGGGTAGGATCCAGTTCGGCGCGTTCGAAGATCGCTTGCAGCCCCGCTCGCTGCGGGTTGCGGAGTTGGGCTAATCCAAGCTGCACCAGATAGCGCACATCGCCGGTCAGCCCGGCAACATCTGCAACGCAGCCTAAAGCCACCAGATCCATTTGTTTGCGGGCCAATTCCGGCTTATCCTCACGGTCGCACAACGCTTTTGCCAGTTGGTAGGCGACTCCCACTCCCGCCAGTGTTCGCAGAGCATGTTCCGAAGGTAAGCGTTGCGGATTGATCACCGCGTACGCATCCGGCAGGGTCTCGGGCAGGCTGTGATGGTCAGTGATGATAAAGTCAAAACCCTGCTCGCGGGCAAACTGGGCTGCATCATGAGCCGTAATGCCGGTATCGCAGGTGAGAACGAGATCTACCCCCGCTTCGAGGAATTTAACCAGGCCAGGCAGATTCACCCCGTGCGATTCCTGCGCGCGAACCGGGACGTGGTACTGCACTCTGGCGCCTAATCCGCGCAGCACGCCAACCAGCAGGGAGGTCGCGGTCTGGCCATCCACATCGAAATCGCCCCAGACACCGATACATTCACCCTTGCGCAGGGCAGTTTGCAGCCGGTCAACGGCTGCCTGCATGTCCGGCAGGTCGAAGGGGTCGGCCGGCTGGTAGAAACCCGGATCTAAAAATCCCCTGGCTTGATCCCAGGTGGTAATCCCGCGGTTGACCAGCGCTCGCACCAGCAGTTCATTCCCGCCCAGGCCGCCCAGCAATTCTGCAGGAATGTCCAGTGTCGGATCGGGGTCGATCCAGCGGGTTGGCAAATTCAGTTTCACACCACTATCCTACCGTAAAAGAGGTTAAAACGCGATTTCACTGATTTGCTCGAAATCCAGGTCAAAACCGCTGCTCTCACCGTTATCCTCGTCCGCAGCATCGTCTTCCCTTTCAGCGGCGCTTACCCCGCGATCGCACAGTGAACGATAATTGCAGTAACGGCACATGCTTTCGTCGCCGGTCAGCGGGAAATCGGTCTCGCTGGCATTGACTACATCCGCGATAAGGTCATGGAGGAATTTACGATCCTGATCGAGCTGGTCGGTGGAATAAGGGAAACGCTCGGGTTTTTGCGGCTCGGCAGTGAACCAGTAAATCAGCTCCAACTGTTCGGGTTTGAAAGCAGTGCCATTATTGAGCAGCTTGCCAGCTTCCACCAGGAGAAAAGGATAAAGCCGCGTTTGAATCCGGCGGCTGAGCAGCGTGCGCTTTGGCTTCCGCAGGCTGGTTTTCCAGTCCACGATCACCGCGCGCTCGCCCGGCGCGATGGCCAACAGATCATATTTGGCAATCAGGCGGTAATTGCCAAAGGGCGCAGACAGCGTGTGTTCCACCAACCGCCGCTCTGGTAGGGGTTCGGGTGCAGCCGACAGATAGGCCTGCCACCAATCGATCAGTTCAGGTTCGCTGGCAGTGGCTGCGATCAGTTCGGCAGATAGACCGGACTGGTGTTGTTGGATCATGCGATGAAAGCGTTCCCCTAACAGCATGTGTCGTTCCACTGCCAGGATAGGTTCGGAGCGAATGGCTGGCCAGGCTAATTTTTTCAGATAGCGCAGCTCGAAGCGCCGCGGGCAATCGACATAATCCTGCAGGTTATTCTGGCTGAAGGCAAAATTAGCGGGAATCTGCATTGCGCGTTTCCTTCCAGTAAGCACTCAGGTGAACGAACGGCAGAGAGGCCTGGTTTTCCCGCGATCCGCCGCCATCCTGCCCATTGTTCCAGGTGACCGTCAACATGCGGCGCGCCCGGGTGATGCCGACGTAGAAAAGACGCAGCCGCTCCGCGCAATAATCCAGCCGCGCCTGGGTGGTGGCCAAACCTTCCTCCAGGTATAGCGCAGCCGGATCGCCAGCCATGACCGCCTTCAGCCGGGAAAGAGCTTCTGCCTCCAGGTTGAGTTTACCGCGGATGAAATTTTTTTCCGGCAGGTACTGGTCATATTCCTGCGCCGAGGGGAAGTCATAATTGCTGGCAGACAGCAGATATACCCGATCCCATTCCAGGCCTTTGGCCTTGTGAATGGTGGCCATGGCAACCTTGCCCTTGTGCTGGTCGGGGTCGAAACCGATTTCCTCCTCGGAAAAGCCATCTAATCTGCGCTGATTGGCAGCAACATCCGCCAGTTCCAGCGCAAAATTCCAAAGATGCCATTCCGGGTGGGTTTGGGCTGAACGTTCGAGCAGAAGCGCGATTTTGTGAGCCAGCGCCAGTCGGGTGGGTTCGGCGAACAGGTCTTGCGCGATGGTCAGAATTAACTGGTCGATTGGCAGCAGCACGGCTTCATGCCAGCCACGAGCCAACTGCTGAAAAATTTCCAATTCCTGGATGGCAGCACTGTCCACGCTCTGCGCATTCAATTCTTCCAGCCAGGTGACGCCGGTCCGTGGCCAGAGGTAATCTTCGACCTTTGGGTTGCGCGTGATCAAATGATGCACGGCCCGGCACAGATCGCGAGTTTCAGGGGCCTCCCAGCGTTCCCGGTTGATCCCTTTGTATACCTTTCCCAACCGGAGCGCATCCACCGGTTTGGCCAGCATTTCAAGGATTTCCTGCAACAGCACGGCTGTCTGGCGGGTGGATTGCGATGTATTCATTAATTCGACCGTTTCGATGCCGGCCGCGTGCAGATCGTCCGCCATTTTGACCAATCGCTTGTTGCGTGGCGCCAGCACGGCTACGGTTTTATCCGGGTTTTGCGCAAGCCAGGCTTTCACAGACCGGACCACCGTATCGATTTCTGCGGACGGGGTCAACTTTTGGTCATAAAGGACAATCCCGGCCGGATCGTCGGGTGGGTTGGGCTGGGGGTCACCGGGCGGCGTTGGACGGATAAGCGGAGTGGTCAGGCTGTTTTGCAGATCTTCCACCGGGTGCTCTTCCATTGTCCAGCGGATCAATTCATTCGCCAGCTTGATGATGCCGGGTTGTGAGCGGCCGGAATCGGGCAGATCGCGGGCAGTCACGTCGCCGCGGCGTAAAAAGCGGCGCAAATGCTCCGGACTGGCGGTGGTAAAGGTTTCATAAATTGCCTGGTTGGGGTCACCTACCCGTACCCAATTGCCCTGGTCGCCGGACAGCAGGGTTAGAATTTGTTCCTGTACCAGTGAACTATCCTGGGCTTCGTCCTCCAGGATATACGGCCAGCGGTGGCGCAGCCGCATCAAGTAATCGGGATCGGATTGCAGCACCAGCAGCGCCAGCCGGATCAAGTCGTCGAAATCGACGGCGGAACGGTAAGATAATGCCCGCTGGTAAGCGCTGTATATATCAAGGCCAAAATCCAGCAGGCTGTGCCGGATTTTATATTTGGCAAGTGCATCGGTCAGAACGTGCGGCGTGGCCTGTAAATCCTTCGCCTGGCGGATGAAGTTTTTGGCCAGGCTCTCCAGGCCGCTTTCCCAGGACTTGGCAATATATGAATCAGAATCCAGATCGATTTCCGGAGCGAGCCATTCAGCGGCAAACCCCGGATGAGCTCGCAGCCAGCCGCGCACGGCATTGGCTAGAATCTCATTGGTTTCCCGTTCGTCCACAATGGTAAAACGGTCCGATAACCCGGCCAAATCGGGTCGTTCCTTGACCAGATCATGCGCCAGCCCATGCAAGGTGCGCACGCGGTATCCCAGATCGGGCAGCAGCCCAAATTCGGTCATGAATCCGGCAATCCGGCTGCTGAAATTATCGACCGCTGAATTGACCAGTGTGACGATCAGGATTTCCTGGTTATCGTCCAGCACATTGGACGAAATCAGGTTGGCCGCCAGGCGGGAAAGGGTGTGGGTCTTGCCGCTGCCGGGCACCGCCGATACGCCCATGAAACCGTGGGTGTAGGAAAGGATTTCCTTTTGGTTGGGGCGCGGATTAAACATGACCGGCCTCCAGTTCCCGCGCCAGTCGCAGCAGCGACTGGATCCCGTACAGCAGCGGGCCTTTCTCCTCTGTGCCGCGTTCATTGACGCGCGCTGCGCACAGATAAATGTGCTCACGGCAGCGGGCGATCAACCCGCTGGTCAGTCGCTGCAGCGTTTCCTGGTTTGCGCTGAAATCATCCACGTCCGTCCAGGCCTTATCTGGCTGCCAGCGCCGCGAGAGCACATGCGGGTGGGTCAGTGGCTGGTAGAGACGTTCCCACCAGCCCAGGCTGCCGACATCCAGCCAGAACTGGAAGCGCACTGGCTGGTTGATCATCAGGAAGGAGTAGGCCGGGGCAACCAAAACTGCGTCAGGCGGAGGTTCATCGGCGGGCAACAAATACTGGGCCGCCAGGACGCCGTCAGCAACCATCATCAGGTATTCCTGTCCGATCGACCGGCCGGTCGCCTGCAAAGTGGCTTCCGTCACCCGGCGGAATTTCTGCACCGATTCGATCAGGCGGGCAGTTACCCCCGCGGCTTCGTAATTATCGTGAAATCCAAAGCCCGGCTGAGCCAGCAACTCGCCGAATAATCGCGCCAGGAAGACATCCAGTTCCGCCGGTTCGGATTCAATATAATCCATCAGCCAGGCGCGCAGGCGCATAAAGCGTTCACCGATGGAAAAAGTAATGCGTTCTTGCATCTCGGGCTTGACCAGATCGAAACTGTTGAGCGGCGCCTGTTTATTGCGCTGACTGAAGAGCATGGCGGAAATTAAATCCGCGCGCACCAGGTCGATATCCCCAATGATTTGCAACAAAGCCGCGCGGACATCCTGCGGAGTGGCCGGCAGGTTCCACAGAGGGTGCGCCAGGCGGGCCAGGGTAAGCAGGCAACGGGCGGCGGGTTCGTCCCGCAGGCTGCGTGAGGGGCGGTGCGAGCGCGCTGTCACCCCGTGACCCAGCAGGCGGTGCATCAGCGAATGGCGCAGCGCATCCGACAGGAAGGGTGACACGATGGCAATTTCACCGGGCGGCACCCCTTCCTCGTGAACCAGCCGGGCGACTTCGGCCGCCACCCAATCGATCATTTCAGGGTAGAAACGGCTGGGTGCGAAGGAATATCCAGTCAGTGCCCGGGGCGTGACGGTCTTTTCAGCTTTAGGCCGCAGAATGTTTGAAAAAGCATTGCCCAGTTCCTGCAGCGCCGGTTCAGTCACGAAGGATTGCGAAAATTCGCCGGTTTGGTCGCATAATTCCCTCAGCGTTTCGCCGTTTGCCGGGTCGGCGCCGAGAAAGGCGCGGTAGCCCGCGCCCTGGTCGAAGATCAACAGGCTGCTATCGAATGCTGGCAGCCATTCGCGAATGATATCCTGGGTGACGGGCACATCTTCTTCGAGGTTATCGTAAATGAGGTGCCGGTACTGGTTACTCAAGTACTGGCGCACCAGGTGAGAAGGCCAAAGCTGCTGCGCGAACAGCTCGATTTGCAGCGAATAATCCAGCAGATTATGCTCCAGACAGTATGCGCGAAAGAGGTTGGCGCATTCCTGGGCCTGTTCGTAGTGAATGGTTTGCTCTGGCTTACCGATCCAGGCGTTTTTGAGCCGGCGGCTGATATCGGTATGGGCAAACCCAACTACCGCGGCTTTGTTCAGATTGTCCAGGATTTGCGAGTATAAACGGTTGCGGTCGATCACCAATTGTTCGAAATACCCACGCTCGAACAGCGGCGCGGCTACTTTGGCCATATAGTACTGTGCAGTTTCAAGCGTCAGGTAAGTGGGGGGCAGTTCGGAATGGCGAAAACCGCTGCTGCCTGCAACCGCCGGCCAAAACAGTTGAAGGGTGCGCTGCGCCAGGCCGCCAAGTGTCACAATGGTTGGCAGGCCACCGGCGGGTAGGTCGGGGCGGGAGATTTCCCGCGCATAGGGTGCTGCCAGCGAGCGCTGCGGGGTTAAAATCAGGATAGACTCAGCGGTAATCCCCTGCTCGATCATGCGACGCAGGCGGCCGACGGCTGCGCTGGTCTTACCGCAGCCGGGCGGCCCGGAAATGTATCGACTTCCGGCAAGCGGAGCCGCGATGATCTGCTCTTGAACCGGGGTGTAAGCAAATCGATCCAAACAATTCCCCCTTAATAATCCATGCCAGCCATGCGGCGCAGCAGAGCCCGCGCCAGTAAAGCATCATCAGCCGCGCGGTGTGCATTAGGAAGCGGGATCCGGAAGAACCTGCCTGCATCCTCCAGCTTGAAGCGGCGCAGCGAGCGGTGGATGGGGTCCCATTCACCGCGAAATTCTGAATACAGATTGAGAATATCCAGCGTCGAGAGCGATTCGCGCCAGGGCAGGCGGTACCGTTCGAGCGACTGGCGCATGATGCGCACATCGAACTCGGCGTTGTAGATGCCGATGGTCTTGCCAAGCAAATATCCCCGCACAGTAGGCCACAACGCTGGCCAGCTCATGGCGCTGGCCACCATTTCGTTCGTGATTCCGTGCAGCAAGGTGACTTCGGCGGGAATCGGCTTTGACGGTCTCACCAACTGGTTGATCAGGATTTGCCCGGCATCATCCACAACTGCAATTTCGACGATTTCAGCGTCTTTGTCCAACCCGGTCGTTTCCGTATCCAGGTAAACCGGATTTTGCTTGATGATCGATTGGGCGATGTCTGCGACACGCTGCTGGTTGAGAGTTGATCCGGCCATTCTGCCTGGCTTTTCTACTCTAAATTCCAATAAGAAAACTCATCGATTGAAACGGTGAAATTGGGCGTATTGAAGGAAGCGATGATTGCACCGTAGGAGCCGGGTTCGGATTGCGTTGAGTCCTCCACCTGACTGATCATTTTGCCATTGATGTACAGCTTGATCTGACTGCCACTGGTCCAAACGCCCAGCCGGTTGGTCTGGTTGGAGCCGGTCAACAGGGCGCCAGAGGCATTGGTGCCGGAGGCCAGGCTGGAATATTCATCGCCGTCCCAATAACCCAGGTCCCAGTTACCCTCGCAGGTTAGCTGAAACCAGTAACCTTTCATAAAATCGGGACTGCGAAACACCAGTCCGTAATTATCGGATCCAGAACATTCGCCTATATTTACCCTGGCCTCCAGATAGGCGTTACCCAGTTTGACGCCCCCGGTGCGCCAGCCGCGAAATCCGGTGGCATAGCGGCTGGTGAGCACCAGCGCGCCGTTTTCAACCCGGATGTAGGTGTAATCATCGTCGTAAGCCTTGCTTTCCAGACCAAAAGATCTGCCGCTATCCAATGTGTCGGTAAAATCCGGCTCGCCCAGGAGGACACGCGGATCCTCCGGCGATGAGGTGGTTGTGGCGGTTGGCTGGGGTGTTGCCGAAGCTTGAGCGGTGGCGCTGGGCGCCTGTGTCGCAGAGACAATTGCAACCGGGGTATCCACAATGGGCAGTGCAGTCGGCGGCAGGGTCAACAGGGTGGCTACCTGGGTAGCGACTACGTCTGGGGTGGGAGCAAGCTGCTGCCGATAAGGTAAATTGCAGCCGGTCGAAACCAGCAGGATTAATATCACAGTCAGCGCTGTAAGTCTCATAGCTGCTCTCTTTCGAGGATTCATGATTGAACGAATTATAATCATAAAAGTTGCGGCTGTCTGTGCCGGGTTATCTGCCTTACAACGGCCTGACCGGTCGGCTGCAATTAGTATTTAATCGGGATGGGCTTTATGGGTCAGACTAAGGCGAGCCGGGTACTTGTGTTTTATAAACCTTATGGGGTGCTTTGCTCGTTTACCGATTCGGAGGGGCAGCGCCCCACCTTGAAAGATTACATCCCCATCGCGGATGTGTACGCCGCTGGCCGGTTGGATCTGGACAGCGAAGGATTGCTGCTGTTGAGCAATGATGGTGATCTGATTCACCGCCTGACCGACCCGCAGCATAAAGTGGCCAAAACCTACCTGGTGCAGGTTGAGGGGGAGATCAATCAGGCGGCAATTGCAGCCCTGGAGCAGGGGGTGGCGGTCAAAGGGCGCATGACTCAGCGCAGTCAGGTCATGCTGATTCCGGAACCCGTCCTGCCCGCCCGCGATAAACCGGTAACGCCGCACAGCCCGACCAGTTGGATCCGCATTGTCCTGAAAGAGGGAAAGAAACGTCAAATTCGCCACATGACTGCCGCGGTCGGCTTCCCGACGCTGCGGCTGGTGCGGGTGAGTATTGGCAATATCACGCTGGAGGGGCTGACCCCTGGCCAATGGCGCGACGCGATGCCTGCGGAGCTTTCCCGCCTTCGGGAATGGATCGCTGCCGCTGCGTAGAGAAAAGCCGGACGCGTTTAAGTTCGATTGTATAATTGCTCATTGGAAAGCAATGAAAACCCAAATCCTGCGGCTGGATACCCACGATAACGCAACTTCCATTTGCGATAAACTGGCCTGGGCTAAGGCGCCCCGGATTTTGCTGGCGTTTCCGCGGCGCAGACCGCCCGTATTGGACCGGTTGGACCTGACTTTGATCCAGCGCAGCGCCGCCAGAGCCGGCGGGCAACTGGCGATCTCAACGCTGAGTGCGGATATCATCGAAAACGCAAAAATTGTCGGACTTCCTGTCTTTCCATCCATTCCGGCTGCTCAGCGTCTGTCATGGCGGTCAGGATCACGCCGGCGGATCGTCAGGCCAGGGCGGCGCGGCGCCCCGCCGGATCTGGCTCCCCTGCACAGTCAGTTAATGCCGAAAGCTGCGGTTTCGATCCCCTTGATGTTCCGGGTCTCCTTATTTATTTTGGGCCTGGCTGCAATCTTAGCCCTGATCGCCTTCTTTTTACCCTCTGCAACAGTCGAAATCCCGTTGCAGCGGGAAACCCAGACGCTTAACCTGACCGTTTACCCCGGCGTAGACATTCCGGGCGTCCTGCCTGGCGGGCAGTTGCCGGCTGTTGTCCTCCAGACCACAGTGGAGGGGCATCTTGAGGCAGCCGCCACCGGAGAAATCACTGTGCCGGACAAACCGGCTGAGGCGCTGTTGACTCTTACCAACCAGACCGATCAACCGGTCGTTATCCCTGCTGGAACGGTGTTTCTGACAACGACCGATCCAAAGCAGCGATATTTAACCCTCGCTCAGGCGGTGGTACCGGCCGGCATGGGTCAAGAGAGTGAAATCCGGGTGCAGGCGGAAGCCCCCGGCAGTGCCGGGAACATTCCGGCGGGCGCCATTCAAGCTGTGGCTGGAATGGTCGGGTTGCAAATTAGTGTAACCAATCCGGCGTCGGCTGAGGGCGGCAGCGACCGCGTTGGTAAGGCTGCCAGCGAAACGGATTATAGCCAGTTGTACGATACGTTGATCACCACCATGACCGAAACTGCCCTCACCAATCTGCAAGCACAGTACGGCCATGATCTTCTCATTGTTCCGGAGAGCATGGCTGTGGAAAAAGTACTGGAAGATAAACGTCAGCCTGCGGTAAATTTTCCATCGGACCGCGTGCGCTTGGCGCTTAAGGCGGCATTCAAGGTTATGGCGGTAAGCCGGGAAGATTTGGCTGCTGCCGCAATGGCAGGTCTGGATGCAAATCTCGCGGAGGGAATGCAAGCGGCCCCAGCCTCGCTGATGATTGAAGAAAAGACCGCGTGGGTGATTATTCCCGGTCAACGGCTGACCCTTGATTTGCTGGCAGCCCGCTCGACAAGCCCGACGGCGGATGCTGCTCAACTGTTTGGTGATATTCAGGGGAAGCCGACGGCTGTAGCCAGACAAATCGTCCAATCAAAATGGAAACTGGGTCACCTCCCCAATATTTCCATTACCCCGGCCTGGTGGCCTCGTTTGCCCTTCCTGCCCTTTCGCATAAAGGTCGTCGTCCAATGAGTGATTTCCCCGGACGTATTCTTGCCGTTGATCCGGGAGTTAAACGCATCGGTCTGGCAGTGAGCGACCCAACCCAGACGATCGCCAATCCGCTTGGTGTGATTGCGCATGTGTCACGAGTATTGGATGCAGCCCAAATCGCCTCGATTGCCGTCGCGCAACAGGCGGTGCGCATCATCATCGGATGCCCGCTTGATTCAGAAGGTTTGCCCGGGCCGGCAGCTCGCAGCGCCGCCCGGGTTGCTGAGGCTGTGCGTTCACAAACCGAACTGCCGGTGGAATTATGGGATGAAAGCGGCAGCACCCGCTCAGCACGGGCTGCCCGGGTTGCTATGGGTGTCTCGCGCCGCAGCCGCAGCGGGCATCTTGACGAAATAGCTGCCACGGTAATCCTGCAATCCTATTTGGATGCCAAACCGGTCAATAAATCTGACCAACTCCCCTGAGGAAACACTCTTATGGCCCAACGAAAACGTCGAACCTTGCCATTGACCTGTGTGCTGCTGCTGGTGCTAACGTGCATTCTGGCCGGTGGAGTATTCTGGCTGGTCGAGTCGATCCCTGCCATGGCGCAGGAAGCATTCGGCCCGCCAAGTCCTCTGCTCGGCCGTGTGCAACGGATTCAATATTCCGTCCAGCTATTGCTGGCTCGCAATGACCTGCTCAATCCAGTTAATGCCATCAGCAGCGTCTCTCAAAGTTTTACCATCACGCCAGGCGAATCCGTTAACTCGGTGGGGCTGCGACTGGAACAGGCTGGTTTGGTGAACAACGCGGCAGCCTTCCGCTTATACCTCATCTATTCGGGGCTGGATACCAACCTGCAAGCCGGGGATTACGACCTTTCGCCTGCCTGGAATACTCTCGAACTTGCCAAAAAACTGCAAGACGCGACCCCGCTCGAAGTAACCTTTGTAATCCTGCCCGGGTGGCGCACCGAGGAAATTGCGGCTTCTTTGCAAACCTCTGGCCTCTCCATCCAATCGGATGAATTTTTGGCGGCAGTCTATAATCCGCCGGTTGATATTTTGAACGCTCTTGGCATTCAGGCCGGCAGCCTGGAAGGTTTTCTCTTTCCGGGTGAGTATCGCCTGCTGCGCACTACAAACCTGAATGGTTTGCTGCGGGTACTGGCCATTGAATTTAATGCACATCTGACGGCTGAATTGCGCGCGGGATTTGAACAGCATGGTCTTGACCTGCAACAGGCGGTCATTCTGGCATCCATTGTTCAGCGCGAGGCTATGGTTGCTGAAGAGGGTCCGATGATCGCATCCGTTTTCTACAACCGGCTGGACGCCGGCATGAAACTGGATTCTGACCCGACGGTGCAATATGCGCTGGGATTCAATCAGGATCAGGCTACGTGGTGGACGAACCCGCTGTCTCTGGCTGACCTGGAAACTTTTTCTACTTATAATACCTATCAGAACGCTGGCTTGCCCCCGGGTCCAATCAGCAATCCTGGTCTGGCGGCGCTCCAGGCAGTCGCTTTCCCGGCGGATTCTCCATATTACTATTTTCGTGCGCGCTGCGACGGCTCCGGCACGCACAACTTTGCCGTCAGCTTCGAAGAGCACTTGCAAAATGCCTGTCCATAATTGAAACAGTTCGTTCTGTGAAACCCCAAACGGAGTCGCGATGAAAACATTATTAGGCATTGATATCGGCGGCAGCGGCATCAAAGGCGCGTTGGTAAACGTCGAGACCGGCGAAATGGTTAGCGAACGCAAACGCATTCCGACCCCTGATGGCGCCCACCCACGCGATGTGGCCGAGGTGGTGGGGCAGTTGGTAGCCAGTTTCAAGTATAAAGGCGTGGCCGGTTGTGGATTTCCGGCGGTTGTGCGCCACGGCATTGTAAAAACCGCTGCCAACGTTCATCACAGTTGGATCGGGCAGGATGTCAACTGGCTGTTGAGCGACATCAGTCGCAGCACGGTACTGACCGTCAATGATGCTGATGCCGCTGGCATTGCGGAGATGTCCTTTGGCGCCGGGCGCGGCCAAAAAGGGGTTGTGTTAATCCTGACTCTGGGTACCGGGATCGGCTCCGCCATTTTTGTGGATGGAAAACTGGTACCCAACCTGGAGTTGGGGCACATCAAGATTCGCGGCAAGGATGCAGAGGACCGCGCTTCGGACGCTGTCCGGCAGGAAAAAGAGCTGACCTGGAAAAAATATGCCCGGCGGCTTCAGGAATACCTGAATGAAGTGGAGGCCCTGGTCTGGCCGGATTTGATCATCATCGGCGGCGGAATCAGCAAACAGGCCAATGAATACTTGCCGCTTATTCAGACCCAGGCCAAAATAATACCAGCCCAGTTGCTGAACCAGGCTGGTATTGTCGGTGCTGCAATGTATGCCTACCTGCAAAGTTGAGCTAACCGCCGCCCCCGCCGCCTACCAGGCCGCCGTCGGTAAACTTACGCATATCGCTGAAAATGGACTTGATTTCCGCTTCTGTCAGGAGTTGGCCGGTTTCTTTGTGTTTAAGCTGACCCTGAGCTGATTTTTCCAGTGCTACTTCCTGCACGGTCAGGTCGCGGCTCAATGCCTCTTTAACCAGGGCTGCCCCAACGGAATAGCCGATGATTGGGTTGAGGGCAGTGACCACGATGGTATTTCGCGCCAGCCAGCCTTCGGCTTTCGGTCGGTTGACTTTGATCCCGGCAACACAGCGGTCGGTGAAAGCTTTGACCGCGCCGATAATCACGTGCATCATTTCGAATAAATCATGAGCAATGATCGGCATCATCACGTTGAGTTCAAGCTGCCCGGCTTGTGACGCAAGACTGACAGCCGTATCCAGCCCGATCACGTGGAACATCGCCATATCGAGCATTTCGGCCAGCACCGGGTTGACCTTGCCCGGCATGATGGACGAACCCGGCTGAACCGCCGGCAATCGGATTTCGTCGAAGCCGGTGGATGGTCCGGACGAGAGCAGGCGCAGGTCATTGGCGATGCGCACCAGGGTAATGGCCAGGGTGCGCATGGATGCCGAAAAGTCAGCCATGTCCGCCATGGACTGCATGCTCTCGAACAAATTGTCCGATTCATACAGCGTCAGACCGGACACCTTCGAAAGAACTTTAATCATGCGCGGGTGGTAATCATGGTGCGCGTTCAGGCCGGTACCGGTGGCAGTGCCCCCAATTCCCAACCGGCGCAAGCCTTCCGCGGCGCGACTGATGCGCTCAACATCCCGTTCCACTGCGCGGGCATAGCCGCCAAATTCCTGCCCAAGGCGCACGGGCACGGCATCCTGTAAGTGGGTGCGCCCGGACTTGACCACATCGTCGAATTCTGCTGCCTTGCCATTAAGCGTCTCGGCCAGATCGCCGACGACTCCCAGCAACTCATCCAAACGCCACAGACAACCCAAGCGGATGGCTGTCGGGATGCAATCATTGGTGGATTGTGACATATTGACATGGTCGTTGGCATTAACCGTATACTGCCCCAATGAACCGCCCATCAACACGGTAGCGCGGTTGGCTATCACTTCGTTCACATTCATGTTGTGGCTGGTTCCCGCCCCCGCCTGGAATGGGTCGACCACGAACTGTGAGGCCCACTTGTTGGCCATCACTTCTTCCCCGGCCTGGATGATGACATTGGCAATTTTGGGATCCAGCAGACCAACATCCCGGTTGACCTCGGCCGCGGCTCGTTTGATCAGCGCCATCGACCACACAAATGCCCGGTACGGCATTAAACCGGTGATTGGGAAGTTCTCTACCGCGCGTTGCGTCTGCGGACCGTAGAGAGCATCAGCCGGGACTTTAATTTCCCCCAGAGAATCACGTTCGATGCGGAAATTTGTTTCAGACATGGACATTCCCTATCTCCTAAGTCAGAAAATTTCTAAATAAAAGAGGAAGTCGAAATGACTTCCTCTAAATCCACATCCTGGATTAACCTGCCGCGCTGTAACCCGGACCTTCAGAGTAGAATTTGTAATTCTCCTTGATATCGGGGGTCAGGTTAACCACCTCGCCGGCAGTCAGAGTGCGGGTGCCTTCCAGGTGAACTGCCTCGCCATCGTGATTGCTTCCATCATACACTTCAGCATGCCCGGGGGTGCCAACCGGCCAGGAGACTTTTTCTCCGCCCTTAGCAGTATAGGCCGCTGGGACCTCATCTTCAGGGAAAATCGCCGCGAATGGGCACTCTGGGATACAGGCGCCGCAATCGATGCAGGTGTCAGGATCGATATAGAACCAGGGATACTTATCTTCGGGTTTTCCGGGAACAATGCATTCCACTGGGCAAACCGTTGCGCAACCGCCGTCGCGCAGGCAAAGACTGGTAATAATATGGGTCATTTTTTCCTCCAGTTGGGATATACAGGGATCGCGAAATGTGACAGGTTGGTTAATTATACCCCTGGCAAGTAGTGTAAACTTGACTGATAAAATTGTAGCCAGCCCCTAAACCTTTGTCAAGCCAAACGTAGCAATATTATGAATTCACCTCAACGCATTGCCGCGCCGCCCATGGTCGTTCTCTTGATTGGGATTCTGGCTGTTTCGACTGCCTCGATTTTCATCCGCTTTGCTCAAAAAGAAGCTTCGTCGCTGGTGATTGCTGCCTACCGCATGACACTTGCCGGTTTGATTCTGGCGCCCGTGGCATTGCCTGGTGCGATGCGGTCGATGCAGGCGCTCAGGCCTGGTCAACGCTGGCTGATTCTGCTCTCCGGCCTCTTCCTGGCGTTCCATTTTGGCGCTTGGATCACTTCCCTGGAATACACATCTGTTGCCAGTTCGGTGGTGCTGGTGACCACCACGCCGCTTTGGGTGGCCCTCCTGTCGCCGCTTGTGTTGAAGGAACGCATCCGCCGGGAAACCTGGTTTGGGTTGTTAGTAGCCATGGCAGGCGGGGTGCTGGTGGGCTTCCAGGAATCCTGCTCTCTGGAGGCTGGAAAATTGATCTGCCTCTCACCGCAGGATTTTCTCGGAGGCCGGGCCATGCTCGGCAATGCCCTGGCCTTATTCGGCGCGTTCATGGCAGCCGGTTACATGGTGGTAGGACGTCAGGTGCGGCCGGTGCTCTCGCTTTTCTCGTACACCTTTTGGGTTTACAGTATTTCGGCGGTCTTTTTGCTGTTGTTTGTGGCGCTATCCCGGGAAAAATTGACCGGGTTTTCGGGTATGACCTACCTTTGGTTTACATTGCTGGCGGTTTTTCCACAGGTTATCGGGCATTCATCGTTTAACTGGGCTTTAAAATATTTGCCAGCGGCATTTGTGTCGCTGGCGTTGTTAGGCGAACCGGTAGGAACTACCATTTTGGCAGTGATATTCCTGAAGGAGGCGCCGGGTACTGCCGAATTGGTTGGCGGGGCGTTGATTCTGGCTGGAATCTTCCTGGCGTCGCGCTCAGGAACGGAAAAATAACTTCTAAGCCTGGTAATCAACTTTGACGGGCAACTTTTCAGAGGCTTCCTGCTCTGCACGGCTATAAAGGTTGTTCATTTCACTTAAACGGCGGGCAACATCATCGGTCAGCGCGTTGGGTCTCATTCGCCAGGTCCAGTTGCCGTACGGCCGCCCGGGCAGGTTCATGCGTGCCTCGGGTCCAAGGCTGAGGACATCCTGCAACGGGGCAAGCGCAAAGGCAGCCACAGAAGACCATACTGCGCGGATCATGTCCCAGGCGATGTCGTCGCCGGAACGCGCCAGGTAACGGCGGATAAAGTCACGCTCCGATTCAGGCGCGTTCTGGTACCAGCCGATGGCGGTGTCGTTATCATGCGTGCCGGTAAACGCCACGCACTGCTGCGGATAATTGTGCGGCAGAAATGGGTCAGTGGAATCGCTGCTGAACGCAAATTGGAAGACCTTCATACCTGGCAGATTAAAGCGGGTGCGCAATTCGACCACATCCGGAGTGATTACGCCAAGATCTTCGGCAATAATCGGCAGGTCGCCGAGTACCGCGCGTATGACCTCGAAGAAATCGCGGCCTGGACCGCGTACCCAGCGGCCTACTTCAGCAGTGGGCAGCCCATAAGGAATCTCCCAGTAGCCGCCAAAACCGCGAAAGTGATCCAGCCTGGCAATATCAACCAGTTGCAGGGTGGATTTGAGTCTTTCGATCCACCAGGCGTACTCCTGTTGTTGGTGAACGTTCCAGCGGTACAACGGGTTTCCCCACAACTGACCGGTGGGGGAAAAGTAATCGGGCGGGACTCCGGCTACGACGGTCGGACGACCGTCATCATCCAGGAAAAATAGTTCCGGGTGTGACCAGGCATCTGCGCTGTCATAGGCAACAAAAATCGGGATGTCACCGATGATTTTGATTTCTTTACTGTGGGCATACTTCTTCAGCTCATCCCACTGGTGGTAGAAAAGAAACTGGCGGAACATGTGGCGTTCAATTTCCTGGGCTTCATTGCGCATAAATGATTCGAGTGCTTTTCGCTCCCGTTTGCGTAGCGGTTGCGGCCAATTTTCCCAGGAGACGCCGCCGTATGAAGCTTTGATCGCCATAAACAAGGCAAAATCCTGCAGCCAGAAGGATTGGGCAGTTTTGAATAATCCGAACTCGACCCACAGCGCCGGATGTTTGGTCTGATTGAAGCGGAGGTAAGCCCGGTCGAGGATTTTCAACTTCCATTGGATAGCTTCGCCGTAATCGACATGATCGACCGGGAATTCTGGCCGGTCAGCCAGATCCCCGCGGGTGATCAGTCCTTGTTCGAGCAGCAGAGCCGGGCTGATCAGGTAGGGATTGCCGGCAAAGGCTGAAAAACACTGGTAAGGTGAATCGCCGTAGCCTGTAGGACCAAGCGGTAGTACTTCCCATAGATGGCAGCCGGAATCGGCCAGAAAATTCACCCAGCGGTATGCCTCTGGACCCAGGTCGCCAATTCCGTCCGGCCCGGGCAGGCTGGTGGGATGCAAAATTATTCCAGAAGCGCGTTCAAATTTCAAAGGGCAATCTCCTCGGTTGTACGAAATCGCTTTCCTGTATTTCCAGACTGGCGTAATCCGATGATATCACATCCCAACCCACCGTTCCACCAGGGTGAAGAATGGCGCCGGCGGGAACTTTGGAATTGCGTCCGACCATGGCAATTTTCAAATCTGGGTCGTTTCGCCCCCCGATTTGCGCCCCTTCGCCGACATGAATTCGTTTGTCGAGGACGGAACGGATGACCCGGCAATCACTGGATATGGTCGTGTGGGTCAAAATGATGGATTCTTCGATTGTTGTTCCGGCGCGCACGGTCACACCCGGAGACAGAATAGAACGCACCACGCGTGCTCCTGGTTCGATGGAACAGCCATCGCAAATCAAACTGTCCTCCACCACGGCGCCGCTGTGAATGCGCGCTGGCGGGCGTTCCTCGGTGCGGGTGTGGATGACCCATTTAGGATTGTACAGGTTAAATGCGGGTGGTTCGCAAAGCAGGTCCATGTGCGCCTGCCAGTAGGATTGCACCGTGCCAACGTCCATCCAGTAACCATCGTAGGGATAAGCGACGACTTTTCTTCCGCTTTCGATCAGGGTGGGCAGGATATTTTTACCAAAATCGTGCGAGGACTCCTGGTTGAGGTGATCCTCCCATAAGGACATATTCAGGACATCCATATTGAAGATATAGATACCCATATTCGCCAACGTGGATGGGGGAACAGCCGGCTTTTCCACAAAGGACGTAATATTATTGTTTTCGTCCACGCCAACAATGCCGAACCGCGAAGCATCTTCATACGGAACGTTAATGACTGCAACGGTAACATCGGCCTGGCGTTCCTGGTGATAACGGATCAAAGGCTCGTAATTCATCGAATAAACATGGTCGCCGGAAAGCATCAATATCGCATCCGGATTACCATGTTTGATGAAGGTGAAATTCTGCTGGACGGCATCGGCGGTGCCTACAAACCAGGAAGAACCCAGCGCCCGGTAGGGTGTGAGAATGCTTACGCCGCCGGTGAATTCCCGATTTAAATCCCATGGACCGCCTGCGCCGATGTGCTCGATAAGGGAATGCGGTCGGTATTGCGCCACGATCATGACGTCGAAAATGCGCGAGTTGACGCAGTTGGACAATGGAAAATCGATGATGCGATATTTACCGGCAAATGGCACTGCCGGTTTGGTGCGTTTAGCCGTCAGAACCCGCAACCGGGTTCCCTCGCCGCCTGCCAGAATGACCGCCCTGATATTCATGGTTTATCTCCCAGAAAGTTGGACATAAAGCTGTGCGTAAGCGATAGCTGATTTTTCCCAGGAAAAATCCTGTTCCATGCCGCGAATTTGGATCGATTCCCATACCTCGCGGTCGGGGTAAGCATAAAGCGCCCGCCGCAGCCCATCGGCGAACGCCTCCGGCTGCGCTTCATCGAAGAGGAAACCCGTGCTGGTTGCCAGAGTCGGATCGTCCAGAATCGTATTGCGCAGCCCACCGGTTGCGCGCGCCAGCGGGACCGTGCCATAGCGCATGGCAATCATTTGCGCCAGTCCGCAAGGTTCGTAACGCGACGGCATGAGCAGAATATCACCCCCTGCGTACATGCGCCGGGATAAGCCGACGTCGAATTGGATTATGGCGCGCACCCGGTCGGGGAATTCAGCCTCCAGCGACCGGCAGCTTGTCTCCAGCAGCGGGTCGCCGCTGCCGAGGATAATGGCCTGCCAGTTCAGGTCCGCCGCCACCCGCAGCCCATTGACTGCGACGTCGACGCCTTTTTGCTGATCCATGCGCGTGATCATTACCAAAAGCGGGGTATCCGCTTCGACAGGCAGGTTAAATTCATTTTGCAAAGCAGCTTTATTGGGCAGTTTACTGCTCAAATTAGCACAGTCATACCGGCTGGCAAGCGCTTTATCCGTAGCGGGATCCCAATCGACCTGGTCCAGCCCATTGAGAATTCCTGTCAGCACCTCTTGCCGTGTTTTGATAAAGTCCTGCAGACCACAGCCAAATTCCGGCGTCGTAATTTCTTTCGCATAGCCAGGAGATACTGTGTTGATCCGGTCGGCAGATTGCAATCCGAGCGGCAGAGGAAATTGCCGCGCCCAGGTAGGTAACCGATTTTCTGGCGATCGCGGCAGGCCGTATTTGGCCATGGCAGGTTCAGCATCTTTGCCCATAAAGGGTAAATTGTGAATGGTCAGCAGGCTGCGCATGGATTCGAAGAACGGCTCTTGCCTGCGGCGCAGGCCAAGTGCGTAAAGCGCCGCGCTGGTATGCCAGTCGTTGGCATGAATGATGTCCGGCTTCCAGTCGAGGTGGCGCGTCATTTCCAGGGCTGCCAGCGAGAAGAAGATATATTTTTCGCCATCCAGCAGGGGATCTGCGCTGTAAACCCGGCCGTCGGGAGCGATTGGGGGGCCGTCAACCAGGTACACAGGCAAATTGGCCGCATGGGTCAGGTAAACTTTTACCGGCTGTTTACCCGCCGGCGTGGCTAGCATAAAATCTGCCACCGGTTCAGCCAGGGCAACTTTTTCCTTGATCACCCTGTGTAAAGGCAACGCAAGGCGAACGTCCAGGCGCGGACCTTGCCAGAAAGGGGGCCGTAAACCTCTCAGAGCCTGCGGTAGTGACCCGGCTACATCGCCCAGGCCGCCTACCTTAACCAGCGGTGCAGCTTCCGAGGCCATGAACAGGACCTGAAGCGATTTATTATCAGGGTTTATGCTTGCGCTACCCATCTGCTTGCCTTTCAGGGCTTTTGCGCCATTTCCAGATAGTCGTTTGAAGTAGTTTCTTCCGGCGATTCACCCAGGAACTGGATTAAATCTACCACCAGGCGTGATTTAACTTCGGCATCTTTGCGCGACCAGGTACGGCTTTTGATTTCGAGGAAATGCCCAAGAGTCGGTTTCATCACATCATCCAGATTGATATAAAACTCCATATCTTTAAAAGTGACCAGAAACCGCATCCGGTCTTTCTCGATTTCCAATTCGTGTCCAGGTTTGAAATATTCCCGGTAAAAGCGCGGACTCTGCGTAGCGCTTGCCAGGAATCGGCTGCGCGAAAGAAGCACCTTCTGCGGGAAATAATGCTCGCGGGATGGGCCGATCAGGGTCAGACGGGAACGCACTTTAAGCGTCTGGTTTTTCTCATCCAGGAAATGATCCTCGCGGTAGCGCAGGCGGCTTTCCTCGGGCTCATCGAATGAGAAGTATGTGTCAAATTGCCGGTAGTGACGTTTGTAAATCACTTCAATCCCGGGTTTTTCCAGTGCTTTAAGCACCGTTTCGCGATTGGCGATCGGAACTTTTGCCTGGACCTCAAAGCTTTCTTCTTCCTCGGTCTGTTCACCCAATGCCAGCAGCTTGGAGAGCAGCGATTTTTCCCGCCGGATCAGGAAAATGTCGATCTTACGCGCGTACTCATCCGCCTCCTGCATCAAGGACGGGACATCCAATGTTTGCAGCAAGCGTTCGCGCATTAACCAGGCGCCATTGACCATGACATCCGTCACGTCCTGGGCCTTGGCTGCGTACACCAACTGCGCGTACAGGCCATTCGCATCGCGCCGGAAGCGCGGCGCGTTATGCAGTACATCGATATCCACCAGAATCAAGTCTGCGCGTTTGCCGGGTTCCAGGGAACCGGTAAGATGCCCCATATGCATGGCGCGAGCGCCAAGGCGGGTAGCCATTGCCAGAGTCTGGCGGGCGGGCAGGGCGGTTGGGTCACCGCTGGCGCCTTTGCCAAGGAAAGATGCCAGGCGGATCTCCTCGAACATGTCGAGGTCATTATTGGAAGCTGGACCGTCCGTCCCGATGCCGACATTTAATCCCAGGTCGAGCATGCGTTTGACCGGAGCGATCCCGGAAGCCAGTTTCATATTCGAGGACGGGTTATGGGCGACGCCGGTGTTGTAATGCTTGAACGTACGCATTTCTCCATCGTCCAGATGGACACAATGGGCTGCCAGCACTTTGGCATCCAGCATATTGAGTTTTTTGACATAAGGAACAACCGGCATGCCCTCTTCGCGGCGGATATTCTCGACTTCGAAGCTGGTTTCGGCGATGTGAATATGCAGCGGAACATCATATTCGACCGCAATCCCGGCGCAGTCTCGCAGGATGTCTTCAGTCGTGGTGTAGACCGCATGCGGCGCAATGGAAGGGATAATCAACGGGTGGTTCTTCCAGCGCTGAATGTAGTCGCGGGCATAGGCCAGCGATTCCTCGTAGGAGTGCGCGTCGGGTGTTGGGAATTTGAGGATCGATTCGGAGCAAACAGCGCGCATTCCGCTGGCGGCGGTGGCGCGTGCGACATCTTCCTCGAAGTAATACATATCTGCAAAACTGGTGATTCCGCTGCGGATCATCTCCGCGCAGGCCAGTTTGGTGCCTAACTGGACAAAATCAGGCGAGACAAATTCCCGCTCGACCGGCATCATATAGCCAAGCAGCCAGACGTCCAGCCGTAGATCGTCTGCCAACCCGCGCAAGAGGGTCATGGGGACGTGAGTATGGGCGTTGATCAGCCCCGGCATGAGCACTTTTCGCCCGCAATCCATCACCTCGGCGTCCGGGTATGTCTGAGCCAGATTGCTCTCGAACCCGACGGCAATAATTTTGTCCCCCTGAATTGCAACTGAACCGGGTTCGAAAATCTGGTAGTCGTCATCCATCGTCAAAACGATGGCATTTTTCAGCAGCGTGATTTTGTCAGTCATCAAGATGGCTTCTCCTGGAAGAGTTGAATGGTCAGGAAATGTTTCTACGAATAAAATCCAAAGCAGTTTGAACCGCCCAGGCAGGACCAAGCTGCGGCGGCCCGCCGTATGACCGGTGCTGTTCGACCGTACTGTTGGGCATAATCAGGTAAAGGTATAGCGCCTGCATAATGGGTCCGGGGTAAAATCCGGCGCCAAGGGTTACATCTGTGGCCTGTTGTCTATGGAAAGACAGAGTTTCCTGCTGCAAATCACCTGGCTGGCAGCTTCCTGCAAGGTTCAGTGACTGACCGGTGGAAAAACCGGCTTTAGCAAGACGTTCAAAGATTGCCCCGCCGAAACCGCATTCCACCAGCGACAGCTTCCAGCCTTGCAAGCCCAGCCGGGTGAGGACAACCTGTTCCAGCGTTTCCTGGTTGCTGCCAAAAATGGCTTCACCCACCCGTTGATGTACCTGAGAGACCATTTCTTGTATCATGGCATCGGCTTCCAGTTCTGAGCTGGCTTTGGCGGTCACGCGGATATCAATTTGTCCGGGATGAGCCAGTAAGCCGACCGTCGGGTTGGCGCTGGTCTCGAGTTCCCCGATCCACTCATCCACCTGTGATTCGCCGACACCGGCCGCATGCAGGACGTAAGCCTTGATGATGCCCCTCAACTTGAAGCGGTCATCGAGTAAGGGCAAAACTTTTTGCTGAAAAAGATGCTCCATTTCGCGCGGAACGCCGGGTAAGCTGATGATGATTTTGGAATTGCGTTCGAAATAAAACGCAGGGGCGGTGCCAACCTGGTTTTCGATGGCCACTGCGCCGCAGGGGATGTAAGCCTGCCGCCGGTTGTTTTCGGTGGCCTGCCGGTGGAATCGGCTGAAACGATCCTGGATTTGTTCCCACAGTTCAGGTCGGAATTCCAGATTGGCGCCGAAGGCCGTCGCCACCGCCAGCCGGGTCGGGTCATCCACCGTCGGACCTAAACCGCCGGTGGTGATGACGATATCGGAACGATCAACCGCCTCGCGGATGGCCTGGGCTATCCGTTCCGGGTTGTCCCCCACGATCGTGGTGCGGTAAAGATCGATCCCGGCGTCGCGAAACCTGCGGGCAATGAATGCAGTATTGGTATCCTGGATTTCGCCCAGGAGCAGTTCGGTGCCGATTGCAATGATTTCCCCAACGGGCATACAATCATCCTTATCACAATTGATGGGATGCCAGTTGGCGGCCGGGGTGTCTTATTGCGATATTTTCCAACACAAGCGATTTGTAAAACTGCCGGTGGGGTTAACGCCGGCAATTTGCTTGGTTTTCACCAACTGGTTACGCAAAGTGTAGCACAAATGGCATAAGATCACAAAACACTCTGATCGCATGAAACCAATTCCGGGTAGAATACATATGCCAGTGACCGATAAATGGAAGGCAAATGGGAACGAACAATTTTAGGCAGCGATTTGGAGCCTGGGGCGAACGCCAGGCAGAGGCATATTTACTGGAACACGGCCTGATTTTATTGGACCGCAATTACCGCACGCCTTACGGCGAACTGGATTTGGTGATGTCGCAGGATGGGCAGTTGGTTTTTGTGGAAGTCAAGACTCGTTCCAATGATAAATTTGGCCTGCCGGAAGAATCGGTCACTGCGACCAAGAAAGAACATTTGTTGATGGCCTCGCAGCAATATCTGGCTGACCATCCAGAGCTGCCGGCTGATTGGCGGGTGGATGTGGTATCCATTCGCGTCCGGTCTGGCAGAGACAGGCCCGAAATTACCTGGTTTGAAAATGCCCTGGCATGATTTTCCAAAGCCATTGGTTGCGATTGTTGGCCCAACAGCGGTAGGCAAGACGGCGCTGGCTGTTGAACTGGCTGAGTATTTTGGCGGCGAGATTGTTTCGGCGGATTCACGCCAGTTTTACCGCGGTATGGACATTGGCACCGCCAAGCCGACCGCCGCTGAATTGGCGCGCGTTCGCCACCATCTGATCGACGTGGCACACCCGGACGAACCCTGGAGCCTGGCGGCGTTCAAACGTGAAGCTGAGGCTGCCCTGGCGAATATTCACGCCCGCCGCAAATTGCCGTTTCTGGTTGGCGGAACCGGCCAATATGTTTATGGACTGTTGGATGACTGGCAGATCCCCAATCAGGAACCCGATGTCCGCATGCGTACTGTGCTGGAAACCTGGGGTCGCAGCCTTGGCCCGCATGCTTTTCATCATAAACTGGCTCTGCTTGACCCGGCCGCTGCCGCCGTCATCCAACCGGAAAACCTTCGCCGTACCGTGCGGGCGCTGGAAGTTATCTTGCTGACCGGTCACAGGTTTTCCGAACAGCGCAGGGTGGGCAGTTCCCGGTATTCGGTGTTAAAGATCGGCCTGATTCGCCCGCGTCCGGAGTTGTATGCCCGGGTGGATGCGCGCATTGCGTCCATGCTGGAGGATGGGCTGGTGGAGGAAGTGCGCCGGTTGCGTGAGCAGGGGTTTTCTGGCGAATTACCCACGCTTTCCGCCATCGGCTATCGTGAAATTTGCGCTTATCTGGATGGCAAAATGAGTCTGGATGAGGCAGTTGTGCGCATGAAACGCCTGACCCGCGATTATATTCGCCGCCAGGCTAACTGGTTCAAACAAAATGACCCGAACATTCATTGGCTGCAAGCTGACGAGCAGTCAGTGGCGCAAGCGATTCAATGGATTGAGATGGATGCAAATTGGAAGATCGTGCAGCAGAATAAACAGGCAATCCCTTAATTAATTTACCGGCAGGAGGAGATATATCGATGCTTAAACCCTGGATTAACCATTATGACAAAGACGTGCCGGCAACACTCAATTACCCGGACATGAATGTCTTCGATTACCTGGATCAGGCGGCTGAACGCTACCCGGACAAAGCCTGCACCATTTATCGCGATCAAAATATTACATTTGCCGAAATGCGGCAGCTCTCGAATGTGCTGGCACGCGGCCTGATCGAACTTGGGGTTAAGCCAGGCGACCGGGTTGGAATTATCCTGCCAAATATCCCGCAATTTGTGCTGGCGTATTACGCCGTCCTTAAAGCCGGCGGGGTCGTAGTGGCTATCAACCCGCAATATAAGCAGCTCGAGCTGGAATATCAACTGCGCGATTCAGGCGCGCAGGTCATTATTGCACTGGCAGCACACCGCGAATTGCTGGACGAAATCCGCCATGCCACCCCTATTAAAACCGTGCTCTACACCCATGTGGAAGATGCGTTTGACCTGGTGGATTCGCTGCATATCGACCCAAAACTGGTTGTCGGCTGCGGGCCGGTGGAAGCGGACTGTTGGTTGACGACCGTGCTTACCCGTTCGCGTGAAAGTTTAACTGCCTTGCCAAAAGTCACTTCGCGGGAGGTAGCCATATTCCAGTACTCGGGTGGCACCACCGGCACGCCGAAAGCCGCCATTGGGCTGCACCGCAATTTAGTCGCGAATACCACCATGTTTCGCCGCTGGCTGGTCGGATTGCAAGACGGTCGGGAGACGGTACTGGCTGCCATTCCATTATTCCATGTTTATGGCATGGTCATTGCCATGAGCGTCGGTATGGGGTTGGGCGCCAGTCTGGTGTTGGTGCAAAACCCACGCAATATCGAAGAAATTCTTGGCGCAATTCAAAATCACCGCCCGACGCTCTTTCCAGGTGTACCCACCATGTACCAGGCCATCAACCTGCATGCGGATGTGGTGGCTGGAAAATACGACCTGTCATCGATCAAAGCCTGCATATCGGGTTCAGCGCCGCTGCTGCCGGAAGTAAAGCTGCGCTTCGAAGCCCTGTCCGGTGGAAAATTGATGGAAGGTTACGGTCTTTCGGAAGCGCCAACAGCGACTCATTGCAACCCGATGTTTGGAGAGAACCGCACGGGTTCGATTGGTTTGCCGCTGCCGGATGTTGACTGCCGGATTGTCGACCTGGACACCGGCGAAGATGTCCCGGTCGGTGAGCGTGGCGAACTGCTCATTCGCAGCCCGCAGGTGATGTTGGGCTATCATAACCATCCGGATGAAGATGCCATTACCTTGACCGATGGTTGGCTGCACACCGGCGACGTGGCCCGAATGGATGCCGACGGCTACTTTTACCTGGTTGATCGCAAGAAAGAATTGATCAAGGTGGGTGGGTTCCAGGTTTGGCCTCGTGAAATTGAAGAAGTGATCGCACTGCATCCGAAAGTGCGCGAGTGCGCCGTGTCAGGTGTTCCGCACCCGGTCAAGGTTGAAATCGTCAAAGCCTGGGTGGTGTTGAAGCCCGGGGAAGAATTAAGCGTTGACGAGGTGCGCCGCTGGTGCGGGCAGCATCTGGCAGGATACAAAGTGCCATCTGAAGTCGCTTTTCGCAAGGATTTGCCCCGCTCCACGGTAGGCAAAGTGCTGCGGCGTGAATTGCGCCGGTTGCACGTTGCCGGCATCGATGCCGATTAATTAACCTTTGTTAGGGATAACGAAAAACATTCCGACCACGGTGCAGCGTGAAATATCCAGACATGCGATGCTTATATCGAATTCACGAATAATAGATAAAATGGAGCTGTCCAATAAGTTACGGAGCAGTCTCTTAGGTAAGAGTGGTTAGCGTCGATGCTGTCTAGAGGTTGATCGGTTTGTTTTCTGGGCGCTTTAAAAATTCAGGTGACGAATCTGGATTAACCCCTCACTCCCGAAAATGATTTTGAAAAAACACTCAATTAAGACAAACCCGCCCCAAGACTGGGGCGGGATGGGTGGGGTTGATAACCTTATGGCAAACAGAAACCAATCAGATCAAGATACAAGGGGCGCGGGGATGTTGGGCAGGTTGGCTTTAGAGTGATATTCCCTGTGCCGCTACCGTGACAAATTTATTCTTTCCAGACAACCCCGATTTTGGGTTGATGTGAATCATCCCGCGACCACTACTGCCGGGACGCCGTTTTGTTTCTTGACGGGTGGCGGAAAAATGGCTTCAAATTCCTCTTTAGTGAGAGTTTCTACCTCGAGCAGTTTTTGAGCCACTGCATCCAGTTTGTCGCGGTGTTCTGACAGGATCGCCTTGGCGCGGTCATGAGCCTCACTTACCAGCCGGCGCACTTCCCGGTCGATCTGTTCAGCAACGGCTTCCGAGTAGTCTCGTTGTTCCGAGATTTCCCGACCCAGGAAAATCAATTCTTCCTTTTGGCCGTAAACCATGGGCCCCATTTCAGCGCTCATGCCAAGACGTGTGACCATCTGGCGGGCAATCTGAGTTACGCGCTCGATGTCGTTTCCGGCGCCGGAAGTAATATCATCGAACACCAGTTCTTCTGCTGCCCGGCCGCCAAGCAGACCGATCATGTCGGCCACCAGTTTCTTACGCGGCATCATCGTACGATCTTCGGATGGCAACGCGATGGTGTAACCGCCTGCCATGCCACGGGCAATGATGGTGATCTTCTGCACGGAGTCATGTTCCGGCAAAGAATTCATGACCACTGCATGTCCAGCCTCGTGGTAGGCAATGATTTTCTTTTCATCTGGGTTGATCAGGCGGCTCTTGCGTTCGGGGCCGGCGATCACCCGCTCGATGGCTTCTTCGAATTCGGGCTGTGAGATGCTCTTGCGATTGCGGCGCGCAGCCAGAATGGCCGCTTCATTGACCAGGTTCTCCAGGTCCGCGCCGACAAAACCGGGGGTCGCGCGCGCCAGGGTGGTCAGGTCGATATCGGGTTCCAGCGGCTTACCCTTGACGTGTACTTTGAGGATCGCCTCGCGGCCACGCACATCCGGGCGGTCGAGCACTACCCGGCGGTCAAACCGGCCTGGGCGCAGCAGCGCGGGGTCGAGGATGTCCGGGCGGTTGGTTGCCGCCATTATGATGACATTGGTGTCGGTGTCGAAGCCGTCCATCTCAACCAGCATCTGGTTGAGGGTTTGTTCTCGCTCATCGTGGCTGCCGCCAAGCCCGGCGCCGCGCTGGCGCCCCACTGCATCGATTTCATCCACGAAGACGATACAGGGAGAATGCCTCTTGGCCTGATCGAACAAATCACGGACGCGGCTGGCGCCGACGCCGACAAACATTTCCACAAATTCGGAGCCGGATATGGAGAAGAACGGGACACCGGCCTCACCGGAAACGGCTTTTGCCATCAGCGTTTTACCGGTGCCCGGAGGGCCAACCAGCAGAACGCCTTTAGGGATGCGCGCGCCGAGTTGAATAAATTTTTGCGGTTCTCGTAAAAATTCCACCACTTCTCTTAGTTCTTCTTTGGCTTCTTCGACGCCGGCAACATCCACGAATGTGACAGTCGGATGATCGCCGGTGAACATGCGTGCCCGCGATTTACCAAAGGACATGGCTGCGTTGTTGCTGCCCTGCGCCTGCCGAAATATAAAGAAGAACGCGCCGATCAGCAGCATAAAGGGCAGGATATATCCGAGTGCAGTGAACACCCCCAGCCAGGCGCTTGGTGGTTTGATCAGGATTTTGATTTTGGATGGGTCCAGTTGGTCCTCGGTTACACCAAGGGCCAGTAATTGATCCACCAGGGTCGCATTCGATTCTTTGGTGGAAATCGACTCGGTCAAGTCTTTATAGGTGACTTGCAGGCGGTCTTCATCGCCTTCGATTTTGGTAACTTTCTGTGCCTTGATATCTGCTGCAAGTTGGTTAATCGATACTTCGGAGCTGGCCCCCCGCTGCCCGAAGCTATACACTACCATAGCAATAATGGCAATGAATAATAGCAGATAGATTACATAAGATTGGTTGCGTGAACTCACTCATACCTCCTGAGACGCTTTGCCCAGTCATTAATATTCTTGCATTTTATTAAAGAAATTATACCAATCTATCTTGCCCCCTGCCAGTTTGTCAACTAAAAACGTGAATGTTTAATAAAACTCTTATACAACCCTTAAGTTAAGTGTCTGGCGCCATGGGTACTGCATGCAACTTATACCGCAGTCTGAATTGCGCTCCAGGCCTGCCGAATGTGAGTCCGGTCATGTGTGGCGATGAACCCAAGCAATTCTTTGAGGGTTGTTGGCCCAAAGATCGCATGCCGGGCCGGCTGGGCCAACTCGCGCTTTGTCGCGCCATCGATCAGTTCCAGCAGATTGGTGCGCGATTGAAAAAACCCTTCCAGCGCTGCCCTTGCAGGTTCTGCAGCATAATTGCGTTCGCGAACCCACGGGTCGGTGTTGGCGCCTGGCAAAAACGGATTTTCGCCGCGGATTGTTTGCGAAATGCGCCCAAAATTGACCTCCCGGTCGACATCCCGTAGATGGGCCAGGATTTCGACCAGACTCCACTCAGATTCAGCCGGACGGTGAGACCAGACCTCATCCGGTAAACTGCGTGAAAACGTGTCGAAAACTGCTGGAGTGGATTGTAAAGTTGCAAAAATGCCTGAAATGGCGTGAAAATCAGGGGCTTGTTGCGTCATTTCGATTTTTTCGAGCCAGGGAAGAACGTTTTCGAGCGCTCCAGTCTGGCTGAGTGCGTTTCTGGCAGGGGCTTCTGATTCTTCTTCGTGTAGCCAATAGGTTGGCAGGCCGAGTTTTTCAGCCGGGAGAATATCGTCTTCCAGGCTGTTGCCAATCATCGCCAGTGGACCGGACGGCCAGTTCAGGCATCCAAGGATTTCAGCATAAAAGGCCGGATGCGGCTTGCTGAAATGCGATTGTTCATAACTGGTGATCCACTTAAAGTTAAATATATCGGGCGATAACCCTGCCCAGCCTAACCGCTGCAGGATGGCAGTTCGAGGGAAAAGTGGGTTAGTGGCTATCACCACCTGCCATCCGCGGTCCAGGGCCGAAGTTACCAGTTCAATTGCCCCCGGTCGGGGAGCCGTATATTTCCGCAATTCCGGGAAGATTTCTGCGTAAAACTGGTTGACGACCTCAGTTAATGCTGATTTGGCGGTCCCAATTTGCGGATAAAACACCCGATCGAACTGTTCTTCCATGGTTAACGCAGGCGTCTTCTTCGTCAGCATAGCCTGAATAGCCGCCATCATGGCAGGCATGAATTTGTCCATGGGCGCCCAGGGTTGCAGCGCCTCCGCCAACCGTTTGAAGTAAGCTTTTTGGAAGACTTCGATATCGTTCGATAGTAATGTATCGTCCAGGTCGATCAGCAGTGTAAGGGTCATGACTCAGATTTTGAAAATGCAGGTGGTAGAGGGTGACACTGACCGCAGCCAATATGCGGTTCGGTGACTTTGATATGGTTTTTGGAACAAACTGCGGTTACCACTACCCGTTTCTTGAAAACCCCCAGTGTGCGCTTTACCTCACCCTGGAGCACGAGAAATTCACATGCGTTGGCAAGCAAGATACCGGGTACCGGGCAAGTTTGGCACAGGTTTCGATTCCAATTCCCGGGTGGCGGCTGATTGCCGATCAAACGGCATTCTTCGCGATTTTTTCCACGGTAATAATCACCATAAAAATATCGGCATTCCTTCCCGGCAGGGGTACGCATAATTTGGAAACCTTTCTGCCCTTCTTAAGGCTCCGTCCCCAGTCATGGGGACGAGCAAGGCATTCCATTTGGCCTGGTACTTACGAAATTTATTGTACGCGCGTAACGTAGGTTCCAGTCCGAGTGTCGATCCGAATGGTATCGCCATCATTGACAAAGTTAGGCACCTGCACCTGCACGCCGGTCTCGACGGTGACATTTTTGGTGACGCCAGTAGCTGTGTCTCCACGGACAGAAACATCCGCCTGGATGATTTTCAAGTCCACAGTCGTAGGCAATTCAACATCCAGCGCTTCGGTGCCGTAAAAAGTCAGCTTGACTGCCATTTCTTCTTTCAAGAACCCGGTGTACTCGCCAAGGATATCGGCGCGCAGCGGATACTGCTCAAAAGTTTCCTGATCCATGAAGTAGTAGATATCGCCGTCGTTATAGAGATACTGCGCCATGTGATAATCCAGGCGCGCATCCGGGACGCGCTCACCGGATTGGAAGGTCTTTTCGATCGTTCCTCCGCTGCGCAAGTTGCGGGCTTTAATTCGGATCGTCGCGTTACCCCGCCCAGGTTTATGGTGGCTATATTCCAGCACCTTAAACAGGCTGCCATCCAGTTCAAAGGTGACCCCTTTGCGCAAATCGTTCACGTCAATCATAAACAACCAACCTTCATCGTAAAGAATTTGAAAAACAGTCCGATTATAGTTCAGGATATCGGGCATGACAAGGCGCGCAGGCAGCAGTAGGTGCAAAGGGGTGGAGCAGGAATTGCTCCACCCGGGTACACACGATATTCGATTGTACCTTACCGTCTCTTTTACCTGCCGGAGACCAATGGTCAGCCTAATTTAGGTTCAATCAACCCGTAGCTTCCATCGCGACGGGTGTAAAGTACATTAATCGCGCTGGTGCTGGCATTATAAAACACAAAAAATTCGTCATGCCCCAGCAGTTTCATTTGCTCGATAGCTTCGAGTTCGTCCATTGGAGTTAAGGTGAAGGTTTTGCGGCGGGCAATTGCTTCGTTTTCAGCAGTTTCTTCCATCTCAACCGGTTCAGCCGCGACGTCGGCGGCAGAAATCCCATCGCCCCGCCCACGCTGGTGCTTGCCTTTGTAGCGCTCGATCTGGCGCTGCATTTTATCCACAGCTTCATCGATTGCAGCGAAGAGGTCGTCGGCGCGTTCCTCAACACGAAGGATGAAACCCTTTCCTCGAATGGTGATTTGAGCGACCTGACGGTCAGTGGCACTGCGCGCAGATTTTACGTAGGACAGATCAACCCTGGTTTCATCCACATTTGGAATGTGGCGCCCCAACTTTCCGACTTTCTTATTAACATATTCGACGACGCGGTCTGTCAGTTCCATATTGCGGGCAAATGTATCAATTTTCAGGTCCATCGTATCCTCCAATACAAAATAAAATTCTGCATTCCGGTGCAGCGACTTCCCCAACTCCTAAGAATAGTATAGCTTAATTCAGGTGAATTTGACCGGCGCGGGCCAGAGTTAATCCGTATATCCGGCTGGCGCTGGCTGCCTGCAACGCTTGCGCGCAGGCTTGCATGGTTGCCCCAGTGGTGGTTACGTCATCAATGATCAGGATGGATTTTCCGGCAGCAAACTGTGACCTGGCGGTAAAGGCGCCCATTACATTCTGGCGGCGCTCGTGCGCGTGCAGCCCAACCTGGGAGGTGGTTTCACGAGAGCGGTCGATGACGGATTCCTGAAAGGGGATACCCGTCGTAAGGCCTAACCAGCGCGCTAACAGCGCAGCTTGATTGTAGCCCCGTTCACGGCGCCGCTTTTTGCTTAACGGCACAGCAGTGATCAAATCGACCTGCCAGTTTAATCCCGTCAATAGATGGGCAAGGGGCTTAGCCAACTCCTCGCTGACGCCCATGTCATTATGATATTTCAGTTGGTGGATGGCGCTGCGCAGCGGCCCTTCGTACCACCCCCAGGAACGAACAGCCGTGTAGACAGGCTGATAGGTTATACATTCCTGGCAAAGCGTAGCGCCCGGCTGCGGAACCCCGCACAATGGGCATATATGGGACTGGTTAATGACCTTTACTTTGGTCTGGCAGTCCAGGCACCACCGTACATTGTCTTTTTTACATCCTGCACAGCGCGGCGGGTACAGCCAATCCATGACTCGCCAAAAACCATGCGAGATTTGGAACGCTCGCGAAGCCCCCGGAATGTCATTCATGGATTCCACTCAAGTTGGCAGAAATGTCAGCTTGATAAGCCCGAAGTGATGACAGCAGGTATGAGAGACGGTACTGATTTAAAACCCGAACATGCCGCCAAGAGCGGATTGGAATAACTTCAAGGCAGCCGGAGTCATCAGAACGATCATCAAGGAGGGGAAAATGAGTAGCGTCATTGGAATCAGCATTTTCAAAGGAGCTTTGTGAGCTTCCTCTTCTGCATGCTGACGGCGTTTGACGCGCATTTGATCGGATTGAATTCTCAGCACTTTTGCCAGGCTAACACCGAGTTGTTCTGACTGGATAACAGCGGCCACAAAGCTGGTCATCTCGGCGAGGCCGATGCGGTCCGCCATATCCCGCAGCGCCTCGCGCCTTACCTTGCCAAGCTGCATTTCCTGAATGGCACGCGCGAAGGCGTAGGAAAGTTCTGACGCCCATTTTTCACTTACGCGAGCCATGGCGGCCTCAAAGCCGAGGCCGGCTTCCACGCAGATGGTCAGTAAGTCGAGCGCATCCGGCATCGCTTTGCGTACTTCTTTTTGCCGTTTATTGATTTTACTGGTCAACCACATCTGTGGGAAATAAAAGCCAAGAAATCCAAATACCAGGCCTAATATTAACACACGGCTGGCAGGCCACTTGGCTGCGCCCAGGTTTGAAACCAACAGGACAACACCGGCAAAGGCAAGGCCCAGGACAAGTTGCAATGCCAGGATCATGGTTGGGTCAATCCGAGCAGGTGTACCCGCCAATTCCAGCTTGCGCGAGATAGCGTTCATTGCATTTTGCGGGGTGATGCGCGTTGCAATCTCGCCAAGTTTGCGCGCCATGGGATAGATAATGCGTTCAGTAAAGGGTTGTGATAGTTCCAGTTCTCGCAGGTCTGGTAGTTCACCAGTCTGACTGAATTCTTCCAGGCGAGCTTGCAGCGCCCGGTCATTATCAGACTGGGGATTGCGCAGCCCAATGACGGTCAGAGTAACCGCGCCGGCGAGGATCAACAGGATGATTATGAGTAAGAAAGTCATTCGTAACCTCCGTATCTCCGTTAGATTTCGATATCGCCGAGCTTCTTCATGGAGAAGTAACCAGATACGATAAGGATGGCAGCCACTCCCAGTGCAATGTAACCGCAAATGCCGCTTTCTGGTTGGGTGTAGGTCATCATGTATTCTTTATTCAGAACATACAAAATCAGGATAACGATGATGGGTAGAATAGAGAGAAAACGTCCAGAATACATAACCTGGGTGGTCAAAACCCGAATTTCACCTTTAATGCGGACACGCTCTCGAATGGTAAACGAGATGGTATCTAGGATTTCTGCCAGGTTGCCACCAACCTCACGTTGGACATTGATTGCCGTGATGACCAGATCCAGGTCGTCCGATGGAATCCGTTCCAGAAGATTTGCCAGGGCTTTCTCCATCGTAATGCCTAATTGCATTTCCTGCACCACGCGGCGAAACTCTTCATTAATCGGTGAAGGGAGTTCTTTGCTGACGGCTTCCATGGCTTGCATGGTGGAATAACCTGCGCGGAGTCCGTTCACCATCAGGTTGAGCATATCTGCCAGTTGATCGGCGAATTTCCGCAGCCTGCGGTCTGTCTGATTTTTTACGTACATGCCAGGCAGAAAAGCTCCGCCAACACCACCCGCAATGGCCAGTAAAATCGATTGTTGTCCGATCACATAGCCAATCAATGCGACTAAAAGAACAGCCGCGATAACGATGAAAACATACTCGCCAGGCTTGAGCTTGAGATCCGCTCGCGCCAACTTTTTTGAAATACTATCCCCATAAGAGGAGCGTTCGACGCGTTTGTTTAACCAATCCGTAACGGGATTTTCCATCGCGCTGCGTTTGGCTTCTTTGGCGGACTGTTCACGCTGTTCTTCTACATACTTTCCCAAACGCTCTTCAACCATGCTGCGTTCGCCGGTCACAGAAACTGCAATACCGACGATCAGCAGGACCAGCGCGATCCCGCCGCCCAAAATCAAGATGATGGCCGGGCTTAGCTCCATAATCTCACCTGCTTTCTAAAAGACAATTTGTCTTGATAGATACGCATTATCTCCGTGCTCCCATCCCCCAGGTCGAGGGCGGCAAATGAATGCCGGCGGCTTCGATTTTTTCGTAGAACCGGGGGCGGAGACCGGTAGGTCGCAGTCTGCCAATTATTTTTCCATTTTCGATGCCGGTTTGTTCGAAAACGTAAATGTCGGTCATCGTGACCACATCACCTTCCATGCCAGCAATTTCAGTAATATTGACCACTTTACGCGTGCCGTCGCGCATGCGCTCCTGGTGAACGATGACATCGATGGCGGAAGCCACCTGTTCGCGGATTGCGCGAACGGGCAGATCCATTCCTGCCATCATAACCATGGTCTCCATGCGGGCCAGGGTATCCCGCGGGCTGTTGGAGTGTGCAGTGGTCATGGAGCCATCGTGACCGGTATTCATGGCCTGGAGCATATCGAGAGCCGCATCATCGCGGACCTCGCCGACGATAATCCGGTCCGGGCGCATACGGAGTGTGTTAATGACCAGTTGTCGAATACTGATTTCACCGCGACCTTCGATATTGGCCGGGCGTGATTCCAGGGTCACAACATGTTCCTGTCGCAACTGGAGTTCCGCTGCGTTTTCTACTGTGATAATGCGCTCATCGCCTGGGATGAAACTGGACAGGACGTTAAGCAAGGTCGTTTTACCGGAACCAGTACCACCCGAGATGATAATGTTCAAGCGCGCCTTGACGCAAGCGTCAAGTAACTGGACCGCTTCGGGAGTGAGCGTGCCAAACTGGATCAATTGTTCGACGGTGATCGGGCTTCGTGAAAATTTCCGGATCGTGATGACCGGCCCGACCAGCGATAAGGGTGGAATAATTGCATTGACACGGGAACCGTCCGGTAAGCGGGCATCTACGAACGGTGAGGATTCATCCACGCGCCGACCTAGAGGTGCCACAATACGTTCGATAATTCGCATCACATGTTCGTTATTCTCGAAGCTGATGGGTGCACGTGAAATTTTACCCCGGCGCTCGATATAGATATTCTTTGCGCCATTCACCATGACTTCGGTAACGCTGTCGTCTTCGAGCAGAGCCTGCAGTGGGCCAAACCCCAAAATTTCAGCAGCGATTTGCTCGAACATGCGCGAACGTTCGTTGCGCGAGAGAACGATATTTTCTTCGTTGAGGATTTGCTCAAAGAGTTCCTGGATCGTTCGCCGGACTTCGGCAATTTTTGTCACATCCATGCTGGTGTCCAGCGTGGAGAGCAATTTGTTCTGGACGCGATTTTTTAGATCCTGGTAGGTATCGGTGGACGATCGATCCGGTGTGACCGGGCGGCGTTGTGGAACAACCGGGTTTGAACGCGGCAGAATACCATTACTTTCAGTTCCCTGGCTGGGTTGATCCAGAGGGTTTTGATCATTCTGAATCCTTCGTAAAATGGACATAAATTATCCTTTGGTCAAATCCCCTATCTTCTAGAGGTTGAAGTCCGGGCTAAAACCGCAGTAGATTCTTGGGACTTGTTTTTTATAGAATCCGCCAGGTTGAGAATCAACTTGCTAATGGGATAGGTCTTATCTTCCACTACAAAAGGCAGACCGCGGTTGATCGAATTGGTTACGATTCTTTCTTCGAAGGGGATTACGAAATCAACGGGAAGCCGCAAATTTTCGCTAATTTTTTCTGGAGTTATCGTAATCCGTTTGTCAAACCGGTTGATCACGAAGGTAATTCGATCGCGCAAACCGGAAGCGTTGGCCAATGAAAGGAAGAGATTGCAGCTTTTTATGCTGGGAATCTCCTGCGTTGTAATCAGAACAATATGATCCGAATATTCTAACGCAGACTGTACTACATCTGTCAAGTAGGAGACTGTGTCCACAACAACGAAGGCGTAGAGGGTAGTCAGATAACTAAGCAATTTGGCAAATTGCTCACCGGTGACATCTTCCGCCATGTCTGCTTGTAGTGGGCATGCCAGAACATGAATCCCTGATTGTGTATGTTCTGCTGCTACCTCGCGAACAATATCCGGGTCTAACTCATCGACCCGGCTTGTCAGGTCAATGACATTGTTTTTAACCTGCTCATTAAGCATAACCGCGACGTCGCCGTACTGCAGGTTGGCATCCACCAAAATCGTGGGTGTTGTACTGGATTGAAGCGAAACTGCCAGGTTGGTCGCAATCATCGAACTGCCGGTACCGCCCTTTGGGCTGTACACGACGACGATTTTTCCATTTAGAGCGTTGTAACCACCGTTACCCCCCGACGTCCCTCCCACTGCAACGGTAGCGGAAGGGACGGATATTTTGGATTTTTCTTCGATGGCCATATCCCCTGCGCGTCTGACCGCTGTAGTCAATTCGTCGATCATGGGGGGTTTGGCCAGGAAATCGCGGGCGCCGGCCAGCATTGCCCGGCGCATATAGCTTGGATCAGCTTGAACGGAGAGAACGACGATTTGGGCGAAGGGTACCTTTTTTCGAATCGCTTCGGTGGCCGTGATGCCGTCCATATCCGGCATATTGATGTCCATAATCACAACATCGGGCTTGTCTTCTGTTGCGAGCTCTATTGCCTCAGCGCCGTTCTTTGCTGCGCCAATAATTTCTACTCGCGGTTCAAATTGCAGCATTCGTCGAATATTCTCGCGGGTTTCCTGGATGTCATCGACGATCAAGACCCGAATCTTGTCAGATTGCTCCATCATTTCTCCCGTTGCGTTTCCTAATTGCATACCATTAATATCTCATGCGATCAGTTTATGGCTGTGGGGTAGGCTCGGATGCTGGATTGGCGATCGAATCAACCCGCGGCTCTAAAGCATACGGCAATTTAGCCGGTAATGGGATGTTCTTCTGTTCCATCAGGTACTGTTGGGTAACCGCGTCCGTAACGATTGGGTTGGTATCATTCGGGTTGCGCAGCGCCATATTCAGGCGGATACCTGCTACCATCATGTAATTCATCGAAACAGCATCCTGCGGGCTAACCACCAGGGTAACCGAGTCATTGGTAGTTTCAGTCGGAGCGGCTGGAACCTCTCCTTCCGGGACAGCGGTGGGGGTTGCCTGAGCGATTTGCGGCTCAACATAGTTTCCAACACGCAATACTACAGCATCCTGAACGACCGTCTGGCAGACCAGCCGTGGACGCTGCGATTCTGAGGGAACTACATAAGTCGGCATATTAAGCGATCCATCACCTTGTACGCGCCCCTGGAGTATCCCCAAATCCTTTGCCGTTAGGATGGTTGTATTGCTGAAATTCAATTCACCCGTTTTTGCCGGGACTTCCTGCGCAAAAGCATTCGGCAACCGTGATTGCCAATCGGGGTCGATGTCTACTAAAAGCATACAGCCGACCACCATTACATGGTCACCGGGGGCCAACGCGTTGGCGACCGCGGTTAGAGAATCAACCGGGACGGGGAGAGCGACGAAATCTTTCGGGACGTCAAATGACGCGACCGAACCGCCCGTTGGCGGGATGAGCACAGATGGGGTTAACGGAACGCCCGGATCCAGGTCGTATTTTGCACGCGAACCGATGACCGTACTGGCATCTGTAATGAAAGTTCCCTGAACCAGATTGGCTTCAGGGTACTGGATTGTCATTAAAGCTGCCTGGGTGATTTCAGCTCCACGTGGGATAGCCTGAGTGGTGATAACGATATCGACCATCGCTCCGGCTTCCGGGGTCTGGGGTGACTCTGCGTTTTGACCGCCCTGCATTTGGAGCCAAACATAAACTGCTCCTACCAGCAAAATCAAAATCAGAGCCACCAAGATAATTATGCGCCCACCTGATTTACCTCTAGCGGCCATGTAAATGCCTCCTCAATTCGTTGTTTAGGTCAGAATAAGCAAACTAAAGCTTATTATACGCCATGTGAATTCATTCACTCCTAATGGTTATGTAAGGTGACGAACAAAAGACGATACCTTATGAAAAGGAGTGTTCTCTTTTCCTTATTATACCGGGTTGCAACTTTCATACCTTGAAATAGACCCGAGGTTTTCCCGAAAAAAATTTTGAATTCGTAATCTTAATATTCCTCAAGTTTGGTATGAGCATGGGTTCATTAATTTACATAGACCCTGGTTTTCCAGGGTCTATGTAATTATTACTGGTTTGATCAGATCAAACAAGAACAGGCGATTCTAGAGAGCATTGACAATGCTGCTGAAGATGTTGCCAATGGCAGGTCCCATGATCGCAAGAATGACAATCACAACAATCGCTACTAAAACAAGAATTAACGCATACTCTACGAGGCCTTGGCCTTTTTCCTTCGGTGCAAATAACATGATGTTTTCACCTCCTTCCCGTTCATAGAATGATTATTAGTACTCTTAACAAATATTATATGGTTTATTAGCCATGATTCAATACACTTTACCTTACAGGAACCTTACTGTTCTACTTTAGGAACTTTTCTGGAAACACAAAAACGTACGGTTCCTTACTGATGTAATGAATATCAAAGTTATAGGATAACGATAGGCTATCCCAATTCCCGGAAGTTCAATTGCAATCCATCTCAGGCCCGCTTTAAAAGAATCAATAAGAATAGACCCTGGGAATCCAGGGCCTATTCTGACAATGTTGACTTGGTTGAACTAAACAAAAATGGGTGGTTCTAGAGTGCATTGACGATTTGGCTGAAGATGTTGCCGATGGCAGGCCCCATAATCGCTAAAATGACAATGACGACAATCGCTACTAAAACAAGAATCAACGCGTACTCTACAAGGCCCTGGCCCTTTTCCTTCGGTGCAAATAACATGTCGTTTTCACCTCCTTCCCGTTCATAGAATAAATTGCAGGAGCACCTAATAAGCATTATATCCATGTTTTTCTTGTGATTCAATAGATTGGGCTGCCAACAAACCTTCTAAAATTCCAAGAATTGCAACCTTCTATGCTTTATTTCCGTAAATGGATTGAAACTCAGATGAGATTACCAGGCGTTTTGTTGTCCGGATGTTTGAATCTGGCTATAATAAATTAAGGCTCCCGAAAATACTCAACTTGAAGTTCTCAAGGAGGAAAAATGAGCGACCTGTTCGATCGTGTTACCGGCGATCAAGATATATTTAAAAAGCTTTTGTCGAAAATCCCCGGATTTGACGGTTATATCGAGAAACATAATCGGCGCATGTCCGATAAAATGCTGCGCGAAAAAGTGGCAGCCGAATATGAGCTGTTGTGGGGACGGCTTTCAGCCTTGCAGCGTGACCTGATCGACAATGGCGATTTGATGCTCGTTGATGATCTGGAATCAGCCGCGATTAAGCTGCGCCAGTTTATCGATCGGGTTAAGACAGCGTCGTATGGTTATACCGGTTTTTTCGATTCGGTAAAGCTGAAGACGGAAGACCTTGCTCGGGTTTATGAGTATGATCTAGAGCTTTTTAACCTGGCTGATTCTGTATCTGCCGCTATCGACAATGTTGAGGCTTCAATTGGGACGGACGGTCTCCCGGCTGCATTGCGTAATGTCAAAAAAGTCACCCGCGATTGTGTGGAAGCTTTCGAGAAGCGCAGTGAGGTCATGATAAGCAGCGAACAGCAGGCTGGTTAATCATCTCGTTTGAGATAAATTCCTAGGAATTGGAGAATAACAACCATGGCTAGAATTTTTGATGTTGTTGAATACCCCAGCGAGATGGCGGATGAACTGGTTCACCGCTTTCCTGAACAGGGAATCGCAGACCTCCGGTTAGGCTCCCAGGTAATCGTTCGCGAATCGCAACGGGCAGTATTTTTCCGCGATGGGCGCGCGCTGGACTCATTTGGCCCGGGGCGGCATACCATTACCACCGCCAATATTCCCCTGCTGGTTGACTGGGTCGGTAAGCTCTTCAATGACCGGACGCCCTTCACAGCCGAGGTTTATTACGTTTCCATGCGCGAATTTGTTGACCGCAAATGGGGCACCCCCCAGCCGATCCTGGTCCGCAACCCGGGAATGGGTCTCGGCGTGGCATTACTGCAAGGGTTTGGTACGTATTCTTTCCAAATTAAAGATGCCCAGCAGTTCGTGACCCAGATCGTTGGCGCTCAAGGCATGTACCGCATGGTGGATATTGAAAACCGCCTGCGCACCATGCTGCTGTCCAAACTGCAAGACTTGCTCGGAGAGACGGGCGCCACCAAATCGGTGGCCGAATTGATCGGGCTGGTCGAGGAAATTGGCGCCGGTGTTCGCGCCAAAGCCCAGGATGATTTTGCGGCTATTGGCTTGCTGCTCAAATCCTTCTATATCGGCAGTCTGAAGCCATCCGACAAATCCGCTGAAGAATTGCGGGCGATGGGCATGCTCGATATGCAGACCTATACCCAGTTGCAGGCAGCGGATGCGCTGCGCGATGCTGCCCAAAATCCGAGTGGTGGCGCCGGCCTGACCGCCGGCATTGGCGCCGGGATGGGGCTTGGCAATGTGATTGGCCAGTCATTGCAGGGAATGACCGGCGCGCAAAGCGCGGCTGCTGCCGGAGCCGCTGCGGGTTCTGCCGGAGCTGCGGCAGCCATTCCGTCTGTGATGACACCGGCGGAAGCGGCTCAAATTTTGAAGGTATCAGAAGAGGACGTTGTTGCCGCCATCACCGCGGGAGATCTCAAGGCTCGCAAAATCGGCACGGCTTTCCGCATCAGCAAAGAAGCCCTCGAAGCTTTCCTCAAGGGTTAGGAACGGATATCGATTTGAAACCCGGCAGTCGAAAACTGCCGGGTTTTTTTATCCATATTGTCCAAAATGCGCGTGATATAATCATCGGGTCGCGAGGATAGGCAGAAAATCTTATCGGGGAGTGTCCATGAATCTTCACGAATACCAATCGAAACAAATTTTTGCCAGATACGGAATTCCGGTACCGCGCGGACGAATTGCGGTCAACTCGGATGAAGCCAAGCAAATCGCTGAAGAATTGGGCGGCCGTGTAGTTGTGAAATCGCAAGTGCTGGTTGGCGGGCGCGGCAAGGCCGGCGGTATCCGCCTGGCGAAATCTGCCGACGAAGCCCAGGAATTAGCCACCCGTATTCTGGGGATGGAAATCAAGGGGCTGCCCGTGCGTCGGGTGCTGGTTGACGAAGCAGTCAGTATCGAAAAAGAAATCTATCTTGGCATTACCAATGACCGGGCTTCCCGCAAGCCGGTCATGATTGCTTCTGCTGAAGGTGGGGTGGACATCGAGGAGGTCGCTGCCCGCACACCTGAACGGATTGTCCGTCTGCACATTGATCCTTTGCTTGGGTTGCGAGAATACCAGTCGCGGGATGTAGCTGTGGCGATTGACTTGCCTAAAGAGTATTGGCGCCAGTTCATGGCTGTGGCGGACGGCCTGTGGCGGGTATTTGTTGAAAATGACGCCACTCTGGTCGAAATCAACCCGTTGGTAATCACCAAAGAAAAACGCCTGGTTGCCCTCGACGGCAAGATGGTCATCGACGACAATGCCTTATTTCGCCGTCCCGATATTGCTGAAAAGCGGGACCTTGACGTGGAAGCGCCAGAAGAAATTTCAGCCCGAAAATACGGCCTGTCCTATATCAAACTGGATGGTCAAATTGGCTGCATGGTGAATGGCGCTGGCCTGGCTATGGCGACCATGGATATCATCAAACTCTATGGCGGCCAACCGGCCAATTTTCTGGATATTGGCGGAGGAGCTGGAGCCGAAAAAGTTGCAGCCGCATTTCGCATTATTTTGTCGGACCCGAATGTGTGCGCCGTCCTTATCAACATTTTTGGCGGCATTACCCGCGGTGATGAGGTAGCGCGCGGTATTCTTGCTGCCATAGACCAGGTCAAGCCTGATGTGCCTATGATCGTCCGGTTGGTGGGAACCAATGCCGAGGAGGGTCGGCGACTGTTGGCGGATGCCAACATGATGACTGCAGAAACATTGGCTGAGGCGGCTGAAAAATCGGTAGCGGCTGCCAAAGAAAGGTGCAATCAATGAGCATCCTGATCAACAAAAACACCAAATTGATTGTCCAGGGGATCACCGGCAATGAGGGGCTGTTTCACACGGCCCAAATGCTCAATTATGGCACCGACGTGGTTGCAGGTGTGACCCCGGGCAAAGGCGGCGACTGGGTGCTGGATGGAAAAGTCCCGGTGTTTGATACCGTCAAACAGGGAGTAGATGTAACCGGGGCTAATACTTCTGTTATTTTTGTCCCGGCGCGTTTTGCTCCGGATGCGATATTCGAGGCGGCTGACGCTGGAATTTCACTGGTATTTTGCATCACCGAAGGCATTCCTGTACAGGATATGATGCGTGTACGCGAATATCTCGATCAGAAGGGCGTACGCATGGTTGGACCTAACTGCCCGGGTGCATTGACCCCTGGCGAAACCAAAGTTGGCATCATTCCCGGCAATATCGCCATTCCGGGTACGGTCGGGGTGGTTTCCCGTTCCGGGACGCTGACTTATGAAGTCCTTTACGCCCTGAAACAACACAACATGGGTGCCAGTACTTGCGTCGGTATTGGCGGCGACCCGGTCAACGGCACTAATTTCATCGATGTGCTGGGCATGTTCGAAGCCGACCCGCGCACGAACAGTGTCGTGTTGATTGGTGAAATTGGCGGCAGCGATGAAGAACGGGCAGCGGAATTTATATCCCGGTATATGACCAAACGAGTGGTCTCATTTATCGCCGGTCAAACTGCCCCGGCCGGGAAACGCATGGGGCATGCTGGTGCGATCATCGAGGGCGGGTCCGGCACCGCGGCAGATAAAATCAAGGCGCTAACCAACGCAGGCGTGCAGGTCGCGCGCCACCCGGAAGAAATTCCGGTCCTGATTGGTGAATAGCCCCTGGTTTAAATCAAAAAAAGAGGCATGGATATTTCTGTGCCTCTTTTTTGATGAAAAAATATTTTATGACTTGCGGGATTGAATATAGCTGACAGCGTCCTGGACGCTTTTGATCATCCGGGCGTCTTCGTCCGAAATGGCCACATCGAATTTTTCGCTTAAACCATCAATCAGAAAAAATTGATCCATTGAATCGGCTTTTAGATCTTCAATGAACCGTGTTTCTGGGGTTAATCCCTCCCCGTCAACTTTAAGAACTTCAACAATTACCGATTTAACCTGTTCGTACACATCACCCATGGTGGACCTCCGAGAGAATTCGCTATTATTGGTCTTTATTTTAGCTTGACGCCCCGATCTGTCAAGCCTGGAAAGCTTATATTTGGTATACTGACACCAATCAAACACCACGTCTGGAAAAAAGTTATGGATGATCCACAGGCACTGGGAAAGCGTAAATCGGAACATATCCGCATCAATCTGGAAGAAGATGTTCAATCCAGTTTAACTACCGGGTTGAACCGGCTTCATTTTGTTAACCAGGCGTTGCCGGAATTCGATCTGGCCGATGTGGATCTCTCTCAACACCTTTTTGGGAAAAAATTAGCTGCGCCGCTATTGATATCCTCCATGACCGGGGGTACTCAGGAAGCCGAGCAGATCAACCTGAGACTGGCCGAAACTGCGCAGGAGAAATCCATCGCTCTTGGGCTTGGTTCGCTTCGGGCGGCTCTGGAAAGCCCGGCTGCCGTCAGCAGTTTTCAAGTGCGCCGTGCAGCGCCTGATATTTTGTTATTTGCCAATCTGGGGGCTGTACAACTGAATTACGGCTACACCGTCGAACATTGCCGCCGCGCGGTGGATATGGTTGAGGCAGATGGGTTGTTTTTGCATTTGAACGCGCTGCAGGAGGCGCTGCAGCCGGAAGGAAACACGCGTTTCGGTGGTCTGCTCGACAAAATTGAACAAGTTTGCAAGCTGTTGACGGTTCCGGTAATCGTCAAAGAGGTGGGCTGGGGCATTTCCGGTGAGACCGCGCGGTTGCTGGCTGCTGCGGGAGTAGCGGCGGTGGATGTTGCCGGAGCCGGCGGCACGTCCTGGTCGCAGGTTGAGATGCATAGAATGAAAGATCCGCGCCGCGCTGCCATTGCTGCTGCATTTCGAGACTGGGGAATTCCAACGGCTGAGGCTATCCGCCAGGTGCGTTTGCAAACTCCTGATCTCCCGATTTTTGCTTCCGGCGGACTGCGCGATGGTATCGATGCCGCGAAAACACTTGCCTTGGGAGCCTCATTGGCAGGCGTAGCCGGGCCATTCCTGAAGGCAGCTTCCCAATCGCAAGCCACTGCTTCAGCTCTGGCGGACGAAATCATCACTCAAATGAAAATTACCATGTTTGCCAGCGGTGCGGTGAACCTGGCAGCCTTGAAAAACGTTCCTCTGGTGGAATATTAACATGGGCATGGATTTGAAAGCGTTTCAGACGCGAATGTTGCCGGCCATTGATGCGGAAATCCGCGCTGTGGTGGATTCACCTCGGCTGACCGCCTATACCGGTTTGCGAGATGTCCTCGCCTACCAATTGGGTTGGGAGGGGCCGGGTAGCGGGAATGAAGCCCGGGGAAAAAGGATCAGGCCGCTCCTGGTTACTTTGACCGCTGAAGCGGTTGGGGGTAATTGGCAAAAGGCTTTGCCGGCTGCTGCGGCAGTAGAGCTGCTGCATAATTTTTCTTTGATTCACGATGATATCGAGGACGCCAGCCTGTTACGGCGTGGTCGTTCAACAGTCTGGGCAAAATGGGGGAATGCGCTGGCAATCAATGCCGGTGATGCTATGTTTGCTCTGGCGTTTGAAGCTTTGCAGCGGCTGGAGCAAACCGTGGGGCCAGCGGCAGCATTCCGGGCTGGAACCATCTTGACCGATACCTGTATCCAACTGACGGGCGGGCAGCACCTGGATATTACTTATGAAGATGCGAATTCCCTTCCGCTCGAGTCCTACTGGCCGATGGTCACCGGCAAAACCGCTGCGCTTCTTTCGGCATGCGTCCAGTTCGGCGTAATATGCGCTGGGGCAGGGTCGCCGACTCTGGAAATTTTAAGTCGGTTTGGGTATTCGCTCGGTCTTGGTTTTCAAATTCAGGATGACTGGCTGGGTATCTGGGGCGACGAAAGTAAGACCGGTAAATCAAATGCCAGCGACCTGACAGCAGGGAAAAAATCGCTGCCGATTCTTTACGGCCAGAAATTGGGTGGGGCTTTTGCTTACGCATGGCTCAACCGCAAGAACGGCGCAATTAATACCGAACATCTGACTGAGCTGTTGGTTGAGGAAGGTGCCAGGGAATACACTGAGACTCAGGCAGCGCAATATACCCGGGATGCCATGAGCGCCCTGGAGCAGGCCGGCCTGCAAACGGATGCGGGTCAGGCGCTGCATGAGCTGGCAGGCAGTCTTTTAAACCGCTGCTTTTAAGTTATGATTGGTGAAGGAGGAAAATATGGCAAAATTAGTGGAAGCTTCTGATCCCAAAAAAGATTCCTTCGAACGGGAAATTTTGTTGGACGACCCGGCTGTTTATCAGGCCGCTGACCTTTTGACCGATGGCGGCATTGATACCGAGGCGATCCGTTCTAATGTCGCGCAAATGTTGAATGCGTTTGGCGAGGATCCCGAACGCGATGGACTTAAACGCACTCCGGACCGGGTGGCTCGGATGTATGAGGAACTTTTGGCCGGCTACCGCACAGACCCGGTTGCTTTGGTAAATGACGCGCTATTCGAGGTGGAGTACGATGAAATGGTCATCGTGCGCGACATCGAGTTTTACTCGCTCTGCGAGCATCACATGCTGCCTTTTCTTGGACGGGCGCATGTGGCCTACATGCCGCGTGGACGGGTGATAGGGCTGTCGAAGATTCCCCGTATTGTGGATATGTTCTCCCGCCGCTTGCAGGTGCAGGAACGGCTAACCCGGCAGGTTGCTGATTTTTTAATGGAGGTGCTTCACCCGCGCGGTGTTGCGGTGGTGGTAGAGGCTATTCACATGTGCTCCATGATCCGTGGCGTCAAAAAGCATGACACGCGCATGACTACTTCGAGCATGTTGGGCGCCTTCCGTAATAATATGGCGACCCGCATGGAATTCCTGGACAACATCTCGCGCGGCTCCGAGCAGTTACACTTTTAGCTGAATAGGTCATCCCGGACAAACAATTGGGCTGATAGTGAAAAATGGTGTCATTAAAACCGTCCGCCAAAAGTAGGGGCACGGGGAATGAATAAAATTGGTTATTTTATAATCAACCCCCGTGCCCGATGATGAAATGGACACGGGGGAATCCGCGGTTCGTCTGACTCTCGATAATCCCCGTGTCCTACTCGCCGGCTTAGCCGGTATTGAAGACGATATTTATCACTAGAGAATCGGTTCTGCCCAGCTCTGCGCTCCCTCACTTGCAGAGCACCCTTCGGTTGGGGCACTCTGCGAGTGAGCGTAGCGAAGCATCTGCATATATTTACAGCAGATTCTTCGGTCGCTTTGCTCCTTCAGAATGACAACAATGGGCTGCGCTACCGCACTCACAGAGTGCCCTGCGGGCAAAATGACCAATCAAATCAGGCAATTCCCGGCTGGGATTGGTCGGGAATGGTCAAATCCAGTCGTGGGACGGCGGTGGAAGAGCTTCGCAGTGACTGCGCGACCTGGTTTATCGTAATCCCTTCCCCCGGCACTTCCAAATCTGGGCGCAGCTCGGCGATCGGGATCGCCAAAAAGTCCCGTTTCCACAGGTTGGGGTCCAGCACCTGTTCGTCATAGACGATAATGTCCAGGTCGATGGTGCGTGGGGCATTCTTGTCTGCTGTGCGCACCCGGCCCAGATTTTGTTCGATTTTTGCCAGTACCGTGGACTTCAAGCTATCGACACTCAACGGCGTCGAAACCCAGGCGGCGGCATTTAAGAATCTTGGCCCGGCGGATCCGATTGCTTCCGTTTCCCAGATGGTCGAGAAGGTATTGACTGTCACCGCCTGGCGCAGATGTTTCATTGCTGCAAGAATGTTTTCCCGCGGGTCTATGTTGGAACCCAGGCTGATATATGCCTGGTGCATGGCAGCCTCTCCTTCCGTGCGGAAACGCTCGATCTCGACTCCGACTGACTGGGCAAAACGTACCGCCCCGGGTTTCTCGACCCGCACCTGCACGCCAGCCACCCCTGGTTCCTCCAAACAAAACCGGGCGATATCGCTTGCCAGCGCCTCAACGGTATAGCGGGCTGACCGCTCGACGTAGGCGATGGTCTTCTTGGCAACCGTGCGGTAGTTGATGCAATCGTGGATGCTGTCGCTTTTTCCGGCCGCGCGAATATCCCCGAACAATACAAGATTGACCAGAATATCCTGCCGCTGTGACCGCTCGCGTTCTGATATTCCGATAATGCCGCGAATGAGCAAATCTTTGATGATGATTCGGTCCATGACCCGTTCCTTTCGAACTTAAATCAGATGCCGGCCGCCGTCGAGGTGAAGTATCTCACCGGTAACATATTCCGGGCCGGCCAGGAAAAACAAAGCAGCCTCTCCAACCTCGGACAAATCCGCCCAGCGTTTGGCAGGCACCGCCTTGAGAATATTTGTAGACTTTGAACCGTCGCTGGGCGGTAACACTGCGCCAAGCGCCAGTCCGTTGACCGTGATGGCAGGGGCAAGCGCCAGCGCCAGCGACTGCGTCAGGGCAGCCAGAGCTGCCTTGCTGACAGTATAGGGCAGGTGGTCAGCGCCTGGCCGAAGCGCGCGCCAGTCCAGCAGGTTCAGGATTCTGCCGGGTTGTCCGGCCAGTCTCTTGGCAAATTGTTGTGAAAGGAAGAACGGCGCTGTCAGGTTAATGTTCAGCGTTTTCTGCCAGTCAGCCGGAGTGACCGCCGCCCAATCGAAGGGTTCGAAGATGGCAGCGTTGTTGATCAGCCGCTGAAAAGGTTGAATCTTCCAGGCTTGTTCGACCAATCCGATCGCCTGTTCCAAATTCTCCAAATCCGCTTGCAGCACCCAGGCTTTGCACCCCAGGTCCCGGATTTCTGCAGCCGTTTGCTCGGCTTCAGAGTCCGAATGCCCGTGGTGAATGAAAATATCCGCGCCAGCTCGCGCCAGGTGTAGCGCCAGAGCCCGCCCGATACGGCGGGCTGCACCGGTGATCAAAATAGTCTGGCCGGTCAGATTCATGGCTCCACCCGCGAATCGATGCTTGCGGTTTCCGGTGTGCCCGGTGTTTGGACTTCCTGCCAGCGTTTGCCCAGGAGGATCAACACGATTGCCAGGACCAGCCAGGCGCCAACCTGAGCCGGTCTCAGGCCTCCGGGCCACATCAGGCTGTCCCCGCGAAAGGCTTCCAGGAAAATACGTGTAAAGGCGGTAAGCGCTGCCCACCCGAGAAAAAATACACCGGCCGGTCCGTGCTTTGCCGCATGCAAGCGATAAACGACGACCAAACTGGCAGTTGCTCCTAGTATTTCATAAATTTGCGCTGGATGCCGCGTTTCTCCCCACAGATTAAATCCCCAGGGCAGATTGGTCTTTGCGCCAAATGCCTCACCGGAGGCCAGGTGAGCGATCCCCAGGGCAATAAAAAACACCGCCAGACCAGGGGTCAGCGCATCCAGCGTTTGCCAGAGCGGCAGCTTTTTGCGTTGCGCATAGATTACGGCTGTAAGAATTCCAACCACCATACCGCCGAGCGGATCCAACATGGTCGGGGTGGGTGATAAGATGCTCAAGAGGTTGCCGTCAAAAGCTGCCGGTTGAAGGGCTACATAAGACAGGCGCGCGCCAAGTAATCCGGCTACCAGACCGATCAGGACAAGATCGGAAAGGCGGTTAGCATCATAAGCCTGACGGCGTGCATACCGTTCGGAAGCGGTCAACCCCAGCCAAACGCCCATGATCAGGATCAGGAAGGGGGTTTGCAGCACCACTGGGCCGATTTGAATGATCGGTAACATCAGGGCAGCTCCTCGACCAATTGAGCGATTTCCGCGCGCATCATGGCTTCAGTCAGGGGGCCTCCAATGACCACTTTCCGGATTTTCCCTTCGGCATCGATAAAAAACGAGGTAGGCAGCGCCTGGATCTGATAGGTGCGATTTACACTGCCATCGATATCCAGTAAAACGGGAAAGGTCAATCCATACTCAGCGATGAACGCCTGTACATCATCCAGATTATCCTGGCTGGTGGCATTTACGCCGAAGATGGCGACCTGTTCGGGCGGGTAAACCGAGCTAAGTTTTTGAATGGCGGGCATTTCTGCCCTGCACGGCGGGCACCAACTGGCCCAGAAATTGAGAAACACCACCTTACCGCGGAAATCACTCAATTTCACGGCGCTGCCATCCAGCCCGGATAATTCGAAATCGGGGGCCGAGAAACCGACTCGCGGAAAGGGGGTAGCTCCGCCGGTGGTCGCCGGGGCGAAGGCTGCCGTAAGCCCTATCCAAATAGCCGAAAGCAATAGAATCCCCGCCGATATCCAGTTCCATTTGAGCCGGTAGCTGTTCATGCTTCAATGGTATGAGGGAAGGGGACCCCTGTCAAGATAAAATCTGGTTTTACCTCTTGACAAAATAGGATCGGGTTAGTATGATTTGACTATACCCCCCCCCACCAGGGGTGGGGCAAAGGAGAACCAATGAAAGACCCGCAAGTAATGACTCGCCTGAAAACTGCCGAAGGACACCTGCGCGGCATCCAGCGCATGGTGGATGACGATGTTTATTGTATTGACATCATCCGCCAGATCCAGGCTGTCCAATCCGCTTTGAACCGTGTCAGCTCCATGTTGCTGGAGGGACACCTGAACAGTTGCTTGATTGGCGCGGTACGCGGCGAAGATCCGGATGAGCGGGAGCGCGTTCTCAAAGAAATAGCTGAGGTCTTCGAAGCAGCTACAAAAGTTTAGTTTTATTCCCCAAGGAGGAACCTTTCATGTCCACTGTAACCTATACCGTCCCTGCCATTCATTGCGGCCACTGCGTTCACACCATCAAAATGGAAGTGAGCGATCTGGCTGGTGTGCAAAACGTCAGCGCGGATATGGAAACCAAGAAGGTCGTGGTGACATTCGATGCCCCGGCCTCGGAAGAAAAAATTGAATCTCTGCTTGCAGAGATCAATTATCCCGCCCAGAAATAAGCCTGGCAGACCTTAGTCCAAAGGCGCTGCCTGAAATGGGGAGTGCCTTTGGACCGAAACTATTTTGAAAACCAATTTATGGATGGTTTATTTTAGTGTCCTTCATTTCAGGAGCATTGAATGAGTGATTCGCGCCAGATCGTTTTACCGGTAACAGGCATGACTTGCGCCAATTGTGTGGCTACCATCGAGCGCAACTTAAAAAAGGAAAATGGAGTTCAATCGGCGCTGGTTAATTTATCCTCCGAGCGCGCCACGGTTGAATTTGATCCGGCTCTGGTTGGGCTGGATGTTTTGATTGGGCGGGTTGAACGCGCTGGCTACGGCATCGCCACCGGCGAAGCTGACCTGCATGTTCGCGGCATGAGCGATGACAACGACGCGCGCCGATTGCAAAAGGTGCTTGAAAAAATCGACGGCGTTCGCCAGGTGACCGTCAATTTCACCACGGAAAAAGTGCATGTAAACTACATCCCGACCCTCACCTCGCAAACCGACCTGCGCGCCGCCATTCGCAGCGCCGGGTTCGAGGCGTTGGAACTGGGCGGCGATGCCCGCGATGCGGAAGCGGAAGCGCGTCAGGCGGAAATTGCCCATCAGCGGAAATTGCTCATCATCGGACTGATTTTTACCATCCCCTTGTTTGTCTTTGCCATGGTGCGCGATCTTGGCTTTCTGCCGATGGGTTGGTCTCATGCCAGTTGGACAAACTGGCTGATGCTGGCATTCGCGACCCCTGTGCAGTTTTATGTTGGCTGGCAGTACTACCGCAACGGCTATAAATCGCTGCGCAATGGTTCGGCCAATATGGACGTGCTGATCGCCATGGGTTCATCGGCGGCATATTTTTATTCGCTCCCGGTCACCTTCGGCTGGATCCCGGGGCATGTGTATTTCGAAACAGCGGCGGTGATCATCACCTTGATCCGGCTGGGTAAATTCCTGGAAGCCCGCGCCAAAGGCATGACCAGCGAGGCCATCAAAAAGCTGATGGGGCTGCAGGCCAAGACTGCGCGGGTGATGCGCGACGGCACCGAGTTGGAAATTGCCATCGAGGATGTGCACCCCGGCGACTTTGTGCTGGTACGCCCGGGTGAAAAAATCCCGGTGGACGGCGTGTTGGTGGAAGGCCGTTCCACGGTGGACGAATCCATGCTCACCGGTGAATCACTGCCGGTCAGCAAGGGTCCGGGCGATCCGGTCATCGGCGCGACGTTGAACAAGCAGGGCGCCTTCAAGTTCGAGGCAACCAAGGTCGGCAAGGAGACAGCTCTGGCGCAGATCATCCGGCTGGTGGAAGAAGCGCAGGGCAGCAAAGCGCCCATTCAAAAAATGGCGGACCAGGTTGCCGCAATTTTTGTTCCGGCAGTCATCGGCATCGCGCTGATTACATTCCTGGTGTGGTACTTCCTGGTGCCCATGCCAATCAATTCGGATACTACCGCTTTTACCCGCGCCATGATGGTGATGGTGGCAGTGCTGGTGATTGCCTGTCCGTGCGCGCTTGGCCTGGCAACCCCCACCGCTGTAATGGTGGGCACCGGCAAGGGCGCCGAACTGGGTATTTTGTTGCGCAATAGTGAAGCATTGGAACGCGCCGGCAAGGTTAATGTTGTTGTTTTGGATAAAACCGGAACGATCACGCGCGGCCAGCCTTCGGTGACGGACGTGATTGTCGATCCGCATTGGACCACCGCTGCCGATTCCCCGACTGAGCTGGTCCGGCTGGCTGCCAGCGTCGAGCAGGTCAGCGAGCACCCGCTGGGCGAGGCCATTGCCGCCGAAGCAGGCGAGCGCGGTCTGACCTTGAGCACTCCGGATGGGTTCAAAGCGGAGATTGGCCACGGCGTCGAAGCGCAGGTTGATGGTCGGACGCTGGTGGTCGGCAGCCCGCGTTTGATGGAGCAACGCGGCATAGCCCTCAACGGTTTTTCCGGCGACGTGCAGCGCTTGCAGTCAGAAGCCAAGACAGCCATTCTGGTGGGCGTCGATGGCGTGGTGCGCGGCATCCTGGGCATCGCTGATACGGTCAAAGACGGTTCGGTCAAGGCCATCCAGGATTTGCATAAATTGGGACTCAAAGTGGTCATGATTACCGGCGACAATCAACGCACCGCCGAAGCCATTGGAAATCAGGTTGGCGTGGACAGTGTTTTGGCAGAAGTTTTGCCGGACGGCAAATCTACTGAAGTGAAAAAGCTGCAGGAATCAGGCAAAGTGGTGGCGATGGTCGGCGACGGCATCAATGATGCCCCGGCGTTGGCGCAGGCTGATGTTGGGATTGCCATTGGCACCGGAACGGACGTTGCTATGGCTGCTGCGCCGGTTACCCTCATCAGCGGTGATTTGCGCGGCGTGGTGCGGGCTGTTGAACTTTCGCGCCGCACCCTCAGGACCATCAAACAGAACCTGTTCTGGGCATTCTTCTACAACGTCATCCTCATTCCGGCAGCGGCGCTGGGTCTCTTGAATCCCATGCTGGCTGCGGGAGCGATGGCCTTCAGCAGCGTGTTTGTCGTCACCAACAGCCTGCGTCTGCGCCGGCTCCAATTAGACTGAACATTTCGATACCTGTTCGGTTCGATAACCTATAGGTGCGCTTTCTGCAGGACACTGTGGGCAGCGCACCTGTTTATTTGCAAAGCGTAGCTGTAGGGTGCAGTTCGCCAATCGGGCACGCTGTGAGTGCGGGCAGCAACCGGTTCTTCGACAGGCTCAGCAACCGGTGTCCCTATCACTTACATCAATCCTGCCAAAACGCCCATCATTTTTTTATTCACTCTGGTTAAAATGGTAGAATCGTTAGTTGCTCAGGCGCTTCGCCGGTATGGCGGAATCCGATGATCTGCATTTATCACCATCAAGGAAATAATCATGGCACCCACCTCCACTTTAGAAGAAAAAGCGATCAATACCATCCGGTTTTTATCGGCCGATGGCGTGCAAAAAGCCAATTCCGGACACCCCGGCCTGCCGATGGGTACTGCTGCCATTGCCTACACCCTCTGGACGCGCCATCTAAAGCACAATCCAGTCAATCCGAAATGGCCAGACCGCGACCGCTTTATTCTTTCCGGTGGGCATGGTTCGATGCTCTTGTATTCGCTGCTGCACCTGACCGGGTATGACTTGCCGCTGGATGAGCTTAAGGCTTTTCGCCAGTGGGGCAGCCTGACGCCCGGTCACCCGGAATACGGGTTGACCCCCGGGGTCGAGACCACTACCGGCCCGCTCGGGCAGGGTTTCGCCAACGGCATTGGCATGGCGATCGCTGAGACCCATTTGGAGATCGAGTTCAACCGTCCAATGCACCCGGTTGTGGACCATTTCATTTATGCCATCGTTACCGACGGCGACTTGATGGAGGGGGTAACTTCTGAAGCTGCTTCGCTGGCCGGGCACCTTAAACTGGGCCGGCTTATTTACCTTTATGACGACAATCACATTTCAATTGATGGCCCCACTGACCTGTCATTTACCGAAGACCGTGGCAAGCGCTTCGAGGCCTACGGCTGGCACGTGCAGCGCGTGGCCGATGGCAACGATGTGACCGCCATTGACCGCGCCATTCGCAAGGCTAAAAAAGATCCGCGCCCCTCGATCATCCTCTGCCGTACTCACATCGGTTACGGTCTGCCAACCCGTCAGGACACCAACAAAGCCCACGGGGAACCGCCTGGCGTGGATGAACTGCGCGGTGCCAAGGAAAAGCTGGGATGGCCGCTGGAACCCGATTTTTACATCCCCGATGATGTGCTCAAGTTCTTTCGCAAAGCTGTGACGGCCGGAAAAAGGGCGGAAAACGCCTGGCAGAAACGGTTTGCGGCTTACCGCCGCGAGTACCCTGACCTGGCAGCCCAATTCGACCGCCGCATGGCCGGTCAACTGCCCGCCGGGTGGGATTTGGACCTGCCCAAATTTGACGCTGATCCGAAGGGTATGGCCACCCGCGCTGCCTCCGGCAAGGTGATCAATGCCCTGGCTGGCCGTTTGCCGGAACTCATCGGCGGTTCAGCCGACCTGACCCCTTCGAACAATACCTGGATCAACAACAGCCACGCCTATCAGCCGGATGCTCGCGACGGGCGGTACATCCACTTTGGCGTGCGCGAACACGCCATGGGATCGCTGACCAATGGCATTGCTTTACACGGCGGTTTGGTTCCTTACGGCGGAACGTTTTTAGTGTTTTCCGATTATATGCGGCCGGCAATACGTCTTTCGGCGCTTTCGGAATATCACAGCATCTGGGTTTTCACTCATGACAGCGTTGGGCTGGGCGAAGACGGACCAACTCACCAGCCGGTGGAACACCTGGCAGCTTTGCGCGCCATCCCCCATTTGAGCGTCATCCGCCCGGCGGATGCCAATGAAGTGCGCGAGGCCTGGCGACAGGCCGTTCTTAACAAGTCCGCCACCGCTTTACTGCTATCGCGCCAGCCGGTACCCGTACTGGCCCGGAATGAATTTGCCTCTGCCGAGGGCCTGGCCCGCGGTGCTTACATTCTGGCTGATCTGGGGGGCGGGGAACCGCAGCTCATTCTCATGGCATCCGGCACCGAGGTGGACTTGATCGTCAACGCCGGCCGCGCGTTGGCAGCGGAAGGCGTTCGCGTTCGCCTGGTTTCATTCCCCAGTTGGAACTTATTCGAGAAGCAGGATGATGCTTACAAAGAAAGCGTGCTGCCGCGGGCGATAACGACCCGGCTGGCAGTAGAAGCCGGGATCGCGCAGGGCTGGGAACGCTACACCGGCTGCGCCGGCCAGACCGTAACCTTGAACCGGTATGGAGCTTCAGCGCCTTACAAAAAGATTTTTGCGGAATTGGGCTTCACGCCTGAACATGTTGCCGATGTAGCCCGCAAATTGTTGGGCAGAGAATAAGCGAGGATAGGATGCGCATAGCCATTGCCTGTGATCATGGCGGTTTTCCGCTGAAGAAGGACATCATCGAACTGGTGCAATGCCTTGGCCATGAAGTGGTGGACCTTGGCACCATGGATGCCACCCCGGTCGATTACCCGGATTATGCCGAAAAAGCAGGCCTGGCGGTGCAGCGCGGCGAAGTTGACCGGGCGATCGTTGTGTGCGGGTCGGGGGTAGGCGCGTGCGTGGCTGCCAACAAGATCAAAGGCGTGTATGCCGCGCTAAGTCACGATACTTATTCGGCGCACCAGGGAGTCGAGCACGACAATGTCAACCTTTTGTGCCTTGGCGCGCGGATTGTTGGCGTCGAGCTGGCCAAAGAGATCGTTAAAGCCTTTTTAGGGGCAACCTTTTCTCAGAATGAGCGCTTCCAGCGCCGTTTTGGCAAAGTCAAAGCCATTGAACAGCGTCAGTTGGGTTAAGTCCTTCCGCGGCAGCGGCGCAGCCAGCGCCAAAACAGCATGGGGATGACCAGTAAGCCAATCAGCAGCCATGGGTGTGTTGTTATCCAAAGAAATGCTCGCATGAATGTGCGATATCGCCGGATGCGTTGGGTATCCGCGGATGGCAGCATTACTTTCTGGCTCCAGTCCAACTGGCTGATTTTTTCAAGAAACCCTTGCCGGACACAGCCTTCCAGGCTGAAAATATAGAACTGATCCGAAAACCGTGAAGCTAAGAGCAGGTCGCGTTGGAGTTCATTCCAGTCCAGCGGTCGTGCGTCAACCAGGTCGCCGGTATCCACCCCGCCGCCGGTAACCCCCAGCCCAATTCCGCCCGCTTCGCTGGCGTAGCTGGCCAGGATGGCAGCGCCATGAGGACGAAAGAAGCTGGAATACAGCATCAATACTTCCCGGTTGACCGGCAGATCGATAATTCTGCCAAGCGTTTGAATAAAATTGGATCGAGCGCAACGTTCGTCGACGATCAGTGGAAATTGGTAACTTTCCACCTTCCAACCGTCATTTTGGATGGTTTGCACCAATTGCAGGTAGTGATTCTTTGCATTTTTACCTGCCGGTCTGGCAAGCAAGCGGCGCAACACTGCAGCTATTCCCGCTGCCAGTCCCTGTTCGAAGGATCGCATCAGTCGAATGTCGGGTTCGATATCCAGGCCAACTGCTTCCCAATGAAGCCCGTTTTCCAGCGTCCACTGTTTGAAATCTTGATAGCGCTGCAGCGCCTGGGGAGCATTGTCTAGGTTGAACCAGTATCCCTGCTCCATTGGCAGCAACAGCCAGGCGTGCAGCGGGATGCCGGCCTGGTTGAGCTGACGTGCCACCTTTGCCCGTTCCACGGATAGATCGAGCAGCCCCAGGCTGATACTTGCCTGCAACTCCGTCAACTGACGGATGATCTCCGGGTCGATAGATAAAGCCGATAAGTCAAAACTGCCCAGTTCGCAGAAAAATGTCAAATGCGGTTTATTTTGCGGCATCCGTTCATCCCTTGGGGTGAAAAGTCTGCCGGGCCAGGGCAATCGCTCCCAGCACGCCGGCCCGCTGGCCCAGCCGTGGTGGAACGATGAATTGATCGATCGTTTCCAGGATTGCCGGGGCGTGGATGTACCCGTTCAACAGGAGTGGTACTTTCATTCGCACCATGGGAAAAAGTTGAGTTTGCTGCATCACCCCACCGCCAAGAATGATCCGCTGTGGCGAAAGGGTGCAGACCAGGTTTGCCAGCGCCAGAGCGATATAGTTGGCCTCCAATTCCCAAACCGGGTGGTATGCCGGTAGACTCTCGCCGGGTTGTCTGGTGCGCGCCTTAATGGCCGGTCCGGACGCCAATCCCTCAAAGCAGTCGCTATGAAAGGGGCAAATTCCGTCGAAAGGATCGTCCTCGCGGGAGTGGGGCAGCCGGACGTGTCCCATCTCGGGATGAATCAATCCGTGATGAGGCTTGCCGTGGACAACCAATCCTCCGCCTATCCCGGTGCCGATGGTCAGGTAGACATAGTCGCGCAGGTCACGAGCGGCGCCCCAAAACCCTTCTCCCAAAGCCGCCGCATTGGCGTCGGTGTCCAGGATAACGGGGGCGGCTGTGCCCTGCTCGAATGTACGGCAAAGGTCGGTGAACGCCCAGCCGGCTTTTGGCGTGGTTGTAATTTTTCCGTAATCGGGCGAACCGGGGTCCAGATCTACCGGCCCAAAACTGCCAATTCCGATCCCTTCAAGCCGGTTACGGGTTTTGATCATATATTGGCGGAAAAAATCGACCGCGCGCCCCAGTGTCTCAGCAGGTGTAGTGGTGGGGAATCGCACCTCCGCCCGGATATCTTCCGGGCTTGAGCCAATTGCACAGACAAACTTGGTGCCGCCAGCCTCGATTCCGCCGTATAAGCGCATCCTTTTCTCCTTGCCCCGGTGGGTCAACCTGCTTTAATGTTCAATAAATTGTACCCGCCTTTTAAATCCGTACCCATCTGAACAACGTATCGGCTTGAATAAGGGTATAATCATAAATCGTTTGTTTCGCGCTTCTTTGAACCGTTTTGAGTAAGTACGGGTGGGATTCCTCAGGTATAACAAAAATCCCCGTGGTTTCTCCGGGTATTCCCGGTAAAGTAATTCCCCAGCAATAATCCCATTAAATTGAGGTGGTTTCATGGATATTTTTTCGAAATGTTCTGAATTTACGCAGGCAAAAGAGGCCATGGCGCAGGGTATGTACCCGTACTTTATACCCCTGGATGAAAACGAAGGAACAGAGGTCGTTTACCACGGGCAGCGTTTGATCATGTGCGGATCGAATAACTACCTTGGGCTGACCACCCACCCGCGCGTCAAGCAGGCCGCCTGCGAGGCCATCGATCGCTATGGCACCAGTTGCACCGGCTCCCGCTTTCTCAACGGCACACTTTCGCTGCACCACCAGCTCGAGCACGAACTGGCTGAATGGGTCGGCAAAGAGGCTGCACTGGTGTTCTCGACTGGCATGCAGGCCAACCTGGGGGCGGTTAGCGCTATCGTTGGGCGCGGGGATTATGTGATCCTTGATAAGGATGACCATGCCAGCATCGTTGACGGCGCTCGCCTGGGGTACGGCAAGATTGAACGCTACGTTCATAACGACATGGACCATTTGGAACGCGTGCTGCAATCCTTGCCGGCGGACAGCGGTAAATTGATTGTGGTCGATGGCCTGTTCAGCATGGAGGGCGACATTGCCAATTTACCGGGGATCGTCCCGCTGGCGAAAAAATACGGCGCGCGTTTGATGGTGGATGATGCCCATGCGATGGGTGTTCTGGGCGGCGGACGCGGCACTACGGCCCATTTTGGGATCACTGAGGGTGTTGACTTGATCATGTCAACCTTCAGCAAATCCTTTGCTTCGCTGGGCGGTTTCGTCGCCGGCGACGAGAACGTAATCCATTACATCAAGCATTTTGCCCGTTCACTGATCTTCAGCGCCAGCATTCCGGCATCCAACACCGTTGCCGCATTAACCTCGCTGCAGATCATGCGCGAGGAACCCGAGCGTATTGCGCGCGTCAATGCCATTGGCGACCGCATGCGCAAAGCCTACACCCAGTTGGGCTTCAACATTGGCCATTCGGTAACACCGATCGTGCCTATTCTAATCGGCGACGACGACTTGACTTTTATGATGTGGAAGCGCCTGTTCGAAAACGGCGTGTTTGTCAATCCAGTCATCAGCCCGGCAGTTGCCCCCGGTCACCAGTTGTTGCGCACCAGCTACATGGCCACCCATACCGATGACCAGCTTGACCGGGTGGTTGGCGCCTTTGATAAGGTCGGCCACGAACTCGGGTTGATTTAGCTTCTAGCCTTTTGCTTTCCTGCAGGCCGTTCAAAACCATGCTTCATGGTCGCCAGAACGGCCTGTTTCTTTATTCCCTCCCCATGAATGGGAGCAGGTCGGGCAGCAGCAAAACGTTAGAACCATTTCCGTTTGCGAAAATAGTACAACATCCCGCCGGCGATCAGCAGAAAGATAATCCAGACCATGGGATACCCATATTTCCAGCTTAATTCCGGCATAAAGTGGAAATTCATCCCGTAAATACCGGCAACGAATGCCAGCGGCAGGAAAATGGTGGAAACGATGGTCAGGGCCTTCATTACCTCGTTCAGGCGCAGCGAGGTGGAATTTAAATAAGCCTCCAGCGCATTGGTAGCCATATCGCGCAGGATGTCGATCCAGTCGTAAACCCGCACCAGATGGTCGTAGATATCGCGGAAATAAATCTGGGATTGCCGATCGATCATCGAGAACTCTTCACGGGTCAGGTGATTGATTACCTCGCGCTGTGGCGCAATTACCCGCCGAACGGAAATGATGGCATGTTTTAACCGTAATAATTTTTGCAGGGTTTCAGGCTGCGGTTTATCGAGAATACGATCTTCCAACGCCTCGAGTTCATCTTCCAATTCCTCCAAGGGTGGGCTGTAATCATCGACGATAATATCGATGAGTGCATGGCACAGAAAATCGGCTCCGTTGGTCTGCAGGCGTTCGTCCCGCTGAAGGCGCCGCCGCAGTTTTTCGACTGCTTCCAATTGCGGCGCATAATAACTGCTGACGACATAGTTTCGTCCCAGAAAGATATCAAATTCAGCAGAGTTTAACAGGCTATGATCATGGTCAGCGGTCAAGGCCATCACAACAATAAACAGGTACGTACCGTAATCATCCACCTTTGGCGTCTGGAATCCGGTCGACTCAGTGTCTTCGACTGCCAGCGGGTGAAAATGGAACAGGTCGGTTAAAATCGTCCGTGTTTCTTCGGCGGTCGGCTGCTCCAGGCTTACCCATAACAGCCCATCGGTATCCGCCACGGCGGATGCCAGCGCAGTTGGAGCAATATCCCATTGAGGTGTGCCAGATTTGGGGATATACAGGGTGCGAATCATTAGTCCTCCACAATAATGTCATCCTTGAGCAGCGTGTTTTTTTTCACGCCGCGAAGGATCTCTGGCTTAGCAGGCGAGATGCTTCGCTTCATTCACTCAGAGAGTGTCCCAATTGAAGGGTGCTTTGTGAGTGTGGTCAGGAAGATATAAAGACTTGTGATGCTTTCCCGGGCTCACGGTAAAATGGCGCGACCGGTTCATTATAGGCCAAATCGAAGACGAGTGAGAAGGTTGAGCGGCAAATTCCTCCCCCTCAGGGGGAGGTCAGGTGAGGACCTTCGTGGGGGTGATCCTGACAGGTCATGTTGAAGGCTGGTTTTTAGCCCGAAACATCTCTCCTGTTATGCATGATTTCTTTGCTGCGCTGAAATCGTGTTATTCCACCCATGTAGAGCCTGTGGCAGGGTGCCATTTTTTGATGATCTCTGTTGCCCTGGACCAGGGCCATTAAAAATTTGCGCATAGCCAATATTTTGGTCCGCACAAACCTGAAAGAGCAGGTAAAATTACCGCCGGAGACTCAATGGACGAATTAAATGTTCAAACTTTAATGACCTTACTGCCGCAGGTATTCCTCCCGGAGCAAGCCCGGGGAATCGCTGCGGTGATCAACTTCGATCTTGCCGGCGATGGCGGCGGGGAATGGACCGTCACGATTCGCGACCAGAGCTGCACCGCCGAGGCGGGAAAATCAACATCCCCTGATTTAAGCCTGGCAGCCAAAGCCCATGATATTTTGGATATCTTTAGCGGACGGCTGGATCCGACCCGCGCCTTATTGTTCGGCAAATTGCGCATGACCGGCGATATGCGTCTGGCGATGCGTCTGGCAGAATTGTTCGACACGCACGACCCCCGCCTGCGTCAGTGGAAAAAATAATCCCCATGAGGGATTATTTTCGTAGGTTGGTTTGAGGGCGAAATATCATAATTCGATGATTAAGTACGCCAATCGCCCGAAAACCAACATTCAAGACCGATACGATGTCGGTTTGAGGGACTGCAATCGTGATTTTTTAATCTACGTCGCAAGTCGTCCCTCAAACCGACCTACATTTTATCTAATACAAGCCCCAATCCAGATCCACGCCCTCTTCCATCATCGCAAAATCCCAGACATCCATACCCAATTCAATGGATACCGGTTTACCGATCGCTTCCTCGGCTTTAACGCGGGTCATATCGATCAGCGCCGGGCCGTAAGGGCAAAACGGCGTGGTCAGAATCATTTTGACAATGGCTTGACCGTCATCATCAAGGCGGAAATTACGGATCAGCCCGAGTTGTATCACGCTCAATCCGATTTCCGGATCAAGTACATCGTTCAGGCCGACGCGCAGGCGCTCACAAAGTTCAGGATCGGTTGCTTCGAGATCCCAGACTGCCGGGTTGCTGCCAGGTTTGTCACTCATGGACCAACTCCACTTCCCTGCTCATTGGCACCACATAGGTGCAGTGATTGTCGCCGCTCAAAACGCAGGAAATTTTCTGCGCCGGGATGGACAGCACCATCGAGATCAAGGTCTGATCCACCAGACACACCTGCGGATGTTCCTGCCCGACCTGCAGGTAAGGACAGGTGATCTCGCGAATATGGTAATCATCGCCGACCTTCTCCCACTCGACGATAAAGCCTTCTTCAGCGAGCAGTTTCTTGAGGAAATTCAGCTTTTCCTCGAAGGACATATTTTTGGTTTGCCGTGCATGCTCATCGGCCAGCTCTGTTGCCATGGTGGAAAAGAGACTCTCGATGGCTGAAGCCGGCAGCGCCCCTTTGAGCTGATCCAGCAGGCGGTTCGCCAGGCGGAAATAGCGCGTTGGGAAGCGCTCAAGTCCTTCGTCAGTCAGGTAATAGACCAATCGCGGACGGCCTACCCCATGACGCTCTTCTTCCGAGGTCACCAACCCGTCGGCAAGCATGCTGTTGAGGTGGTGGCGCACCGAAATGGCGTTGATCCCGACCGAATTGGCCAGGTCATTGATCGTCGATTTTGGGTTATTTAATAGCGTCTGTAAAATTCGTTCACGAGTACTTTTCATCTGTTTTTTTCTCGCCAGACTGGCTTGAATTCATCGGATTTCTTTCTGGAGTATATCAAAGCGACGAGAATTTGTCAATATATAAGAATTATATTATAAATATTGACCCAAATGCCGACCTGTGCTATAATCCGGGCGAACAACAGACAGGCAAAAGCGGGGTGGAGGAAGATTTAGCCGCCCAAAACGCCTGAGTAAACAATACAGGAGTTCATACGCATGGCTGAACTGGTAATTCGTGACCTCAAGGTGAGCATTGAAGGGAAGGAAATTCTCAAAGGTGTTGACCTGACCTTGCCGCAAGGCGAGGTACATGCCATCATGGGACCCAATGGCACGGGCAAATCGACCCTGGCATACACGCTGATGGGTCATCCGAGCTATGAGGTTACCGGCGGCGAAGTGCTCTATGACGGTCAAAATATCCTCGAGCTCGCACCGGATGAACGTTCCCGGCTGGGAATTTTCCTGGCATTCCAATACCCCGTCGCGATCCCGGGCGTGACTGTTGCTAATTTCCTGCGCACGGCTGTCAATTCCCGCCGCCGCGCAGTCAACCCGGACGACAAAGGCGTTCCCATCCCCGAGTTTCGCAAGCTGTTGAAAGCCAAGATGGAAATGCTTAAGGTCGACCCTGCTTTTGCCGGGCGCTACCTGAATGACGGGTTTTCCGGCGGCGAGAAAAAGCGCGCTGAAATCCTGCAGATGGCAACGTTGGAACCCAAAATCGCCATCCTCGACGAAACCGATTCCGGTCTCGACATCGATGCGTTGCGAATCGTATCCGAAGGCGTCAATGCGCTGCGCGGTCCTGGCCTGGGTGTTCTGGTGATCACGCACTACCAGCGCATCCTGAATTACATCAAACCCGATGTGGTGCATGTGATGATGGACGGCCGCATTGTCGAATCCGGCGGCCCTGATCTTGCGCTCCACCTCGAAGAGCACGGTTACGATTGGGTGCGCGAAAAAGTCGATAGCGGCTCTGTACCGGCATAATCTCCCGGCCGGTCAGACCTTTAGCAGGTAGAGGAGGTAATGATGAGCAACAATCCAAAAACGGATTATTTAGGTGACATTGGTGAGTACCGCTACGGGTTCCAGGACGTGGATGTATCCGTATTCAAGACCCACGCGGGGTTGAACGAAGAAGTCGTCCGTCAGATTTCACAAATGAAGGGTGAGCCGGAGTGGATGCTCGAGTTCCGCTTGAAGGCGTTAAAACACTTCATGGTGCGGCCGATGCCCACCTGGGGCGCTGACCTGAGTCATCTGGATCTGGACAACATCGTCTATTATGTCAAGCCGACCGAATTGGAAGGCAAGAGCTGGGATGATGTGCCTGATTCGATCAAGAAGACCTTTGACCGCCTGGGTATCCCGGAAGCGGAACAGAAGTTCCTGGCAGGCGTTGGCGCTCAATACGAATCGGAAATGGTGTACCATAACATTCAGGAACACCTGGAAAAGCAGGGCGTCATTTTTCTCAGCATTGAGGAAGGACTGCGCCAGTATCCCGATTTATTTGCCCAGTACTTTGGTAAGGTCATTCCCATCGAAGACAACAAATTTGCTGCACTGAACAGCGCAGTCTGGTCGGGCGGCTCGTTTGTCTATATCCCGCCGGGCGTCAAAGTGGATTTGCCATTGCAGGCCTACTTTCGCCTGAACATGGCCAATATCGGTCAGTTCGAGCGCTCGATCATCATTGCGGATGAAGGCGCTCAGGTGCATTACGTGGAAGGCTGCACCGCTCCTTCTTACACTACCGACTCGTTCCACAGCGGCGTCATCGAGATCGTGGTCAAGAAAAATGCCCGCGTCCGTTACACCACCATCCAGAACTGGTCGACCAATGTGTACAACCTGGTCACCCAGCGCGCTCTGGTGGAAGAAGGCGGTACGATGGAGTGGGTGGACTGCAACCTTGGTTCTAAAGTAACCATGAAGTACCCTTCCTGCTACCTGGTCGGTCCAGGCGCGCGTGGCGAGATTCTTTCGATGGCGTTTGCCGGTCCTGGTCAGTGGCAGGATGCTGGCGGTAAGATTTTGCATTTCGCCCCCAATACCAGCAGCAAAATCACTTCGAAGTCGATCAGCAAGGGCGGCGGCCGGGCTTCGTACCGGGGGCTGCTCAAAGTCCATAAGGGCGCATACAATGTTCGGTCCAATGTGGTTTGTGATGCCCTGTTGCTTGATCCCCAATCGCGCTCAGATACCTACCCATCCATCGAAATCGACGAAGAAGATGTTTCGGTTGGCCACGAAGCCTCGGTCTCCAAGGTTGGCGAAGAACAGCTCTTCTACCTGATGAGCCGCGGCCTGAGCTCTGAAGAAGCCACCACCATGGTGGTCTCGGGCTTCATCGAACCGCTGGTTAAGGAACTGCCGATGGAATATGCGGTCGAAATGAACCGCCTGATCCAGCTGCAAATGGTCGGCTCGATCGGCTAAACGACGGGCTTGTTCGACTGGGAAACATTGAAAAGGACGCTGCAGATATGACCAAAGAAACACCCCGGGTTGTCACCCGCGTTGTCCGTCGCGAAGGCGCAACGCTGAAGGATTTTGCCTTCAGTGCAGACATGGTGCGGGTTGACAACTTGAGCAAGCATTTGATCCAATACCGGCAGGCTGCCTGGGCCGAGTACCAGACGCTGCCGATGCCCACCCTCAAAGATGAAGCCTGGCGGCGTACTGATCTCAGTGGCATGCCGTCGGATCGATTTCACTTGCCAAAAAACGAAGCTTACCTGGATTTGGCACCGCTGCCGGAAGATTTGACCAAACCGGTCGCAGACCAGGAACACGGCGGAGAGGTGATCCTCACACCGGGCGGCGCTCAAGTCAGCCTGGCGAAGGAATTGGCCGATCAGGGCGTGATCTTCACCGACCTGCGCACTGCCGAACAAAAACACCCGGCTCTTCTCGAAAAAATTATGGGCAAGATCGTCGCAGCCAAAGAAGGCAAATTTGCTGCCCTGGCGACCGCATTGGCCGACAATGGCGCGGTGCTTTATGTCCCGCGCGGCGTGACTATCGAACAGCCGTTACACTCCCTGTTGTGGGGCCCCGGCGAATACCTTGCGCACATCTCACACGTAATGGTCTGGCTGGAAGCTGGCGCCAGCGCCACTTATGTTCATGAGTACGCCTCGCCGACGGAGAAAGCCCCGGCTTTTCACGCCGGCTTGGTCGAGATTCATGTTGGCGACAACGCCAACCTGCGTTTTGTCGAGCTGCAATCCTGGGGCGAGCATGTTTGGAACTTCACCCACGAACGGTCGAGCGTTGGCCAGGACGGTCAACTGGATTGGATCTTTGGCGCCATCGGCGGCAATGTCACCAAAAATTTCGCCGAGCTGGATCTCGTCGGCCGCGGCAGCATGGGACGCATGTCCGGCTTCTACTTTACCGACGGGAAGCAGCACCTGGATTATGACTCGCAGCAGAACCACCGGTCGCAAAATACCACCAGTGACCTGCTCTTCAAAGGCGCATTGATCGACAGCAGCCGCGTGGTCTGGCAGGGCATGATCTATGTTGCCCCGGGCGCGATGAAAACGGACGGCTATCAGGCCAATCGCAACCTTGTGCTCAGCCGTGAAGCGCGCGCCGATTCGATCCCCGGGCTGGAGATTTTGGCGGATGATGTCCGCTGCACCCACGGTGCCACCGTCGGCAAAATTGACCCTGAGCAGGTTTTCTACCTGCGCGCCCGCGGCATTCCTCAAGTTGAGGCTGAACGTTTGATCGTTTCCGGGTTCTTCGACCCGATCATGCAACGTATCCCGTTCGAAGGTGTGCGTGAACGATTTCAATCGTCGATTGCGAAGAAAATGGCGGCGTACCACGGCTAAAACCTGAGTGAAGCGAGGGGATGTCAAGTCGGTAAGTGAGCACGATGTCCGGACAAGATGACAGAGGTCGCAGCGAGATTTTCAGACCTGACTGTGCTAAAATGAGCGCACGTTATTTCAGAGGAAAGAGTTGGAGAGTTTTAAATGGCAAATATTCCTTTTATGCACCCCCCCGAGCCGGAATCAGCCTACGAAGTGGGCGATACCGTTGAAGTTTTTGCAGACCATGACAAATCCGGTGAAAGGGTTCGCGGGTGGCTGAAAGGGATTGTTGTCCAGGTGGATGCCAAAATGGTTGCGGTTCAATTCCGCTCGAACGTATTTCTGACCGACGGCTGGATGGTGCCGGATCATATCCTGTGGTTCCCGCAAAATTCTGCCCACATTCGTTTCCCCCAGAAAAAAGCTACAAAGGCTGAACTTGCCGGGCAGGAGTAATCCTGGCCATGGTATTAATGCGAAGGCAGGATAAAAGATGGAAAAATTTCAACCTGCGATGATGGATCTACTGCGGGTTCGGAATGATTTTCCGATCCTGGAGCGTGAAGTTGCGTCAGGCAAACCGCTGGTGTATTTGGATTCAACTGCGACCTCGCAAAAACCTCTCAGCGTGATCCAGTCGATGGACGACTACTACCGCCGCACCAATGCCAATATCCACCGCGGCGTTCACACGCTTGCTGAGGAAGCTACAGCGGCTTACGAGAATGCCCGGGAGCGTATTGCAGCCTTCATCGGCGCCAAAAAAGCACGCGAGGTCGTCTATACCCGCAACACCACCGAATCGATCAATCTGGTAGCCTACACCTGGGGCCGAAAGAACTTAAAAGCCGGCGATTTGGTGATCCTGACTGAAATGGAACACCATTCCAACCTGGTTCCCTGGCACATGCTGGCTGCCGAACTTGGGTTGCGCCTTGAGTTCATCCCGGTGACCGGGGATGGACTGCTGGATTTGGCAGCCTATCGCGATTTATTGACCCTGTCCCCGCGATTGGTGGCGTTTACCCAAATGTCGAACGTGCTCGGCACTATTAACCCTGCCAAAGAGATCATCGCTCTGGCGCACCAGGCCGGGGCGGTAACGCTGGTGGACGGAGCCCAGTCGGTGCCGCATCTGCCGGTCAATGTGCAGGACCTGAATGTTGATTTCCTGGCATTTTCGGCGCACAAAATGTTGGGCCCAACCGGAATCGGGGCGCTCTACGGGAAGGAAGCGCTGCTGGATGCCATGCCGCCATTCCTGGGCGGGGGCGATATGATCAAAAAAGTGCATCTGCGCAGCTTTACTCCCAATGACCTGCCACACAAATTTGAGGCGGGCACGCCGGCAATTGCCGAGGCCATTGGATTTGGCGCAGCAATCGATTATTTGAACATGCTGGGCATGGAAAATGTGGCTCGGCACGAGCACACGATCATTTCATATGCGCTTGAAGCGCTCAATGAGGTCGACGGCCTGAATGTCTTTGGCCCCTCTGCCGAAAAAAAAGGTGGGGTAGCTGCCTTTACGCTGCCAGGCGTTCACCCGCATGACGTTGCCCAGATTCTTGACAGTCAGGGTATTGCTGTGCGCGCCGGACATCATTGCGCCATGCCGCTGCACGAAAAATTCAACCTGCCGGCCACCACACGCGCCAGTTTTTATGTATACAACACCCTGGAAGAAGTGGATTTGCTGGTTGCCGGTCTCCACAAAGTTCAGGAAATATTTGGATAGGCTTTTACCGGATGGACGACCTTTACCGTCAAATCATCATTGAACGTTACAAAACGCCGCTATACCGCGGCGAACTCGACCCGCACGATATCTCTTTTGAAGATGAAAACCCGCTGTGCGGCGACCATATCCGCATTGACCTGCGCGTGGATGAGAATGGTATTGTCAGCGAAGCGGCTTTCAACGGGCACGGCTGCGCCATCTCTCAGGCTTCTGCAGATTTACTGCTTGAATCCGTGATCGGTAAGCCGCTGGAGGAAGTCAAAGCCTTGACCAAACAGGATGTGCTGGATAATCTCGGCATAGAACTTGGCCCGGTGCGCTTGAAATGCGCGCTGCTGCCGCTGAAAGTTCTCAAGGCTGGCGTGTATGGGTTGGGTGAAGCGCATGACGGGCTGGTAGAGGATTAATCCTGTGGCGGATGAACTGGTAGAGTCCGAATATACCTTCTACACCGTAGCCGATGTCAGCGAAATTCCCAACGGCCAACGCATCTTCCTTTCGATTGGCGATGAGAATATTGTCGTGTTCAATATTGCCGGTAAACTGTTCGCCATGGGCGACGTCTGCACCCATGATGGTGGCCCGCTGAGTGAAGGCGAGCTGGACGGTTATGACGTAATCTGTCCGCGCCACGGCGCACATTTTGACGTGTGCACCGGCAAAGCGTTGACCCTGCCGGCCTTCATCGATGCACCCTACTACCCGGTACGCATCAATGGCAGCGAAATCGAAGTGGGCATCAAAGAATAAATCCTCTGTCTGTGAGCGGCAAATTCCTCCCCTGAGGGGGAGGTGAGGGCCTTGGTGGGGGTGATCATGTCACAAGGCCAGAAAGAAATCCAAAAAAGAGCCAGGGATCTTCGTTCGAACCAGACCGGTGCAGAAGGCCTTCTGTGGATGCACCTTCGCAATCGGCAATTAAACAACCTTAAATTCAGACGCCAACATCCGATTGGAAATTACATCGTCGATTTTTATTGCGCCGAGGTAGGGGTAATCGTAGAAATCGATGGTGATACCCATCTTGACCGGGTCGAGTATGATCAAAATCGAACAGAATGGTTGGAGCGGCAAGGATTGCGAGTCATCCGATTTAGCAACCAGGATGTTTATGAAAACCCTGCCGAAGTGTTAACCTTGATTGCGGAGTTTTGTGCGGGGAGCTTGTGATTGAACCCCTCACCTAACCTCTCCCCGTTTTCGGGGAGAGGAATCTAAACTCTTCGTGGAAGATCAGTTCTGATCTCACGGAGGTTGAATTAAATTGTTTCCAGGGCTTTCCATGTCTTCGCGGTGAGAAGATTAATCCCTCTCCCTGGAAGGGAGAGGTTAGGTGAGGGTCTTCTATTATTTTGATCCACCGCCGAAGCTACCGACCACCCGCAGGATGTCGAACCCTTCTGCGAATGGCCGCTCGCAAATCGCGCCGAAACGCACCAGCGTCGAGCGAGTCACATCGGCTCCAAAATAGTAGCGGTTCTGGTAAGTGGCATACTGCGCCAGCGCCTCGATCTTCTTATGTACATCCGCTTCCGTCACCTCTACCAGAAAACTGGGGAAGAAGCCGTAAGAGGAGCGGATTACATCAAACCCGAGCACCGTGGTACCGCGGAATGCGCGCAGCGCTTCTTCGGTTACCGTGCCGTGATCCTGGTGGATATCCGCTTTGCTGTGCACGAAAACGATGTCCGGCTGGAAATCGCGTTTCAATCCCAGCATGTATTCCAAAATCTCCTGGCGTTGCTGCGGGAAGCGGCGGGTTTCGAACTCGCCCAGCACGATTTTATCCTTCGCTACGCCTAATACCGCCATGCTGTCGTAATGCTCGCTTACCAGGTGTTGCAGGTCGGGGTTTTTCTGGTTATCCGAGAGCGTTACGCATAAAATCTCGGTCTGGTTGGCGATGTGCGCAATCAGCGCACCGCAGCCAATTTCAATGTCGTCGGGGTGCGCGCCCAAAAACAATACGCGGCGCCCGTAGAAGGTCATGTCCTGTGCCATGGGCTATTTGGTCGCCAAAATTCCGCCAACCACTTTGGTCATCACCATCTTGCCGTCTTTTTCCAAACGGCGGGCAGCAACAGCCTCGATTTGGCGCATGATGCGGTTGAAATCATCCTTGGTCTGGAAGAACGAATTCCACAACTTGCGGTCTTCCGAGAGCGAGGCGCGGGTGTATTCGACGAACGGTTCGACTGTTTCGAAAGTGAGCGGGTTTTCGAAAAATTTCAACTCAATGTGTGAAAAAGTTGATTCGATCGTCGAGTAAATCTCACTGCTGAAACGCGAAGAACCGGGCATGGGTGGGATGGTCTTGCCGGTAGCCTCGGTGATGATATCGTAAAACAGTTTTTTGTTCGTTGGCATAGGCCCGGAAGCAAACATCACACCACCAGGTTTGGTCACCCGGTGAAATTCGCGGATGGTCTTGGGAATGTCAACCGCATAATAAATAGCGAAGCAGCAGGATACCAGGTCGAAGGTGTTGTCCGGTAAGCCGAAGGATTGATTAAAGTCCAACGGCATGAATTTGATATCTTTCTTCAAGCGCAGGTTTTCGCGACGCGCCTGGTCGAGCAGTTCAGCATTGACATCGCCGCCGGTGATGGCTGCCTGGCTTTTCAGGAAGTCATGGTACAGTAAACATTGCTTGCCGGCGCCGCAACCGACATCCAGGATCGTCTGTCCGGCTTTGAGCGGTAAAATTTCGAGCATCCAGTCGTCGATATTGCGTCCCCCGTATTTGGTGTGGATGTCGATGCGTTTCAAGAGGTCGTTGGTAGTCTCCTGATAGTCGTAGCTCATTTTCCCTCGCTTTGGAAGATTGTCTGGCTAAGTATAAATTCTACGGCGTGATTGTCAAGGTAGCGGAGGCTCGTCCTCTGGTAGAATTGGGGGCGACGTTCAAATTCAGGATGGAATCGTTGCGAAAATCACGCCGCCAGAACCTGCCAGGGACCATCGCGCTGCTTTTTATTGCGGCCGCTGCAGCAGTCTTGGGCTTTAGTTTATTAACCAACCTCGGGACTGCCCGCACCTTGCCAGGTGAGTCGACCTGGGGCGGCGTCCCGGTCAGCGGCTTGACGGTCGATGAGGCTGCGGCGCGGGTGGAAGCTGTGTTTTCGACCCCGCTCGAATTGTACTACTTGAACGAAACCATTCAAGTCGCACCGCAGCAATTAGGTTTCCAGTTGAACACCCAATCCATGGTCGATTTGGCCAAACGGGTTGGCCAGCCCAACATCTGGGAGCGCCTTTGGAACAAGGGCGGGGCTGCCGCTTCGCTTGAATTGAACTACCAGGTTGACGGGGAAATGCTGCGCGCCTATCTGACCGGAGAAATCGCGCCGCGTTATGATCAACCTGCGCAGCCGCCTTTACCTGTTCCCGGCAGCACCAATTTTTCGTCTGGTACTGGCGGTTGGCAGTTGGATATTCCTCAGTCGGTTACGCGGATTTCCTCTGCCCTGGCCGACCCGGCCAATCGCACGGTTGAACTGGTGGTCGCCGGTGAATCCATTCCGGCTGCCAGTTTGCAGAATCTGGAAATCTTCCTGAAACAAACCATTGCAGCCAGCGGTTTCACCGGGGTTGCAGAGGTTTATCTGCAAGACCCAAAAACCGATGAGCTGCTGCATTTTGCCGGCCGCAGCGGAACCGATATTCCGGTCGACATCGCCTTTTCCGCTGCCAGCACGATGAAAATCCCGATCATGGTATCGGCACTGCGCCGCACCGGCGAACCGATCCCGGACGGAGTGCAGCAATTGATCGAACGCATGATCGTCCTGTCTGAAAATCCACCAGCCGATACGCTGATGGAGAATGTTATCGGTTCTACGTTTGCCCCGCTGGAGGTGACTGCTGACATGCAGGATCGGCTCGGGCTGCAAAACACCTTCCTGGCGGGCTATTTTTACTTTGGCGCCCCGCTGCTGCAGTTATATCAGACGCCGGCTAATTCTCGCGTCGATGTCAATCTTGACCCGGATGTATACAACCAGACCACGACCTCCGACATGGGCGCCTTGCTGACCGGGATTTACCACTGCGCCCAGGGCAAGCCATCTTTGCTGACGGATGCCTTCCCGAACGAGATCACACCCTCAAAATGCAGTTATATGCTGGACGTATTGGCGCGTAACGAAATTGGGGTGCTTTCCGAGGCTGGGGTGCCAGACGGTACGAGGGTGGCGCACAAACATGGCTGGACGGAAGAAGCCGATGGTTTTCTGCATACCATTAGTGACGCCGGCGTCGTCTTTTCTCCGGGCGGCGATTTTGTATTTGTCGTATTCCTCTACGACGCCAACCAGCTATTGTTTGACCCGGCGGACGAGCTTATCGCCAAGTTGGTGCAGGTGATGTACAACTATTACAACCTGCTGGCGCAGGAGCTCTGGCTGGGCGGACCGGTGTCTTTCCCGCAAAATTAAATGTGATGAAATCGGAATGAATTAATCTAATCCATTCCGTCATGTTGAGCGAAGCGAAACATTTCGCATCCAGTCACAAGACCCTTCGTTTTGCTCACTCGCAGAGTGCCCTGCGGGCAGGGTGACACTAATATGTCATGTTGAGCGAAGCGAAACATCTCGCATCCAATCCCGCACCCTTTGCTTACTGGCTGAGTGATAGGTGACACTCCATTGGTTGCTAAACAGTAAGCTGTCATGTTGAGCGAAGCGAAACATCTCCATCCAATCCCGTGCCCTTTGCTTACTGGCTGAGTGCGTGGGCATGGGTGACACTAATATGTCATGTTGCCCGCACTCACAGCGCACCCTTCGGGTGGGGCAATCTACGATTGAGCGGAGCGAAGCATCTCGTCACCAACCTCGTAACCTTACGCTTTCTTCAGACTGACACAACGCAAATTACGAAGAATATAGTGTGTCATGTTGAGCGAAGCGAAACATCTCGACGCCTGACAGATGTACCATTCAATTCGTTCACTCACACAATGTCCTGCGGGCATGGGTGATATCTCAAGGCAGTTGAAGTACCTGCGGCAAACTAGCAAATCCTCGGCAGCATTTCCCCGCTGAGCATGTCCAAAATACGTGTACCGCCGATCAAAGTGCGCATCAACACCCGCTTTGCTGGCGCTTCCTGCACCACACCGATGCGCGCAGCTTCGGCGCCGTATTTAGAATTGCGCATAGCCAGCAAGGCAGCGTCCGCTTCCGCTTCCGGTACAATCACAATGACTTTTCCCTCATTGGCTACGTAAAGCGGGTCGAAGCCGAGCATTTCACAGGCTGCTTGCACCGCTGTATGTACCGGTATTTTGGCTTCGTCCAGCATAATTGCGATCTGGCTCTGCTCGGCGATTTCGTTGAGTGTGGTGGCCAGCCCGCCGCGGGTTGGGTCGCGCAGCACATGGGTATGGGGGGCGGCTTCCAGCACCGCCCGGATCAACCCGTTGAGCGGGGCGACATCCGAACGCACGTCAGCCTCGAAGCCAAGTTCACCGCGCGCTGAAAGCACCGCGATGCCGTGGTCACCCATTGCACCGGAGATCAGCACCACATCGCCTGGTCGCGCCTGCTCTCCGCCAATTTGCCGGTTGTCGGGAATCCAGCCAATCCCGGCGGTATTGATGAATAACTGGTCGGCTTTGCCGCGTTCAACCACCTTGGTATCCCCGGCCACGATCTGCACCCCGGCCTCAGCCGCAGATGCCTGCATGGATGCCAGCACCTGTTGCAGCATCTCGACCTGCAGGCCTTCCTCAAGAATGAATCCCGCAGTCAGATAGAGCGGAACGCCGCCTGACATGGAAATATCGTTGACCGTGCCGCAGACTGCCAGCCGGCCAATATCGCCGCCCGGGAAAAACAGCGGTGTGACGATATGCGAATCGGTCGAGACTGCCAGCCGGCCGCCAGACTCGCTGTTGCCGTTGGCTTCCAGGCGCGCGAAGTCATTGCCGGCTGCCAGCGCCGGGCTGGAAAGGAACGGTTTGAAGGTCTTTTCGATCAGGTCGCGCGTCATGCGCCCGCCAGAACCGTGACCCATGACAATCTGTTCGCTGTGACGCAGCGGCAGCGCGCAGACCGGTCCTTCCAGGTGGGAAATTTTTTCTTCAGGCTTCATTGGCTGTGTTTTCCTGTAAAATCAAAGGTTTTCAACCCGGGCATAGCGGTAGTAAGCTGAACAGGCTCCTTCCGCCGACACCATGGGTGCGCCGAGCGGGTTGGAGGGAGTGCACTGCTGGCCAAAAGCTGGACACTGGTACGGTTTCTTCAACCCTTGCAGAATTTCACCCGCGATACAGACCGGTGATTCGGCAGTGTGAATATCTTCTACAGAGAAGCGTTTTTCGGCATCAAATTCAGCCAGTTCCGGCAGCAGCCCCCAGCCGCTCATGGGGATGGTGCCAATGCCGCGCCAGTTGCGGTCCACAGCCTGAAAAGTTCGTTGAATAATCGACTGGGCGGCTCTGTTGCCCTCCGCCGATACCGCGCGCTGGTAGGCGTTTTGAACTTCCACTTCACCCTTTTCCAGCATACGCACCACCTGCAAGATGCCCTGTACCAGGTCTAGCGGTTCGAAACCGGTGACGGCCATTGGCACGCGGTATTGATCGGCCAGCGGCAGGTAATCCCGGTAACCCATCACCGTACACACGTGGCCTGCCAGCAGGAATCCCTGTACGCGGTTGGCCGGTGACCCCAGAATGGCGTGCATGGCAGGCGGTACGCATACCTGCGAAACCAGCACGGAATAATTTTTTAGGCCCAATTGCCTGGCCTGCAGCACGCTCATCGCGTTGGGCGGAGCGGTGGTCTCGAAGCCGATGGCAAAAAAGACCACCTGTTTATCGGGGTTTTGTTGCGCCAGTTTGACCGCGTCCAGCGCGGAATAGACCACGCGCACATCCCCTCCGGCAGCGCGGATGCTGAAAAGATCGCGGTGCGAACCCGGCACGCGCAGCATATCGCCGTATGAGCAGAAAATAACGTCCGGCCGGGCGGCAATCGCCAGCGCTTTGTCGATCAACTCCAGCGAGGTCACGCACACCGGGCAGCCGGGGCCGTGAACCAGTTCGATTTCGGGCGGCAGCAGTTGATCCAGGCCGTAATGCATGATGGCATGCGTCTGACCGCCACAGATCTCCATGATCACCCAGGGGCGGGTGACCGTCCGTCGGATTTCCTTCAGCACCCCCTGGATGATTTCGTTGTCGCGGAAGGCAGTCGAAAATTGGTTGACGTCCATCTGCCTAATCCTTGTTGGAAGAGGTAAACATGACGCTTTCTGGATTCAGTTCACTGGTTAGCTGCCCCAATTCTTCCAGCAGCCGCAGCGTTTCCAGCGCATCTTCTTCGCTCAGAATGTTCAGGGCAAAACCGGCGTGAATAATGGCATATTCACCGATCACGGCATCCGGAGCGGCTTCCATGCAGGCTTCGCGAAGCACACCGCCAAAATCGATTTTGGCCATTTTCAACCCGCCCTGCTCGTACAACTCGACGATCTTTCCTGGTATTCCGAGGCACATGGTTCCTCCACTTTCGATAAGCAACGCTAAAGGATTTGGCTGCCGGCGACCAAAGCCTGACCCAGCGCGATGCAGCCGTCATTGGCAGGCACGCGCCGGTGGCTGAGCACGGTAAAACCGGCGGCTTCCAGCAAACTTTGGGTTTTTTCCAGCAACAACATATTTTGCCAGACTCCACCGCTTAAGGCAACAACTTTCGTGGCGCTGGTTTGAGCGAGCTGTTGACATACTTCAAATGTCAATTGAGCAATGCTGTTGTGAAAGCGCGCAGCCAGAACGGACTGAGCAGTCCCGGCGCGCCAATCGCGAAGCAGCATGTGCCACAGCGGAGCCGGATCGATGGCACCGTCCTGTATGCTGAACGGATAGGCTCCTATTTCTGACGGGTCGGCCATCTGCTCGAATTCGATGGCAGCCTGGCCTTCGTAAGTGGCAGTCTGCCTTACGCCAATCAGCGCCGCTGCAGCATCGAACAGCCGCCCCATGCTGGAAGTGGGCGGCGCGTTAAGGCCGCGGGTCAGTTGAACGTGCAATACACTGCGCTCTTCCCCGCAAAGCGTCTTTACCGCCGGAATATCCGGCTCCCATTCGATGCCTGCTGCCCACAGGTGAGCTAAAGCCATGCGCGCGACTTTGCGCACTGCCTGGTCGCCGCCGGGCAGCGGCACGTACTTAAGATGAGCTGCCCGCTGGTAGCTCTTATACCCTCCGACCAAGAACTCAGAACCCCAGATGGCGCCGTCAGTGCCGTAGCCGGTGCCGTCAAAGCACACTCCGATCACCGGTTCATCTCCCTGCCAGTTGTTATCTGCCAGGCAGGCTGCCAGGTGCGCATGGTGGTGTTGAACCTGAAAAAGTGGCAGATTTTCCTCGCTGGCGCGAACCTGGGCGTAACGCGATGCCAGGTAATCCGGGTGCAGATCGGCGGCGATGGCCTGTGGTTGGATGCGAAACAGGCGTTCGTAATGCCGGATGCCTTCTTCGAAAGAGCGCAACGTTTCGTAGTTTTCCATGTCGCCGATGTAATGGGAGAGGAAAGCGTAGCGCTGCCGGGTCAGGCAGAAGGTGTTTTTGAGTTCCGCGCCGGCTGCCAGCAGCGGCGGGTTTTCACGCGTCAGAATGAGGGGGTCGGGGGCGTAACCGCGCGAGCGCCGGATGAAATAGGGTTTATTCCGCTGGGTGCGCACCACAGAATCGTCCATCCGCATGTGAATGCCGCGGTCATGCTGCAGGAAGGCATCTGCCAGACCGGTCAGATGTTCGCGGGCTTCATCATCCCGGTAGGCGATGGGTTCTTCGCTGAGATTCCCGCTGGTCATCACCAGCGCTGTCGGAAAGCTTGCTTCCGGTTCGAGCAGCAGCAGATGCAGCGGGGTGTAGGGCAGCATAAATCCGAGCGTCTTCTGCTGCGGCGCGACTGAAAACGCAGTGGTGGATTCGGGTTTGCGTTCCAGCAGGACAATCGGGTGCTGCAGCGAGTTAAGCAGTTCGGATTCGGCCGGAGTCACCTGACAATGCCGTTCGATTTGCTCAAGGCTGAACGCCATCAGCGCGAAGGGTTTATCGGAGCGTTTCTTGCGCCGGCGCAGTTCATTCACCGCCTGCGCATTGGATGCGTCGCAGGCCAGGTGATAACCGCCAAGTCCCTTGACTGCCAGAATCTTGCCATTTTTCAGCCACTCTCGGGCGCGCTGCAGCGCATCTTCGCGTTCGGCCAGGTGCTTGCCGTCGACCTCGAACCAGATTTGCGGGCCGCAAGTCGGGCAGGCTATTGGTTGAGCATGGAAGCGGCGGTCGAGCGGGTCATGGTACTCTGCCTGGCACGAAGGGCACATTTGAAAATCCGCCATAGTGGTGTATGGCCGGTCGTAAGGGATGTTGCGGATAATACTGAAGCGCGGCCCGCAGTTCGTGCAGTTGATGAACGGATAACGATAACGGCGGTTGGCCGGGTCAAACAGTTCGCGCTGGCAATCCGGGCAAATGGTCATGTCCGGCGAGACCGGGATAAATTCGTTCGGGTTGGGCCGGCTTTCCAGAATCTCGAAATGGTCATAGTGATCCGGCTCGATACCCTCTGACTCGAGCGCATCGATGCGCGCCAGCGGCGGCGGTTGCTGTTGCAGTACGGCCAAGAAGGTGTTTAACGCATCCCTGCGGCCGTTGACTTCGATCTCGACCCCGCTGGACGTGTTGCGTACCCAACCGGTCAACTGGTTGCGGATGGCAAGACTGTACACGAAAGGCCGAAAACCGACCCCCTGGACAATTCCGCGCACCCGAACCTTAAGCCCGGCCTGATCTGTCATTACACCTGCTTTGCAGCTGTCAACCTGCCGCGCAGCCAATCGGCCCAGGCATCAATGCCCTCGCCGGTTTTGCAGGAGACTGCAAAGGTCGTCAGACCCGGGTTGAGCATTTCCACGCCCTGCCGGAAGTAGTCCATGCGGAAATCGATGTAGGGCAGCAGGTCGGTCTTGTTGATCACCAGCACATCCAGCCCACGGTAGATATTCGGATATTTGTAGGGTTTGTCATCCCCTTCGGGGATGGAGGCGACCAGCAGATTGATGTGAGTGCCCAGGTCGAACGCTGCCGGGCAGATCAAATTGCCGACGTTTTCCACGATCAGCAGGTCGATTTCTGACAGTGATAGCTGTTGCAGCCCGGCTTTGAGCATAACTGCGTCCAGGTGGCATTCACCGCCGGTGTTGATCTGCACCGCAGGCATGCCAACTGCATTGATTTTGTCGGCATCGATGGTTACCGGGGCGGTGTCGCCTTCGACCACGCCAATATTGACCTCCGGTCGCAGCGCCTGGATGGTCTTGAGAATGAAGCTGGTTTTACCGGCGCCCGGAGACGCCATGAGGTTAATCGAAAACGCGCCGGCTTGATCCAACACCTGGCGGTTGAGTTGAGCGACCTGATCGTTGGCATTAAGTATATTTTCGACAACCTGTACCCGGTTTACCGTCATGAGCTGCTCCTATGCCTTTTCTACCTCGATGGATTCCATATAAAATTCATCCCCCGCAGCTACCGCCAGCCGATAACTGCCGCAAGCCGGGCAGGGCTCCAACTGACTGGCCAACTCAAACTCGCCCTGGCAATCCTGGCAGCGCATGCGCGCTGGAATGCGTTTGAAATGCAGTTCCGCGCCCTGACAGATCGTATTTTCGGCCATGCTGTCCCAATAGAACTGAACCGAATCGTCAACAATACTGGAGAGCTGACCGATCACCAGGTAAATGTCCGTCACCCGGGCTGCCTCTGCTTGCTGTGCATGCCGGGTCGCAATTTCCAAAATGGATTCCGTCACCGCTAATTCATGCATGGCCGATTTACCAATAATAATCGTGTTTCTGGAAAACGATCTGGTTACAAAGCTGGATTCCCGCTGTGTTCACCTGAAAGTTGGAGGATCAGATCCAACAACTGTAATTTGGTGGTTAACATATTCGTCGCAACCACATTCGCCAGACGCCGCATGATCACAAAGCCAACGTGATTGTCCTCTTCGCAGAGTCCGGCCAGGTCATCCCCGTTAATCACCAGAAGGCGTGAATCCTTTAATGCGGTTGTGGTTGCCACCCTTTGGCGGATGACCGGAACCATTTTCGACCAGCCGATGATGTCCAGCGCCTCAGCCTGATAAATGCGTACTGGCTCATGACCAGGGACGGCCGAATCCACCGCAATCTGACCGTCCAGGATGATATACATGTTGTCGGCCCGGTCGCCCTCGCAAAAAATAACCTCGCCAGCCGATACTTCCATAATCGTGGAAATACTTGCCAGACGTTCTAATTGTTTGGAATTAAAATCCAAAAACCAGGGAATGCTTTTCAGGGTATCGATAAGGAGTGCGAGCGGCATCATCATATATACAACTTTCTAAATTGTGTACCTTATTTTGTAACATTACCGCCGGTCAAATTGAAGTGTCCTCCATCAGTAAGGGCGTGGTCGATTGTCATAAATGTCTTGCGAAAAAATCACCTGCCTGATCGATCTTTGAGATAATTACACGTACAGCTTGCCGGGCCAGGTCTTCCGTTTGCTTCGACTGGTTTTGCGCGAACCCGAACTCATATCCGCGAACCGAAATCAACGTAGCTTTGGGGGTTTTTCCATACAATGAACCAGCCAGGGCCAGACAGCTTTGCGGGGTGAGGTGATGGGTGAACGGCGACGTTTGAAAATTGGCGTTCAGCTCTTCGACATGCAATGGATCCGCCACACTGCCGGTGTGGGCGTCGATAAAGATAACTTCTTCAAACTCTGCAACCCACTCGGCGCTTTCGGGCGTCAACTGCAGCGCAAATGTGGTCGTGATGGCCGGAGAAAGGACACAATTGGATTCTTCGGGAACAGTGGGAAGCATGACCTGGTAATGTTCTGCCACCCCGCGCAAGATATGCCAGGCGACGCCGTCATCCTGGCGGTCGATGTTGCCGTACCCGAAGAGTAAAAGCTTCATTCTTATATGACCTGTTTCGATCGGGTCCGGGTTGGCAGCCTCAAGTTCCGCCCGGACCCGATCGAAATCCACATTAGTCCGCGCAGCGAGAAATGGTTTGTGTCAGGTCGCCTTGCGCGTCAACCATCTCGATCACAATCGGCATTTGACCGACGGCATGGGTGGAGCAGGAAAGGCAGGGGTCATAAGCACGCACTGCCGCCTCCACCCGGTTGAGTAGTCCTTCACGAATCACCTGGCCATTGATGTATGTCTTGGCAACGCTGTCCACCGCTTTGCTCATGGCCCAGTTGTTGTTGCCGGTGGCCACAATCAGGTTCACCCGCTCCAACTGGCCGTTTTCATTGGCAAAGTAATGGTGCCACAGTGTCCCGCGCGGCGCTTCGATCACGCCAACGCCTTCGCCCCTGTAGTCGTGGCGGGTATTGAGCAGATCGGTCGAGAGCACATCCGGGTCATCGAGCAGCATGGCCACATTTTCAACCGCGTACAGAGCTTCGATCAGACGGGCATAATGATAGTAGAGCGTGTTTTCGACCGGTTTTCCGCCGTTGATGGCCTTGAAAGCCTTTAGTTCGGCATCTGCCAGCGGGGTTGCCATGCGGTCAGAGACATTGAGCCGGCCCAGCGGCCCGACGCGGTAAACGCCCTGCGGGAAACCCATCTTTTTATAGTAGGGGAACTTGAGGTAGGACCAGTCCTCAACGTGCTCCGCGATGTAGTCCAGGTACGTCCGCCCATCGAAGAGTTCCATCTGCTTGCCGGCTGCGTCGATCAGCCGGATGTCACCGTCGTATAACTCAAGTGTATTGCCCGGTTTGACCATCCCCAGGTAACCGGTCGGGAAAACGGCAAATTTGTTGATATCTTCCTGATTGGCCTCGGCCCAGCCCTTCATGATCTGAATGCCGACTTTGACCGTGTCCAGTGCTTTGTGGTAACCCGCTAAAATCAGGTCGCGTTCCTCGGGCGTGAGGGCTTTGTTAACCCCGCCGGGGACGGCAAAAACCGGGTGTATGCGCCGTCCGCCCAGGATATGGATGATCTCCTGACCGTATTTGCGCAAATTAACCGCTTTGAGCGCCAGATCCGGGTTGGCCTGAATCAGCCCGACCACATTGCGGATCGCCGGGTCGGCATCAAAACCAAGCAGCAGGTCAGGCCCGGCCAGTTCGAAAAAGTGCATGCCGTGGCTCTGGATGACTTGCCCCATATGCATCAGTTCGCGCAGCAGCCTGGCAGGGCGGGGCGGTGGTGCGCCGTACACCTCGTCGCCGGCTTTGGCAGCCGCCAGGTGATGCGATACCGGGCAAATGCCGCAGATGCGCGGGGTAATATTAGGCATTTCGAACACCATGCGGCCTTCGCAGAACTTCTCGAAACCGCGGAATTCATTGACATGCAAATAGGCATGGTCAACGTTGCCATCTTCTTTCATGTGAATGGTCACCTTGGCGTGACCTTCGATTCGAGTTACCGGTTCGATTGTGATTTTTTGTGTCGCCATCCATGCCTCCATTAAATCCAGGACAGTTTTTCGTCTTTGAGGACTGGCTTGCGGCCTTGCGCCAATTCGTTGAGGACGTAAAAAATCGCGTCAGCGCTGGGCGGGCAGCCCGGGACGAAAATGTCCACCGGTACCACTTCTTGCAGTGATCGGGCGCGGGTCATGGTCGCCAGTTCAGGGTCGTCCGGGATTTTCCCATTTTCATCCGTGCTTTCAGTTTCGATGTAGGCCCGGCGTAACGCCTCGTCCAATGGAAAGAAGTTTCGCATAGCCGGAACGCCGCCAAAGACAGCACAATCACCCAGAGCGACCAGGACGCTGCAACGGCTGCGCATGCGGTGTGCAACCTCTTCATTGGCGCTGTTGTTGACTGCGCCTTCCAGAATGCCTACGGCAACGCCGGTTTCATCCGGTTCTTTCAGGTCGGTGATGGGGGTGGCGCGTAAATCAGCCGCTTGCACCAGGGTCACGATCCGTTCGTCGATGTCCAACAGCGACATGTGACAGCCGGCGCAGCCCGCCAGCCAATCCGAAGCAACTTTTGGTTTAGTCATCAGTTTTTCCTCATCCTCAGGCAGCCTGAACGGTGATTTCGACCGGCGAGGGTCGCTGCAGCAGCTCAGCTTTCCAATCCCCGGCAGCGGCAAGATTGAACTGCTGAGCCAGGCCTTTGAGCGCTTCTTCATTCGTGCGCACATCCGTTCCGGAAGTTGAAAGGCTCTTTTCGGCTTTTTGCAACTGGCCGGCAGCATTCAGGTAATGACCATCCTGTTCCAGCCAGTTTGTGACCGGCAGAACCACATCCGCGCCGGCTGTCAATTTGGAGGTGTGGCTGGCCTGCACAACCAGGAATGGGACCTTTTCAAGGGCTTTCACCAACCGTTCCGAAGGAATCTCGTCACCGAGCACGACATAGGCAGCTTTATGGCCGTTCAATCGGAAGGGCTTGTCCAGGTTATACTGGGCAGCAGCCAGGCTGTTGGCTCCGCCCTTGGGGTTGACCAGTTTTGCGCCGGAAATTTCCGCCAGTCTTACGAGCGCATTGAACACATCCAGGTTTTGTACATGGGCCGCATCGTAGATGATGACCGGACGGGCCGTCGAAGCGAATTTAAAGCCAGCTTCGAGCAGCAAATCGGTCGAGACGCCGCTTATTTCAGCCGCAGCGTTCATCACTGCAATTGCGTCGCCGGTGAAACCAGCCTTGTTTTGGCCTAAACGGGAGATGGCAGCCATCAGCCCGGTCAGCAAATCGAGTTCTTTGCCGGTCTTGGGGGTCAGTGCGCAGTTTGCCAGGTTATTCAGTGGATTTTCACCCGTATCGATGACGACCAGCAGCGCGCCGTTTTGCATCAACCGGCGTGCAAAGAAACCCGCAACTTCATGCTGGTTGACCAGGTCGGCCCCAAAAATCATGAAGCTGTCAGCCTGTTCGACATCCTTGAGGGTTCCTTCAAAGGCTTTACCTTTGCTGGCGGCAAACTGGGATGGCAGGGTTGTGGCGCTGCCTTCTTCGAGCGAGGTTACCATGCTGCTCTTGAGCCCATCAACGAACAAATGCTTGAACAGGTGCAGCGTCTCAGCGCTCTGGCGGGTTGAAACCAGCGCAGCCACCTGGTCGGCCGGCTGCACTTTCGCGGATACGGCTGCCAGCGCTTCTTCCCAACTTACCGGTTGTAACGCGCCGTCGTTCCGCACCAATGGGGTGGTCAGACGTTCGCGGTCATCTGCCAGGGGTGCAAAGCGCCCCGTCTTGCAGAGGATGCCGGAGTTGACCGAGGAATCCCAGTCGCCTTCGATCCGTATGACCTGGCCGTTGCGGGAAACGACCTGAATGCCGCAGCCGAGAGAGCAGCCGACGCAAATTGTTTTTTGGATATCCAGATTTTTCTCATGTCCAAGGTAGGCGCTCTTGCGGTCGATCAACGCGCCGGTCGGGCAGACCTGAATGCAGGTGCCGCAGGACACGCACGTGCTTTGGCCTAACGGTACATTAAGATCCGCTATGACGAAGGTCTTGGCGCCGCGTTCTTCGACGCCCAGCGTATTGACGCCTACCAATTCAGAGCAGGCGCGAATGCAGCGCCGGCACAAGATACAGCGGTTATGCTCCAGGATGAAGTTGGGATGTGAGGCGTCAACCGGATACGGCTGCCAGTTTGGCGGTAAGGGCCAGTTGGTCATGCCTTCGCCGTAAGCCGCGTTCTGCAGGTCGCAGTCGCCGCCGCTGACCTGGCAGTAAGGGCAGAAATGGTTGCGCTCGGAAAAAATGAGCGTCAGCACGAATTTCCGCGCAGTTTTCACTTTATCCGTGTCGGTGCGCACTACCATATTGTTGGTTACCGGTATGGTGCAGGCGGATTGCAGCGTGCGGAACCCGTCGATTTCGACCATGCACAGGCGGCAGCCGCCGAAGGGAGTCAGGTGCGGGTGGTCGCACAGGGTCGGGATTTCGATGCCGGCCTGGCGGGCGGCATTCAGAACCGTTGTGCCTTCGGTTACTTCGATGGGTTGGTTGTTTATGGTTAGATTAAGCATTCGATCTCACTCCTAAACCAAGGGCATTATTGACAGGTTGTCAATCGTAATAAACGCGGATTCATACCATTTGCCGCTCAATGTACCGCCTCTTTGGTATTGCACACTCCTGCCGGGCAAACGCCCAGGCGGATATGGGCTTCGACTTCGGCTCGGAAATAGGTCAAAATATCTTTTATCGGGGTTCCGGCTGTCTGACCCAGACCGCAGTTGGAGAGGTTATACAGGTTGACGCTCAAATCCATTAGCTGATCGAGCGTCTTTAAGGTCGCGCGGCCGCTGGCGATGGCATCCAGCATTTCCCAGGCGCGTTGGGTGCCGATGCGGCACGGAAAGCATTTGCCGCATGATTCGGTGCGGAAGAAGTTGAGCAGCACTTTGGCCAGATCGACCACGCAGGTATCTTCGTTGCAAATGAGCAGCGCGCCGGAACCCAGTGCCACGCCAGCTTTACCGAAGGAGTCGAAGTCCATCGGAGTGTCTTGCAGGGAGGCTGGGATGATCGATCCGCTCGACCCGCCGGTTTGCGCCATTTTAAAGTTTTCGCCGCCCTTCATTCCCTTGGCATAGATGGCGATTACCTCGCGCAGGGTAATGCCCATCGGCACTTCGATCAGCCCGGTGACATTCACATTGCCGAGGATGGTATAGACCTTGGTGCCCGGGCTGGAAGGTGTGCCAAAACTGCGGTACCAGGTCGCACCGTTGAGCAAAATCGGCGGCACGTTAGCCAGGGTTTCGACATTATTAACCAGCGTCGGTTTGCCAAAAAGACCGTGCGTGGTTGGGAACGGCGGACGGGTGCGCGGCTGACCGCGCTTTCCTTCGATCGATTCGAGTAGAGCGGTTTCTTCGCCGCAGATATAAGCGCCGGCGCCGCTGTGAACATGCAAATCAAAATTGAATGCAGTTCCAAAGATATTTTGGCCGAGGAAACCCATTTCTTTGGCCTGTAAAATGGCCAGCTTGAGGCGCTCCTGCGCCAGAGTGTACTCGCCACGGATATAAACATAACCTTCATCCGCGCCAACCGCATAGGCCGCTAATGCCAGGGCCTCGATAATGCTGTGCGGATCGCCTTCCAGAATCAGACGGTCCTTGAAAGTACCGGGCTCCGATTCGTCTGCATTGCAAATAACATACTTCTTTACAGATTTCTCTTTGGCGACGAAACCCCATTTGGTGCCGGTAGGGAAGCCAGCGCCGCCGCGACCGCGCAGCCCGGATTTTTTGATTTCGTCGATCACCTGGATCGGCGTCGATTCAGTCAGGGCTTTACCCAGGGCAGTGTAGCCATCGTGCAGAATGTAATCTTCGATGTTGGTCGGGTCGATTATGCCTGCCCGGCGCAGAACGATGCGCTGTTCGGCAGGCAGCGTACCTTTACGCGTATTCAACCAGGCAATTTTGCCGCTTAATTCGCGATTCGAAGCCTGCAGGTCAACCGCGATGCGCCCTTTGTATAAATGCTCATCAACCAGTAAGTGTATATCTTCGGCATTAACCGGGCCATAGACCGCGGCTTCCGGGTAAACGATGACCAGTGGCAGAGCGTCATGCCGCCCAACGTCGCCGATCATTGCCAGTGATACTTCTTCATCCAGGCCGTACGCTTTGATTTCGGCTTGCAGCCGGTCAAACACGTCCTGGGCGCCGCGCTTCATGCTAATCGGGTCGCTGGAGACTAAAACCATGGAACGAAATGTTTTCATCTGGTTTCTCCCTTAGCTGTAGCGCGCCAAAATATCGGGGACTTTATCGGCGGTCAAATTACCGTAAACATCCTCGTCGATGATGATCACCGGACCGACGCCGCAAATGCCAAGGCAACTGGTGGTAATGAGCGTCCATTTTCCATCCGGGCTGGTCTCATCCGGGGCCAGCGTGAGTTCCTCCTGCAAGGCCTCCCACACTTCGCGTCCGCCAACGACATGGCATGGCGCGCTCTCGCAGAACTGAATCACATGCCGCCCGCGTGGTTTAGTGGAAAGCATATGGTAAAAGCTCGCAACGCCCAGTAGGCTGCTGCGCGGCTCTTTAAGGCGCTGGCTGATTTCATTCAATGCTTCCGCTGGCAGGTAACCCAGCGCCTGGTTAACTTGATTTAATATCGGAATCAATTCATCCCGGGTTGCGCCGTGGCGGTCAATGGCTGCGTTGACGACATCCTGGACTTTATTGCTCTTCGTGGTTTCTACGGGCATTCTCCTCCTCCTGACATCCTTTGGCTGTAATGTGGTGGATAGGTTTTTTAATGGATTGCGACGGCGTTGAAATTGCAGACCTGCATGCAAATACCGCAGCGGACCTGGCAGACTACAGGATAATGACGTGATTCTTGACGATTTTTCCACCAGCAACATGATCCGCAAGAATCTGTCGCGCGACACCGGGGGTAACTTTGCCGTAATTGACCACAGGGCGATCACCAATAACTACTTGAACAATCGGCTCCTTCTCGCACAGGCCGATACAGCCAGCCTCTTTGACGATAATTCCCACCCGATGGTTGTTCTGTATGTCTTCTTGGATGGCTTTCATCGTGTCACGTGCGCCTGCGGCAATCCCACAGGTTCCCATGCCGACGATCACTTCGATTTGACCGGCGGCAGCCTTGGCTTTGTGTTTTTCGAGGACTTCTTCGCGGATTCGAGATAAATCGTCTAAACTTTTGATGGTCGACATTCATTTACTCCTTAGCGGGATCTGGAGTTGACGAGGTGGCATGTGCCACTCACAGGCGGATTTGAGCGGTACAGGTGGGGGACATTCTCTTCTGCATCCTGGTTGAGTTTACTCTGAGCAGGATTTTGCTGGAATTACCAAATGTCATGACAAATTGTGAAAGTTGTAACAAACTCGGCTGAATTTGTCCCATTCAATGTACCATTAACGGGGGAGTGTATCGAACGGCCAATCATTCAGGATTGATTTGTGCTGCGCTACAAATAAACTCCAGACGTAAAACTGCCGACTTATGATAGAATTTTTACACGCTCTGGCAGAAAAGAAGGTTCATCATGGAAAAAATCGTCGCTTCGATTAAAGGTACCCGGGACTTTTATCCCGAGGATATGGCGGTCCGTTCGTGGCTGTATGCCAAATTGCGGGAAGTTTCTGAGTCGTTTGGTTACCAGGAATATGACGGGCCCTTCCTGGAAAAAATTGACCTGTATGCCGCCAAATCCGGTGAGGAGCTGGTCAAGGAACAGGCATTTGTGTTTCCGGATCGCGGTGGTGATTTAATTACGCTGCGCCCGGAACTGACGCCAACGCTGGCGCGAATGGTCGCTCAGCGCCAGCACCAGTTTACTTATCCGCTGCGCTGGTGGTCGTTTGGCCCTTTTTGGCGCTATGAGCGGCCGCAAAAGGGACGCACCCGCGAGTTTTTTCAATGGAATATCGATCTGATCGGCGCGAATTCGCCTGAAGGCGATGCCGAACTGGTGGCAATTTGCGCCGCCTTCTTCAAAAATGTGGGGCTTAAACCCGATCAAGTGGGCGTTTTTGTCAATGACCGCCGCCTGATGGACAGCCAACTGGTGAAAATTGGGATCTCCTCAGATGCGCTGCGCAAAACCGTATTCAAGCTGATCGACCGGCGCGACAAAATGATTCCAACTGAATGGGACGGCTTTGCAATTGAATCCGGGCTGAACCTGGCGCAGTTGACTGACCTGAAGAAAATGCTCGACAATCGCGACCTTTGGAAAGAGTCGCCGGAATTGACGCGAGTGTTCGCCGCTTTGGACGCGCTTGGCGCGTCAGCGTATGTCCATTTCGATCCGCAAATCATCCGCGGGCTGGATTATTACACCGCCATCGTTTTTGAGGCACGCAATCTGGATCGCGAAGGGCGGGCGATCCTGGGCGGCGGTCACTATGATAACCTGGTGGAGGATGTTGGCGGCGACCCGCTGCCGGCGGTTGGCTTTGCCATGGGCGATGTGATGATCCGGCTGATCCTGGAAAAATACGGCTGCCTGCCAGAATTCAAGCCTTCACCGGCGGATATTCTGGTCACAGTCTTCGAACCATCCCTGCTGGAACACTCGTTGAAGATTTCAGCCGGCTTGCGTGAGGCTGGCTTCAAAGTGTCCTGTTTTACCGAAGGTTCCAAGCTGCCCAGGCAATTGAAATATGCGGATAAGATGGGAATCCGGTTTGTGGTCATCGTTGGGCCGGACGAATTTGCTGCCGGAAAGGCGACCGTCAAAGATTTAGCGATCCGCCAGCAAGCCACCGTATCCGTCGCAGACATCTTGCCTGCCATTCGTCGATGGCTTGCATAAGAAAAAAGGCTGTGATAGAATCTTCACGCATATGGTGGGCGTAGCTCAATGGCAGAGCGCTACACTGTGGATGTAGATGTTGTGGGTTCGACCCCCATCGCCCACCCCTGATTGGATCCGTAAAACACCCTTTTGAGGGTGTTTTTGGTTGGGTGGTTGTTGTCCCTACAGGGGGGATTGTATATTCCTGTAGGGTACTGTTCGACCCGGCTAATTGGTGATGCTTCAGAAGTAATTCACAATAATCGAAGATGAAACGGGTCGAGCGTACCGATCTAAAAATTCAAGCACCCAGAATTTTCAATAAACCACGAGAGGAATTCATCTTATGCAGCCATTGCTATACTCACGGTGGTTCTGAGCCAGGGGTGTGGTCGGATAAGCATAGAGCAGGTCCAGTTTGGTCAGTGAATGACCTTCCGAGCCATGACCGGGCTTTCTGTTTGATTGAACGGAGGTGAGCAGGCCAAATTACTCACCGGTCATATCCATCACCACCTGTTCGAACCGCATTAACCCGGTTAAACCACGCCGGCAAATAAATCCGTTTCCCGCAGGCGGCCGTTGACCGGGGGATAGGCGCGCATAAAAGTTTCCTGCCTGCTGATTATCCGGTAGATTGTCCCTACCGGCCCGGATGAAGGTGGACCGCTGGATAGCTGGCTTTGGTGGTGGGCTGCGGCGCGCTGCTTGCGTTCCATCGCCTCACTACCAATCCTGATGCGCGCGTGAACGGGGTATTCCACTTCTACCAGACTGGCCAAATCGATATCCCGGTTGCGGCCAAACCGATGCGGATCCTGCCCAAAAAGGGGCAGCGCTTTCACTGCCAGCTTGAGCAAGCCTTTAGGAAAGATCGAGTAATACAGTTTCTGTGGTTGGAAAGCTGGTCCCATCTCAGGGTACCTGGTCGGGTCGCCGGCAGCCTGGAAGGCAGCCACGGTGGCGTTGTGGATGGCGACGTGGTCGGGATGCCGGTATCCACCGATCGGATCGAAGGTGACCACCACCTGGGGCCTTTGCTCCCGGATTACTTTAACCACGCGCGCGGTCACTTCTTCGATGGGCGCTGCTGTCAGAGCCTGCGGATGATGGTTCTCGGGTTGCCCGGGCATGCCGGAATCCCGGTAGCCCAGATGGATTACATCGGCAAGCTGCAATACTTCGGCTGCCTTGGCCAGTTCGGCCCAGCGCAGGTCACCAATTGTGGCAAAGCGGCCGAGATATTCAGGATCGATGGTGCCGACCTCGCCTCGCGTGGCGCAGGCGTACACAACATTGACCCCTTGAGCTGCGTACTTCGCCAGCGTGCCGCCTATTCCAAATGACTCGTCGTCGGGGTGGGCGCCAAAGAAAATTAGTTTTTGCTGTTGTTGCATGTATTCCTTCAGTTCAAGCAAATTCATTCTTCCATTGTTCTAGCCCATTGAACAAAAATTCTCTTGACGGGTGATTGGAAGCAGTCAAAACATAGGTTAGTTTATGGTTTCTGTGCGAGGATGATTTCAACCGGCAATCCCCAAACCGACAATTGCGTGGCGTCCAGAGTGTGAAAGCCAGCCTCTTCCAGTGCTTTCTGAATCAGGTGTGGGTGGCCGGCAAGATCAGGATAGTACCTGTATGCCAATCTGTAGAGACTCGTCATTATTTTGTTCCCCTCGGTCTTTTTCGAGAGAGATACCACACCTATGCGCCCGCCGGCTTTGAGGACTCTCTGACATTGGAGCAAAACAATGGGAAGCTCATGCGTCTCAAGAAGTTCCAGAGTGAAGCTGGTGAAGATGGCGTCGAAGAAATTATCCTCAAAGGGAAGCTTTGCGGCATCGCCAACGTTCAGCTTTACGCGATGCGACAATCCTGCTTTCGCGATCCTGTTTTGCGCGACGCTGCGCATTCCTTCTGAGATGTCCAGACCATAAACTTTACCTGCATTGCCCACCGAGTTAGCCATCGCTATGATGCCATGGCCGGTGCCAAATCCGATCTCAAGAACTGTTTCACCTTCATCGACATTTAGTTTTTGCAAGCCCCGCTCTCTACTCTTTCTCAAATAAGAGCCTGTGATCGCATCGTACCATTTGCTCAATCCGTCATAACCGGCTTTGGTCGCTTCTTTGGACCTTACAACGTTTTTCTTGTGGGTTATATTCTGTGACATGGGATTTGCTTGTGTTCAATTCAATAACATGAATTCATAAAGTGCTGGACCGCGTTCCACAACCTGGGTTTCAGCCAGTTTCACATCCAGCTCCATCTCCGCATTAAAACGAAAGTAATATGGGTTGGCTATCAGGCGGATCAGCCACTGCTTCCAGCGGGGCATGCTTTCCAACAGGCTGAAGGTATCAATCAAGCGCGGCTGCCGCAGCTTAATGTGAACTGTACCTGCGCTTGCTTGCCAGTGAAAATCCAACGAGCGGGGGTAGCGTTTGCCGCTCTGATGATCCTGAAAATCAGCCGTTTTCAAAGTGAGCGCCTGTCCTTTGTCGACCAGAATGCGGTCTTTCTCCGCCAGCATAAAGATTGGAATTTTCTGCCTCCCGTGGCTCCGGCCGGTTTCGATTTCGACAAAGATGACGGTGAAATCGCCAACGTGCGCCCGGCCCCAGTACCAGTGGGAGATGACCCGCTCCAGGCCTAAATTACCCCAATTGTGGTCGTGATAGCCAGCTCCCTTTACCGAATGGGTTTTTCCATCGTAGGTCAGGGTACCCTCGACTTGCCCGTAGGGGATCGGCACCAGCCAGGCGAAATAGCTGGATAGCGCATTGTCAAAATAAGTTTTACCTGCGCCGGGTCGCCAGGAAGGAGCCTGTCCTGTGAACGTCAGGTCAGCTGCCAATTCTTTGCCTTCTGCGTGAAGTTCATAGTGATGCAGGTCGCCCCTCACCCAGCTCGACCCGATATTAACCTGACAACAATCCTGAGCGGCTTTGAACTGGTCGGCAGGATAGACCAACGGAGCGGTGCCAAGTTTCGAGCCGTCTGGGCGCGTGATGGTCAACGTGATCATTGGGGTTAGCGGGTCGTTCCGTTGCCGTAAAGGTTTGGTGGCGTATACAATCACTGCAGTAGAGCCATCGTCCAGCCATGCGTCAAAATACCACCACTCAAAAGTACCCGGACCAGCATCTGTACGCATGCCATCTTCCCATGCGGCAGGTTCAACAGCCAATCCATCCCGCCGCAGAAAGTCGTTTCCATCCGCGAATATTATTTGTTTTGCCATCTTTTCACCGATCATCGAGCATCTCACCCATCTGGCTCAGGATGTAATGGAACGTTGCACCCTGCGCCAGAGCCTCGAACAAATTTCCGTCCATGTCCATTATCTTTGCCATTTTCTGGCTTTCCAGCATCTGTTTTTGCAGAGGACTTGCCCGGCCGAAGGGCGTGGCCAGTCCCAGCAGGGTTTTGCTATCAAGCGCTGTGTCGAAGACATCGACGTCACTGTCCGGTTTTTCCAAAAGTCGACAAACTGGCCGAGCGTGAATTACTCAGCCAAACCCAGCCGGCTTTGGCCGTTTCTTTGGAGCATGCACCGCCTTTCTCCTGGTTTACATCTTGTGCCATCATGTTCTTTAAAATGCCAGAGCGGTTAGGGGCGTTAAAATGGCTGGTTGGGAATACCCGGGAAGAGGTTCACGGGCGCGACGATGGTGTCTAAATGCGCCACTTTTGTAATGAGTTGCGGGGCAAACACCAACAGATAGACTACGTTCACCACCACGATGTACCCAACAAGGGTGAGCAGTGCTTGCTGCAGGGGTGTGGATGCACGGTGTGCTGCCCATTGCACAACCATATTGTTTGTACTGCCCACAAGATACGTAAATACCATGATGGTGATGGCAATGGCCAGCCCGTCGTAGAGCGGGAACTGGTGGTAGGTCCCCGGAAATACTATAAGGCCTGGCGCAGCTCGCCCAAAACGCCAAAGCCCGATATATGTCGCAACGAGGGTGAAGAGTTCGTGAATGACGAATCCAATGGTGAAACCTGAGGCTAGCAGGGCCTGGGGGCGATGCCAACCCAGGCGGTTCACCAGTAGGGATGCAACACGAGAAGCCACGACGGCCAGAAGCATGTAGTACATGAGATATCCCGCGGGCATCATCGCCGGGAGGCCTTGCCATGTTGCTCCGAATGGCCCCCAATCTGGTACGCGCGGGAAGGCGGGGTGGAATTGTACGTAAATCGCCCAGTCATACGGTCCTTCGAGCCAGACGATGGACAGGGCGCTCAACGATGTAAGCAGGAGTTGGTTAACGCGCCGGGCCCGGATGCTGACAACCGCCGCCCCGCCGAGGATCGCAGCCGAACTGGCGTATGAAAAGATCTGAAATATAACGACGGCGAGGCTCACTTTACAGCTTCACCTTCTCGAGCACTGCCCGGAGCGTTCTCGTCCATCGATGCAGGTCGCTCGAAAGTGCTGGCGGTCGACTGTAATCTCGCATCAGGGTCCCGGGCTTCGAAGTCGAAGCGACGGACCAGCGCGACAAGGCCGGCTATGACCGCGAGTAACCAGGTGACGATAATTATCGTGCCCATCCTCTTCCTCTTTCGGCAGTCAGCTCGCCCTCGCCCCGGGATCTCGAGTCATTTTCCCTCTCCGTACCGTAAAGTATTTCGCCAATCATTCGCAGTGTGCCAAGGTCCGACACATCCCGATCCAGTAAAGGCAAGCGTGACATTACCAGGTTGCCGAAGCGCGCGTCGATCTCTCCCATGTATCGCGCCTGCAAGCTGGCTCTTGCCGCCAGGAAATGGTTGCCTTCGATAACCTCGGGCAGGATGCACTGGTTGATTACCAATGCCTGCACCGGAATGCCCAGCCGGTCGAGGCCCTGGATGGCGCTGTATGTTTCTTCGATAGGCAGCCGTTCCGGTAATAGCACCAGGTTGAAGACTGTAGATGAGCGATTCTGCATGACATTTAGAGCGTTCTCATAGCGTTGCTTATCCCCTTCCAGTTCCTCGAACGAATTTTCGTCCATGTTCATCAGCTCGGCCAGCTTCTTGCCCTCCTGGATCTGCTTTTGCAGAAAACTGGCCCAGTCGAAAGGCATGGCTAATTCTCGCAGGGTTTTGCCGGTGGGGGCTGTGTCGAATACGATCACGTCACTATCGGGTTCCTCTAAAAATGTGACGAATTGGTCGAAAGTTGCCATTTCCTCGGCACAAGGAGTACTGATGACATCCCCGCCAAAGGTCCCCGTCATCTGGCCCATTACGCTATTCAGGCGGTTTTGGAAAACGCCTTTGGCATCGTTAGGGTTGATATTAAGCCCGCACAGGTTGGGCACATGGCGGATGGGAATGCGGGCTTTTCCGCCGATTTCCTGGCCAAACATGGCAGACAGGCTCACCGTGGGATCAGTGGAGACAATGGTGGTTTTATAGTGGTGGTCGGCGAACCACACGGCTGTAGCGGTGGCAAGCGTGGTCTTACCCACGCCCCCTTTTCCGCCGAAGAACAGGTACTTCGTATTCCCGTTGGGGGTGATAAGTTGCTTATGATCTTGATTCATTTTTGTTCCTTCTCCTCGATAATTTGCGCTTCCACAATCGGAAGCAGTGCAGATTTAATGGCCTCGATATTGGCAGGAACGCCGGTTGATGCAATATTCCCATTAACCAGGACTGCTGGCAGGGGCATTTGGCCGCTGTTGGCGCTCTGAAACCATTCAGCTATCAAGCTGCGTGGTACTGCGCCATACATCGCAGAAGATGCAGGTATCTCCCTGACCTGGACATCTGTACCTGTTTCAGCGATCGCCTGCTTCACAGCCTGGCGGGCTTGTTCGTCGAGCGGGGCAAATCCGGGGATACAGCAGCTACCCGTAATGATCATCACAACCGGATGAGCCTTGGGGTCTTTCCGAAATAGGTTGAATGGCATAAAATCATCTCCTTTTATTTGTTATTAGCATTATTTGTAAATACGAAATTATTAGGCAAAAAAAGAGTCGAGTATTCGACAGTCCGGCATTATTCAGGGCAGCAGCCTCCAAGAGCTTTCGCAAGCGCGGTGGTCAACCGTTCAAGCGCGTGAAGGATAACCGGGCGTTCGTCTTCCTGAATACCGCCCATGACCTGGTCAAAGAAATCATGTAATTCTGTGTCGAGAGTCTGCCAGAGTTCTCTACCTTGAGCCGTGAGCTGTACCCTGACCACCCTCCGGTCCTCGCTGTCTTCCCGCCGCTGCACCAGATTCTTCTTAACCAGTTGATCCACGACCCGGGTCGTCGTGCTGTTGGCCAGACCCATTGCCTCGCTCAGTTCGTTCATGTTCAGGCTGCCCTCTTGCGGCAGAGATAGAAGGGTGTAACCTTGCGAAGCGCTCACGCCGCGTTCGACCAGGCATATCCGGTCACAGGACTGATAAAGCCTGACCAGTTGGTAGATTTGGCGCTGTACTTTGGTTCCGAGGATACTTGTTTCAGTCAGATTCATGAGTAATCCAATGCTATGCTTATTATTAGCAATATTTGTATTATACAATAAAATAATTGGATGTCAAGGGCTTCTTTGATATGAAAAGTATCCTTAATAGCCAACAATCAGACGTGAACTACCGACTTTGTGATCTTCCATAGAAATTTCGAGAAAATGTGAAAATAATTCATCCAATTGCTCGATTAAATTCGATGAATTGATTTTGTCTCGAGCAGCAAAGACCGAAGAGCTGTAAAGATCCAGCCCCCGGTTGCGAATGGCTTCCGGAGCACGGGTTATGTCCAGCACCAACGCATGGTTGAGGTCATTCGGCTCGAATTTATGCAGCCCATTGCCGTACTCGCGCCGGTTCTGAGCCAGGATGCGCTGAGCCAGGGGCGTGACTAAATAGGCGCATAATAAATCGAGGTCGACCCCGGGTTGGGGATAGAACCCGTGGAAGGCGGTCAAATTGCTGACAGCCGCCTCATTGCGTACCCAGCGGACGCCGGCTCGCGAAAAGGTGGTTACCAGCAGCGGCGCGGGCGGACGTGCTTCCAGTGCATACCAGGGCGAACGGCTGCGGGTCAGGTAGCGCAGGTCAGACCCGCCGGCGACGCCCCGGTCCAGGTACGCCCTGACCCCGGGATGATTTTCATTTCCACAGGCGTTCAGCAGCCAGACCGGCCGGTTGGATTGGCGCAATTCTTCAAAGTGGCTGCTCGTAAATACATGCCAGGGTGCATAATTTGATTTGGGCAGGCAGGGCAGGACGCAGTCCAGGTCAAGGCCGTACTGCTGGCGTTCTGCTTCGGTCAGGAGGAAGAAGCGATTATCGCCGGTGGCAATGCCGCGCATGACTTGGCCGAAGGTGGAAAGCGGCACCAACCCGTCCAAATGATCCGGGGTGCGCAGCATGCTGGTCACGTGCCATTTTGTCTGGGCTGAGGGCAGGGGGAGGGTGATCGTGCTGATTGATTTCGGCGGGCCTTCGACTACCGAAAAACCGGCCGCAAGGGCTGCTAACTCCTCCAGCGCTGAAACCCTGATCCATTCCGGGGGGCAGGAGACGGGCGTTCGCTCCAGGCACAGGATGCAACTGGTGGTGATGCCATCCTCGAACGGCTGGAAGCCATCCCCGAGCAGGATGACCTTGCGCAGAATTCCCTGATCGAGCATCATTTGTTTGACTGGTGTGCCGTAATCCGCATTGAGGAACTCATACGGCAGGATGAAAGCTGCCCGCCCACCCGGCGCCAGTTGCCAGATCGCTTTGATCAGAAAAAAGATATACAGGTTGGCAGCCCGGCTTAGCGCGATCCCAGTATGCTGTTTAACTGCCTCTACGAGGAAATCTTTATCCGGCAAGCCGCGAAACTTGCGATAAGGTGGATTGCAAAGGATGCCGTCGAATTTTTCCTGCCAGGGGGCGCTTAAAAAGTTAGCCTGGCGCAATTCGACTTGCGCATAGCCATTGTCAGTGAATAGTCCACGGGCTGTCTCAGCGGTCTGTTCGTCAATTTCGTATCCGACCAACCTGGGAGTTTCATCTGGAACGCCTTCCAGCAGCGCCCGCAAGAAGATCCCCAATCCAAACGCCGGGTCGAGTACCGCCGCCGGAAATTGCCGGCCAGTTACCCACTGCGCCATGAATTTGGCGATTGCGTAGGGCGTAAAAACTTGCCCCAGCCGTCTGCGCTGTGACCACGGCCGTCGAGCGGCGTAAGTTTTTTCGGGTTGGTCAGAAAAGAAAAGAGAAGGGAGCATGGTTTCTGGTGGGATTATAGCATCAGGGCATTCAGCCCGATAAACCAGGCGAGGTGAAAACTGCCGGTATATTTCTTTTGGTCATACATCCCTAAACATCACAGCATTTATTTGCTACAATTGACTGCGTCATTTTCCAAAGCACCCTCAATTGATTTCAAACCGAAGGATTGTTCCGTACTGATGGCAGGTGAAAAAATCCTGATTGTGGATGATGATATGGCCAATGCGCTGTTGTGTCAGCGCCTGTTGGTGCGCGCGGGTTTTGAAGTGCAGGCTGTTAACCATACCGCTGACGCGTTGACCCACCTGAACTCGACTGCGTATGATCTTTTGGTTACTGACATCCGCATGCCGGACATGGACGGGTTTGAACTGATGGCGCTGGCCGCTCAATCCTATCCGGACCTGGCGATTCTTCTGATGACCGGCTTTGGCACGGTGGAAAATGCTGTACAGGCGCTGCGCTTTGGGGCGGATGGGTTGCTGCTCAAGCCGATTTCCAGCGCCGGCGAACTGGTCGAGACCGTGGGGTCGGTGCTGCAAAAACGGCAAACGAAGCTGGATGCCATGCGTCTCAGCGTGCTCCACCCGCTATTTGACATCAGCGAACACATCTTCGCCGAAACAACTCCGGACGTCTTGAGCGACCTGATCGTGAACGATGTTCGCATACAAACCCAGGCAGCCATCACCGGTATATTTGTCCAGGATGGCAAAGAATCCGCCTGGAAAGTGCTGGCAGGCTCTAACCTTGCCCAGTTGTCCCAACCGCAGAAATCACCTGTGGTCGACCGGGTTTTGCGAGAGTTATCTGGTATCGAACCCTACGTCCTCTTAAATCATAAAGATGCCCGTCTTGGCCGGATGGGGGATTGGCTGCGCGAAAACAATTACCGCGACATGGTGTGTGTGCCGGTCAACCGGGCCAACAATGGCTATCTTTTCTATGCCATACGCTCGAATGACCAGCCTGAGTGGGCTAACCCGGACCTCGAGTTGATGGTCATATTTGCCCGTCAGGCTGCGGTTGCGCTCGAAAATGCAGCCCTTTATAACGAGCTTAAGGATTTTATCCGCCAGTTGGAAGATTCTCAGCGCAGCCTGATCATGGCCGAAAAAATGGCGGCGCTGGGACGCCTGATGGCGTCCCTGGCGCATGAGTTAAACAACCCGCTCCAGAGCGTGCAAAATTGTCTGCACCTGGCTGAACGTAAGGACCTTCCGGAATCTCAGCGTCAGGAGTTCATCGCTCTGGCGCGCAAAGAGGTGGAAAGGGTTTCCGCTCTGGCGCAAACTGCGATGGAATATTACCGCCCCGGACGCCTGGTCCGCCAGAAGGTCGAACTGCTGGACCTTTTTGAAACCGTTTTGAACCTGGTCGAACCTCAACTGCGCAACAACCGGATTTCGATTGTCCGTAAGTTTCCGGACAGGCCGCTCGAGATCGAGGTCATCCGGGATAACGTTCAGCAGGTCATTCTCAATCTGTTGATCAACGCCATGGACGCAGTCAGCAGCCAATCCGACCCGCGCCAGATCTGGATCGAGGTGCAGGACCTTGAAACTGAAATCGAAATTTGCATCGAAGACAACGGCAGCGGCCTGGCGCCGGCGATCGAGGAACGGTTGTTTGAGCCTTTTGTAAGCACAAAACCCTTTGGCACCGGGCTGGGCCTATCGATCAGTTATGAACTGGTGGTCGATGTGCATGGCGGGGAGCTTGGTTTTGTTCAACCGCTCCATGGGCAGGGCGCGCGCGCCCGGGTGGTACTGCCGAGGAGGGATTGAAATGGCAAAAGTAAGAATCCTGGTGGTGGATGATGAAGATGTGGCGCGCCTGTCGCTGCTGCGTATCTTACAACTGGAAGGCTATGAAGTCACCGCAGTGAGCGATGGCGAGACCGCCCTGCGCGAATTAAGCCGTTCAGCCTATGACTTGATGATCCTTGACCTGAAAATGCACGGTTTGAGCGGCATCGATGTGGTCACTCAGACTTCAGAGACCTTTCCCAACCTCAAAGTCGTCATTTTGACCGCCTTTGGCAGTATGGACACAGCCATCCAGGCGCTGCGCTACCGGGTGAACGATTATCTGATCAAGCCGGCCTTGCCGAAAGACATTTTGAAGAGCGTGGAAAAAGCGCTCACGGGCGAGCAGCTTCCAGGGTCGGATCACAGTGTAAGCGAGGGACGTCCGGCCTATCGGCCAGCGGTCGCAGCCAGCAAACCTTACGAGCAGACAGTGTTCCATGCCTCCAACGGGATCATCATCGATTGTATGCGGCGGCGCATCACCTGGCAGGACAGTGTAATTCATCTGACGCCAACCGAAGCCAGGATCATCGGGGTTCTGCTGGAAAATAATGCGCTGGTGGTTCGCCACCAGGAATTGGTGCAAAAAGCTTACGGCTACCGCGTCGGGGCAGGTGAAGCGGCAAAAATTCTCCGGCCCATCTTGTCCCGCCTGAATACCAAGCTGGAGAAAATTCCGGTGCGGAGCGGCTGGATCCGGTCGATTCGCGGTTCGGGCTATTTGCTGGAAATCGAAAAAGCCGAGCCAAGCGGCGAACCGCCGGCGGTAAAGGTTTGATCCTGTTGGGGATGCCCGGGATTGAATAAAAACAATGGAAGCCAATTTGCCTCCATTGAATGCTCTGAGGAGCGGGTGATCGGACTCGAACCGACGACATTTTGCTTGGGAAGCAAACGTTCTACCACTGAACTACACCCGCAAAAAATCTCTTGTTTCCCCTAATTTCAAAAAGTATACCATAAAAAACAATTGTTCTTATCAAAATAGCAGATGCAGGTATGTAGAGAATCCTCTAAAATGCAAATGGAAGCATCAGGGGTAGTCAAAGGTTATGAATTGATTGCTAAAGAAGATGCTTGTGATTTATGCCTAAGGAGATAATATTTTGTGACAACAATATTAACGCTTAATATTGACTAAGGATGTAATAACCAAATTGAAACCTAGGTTTGTATAACGCCATATAACCCATCGCTACCATAAATATTGTTTTAGAAAGGCACGAAATAGAACCAATTTTTGGGTATAGGTTAAGAAAAACCTAACCTTTCCTTTAAACCATGTAGGAATTCAAAATCCACTTGTGATGGGATGCCACCACGAACTGGGTGCATAACGATTCGCCGAATTTGGTTTAAGTGGTCCAAATCTCTTAAAAAATCCTGTTTATTACTAGTTACCTTATTCGGAAGGTGTGGGCAGAGAATTCTCCACTTCCGGTCTATTATTGTTTTCAAATCAAGAAGATCCGTGTAACAGTACGGAATAAAATCTATACCTTCCTCATCTACCTCACGACGTTCCTGACATTTTGTTCTAATCTCAGTAGGAATCCCTTGGCGCCACCAACCTGATTCTCCCTTCCCATACTCTATTTCAAGCGTCTTACGCAGGAGGCTATGTAGGCCCACTTCAATTGTTCGTATGTCTTCGTAAATATCACCAAGAGCATGTTTTTGATCATAGTATTTCTTAACGACCTCAATATCACCTTCTTCAACATTGAGTCCATCTCTCTTTAAACTTATCATTATTTCATGTGCAGGTTGGGATTCATTCACTAATAGCTTATCAATAATCGGATTTCGGATTTCTGCTGGGACAGTAAACAGGATGTCGGACCGACGTAACCAACCTCGACCAACTAGCTGATCGAGGTAACCCAAAATTGTAGTTAAAGTTACTCCCCGCTCTAATGCGATTTCAACAGGTGTCATCCCGTTCTTCAGCTTAATAAAAACCTCTTCACGAACAGGCATTGTTAATCCCTCACCATTCATAACAAATAGGAATATTTTTATTAGCGAGTGCGATTGCTCCGTAAATCAAAATGCTCTAATTCTTGCTCCATAATAAAATTTTGTAGATACGGATTTATTCTACAACATAAGGTTAATTATTCACAAAAGTTGAATCTAATAATTTTCTCAAGATATAGGTAAAAAAGTTCGTAAGATCTCTTCAAAAAATCGAAAAAATTCAAAGTCTGGTGATTAAAGCTCTGGGACCCATAAACTTCAACCTCTTATTTTCATCATTTAAGAATAGAGGTTCGAGGTTATCTATTCTGGTTTTCAGATAGTCCTGTAAAGCAGGCAAACTACCATTCCCTAGAAATGATATGCAGAGGGTTCCCATTTTTGCATAATGGACTAAGACCCTACCAGTTTTCGCAAGGCAAAAATTGTGTATGGTATAATTTTTCTTCAATGAACTTTGACTGTAGCCGTTGTGCCCTCAGGGAATAGGAGTAAATATTGGCGTTCAATCCTTTCAATTGGCTGATGGGATTGTTCTCTCTGGACATCGGGATTGATTTGGGGACAGCGAATACGCTGGTCAACGTCCGGGGAAAAGGAATCGTAATCAATGAGCCGTCCTGGGTGGCAGTAGAAAAACGCTCTCGCCGTCCACTGGCTATTGGCCTGCAAGCCAAGGAAATGGTTGGCCGAACCCCGGCCAATGTGGTTGCGATTCGCCCGCTGCGCGACGGCGTGATTTCCGAATTTGAAATCACCCAGGCGATGCTCGGCTATTTCATCGGCAAGGCGCATCAGCAGTCAATCGTCCCCATGCCGCGCCCGCGGGTGGTGGTAGGCATCCCCTCCGGCGCTACTGAGGTGGAAAAACGCGCCGTCTATGACGCCGCCATGTCGGCCGGCGCCCGCGAAACGTATCTGATCGAGGAACCGCGCGCGGCCGCCCTGGGCGCCGGATTGCCCGTGTCGGAAGTGCAGGGCAGCATGGTGGTGGATATCGGTGGCGGGACGACTGAAGTGGCGGTCATCTCGATGGGCGGGATTGTGGTTTCCCGTTCCTTACGTGTTGCCGGTGACGAACTCGACCAGGATATCATTCAGTACATCCGCAACAAATACAATCTTCTGATTGGTGAGCGGATGGCTGAACAGGTTAAAATGCAAATCGGCTCGGCTTACCCTTTGCCCACTGAAAAAACGATGACCGTTCGCGGCCGCAATTTGATCAGCGGCCTGCCTGAATCGCTTGAAATCTCATCCGTCGAAATCCGGGAAGCCGTTTCCGGTTCAGTCCAGGTTATTGTCGATACTATTAAAGATGCGCTGGACGAAAGTCCTCCTGAAATCGTATCCGATCTGATCGAAACCGGCATCTGCCTGGCGGGCGGCGGCGCGCTGCTGGGTGGGCTGCGGGAGCGCCTGGCGGACGAGCTTCACTTGCGGGTGTGGGTCGCGGAAGATCCAATGACCTGCGTTGCCCGCGGCGCCGGTATGATCCTGGAAGACCTGGATAAGTACAACGACTTCCTGGTCGGCCTTGACCGGGGCGGAGGGCGCTAGGCTGTCTGGGGTCAGGCGGTTTTGCACCGCTGACTTTTTGGCAGGTAGGACCTTTTATCCATGAAAACAAGTGGCTCTCAGTTCTTTCGTACAGCAACCATTGGGATTGTTGTCGTTGGCCTGGTTATTTTTGCATTGAGCGGCTATATGCAGCCGCTGTTTCGCACGGCCATCAGTCCGTTGGTCACGGTGCAAACCTGGCTCTCGACTCGTTTTATGGCGGTCTATGAATTTGTCACCGTCCCGCGCGATATCGCCAGCCTGCGCGCCCAGAATCAGGCGTTGGAATCCGAGGTGGCAGGATTGCAGGCTCAAATCATCGAGCTTGAACAGCAACTGCGCGAAGCGCAGGTGCTTTACGCACTGCTTGATTTTGCCCGCAGCAGCCCGGCCAGTCAATATGTCGCGGCAGCGGTTATCGGCCGGGATCCCAGTCCATTTTTGCATTATGTGATCATCGATCATGGATCCGATCACGGGCTGCGGCGTGGTATGCCGGTCATTACGGACCAGGGGTTGGTCGGGCGGATCGATGCCTTGACTGCCACGGCTGCCCGCGTGCAGCTTGTAACCGATCCAGGCTCGACCGTTAATGTGCGGCTGCAATCGACCCGCACGGAGGCGCAAATTACCGGTTCGGTGACCGGTGAAATCGAACTGGGTCTGGTCTCCCAGGATACGCCCCTGCTGCCGGGCGAAATCGTGTTAACTTCCGGGCTGGGCGGCGGCTATCCGGCGGATTTACTGGTTGGTCAGGTAATCAGCGTCCGTTCATCCGGCACCGACCTGTTCCAATCCGCCAGCGTCCAGTCGGTGGTTGATTTTGGTTCGCTGCAAGCGGTGCTGGTCATCACCAACTTCCGCCCGGTGGATATCACCCCGCTCATTCCCACCAACCCCTGAACGCGATGAGCGCGCTGGCGGCTTTTCCGGTTTTAATCATCACTCTGATGCTGCAACTGGCGATCATCAGCCGGTTACCGCTGCTGCACGGTACCGCCGATTTGATGCTGCTGGTGCTGGTTGCCTGGGCTTTGCAGGAGCGGGTACGCACTGCCTGGTTTTGGACGCTGCTTGGGGGGGTAATGGTCACGCTGGTTTCCGGTTTGCCATTTTACATGCCGGTTTTTGGCTATTTGATCGCCACCGGCGTTGCCCGCCTCTTGCGGCGGCAGGTGTGGCAAACGCAGCTCCTGGCAATGTTCGTAACCACCTTTGCCGCCACGTTGATCTATCATGCGTTGTCGCTGGCAGTCCTTCAAATTGCCGGGCGCGGCTTGCCGATCAGCGACAGCCTTACCCTGGTCACACTGCCGAGCGCGCTGATCAATCTTATGTTAGCATTACCGGTCTATACCCTTATCACCGATCTGGCGCACTGGCTGTACCCGGCAGAAATCGCTTAATCGTATGAATCGACAATCTCTCGAACCCAAAAATGAAATCAATCACGGCAGGCTGTTGATCGTCTATATTCTGGTCGGTCTGGTGTTTCTATTTTACCTGGCGCGGCTGTTTACGCTTCAGATCGTGCAGGGTGAAGATTATCAAACCCGGGCGGTGGATAACCGCACTCGGGAAATCAGCCTGACGACTACCCGCGGTCAAATATACGACCGCAACGGTACCGTGCTGGCTCGCAATGAGGCATCTTACAATGTAGTGGTCACGCCGGCCAATTTGCCAGGCGATGAGGGTGCCATCCAGGAAGTTTACCGGCGCTTATCTGAATTGATTGATATTCCCGTCAATAACGGCGACACCGCAGAAGAAACTGTGCGCAATTTCACGCCCTGCCAGACCGATTTGGGGATATCGCAGATCGTGTTTATTGGCGACTCCCTGGCTCCCTTTGATCCCGTTCGCATCAAATGCAACGTTGACGAAACGACTGCGCGCATCATTCAGGAACAATCCTCTGACCTGCCCGGCGTATCCGTCGAGATCGAAGCCGTGCGAGAATACCCAACCGGTGAAACCACGGCTGAAGTGGTCGGCTTTTTGGGTCCTATCCCGGCAATCGAACAGGATTACTGGGAAAATCTGGGTTTTGTTTCCAATCGGGACAAAGTGGGCTACGCCGGCATCGAAAATTACCTGAATGATGTTTTGATTGGCAAAAATGGCTCGCGGGTGGTGGAGGTGGATAACTCCGGCCAGATCCTGCGCGACCTGGAAGCGCCCATTGAACCGGTGGCGGGCAACAGCATCACGCTGACGATCGACACGCGCCTGCAGGCAGCAGCGAAAGCCTCGCTGGTGAACTGGATGGAACGCAAGAGCCTGCAACTGGGCAAACCTTATACCAGTGGGGTGGTCATTGCCATGGACCCAAGAACCGGTGAAATCCTGGCGCTGGTCTCATACCCCAGTTATGAAAACAACCGCATGGCGCGGCTGATCCCGGCCTATTACTATAATCAATTGAACCAGGACCCGCACAAACCGCTCTTTAACCAGGCAATCTCAGCGGAACAACCGCCGGGTTCAGTCTTCAAGATGGCCGCTGCCATCGGCATTTTGAATGAGGGCGTTGTCACGCCGGATCAGTTGATCAATGACCCCGGATTGATTTCCATCGAAGAAAAATACTTTGAAAACGACCCGAATCCCCGCACCCGCGACTATGTGTGTTGGATCTATAAATCTGGTGGCAGCCACGGCGACCTGGATTTCCTGGGCGGCCTTTCCCAGTCCTGCGACGTCTATTTCTACAAAGTTGGCGGCGGGTATAAAGACGAGGTGCCGGAAGGCTTGAATATCTGGCGTTTAGGCGAGTATGCCCGCGCGCTGGGTTACGGGCAGGTGCTGGGCATCGAATTGCCTGGCGAGCAGGACGGCTTGATCCCGGATCCGAATTGGAAACGCATTACCGTCGGAGAGAACTGGTCCACCGGCGACACCTACATCTCTACCATCGGGCAAGGGTACGTGTTAGCCACCCCGCTGCAAGTGCTGGTGTCGGTGGCTACGCTGGCAAATGACGGCAAATTAATGCGCCCGACGCTGGTCAAAGAGATTTTGGACAGCGAAGGGAACGTGATCAAGCCCTTTGAGCCGGATATGCTCTGGGACATTACCAGAGACCCCCTGATCCATGTCTATGACGAGAATTTTTTCCAAACGGATGAGGTCAAAGTGGTCGAACCCTGGGTGGTTGACCTGGCTAAAGAGGGAATGCGTGAAGTGGTCGTCTCTGGGACAGCTAAAAGTATTTTCGAAGATGCTGAAATTCAAAGCGCCGGAAAAACCGGTACGGCAGAATACTGTGATGACATTGCTCGCCCTTTGGGGAAGTGCATTTCCGGCAGTTGGCCGGCGCACGCATGGTACGTCGGCTACGCTCCCTACGACAACCCGGAAATTGCGGTTGTGGCTTTCATCTATGACGGCGACGAAGGCGCGATTTTAGCCGCGCCGGTTGTCCGCCAGGTCATGGAAGCCTATTTCGAGCTGAAAACTTCCGTGAACCCCTGATTTGGGCTGGCTGAATTTATCGAATCCTGTTTTCCACCTCGGGTTTGCTATAATTCGGTGGTGAGGATTAAAGGTTTGAAATTGAACATTCGCTGTTTACGCAGTTTATGGATGGGTGACCGATGTTAAGGCGCGAGACCTGGCGGCATTTTGACTACTGGCTGTTTGGCACTGTGTTGCTGCTCTCGGTGTTTGGCATTGTCATGATACGTTCAGCCATTGCCGGGAATGCTGAACTGGCTACCAGTCCGCGCAACCAGACCATTTTCGTCGGGCTGGGGCTGGCGCTTATTCTGGTTTTGGCAGCCGTCAATTACCGCACCTGGGCTTCCACTACCCGCCTGCTCTACGTTGGCGGGATTGTGTTGCTGGTTGGCATTTACCTGATCGGCGATGCTGCTTTCGGCTCGACCCGCTGGTTCGAGGTCGGCGGCATCAACATTCAACCCTCAGAGCTAGGCAAGATCATCCTGATCATTGCGCTTGCCAATTATTTTTCCAACACCATGGATGATCCGCACAACCTGATGTGGATTCTGAAGAGTTTTGCCATCACCATGGGCATGACCATCTGGGTGCTGTTGCAGCCCAATTTGAGCACATCGATTGTATTGGTGGTGATCTGGTTTTCGATGCTCTGGATCAGCGGGCTGGAACTCAAATACATCCTGATTTTCGGTGGGCTGGCAGTCGCAGTGGTGGCTTTGTTTTTGGTTTTGATCGTCAATGGCGTTGAAATCCCCTTGATCGAACCCTACCAGATGCAGCGCGTAGTCAATTTTGTTTACCCCGATCCCAACGCCACCCACGGCGAACAATACAACATCGAGCAGGCGTTGATAAGCATTGGTTCCGGCGGCTGGTTCGGCGCGGGATATGGTAATGGTACTCAGGTGCAGTTGCGCTTCCTCAAGGTGCGCCACACCGACTTCATCTTCTCTGCGATGGCGGAGGAGTTTGGCTTCATCGGTACGGCCATTGTGATGGCGCTGCTGATTTTTGTCGTCATTCGCTGTTTATTTGTGGCTCGCAAGTCGATGGACACTTTTGGAGCGTTGATTGCTTACGGCATTGCTACATTGATCTTTTTTCAAATGGCGGTTAATATAGGCGTTAATTTAAAAGTGCTGCCGGTCACCGGGCTGACCCTGCCCTTCGTCAGTTATGGCGGCAGCTCGCTGTTATCGCTCGTGCTTGGCATTGGCCTGGTTGAGAGCGTCGCAGCCCACAGCCAGACTCTCGATTTTTAAGGAGCATTATGGTTTCATCATCACAACCCGCCCGCGTGCGTTTCGCCCCGTCACCCACCGGACACCTGCACCTCGGCGGAGCACGCACCGCATTGTACGATTACTTGCTGGCTCGGCAGACCGGAGGGCAGTTTATCCTGCGTATCGAGGATAGTGACCGCAGACGCTTTGTCCCTGGCGCAGAAGAAGAAATTTATGCCAGTTTACGCTGGTTGGGCATCCAATGGGATGAGGGTCCGGATGTCGGAGGGCCGTACGGTCCTTACCGCCAGTCCGAGCGCAAGGAAATTTATCAAAAATACGCGAACGAATTAATCGACAGTGGACAGGCTTTCACCTGCTTCTGCACGCCTGAGCGGCTGGAGAAAGTCCGCAACGAACAGCAAAAGCGCAAAGAACCGCCGCATTACGACGGCACCTGCCGTAATTTGAGCGCTAACGAAGTGAGCGAACGCATCGCTGCTGGTGAGCAGCACGTTATCCGCTTCAAGACCCCGAAAGAAGGCACCACCACCGTCACCGACCTGCTGCGCGGCGACATCACCGTGGAAAACCGCACCCTGGATGACTATATTTTGGTCAGATCCGACGGGCTGGCGCTCTACCATCTTGCGGCCGCCGTTGACGACCATTTGATGAACATTACGCACGTCATCCGCGGCTCGGAATGGCTGCCGACCTTCCCGCTGCACGGCCTGATTCACCGCGCCTTGGGCTGGCAGGAACCGGAATGGGTGCATCTTTCGGTGTTCCTCAAGCCCAGCGGTAAGGGCAAAATGAGCAAGCGCGAATCGGCTGAACTGATCAAGGACGGCCATTCGATTTTCGTCAAGGATCTGGAGGGGCTGGGCTACCTGCCCGAGGCAGTCGTCAACTGGATTGCCTTGATGGGCTGGAGCTATGACGACCACACCGAAATTTTCACCCTGCCCGATCTGGTGGAAAAATTCAGTCTGGATAAGCTTAACCCATCGCCCGCCGCCATCAACTTTACCAAGTTCGATCATTTCAACGGGCTGCACATCCGTGCCTTGCCGTTGAATGAACTGGTGCGCCGCATGAAGCCGTATTTTGTCGAAAAGGGCTTCCAGGTGGACGATGCCACGCTTTTGAAGATTGCGCCCATCATCCAGGAGCGGCTGCAAGGCATGGACGATGCCCCCGAACTGGCTGGGTTCTTCTTCAAGCCGGATGTCAATCCGGATGTCGCGGAACTGGCCATCAAGGATTTGACCCCGGCTGAGTCGGCGGACCTGGCGAAGAAAATATTGGCGATTCTGGAAAGCCTGCCGGATGTAAAGTTGGAGACGGCCGAACCGCCCATGCGCAAGCTGGTGGAGCAGAGCGGATTGAAAGCCGGCCAGGTGTTTGGTCTGATGCGCATAGCTATCACAGCCCAGCGAGTCAGCCCGCCGCTGTTCGAGAGCATGGAAATCATCGGCAAAGAGAAAGTGGTCGCGCGCATGCGCCGCGCCGTCGAACTCTTGTCTGCGTTGTAGCCCGCCCACCCGGATGAACCGTAGGCGCTTAACACACTTGCTGAGCCTGCCGAAGCACCGGCCTTTTAACTGCTCCCTGAGCCTGCCTGCACCGAGCTTGTCGAGGTGTCGTAGGGGCAGTGTGGGCCTCCCCTAAAATCCGGTTTTTGGATTTTGGGGGAGGTTGGAGGGGGTGACTTTGTCATCATGCCCAAAGGGACTCTGCGATTGAGTCTGCTTGCACCGAGCTTGTCGAGGTGTCGTAGGGGCGGTGTGGGCCCAGCATTGCCCCGCGCAGCTAAACCTTGCAATCCACTTAAGAGGGTGGTAAAATTTCGGCTGCAAAGATGGGGGCTCGTCTAACGGCAGGACAGCAGACTCTGAATCTGTTTGTAGAGGTTCGAATCCTTTGCCCCCAGCCTGAATTGGATTGCCAAAAAGACCCCGGAACCTGCCAGGCCGGCGGTCTTTTTGTATGATTTTTCGTAGGGGGCCGTCTCAAAAGCGGGCGGGCATGGAAACCCGCCTCTACCGGTAGGGGACGGGTTCCACCCCATCCCGTATATAGCGGATGAAAATTAACAAATAATTACTTTTGGGACGCCCCCGCATGGTTCGTTTTGTAACAGTCAAGACCGTACCCTACGTGTGTTCAAGTGCGCACTCTGCTCTTCAAACCGTCTCATTGTCCTTGTAAGAGATCCACTGCCGAAATTCCTCTCCCTACGGGAGAGGTTAGGTGAGGGGTTCCTGAGGATAAATTGGTTTTGTTGCTGTCACCCAGCACATTGGGTACAATTTCAGATCGCGCCGGTCTCCCGACCGAGCGCGCTGAATGCCTATCCCGAGATCCTTCACTTCGTTCACTCACAATTTGCTCCACCCATCGGGTGCTCTGTGCATGCGGGCAGCATGACACAATTTCTTACTTGACAAAATAGAACAAATTATCTATAATACTGTCATCTCGCACCTTAACAATATAAACCACTGGTCGTATGCACCTGGAATTACCCTTCACCCCGGAAAATCTGTTTTATTGGCCAGGGAGTATTCGTTTTTAATTTTTTTTCGAAACGAATACGAATACCCTGGACCCCCAGCCGTACGCTGCCCGGCTCTTCCTACCGCCGCATATAGGCTTAACCACGGCTATTCCGGGCTATTCGTTTTGACAAATTTTGAAACGAATACCTGTTGGATGGTCATCGCGGCGGCGCGGACGGCGCTCGTTCCGACTCCTCCTCTAAAAACGAAGTTTTTGGGGGAGGCTGGGAGGGGGTCATCTTAAATCGCGCCGGTCCCCACCGTGGAACGTTCTGTGCGTGACCAGACGCCGGGATTCTTCGCCTTCGGCTCAGAATGACGTCTATGCTGACTTTGTATGTCATCGCGGCGCGGACGGCGCTCGTTCCGACTCCTCCTCTAAAAACGAAGTTTTTGGGGGAGGCTGGGAGGGGGTCATCTTAAATCGCGCCGGTCCCCACCGTGTAGCGTTCTGTGCGTGACCACGCGCCGGGATTCTTCGCCTACGGCCAGCCGCTCAGGAACTGGGTGGTTCCATATGAAACCGGTGGAGGATCCGGTGCGCGATTGGCGCCAGAATGATGCCTGCCACCAGAATAACCACCAGACCGCAGTAAAGCGAATACAGACCGGCAAAAAGTTTGCCGCCAAAACTGATTGGAGGGTTTACCGGGCCCATGCCGCCTAAAAGCATGGCCGCATTGAGGAACGCGTCAATCCAGCTCAGTCCTTCAAGCATATGGTAGCCCAACATCCCAATGAACAGGGAAACGGCAATGATGCCAAGTGCCAGTATGCCGCTGTTGGCTAAACGCACCAGGAACTGACGTGGGGTAATCAAGGGCTGAGCACGATGTTCGAATTCTGGGAGGATTCTTTTCACAGAACACCTGGCTATTATTTATGCAGACTCTTGAACTGGCTTGATTATGCCATTAATGCCCGGAGAAGATTAAGACTGTTGCAGAGAGGTTATGAATATAATACCAGATCGCGCCGGACTTCCATCCCTCGGATGCTTTGCAAGCGAGCGCACATCACGCCTTATGCGGAATCCGCACGAACCTTACCAGCACTGCCAGTGAAACCAGTGCCAGGGCAGCGGAAGCAGCGAAGGTGTGCCGGTAACTGAACCCGTCTGCGATCCAGCCGCCCAGCAACGGCGCCAGCACGGCTGCCGGAGCGATCAGCGTGTTGGACAGGCCAACATAAGTCGGCCGGTCCAGGTCAGCGCCAAAATCCAATGTGATCACCATACCGATGGTCCAAAAGACCGAATTGGCAATCCCGGCAAAGACCATGACCGCAAAAAACCAGCCTGCTGAAGGCGCAAACCAGGCCATAACCGCTGCTATGACCGCACAGACCGCTCCGAGACGCAGTACCGGCAAATGCCCAATGCGGTCGCCTATCCAGCCGAAAAGCGCGTTGGAAGCCACCTGGACGATAAACAGAACGCTGGTCATAGCGCCGGCTGCCGTAGCATCCATCCCCAACTGCCGGACAGCATAAACCGTGTAAAATGCCGATGCCATGGTGCCGAATTGAAAGATGAAACGGCTGACGATGAACCAGCGGAAGCTGCCGTCCCGCCGCAGGATTTGCCGGACATTCCCCCAGAAGGAAACCTGTTCGCTTGGAAGCGCTTCTATGGTGTGCGCTGGCTCGCGCGTCATGGCAATAAAGACGAAGGATAATGCCATGCTTCCGACGCACGCCAGGAAAACCAACGTATAACCATCGGGAAAGCCGCGTTGGTCCAGGATCACCCCGGCCGCGATCGCCCCGGCGCCAGCCAGCAGGTTGGCCGCACCCGATTGTGCGCCAAAAAAGGTACCGCGGATGTTGGACGGGATGATCTTGCCGATCATGTTCTGCCACGGGTTGGCGGTCATCCCCGCGCCAAGCCCCTGGATGACGAGAAACATGAAAGTCAGCGCCAGCGCTGCGGGCTTGCTCAACCACCCCATCAGCAGGGCGACAAGGGCCAGGCCGAGAAACGGCGCCCGTTCGATAATCGTCCAAAAGATGGTCGCCGGTTTGAATTGCTGCATGCGCGAAACAGATTTGGCCGTCAGCAACTGCGGCAGCATCCAGCCGACATTGTGCACTGCCGGAATCAACCCGATAAGGGTGGCTGAATCGGTCAAATTGGAGACGAACAGCGGGATGACCGTGGCAAACGAGGCAAACCCCAGGCCAAATCCAAAAAAGGTTCCATCCAGAACGTTGACGATGAAATTATGTTTGAGCGCTTTGGATAGTTCAGGATGGCTGTTCATTTTGCTTCTTGGTAAAGAAAGCCCCGGTAATCATTCCCGGGGCAAAGGCTCGATCAGAAATAATGTTGCAAGGCTAGGCAAGCCCGCGGCGGGGAAAGGAACTAAAACTCCTCTTCCTCGTCGCCCCAATCTTCATCGTCCTCATCAGGTTCTTCTTCCAGCTCTTCCCATTCTTCCTCTTCAGCGTCATCCCAATCATCATCATGCTCTGCTTCGGCGATGGGATTATAGGTCAGGCAGCCTTTGTCGGGGTTGATTTCGACAAGCGCAGCGCTGCAATAGCCCTCGTCAAGAAAAGCGCAGTCGTTATAATGGCAGCGGATTTTTGGCATTGAATCCTCCTCGAAAAATTATTCGTCCCCTGGCCCCTGGATTAGCTGAATCAATGAGACGACAAATAAGATAACTAACAAGATTGCCGAAACTACGCAGAATGGACAAATCGCTTTTATAACCGCAATCTCAAGGTACGTCAAGTAGGCAGAGTAGATTACGCCGATGAGTGACAGCATAAAATTGGCGATGGGGATGTTGCGTTTGAAAAAATCATTGCGCGGCAGCAAAATCCACAGGGTCAGGATGACAGTATAGGCGATGATCCCAAGCACAGACAGGGGGATGCCAAACACCTCCGAGTAACGGCTGGTGTTGACAGACCAGCAATCGCCCACACCCTGGATGCACAGGGCCTTGTTATTCGTTACTTTGATAATGAGCAGGTAAATAGAATCAAGGATGCCAAGGATGGCAGCGGCGATGGCGATGGTTCGCAATGACTTCATAACGCTAAGCTCCTACGCTTCTACAACGGTGTCAGCCAATAACCAGATTTCCACTTCAGACCCCGCCGGGAGCGATTTTACCCCAGAGGGGATAATCAGTAAAGCATTTGATCGCACAATGGACAGCAGGTTGCCAGAGCCCTGGTGCGAGGTGATGCGGGCAGTCAGGCCGTCGGTTCCGGCTTGAACCGTGGCGCGCAGGTAACTCTCTCGTCCGTCGGATACCACCAGATGACCCAGGCGCGCCCGCCGCAGCTTGCGCGGTGAATCGGGCAATCCAAGCAGGCATTGGATCACCGGGACGACAAAGACCATAAACCCGACAAAAGCGGATACCGGGTTGCCGGGCAGCCCAATGACGGGGGTGTTTTTGTAACGGCCGTAAGCCAGCGGTTTTCCGGGGCGCATGTTCACCCGCCACAGGTCAAGCCGCCCGTTCTCTTCGATCACCTGCCGGACGTAATCATGCACGCCCACGCTGACCCCGGCGGAGGTTAAGATCAGGTCGGCGCCAGCGGCGATGGCCTGATCCAGCTTGTCGCGGATGATTTCCGGCTGGTCAACCGCAATGCCAAGCTGCAGCGGGATTGCGCCGGCTTGAGCTGCCAGCCCGCCGATCAGCAGGCTGTTGGATTCGTAAATCTTGCCGGATCGAAGCGGTGTACCCGGTTTGACCAGTTCGTCGCCGGTGGATAAGATGGCTACTCGCGGCCGGCGTTGGACAAGTATGTCGGCATGTCCCAGCGAAGCCAGCAGTGCAACAGCCGGCGGATGCAGCAATTGCCCGGCAGATAACAAAAGCTCACCGGCAGCCGTATCCTGGCCGCGCGGCCGGATGTTGGCGCCAGCGGACGGAAAACGCATGACGCGCACCGCATCCGGTAGCTCGCGCGACTCGCGGTAAGGAAAATCGGTATCCTCGACCGGAGCAACGCAATCCGCGCCTGTGGGCAGGGGAGCTCCGGTCATAATGCGGGCGGCCTGACCGGGATGAAGGGTGAGCGACGGCTGAACGCCGGCCGGGATGTCGCCGATCACCCTGACCGTCACCGGCTCGCCCCTGGTTTGCGCCGGGCGGTCAGCGGCATGCAGGGCGAAGCCATCCATGCTGGAATTGTCAAAAGGCGGTAGGTCAAATTCGGCGCGAATGTCCTCGGCCAGGACGCGGCCGTGTGCATTCAACAGTTCGACCGGTTCTGAAGTGAGCGGTGCGAAATCCGCCAGTATGCGATTGAGAGCTTCTTTGGCAGGCATTAACGGGGAATCAGACATGAATACCTCAACCAGGGTGTTGACGATGGGCTTCCATTACATTTGGAAGGTTCTCGATGCGGCTCAGCACCCGGCTTAGTTGTGAAATATCGCTCACCTCCAGCACCATAAGTATGGACGCCAGATTCTGGGCAACCTTAATGTCGATGTCGATCAGGTTGACGTTCTCGTTGCCAATAATCAATGAGATATCGTTCATCAATCCTGCCCGATCATAAGCTTTGATGGCCACGGATACCGGATAAACTTGATGCGCCTCGCCCCAGGTGACCTTGATCATCCGCTCGCGGTCCTTCATGCGCAGGATATTCGGGCAGTCCTGGCGGTGGATGGTGGCGCCGCGCCCGCGGGTAATGTATCCTACGATGGGATCCCCGGGGGCCGGGTTGCAGCAGCGCGCCATGGTGGTCAGCAGCCCTTTCAAGCCGAGAACGGTTACACCGCCGTCTCCGGGTTTGGCTTCGCGCGGGGTAAGCGGGAAGAGCGCCAGGTCTTTTGGCGCTGCATCTTCGATCAACCGGTTGACAATGCGCCCAAGCCCGACGTCGCCCGTGCCGATGGCAACGTAAAGATCGTCAAGCGAACGGAATTCAAAATCCTTGGCTAACGTCTCGACTGCAAAATCGTTCATTCCCAGGCGGCGCAATTCTTTCTCGAGCATGGCCTTTCCCTGCACCAGGTTCAGGTCGCGGTCCTGGCGCTTGAACCAGGCGCGGATTTTGGAGCGGGCGCGCTGGGTTTTCACCAGGCCCAGCGACGGGTTGAGCCAATCGCGGCTGGGGCCGCCCTGTTTGGCGGCTAAAATTTCAACCTGGTCACCTGTCTTGAGCTCGTAATCCAATGTGACCAGCTTGCCGTTCACTTTAGCGCCCCGACAACGGTTGCCAATTTCGGTGTGGACATGGTAAGCAAAGTCGATGGGTGTGGAACCAGCCGGCATGTCGATGATATCGCCGCGTGGGGTGAAAACATAAACCCGGTCCTGGAAGACGTCGCTCTTCATCGAGTCGACAAATTCCTGTGCATCCTCGATTTCCTGCCGCCATTCCATGATGCGCCGGAACCAGTTTATGCGTTGTTCGTACAGCTCATCGCGGTGCCCGCGTTCTTTGTAGCGCCAGTGAGCAGCAATACCAAATTCTGCATTCTGGTGCATCTCGACCGTGCGGATTTGTACTTCCAGCGGCTTACCATCGTCATAAATCACAGCAGTGTGCAGCGACTGATAAAAGTTGTCTTTTGGCGCGGCAATGTAATCGTCGAATTCTTGCGGAATGGGCCGCCAGGTTGTGTGGATCACTCCCAGAGCGGCGTAACACGCGGGAATGTCATTGACGATGCAGCGAAACGCGCGCAGGTCGCGCACCATCTCGAAGGGCTTTCCCTTCTCGACCATCTTCTTATAGATGGAATAGATGTGCTTGGGTCGGCCGGATATTTCAGCTTTGATCTCGTTACGCGCCAGCACCGCCTGCAGGTTATCGATGATCTTCTGGATCATCCCTTCGCGATCCTGGCGGCGCTCGGCCAGGTTTTCCGCGATTTCCCGGTACTTTTCCGGGTTGAGGTAGCGGAATGCCAGGTCTTCCAGTTCCCATTTGATTTGCCAGATACCCAATCGGTTAGCCAGGGGAGCGAAGATATCCATTGTTTCCTGGGCAATTCGCTGGCGTTTGGCTTCAGACATGTACCCCAGGGTGCGCATGTTATGCAGCCGGTCCGCAAGTTTGATCAACACCACGCGAATATCATCACCCATGGCAAGGAACACTTTCCGCAGTGTTTCATTGGCCAGATCGCGGCGCTTCATTTTAGCCGCCATTGGCGGTAATTCTTCGGGCGGATCATCGGCGGAGGCAGCGCTGCCGTTATGTTGGTCGCCGCGGCTGACGCGCGGCAGATTGGTCAGCTTGGTAACGCCTTCGACCAGTTTCGCGACCTCATCGCCAAACGCTTTTTGGATGTCGGCCGGCGTGGCGCGGGTGTCTTCTACCGTATCGTGCAGCAATGCCGCAATAACGATGGTCGGGGTGACTTGCATCTCAGCCAGAATACCGGCAACTGCGACGCAATGGCTCACATACGGCTCGCCGGAGACGCGTTTTTGCCCGGCATGCATTTCATCGGCAAAGTTGTATGCTCGCATGACCATTTCCCGGTCAACGACGCTGAAATTCTGGGGAAGGATTTCCATCAGACTAGCGATTTGCATGCCACTTTTACCTGTATAGCGCTTACTGACCGTCTAACTTTAGCCGTGAACTGAATAGGGATAGTATATCGCCCTTTATTCCAGATTCAAGAGCGACCAGTATAGAAATATGCTCCCCCCTAATTATCCGGACGCCTGCACCTTATGCAGACACTTCAACAGTCTCGGCTGTATGCAGCAGCTCGGGTAACGAGATAGCGTCAATGCGCGGCAGCACCAGGCTGGCGTGTGAGGTATCCAACCGGCTGCTGACCAGGTTGGGGATGGCCACGGTGAAAATCCCGGCGCGGCGGGCGGCAGTAATACCGTTGGGAGAATCTTCGAAGACGATAGCTTCCGACGACCTCAAGCCCAGACCAAACAAAGCTGCCTGGAACAGGTCAGGCGCAGGCTTGACCTCTGGCACATCTTCCATGCAGACGACAAAGTTAAAGAAGCGGTACAGGTCGAGCCGTTTCAGATGACCGGCAACCCACGAGCGTGGGGAACTGGATGCAACCGCCATTTTGAGACCCATCTGGCTGGCGGTAATCAGTGTGGTTAGGATTCCCGGCAGGGGTTTCAGTTCGAGGATGGCGCGGTCGGTGTTAATGCGGGCAGTATTGCGCAGCATCTCCTCGTCCACTGCCTGGTTGAGCATCCCTTGCAGATATGCAACCGGGTTAAATCCTGCCTCGGATGAGCCAAGGCAACCTGCCCAGCGATTGAGGTCGAGTTCGACGCCATAGTCGGTATAAATTTGCGCCCAGGCGCTGAATGACGGCTCCTCGGTATCCAGGATCAAGCCATCGAAGTCAAATATCAAACCTTTAATCAAACCCATAATTCTTCCCGTGCCGCGAGTTGAGAATGTTTTGAGCGTGTTCACAGCAGCGGAAAATTATACCAAGATTCCCTGACGATATCCAATTTACCGTCATTGCGAATGAAGCGAAGCGAAATGAAGCAATCTACGTTGAGCGGTAGGGTGCTGTTCGACCGAGCAATCAATTTTGTTGGTGGAACAAAGGAATCCTGATTTGAATCAGGCGGGTCGAACGCACCGGCTTGCAAGTAGGGTAAACTGTGCAGCTTACACGGCTGTGGTTTTGGAGCGTTCACGGTCGGAACGCACACTATTTCAACAACTCTTGTCCGGCAAACTGGCGGTAGGGCGATAAAATGTCGAGGATTTCTGCGTCTGTGTCGTACAACTGACCGGAAACAATCCGGGTAACCAGTTCACCTACGCCCGGGCCGAGCATGAATCCCTGACCGCACATGCCAACCGCATACAAATATCCCTCGATCTCTTTTGCATAGCCAATAATAGGCGCGCCGTCGGGTGTCATTGGATAGAGACCACGCCAGGTGCGACGTACGCGGATGTTCTTGAGCCGAGGCATCAGGTCAACCATGCGGCGAGCAACCATTGGCAGGAAGCTGCTGGTTTCTTCCGTGTCATATCCCCAGATATTTGGCGATGGGGTGATGCAAAAGATGATCTGACCGGTTAGATGCTGATAAAAGTAATAATTTGCCGACCCTGGTCCGGGCTGGATATCCACGATCATCGGCTTGAGGAAAGGGGCCACTGCTTCCGTGATGGCAGCCTCATGTGAATCGGGTCGGACTGGCACGTCCAAACCCGCCAATCGCGCCATTTCACCGGCAAATGCGCCGGCAGCGTTCACCACCACGTCTGTACCGTATTCACCACGGTCCGTCCTGACCCCAACCACTTTTCCGCCGCGGACGATGATTTCCTGAACGCGCTCATTGAATTTGAATTCCGCGCCATATTCAATCGCATGAGCGTAAAAGGCATGAACAGCCAACAACGGCGAAGCGTTGCCGTCTTCAGGTGAAAAGGTTCCGCCTACCACTTCAGCCGGGTTCAAGTCCGGAACCACTTGCAGTAGCTGTTTTTGATCCAGCCAATCGATGTTCAGGCCGAAGGATTTCTGGGTGACGAGCAGGTTTTTGAGGGTTTTCTCTTCACGTTCACCGCGCGCAACAAAGACATAACCGCCTTCTGACCATTCGATGTCATCCCCATACTGTTCTTTCCAGGTGGAGAAAATTTCGATGCTGCGTAAAGACAACCGGATTTTGGCTGGGTCGGAATGGGTGGCGCGAATACCACCAATGGCGCGTTTGTTGGAGGTTTGGCCAACGCTGGCAGCGCCGTCAAGAACCAGCACGCGGTAGCCAGCCTGTGCCAGGTAAAACGCAGCCGGAGCTCCGATTGAGCCGGCGCCGATGACCACCACATCATAATGGGGCTGGGATGGATTAATCATGGACGTTGCTCTCCTGTCCGTTGGCTCCTGCTAAAATGCCAAGCGGCACCTCTATAAAAACCGGCCGCTTCGAATACTCGGTAATTTCCTCGCGGGTGATGCCTTCCTCTCTGAACAACCGGAGGATCAAGCTGACGCAGGTCTTGCCGCCGCAGGCGCCCATGCCGGCGCGGGATATAGTCTTGATCTCGTTCATGTCCCGGTAGCCGGCGCGGATGAGCGTGCGAACTTCTCCGGCGGTCACATGCTCGCAGCGGCACACGACGGTGTCATCCTCGATATGGGCCACATAATGGTCAAGCGGGTGGGTGACGTTTTCATCCTGTACCTTGATACCGGCAATCTGCTGAGCGATTTCGTGCGGAGCGTTTACCTCTACGACTAAGGTACGGTCGTTGTTCTCAATGGCGTGCACAGAAAGCACATCCACCTGCCCGAGTTCGTTGCCCCTGGTGTCCAAAACGCTGACGCGGTCGTTGACCTTGATCGTTTGGCGTGTAAATTCATATGGGATCGAGACCACCGGCGATTCCGGGTTCTCACGATAATTGACCAGGGTGATCGCTAGCCCGGGACAGCCTGCCACACACTTTTCGCAGGCCTCACAACAGTAGCTGTCTCCCAGAAAAGTAGGAACCTGGCGAATATCCTTGCGGTCGATGTAGATCAGCCCGTGGGAGCACAGCCCGGTGCACGGGTCGCAGGGAATTTCCTGGGTGCAATGGAAGACAGGGAAGGCGCCTGTTTCGATTTCGGGCAGTTCCTCGGGAATGGTGTCGCCGGGCTTTGATTTGAGAATTTCGCTGGTCCAGTACCACTCGACCGGGATTTCTGCCGTCTCCACGCCCAGAGCGCGGGCGATCTCCATACCGCGAATTTTTCCCGAAAAAATGGCAGCCGAGGCTTCAGCGATTTCCTCTGCATCGCCCCCGACGAAGCAATTCAGCCCATACTGTTTGGCTTTGAGGAAAAACTCATTGACCGGATCCAAACCGACAGCGATCAGGATGCTGTCGCACTCGAAGGATTTTTCAGTGCCGGGGATCGGCTTAAAATCGCTGCCGACCTGCGCAATCGTGACGGATTCAACTTTTCCGTCGCCATTTGCGCTTAAAATGGTGTGCGAGGTGTAAATCGGCACACCCATACGGGCCAGTTTATCCTTATGCACTTTGTAGCCGCCGCATTCCGGCAGCGCTTCGACCAGCCCGACTACCTTGATATCTGCCTGGAGCGCATGGTAGCCGGCAATCAGCCCAACATTGCCGCCTCCAACGATGAATAACTTTTCGGCTGGGCGCACCAGGTCGCGATTGACCAGGGTTTGGAAAGCGCCTGCTCCGTAAACGCCGGGCAGGGCATTGCCGTTAAAAGCCAGGAATTTCTCTCTTGCACCGGAGGCTACCAGCAACACTTCAGGTTCGATCACGGCGTAATTGCGCCCTTCTTTCAGGATGCCCACTTTTTTGTCACTGAAGACGGCCAGGCAGGTGCTGTTAAGCCATACTTCGACCGAAGGGTGCGCGCGCAAGTCCTTTTCAAGCCGGGTAGCAATGTCGATGCCGCGAGTGCCGGCGTAAACGGCTTTAGCTGACCCAAAAAAACGGTGGGTTTGCAGCACCAGCTTGCCGCCCAGGCGGTGTTTATCATCCACCAGCAGCACCTGTGTGCCGCGCCGTCCTAATTCAATGGCAGCGGATAAGCCGGCAGGTCCGCCGCCGATGATCAAAACCTGTACCTTGCGGTCAATAATCGGCTTGAATTTAGGCGCATCCGTGACTTTCGGCAGTTCGGGTAACCCGTCTGCTGGTTCAATTTGCTGTCCGGCTTTGACCAGCTCCATGCAGGCTTTGACCGGCATCCCGTCGGCCAGCACCATGCATTGCGAGCATTGCCCGTTAGCGCAAAATATGCCTAATGGGGAGCCGTCTTTGTGATGATGACCAAAGATCCGTTCGCCGTTGGCGAATAAGGCTGAAGCAATGGTCTCTCCAGCAAGTGCGTTTAATTTTTTTCCATGCCAGTAAAACTCGATGGCTTCTCGTTCAGGAATGGGGAGGATGGGATGTTGCCTGATGCGATAATCTGACATTATTTTCCCTTGGTTGAGTTTGTTGTCTTCCTGAGATGTCTAATATGTCAACGCATTGTCTATAGCGAAAAATTACCCAGGCGTTATTTCGCGGGATTCACCCATTATGAAATTTTTTACCTGCCCATTCTATCAAAAGGACAGGCGGGTTCATACTGCTTTTAAGCCAGAAGTTGATAGCCCAAGTGTCATAAATATTTTTCACTGCAATGTTACAGGTGACCTGATGACGAATGGACATGCCTGGATCTGGTCCCAAACCGTGTTAGAATCGCGCATATCTTCGGAAGCAACCTTGAGAGGATGGTGGGAAAATGAAGAAAATCGCCGTATTAACCAGCGGAGGTGACGCTCCCGGAATGAATGCCGCCATCCGGGCGGTCGTACGCACCGGGATTGCCAATGGCTGGGAGGTATTCGGCGTTCGCAACGGCTACGAAGGTTTGATTGACGGGAAAATAATTCCGCTTGGCGCGCGCGAGGTTGGCGGCATATTGCAGCGCGGCGGTACTGTTCTTGGCAGCGCCCGTTCTCAGGAATTCAAAACCCGCCCGGGGCAGTTGAAAGCCATCCGCAATTTAAACCGGTATGACATCGAAAGCCTGGTCATTATTGGCGGTAACGGCTCTCAAACCGGCGCGCATGCCTTGCATATGCTGGGTTTCCCAGTTGTCGGCGTCGCTTCTACGATCGATAACGACCTGTATGGATCCGACATCACCATTGGCGTGGATACGGCGCTGAATATTGCCCTGGAGGCCATCGACCGCCTTAAAATCACTGCCTCATCCCACCAGCGCGCGTTTTTGGTGGAGGTTATGGGCCGCAATTGTGGATACCTGGCGATGATGGCAGCCATCGCTGGCGGCGCGGAAGAAATGGTCCTGCCCGAACTGGATGTGGACCCGGAGAAAATAGCCGCCACGCTGACCGAAGCCTACGAGCGCGGTAAGGCTCACGCAATCGTCGTAGTCGCCGAGGGAGCCAAATATAATGCCACCGGGCTGGACGAATATTTTAAGCAGCATCGCGAGCGGCTGGGTTTTGACCTGCGCGTGACCATCCTGGGACATGTACAGCGCGGCGGTTCTCCCCAGGCCTATGACCGGATTCTGGCTTCGCGTTTAGGCGCTGGCGCGGTTGATGCCCTTACCCGTGGCGAGTATGGCGTTTTGGTTGGTATGTTGAACAGCGCAATAAAAACCACCCCATTGGAAGAGGTGGTAGGCAAGCCTAAAAAATTAGACGAAAGCTTGATTGAACTGGCCAGGAAATTAGATTAAGTCCCTATTGGGAATGTTCTAATCCTTCTTCCAGCGCAGGTAACTTTCGATAAACCCGTTAATGTCACCGTCCAATACTCCCTGCGTATTGCCGGCCTCAAATTCAGTGCGGTGATCTTTGACCATTTGATAGGGATGAAGGACATAAGAGCGGATTTGAGAGCCCCATTCGGCCTTCTGGTACTCGCCGCGTAGCTCACCCAGTTGCTTATCCTGTTCTTCTTGCCGGATAGCAGCCAAACGGCCGCGCAGCACGCGAAAAGCGTTCTCGCGGTTTTGCATTTGCGAACGTTCATTCTGACAGGTGACTACGATTCCGGTCGGGATGTGCGTCAGCCGGATGGCAGTGGCGTTTTTTTGCACATTTTGCCCGCCCGCACCGGAGGACTTGAAAATGTCAATACGCACATCATCGGGTGCAATGACGATTTCCGCATCGTCTTCGATTTCCGGCAACACCTCGACCTGGACAAAAGAGGTGTGGCGGCGGTGAGCCGAATCAAACGGCGATAACCGCACCAGGCGATGAACGCCTTTCTCTGCTTTGAGGTAGCCGTAGGCATACTGCCCCGTAACCGCGATAGTGATGGTTTTGATACCGGCTTCCTCGCCTTCGGTTAAGTCGATGACCTCGGTAGTATAACCGCTGCGCTCCGCCCAACGCAGGTACATGCGCTGCAGCATGGACGCCCAATCCTGCGAGTCGGTGCCGCCGGCTCCGGCGTTGATGGTCAGCAGCGCATTGCCGCGGTCGTAAGGCCCGCCCAGCAGCGTGCTCAACTCGCGGCGGTCAAGTTCCTGCTGGATGGCTTCTGCTTCCTGCTCGATTTCAGCGGTCATTGAATCGTCTTCCAGTTGAGCCAGCTCGAAGAGATCGTATATGCGTTTTTCTAATTTTTCCCAGGACTCAATTTCAGAACGGGTGTCCGCCAGCTTTTTCATGATCTGCTGAGCCCGCCCCGGATTGTCCCACAGGTTGGGGTCTTCCGATGTTTTTTGTAGCTCGTTTAGCTCTGATTTCAGCCTATCGAAGTCAAAGATGCACCATTAATTCTTTGATTCTGGCCTTTTCATCCGCCAGCCGTTCGACGATCGCTTGCATTTTCCCTCCACCAACAACATGCTAAGAGCTTAATATTCCATCCACGAAAGATTCGCGGTTAAATTTTTCCAAATCATCCGATTTCTCACCCAGCCCGGCGTAAAGGATGGGGATCCCCAGTTCCTTCTGGATGGCAAATGCCATCCCGCCGCGAGCGGAAGAATCAAGTTTTGCGAGGATAACTCCGGTAACTTTGACGGCATCTTTGAAGATGCGCGCCTGTTGCAAGGCATTTTGCCCGGTAGTTGCGTCCAGCACCAGCCAGACTGCGTGTGGAGCGCCTTCCAGCGCTTTGCCACTCACCCGGTGAACCTTTTTCAATTCTTCCATCAGGTTGGTACGAGTGTGCAAGCGTCCGGCGGTATCCACCAGTACCAGGTCAACTTTTCGGGCCACGCCGGCTTGAATCGCGTCGTAAGCCACTGCTCCCGGATCGCCATTCGGCTGCCCGGTGATGACGGGAACATCCAGCCGTTCAGCCCACACCTGTAGCTGGTCAACTGCTGCAGCCCGGAATGTATCTGCCGCTGCCAGCAGCACTTTTTTACCTTGTTCGCTGAACTGACGGCTTAGCTTGGCAATGGTGGTCGTTTTGCCGGAACCATTCACCCCGACGATCAGGATTACAGCGGGCTTGTAAGCACTAAAATCCTGCACAGGGGGTGGATCCAGTCGCGCCAACAGTTCAGATCGCAAGATGCCGCTTAATTCCTGGGCGCTGGTAATGCCCTCCTGCAGCACTCTCTTTTGCAGCGTAGCGATGATTTCTGCGCTCGTGGCAATACCCAGGTCAGCCTGAAGCAATAAAGCCTCCAGGTCCTCCCAGGTGGTTTCGGTTATTTCAGTTGCGCCAAATACTGTTGCCAGGCGCCCAAAAGCGGCTTTGCTGGAGCGGTTTAGCGCCTGTTTCCATTTATTGAAGAATTCAGCCATAGCGCAGAGATTATATCACAGCGCTTACCCGGTTCATTTTTCAGCACGGGATGCCAGTTGGCCGCATCCAGCTTGGATATCGATGCCGCGGCGCATGCGAACAGTGCAGGGAATGCCCACTTTTTCCAACTCGGCCTTGAAAGCTGCCGCGCGCTCACGGCTACTGCCTTTACCGGTAAATTTATGAGTCGGGTTGAGTGGAATGACATTTACGTGCGCGATCATGCCCCTGAGCAGGTTGCTCAATTCACGGGCGGTCTCCACCGAGTCGTTCACGTCCTGAATCAGCGCCCATTCGAAGGTCAAACGCCGGCCGGTTTTTTCGATGTATTCGCGGCAGGCTGCCATCAATTCCTGGATGGGGTACTTTCGGTTGATGGGCAGCATGCTGGAACGCAACTCATCATTGGCGGCGTGCAGGCTGATTGCCAGGTTGATCTGGCTTTTCTCGTCCGCGAAACGTTTGATCACCGGCACCAGGCCGACCGTTGAAATGGTAAAGCGACGCGCGCCCAGGTTCATGCCGTCCGGATGGTTCAGGCGTTGGATGGCACTCATGGTGGCATCATAGTTGTGAAACGGCTCGCCCATGCCCATGAATACCACATTGGTGACCTGCTCACCCTCGGAACGAAGCATGCGGGCGTAATATAAAACCTCTTCGACAATCTCGCCGCTGGTCAGGTGGCGTTTGAAGCCCATTTGACCGGTGGCGCAGAAAACGCAGCCCATAGCGCAGCCGGCCTGGGTGGATATACACAGGGTTTTCCGGCGGTCGTAATGCATTAATACTGCCTCGATGGCGCGCTCGTCGGGCAATAAAAACAATGTTTTGCGGGTTTCGCGGTCGGTCGAATACAGCACCTGGTCTGGAGTAAGGTTCTGGAAGATAAATGTTTTGTCCAGCCATTCGCGCAGCGCTTTTGGAAGATTGGTGAACTGCGCGGGCTGATTCCATAATTGTTGGTAGAGACCCTGCCAGACTTGTTTTGCCCGGTAAACTGGTTCATTGGCAGCCAAAAACACCTGCTCCAATTCGGCCAGGTCGAGGTCATAAATCAAGCGGCGCGGGTTTTCCATCAAGCCAAATCCTTCGAAAGACACGTCTTGTCTGATTCTACCATTGCGGTAATATCATCAAGCTGTTGGCGGGGCACATAGCGATTAAGATCGGGATCCCTCGCCTGGCCCAAGACGACATTTTATATGCCCAATAATTCGGCCAGGTCCGCAGCAACCAAATCGGGCGGGGTAGGCCAGCCAACCAGATCGTGCTGGGTTGAAACACCCGAAAGAACCAGTGCGGTTCGCATACCGGCTCGCTGGCCGCCTAAAACGTCGGTTTCCAGACGGTCACCGACGGCCAGTGTTTCCAACCGGTCGGTGCCCATACGTTCAAGCGCTACCTGGTACAGGTAGGGAGAGGGTTTGCCGATGATCGTTGGCGTTACCCCGGTGGCCGCCTCAATAGCTGCCAAAATCGAACCTGCTCCGGGGACCAACCCATCCGGAGTGGGAAAGGTTTTGTCCGGATTGGTACCAATAAATGGCGCCCCATTGCGGATCAACCGGGTGGCAGCAGCGAGCTTCGTATAGCTGAATTGGCGATCCATGCCAGTGACGACAGCAAGAACATCCTTTTCAGCCTGCCAGAAACCCAGCGCCTGCATGGCCTGCTGCAGCCCGACCTCGCCAACCAGGTAAACAGGTCCACCTTGGGGGTGTTGCTTTTTCAGGTAATGGGCAGCGGCCAGTGCCGAGTTCAGGATAAATTCGGAGGCCAGCTGAACCCCCATTCCCGCCAATTTCTCGGCAAATTGCTCTGGCGTGCTGGTGGCGTTGTTGGTTGCGCAGATGACTTTTAGCTTAAGCTCGCCGATACGGGCAAATACGGCAGCCAGGTGACCTACTGGCTTGTTTGCGCGCCAGAGGACGCCATCCATATCAAGTACCAGAGCTTTGATTTGTGGTTGCAGGCTGTTCAGCATAAACATTCCAGATGAGGTGAATAAGAATGCCGGACAGCAGTGGCCATCCGGCATTTGGGTTTATTGCGCAGTTGACTCCGCCAACCTTATTTGGCCGGTTGGTGAAGCACCTGGTCGACCAGGCCATAATCCACGGCAGCCTGGGCGTCCATATAGAAGTCGCGTTCCGTATCGCGCTCTATCACCTCGAGCGGCTGCCCGGTGCTATCAGCCATGATCTGGTTGAGGTTGGCTTTCAGGCGCAAGATCTCTTTTGCCTGAATCTCGATGTCCGACGCTTGACCCTGCGCACCACCAAGAGGTTGGTGCATGTGAATGGTGGCGTTGGGCAGCGCATAGCGCTGGCCCTTGGTGCCGGCTGCCAGCAATACGGTGCCAAAGGAAGCAGTGACGCCCACCGCAAAAGTGCTGATTTTATTGGGGATCATCTTCATGGTGTCGTAGATCGCCAGACCTGCATAGATCATCCCGCCGGGTGAGTTTATGTACATCTGGATGCCGCGCTCGGGGTCTTCGTTGCTCAGGTAGAGCAGTTGAGCGACGACCAGATTGGCAATCTGATCATCAATGGGGGTGCCGACAAAAATGATGCGCTCTTTCAGCAGCAGCGAGTAAATGTCGTAAGCGCGCTCACCGCGGCCGGTCGATTCGATCACCATCGGGATAACATTTTGAAAATTAGGAATGCTCATCCTTTTTCCTTTAAACCTTTCCGAAAAAAAGCAGTTCTTACTCGGTTTTTGGTTTGGCCTTGGCCCGCGGTTTCCTGGGGGCAGCCGGTTTTTTGGCTCCAGTAGCTTCACCTTCGACTGGCGTTTCAGCCTCAGCAGGTTTGGCAGTATCGTCGCCGTGACCGGTGGCTATGGCCTTCATCCGTTCAAGAACCTTGATGTTGAATTTCCGCGACAATTCGTTCATGGTCATATTGTTGACCAGGTCAGGATTGACTTTTTCTTTGGTTTTACGTGGTTTGGGTTGTGATTGCAGTTGAGAAACGGTGGCAGTGATCGCCTGGTTGTAGTCATCCTCTTCCAGCTTGACTTCCTCAACTTTTGCCAACTCATCCATTACCAGCGAACGCGCCAGGCGGCGACGGGCTGCCGGGCGGATTTCTTCCTCGATATACTTTTCGCGGTCCTTGTCGATCATCTTGAAGTAAGCATCCAATTCCATGCCCTGGCGGCCAACGTCCTCTTTGACGTGTTCCATCATGTGCTCGACTTCGTGTTCAAGCACCTGCGGGGGGTATTTGATGGTCGCACCTTCGATCACTTTGTCGATCAGCGATGTGTAATAAGCGTCATCGGTTTCGTCTTTTTTAGCAACTTCAAGCTGTTCCTGAACCGCTTTGCGCAAATCAGCCACTGTTTCGAATTGGCCAACCGTCTGGGCAAATTCGTCGTTCAATTCAGGCAGATGCAGCGCCTTTATGCTCTGAACGGTAACCTTAAATTCAACGGTCTTGCCCCTCAGTGCCTCATCTTTTTCATCTTTTGTGTATTTATGTTTCGCGGTTTTTTCGTCTCCCGCTGAAAGTCCCTTCAGAGACTCATTGAAACCGGGGTAAGGCCAGTCGCGATTCTGAATGACGTCATTGCCGATGATAAACTGAGCAGGCCGCTCGGGGAAAACATTCTCATCCTCACCCTCGGCAGGTTTGGTCAGTTTTCCGCTGAATTTAACATATACCAGATCGCCATCTTCCGCCGGGCGTTCCACGGGTTCCGCAGTGGCGTAATTGGTGCGCAGGCGTTGGATGAATTCATCAACGTCCGCCTCTTTGACTGCTTCCAGGGCGTATTCCAGACGGATGTCTTTGTAACCGCCAAGTTCGACTGTGGGTTCGAGCGGGATAATAAAAGAAAATTTTGGCGGGTCGACACTGACAATTTCTTCAAGTGATCCGGTAGCCCCTGGTTTGATCTGAGCCTCGTCCAGTATTTTGGGGTAATACTCGTCGATCAGATCTTCCACAGCCTGCTGGCGCAATGCTTCTTCGCCAACATGGCGTTTGACCATGTCGTAGGGGGCTTTGCCGGGGCGAAAGCCGGGAATACGCGTCTCGCGCGAGATTTTTCGGGCTGCGCGGCGCATGAATTCTTCCAGTGCCGCCGGTTCCATTTCCGCGATAACTTTAACCTGATGGTCTTCAAGGGGTTGGACGTCGAGTTTCAACTTGATTTTCCTTTACGTTTTTATTTTGCAACGAGTGGGGAAGGCGGGACTTGAACCCGCACGCCTTGCGGCACATGATCCTAAGTCATGCTCGTCTGCCAATTCCGACACTTCCCCATCGCAATTTTCGCGCGGCAATTATACCATGCGAAAAGCTCGAAGTTTTGTAAATTATTTATATGCGTTCTATAGGATATAATCGGCCTGTTATTTTTGGGAGACGGAATTTAATGGAGGAGACTTTACTTTGAGCCGTGTAATCAATCCCGAAAGCGCTGGCAAACAGCGCAACCAACTGACACGGGCGATCGTACTGGCCATCCGTGAATTAATGAAACAACCTGAGCCCAACGCTCAGGCGCATGACCTGGCAGCCTTCATGACACTGGCGCTGGAAGAAATCGCTGCATCCATCGACATTTCGGTGCAGGCCTGGGAGAAGCGCGATTACTGGGTCAAGGCAGACCGCTTCCGCATGGACTGGGAATGGGCGGGAGCACTGGGGCGCAGTATGCGCAGTGCGCTTCGGGCTGAGGACTGGGCGCAGGTTGCCTTGAATACCGCCAAAATTGCTCAAAAATTGAACAAGATCACCATCCCGGAACGCAACCGGATTGGCGCACCCTGGGTGGGAGCTTACAAACGGTTCCAGGCGGGTTAATCGATAAGATTTTCAAAATTAAGAAAAGGCATGTTAAGCCACGATAAATTTTGGTGGGCTAAGACTTGCTATTGGTAAAAATCGAGATTAGGATAGAATGCAAAGAGCTAAGGTTAATGTTTATCTCCTTGGTCTGTAAAATAGCAATTAATATTAGAATCTAAAAGCAGGTTGATAATTGTGCAAGCATAAATTAGACTAGATGAACCTCAACCTCACTAATTTATTCATAACCAGTGCCTCAGTGTCAGATATATAAAGAAATTAAACCAGGCCGAATCTAGAAATGAGCGACAAAAAATCGGAGTAAGGTATATGCGCAAGCAAAACCTCGCTGTATTAATTACTTTTCTGGCTTTACTGGGCAGCTTGGTATACGTTGGTATTAATCGCGAGAAGGTTGGGATTGCAATCCCAAGTTCTACAGATTCACCAGAAATTCAAGACGTTATCTTGCATTCATACGCGGTTTATCGAGGAGCGCTTAGAAATGGTGGTGACGTGAGTGAATTTGACAATGTGTTTATAAACACCACAGATTACCATTATGAAAACCAAGATGTACGTGACTTTGTTAGCCTTGTTTTGGGACCCGAGATTGCTAATGTTGGTGGTTATTTGACAGTGATGAAGGCCAAATATATCGCTTATGGATGCTCTGTTCGTTCATTCGAGGATATCGAACTGGCAGCAAAGAAAGAAGATCGTAACGTGACCTCAGATGAAATTAAATCCATTCAAGAAAAATGCTATGGTGTTTTACCACCCAGAATAAGCGAAGGCGCTCCACCCAAATTAGATTTCGAAAAGATTGATATTACTGGTGATCGCGCAGTTGCGCAATATGATGATGGAGCCGCATTGTTGGAAGCTATTTTAGTTCGGGAAAATGGTCGATGGCTTATTGCAAAAATTGAACCAATAGAAATTCATTATTAAAAATATACCAGCAGGAATAATAAAAAGACCTCCCCGTGTTTTGGGGAGGTCTGTGATTCTCACGTGTCCTACTTCTTTTTGAGGATGATGCGAGCATCAACTACTTTGAGGCCGGAACCGTGTTCGTATACCAACACCGGGTTGGCGTCCGACTCGGCGATTTCGTCCTTCAAATCGAGAATCATGGTCGAGTACTGGCAAATGACATCCGACAATGCTTCGCGGTCGCGCGCTTCTTCGCCACGCACACCCGCCAGGATGGGAGCGCCGCGAATTTCATCTAACATGCGGCGCGCCTGCGTATCGGCAACGGGCGCAACGCGGAAAGTGACGTCCTTGAGCACTTCGACGAAGATGCCTCCGAGACCGAACATGATGGTCGGGCCGAAGGTTGGGTCGTTGACTGAACCCAGGATGACCTCCGTACCCCACGGCGCCATTTCCTGGACAGCGATACCGTGAATGTCAGCCGTAGCCTTGTATTCTTTGGCATTTTTCATGATGGTCTTGAAGGCTTCGCGGACGCCGGTCTCGTCTTTGATGTTGACCTTAACGCCGCCGGCATCTGATTTGTGCAGGATGTCGGGGGAGACGATCTTCATGACCACGGGGAAGCCGATTTTCTTGGCCAGTGCAACCGCCTGGTCTTCCGTCCTGGCAAGTTCGGTGCTGGTAACAGGCATGCCGTAGGCCGAGAAGACCTCTTTGGCTTCGATCTCGGTTAGCGAGTCGCGTCCGTCAGCGCGGGCTTTGCGGATCACTTCGCGGGCAGCTTCCGAGTCGAACGCTGCGCAGGGCTCAGTGGTCTGGGCAGAAAGCGCTTTCATGCGAGAGAACTCACGCAAAGAGGAAATGGCATCCACCGCGACATCGGGCGCACCATACGCTGGAATACCGTTTTCGACCAGCCAGCGCATGGCAACTTCGGATTTTTCGCCGCCGACAAAGGAGACCGTGATGGGTTTGTCCTTGACGCCCGATTCATCGACCGCTTTCTTGATAGCCTGGGCAATCTGCATTGGGTCTGTGATGGCGGTTTCACAATAAAGTACGACCAGGCCTTCGGTCCAGGGATGGGCAAAGGAGTAGCGCACTGAATCGCCGTACCAGTCATTGCCAGCCATGCCAGTCAGGTCGACCGGATTTTTGGCGGAGCCGAATTCAGGCATGTGTTTCTTCAACTCGAGTTGAACGTCCGCCGGGGCGAATTTCAGCGGCAGGCCGGAGCGTTCCGCGGCATCGGTCGCCAGCACGCCAACCCCACCGCCGTTGGTAATGATGAGCAGATTGTCACCTTTCATCGGAGGTTGCTGCGAAAGCGCCAGAGTGCGATCAAAAAGATTGTCCAGATCTGTGGCCTGAATGACGCCAGCCTGCTGCAGGGCCGCGCCATAAACTTTGGCAGCGCCTGCCAGTGAGCCGGTGTGAGAAGCAGCCGCGGCTGCGCCGTGGGCAGAAACACCGGCTTTCAGGGCGATGATGGGTTTGCTGGCTTTGCGGGCGGCGTCGATGAAAGCCCGTCCGTCTTTAAAGCCTTCGATATACAAGGTGATGCAGGAGGTGTTCGGATCGTTATCGAGCCAGGAAACAATATCGGCAAAATCGACATCGGACATATTGCCGATGGATATAAGTTTGTCAAAGCCGACGCGGCGGGTGTAGGTGGCGGCATCGAGCGCAATCAGCAGAGCGCCAGACTGGGAGACCAAGGAAGCTTTACCCGGCAGGGGCAGGAACGGGGCGAATGAACCGTTGAATTTATCCGTATTCGAAAGGACGCCCACAATATTCGGCCCAAGGACGCGTGTGCCGTAGCTGTTAGCCTTTTTGACCAGGGCCAGTTCGAGGTCACGATTGCCTACCTCAGAAAACCCGGAGGTGATCACGATCATGCCCTTGACGCCCTTGCGGCCTATTTCGTCGGTCACACCGTCCACCAACTTGGAAGGGACCGTAATAATAGCTGCATCGACCGATCCAGAAACGTCCGAAATGGACGGATAGCACTTAATCCCAAGAATTTCCTCGGCGCTGGGGTTTATTGGATAGATTGCGCCTTTATATCCACCGTCGATTAGATTTTTCATTACCGAGTACCCGATTTTACCGGGGGTAGCGGATGCGCCAACCACGGCAACGGACTTTGGCGTAAGCAGGCTATCCAAAACTTCATTTTTCACGATACTTCCTCCTGAGTTTGGTGTTGTAAGTGTTTGTCCGCTTTATTCGGAGAGGGAAGTCCTCCGCCAGAACAAGATATCTCAGAAATGCAGACACCGCTCGCCCGACGGTGTCTAATTCGGGTTGCGGTGGTTATAGGTGGGAAACGCTGAACTTCTCAGACATCTTGAAAGGAATGACACGAACATTGTAAACAATTTTACGTGAAACAAACGTACTTTGTTAACAGTATATTTATCATCTTTTTGACAGTACAGGGTAATGACGATAAATTTTAATAGTCACGTCGTGATCGGTGCGTTCGCTCCACTCAAGGAAAGACCAGCGCCATTTGCTCTCGAATTTACTTCACGCTTTGAGCGAAGCCACTCTACGACTGCCGTTCCCTGCCCGTTTGCGGTTATGTTCCGCGCGGTTCGTATACTTGCGGGTTGGCGCAATATGGGATGGGTGCGCCTTTTAATCCGGCCAATATATTTTCCACGGACATCATTGCCATCTTTTGACGGGTTTCTTTGCCCGCCGAGGCGATATGCGGGGTAATGACGACATTCTCAAGCTGGAGCAGCGGGTGATTGGCCGGGATGGGTTCAGGTTCGAATACGTCGATGCCGGCTGCCGCAATTCGGCGAGTTTGCAGCGCCCAGGTCAGCGCTTCCGGATCTACTATTGCACCGCGTGCGGTGTTAACCAGCACGGCATTGGGTTTCATTTGCTCAAATGCAGTACGGTCGAGCAGGTGATGGGCTTCCGGTGAATAATACAGGTGCAGCGAGACAAAATCAGACTGCGCCAGCAGCCGTTCCAGTGTCACGTATTCCACGTCCAACTCTTGCTCGGCTTCCAGGTCACGGGTCGGGCTGTTGTACAGCACTTTCATCGAAAAACCGCGCGCCCGGCGGGCTACCGCCTTGCCTATCCGACCCAGGCCGATGATGCCCAGAGTTTTACCGTAAACATCCAACCCGGTAAGGACGTCCGGCCCCCAGGGCTGCCACAATCCGGAGCGCACCTCGCGTTCAGCCTCACCCACCCGGCGGGCGGCGGCCATCAATAGCGCCCAGGCGAAGTCGGCGGTCGTTTCCGTAAGCACGCCCGGGGTGTGACCGACCGGGATGCCGTGCCGGGTGGCAGCCGCGACATCGATATTATCATAGCCAACTGCAAGCTGGGCAATGACCTTGAGCGCCGGAATTCCTCTGGTGATCACCTGCTCATCGATTGGGTCGGTCAACATGGTCAACAGTCCGTTGACGCTGCCCATTTTCGCCAACAGAACTTCTTTGGATGGAGGGTAAGCTTCCGGCCAGACTTCTGCCTCGGCTTCGGCGGCCAGTTTTGTCAGGGCTTCCGAATGAATGGCGCGGGTGACGAATACACGCGGTTTATTGGTCATGGGAATTTTCCAGCGCAGCGGTCATTAAATCTTGAATGCGCGCTATCATTTTTGCCGGGTCAGTGACGCTGCCTTCCAGGAGCAAGGCGTTTTCATAAAGCTGTTCGATCACCAGTGGCGTGACCATGCTTTCCGCAGCGGTTTGCGCCAGGCGCTGGATGAGCGGGTGGCGCAAATTTACCTCCAACACATTTTTTGGGGCATCCATTTCCTGGTTGAGCAGCCGATAAACCCGTTGGATTTCTGGTTTCATCGCTCCGTCTGCATTTACCAGGCGCGCCGGCGATTCGACCAGTCGGTCGGTGGCGCGAACATCTGTCACCCGGTCACCCAGAACAGATCGTATCCGTTCCAATACCTGGCTGCGCTGTTCTGCACTGAGGGAGGTTTCGGGCTCAGGTTCCGGTTGATCGGCCGTTTGGGCGGGTGCATCCGCTTGAGCGGCATTGACCAACTGCTTGCCGTTGAATTGTTCCAATTTAAGCAGGACAAAAGAATCCAGCGGATCAGCCATCAACAAAACGTCGGTCCCCCTGGCTTTAAAACCCTCCAGGTGTGGGCTGGAAGCGAGCAGGCGCTCGTTGTCGCCAAGCAGGTAGTAGATTTTATCCTGATGTGATGGACTGGCGGACGTATATTCTTCCAACGAAGTCCAACCGTTCGGGTCTTTCGCGGTTGGGAAGCGCAGCAGGGGCGTCAGCGGCGTCAAAGCCTCAGGGTCTGTGGCGATACCCTCTTTGATATAGCGGCTGTAAACTTTCCAGAATTGCGCGTACTTCTCAGGCTGCTCTTTTCCCAGGGTATTCAACGCATCGACCAGCTTGTTGGTGATGACGCGTTTGAGCTGCGCCATGACCCGGTTGGATTGCACCGATTCGCGCGCCACATTGAGCGGCAAATCCTCCGAATCGACCACCCCATCCACAAAACGCAGGTAGGCCGGCAGCAGATCCTTGGAATATTCCTGAATCAAAACTTTACGCGCATACAGCTTCACGCCTTCATCTTTGCGGGGCGAAAAAATACTGCGTTCCGGCGATTGCGGCACATACAACAACGCATACATCTGCACCGGCGCGTCCACAGTGAGATGAAGTTTAAGCAGCGGTTCCTGGTGATCGAGCGCGAACTGGTGGTAGAAATTAGTGTAGTCCTCATCCTTCAAAGTCGAAGGTTGTTTGCGCCAGATCGCACTCTGCTGGTTGACCGGTTCGGTGCCGCTTCCGAGGAAAATGGGGTGGGGGATGAAGTCGCTGTGTTTGCGAATGATTTCGCGCAGGCGATCTTCCTGAGCAAATTCCTGCGCATCCTCTTTGAGGTGGATTACGATGGTCGTGCCGCGGTCGGCTTTCTCAGCAGGTTGGATGGAAAAGGTTTCTTCATCCCGCGCAATCCAGCGGGCAGCAGAGCCGTCCGGGTGGTAGCTGCGCGATACCACTTCGATTGATTCGGCGGCCATGAAAGCCGAGTAAAACCCGACGCCGAACTGACCGATGATGTCGCTGATGGCGCCTGGCTGTTCAGCGGCGGCTTCGATGAAGGCGCGCGCACCCGAATGGGCAATGGTACCCAGATTTTCGGCCATTTCCTGCGCATCCATGCCGATGCCGTTGTCGCGGATGGTCAGAGTTTTTGCCTGCGGGTCGCCGCTGACCCAGATACCCGGTTCGGCATCCGCATCCAGCACGTCCCGGTTGGTCAGCAGTTCGAACTGCATGCGGGTCAGCGCGTCGGAGGCGTTGGAGATCAGTTCACGGATAAATACTTCCCGCTCGGAATAAAGTGAGTGGATTAAGATGTTGAGAATTTGCCTGGTTTCGGTTTTAAAGGGGATTTTTTCACGGGATTCAGATGAAACTTTTGCAGACATGGCTTTCCTCAAAAAATTTGGTTTGAGATTCGATGATAACCCATAATTGTTAATTTTCCATCAAAGCGCAGTATTCATTCGGTGCGGATGGTATTGAATGCGAAGCCTTTCCCATAATTTATTTTCTAAATTTGAGGTAGGCAGCCGTAGCCGCACGGGGTTTGAGGAAGAATTCCCTTAACCAACGATGCCCCGTGCCCGTCCGTGACCATGAAAGGCGAAGAGCCAGAAGATAATGAATCTTAATTGAACCCGGTGGCTGTCTCCAGAAATACGGGAAATCTGTTAGTCTGGCCACAGGGCTTTACTTTATGCTTTATTCCAATAATCCCCGTGCCATTTGGCCGGCCAGCGAAGTGTACTTCCATGCCGACCCACGGAAACATTTTGGGCAGCTACAAATTGGGACAGGGCCTCTATTTCACGGCTGCGTAGCGCTCGCGAATGGCGGGGATGAGATACTCGTCAAAGGAGCGCGCCTGGTCGTAGTCTGGCTGCCAACCCCAATCGCGTCGGGCAGCGGAGTCGTCCACGTCAGCCGGCCAGGTGTCGACGATTCCCTGCCGGGCAGCATGCGGCTTGAAGTCGATCCTGGCGCCGGGGAATGCCTGCTGTACGATGTCGTGGAATTCCAGCGCTGTCGGGCTGAAGCTGGTCACATTGTAGGTCAACTGCTTCAGGCTTTCCCTTGGGGCAGCTTCCAGCGTCAGCAGCGATTTGATGGCATCCGGCATGACCATGAAGGGCAGGCGGGTGTCCGGTCGGACGAAACAGTCATAGGGCAAATCCTGCGCGGCATGGTGCAGCATTTCCGGCCCGTAGTCGCTGGTGCCGCCGGTAGGAACAGTCATGGCGCTGATCAGGCCGGGGAAGCGGATACAGCGGAAATCGATGGCTGTGGGGCTCTGGTCGGCTGCCAGTTGGCGGTAGTGACGGGTGTAATAGCGGCCAAGATGTTCACAATACAGCTTGTTAATGCCATACATGGTGGTCGGTTCCAGCCAGTGGTGTTCTTTGATCTTCCCGGCCGAATTCTTCGTAGCCAGGTCAGGCAGGCCGTAAGCGGCAATGGAACTGGGGTAGAGGAATTTTACCGGCCGGCCCTGCCACTGCGACTGTTCCACGGACAGACGCAGTAGATTGAGCGTGCCCTCGACGTTTACCCGATGCGCAGTTTCCGGGTTGTATTCAGCTTTGGTAGAGAGGATGGACGCCAGGTGGTACACCGCCCGGATTTCGTATTCAGCCACCAGCCGGCCGAGAAGCATGGTATCCAGAATATCTCCCTGAATAAATTTCTCGACATACGGTTTGAGAGCTTCATCCAGCGGTTGAACATCCAGCGCTATAACGCCAAAATTGCCCTGCTTTCCCAGGTGCGTGATGAGCCCGTGGCCGATTTCACCGTTTGCGCCGGTGATCAGAACGACTTCTTTGCGCATGGTATTCCTCTTTTGTTGGTTTAGTTTGGAATTTGTGCGATTAAGGCAAAATTGCCATTGCGGTGCTTTCGTGAAATTTCACCCAATCCATTTTACCGGATTCCCGGGTTCCACTGGCTTAAAAAATCGGGGAATATAAACAAAGGTGAGCAAGATAAAACAGGGTCCTGGTTTGATTTACCCGGGACCCTGTTTATCAGTAACTGATCAGGCAATTCAGGCGTTGGCGCTCTGTTTGCGGAACCAGGTTTTCCATTCCTGATTTTCCCACACTACCAGCAGAGGTGCTGCGACGAAAATGGAAGAGTAGGTACCGCTCAAAAGGCCAACCAGCAGAATGACCGCAAATTCGCGCAATGTTACGCCGCCAAATAACGCCAGCGACAGCAGCATAAATTCTACTGTCATCAACTGGGTATTGATCGAGCGTTGTAAGGTCTGCACGATGGAATGGTTTGCCAGTTTTTCGAAGGGAAGTTTGCGCAGGAAGCTGCTGTTCTCCCGGATACGGTCGAACACCACAATCTTGTCCTGGGTCGAGAAGCCGATCACCGTCAGTAGAGCCGTCAGGAACATCGAATCCATTTGCCAGTCCCACAGCACAGATCCGATGGCGGTGATGCTGAACACGATCAGGATATCATGCAGCATGGCGATGATCGCGCATACACCGTAGCGGAAGGCATGAGGAATGCCGCGGAACGCATAGGTAATGTAGAGAATGACCGCCAGCGCGGCGATGGCAACTGCCAGGGCGGCCCGGCTGGTTACCTGCTGGGCGATGACCGGACCGACGCTGTCAAAGCGGTTGACGGAAATCTCGCTTACGCCAAAATCAGTTTTCATTTGTTCGATCAACGCGATCTTGGTTGTATCGTCCATGAAAGGCGAGCGGATTACCAGGATGTCGCGTTCACCGGATATACCGAGGGCAGTTTGTACCTGAACCTCTTTGAAGCCCATATCGTTGTACAGAGCGACCACCGCGCTGGTTTCAGGCAACTGAGTGGAGGGGAATTGCAGTTCAAGTAGCGTTCCCCCCTTGAAATCGATGGCCAGCGGCAAGCCTTTGACTGCCAAAATGATCAGTCCGGGAATGATCAACAGCAGGGAAAGGGCAAAGTAGTAGTAGCGTTTACCAAGAATATTAATCATGATGCATTCCTTTAGAGCCCGAACAAACCCGGGCGTTGTTCTGGGTCTTTGAACAAATCAACCACCAGGCCGAGCAGGGTGCGGGTTACGGTGAATGCGGTCATAAGGCTGACACCCACGCCAAGAGCCAGGGTCAGCGCGAAACCTTTGACAAAACTGGCGCCGAAGGTCGAGCCGAACCAGAACAATATTGCCGCCGTAATCAATGCGGCAATGTTCGAATCGCGAATGGAAGGCCAGGCACGCCGCCAGGCAAGGTCAATGGCCTGCCGCATTGTGCGGCCGTTGCGCAACTCCTCTTTCAAACGTTCGAAAATCAGAATGTTGGCATCCAGCGCTGAACCGGTACTGAGCAGGAAGCCGGCAATGCCAGGCAGCGTCAAGGTAACCGGAACCAGCTTGAAGATGGCAAAGGTGATTAAGGCGTAGAAAATGATTGCCAGGTCAGCCGCCACACCGGGAACGCGGTAATAAATTCCCATGAATAACATGACAATGCCGAAACCGATGATGCCGGCCAATAGCGATTTATCCAGTGAGTCCTGGCCAAGGGTCGGGCCGATCACGCGGATTTGCTCGATTTCCAGCGGAATAGGCAGCGAGCCGTAGCGCAGTTGAACTGCCAGAGCATTGGCTGATTCATTGGTAAACGAACCGATAATTTCAGCCTGGCCGTCTGGAATCGGGTTGTTCACCGAAGGCGAGGAAATCACCGCTTTATCCAGCACGATTCCCAAAATTTTTCCGACATTCGCGGTCGTCCATTCTTTAAGAATGTCGGCGCCTTCGGAGTCGAACTCCAGAGCCACAGTGTAGTCATTCAACTGGCCGCGTACTACGCTGACCGACTTGAGGTTGGCGCCAGTCAAAACGGTGTGATAGCGGGTAGCATCGGTGGTTTCGGTCGGTGTAGTTTCTGGCGTTGCTTCGGCAGTTGCGGTCGCCTCGCTGGTGGGGGTAACTTCGGCGGTTGGGGTTGGTTCAGCGCCGGTTGAAGCGGACAGGCCGAAATCGGTCTCGACCACTGTTCCTTCAGGGACGCGCACATCGCCAAAATCGACGAACTCGAGTTGGCCGGTTTCTTTGATTTTGCCGATCACGTCTTCCGCGTTCGAAGCTCCTGGGTATTCGCCGACGATAATGCGCTCACCAGCTGTCTGGTAAACTACTTCGTCCACACCCAGAGCGTTCGACCGGTTCTCCAAAATTTGAGCGGCATCCTGTAAATTTTGCTGTGTAACAGCAATTTCTGAGGGGACGCTCAGAATCACCTGCATACCCCCGCGCAGGTCCAGCCCCAAAACCGTTTCGAGGCTTCTTTCGAATGATCCTATTTTAATTCCGGGGTTTGAGGGAAGGTCGATCCAGATCGAGAGGGCGAGCAGAAGGAGGATGAAAATCAGGTTTACATAACGACGATTCATGCAGTCAAGGCCTCCGGGTCAGACAAATGCCAGCTTGGGGCTGGCTTAACGTGCCGATTATACTCTCAATGAATCGAACAGGGGAGGGGTGAAATTAACCGCCTGCATTTATTTGAGGCGTTGGATTTTGAAAGACGTTTGAAGGGTTGCAGAAAATAAATATGTGGCTTATAATTTCGCTCGCAAATCGGGGCGTGGCGCAGTCCGGCTAGCGCGCTTGCATGGGGTGCAAGAGGTCGGAGGTTCAAATCCTCTCGCCCCGACTGCAAAACGGTCGCAAGGCCGTTTTTTGTTGGTCGGCGGTTCTCCCCATTGAGGGGATGTTAAAATCCTCTCGCCCCGACTGCAAAACGATCGCAAGGCCGTTTTTTTGTTGGTCGGCGGTTCTCCCCATTGAGGGGATGTTCAAATTCTCTGGCCCCACGTACGTAATGTTTACAAGTCATTCAATCACAACAACTGCGGCTGGCGGTCGGGTCGTTTTCCATTGATCAGGATGAAAGGCAGTGTACGTTCCAGGGGAATACCAAACGCTCGCAGTGTGCCCGCTTCTTTGATCGGATGTTGGCGGCGGGATTGCAGAATACGTTTGGCAGAAACAGGTCCGATGCCCGGGATTCTCAATAGCTGAATTCGGTCTGCCGTGTTGATTTCCAGCGGATTCTCTGACAGATGTTCGCGCGCCCAGGCCATTTTGGGATCTGCATCCAATGGAAGTTGTCCGCTGCTTGAATAATGAAAATCTTCCAGACTATAGCCGTAATCGCGCAGCAAAAAAGCAGCCTGGTAAAGGCGTACCTGACGCAGCAGATTTTCGGGCGGGAGATTTTCGAACGGCGTATCCCGCACCGGTTTGAACGGCGAGAAATAGACGCGGGTAAGAGACAGCTTGCTGTGCAGGTATTGGGTGAGTTGCAGCAATTCAAGATCAGTCTCGTCCACGCCGCCAACCACGAACTGGGTCGCCAGTGAAGGCCAGCGCAAGTTAAACGCCGACAGGGGGTTGAGCGTGCGCCGAATTTCATCTGCCCACTGTAGCGGTTTCAACAATTCTTCAGCGAAAGTTTTAAGCGGGGCTAGTTTTTGCAGCCGCACAGGGTTGGGCGCTTCCAGGTTGATGGAGACGCGATTGGCCAACTGCATTGCCCGCAGCACCTGGTCCTTTTCAGCGCCTGGCATGAGTTTGAGGTGCAGGTAGCCATTGTAGCCGTGCTTAAAGCGCAATATATCGGCTGTGTCAAGAATTTTATCCTGGGTGCGAATGCCGCCGCCCACTATCCCGGAACTCAAAAAAAGACCTTCAGCGATGCCGGACTGGTTGAGTTGACTGAACAGTTTGGCCATGCCGTCCGGTTTGAGCGTTTCGCGGTGAAAATCCCGCCCGGCGCGGAAAGCGCAGTAATTACAATTGCGTTCGCAGGCGCTGCTGAGTACAGTCTTGAGCAGACGGATTTCTCCCCCACCTGATTTCTTGGCGTGGAATATTTCAGGGATCGAACCGGTCGAAGAGCGGGCTGGAGGGGTATCTGCAGTCTTCGAACTGCTTACCGGCAGCGGGCAGCCGGGTGCAGCCGGATCTTCCTGCTCGAACTGACTCAAATCAGCCAGGTTTTTCAGTACAGTAAGCGATTCTGCTGCCATAAAAACATTATAGAACAAAATTTCGATTTATGCAAACAATTTGTTCAAGAACTCCATGTTGTGATATTCTTTTCTACGATGAGCTGGTTTTTACGAATCTTCTTTCACTTGCTCTACCATTCTTTTGCCTGGAGTTACGACCTGGTGGCTGCGGCGGTCTCAGGCGGGCACTGGAAAGATTGGGTGCGGTCGGTGCTGCCGTTGATCGAGGGCAAGGATGTGCTCGAACTGGGGATCGGCACAGGTACATTGCAGGCTGCTTTGATAGCAGCGGGTTACCGCACTTTTGGCATCGATCAAAGTCGCCATATGTTGCGCATAGCCAAAGACAAAGTGCATAAAACAGTCCAACAGCCAGCGATGCTGGTACGGGGGTTGGCGCAGCAGATTCCACTTTCAAACTCTTCAATGGATACCATTGTTGCTACTTTTCCCAGCGAATACATTGCTTACCCTGAGACATTAAAAGCCTGCCGGCGGGTATTAAGGCCTATGGGGAAGCTGATTGTCCTGCTTGGGGTGCAAGTCGGGGGAGGCAGCATTGTGAGCATTCTTTTGCGGGGGATATATCGGGTCACTGGGCAAACCTTGCCAGACCGGAACACACTGGAAGAATCACGGGTAAAGTTGAATGAATACGGGTTCAACGCCAGAATAGAGACTATCGCTTACCAGCAAGATTTACTGACGGTGATCGTGGCTGCTTCGGATTCGACTTCCCAACCTGAATTTTTAATGTAAAATAATCAAATGGAAATTCAGATTGCCGTAGCCAAGGTTACGCAACATGGGTCGCATGAAAGCGGGGATTCGATCGAAGTCATTGAGCGGCCAAATGGGGGCCTGTCAGTGGTCATGAGTGATGCATTAACCACCGGTCATATTGGGAAACTTGTTTCTGGATTGGTAGTTCGTAAGGTCCTTAGCTTGCTGTCTGATGGGATCCGTGATGGCGCAGCCGCTCGCGCGGTTTCTGACTTTCTGTTTACCGAGCGCAACGGCCATGATCCTGCTTACCTGAACATCTTAAGCGCGGATCTTGAAACCTGCACACTGGTGTTGACACGCAATAACCCCACGCCAATTTTTGTGGCGCAGAGCAGCCGGGTGGAATGTTTGAGCGGCATGCCTCAACCTATTGGTTCAGCGCGTAATGTACGGCCGTCAATCTCCGAGATTAACCTGAAGAAAAGCACAACTGTCGTCATGTATACCGATGGCGTGATGAATTCTGGCACAGCTAACGGTGGTATTGGCATTGATGTGTGCTCCTTATTGGAGGGGATGCTGGAAGAACAGGAGCCATCGGCTCAGGTAATTGCCGATTCACTGTTAACGCAGGCAATCCGCCTGGATCAAGGGCGGCCGCGAGACGACATGAGCGTGGTGGTGCTGCGGGTAGTAACCCGGCCGAAGGACTTTATCCGTCGCATGTTCGTCCGATTGCCGGTTATCCCAACCGAAGCGCCCTTTGAAGAGCCTGAAAACGAAGAACCCGCGCAAAACCCCGTTTAACTTCTGCGGCGGGTAATCCAAAGTGCTGCACATAGTGCAATCAGCCCGCTGCCGTCGAATATCGCAAAACGGACGACCATGCTTTCCATGGCTGGGTGCCCGGATGGCAGTGTAAGCCAGAGGATTGTTTCGCCAACGACGCCGATTGCCTGCATGATGATCGCCTGGTAGAGGGATGTCCGGTGCCGAATCGGATTGGTCAACGCATAAATATAGGGGACATTCCACATCAAAAAGAGGATGCCCATTCCCTGAACCAGTTTTTCGCCAACGACGCCGCTGACTTCAAACCCGGTCGAATAAGCAGCCGGGTTAATGATGAACAAAAACGCGGCCTGCAGGTTGAAGAAAATAACCAGCCCAATAAGCAGGCGCGCGATATTGATTCGGCCAAACCCCGCTGTTTTCATGGTGTAAATTATACCTTTAGCCATGGCGCGTCTGGTAAGGAGCAGCAGGGGTCGATCAATCTTTTTCTGAATGGCTAATTTGCCGCAGTCGGGTACAATTGCGGCTGATATTATTTCTTGTCGAGGGTAGGTCAATAAAGACTGAATTTCGGATGGGCTATTTTATAACCGCTCACGGGTTTGGGCACGCTGCCAGGGCTTCAGCGGTGATGCAGGCATTGCAAGCCAGACTACCAAATGTTCATTTTGACTTGTTTACGCAGGTACCTGAATGGTTTTTTCGTGATTCGCTAAGCGCCGGGTTTACCTATCATAATTTCGCCGGCGACGTTGGTCTAGTACAAACATCGCCATTCAGCGAAGATTTGCCTGCTACCGTCGCAAAGCTCAAGCACGCCAAAACAAATGCGCATAGCCAGATATCGGTAGCTGCAAAAATTCTGGCAGGGCGTCATTGCCGGCTGGTCGTATGTGATATCGCGCCAATTGGTATTCAGGCAGCACACGCCGCCGGGCTGCCGGCCGTTCTGGTAGAAAACTTCACCTGGGACTTTATTTACGCCAGGTACGCCGACCTGGAACCGGGTTTCATCCCCTTTGTCAATGATTTCGAGCAGGTATTCAGTCAGGCAGATCTGCATATTCAGACTATGCCGGCAGTTCAACCCAATTCAGCCGCGCAACAGGTACTGCCGGTTGCCCGCCGGCCTGTCCATCAGCGGGCGGATACCCGTGAACGCTTAGGAATTGCCATTGATGAACCGGTGATACTGGTCACTGTGGGGGGTATCGAGGAAAAATTTAGCAGCCTGGCGGCATTGAAAAAGTACTCCCATTGCCGTTTCGTGCTGCCCGGTACCTCCAACCAATTGTTACGACAAGACAATCTAATTCTGTTACCTCACCGTAGCAATTTTTATCATCCCGATCTGGTTCAAGCCAGCGATGCGGTCATAGCAAAGCTTGGTTACAGCACCCTCGCCGAGGTGTATCAGGCGGGTTTGCCATTTGCTTACATTCCTCGGGAAAAATTTCCAGAAACGCCGCCCCTGGCAGAATTTGCTCGACGCGCGATGGGTGCCCTCGAACTCACCTACCTGGACTTTGGCAGTGGAAACTGGGGTGATTTACCAGACCGCTTGCTCCAGACGCCGAAGATTCATCGTGACGGCATTAACGGAGCGGATGAAATTGCCAATCTGCTGCTCGAGCGTTATTCCAAACCGGTCACCCAGTCTGTCAGAAACGGCTGAAATTTGACCGGGTCGAATTCCGTGAATTCATGGTCGGCCAGGCCCATCACTTTGTATGGGTCATTCTCGAAAAAGCCCGCTAATTCCTCGCGGGAAGGCGCACGCGCGACAACAATCCCGGCGGTTTTTGGTTCGCGCGGGCCAGACATGAGCAGCCAGCCGCGTTCATAACCCATTTGGAGAAACTCCCGGTGCTGTCGGACCGTATCGCCCAGTTGCTCAACGGGTACTTTGTATTGAATGTGTACAAGAAAATGTTTCATGGATGCCGCCTTTGTGGATGGTGTGGCTGAATTTGCCGGTAAAGTTGACCGGTAGTGCTGCAGGTTTTCCCGGCTGATGACTGAAAGCGGTTCAGGAATTTCATCCAACGCAAACCAACCGATTTCAGCGCATTTTTTCGGCTCGATGATGCGCGGTTCTCCGCTGACGACTTTGCAAATGTACGTGGGTGAAACCCAATGCTGGCCTTCCCGGGGAAGGATGTGATCGATCACATCCAAAAGCTTGCCGACAGAAATTTCTATCCCGTACTCCTCCTGCATTTCACGTTTCAGGCCGTCCGCCAGGGTTTCCCCAAATTCAACGCTTCCACCGGGGAATTCCCAGCAGCCGCGCTCGTTTTTCGCTTTTTCACCCCGCTTTGCCAGAAACAAACGGCCTCGAGGATCAACAATCACTGCCCCAACACCCACTCCAACAAAATCAACCCCTGCTTTCATTGGCCTGAACCTCATCTTTCTCCAATTTTCAAAGGTATACTAAGTCTAAATAATGGATGTCACCCTGAGCGAAGCGGAAGATTCTGCTGACAATCTTTGAGATGCTTAACTTTACTCGCTTGCAGTGTACCTCACCAATGGGTGTCCTGTGAGTTCAGAGCGTATAACGCACGGAATTTATTCATAAACCTTGATCAAATGACTTTTACTCCCAAAAGTGTAACCGCACAATGAATAAAACTGACCGCCTGCTTATTCCAGCCAGTGAACATCATACTGAAATTGTAGTGGTAAATTCGCGTTTCATCACCACGATTACACCGGTATTTTCGGTCGAGGAAGCTCGTAATTTTATTGCTAAAATCCGGGCTGTTCATCCAAATGCAGCCCACAACGTCCCGGCTTTTATCGTCGGGCACGGCGTTAGTATCATCGAACACTGTTCAGATGACGGTGAACCCCAGGGAACGGCCGGGCGTCCAACGCTGGCAGTGCTGAAAGGTAGCGGCCTGGGCGATGCTGCAGTAGTAGTGACCCGCTATTTTGGTGGAACCAAACTTGGCACCGGTGGGTTGGTGCGCGCGTACACCGATGCGGTTAAATCTGTTTTAGTTGGGCTGCCGCTGGCTGAGAAAATACCAACCCATACAGTCAGGCTGGTATTGCCGTACCCATTATTCGAGCGCATCCGGATATTAATCGCAGAACATGGCGGGCAAACCCTGGGTGAAAATTTTGCGGGAGATATTACTCTGACGCTTCAGTTTGCTGCTAAAAGCTTGCCTGGCTTCCAGGGTGCGCTGCGCGAGATCAGCAAGGGGGCCTTGCAGGCGGAGATCACCGAGACCAATCCGGCCGCTATTTTTCCGGTTGTTGATGTACTTTAAAGTTTGATGGGCGGATCAGTAGGTGTTCGTGGGGTTATCAAAAAGCGCTGGCGGTAAACAGCTACGCCCATCAAAACCGCAAATTCAAAAAGCGCGCCGAAAGTGGCGGAAAATTGGTCCAGGTAATAAACGAGGATGTTTACTACTGCCAATGAAAAAGTCAGGCCAAGGATGGCCAATGTAACCGCGGTGTGATCGCGCTTTAGTACAAAATAAATAGCTGCCAGGAAAGATAGAAAACCAACCAGGCCCTGAACCGCCTGGCGAATAGCATACCAGAGCGGCTGATTGGCCACATCAATATCAGCCGGACGAACCAATGGAGAAATATCCACTCCCTGGAACACTGCCGTTGCAAACATACCAAAGGTTACAAGCCTGACGATCGAGTAAACTCCAACAGCCCCGAGGCTGAGAATCAAAACGATCCGCAACCGGGGGCGAGTAAAGAAATTTTCGACGGCTTTCATCCAGCTCTGGAGTTTGAGGACCCATTGCGGCCGCCTTTCGGGCGCGGTCTGAATATGTTCCGACTGGATGTACTGGTCCAACGATTCGGCCAGGTTGAGTAACTGCGGATCATCGCTTTGACTGCGAATACTATCCAGACGCTTTTTCAGGGCGGCCTTTTCAGTTGCATCCAGGTCGTGATCCAGCAGTTCGGTCAGACCTTGCAGTACACGGTAAAGTTCTTCACGCGGCGAAGCCTCTTTTGGTCGGCGGACGTGGATATAGACCAGCGTCGTTATCAGAAACAGGGTATAAACAATTGGAGCGGCTGGCGGGTAGAAATAATCGTTGGTTTGCGTGATGAATTTGCCCACCTCATCGATAAACAGGCCAAAACCGATTCCACCTGTCGCAGCCGACCAGTAAAGCGCCCATTGGTTGGCCAATATGATCGGCAGGAGCGTGGCAACAAATAAAAATATCCCGCCCCAAATTACATGGGCGAAATGCAATCCGCCGCCTCCTATCTGGGGGTAACCGGTCAGTTCGAGGAAAGCCCGCGTGACCATGACGGAGCCGCCAAAGGACAGCAGTGTGACCAGCACCAACTGCTCGGCTTTGTCACGGCGAACCGGGGCGCGGTTGGCGCTCCGTGGAGTATCTGCCATATTTTTAGAACAGGCTGCGCAGGGAAAGCATAAAACCAAAAACGATCAGCGGAATTCCAATGATGGCCCCGAAGACCGTCACGGTCAACACGATTCCGGCGATCATAAAGACCAAACCAAGGATGGCACCCACCAGTCTTCCGGTGAGTTCGAAGACCTTCAGTACCAACCGCCACAAAGCCCAAAATGGCCACAATAGAATGGGGACTCTTGTTTTTTCAATCATGATTCAAATGCTCCAATAATATTATACGAATTTTCCGCCGGTTGGATGCGGGCGAATTCTTCATTCACCCAATAAATGGACGCGTTCAGCGCGCAAAAATGGATCTTCACGCTCCAGGTTGGTTTCCATTACGCCCTCGACGAGAATCGGCCTGTTTTCGGTGAAGATTTCTTTTCGGGTGAAGCGGAAAACGGCTGGAAAGAGCACTACATCCAACATCCCGTCGAAATCTTCCAGTGTAAGAAAAGCCATCCATTCACCGGAGGAGGTTTTACTACGGCGATGGCTCTGGCGGACGCCAGCCACCGTTACCCTTTTACCGCTGGTTTCCAGCGCTTCGACTGTACTGATCGCCTGCACACGACGCAACTGCGCTGCGTACAGGTCCAAGGGGTGAGCATCCACACCGATTCCGAGGATTTCCTGCTGCGCCGCCACCCGCTCAGCCAACGCCCAATCCGGTTCATCTATCGCGGATTCGACCTCAAATAAGGAGGGCTGCCCGGGTTTTCGTGTACCCGCTCCCAATTGATGCAACAGGCCGGGGATGGAACCCAGACCCGCCAGTGCCCCGCAGCGAATCAAATTCTGAGCTTCGGCGGGACGCGGATCGACTCGTAGCAGGAAATCTTCCAATGAGTGGAATGGCCGCTGCCGGATAATTCGCTGGATGGTCCGGTTGGTAAGGTCACGTACCTGGTCCAGCCCGAGGTACAGCATCGCACTGCCGCCGGGGTATACCACTGTGCATTCGCGGCCCGAGAAATTAATGTGGGGCGGCCTGGGTGGGAATCCAAGGCGGCGGGCTTCCATCAGGTAAACCCGTTGACTGTAATAACCGCCCCAGTTAGCCAGCACTGCTGAAAGAAATTCGGCCGGGTAATGCGCCTTACACCAGGCGGAGTTCCAGGCAACCTGTGCGTACGAGGCTGCATGTGCTTTGGGAAAGCCGTAACCGGCAAAGGCTGCCATCATGTCCCAAATATTTTCAGCCAGGTCTGGCGTGATCTGCTGCCTATCGCCGGCACCGCGAACAAACTTATCTTTCAAGTTTTGCATCTGCTTACCAGGATCAAAATGACTCATCGCACGCCGCAATAAGTCCGATTCTGCCAGACTAAGTCCGGCGATTTCATGCGCAATGCGCAGCACTTGCTCCTGGTAAAGGATTACACCATAGGTATCCTCCAAGATGGTTGTCAGCGAGGGGTGAAGCTGACTGACGGGTTCCTCTTTGTTATGCCGCCGAATAAAAGCGTCGCGCAGCCCGCCGCGTAATGGACCGGGTCTATATAATGCCAGGGCTGCCATTACATCGTCCGGGTCGGTTGCATGGATTAGTTTAAGTGTGGAACGCATACCCGGGCTTTCAATCTGGAAGCAGCCAATTGTTTTACCGGCCGAGACGATTTCACTGGTTGATGGATCTGCTCTCGGAATTTTTTCAAGTACTTGAGTGGGCCGGGCATAATCTGCTTTGCTCCACGAGTAAATCGCTGCGGCCACATCAGCCATTACCGTCAAGCCACGGATACCAAGCAGGTCAATTTTGACCAGACCCAGATAAGCCAGTGATTCAAGGTCGAATTGAGAAATCAATACCCCTTTTCCACCTGAGCGCATCACTGGGACCAGATCAGTCATTTTACCTGGAGAGATTACCATTCCGCCTGGATGCACGGACAAATGGCGCGGGATTCCCAATAACCGCCGGGATTGAGCGAACACCTCCTGGTGAATCCCGTCCGGATAACGTTGCGCCAGTTCAGCGAAGATGTCCTTTTCGCCGCTTCTGCCCCCCGCAGCGCCGCGCCCCGCAAAAAAAGAGTTTGGAAGTTCATGGGATAGTTTGCGGGATTCAGCAGGTGAAAAACCAAGCGCCTTGGCAACATCGCCAGCGGCAGAACGCGGACGGAAGCGGTTGATGGTGGCCACCATTGCTACTTCTTCTTCGCCGTAGGTTTTAAAACAATGTTGGATGATTTCATCCCGCCGGCGCGAATCGATATCGGTATCGATGTCGGGAGGGGAGGAGCGGGCTGGGTTAAGAAAACGCTCGAAATACAGCGACAGGCGCAGCGGGTCCGGGCTGCTGATCCCCAGGCAGTGCGCAACCAGTGAAGATGCAGCCGACCCGCGCGATGAGAACAGGATGCCCTGCTTGCGGGCATAGGTGAGCAATTCTTCCATGATCAGGAATATCGGGTCGTAGCCCAATCCTGCTATTGTGGTCAATTCGTGCTCCAGACGCTCTTCGAGCGCCGGCGTGATCACTTTGTAAAGCTTTCTTGCGCCGTTATAGGCTTTTTCGCGCAGTGCCTGAGAAGGGGTTTGGCCGGTCGGAAGTGGAACTTGTGGGAAGCGAACCACTCCGAAGGGCATCTCGAACGTGCAGCGGGATGCCACAATATCCGCGTTTTGAGCTGCTTGAGGGAAACGGCTAGCAAGAACTTCGCTGGATGCGCTTTGAGGAAAGGTTACAAATTGCGTGTAGCCATGAGAAGCGGCGACTTTTTGAACCGGGAGGTTTGTACGGATGGCACAGACCGTGCGGTGCAGGTTTTCATCTTCTTTTGCAAGGTAAAACACTTCAGGGACTTGCACCAGCGGAAGATTTACTTGCCCGGCCAGGTCAGCGAATAGCTGTTCTTCGGCCTGAAGGGGACCGTTGCCGGTTAATCGCCCAAAAAGACGGTTCGGGAACCGCCGTAAAAGTTCTGCCAGCATTCGCCGGGCAAAGCCTGGTTGTCCTTGACGTAAAAGCAGGTTTGCAATTCCGCGGCTGCCGCCGGTGAGCAAAATCAACCCTGCGCAATGCAGATTGATTTCATTCGTAGTCAAAGGCCGCTCAGCGTCCATATTTACCAGGCTGCTCAGCCGGCACAAATTGGACCAGCCTTCCTCATTCTCCGCCAGCAGCGTCAGGCGCGGCAATGGTCCATTCGGGTGGGATTCCGACAGGGAGTGCACATCCACTTCCAGCCCGAAGATCGGCCGGATGCCTGCTTTCCGGCAGGCAAGGGCAAATTCAACAGCGCCGGTAAGCATATTGTGATCCGTCAAAGCCAGAACTGGTAATCCTTGCGCGGCTGCACGTGCGGCCAGTTCATCTGGTGAATGAACGCCTTCCAGCAGTGAATAATAGGAGTGGACGCAAATCAGGGGAGGCATAGTTTAACAATAACCTTAAAAATGATTGTAACCTTAACCATTGCTGGGTAAAATAAAAAACACTCTGTTCCCGATTAACAAACCGAGGAAATAATGGAAGAAATCAAAATTAACAATAGTGAAGAGCCGATCCGGCTTTTTGAATCGGATTTTCTGGAGTTTTTCTCCCACATCCACCCTGCGGTCGTGGTGATTATCTGGCTGCCGATCAGCCTTTATGCCCTGGTGCGCGGATTTATAGATTGGCCGCGCGGCCAGGGACTGGGCTGGATATTCTTTGCCTTCCTGTTCGGCCTGTTCCTGTGGACGCTGGCAGAATATTTGCTGCACCGCTTTGTGTTTCACTATCGTCCCAAAACCGAGGCGCAAAAGAAAATATTCTTTTTGTTCCATGGGGTGCATCATGCGCAGCCGCAATGCAAGACCCGCCTGGTTATGCCGCCGGTGGTGAGCATTCCATTGGCGCTGCTGTTCTACGGCTTTTTTCACCTGTTCTTTGGCGTCATTCTGGGCGGCAGCAATTGGGTTGGACCGCTTTTCTCCGGTTTCATCATCGGTTACCTGTGCTATGACCTGACGCACTACGCCACTCATCATTTTCCCATGCGCTCGGGAATCTGGAAAGCCTTGAAACGTCACCACATGCGCCACCATTTCAAAACGCCGAATATGCGTTTTGGCGTTTCATCGCCTTTCTGGGATTATGTATTCAAGACTCAGGGAGAATAGGCACGGGCGGTTTGTGCGGCTCTTTCTGGTGCATTCGGAAGTGTAAACCATCTGTTAAAAACAAAGAAAGACTGCTTCGTCAAGAGGCAGTCTTTCTTTCGCAGGTATTCTTTTGCAATATTAAGGTTTGGCCACTCCCTGGCGCGCCACAGCTTCTGCGGCTGCTTTGACCGCTTCAGCATCGCCCAGGTAGCGGCGGGTAAGTACATTAAATTTATCGTCAAGTGAATATGCCAGCGGCACACCGGTAGGAATATTCAATTCGACGATATCGTCATCGGAAATTTTGTCGAGGTATTTGACCAGGGCGCGCAGGCTGTTGCCGTGTGCCACCACCAATATTTTCTCGCCAGCCAGCAGCCGCGGCGCAATGGATTTTTCCCAGTATGGCATCACCCGCGCCAGAGTGATCTTCAAGGATTCGGTAGCCGGGAGCACTTGCGGGTCAACCTTTGCATAGCGTCGGTCGAAGCGCGGGTGGCGCGGGTCATCCAATGACAGCGGGGGAGGTGGGGTGGCAAAGCTGCGCCGCCAGATCTGCACCTGTTCGTTGCCGAACTTCCTAGCGGTCTCAGCTTTATTCAAACCCTGCAGATCGCCGTAATGGCGCTCGTTAAGCTCCCAGGCGCGCTCGACTGGCAGCCACATGGCATCCATGGCATCCAGGGCGATCCACAGGGTGCGGATGGCGCGTTTGAGCACTGAAGTGAACACATAATCGAATTCGTATTTTTCCTGCAGCATGAGCTGGCCGGCCTGTTTGGCTTCCAGCATGCCCGTCTCAGTCAAATCTACATCCGTCCAGCCGGTGAAGCGGTTTTCCAGGTTCCAGGTCGACTGTCCATGACGCAGCAACACTAAATTTTCAGTCATCACGTTTTCCTCCAAAAGGTGGATTTAATAATGGCTTATAAATAATGGCGCTGATTATAACCGACAATCGACTTTGTGAACCTCAGCACAAACTGTTCATCCATTAATCGGTTGGACGCTCACCGCGGGCATCCAGAAGCATTTTCTGGCGGGCGCGCAGCATGCGTATTGTGACGTAAATCAACAGGATAAAAGCTGCCACGCCAGCGGCAGTGCCCACGACCTCGACCTGCTCCGGGCGGAGGCGAATACCGATGAACGCCCAGATAAGCACCGCGGGATACGCAATCGCGTTACGCCGGTGGATCATCAGCAGTCCAAGAAGTGTCGCTACACCGATCATGATCACTGCCCAGGTTTCCGGTGAGACACCAAAGCCGTTCCAACCGGCGGCATAAAGTGCCGCGCTAATATTGGCTATGGTTGCCACGGATATCCAACCCAGGTAGAGCGAAAATGGAAAATCAACCAGCGCCTGTTCCACCGGGTGGACCGGGGGGTGCAGGCCAATTTCCAACCGGGTGTAGATGACCACCAGGCAGGCTAACAGACCCAACATGAGGATAACGGATAACCCGAGGATCTCCCAGTGCCAGGCGAAAATCCAGCCGGCGTTAAGGAGGTTGGCTAGCGTAAACCAGCCGCCGACACGTTCGATGCGCGGATTGGCCTGTTGGCCTGGCAGCGCCTGAAAAATGGTAAATCCGATCAAAGCCAGGTAAATCAACCCCCAGATCGAAAATACATAGCCAGCCGGGGTAAACAGCACCGGGTAGGAATCGGAAATCTCAGCCGTCGTTTTGCCGTTGAGCGGCAGGGTGTTCGCCAGCGTATTGACGATCAACATAATTATCAGAGTCAGTGCATTGGTAAGCCGCCATTTATTCATTATTTTCCCTCCTGAATAATTTATTTCTATTTTACACGAAATCCATGCAAGTTAAATGAGTCAGCCGTGTATTGACGAGATTTAAAAGCCCAAATTTGAAAGGTATAATTTCCAAACCGTTTTCCTTTCACCACCCGTGAGGTGTGCATGTTTGTCTTTCTCTCGAAATTCCTACCGCTGCTGGTTTATCCAATCGGCCTTGCCTCTATTTTGATCCTCTTTGCGCTTATACTTTCAGAAAAACGCCGGGCGCGCAACGCTTTTCTTGGCTTGGCATTATTACTTCTGTGGGTTGGCGGTAACCGATGGGTTTCGTCCAGTCTGGTGCGCTCGCTGGAAACCCGAATCACGCCACCTGAAATCATTCCATCAGCCGATGTGATTGTCGTCCTGGGTGGGGGCACCGAATCCTATGGGCCGCCGCGGGCTGCCGTGGAATTGAACGGCGCCGGTGACCGCGTACTTTACGCTGCGCGCCTTTATCGGGAGGGGATAGCACCGCGCCTGCTTTTGAGCGGCGGTAACATCACCTGGCTTGGCGGCCGCCCAAGCACCCCCGCGGAAGAGATGAAAGAGGTGCTGGTTTTCATCGGCATTCCGCAAGATGCGCTTTGGCTGCAACCCGATTCCCAGAACACCTATGAAGATGCGCTTTTCTCCGCGCGGATGCTCAAGGAAGAAGGCATTGACCGCATCGTTTTGGTCACATCAGCGATGCATATGCCGCGTTCGGCAGCTCTGTTCGAAAAACAGGGGATTGAAGCAATCCCGGCCCCAGCCGATTTCGCCGTGCCAGATTATGCCTGGCAGGACCTTTGGAACGGTAATTTTGCTGCCCAACTGATCAATCTTTTGCCCAATGCTGGCGCACTGTCCCAGACGACCAATGCCCTCAAAGAATATTTTGGCCTGTGGGTGTACGGCCTGAAGGGTTGGCTCTAAACCCGCCAGCCGATTTCACGCATTTTGGCTAAGGTTGTGCCCGGGTCGTCGCTTAGAATGGCATCAAAGCCCATCCAGCGATACCACTTTAGCCGCGAATCTGGGGTGGGATCGAGCGGGCAGGTCACCTGTCCGTAGCGGTGCGCAGCGCGGGCGTAGAACGGGTTGAACAGCAGGGCGGGCCAAAATGATCCATTGAGCTGTACGCCTTTTCGCGGGAAAGGGCTGGTCATGGAGATCTGCCCGATTGGTAGATCGGGTGCTTCGCGCTGAACTGCTTGCAGGTAATCCAGGTGGAATGAAAGCAGCACGGTGCGGTCGAATACGCCGGTTGTACGCAATTGCTGAACCAGTTGGCGGCTGACGGCGGGTTCCAGGAAGCGGCTGGTTTTAAGTTCCAAAGCCAGCGCGATTCCTGCTGGCAGGATTGCTGCGACCTCAGCCAGAGTCGGAATGCGCTCGTCAGCAAATTCCGGCCGGTCGCAAGAGGCTGATAATGCCTTCAATTCTCTGAGCGTTTTGGTCGCGACTGGGCCCTCTCCATCGGTGGTGCGGTCGAGGGTGGCATCATGAATGCAAACCAGTTCTCCGTCAGCCGACAGGTGAAGATCGGTTTCCAGTATATCCGCACCTTCCTTTAGCGCCCAGCGAAATGCCGCCAGCGTATTTTCCGGGCAGCGAACCCGGTTGCCGCGGTGTGCCAATAGATACGGCTTCTCCCGGCCAGGCAATTCCAATACTCTTTTCACCATGTCCTCACCTCGTTCAAGCAAATTATGACACATTTACGTTAGGACGCGCATAAACCTAACAGGTTTTTCGTGATCACACCTGACCATGCTATACTAGCGCCCGTTGCATTTTTGTAAACATTAGATTGCAGCTATTGTGAATAGTACAGTTTATCAAAATTCGTTCAAAGCAATTTTCAAGACCTGGTGGCCGCTGGCTTTTAGCTGGGTCTTGATGAGCGCGGAATTGCCGCTGTTGAGCGCCGTTATGGCCCGGCTGGCTGAACCGGAAATCAACCTGGCCGCTTATAGCGGTGTAATCTGGCCGGTGGCATTGATCGTCGAAGCCCCGATCATCATGCTTTTGGCTGCGTCGACCGCTCTCAGCAAAGATTGGGCGTCTTATCAGAGGATCAACAAATTCATGTTGATTTCCGGGGGTTTGCTGACGGCTCTGCATGGCTTGATAGCCTTCACACCGCTGTATTACTGGGTGGTCACAAAGATTATGGGCGTTCCGCAGGAGATTATCGAACCTGGACGTCTCGGATTGGCGATCATGTTGCCCTGGACCTGGTCTATCGCTTACCGTCGTTTCAACCAGGGTGTCTTGATTCGCTTCGGCCATTCGAATATCGTCGGAACTGGCACGCTGCTGCGTCTGGCTGTCGCCGGGGTGATTCTTCTGCTGGGATACTGGTATAAGGGCTTTGCGGGAGTGGTCGTAGGGGCGACCGCACAAGCTGTAGCCGTCATGGCAGAAGCAGTCTATATGGGTTTCAAAGTCAAACCGGTGATTCTTTACCAGGTGAAGCCAGCTGAACCTGTTGAACCGCTCACATGGAAAGCTTTCTTTAGTTTTTATACTCCACTGGCGATGACCTCGATCATTACCTTGATGTGGCAGCCGTTGGGTTCGGCTGCCATGAGCCGCATGCCCATGCCAATCGAATCCCTGGCGACCTGGCCGGCGCTTGCCGGCTTGATTGCTGTGCTGCGCTCGACGGGCTATGCCTATAACGAAGTCACGGTTGCTCATCTGGATCGGTTAGGATCGCTGCCCAATCTGAAGCGAACGACAAAATTCCTGTTCTTCGCCATAGCTTTCCTTCACTTGCTGTTAGTGCTAACGCCCTTGTCCCGTGTCTGGTTTTCCGAAATTTCGGCACTGGAGCCAGCCCTGGCGCAAATGGGCAGGCAGGCATTCTGGCTGGCGCTGCCGCTATCCGCGGTGACGGTGTTGCAAAGCTGGTTTCAGGGTGCGATCCTGGTCAGTCACAAGACGCGCGCTGTCTCTGAGTCCGTGTTATTGATGCTCATCACTTTGCTGGTCGTATTAAGTATTGGCACCCGCCTGCAAACCTCGGCTGGTCTATTTTTCGCCATTGGCGGGCTGACGCTGGCAAGTACGATGCAAATGGCCTGGCTCTGGCTGCGCAGTCGCGCGGTTATGCGGAAATTAGACGAACGCGACCAACTGGTCGATATTTCCGCAACCTTTGTCGAGAGTCATTAATCCTGTTTAGCTGCCAGCAGGGTCTGTTTGTCGAGCGGGTGTAGAAAGGCCGTTTCCAGCGCATTCGCTTGCGCTTGTGCGATTTGACGAGGCGTCAAACCGGCTGCCGGAGCCGCAATTTCATATTCATGCTTAAGGTTGATCGCGCTGATTCCCGGGTCGTCGGTGTTGATAGTCGCCAGCAAGTCGGCATCCAGCATGGCTCGCAAGGGGTGAGTGGCGAAACTGGCTACGGATGAAGTCTGAACGTTGCTGGTCAGGTTAGCTTCGATGCCAATGCGGTTCTTACACAGGAGCTCGACCACGTCCGGGTCTTCGAATAGGTGAACTGCGTGGCCGATGCGCTCGGCACCGAGCAATTCCACTGCCTGGCGGATGCTGCCTGGGCCATCAGATTCGCCGGCGTGCACGATGACATGCAAACCCGCATCCCGCGCCTGCTTGAAGTGACTTTTGAAAAGGTGGGCAGGGAAATTGGCTTCATCTCCAGCCAGATCGACGCCCACCAGGTGATCTTTGAAAGCCAGCAGGGCCGCCAGTTCCTTGAGTCCAGCGTCTGCTCCATAAGTGCGGGAAAGGATGCCTATGATCTGAACGGGCACGCCAAAGTCCCTCACACCCTTCTCCACGCCGTCCACCACCGCCTCGACCACAGCAGATGGATCCAGTCCGTGCCTTTCGGCCATAAACCACGGGCTGAACCTTAATTCGGCATAATCGATGCCCTCGCGCAGCAAATCTTCCACGCTTTCATATGCGATTCGCCGGCAGGCATCGTAGTCTACTAAAATTGTTACCAACCAATTAATTTTCTCCAGAAAAGCCATAACGCCGGGTTGTGGTTCCGTGACCTGAACATGCGGGCGCAACCCCTCCACATCCCAGGCCGGCAGCGGCAAGTTGTGCTTGCGCCCCAGGTCCAGCACGGTTTCCAGTCGCATGGAACCTTCCAGGTGGCGGTGAAGGTCGATGAGGGGCAGATTTGGATGCATAGTTTTCCTCCGCTGGTTAAGCGTCCTGTAAATATTTCTTAAACCAGCGCAAAATATGATTCAAGCGTAAGATACGGCGATCCGTGCGCCCGGTGCGCGACAGACCGTGGAACTCATCGGGGAAGCGGACAAATTCGGTGTCAACCCCAAGGCGTTTGAGTGCGACAAATACCTGTTCGCTTTGTTCGATCGGGCAACGATAGTCCATTTCATTGTGGATCACCAATGTGGGCGTCTTCGCATTCCCGATGTACGCGATTGGCGAGTGTTCCCAGTAGAATTGCAAATCCTCGAACGGCGCTTTGTCGTTGAGTTCCTGCTGGAAGACCCAATTGAAATCGCTTGAGCCCCACATGGAGACGAAGTTGGATACGCAGCGCTGGGAGACCGCGGATTTAAAGCGCTGGGTATGCCCAATAACCCAGACGGTCATGTAACCGCCGTAACTACCGCCGGTGACGCCCATTCGGGCGGTGTCGATGTATGGAAGTTTGGCAACATGGTCCGCCCAACTCATCAAGTCGGAATAGTCGGCTTCGCCCCAGTTGTGTGCAATGGCACCGGCGTGTTTTTCGCCGTAACCGCGGCCGCCGCGCGGGTTGCAAAAATACACCACAAAGCCCTGGGCAGCCAGGTAATAGAACTCGTGCATGAATAGGAAACCGTACTGGGTGAGCGGTCCGCCGTGAATTTCCATAATCGACGGGTACTTTTTGGCAGGATCGAAGTGCGGCGGTTTGAGAATCCAACCCTGTAACGAATTGCCGTCCTTGCCTTTGAACCAGACCTTCTCTGTGACCCCGAGGTCGACCCTGTCCAGCCAGTCTCGGTTGAAACGCGTCAACTGGCGCGGAGCACTGGTTTTACCACCTTTTAAATCTACGACGCAAATCTGCCCCGGGTCACCCAGGGTACCGAACATATAAGCCACTTTGGAAACATTAGCGTCGAAGGATTGCGCGGATACTACGCCAACTGGATCCAGCAGTGGGTTGACTTTGCGGCTCTTGACCTCGACCTGATAGAGATGCGAAGAGCCTTTGGTTAAAACGGGGAAGAAAATCGTTTTGCCATCCTTCGACCAGAAAGCCGGGCGTGTTTCAGCCTGGCCAATATCGTTGATTGTCCAGGCGCTGACGTGGATGTCCTCGGCTTCGGTAAGGTTGATCGCCTCGCTTGACCCATCCACCGGCACAACCCAAACGCCGGCGTTTCGCCAGCCTTCGCCTTCTCCCACCTGTCCGTAATAAGCAATCCACTTGCCGTCGGGTGAAAAACGCGGAGACCCTTTAGAACCGAGTGGAGTATTGATTTTGCGCGCCGCTCCGCCATTGAAAGGCATGATAAACAGATCGATCCGGTCGGGGTAGGCATCCGGGTCTTCGCAATTATTTGAGGCATAGACGATCCATTTGCCATTCGGCGAAATGTCCGGCTCCTGCTGGTCGTGAACCGGGTGATCGGTCAGTTGTTTGGCCTTGCCGCTTTTGACGTCTACCGACCATAGATGGGTGCGTTCCAGTGGCAGGTAGCCGTAGCCGTCGAGTTTATAGAATACCCGGTCGTAATGACGGGCAGGAGTCCCTAATTTTTTCAAATCCGGGTTCTTCTCACGGGTCAGGACATCGGCGTCAGTCTTGCGGACTGTGCAAAGCAGGGTTTTGCCATCCGGTGACCAGATATAATCCTCGATTTCCCCTTCTATGTTTGTAAGCGGCCGGGCCTCGCCGCCGGAGGTTTCAATCAGGTATATTTGTGCCGGTTTTTCCCGGTCACCGCGATTGGAAATAAAGGATATGAGCCTGCCATCCGGCGACCATGCCGGTTGATTGTCGGTTTGGTCACCGAAAGTGTACTGCCGGGGTCGGCTGCCCGCTGCGGTGGAGACCATCCACAGGTTGGAATATTTCTTTTCAGATTTTCGATCGACCCGCTGGACAGAAAAGACAACCTGGGTTCCAGCAGGATTGATTCTTGGCGATGAAAGCACTTGAAATTTGTATAAATCTTCGGCTGTAATCAATCTTTTTGTTTGTGCAGGCATGTTTTTTCTCCGTGAAATCTGATTAAGTTATGCACCAAATCTTATTTGGAGGTTTGAATTGCAATATAGAAACAGACTATCCGCCAAAAATCCCACTGATCCATTCGGATAACCCTCTGGTGGGCAGTTGACCGGTCACCTGTCCGTTCTGCCCGTTGACCGTGACTTCAAATCGTTCTTGATCTTGCTTATAAACGGTCAGCCAGATCGGTAACAGGATCAACTGGTACGAATCAACAGCCATGGAAGCCGGGTTGATCCTTAGGTTGGAGATTTGTTCGTTATATTGATTCGGAATTTTCTCTTTCTCTGCCTCCAACACAGTTTTTCTGGCGTTCAGTGAGGCGTCGCTGACTGAAATCTGGTAGGTTTCAGCCATCCAATCTGCCAGGTAATGCGAGTCGAAGTTGACCATTCCGACCAGTTGGAAGGTATTGACAATTTCCTTGCAAGCATCAGCAAGGCGGCCAGTAGCAAGTACCAGGATTTCGGGATGATGGATGATTTTTCCATCCCGGATGGTTTCCCAGCGGTCATTTTTCTGTATGCTGGCAGTCCAGGAGAGCTGGCCGCCAACAGTAAAATTCCAAACCGGAATGTAAAATCCACGCGGCGCAGCGTACCAGGGTGTGTCATCGAAACCTTCCGCGGTAAACCAGCTCTGTAATCTTTTACGTACTTCTCTTGCGTCGAATTTAAAAGGGATCAGGCCGGCAGGTTGGATCATCTCCTTTTCGCTAAAATCAGAGGTCGTATAACTTGACCCACAGTACGGGCAATTCTCGCTCAAAATATGTGCCGGGACACGAAATTCGGCGCTGCAACCCTGACAGGTGGTAATTCGGGCGCGGACAGGAATCTCATGCCCGCGAGTCGTCGCCACGACTGCCGCGAAACTTGCGGGTTTAACTGCTGACAGGCGAGATTTCAGGCCGCTGATAGCCCGGCGTGAACCGCAATTCTCACAGATCAATTCATTGCCATCAGCAGTAAACACCATACGTGCACCGCAAGCGGTACACACAAAACGGTGCGCTTTGGCGCGCACCGGTTCAAACGGCGCTGCTGATGGCTTGCGGTCGGGGTCGATTAAGTCTGCCGGATTGATCGTGCCGCTCAGCTCTGCCAGCTTCCGGCGAGCCCGGGCATCGCCCGGGTTGCGCGAGAGAATTTCATCCAGATAAGCTTTCTTATCGACGGGATCTTCAACGAGGGTTGCCAGCCATTGCCAGGATTCGGTTTGTTCTTCAGCGGTCGGGTCTAAATCCAGCAGCCGGGTAAAATAGCGGATTGCTTCCGATTTTTCGTCTGCTTTAGCTGCCGCGATGCCGCGCACCATCAAATCATGGGTCAATGCCGACATAAGATCGCCAATCCATTCTGGAATTTTTGCATGACCTGATTATATTGTTTCATTCCAAGACAGGTTCAGCCAGGATGCGGTTAAAAAATTCACTTAACAATTTCTGAAAGTCTTGCGAGGAAGTTGCCGTAAGCAGATTTAGAAGTTCATTTCGCTCGGGATTATACGGCTGCAACAGACGTTTGGCATATTTTCTATACAGGATATTGCCGCGTTCGGGGCCGTAATAATCCAGCATCGCTCCATAATGCTGCATCAACGTTTGTTGCACCTCGGTTGGCGGGATCTGATCGCGTTCCAGCCCGGAGAAGATCCACGGGTTTTCCAGTGCTGCCCGGCCGATCATCACTGCATCGACGCCGGTTGATTGCAGTACATGCTTCATTTCGGCTGTGGTGGTGATATCTCCGTTGGCGATGACCGGGATTTGGAGCGCTTTTTTAATTTTAGCAATGGGCTCCCAGCGAGCGCTGCCGGTGTAGCCCTGCATGCGCGTCCGCCCATGAACCGCAACCAGGCTGCCGCCGTTATCCTGAATAACCCTGGCTACCTCGAGGTAATTGAGGGAAGTCTCATCCCAACCCAGGCGAATTTTCCCGGTTACGGGTATGGGCAATGCGCGAGATAAAGCTCTGAATATCGCGCCAATTTTTTCGGGTTCGCGCAGTAATGCAGCGCCTGCGCCGCGGTTGGTAACACATTTTGCCGAGCAACCCAGATTTACGTCGATGACGTCCGGTCGGTAAGCGAGCAGCATTCGAGCGGCTTCGACAATGCGCTGCGGGTCGTCGTCGAAAATTTGGAAAACGATCGGGCGTTCGAATTCCGCATACTGCAGGCGCCGAGCCAGGTCGGGGTGACCGTTGACAATGTCGATGGCGTTGATGAATTCGGTATAGCTGGCAGCCGACCCCAGCCGCCGCGCCAGGCTGCGAAACGGCAAATCGGATACGCCGTCCATCGGCGCCAGGATGCTGCGTCCGAATATGGGAATATCCCGAATAAAGAAATCTGGCTGCCGCCCCAGGTCAATGGTCATGGGGCAAATGCTACCATAAAAACAGGCATCCTATAATTCACGGCGTCAGGGTGGACGGAACTGGCCGTAAATCTTCGTATCCGGCGTCGCGCATCCACTGACATAACACCGGACCGCCGTACCGGTCAGGGGTTGGCTTGTTATTAACCGGCGGTAGCCCGGAGAATCCGCGGAAGTAGCCGGCCTCGCCGTCCAGTTGAGCGCGGGCCGCTTCTGACAGGTCGCGGTCGCCAATGGCGATGGCGTGAATGTGAATACCTGAGCCGGGAAAAACTTCATCGATTTCTCGCAGCCAGGCTGCAAAGCCCGCCAGTCGCAGAGCGCGGAGCAGAACCGGGATGTCATCGTGGAGCACGATCCAGGTACCCGCGCGCATGACCGAAAGGTCAACCGCGCCTCCGCCAAGGTGTGTGCCAAAACTGGCAGCGCCATTATCATGGAATGATCCCTGGGTAATGGCGCTGCCGGTCAGGTCGATCTCGCCGCCGTACAGCAATTGGGCGTATTCCAACATGGCGACTGTGCGGGCATTAAACCAGTATCCGTCAATGTTCACCAATTCATAATCATCAGGTGGTTTGCGGCATTCCGCTGGTTCGCTGGTGGGGGTGACCGTTGCGGTTTCGGTTGGCGGTGAGAGGGTTGAGGTGAACGTAACCGTTGGGGTTGCCGGCACCGGCGCTTGCGACGGCGTGAGCGTGATGGTGGCTTTGCTCAGCGTTCGGATCATTGCGGGAGAGGTCGGGGCGCACCCACCCGGCAGCAATGCCAGGATCAATAGGATGGCAATGCCATAGTCTTGAAATGGTAAGCGGTTAATCGTCCTTTTCACGAGTGACGCCTTCAAGACGATTATAATGGACGAACACCTGCATATTTGTCCATATCAATCTATACAGGTGATTTTTGCTGTAAGAAACCGCCATTTCAAGGCAGGGCCCGGTTTGGAAACGATCATTTCAGGCATCATTCAAGGATTGAAGCTGTTTTTTAGCGGTGATCCAGCGCTATGGCAGATAATCGGCGTGTCCGCGCAGGTGAGCGGCGCGGCGCTGCTTCTGAGCGCCCTCCTGGGCATACCGCTGGGGGCCGTGCTTGGCTTGACCCGTTTTCCGGGCCGGCGCATGATCCAAGCTTTGGTTTACACGGGCATGGGACTGCCGCCAGTGGTGGTTGGGCTGGCTGTTTACCTGCTGCTTTCCAATAACGGCCTGCTTGGTCCGCTGCAGCAGACCTGGATACCCAAACTTTTCACTGTGGAAGCCATGATCGCTGCCCAGGTCGTCATCGCCGTGCCGCTGGTAGTTGGCTACACCATGTCCGCGGTTGGCGAAGTCAGTCCTAACTTACGGCTGCAAGTCCGGTCGCTGGGTGCCACCCGGCTGCAAACGCTTGGCGCTACTCTGTGGGAGGCGCGCCGCGGTGTTCTGGTGGCGCTCATTGGGGGACTGGGCAGCATTTTGTCTGAAGTCGGCGCGGTGATGATGGTGGGCGGCAATATCGACGGTTCCACCCGCGTCATGACCACTGCTATTTTGCTCGAAACTCGGCGCGGAAATTTTGAACTTGCGATCGGTCTGGGGATCGTTCTGCTTGGTATGGCATTCCTCATCAATTTGTCGGCAGCTCAATTGCAAGGGAAGGGGCACTAATGGCGCCGGTGTACCAACTTGCAAACGTAACAAAAGCCTATTCTGGCCGGCAAATCCTGCGCATCGATCAGTTAGACATTTATCCCGGCGAAATATTGGCTGTCGTTGGGCCTAGCGGCGCTGGAAAATCCACCTTGCTGCGGTTGTTGAATTTCCTTGAAGCGCCTGACAGCGGCAGTATTTACTTTAATCAACAGCCGATCAATTATCAGAGCGTGCCGCTCGAAATCCGGCGGACGGTCACAACGGTATTTCAAAACCCGGCACTGCTTTCAGGCAGCGTCACCGCCAACCTGCTCTTCGGGCTAAGGCTGCGCGGACAGAATGACGGACAAAACGAGGTGGACGAAATGCTCGAACGCTTCGGGCTGGCTGCGCTGCGGCGTTCTCCCGCGCATGCTCTCTCAGGTGGCGAGGCGCAGCGGGTGGCGCTGGCGCGGGCGTTAATCCTTAAACCATCGGTGCTTTTGCTGGATGAGCCGACCGCCAATCTTGATCCTTATAATGCGGAAATGATCGAGTCGGTCATCCGCGGCGTCAATCAGATTCACCTGACAACCATTGTCCTGGTGACGCATAACATTTTCCAGGCTCGCCGGTTGGCGGACCGGGTTGCGCTGATGTTGAATGGTGAAATAATCGAGACCGCTGATACCCGGACATTCTTTGAGAATCCGCGCGACAGCCGCACCCTGCGGTTTGTCCGTGGCGAGATGGTCTGGTAAGATTGCGCACAGCATAAAACGCTAAAGGAGAATAATTATGACGAGCAGATATACATTTGCTTTGCCAACTTTAATGGTTATCGGAGTTTTACTGCTTACGGCGTGCAGTCCAGTTGTTCCAACCCAAAAACCTGCGCCTGCCACGGCGGCAGCAAATACGTCTGTTGCAATGCCGACGAGCGTTGAAACTGCTGCAGCATTGCCTACGAATATTCCTGCAACGGCTGCGGATCAGTTGATACTGGCAACAACGACCAGTACGGATGATTCTGGTTTGCTCGACTATCTTTTGCCGGATTTTGAAACGATCTGCGGCTGTGATGTGAATGTGGTCGCGGTTGGCAGCGGGCAAGCTCTCCAACTGGGCATGGATGGCAACGCTGATGTACTGCTGGTGCATTCACCGGCAGACGAAAAAGATTTCATGGACAACGGCCACGGCGTACGCCGCGAAGATGTCATGTACAACGACTTTGTAATCCTGGGGCCAGCGGATGACCCGGCAGGAATCGCCACTGCTGCCAGCGCCGTTGAAGCGTTTCAACTCATTGCTGTTGCTGAAGAGACCTTTATTTCTCGCGGCGATGATTCCGGCACCCACGTGAAGGAAAAATCAATCTGGGAAGCAGCAGAAATCGATTCGATGGGCGACTGGTATATTTCGGCAGGGCAAGGCATGGGTGAAGTCCTGACCATGGCAGACGAGCTGCAGGCTTACACTTTGAGCGACCGCGCGACTTACCTCGCGCGGACGATGGAAGGGCTGTACTTAAACGTCCTGGTGCAAGGTGATCCGATCCTTTTCAATCCCTACGGCGTTATAGCGGTTAACCCGGCGAAGACTCCTGATATCAAGGCAGAACTGGCCAATCAATTTATCGACTGGTTGATTTCTGTACCGGTGCAGGAAAAAATTGGCCAATTCGGCGTTGCAGAATTTGGTCAGGCACTCTTCACGCCCGATTCGGCTCCCTGGAAAGCCCGTTAGCTTTTCATTTCAGTGAGAGCCTGCAAATATTAGGCATGGATCGCCCCCAAAAGAAGTGCGACGCACCTTAGAGGTGCGTTGCACTTGAACATACATGCGACATTTTCAATCGCCAATTTGCAGTTTAATATGGGTTTATGTGCAGCCCGCTGGCTGCCCGCAGGGCACTCTGTGAGTGAGCTTGTCGAAGCCGGTGGGCTTGCTGGCAGTAGATGCTGTCTTGATGTTGAACGGTTGGTTTTCTGGCGCTTTAAAAATTCAGGTGACGAATCTGGATTAACCCCTCACCCCCGAAAATGAATTTTGAGTGTTTTTGCGCCGCCATGGCGGCGCAAAAACACTCAATTAAGACAAACCCGCCCCAAGACTGGGGCGGGATGGGTGGGGTTGATGACCTTATGGCAAACAGAAACCAATCAGAACAAGATAAAAAGGGCACGGGGATTTTCAAATTACGGAACATTGGAAGCGGAACCCCGTGCCCCGAACGGGAATCGTTATGGCTTGTGTTTTACTATAATTTCGCTACCGGCGAATGTATCTCCGCTTATTTGACCACACCTGGGACTGCCCCGGCAGTTAACCCGCCAGTAATTTATTCACCAACGCCGGCATGATGCCGCCGTTGCGGTAATAAAACACATCAAGGGCAGTATCCAACCGCAGAATGGTATCGAAATGAATTACGGTCCCGTCGGATTTGATCGCATGCACATGAATATGCGCGCCGGGTGTCAGGTTATTTTGAATATTGTGAATTTCGAACACCTCATCACCGGTCAAGCCGAGTGAGGCGACATTTTTACCGGGCAGGAATTGCAACGGCAGCACGCCCATCCCGGCCAGGTTGGAGCGGTGAATGCGCTCGAAGGACTCGGCTATTACGGCTTTGACGCCTAACAGCAGTACGCCTTTGGCGGCCCAGTCACGTGAGGAACCGGTGCCGTATTCTTTGCCGGCAATCACAACCAGTGGAACGCCTGCTTCCTGGTAGCGCAGAGAGGCATCGAAAATGGTCATCGTTTCGCCGGTCGGCAGGAAGCGGGTGAAGCCACCCTCGACGCCTGGCACCATGAGGTTTTTCAATCGGATATTTGCAAACGTCCCGCGGGTCATGACCCGGTCATTGCCGCGCCTGGAGCCATAAGAATTAAAATCGCTGGGTTTTACGCCGTGCTCCATCAGGTATTGCCCCGCCGGACTGTTGACCGCTATCGAACCTGCGGGCGAAATATGGTCAGTGGTGATCGAATCTCCCAGCACTGCCAGCACACGTGCACGCATAATGTCCGGGACGACCCCGGAGGCGCCGGCAGAAGTTTCAAAGAAGGGTGGCAGTTGGATGTAGGTCGATTCTTCGTTCCAGTCATAAAGATCGCCGCCGGTGCTCCGAATGTCGTTCCATTCCTTGCTCATGGAATATAACGACGAATAAGCTGAGGTAAACATTTCTGGATCGATATTTTGGCGGATTGCCTCCTGCACTTCGATGGAGGTTGGCCAGATGTCTTTCAGGTAAACAGGTTTGTCGTCTTTGCCAACGCCGATAGGATCATCAGCAAAGTTGATGTTCAACGTGCCGGCCAAAGCATAGGCGACCACTATTGGGGGCGAGGCCAGGTAGCTGGCGCGGGTGTGCGGACTGATGCGCCCTTCGAAATTACGGTTCCCCGAGAGCACCGAACCGACCACCAGATTTCCGGCTTTGATTGCCTCCGCCACCGGCTCGGACAGCGGACCCGAGTTGCCAATGCAGGTGGTGCAGCCATAGCCGACAAGGCTGAAGCCAAGCGCCTCCAGCGATTTCATTAATCCGGCTTTTTCAAGGTAATCGGTGACCACGCGGGAACCTGGCGCCAGGCTGGTCTTGACATATGGCCGGGTTTTGAGACCTTTCTTTACCGCATTTTGCGCTAAAAGTCCGGCTGCCAGCATAACAAACGGGTTGGATGTATTGGTGCAGGATGTGATTGCGGCAATTACGACCGAACCGTGTCCGATTTCGGTGGAATGACCGTTCAGTTTTACAAGTTCGGTGCGGTCTAACTCATCGCGGCTGATGCCAAAACCATTTTCTGCGGGCGCCAAGGTCAAGGCCTGTTTAAAATTATCTTTGACGTGCTTCAGTGAAACCCGGTCCTGCGGGCGTTTCGGGCCAGCCAGACTGGGTTCGATCGCACCAAGGTCGATATCCAGAACGCGGGTGAACTGGGGGTTTGGCTGGTTGGTTGAACGCCATAAGCCTTGTGTTTGATAATAGGTCTTGACCAGATTTACCAGCTCTGCCGGTCGTCCGGTCAGTTGAAGATAGGTCAACGTTTGTTCGTCCACCGGGAAGTAAAGCACCGTCGCCCCACATTCCGGGGTCATATTGGCAATCATCGCCCGGTCTGCCAGGGTGAGATTGTCCAGCCCTGGGCCGAAAAACTCGACGAATTTATCCACTACACCCAATTTGCGCAATTGCTGGATAACGGTGAGAGTCAGGTCGGTGGGGGTGACACCTTCCGGCAGTTTGCCGGTGAAATGCACGCCGATAACTTCCGGCGCGACCATTTCAATCGGCTCGCCCAGCATAGCGGCAACCGCTTCAATCCCGCCGACGCCCCAGCCTACCACCCCCAGGCCGTTGATCATGGTGGTGTGAGAATCGGTGCCTACAAGTGTATCGGGGAAGGCAATTGTTTTGCCATCCCAATCCTCTGTAAGTACGGCTTTGCCAAGATATTCCAGATTAACCTGGTGCACGATCCCGGAGGCGGGTGGGACAACCTTGAAATTGTCGAAAGCCTGCTGCGCCCAATGCAAGAAAACATAACGCTCTTGATTGCGTTGAAACTCTACCTGGGCATTAAGCCGGTAGGCGTCTGAAGTGCCGAAGTAGTCCACCTGGACGGAATGATCGATTACCAGATCAACCGGCACCACCGGATTGACCGCTTCCGGTTTTCCTCCCCTTTTCACCAGCGCTGCGCGCATGGCGGCCAGATCATTAACCACCGGGACGCCGGTGAAGTCCTGCAAAATTACTCTGCCGGGAAACACCGGGATGGTCGGACGATGTTCTTGCTGAGGTTGCCAGGAGAGCAAGTGATTAGCGTCATCCAGAGTTGCCTTCCCCCGCGCGGCTTTCCGTAAAACACCCTCGAGCAGAATACGGATCGAGATCGGCAGGCGGTTAAGCCGCGCTGCATCTGCTCCCGGTGCATCCCGCAGATCGTAGTATTCGTAAGACCGGTCGTTGGCGGTTAAAGTTCGGGTGGGGATTATCGGACTGGCGGACATGGCAACCCTTTCCGGATTGGTGGAGGATGGATAATCGGATATCGTAGAATTATAATCTCAACAATTCGCTGCTTCAAGCGAATATCAAGGATCGGCAAAATTAGTTGAACGGGCTAAGCAATGAGCAATACGCGGCTATAATAGAGCATGAGTTTGCCAGAAATCAAACGAGATAAATATTTCCAAACATTGCGCATAGTATTCATCCAGGAGGGTACTTTGGATCTTATTCAAAATATTTACCATGAAGTTGTCGAAGGCAATCAAAAAGCTGCTAAAGTTGCGGTTCAAGCGGCAATCGATGCCAATATTCCCGCTGATGTAATCCTTTCTGAGGGAATGATTGCTGCCATGGGTGAGGTAGGGCGTTTGTTCGAGCAGGGTGAATATTTTGTCCCCGAGATGCTGGTCTCCGCCCGGGCGATGCAGGAAGGCTTGAATCTGCTGCGTCCTTTCCTGGTTGCTCAGGGGATCGAACCCATTGGCAAAGTGGTTATTGGCACAGTCAAGGGCGATTTGCACGATATTGGGAAGAACCTGGTCAGTATGATGCTCGAAGGCGCCGGGTTTGAGGTCATCGATCTTGGCACCGATACGCCGCCCGACAAGTTCGTCGATGCCATCCATCAGCACAGCCCGCAGCTCATCGGCATGTCTGCCATGTTGACCACCACCATGTCCAATATGCGTCACGTCATCACCGCCCTGGAAACAGCCGGTTTGCGTGGAAAAGTGCGGGTGATGATCGGTGGCGCGCCGGTAACTGAAACCTTTATGCAGCAAATCGGCGCGGATGGATACGCTCCGGACGCCAGCCGGGCAGTCGAATTGGCAAAAGGCCTGCTTTTAGCGTAACCCGGCGTTTTTTCATAATTAATGCGCGTTGGTTAACAGATACAGAGCGGAAGCCCGCTCTGTTTGTTTTAGTCGTATGGTTCTATCGGTTGAAATCGCTGGAAATCACGATCTGGCTTAAATTATTGAAGCTTTTCAAACTGTTCGCTCTAATCAACGCCTGCCAATTGTGCGCTCCCGGGAGATATTTGCGGATATCAAAGAATTCAAAATTAATTTAGGTTGCTTAATAACAAAGAATAAATTCAGCTATCCTCTATAATATTAATAATCTTTTCCTGTAAGCCAATCCCAACGTGAAACAATTTCTGCGGTTCTCTCTTGATCGAGACTCATTTGGGGCGACGGATGCATCCATCTTGCCCAGGAGATTGTCTTTGTTCGACCATTTTTAGGGGGGAGATGATCCGCTTTCTTCACGGAAGTTCCAAGCTCAAGGAGGTGATTTCGATGCCAGGCAGATCTATTTCTTTTCGTTTAATCGAATATAGATACATTCCATTGTTGTTATTGCTGATTGGCACCGCATTGATTTTTCTGACCCTTTCCACCAGCGCTTCCTTTGATCGCCAAACAGCCGAGCAGGGGCAGCAGATCTTTCAGCAGAATTGCGCCAGTTGTCATACGGTTGGTAAAGGCAAACTGGTTGGGCCGGATTTGCAGGGGGTGACCGCGCTGCGCGACCGGCAGTGGCTGCAGGAGTTTATTCTGGACCCGACCGCAAAATTTGATAGCGGCGATCCCATTGCAATGCAGTTGTTGGCCGATTACAGCAATATCCGTATGCCAAACATGGGTTTAACCGCCGCTGATGTGGAAGCCATTCTGATTTTCCTCGAATCCTCAAGTGCGGCAACCCAACCTGCCCCCACAACCGGGGTATCCCAATCGACCCCGGCGGCTCCTGCCGTGGTGGGCAATGCCGCAGCCGGACAGCGGAACTTTACCGGGGAGACCTCTCTGGCTAACGGTGGGACAGCTTGCATTGCCTGCCATTCCATCAGCGGGTCAGGCGTATTGGACGGGGGTACGTTGGGACCAGATTTAACCCAGGTATTGACGCGTTATGGCGAACCCGGGCTGACCGCGGCGATTAGCACTGTCAATTTTCCGACCATGATCGGAATCTTTGGCGCCAAACCTCTGACCCCGCAGGAAGTGTCCGATCTGGTTGCCTATTTTACTGCGACCAACACTCAGCCGGTGTCAATTGCAACCAAGACCGGGTTGTACCTTGGTATCGCGGGCGGGCTTGCGGTGATTTTATTTGCTGTTTTATTAATCTTCTGGCCGCGTCAACGCCAGAGTATTTCTGAAAAATTGCGGGCTGGTAAGCTTTAGCCCGCTATCCGGCATAGCTCTGGAGGCTTCGATGACCAAGTGGATAAAAGAAAAAACCGCACCAACCGAACGAAAATGGGAAGAGTTCTATCGCAATCGCTTTCAACATGACAAACGCGTTCGCACCACCCACGGCGTCAATTGCACCGGTTCATGCTCATGGCAGGTGTTCGTCAAAGATGGAATTGTCACCTGGGAGATGCAGGCGACCGATTACCCGGCGCTGGAGGAGGGTCTGCCGCCTTACGAACCGCGCGGTTGCCAACGGGGGATCAGCTTCTCCTGGTACCTGTATAGCCCAATCCGGGTGAAGTACCCCTATGTGCGCGGAGCTTTGATTGACCTGTGGCGCGAGGCGCGTGAAAAACACGCTGACCCGGTGGAAGCCTGGAAACGCATCATGGCCGATCCTGAAAGCCGCAAGGCCATCCAGCAGGCGCGCGGCAAGGGCGGGTTCCGGCGGGTTTCCTGGGATGAGGCACTGGAAATCACGGCTGCTTCCGTCGTCAATACAATCAAACAGCACGGTCCAGATCGAATTATCGGTTTTTCGCCCATCCCGGCCATGTCGCAGGTCAGTTATGCGTCTGGCACCCGCTTCCTCTCACTGTTGGGCGGCGTGGTGATGAGTTTTTACGACTGGTATTGCGATTTACCACCTGCCAGCCCGGAAATCTGGGGTGAACAGACGGACGTGCACGAGTCGGCGGATTGGTACAACAGCAAGATGATCGCTGTTATGGGCTCGAACATCAATATGACCCGCACTCCGGATGCCCATTTTATCGCTGAAGTCCGGCATGCAGGCGCAAAGTTAGTGGTTTTCTCGCCGGATTTCTCTCAGGTGGCCAAATATGCGGATTACTGGATTCCGGCCCACGGCGGGCAAGACACTGCATTCTGGATGGCGGTCAACCATGTGCTGCTCAAGGAATTTTATATCGACCGGCAAGTGCCGTATTTCACCGAATATGCCAAACTGAACACCGACCTGCCTTTCCTGATCGAAGTCAACGAAAAACGTCCAGGGCGCTACCTGCGGGCCAATCAAGTGACGGATTACAGCGCTGTCGAAAATGGCGACTGGAAATTGCTGGTATGGGATAAAAACTCTGAAAAAGCACGGATGCCGCAGGGCACTATCGGTTACCGCTGGCCAAACAAGGACACCGGCAAATGGAATCTAAAAATGCAGGATGGCGCCACCGGTGAACCGCTCGACCCGGAATTATCCTTTGTTCAGGCCCATGACGCCGTGGTGGATGTTGAGTTGGACGATTTTGCCGGCAATGGCGTTATTACACGCAAGCTGCCAGTGCGCTATGTCGAGACGGGCCACGGGCAGGTGGCAGTCACCACCGTGTTTGACCTGATCCTGGCGCAATTTGGTGTGCCGTGCGGTCTGCCAGATGAAACCGCCGTCAGTTATGACGACGACACGCTCTACACGCCTGCCTGGCAGGAAAAATATACCGGCATTCATCGCGACACCTTGATCCGTTTCGCCCGCGACTGGGGCGACAACGGAGAACAAACCCGCGGCAAGAATTTGATCATCATTGGCGCAGGCGCCAACCACTGGTATCACAACAACCTGCTTTACCGGGCCGGCATCGTTGGTTTGATGCTGACTGGCAGCGTGGGGGTCAATGGCGGCGGACTGGCGCATTATGTTGGCCAGGAAAAAGTGGTCAGCCAGGCGTCCTGGAGCACCATCGCCTTTGCCGGCGACTGGGGTCAGGCGCCGCGCCAGCAAAATACGCCCTCCTTCCATTATGTCCACAGCGATCAGTGGCGCTATGAACGCGGTTTCTCGATCTATGACCCGAAATTGGATGGCGCAAAAGACGATACGAAGCAGCACACCATCGATATGCAGGTTCAGGCGGTGCGGCGCGGCTGGCTGCCCTTCTTCCCACAATTCAACCGCTCTTCGCTGGACGTGGTGCGCGAGGCGGCGAATGGCGGGGCGAAATCCGATTCCGAGGTCATTCAGGCTGTCGTTGACCAGATTAAACAGCACAAATTAGGATTTGCGGTCGAAGATCCCGATGCTCCGGAAAACTGGCCGCGCGTATGGTTCATCTGGCGCGGTAACGCCATCGGATCCAGCGCCAAGGGGCATGAATATTTCCTGCGTCATTACCTGGGCACCCACAATAACGCCATCGCGCCGGAAATGGCAGAAGGTTATGTGAATGAGGTGAAATTTCACCCGCAGGCCCCGGTCGGCAAGCTGGATCTGGTGGTGGACCTCAATTTCCGCATGGACACATCCGCGCTGTACTCGGACATCGTTCTCCCGGCCGCTACCTGGTACGAGAAGGATGACCTCAACACGACCGACATGCATTCTTACTTCAATCCGATGCAGGCAGCAGTAGCCCCGGCCTGGGAATCAAAGCCGGATTGGGAGATCTACAAGGCGATTGCCAAAAAAGTCAGCGAATTTTCCGTGCGCCACCTGCCCGGGACGGTGAAAGACGTCATCATGCAGCCGTTGACCCATGATACGGTGGACGAGTTGGCCCAGCCGGTGATTGCCGATTGGCACAGCGGTGAAACCGAAGCTGTTCCCGGAAAAAGTATGCCCAAATTCCGGGTTGTCGAACGGGATTACGTTCACCTGTACGATCAGATGATCACGCTCGGGCGCGGCGTAGAGAAAAACGGCGTATTTGCCCACGGACTGCCTATCCCGGTGGTGGAGGAATATAAGACCCTCACGCAACGCCAACCGCGAATGTTCAACCAACAGGTTTATCCGTCGCTGGCAACCGCTCGGGAGGCGGTGGAAGCCATCCTGGCGCTCGACCCGGCATCCAACGGCGAAATCGCGCACCGTGCCTTTGAAATCGAAGAACACAAGACCGGGTTGGACCTGGCGCATCTGGCGGACGGGACGCGCTCGACCCGCATTACCTTCGACGATATCGTCGCTCAGCCGCGGCGTATCCTGACTACGCCAACCTGGTCGGGCAACGTCAATCAGGGCCGAGCCTACTCGCCGTTTACCCTGAATGTCGAGCAACGCATTCCGTGGCGCACTTTGACCGGACGGCAACATTTTTATCTCGACCACGAAAATTATCTGGCCTGGGGCGAGCACTTGCCTACCTACAAACCACGCCCGGATCACACTATGCTCGACGAGACTCAAAAGAGCCTGGCGGAGGCCCAGGGCAAGCTGCTCAACTATGTCACGCCGCACGGCAAATGGAGCATTCACTCGACCTTCTCGGAAAATGACCGCATGATGACCCTATCACGCGGCGGCTACCCGGTCTGGCTGAATGACAAAGACTCGACGGAGATGGGCATTGCTGACAACGACTGGGTGGAGGTGTTCAACGATAACGGTGTATTCGTACAACGCGCCATCGTCTCCAGCCGCATCCCAGCCGGGACTGTCTTTGTGTATCACGCCACTGAACGCACGGTTGGCATCCCCAAATCGCCGCTGCGCGGCAAACGCGCCGGCATGAATAATTCACTCACCCGCGCGCGCCTGAAACCGGTTCTGATGACCGGCGGGTATGCCCAGTTTACCTATTTCTTCAACTACTGGGGCCCGACCGGCGTCAACCGCGATACCTTTGTGTTTGTCCGGCGCATCGAAAAACCAGACTTCTAAACCGCAGCAACAGGGATTGATTTACCGTTAGGTGCTGCTTTTCACGGAGGAACAATGAACGTTAGAGCCCATATGAGCATGCTCTTTCATCTGGATAAATGTATTGGCTGTCACACCTGTTCGGTTGCCTGTAAAAATTTATGGACCGACCGCAAAGGCGCCGAATATATGTGGTGGAATAATGTTGAAACCCGTCCCGGAACGGGTTATCCAACCCGCTGGGAAGATCAGAGCCACTATCGGGGTGGGTGGGAACTGAAGGGGAAGAAGTTATCTCTGCGGTTGCATTCGCGCGCTGGCGGTCTGGCGAAAATATTCTACAACCCGGCGCTGCCAACCATGGATGATTACTACGAACCGTTTACCTTCCGCTATCAGGATTTATTCAATGCCCCGGCAGGCGACGATCAACCCACTGCCATTCCCATTTCAAAAGTGACCGGCGATCCGTTGGATGTTCAAACCGGCCCCAATTGGGATGACGACCTGGGAGGGTCAGGCATTTATGCCAGCAACGACCCGAACCTGGCTGGCGTTTCGGAAGAGGTGCGCCGCCAGATGAACGAACTGGAGCGAGTGGTGTTCAACTACTTGCCGCGTATCTGCAATCACTGCCTCAATCCGGCCTGCGCCGCAGCCTGTCCATCGGGCGCGATTTACAAGCGCGCCGAAGACGGCGTGGTGCTGGTCAATGAGAATAAATGCCGCGCCTGGCGTATGTGCGTGGCAGCCTGCCCCTACAAAAAGGTGTATTACAACTGGTCAACCGGGAAATCTGAGAAGTGCATCCTGTGCTTCCCGCGCCTGGAGACCGGTCAAGCTCCCGCTTGCGCGCACTCCTGTGTGGGGCGCATCCGCTATATGGGTGTGCTGCTGTATGACGCAGACCAAATTCCATCCGCAGCCATAGTGCCCGATGCGCAACTGGTCGAAGCCCACCGCAACGTGATTCTCGACCCATTCGATCCCGAGGTGATTGCTGGGGCGCGCGCAAATGGCATAGAGGACAGTTGGATCGAAGCCGCGCAGAATTCGCCGGCTTATAAATTTGTCAAAGAATGGGGCATTGCGCTGCCGCTGCACGCGGAATATCGCACCATGGCGATGATGTACTATATTCCGCCGCTCTCGCCGGTGGTCAGCGTGATCGAGAACGAGTTGTTCAAACTGGATCTGGCGGAGGAACGCCATGATTTCGAACTTTTCCAGCGGCTGGATGCAGCCCGGTTGCCGGTCAAATACCTGGCCAACCTGTTTTCCGCCGGAAACGAACAGGTCATCCGGGAAGTGATGCATAAACTGCTTGCGGTTCGTTTGTATATGCGGCATAAGACTGTACGTGGCGCGGTAAATAGCGATACGCTGGGTTATCTCAGTGAGGCTGGCCTGACGGTCGAAAAGGCCGAGGCGATCTACAAGCTGACCACCCTGCCCAATGTGAAAGAGCAGTTTGTCATCCCGCAATACCATCGAGAGACTGCTGTGGAAGCCTGGAAGGATCCGTTGGCGCACAAGGGCGAAGTCGGATTTGGCGCCATCCAGCCGCCGCAGAGGGGGGAATGACATGGGACAGTTAGGACTTCTTGCGGAAGCTTTGCGCTACCCGGCTCCGGGCAGACTGGATCTTCTTCGGCAGAATGGCATGGAACTGGTAGATGAGAACTGCAAATCTGCGTATAGCCACTTCATTAATGGAATTTCCCGGTTGAGTCTGGGTGATTGGGAAGAACTGCACACCCGGACGCTGGATTTAAACCCGCCGGCAGCGCCGTATATCGGTTACCAGACCTGGGGAGACAACTATCAGCGCGGCACATTTATGTCGATGATGAATCGGGCCATCGCTGCCCACCAGGTGGATAGCGATGGTGAATTACCCGACCACTTGATCCCGGTATTACGGCTGGTCGATGCGCTGGATGAACCGCTTGACGAACTGATCGAGGTTTTATCCCCGGCGGTTGGCCGCATTCATGCCGCAATGGAAAAAGACGATCCAACCAATCCGTACGTGAATTTAATGAAAGCCATCGCAATAACCTGCTCATCAATCATGCGCACCTCAATTCCGACGGGTAACAGAAATTGACGCTACGGTACTTCCACTCAGGAGGGTAGTGACTTATGGACTGGAACACAATTTTCTTCGTCATTTGGCCGTACATCAGCCTGACTATTTTTGTTGTGGTCACCGTTTACCGCTCGATCATACGGCCGTTTTCCATTTCCAGCCTTTCTTCGCAACTGCTGGAAAATAAACAACTGTACTGGGGTTCCATCTCTTTCCACTACGGCATCGTGCTCGTACTGTTGGGCCATTTGCTGGCGTTATTGATACCCCGGTCCGTAGTGTTGTGGAACGCTGTCCCGCTGCGGTTATATCTACTCGAGATCACTGGTCTCGGTCTTGGGCTGTGGTCGCTGGCTGGTCTGCTGATCCTGGTGTTTCGCCGGGTGACGGTGCGGAGGGTGCAGGTTGTTACTACCCCGATGGATGTGGTTGTACTGGCGGCGCTGCTGGTATCGGTTATCAGCGGGGTTCTGGTTGCAACGCTTTACCGATTTGGCTCATACTGGTTCACCGGCGTCTTTTCGCCTTATCTGCTGTCGCTGGCAACCTTTACCCCTCGGGTGGATCTGGTTGCGCCGCTGCCGTGGCTCATCAAGCTGCATGTGATCAATAACTTTGTATTGGCTGTAATTTTTCCATTCTCGCGGCTGGTTCACATTTTCACCTATCCCATTGGCTATTTAATTCGCCCATGGCAAATTGTGCTGTGGAATCGCAAAATTCGAACACAAAACACACAGTAGAAAAGAGGGAGCAATGACCCAGGAACCGGGAGCTAAAAATCAGGAAACCATCACAAAAATTTTATTGTCGGTAATATTCCTTATTGGTTTTGGGCTGCTTGGATTTTGGGTGGAACAGAAAGTTGGCTGGATCAAAGTTTTTGACTTATCGGCGCTGGACTTCATTTTGATCGGACTGGCAACTTTTCGGTTAGGCCGCATGATCGCATTCGACCGGATTATGGACCCCTTAAGGGCACCGTTTACCAAAGTTGTGGATGACAACTCGGGCGATGGCAAGGCAGTTGTCCCACGTGGAACCGGATTTCGCCAGGCCATGGGGCAGCTCATCTGCTGTCCAACCTGCGTAGGTACCTGGGTGGCAGCCGTACTGGTCACATTGATGCTGGTTGTGCCAGCCGGTACTCGCATCTTCCTTTATGCCACAGCGGCAGTCGGCGTGGCGGAACTGCTGCATTCGTTGACTGAAGTGTTGTGTTGGAGCAGCCGGCAAGGCCGTACTGCCAGCGGCTACACCATCCAAAAAAAGAAAGCCCTGGCCGAAAAAATTGCCAGTAAAACTGCGCATAGCCAGGATTCATAATCAAGAAAGCCCCTGAGGGCGGAGGGAAAGGTATATGAAAATCAGAGGTACACCCCAACAGGGTTTGTTTGGCGCAACCCTTGGATTCTTTATCGGTTTTGCTGCAGTGGCTTTGTTTGGCCCGACCGCAGCCGCCATTAAGCAGACCCTGGGGTTAACCCCGCTGCAGGTAGGGTTTTTGGTAGCGATGCCGTCGCTCTCCGGGTCGCTCCTGCGTATTCCATTTGCTGCCTGGGTGGATACGGCCGGGGGTCGGAAACCCTTCCTGGTCCTGTTAACCACTTCCATCGTCGGCATGATCGGCCTGGCAGTTTTAATTACGTTGTTTTACCCCAATCGCCTGACCCCGGCCATGACGCCGCTTTTGTTTGTGCTTGGGGCGTTGGTCGGCTGTGGAATCGCTACGTTTTCGGTTGGCATTGCCCAGGTTTCTTACTGGTTCCCCAAAGCCCGTCAGGGGACAGCTTTGGGAACTTTTGCGGGTATTGGTAATCTGGCTCCTGGAATTTTTTCCTTTTTGCTGCCGCTGGCGCTGGTAAGTTTTGGCATGAGCGGTTCATACCTGATCTGGTTGAGCCTGCTGGTAATTGGGACGCTTGGTTATGCGGTCGCGGGCAGGAACGCACCCTATTTTCAGGCAATGGCGCAAGGAAACACACTGGAGCAGGCCGTTGAAATTGGCCGGCAGCATGGGCAGGAAATGTTTCCACAGGGCAAGTTGAAGGATAGCCTGGTCAAGTCAGCGCAGACGTGGAAAACCTGGATGCTTGTGGCAATTTACTTCACCACCTTTGGCGGTTTTATTGCTTTGACTTCATGGCTGCCCACTTACTGGCGCGAGTTTTTTGGTCTGCAGGCTGTAACTGCGGGTACGTTGACGGCCATTTATTCGATTACCGCTTCGGTATTGCGCGTTTTCGGCGGGCGTATTGCCGATAAACTGGGTGGCGAGAAGACTACTATCCTCTCTTTATGGGTCATGCTTGGCGGGGCGGTGCTGATGACGTTATCGCAGAATTTTGTGCTTTCGATTTTCGCGACTATCGTCATGGCTGTGGGCATGGGCGTTGGCAATGCAGCCGTATTCAAGCTGGTGCCGCAATACGTACCCCAGGCGGTCGGCGGCGCATCGGGCTGGGTAGGTGGACTGGGAGCGTTTGGCGGGTTCACCATTCCGCCCATTCTCGGCGCTATGGTATCCGTTCAGGGTTCAGCCGGGTATTCAGCCGGGTTTGGCTTGTTCGTTGGTTTTGGGATCGTCGCATTGGCGCTGGCATTTGTGCTGAAGAAAGCATTCAGGCCTATGTCAGCGGTAACCCCAGCCGTTGTCAAGCCTTCATAGGAGGTGACCTGATGCATGACCTGGGATCTTTGCTGAAACAGGTAAGCGCACGCCACAGCCATTTATGCCCCCGTCAGGTACTGGGCGTCCGTATGGCGCTGGCAGGAGCCAGTTTGCTGGGGTTTGATCTCCCGCGCAGCGATAAAGCTATGCTGGTGATTGCTGAAACAGATGGCTGTTTTTTGGATGGGTTGGAGGTTGCGACCGGGGTCACACCGGGGCATCGCACCTTGCGTATCGAAGATTACGGTAAAATCGCTGCCACTTTTGTGGCGGTTAATTCCAGTCAGGCAATCCGTCTGGCGCCGCAGTCCAATGTGCGAGAAGAAGCTTACCGATACGCTCCCGGCGAAAACCGCCATTATTTTGCACAGTTGCATGGTTACCAGATCATGCCGGATGAAGAGTTATTCACCGCATCCTGGGTGAATTTATCTCCTTCGGTGGACCAAATAATCAGCCGGCCTGGTGTTCGCACGCGGTGCAAATCCTGCGGTGAGGAGATTATCAACCAGCGCGAAGTATTGGTCGCCGGTGAACCATTCTGCCGCGCCTGCATTGGCCAGGCATATTATGGGCTCCAGTTCCCGGTCGAAGTGCTGCAACCCAAACAAGTCGGGGTTTGACTTTACGGGAACCCGTATACAAGTGGCTTCTGAATCAAAATTTCTCTTTTCAGGGAATTCTGTTTCACATGCTGGGGGTTAAAATACAATTGGCCAGATAATAACCATCCCCGCAATCATTAAAGTATGGCTGATAGTGGCTGCCAGGATGGAGCCCGATTCATGCACATGCCAGCCATAAAGCAGGCTGGCAACTCCCATCAAAATAATCCCTTGGATCGAATAATAGCTCGAAAACAGCACGGTATAGATAATGGTGGAGAAGATAACCCCTATCAGCCCGAAGGTGTGAACCAGGACGTGCAACAGCATACCGCGAAATACAATTTCTTCCAAAAGGGCGACATACAGGATGACGACCAGCAGCGAGGCGAAAATCTCAGCCCAATTGAGGGTGGTCACCAGCGGGATTGGGTCGGCAAAATAATATCCCATGATTCCTAATGGGATTCCACTTAAAGCGATAAGGATGTTTTCCCATACCTGTTCCGTTTTCTGGATGGGTGGAAGTTGCAATCCCAGTTGGCTCCACGGCAGGGCTGTCTCTCTTAAAATCAGCGCCACGGATAAGAATATCGGAATTCCAACCATCGGGTAGCGGTACAATGGCTCTACCAAACCGACCGGCATGGCCATGCTTATCAGCCGCAGCAAGGGAATGGCAGAGAGCAAGAGAAGTTTGTAACGATTGGGATCGGCGTTCGCAAAAAGGTAATGGTGAAGCAGGATAACCAGGATGAAGCCGTAATAAAACGTACTTAATTTGGGCTCGACCCAGACAGCCTGGAATTCGATAACTGCAAAAGCAATCAGATAAGCCAATATTTTGGCCGGAGTGATGCGGGTCAGAGCATCCAGTTCACTATAAAATGGATCGATTTTGACGATGTTTTTCTTCATCGATGGATAAGCATTTGGAATAATGGGCAGGCTAATTTACGAGGTCAACGATCCGAACGATCATCCAGGTTAGAAATACCAGGACCAATGGCGCCAAAGCGGTTGACAATGCGCGTACTCCAGGTTGAGACGAAGTTTTTCGGAAAGCGCGGATGATTTCAATTTCAAGCAGCAAGGCGATCAAAAAACCGATCGCAATAACGCCAGGCATGCTGGAACTGACAGTCAGTTGAGTTGTAAATTCTGAAACAATCGTTGACATCATTAGCTCTATTCTGATTTGGCGGCAGAGCGGGGCTTCCTGGGATGCGCCGGGACCTTTGTGACGACGATCAACGGCTGCGGTCCCTCAATCCGTTTGAGGAAAGGCTCGAAGAGGGTGGGAATAATTGTGATGGCCGCCAAAATAACCAACCCGGCTTGCCAGGACCAGCGTCCGGAATACAGCAGCGCAATCCCAACCGTTGTATCGATGGCCAGGCTGAAGGCGATCGCCAGTGTCCAGCCAGCAGCCGCCAGCCGGAACCCGAAGACGCGCAGCAGGGCCATTCCTGGACAAACGGCCATGAACCAGAGCGTAATCAAAGGCCGCAGCGGCGACTGCCAATTCTGAAAGGCAGCCAGCGACACCGCAAGAGTCGAAAGTATCAACACCCCCGGCCAAACCCAGCGTTTCCAGTTCCAACCTTTCCAGTTCATGGGATAGCCTCGCGATTGGTAATCTCCAGTATTTTTGCATCCGGGTTGGTGTAGATCACCTTGATTTGCGGATCGAGCAGCAATTGGTTCTCGAGTTTCTCGAAATCGATCAGTCCAGGATCGTAGTACATTTCGACATACGCTTCTTGAGCACGGGTGAGCAGCAAATAAGCATGATCGTATTTTGGATTCTTCAGTGTGGTAAACAACGAGACCATATCGCCCAGAACCAGCTCTTTTTCAAGCTTTACGTACTTATATTTTTCGTAATTGATATATTTATACGGTAGATTGGTAGTCACAGTCGCAATTAATGATCCGGGTTCTGCATGTTGGTAAATGAATTCGACCGCATCCACTTCGGCTGGGGTGAAATATTCCATGCGTTCATTACCATATCTGCCAAACCAGAACACCCCCAGTAAAACCGCGCTTGCCAGGCCCACAGCTACTGTGTAGCGCCATGACGGCGGTTCTTTGATGATTGGAAAAATTAGTGCTGCTGCTAGAAATGCTGCCAGCGGCAGCGAGAACATGTAGATGCGCATCAACATCTCGCCGCCGTAGGTCTGCATGATCAGCAGAGGAAAGGGGGCTGCCACCAGCAATGCTGCGCTGGTTTCCAGCGTGCCGCGTATCCATTGCCGGATGAACCCGAGCATGGCTGCCAGCCAGACGCCCAGGGTTAACCCTAAACGGAGTTGGGTAACGACCATGTGCCCTGGGCTGCCGTTCATTCGATTGACCAGGTTGGCATCCAACGCCGTTTCAAGCTGCCCGAACGCTTCGAGCATGCCTTTCAATCGCCCGGCCATGAAGGCGCTGGCCATGTAGGCGATCCACATTCCACTGAGAACCAGCATGATAATTGGCAGGGCTTTGGGTGTAATTCGCTGGAAGATCAGGAGCAGGAGGACAGAAAACAAGATGGCAAATTGGGTCAGTTGGTGGCTGGTGACACTGACAAAGTAAATCATCACCATCATCAGCAGGAAAAAAGTCTTTTGCGTCAGTGATGTGGGTACGGGTGGCGCCTTCTCACTGGTAAACACCCGCGTAATAACCCCCTGAATTTTCGGTATTTTCTGCAGCAATTTCCCATTTACCAGCCGGGGTATAGTGACTTCCGAAGACCGGAACCAGCACAATAAGATGGCCAGGATGACCAGAAAATAAAAGAAATTCATTGCCTGGGGCGAAAAATAATCCTGTCCGACCCAATTGACCAGGTAGAAAACCCAGATGCCGAACCAAACCAGCCTCCGCGAACTGGTCAGTGAATTGTTGATCATCCACAGCGGTCCCATATAGAGCAGTTGGAAAAAGAAGGGGGACCATTTGAGGAAATATACGGCGCTATCCAGGCCGGCAATTTGGGTGATCAGACCGCCCATAATGAAGAAACCTGGCCAGTTGAAATACGCATCGATACGGGGATTCACATTTTCGTTGCGTAAGATGTAATCGATGACTCCCGCATGGCGCCAGGAAGGCCCAAAACGCGGCACGGTCTCCACGATTGCGGTTATTCCATACAGCATGAAAACCAGGATGGCCATGTGGAAAAAAATTAAGACAGAATTGACCTTTTGTGCGGTCAAAACCAGGCTGAAGCTGACCGCCAGCAGCGCAAGCGCAATCCAGCCAGTAGGCGGTATGACAGATACCAACCCCAGGTCGTTCATCTGCTCCACCTTGACCTGTGACAGGGAAGACAACCAGACCGCACTGCCGATGATGATCAATATTATTGGCAGAACCTGGGAGGGTTGCCATTTTTTTATCCAGGTTTTTACCAGCTCCAGAGCATGAAAAGAAGCTCCCGGCTGGGGCAACCGCCTGAGGCGCAGCGGCTCGGCTGACGCCTGCGCCATTAGCTTTCTTTCCACAGGTTTTTGGGTTTGCTCTGTCATGCTTTTACCGTGTTGCTCGAATAGGCTTCGCAACCTTCTTCGCGGTTTGTGCCGAAATCTTTATCCAGTAAGGATGGTACTGAGTGTGAAACATGTAGACCAGAACAGGCTTGGTTAAGTGGGACAACGTACAGCTCTGGTTGCGGTATGCGATACTCTGGCTGCTGGGATAAGTGTAACATGGGCTTTAGTTAGAGTCCCCATGTCACCTCATGATCAACGGCAATAACACCTTGTACTGGGTAAACGATGGAGCAAGATCGATAACATTGTGATAATACGATTTTTCAGTATCATCACTTGCAATGACCAACAAATCCATCGTTCCATTCAAGACCTGCTTGGTCGAGGAAGCATTGTTGATATGCGTGTCGTTGGCAAGCGCAATAAATGGCGTCCCTGCGCCGTCTGGAAATTGCGTGCCAGGGACGTCCAGGCTGGCTTGTTTGTAATAAATATGCCCGGTCGTCTGCGCTCCAATTAACAAAGTATAGAAAACGTAAATCTGACGGTTTTGTTCGTCGATCAGGAGGATCGGACGGGTGTGATTGTCCTTTACCTGGCTTACCGTGCGTCGGCTCCAGCTTCCACTATTTTCCAGCGTTAGCAAGATAATCAACGGCTGTCCAGGATCAGGGACGGAAACGGAATTCAGGGATGTTTTCACTACCGCAAATACCTGTCCGGCAGAATCGGCTTGCAGACTTTTGATGTTTAAATGGTCATCGGCATAATTGGGGCCGGAAAGCGCAGGGACCATCGTCCAGATTTGATCATTGTTGCCATCGATATGAGAGGCGAAATACACGGCGTTATTCGTCTGGTTGCTCCACATCACACCAATCTTTGGCTTTGGCGGAGCCCCTGGTTCGGTATAGGCAACCAGAGTTGAAATATCGTCATTATTTAAATTGTCGGCTGCCCCCGGGGTGACCGGTAAAACGTAAGGCGTTACCCAATTCGGTGTATCTCCGCTGGTGTGTGTGACAAACACATTCTTATTCAGGTTAAGGCCGATATCCGTGTAAGTGAGCCAAAGCCTGCCGGTGGTGTCTTTATCGATGACCACGGCTTCAAGGGCGTTGCTGGTTATTTGCCTGGTATTGCTGAGGAAATATGTCTTTTGGTTAGGGTCATACAAAAAGGTCTGAATTTTAATATACGTTTCTGTTTCGCTCCCAAGAATATCAGCGGCCGATGCGATATATAAATTATCGCCATCGGAAAGAACATCATAGGTCACGCGCAACCGCCCCTCCACAGCAACATTCATGCTGGTCCAGGACTGATTGGCCCAACTAAACCGGTAGATTTGATGCTGCTTTATCGCGGGTGTGGAATTATACAGCACGCCCCACCAGGTTCCATCGTGATACCACAATTTGCTCTGGGGCTTATCGGCAGTTGGGGCAACGGCTGTGCCGTAACCAAAGTCTTTGTAACCAACATCACCCTGGGCAGATGTTTTGGTTGGAGCAGTAAAGCCAAGCGCCAACAGGCAGGTGCTGATGATGAGTGCCCGTAACAATTTTGTTTTCATCGTTACAATCTCCCGGTAATATTAAAGTATCTCGTTTTGGAAACGAATAAAGGATGCTGGCCGGTAATGGAGGGACTGCTTCCACCCCGACCTTCACATTTGCGCGCATTCAGACAGGCTGCCATATCGATTTTCCTCGCCCTCAACTGCTGCTTTGGGACGACGAATCGGGTGGATTCTCGGTCCTGGCAGAGGTTTGATCTGAGTGGCGCATGAACACGGCAATACGAAACCCGGCCCAAACGGCTGCAATCGATTGAGTTGTCAGCCAGGCAACAGCCATGCCGGTCAATCCATATTGGATACCCGCCAAGGTGGCAGCGGCAATGCCAGCCGCGCCGCTGGCAAGCCCGGTGACGGTTGCTTCCCCCAAACGTTGAGTACCCCTGCATACTGCGTAGTACATCTGAATCACAGTAATAGGTAGGATTGCCAACGCCAGAATGCGTAGCGGGGTTGTGCCGGCGGCCGCATAATCCTTGCCGAGCAGACCGAGCATGAAAGGCGCTAAAACGATCACCAGAATGGCCGCGACCAGGCCACCAACCAGTGAGTTGCGGAAGCTAAGGCGTAGTGGGCGGCGGAATTTCTCTGGCTGGTGCGAAATTTCAGCGAACAAATTCTGCCCGACTGAGATGGGTACGAGAAATACAACCCAGGCCATCATCCAAACGGCGTACCAGCGCGCATTTTCGACCGGTGAGAGCATTTCGGTGATGATGATTGGCAGAATCCAATTGGGCGCCCTTTCCGCCAGCGTCAACAAGTAGTTGGGCAGGCCAATTCCGATTAGTTGTCTGGCAGTCTCCTTTTCGATCGCCGGTGTGTAACTGTAAGACGGGATTGAACGGAATATTTGAATGGCGCCGATAAGGCAGGCGAAAAAGCCTGCAGCAGCCCAGGCTGAGACGATGGCGATCGAGGTGGTCGTTTCCGCCAGAAGCGGTAAAGCTGCCACTCCAGCAATCGTGACCAGGCCGAAAAGTACATTGCGTGTCAGGACCTGATCGCCGCGTTTGATTGCGATGGAGACATGATCCATCAACACATTAATCGCGCCGAAGATATTGATCCCAAGAAAGAGAAGCGCATATAGGGGGAGTGCGCTGACGACGTTAAGTTCGTTGAAAAAGACTCTGGCAAAGATCAGAAATAACGCGGCAGTTGCCAACGACGCCGCTGCGATCAAATTAAGCGCCGTGTTGATCATTCTTGAAGGGGATTGGAGGTGGAGCGGATAAGTTTTGATGACCGCTGCCCCAATGCCAAACAGGGCCAGTTGGACGCATAGCATCATTGCGGAGACGATACCGGAGGCAATGCCGACCTCGCGGGCGTCAAACAACCGGGCGGTAATCAGCCAGGTGAGGTAGCCCAATCCCGAGGCGGCCACACGACCCAATATGAGCGTGCCGGAGTTATAAAATCTAGAATATTCCTCCCGTTTCTCCAGGTTTAGGTTGTCCCATAGCTTGAATAAACCCCGGGCGCGCCGGGTTCCGTTTTGCGGGAACTCATGGGAGGCGCTTAGATTATTCATCCGTTTATGAATTTGCCCGGTTTTCATTGACTGGCCCCGGATTGCATCCACAATTCTGGTTTTATCAGGCGTTCTGTCAGGCCGCTGAAGATGGAGGTGTAGTTATATAGGAAGTAACCCAGGTAATACAAAATCCATCGAGGCTGGAGGTGTGTCAGGCTCAACAAAATTCCCCGCACAGCGCCAACCAGCGGAATGCCAATCAGAGGGAGGGCACGCAGGCCGTACTTGACAACCATTCGGCCAAGACCTTTCCCGTCTTGCAGCCATTGATCCTTGGCGAACTCATAGCTGTCGCCAAACCAATGCTGGACGGTGGTTGTGCTGGATACGCCCATCTTGTATCCGGCATTCTTTAGCCGCCAGCGGATTTCGATGTCCTCACCGGAACGAAAACGCACATCGAGCGGATTATCGAGCAGCACCTGCTGCCTGAATAACGACGCCATCAAACCTGGCCAGTGCTTGCTGCGCCCGTTATTATGGTGATTGACCAGCGCTCGCCCCCAGTACCCCTGGCCGGAATAGCTGATTAACCCTGCCTGGAGAGCATCGTATTGATCTTCATAAAATTGTTTATACAAGTTTTCCAGAGCACCATCAGGAATGCGGATATCGACGTCAAACAGCCCGATGGTTGGGTTGCTAGCCGCGCGAACTCCCATCATACGCGCGGCTGGAACCCCTTGGCCCCCGTCAGAGATGATAACGACAGGGAATCTCTGCGCAATTTCCAGGGTACGGTCGGTCGAGAGGCCGTCAACTACAATGACTTCCGCCGGATTGGCCTTGAAGATCGATGTCAGGCAACCTTCGACCAGATGCTCTGAATTACGGACCGGCACAATAACAGTGATGGGCAGCATAGCGCCTCTACCCGATCCCGGCTGCTTTGACAACGTTTTTGATTGTTTCGACGATGATGTCAGATGCCTGGTCGGGTCCAAAAGCGCGCGGGACGCGCAGGTAGAAAGCAGGTTTTCCAGCCAATGCCTGTAGCAGAATATCTTCTTTCTCGCCGAATGATCGTTCAATGGGGATGATGCCTGAAGCGCCAAGGGTGGTCATGACCAACCTTGAATAACGCGGCAGTTCCGAGAAGAAATTCCCAATCAGCTTGGTAGTCATCCACCTTGCATCTTTTTCGAAGAATTGTGGTTCTGTGGAGTCGCCCTCGAACCGCTCGACAAACAATGATGCTGCCAGTGGAGCCCCGCTAGAAATTGGGGAATTCGGGAAGGCTTGATCTGGATGAACCATCATGTGTTCAGGCGACCATTTGCGGATCAAGGAAGCCATGTGCGGGAAACGGGTAATGTAAGGATGAATGCGGGTGGTCAGGCGCGAGATGGGCTTTGAAAGCGCCACAGGAACCAAAGGCTTGTGTGTCTTTGCAAACAGGTGGGGATATAGTGTGCGATGGTACGGTTTGATGAACAAGGGTTTTGCAAAGCCAAGCAAATTGCTCTGGCGTGTGAGGAACGTCCAATCGTCACCCATGAAGGAGAACCCGGGGGTCTTAACCAGCTTCGACATGGTGCTGGTCTTGCCGGTGCCGCCCCAGGCGGGCATGAGAATACCGTGGCCTTTGTAATCCACCGTCATGGCATGCAGCATGGCTGCACCGTGCTGCACCATTATCCGGTCAATCAGCGGCACTGCCATCACCAGTAATTCACCCTTGCCGTGCAAGCGCATACTATCTTCATCCACGAAAACCTGGACATCCAGATTTTCGATATAGACGCCATGGTCGTTATAGTAAAAATCGGATTCGCCGTGGGCTTCCCCGTAGGCCGCGTCGATCAACGGTTCAAAGGCTTCGCTTATGGTTAGATCGAAATGTTCCAATCCTTCTGACAAGAAGGGGCGAAACATGTCCTTGAAGAGGGTCGCAATCCCCGAGGAAGCTTCCACGCGAAATGCACTAACTCCATGAAGGTCAAATTCACACCATTTTGGCGCCAATGCGTTCGATGGGGCGTTCGGTTTATCTGGCATGCTGATTTCAATCTGGGTATCGTTGCTTGCTGTGATGGTCATGGATCCAAAAACTCCTGAGTAATTATGCCTGATCTAACGATAAATTCTGCGAAGCGATTGATCTGTTTTTATTTCGCAACAACATCAGCCGCCCGGCAAGATAGCCTGCAGTGGTAAATCCCAGACCGATAATGATTGCTCCAGCCCGGCCAAGACCGGACCATTTCCCATGCACAAACGCGTCCTTCAGCCCGCGCAGCACCCCACGAGGGAGGGTATTGAAAGTATAAGAACGCTCCGAAGAAAGCCCGTCTTGAGCGCCAACCAGACGTGAAACAAGGGCTTTTGATAACCCTTCGGCAAAACATCGGTCGGTGAAATACCGTAAGCTGGTGCGTGCTGCCGGTACTCGATGGTGTACCTGTGCATGTGGGTCGAAGAGGAAGATGTGGCCGGGTAGGATTTGGCTTGCCCGGATGCACAATTCGGTCTCTTCACATCCGGCTGGAAAAGTACCAACGCGTCCGATCTCACCGCGGAAACCGCCGGCCTGGCTAAAAACTTCACCGCGAAAAGCCATGTTACAGCCGATTAAATTGCGAACCGGGCTGGCAATCTCGGGCATACCGCGATAAGTGCAGCCAACCACCCAGTTGAATTCTTCAGGAAACCAGGCGGATTGTTTTGCTATCCACCAGGGAATGATTGCGCCGCCGACTCCAATGACTTTTGGATCCAAGAATCCAGCGTTCAGATGTTCCAGCCATTCAGCATCAGCAACCGCATCTTCATCCATAAAGGCGATCAAATCCCCGTGAGCAACAGCTATCCCGCTATTGCGTGCACCGGATAAGCCGCGTTTTTCAGTATTTGTCACCACGGAAAGATCCGAAAACTGAGCCTGAGCACGTTCATGTAAGGCTGGGTTATGATCAATCACCAGAATGATTTCACTGGCAGGATGCGTTTGCGCGCGCAGCGAGTCAACTGCGGTGAGCAAATCGTCCCAGCGCAACTCGGTATACGCGCAAACGATGACGGAAATTTGATTTATAAAAGGATTCATGATCTCAGTCAATAAATCTCTGATTATGCTGGCATTGCCAGGCTTTCCAGTATTTTCAGATCATCCGTTGTGAACTGATGTTCCTGCGAGCGTACCAGCGTTAAAATGCCCAAACGGCAGTCTTGTAGCGCGACCGGGACTGCTACTGCCGAGCGCGGCATATCCTGTTCCCAGGTTCGCGGCAGCCAGCGGGGATCTTCGTTGGTATTGGCTATGAGCGCCAGCTTCCGATTGCGCAAGACCCAGCCTGCCACACCCTGGTCCAGCAATTCCGACACGTTTTTTTCTGATGCGGATACTTTTTTGTCGCCGTAAACCATACAAACATTCGCCACCTGGCCATTTTCATCCAGGATGAGCAGACTACCGCTTACAGCGTTCATCGCCTGGAGCGAAAGGTGCAAAACCTGTGTCATGAGCTCATTCAAACTGTAGCCGGCAGATAAGATCATTCCAATGGTGCGGAGCAGTTGTAAATTAACCTCCGGAGCGGATATAGCGTTTGGCGCTGCGGCGTATTCCAAAACTGGCTGGAGTCCACGGAATCCCAGATAACGGTTGGATTCCGGTGTGCGTCTTTTCTTCAAACGTTCGTGAACAATCGTTTTTAATACCCGCCAACCGTCTGGAATAGTCTGAAGTTTACCGATCCCGAAAAAGCGGTAGCCTTCGAAGCTTGGTACTTCAGTCACATGCAATTGTTCGCGCGCAGCCCGCAGGTAAAGCGCAGTATCGATCTCGAAGCCAGGCGTGTCTGAAACATCCACAACCTCCAGACAATGTCGCCAGAATGCATGGTATCCGTAGCACAAATCTGTCCAATGGGTGCCAAACAGTACATTGCAGGTGATGGTGAAGAAACGATTGCCGAGCTGCCGGATGAAAGGCATGTCGGTGGTGCCAGCCCCGTGTGCAAACCGGCTGCCTTTGACCATATCGGCGCCCATCATTAGTGCCTGGACAAAACGCGGAATCTCGCGAGGATCATTGGAGCCATCAGCATCTACCACAATCAGAATTTCACCGATCGCAGCCCGGTAGCCGGCATTCATGGCTGCGCCTTTACCCTTCTTTTGCTCCATCACAACTTTAATGGCAGGAAGCAGTGTGCGGGCAACCTCTACGGTGTTGTCGGTGGAGCGGCCGTCCACCAATATCACCTCATCGATCCAGGCTAATGGTAGATATGGCAAGACCAGCGGTAGATTCTTGGCCTCATTTAAAGTTGGAATTATGACAGAGACACGCGGGCGCTGCCGATAAATATTAAGAAGCCCGCTTTCAAGGGTAGCGCCATCAAGAAATGACGTGCTATTGGACAAATTAGCCTTTTGGGCTAATTGGTTCTGAATATTAATCAAGTGTTCCATATCACCCTCCTAACATCCTTATTACTCATAATTAACGATAAAGTCCGAAATCCTGCTTACAAAATTCTCCCGTCCTACAAGGTGTTTTGCTCCTAAACCCCGGGTTTTACATTTTTGCCAAGCAGATCAGGTGTAGCGGTGGTTGATTGGGTGACCTGTAAGGTTTCTTCTTGCATGGTCGAAAAAAATCTCGAAACAAAGTCTTCCATCTGGCTTAAGGTAAGGAAATAACAACCCTGGCGGCTTTGAATGTGTGTAATATGACCGCGCCAGTGACCGCGATCGTCATCATTCCACAATCGAATCACAAAAGAACTTAACTCATGCTTCGATAAAAATTCCATAAGACACCCTCTCTACTGCCTTGTCTATGTAAGCATAAGCGGGGAGGTGCAAAAAGACTGCAAAAATCAGTAAAAAATTGATAAAAGAGATTGATGATTGTAAATTTGCAAGGCATTAATGTTACAATTTGATTAACAATTGGTAAAAGTCAGGTCAGGATAATTATTTCTTGGGATCATAGGGTAAACCCGTGCTGCAGATCCGGTTGTTGGGAATTTTACAGTTATCCGTCGCCGGAAACATATTGCCTGTCTTGCCGACCCAAAAAGCAGTGGGGCTATTGGGCTATCTGGCCGTTCATTCTGGAAAAGAATTGAGCCGGGAGCACCTGGCCGAATTATTTTGGCCAGACCGTCCGCGTGTCAATGCGCGCCGCAGTTTGCATACAGCACTCTGGCAAATCCGATCAGTCTTGAAGGAGACAGGTCTAAACCCTGATGATTTTTTGGTCACGACGAGCAGCACAGTCACCTGGACGCCGCAGGTGGAATGCTGGATGGATGTGCCGGAATTTGAAAAAGCAGCGACTCAGGCATCTCCGCAGATGTTGCAAAACGCCATCGACCTGTACCGTGGGAGTTTTCTTTCCAATGTGTATGAAGATTGGTGTCTGGAAGAACGCTACAGGCTGGAAGCTTATTATTTAAGAGCGCTGACCAAACTTATCACCCATTATTTGAGCGGTAATCGTTTCACCAGGGCTATGGAGACCAGCCGATTGCTATTGAAAGCTGATCCGCTGAATGAAATCGCTCACCGGGCAATTATGACTGCCCATTACCACCTTGGGAACCGATCGGGGGCGATTGAACAATACAATGATTGCGTGCGCCTGCTCCGCAAAGAATTAAATATTGATCCATCGGAAGAAACTCGCGGTCTATATCAATCCATATTAGATGAAAGGATCACATACACTGAGCCAGTTACCGGGTCCTTATCCCCTGAGACATTAGAAAAGAGCCTGCGCCACCAATCCATCGCCAGTGAAAAACATCTCGAAGACACCGGTTTATTTGGGCGGGAAAGGGAATATCAAAGCCTGACGGAGTGGTGGGAAAAGGGCAGTGAAATGGTGGCTGTGCTTAAAGGTGAACAGGGGGTTGGCAAGACCCGTCTGGCCCAGGAGTTCGTACGGCGGTTGCAGTCAACGGGGGTTTCTATTGGTTGGGGTCGTTGCTTACCGGTTGGGCAGGGCGTACCTCATTTTTCAATTCGGATGGCTTTATTGGATCTGATCTCCAACATCCCACCTGCTGTTCGCGCCTCCATTCCGGAATGGCAAGCGGCTGAAATTTCGCGGTTTGTGCCGGAATTGGCTGATGTTTTTGGGATAAAGACCATCTCTGGCACGCAACAGTTGGATCAGAATCAAATATTTTCAGCAATTTGCAATGTGGTCAGTACCATCAGTAAATCAGTCTCCATTCTGTTCGTTTTGGATGATATCCACTGGGCGAGCAAATCCACTTTTCACTTGTTGGAATTTCTTGTGCGATATTTGCTGTCGGTTCAAACCGGCGCCAATCAGAAAGTATGCATTCTAACCATCTCGTCGGACACGACGCAGTTGATCAATCAAACCATTTCGCTTGTTCGATTGCGCCGCGACCATCTGGTTCGCGACATAATGATCAGCAATTTATTGCCCGAGGATGTTTCTCAATGGATCATCTCGGCTTCGGGCGGGGCAAAAAATGCAAAACGGTTAGCGGATGCGCTTTATAACAAAACTCTGGGGAATCCTTTATTTATTCGTGAAACATTGGGCGCGCTGATTGGTGATGGGAAACTGCGAACAGATAATGTCACCTGGGAAGGGCCAATCATGAAAACCGGTCCACTGCGTCTGCCCTTGGCGACCTCCATTCAACAACTCATTGAAGCGCGCCTGCAGCCGCTGGGCGCAAAAGCGGTCGAAACAATCCAGGCAGCAGCAGTGATAGGAACCTACTTTGATGTCCATGAGGTCCAGTTGATCCTTGGCCGTGAAGAGCAGCCTATCTTTAAAGATCTTGAGGAATTGGTAGCCGCGCATATTATCGAAGTCAATGCACCTCCTAAAAAACATGAATTTGAATTTAGCCATCACCTGATTCAACAGGCGGTGTATGAAATGATATTGCCCCCGGCTCGAGCGCTGTTGCATCGGAAAATGGCGCGTAAATTGATCGAGGAGCGCGGTGAAAGGGCAGCTTCCCGGATCCTTTACCATTATCGCAATTCTAGCGATTTTGAAGCATTCGTCCGGTGGGCGGTAATTGCTGCCAGGCAGGCGATCGGTCTATCGGATTATGCCACGGCGGCTGCGGTGTTGCAGGAAGCCGAAGAAATTGGTGCAAAAATACAAATTCCAGCAGTATCCATGCTCGAAATTATCCATCTGCTTGGAGAAAGTTACACCTTCATTCATGACCGGGAAAAGATATATGCTTACGCAAAGATCTATGCTGAAATGGCCCAGCAGATGAACGTTTCCGGCTGGCAAGAAACATCAGCACGTTGGATGCGCATAGCCAGGCTGGCTACCGGAGAATTGGCGCAGATGTAAGTGCGAGAACGATAACATCCCCCCTGTGGGGACCGGATTCGAATAGGCACGTCCCGGCCTAATATGTAAAAAGACCTCCGGGTGGAGGTCTTACTCGGAGCGGGAGCGACGGGATTCGAACCCGCGGTCTCGGCCTTGACAGGGCCGCATGTTAGCCGCTACACCACGCCCCCCGAACGAGCGATATCTTATCATGATCCTGACAGACCGTCAAGTATTCCACTTAAAATTTAAGAGTATAAAAGGCTTTACTATGGCCAGTCCTTTTATACTCGATTTGCACCCGATTAATTGCCTTCGAATATCCAGGCGTCGGTGGGGCGCTGCCAGTTGACCAACTCTGTTTCGGTGAACCACAGACCGATTTCAAAGGCAGCGGTTTCCGGGCTGTCTGAAGCGTGGGTTAAATTTCGACCTACCGACAATCCGAAATCATGTCGAATTGACCCTGGCGCTGCCTCGACCGGCCTCGTAGCTCCCATAGTCTGCCGTACTGCTGCGATGGCTTGAGGACCTTCCCAGACCATCGTCATAACAGGTGCAGAAGTGATGTAACGAATCAACCCTTCATAAAATGGCTTACCCTTATGAACCGCATAGTGCTTTTCGGCCAGTTCGCGGCTAACCTGTAAGAATTTTGCGCCGACCAGTTTCAGGCCGCGCCGTTCAAGGCGGACGATGATTTCACCGACCAGACCGCGCTGAACGGCGTCGGGTTTGGCTATAACGAAAGTGCGCTCCAAAATAATCCTCCGGGCTGTATGGTTGAGTATTAACGCAGCAATTCTTCTGCTTTAGTGTAGGCGTCCAGCGCTTCTTGCAGCTGGTTGCTGCGCGCATAGGCATCGCCTAGCGCCTGCCAGATCGAAATGTCGATGGGATAGCGATACAGTGCATCGCGTAAATCGTGAATGGTGTCTTCGAGAGCCTCCCCCCGGCTTATGAGTGTGTTGTAGTGTTCAAGCGCGCCTTCAATATCCTGGCGGTTGAGCGCTGCCTGGGCGTTGTAAAGATCGCTGCTACTGGATGCTGACGTTGCAACAGGCGATGGGCCGGGACGCAGCGGGCTGGTATCATCCACGATCCCACCTTTGGATATTTCTTCTTCTTCAGCCACCCAGGCCGTAGGTTCTGCAACTATGTCAGGGAGCTCCTCCGGCGTCTGTTCAATCCCTTCGCTTTCCAATTCCTTCAACCATTCAGGCGGCGTCTCTGCATTGACCAGCATGCCTGTAACTTTTTTGGGAGGTTCTATTGTCAGGCCTTGCAGCCATTCAGGAACCGCTTCAACTTCGCCTTCTTCTTGTTGTGCCGCAGGCTCAGCCGGTGGCGGTGTCTTAAGTTGCTCAGCCAGTATTTCAGCCGGGGCTTCGATGCCTGTCGGTTCTTCCGAGAGAGATTGAATTTCGGCTTGAGGTTCAATTTCGGCCGGAGGTTCTTCTGCTTCGCCGGTCACCCATTCGCTAACTCGGCGGAAGATACGCGGTTCAGGGGTTTGTTCGACCTCTTCTTGTGGCGCTTCCTGTTCCGTTTCCAGCGTCTCTTTAAGCCACTCCGGCAATTCTTCGTGATCGGGCTCCGCTGCTACAGGTTCAGTGGTCTCCAGCGCTGGAGCGGGTTCTTCTGCAGAAAGTGCTGCCGGTTCCACTTCTTCTTCTTCGACAGTTGTTTCTTCCAGGGTCGGATTGAAAATTATCTCTTCGCCTGCACCTTCAATATCACTCATGTCCATCGTAGTGGCTGGCGTCAGATTGTCGGCTGATTCGGGTTCGAGGGACACTTCCGGTTCCCCTGCTGGAACTTCGGATTCGAACTCGTGTTTCTCGATCTCAGATTTGACCCAGTCAGGGGTCTCTTCTATCCGGTCTTCTGCAGCAACCTGAAGAGAATCTTCATCCGCTCCCTGGCGGGCTGCCAGAGCTTCGAGCCAGGCAAAGGCCGCATCATCGTCCACAGTTTCGTCAAGACTGCCCGTAGCCGCGATCTCTTCTTCTATTTGGCCGGCTGACTCCGCGTCGGCGGTAACCACTTCATCAAGTGCTGTTTCTCCGGTCGAAAATTCGCTTTCACCGGTTTTTGTGTCCATCGATTCCATCAGCCAATCAGGCACAGCCATTTCTTCGGCTTCTTCCATCCCTGTCGATAAATCTTCTGCAACAGGCTCGCCTTGGTGTTCGGTTAAGCCAAATTCCAGGAAATCGTCTTCGCCAGGTAAAGCAGAAACTTCTTCTTCATTCGCGTCCTCTGGGCGTTCAGTGAAAGCACTTTCCACAGAAAAAGGTTCAACTTCTTCGTCGGCTTTTGTTTCAACATCAAAATCCTTGAAGACTGGTGCGAAAGGAGCGGCATCAAATTCTGGAGTATGGACGCGAGTTGGCTGGGTTGCATCCGCTTCAGGAGGAGTTTCTTTTTCGGCATTAGCAAAAAAGTCTCCCAAATCCGGACCTTCTTTAGCGGCTCCTTCATCCTTCGGCTGTAAAATTTCCAACCAGTCGTCATCATCCGTTACTGATGAAGGCGATGTAATCGGTTCTTCACCAGGTTCTTCCTCCGATGCCAAATCCGTCAACCATTCTGGAATTTCAGCAACGCCTGATGATGAAAAATCTGCTTCAATCGCCTTCGCAAAATCCTCTTCGCTGGCCAAATCTGGCGACTCTACACCGGCTTCGGCTGACTCTTCTGCCTTATCCAGTTCCGTCAACCAATCTGGAATTTCGGTAGCGTCTGATGAGGGAGTTTCTGCCTCTTCGCCGGCCAAATCCGGCGACTCTACGCCGGCTTCGGCTGACTCTTCTGCCATATCCAGTTCCGTCAACCAATCTGGAATTTCGGTAACGTCTGATGAGGGGGTTTCTGCCTCCTCAGCCTTTGCAATTGCCTCTTCACCTGCCAAATCCGGCAGTCCTACACCGGCTTCGGCTGGTTCTTCTGTCGATCTCATGTCCGTCAACCAATCTGGAATTTCCATGGCGTCGGCTGAAGGGGGTTCTGTTTCCTCAGCTTTTGCAGCAACTTCTTCGCCTGCCAAATCCGGCAGTCCTACACCGGCTTCGGCTGGTTCTTCTGTCGATCTCATGTCCGTCAACCAATCTGGAATTTCCATGGCGTCGGCTGAAGGGGGTTCTGTTTCCTCAGCTTTTGCAGCAACTTCTTCGCCTGCCAAATCCGGCTGCCCTTCACCGGCTTCGGCTGGTTCTTCTGCCGATCTCATATCCGTCAACCAATCTGGAATTTCCATGGCGTCGGCTGAAGGGGATTCCGCTTCCTCAGCTTTTGCAGCAAATTCTTCGCCTGCCAAATCCGGCAGGTCCACGCCGCTTTCGATTGATCCGGTTAAGTCCGGTGCTTTCTCCGGTGAAGTAAGATCGAGATCCGGAATTGCGTCAGCTTTTTGCTCGGCATTAGCAAATATGCTATCCAACCAGGCGTTATCTTCCCCGTCAGTGGGTTCTTCTTTTTTCCCGGCAAACGATTCTGTTTCCTCCCCCGGGGCAATCTCTTGCAGCCATTCAGGGATCTCAGCTTCATTGGCGGTTAATTCTTCGACAATCTCATCAATTTGTTCTTCGTCAGGCGCTTCTTTGGTGGCATCGCCACTTGCAGTTTGCCAGCCAGCGGCCTGCATCCAGTCCGGTAATTCTTCCTCTGGCTTTTTCGTTTCTTCGTCCGGGGCAATGTCCTCCGGTTTGGTTTCGATATCTATCTTCCCCCAATCTTTTTCTATTGCGCCCTCTTCCGCCGGTGTAACCTCGGGCTGCTGTTCCTGGGTCTCAACCGATGTCAACCAGTCTGGCAGGTTTTCTTCTTCGTTTATTTGTTCCAGTTTTACTCCGGCAACCTGAGCCCAATCTGGTTGAGTCCCGGGTTCCTCTTCCAGTTCGCCTTCAAATTTTTCAACCATAACCGATTCTTCAGGTACATCTGCACTGGATTCACTACCAACAGGCAGATAAGCCAGGTACGGATCCAGGGCAAAAATCCGTTGTTTATAAATATCCGCATCTTCTGCGCGGGAGGTGTTTGGCAATACCTCGGCCAGAATTTTATTGGCCTCGAAGCAATAAGGGAGTTTTTCGACCAGGCGGCTACTCGCCTCGGTGGCCAGCGCCTTTTGACCAGAAAGAAAATACATGCGCGCCAGTATGACTTCAAGATCAACCCGGTCTGGTTGTTCTGCCAGACCAACACACGCCTCAGCAATAGCCTGCTGGTAAAGATCGCCGCGCGCATACATTCGGACCAATGCGCCACGAGTCAGCCGAATTTTAGCTGGAATAACACCATCGCGGCGGCCATACAATCGCTTTAGTTCGTCCTGTACCGCCGTGTTGGAAGGCTGCGCTTCGAATGCGCGCTCCATATGGTAAATCGCTGCATCCAGATTGCCTTCATCTTCACGAATCATGCTCATGCCAATTTGGGAGATAAAATCATCTGGCAATGAGGAGAGGACTCTTTGCAGCACATCAGCGGCTTCAGTAAATCGCTGTGTTTCCAGGTAGGCCTTGCCCAATAAGCGATAGGTTTCGATATGCTTTGGATAAAGACGTAAAATATGTCGGCAATGGGCGATGGCTTCTTTCACTTCTCCATTGTCGATCATTGCATCAATTTCTTTGTTATACGCGCGCAAAGAGATCGTGGCCATGTTTATTCTCCCGGCATTTAGTATGCACTAACTTGTTTAATATTGCAAGTATTTTGCCAGGAGACGCTTTAATAAATGAAAAAGACCGCATTTTCCGAAGAAGATGCGGTCTTAGAATCAAACGGAGAAGTTATTCGCCCAGATAGTCGCGCAGCTTCCGCCGGATAGTCGGGTGTCGCAAACGGCTAAGCGCCTGGGCTTCGATCTGGCGTACCCGTTCACGGGTGACGCCCATTTTACGGCCGACTTCTTCCAGTGTGTAAGCCTGGCCATCGAGCAATCCGTAGCGTAGCTGCAGGATGCGCACCTCGCGCGGCGGAAGAGAATTCAGAACCTCTTCCAGGTGTTCACGAAGCAGGTTATAGGTTGCTGTGTCATCCGGTGGAGGGGCATCGTTATCCTCGATGAAATCACCCAGTACGGAATCTTCTTCGTCATCCGTGGGGGTTTCAAGTGATAACGGCCGGCGTGCTACCTGGATCATATTTTCAACTTTTTTGGGCGGCACGTCCAATGCCAGCGCTAACTCATCCACCGATGGCTCGCGGCCAAGGCGCTGGGTCAACTGGTGCTGCGTGCGCAGAAGCTTGTTAATCTGGTCACCCATGTGAACCGGAACGCGAATGGTTCGCCCTTGATCGGCAATAGCGCGCGTCACCGCCTGGCGAATCCACCAGGTGGCATAGGTGCTGAATTTGTGCCCGCGACGGTAATCGAACTTTTTTGTGGCGCGGATCAGGCCGATGTTGCCTTCCTGGATCAGATCCAGGAAGGGTACCCCACGCCCCATGTACTTCTTGGCAACGCTGATGACCAAACGGGAATTGGCGGTGATCAGGTGTTCGCGGGCAGCCCAACCGTCTTCGATCAATCGCCGCAGTTCATGCCGCCGGCGGATGCTGACATTGCCGCGAGCCAATTCCTCGCGGGCCATCCGGCCGCGCTCAATCCGCTGCGCCAATTCGACTTCTTCTTCAGCGGTTAGCAGGGGAACCCGGCTGACCTCCTTGAGATAAAGACCGATGGTGTCGTCCGTGTCGATGTTTTGAAGATCGTCAAAAACGATCTCTGGACCTGTTTCTTCGGACTCGTCCTCGTCGAGATTGAGCTCGTCCTCACTCGGTTCAGGTGCCAGCGATTCATCCTCAAGGTATGGAATCCCGGCACTCATCAAAGCCGCAAAGGCTTCCTCGAGCTGTTCTACATCTTGCTCGGCATCGGGGAAGAAATGCAGAATATCATCGATGGTTACGTACGTTTTCTGACGCCCAAGTTCAATTAACCTTGCAATCGCAGGGTATTCTTCATCTTCGTCGTCAACAACATTAATTAAAGGGTTATCCATTCTGCTTGCCAATTGCCTCTTATGATAGAAGGATTTCAAAATCCTCCGAATTTTACGATTATCCAATTCCATCGGTCGCCTGCCTGGTCAGGTTGCCATTTCAGAATACACTTTTTACGTCTGAATTTCAATACCTGTTTCGCCACCGTAAGCGCACCTTATGAATAAAGCCATCCGGTGATGATCATCATGTTTTTAATGGACACACAAAACGAGCGGAATGCAGATTCCGCCCGCGAAGCCTCACAAGAGCGATTTTACGCTCTGGAAAACGGCCGCATAACAATATACAACAATCAAAAATCAAATACAACTAGGTTGTGAAATTTCTAATGAAATACTAATGTTTCACATTATTATTGACAATTTTGCGCTTATATATACAATAGTGCTGTTCTACGAGCACCCCCTGCCACTACCAGGGGGTATATATCCCTCTTTTTCTATATTTTAATACCTGGAGGCAACATGGATATCTTTGGAATGTCCAGGCACGGGTTGACAACTGCATTTGAGCAGCTTGCCGTGCTTGGGGTATTGGTGGTTGCATTTTTGAGCTTGTTGTACGCCTGGTTCTTACGCGGATCGGTACTGAAGAAGGATAAGGGCACCGAGAAAATGCAAGAAGTTTGGGATGCGATCCGCGTTGGCGCCAACGGCTATCTCCAACGCCAGATGAAAACCATCCTTCCAGCAATGGCAATTTTGACAGTCGCACTCTTCCTGAGTGTCATCACTGCCAAACCAAGTCTGGAAGCCCAACGCGAGTTTGGCCACCTGGGTGAGCAAGCAGTTATTCTAATTGTCGCCTTTGGCCGTACGATTGCGTTTATTTTGGGCGCCTCATTTTCGCTGATTGTTGGTCAGTTGGGCATGCGCATGGCCATTCAGGCCAGCGTACGTTCAGCGTCGGCTGCCCGGCGATCGTTCAACGAATCACTGTCCATCGCTTATTATGCCGGCACAATTACGGGCATGCTCACCGACGGCCTCGGTTTGATGGGTGGTACTGTTATCTTTATTATTTTTGGCCGGGCCGCGCCTGATGCACTGCTGGGATTCGGTTTTGGTGGAACGCTGCTGGCTTTGTTCATGCGGGTTGGCGGCGGTATCTATACCAAAGCTGCTGACGTTGGTGCCGATCTGGTTGGCAAGGTTGAAAAAGATATCCCTGAGGATGACCCCCGCAACGCTGCGGTTGTGGCTGACCTGGTAGGCGATAACGTCGGTGACTGTGCCGGTATGGCGGCAGATATCTTCGAAAGTTATGAAGTCACCATTGTTTCCGCGTTGATCCTCGGTCTGGTGCTCTACGAAGCCACCGGCCAGATCGTATATATTGTTTACCCGTTGATCATCCGCGCCATCGGCGTAATCAGCTCTATCCTGGGGACGTTCGCTGTGCCGATCTGGGAAAAATTCCCGATCAAGTTCTTGCGAGCGCACGATGCGGAAGAGTCCATGTTCCGTTCATATGAAGTTTCCAGCGTCAATACGGTTGTATTTGCCTTCCTGCTGGCGATCTTCTATGCACACGATTGGCGGTTAGGCGCCCTGACTGCTCTGGGCGTTGCTCTGGCAGTGGCTTTCAACCCGTTGACTTCATACTTCACGGCTACCAAGCGCTCTCCGGTCAAGGAAATTGTGAAATCGACAAAAACTGGCCCTGCGACCACCATCCTTTCCGGCCTTTCGGTCGGGATGGAATCCAGTGTATGGGCAGTTGTTGTGATCGCCATCTCTTTTGTGGGTGCGCTGTTGCTGTACCAGGGTGATGGCCCAACCTATGTGCTGTACGCTGTCGCCATGATCGGTATTGGTATGTTGAGCCACACCGGCAACAACGTCGCCATGGATTCCTATGGCCCAATTTCGGATAATGCCAATGGTATTGCTGAAATGGCCTGGCAGGGATTGACCGATCCGGATACATTGCGCGCTCGCCAGATTATGGCGGACCTGGATGCGGTCGGTAACACGACCAAAGCCATCACCAAAGGGGTGGCTATCGCTTCGGCAGTGATCGCGGCGGTCAGTCTGTTTGCCTCCTACATCGCTGACGTGAACCGCGTCAAACCGGGGATGCTGGATGCAATCCGCATCTCGGATACCACCGTATTCATTGGCTTCCTGCTGGGCGGCGCGCTGCCCTGGTTGTTCTCTTCCCTCTCCATTCGCGCAGTCTCTCGCGCTGCCAGCCAGATTGTAGAGGAAGTTCGCAAGCAGTTCCGCTTGCCTGGGATCATGGAGGGCACCGTCAAACCGGATTATGCCCGCGTGGTATCCATTTCCACCCGCTCCTCACAGAAAGAACTGATCCCGCTGGCAGTGATTTCGATTTCGATGCCGCTGGTTGTTGGTTTGGTGCTGGGCGTCGAGGCGCTAGGCGGTTTCCTGGCCGGGGTCATTCTTTCTGGCCAACTGCTGGCGGTCTTTATGGCCAACGCCGGCGGAGCCTGGGATAACGCCAAGAAATCGATCGAAGATGAGCCGCGCGACCTGGTTGCCAATACCGGCAAAGGTTCTGAACGTCACAAAGCCGGCGTGGTTGGAGATACCGTTGGCGATCCGCTGAAGGATACCGCTGGCCCGGCGCTCAACCCGATGATCAAAGTGGTCAATCTGGTCAGCCTGCTGGCAGCCCCGATCCTGGTCAACTTCACTTTGAAGAGTCCGTTAGGTATTTTGGCCGTGATCGTGCTGTTCGGTGGCTTCCTCTGGGCGGTCTGGCAGAGCAAGCGCCCGGTGCCTGAACTGGAATAAACCTGAACGGTATTAAAGCGAAAGGTGGTCAGATTTTCTCAACTGACCACCTTTTTTATTATTGGCTCAGAACTGCCAATATGTTCTATATTGCCCCAGCAGTGTGCATGGATGGTGACGGGCATAAAGGGCTGGTGCGCCAGGCAATGGGATTAATCAGGTTTGATGAAAAAGCTCACTGCGATTACCCCCGGACCAGCATGGACCAGAACAGCAGGCGGGAGATTGAAAATTCCCGGACGTGGCATTCCGGTTTCGGCTGAAATTTCATCGGCAATTGCATTGGCTTCATCCAGGGCGTCACCATGCATGATGGTGAGACAGGCGCTGTCGTCCCGCGGGCATTCGGCGGCAACCAATTCTTTCAAGCGGGCAATCGCCCGGCGTTTTGTGCGTTGATTCTCCAACGGTTCAATGTGGCCATCTGTCAATTGTAAAATGGGTTTAACCTGAAGCAAACTGCCCATCAACATTTTTGCGCCGCCAATCCGGCCGCCTTTGTAAAGATATTCGAGCGTGTCGACAATAAAATAGACCCGTTGTCGGCTGGCCATCGCTTTCACTTTGGCGACCAGTGTATCTGCATCCATGCCTTCTTTCACCCATTGATGCGCCTGAAGAACGAGTGACCCTAATCCGGAGCCTACAGTGCGGGTGTCAATGATCCGGATGTCCCTCCCTGGGAAATCTTCAGCGCCAACGGTTGCGCCGCGCAGCGTGCCGCTGACATCGCCGGAGGGGGCAATCACCACCACGGTATTTCCGTCAGCGGAGAATTTTTCGTAAAGCGGGGCATACATGGCAGGCGACGGCGCAGCCGTTTTGGGTAATTCTGGAGATGCACGCAGACGTTTGACAAAGGTGTCGGTGTCCATCTCGTAGTCGTCTTTAAAAGATTCGCTGCCGAAAATAATGATTTGCGGGACGTAGGGGATTCCCATTTCAACGGCCTGGGAGGGTGGAATGCTCGATATTGTATCTGCGATTATGGTGATCATTTGATTATTCCCTTCGGTGATAAATATTTGATGAAAACAGCGGACTGATCACATTATCTCCGTTTATTATACGGAAAGGTTGGCAACAGCCCTGCCGTACCTGGTCGGAGTTTTACTTATTTCCCGATAACGAAGAAGGTGCTCAATTAATCGATAAATCCAAGCGAGCGTGCTGTCGGCAGACCGCCAGCCGGTTCAGCAGCCAGAATGGCATTCAAAATTGCTCGCGCAACCACTTCCGGAGCAAAGGCCGCCACAATATTGACGTCCGTGCGACGCTGGTTGGTCGAGAGCGCGAATATCGTATCGCCGTCGAACATGGTATGCGCCGGTCGGATGGTTTGCGCCAGACCGTTATGGGCAGTCTGGGCGACTTTGTTGATCTGTTCTTTATTCAATTTGGCATTCGTTGCTACAGCGCCGATCACCGTGTTGTGGCGGCTGCTGAACTGGAGAACTTTGCGCCCCATGAATGTTTTCATGGTCGCCATGGTGTCGGCTAATACGCCATTTTGGCCCAGCATGCCGGCGATTAAACGGTTGGAGGCAGGGTCCAGAATATCGCCATAAGCATTTACGGCTATCAGCGCGCCGATGACCACCCCGCCGCCCAGATCCATACTGGCAGTGCCGATCCCACCCTTCATTGCCCGTTTTACCCCAAACATTTTGCCCACCGCAGCGCCAGTGCCCGCGCCGACATTCCCCTGGTCAACCATCGGTGACGCCGCATTTTGGCAGGCGCGGTATCCCATGGCTGCGTCCGGGCGCACTGTAGCATCGCCGACTTCCAGATCAAATAAAATTGCGGCCGGAACGATGGGAACATGGGCAACCCGCACGTCGAAACCGATTTTGCGTTCCTCAAGGTAGCGCATGACGCCAGCGGCAGCATCCAGGCCAAAGGCCGACCCACCTGCCAGCATAATGGCATGTACTTTCTCGACCAGATGCATCGGGCGCAGCAAGTCAGTTTCGCGGGTGCCGGGAGCGCCGCCGCGCTGGTCGATCCCTGCAATGGCGCCGCTTTCACACAGCACCACCGAGCAGCCTGTGAGGGCATTCAGGTCCTGATCGTGCCCGACTTTTATCCCGGGTACATCAGTAATCGATCCTGGAAAAAGTTTCATAATGGGAATAACATTTCAGGCGTTCTCTGATATGATTCTCCCATTATAACCGGATGATCCATCAGCGGGTCATGGAGTTGGTGACCATTTATGCGCGATAACAAGGAAAAACCATGAATGCAGATCATGTGAACAACAACGATTCGCCTCTGGCAATCATTATTTTCGGAGCAACCGGCGATTTGACCCACCGCAAGTTAATTCCGGCGATTTATGAATTAACAGAGGCCGGCAAATTGCCGGCGGAAACCTATATCATCGGGTTTGCTCGCCGGGAATGGTCAGATGAAAACTTGCGTGAGACCTTCAAAGCGGGGATTAATGAAGATATTTCCCCCAAGAAACCAGCCAAAGACCCGATGAACAAGGTCTTGCAAAATTCTTTTTATTTGCGCTCTACCTTCGAGGATCCGGATGGCTACAAACGCCTGTGCGACAAATTGGATGCGCTGCAGGTAAAAAACATTCTGTATTATTTGGCAACGCCGCCGGAGGAGTATGCCACGATCATCGCGCAGATCGGCGCTGCGGGGATTAACAAACAGCCGCGGGGTTGGACTCGCATTATCATCGAGAAACCCTATGGTCGCGACCTTGAATCCGCCATTGCGCTGGACACGGAAGTGCATAAGGTGTTCGCTGAACACCAGGTTTACCGGATCGACCACTACCTTGGCAAAGAAACTGTGCAAAATATTCTGGTATTCCGTTTTGCCAACGCTATTTTTGAGCCGCTTTGGAACCGGCGCTATGTCGATCACGTTCAAATTACTGTCGCAGAGACAATGGGGGTTGGTACTCGCGCCGGGTACTACGACAATTCTGGCGTTATTCGGGATATGTTCCAGAATCACCTGCTGCAACTGGTCACATTGACTGCCATGGAAGCGCCGGTCGGTTTTAATGCAGACGCAGTACGCGACGAAAAAGTAAAAGTCCTGAAGGCATTGCGGCCAATACGCGATCAGGAAGCGATCACGAATACATTCCGGGCGCAATACGTCTCGGGATTGATCGACGGAAAAAGGGTACCTGGATATAAAGACGAAGATGGGGTTCCGGCCGATTCAGTGACCGAGACTTTGCTGGCAGTTCGCATGTACGTCGATAATTGGCGCTGGGCTGGCGTACCATTCTTCGTACGTTCCGCCAAACGCATGCCTGGCCGCATGACCAAAATTTTGATTCGCTTCCGGCAAGCCCCGCTTTCATTGTTCAACTGGACCAATCTGGCAGGCGATGCGCCCAATACCCTGATTTTAAATTTGCAGCCCAATGAAGGGATTCGATTGGAGTTTGGCGCAAAAGCACCCGGCCCGGTCAATGAGATTCTACCGGTCAATATGGAATTCGATTATGACGAAACCTTTGGCAGCGAGCCGCCTGACGCTTATGAACGCCTGCTCCTTGACTGCATTATGGGTGACGCCACATTATTCACCCGCGCAGACGAAGTGCGCGGGCAATGGTCTTACGTAACGGATATCATTAATGGTTGGAAAAACAATCCGGTCCGCAATCTGCCGGTTTATGAGTCTGGAACCTGGGGGCCGCCCGGATTAGATGAATTTATTCATTTGAACGGACTTACCTGGCGTTAATCGGCCGGTAGATTCGAGATTAACCGGGCAAATTCCCTGTTTCAGAAGGGCAGCAGCGTGCCGCAGTTTGAGCAGCGAGACGTGCGGGAGGTGGCGACAAACCCGCATTTGGGGCAGGCCAAAGGCTGGACGCTCCCCAGGGGAGCGCCGCAGGCAATACAACTGGGTTCGCCAACCGGATTGGGTGTGTCGCAGTAGTCGCATACCAGCCGCCTTAGCCGTTCCGAGAGTTCATGCCCGGCTTTTAGGGAACGAGCGGTTTGATCGATCACCCGCCAGACTTCGTCGGTCAATTGAACGTACTCGATATCCTGGGCCAGGTCATCCATACGGTAAAGCAAGGATAACGGGTTCCGCAAGGCTGCCAGCGCAGTCATCCCCAGGCTGGCGGCCACGCCCAGCCAGGCTTGTTGGCCAACTTGAACGGAAACGCCGTCCTCGACGGTTTGCATCATGATCCCAAGTGCGGTTTGCCCGCCGGATTCCGCCCCCTGACGGCTGGCGATTTGAACACCTACTTGTTGACCGCTGCCGACTTGCTGTACGCGTAAATTACCGCGATTGAAATGCGCGATCAAACTCTGGGCAAAATCGTGAGGGGATATTTTCCCGTGGTAAATACGTTGGTCCATAGTCGGTTATAATCGGTGGCGAGGTTGGATTTTATGAAAATTTCTGGATTGCGAATGCGCCGTCGCTCCGCGCAAAATCTGTTGTATTCTATCATTATTACGAGTCTTCTGGCTTTGGGGTTGCTTTCAGCGGGGACCAATTCGGCAAATGCGCAGATTCCGACCGGTTCGATCCCAACAGTTACCGGTACTCCTCTCGGGGTGATGGCTACGGTCAAGAGCGGATTAAATGAAGACACCATCAATGTGCGTTCCGGGCCGAATGCCCTTTATTACCCGAAAATTGGCGTGCTGATGGAAGGCCAGAGTGTTCCAGCACTGGGCCGGTCGACCGGGTCGGATTGGATTTTGATCAGCTATGCCGGCGTCCCAAGCGGGCAGGGCTGGGTTTTTAGCAAATATGTCGATCTTTCGCCGGGTAATTTGCCCGTTGTGCAGCCGCCTGCCAGCCCAACCCCTGAAGTGACCCAAACCATCGATCCCACCCTGGCGGCTCAGTTTATCGTTACCGCTGCGCCGACCCGACTGCCAACTTTCACCCCGCCGCCGCCTTTGACCGTGCCAACTTTTGCGCCATCGAATAGTGGACAGGTCCTTTCCGGCGTGCCGATGGGATTGGTGATCCTCATTCTGTTCAGTATTGGGATTTTATTGGGTGTTTTCTCGTTTATCCAGCGACGCTGACCATAAACCCAGGGGGAGTGAGAACTATACCGGGTTTCTGAAGAAATCGGCGAACCCTTTGAAGCAGTTCGCGCTCAACCGGTGGCCAACCGGCGCTTCACAGAAGATGACCTCGGCGCCCCATTGTTCCAGCCAGGTTGCGGTTTGCTGTGCTTTAGTAAGTGGGACAGTCTTATCCTGGCTGCCGTGGGCAACAAATACCTGCTTACCTTTTAGTCGACCCTGCGGTATAAAATCCGGCGTATCGGCGGGTAAAAAGCCGGAAAGAAAAGCCGCCCGGTTAACTTCCTGCGGATATAACAGTATGTAGCTGGCTGAAATCACCGCGCCCTGGCTAAAACCAATCACATCAAGAGATTGTGCATGAATGTGGAACGATTTCATCCAACCGCCTAATGCTTCGTGCAGTTGGAAGGTTGCCCGTTGAAACTCCGCAAATGATGCACTCATGCCGTTTTTCGAAATGATCCATTTGAAACCGCTCTCATCCGCTGGATTTGGCGCCCGCGGTGAAAAAATCCAGGCGTCGCGAGGTAGATTACGGGTGAAGACCGTCATCGAATTTTCGTCGCCGGTAAGGCCGTGCAGCATCAGAAATACTCTGTCATTGCCCCGGGTCAGCGGGGAGCGAACCCGAACGATCCAATTGTTTAGCAGCAGGATCTGGGCATCATTGCTCTCGGTTGCGTTCAACAATCCACTCCATGATTCCTAAAATCAAGATAATCATACCAACCGGGACCAGCCCGATCAGTATACACAAAATGCCAAGAAAGGCAGCTCCGGCGCCGTAAATCCAATAAATCAAAATTCCACCGACGGCAATCAGCAGAATCAATCCACCGGTAATTAACCGGCGCATGGTCTGGCGGGAGTAACGACGCAAATCAGACATTTCCGGAAGGTCGTTTTCTAGTCTTCGAACACCTTGCTCGGCGGCTGCGGGTTCTGAAACTGCCTCCCCAGTTTATGCCGCCAGGTTAACGAGTGCCGAATCTCCGGGAGGTGTAGTTCCACTGCTTTTACACCAACCTGAATTAACTCGTGCGGGTCGCCCGGATCCAAATAACCAAATTTCAACACATCCGGGCGGATAATTACATCGGGTTTTTCGATTTGAAGCCTCAGTTCGGTAATCATCCGGCTGGTGATGTCCATCGAATCTGCAAAAATCCGGATCGCCTGACTGATTCGCATGTTTACAATACGGCTGAGGATGGGCTTTGGGATTCTTGTGTCCAGCGGCAGGCTGATTTCAGGAATTTCCCGCCATTGCTCCGGCACCGGGCTCAAGCATACTGCCACGATGGGTAGTTTTGGCGCCAGCCAGCGCGCCACTGCCACCGGTACCGGATCCAAAACACCGCCGTCAATCAGTTCGGCCTTGCCCATTTTAACCGGCGGAAAAACACCCGGTATGCTGGATGTTGCCACGACTGCATCGATCACCGGGCCTCGGTTTAAGATGAACTCCTGTTTGGTGAGAATATCAACAGCTGTGGCCGCAAATGGGATTTTCAAGTCGGCGAATGTTTTGTCTTTCAGGAATGGGGAGAGCAGCTTAACAAGACCGGACAGACCTAAAAGAGAGGGGCCATCCTGGTTGCGGTGGGAGAAGAAGTTATGCCCGCTTAATTGCGCAAGCACGGCCAGAATTTCCGCTTCCTTGGCGCCGGATGCGATCACTGCGCCTACAACGCCGCCCGCGCTGGTCCCGGCAATTGCTTTTATTTTATAACCTGCCTCCTGAAGGCGGAAAATGACTCCCAGATGGGCAACCCCTTTGATGCCCCCGCCGCCGAGAGCCAGGGCTATTTCTTCCATGATGTCCCCTCCTCAGATGATGACACGGTGAAATTACGCTTAGCACGCAATAAAGTTTTTAATGCCTCTTCCAGCGCTAAAACATCCTTTGCACTGTTATAGGCTTGCAGCGAGAAGCGAATTAATTTGTAGCCGTTCCATTCAATGAGCGGCACCTCGATCTTGTATTCATCATACAATTTTATCTTGAGGTTGTTAATGTCTACGTAAGATGGCAGCGGAACGGTTCCCATTTGGCGATACCATTGCGGTGAATCGGGGTAGAGTGCTTCAAGGCCGGTAATGGCGGTGATACGCTGCCGCAGCTCGGATGCCAGCTTGTGGCAGCTTTCGCGCACAGCCGGCCAATTGCGTGCCGCCTGGAAGTCGATGGCATCGGGGACAGCCAGAAAAGCAGATATATCGCGCGTTCCAGTCCATTGCTGCCAGTCGACGAAAGGGGATGAGCCGGGGTTGTCGCTCCGCCAACCCCAGGACACGATCAGCGGCTGAACCAGGTGCTGAACTTCAGGCCGCGCATAAAGAAAAGCCGCGCCTTTTGGTGCGCATAGCCATTTGTGCAAGTTGCCGGTATAGAAATCTGCGCCTGCCACGTCGAGCGCCAGATCTAACTGCCCAGGGGCATGTGCGCCATCGATCACAGTCAGTATGCCGTGCTGGCGGGCGCGGCGGCAAATTTCCTCCACCGGGAAGATCATGGCGGTGGGTGAGGTGATGTGACTCAGGAAAATCACGCGGGTATGAGGGGTAACCGCATCCCAAAATTCCTCAACCCATTCGTCAATGGTTTTGACTGGCACGGATACCCGGTGATTGATATACTTGAAGCCGGATTGTTGCGAGAGAAACCCCCAGGTACGGTCTAACGCTCCATATTCATGATTGCTGGCGAGGACTTCGTCGCCCGAGCCTAGCGCAAGGCTGCGAGCCATAATGTTGATGCCCAGGGTGGCATTGGTTACGAATACCAGGTTATCGCGGCTGGTACCCAGGTAGGCAGCTAACCTGCCCCGGGCGAAATTGAGCAGTTCGTCACTCCGCCTCCCTAAAAACTCGACCGGTTGGCGTTCCAGTTCACGCTGCCAGCGTTGGTAACTCTCGAATACCGGACTGGGGGTGGCCCCAAACGAGCCGTGATTTAGAAAGGTAACGTCGGGATCGAGCAGGAAGAGTTCTTTCATAGTTCAGCCTTGCACCTTTCACGGGCTAGATTGTAACATTGCATCCCGCTAGATGACTCCTTTGTTTGCCAGAATCCTTTCGCCCATGCGGTTGGTACCGCCAGAATATCGCCGGAATTTTTGGCTGCTGTTCAGCGACATCGGCTGGTTTGGCGTCCTTTCCGGCAGCACGATTTCTTTTCTGGCTATCTATGTTGCGCGCCTGGGAGCAGGTACGGAGCAAATCGGGCTGATCAACGCCGCCCCAGCCTTTGTCAGCTTGCTTTTTTCGCTGGCCTTCGGCGCATGGATGTATGGCAAGTCCACTCGTCTGGTGGTATTGATCAACGCCGCCTTGATGCGGATTTATTACCTGCCGCTTATTCTGTTACCAGTAATATTATCCGCACCCCTCCAGATCTGGTTGATCATCATTATGGCGTTTTTGATGAGCATCCCTGGCACCGGGGTACAGGTTGGGTTTACGGTCCTCTTTGGAGAAGCGGTTCCCGAGGAATGGCGGGCGTATGTTGCCGGGACGCGCAATGCCATTTTTGCCGTTGTCTGCATTCTGACCGCGCTGGTTAGTGGCTTCATTCTGAAATCCACCCCATTTCCAGGCGGTTACCAGATTGTATTTGCGATCGGTTTCGTCGGGGCTGCCTTGAGTGTGGCTTCGTTGTACTTTATGCGCCCGCTACCCATGGCAGTTGTTCAAGCGAATGAACCTGCCCATGCCACGGGTATCAGCTCTGATGGAATGTTCGCTGGTGCGTCTCTGCATGTAGGCCGCAAACCGCAAGGCAGCCTGGCCGCACGCAGCGAAAATGATCGGCTGCGGTTTGATATTGTACAGAGTCCGTACAATAAGGTACTTTTGCTTATTTTTGCTTTTCACCTGACGCAATACTTACCCCTGCCTCTGTTCCCCATCCTTTCCGTCAAAATCCTGCATTTGTCGGATCAGATTATCAGCATCGGCAGTGCTTTGTTTTACCTGTTTATGTTCATGGCTTCCACTCGTATCCCCCAGATCGCCGGCCGGTTTGGATATCGCCGCACCACGGGTATAGGCTTGATCTCACTGGCAATATTTCCAATCTTTCTCGCAGTCGCCCGGGATGAGTGGCTGTATCTGGCTGCTAATATTTTTGGCGGCACCGGTTGGGCGCTGGCCAGCGGCGCTATGTATAACTATGGGCTTGAAAAAGCTTCCCCAAATCCGCCAGCCCCATATCTGGCCTGGTTTACATTGTTTGCCAATGCCGGGATGCTGCTTGGCGCGTTGATCGGACCGCTGGTTTCCAACTGGGTTGGTATCCGACTGGCGCTGGCTGTATTTGCGGTAGTCCGATTAATTACAGGCATTATCATAGCTCGCGAGAAGTAGTTATGTTAAAATGCTCCCTATGAACGTCAAGGTCGTTGCCACCAATCGTAAAGCGCGTTTCGAATTCTTCCTGCTGGAACACTACGAGGCAGGAATTTCATTATTTGGCAGCGAAATCAAATCGGTGCGCGCCGGCCAGATCAGTCTGGCGGAGGCATTTGTTCAAACCGACGGCGTCGAAGCCTGGCTAATGAATGCGCACATTGCGCCTTACGAGCAGGCCAACCGGTTCAATCATGATCCGAAACGCCCGCGAAGATTGCTGCTTCACAAACGCGAGATTCGTGAAATGTGGGATGCGGTACGCCAGAAGGGGATGACCATCGTTCCTGTGCAGGTATACCTGAAAGAAGGCCGCGCAAAGGTCGAGATTTCACTGGCCAAAGGCAAAAAACTGTACGACAAGCGCCAGGATATCGCCCGCCGGGACCAGGCGCGGGAATTGGAACGCGAACAAAAAGAGCGTTCCTGAAATTATTTTCTTCCGATTGGAATAAGGATATGCTTGGTAGTGACCTGCTCGCTCTTGTGATCACCCTGGTTGCCGCATTGGCATGGCTGCGAGTTAATGATTTCCTGGCGCACCGTGGGATCATCAGCTCAGCCCTGAGCCGAAAAATTATTCATATTGGCACCGGCCCTATTTTTGTTCTGTGTTGGCTGCTGTTTACCTCGGCGCCGTCAGCGCGCTTTGTGGCGGCAATCGTCCCACTGGGGATTACCCTCCAATTCTTTATGGTGGGCGCGGGAATCATAAAGGATAAAGCGGCGGTGGATGCAATGGCTCGCAACGGCGACCGGCGCGAGATTTTACGCGGCCCGCTCTATTACGGTATCGTTTTTGTCGTATTGACTGTGACCTTCTGGCTGGATAGTCCAGTCGGTATTATTGCATTGATGGTGTTATGCGGCGGCGACGGCTTTGGCGATGTAATTGGCAAACGAATCACCTCGCTGGCGCTGCCGTGGTCTCCGCGCAAGACCTGGGCGGGTTCGTTGGCAGTGTTGGTGGGTGGTTTCGTTTTTTCCTTGCTGGTGCTGGCAGTTTTTATCCAATTTGGCATTTTTGACCTCCGCCTGGGTGAACTTCTTCCCAGACTGCTGCTGATTTCGGTTGTCTGTGCAGCGGTTGAATCCTTACCAGTGCGCGATTTGGACAACCTGACCGTTCCCGTAACAGCAGTTGCGCTGGGTTTACTGTTGTTTTAGTGAGGTATTGGATGATCTCGATTCATGGTCACAACCTGTGTATTGAAGATGTCGTCGCTGTTGCCAGGAAAAATGAGCCGGTTGAAATCTCACCGGAAGGCCTGACTAATCTCGAACGTGCGCGCGGATGGCTTGAAAACGTCCTGGCCACCGATCTGCCGGTTTATGGCATCAACACCGGCTTTGGCATTTTCGCAGACCGACACATAACATTAAAGGACAGCAACCAGCTCAGCCGCAATTTGATTCTCAGCCATGCTGTCGGCACCGGGCCTGCTCTGGATGGTGAAATTGTGCGTGGGGCAATGCTGGTGCGTGCCAATACCCTGACCAAAGGCTATTCTGGCGTCCGCACCGAGATCGTACAGACCCTGCTGGATATGCTCATGGCCGGCGTAACTCCCATCGTTCCGTCTCAGGGTTCATTGGGATCGTCTGGCGATTTAGGTCCGCTTTCCCATCTGGCGCTGGTCATGACGACCGATGCGTTGGATCGTGTAGAGGATTCAGGCTGGGCAACCTACCAGGGGAATATCTTGCGCGGCAAGGATGCCATGGCAAAGGCAAATTTGCAGCGGCTGGTGCTTGGTCCCAAAGAGGGATTGGCGCTCAATAATGGCGCGACTTTTTCAGCCGCCATTGGCGCTTTAGCCGTTTGCGATGCTCGCAGTCTGGCGCATGTGGCTGAACTGGCGCTCAGCATGACTCTCGAAGCTTTAATGGGTACCAGCACCGCCTTTGACCTGCGTCTGCATACTGTTCGTGAACAGGCAGGCCAGTTGCGTGTGGCCAAAGCCATAAACGAACACACCCGCGGTTCCACGCTGATGGATGGCGCAGGGCGGGTGCAGGATGCCTACTCGCTGCGCTGCGCACCTCAGGTGCAGGGAGCGGTGCTGGATACGATCGAATTCTGCGCTCAGATCATCGAGCGGGAAATCAATGCCGCCACCGATAATCCGTTGCTTTTTTCACCGTTGGATATTCTCTCTGGCGGTAATTTCCATGGCGAGCCTGTAGGCCTGGTGATGGACTACTTAGGCATTGCCCTGTCAGAACTGGCTGCCATATCAGAACGCCGAATTTTTCGCATGACGGATGGGAATTTGAATACCGGATTACCGCCTATGCTGGTGGATCACCTTCAAGCAGCCGGTTTGAACTCGGGATTGATGATGCCGCAATATACGGCTGCATCGCTGGTGCTCGAAAACCAGACTCTTGCTCACCCAGATAGCGTCCACTCGCTGCCAACCTCCGGTGAACAGGAAGATCACAATGCCAATGCCATGACGGCTGCCCGCCACGCGCGACAGATATTGAATAATACACGTCATGTATTGGCAATTGAATTGTATACTGCGGCCCGGGCGTTAGACCTGCGCTTGAAGCAGCAACCAGAGGCGCAATTAGGGGTTGGCACTCGCAAGGCATATGACGTCTTGCGGACGGCCGTTCCCTATCAGGCCGGCGATGCGCTTTGGGGCCCCGAGATCGAGACAGTTGCAACTTTGATTGAAAAAGAAGCATTCTCTTAATCGGGTTTAATCCAGGCTTGATTGACAAAACCTTTTATTGATATTATCCTAATCCGCATGAAATGGATTGATACCTCATATTCCCGCCGCAGTTTCTTAAAATTAGGGGCATTAAGCTTGGGCGCACTGGCGCTACGTCCCTGGAATAATTGGAGCCAGTTGCTGGACGAATTTCCTGACGCAGAACAGCTTGGACGTATCTGTGTGGGCAAAGTTGACGTCCGCTCTCGACCGTCGGTCGATGCCGAGTCGGTGGGTGTACTGTACGAAGATGCTATCGTCATCTGGCTGCGTGAAGTGGTTGGCGAAGCTCCTATGGGCCGTCAGAGCCGTCGCTGGGTCGAAACTCCAGACGGTTATGTATACGCTCCCAGCGTACAACCGGTACGCAATCAACCGAATGTTCCCGTTACCGATATGCCGCAAAGCAGTCTGGGTAAGGGAATGTGGGTTGAAGTCAGCGTCCCGCAGACACAAATTTTTCTGGAAAGAGATACTGCCGCCTCAGCCTGGTTGCAATATGCGCTGGATTATGGCCTGGTTCCGCGTCTGTACTACAGCCAGGTAATCTGGGTGGATGACATTCGAACCAGTTCTCAGGGGCAGGTTTTGTACCGGGTTAACGAACGTTTTGGTCCGGGGGATTTGTTCTGGGCTGCGGCAGAGGCTTTCCGCCCGCTGACGGTCGAAGAAATTGCGCCCATCTCGCCTGAGGTGGAAAACAAAAAGGTAGTGGTGGATGTAACACCCACCCGCCAAATCCTATCGTTATACGAGGGTAATTCGGAAGTTTATGCCTGCCGCATCTCGTCGGGCGCAAAGTGGAACGCTGAAGGGGCGATTGTGGAAGAATGGGGTACCCCCATTGGCCCGAACCATCGCATCTGGCGAAAAATGATATCCACCCACATGTCTGGCGGTCAAACAGGAACGGGCTATGACCTGCCGGGTGTTGCCTGGACCACCTTGTTTACTGGCGAAGGCGTAGCAGTGCATTCGACCTTCTGGCATAATGACTTTGGCACACCGCGTTCCCACGGCTGTGTCAATTGTGCGCCGGACGATGCCAAATATGTTTTTCGTTGGACGCTGCCGGAAATCCCTTACGACCCGGGTGATATGACCATAGCAATGCCAGGGGGAACCCAAATTGATATTCGTGAAGCGTAACATTTTATTATCGGTGCACCAATGGTAGATTTGACGATCGGGTTGGCTTTTCTGGCAGGGCTGGCGTCTTTTCTTTCACCGTGTGTATTTTCACTGGTGCCGGCGTATGTCGGTTACCTGAGCGGCCGGTCAATTGCCGCCAATCAGGTGGAAACCACTCCCAGCAAACTCGAAACGTTTTTTCACGGGTTGGCTTTTGTAGGCGGTTTCAGCCTGATCTTCCTTACACTGGGCCTGACCATGTCGGCAGTGGGTGGCTTGTTGTACGAAATGCGTTTCTGGCTGTCAAAAATTGGCGGTGTAATTGTGGTGATTCTGGGGCTGCATATGACCGGACTCCTGCGTCTCCCATTTCTGGAATATGATTTGCGCCCACAAACTCAAATGGACCGCCGCCGCGGTTATTTTTCATCTGCCCTGCTTGGCATCACTTTTTCGGCAGGTTGGTCCCCATGCATTGGACCCATCCTGGGCATGATATTGACACTGGCAATCAATGGTGGCTCCGTATCACGGGGCGTGGTGTTGCTGGCATTCTATTCAATTGGTCTGGCCATTCCCTTTCTGCTCGCTGCCATTGGGATTGGTTGGGTAACCACGATTCTAAAGAAGTACAGCAGAGTCATGCACTACATCGAAATTGGTATGGGCGTTATTTTAATAACCGTGGGCATTCTACTGTTCTTTGGCGTGTTCAATACACTCAGCCAATTTGGCTTCTTTGTCGATTTTGGCTTGTAAAGGGTGCCGGACTTGGAAAGGAAATTGGTCCTGTTTAGCGCAGCCGGGTTGCTGATCAGCCTGGCGCTGGGCGGCTTGCTTTTTTTGTTTTCACCTGCCGAGAATTTGGCGGATGCTAATCAACCAGCCGTCAATGCTGGCGATACCTTGCCAGCATTTCTGCTTGCAGATCTTAACGGCGATGCGCATTCACCCGCCAGCCTGGCTGGCAAACCCGCCGTGATCAATTTCTGGGCGACCTGGTGCAAACCTTGCGAAATCGAAATGCCGCTGCTGCAGGCGACCTCTGAACGTTATCCACAAATTGCCGTCATTGGTATCAACTCTGGTGAGACGGCAGCCGCCATCCAGCCGTTTGTAGCCAAGTATGATATAACTTTCTCCGTCTGGCTCGACACGGAAAATAAGATCACTGATCGGCTGAAGATTATTGGCCTGCCAACCACTTATTTTATGGATGCCCAGGGAGTAATCCAGGCTGTCCACCTTGGTCAACTTACTCCGACTTTACTTGATGCGTACCTGGCGCAGATAGGGATCGAATCATGATTATTGTTACGCTTTATGTGAAAAAGAATCATGCTGCCAGCGAACAGGTTGAGCAGGATTTGAAATCGCTTGGCAACAAGTATCCACACCAGGTGGCAGTTATCGATGTCGAAACGGCGCCCGAACTCAGCGCCGCATTCTCAGCGCTTGTGCCGGTTGTGCAGATTGGGCCTTACAAGCTGCAGGCTCCTATCACCCGCCAAGAGCTTCAGGTGGCTCTGGGAGCGGCCAGCGACCGCAGTGACCACCTGACCCGCGTTGGGGATGAGAAACACGCCAGAAGGGTCGAACGCGGGCGTAACATATCGGGTAGCGACCGGTTCTCCTGGTGGTTAAGTCGCTGGTACATGGTGGTTATCGCTATCGTTCTGGTCTTATATGTCGGCCTTCCCTTTTTGGCTCCCGTCCTTTCGCGCGCCGGTGCGACCGGGGCTGCCGATGTGATTTATAAAGTTTACAGCCCGCTCTGCCACCAATTACCCTTCCGTTCCTGGTTTTTATATGGTTCGCAGCCCTATTATCCGCGTGAACTGGCGGGAATCCAGGGGGTTGCCAGCTACGAAGAAATCACCGGCTCACAGGTCTTGAACTTGACTGAGGAACGGAAGTTCACCGGTAGAGAAGAGCAGGGGTTTGGCGCCGAGGCTATTGGGTACAAAGTAGCGTTGTGCCAGCGCGACGTAGCTATTTATGGGGCAATGGCGTTGTTCGCGCTCATTTTTATCGCTTCCGGCCGCAGAATCAAGCCTCTGCGCTGGTACTTCTGGTTGTTATTCGGGTTAATTCCGATTGGCATTGACGGCTTTTCGCAATTGCCAAGCCTGATTGCTCAACTGCCGGATTGGATGTTGATCCGTGAGAGCACACCCGTATTACGAACCATTACCGGAGCGCTTTTCGGCATTACGACAGCCTGGTATCTTTTTCCAATGATCGAAGAGAGCATGCGCGAGACGCGCAAGATGCTGGCAGGCAAATTCGCAGTTGTATCCCAAATCCGGCAGGCAAACTAGAGCACATGCCCTATATTCAACGAAATGGTTTGGAATATTTTCAGTTCGAAAGTTTCGATCGCTCCAAGGTTAATCATGGCATTTTTACCCGCAAAGGCGGCGTCAGCCCAACTCCCTGGGTGTCATTAAATCTGGGGGGCACTGTGGGAGATGAACGCGCGAACGTTGTTGAAAATCGGCGGAGGATCTATGAAGCGATGGAACGCAGTGTAGAATCCATTTTCGATGTCTGGCAAGTACACAGCGCCGATGTGATCTGCACCAGCCACCCGCGGCCGCTGGAGGCTGCCCATGAAAAAGGCGATGCAATTCTGACCGATAACCCGGAAGTGACCCTCTTCATGCGTTTTGCCGATTGTGTGCCTGTTCTGCTTCATGATCCTGTTCGCCAGGTCATTGGTGTGGTGCATGCCGGCTGGCAGGGGACGGTCAAAAAGGTAGTCAGGCACGCAGTTGAAAAGATGATGGATCAGTACGGCTCGCATTCCGACGATATTATTGCAGGCATTGGGCCATCCATTGGTCCAGATCACTATCAGATTGGGACGGATGTGCTCGAACAGGTACAGACCAGCTTTGGCAAACGAGCGGATGAAATTCTGATCAACACGAACGAGAGAATGCATCTGGATTTGTGGAAGGCGAATGCCATTCTGTTGGAGGAAGCACAGGTTGGTTCAGTCGCAATCGCAGGAATATGCACCGCCTGTGACCTCGGTCGTTGGTACTCTCACCGCGCTGAACACGGTAAGACCGGCCGCTTTGGCGCATTTCTGGCACTTTCATCGTGAGAACCATAATGGATCGCTCTCTTGAAATCAAACAAAATTTAGAGCAGGTTTATGAGAATATCACCTCGGCTGCTTTTCGCGCCGGGCGGAAGCCGGACGAAGTCAGGTTGGTTGTCGTCTCCAAAGGACAGCCAGTGGAAACAATTCAGGCAGCAATTACGGCCGGAGTAAAAATATTTGGGGAAAATTACCCGGAAGAAGCCATAGAAAAAATACAGGCAGCCCCTGCAATGGATGTAGCCTGGCACATGATCGGTCATTTACAGAGCCGAAAGGCAAAATTGGTTTGCAGCCATTTTGATTGGATGCAATCTCTGGACAGCCTGCACCTTGCAGAGAAAATGGAACGTCTGCTCGCGGAACATAACCGAACACTACCCGTTCTGCTCGAGTTTAACGTCGGCGGCGAAGAGACCAAGTCGGGATGGCTGGCAGGCGAAAAGATCAATTGGCCTCAAATATTACCGGACATTGGGCAAATTTTGGAGTTACCCCACCTTCAAGTGCGTGGTCTGATGACCATGCCGCCATTAACCGCCAACCGGGAAGAAGCACGCGGCCACTTCAAAAAACTCGTTGAGCTGCAAAAGACTTTACGAGTGCAATTCCCGCAGGCAAATTGGGATGAATTGTCGATGGGGACCAGCTCAGATTATGAGGCCGCAGTCGAAGAAGGCGCCACTTTTGTCCGGATCGGTACATCCATCCTTGGGCCAAGGCAGCCCAGACATCTATCCCAAACCGCAAATTTAAGGCAGGTATAAATGCTGATTTCTATTTTGATCAATATCATTCAGACTTTAAGTACGGTATTGCTCCTGGCAGTACTCGCTTCAGTGTTGCTATCTTATTTTTTGCCGCCCTATAACAATATCCGCGTGTTTCTCGACCGCATTGTTAACCCGCTATTGATACCCATTCGTCGGGTGGTGCCACCGCTGGGGATGATCGATTTCAGCCCGGTCGTACTGATTATCTTGATTCAGGTAGTCGAATGGATATTGATATCGATTCTCTCCAGGTTGCGATGAAACCGAAACGGCTTATCAACCCCCAATTCCACAACGGCCGCGGCGGCGCTGCAATTGCAGTCCATATCAAAGTCAACGCTGCCCAGGATGGCATTTTGCGCATAAGCCGCGAAGGCAAGGTCTATATCCAGCTTGCGGCTAAAAATAAATCGGAAATTGACGCAAACCTGGTTGCTTTTGTGGCGGCATTTTTCAGCGTGAAAACGCATCAGGTGGAATTGCTTGGCAATCCAGCCTCGAATGAACGCCTGGTAACGATTACCGGGTTAACCACAGAAGATCTTCAGCGCAAAATTACTGCCGCAGCCGATTAAGTCTGCAATCAGGGTTTATTGCTCTGAATTCTTGCGAGTCAGATTCGCGAACCATAGTGCGTGGTAGGCAGCAACCCGCAGGTCTAGATCGGCAGCGGCCAGCGCAGTGCGGATTCCATTGGCAGCAGATTCATCCTGGCAGCGCGCCAGCAGTTGCACTGCCGCGATTTGTTGATCCGGGTTGCCGGAATTAGCCACCTTTAGCAAAAGCGGAATAGGGGATTCGTTGCGGGGGATTCCATGCCCGTTTTTGGCGGCATAAGTAATCAGCCATGGGGTTTCGGTCGGTGGACCCAGCACGACACGGCTTTTGTTTCGGGCACGCTGTAAAAGCTCAAGGGCGCTTCCGGCCAGATTTCGCACAACAAATTGCCCATCTTCTGTAGCTATTTTTTCAACCACCTCGGCAACCCACGGCGCTTTGATCTGCATCAGGCCGTAAATCGCCGCCCGGCGGGTCAAAATATCTGCGGAGGCTGCAGCCTCGCGCAGCAACTTGTGACCCCAGGGAGGTCGCAGAGCCACTGCTTCCGCAACTGCCAACCGCATGTGCTCGTCGCCTTGATTGATGGTGCTTTCGAGGGTCGCTTGAGCTTCCGGTGTCTCCAGGGCGGCAATCGCAAAACACGCAGCAAAACGAACCAGCTCTTGCTCATCCGTGCCGGCAGTGGTGAGTTCCGTAATCGATTTCGGCTCGCGCAGGATCCCGGTGCAGAGGGTGGCGATTTGCTTCAATGGTACAGAGGGAGAGCTTGCCAGTTGTTTCATTAGAAGGATCTGCGCCGGGTCATTGGACATTGCAGCTGCGCCCAACAACCCGAGCCGGGTGGGATACGGCAGGGATTCTAGCTGGGTGAGCGCTAACAAGTGACGCATGATGAATGATCGATTAGCACTGCTGGGAGTGAGATCGCGCATCCACAGGGCAACTTGCGTTGTCCGCCAATAAAACGGCGCCTTGTCTTCCGCGAGATACGGCTTAAGCCACTCTGCGGGTGTACTGGACATCAAATAATGGAAAAATTCAGTTTCGGCGCTCCAGGGATCATCTTCCGGCGATTTGGATGACAGATCATAGGTGTAATTGGACAGCGAACCGGCGTATCCCCACAGCACTGGACTTGAAAAAGAAAGCCGGTCATGTGGATGCTCGCGCAGGATTCCCATTTCAACCAATTTATCGATGCTTTTTTCCTCATCGGTGGCGATGCGCAGTTTTTTATCCAAACCCAGGGTTTCCAATGGAATCTGGATCATTGGGGCTTGCGTTTCACCCTTGTGCGTTCGTTCGTCGATAAAGTTGTTGTAAGAAGTTCCCGAAGTTGAGAAATCTTTTTCAGCTTCGATGTAGGTTGTATAGCTCTGTTTCATCGAGATGAGTCGATCGGCCAGGCTGGCCAGAGTTTGTAGATTGATGCCTTTGCTCTCGAGTCGACTGAAATAGGCCGATATGGCATCCACTCCGCGCATACCAAGTAGATCTCCTGAATATACTCCCCACAGCCGGCACGTTAATTCGACGGGTGTATAAAAATCACCTTCAGCCGCCTGCCAGGTACCGATCAGCAAATCATCGATGGAGTCGACATTGTTCGCGGCGGTCTGGGGGGCAATATGGGTGTTCCATAGTTTGCCCCACCTTTTCGTGAAACTGGTGATATCGCTCCGATTCCACCCCGCAATCGGCAATGGTTCGATGCCTAAATCGAATAAACCTTCTGCGCGATCGATTGCAGCGGTTGTTACAATGCGTAATTTAGGCTGGGTTTTAATCAGGCGGGTGAGGAACCCAACCGCTTGCTGGTAGGCATCAAAAGGAATTTCGTCCAATCCATCCAAAAGCAATATCGCTTTTTTGGCGGCGATAGTTTTCCGGATGAACCCGGACAACTGAGGGCGGTTGCTGGCAGATGTGTGCCATGACAATGCTTTGGTGAGGATATCTACAGCATCCTGATTTGAATCCGTCGCGTCTTCGATGTCGTTGATATGAAGATAAATAGGGAAATGCTGGGCTATCGAGCTAAGGGACTCATCTTTTCGAGCAAAAAGTGTTGCCAGATAAGCCAGGGCAGTTGTTTTTCCTGCACCGGGATGGCCGATGATCGCGAGATCCACCCCAGACCGGATGGTCCGTACCAAGGACAGGCTATCTCCATCGTATTGGGCGGAAAACTGTGGGACGTATGGAAGGTTCGGAATAATCGGCGGACGGAAACTGCCAAACGGGTCCGGGTTATCCGGATCGACCTGCGGAGGAGGGGCCAGGAGACGCGGAACAACCAGGATTTCGTCTAATGAAAACAGAGGACTGGCTAGATGGTTGCGCTGGGCTCGTTTGAGCACTTCGCGGCGTAATGCTCCATCAATTCCTGCAACCTGGCGGGCACGTAGATTGGTAAAACGATTTTTTAACTGTTCCTTCACCTGAGGAAATTGCCGCCACAGGCGAATAACGATCCACCAGAATAAGCTTGCAGCTAAAAAGCCCAGCCAGAAAGAAATTTTGTCAAAGTTTTGTAACATATTTTGGCCTAACCACCATAGAGAAATCGCCCACAGGAGGGGCAATGAGAAACCTGGATGGGTGAACGAGCGTTTTGACGATCTGCGGCGGTGAGGAGCGAGCCGCAGGCCGAACAAGTGTCATCCGTTAAGGTGGCTACGGCTACACCACGCTTATTTTTCCGCAGTCTTGCATATTCCTCAAGGTAAACCGGATCAACCTGATTGACAACTGCCTCGCGTTCAACCTGTAAGCGCGCTTTTAAGGCTGCCAGCATGCCGCTTTCACCCATCAATACCGCATTTTCACCGGTGGTTACACCTTGCACCCGAAGCAAATGTTTTTGCGCGGCATCGTAACCCATCTGTGCTTCTTCGACCTGCATCATGGCTTCAAGTTGTTGATCTTCCAGCCCCGTAATGATACGTTTGAGGGAAGCCACCTCATGTTGCAAATCCTGCAGTTCTTTGGGTATTTTTACCTTTCCCCCATACAAGGTTGATTCGCTCTGTTCCAGCTTCATCCGTTTAGATGTCACTTCTTGTTCGATTTTGGCCAGGCGTGCTTGTGCAGCCTTCAGGTTTGCCAAACTTTCTGCAACCTTTGTTTCTGCTTCCGGCACGCGCTGGTCACCATCGATCTTTGCCTGGATCTCCAGAATGCGTGCCGTCCCCTGGTCGAGTTGCGTATCGATTTTTTGGAGCTGGAAAAGGTGAAAACTGTGGCTCATAGTTTAGATTATAGGTTATTTATCGAAGAGGGTTTGTCAACAATTATGTAAGGTGCGCGCGTTGCGCCTCTTTTTCTTCTCAAGTATACTTTAGTTCACACTTCCCATGTCAAAGCGCAGCTTTATCTTCTTAACTTCACTGACGATCCTGCTCGTGACGATCCCCTACCTGTTCGCGGCTCGTAGCGGGGGGGACCGTTTAATCTTTAATGGATTTTTATTGAATCCTATTGACGGTAATTCCTACCTCAGCAAGATGCGAGAAGGCTGGCTGGGCGAGTGGCAATTTTCCTTGCTGAATTCCAGTCAGGCGCCGGAGGGGAGTTTTTTATTTTTATTTTATATTTTTCTCGGGCATGTATCCCGTTTGCTGGGGTTACCGCTTATCTTTACGTTCCATGCTGCCCGGGTGATGAGCGCTTTTCTACTCTGTTTGATGCTATACCGGTTCATTGACGTTTATCTGGCAGAGCGCAGCCAGGGGACAAAAACGATTGCCTTTGCTCTGTTGTGTTTTGGATCTGGTTTGGGCTGGTTGTCCGCCTTTTTTGGTGGCTTCACCGCCGATTTTTGGGTAGCTGAGGCCTACCCCTTCTTAAGCATGTATTCCAACCCGCATTTTCCGCTTGGGCTGGCGTTGATCCTCGACTTTTTTGTTCAAATGCGCAACTCGGTCACTCGAAACGGCTTTTTTGGGCTAGTCTTTAAGGGAATTATGCTGGCAATCGTGATGCCGTTTGGAGTGGTTGTAGCTGGTCTGGTGGCTGGCGGCGTGCAATTGTGGGAGATCATCGAAAAAGAGTCCGCGATACGCTGGTGGATGCTTGGATTCCTAGCCCCAGGGGGGTTATTCCTCGTTTATCAATACATTGTTATTCAGTCTGATCCGGTTTTGTCCGGGTGGAACACCCAAAATTTGACCCCTACTCCGCCTCTTTGGGATCTTCTGATCAGTTTTTCCCCTGCACTCATCCTTGCCGTGGGTGTGGTCATCTGGGGGATCAAGTCTGGTGAAGTGGCAAATTACAAACTTCCGGTTGTTTGGTTGGCGGCTGGAATAATTCTGGCTTACGTTCCATTTCAACTCCAACGCCGTTTTTTATTCGGTTATTTCATTCCTGTTGCTTGTCTGGCAGCGATTGCGCTTGATCGGCTGGCAATTTCAGCACGGCGATGGTCGCGGATCGGCGTAGTTGCAATAGTCGCTGCTTCCCTTATCAGTAACCTTTTTATATGGATCGGAAGTGTTTCTGCCGCCGCCAGCCACCAACCCGAGTTGTATTATTCAGGCAGCATCCAGGACGCATTTGACTGGATGTTGATCCATCGCCAGGATAACAGTGTTGTATTAGCAGCCCCTGGTACCTCGTCACTTATTCCGGGCGCCACCGGTTGGCGGGTAGTTTATGGCCACCCTTTTGAAACCCCGCATGCGGACCAACGCAAGCGGGAAGTCGAAGATATTTTTTCTGGTGAAATGAGTCTGGTTGATATGCAGCAATACTTCGAGTCGCTTGGAATCGATACCATATTCGTTGGACCGTATGAGAGAGAGTTGGGTGGAAATTTAGCCTGGACGAAAGAATTTCCGGTAGTGTATGAAAATGCTGAGGTAACCATTTATAAGACCGGAGTAGATTCGTGAAACGCTGGGCGTTGGTTATTCTGGTTTTGCTGCTACCGCTTCTGCCGTGGATAATTCAGTCTGGCAATTATTTTTATAACATCAACTCGGAATATTCAGATCTGGTTGTCAGCCACTTTCCAAACGCCACTTATTTGCTCCGTTCGCTGCGTGAAAGCAGCGCGATACCCCTGTGGTCAAGCCTGATCCTTGGCGGTGCACCTTTTGCTGCTGATCCCCTCTCAGGATTATGGTACTTGCCGGGCTGGCTGGCGTATGGCTTGCCGCAACCCATTGGTTTTAATCTTGTTTTGCTGCTGCATGTTCTGTGGGGCGGGCTGGGAACGGTCTGGCTGCTCAGCCGGCTTGGGCTGCGCCGGGAAGCAGCCTTGTTGGGAGGCATCGCATTCGAATTGATGCCGAAATTGTTTGCGCACGCGGGCGCCGGGCATATCACGCTGGTTTATGCAGTTTGCTGGACGCCGTGGCTTTTCCTGGCTGAGCTTCGCCGGCAGCAGCTTGGAGAATCAGGGTTTACCACAACCTTCCTTCCTGGCCTGGTGATGGGCGTGACTTTTTTAGCAGATCCACGCTGGGCAGCCTATGCCGCTGGCGCCTGGATCCTATGGGGATTGTGGCGAGCGCGGAGAGCGAATTCATGGAACCATTTATTGCGCTGGCTGCCTGGGGGCATTTTGCAGGCGCTGATTGCGTTGGGGGTGTCTGCAGTATTGTTGCTACCCATGGCACAGTTTACCCAGCTTTCCACCCGCTCAGGTCTGACTGCAAAAGACGTTTTAACCTTATCTCTGCCACCTGTCCAATTGGCGGCGCTTATTTTTCCGAATATTGGCGGGTACGCGGAGTGGGTGGTCTATCCGGGGGCAGCGGTAGTGCTGCTGGCGATTTATGCACTGGCTGTAAAAAGAGTGCGCCAGCAAGCGGGGTTTTGGCTGGTAATGGCATTGACCGGGACAGTTATCTCACTTGGATCCATGTGGCCTGGCGCTGAAATGATTGCAAGGCTGCCGCTGATTGATTTATTGCGTGTTCCCAGTCGGGCCTGGTTTCTCGTTGGCCTCCCATTGGTGATCGTTGCCGCGTACGCATTCAATGATTTGTTTGAAATGACCACCCGGCAGGAAAAACCCCGGTGGATATTGCCCATGGTCGGGCTGACTGCACTGAGCGTCTTTATCACTGCTGGTTTGGTCATGATGGGTGGAACGTTGCCAACAGGCATGATCTGGGCAGCCGTGACATTTCCCCTTGGGTTGGCGCTGATCATTTTAATTAACCGATTTGGAACTGCCAAAAGTGGTTGGGCAGCGAGTCTGGTGATGCTGGTCGTCGCCGATCTGAGTGGCGTCAATTTGTCAGGCATGCAATTTCGCTCGAAGTGTGATGTGATGAGTGAAGGAGCGGAAGCGGCGCTCTATTTAGCCAACCAGGCCGGAGAATTTCGCATTTACTCACCCTCGTATTCCATCCCACAGCAGACCGCTGCGGATTTCGGACTCGAATTGGCCGACGGCGTAAATCCAATGCAACTGGCAAGCACGGCCAGATTTATGGAAAGGGCCAGTGGTGTGGCATCTAATGGTTATTCGGTTACCATCCCGGCATTTGCCAGCGGTGATCCGAAGGTCGATAATGCCGGTGCAATGCCGGATACTGTGCTTTTAGGTCTGCTGAATGTCAAATACATCGTTTCCGAATTCCCGCTAACAGGTGTGCTCCTGAGCGAGGTATGGCAGGCGGGTAGCACACACATTTATGAGAATCCTGACGTGAAACCCCGGGTGTGGGTTCAACCGGCAGCCGACGCGGTGGGAACTGGACGCATATCGGCAGGTCGTATTATTGTGAATGAACCGAATCAGCTAAAGGTTGAAGTAGATGGTCCAGGGTTGGTGGTCTTTTCCATGGTAGATTACCCTGGATGGAGCCTGATGGTGGATGGGAAACCCGCAAATAAACTGCGTATAGCCAATTTATTGATCGGCACTGAGGTTGGTGCGGGCCTGCACAAAGTCGATTTGACTTTTAAATCCCCGCTGCTGACCTTTGGACAGGGGATTTCTATTCTGACCTGGTTGATTGCTCTGGGAATTGGCTACACTTCATTTCGAAAAAACCGGCTGGGGAGTCAGAATGGCCAGCCATAGAATCGAAATAAGGCTTACGCCAACATGGTGGGCAAGCGCTGCGCCTGTCCTCCTCTTTTTGCTACCTCTACTTTTCGGCCGGGTAATCTTCTGGGGACTGCCAAGCCTGCAATTCATTCCCTGGCGGCATTATGCCTGGATTTTGCTCCGGGAAGGGGTTTTTCCACTTTGGAATCCGCTTAACGGCCTTGGCGCGCCACTAATGGCCAATTATCAACTGGCATTATTTTATCCCCCCGCATGGCCATTATTTTTGCTGGATGAACTCTGGGGTGCGGCAGGTTTGGCCTGGGGGTTTACCTTATTAGTACCGCTCCACCTGGCCTGGGGCGCTGCCGGGGTGGTGCGGCTGCTGCGTGGGTTAGGCGTCCGGCAGCGTGGACAAATTGTTGCCGGGCTGGCATTCGGTATGAGTGGCTATCTGGTTACTCGCGGAAGTTTTTATTCCATGATCTGGACAGCGGTCTGGCTGCCATGGATTCTGACTTCCGTCGATGGTCTGCTGGTGAGCAAAAAGAAAACCGAAGTGCTGCGAGGCGGGCTGAAGTTGGCGCTCTACCTCTCCATGCTGCTGCTTGCAGGGCATGCACAGGTGGCCTGGTATGCGCTGCTTTTTGCCGGATTTTGGGCGTTGGTCAGGGGCTGGCAGCTTGGCGGTTGGCAATTATCGCTTCGATGTGCCGGTATCTTTGTAGGCTGCGGTATTTTTGCCGGGTTGCTGACTGCGGTTCAACTGGCGCCTACTTTTGAATACCTGCTTCAATCACAGCGCGCTGCGGCCTACGACCTCGAAACTGCCATGGTTTATTCGTTTTCGCCGTTGCGGCTGCTCGGGTTTCTGGTGCCGGACCTGTTTGGCAACCCGGGGTATGGTGATTTTTATGGCTACGCAACCTACTGGGAAGACGCGGTGTATATCGGGCTAATCCCGTTTATCCTGGCTTTAACCACACTTTCCTGGTTGTTTCGAAAAAAGCAGCAGGCGGATGGTTTGTACTATCTGGCTGGATTCCTGTGGATAATTGCTATTGTTGGAATTTTGCTTGCACTGGGTGCGAACACGCCCCTATTCCCCTGGTTATTTCACCATATTCCGACATTCGAGATGTTCCAGGCGCCTGCCCGCTGGATGATCTGGCCAACCTTCGCGCTGGCGCTGCTGGCTGGGTTGGCTGCTGACCGATGGACTCAGCCAGGGAAGAAAGGGAGGGTGGCGTTCAATTTGATCGCCTTTGGCGGGTTGATCCTGGCCGCAAGCACCGCGTTAATCTCGTTCTCTCTGCCCCAGGTGGAGCAGGGAATGGTGCGCGGTTTGATCATATTCGGTTTGGCAGCGACAGTCAGCGCTTTTATCGCCAGGCGTCTGGTGACTGCGGGGCGGTTGAGCGGCTGGGGATATGTTGCCGGCGCGTGGATTCTGGTTGATTTACTGGTCGCGCAAGCAGTTGTCAACCCAACTATCCCGGCCAAAACATTTAATACTGCGCATAGCCAAATAGAACAAATTAATAAGACGCTTGAAGGCGCGCGCGCGTGGATCGATCCCGATGTCCAGTATGAAACGGTGTATACCCGATTATTCGATTTTGCGGATTTCGGACCCGGCAAGGACTGGAGGGGATTGCGGGACATTCTGGTCCCCAACCTTAATTTGTTGGATGAGATCCCCATGATCAATAACTTTGACCCGCTGATACCCGCGCGATTTGCGACCTGGTTTGATCAGATGGAAAATGCTCAGCCAATAATTGTGCATCGATGGCTGGCGATGATGAATGCTGGCGCGGAAGTCGTCGCCGACCCTACTGGTTTGCAGCGAACGAGATTGACGCCGCTGAAAGCAGGTCCGCGGATTAGCTGGTCGAATTGTGCGGTATGGGCCGGGTCAGCGGATGATGCCTTCGAAATGGTCAGTGATCGTCTGGCTGAGGACGCGATATCGGGTTGTGTGGTTTTAGAAGGGGAAAATCTAATTGTCACAGATAGCTCAGGTAACGGACAGGAAAGTTTGACAGTCCAGACAGATTCGCCTAACCGTATTGTACTTACATCGAATAATTCCGATGACGGCTGGGTAGTGGTTCGGGACACCTGGTATCCGGGTTGGGTGGCATTTGTAGATGGTGTACAAACGCCAGTTTTACGAGCAGATTATCTGTTCAAAGCAGTCAGCGTTCCGGCCGGGTGGCATCAGGTTGAATTAGAATATAGGCCTGTTAGTTTTACTTCAGGATTATGGATTAGTCTGGTATCATGGATTTTCATGGGGCTGGCCTGGCTGGCACTTCGACAAAAATCCAAATAACCTTTACAGACGAAACAACCTGCACTTTGAAGGAGCATGAATGGATAACCCCGCGCCAAAGATCCAGGGCTTTTCGAAACGAATCATTACCAACTTGGAAAAAGTCATTGTCGGGAAAAACCAGACGCTCGAATTAGTTGTTGTTGGTCTTTTATGCCAGGGACATTTACTGATTGACGATGTACCTGGGGTTGGCAAAACCGTTCTGGCACGTAGTTTAGCCAAATCGCTGGGGTGTGAATTCAGCCGCATTCAATTTACGCCAGACATGCTGCCAAGCGATGTAACCGGTGTAGCTATATTCAACCAGGTCACGCGGGAATTTGAATACCGGCCTGGTCCGATTATGGCGCAAATTATCCTTGCGGACGAAATCAACCGGGCTACGCCAAAGACCCAATCGGCGATGCTGGAAGCCATGGAGGAGCGCCAGGTAACGGTGGATGGCGTGACTTACCCGCTGCCAAAACCATTTATGGTGCTTGGCACCCAGAACCCGATTGAATACGAAGGAACCTTTCCGCTGCCCGAAGCGCAATTGGACCGGTTCTTTATGCGAGTGCGCATGGGTTACCCGGCTCTGGTGGATGAAATTCACATTTTAGAGCTGCAGCAGCTCAGACATCCTATCCTGGATCTCAAATCTGTAGCTGAAGTTGGGGAGCTGTTGGAAATCCAGGAGTTGGTAAAAACGATTTTTGTTTCTCCGCCAGTCAAACGGTACATTGTGGAAATCGTGCGTGCGACCCGGGATAACTCGGATGTTTACCTGGGGTCAAGCCCACGCGGCAGTCTGGGCCTCTTCAGGGCGGGGCAGGCAATGGCTGCCATGCAGGGCCGTGATTATGTCCTGCCAGATGACGTCAAGTTTCTGGCGGAGTATGTTCTGGCGCACCGCATGGTGGTGCAACCCGCGGCCCGCCTGCGCAGTCTTTCAGCCGACCAAATTGTGCATGAAGTAATGGCGAATTTGCCTGTACCAGGTGGAGACCTGAGCACTAAAACCGAAGCGGAATGATCATTCGGCGTACTTTTTTAGTATATTTGGTTTTGCTGGGGGGTGTGTACCTGGCTGCCTATTTGTCCGAGCCGCAAAACACCTATGTATATTACCGCGTCGGTTATTTTTTGATTCTGGTGGGCTTGGTGTCCCTTGTCTGGACGGCAGCATCGCTGCGCGGATTGGAAATTCACCGATCTTCTCGTGTACTCCGACAGCAGGTTGGGCAAATCTTCGAAGAACGCTTTGAGATCATCAACCTTTCACGCCTGGGCCGCCTCTGGCTAGAAGTACGCGACCTGACGGATTTGCCTGGAAAACGTGGCTCCAAAGTGGTTGCCAATATCGGCCCGCACCAGTACCGCTCATATTACTCGCGTACTCTGTTGACCCAGCGCGGATCTTTTCTACTTGGCCCGACTATGATTTCATCAGGCGATCCATTTGGACTATTTGCTTTAGAGAAATTATTCGAATCAGACCATAAGCTGGTGGTGCTGCCTTTTATGGTGGATCTGGAAAAATTTCCCGGGCCTACTGGGCGCTTGCCGGGCGGGCGAGCGCTGCGGCGTAAGAGTCTGGAGGTTACGCCGTATGCGGCAGGTGTACGCGAATATGCCCCAGGCGACCCGCTGAGCCGCATCCACTGGCGCTCCACTGCTCGCAAGGACCGCCTGATGGTCAAGGAATTCGAGCAGGATCCCCAGGCCGATGTGTGGGTTTTGTTGGATGCATTGCAAGGTGTCAACCTGGCGCTGCCTTATGAGCCTTACGACCAGTTGCAGCGTGAACAATTCTGGGTGTTGCCGCACAAGGTCGAGGTCCCGCTGCCGCCGGACACTTTTGAATACGCAGTCTCTGCTGCGGCTTCCATCGCAAATTATTATATTTTGGAAGGCCGGTCAGTCGGGTTTGCCAGTTCAGCTACCCAGCTCAATTTAATTCCGGCTGAGCGCGGCGAACGACAATTGGGAAAGATCCTCGAGGTCTGCGCTTTCCTGAAACCAGAAGGTAAGCTTCCATTGTTAGGGTTGATTGAAGGGCAGGCCAATCAAATCGTTAGGGGAAGCACCGTAGTGCTGGTCACAGCTTCCAATACAGAGAATATGGTTCTGGCGGTTGATATCTTGCAGCGCCGTGATTTGCAGCCGGTGGTTGTGCTGATTGACCCTCGCGGCTTCGGTTCGGCAACCAGTTCCGACGAAATTGCGGAGAAAATACGCCAGTACAATGTCCCGGTTAGCCTGATCCGGCGGGATGATTCGCTGCAGGCCGCCCTGGAACTTGAAAAATTCCCCCGTGGTTCGGTGTCGGAGCCGCCCAAAAACGGCGAATGAGTTTATACGTTTAACTTTCCATGCCCTTGTTCGGCCCGCGGGTCGTCCTTTAGCAGTTCAACCGCGTGCGGCAGCACAGGCAGCAGGTAATCCAGGATCTCCCGGGAAGCTTTTGGGCTGCCCGGGAGATTAATGATCAATGTACGACCGCGAATGCCAGCAGCATTGCGGCTCAGCATGGCGTGCGGCGTCACCTGCAAACTGAAAGCCCGGGCCGCTTCGGCAATGCCGGGAGCCGGTCGTTGAATAACCGCAGCGGTAGCTTCAGGCGTGACATCGCGTGGGGCAAAACCTGTCCCGCCCGTAGTCAGAATGACATCGGTCTCACCGGAGTCGCACCAGATGCTCAATATGCGGCTGATATCGGTCGCTTCGTCCGCAACAATCGCAGTGTGGACGATTTGATGACCGGCAGCCTTGATTTGTTTAACCAGCGCTGGACCGGCTAAATCTTCCCGCTCGCCGCGGGCCGATCGGTCTGACACGGTGAGCACGCTAAACCGGACGGTCATCAGCCTTCATCCTCGCCGATCAAATGCTTCCAGCCGCCGTGAATGCCGTCAGCAGTGACGCCAAAATAGAAGCGATAACCGCCAGGGGTACGTTGAATCAGGTCGTAGCGCACCGTACTGCCCTGTCTGACCTGGCCAATAAAACCAAGGTCGCCTTGCCAGGTGATATGCGTTTTATCTAAACTGGGCGCCAGCTCGTTATAGCGATTGATGGCGTAATGCCACAATTTACGTGCGGATGCGCGGGTGACATTTTTGACCATGTTGCCGTTGCGCAAATCCCGCATGGTGAAGTAGGTTTTACCCTGCCGCTCTTCGGGATTCAACACTTCCACGCCGGTACGCGGCGCATCATCCATGTCGGCTTCTTCTTTGACTGTCACCTCGGCATGAGGTACCGGTTCGGTCGGACTGGTCGGTGGTTGAGGTACGGCGTGTGGTTCACGTTTGTTGCGCAGCACCAAACTGACAATTTCGTCGCGCACAGCCAGGCCGGTTTCGGCTTCATCGCGCACATAAATCTTGTTGTCGTCCACGGCGTAAGGTGGTTCATCGCCGCGCGGCACTAACACCCGCACCAGTTTCTTGCCGCGGTAGTCGTGAATGTCCATCTGGCAGTGAAGAGGAGGACTGATTCGATTGTTGATCTCTTTTTCGATTTGCTGAATCGCCTGCTCCGGGTCCGGGATGCCCACTGGCGGCTTTTTGACATCTTCGCTCACCCCCAGGTAGAGCGTACCGCCGTTGGTATTGGCAAAGGCGCACACATCCGCCAAAATATCGTACAGTTTTCCGCCGCGGACGGTGATGCTGTCATGGAACTCCGTGATGATATTCGAGCCTTCTTCGACTGCGGATTGAATGAAGTCATACGCCTGTTCTTCAGCATGGCTGTGAGGGCGTGTACGCGAAAAGTCGTTGCCAAGGAAAACTTCCTTGAGCGCCTGGAAGGTACATTCGGTCATCAGCACATCGGTTGCCCGGTCACCAATACTGAGATTTTTCTTACGCAAAGGGTCAGCCGTTACCCGGTGGGCATCGGAACCCTGGATGCAGTGCATTCGGCGCGGGTATTCCGGCTTGGTGCCGTTAAAAAATGCCGCCGTGCTGCGCGGTCCCTTTTGTTCCAGGTCAGTTACTTCCAATGCGTGCAAATTGATATCTTGTGTAAAGGCGATCTTGGTTTGGCCGCCAAAATTAAAGCCACGCATGGCAACGCCGTTGCTTGAATTGGCGTGTGCGGCGATCACCAGACCACCATGCTGGTTGACCACCCGGTAAACTGTAAGTGCATCCGAGGTGGCGCCAACCGTTTGAGAACCCTCGTCGATGTGTTCCGGAGGGATATTTAGCGTAAGCAGCAGATGCTCGAGTTCGCGCACAGGCTTTTCCGGTGGAAAAATGCACAAGATGTGGAAACCAAAGGTTGCGGTGAATTCGAACCCGGGTAGCACCAGGATTTTGGACATCAACCGCCGGTATTGGTCAAGCCGTGTGCGCTCTTCAGGCAACAGCCGTCCTAATTTTTCGAGCAGCTCCAACTGCTGAATCTCGTCGCTGAGTTTGCGATAGCCGGCCACCGTATTATGGTCGGTGAAAGCGATCATATCCAGACCGCGCGATTCGGCCTTTTCTAAAATGTCGATGTAAGTTGCATCCGGTTGCTGAAAATCAGTGGATGCTGGGGTGTGCAGGTGCAAATCAACGGTATACCATTGATTCGCAGCCTGGTTTTGTTTTCTTGCCATAGGTATGCTCCTCAAATTTAATTGGAGAGCGACGAATCCTTTGACCGCAGCCAGTTGAGTAAATCTGTGGGTGCATAGGGTTTGAGGAGGAATCCGTTAGCGCCTGCTGCCAGGCAGGCATCCTTGCAATCCTCGCCAGAAGTCATCAAAATTTTGAGGTCTTTTAACCCCTGTTGCTCGCGGAGAGATGTCAGTAACGCCAGACCATCTGCTCCGTTCAAGTGGACGTCCATTAGCAGGAAATCCGCCTGGCTGGACTGCAACTCTGCAATGACTGCATTCGGCTCAAAATGGTCGATGAGCGTGGTCTTAAATTGCTCCATCTCTAAAAATAATTTGAGCAAATGCCGCATGGACGGGTCGTCTTCGATCAGCACAACATGGGTCATAAGGATTATTCGCTTGAATGGGTTGCGTCTGAGGTTTTAAGCGGGTCGGGCTGAGGGAGGGGTTCTAATGCCTGGCTAAGTACCTCATCCATAGTATCGACCAGAATAAAATTAATCGCCTGGTGAACTTCCTCAGGTAATTCCTCCAGGTCCGGTTCGTTTTCGCGCGGCAGGATAATCGTTTTAAGCCCGGCGCGGTGGGCTGCCAGAATCTTCTCTTTAATGCCGCCAACCGGTAACACCTGGCCGCGCAGGGTGATCTCTCCGGTCATCCCAACATCCGATCGTACCAGTTTACCGGTCATCAACGACACCAGCGCGGTAGCCATGGTGACGCCTGCCGAAGGACCATCTTTTGGCTGAGCACCAGCCGGAATGTGCAGGTGAAGATCGGAACGCTCAAAGGATGCATCATCGATGCCTAAAATGGATGTCCGCGAACGGACGTAGGACAGCGCCGCCTGAGCTGATTCCTGCATGACCTTGCCAACCGAACCGGTGGTCATAAATCCTTTGCTGCCCGGCATGCGCGTGGCTTCGATGAATAAAATATCTCCGCCAACCGGCGTCCAGGCCAATCCGGTGGCAACCCCGGGAACTTCCAGGCGGCGTTGAATTTCCTCGGTTGCCAAATATTTCGGCCGGCCAAGCAGCTCGCGTACCATATCCGTGTCGATCACCACTTTTTCGATCTTGCCTTCTGTAATACGGGTGACGATCTTTCGACAAATTCCACCGATTTCCCGCTCCAGGCTACGTACGCCCGATTCACGGGTGTAGGAGCGGACAATGGCGGCAATCGCTTTATCGCTGAATTCAATTTCACCTTCGCGCAGGCTATTTTCACGGAACTGCCGGGGTATGAGGTACCGCTTGGCGATTTGCAGTTTCTCATTTTCGGTATAACCGGAAAGTTGAATTATCTCCATGCGATCGAGAAGCGGCCCGGGGATGGTCTCCAGTTGGTTGGCGGTGGTGATAAACATCACCTGCGAAAGATCGAAGGCGACCTCCATGTAATTATCGCGAAATTCAACATTCTGTTCCGGGTCCAGGACTTCCAGCAAAGCCGAGGCCGGGTCGCCGCGGAAGTCAAAACTTAACTTGTCGATCTCATCCAGCATGAATACCGGATTATGCGTTTCCACCCGCCGCAGCGCCTGGATAATTCGGCCAGGCATTGCGCCGATGTAAGTCCGGCGATGCCCGCGGATTTCAGCTTCATCTCGCACGCCGCCAAGCGAGATGCGGATAAATTTACGCCCCATTGCCCGGCTGATGGACATGCCCAGACTGGTTTTTCCGACCCCGGGTGGGCCAATAAAGCACAGGATGACGCCTTCACGTTCTTTACGGATTTTATCTTCGCTGGGAGAACTGGCAAATTCTTCCTGCCGTTCCTGACGCAGCTTGCGGATGGCCAGATACTCCAGGATGCGTTCTTTGATGTCCTCCAGACCGTAGTGGTCGGCGTCCAGCACTTCGCGCGCATGCGCGATATCAAGATTATCCGGGGTACTGGTTGACCAGGGGATCGAAACCAGCCAGTCAAGATAGGTCCGGATGACGCCGTATTCCGCGGCTGCAGTTGGCAGACGGGAGAGGCGTTCAAGCTCACGCCGGGCGAGCGTTCCGGCTTCCTCTGGCATGGTTGCAGCTTCGATCTTCTTGCGAAATTCTTCAACGTCTGCGGCTTGCTCATCCTCCTCGCCGAGTTCGCGCTGAATGGCTTTGAGTTGTTCGCGTAAAAAGTACTCACGTTGAACCTTGTCAATTTCTGAGCGCGCTTCCTTTTGGATTTTTTGGCTTAACTCAAGGACCTCACTCTCCCGGGTCAACAAAGTGACCAGTTTGTGTAGCTTGGCACTGATCGAATCGACTTCCAGAATTTCCTGGGCGTCTGCAATTTCCATCCGCTGTAAATTGGCGATGGAATAAACCGTCGCCAACGGATCGGTAAGGCTGGCAATCGAGGCCACCAGTTCGCGCGGCATCGAGGGGATCATCTCAGCGATGTGACCAAACTGGTCGCGCACATTGCGCGCCAGGGCGTCCACCTCGAGCCCTTCCTCCTGGGTCTCGGGATACGCCTCCACTTTTGCCTGCAAATACGGCTCGAGCGAAGTATATTCAGTTACCTTAAAGCGGGAAATACCCTGCACCAATAGCCGAATTGTCCCGTCTGGAGCACGGAACAAGCGGTGGATCAAGGCTGCTGTGCCGATCTGGTAGAGATTTTCTGGACCGGGGTTTTCCTGTTCCGGATCCTTGGATGCAATCAACCCGATCATTCGGTCGCCAACCACAACATCATCCACCAGCCGGATGGAACGGGGCTGACCGATGGTGAGCGGCACGCCTGTTTGCGGGTAAACCACCAATCCGCGCAGAGGCAGAATAGGCAGTACGTCCGGTAGTTTTACCGTGGATTCTTCGACAAATTCTGGCGCAGGACCGGCTTGCTCTTCGATCAGTCCTTCAAATTCCGATTCAGTGGAGCCAAAATAGATTTCCTCGAAATTTTCTTCTTCCGTTTCGGCTTCATATAACATGTGGTTAAGATCGACATTCCACCTGGATGCTGGCATGGTTGCTCGTTATTCTCTCGTTAGGTCGATGTGTTTGGGTGGTTCCTTGGGCAGGATGATGTTCAGAAAACCGTTGCTGTAGGTCGCAGTTACCCGGTGCAAATTCACTTCCATCGGAAAGACGATTTCGACCGAAAATTCACCAAATGGGATCTCCATTTGGTGCACCGCTCGCCGGTCTTCCATGGGGGAATTGCGAAGTCCCTGTATGATGAGTGCATTCCGATCCATACTGATCGAAAAATCATCTTCGTTCATTCCAGCAATTTCGACCAGAACAATAACGTTCTCTTCCGTTTCGTAGATATCGGTCGCGGGGCGCCAGGCCCGGGTTTGAAAAGTAGGTCGATAATTGCGATTTCCGGAGAAATAGACCAATGGATCCTCGACGATCGAATACCCTGGGCGAACCTGTCTGGGTTTAAATATTACAGTGATCATCCTGCCTCCACCAATTTCCCGCTAAACCTTGAATCAGACCAGCTTTCGGGCAGCAGCGATGACTTCCTCGTAATTCGGTTCATCGCCCAACACTGGCATATAAGCTGCGTACGTAATGACGCCTTTTTTATCGACCACAAAAATCGCCCGGCGAAAAACGCCAACTTCTTTCAATAGTACGCCATAGTGGGGGCCAAACTCTTTGTTGATCGCGTCTGAGACCACAGTTACCTGGTCGATGCCTGCCGCGCCGCACCAGCGTTTTTGGGTGTACGGCAGATCCATGCTGACCACCAGGACAACGATATCTTTGCTCAGATTGGCGGCTTCCTGATTAAACCGGCGGGTCTCGCGGTCACAAACCGAGGTTTCCAGAGAAGGAACGGCGGCAATGATGCGCACCTTGCCGGCAGTGCTTGCCAACCCTTTAATGGCTTCAAAATCCAGGTTTAATACTTCAAACTCGGCAGCCTGGTCGCCCGGTTTAACATCATCACCGATAACGGTTACATCACGGTTACGAAAGGTAAAAACACCTTTTCTTTCAATCATGGTTATCTCCTCTGAAAGAAGGATACAGCGCCCCTGGTGAGACTCGAACTCACAACCATCGGATTAGAAGTCCGGTGCTCTGTCCATTGAGCTACAGGGGCGTACGAAGCGGGTTTCGACGCCTGAAAATTATTATAGCACATGTATCTGACCGTCAATTTGGTATGGTAGAGGCGGCTCGCGAGCCGCCTCTACTTTGATTGAGACTACGAGTGCGCCGGTCGAATGCCCTGATAAACCCGCGGGCCAGAAAGAGTCCGCAAAATGGTTTCGGCTGGCTTGTTGACGCGCTCTGAAAGTTCAGCCGGCGAAATGGGGGTGTTGCCATTTGATAGCAGAACGCGAAAAACCGCATCGACCAGGGTGGTCGTTGAATTTACGAATTCAGGTTGGAGCGCGCAGTGGGTCATCAAAATGTGTTGCAGACCGTCCACCTGGGTGACTTCAGCAGTTTCCGGGTCGATCCAATCGATCCAGGCCTGGTCGCCGACATTCTCGAACACTTGCTGATGCTCGGCGCATAAAAAGCTGAAAAGATAAACCCGCCAGTTGTGGTCATGTGTTTTCCACCATTCAAAATCGATTTTGAATGGTGTGTCAATGGTAGGTTTTACCAGGCTAAATTTGCCGGAGGCAATCATGAACTTACTCCTCGGAGGCCGTCTCGTCCAATTTGAAATATAAGTCCCCCAGGTGAGATACCTGCGGTTGATTGGCGAGAACTTGCAGGATGATGCCGGGCGGGCAGCGGCGGAGAATATTAACGCCCGCATAAAGCTCCTGAGCATGAACATGCCCCTGTGGAGACAGTTTGATCAATTCGCGCATTGTATTGATGATGGAAACTTCCAGGGTCCCGCGCGCCTTTCCGGTCTGTTCCCACAGTTTGTCGATCGCCTCAGGGTCGGGAACCATGATTGCCATGCGGTCATCCAGGTCGTTGCTGATCTGTTGTTTGAGCATGGTAAATACAACGCCCCCGTCTGTACCAACCAGAACGGTACGGATCCAATCTTTCGTAGGGCGTTTTTTCAATGCCTGGATTAATACCTGCCCGGGTATCTTGCCCTGTTCGATGACGAACAGAGAACCGGGGATCAAGGATTTTTCCTCGTACCATTCCTTGAGGCCGTAAACATAGCGATGTGGGCGTACCACCCAGCCTGGGAATTCCTTGCTGGTATCTTCATCGACGAAGGTGAAGTTGACGCGGGGGGCTTCATAGGCGGTGGGCAGCAGGCGGGCAATGCTTTTCGAGAGCGGGATTGTGCCGCTGCGCCAGTGCGGGTAAATCAAACTGACCGTAATGTGGTTTCCGCGCGACGGCTGGTCACCTTCGGTCTCAAGTTCGTCAAAGACCATGGAGTTGAGGGCAGCAGCCAGATCCGTGTTTTCCATTGCGGCCATATTTGCCGGGGTCTGATAGCGCAGGTGGAAGGGTATAGTCCGCACCCCTTCAGGTTCCAAACGCTGCAAGAACCATAAGGTTTCACCGCTAGGGCCGACCTCATCGAAACGCTCGTCTTCCTGGAGCGCCAGATTCATCGAAAATTCGGTCAACTTGAGGTTGACATCGGTTGGCAGCTCAATTTGCTCCAGGATGGGACGAGTGGGCAGCGGACCGCCTTCCGCCATTTCCAAAACAGCTTCGGCCAGGTTGAGGTGTCCGATGTTGACGTCCACCAGCAATGAGCGCGGGAACCATGCACCGGCAATTTGGACAAGATCGGGCACAGTTTTAAATTTTTCGGCTAGCTTGGCTTGTATCGATTTGGAGTGTTGGGACAACACTTTTTGCAGGTCCAAATCGGGGGCGTCAGCGTCCAATCCGATGGGGGCGTTGAGTGGATGGTTTTCAACACCGGAGGCAAACGCACGCTTGCCAAGGGTTTTGAATTCGACTTCGATGACTTCAAAAGGGTGATATTCGGGGTTGGTGCCAGGCCGGATACCTGCGATTTTTCCCTCTTCCCACTTTAACGCTGGGAAGCGGATTTTTTCCCCCACCTTGTAATGATCTTTTGGAAAATATGTCGCCCCATTGCCAATTTGCTTTTTGATCTCTTCCGTTTCGAACCGGATGCGTTCTTTAACCAGCACCTCTGCCAACTCACGCGAGGTTAGCGGCGTCTCGATTTCCAGCAAATGGTTGTAAAGGTATTCCAGGTCTTCGTCCTGGAGTTCAAAACTTTCCCAGTAGTTCGCTTGCAGAGTTAATGGGGCAATCGACATCTTAATGCAGTTCTCACCTTGTTAATCGAATCAGCCGTAAGTGCAGGCTGTTGGTACATCACTCGCCCATTATACCTTACCTTTAGGGCGTAGGCAGAAAATCTTCGGGATAAAGGTGATCCAGCCAATCTAACGGCTCGACCTGTACGCCATTGGCAAAGAGATCCCAGTGTAGGTGTGGACCGGTCGCGCGGCCGGTTCCCCCAATTTCACCAATCAGTTGTCCGGCTTCTACAAAATCACCGGCTTTTACCAATGATTTGGATTGATGGTACATACCACTGTAAATACCCCAGCCGTGATCAATAATGGTGGCAACCCCGCGCACGGTTAGCTCGCCGCTGAAAACCACCCGGCCGGGGGCGGGAGCGTAAATATTCAAATTGGCGCAGACACCGTAATCGACACCCGAGTGGAAATAAGTGAACGGACTGCCGTTGTACGAGCGACGATTGCCATACCCGGACTTGATACACCAGGGCTCATCAACTGGTCTTTTAAAAATTTCAGTCCAATAGCGTTCCTGGGTTGTCGAGGTAGTGGCTTCGCGGATGATTTCGTCCTCTGGCTGGGTAAATACCTCATCAAGTGTTTCAGGATCCACATATAGCGGCGGATCTTGTGGATAATACTCGGATTCAACCAGGATGGATTGTTCAATAGTAAATGGATCAGCATCCGGTGCCTCTACCTGAACTTTAATTCCGGTCAGGCCGGGCTGCGCCATTGAATGAACACCCTGGATTGCGGCGTATTCATTGTCTGCAACCTGGAAAAAATTCAGCGGCATGCCATTGAGTTCGCCGCTCAGGCTGGCGGGGGCTGTGGTTTTGACGGTGATGACCTCGGTTTTTCCTTGCCGCAGCGGCAGTGGATTGATATCGACAGATTGCACCAGGTCGGATCCTAATATACTGCCTGTCTCAGCTCCTGCGGAAGATACCAACCGTTCGAGCGGTAAAAGCGCAGCAGAACCAGGGGCAGCATTGGTTTCGAGGATGACCCACGGGTTTTGATTCTGCTTGACGGCAGTCTCGAGGAATGAATCGCCTGTGTGAATCGGGGTAGCCGGCTGCATGGCAGTCGTTTCTTCCAGCAGGGGGAGCACCAGCGTTGAGCCTACATAAATCTCGGCTGGACTGGTAATGCGATTCAAGTCGACGATAAGATCTCTAGAAAACTGATACTGGCGGCTCAACCCGGTTAATGTGGCACCCAACCCCGCCACATCGGTGGTAAGGGTGCCGGAAAAGCCTTCCAATCCAGGGATGCGCAGCGCAGTGCCAACGTTCAGTACATTCGGGTCGGCCAGGTCATTGGCTGCAATCAAATCATCAGCGGAGATGCCAAAACGGACAGCGATTAAGTTTAGTGAATCTCCAGGCTGAACAATGTAGACCGGCAAATCACCGTTGGTCTGGGCAGAGGCAGATGAAAAGTATAAAAAAAACTGAGTTATGGTGAGGAATATAGCTATTAGTCGCTTAATCATAGGTAATTGAAACCTGGTCGCCAATTCTAAAATACTTCGCCTGGTTTACATGTGCTTCGAGTATATAACGGGCTGGTTTTGCCGGCAGGTAAGCCAGTCGCCAACGGTGGGCAACTTGCACGTCCACAACCTTCATATTCGAGTCGATCCAAATAGCCGCGATGTCGAAACGCATGAACAGCATATGAATGGATGCATTCATTCGGCTGTTTTTATCTTCTGCAAGGAGAGCGCCGCCGTCGAGCGGGATGGATTTTTGCAACATTAAACCACGAAATTTACTCCAAAAATCAGCGCAATTTTGCGCGTGAATGGGAGCGGTCAATGGTTTGGTGCGATTTTGGATTGTCGCGATTCTGGTCATGTGCCAGTAGAGGTATCAGCCCGGGAGGATCAAGCAGCTAGCCCTGGCCGTAGAACCTTGTCGATGCTATCAAGTAGTTCTTGCGGTCGGAAAGGCTTGCAAATATAGTCATTGGCTTTCGCAATATGCAGACCCAGAACCTTATCAATTGCCTGGGCCTTTGCAGTGATGATAATCACCGGAATAGCGCTCGTTTCTGCGCGCGAGCGGATTTGCTGAAATATATCCCACCCATCAATATCTGGCATCATGAGATCGAGCAAAATCAGGTCGGGTTTTTCATCGATAATGGCGGACAATCCGGCGCGGCCGCCCTGGATACCCTTTACTTCATACCCGCGCCGGCTTAAAATCATAGCGACCAGGTCGATCATTTCCTGGTCGTCTTCGATGTAAATGATGCTGCGCGGATCGGATTGGAGCATATCTCATCCTGTGAGAATTTACCTGGGTGATTGAAGAGCGCAAAGTAACCAACCAAGTATAAATTAAGTTTACCACAGCAGAGGAAAAAAACCTAAAAACAAATATGAAAATAACCACTTGGAATGTCAACGGTTACCGGGCAGTATTGAAAAAGGGTTTTGCTGATTGGTTGCGGCAGGATGTTTCCGATGTAATTTGTTTGCAAGAGATAAAAGCACGCCCGGAGCAAATCGAAGAAATATACCGTACCTGGGACGGTTACACCGCTTTTTGGAATCCGGCGGAACGTCCGGGGTACAGCGGGGTTGCATTATTTACCCGTGTTCCACCGCTGGAAACTGGTTTTGGGTTGAATGATGCTCGTTTTGATTCGGAAGGCCGGGTAATTTGGATGCGCTTCCCTAAATTTATGCTATTCAATATTTATTTCCCCAACGGACAACGCGGGCAGGAACGAGTCGAGTACAAGCTGGATTTTTATGCCCGGCTGTTGGAATTGTGCGGTGATTTACACAGCCACGACCAAAGAATCATCATCACCGGTGATTTCAATACCGCTCATCAGGAGATCGATCTGACCCATCCCAAACAGAACAGCAATACATCCGGCTTTCTGCCCGAGGAACGCGCCTGGGTCACCCGCTACCTTGAAAATGGTTTTACGGATGCCTACCGGAAGTTGTATCCCGAGCGCATCCAATATACCTGGTGGACGTACATTTCCAACGCTCGCGCCAGGAATGTCGGCTGGCGTCTGGACTATCACCTGGTTTCCAACACATTGATGGACAGCGTTCGAGCCGTTACGATCCAGGATCAAGTGATGGGGTCAGATCACTGCCCGGTAACTTTGGATATCGACTGAATTGCGTGTAGTATTAAAAGAATCGAAGATTAACCCAGACAAACTCTGATATACTCACAGTTGGAGACAATGACCATGGCAAAACAGCGCATCGTATTGGTGGACGATCACGAGGTGGTTCGACTGGGATTAAAAGCTTTGCTCGAGCATCACCCCAACTTTGAGGTGGTAGGCGAAGCGGGAACCGCTAAAGAAGCCCTCGATCAGGTTGCGCAGTTGCGGCCAGATGTGGTCTTGATGGATATACGACTGCCGGGTACTTCCGGGATCGAGGCCTGCGAAGAGATTACCCAGAATTACCCGGAAACCAGAGTTATTATGCTTACCTCCTACGCGGAGGATGAGATGCTGTTTTCAGCCATCCGCGCCGGGGCTTCGGGGTATGTACTCAAGCAAATTGGCGCCGAAGACCTGATTCGCGCCATCGAGGCAGTAGGGCGCGGTGAGGCGCTGCTGGATCCAGCCGTTACGCAACGGGTGTTCCAGGAAGTACGCCGGGCTGTAAAAGAAGAAGAGGCTTCAGCCTTTGCCAACCTGAGCCAGCAGGAAAAACATGTACTGCTGCTGGTTTCTGAGGGCAAGACAAACAGGGAGATTGCCAAATCCCTCTTTCTGGGTGAAGGCACAGTGCGCAACTATGTCAGCAGCATTTTGTCCAAGCTTGGTGTCAGCAATCGCGCTGAAGCTGCTGCCTATGCAGTGGAACACAACCTGCGCGAATATCTATAGACCTGTTTTCGGGCTTGTTTACAGGCTTTCCCAGACCTGTTTCATGTACAGTGCATCCTCTTCCAGTATCGGGCTTTCGCAAAGAATTCGCCCGGCGCATCCGGCATTGGCCAGCGCTTTGAACAATCCGACCAGGTCGAGATCGGACTCAGCTACAGGCAGGTGATTCTTTTCGCCTTTGGTTCCGTACTCGATGCCCGAAAGGTGAATATGCAAGCGCTGGAGGGATGTTTCCCCCATAATTTTTGCGTATTGTGAAAGAACTTTGGTCCATTCGGCCAGCGAATTCATACTGCCGTCGCCGGCGCGGGCGTGGAGGTGCGCAAAATCCAGGCAGGGTTCGACCCCGGGAATTGCCTTGCTCATCGCCAGAGTGTCTTCGAGCGAACCAAGCATGGCTGATTTTCCCATGGTTTCCGGCCGCAGGGTCACCGGATTTTTGTTGGCACGCAATTCTTCGGCGCACTCCCGTAAGCGCGGAATGGCTATGCCAAGCACCTGGTCGGGCGGGCTGGCAAAATATGAACCAGGGTGAAAGACGATGTCTGTAGCACCGGCCAAATTACCGTAATGGGCGGCATCCATTAATCGCTTGCGCGACTTTGGCCATTCTTCGTCAGTTGCGTTCAGATTGATAAAGTATGGAGCGTGAACGCTGATCGCTACCCCTGCCTCTTTGGCGGTATTTTTTATGGCAGCGCAGGTCTCCTCAGAGACGCGCACGGATTGAACCCAACCCAATTCTAACGCTGCCAATCCGAGTGATGCCATTTGTTGCACCGCACCAACGCTTCCCCCGGGCTTTTTGGGTGTCGAGATGGGGGAGCCTACCGTTCCGAATGCAAAGGATGCCATTCTTTCCTCCGTATCATCTACTTAAGAATTACCTGACAATTTTCTCCACCAGCGGCGGAAGTAAAATCAGTAAACCAATAATGACGCTGATTATTGCGCTGACCAACACGGCTGCTGCACTGGTGTCCTTCACAATTTTTGCCAAAGGATGCGGTTGCGGGCTGACCAGGTCCACCAGAGCTTCCAAAGCCGTGTTGAAGATTTCCGCTGTCCAGACCAGACCGATGGCAAGCAGCAACAATCCCCAATCCTGCAAGGTCAAGCTTAACATGGCAGCTAAAATCACGACCAGAAGGGTAACCGCGGCGTGAATCCAGGCGTTGCGCTGAGAGATGATGACGTACCGCAAGCCTGAAAATGCGTATTTGAACGAGAATAGGCGGCCACGGGTGAAATTTCGCATGAATTATTCTGGGAGCTGCTTGATCTGGACACCCAGTTGGTCCAGGATTTCTGCCTGGGCGGCCCACATACGGGTTTTCCCGGTTGAATCTGCATGATCATGGCCTAACAGGTGCAAAATACCGTGCACCACCAGCAATTGGATCTCGTTGATCACCGGATGCCCGGCATTTTTAGCCTGAACCTCAGCCCGTTGGAAAGAGATAATTACATCCCCGATATACACGGCTTGTTCATCGGGGTCAAATTCATCTGATGGAAAGGAAAGTACATCGGTTGGAGCGTCAATGCCGAGAAAATCACGGTTGAGTGTTTGTAATTTTTCATCGGAATCGATCACAATGCTCAAATCAGTATTTGGATCGGCTCCTTGATGAGTAATAACTGCCGTCCCGGCTTTCTCAAGGGTTTCCGCCCGCACCAGATTTTCGTAGGCTTTCTCAATGACAATATGGATCATTTTTCATCCACTTGCTGTTCGATTGCAGGCCGTTGAACAGGCGTGGTATTTTGACTATTGCTGCCATCCTCCTGGACTTTTGCCGGGGCCATTTCAGGGTAACGGATGCGCGGGTGGTAAGTGGTGAGCAAAGTTTTGACAAAGCTTTCTGCAATGGTGTTCAAATCGCGCAGGGTTAAATTTGTCTGGCTTAACTGGTCTTCATCCTGGCAGTACGCGATGACTTTACGGGCAATGCTGCGCAGTTCGTCTTCATTCTTGGGGAGTTCCGAGCGGGAACGAGCTTCCATGCCATCCGCCAGCATCAGGAGCGCGGTTTCGCGGGTGCGGGGGCTGGGGCCTGGATAACGGAATTTCTCAATGTCGACCGCAGCCGGATCGCCGCCGGCAGCTTCTACCGCTTTGGAGTATTGGTAGCGGGTTATCAAAGTTCCGTGGTGTTCGCGGACAAAATCCTGGATGCGGGGCGGCAGACGGTATTTTTTGCACAACGAAACCCCGTCGTGGATGTGTTGAATAATGATGGCTGCTGCTTTTGCCGGATCGAGCTCATCATGTGAATCCAGTTTTCCTGCAACCTGGTTTTCGATGAAAAACGATGGGTTCATTCCTTTACCGGCGTCGTGGAAAATCGCCCCAGCGCGAGTCATCAAGGGGTCGGCGCCAATCGCTTCGGCTGCCTGTTCGGCCAAATTTGCCACCTGCAGCGAGTGCTGGTAGGAACCGGGCATGTTGCGCAGCATAAATTGCAGCAAGGGGTGATCGGGCCGCAACAGATCCATCAGTTGCAAAGCGGTTGTTACCCCCAGCAGATGTGAAAATAAGAATTGCAGCAGCAGGGTCAGGCCAGCAGAAGCAAATCCATTGAAGAAAGCCGTCCCCATCAAAGTCGCTAGACCCAACCAATCTGTAATCGCATCCGGCAAACGGTACGCGAGAATGACCGCGCTTCCACTTACACCGATTGCCAGGCCGGCCCAAAAGTAATTTGCAATCCGCCGACCATTACCGAGAAAGAGGACGCCCACCATTCCGGTAATGATGTAGAACATCGTTAAATCCAGGCTGTTCGGTAGGCCGTAGGCAGCCAGAACGCTCAAAACCAGTGGGAAGATCAGACCCGCTTCCAGATTGTACAGGCTGGCCAGGGTCAATGCAAAAGCCGCAATGGGGAAAAAGTACGGTATGATCGTGCGGTTCGGGATAACTACTCTTGCCCCATATAAAAACACAAGAAAAGTGATAGACAATACCACCAGCGCACGGAAATTATCGACCGGCGCCATGCGGCGGCGGTAAAAATAGAGTAGTAAAAATACGCTCATCAATCCAATCAGCGCTACCGCGGCCCAGATCTCTTCAATTCGATCATCGGTCTCGATCAAATCGAAAGCGAGCAAGGCCTCCCAGACGAGCGGCGTAATGATTTGCCCACGACGGGTAATGGTTTCACCGGAAATAAAAGTGCGGCTGACGGGTTCAATGGCTGCGGCCGCTTCCTGGCGAGCTTTGTCGGTTAATTCCTGACTGTAGAGGCTATTGGCCTTGACGAACGGCTCAACGATTTCGGTGACAATTGCTGCTTGATCTTCTGGCAGGGAAAAATTAATCAGGGTCGGAATGCTGCGGCGTGCTTCTCCCACGCCATCTGTGCGAATCGTGCGGCGCATTACCTGTTCCAGCACAGAAAGCGATTCCTGTTGGATCGTTTGCCAGCGGCCGTCGCTCAGGTTCAAAATGGCCGAAATCGTTTCTGGTTCGAACGCCACCTCTTCCAGCGCATTTAAATCTTGAATCTTCTGTTCCAGGGTGGCAAACGAGTCAAAACGCACGACCGTGATGTAATTATGCGCGACCCGCAGTTTTTCGATCTGTGTCCGGGTAATCGTCGGATCGGTTGGCAAGTAGATAGGCTGTACCCGCGCGCGCGCATCTTCTTTCGCCTGATCGGTAAGAATCTGGCTGGTGTAAGTGAGGCCACGCGGTGCCTGGACATCCTGGTTGGCCACATCGCCCTGAGCTATGCTGACGGCGGAAGGACGGATCGCGATCGGGAGCACCAATGCGCCTAATGCCAGGACGCTGCAAACTGCCAGCAGACCTAACCGTGGAAGGGTGCGGGTAAAACGGTCCCAGAGCTTACCCCAGAATCCTTCTTTTTTCATGCGTGTTTTTGCAGTACCTGCCGGACAATAAGGCTGACTTTGTCGCCAGCAGCGCGTCCTTGTACCTTCGGCATGAGGGCTTTCATGACCTTCCCCGTGTCGGTTAGAGTGGTTGCCCCCACTTCATCGGCTGTTTTACCTGCCAGAGCGAGCAATTCCTCGTCGCTCATCTGCTTCGGAAGCAATTCCTCCAAAATGGCGATCTCAGCCAGGCTTGCGGCAACAAGGTCTTCGCGTTGTGCGTGCTGCGCGCCTTCGATCGATTCGCGGCGAATCTTGACCTCTTTCTGGATAATCCCCAGCAAACCGCTGTCATCCAGGTTGCTGCCTTTCTCGACCTCTGCAAGTTTCGCGGCTGCTAGGATCAGGCGCAGCACCCGTTTCCGGTCATCTTCGCCAGCTTTCATGGCGGCCTTTAAGTTAGCTTCGATAGTTTCTTTCAGGCTCATTTAGGCACCTATTCTGGCTGTCTTTAAGGAGCGCCAGTTACTGTGATCAAATCTTGAATATTTTCAAAAATGGCCGGTCCAATACCAGACACATTTTGAATATCTTCTATTTTATCAAATGCGCCGTTCTTTTGCCGGTATGCAATAATTTCGGCTGATTTTGCCGGGCCAATCCCGGGTAATTGGTCAAGCTGTTCGGCGGTAGCAGTATTGATATCAATCAAGCCGGGTAATTCTATCGTTGCTGCCTGTTCGCTGTCCGCTTGAACAAGCGTTTTCTCGCCAATGGCTTTTACATATACTTTCTGACCATCTGAAAGCAACGCTGCCAGATTGATGGCTTCATAATCGGCATTGGCAGCCCAGCCACCAGCAGCTTTGATGGCAGAATCGACCCGGCTGCCGGATGGGAGTTCGAAGACCCCGGGATTCTGCACTGCTCCAGAGACGAAAACGGCGAGGTTTGCCGGAGCTGGACTCGGAAGCAATGTGATTGGGCCTGAACGGGGAGGCGCTGCAGCGATAAAAATCAAGGCTGCTGACAACAGCCCCATAAGAATTCCGAAGCCGATGTAGGTTAATGTATTTCGCATAGCCAGGTGAAACTCCGCTACCTTTAAGTGTATATCCGGCCGGGGAAGCGTGTCAAGCGGAAGATGTTACCGGATATGAGAAGTTTGTTTCCACCGAAAATGTGAGCAAAGCGAAGCAAATTTCGCTAAGTTGCCAAGTAGAAATGCTTACGGATAGGCGCAGATTGCTTAGTCGCACGGGGGGACCGACCAGTGTTCCTTCGCAAAGACAAAAAGGTGAGGTCATTGCGAGCAAAGCGAAGCAATCTTAGCTGGGTTTGCCAGACAGAAATGCTTACCGATAGGAGCAGATTGTTTTAGTCACGCTGGGGAGACCATTCAGTGTTCCTTCACAAAGACGCCCTATTAATTTCTTTGTATATAAGTGCTTCGTCGAAAGTAACTAGAAATTTGATGTCACTCTGAGGGAGCGAAGTGACCGAAGAGTCTCGTTGTAAGCCGGAAATACGCTTGATTTATAACGCGATGCTTCGCTTCGCTCACTCGCAGAGTGCCCCACCCAAGGGGTGCTCTGTGAGTGCGGGCAGCATGACACGGTGGAGTTTGTAAAATAACTTTTGACGGTTTACTTAACAACGTCCACAGTTAAAAATCCACCCCTGCTGGTTGGCAGGGGTGATCGTGGCATGCAATGGGCCCTGTTTATTGTTCGATTGCCGCGACAGGCTGCGGTTCAACCAGGCTGGTGATTTTCTGTGAGGCGCCAGAAAGCTCAACTTCCTGCGCCATCATCGCATTAAAAGAAGCGATGCTAACCTCCAGGATGTCAAGTGACGGTTCACGGGTGGTGAGTCGCTGCAGCGCCAGGTTGGGTTTAATCATCCACCGGATGAGCCAGTTATCCATGTGATTGGCGGTAAAACGGATGTATTCATAAGCCAGCATTGCCAGAGCTGGGATCAAGACAATCCGGCTTAGAAGCAGCCAAACGGTGGGCAGCGAGCCGATGATGGCGAAGACCACGATGGAAATGACGACCAGTGATAACAGGAACGACGTGCCGCAGCGGGGATGTTCCAGTGGAAATCGCTTGACTTCGACCGGCGTCAGTTCTGCGCCCGCCTCGAAGGCATTGATTGTCTTATGTTCGGCGCCGTGATAGGCAAACACCCGGTCGATGTCTTTCATCTTGCCGATCGCCCAGATGTAGAGCACAATTCCCGCCAATCGGATCAGGCCTTCGAGCACGTTCATGGCAAAAGTGGAAATACCGGTCCAGTTCTGAATGAGTTTCCCCAATGCAGCCGGACCGACAAAAAATAGCAGTACCGCGATCAACAAGGAACCCGCCAGCGTTAGATACAGCATTGGCCCTTCGATTTTTTCGTCTTCGCCGCCCTGCAAGTTGGCTGACCGGGTCAGGAAACGGGTGCCCAGACCAAGCGAATCCCATAGCAGCACCAATCCGCGCAAGAATGGGATGCGGGTGAGTTTGCTATTGTAGATGCCGGTCAGCGGTTCTTTGTCAATGACAATCGCGCCGTCCGGGGTGCGGAATGCTGCGGCCACGCCGAACTTTCCGCGCATCAGCACGCCTTCGATCAAAGCCTGGCCGCCGTAGGACGGCATTTTTAGTTTATCAGTACTCATTTACCTTCCTGATCTTTCCACCGTTAAGCTTGCCCGTAGTTGTAGAAAAAATGAATCAATGATTGGATGCCTTTATACCAGGTCGGCAGGTGCAGTTTTTCATTGGGAGCGTGAATATTGTCATCTGACAATCCGAAACCGGTTAGCACGGATTCCACGCCTAGAATTCGCTGCATATCACCAACAATCGGCACGCTGCCACCCTCACGCTTGTAAAGCGGGGCGGTGTTCCAGGCTGCTGCCAGACCATCAACCAGTGACTTGACGGCCGGGTGATGGATATCAGAGATGGAGGCTTTACTGGAGGAATGGTTGATCAATTCCCAGCGTACTGTTTTTGGAGCTTTGGCGTTCAGGTAGGCAATCAATTGCTCCTGAACTTCGGCTGGGTCCTGGTCGGGGACCAGGCGCATGGAGATCTTCGCCATTGCATACGCAGGCAGAACTGTTTTTGATCCGGTACCGATGAAGCCGGAATACAGGCCGTTTACATCCAGCGTGGGACGGGCGCCAACCTGCTCGACCGGGGTGAACCCTTTTTCGCCAAAAAGCGCTGAAACGCCGGTCATGGCAAGGAAGTGAGCTTCAGATAAAGGTAATCGGGCGAGCTGAGCGCGCTCTTCGGCGTCCAGAGACCGCACGCGGTCGTAGAATCCGGGTAAGGTAATGCGACCATCTGCATCATGCATACCGGCGATCAATTCAGCCAGCACAATCGCTGGATTATGGACTGCCCCGCCGTAAAGCCCTGAATGCAGGTCGTGCTCCGGGCCGTAAAGACGCAGCTCGAAATAAGCCAAACCGCGCAGCGCGTAAGTAATGGTGGGGGCATCCGCGCCGATCATGCCGCAGTCCGGGTTGAGCGCCACATCGCAGGCGAGCAGTTCTCGGTGCGCCTTAATAAATGGGACCAGGTTAGGCGAGCCAATTTCTTCTTCGCCTTCCAGGATGAATTTGATGTTGACGGGCGGCTCTCCAGACATCATAATGGCTTCGACGGCATCGATGCTGGCCATCACCTGGCCCTTCATGTCAGATGCACCGCGGGCGTACAGGTTTTCACCGCGCTGTTCGGGATTAAAAGGTTCGGCTGTCCATAACTCCAGCGGATCAGCCGGCTGCACATCGTAATGTCCGTAAATCAAGACAGTCGGGGCGTTATCCCGGGCGCAAATACATTCACCATAGACCACCGGGTGCCCGCCGGTTGGCAGGATTTGCACATTCTTCATACCAATCCGGGTCAGCTTGTGTGCCAGCCACTCCGCAGTTTTTTGCACATCGATGTTATTTTCGGGTGCCGTCGAAATCGACGGGATGCGGATCAAATCTTTGAGTTGTTCGAGGAATTCAGCTTGATGCGAAACGGCATATTCGAGCGCTTTGCTACGCGGATCCATGGGTTGTCTCCAGAATGCTGTATTTGGCATGATTATATGCGCATTCGGAATAGATTTCCAGTTGACGGTTTTAATTGTGGTGACAACAATCGCTTTATGCTAAAATAGTGGCAGGGTTCGGTGGTCAGTTCAAGCGATTGCTTGGCTGGCGTCGGGCCGGATGAGAAGTGCCCGTCGAAAAGCGCCGCCTTCCTTCTCCACCGATCCTATGGCAATCAAATTCCCCACGTTCTTCTCTGTTTTGGCCTATCCTGGTTCGCCTGGCGCGAATTGCAGGTCGTTTAACCGAAAGGTTTACCTTTCGGTTTTGCGTCGTTAAATTACTGGACATCATTTCTGGAGGGCAGCCATGATCCTTACCAACGGAAAGATTATTACCTGGGAACAACCGGGCCGCATTCTTGAGGGGCACGCGCTGCGAATTGTGGGAAATAAGATTGCTGAAATTGCCCGGCAATCGGAAATCCTCGAAAAATACCCGCAGGAAGAACGCCTTGATGCGCATAGCCAATATATTATGCCTGGAAATATCTGCGCGCACACGCACTTCTACGGAGCATTTTCGCGGGGTATGGGAATCCCTGGCCCGGCACCCAAGGATTTTCCTGAAATTCTGGGTAAGCTGTGGTGGTCATTGGATAAGGCTCTCACATTGGATGACGTTCGCTATTCAGCGCTGGTATGTCTGATTGATGCGGTTAAACACGGAACAACCACGCTAATAGACCACCATGCTTCACCTCATGCAATCAGCGGTTCACTGACGGAAGTAGCGCTGGCAGTCCAGGAAGCCGGGGTGCGCGCTTCGCTGTGTTATGAAGTCACCGACCGTGAGGGGGATCAGGGGACAAAAGACGGCATTGCCGAGAATGTTCGCTTTATCAACGCCGTAAAGGCGGAAAGAAATGGCAAGCTGGCAGCTACTTTCGGCCTGCATGCCAGCCTGACCCTGTCGGAAAAGACCCTTGAAGCCTGTCGAGATGCCTGTCCGGATGATGTCGGTTTCCACGTTCACGTTGCCGAACATCCGGTGGATGAATACGACAGTCTGCAGAAGTGTGGTGAACGGGTAGTGGACCGCCTGGAACGGCACGGCATATTTGGTCCGCGCTCGATAGCGGTGCACGCCGTGCACGTCGATGTCCGTGAAATCGAATTGCTGGCAGCCAGCCAGACCTGGGTGACTCATCAGCCGCGGTCGAATATGAATAACGCGGTTGGCATGTCTCAGCCGGAAGCCATGATGCGAGCGGGCATCAAAGTCTGTCTGGGGAACGACGGTTTTTCCAATCAAATGTGGGAGGAATGGAAGACCGCTTACCTGGCACATAAACTTTGGAACCACGACCCGCGTCGCATGTCCGGAACCGATGTGGTGCAGATGGCGGTTTACAATAACGCATTGTTGGCAGAGCAGCAATTTGGCGTCGGGCCGATCGGTATTCTGGCGCCAGGAGCGGAAGCCGACCTGATTTTTGTCGACTACCATCCCTTCACGGAACTGACCACCGGCAACTTGCCGTGGCATATTATTTTTGGCTTCCATGAGAGCATGGTGACTACCACCATGGTTGGCGGGAAAGTACTCATGCGCGACCGGCAGTTACTCACCTTGGATGAAGAAAAAATAACTCACGAGGCGCGCCGGCTTTCTGAAGAAACGTGGAAACGTTACAACGCGATCGCTCAAGATCACTAACCCCCCAGGGAGAACCCATTATGACTGACACTGCTGCAGAAAAATATACGATTGGAATTATTGGTGGTACCGGAAAAGAAGGTAAAGGGCTGGCATACCGTTGGGCAAAAGCCGGACATACGATCATCATCGGTTCGCGCCAGGCGGAAAAGGCTCAGGCTGCGGCGGATGATGTGAACTTAATGCTTGGCAATCAGAATGCAGTGGTTGGCCTGGAAAATGAAAAGGCCGCGATCCGCGCTGATATCGTCGTTTTGACGGTTCCCTTTGGCGTGCATGTGGCTATGTGTGAGCTCTTAAAACCCTGTGTACAGGGTAAAATCTTTATCGATGTTACCGTACCACTGGTTCCCCCCAAAGTGGCCAGGGTGCAGATGCCGCCGGAAGGCAGTGCAGCGCAACAAGCGCAGGCGATATTAGGTGAGAATGTGCAAGTTGTATCCGCGTTCCAAAATATTTCCTATGAACACTTGATCCATGACGATGAAGTGGCCTGTGATGTTTTGGTTTGCGGCCCTAAAGAGGCGCGAGAGAAAGTCATTGGCCTGGTTAAAGACGTTGGTCTGGTCGGCTGGAGCGGCGGCGTGATTGAAAATTCTGTCGTAGTGGAAGGGTTGACTTCGGTCCTGATCGGTTTAAATAAACAATTCGGCGTCCAGGACGCCGGCATCCGCATCACCGGTTTGCCGCGTCAATAGTCTGCTTACATAGTTTATGCCGCCCTTGATTTTTACTCCAATTCCCGAAATCCCGCTCATCCAACCAGGTGACGATCTGCCGGCCATCCTGCTCGAGAAAATGGCAGCAGTCGGGCTGAAGCTGTTGGATGGCGATATCCTGGTGCTGGCGCAAAAGATCGTGTCCAAATCCGAAAACCGCCTGGTCAATCTGAATGAGGTTAAACCATCGCCGCGGGCAATCGAACTGGGCGCAGCAGCCGAAAAAGACCCCCGACTGGTAGAGTTGATGTTACAGGAGAGCCGCAGCGTGCTGCGCGTCCGCCCGGGTACCATAATCGTCGAGCACAAGGCCGGGTTTGTATGTGCCAATGCGGGCATCGACCATTCCAACGTCGAGGGACGCTACGGCAATCCGGATGATTGGGTCTTGCTGCTGCCGGAAAACGCTGACGAATCGGCTGCCCGGATTCGTAGTTCGATTGAATCGCAGACGGGTGCGAAGATCGGGGTCATGATTATCGACTCGCATGGGCGCGCCTGGCGGATTGGCACAGTTGGCATCTCAATCGGTTTCTCCGGAATACCAGGATTGGTTGATTTGCGTGGTCATCAGGACATGTTCGGATACACCCTGCGTGTAACCCAGGTTGCGGTAGCTGACGAGTTGGCTGGTTCGGCGTCTCTTGTTATGGGACAGGCGGATGAGCGCGTGCCGGCGGTGCATGTCCGCGGCTTTCCATTCCCTTTGCGCGAGGGAAAATTTGATGAACTTCACCGGCCGATAGAACTGGACATGTTCCGCTGAGGGCATCTGCGATGCATGCGATCATTACTGAACTGGCGAGTGAATCAGCGCGTGAAGTGGAGCAAATTCGGAGTGCTGCCCTGGCCGGTTGCGGACCTGACCCTGCACCGCTCCAGTGGCCATTGCACCTCTCGTGGCAGGGAGCCGAATCCTATTATCTGGATGAGGTGGAGCCGCGAATGCGCGCAATCTCCAGGACATTTGGCCCTGTTTCCACTCGCATCGACGGGGTAGGCATCTTCACTGGCGCTGAGCCAGTCGTTTATCTGTCGGTAACCCGTACGCCAGCGTTATCTGCCCTGAACGCAACCCTTTGGGAGGCGTTATCCCCTCTGGCCAGGTCTGTGAATCGCTATTTTTCCCCGGAAGAATGGGTGCCGCATATCTCTATACTGTACGGCAAAGCGGAGATGAAGGAAGCAATCGCCTGTTTGGTTGCCAACCTCAGTACCGTGGCACTGCGGATCGAAATCAAACTGGATCACATTTATCTCGGGTATTTTCACGGCAATGAGCATGGAGGCCTGTATCATTTTCCACTGATTGGCAGCGGGGGATGACCCCCATTCCCGGTCGAATCGAACCTTACGGTATAATTAAAGGGAAAAATCTGCCGACTGAACTCACCTGTTTATTGTTTACAAATAAAGATCCTGTTTGAACCTGGAGGGTATACACCGTAATGAGCCTTTGGGCGATTGTACCGGTAAAACCGCTGCGAAAAGCGAAATCTGGTTTGTCAGACGTATTAACGGAAGATGAAAGAGCATTACTGATCTTTACCATGTTGAGTCAAACCTTGAGGACTTTGAAAGAAGTCCCGGCCATTGATCACATCCTGGTTGTCAGCAGCGACTCGGCTGCCCTGGCGATGGCCCGAGAACACGGAGCGCGGACCCTCCAGGAAGATGGGCAGCCTGACCTGAAAATTGCATTGAAGAGGGCAGTGGTGGTGGCGAAGATGTACAATGCCGAGAGCTTGTTAATCCTGTCCGCCGACTTGCCACTTGTCTCCCGCCGGGACATCGAAAAGATGCTGTCGCTGGTAAAAGGTACGCCAGCCATAGTTATCGCCCCCGACCGGCATAACGACGGCACCAACGCCATCTATATGAATCCACCGGACATCATCGATTGCACCATTGGCTCCGGTTCGTATGAAAAGAATTTGAAGAAAGCCCAAAGTAAGGGCATCCCGGTTGAATTATGCCATCTGACAACCCTGGGTCTTGACATCGATAAGCCGGAAGACCTGGCTTTACTTAGACAAATTGAAGCTTTCCAGGTAGATTCCTAGTCAAATTCTACCGCTGCGACCTAAAATCTCACCCACAACGCACAACACCCGGAGGTACCATGAGTGAAAGAGTAGCACTTTATCTGCAGGATGCTCACGATCTTCGTGACGGACTGGACTACGTCCGTTATGCCGAGGAACGCGGTTTTGAAGCTGTCTGGCAGGCCGAAAGCCGGCTGGTCCGGGATGCGATCGTCCCTATGGCCGCTTATGCAGCCGTAACGAAAAAATTAAAAGTTGGTTCCGGGGTCATCAACAACTGGACGCGCAATGTCGGTTTGTTGGCTTCGACCTTTTTGACCCTGGACGATCTGGCTCCAGATCGCATCATTTGTGGTATTGGCGCCTGGTGGGATCCGCTGGCTAAGAATGTGGGTATCGATCGTAGAAAACCGCTGACCGCCATGCGCGAGACGGTAACTGTGCTGCGCCGGCTGCTGAATATGGAACGAGTCACCTTTGACGGCGAGTTTGTCCATGTATCCGGTATTGAGCTGGATGTGGTTCACGGACGGCGCGAACCGCGCAATGTGCCGATCATGATTGGCGCTACCGGCGACAATATGATGGAAATGACGGGTGAAATTGCTGACGGCGTGGTATTGAATTATTGCGTCGAGCCAAGCTACAACAGTAAAGCGCTCGAACTGCTGGATGCCGGCGCCAAAAAATCCGGCCGTCGGGTTGACGATATGGATCGCCCGCAGTTGATCGTGTGTTCGGTGGATCTCGACCATGATAAAGCGATTGACTCCACCCGCGGTCTGTTAACCCAATACCTGGCCCAACAGCCGCACATCGCGAAAGCCTCCGGCGTGTCGATGGATGTGGTTGCACAGATTCAGTCTATTTTAGGCTGGCCTGCCACCAAAGAACAAATCGACAGAGCCAAACATCTGGTACCAGAGGACCTGATTACCCGCATTACTGCCTCCGGAACACCCGATGAAGCCCGCGCCAAAGTGGCTGAATATCGTAAAAACGGCTGCACCTGCCCGATCCTCTATCCGGTCGGTGGGGATATCAAGGTGCTTATCGATACCTTTGCGCAGCTATGAGGCAAAAACAAGCCAACGCTCGCCATTGCTTCGTTTGCGGGGTCGATAATCAATTTGGATTACAACTAAAGTTTTACGATACCGCTCCCGGACGTGTCGAAGCCGACTGGATGGTTTCAGAGCAATTTCAAGGGTTTCCTGGGATTGCTCATGGAGGTATTCTGGCTTCAGTACTCGACGAGGCTACTACTCGCACGGTGCTGGGAGCCAATGGCTCCCGCCGGATTGTAGTAACTGCATCGTTGGAAATACGTTACCGCAAACCGGTGCCCCTTAATACTCCGCTTAAAGTGATTGGCGAATTGATCGAAGATAAAGGTGAAATTATTCACGCAACGAGTAAAATAGAAAATGAGCAGGGACAGGTTTTAGCCAGTGCACGCGCCCTCCTGATGGAGGCGCCTGCAGAACTGGCAGGCAAGCTGGAATTGGACCCTGAAAATTGGAAAGTTTACTCTGATGGAGATGGTGGATGATTAAAGCCTACTATCGGCCAAAAGATTTGGCAGAGGCTCTGGAAATTTTGTCGCGCACCAACGGCGAATATCGCCCCCTGGGCGGTGGGGTAACTTTGAGTCAAATGTCTGCTCAAACCATCTCGGTTGTCGATCTGCAATCACTTGGCCTGAACAGCCTGACACAGGAGGGCCAATTCCTGCAAATTGGAGCAACAACCACGTTAGCGTCGCTGGCTAATTTGGACTATATCCAACCAGGCCTAAAATCAGCCATCCGTTTGGAAGCCAACAACAATTTACGTCAGCAGGCGACTGTCGCCGGCACATTGGTATCCACTGGAGGGCGATCGACTTTCGGGACCGTCATGCTTGCTCTCGATGCTTTGCTTCATTGGCTGCCGGTCGATCAGGAACAAGGTCTGGGTGAATGGTTTACGCTCCGTCAGGCACCGTCGAAGGCACTGCTCATCAACAAGGTGCAGATTCCGCTCAACGTCAGTCTGGCTTTCGATACCATTGGCCGCACGCCGGATGATTTGCCTGTCATCTGCGCCGCAGTCGCTAAATGGCCATCTGGCCGCGCCCGGGTTACCCTGGGCGGCTTCGGTGCGGCGCCGATCCTGGCGCTGGATGCCCCTGAATCAGGTGGAGCGGAAGCTGCGGTACGAGATGCCTTATCGCGGGCAACGGATTCATGGGCCAGCGCCGAGTACCGGCAAGAAGCCGGAGCCAGATTGGTACTGCGATTGATGGGTCAGTTACAGCCGGTTTAGGCAACATTCGTTTGCAAAATGAAAGAAGCTTCTATGATGATTTACTTCACGCTGAACGGCGATCTGGTCGAATGGGAAGCCGATCCATCCGATACGCTGCTCTCCGTTTTACGCCGGCATGGGATGTTTGGCGTCAAGTCCGGTGGCTGCGCCAAGGGTGAATGCGGTGCCTGCGCCGTTCTGTTGGATAAGAAACCCGTCAACTCCTGCACCTTGCTGGCTGCTCAGGTTACCGGTCATCAGGTGGAGACGATCGAAGCCATGGGCGAGCACCCTGAGCAGGGGTGGAAAAAAACATCCGGACTACATCCGATCCAGCAGGCATTGGTGGAAAGTGGCGCCATTCAATGCGGCTATTGCACGCCAGCTTTTGCACTGGCCGCCCGTGCGCTGATCGAGAAAAACCAGGATCCTACCGAAGCCGAAGTCCGAACCGCCATCTCCGGCATTCTTTGCCGCTGCACAGGCTATTTAAAGCCGGTTCAGGCTATTTTGCGCGCCGCTGCCGTTATGCGCGGTGAAACAGTTCCACCCATCATGGGTACGCCCGAAACCGAGACGCAGGGTTGGTCGGTAAGTATGCCACCCGTGGGTACCCTACCGGAAAGTGGCCTCGGGTTGGCTGAGACCACCAGCCAGACACGGGTGATGCCAAAAATCTGGACCTCACAGGATGCGGGCGAGAGACCTCGCACCCAAATTGGCCGTCCCGAAGTCAAAGTGGACGCAGTCAAATTGGTGCAGGGCAAACCAGCCTTTTCTGCGGACATCGAGAAGCGGGGTATGTTGGTGGCGAAAGTGCTGCATTCGCCGTTAGCCCACGCCCGGATTAAATCCATTGACCTGAGCGATGCCCGCGCACTGCCAGGTGTCGCGGCGGTTTTGTGCTACAAAGACATTCCGCGGGTTATCTATTCGACTGCCGGCCAATCTGATCCTATTCCTGGTCCTTTGGATGCCTTTTCGTTGGACCGGAAAGTGCGTTTTGTCGGTGACCGGGTTGCCTTTGTCGCGGCTGAGACCGCTGAAATAGCGGAACAGGCGCTGCGTTTGATTAAGGTCGAATACGAAGAGCTGCCCGCGATTCTTGATTCGCGCGAGTCCATGCTGCCCGGGGCAGTCCGTATCCACGACGAGTCGGAGTATGTCGATTTTGCCGATTCCAATCCGGCCAAAAACGTTGCGGCTGAAATTCGCATTGATATTGGCGATATCGAAAAGGGATTTGCCGAAGCTGACCGGATTTATGAGGAAGAATACACGGTACCCAAGGTGCAGCAGGCACACATCGAACCGCATGTGGTTGTGACCTACTGGGACGAGGATGACCGGCTGGTCATTCGCACCAGCACCCAGGTACCTTTCCATGCCCGCCGCATCCTTGCCCCGGTGTTAGGCTTGCCGGTTAAACGCATCCGTGTGATTAAGCCACGCATTGGCGGCGGTTTTGGCGGCAAACAGGAAGTTTTGATCGAGGACGTTGCGGCCCATTTGACGATCGCCACCAGCCGCCCGGTCATCTATGAAACTTCCCGTGAAGAAGAATTTATCGCCGCACGGTCGCGCCACCCGATGCGCGTTCGCATGAAAACCGGCGTCAAGCTGGACGGCACGATAACAGCCAACGCGATGTATGCGCTTTCCGACACCGGCGCCTATGGCTGTCATGCTCTGACCGTGACTGGCAACACCGGTCATAAAGCTATGGCATTGTATGTCGGAGCCGGGCCTTACCGCTTGGCGCCCAATATTCGCTTTTATGCTGATGTGGTGTATACCAATACTCCGCCAGCCGGGGCATTCCGTGGTTATGGGGTTCCCCAGGGATTCTGGCCGCTCGAACGGCAAATCGAGCACATCGCCCGCGATCTTGGCATGGACTCAATCGATTTCCGTATGAAAAATGCACTGCGTTCCGGCGAATTGCATCCTTTTAGCACAGCCTGGAGCGAAGGTCGTGAACCGCGTCCGGAAATTGTACACACCGTCGGACTGGAAGAGTGCGTCCGACAGGCTAAGGCAGCCATTGGCTGGGATCAAAAATATCCTGACATCGAGTGGCATGTTGTACCGGGCAAACCACACTTGCGCCGTGGAATCGGTGTGGCAACCGTCATGCAAGGAACGGCTATCCCATATTTAGATATGGGCGGCGCCAGCATAAAAATGAACGACGATGGATCGTTCAATCTGTTGGTCGGCGCCACCGATCTTGGCACCGGCTCCGATACGGTTCTGGCGCAAATGGCGGCCGAGGTGCTTGGCGTTCCGGTGGATGACATTCTGGTGTATTCCTCGGATACCGACTTCACCCCCTTCGATAAGGGGGCGTATGCCTCCAGCACTACGTATATCTCCGGCGCTGCGGTGGTTAGAGCGGCTGAAATGGCAGCCGAACGCATCAAATTACGGGCTGCCAGGTTGATCAATAAACTGGCGGCCGGGCCAGAAGTTTCCGAAGAAGATATTTTGTTGGCGAACAAACAGGCGAGCACTCGTGATGGTCGTTTCGTAACGCTTGAAGAAATCGCACTGAACACACTGCACCATGACGACCAGGAACAAATTATGGGCACCGGATCGTACTATTCGCCGGTATCCCCGCCGCCCTTCGCCGCCCAGTTCGCTGAAGTCACGGTCGATGTGGAGACCGGCAAAGTGGTTGTGGACAGGTTGGTCATGGCGGTCGATTCAGGCGTCATTGTCAATCCGATCACCGCTTCTGGCCAGATCGAGGGCGGGTTGACCCAGGCGTTGGGTTATGCGGTGTGCGAGGAAATGGTGTATGATGAAAAAGGTCGGGCGCGTGAGACGGACCTGGATGATTACCATATCTTTCGGGCGGACGAAATGCCGGCGCTCGAGACTATATTTGTCCAGACTTACGAACCTTCGCACCCATTCGGCGTCAAAGCCGTTGCTGAAATACCCATGGATGGTGTAGCGCCCGCAGTGGGAAACGCGATTTTGGATGCCTGCGGTGCTGAACTGCTTGAAATTCCCGCCACTCCGGAAAGAATCTGGCGTGCTTTGAAAAAAGTTACCCCTTAAGTGCTGAAAGAGGTATTGCAGAATGGTGAATATTTATCAAGCGATTCTTGAATTGGAAGCCGATCATAAAGCTGGGGCGTTATGTACGATCATCGACGCCCAGGGCTCCACACCGCGTCACGAGGGCAGCAAGATGCTGGTCTATGAGGATGGCAGCTTTATCGGCACAGTTGGGGGCGGCGAGGTCGAAAACCGGGTCAGGAAAGAAGCGGGCGAATCAATGGTAGATGGCAAAATCCGGTTATTGAAATATCGAATGGTCGATCCAAAGTCAGGCGATGCAGGGGTGTGCGGTGGAACGATGGAGGTGTTTGTGGAACCGATAATTCCAAGCCCATTGATCGTAGTAATCGGGGGCGGGCACGTTGGAAAAGCTGTTGCGACGCTGGCAAAAACGCTGAAATTTCGCGTAGCCATATCAGATGACCGTCCCGAATTTTGCACACCCGAAGCCAACCCGGATGCCGATGAGTTTTATTGTGTCCCGATGGAGAACTTACCTGAAGCGCTGGATATCACACCCCAAACTTACCTGGTTTTAACGACCCGAGGCAGCAATGTGGATATTCAGGGATTAGCCCCGCTGCTAAAAACAAGAGCAGCTTATATTGGCATTATTGGCTCAAAACGCCGTTGGTTGGTTACCCGAAAAGCCTTGTTAGAGCAGGGCGTCACTGAAGAACGGCTGAATCAGGTTTATTCGCCCATTGGATTGGAACTGAAAGCCGAAACACCTGAAGAAATTGCGGTTAGCATTATCGCCGAGATCATCATGGTCAGGAATGGTGGAACCGGCGGCAAAATGAAAATTTGATGGAGTAATTATGTGGCATGATATGCTTACCGCAGCCAACATCGAGGATGTTTTAGAGACCCTGCATCAAAAAGGTGAAAACGCCCGCATCATTGCTGGAGCAACCGATTTAATCCTGGAAATGGAGCGCGGTGTGCGCAAAGGGATCGAATTGCTTGTCGATATCTCACGTATCCCTGGCCAGGACCAAATCACGCTGGATGAAGACGGGGTCATCCATTTAGGACCGCTGGTCACCCACAATCACTGCGCTGCATCGAAGTTGATTCAGGAATCGGCCTTTCCGTTGGCGCGCGCTTGCTGGGAAGTTGGCTCGCCCCAGATTCGCAATCGCGGAACCGTGGCCGGCAATCTCATAACGGCTTCCCCTGCCAATGACACCATCACACCGCTGGTGGCTTTGGGCGCGTCAGTGACGCTGCGCTCAAGCTCCGGTACCCGAAGCGTTCCGCTCGAGCAGTTTTACCTGGGTGTGCGCCGAACCGTGATGCAGCCGGATGAAATGATGGTCGATATCACATTCCCGGCCCTTCATTCCAATCAACGCGGCACGTTCGTCAAATTTGCTTTAAGGCGCGCGCAGGCAATTTCGCTGGTGAATGTTGCGGTGATCGTAACGACGAAAAGCGATATCGTTCAGGCTGCTGCGATCACCCTTGGAGCTGTGGCCCCAACCATCATTCACGCAAAAGAAGCCGCGGAGTATCTAATTGGCCAGAAATTGACCCCGGAGGTTATTGCCGCCGCTGCAGCCAAGACGATGGGTGCATCCCGCCCGATATCGGATGTGCGCGGTTCAGCCCAATACCGCCGCCGCATGGTCGAGGTGATTACCCGCCGGGCATTAACGGCGTTGGCAACCGGGCAGGAGAAAATGGAGTTCCCGGTCAAACCGGTGCTGCTGCGGGGTAGCAGTAACGGTAAAATTACTTTATCCGGGCCGTCCGTGCTGCATACCAGGCAGGATGCCATCGTAACCACGATCAATGGGAAGAGTTACCGCTTTGAAAACGGCCAAAACAAGACCTTGCTACGGTTGCTGCGTGAAGACGCCCAGTTGATTGGCACCAAGGAAGGTTGTGCAGAAGGTGAGTGCGGCGCCTGCACGGTATTTTTAGATGGCGTGGCGGTAATGAGTTGCATGGTGCCCGCGGCGCGTGCGCATGGCGCGGCGATTATCACGGTAGAAGGATTGGCTGCAAATGGCTCCATGCACCCGGTGCAGCAGGCATTTATCGAGCAAGGTGCTGTTCAATGCGGCTACTGCACTCCCGGATTTATCATGTCGGCTGCGAAATTGCTGGAAGAACGGCCAAACCCTAGCAAGAATGAAATCCAACAGGCGCTCACAGGCAATTTATGCAGGTGTACAGGCTACTATTCGATCATTCAGGCGGTCGAGCGGGCAGCACAATTGGGAATAGGGAGTAAATCATGACCAAATTTTCGAACTACAACCGTGGTCGTTCAAGAGAAGAAAAAGAAGTGATTCACCCCATCTGGCGTGGGGTTGGATTTATCTTCCTGATCCTGGCGCCGGTTATGGGCTACTATGGGTCATTGGTCCTGCTTGCAGAGAACAAAGAAAAAGGCTGGTTCAACATTCCATCAGACCTGTTAGCTCCGGGTGCTGACCCTGATTTGTACTTAAAAATAGGTTTGACCATACTATTGGGGTTCCTCTTCTTTTTCATTTTTCAATTTGTGGGAATCCTGATTTACCGCATAGTGGGCCCGGACCGGTATGGGCCGATGGATATACCGCCGATTAGCGGGGGTAAAATCAGAAAGTCTCGCTAATTTTTGAAAATGGTAGTCAAACCAGGAGGTGGATGCCCATGACAACCATCGGGCAATCTGTACCGCGCATCGATGCTGTTGGAAAAGTTAAAGGCGAGACTTTGTATCCAGGTGATATCAACCTGGACAATCAGGCCTACCTTAAAATTTTGTTTTCGGGGCGGCCGCATGCCATCATACGTGGCATGAACGTTGAAAAAGCCAGGTCATTGCCCGGAGTTCTGGCCGTTCTTACAGCCGAGGACGTTCCGGTAAATGAATATGGGTTGATCGTCAAGGATCAGCCGGTTTTGTGCGGGCTCAATTCGCCCAAGCCTTATGCTGACAGGGTGCGTTTTGCCGCCGATAACATTGCGCTGGTCGTCGCCGATAGTGAAGAAATTGCTGTCGAGGCCTGCAGCCTGATCGAGGTCGAGTACGAAGATTTGCCGGTCATCACCGATCCGCGCATTGCCATGCAGAAAGGGCAGCCATTCATTCATCCCGACCACGGCTCGAATGTTTTTGTCAATTATCGCATTCGCAAAGGAGATGCGAAAGCTGCCCTGTCGAGTGCTGATGTGGTCGTCGAAGGCTATTATGAAACGCCGGTACAGGAGCATGCCTACCTTCAACCTGAGGCCGGCATCAGTTTTGTCGACGAGAATGGGGTTGTGACCGTTGTGGTTGGCGGGCAGTGGACCCATGAAGACCGCGAGCAGGTTGCCCATGCGCTCGGCTTACCCGAAGAAGATGTGCGTATCATCTACCCGGCTATCGGCGGCGCCTTTGGCGGTCGCGAGGATATGTCTGTTCAAATTGTCCTGGCCCTGGCTGCCTGGAAGCTGCACCAACGCGGCATTAATCGGCCGGTAAAAACTATCTGGTCGCGGGAAGAGTCGATTATCGGGCATCACAAACGCCACCCTTATTATCTGCATGCCATTTGGGGGGCGACCAGGGACGGCAAGGTGGTCGCCGCTGAGGTTGAGGTGATCTCTGATTGCGGCGCTTATGCTTATACTTCCTCCAAGGTGTTGGGAAATGCCACCCTGATGTGCACCGGGCCTTATGAAATCCCGAACGTTAATGTAGATGCCTGCACGGTTTACACCAACAATATCCCGAACGGCGCATTTCGCGGCTTTGGCGGTCCCCAGGGTGCTTTCGCAGCCGAATCGCAGATGAATAAGCTGGCTCAGGCGTTGGGGATAGATCCGGTCGAAATTCGGATGCGCAACTTGCTGGACGAGGGCAGTCTTTTATCCGTTGGTACCCCGCTGCCCAAGGGCGTTAGCGTCAAGAAAGTAACAGCCGCCTGCGCGGAAGCAGCAGGCTGGGTGAAGGGTAAAGATGGTTGGACTCGCCCCCAGGGGTATCTCGAAGACGTACCCGGCAGCCCGCACTTGAAGCGTGGGATCGGATTCGCCTGTTCGTTCAAAAATGTGGGTTTTTCGTTTGGCGCACCTGAAAATTGCTGGGCAATCGTTGAATTGGAAGGAAATGGCGAAATTGAGTCTGCCAGGCTCTACCATGCCGGGGCCGAAGTTGGACAGGGATCGCATACCGTGTTTGCCCAGATGACTGCTGAGGCAGTCGGGCTGCCGCTGGAAAAAGTTCAGGTTATTGCCGCTGACACCGCGACGTCGCTCAATTCGGGCAGCGTCTCTGCCTCACGCATGACTTTTATGGCTGGCAATGCCATTCGGGGCGCAGCCGAACGCGCCCTGGAGAAATGGGAAAATGAAGAGCGCCCGGCTCGCGCTGAATTCCAGTACCGCCCGCCGCGAACCACACCTTTGGATCCGGAGACGGGAAAATCGGAGCCTAATTTTTCGTATGGTTACGTCGCTGAAACCATCGAGGTGGAGGTGGATGTCGAAACCGGGCAGGTGCGTCTGGTAAAAGTCATCTGCGCAGACGACGTAGGAAAAGCAGTGAACCCGCTGCTGGTGCGTGGTCAGATCGAAGGAGCGGTCGTTCAGGCTGCTGGCTATGCCGTGCTGGAGAACTTTATTCAGCATGAGGGGCAGGTACAGACCAAGACGCTCTCCACCTACCTGATCCCAACCATTCTTGACATCCCCGACCAGGTAGAATCATTGATTTTGGAATACCCGGATCCAATTGGACCCTGGGGCGCGCGCGGCATGGGCGAGATGCCCTACCTGCCATTCGTACCTGCCGTGGCTGCCGGAATTCAACATGCCACCGGGAAATGGTTTGACCAGTTCCCGTACACGCCGGAACGAATTCTGATGGGACTCGAAGAAACGGGCGAATTGAAATGAAACAGGGATTGGTGCAGGTATTATGAGTCTGGTGGTATGTATTCGCGGTGGTGGCGACCTGGGCAGTGGCGCGGCGTTGCGTTTGCATCGCACCGGGATGCGGGTTGTCGTTTGTGAATTGGCAAAGCCCCTGGTGGTCCGCCGGACTGTCGCCTTTGCCGAGGCAATCTATTCCACGGAAATAACGGTTGAAGGGGTACACGCCAAATGTGTGTCCGGTCAATCGGAGATTATGCAGGCCTGGGCTGAAGGCGTCTTGCCGGTCACGAATGACCCGAACCTGGCGCTTTTAACCTGGCTTAAACCGGATGTGCTTGTGGATGCCCGCCTTTTGAAAAAGCCGGTGGATTTTCACTTGCAGGCATCTCCGCTGGTTATTGGACTTGGCCCGGGGTTTACTGCCGGGGTAAACTGCCATGCTGTGGTTGAAACCAAGCGCGGTCACAATTTGGGGCGGGTGTATTGGCAGGGCGCCAGTGAGCCCGATTCCGGGGTACCGGAAATGGTGCTCGGGTACGTGGAGGAACGCGTGCTGCGCGCACCAACCGACGGCCTTTTAAAAGGTTTGGTTACGATTGGCCAGCGGGTGGTAAAAGGGCAACCACTGGTTGAAGTCGACGGTCAGTTATTGACGGCCGGATTCGACGGCGTGGTGCGCGGGCTGCTGGCGAACAATGTAACCGTCAAACGTGGTATGAAAATTGGCGATCTTGATCCGCGCTTCGACGAAAATCTCGTTACCCGGGTCTCTGACAAATCTCTGGCAGTGGGGGGTGGGGTGTTGGAAGCTGTGCTCTCCCGTCCGGAACTGCGTGCCAGGTACAGCGGGTAAAGGCTGATCATGCGGCTGCTCGAAGCACTCAGAGCCGGCAGTCAATCCAGAATCGCTTTCGTGGGGGCGGGGGGCAAGACGACAGCCATGTTTTCCCTGGCTCGTCAACTGACTGCCCCTGTAATTTGCCTGAATACCGCACATCTGGCAGTGGAACAGGCAAAACTCGCCGATAGACACCTGATTGTTCAGGGTATAAGCGATGTCGAGAGCATTTTTCGATCCCCGCTGGTTGGTGTAACCCTCATCACCGGGCCTGGCGACAACCGCGGACGGCTGCTGGGCCTGGAACCTGCGAATGCTGAAAAAATTAAATCCTATGCAGATGAATATCATCTGCCGATTCTGGTTGAGGCAGATGGGTCGCGCCTGCTGCCCCTCAAAGCGCCGGCGGCCCATGAGCCGCCCATTCCCGCCTGGGTCGAACAAGTAGTGGTTGTTGCCGGGCTTTCTGCGTTAGGGAAGCCGCTCACCGCACAGTGGGTCTATCAGACCGAAGTGTTTGCGCAGTTAAGCAAGGGGCAGCCCGAGCAGCCAATCCTGACTCGGCACCTGGTGGCAGCCTTGCTGCACCCCCAGGGTGGTTTGAAAAACATCCCGGCAGGAGCACGGCGAGCTGTACTGGCCAACCAATTGGACGCCTGCAGCTTGCCTGAAGATGACCTTTACCAGGATTTGACTGAACTAACCCATGAATTTGATTTGGTCATGGCCGGGTCCGTCCAGAGCACCGCTATGGAGCAGGTTAAGTGGCGTTGTGAGCCTGTAGGAGGCGTTATATTAGCCGCAGGCGAGTCAATACGCATGGGAACCGTCAAACAACTGCTACCGTGGCGTGGGAAGCCTCTGGTGCGTCATGTGGCAGAGAAAGCGCTGGCTGCTGGGTTGAACCCGGTTGTGATTGTCACCGGGGCAGCCGCAGAAGATATTAAGAAAGCTGTCGAAGGGCTGCCGGTTGAACTGGTAAACAACCGGGATTGGAAAGGCGGGCAGGCCAGCTCGATACGCGCCGGCGTTCAGGCTTTAAAAGACCGGTGCGGCGCCGCGGTTTTCATGCTCAGCGACATGCCGCAGGTTCCGGTGAGCTGGATCGAGGCTGAATTAGGAATTCACCGGCGCGAACCGATTGAGATTGTTGTCCCACGGGTAAAAGGGCAGCGGACAAACCCGGTATTGTTCGACCGCTCAACCTTTGGTGAACTGGCTGTGTTGGTGGGAGACACGGGTGGCCGAGCCTTGTTTGACCACCACCCACTGCGCTGGCTGGATTTGGAAGATACACAAGCCTTGGTGGACGTCGATACCCCGGCTGACTATCAACAGTTGGTGGATGGGGGTAATAATGGTTAAGGTTGCAGCGATTGTTCTTGCCGCCGGCGCATCCCGGCGCATGAAGCAGGCCAAAATGACCCTTGCATATAAGGGTGGTACTGTGTTGGGGACTGTATTGACCACCATGCACAGCGCAGAGGTCGATCCGCTTATTGTTGTGATCGGCGGCGCAAAAGATGCCGTTGAAACGGCGCTGTCTGAACTGCCTTTTGGGGTGATCCGCGCTTATAACCCGGAGTACGAGCACACCGAAATGTTGGATTCACTGCAAATTGGCATGCAGCGCCTTCCAGATGAAGCGGATGCCTTTTTGATCGTGTTGGGCGACCAGCCGCAGATAGACGCGGAGGTGGTACAGGCGTTGGTGCACGAATACGAAACGACCGGGCAGACGCTGATTATTCCAAGCTACCGGATGCGCCGCGGGCATCCCTGGCTGGTAGGTAAAGACCATTGGCCAGACCTCAGAGATTTACATTCCGGTCAAACCATGCGCGATTTTATCCAGCAGTATCAAAACCAGGTCCATTACCTGTTGGTTGATACACCGGGTATTTTGGAAGATATGGATACCCCGGAGGATTACCAGCGCGCCATTGGTGAGGGCTGAAATTGTTGGCGCAGTAGATTATCTTTTATAAATTGCGCATAGCCAATATAGTGACTGCTATTTTATGGATTACTACGGTAAATCTCAAGCGCAGCCTGGTAATAGTCTGAATCGGCCGGTGTTTCCAGGGTGAGGGGGAAGTCCGGGACGATCCCAGCGCCTGAAGCGAATGCCGGGTTGGAGGGCAAGCTCCAGCGCGCAGACGTGACATGGATAGAAGAACCATCGGTCAGGTCGAATACCAGTTGGATGGTGTCTTTTCCGTATGTTTGTTTGCCAATAATGCTTGCCCTGTCCAGCGCCTGCAACGCTCCAGCGACGATTTCGGCCGAACTGGCCGTATTTTGATTGACCAGAATCAAGAGTGGAAGGCTGGCGTATTTTCCGTTGGTAAGGGTGCGGGTGACCTGGTCGGCGCGGTCAGGTTGATGCTGGACTATGATCATCGAGCCAGCCTTGGCGAACAATTTCACCACATCCACTCCGGCCTCAACCAGGCCGCCGCCATTGTCGCGTAAATCAAGAACAACGGCTTCTGCGCCCTGTGCCCCGACGTCCTGAACGGCGGCGGAAATTTCGTCCGCGGTGGTTGCAGAAAAGCCGGTGATTTTCACAACTCCCAGGGAAGGCTGCTCGGGAAGAATGAACGAGCTAACGGAGGGGATGCCAAACTCGCGCCTCTCGATGCTGAAACTCACCGGTACGGTTTCAGCTTGCGGAGTAACGCGGATGGCCACCTTGCTGCCCACATCGCCGCGCAGGGCTGAAATGACAGCGTCGTCTGGTGTGTCTGAATCAACTGTCAGGTTGTCCACGCTGAGCAGGATGCTGCCAGATGGAACGCCAGCTTCCGCTGCCGGCGAATTAGGATATGGGTAAACTCGCAGGGTTCCCAGCGTATCTCGCTGCAGTGCTGCTCCAATCCCGCCGAATTTCCCTTCAAGCTGGTTGGATTCGAGTTCATGCTGGGGAGGCTCGACAAAGACCGTGTAAGGATCGTTATATGCCTTGACCAACCCGCGAATCAGTTCATACTCTGTAATTTGAGCTGCCGGTAAAGGTTTAAGCCCGTTCTTTTCCAAAATATTGTAAACCTGGTTGAATAGTTGAAAATTGAATTGCGTGTAGCCACTATTAGAATAAAATCCAACTAGAAAAGCAACCAGTACAACCAAAACTGTGAACAAAACCGCGGCAACAGCCAGCCAGGTGTCGATTTGTCTCTTCATGCATTACCCCAGGTACGTGGATTACGGCGGGTCTTAGGGGAGGAACGAAGTATAATTTGTCGCAGCATCGATGAGGAAAGCATGGCTCCCATTTTATCCTTTTGTTACCTGAATGGCGATTATAGCTCTGGTTTAGCTTCCAATCCATTGGATTCCGACATCACAACGCTTGACCACGCGAGCAATCGATTGCCGGCAGGGGCATACACCACCTTCAGAACTTACCAAAAATACTCTGCGTTACATCTAAATGACCACATCCGGCGGCTCGAGGGGTCCGCTGGCCTGGCCGGTTACCCAATCAAGCTGGACACAGACCAGTTGCGACGCAACTTACGTGCTGCCCTGTCGCAATTTTCCGGTTCGGACGCTCGTGTGCGATTAACCCTGCCTTTTGGCCTGGAGCCTGAAACCATTTATATTCATGTGGATGCATTATCCGTTCCAACCGCAGCGCAGTATGACAATGGTGTCAAAACCATAACCGCCCGGATGCAGCGCAGTAATCCTGCCGCCAAGTTGTCCAATTTTATCCAGTCCTCCCATCAAGCGCGGCAGCGTTTGCTGGAAGGCTTCGAAGAAGTGTTGATGGTCGATGATTCGGAAAATATTCTGGAAGGCCTGACAAGTAACTTTTACGCAGTTATGGACGGAGAAATATGGACCGCCGGGCAGGAGGTTCTTCTCGGCATTACCCGCCAGATGGTTCTGTTGCTGGCTCATGAGGCTGGTTTTAAGGTGCAGTTGAAAGCGCCAAAACTATCCGATTTACCCCGCTTTACCGAGGCATTCATCACCAGTACCAGCCGGGCAGTTCTTTCGGTTACTGAGATCGATTTTAAGCCGGTCGGAAATGGTAGCCCTGCCTCGATTGCCAAAAAACTGATGCAACTGTATGATCAGAAGATCATGGCTGAAATCGAACCGATTTAACTATTCCGGTTCGCGGTCGTTGTCCTCTTGTTCAGCCGGTGGAAAAGAGTCCGGCGAAGGGTTCTCCAGTTGTCCATCTTCCATTGCGGTCAGCAGTTCGTTGGCAGCCTGCGCCTCGGTTGCCAGCACGAGAACGCGCACCTCGCCGAGCGGCCCTACCGTCAGGCCGTAAACCGCTCCAGCGCTTTCACCCCGGGTAAGCACATGCAAACCAGCCGCCTCCAACATCAGGCGAATCATGTCGGCCTCCAATTGGCCGTTCGCGCTATAGACTTCGACGTATTCAGGACTGGTCATGAGTTTCCTCCACGGTTTCCATTGGTTCGGTATTCGATCCCCGGCTATCCATTTTGCGCTGCAACCGCCCCCGTCTTTTTTGCAGTTCCGACAATGTGATTTTTTTGATATAGAGGGGCAGAACCTGGGTATCCAGAATATCGAAAGCTTTCTGTGTCCAGTATAAGGCGTTTTCGTACTCACGGGCGCGGTGTTCGTAATATTTGGCCAACTCGATACAGGCGGGCAATTCTTGCAGGTCGGCAGCTTTTTCCCAGAGAGCCACTGCCTGCTCGAAATGATATTCCTTGCGTGCCAGATCAGCATAACGGTAAAGCGTTTGAATAAAAAAAGGACGCGGCAGGCCCAGTGAAAGGCTGTGCTCGTATAACTGAACAGCCTGCTCACGACGCCCGGTGTCATCGTATAGCCTGGCAATCGCGATTAAATCAAGCCCTTCAGCAGCCAGCCAATCCATTGGGTTGCTCAAAAGGTTGGATTGGTGCAAGAAAAGCGCTGCCAGCGACAAAATATCCATACGGTTATGGTAAAACACGCCAGCCATGGGGCGGGAGTTGCCGGTTCTGAGGTAATTGAAATACATCTCCGGTATCATCCAGCCAGGAATCTCCTCCTGGCTGCGGGAAACCGCCAAAACGTCATGCTCGATGCTGCCCAGGGAGCGGCTGGGCAGCCGGTTGCGCCAGATACGCCGTGAAAGCGCCAGCAAATCAACATGCTGCATATTCGGAAAAGGCGATTGGAATGCGCTCAACGTATGACGGGCATTGAGAAGCGGAATATCAAATGATTTTCCGTTGTAGGTAACGATGGTTTGGAAGGGCGTCAATACTTCGTCAAGCGCCGCCAAAACCGCAGCTTCTTCGGCTGGTTCGCGCAGGAAGAATTGTTGCAGGCGGAAACCGTCCGACTGCCACCAACCCAGGCCGATCATGAAGGCAAATGTGCCGGTTCCGCCGGCAAGCCCCGAGGTTTCCGTGTCCAGAAATATAAATTGATCGGAAGGTTTTTCATGCAGCGTTGGATAGCCTGCCCATTCACCCAGCAAGCTGTAATCGACCTTCTGGCCGAAGGGGATTAACCCATGTTGATAATCTGTTGAGAATTGTTCATCTGTCAGGAATGCCGACCCGAATGGTGTGGTGTGCTCGGTGCCCGAAAGAACTTCCTCGATGGGAACACGGTCCGAGGGCTTCTCAGACTTTTTTACCTGAGATGTGCCCACCTGGACGCCAAGGGATTTCAGCCGATCGAGCAGGGAATGGTCCATATCCTAATGGGAAATTATACCGGAAGCGGCAGCCCATTCAGCAGGTGCAGGATTGCCAAAGTTTCCTGCTTACCCCCAGCCACGTTTTCACCCGACATGCCGACGCATGACGGACAGCCGTCCTGGCAGGTGCAATCGGACACCAGCTCCAGGGCAGCTTTCATCAATTCCGCATGAATGCGGTAGATATTCTCGCTCAATCCGATACCAGCCGGGACGTTATCATAGAGAATGACCACCGGCTGGTCTTCGGCCAGGTTGGATTCGGGAAGAAAATGAGCACCAAGGTCATTGGGATCGCACATAATGAACAGGGACGCCAGGTGACCGAGCACGTATGCCAACCCGGACATTCCGCTGCGCATGCGTACCAGCATTTCTGCCTGGCGGTGGCAGGTGGGGCAAAGCGTGACCAGATTATCGAGCTGGTTGGCGGTGATAAACGAGGTGAACTGCCGGAAAGGGATTTTATGGTGGACATGGTGCGCAATCCCGTTTTCTGGCCGTCCGCAGTTTTGACAGACATAGCCGTCCCGCTGGCGGGCGAGTGCACGTTGTTGATCCCAATTGTTACCGTAATTATTGGGTGATCCAGTCCAAAGACTGACTTCCTCGAGTTGTTTTACTGCCTCGCGGGAAAGCGCCAGCCAATACCCTACAGTTCGCAGCGTGGTGGAAGGCATGGTCAATTCCTCGGCGCCAAGAGCTTCATTGGTATACCAGCGTGTCTTGCGGAAGCCGGTCACGCGGGTGGTTACTTCGACCTCGCCCAGGTGAATGACTCCTGCTGGAACCGGGTCGCTGCGGAACAGGTCCACTTTTTCCATTTGCTCGTCAATCAGCGGTTCCGTGAAGTAATCGCTGTCAACCGCCTTCAAGATAGCCAGACCTTCTTCCAGATCGAGGGACTCTACCCGGTAGGTGCGCGCCTGATGCAAATAAATGGCATGCGGATGCACCATCCAATGGGCGCTGGCCGTATCGACCATGCCGAGGGTGGTCAATTGGCCATCTTCATCGGTGCGCAGCCGGACAGCTCCCGGGGTGGTGGTGCGCAGGGAAACGTTTTGCGCTGGATACTGGTCGGCGGTCCAGAAGTAACGCCCGCCCGACAGGTGTAGTTCACCCATCTGGGAAAGCGCATCCAAATACTGACCCACAACTTCTGCTGACAACTTTCCGTACCCTTCATTCACGTTAAACGGTAGTTCAAAGGCTGCGCAGCGCAAGTGTTGGAGCAGGATCAACGGGTTGTCCGGGTTGATCAACGCCCGTTCTGGTGACCGCTCTAGCAGGTACTCGGGGTGGTTGACCAGAAACTGGTCGATCGGGTTGGGGGTGGCAACCAGCATACCCACGGCAGGTTCCAGTTTGCGGCCTGCCCGACCGGACTGCTGCCGGGTGGCTGCAATTGTGCCAGGGTATCCCAGGATGACCACGGCGTCCATCGAACCAATGTCAACGCCCAACTCCAATGCATTGGTCGATGCCACTGCCCGGGCCGAACCGGTCTTCAAGGCATTTTCAATCTGGCGGCGGTCTTCGGACAGGTAACCACTGCGGTAGGCATACAAATCGCCTGAAATCGCGGGATGGTTATCACGTAAATATCGCAGGCTAACTTCTGCTGCCCGGCGTGTTTGCGCAAAAATCAACGTCTGCACCTGGCAAGACAACAGGTCACCGGTCAGCCGCATCCCCTCAGACATCGCGCTGCGCCGGATTCCCAGGTCAACGTTGACCAGCGGCGGATTGTAAATGATGAAATTACGTTCACCGTGCGGAGCGCCGTCCACATCGATCATCGAAACTTTTTCTTCCAACATTTGGCTGGCAAATTCCTGGGGATTGGAAATCGTCGCTGAAGTAAAAATAAACTGCGGGTAGGCTCCGTAAAATGTGCAAATGCGCTTGAGCCGCCGCAGCACATTGGCAATATGTGAACCAAAAACGCCGCGATAGGCATGAATTTCATCGATCACCACGAAATGCAAGTTGCGCAGGTAATCCACCCAGAGGGTGTGATGCGGCAGCACAGCCATGTGCAGCATGTCCGGATTGGAGAGCAGAATGCGAGTATTTTTACGGATAGTCGAGCGTTGGTGGGATGGAGTATCCCCATCATAAATGGATATTTTCGATTTGATTTCAGGAGTTGCCAGTTGCGCCAACGCTCGCTGCTGATCCTGTGCCAGTGCCTTGGTCGGGAAAAGCAACAGGGCTGTGATCGCTTCAGGGAATTTTTCCACATTGTCGAGGATGGGCAACTGATAACACAGCGACTTGCCGCTGGCGGTTCCGGTAGAAATGATCACATGTTTTCCGCCAGTGATCTCACGGTAAGCCAGTGCCTGATGGGCATACAACTGCTCGATGCCAAGCCTGTTCAATTGACTGGCGAGTTCCGGGGCTAAATCGGATGGGATTGACGCCAGGCTGGCAGGCGCGGCGGGCTGCACCACCCATTGCGCAATGCTCTGCTGGATGGTGGGGTCGGTGCGCCAGATATTGAGAAGAGCCTGTAATCGGTTTGGCATATTCATTACTTTTACCCCATCTTTTCAAGGCTTTCAAGGGAGCGGATGAATATAATAAATGGATCATCCTTCTGCGGGGTGACGCTATACTTAGTGCAAATCCTTCGCATCCTGATTTAATCGAGGAAATTATATGAAACCAGTTGGTCGATACCGTTGGTTCGTCCTGGGCATTTTCTTTATTTTTATGCTGCTGCATCAGGCCGATAAGCTGCTCATCGGCCCGTTGACCACGCCGATTATGGAGCAATTTCAAATCGACGAAGCCAAAATGGGTCTGGTGTTTTCTGGCGCCATTCTGGTAGGAGCCATTTTTTATCCATTGTGGGGGTATTTGTATGACCGATTCTCTCGAGCGAAACTGCTGGCGCTGGCTTCCTTCATCTGGGGTGCAACCACATGGATTTCAGCGGTAGCACGTACATTTCCGGTATTTCTCGGGTCGCGAGCCTCAACCGGCATTGACGACTCGTCATATCCAGGCATTTATAGCCTGATTTCCGATTATTTTCCGCCCAAAGTTCGCGGGAAGGTATATGGAATCTTGCAAATTGCCCAGCCACTGGGCTATATGGCGGGCATGCTTCTGGCGCTGATGCTGGTCGGTAGGCTTGGCTGGCAGGGCATCTTTTTCATCACCGGTTCGCTGGGAATTTTCCTGGCCGTGGTCATTTTCTTCTTTGTCAAGGATGTGCCTCGCGGAAAAGCCGAACCGGAAATGGAGAACATCGAGCAAACCACGACCTACGAATTTTCCTGGAAAACGGCGCGGGAATTGTTCAAAAAGAAGAGTCTGTTATTCTTGTTCACTCAAGGATTTGTTGGTGTTTTCCCGTGGCAGGTGATTACTTTCTGGTTTTTTCGCTACCTGGAGACAGAGCGTAATTTTAGCGACAGCCAGGTGATGATTACAATGGTGATCTCGATCCTTTTCCTGGCGGCCGGCTACCCGATTGGCGGCGTGTTGGGCGATACCTTCTTCAAAAAGAACCCGCGTGGACGTCTGCTGGTAAGCGCTTGCGGTATTCTGGCGGGGGCGATTATGCTTGCCGTTTCCCTGGCGATACCTAACGAAAGCACCACACTGTTTACGATTTCGATGGCCATCACCGCGATCTTTATCCCATTTGCCTCGCCCAATGTGTTATCGACGATCTATGACGTCACCCTGCCTGAAGTGCGCTCTACTTCCAATTCCATTCAGTACCTGATCGAACAGGGCGGATCCGCAGTGGCGCCAGCCCTGGCAGGAGCAATTGCAGTACAGTACAGCCTTCACAGCGCTATTCTGTATATTTCGGTTGGCGCGTGGATTCTTTGCTTTCTCTTTATCCTGGGCGCAGCCTATTTCCTGCCAGGAGATATCAAAACGCTGCGCGATCAAATGAGCGAACGGGCAGCGCTGGAAGCGAGCACGATATGATTGGGCCGCGTGCTATTCTGTTTTTTCTGGTGACTTTGGTTCTTGGCTGGTTGGCCGGGGCGCTGCTTAATTACCTGGCCGACGTTTTGCCTCAGTCCCGCTCGTTTTCAGCCGCCGGATGCCATTCCTGTGGAACGAAACGTTCAATTCTGGATTTATTGCTAATGCGCCGCTGCCGCTCCTGCCGGGCAAAGCGGACTCGCCGTGTCTGGATTGTCCAGATCGCTGCCTTAATAGCTGTTCCGGTGATTGGGTTTCTACCGCCGCCGGCGCTCAGGTTTTGGATTGCGCTGGTGGTTTTCCTGTACTTTGGGGTAGTTTTTATTATCGATGTCGAACACCGCGCCATCCTGCATGAGGTCAGCCTGGTCGGGGTGCTCCTGGCGATTCCCCTGGGCTTATGGCTCAATGGCTGGGCGAAGACCCTGCTCGGATTTGTGGTCGGGTTCGGCGTCATGCTTGGCCTGTATTATTTCGGCATTCTGTTCAACCGCTGGATGTCGAAGGCCCGTGGACAGGAAATCGATGAGGTTGCGCTGGGTTTTGGCGATGTCAACCTGAGCGGCATTCTTGGTATTGCTCTGGGTTGGCCGCGCATCATTGTTTGCCTGTTTTCAGCCATTGTACTCGGCGGCTTGCTGAGCGGGCTGTATATCCTGGTGATGGTTTTGCGCAAAAAATACCAGGCTTTCACGGCTATTCCCTACGCGCCGTTCCTCATCATCGCGGCTGTGGTGCTGTTGTACATGGCGTGATGTGCATGGGTATCAATAACCCACCCCGCCGACCCGAATTGATCCATACAGATTAACGGCGTGAGGTTTGGGTTGTCATGGAGGAACGAAGCCATCTGCGCCAACCTTACAGGTAGATAATCCATGGAAAGGGCTGAGATTGTGTGCCAGTCGTTGCAAGCGGATCTCGTCGGTGTGTTGGATCCGAAAAGCCGTTTCTTCTTATTGTCCCAATCAGGCTGGTGAGAATTCGCTGTGGGCCGAACATACCAATGAGGCGCAAAAATGAAATCGGGGATTGTCGAAGGGCACTTAAGGTAGCGTAAGCATTCAGCTTGCGCAGGCCGAAGGCCTCATTTGAGCCAGCAGTTGGAGAGTTCTGGACAAGCTAAAGCTTATCCTACAAATTTCTGCGCCTGAAAAATCATTGCACGGAACGCGGCTTGCCCGTTGAAGCGGATCTCGTTGGGTGTGTTCGACCCGAATAGCCGTTTCTTCTTAGGGTCCCAATCAGGCTGGTGAGAATTCGCTGTGGGTCGAACGCACCAATAAGGCGCAAAAATGAAATCGGTGCGTTCACAACCGGAACGCACCCTATCTCTGTCGAAGCCAGCGGGCTTGCCAAATCCTTGTTGTTTGCTACGACCCGCGCGGTCCGTTGACTGCAGCGCCCATGGGCACCTGATCGGCGAATTTCACAAAATTCTTTTCAAAGCGGGCAATCAGGTTTTTAGCCTGGACTTCATAAGCTTTTTTGTCCGCCCAGGTCGATTGGGGATCAAGGACCTCTGACGGCACGCCCGGGCAGCTTTCCGGAATCCATAAACCAAAAAATGGATCCTGATGAAAAGCGACATCGTTCAAACCATGATTTAACGCGGCGTGGATCATGGCTCGCGTATAGGGCAGTTTGAAGCGTGACCCGACCCCGTAAGGTCCACCCGTCCACCCGGTGTTGACCAGCCACACGGTCGAATTGTGGCGGGCAATTCTTTCGCCAAGCAGGTTTGCATACACCTGTGGGTATAGCGGCAGAAATGGTGAACCGAAGCAAGTCGAGAAGGTGGCTTCGGGCTCACTGCCCAGACCGGTTTCGGTGCCGGCAAGTTTGGAGGTGTAGCCGGACAGGAAGTAATACATCGCCTGATCTGCGGTAAGGCGGGCCAGGGGAGGCAGGACGCCAAACGCATCGGCCGTCAGGAAAAATACATTATTCGGGTGCCCTGCGTGCCCGGCCTCCACATGATTGGGGACAAAATGCAGCGGGTAAGCGCCGCGGGTGTTCTCGGTGATGCGGTCGGAGTCAAAGTCCACCTGACGCGTGACCGGATCATAATCCACATTTTCAAGTACAGCGCCAAACCGGCGTGTAGCAGACCAGATGATGGGTTCATAATTCGGGTTCAGACGGATTGTTTTGGCATAGCACCCACCCTCAAAATTGAAGACTCCCTCGTCAGCCCAGCCATGCTCATCATCGCCGATCAGTTGGCGTTCAGGATCGGACGACAGGGTGGTTTTGCCGGTGCCGCTTAGCCCAAAAAAGAGCGCCGTATCGCCGCTTTTGCCAACGTTGGCAGAGCAGTGCATGGAAAGCACGCCTTTTAACGGCAGCAGGTAATTCATGATGGTGAAAATCGATTTCTTGATCTCGCCGGCATAACCGGTACCGCACACCAGAATAATTTGTTTTACCAGATCAACGATAACCGCTGTTTCGCTGTGGGTGCCATCGATCTCAGGAGTTGCTTTGAAATCTTCGGCCTGAATGACAGTATACTGCGGCACATGGCCGGCTAGCTGGTCCTGAGGAAGGCGGATGAACAAATTTTGCGCAAATAGATTGTGCCAGGCTTTTTCGGTGATCACCCGAATGGGCAAACTATAATTGGGATGCGCCCCTACGCGCAAATCCTGTACAAAAGCATCCCGACCCTGGTAGTAGGCCAGTATCTTCTGGTAGAGCTGATCGAACTTTTCTGGCGAAATAGGGGTGTTAACCTTTCCCCAGCAAATGGGTTTGTCGCTTAGTTCCGAGTGCTGGACGACAAATTTATCGTTGGGCGACCGGCCAGTATGCTTGCCGGTGCTGGCGATCAAAGCGCCGTCAGCCGATAATTCGCCCTCAAATCTGCTAACCGCTTCTTCGACCAGGCACGCCGGCGAATAATTCCAATATTCGTTCGATAAATTCTTGAGTCCGTGGTTTTCCAGGCCATATTTACTGGGCGTTCCATGGATTGGCATACTAACACCTCCTGAAATTTTTTAGTCTAGGGGATCACTGGCCGATAATCTTTGGGAACCAGTACCATAACACATCGGCTGCAGGTTTACCGTGAATTGAGGCCGAGGTATCTTGCAATGCTGCGGGTGGGTAATAGCCAACCGAAACGACTCCATTGATCCAGGGACGGGTAATCATGGCGTTGAACGCGGCATTGTAAATGTCTGCCTGTTCCTGCAGGTCAACTTGAACTTCGGGCAGATCGGGGGTCGGTTGATTGAGTAAATCAAAAGGCAGGCATTGGTCCGAAATTTGAACGCAGCCGCTGGCGGCTCCGTTGGCTGAAGGGTAGTCCAGCGCCAGGATAACGGGTATCCCGCTTTCTTCGACGACTGGCAGGACATTCGCGTCGAGCAAGGCTGCAAAGGATTCCTGCAATTCAGCCTCGGCAGGGTCATTGTTCTCTGTCAGCCGGGCGTTGAACACAATATAGAGGGCATCGAATTGATCAAAATCCTCGGGTAACGGTGTGGCTGGAAAGGGGTAGGGGAGCGCCCAGGCAATTTGACCGGTGTATCGACCGCGGACTTCTGTAACCAGATTTTGCCAACGTTCCCCTGCATCCTCAGGCACGCCCGAAGGCTCAACATTTGGCAGCATGCCGTCCGGCAGTGCTGGCGTGATGTCCGGGCCGCCGAGAATGAGCATGGAAGCCTGGGTTTGAGCCGCCAGGTCGGCGTGATGCAGCGCAAACGTTCGGTAGCTGCTGAACCATGTCTCCCACCAACCGGCATCCGGGTTGGCCTCGGTCCAAATGTCATTTGCCAGCATGTCTGCCTGGATGCGGGGGAAAATCGCCGAATGCAATCCTGCTTGATTAGCACTTTGAATGGCCGCAGTTATATCCGTCCACAGGGCGTCGCGCCCGGCGACCTGTTCCATGACCGGTGGATTTGCCCGGGTATAACTCCAGGTAGGGGTAAAGATCGCCCAATTCGCACCAAGGGACTTGATATTTTGCAGCCCATTGGCGAAGTACGGCTGCCAAACCGGATTGTAGTTGGGGTTGAGCTCGACACCAGCGACGAAATCAGGTCCAACTGCGGTTATTTCAGGCGCGATTATGGTGGTTGAATTGGTGAAAGAGGACCAATTGGCCCAGGAGTTGATGGTATCCTGAACGTTTTGACCTTCCACGGTGAGCGTGATGGCTTTACCCTGGGTGGACAGATCGTGCGTACTGCTGTCGTCGGCAACGCCGCACTGATCGTTACGGCAGTAGCGGTATTTTAGTTCACTAAAAAAGTCGAGCGGGCCATTGAGCACGTATAACCACTGATTATTGCCCAACGGCCACATGGGAATTGGCGCTGTCCAGCCGAAGGGATTAAATTGAATGGAAACGATATCCTCTGGCAGAGTGTCTTGCGGCACAGTTACGGTAAACGTTACCGGCGCGAAAGTGCCAATCTTCCAACTTTCAATGATGTCTGTTACTGTCAGATCTGCGTCTGGCACGATCAATTGGCGGGTGCGGAAAGCCCCATCCGTGTAATGCTCAGAATTCCAGAAACCATCTCCCAACGTGTATTTATAGCGTAAATCCAGTCCAGCAGGCAGTTCCAGCGTTAGCGAGTAGATGTCCTCGGCGATGGTCGGCATAACCGGCGCGCGGGATGCAATCACGCTCATGCCACCATCCAGATCAGCAAAAGTATTGCCAAGCGCATAACTGGAACCAACCAACCGCAGCGGCAAGCCTTTGACTTCTCCGACTGGGATTTGCGCCACGAAGGTCACTTTAACCAGCTTTGCCATTTCCACGAACAAAGGCGCTGGCGTTGTCGCGTTCTCCGCAACTACCGCGCCTTGTTGAAAGGTCTTGAAAAGGCCATCCAGGCTGGCGGCGACCAGGTTGTGAGTTCCGGGAATCAATCCTTCCAGCAGGAAAGAGCCATCGGAGGCGGTGAAGGCCTGGCTTCCACCGGCTGTCACCAGCGCTGAAGGGATGGGCGTGTTGGTTGCAGCATCGATGACCTGCCCGGTGATCCGACCGGTGGGGCCGGCATAATGTGCATCTGTCCATCCGGCAATGATATCCTCCACAATCGATGGCCCACTGACCTGGAACATTCGGTAGCGTATTTGCTGCCCGCCGGCGGTATATTCCACTGCGGTTCGTTCACCGGTACGAATGTAGCGGTATTTGACCAGCGAACCGAGCGCGATCGGAATATTGATTTCGAATTGGTTTTCGCCAGAAGGTGCCATCTCATAACGTTTCGGATTAAGCGCCAGGCCGGTGACTTCATCCAGAATTTCCAGTGTGATGGTTTCCACGGCTGGGTTTGCCGGAACATGTGCACGGAAGGTGATTGCGCCCAGCGCTGATTTCGCATCCGGCTGGACGGGCGGCTCTACCGGGGTTTCTTTTTGAAAACCGGGCAAGTTAATTCCGCCTGTGCATCCAGCGGCCAGACTTGTTATTACCATTACAGTTATGAACAACAAAAGGAGCTTTTGGATACGATGATTTTCTCTGAAGTTCATCTTGTTGCCTCTTTGAGAATGGCAAAAGAAAAACCCCCGCTAAGAATGGGTTGACGAGGGTGTGTCTCTTGAGGGGGCTGCGACAAATTTCTGTCGAATTTCCTGTTGGCGGTTGGCCAGGCTGCCTAAAACGCCGTTTACAAAACGCGGCGTGCTGTCAGCGCCAAAATATTTTGCCATCTCGATGGCTTCGTTGATCGCCACTTTAATTGGAGTTACATCGGCAACCGCAAACTCCCACAACGCAATTCGCAAAATATTTCGATCGATCACCGCGACCTGGTCCATTGGCCACTCAGGGGCGTGTTCAGCAATAAAATGATCCAGGATAGCCGAGATCGGCAGAACGCCCATGATAATTTGCTGCGCGAATTCGACTAGGGCAGGATCAAGTTCGTCTTCAGCGAGGCGTTCTTGAAGCACTATTCCGGGTGGATGATTGGTCAAATCACATTCGTACAGGACCTGCAAGGCAATACATCGTGCCTTGGTTCGCGGTTTCATATGAATATTAGGCTTTATAAAGTTCCGTCGTTATGAGAACTGCAGAACGCAGCTTTAAAACAGTCAAGCCGAACTTATGCTCCGGCTTGAGCGACATAGTCGATGTCTTCGACATGGACATTGACTCTGCCGACTTCCATGCCAACCATCTCGGAAATGGCACGGGTGACCTGCGCCTGGATGTTGTGCCCAACTTCGCGCACGTTGAGATCGGGCTTGAGCACGACATAGACATCAGCATACGCCACGTTGCCTTCTACCGATACTTTGATGCCCTCGCTGGTGTTCTTATTGAAGAATCTTTCTACCTCGGTCGGGTTGGTCGCCAACCGGCTGACGCCAGGGACGCTTAACACGGTCAACCTGACGATGGTGACCAGCACTTCGGGCGCGATAGTGGTTTTTCCGGGCGGTCGGATTGGATCGGTCATTAATCCTCCAAATTGCTCAATGATCGCTCATTTTTTACCATTATAACCCACAAAATTAACACGGTGTAGCCATAGAAAACCCATGAATGATTATTGGGTTACTCGCTGGATGAAGGCTAACGTATCCTGGTAAACCTGGTGATGCTGTTCACCAAGCAGCAAGGTATGCCCTGAATTTTCCAGCCAGATCAACTTTTTATCCTGGCTGCCCAATCGATCCAAGACGGTTTTTGCGCCGTCAGGATTGATGGTGCCGTCCAGTTTACCCTGAAAGATTAAAGCTGGCTGCCGGACAGATTTTAACTCCTGCCGGACCTGCTGCTGCAGCCAATAAAATTGGGCAACAGCCGGAATGGGCAAAACGTTGTACCCCTGCCACGGCAGGGTATCAGGAGGAGTAGTAGAGGATTCTTCGTGCAGGTAGTATTTCGGCCGGATTTGGACAAAAGGCGCCAGCAGCACTGCACGCCATTGACCGCTGACTTGAATTGCCGGTGCATATGTGACAATCCCGCTGATATCCGGGTAAGCGCTGGCCAGGTGCAGCGCCAGTAAGGCACCCATCGATTCACCTCCAACCACCACCTTGCGCGCTCTCGTTTTCAAGGACTGGTAAGCCTGGTCTGCGGCACTAAGCCAGTCACCCTTGCGTACCCTTAGAGCATCCTCGGGACGCGTTCCATGACCTGGCAGCAAAGGGGCTGTCACACTGTAACCCGCTTGGTGGAGAAATTCTGCCAGCGGGCGCACCTCGACGGTCGTTGAGGTAAACCCGTGAAAAAGCAGAATGCCCGTATCGCCCGAACCATTTAGCGAAAAGGTGCTCCCGTCGAGCTGGGGATTTTCAATGATAGGTCTGGTCATGTGGTGGGCTGCTTAATTGTCAGACAACCTGAGATTAAATATGAAAATAGCTGTGCCCGCCGCAGATGTGGCGCGGTTTTAAATCCATCTGGTGTTCAAAAGCTTCTCTGGCGCGCACTTCGTCCCAGCAGTTCGGACCGTGCGCAGGGGAGGGGGCATTGCGTCGTTTGATGATTGAATCGCCCGCGAATAGAATTTGGCGTTCAGGTTGGTAGAAAGACAGATGCCCGGGCGTGTGACCGGCTGAATCTAGCACTTGCAAACCGCCAAGGAGCGGCAATATTTGCCCTGGTTCGATAATTTGCTCAACCGGTACAGCGGCTGCCGCAAACAGGGGAAGCGCAACGCTAAAAAGCAGCCGGTCGAAAGCGTTACGTGGTTTCAGTTCACGGGACATCCTGCCAATACGGATGGCGGCTGCTTCGGGCGCGCTGGCGGCAATCGGGCAGCGGTAAGTTTCCGATAATCGTTTCGCGGACCCGTAGTGATCACCGTCAGCATGCGTGATCAGGATCAGCCTGAGCGCCGCTTTGTGGTCATTGTTGGTGATCGTTCGGATAAGTGAACGTGAAAACATGGGCAGCCCCGTATCGATCAGCGTGATCTGACCGTTTTCAACGATCAGATACTGGTAGATGGATGCGTTGGAATGCATAAATACGCCAGGAATGATCTGCTGCATGGCTGAATTATAGTTCAAGCCATTTATTGGTAATGGCTGGCAGGGGGAGAGATTACTTTATATCTCGAACGTTCCTCTGGACTTTTTGTTCTTCTTCATGGCAATAATTGTGGAAATGATTGGAGAATGCTGCTACATGCATTTCCGCAGGCATTCCCCGGGCAGGGGAGATTAAAATATACGCAATACACATCATGCTTTCGATAAGTATTATTATCGAAAGCATTCAGATATGCGCGTTATACTCCGGCTAGATCACCCCTGCCGGAGAAATTTTCAGAATTTACTGAGATAATTTGTTGTCGCATTCACACACAAACCTATCGGCAATTCGATTTCTTAAACTGCATATTTTTAGCTGATTAGCGAAACTTGCCCCCTGCTAAAAATCTTATTTACCGCGTCTTAATAACTCCAGCCAAATGGATTCTTCGCCTTCGCTCCGCTTAGGCATAGAATGATGAATGCGCACAACTTTCTTGCATCATGAGTGATGAAATTGTTGTCACCCTGAGCCGCAGGCGAAGGATCTCGCAAGTTGAACAAGGCACACAGCGGCCTTTTCGTGGTCATTCACATTAAACTATACGAAATTTACACCCTACCCCGCCAGGCTAATCCCAATTAATCGGCCTATTCCAAAGGTGATGGCGGCTGCCAGCAGCCCAAATATCATCATGCGCAATCCTGAATACAGCACGGACCGACCGGTGAAAAGCGTTATGGCGGTTCCGATAAGAAACAGCCCAACGGTACTGAGAATGATGGATGTCAAAATCGCTTGATTGCCAGCCATAAAGATAAATGGCGCAACCGGAATGATCGCTCCAATGGCAAAAAGCACAAATGAGGTTATGGCTGCCGTCCAGGCGGATCCCCCCAGTTCTTCAGGATCGATTCCAAGTTCTTCGCGGGCCATGACATCCACGGCTGAATCGCGATTCGACAGGATTTGCGCGGCCATTTGTTGAGCTTGAGCGACCGGTACACCGCGCGCTTCATAAATTAATGCCAATTCCTCCGCTTCTTCCTCCGGTGCCTGATCGATTTCTTCGGCTTCGATTTTGATCTGGTTCGCATACAATTCACGCGATGATTGTACCGACAGCCATTCACCCAATGCCATGGATGATGCGCCTGCCAGCAGCCCCGCCATACCGGCAATCAAAATACCCTTGTTATCCACTGCGGCGCCGGCCACGCCCATCACCAGGCTCAAATTGCTCACCAGGCCATCATTGGCGCCCAATACTGCTGCGCGGAGCGCATTTCCCCCGGTCGACCGGTGGCGACCTTCCATGAGTGCCAGCGAACTGCCTTCCATCCCTCCGCCGCTCGTTTTTTGAATTTGATCCAGGAGCATCCCGTGGGATTGCTCTTGCATAGCCATGCCGCGTGCCATGCCAACCCGGGAATAGGCTGATACTCCGGTTTTCTCTTTGGCCTGCAGGCTCGGCAATATTAGCTCAGGCCCGAGCTGGCGCGCCAGCCAGATTAACATCTTGGTACGCCATTCCGGGACAAATGGCTTGAAGCCCACCCCTGCCTCGGCAAGCAGTTCTTCCCATTTCTCGGCATGTTTAATTTCAACGGATGCCATCCGGGTGTACACCTCTGCGATGCGGGCATCCTTTTGCATTTCTGCCAGCGCGCGATATGTGAATGCGCTGTTACGCTCGTCTTCGCGAAAGTTTTTATACATCTCAATGGTTTTTGCGTCCATAATTTCCCTCCGCGGTTATTGTACCTCCAACCTTGGAATCGTCTGTCCTTGAATAATGTGCGATAATTTCTGTATGACTTCATTCACCATCAGCCAGTCCATCTCTGCCTACCTGGATAGCGTCCGCCTGTCGCGCAGCCAGAACACCTACCGAACTTATCGCAACGGTATGCAAGCCTTTGCGGTGGTCCTGAAAGCAAATGGCATCGATTGTGATAAAGCAGCCATTGGCACCCTGCACGAAGATGCGATCGTTTGGTTTTCTGACGCTTTAAAAGATTTGGCGTCCACCAGTGAGCGGTTGTATTTAACCGCGGCGACCAGTTTTTTTGAATACCTTGCCGCCGAGAATCTGGCGGAGATAAACCTGCCCCGCATCCGCCTTTTGATCCGCCAGCGCGCCAGGCGCCCTGGTGTGCGCTTGCCGCAATTTCCAAACGACGATATCGAACAAGTGCTCAATCATATGCTTGCGCTCGGTGATCAGCCGGTCGCTGATGAGTTACAGCATTTACGCGATTTGCGCGATCGGGCTTTCCTGATCACTTTGGCAGATACCGGATTACGCGTCCATGAGGCCTGCAAACTGGTGCGGGGCGACCTCGACTGGAATGAGCAGCGCGCCATCATTATCGGCAAAGGCAACCGCGAGGACTTAGTGCGCTTTTCGGACCGTTCGATCCAGGCCATCAAACGCTACCTGCAAGCCCGCGCTCGCATCGATGGCGCCAGTGGCCGCGAACTGGTTCGGTTGCCGCTCTTTGCCCGCCATGACCGAGGCGCAGGCGTCAAAACCAAACCGATTACCACCACCACCGGCCGTAACATCGTTACTGAACGGGTTACCCAGGCGCTTGGCCCAGGCGCGGCAGGCACCATTACGCCGCATTCCTTCCGGCATTATTTTGTGACACGCGTACTGCGCAGCTCTGGTAACCTTAAGTTAGCCCAGGAGCTGGCGCGCCATCGCAACATTGCCGTCACTCAGCGCTACGCCCACCTGTCCAACGATGAATTGGACCGCGGGTTTCGCGAAGCGATTGACAAAAAATAGGTTTTTTGTTTAAATCCCCCTCCCCTTTCTTCTAAAAATATCCACCCAAATTCGTACCCTAATTAAGTGCCTTGCAATTAGACTTCTTGTATAATTTTTTGTATTCCGATTGGATTTGTCGGCAAATTAGTGACAGGAGAGAATGACTGGCATGGACAAGACTCGTTACGACATTGTCATCATTGGGGGTGGAATTGTTGGGCTGGCGACGGCTATGGCTTTGACTCAGCGAACCAAATCGTCCGTTTTGGTACTGGAAGCGGAAAACCGGCTGGCTTTCCATCAAACCGGCAATAACAGCGGGGTCATTCACAGCGGAATTTACTACAAGCCGGGGTCGCTTAAAGCTGATAACTGTGTGCGTGGCCGCCTGGCGCTCTATAAATTCTGCGAAGACTACAACATCGCCCACGAACACTGTGGAAAAATTATTGTTGCTCTCCACGACAGTGAGCTGCCAGCTCTGGAAACCCTGGAAAAACGCGGCGCGGCTAACGGATTGGAAGGGATTCGCCGGTTAACAGCCAGTGAAATCAAGGATTACGAGCCGCATGCCACCGGAATTGCTGGCCTGGTTGTGCCTCAAACTGGCATTGTCGATTACGTGGCGGTTGTCCATAAATATGCTGACCTGGTGAAAGAGGCCGGCGGTGAAATTCGGACGAATTCAAGGGTAACCGGTTTCAAAAAGGTTGGCGAGGAATTTGTCTTAACCACACCCTCCGGTGAGGTCACCTGCACGGCACTGATTAACTGCGGCGGACTTCATTCGGATCGCATCGCTAAAATGTGTGGCGTCGACCCTGGGCTTCAGATTATCCCCTTCCGTGGCGAATATTACGATATTGCCGAAGATAAACGTGATCTGGTCAAGAATTTGATCTATCCGGTGCCCGACCCGCGCTTCCCATTCCTGGGAGTGCACTTCACCCGCCGTGTCACCGGCGGCATCGAAGCCGGACCGAACGCGGTATTGGCCTTCAAACGCGAAGGATACAAAATGTTCTCAATCTCGGCTCCGGATATGGCCCAATACCTTTTTTACGGCGGTTTTTGGCGGATGGCATCCAAATATTGGAAGATCGCCATTGGCGAATATTACCGCTCGTTTTCCAAAAAAGCATTTGTCGAGGCGTTGCGTAAACTGGTCCCTGATCTTACGATTAATGATTTAACCCGCGGAGGAGCTGGCGTGCGAGCGCAAGCCCTCACTCCAGATGGCTCGCTTGTCGATGATTTCCGCATTGTCGAGGCTAAGAACATGGTGCATGTCCTCAACGCCCCCTCCCCGGCTGCAACTGCTTCGATCTCCATTGGTCAGTCGATTGCAGAAATGGCGCAAAGGAACTTTGGCCTGAATTAAGCATTTTCTTGACCGTCCGACAATTTTACCGATCCACCTTCTTCCGGATCAATATGACTCCGGCTTTGTTGCTGCTTGGTTCATTGCAGTTGGCAATGTTGGAGTTTCATTATTGGTTTGTGAGAAGGAATTTAGGTTAATTAAATGGCTACACGCAATTTTGATGCTAAATATCACCAGCCTCGGAGTTCCCGGATGCCCTTTGACTATATTCCTTCCTTTGTGGTTTAATAACCGTTATTCTACATTGCTGTGTTGGGAGGGAATTCATGAAATATCGACACCTTGGCAAGGCTGGGATTAAATTGAGTGCGCTTTCTCTCGGCGCCTGGGTCACCTATGGCGGCCAGGTTGGACAGGAGATTGCCGAGAAATGCATGTCCGCGGCTTATGATGCCGGCGTTAATTTCTTCGATAACGCCGAGGCGTATGCCAGTGGCAATGCCGAAATCGTAATGGGAAACGTCATAAAGAAGTTGGCCTGGCGGCGCGAAGACCTGGTCATTTCTACAAAAATCTTCTGGGGCGGTAAAGGTCCCAACGATCGCGGTTTATCTCACAAGCACATTATCGAAGGCGTCAACAACGCCCTGCGCCGTCTGCAGATGGACTACGTAGATCTGGTTTTCTGCCACCGCCCCGATCCGGAGACCCCCATCGAGGAAACTGTGCGGGCGATGGATGTCGTCATAAAACAAGGCAAAGCTTTCTATTGGGGCACCTCGGAATGGAGTGCCGGAGAAATATTAAAGGCTGATGGCATTGCCCGGCAGTACGGTCTCACTCCCCCCAGCATGGAGCAGCCGCAATACAACATGTTCCACCGTGATATCTTCGAGATCGAATATGACTCAATTTTTAAGCAATTGGGGTATGGTACCACTATCTGGAGCCCATTGGCCTCCGGTGTCTTGTCCGGTAAATATGCCAACGGGATCCCCGCGGATAGCCGCGCTGCGCTGCCTGGTTTTGATTGGCTGCAAGAGCGCCAAATCACCAGCGAAAGAATTGAAAAGGTTAAACATTTGTCAGCTATCGCTGCTGATCTGGGCTGCACCATGTCGCAACTGGCATTGGCCTGGTGCTTAATGAATCCAAATGTCAGCACGGTCATCACCGGCGCTTCCCGTCCAGAACAGGTTGTAGAAAACATGAAAGCCATAGACGTCGAGGATAAATTAACACCGGAAATCATGGAGAAAATCGAACTCGTGCTCGGGAATAAACCCGAGCGGTATGTCGCTTAACCCGTACCCGCTTCGCCGTCACCCAAAAAAAGCGAGACCATTTCTGGCCTCGCTTTTTTTTTGGGAAACGCGGAAATTTAAACCAGAACTTCTTCCGGAACACGCATGACTTCATTGGCCTTGATAACTTCGTCGGGCACATTGAAGTCGAGCTCAGCGCCAGTCATTTGCTTAACGTACTGCTTGACCATTTGGTCCCAGTACTTCTTGGTCACATAGTAAACGCGGGCGCCGCCCAGCTCGTGTTGTACATCCGGCCAGGGGTAGGAAGGTTGTGCCATTCCGACACCCCAGCGAGCCCATCCGTTGTAACTTTCGTAAGTGGCCCACCATTCCTTGTTGCCAAGGATTTCAAAGCCGTAGTAGGCCTTCGCGTAATACATGACCGCGCCGATGCGTCCGCCGCGGATGAGCGCCATGGTGTGCAGGCTGATATTGATATCTTCGTTCATCAAACGGCCGTTTGCGAAACCAGCCCACAAGCCGTCGATTAGACCCACCAGGGTGTAGGGGTCCTTCAGGCGCTTGCGGTACCAGCCGAGAACTTCGGAATAAACGCGGGCGCCGACAATGTCATAGAAGTCGTGGTCGACGTCCAAAAATTTCTTCAGATAGTCCAGCATCAAGGGAGCTTCTTCCAATTTCGCTTCGCGAATCAGAAGAGTCCGGCCATCTTTCAACTTGACCTGGCAGACCGGCCAGGGTTTGAGGTTCAGGGCAGGGCCTTGAAGAATGGCTTCAATTTCTTCAGCATCGAACTCAACGGTGGGTTGCGATGCTTTTTCAGGAAGGGGTACACGCATTTTGAGGTCTCCTCTATTAATATTTGGCGAAATTACGCCAGGTTTGCTTTAGAAATCGCGTTGAGGCTCTCAACATGTTTCTGGTTGGTCGCATCACCGAATTTCGTCTTGGGAAGCTCGGCCTTCTTCTTCATCATGTCTTCGTATTCGTCGTCATCCACGATAGCGACGCAGCGGCCAATACTGGCCTCACCATCGACGAAGCGCCATGGAAAGAAACCGATCGGAACGCGGCGGTTAAGAATGAGGTCCAGGTCGCCGCCAATACACTCCGCATGAATGATCCCGTAGGGGAACATTTCCAGATGCATCAGTTGGTATTTCGAATCATCGTAGAATTCACCGATGCTCATGCCCAATTTTTTCTTGAATACTTTTTCTGCCTGCCGCGCCTGCCGGGGCATCCAATCGCGGATGATGGTGTTCATCGGGTGATCAGCGCTGCCGCAGTCCAGGCCAATCCAGCGAATATGCTTTGCTTTGCAAAAATCAGCAAATTCCCGGTCAGGGCCCGGGTGCATTACCATGTAGCGAATTTCATTCGCGGTCGGTTGATCCCAGCCAAAGTGATGGTAACCGGTGTGGATGATGAGAATATCGCCATCTTTTACTTCTACCCGATCAGTGATCATTTTGCTGGTGTAAACGTCATAATCGCCGCACACATCAGAAAGATCAACAACCGCAGCATCATGAACCAGAAAATCCATCGGCAGCGAAGCCATGTCGCGGCCTGGGGTATGGAAGTGAATCTCACCATCCATGTGCGTACCAAGGTGGTTTGAGTGTGTCACGACCTGCCCGTTTGCGCCGTTGGGGGCTAGCCGCTTGAAATATTTGACTTGCAGGGGTTCATAAGTGGGCCACGGCGGTGTGCCGATCCCAAGAGGAATGGTTAAATCAATGAACTTCATACTAAGTCTCCTTTCAATGGACGGAATTTATGTTTTGAAATCCGCTGCGACGTTCTGCGGGGGTTTCCAGTATTAGGTAGAGACTGGTTAACTAAATCTCCCCTGTGTAGACAGTTACAGGGGAGACCGGGTATGGCTCAACAAGGCTGTTTATAGCCGGAATAATCCACAGAGAACATCAACCAGGCGTGCGACATCAAAATCATTCCTCAGGTCACTGGACAGTAAAGTATTTAACAAAACAAACAAAGGGAATTGGTCGGTAAGGCTTTACCTTTAGAAATTATCTTATAAAATAAAGAGCGTGTCAACTGATGAACCTCACATAGATTGTCTAACAACCGGCAGAAACGCACCTGATATTTCTATATCTGCAACTTCCGTTGGCCAGTCGGCGGTTGATGTTTTGGCTCAGGGAAATGAATTTATTGTCCGGGGAGTAACCTCTCGCGGCATTTTCGTCTCGGTCGACGAAAGGACCGTAGTCTTCCTTTCCCGGGAACGCTTCAAAGGGCCTTTGATCGTCAACCTCCCGTGGGATTCGCCTGTTCTGAATCAAATCGCGATTAAGGCGGAAGGGAAAGTCTGCCCGCATGGTTTCAGGTTTCCAAATCCGGATTTGTTTATCAGCGTCTCCTCTGCAAATAAATGGTCCGCGTTAAATCTTTGGAGTCCGATTCCCCTTCCCGGTTCGGCTGTAAACCATTCCCAGATTTCGAGCTTTCTGAATGTTCTCCAATCCAGGGCAAGCGCTCCAAATGAATTGGTAGCGGCTGCGCTCCAGGCCATTAACCCGGATGCCCTGCCCCGCCTGGAGGACGGCGATGAAACCACAAAATATATCCATCAGGTTTACCAGGCAGTTCAAACCAACGATTTGCCAGCTTTACAGTCTGCGACACATTATTTAGCCGGTCGCGGCCGGGGTCTCACCCCCTCAGGGGATGATTTTTTGCTTGGAGTGGCATACGGCCTGTTCATGCTCCCTTACCGGTTTCGCGCAGTCTTTGAACCGGCTTCAGCCATGATCGTCGCAACAGTAAAAAAACGCTCAACCTTGATCAGCGCCAACCTGGTTGAATGCGCTGCTGCCGGTGAAGTTGACGAACGCCTTGGAGCAGCCTTCCAGGCCCTGCTCCATCCTGAACTCCCGCCGGACGCAGCCATCCGCGGGATTTTAGGATGGGGCAGCTCATCTGGAATGGACGCGACTGCTGGAATGGCTGTAATTATGGCTGTTATGAAAAATTGAATGGTTAATATTTTGGCTATACGCAGTTTTAGGGTATTTGCTTAAAATATTTGGCCCGTAATTCACTGAATGGATAGCCTGGCGCATCTGCAAACATCGCCCAGAATGTTTCCGCGTTCGATATTTTTAGCTGCTCCTGTTGCAGGTAGCGCTGCATGATGGCAGTATACATCTCTACCTCAACTTGCTCGCGCAGCTCAAACAAAAATTGAGCCGAGCGCAAATAAGTTGCATTCCGATAGGCGATATAAGAAGGATAGTCATAGATGGCCAGATCAATATAGCCAACTGGCTGGTAAAAATTCACCCGGTAAGCCCACCACCAATCAACCTGGTCGGGAAAATAGGCTTCCAGGTATTGCAACTCAGCAAATGTTGCCAATCCTTCGTCCAGCCAGGGTTCGAGCGCCTGATCGCTCCCGACCATCCCAAACCACCACTGGTGCGCCATCTCATGCACAGTTATTAGCGACAAATAGCCGTTAACCGTTCCGTCATACAGGTCGTAGAACCCTTTGCTGACGAAATACAGCCCGTCAAACTCCATGCCATCCAAAAAGTCTGCCTGCACAATGCTGACTTGTTGATACGACAATGGCCCAAACAATTCTGTATACAGAGCGGCAGCCTGGGCGGCATACCCCACCACTGCCTGATTTGGGATGCGGCTGTTTGGAAAAGCATAGGCTTTTATCTTGATACCGGCGGCTTCCGTCTCCAGCACCTCGTAATCCGGGCTGATGGAAATAGCGAACGTGCGCGCCTGCTGCAATGTGAATTGATACCGATTTTCCGTGCGGACCGCAGAGCCGCTGGCAGCGACAGTCAGCGGCAGGTCGTTGCCCGCAATTTCCAGATTCACAGTGAAGTCCGCCACAGGATAAACCAGCGATTCGCCAAAGATGGGCGGTGTATGAACGAGCCACTGGCGCTGATCATCCAGGGGTGGGACGAAGGCATACCAGTCAACCAGGTTGAGCTGCCGCTCCGTATAGCCGTAAGGCTGCGGCTTATACATTTCGGAAGGCGGTGGGATTTCCGGAAGCAGAATGCCGTACTCTAAGCGCACTAGCAGAGGTGCTTCTGATGGTGAGCGCTCTGGCAATTCAAACTGTAGTTGATTACCAGCCAGGGTGAATTCTTCGATCGGAGCTTGATCCACGACGATGCTTTTCAACGTGAAACCATCGGGGTATCGGTTCGGCTCCACTACCAGAACCAACGTCTGTACATCTATCGGCAGGGAACTGATCGTGATTGCCTGTTCGATTTCAACCGTTTTGCGGCTGTAATCCAATCGGGCAGTGATGGCATAACTCAGGTGGTATTCAGAAGGGCCATCCGGCATAGGCGTAACCGCTTCTGTCGGCGCAGATGCTAATGTTTCAACCTCAGTCGCTGTAGGAGAGATTTTGATAATCGGGTTCTCAGGCTGAGAAGCGTCGGTGGATTCGGTCATTCGACCGCAGGCTCCTGTAGTCATAACGATGAGGATCACAACGATGATGTCGAGGAGATCATGCCTTTTCATAGCTGCGTCAGGTAGCCAGTTTCAGTGTCGTATCAAAATCATAATTCTCGCAGCACACAGTATAATTGACCAGTAGAATTAAGTCTAACCACTCCGAGGAATCATGGCCGCCCCAGTTTGCTTCGACACACTCATGATCCTGGCTCGCCCAGGTGCAGGCAAATCCGAAATCATCGATTTTTTGAAACGGACTCCACCCGATCAACGGCAAGAAACTTACCATGTCGGGCAAATCACAGAGTTTGATGACTTTCCAATGCTGTGGACCTGGTTCGAGGAAGATGCCATCCTGGAACGTTTAGGGCATCCCCGCTTGCATACCAATTCGGAAGGTTATTTCATCGACGTTCATCTGTGGGACCTATTAACCGAACGCTTATGCCTGAATCACGCGAAATGGCTGCGTGACCGCAAACATGACACCCTGTGCCATACTGCGCTGATCGAATTCTCGCGAGGCAGTGAACATGGCGGGTATCGACGCGCCTTCCAACACCTCACGCCCGAGGTAGCCAGCCGGGCTGCTATTTTGTATGTCAATGTATCCTGGCAAGAGTCACTGCGAAAAAATCGAAAACGATTTAATCCCAACCGTCCTGACAGCATTTTGGAGCATGGACTTGAGGACCAAAAATTAGAGCGGCTGTACCGTGAGATTGATTGGGAACAGTTAATAGCCCTGGATCCCGGTTTCATCACGATCCAGGGGCTCAAAGTTCCTTATGCGGTCTTCGAAAACGAAGATGACGTGACTACCAGCCGGGGTGATGCGCTGGCAGCCCGTCTAAACACAACCCTGGCGAATCTGTGGGGAAATTGGCGTAAATCCCACAACGGATAATTTATTCGACTTCCAGCAGTTCTTTTGCCTTTTTCGTCAGCTTCCCGCGCTCTTCGGTATTCAGGATGCGTTTCCGAATGCGGAAGTTGATCGGGGTGATCTCGAGCAATTCATCCTCTGCCAGATATTCCAGCGCCTCGTCCAGGCTCATTTGCCGCGGCGGCGTCAGCCGAACCTCGATATCCTTGTTGGAAGAGCGCATGTTTGTCAGGTGCTTTTTCTTGCAAACATTTACCGGTAAGTCCAGCGGGCGAAGGGTTTCACCAACTACCATGCCTTCATAAACCTCTACGCCGGGGCCGAGGAATAAAACGCCGCGCTCTTCGGCGTTCTTCAGGCCAAAATTAGTGGTTGTACCCGCTTCCCAGGCTACAATGGAACTCGAATTACGGCCCGGCAGGTTCCCAGCCAACGGGTGGTAGCCATTGAACATCGAGTGCATCACGCCGTTACCACGCGTTGCTGTTAGGAACTGGTAGCGGAAGCCCAACAAACCACGCGTCGGAATGATATAGGTCAAGTGAACGGTTGTATCCGGGTTGTTTATCAGGTCGACCATTTGGCCTTTCCGGGCGCCAAGCATTTCAACCACAACGCCGACGGTGTCGCCGCTGGTCTCGATATGCACTTCTTCGAAAGGCTCGAGCAATTCGCCATCTTCGCCCTCGCGCATAATAGCCTCAGGGCGCGATACCTGAAATTCATAGCCTTCGCGCCGCATGGTTTCAACCAGAATGGCAAGATGCAACTCTCCCCTGCCCGACACAAGAAAGGTATCAGCGGCTTCAGTTTCGGCTACACGCAGTGCAACGTTGTTGCGCAACTCAAGCAGCAAGCGATCGCGCAGTTTGCGGGAAGTGCTCCATTTGCCTTCGCGTCCGGTAAAGGGTGAGGTGTTGACCCCAAACGTCATGCGCACAGTAGGTTCTTCAACACGGATCGGCGGCAGTGCAATCGGATTTTCAGGATCAGCCAATGTTTCGCCAATCTCGATGCCTTCAAGGCCGGAAATTACGACGATGTCTCCCGCACTGGCTTCTTCAATGTCCACTTTCTGCAACCCCTGAAAAGCAAACAGGTAGCGAGCGCGTTCCGGCACGATCGAACCGTCAATTTTCATGCGCGCCAGCGCTTGTCCCGCCTGCACTTTTCCGGCGAAAATGCGCCCAATGCTGGTTACACCCCGGTAGTCATCATATCCAAGGCTGGTCACCAGGAATTGCAGCGGCGCGTTCAGATCCACCTTCGGGCATGGCACCTGACGTAAGATGGCATTGAACAGCGGCTGAAGGTCAGGCCCCATTTCTTCGGTCAGCCCTGCCTGCCCGGTAATGCCGTTGGCATAAATCACCGGAAAGTCTGCTTGTTCATCGGTAGCGCCAAGTTCAATAAACAGATCGAAGGTGGCGTTCAGGCTGCTGGCAGCATCCGCGTCTTTGCGGTCCATTTTGTTGATGACTACCACAGCCTTGTGTCCCATCTCCAACGCTTTTTTGAGAACAAAGCGGGTTTGCGGCATCGGTCCTTCGGCTGCATCCACCAGGAGCAGAACCCCATCGACCATGTTCATCACCCGCTCGACCTCGCCGCCAAAGTCAGCGTGGCCCGGGGTATCCACGATATTAATTTTTACAATTTGCCCGGTTTCCGGATCGGGGATGGTGATTGCTGTATTTTTGGCGAGAATGGTAATGCCGCGTTCGCGTTCCAGGTCATTCGAGTCCATGACGCGCTCTTGCACGGCCTGGTTCTCCCGAAATACGCGCGCCTGGCGGAGCAAGCCATCCACCAACGTTGTTTTTCCATGGTCAACATGCGCAATAATCGCAATATTGCGAAGGTCCGTTCGTTCGATCATTTATGCCTACCTGTACTAAACTCGCATCACGCGAGAAATATACAAACCCGAAAGCCTGTTTCAAAACGACAAGGTGTGATTATACGCCCTGCACGCCAAATTGAACAGGCTTATAACTTGTGCCGAGGATTTTGGTGATCATGGAGGAACGAAGCAACCTTCGCATACCGGCACTACCAATCTTGAACTGCACCGGTGTGGTTATTGCCGACGTAGATTGCCTCACCGCTTCGCGGTTTGCAATGACATTCAATAAGCGAATGATTATCGATGAATACCTTTTCGCAGCAGCAACAAGTAAATACCGAATATGATCAAACCAATGGATCCGGTATTGGCAATAAAGGACGTGGCGTTCTTGGGATCACCGCTAATGTAAAGTCCCCAACCTACCATGGCTAAAATCCCGGTCGGGATTAACGGCCACCATACAAATTTTGAAGTCACCACGCGTGAAAAAAGAATGATCAAAGCCCAGCCGATCGCAAAAATGGCCAGCATGATGCCGGTTTTGGCTAAAGGGTTCAGCCCCATCGAGCCACCCCAGGCCAGATATATCCCGGGTCCGGTTGTAACCATCAGGCTGCCGGGAATGATCAACCCAAAAAGCCGCCAGTAAACACCCCAGACGAGGAGAACAATTCCGGTTCCCGAGACAACCCAAAGGACAAAATCAATGACGCGTAGATCGGACAGCAAAAATGCAAGACCTGTCGAAAAAATGATCCCGGCGGGTACCAGCGCCCACCACGCCGGTTTGACCAACACCTTGCGCGACAAAACAGCAATTGCGCCCCAACCAGCCGCAAAAAACACCAACAACCAGCCGATATCGTGGGCTAATGGACGGCTGAATAATGAGCTCCTTCCGACGAAGCCGCCCAGCCCAGCACCCAGCAATAAACCGCCAATCACCAGGAAGGAAAACCGCTGCATCCGCAACGCTTCTACCAGAAAGAATATTCCAAAAATAGGCGCAAACGCCAGCAATAGCCAGCCGGTTTTGAGATACTGGTCAGCCAGAACTAAAATACCCACGGCAACCATCACAATGCCAATCAGGTATAAAACCCCCGGGCGTGAACTCTTTGAATGATTATCAGTTGTTTCGCGTTCCATCGGTTGAGCCTATCATTTATTGCGGTTAAATAATCCCGTACTCGCGAGCTTTCAAGACCGCCTGCATTCGATCGCGGGCTTCCAACTTGGATAATATACTGGTCAAATGATTTTTGACCGTGCCTTCGGCAATCACCAGCATATCCGCTATTTCCTTGTTGCTTGCGCCGGTCGCCACTTGCCGCAGCACTTCCAGTTCGCGGACAGATAGCTCAGATGCCAGTTCAACCATTTGTGTCCGCGGGGTGCGCGTCATGCGTTTGAATTCGGACATGACTTTGGCAGTAATGGACGGCTGCATAAAATACTCGCCGCGTGACGCCGCCCGAATGGCTTCGCACAATTTATCAGAAGTAACATCCTTCAAGAGGTAGCCAACTGCACCAGCGCGTAAACCGTCAAACACAGTCTCGTCATCGTCGAAAGTTGTCAGCACGATCACGCGTAAGTTAGGAAACAAATCGCGCATCCGACGCGTGGCGGTAACGCCGTCCATCACCGGCATGCGCAAATCCATTAAGACGACATCCGGTTGGGTTGTGGCTGCCAGGCGCAACGCTTCCTCACCATTGGCAGCTTCGCTAACAACCTGGAAATCCGGTTGGACTTCCAGCAAGGTACGCAGCCCTTCCCGGAACAATGACTGGTCGTCAACCAGTAATACTTTGATGATTTGATTCATGCCGGCACCTTAATGTCGAATGCAAAACCGCCTTTTTTGGATGGTCCAATTTCCACCATCCCACCAACACTGCTTACCCGTTCCTTCAAACCGAGCAGGCCAAAACCCTCCTTGTAGTCGCCCGGACCAATGCCGTTGTCCTCCACATCCAATATAACGCAATCAGTCTGGGAATAATCCAGGGTAATCCACAGGCGCGAAGCCTTCGCATGGATGCAGGCATTGCTAATACCCTCCTGGGCTGCCCGGTAGAGGGTCCAGCGTGTCTGTGGGTTGAGGTTACGTTCTTCCCCGCTAATGATCAACTCCGGCTCTATTCCGGCGTTCCTGGCGCCTTCCAGCAAGCCGCGGATCATTTCTGCCAAAGGTTTATGTCCTTCTACGGGCGACCGTAGCGCAGCCACGGAATGACGTACATCCGCCAGAGCCTCCTGGGTTAAGCTTTGAGCTTTGGTAAGGATTGTTTTGGCTCGTTTCTGATCATTGGCTGAAACCGCAGATGCGGCTTGAATTTGCATGTGGATGGTCGTCAAATAATGGCCTAATCCGTCATGGATCTCGCGAGCCAGACGGTTACGCTCCTTCGCGGTTGCCAGATCCTCTGCTTGCAAGGCATACTCCCGCAGCCTTTGGTTAGCCTCCGTCAGTTCACTCAACAGACGCTCCACTTCCCGACGCGAGGCTTCTTCGTTCAAAGCCATCTGGGTAAACACAACAATAAACACCACACCGGCCGTAAAAATGGGCAAACCCTGCCATACCACTTCCACAGAACCGCTGTAGGCATACACGGCTGCCACATAAGCCAGCATGATTACAATGTGGGAAATATATCCTGTACGGCGCGGCAGGAGCACCACCGCATGTCCCGCCAGCGGCATGAGCACCAGTGCGTTAAAACCAGCGCCTTTGCCCAGAAAGACGATCAACCCGCCCACGATGATTTGGACAGCAAAATACAGCAAAGAGAGCAGAACCGATTTACTCCTCGCGCAAAAGGCGTAACCGTATATCCCAATCGCCAAATAGGCCGTTCCCAGGCCAATCAGAATGACGATTTTGAGTGGCGCGGCCTCCTGCAGCGAGCTGAAAGTCGCAAAATAGGATGCCAACACAACGACAGCAAAAGCCAGGTCTGCATCTCCACCTGTCCGAATTATCGATGGGTTGGTACGGTTCATAGGATTAATTATAGCACCCGGGTGCCTTCGATTAAGCAAGGTAAACCGGCTGCAAGTCCTATTTATTCTTATGACCTGCAAAGCATGAATGGGACTACACCTGTGACCCAGATCACTACTCAGCGGACCTTGCCGGGCTTAAGTTTTATAGGGGCAATAAACTATCAAATTACCGGGATGGGACTATGAATATTCTAATGCTCTACCCAAAATTTCCAGAAACCTTCTGGAGCTTCAAGCACGCTATCGAATTTATCTCTAAAAAGGCTTCGGTTCCACCGCTTGGTCTGGTAACGATCGCAGCGATGTTGCCGAAGAATTGGAATAAAAGGTTGGTGGACCTGAATATCCAGGCACTCAGACAAAGCGACATCGATTGGGCTGACCTGGTGTTTATCAGCGCAATGAGTGTCCAGCGAGCCTCCGTCGTCGATGTGGTGCACCGCTGCAAAGGCAGCGGAAAAACCATTGTAGCCGGCGGACCCTTATTCACCGGTGAATATGACCAGTTCGACGATATCGATTATTTTGTACTGAACGAAGGCGAAATAACTCTGCCGCCTTTTCTGGCAGATTACGCCAACGGGCAGGCAAAAAGAGTTTATGCCACCGCTGAGTATGCTGACATGCAAACCACACCGCTCCCTGATTGGAGCCTTTTGAAGTTCTCCGCGTACGAATCCATGGCAATCCAATTTTCGCGCGGTTGCCCTTACGACTGCGACTTCTGCAATGTCACAGCATTGTTGGGGCATCGCCCGCGTACCAAGACTGCTGTGCAGTTGATCGCCGAGCTGGATGCGCTCTATCAGTTGGGTTGGCGCCGCAATATTTTCATGGTCGATGACAACTTTATTGGCAATAAGAAGGTGCTCAAGCAGGAAATTCTGCCCGCGCTGATCGAATGGCGCCAGGGTAAAACCGGATGTCAATTTATCACCGAGGCTTCGATCAATTTATCCGATGACCCGGAATTAATGGACTTGCTCGTCAAGGCCGGCTTTATTTCCGTCTTCATTGGCATTGAGACCCCTGAAGAAGCATCTCTCAATGAATGTAATAAAAAGCAAAATCAACACCGTAACCTGCTCGATAGCGTACATAGAATGCAGAAAGCCGGCTTACAGGTGATGGCAGGATTCATCGTCGGGTTTGATAATGACAATCCCGGTACTTTCCAGCGCCAGATCGATTTCATCCAACAATCCGGAATCGTCACCGCCATGGTCGGTTTACTCCAGGCGCCATTTGGTACCCGGCTGTACAACCGCATGGAGCAGGAAGGGCGATTGATCCGTGAAATGAGCGGCGATAACACCGACGGTACCTCGAATATCGTGCCACGCCTCGATGTTGACATCTTGCAGCGCGGTTACCGCAATGTGATTCAATCCATCTATTCATCCAAGATGTTCTATGAGCGGGTCAAGACCTTTTTAACCCATTACCAGCCGGTAAAATCACCGGTAAACCTGCACATCAACGAGGTTCAGGCGTTTTTCCGATCCATCTGGCGGATTGGCATACTCGGCCCGTCGCGTAAATACTACTGGAACCTTTTCTTTTGGACACTAACCCATTACCCGAAAAAATTCGCACTGGCGATCACCATGACGATTTACGGCTACCATTTCCAAAAGATCAGCGCAAAGGCAGTAACCCGGACTATCCATCAACCCATCAGCCAGCCGGCATAAAAATTGCCCACATAAATCGCAATAGGTAGGGAACGGCGCCCTTAACGTTCTTTCCTGTTGGTTCCCAGCGCCTGCTTTCCCGCCAAGGAAAAAGTTCCTCTCCCCATTTTCTTATCGACGGGGAGAGGTTAGGTGAGAGGTACATTAATCCTGCAACAAATTCGTCAAACAGGCAGGAACTTTTTGCACACTTTATATGGCCTTTTCGCGCAGTCGCGAACTCAGGTAGTCCATCGAGGCAACCACCAGAGCAATGGCCAGCATTTGCAAGCTGGCGCCGCGATAGTTAAGCAGGTTGATGTTCTGGTAAAGCAGGAAACCAATTCCGCCGCCGCCTGCAAAACCGATGATGGTGGACATGCGGACGTTGATATCCCAGCGGTACATGGTGAAGGAAATGTACGGCGGAATGATCTGTGGGACTACAGCGTAAACGATGGATTGCAGCCGGTTCGCGCCTGTCGCAGTAACAGCCTCCATCGGACCAGGCAGAATGCTTTCGACCTGTTCGGAATAGAGCTTGGCTAACGCGGCAATAGTATGCAGCGAAAGCGCCAAAACCCCTGCGAACGGCCCGATACCGACCCAGACAACAAAGACAATTACCCACACCAACGCCTCGATCGACCGCAGGGCATTGAAAACCGTGCGTGCGATGTAATACAGTACGATTCCAACCGGCAAATCATCCTTCGGAGCCATTCGCACCGAGGTAACCAACCCAATTGCGCCGCCAATAACAGCAGGCCAATAGATCGTAACGGCCAGATTATCGAATTCGTAAAACCAGTTTAAGCTTTGCATAACCAAAACAGCTAACAAAGCCCCAGCCAACATCGAAAGCAGCATACTAAGGGCTTTTGCTGCCGGTTTATTTACATGCGAAGTGATGAGCTTCCCTGTCCGATCTCCGATGGATGAGAATATCCCGGCAGCCAAAGCCGCGGTAATCACCACAATTGACATACCCAGGATGTCACCCATGTCAGAGATAAAGGTTCCCAAAAAGGTAAAGGAACCCAGTTTCGGAGCCAGAAAATCGCCTAACTGGATAACAATTTTTGCCAGGAATTGCAGCCCTAATATCCCGATAAGCACGGAAACGATCAAGCCCAGCGTGCGCAGGATGCGGGTTTTAGGGGACGGTCTGGTAAGTTCGGCCTGCGGCAACGCCCAGCGCACCAGTGGGACTGCAATCGCCGGCGCAATCACCAAACCGGCAATATTCCCAACCACGCTGCGCGAAATCAGATCCGCGATCTGGCTGCCGTAATTTGACAGTTGGATTCCTACGAAGATACCCAATGGAATAAGAAGCAAGTTGAGCGCAATCGAAATCAAGGGGCTCTTTACATCCTTCATCAGGTTCTTGGCAGCGATGAATGAAAGCGGTATGGCGAATAAGGTGCCCAGTGTCGTTGCCAACAACGCCAGAAACACAGTTTCGACAATTTTGTCCCAGGTATCCACCGCCGTTTTAGAAATCTTTGGAGCGCCAACATTGGTTCTGGTTATGGTGCGGATGGTCTGCACAGCAGAATCCGGGCGCGCCGGTATCCGTATTTCGGTTGTAAATTCCCCATTCGCGTCCGCTTCAAAGTCTCCGACTCCCAGATTCACCTGCGATGTCGGGATAAAAGCGATTGGTCCGGATGAATTAGGTTGGAAATTGAACCCCTTTACCGTGACCATTGACCGCGGATCAGCGCAAGCAGGTTCAATGGTGATATATGGGCCTGACCGATCTACATCCGGGGTAGTAAAGCCTCCGTCCGGACACGGCACCATGAATTGCTGAGTGACAATGACTTCCTCTTTTTCATATGTTAACAGATCGGGCTTGGCCAGCGCGCGCAGGATGCGCGTCAATTGCTGCTGCCGGCGCGGGTTACGCGTTTCATCCAGGTTCACCTTGGTAACCTGAAAGCCAAAGGCATAAATGATAATCACGGCAATAACCGCCAGCCCAATACCCAGCGAACGTAGAATTGGTTTTAGATTTTTCATGGTGTCACTCACCCTACCCGCTCAGCGTCGCGGCCGTAAATGTCTTTAAATTTCTGATCATCGATCTCCTGCGGAAGGCCATCGAACACAAGGCGACCCTCGTTCAGGGCGATTACCCGGTCGGCATAGCGGTGCACCAGGTCCAGGAAATGCAAACTGCACAGCACCGTCACCCCCTCCTCTTGATTAATTTGCTCCAGGTAGGCCATAATACTGTGCGCCAACACTGGGTCGAGGCTGGCAACCGGCTCATCTGCAAGGATCATTTCAGGATCTTGCATCATCGCGCGGGCAATGCCCACCCGCTGCTGCTGACCACCGCTGAGTTCATCGGCGCGATATTGGGCTTTATCTGCAATACTAACCCTGCCTAGTTCGTGCATTGCCTTGTCATAGTCACTTTTGGGAAATTTATTAATCAGGCTCCAGAACGGATTGACATACCCCAGTCTGCCGGCCAGGACATTCGTCAAAACGCTGGAACGAGCAACGAGATTGAAATGTTGGAATACCATGCCGATTTTTCGGCGGATAAATCGCATATCTTCTTCTGAAGCCGCAGTTACATCAACATCATTCCAGAAGATTTTCCCGCCAGTCGGCTCGACCAGACGATTGATGCAGCGGAGAAGCGTTGATTTGCCCGAGCCGCTCAAACCAATTACAGCTAAAAATTGACCTTTTGGGACCTCAAAGCTGACGTCCCTCAATGCCTGTACACCGCCCTCATATTGCTTGGTTAGGTTCTGAACTTTTAGCATGAAGTTGTCCTTCGAATTGAGAAATTTATACGCTATTTTACCCTACAATTTCTTAAACAAATAACGGGCAGAATAAGCTCTGCCCGTTATTTGAAAGGCACTACATGGATTATTGACCGAGGCTTTCGAAGGTGATACCGTTCGCCTCAACCATCTGGCGAACGAAGTCATAGTCGGCGTCCAATGCGGCGCTAAGGCCAGACCAGCCGTAGAAATCCTCAGATCCGATGGATTCTTTCCAGCCATCGGTTTCGGCGAAAGCAGCCAGAGCCGCTTCGATGGCGGTGCGTGTCTCAGCCGGGAAATCCGGGCCAAAGGACAGGGTGTCATTCGGGATGTCGGGGGACAGTGTCAGGATGCGAACTTTCTGAACCACATCCGGTGCTTCCTCGCGGATGTTATTGCGAGCATCCAGCAGTACGTATCCGTCACAAACGATGTTCTTACCGTCATCACTCAGCTTGCAGCTCTCGATGACCTCATCGGGCATGTCGGGGGCATCGCCCTTTTCCCATTTAGCAACGCCTTCTGGAACAGCGTAGGGGCTGTAGAAGGTGGTCGCAAAGTCAACTTCGCCGTTATAGACGGCTTTTACTGCCTGCGGATGGCCGCCAGTCGCAATTGATTCGCTGGGTTCAATACCGGCTTCTTTGAGCATGGCCAGGGGGAACATATAGCCAGAGGTAGAACCGGCATCGGTATAGCCCCATTTCTTGCCAGCCAAATCCTCGATTGATTGGATATCACTGTCGCGTGCAACCAGGAATTGAGCCCAGTACACATCCCAGCCGCGGCGGACCGCTTTGAAAGCAACGTCCACACCGCACAGCTCATTGGCGAAGACATAGCCAAGGGCGGGGATGAAGCCCATAGTGTCAGCCGGGGAAGCGCACATCTCTTCGATCGTAGCTGCATAGGAGGTAGGAACGCTAACTTCGAAGGTCAGACCCGTAGCCTCATTCAAGGCAGCAGCAAGCAATTCACCGCCGGTGACGATTACATTTGCATCAACTGACGGGACGAACAAGACTTTGATCGGGTGTTCCGGGCTGCCAATGGCAGGTTCCGGAACAGCGGTCGGTTCAGGAGCTTTGGTGGGAATAAGAACGGGGGCGGGCTCATCAGTAGGGGCTACTGTAGGCGTCGCGGCCGGCTGGCAGGCAGTCAATACGAACGACGCCAACAACAGCAGGGAGAGCAAAACATACAAACTACGGCGAGTAATGTGCATCTATTCTTCTCCTTATGGATGATTGGGAAATCCTGTCTTTGACAGGCTTGATAATTTACTATACTCGCTTTTCTAAAACATGTAAAGTTTGGAGAACCTTAAAAATTTCGGCGAAAATCTTAAAATAGCAGGCCGGTGAGCCGGCCTGCTATTCGAAAACCGTTCAGGCTTTATTTGATCTGAGCCAACTGGTCGGCCAAAATCTCATTGGCTTTGATATTTACCGCATCCAACAGCGAGACAACATCGCCGCCGTCCACAATCGCAGCCATGGTAGCCTCGATCTCATCGCGGACAAAGTCGTAGCCGGGCACAGGCGGTTCGAAATGCGAGTAAGCCAGCATATCAAACGCCGTCTTGTAGGCCGGATCGGACGCAAAGTAATCAGCCATCTTGTCAGCAACGCTGGCGCGAACCGGGAAGTACTGTGAAACCTTCGCCCATTTAGCCTGTACATCGGCGCTCGTGTAGTACTTCAGGAAAAGGAAGGCAGCCAGTTCGCGTTCGGGGGTGGTCCTGGGAACGGAGACCGAAGCGCCATATACATTCATGACCGGTTCAGTAGTGGTATGAGGGATGGCCGCAACCGACCAGGCAAAATTAGCCCCTTCGCTGGCAGCCTGAGCGTAGAATGGCAATCCGGAGCTTGACCCGACGGTGAACAGCAGGGAGCCGTTGCCAAAGTCGGTCTGATCGCCGTAGGCTTCGGTGACCTGGCGGGCGCAGCCGCTGTCAAACAGGTCTTTGAGGAAGGTCATAGCAGCCACACCGGCATCGCTGTTGTACGTGAAGGCATTGCCCTCGTAATCATAAACATCACCCCCGAAAGCAAAAGTCCAGGAAGCGAAGCGGGAAGCATCCACCGACAGCTCATAGCCGATGCTGCCTTCAACAGTCGCCTTTGAGAACGGGGTGGTCGATGCTTTACAGGCCATTTCCTTGAATTCTTCCGGAGTAGCCGGGGGAGCGTCGTAGCCCAATTCCTTCAGCCAGTCGCTGTTGTAATACATGACTTCCATGGAGCGGTTGGGGGGCAGCGCCAGGCGGGCATTGTCAAAATTGGGGAAGACATCCTGCGCCCAAAAGCCCGGGAAGAAGTCCATCTGGTCTTCCTCGGAAATACCCCATTTTGGGCTATTGACCAGCGAATTCAGGTCAAGCAGCCCTTCGGTAAGCTGATAGGTTGCGGCCTGGTTCTGGTAAGCCACTACCAGGTCGGGGACATCCGGGGTATTCAAGATGGGAAGCATCTTGGTGAAGATGTCTCCATATGAACCTTGATACTCAGCGGTAACCGTGATACCCCATTCATTGGTTGTGTTGAACTCGTCCACAATTTCCAACAACGCGGCCTCACGGTCTTTGGTGTGCTGATGCCAGAAGAGAATCTGCTGGCCGCTCGGGTCCACATCAGCCCATTCATCGGCGGGAGCAGGCACCTCGGTCGCAGCAGGCGCTTCCGCCTTGGTAGGTTCAGCCGCTGGCGGCTGAACTTCTTCCGTTGCCACGGGCTCAGGCGTCGTTGTGGCAGCCGGTACACAGGCGGCCATTACGAAGGTAGCCACCAATAGGACTGCGATGATCGCAAAAAATTTGTTCCTCATCTTTTCCTCCATAAAAAGTGTAGAGATTGGATTTGGTAACGGAAAAGGTTCCGTAAGCCACAAAGAAGCTTCATCCCTTCAATCCGGTCGTCGCTATTCCCTGGGTAAACTGCTTTTGTGTCAGGAAATAAATGACCAGAATAGGGATGAGGGTGATGACCGCGCCTGCCATGAGCAGGTGCGTTTCCGGCCCGGCTTCAGAGACAAAAGTCCACAGGCCCACCATCAGGGGGCGCCAGGTCTCACGAGTGGTGACCAGCAGCGGCCAGGCAAAGGCGTTCCAGGAACCGATAAAGCCAAACAGCAGCACGGTCATGATCGGCGCCTTGGAAATCGGCAAACAAATCTGGGTCAAAAACCGGAAATGGTTCGCCCCGTCGATTTGGGCAGCATCCCACAATTCATGTGGAATTTGCGCAAAGAACTGTTTCAGTAGAAAAATGCTGAAGGCGTTAGCCATAAAAGGAACAGCCAGCGCCTGCAGCGAATTGAGCCAGGACCCGCCCGGCAGCGGGATGATCGTGCCGCGCACCAGCATTAAATTGGGCAGCCAGGTAATGGTTTCCGGAATCATCATGGTGCTGAGCAAAATCGCGAAAATGGCATTCCGGCCCTTGAAGTTGATCCGTCCAAAAGCATACCCCGCCAGGATGGAGGTGGTTAACAATCCAACCAGTGTTACGGCAGTAATGATGACGCTGTTCCAGAAGTACCTGGCAAACTTGGCTTCGTTCCAGGCTTGAATGTAATTGGCTACCTGCGGTGCGGCTGGAAGCCATTTACGGTTGATGGTTTCTCCCAGCGTCATCAGGGATGTCGAAATCATCCAGAAGAACGGGACGAGGGCCAACACCGCCCCGATGATCAAAATAACATAGACCAAACTTTGATTGCCAGTCCGCGATCTACGAGTGAGCATTCGGACGCTTTTGCCCTCGGGCTGGGATTCTTCAAGGCCGGTTGTGAGACTAGCCATAAAACACTCTCTCTCCCAGAATTTTGTTTTGGGCAACCGTTAACCCCAAAATGATTAAAAACAAAACAATCGATTGGGACGCAGCGTAGCCAAAATTATTTTGCGCATAAAAAACATCGAATATCTGGACGCTGGCAGTGACTACTGTGTTTTGCGCATTGGGCGTCGCCATGACATACAGGTGATTGAAGGCTTTAAAGGTGCCAATGAACGACACCAAAAAAAGATAGAAAGATACGGGCGAAAGAAGCGGGATCGTCACATTTTTGAATGCGTTCCATCCGTTCGCGCCGTCGATTTCGGCCGCTTCATACAATTCTTTGGGAATGCCCCCCAGCCCAGCCAGAAATATGACCGTGTTATAGCCAAAAAACGACCAGATTCCAAATAGGATGATCGTCCCGAGCGCCAGACTTGGACCGGCAGCGATGCCCTCCAATTTCAACCCTAAAAAAACTTCCGACATCGCTCTGGGTTCAAACAGCCATTTCAACGGACCGGCATTGAACCAGGAAAGGATGATATTTGCCAGCGATGTCTCCCTTGACGAGAAAATGGTGCGAAAAACAACTGCCGTAGTCACTACTGGAGTGACATACGGCAAAAAATAAATCATCCGGAAGGCTTCTTTACCCCGAATCTTTTGGTAGAGCAGGTAAGCAAACACCATGCCAATTGCCAGTTGAAGCGGTACCGTCCCTACGGCATAAAAGATAGTGATGATGAGCGAGTTTAAAAAATCTTCGTCGCCAGCAGCAACCATTTTGCCCCACCCCATGGACATAATGGTGCCAGCGACAATCAAAACCACCGCCGCGCCAATTTGCAGCGCGCGCATCGGGTTGGAATTGGATTTAGAGGCGCGCGTCCATAGCCAGTAAGCCAGTCCAAGTAAACCTAACCCACCCATAAAAATGGCGAAACCGCCCCAATCACCAAAAATTTTGGTGTAATTAATCAAACCGGTGAAATCGCCCTTGCGAATCCGCCAGTTGAACAGGCTCATATAGAGCGAATAGACAATTGGAAAAAGTCCAAAGATCAGAATGATGATAACTGCCGGGGCAACGAAGGCATACCCCGTGAGGTTTTCTTGCAGCGCGCGCAGGGAAAATGCTTTCCTCTTTTTGGCTATCGAGGTCACCTTGAATGTTGGCGCCACTCACACACTCCTGATTGCACATAGGCAACTTTTTCCATATTATGACAGTTTTTTTAAATCACCCAGCAATATTTGGTTAATAAATTGTTATTATTTTTGTAACCTGAAATACGCCAGCACCGGGTCGTGATCGCTGGTTCGTTGGTTTTCCAGGAATTCAGCGTTCAAATGCACGATGTCAACCTCACTTACCTGTTTCGCCAGCGACGTTGACACCAGAATATGGTCAAGCGCCTGAGAATTTCCTTCATAAACGTAGGTATATTGCTCCGCAACGGGCAGAAGTTCGACCACATCTGTCAGATTACTCCCCTTCAAGGCTGCCAGCGTTTCGGAAAACTGGAAATCATTCATGTCACCCGCAACCACGACCAGAGCATCCGGATCCAATCCTTGTAATTGCGCGACATATCGCTGAATGATATTTGCCTGTTGAATCCGCTGCCTTTCAGAATCCAATCTAGGCGGTTGATACAGCCCGTAAAGAGCAGTATCGCCGCTTTTTGAATTCAAATGTACGCCGATGATGAAAATCTTCTGGCCATAAAAACTAAATTCGCCGACCAGCGGCTTGCGGCTCTCATAAAAAGCGCCAGCATTGGGTTGGATCTGACCAGGCGATTGGCTCAATACGATTTCACCCGCGTTCGCTACAGGTTCCGGTGCCGCGGATGGATTTCTCCCGCGGTCGATAAATTGCAGGCCACGGTCGGTACGGAAAAGAAACCCGACTCGGATATTTCCACCCAGTTCGCCCCCATCCCGGTTGTCCAGCGGCGGGACATCGCGGAATTGATATTCAGGTCCGCCGGTTTCCACAATCGCATCGATCAATAAGCGGTAGGTCTCGTTGGCATCCACGGTGCCATCATTGAGAATCCCGTTGTTATCCTGAACTTCTTCCAGAACCAGAATATCCGGAGACTTCAGGTGATTAACAATTTGATTGGCCAATCCCGAGAAACGATTTGGGTTATCAAGTGCATCCAGGTTTTCCACATTGTAGCTGGCAATGATCAACTCCCCTTCCTGAGCTGGTCGCGCAGTTTCCTTAGTCAACTCACCGCGGATAAAACTCACCTTCATGATGGGCTGAAATTTGTAATTCCCGAAGGAGTAATCCAATATGCCAACCACAGACGCCGCCAGTTGGTCACCCATCACGGCATCCGGTACCGGCCGCAGGCCATCATCCAGCAAGATGCGTTCTGGATTTTGATCATCTATACGCAATAGCAATCCACCGCGAGCGGTAAACGGCCCCGCATGGCTTATCCCGGTGGGAAGGATGGCAGTTTCCTTATAGGCATTGGTTGCCGCTACTACCACCGCCGAGTCAATTTGCAGCAGCATGGACTCCAGGCTTTCATAAAAATCAAGGCCATCCTGCTGCTGCTCAAATTGTTTCCCGCCGTCATCATCGATCACCTCAGTTGGCGGAACGCGCCCACCCTCTCCAATCAAAACTGGCGCAGGCAACACGTTCCCGGATAAAATAATGTTCACTTCGGGATCAACGATATGAGTGATGGGCTGGTTGTTACTCTCCAGCCCACCCGGATAAAACTCCTCGACCAAACCACTGACCCGTACCTCGTCGCCCGGCCTTACTCGCGGCACCACACCCGTAAATACAAAAATACCCTCTGAGGTGCCTTCGTCCTCATCCGGATCAGGATCTTGCATGTAAAAACCATCCGCCCGAAAAGCGGTGACGATCCCCGAGATGTTGGAAACGGTTTTCCCTTCCAGCGGCGACCGTAACCCTGCGCCCTGAATAGTATGAATCCGATCTCCGCTGATAATCACAGGTTGTGTTTCCACGACCGCTTCTGAAATGGTTTCAGTAGTGACAGGTGCTGGCCCAGACATGGTACAGCCTGCGACCATAGCCACCAAAAACGCTGCTGGCCCCATCCTTCTCAGTCTTTTAACCGGTTGGGTCATGAATCACACTGTATCCCCTTCACTTGATATCCATTCTAGCAAATTCGGCAATTGTGCAAAAGTAATACATCTCGCGTTGAACTGATTACATTATTCCGGTTTCCACATTTTCACCTTCCTGTAAAATGAGATGTGCCAGTTTGCGTTCGAAGAGGCGTCATGAATCCATTAATCGCGGCCATTGACCAGGGTACCACCAGCACGCGCTGCATTTTATTCGACGCTGCTGGAAAAATCGTCGCACAGGAACAAAAAGAACACCGCCAGATATATCCGCGCCCGGGGTGGGTCGAGCATGACCCGCTGGAAATCCTGGAACGCACCCAAGAGGTTGTCCTTGCCGCAGTCGCTAAATCCGGTTATTCCTCAACCGACCTGGCGGCAATCGGCATAACCAACCAGCGAGAAACCACAGTGGTCTGGGACCGCCGCACCGGAAAACCATATACCAACGCCATAGTCTGGCAGGATACGCGCACGGCAGAGGTTTGTGCCCAACTGGCTGCAGATGGCGGGCAAAACCGCTTCCGTGAAAAGACCGGCTTGCCGTTGGCAACCTATTTTTCCGGACCGAAACTCCGCTGGATATTGGAAAACATCCCCGGTGTGCGGTCAGACGCAGAACGAGGTAACGCCTTATTTGGCACGATTGATTCCTGGCTGATCTGGAACCTGACCGGCGGACCCGAACATGGGATGCATATCACCGACGTGACCAACGCCTCGCGTACCATGTTGATGGACTTGCGCACGCTCGACTGGGACCCGGAAATTCTCAAAATTCTGGACATCCCGCGCAGCATGTTGCCAAAAATCGAACCCTCGGCCCAGATTTATGGCCATGCTGATTTCCTGAACGGAGTACCCATCGCCGGCGACCTGGGTGACCAGCAGGCTGCCTTGTTTGGGCAGGCCTGTTTTGCCCCTGGTGAGGCCAAAAACACTTATGGCACCGGCTGTTTTATGCTGCTGAACACCGGTAACGAGATCATTCCGAGCAAAAGTGGACTGCTGACGACGTTGGGCTATAAGATAGGCGCTGCGCCGGCAGTTTATTGCCTGGAAGGCTCGATTGCCATCGCCGGCGCACTGGTGCAATGGTTGCGAGATAATTTGAAACTTATTTCATCCGCCGCTGAAGTTGAAACTCTGGCCCGCAGCGTTGAAGATAACGGCGGGATGTATATCGTGCCAGCATTTTCAGGCCTGTTTGCTCCTTATTGGCGCAGCGATGCCCGCGGAGTGATGGTTGGGCTGACCCAATTCATCAACCGCGGCCATATTGCCCGGGCCGTACTGGAAGCTACCGCCTTTCAAACCCGCGAGGTGCTGGACGCCATGAAAGCCGACTCAGGCGTCCAACTGACCACGCTCAAAGTGGACGGTGGCATGGTCAAAAATGACTTATTGATGCAGTTTCAGGCCGACATACTCGATGTCCCGGTTGTCCGGCCGGTGATCACAGAAACGACAGCGCTCGGGGCAGCCTATGCAGCCGGACTGGCGGTCGGCTATTGGAAAGACCTGGATAGTCTGTGCGGTCAATGGGGCGTTGATCGTCAATGGTCACCTACAATGAATCACACTACCCGGAACCATCTTTACGCAGGGTGGAAGAAGGCAGTGACCCGCACGCTGAATTGGATCGAATCATGAAAACCACTCCACCCAGTGCAATTATCATCGGTGCCGGCTTCACCGGTTGCGCCCTGGCCTATGACCTGGCACAGCGCGGCTTTGCGGTCATGGTGGTGGAACGCGGCGAACTGGCGTCAGGTACCTCGGGCCGAACGCATGGACTGCTGCATTCCGGCGCGCGTTATTGCGTTACGGATGCCGAGGCGGCCATTGAATGCATCCAGGAAAATATCATCCTGCGCCGCATTGCCAAACAATGTATCGAGTACAACGGCGGCTATTTCGTCGCGTTGGATGATGCCGACCTGGGGTATGCGCCAGCTTTTTTCCAGGGCGTTCAGAATTGCGGCATTCCGGTGGATGAAATCAGTGTAAAACGCGCGCTTGAAGCTGAACCTGCCCTGAATCCCAAAATTTTAACCGCATTCCAGGTGCCTGATGCAGCTTTCGATCCTTTGCGGCTGGCAATGGCTTTTGCGGCCAGCGCGCGCCAACATGGAGCGAAGTTTAATACTTTCTTTGACGTGGTAGGCTTCTTGAGAGACGGCCAGGGGAAAATCTGCGGTGTTTCCGCAATCAACCGGCACTCTGGCAAGCCGGTTGATTTCCATGCTGACATCACCGTCAATGCTACCGGCGCCTGGGCGGGTAAGGTGGCTGAGTTTGCCGGGGTTACGGTGCCGGTCCGCCCAACCCCCGGCGTGATGGTGGCTTACGAAAAACGCGTCACAACACGGGTGATTAACCGCCTGTGCGAACCGGATGACGGCGATATCTTGCTTCCGCAGCGCCGCATGGCGGTGATCGGCACAACCTCGTTCGAGGTCGAGGAGGCGGACTATATTCCGGTTTACCCCGACCAGGTCAAGCAGATGCACCAACGAGCCGCGTTGCTGGTGCCTGAATTAGAGAATATCAAGATGCGGGGAGCCTATATGTCTGCCCGCCCGCTAATTGGAGGGATGATGAGCGGGCGCAGCCTTTCGCGTACCTTCAAGTGCTACGACCATCAAACGGATGAGGGGATCAACGGCCTGGTTACGGTAACCGGTGGTAAAGCCACCACCTGCCGGGCGATGGCCGAAAAAACGGCAGATCTGGTTTGCCAGAAGTTAGGCTGGCAACGTGTATGTGAAACGGCACAGTATCCGCTGGCAGATTATCACCTGTATTATCAGGCCAACGAGGCGGCAGCATGACCAACCAGCCCTGGCAAGTTCAAATCAAAATTCAACGTCAAAGGGCGGGCGAAAAACCGTATGTCCAAGCCTTTGCCCTCGAAGTCGATCCGGATGAATATGTGTTGGATGCAGTGGAACGCATCTGGGCTTTCCATGATCGTACTCTCACCTACCGGCATGCCTGTCATCACTCCACCTGCGGCGCCTGCGGCATGCGCGTCAACGGCCGCGAAAAGCTGACCTGCATCACAACCATCCGTTCGGTGACCCAAAACGGCGGTACCATTCGCATTGATCCGCTGCGCAATTTTCCGGTCGTCAGCGACCTGGTGGTAGATATGGGCGATTTCTTTTTGCGGATGAACAAGTCGGACTTCAACTCTGTAGCCCCGGACAATGCAGCGCGCTTGCCTTACGAGCATCCAAAAAAGCTGGAGACACAAACCGAAGGAGAACCTGAGCGGCTGGTCGATTGCATCGAATGTGGCCTGTGCATTTCAGCCTGCCCGGCAGCTAATACCGACAAGGAATATGTTGGACCGGCTGTTCTGGCTGCCATCCATCTAATGTATACTCAAAACCCCTCGCAGAAACTCATCAACCAGGCGGACGACCATAGCGGACTCTGGCGCTGCCACAGCGCCTACGAATGCACGGAGGTTTGCCCTTCAGGCGTCGACCCCGCCTGGCGAATTATGGATATGCGAAAAACAGTGTTCAAAGATCGAGTTAAATCGATCATCAAACCGCGCTTGCCGGAGAAGAAAGATGCCTAACCAGCCTGATTCAAACAACTGGCCGCGCTGGTTCGACCCGCGCAGCCGATCGCTGGGCACCTTTGGCTATATCCTCAACCGGGTAACCGCACTGGGGCTCACACTCTACTTGATGATGCATTTAGTCGCGCTTGGCCAGCTCGCCAGGGGAGCTGACGCCTATGATGGATTTATCGCCCTGGTCAAGAACCCATTGTTCAAGCTGGGTGAGTTGCTGGTCATTGCTGCCGGCGTCATCCACGGCTTGAACGGTATCCGCATTGCGCTCAATAGCTTTGGCATCGGGGTTCGCCGCCAGAAGAGCACTTTCATCACCCTGATGCTGATTGCAGTGTTTATTATTGTCTTCTTTGCATTCAAAATGTTTTCTGAGGGGTGAGTTATGCGTGAATCCTTGTCACCAAAAAGGCTGGAAGGCAGTGGCCGCTGGCTTCTCAAAATCCTAACGGGGTTGTTGATTGTGATTTTCCTCGGCATTCATTTTGTGGTCAATCATCTGGTTGCGCCTGGCGGATTATTAACCTATGCGGACGTGGTCGCTTATTTCCAAAATCCCATCATTGTGGTTATGGAAATTTCCTTTCTCATTCTGGTCGTTATCCACAGCTTCCTTGGGCTGCGCTCCATCCTGTTGGATCTCAATCCCTCCCCGACGGTACTTCGGATGGCCAACTTTGTGCTTGTAGTGATTGGTACTGCGGCAGCAATTTATGGTACCTGGCTGGCGCTCACCATCGCCAGCAGAGGTTAAAGAAATAGCATGTAGGGAGCTGCTCGCGAGCAGCCTCACGAAAGTGCTGTAGGTTGGATTGAGGGAGTGCAAGAGGTTTATGTGCTGAAGAGATATTTGCAGCCCTCAATCCAACATCTCGTTAACATTAATTATTGTTGGGTTTCGCGGCTGCAAAACGGATTTTCCGTAAATCAACTTTCGTCGCCCCTCGCTCGCAGGGTGCGGGCAACCCAACCTACAATACTCGCGAGCAGCCCCTGCTGGTTCGTTATTTCTTTTGTTAACCCAAAACCTTGACGCTGTCTCCCCTTCCGACTAAAATACTTGGTCGCTGGGACTGCCAGCACAATCAACCCTCAGGTGTAAGCCTGTACAATCAAATAGAGCGAAGGTAACCTCGTTCGAGGTGAGAGGCGCTCGAAGGATGATGAAATGGAAAAAGTTTTGGTCGAAGCGGCCCGGCGTACTGTTACCGGGAAACAGGTTGGTGCTTTGCGCCGCGCTGGCAAGTTGCCGGGCGTCATGTACGGCCATAATTTTGAGCCCGTTGCCATTGAAATGGATTTTCGCAACGCCTCCCGCGTTCTAAAGAAGGCGTCGCAATCGCAAATCGTGACCATCGTTCTCGATGGCAAAGAACTGGCGACACTGGTGCGTGAACGCCAGATGGATTACATTCGCAATGAATTTCTCCACGTTGATTTCCAGGTAGTTTCTTTAACTGAGAAGATCCGCTCCAAGGTTTCCATCGAATTGGTAGGCGTTTCTCCGGCCGTCAAAGATTTGAACGGCGTGGTTGTCCATGAAATGACCGAAATCGAGGTCGAAGGCCTTCCCCAGGACCTTCCAGAAAAGTATTCGGTGGATATTTCCGGACTCACCAACATCGGCCAGTCCATTCTGGTTAGCGCATTAAAGGTTAGCGACCAGATCGAAATACTTCACGATCTAAACGACGTCGTAGTGGTTATCACCGGCGGCGCTGTTGAAGAAGTGGAAGAGGTTACCGAAGCTGTAGCTGAACCCGAAGTGATCGAACGTGGTAAGAAGGAAGAAGAAGTCGAAGACTGATCTTCGTAAAAACAAAAAGAGGCTGTTCCAGAAATTGGAGCAGCCTCTTTTTGTATGGCTCACAAATGCCTAATAACCATTTTCCAAAAACCCAAGCACTTTAAGCAGCCGCACGGTTATCCTCGCAGTGATCCCCCACAATATTTCCCCGTCATACGGTGCGAAATAAAATAAGCGCGTGGTCTGCCCATCTGAGAAGGTGTGGGTACGAATTTCGATGTTTGCTCGATCTCCCAGGAAGCTGAGCGGTATGGAAAACACCCGGCTGACTTCACTGGAATTGGTGTGGATGGGGAACGGCCAGTTTATGCGTGCAACGATCGGTGAAATGACAAATTGGGAAATGGTGATGTAATCTTTCAGCCGGCCAAGGATTTCCACATCGCCTGGTTCCAACCCAATTTCTTCATTGGCCTCTCGCAGCGCTGCCTGAAACACGTTCCGGTCATCGGCCTCGACTGCGCCACCTGGAAAGGACACTTGCCCCTTATGATCGTTCACACCCTCCGAGCGGCGGGTAAAGAGCACATGCCATTCGCCGCCATACCAGTACAAAGGTATCAAAACTGCCGCCTTACGGCCGTTGTACGCTTCTCCGTGATCGGCCATACCGCGGCAATAGGTTTCGAGACGCGAACGAATATCTTCGGAGGTCAGCATCGCGGAAGAATTTTCGAAATCGCTCATCCTCTCAAATCCTAGATTGGTCAGTCAGCTTCATCCGCGCTATCGATTTCCGCATCCGGCTCAGCGGACTTCAGCGCGAAGCCTGTCTTTCGGCCTTCGATTTCCAACAATGTCGTCTGGTCATCTTCCTGCTCGATGATGACCGGTCGGGCGAACAGCAAGTAGCCGGTATGAGCGATCATCCGATCAACCGGCCGGAAACGTTCGGGTTCCGCCTTGTAGTAGCGCAGCAGAAGCTCGCAAATGTCTATGAATGCAAAATTATTCTGTCGCAAAGCCAATACCAACCTGCTGACCTGGTTGGCGGTCGGCAAAATGGCGCCAAAGAAACCGCCAAATTTAAGCGCAGTTTTCACCTGTGCGATGAAATCATATGGATTCTGCACATCCAGGAACAGGGCATCCACGCCGGTTTCATCAAAACCCTCGCTAATGTCGCGCAGCTTGAACTCGACTCGATCGACCAATCCCAGCCGGGTCAAATTTTTCATCGCCAGGGCTTGCATTTCCGGGCGAGCTTCATAACTCACCACCCGTCCAGTTTTGCCGACGGCAAAGGCCAAAGCAGTAGTTAACGCGCCAGATCCGGTGCCGGCTTCCACCACCAGTTGTCCTTCGCCAATCCCCATGTTGACCAGAATAAAGCCGATTTCCTTCGGATACATAATTTGCGTGGTGCGCGGCATTTCTTTAAGCAAATCGCCCAATGCCGGTTGCAAAATAAAGAATGGGTTGCCCAGGTGACTGGTGACCTTGGTACCCCAGGGTTTACCGATCAGGTCATCGTGCTTGATCACGCCGCGGTGCGATTCCATCTTGCCGCCAGCAGTGACCCGAATAATAAAACTCTTATGACGCAGCCCAACCAGTTGAACCAGGTCGCCATCCTCAACGTGGGTGCCGTGAAGGTTCCAACTCACCGGCGCACGCTCCGGGTGGGTCGTTTTGGCCGGGCAGTTTCAGCCTCCGGCTGTTTAAAACTCAACCAGTGTCCCAGCAGCATAAACAAAATAGCGCCGATGGTTCCGATTCCCATCTGCAGCGATCCAACTTTCAGGAATTCCCAGCCCAGTTGGGTCCCCGCCATGTGGCCCAGCCAGAAACCAGCCTCAGCCAGCAGGATGTACAATCCCAACCGCCAGGTTGCTCCCCCACGCCAGAGATGAAATACTGCCCCCAAAAAAATCGGGGCAAAAATGCCTAACAAAACTGCCTGGATCGTCATGCTGGTTCCTCGATCGTGTTGAAGGATGTCTGGATGGTTCCCCCGCCCCGAACCACCTCCCCATTATAGATAACAACCCGCTGTCCAACGGTAATATCGCGCATTGAATTTTTGAAATGGACGGTAATCTGGTTATTGCCTTGCGGAGTAACAACTGCCGGCGCCAGAACGGCCCGGTAACGGATTTTTACCTCAGCTTCAAAAGGCTCTGCAGGAGCCGTTCCGGAAACCCAGTTCATCCCCCCGGCTGTCAGGCCACTGCGACCGAGATGAGCTTCATCACCAACCACCAGTTCGTTGTTCGCCAGGTTTTTCTCGAGAACATACAATGGCCTGGAAGCCGCAACCCCCAGCCCCTTGCGCTGACCAATGGTGTAAAACGCCAGCCCCTGGTGTTCACCAACATGGCGGCCGTCCGCCTGGACAATTTTTCCAGGCTGTACAACTTCCGGGGCATGTCTCGCCAAAAAACTTCGGTAATCCTGCCCGGCTAAAAAGCACAAATCCTGGCTGTCTGCCCGGTCAGCGACGGTCAGACCAAAACGCCGGGCATGTGCGCGCACTTCAGGTTTGGCCATGCCGCCGACCGGGAACAAGGTGCGGCGCAATTTCTCCTGGGTCAGTACGCTCATCACGTATGACTGATCCTTATCAGGGTCCAATCCGCGGCGCAACTCGACATTGCCGTCAGGCTTTGAATGGACCTGCGCATAATGCCCGGTTGCCATGAATTCTGCGCCCAGTTCTTGCGCGGTTTCGTACATGAAACCCCAGCGAATGAGCTGATTGCACAATATACAGGGATTGGGGGTGATGCCGTTGCGATAACCTTCGATGAATGATTGTACAACCACATCGTGGAACAAATCCTGGCTGTTGAGCGCATAGAAGGGGATGCCGAGTTTGGCTGCAACCCGCCGCGCGCCCGCCATAGCGTCCGGGGTGCAACAGCGGTTGCTATCCTCTTTGCCGGGTTCAGACCACAGGCGCAGCATCACGCCGGTTACATCATAGCCCTGCTCCACCAGCAATGCTGCAGCCACCGAACTATCCACACCGCCGCTCATGGCGACGACTACGGACGTTCCCTTTTTCATGGTTGAACCACCCTCACGCAGCGCCGCGCACTTTGTTCACCAGTGAGGGCAGCACCTCGATGAATGATTCAATTTGATCAAGTGTGGTGCTCTCACCCAGAGTCACGCGCAGCGAACCGAGCGTCCAGGCCTGCGACAGACCAATTGCGTTAAGCACAGCCGAAGGTTTAGGATCGCCGACTTTGCAGGCTGAGCCGGATGAGCAGGCAAAACCGGTCGCATCCAGCAAAGTAAGCAGGTGATTTCCATCCAGATTTTCGAAGGCAAAGCTGGCGTGGTTTGGCAATCGCTCGGTGGGATGCCCGGTCAGGCGTGAACCTGGCACATTACCTAATACGCCGGCAATCAAATGGTCGCGTTTGGCGACATGTCGCCGCCGGCGAGCTTCCAAATCATCTACCGTCAATTTCAAGGCTTCGGCCAGCCCAACGATATACGGAATATTTTGAGTTCCCGCCCGCCGCCCATCTTCCTGACCGCCGCCGGTCTGTGACGGGTGCAGTCCAACATTTTTACGCACCGCCAGCGCCCCAACGCCTTTTGGGCCGTAAAATTTATGCGCCCCGATCGCCAGTAAATCGATCTGGTCGCGCACGACATTCATGGGCAGGTGGGCCGCGGCTTGCACAGCATCCGAATGCAGCGGGACGCCACGCTGCCGGCACAACTTTCCAATTTCTGCCATGGGGTTGATGGTGCCGATTTCGTTGTTGGCATACATGATACTGACCAGCGCCACATCGTCGCGCAACGCATGGCGCAAATCTTCAGAGTCAACCATCCCGTACTGGTCAACCGGCAGCAAATCCATCTTGAAGCCGTTTAGTTCCACCAATTGTTCGACGGTATGGAGGACTGCGTGGTGTTCAACAGGTGTGGTGATGATGCGTTGCGCACCGGTTTTTTCGCGCTGTGCAAAAGCCATCCCGCGAATGGCCAAATTGTCGCTTTCCGTCCCGCAACTGGTAAAGACGATTTCTTCCGGCCTCGCACCCAATGCACCGGCGACTGTCTCCCGGGCGCTCTCCAGGGCTGCTTCAGCCTGCTGCCCAAACCAATGAACCGATGAAGGGTTGCCAAAAGTACCACTAAAAAAGGGTAACATGCGCTCAACGACCCGCGGATCAACCGGGGTTGTGGCGGCATAATCCAGATAAATTCGCTCTTTCACTTTGTCATTTCACCTTTCAAATCAGACCGTAACGGTAAATTATAGCATGGTCTTTTATATAGAAAAAACTTTCGCCCCCACCCAACCCCTGTTATAATAAGCGATATTGTACTGATTCTCACAGGTAGTTCTGAGGAGCACTCATGCTGCAAAAGATAAAATTCGGGACGGATGGTTGGCGGGGGTATGTTGCCGAAGATTACACCTTTGAAAATGTCCGGCGCTGCGCTCAGGGCTTCGCTGCTTACATGGTCTCCATCGGAAAAAGCAACTCCTGGATTGTGGTTGGCCACGACAAGCGTTTTATGTCTGAAAATTTTGCGCTGGCGGTCGCAGAAGTTCTATGCGCAAATGGCATGAAGGTTTACCTTACCAATGGACCCACGCCGACCCCGGTCATCTCCTTTTCGACCGTCAACCTGAAAGCAGCAGGAGCAGTCAATATTACCGCCTCGCACAACCCGCCAACAGACAACGGCTTTAAGGTGCGGGATTCTTCCGGCGGCGCGATTGACCCGCAGGGCTTGAAGAAAATTGAAGATCTGATCCCCGACTCGAGCGAAGGTGTGAAGGTCATGCCCGCTGCCCAGGCAGAAGCCGAAAAACGGTTGGTCTATTTCGACCCTGCTCCCGCCTACATTGAGCATCTGAAGGATTTGATCGACCTGCAGCCCATTAAGGATGCCGGTCTCAAAGTTATGGTGGACACCATGTGGGGCAACGGTGCGGGTTGGTTCCCGCGCCTGCTGGCAGGCGGTAAAACGCAGGTCATCGAAATTCACAACCAGCGCAACCCGAGTTTTCCCGAGATGAAACGTCCGGAACCCATTCCACCGAACATCGATGTCGGTCTGGCAGAAACGGTCAAGCATGGCGCAGATGTGCTATTGATCACCGACGGTGATGCCGACCGGGTCGGGCTTGGGGACGAGCATGGGGTTTTCATCAACCAGTTGCAGGCTTATGGCCTGCTGGCTTACTACTTACTTGAAGTCCGGGGGGAGCGCGGCGCGATCGTCAAAACTTTATCTACCACCTCCATGCTCGAAAAGTTGGGCAAAATTTACAATGTTCCCGTTTATGAGACCGGGGTGGGTTTCAAATACGTTGCCCCCAAGTTCTCAGAGACCAACGCTTTGATCGGCGGCGAGGAATCGGGTGGTTATGCCTTCCGCGGCAATGTTCCGGAACGCGACGGTATTCTGGCCGGCCTGTACTTTCTCGATATGATGGTGAAACTGAAGAAATCGCCTTCTCAACTGCTCGCTCAGCTTTTTTCCATCGTTGGCCCGCATTATTACGACCGCATCGACACCCGTTTCGATGGCGATCCGCAGGCTAAAATTGAACGGATCCTCGCAGCAAACCCCGCAACCATTGGCGGCCTAAAAGTTACCGGTTTAAACACACTGGACGGGTATAAATTCTTACTGGAGGACGGCGGCTGGTTGCTGATCCGCTTCTCCGGCACCGAGCCCATCATGCGGGTATACTGCGAAACCACCCACGGGGATCGGGTTGCCGCCATACTGCAGGACGGATTAGCCATCGCAGGGTTGAATTAACCGGTGTTTCTTACTGATACGCACTGCCATCTGAACCTTAATCAATTCAATAATGACCTGGAAGAGGTGTTGGAGCGCGCCCGGGTGGCCGAAATAGGCCGGATTCTCGTGCCTGGCATTGATCTGGAGAGCAGCCGTAAAGCTGTGGAACTGGCAGATCGCTACCCCGAAGTTTACGCCGCAGTAGGTATTCACCCCAATGTTGGCAGCGACTGGCAGCCCGGTGCGATGAAAGCGCTGGAAGACCTGGCCGCTCACCCCAAGGTGGTGGCGATCGGTGAAATTGGCCTGGATAACCATTGGAAAGACACCGATCCGAAGTTGCAACGGGAGATTCTGCTGGCGCAACTGGACCTGGCGGCGCAGGTCGAAAAGCCGGCTGTCCTGCACAGTCGCGAAGCCCTAGCTGACTTGCTGCCCTTGCTGAACAATTGGTCTGAAAAACTGCGCGAGGCGAACTCTTCGCTCGTTGGACGGGCAGGTGTGCTCCATTCTTACGAAGGAGATTTAGCTACGGCACAACAAGCCCGCCGCTCAGGTTTTTTTATCAGTATAGCCGGACCGCTGACCTATAAGAACGCCGTCGACAAACATCTGCTGGCTCGTGAACATCCCATAGAGAACCTATTGATCGAAACCGACTCCCCTTACCTGACGCCCCATCCTCATCGCGGCACCCGCAATGAGCCAGCCTTCGTTGCGCGGATAGCGCAGGCTCTGTCAGACCACAGACAGATGGAAATCGAGCAGGTCATCGAAGTTACCACCCGGAACGCAAGCAATTTATTCAATTGGAGCCTTTGATTGAGCACTACCACCTCGTTCTTCGTCCCTGTTCAAGATCAAATTCACCGTGTCGAACACTTGATGCGGTCCCAGGCAGAAGGCCATAACCCGGACCTGAAAGCTGCTCTGGATCATTTGATTTCGTCTGGGGGCAAACGCATTCGTCCCACCTTGACCATTCTGACCGGGCGCATGTTAGGCGCGGATGAAGACCGCCTGGTGACGCTGGCCGCTGCCATCGAGCTGCTGCACACCGCCACCCTGGTGCATGACGATTTGATCGATGGATCGCTGCTGCGCCGCGGTATTCCTACCCTGAATTCCCGCTGGTCGCCGGGGGCCACCGTCCTCACGGGCGACTTTTTGTTTGCTAGGGCTGCCAAACTGGCTGCTGATACCGAATCCGTGCCAGCCATCAGCCTGTTTGCCACCACACTTGGCGTTATCGTGAATGGCGAAATCACCCAGCTTTTCACCAGCCGCTGCCGCGCCAACCGCGATGAATATTATCAGCGTATTTACGCCAAGACGGCCTCGCTGTTCGAGACCTGTACCTGCTGCGCGGCATTGATCAGCCCGGTCAGCGCAGAAACGACCACCCTCGTTCGCCAGTACGGCTATGATATTGGCATGGCATTCCAGATTATCGACGATGTGTTTGATTTCACCAGCGACCAGTCCCAGCTTGGAAAACCGGTGGGCAGCGATTTACGCCAGGGCCTGATCACTCTGCCGACCCTTTTCTTCCTGGAAAACCACCCGGAAGACGAGGATGCCCAGGAAATCCTGACTGGAGACTGCCTGCATTACGATGAACAGGTTTCCCGCCTTGTGGAGAAGATCCGCGCCAGCGAAGCGATCGACCTGGCCATGGCGGAAGCCAACCGCTTTGTCGATCAGGCGCTGGAAAAACTGCAACAGTTGCCCGAGTGCGCCGAACGCCAGCACCTTGAACAGCTAACCCTTTACATCACTCGCCGCAATAGTTAATACAAAAAGCCGCCTGTTTTGGCGGCTTTTCTGTGCGCTGGGGGGGACTTGAACCCCCACGCCTTGCGGCACATGGCCCTCAACCATGCCTGTCTGCCAATTCCAGCACCAGCGCAAAGGCTTCGCAATTATAATCGGCTCTGGATAGATGTCAAGAAAATTTTCGTCCCCCTCTTTTATCCGATGAATACACGCATAAGGAGCAGCCATGACCATCATCCTCGACGCGATGGGCAGTGACAAGTACCCCGATCCAGAGATTCAAGCCGCAGTGACGGCCGCCGAAATGTTCGGCGAGGAAATCATTCTGGTCGGAAACCGAGAATTGGTCGAGCCGAAACTGAAAGCTCTTAACCCAGGGAATTTGCAGGTCGTCATAGAAGACGCACCCGATCTGGTGGAAATGGGGGAAAAGCCGGTCGAAGCCGCCCGCCGCAAGCCGCGCAATAGCATGGCGGTCGGGTTGGGACTGGTCAAATCCGGTCGCGGCCAGGCTTTTGTCACTGCCGGGAATACCGGTGCTGCCATGTTCAACGGCCTGCGGACGCTTGGGCGCATCCAGGGCGTTGCCCGCCCGGGTCTCACCGCGCTGTTTCCGGTCAAAGGCGGGCATTGCGCCGTAGTCGATATTGGCGCCAACTCGGAATGCCGGCCGGAATTTCTACTGCAATTTGCGGTGATGGGTTCACTCTACGTCGAGCGAGTGCTCCACAAGCCTTCACCGCGAGTGGGGTTGCTTTCGAACGGTGAAGAGGCTGGCAAAGGTAACACACTGACCCACGACACTTTTCCGCTTTTGGAAAAATCCGGTCTCAATTTTATTGGAAATGTCGAAGGCAAGGAACTCTTCGGTGGTGAAGCGGATGTCGTGGTGACGGACGGTTTTACCGGCAATATTTTGCTCAAATCATCCGAAGCGGTTGCCAAGCTGTTGATCGATGAGCTGCGAGCCGAGTTGATGTCTTCATTTCCGACCCGGTTGGGTGCGTTGCTGGCCAAACCGGCATTCAAGAATATTAAAAAATTACTGGATCCGGCTGAAACCGGCGCCGCCCCTCTTCTTGGCATTGATGGTTTGGTTTTTGTTGGTCACGGACGCTCAGACAGCCGTGCATTGGTCAGCGCCATTCGCGTGGCTCGCCAGGCCGTCCAGGTTGACTTGCTGGAAGGCCTGCGCCAGGCCATAAAAGATCGTTTAGCGCTCATTGAATCTCCCACACCCGTAGAATAAGGATTGGTCATGAAAATTGTAAGCAACGAAAAATTAATCAAGCGCAACAAGAAAATCGGACAGATTACCACCATGGCGGCCCTGGCCGTGCTGGGTATTGGCTTATACTTTTCCTTCGCCCAACCCGAGCAAATCACCATCACCTTCGGCGCCCTGTTGATCGGCTTCCTCTTGACGCAGGTTGGCGTCTTCTATGGCAACCGCTGGGGCCGCTCTCCCCGCCCGGATGAACTCATCTCAGCCAGTCTGAAGGGTCTGGAGGACAAATACGTGCTCTACCACTACACCGCCGGCATTCCCCACCTGCTGACCGGTCCAACGGGTATCTGGGCGCTGGTGCCAGCCACGGCTGGCGGTAAAATCACGTACGACGAGGGCAAAGGTCGTTTTCGTCAAAAGGGCGGCAATTTCTACATGAAAATATTTGGGCAGGATAGCATTGGCCGCCCCGAGTTGGATGCACAGTACGCGTTGACCGATCTAAAAAAGTCCTTCCAGAAGAATGTCAGCGAGCTTGACCTGCCAGAACCACGCGCCGTCTTGATTTTCACCAATCCTAAAGCCGAACTGGAGCCAACGGATTCCCCGGTACCGGCGGTTACGGTCGATAAACTTAAGGATTTCATCCGCAAGCAGACCAAAGGTTCACCGGAAGAGTTCGAAGTCATCAAAGGCCTGCAAAAAGCACTGCCTGGCGAGAGCACTTTCGAATAAACCTTTCGAATAACTTCCACCAAACATTCAGTATCAGTTGGTGCTATCTTTCTGCTACGGATATTATTAACCGCAGCGAATAGCAGATGCTTCGCTTCGCTCGGCATGACACCCTATGCCTGTCATCCTGAGCGAGCGGTTTTTGCGATGCGAAGGATCACTCAGTCAGCCAGGAGTTTAAATATTCAGCGAGAGTTTGTTCATAATCTCTGCTACGCATATTATTTTCCGCCGCGAATAGCTGATGCTTCGCTTCGCTCAGCATGACATTATCGGGTGAACCTTCACATCGTTTAGATAATTATTTTGTTTTAACCCGGCTTTTCACTGGTGGTAAGGAACGAGGTTTTTTGTCTACTCTGCCGCTCGGGTGCGTCCGTGCATTTCGTTTACTTGACTCATCGGCTGCTCGCGGCCTTGGAGAATACTTTTTAGCCGAGCCAGTAACCGGGCGCGGTTTGACTGGTCTATTCTTTTCTGTTCCAGTTGTCACTGTCTTCAACGCTCGTACTTCCAATGGCATCAAATCCCGCCATTCGCCGGGTTTCAACCCGCCCAACTGCAAGGATCCGATGCGGACACGCAGGATGCGGACAACCGGTAGGCCGATTTGGGCGCAGATTTCGCGTATCTGTCGTTTGCGCCCTTCGTGCATGATGATTCGCAGCCAGGCGCCTTTGCCCGAAGTGGATTCGATGCGCACATCAGCCGGCGATGTCCGGTGACCGTCTTCCAACACCACGCCGCGCCGCCAGACTTCCAACTGTTCTTCGTCCGGACGCTTGGCCACCAGTACCCGGTATTCCTTTTCGTGACCGTAGCGCGGATGGGTCAGCCGGTTTGCCAGCTCACCGTCGTTGGTCAGCAGCACCAGCCCTTCGCTTTCGAAATCCAGTCGCCCCACAATGAATAGCTGACCAGAAACCGGCACCAGATCAAACACAGTTTTGCGCGGATCGTCCAAAACATTGTCCGAAAGGACAAAGCGCGGTTTGTTTAATGCGATATAAATGCCTGCCGGCGCGCTGGTTGGGATCGGCTGCCCATCGACGGTTATCTTGTCTCTTTCAGCATCTGCCTTGGCTCCCAGCTCCACCAACACCCCATTGACACGCACCCTCCCATCGGCGATGAGCACTTCACTCGCGCGGCGCGATCCAAACCCAGCCCGCGCCAGGATTTTTTGAATTCGTTCTTCAGTCATTATCAATCCTTTAAGAGGCGCTGCTCTTCATCCTGGCTGACGCCTTCCTGCTCAAGAAGCTCGAAGGGTGGTAGATCATCCAGTGAGTTAATCCCAAAATGCGACAGGAAATCCTGCGTCGAACCATAGAGGATCGGGCGGCCGGGACCTTCCGTGCGGCCATTCTCCTGGATTAACCCTTTCGATAGCAGGCTTTTGATCACCCCATCGCTGTTCACCCCGCGGATGGCGTCAACACCCGGTCGGGTAATCGGCTGCCGGTAGGCGATAATCGCCAGGGTTTCCAATGCCGCTCGACTCAAGCGGGCTGTGGCTTCCAATCCAAGAAATTTTTCCACTTCCTCTGCCAGTTCCGGCGCGGTAGTCAGTTGATAGCGGCCCTCATGGCGCTGCAGCCGAATACCGCGTGCGTTCTGCAAGGTTCGGTCCAACTGACGAAAAGCTTCTTCGATTTCACCCGAAGGGGTTGCCAGAGCTTCCGCCAGTTGTTGGATGGAAACGGGAGCAGGTGCGACGAATAAGATCGCCTCGATGCGGGCGTCCAGTGAAAGGGATTGGCGGTAGGGTTCGGAGTCTGTCATGCTATAATTGTCTTGTTAAATTTTCTCGGCTGATTATACTCGATTCATTGGAATCCCCTTTAACCATTATGCTGGCAGCACATAATCCTTACCGGGCTCGTTGGTTTCAGCCCTGGCAGTTGTGGATTTTTATTGTAACTGCAGTTTTGTTGGTGACTGGCTGTACAGCTCAATCTAGCGCCACGCCTGAACTGATACCGGTTGAAATCAAGGATCAAGCAAATACATTGAAACTGGATATCCCATCCGGCACGAGTGTGCAGAGCGCCATTAAGCAGGCCGGGTTGACGCTTTCAGAATTGGATCGCACGGAACCACCGACTTTTACACTGATCACTGCCCCGGAAGAAATCACGATTTTTCGGGTTTCAGAAGAATACGAGGTGGAAGAAATTGTGGTCCCGTTTGAACATCAAACCGTGCGCAACGAGACCTTACCCGAAGGCCAAAGCCTGCTGATTCAGCCCGGCGAAAATGGCCTGCAGCAGATTACCTACCGCCGGCTGCTCGAAAACGGGGTTGAGGTGGCCAAAACGGTTTTCAAGGTTGAGTTGCACACCGCGCCCACGGACGAGATTATCATGATCGGCGTCCAGGCGCCGTTTTCGCCGCTGCCAATACCCGGTCGGCTGGTTTACCTCAACGGAGGTAACGCCTGGATGATCGAAAACAACACCGGCAACCGGCGGGCAGTGGTCACAACGGGCGATCTGGACGGCCGTGTGTTCAGACTTTCCCCGGATCGATCCTGGCTGCTTTTCACCCGTGCTATTCTGGATGAAACCAGCCCGGATATCAACGCGCTGTGGGCGGCATCCCTGGATGGCGAAACACCCACATTGTTCGACCTGAACGTTCACAACGTCATTCATTACGCCGATTGGGTGCCATACGCGGTTCAGACGGTATTGGTTTCTACGGTCGAACCTCGCGAAGCTGCTCCGGGTTGGCAGGCGAATAATGATTTGCGCCAGTTGGTAATTGGCTCCGATGGCGTGGTTTTAAGCGACGAGACCATCATTGAGCCAAATACCGGCGGCATCTACGGTTGGTGGGGCACGACCTTTTCCTGGTCGCCTGACGCTATGAAAGTGGCATATGCCCGCCCCGATTCAGTTGGCCTGGTGAGTTTTGCGGATGGCACATTTTATCCACTGCTCGAAATTCTTCCCTATCAGACCCGCGCCGATTGGGCCTGGGTACCCGGGGTATCCTGGTCAGCCGATAGCCAGCAGCTTAACGTTGTTACTCACGAGCCGGTTTCTGGATTGAGCAATCCTGAAACTTCACCGCTTTTCAATCTGGTCTCGATTAACCTTCCCACCGGGCAACAAATTCCATTGTCGCAGCAGGTTGGCATGTTCGCGCATCCCAGGTTTTCTCCGGCCAGCGGTGAAGATCCCGCACGGCTGGCATATCTGGAAGCGATTTTCCCGGAACAAAGTGGTTCCAGCCGCTACCGGCTGCTTACGATGGACCAGGACGGCTCCAATCGGCTAAAATTGTTTCCACCCGAGGGCTCTGCCGGTCTTGACCCCCAAACGGTGGTCTGGTCGCCATCGCGCCAGGAAGGCCAGCCGCGCTATATTTCATTTATCTATCAAGGCAATATCTGGCTGATTGATTCAGAAACTGCTAAGACCCGCCAGGTCACTGGCGATGGATTAGTCAGCCGGTTGGACTGGAAGTAATCTTGTTTAAAAGGATGGTATTGTTTATATGCGTATTTTAATCACTGGCGCAGCAGGTTTTTTAGGTTCACACCTTTGCGACCGACTGCTCAAAGAGGGTCATTCGGTTATTGGCATGGACAACTTCATCACAGGCAGTCCGGATAACCTTGCCCACCTGGCAGGCCATCCAAACTTTCTTTTCATCCGGCATGATGTTGCCAATTTCATATTTGTTCCCGGAAAAGTGGATGCCGTGATGCACTTCGCGTCACCCGCCAGCCCCAACCCCAACTCACCATATGGCTATACGAATTTGCCTATCCAAACCATGAAGGCTGGGGCTTTGGGCACCCATAATTCTCTTGGCGTTGCCCGCGCCCAAAATGCCAGGTTCCTGCTGGCTTCTACCAGCGAAATTTACGGGGATCCCCTGGAACACCCGCAGAAAGAAACTTACTGGGGGCATGTCGACCCCATAGGCGTGCGCTCGATGTATGACGAGGCCAAACGTTTCGCCGAAGCGCTCACCATGACCTATCACCGCACCCACGGCATCAATTCGCACATTGTGCGTATTTTCAATACCTACGGCACGCGCATGCGTCTGGACGACGGCCGGGTAGTGCCCAACTTTATCCAACAGGCATTGCGCGGCGAACCGCTCACCGTTTACGGCGATGGCGCACAGACGCGCAGCTTCTGTTTCGTCGATGATTTGGTCGAAGGTATTTACCGGCTGCTGCTTTCAGACGAGCACATGCCGGTAAATATTGGCAACCCGGCGGAAACTTCCATTCTACAATTTGCCGAAACCATAAACCGGCTGACCGGCAACCAGGCTGGCATTGTAATAAAACCCGACCTGCGCCTGGGAGACGACCCGCAGCGCCGTCAACCGGATATCACGCGCGCCCGACAAATCCTCAATTGGCAGCCAAATATCCCGCTCGATGAGGGCATCGCGCGCACCATCCCCTATTTCCGCGCCAAACTAGGCCTGTCATGATTCTGACCAACGCAAAAGAACGCAGCCGGTTTATTCGCTTTGCCATTGTCGGTGCCATTGGAGCCGTCATCGACTTTAGCGTCTTTAATTTTCTAACCAACCTGGTAGCGTTCTTCAAAGAAAACGTGGTGTGGGCGAGTGTAATTTCTTTCATTCTGGCAGTAATCAGCAATTTCACGTGGAATCGCCTGTGGACCTACCCGGACTCGCGCAGCAAGCCGGTCAGCCGGCAGTTGACGCAGTTTGTAGCCGTCAGTTTGATCGGTTTGCTCATTCGCACCCCGCTTTTTTCCTTTCTGGAAAAAACTCTGACCGGTTTTTTTGTCAGCCGCTGGAGCTTCAAACCCCTTACCCCGGTCATCGTCGCTCATAATCTGGCGCTGGCGATTGTCATTCTAATCGTGATGATCTGGAATTTCATCGCCAACCGTTATTGGACATATAACGATGTAAAAGCGTGATTTCTCATGAATGATCAAAATTCACCTTCATCTGTAGATGGCGAACTGGTTAGCACCGGGGTCCGCTCCTTGCGGGAACTGATTGAAATTGTTTCCGGCCGATCCCTGAAAGAGCAGATGCCCGCCGAGGATTTTGGCCTTGCCGAGGCGTTGCCCTTTCCCTTCCTGGCGCTGGTTGGGCAGTATGAAATGAAACTCGCCCTGTTGTTAACCCTGATCAACCCGGCCATCGGCGGTGTGCTGCTTATCGGACCGCGCGGCACCGGCAAAACTACGGCTGTCCGCGGCCTGCTGGACTTGCTGCCGCCGGTGGAACGAAGCGCCTGTTTCTACGGCTGTCTGCCGGAAGACATTGAATCCGGCGGAATAGACGCGGTTTGCCCGGATTGCGCCCAGAAATACGCCCGCGGCGACTCGCTTACCCGCACCGACCGGGTCAAGCTCATCGAACTGCCCCTGAACGCTTTGTTGGAGGATGTGGTGGGTGGAATCGATGAGCGGGCAGCCATTCATGAACGGATGCGGTTAAAACGCGGTATCCTGGCACACGCCGACCTCAACCTTTTGTATGTGGATGAAGTCAATATGCTGGAACGATCGATAACCGATGCCATTCTGGACGCAGCCGCTTCCGGTCGTTACACTGTCCGGCGGGCGTCGATTTCCGCGACGTACCGCTCCCGCTTCGCGCTTATTGGTTCCATGAACCCCGAAGAAGGTGATTTACGCCCTCAAATCATGGATCGCTTTGGTCTGCGTGTGGTCGTTGAAGGCCTTTTGGACCCGGCTCAACGCCTCGAAGCCTACCACCGCACCCACGCTTATCTCACCAATCCGCGCCAGACGATCGCAGCTTTTAGTGAGGTTACCCAGACCGCGCTCGACGAAATTGCAGCCGCAAAATCGCTGCTGCCCAAAGTGATCTTGCCGGATGAAGTAGCGCAGGCTGGTATACGTCTGGTTCAATCGCTAAAAATTGACACGCTGCGCGCCGAAGTCACATTGTTTGAGGCTGCCCGCGCATTCGCAGCAGCGGACGGGCGTACCACTGTTACTCTGGATGACTTGCAGCAAATAGCGCCAATGGCTTTGCGCCTGCGTCGCTCTGATTTCATGTCAAAGTTCATAGAATCGCTGGCGCGCGAAGATGAAGCGATTCGCGGCCAGTTCAACCAATGATCGGGTTCGATCTGGCTATCTGACAGTAATTTTCTACTTTCGGAATTAAACTGTCTGAGCTGGAGCAAAGCGAAGGCGAAGAATCTCACCACTGATGTAGAAAATATCGCAATGTTAACAAGATCCTTCTGTCTGGCGCGCAGATTATCCTTCGGACAAGATGACACACTTTCAGCGAATTAAGGATTAAATCACCCGGTATTTTCAATGAAAGATATTCTCAACGCAAGAGAACGCCTGGAAAAATGTCTCTCCGGTGAAAAAACAGACCGTCCGCCGGTCGCGCTCTGGCGCCACTTTCCGGTGGACGACCAGACTCCGGATGGCCTGGCATCAGCGGTCGCCGCATTTCAAAACACCTACAGCTTCGATTTCATTAAAGTAACCCCCGCTTCCTCTTTTGCGGTCAAAGATTGGGGCTGTCAGGACTCGTGGAAGGGCAACCCCGAAGGAACCCGTGAAATTTCCTATTTTCCGATCAAACAAGCGGATGACTGGGCGGCATTGAAACCGCTGGAACCCAAATCTGGCAGCCTGGGCGGTCAGATTGAATGTCTGAAGTTACTAACCCGCGAGTTTTCTCCTCGAATTCCGGTTATCCAAACCATATTCAGTCCCCTGTCGCAGGCCAAAAACCTGGTGGGCAAAGAAAACCTGCTGGTTCATCTGCGCACCTACCCGGATGCATTGCACTCAGCCTTGAGAACAATCACTAGAACCACCATCGACTTCATTCAGGAATGCAAGCGAACTGGTATTGACGGTATTTTCTATGCCGTGCAACATGCGAACTACGGGCTGCTCGCTGTTGATGAGTTCAATATCTTTGGTAAAGCCTATGACCTGCAAATATTAGCGATGGTGCAGGATTTATGGCTGAATATCGGACATATCCACGGTGACCACATTATGTTCGACCAGGTCGTCGATTACCCGTTGCAAATCTTGAACTGGCATGATCGCCACACGCCGCCATCCCTGGCAGAAGGTTTGCAAAAATTCGGCGGCGCTGTCTGCGGCGGCGTGCGTCAATGGGAGACGTTGGTACTGGGTGACCAGGCCATGGTTCAATCGGAAGCCCTGGATGCTATCCGACAAACAAACGGTAACCGGTTTATTCTGGGTACTGGATGTGTCGTACCTATCACCGCACCAGCCGGCAACATTGCCGCTGCCAGGCGAGCAGTCAACCAGATTCAATGATGGATTTTGGAGCGTAGTGTGGCAAACCCCCGCATCATCGCTGGTAAAGCTCGCGGTATTCGCCTTAACGGCGTACCCGGCGATATTACCCGCCCGATCACTGACCGGGTAAAAGAAGCTCTATACAACATTATTGGTCCCGACATCGTGGGCGCATCCATGCTGGACTTGTTCGCTGGAACCGGTTCGGTGGGTCTGGAAGCCCTTAGCCGGGGGGCGCATTATGTTCGTTTCAATGACCTGCACCGCCAGGCAATCGCCACCATCAAGGCCAATATCACCGTTACCCGGCTTGAAACGGGTGCCGAAGTAACCCAGCGCGATGCGCTGGATGTGCTTAAGAAGCAACCAGATTACCGTTTCGACTACATTTACATTGCCCCGCCGCAATACAAGCAGATCTGGATTACCGCCCTGCAGGCACTCGATCAAAACCCCGGCTGGCTTTCGGATGAATCCTGGGTGATCGTGCAGATCGATCCGGTCGAGTTGGAACCGGTAACGTTACAGCACCTGGTCGAATTTGACCAGCGACGCTATGGCAGCACAGTTTTAATTTTCTATGAGTTAGCTGCCCCATAGTCAAGCTCCGGCGCAAAGATAATTTGCAGCTTTTGCTCTTCGTCGTAATAATACCGGGCGGCAAATGGGGCATCCTCCGGCTGCATATGGGTAATTTTCGGGATCAGCACATGTAAATCTTCCACCAGTGGATATTTTTCCAGATCAGTCAGCGGCACCCATTCGGTCTCGCCCTCGTGCGAATGCACTTTTGCCTGCCCTGGGGCTTCGCCGCGAAAGACGAAAAGTCCAATTCCGCTGTCAGGTTCAGCATCGACCATCACCGTACCGCAAAGATGAATTTGCGGGACAGCCAGACCGGCCTCCTCCAGCAATTCACGGCGGGCAGCGCTGAGGATGTCCTCGCCGCGTTCCACATGCCCGCCTATGCCGTTGTAATGGTTGGCCCACAGTCGTTTTGTTGGCGCACCTTTGATCAGCAGGACAGCACCCTGGTTAAAAATAAAGATCAAAACACGCGGGATAACGCGATAACGCTTTAACCCAGCACCTTGTTCTTCAACCGGCATGCAGTCCTCCCAATAATTCGAGGGATGGCTTTCATCCCGACCCAAGCCTGCTGAAAAGTCTTGGATTGCGTTTTATGCCAACCCTGGTTGACCCAAAGTCCAGCCTGGACTAGCTCAAGAACATGGGCACGCCCATGAAATCGCGAATCTTGGGCCGGTAATGCTCGATGTCATAGAACGCCGGCACGTCAACGCGCTTGCGTCCCGCCAGCACCATTTCTATCGGAACGGTGGTGTATTTACCACCGTGCAGCGCAACCATTTTGCCCGTCTCGCGACGCTTGATCAATTGTACTGCCAGCGTGCCATACGACATGGCCACCATGCGGTCGAGCGAATCCGGAGCGCCGGAGCGCATCAGGTATCCCAACTGCTGGTACATGGTATTGGTGCCGGTGCGGCGCTTGATTTCCTCTGCAACCTGTTCACCAATTCCCCCCAGTTTGCGGTGCCCATAGGCGTCCGCTTCCCCGCTTTCCACCACATCCCCACCTTCCATAATTGCCCCTTCGGACAGGGTCATAATGGCGTAATTCGAGGGGTTGCGCCGCTTATCTGAAACCAGCATGTCGGTCAATTTCTGAATATCAAAGGGCACTTCCGAAATAATTGCGCGATCGACATACGCCAGGTGCGCGGTGATCAAGCTGGTCTCGCCGGAATTGCGGCCAAATAACTCCACAACCCCGATCCGTTCATGTGACCCTACAGAGGTGCGCATGTTGGTAATAAACTCAACGCTGCGGGTGACCGCAGTGGAAAATCCGATGCAGTAATCGGTACCGAAAACGTCGTTGTCCATTGTCTTGGGACAAGCTACCACCGGGACGCCTTCTTTATGCAGGCGTACAGCGAAACTAAGCGTGTCGTCACCGCCAATCGGGACCAGGGTATCGATCCCCAAATTTCCCAACAAATTAAGCACATAATCAGTGTAATCGATTTTGTCTTCTTTTTTCAGTGGTTTTCCCCACTTTGAATTTTTCAGGAAATCAGGCACGTCGCCCGGTGATACTTTTTGCGGATTGGTTCGTGACGTGTGCAAAAAAGTACCGCCGGTGCGATCGATGGTACGCACATCATCTTCATGCAATTCGCGAATATAATAATCCCGCGTAGAAGGTTCGTCAGCATTGTAATGCAGCAATCCGGCCCAGCCTCTGCGAATTCCAATCACGCGATAACCATTTTCAAGCGCGTTCATAACGACCGCCTTGATACATGGATTCAGGCCTGGAACATCGCCGCCGCCCGTTAAGATCCCGATCGTCGTCATAAAACCTCCACATTTATTGCCAGGATTAAAGCCTGCTGGTCGTTTCCACCGGAATCTGGAATGTGATTCGCGTTCCTTGCCCTGGAGAAGTATCCGTTTCCATGGAGCCCCCCAACATTTCGACACGATCACGGATCAATTTCAGACCAAGCACAGGCTTATTTTCAAGTTCAGCGGGGTTAAATCCCTTACCATTATCCGCCACGTTGACTCGCACAAAATTATCTTCGACGGCCATTTGCACCATAATATTCGGTTTGACCGTTAACTCACTATTGTGGCGAACAACATTACCCATTAATTCCTGTACGGCTCTAAAAATCAAGACTTCGATATAGGAAGCCAGTTTTTTATCCCCGCCTTTGATATCAATCTTGGCTTCAAAACCCGTTTCCGCTTTATAGGTCTCGACATACCTTTTTAGAGTTGCCGTCAAACCAAGATCATCCAGCATCATTGGTCGTAAATCGGTGATAAATAACCGGACGCGTTGAAAGGTGCTCATCGCAATCGTTTTCAGGTTATCCAGCTCTTGCTTGGCCCGGGTTGGGTCGATTTCGAGCAATCGGGCGGCGATTTCAGCCTGAACGATAAAATTGGATAATGCCTGAGCCGGACCATCGTGCATTTGACGCGACAGCCGCTGGCGTTCGGATTCCTGTGCAATGATCAACTGCTCAAGAATCGCGGTTCGATCCACCTGGTCGCCTGGTTGCTGATCGGGTTGGTAGCCTTCATCCATCAGTTGTTTAGTCTTATCCAGCAATTTTAAATAACGCGTATGGGCAGTCTGGTCGTTTTGCAGTTTTTCGATCTGGCCGCGCATAACCAACAAACGCTGTTGAACATCCAATGCGTTGTTATAAACAGTCTGGATATCCTCGCGAGGGGCAGTCTCCAGTTGACCTTGCAACTGTTGCAGTTGGGTGTTTGCAGCGGCGCTGCGCTGGGTTAACTTTTCGTACTCAGCTTTGCTCTGTTCCAGCATCAAAGTGACTTCATGCAGCGATTCGCGCGTATGTTCGTAATCCAACAATGCCTGCTGCTTGAAATCTTCCCACGAACCGCCCGGTAGTTCTCTGACATCCATGCTGGAATCTCCCTCGCTGAGCTTATTAGGCCTGGCACTTACACCATGACCAAAAAAATCCGGTTAAGTATAGCATAACCTGCTACTTCGTTAACCAGCGGTAAATGGTCATTTTCTCGCCGCCGGCAGCAGAAGAATATTTCCCATCAGACTGGTATACAATTTCGAGATCAGCGGTTAAGACAGGGTACCAATTCGGAAAGGTCATTAAATAATCCGCCTGTTGCTGGTCAAGAAATTGCGCAAGCTTCGCGTCGTCACGAATAAATGGGATTACTTCAGGCGTGACCAGCCCCGCCAGGTCGATAATTCGACGTTGCGTGAAATACCCGACTGCGCCGATATCATGCACCGCGATAAGATCATCCGGTTCAGTATGGTCATTCAGCCACCTGGCCGCTGCCACCATTTCGGTATTGATGATTGCCACATCCCGGGCATAACTGCTGCCGCCCATAACCAAAAAGGCGACGAGCACAATGGCAGCGGCTCCTGCCCATACCCTCTTGACCACACGCAAGACATAATCAGCAGCTTTCCCGAACCACAATCCCTCCACGCTTCCCACCAGGCCAATCAATAAAAAAACGGGCATAGCAGGAATAAGATAGCGACCATGCTGGTAAGTGACTGGCAAACGCAGCGCATACACCAGCGAATAGCCCACCCACCAGAGGATGGCTGACAACCAATAAACGTCACAGGTTCGAACACTTCGGTAACTTTTATAAAGAAAGCCAGGCAGCAGCAAAGCACCGGTTCCAACCAGGGGCAACGAAATTATTTTCCCGTAGCGAATCAATAATGGTATTTCTCGCATGGATGCGTATTCGGTTTGCTTGGCATAAAAAGTGTTCGGCCAGATTTGCCCTGAAAGCAAATAGTTGAAGATCAGATACACTGCCAGCGGCAGTGCAGCCGCAGCCAGACTGCCGCCGATTTCCTTCAGCCTAACGTTCCATTTCGACTTCTGGAGAAAAATGATAAAGACCAGTGGGCCAAGCAAAGTAAGCGCGTCCGGCCGGACCCAGACTCCCATCCCGATAATTAACCCGGCCAACCCATACTTGTACCAGCTATTCGTATTTTGAATTAAATAAAAAACCGCAAGAATCAAAGCGGCAAACAGCAAAGTTTCCATGCCCGATGCCCCGGCCCAGACCAGGTGCCATTCCAGGGCCATCAGAACCCCCGCAGGCGGGAAACTTGATTTATAAGCTGGAAATGAACGCCGAAAAATCAATTCCGCAAAACAGGCAGTCAACCACAACCAAATAACCCCCATCAAATAAGTCAATGCAAATGGAGTGTCCTTTGTGATCAGGTGAAACAACGCAAGGATAACCGTCCACAGCGGCGAGGTAGAACCCGCCGAAGTGATTCCCGGGATGAACGACCACTCCCCCAGTTCAGCCAGGTTGCGCGCATAAGTCTGGTGGATCCAGGCATCATCCAGCGGAAATCCAATGGTTTGCATTCGGCTGGCAAGCCATACATAACCGCCGACTGCCAACAATGCAAGGCCAAGGTTTATCCAGACCCATATCGGCGTTTGTATCTTCTTTACGGATTGCATGCTGGGGTAAATGCTCATTGGCAATGAAAACAAAATATGCGTACTTCTTTTATATCGCCAAGATATCGCAGGTACTTGCTATCCACCGGGTTTTCGTAAAGATCAGACAAGTTCTCCTGCCCCGGCCCCAAAACAAGATAGTCCGCCTTGTAATAATCGGCCGCTGCAATAGCTTGTTCAATTCCCCCGCCGGGAATCACAATCGAGGGCCGTCCCGTCGCCAGATAAAACCCGGGCGGGTTGTTCACCATCACCAAAGCCTGTGGGGAAACGTTAAAGTCCGGTAAACCCTCTCCAACCACTTTATCAATCTGATAACTATAACCCCATCGACTCGAAGGGCTGCCGTCTCCATACACTTTATTCACATAAAACCAGCCGGTCAGCATGGCAGATATGATTACCAGCAAACCGGCAAAAACCGGGATGGCTCGTTCCGGCTTCCACCCGCGGCGGCGCTGCCCCCAGGCGACAAATCGCTCCAATCCGGCAGGGACTGCTGCCCACAAAAGTATCTGGAAGGCTGACGCCGAATGCAGCCAACCGCCGCGCGACCCGGCAAACGGAAATACCAGCGTCATGAGTGTTAACGTCCCCAGCCACATCAGGGCGGCAAACTGAATTCCACGCCGCTGCTTCAGCGACCAAATACCGGCAATCATTAACGGTAATAAAATCACCAGCCCCTGCACTGCAACCAGGTTTTTCAAATTCAGCAGCAGGGCATTCCAGCGCGCGGTCAGGTGAGTCTCAAGGCCGGCCGACCACCAGGCGGATGCCGTTAGTTCACTGGCCGGGAAAGCAAAGGTCTGGTTGTAGTCAGTGATCCACAGTGCCCGGTTATTGCCGGCCGGCATCAGGGTTCCAAACAGATCCAGGTTGCGCGCATACCATGCACCCATCATCAAAAGATAGCCCGCAATAAACAACACCAGACCAACGATGACTACACGCAAATCCGTAGTTGATTTGAACGCCTTTGGTACCCAAAACAGCCAGAACAATCCCCCGGCTACCCAGATAATGCCGTCTGCCCGGGTCAAGTGCATCAGGCCAACCAGGACTCCCAGCGCCCCGGCCCGAAAAAACCATTTCTTTGCCGGGATGCTTTCCCATTCACCCGCCAAAATGATCGACCACACCAACCCGCCCAACACCAGATAAAGCACGAAGGTCTCGGGAATGGATGTATAGACGATATAGATTCCAGAAAATACGCCAAGCAACCCTGCCAACCAGGCAAACCGTTTGTCTTGTAGAAAGAGGAGCGAAAGATTTGCGCTGAGGACCGGCAGTAAACCGGAAAGTAGAATGAACGGCAAACGCGCAGCCCACAGGCTGTCGGCCCCGAAAAGCTTCATACCGAAAGCAGCAACAACCGATGCCAATGGCATCCAGTACAGATGGGATGGATGCGGCAGGCCGGCTGGGTCATCCAAATAGTTCCACAAAAAAGGTTCGCTAAACCCGTTACCGTCCGTAATGCGTTGTCCACCGACAACATAATACTCTGCGTCCATATAACCCGGTGCGGGTTGACCAAGCGCTGCCAAAGCCGACAACCCGACTCCCAATACATAGAGAATAATAATTAGCCGCTTATTCATCGCTGGTAGGTATAGATCTCTAGATCGCCAAAAATCTCATGCCCGCTTAGGGTAAACCCATCATCATCCAACTGCGCCATTATCGGGTGCTCGACTGCCCCTATATCGCGATACTCCTCAATTGCTCGAGAAAATACCACAAACCTGACCGTAGCTTTGCCGTTGATTGCTTGCGCCAGGCTTTCAGCCGGAAACAGTTGCATCGCAGTTTGGGAAGCCAGGGCATAGGTATCGTTTTGCGAGCCGGGTTCATCCGGCAGAAATTCCTGGGGTAATTCAGGATCGTAATAATGGCTCGGGAAATAACTCAACTTATTATCGTGCAGAATCAGATCCCCTACGGCTGTGGTTTCTCGCAGGTATTCCGTGGCCGCCTTAAATTGCGAGCGGGGAAATCCGGAAAACGAATAATAAGCTGGCAACGATATCAATGCTGCGCCGATAAAGGCAGCCGCCAAAAACGGGCCAATGGATTTTTTCCAGCGCAAGGTGATTATCCAACCGGCAAGAATGGCATATGTCAGCATGGACAAAATTAGTCCGCGCGGCACAAAAATAGGCCGCATGGCATACGACGCCGTGAATAATAAGATTGGTAACCCAAGCGTAAGCAAACTTAACAGGCCCACCCCGGGAGTCTTGCGCTGCTTCCACGTTTCAATCGCAACCAATACTATGCACCAGATACTTAAGAGCGCACCGGCAATCATGACAGCGCCTTCCAGCGGCAAAAAGATATGGGCTTGCAGAATTGCCTGCATGACCTCAACCAGCCCTGGCCGGATTGTCCAGAACGCAGCTTGAATTTTGTCGATTTGACCTGGAATCATAACCAGCCAGGGCGCTGCCAGCCCCAATACCAGCACCTGGGCAACGGCCAGCTTGCGTAATTCCTTCCAGGCTCGTTTAAGCACCAAGTAAATATCTGGCAAAATTAATCCAAAAACAGCCAGGTTATGGCTGTACATGGCCATCACCCCGGTGAAAATCAGGCCAACCCAAAGCCAAACGACGCTTGCACCGTCTTCCCGTTGCTGCAGCCTGACGAAGAACCATATATAGCTGACCTGGGCTAACCCTAACAGCGTATACATTCTAAGTTCCTGGGCATGATAAATTTGGAAGGGCGCCACCGCAACAATCAATCCGGCCCATAAACCTGCTTCAATTCCTGCCAGACGACGCCCTAAATCAATGACTACAGCCAAAGTCGCCAGAGAGAGCAGCACACCGAACAGTCGCAGCACAAACAGACTCTCGCCAAACTTCATCCAATAATGCAGCAAAAAGTAATACAACGGCGGCATGGTATCCGCCGCTGTGCCGCTAACGATTTGTCCCAGGCTTTGCTTTGCCAAAAAAAAGCTGAAGGCATCGTCGTACCAAATTTCCCGTGTGCCCGCGCCATATAAACGCAGCCCAAGCGCCAGAACAAAAATCGCACCTAGCAAAATCCAATGCCTGTTTTTCATGAATCGCTTCAATGGTTTGAAAGTTGATCGAACCAGACATTCGGTTTGCGAATAGCCCACCACCTTACCCAATAGAGCATGATTGTCAGCAATAATGGTTGTGCAAAGAACAGACCAGGGTTTGCCGAGGCAGGGCTTCCCGCTTTGATTAAATAAATCAGCCAGATGCCAACCAAAAGCAGCAACGCTGTCACACCGGAAAGCACAATTCCGGCCCGCGGCCAACGTTCATTCCACAGGCAAAACGAAAGAATGATTACAGGGAATGCGACCAAAAACGCTGCCGGCTCGGTGGGCAAGCCAATCCATGGAGCCAGTGTGAGTGTCAGTAAACCGGTCCAGAGAAATCCGTCGAAGTCAGTCTTTTTGGAAATGAACCATTCCATAAACAAAATCAAACCGGTCAGCGCTGAAAGAATGAATCCCAACCGCTCTCCAGCCGCCGGCAAGAAAGATTGCAGCACAACGGATATGGTTGGGTTGGTTGGGTTAGGTTGAATGATCACGCGCAGATAATCGATGATCCACTGGGGACGAATCAGCGCCACAGTCCCGGACAAAAGGACGATGGTTGCAAAAAACCAACCGGCCAATTTAGCGTGACGATAACGGAAACTCCAGATAATGACAAAGAAGGCAAAAAGCAGCATGGCATGCGGTTGGATGGTTGCCACCCCCAGCAGCACGCCGGCAAATTCATACTGGCGGGAACGGATGGCAAGAAATACCGCAGCGATCAACAAGCTAACCAGGATGGACATATTTCCAGTCACAAGTGGGTACAACCCGTGAAACCACAACAATCCAAAAAGCGCCAGCAACCCCAACAACACTGGTTTGACCCGCCAACGGGCCATACTCAGACTGATAAGCACCAGGCCAATAAGGATACCTTCCGATACCACCATCCAGACTGCCCGCGCCCAGACAAAATCACGCACGAGCGCAAAAGGCAGCGTCAAGAACGCGGCATAAAGCGGCGGCCCATATCGTGCTCCCGGGTCGAGAACCACCCCAACGCTACGCGCAAAACTGACCATTGAACTTTGGGCGGTCGCACTGTAAGGGTTCACGCCATCGATAAACAGCGAGCGCGCGGAAAACCAATCGATAAAAAAATGCTCGCCCCCGGGAAAATTTCGAGTATATTGGTAATTTCCCCAGACCATCACCGCTAACGCAGCGCTGATAAGGACGATCAACAGAATCAAGGTTGTTACCGGTCTGCGCCGAATCATGTGTGTGGCTGCCTGGTGGAAATTGGGATGCAGGGTGACGGCTCTTTTATTACCCGCCAGACCTCGCTAACCATTATAATGGATATCAATATGACGGCAAAAATCGCACTGGCTCAATTCGAAATCGCGCTCGGCAGCCCTGAGAAAAATCTGCATATTGCTTTGACTGCCATCGACCAGGCCGCAGAGCAGGGTTGTCAATTGGTCCAACTCCCCGAACTTTGGCTGAGCGGGTATGATTTATCCAACTGCGAGCGTTACAGCCAACTTACCGCGGTATGGATCCAACACCTGCAAGCACTGGCTGATTCCAGAAAACTGGCAATCGGCGGGACTTTCATCACTGGCCAGAACCAGGAGTACTACAACACCTATCTCCTGTTTCAGCCTGGCCAACCCGAGCCAGCCGGGTATAACAAAACCCACCTTTTTCGATTTTTGGGAGAGGAAAATTATTTTTCACCCGGCAACCATCTGACTGTGGTTCAGCTACCCTGGGGCAAAGTTGGGCTGGCAATTTGTTACGACCTGCGCTTTCCCGAATTGATACGCGCTTATGCTGAACGCGGAATCGTGTGCCTTTTGGTGTCGGCTGAATGGGGGCAAAAGCGCGCTGAACACTGGCGCACCTTATTGAAGGCCCGCGCTATCGAAAATCAGATATTTGTGGCCGCAACGAATGGCATCGGCCCAATTTACGAAAATCAATTGGCCGGCTATAGCGCTGTGATCGACCCCTGGGGAAACGTTTTAGCCGAAGGAGGCCCGGATACACCTGCACTGCTCACAGCCAACCTGGACGTCGCCGAAATCGATCAGGTGCGGCAGATTGTACCCTCCACCCCCGACCGTCGCACAAGCTTATATCAACAGTGGTTCGAGGAATTTCATTCGGACAGGTAACGGCACGGTAACCGTTATTTTTTTTCGAGCAGCACACTCACCTTGTCCTGGAACAGAATTTCCCAATCCGCTTCGATTGCTTTATCAACCAGTCGCACGTTCGGCATCACCAGAATATAATCCACCTGCCAGTAATCCAGCGCCTCTTGCCAGTCGCCCCGGGCATCGGTAGTGTCGATCACTTCCTGAATGATGTCGCCCCCGTATAAATCTGCCCGCCCGTCGATGAAGACCTTAAATTCCCGTAACCGCCAATCGAGATAACCGCCCCAGCCGTAGTCGTTGAAGATATTTCCAGGCTTTGCATATTTCTCGAGGTAATCGACGGCCGCAATCGGGTAATAATTTTGCATGTTGGCTTTAACAATCGTGGGATGGGTCACATAGATCAACCGGCCAAACGCAATCAGCAGGATCAACCCAACAAGAGTCAGGTTTACGACTTTTCTCACCCTGGGAGATAAGGCTCTCTGATCATGGGTTGACCTTTTGCTTTGCTTATATCCTTCTTTCAACTGTTGCAGTCGAGGTGAAATCAAACCGTTCCATGCGGCGGCTGCATGGTTGGAAAGCACCACCGCGGTAAACAATGCAAAAGGGGCAAAATTGCGCTGGGACAGCAGGGAAGCCACGCCGAAAAGGGTCAACCCCGTAATTTCACTTCCACTGGCGCGCTTGCTGGACCAGGCCAGCGCAATCACACATGCAAACAACAAAGCCAGGTAGGGTAGAGTTTGCGTCATGTGAAAGTCAGGCGACGCCCACTCGATAATGTATTGCACCCCAGCTTCCTTGCCAATGGTCTGGAAAGGAATTTTCCAGGTATTGAAGCCATTGGGGTTGACCACCACCGCCAGCAAACTGATCGCCGTCCAATCGGAGAGCCGGCCAATTTCCGGCCAGGTCAGCGTCGTTACCTCTGCCGGCCGCAACAAGCGATCCAATATCAACCCGCCGATGGTTATCCCCAGTAGCATGAACCCAAGCGAATATCCCGCGTGCAAATTACCCCAAAGGATAAATACAAGCGGCAACGGCCATAATAACCTGGTCTTTCGCTGCATATACCGCTGCAGCCAATAATTCAAGCCGGCGAACAACAGGAAGCTGATTAACTGGGGTCTGGGCGACCATACCAACGCCATCACTGCACTGGTCAAAACAATTATTCCGGCTTTCATAAAAACACCGCCGCCCAGGGTGTGGTACAGCAGCGCCATCGTTGCCACAACCAGCAGTGCCACATACAAGCCAAGCCCGATCGTTCCGCCGTACCGGTAAATGAGGTACAAAACCACCTCAGACAGCCAGCTATGATTCACCCATGGCGCGCCATAACGGGTGAACGTCAGGGTGTCGGTCAGGTAAGGCTGACCTGCGGCGACGGTTTCTTCTCCCGTGCGCAAATGCCACCACATGTCCGGGTCGACCGGCACCCGCGCAGCCATCAGGAAAACCAATGCCAGTGTCAAGACAAGCATCAGGGTTTGAAGGGAAGCATTCGATGAGGTTTGTTGGATTGATTTCACGGTCCGGCTGGTCCTGTCTTTTGCATGGTCAGGGTTGTCTTGAGTATAGGTCGAGTTCTTCAGGCCTTATAGCAGCGGAAAGGGCGTAAAAAACCCGATAATCGCCGATCTCCGCCTCTTTGTAAGTAACATCCATTACGGCAAACTCACGTCTGAGCTGCCGGTCCAGTACCGGGTTCTTACTGGTAATGTAAGCAATGCGCTGGCTGGCCGATACTATACCATCGTACGGCGGATAACGGTCATCACGGGATGTATACCGCAAATCAGGGTGATAGGGCAGACGAGGAACAAAAATTAACTTTTCACCGGTTTTAAAAGCCAGCGGGTAGCTGACCCAGTAATTAGTATATCCGCGTGTTTCTCCATTCTCGTCGAGAAATTGGATCAAATCATCCATGTATTGATGGTTTAACCGCGCAGGTTCGTAGAATTGGGTGGTCAATCCCGGCGGATTTTGCAGTATGGCCTGAATGTTTCCCACGAGCTGGTAAACCAGCAGGAAAGCAATCACTAATCCAGCGGCAGGTTTATTACCCGCCCAATCTGCGGCAACAAACCCGGCAACTACCGCCAAAGCGATCTGGACCGGTAAAAAATAACGCCCGGAGGGATCAGCCCCAAAGGATGTAAATATAAATGCCGCCGCCAGGGTCAACGCAATTCCCCCATAAATTATCAGAACTGCGCGGCCCGGAAATGGCCGGCTCACTTTCCTTATACCAGCATACAAAATGATAGCCCACACGCCAACTACTACCGGTATGAGCGGCAGAACATTCCATTTGACTTCCCAGGGCGGTCGCAGCCCCAGGATGGCGCTTGAACCCAATAGCATCAGGCTGGAAATATGATTCAAGATGCGCAAAGCGTAACTTCCGCCTTCGACGGCTATCGCAGAGCCAAATAACTCCCCGGTAAGCGCTTGAAAACCGTTTTGCGCGGCATACAGCCACCACGGCAGAGCGCCAATCAACACCCCAGCCAGCCCAAAACATATAAGAAAAACCAAAGCAGGCCAAATTCTGTTTTTTACCACTGTATAGAGAACAAAAGCCAGCATGGGGACGGCATACACCAGCGTCAATCCATTGACCCACAGGCCCAGGCCGGTTAACAATCCGAGGATTAACGCCGGTAAAGCGCTGGTTTTTACAGAGGTCTTTTTCTCCTCGATAGATTTCAGCCGGTCTACCAACCAGAAACCGGCAATAACAATAATGTTTCCCAGCAACAGCGCCTCACCATAACCGCCCAGGCTGGCGGTTGTGTACAATGTCATATTTACCGCCGGTACTGCCAGCAGGAGCCCGCTGATCGCCGCTGCCCTGGGATTACCTGCCAGTCTGGCGACAATCCACATGGTCGTCAAGATCGTCCCAAGATACAACAGGGACTGGACCAGACGAATGACCCACACCTGCTCCCCAAACATCCAGAAACCGGCAGCGACCAGGTACGCATCGGCGCTGCCCATGTAGGCCTGTCCGTAGAAGAAGATCGGTCGTTCTCCCTGCAAGATATGTTTGGCCATGAGTGCCACGACAGCTTCATCGGCGTTGAATGGGATTGCCTCTCGGATTAATGCCCAAATTTTTACCCCGGCCTGGAGAAGTATGACTACAATTATCCAGACGGCTGGGTTCTTGGCTTTTACAGAAAAAGATAGCTGATTCATCGCTTCTATTTTAGTCAATTAATACCTAAGCCAGCCTTGCAGCGACCTGTCAGGTTTGACCATGATACGCAACTTTCGCCTTCAAACCCTTTTTCTACCTGCATTCATTGGAATAGCCAGTTTGCTTTACCTGTATGGAATCTTAAGCGTCCCTTTTCACCCTGATGAGAGCACCCAAATTTACACTAGCAGCGACTTCGAGTTTTTCTTTCAGAAGCCGTCCTCCCTTTTCTGGCAACCAATTCCTGCAGACGAACTCCGCCAACATTACCGACTGCTTGATCCACCGCTAACACATACCTGGGTCGGTTTTGCCCGCTGGGTAACCGGCCAGCCTGCTTTGCCAGCGGATTGGGATTGGTCAAAGTCCTGGGCGGAAAATTCAGCAGCAGGAGCGCTGCCCGATCCTGGCCTGTTGCAAACTGCCCGGTTGGCAATTGGACTGTTCTTTCCGCTGACGTTGTTTTTTGCTTTCCGCGCGGGAAAAGCGCTCGGTGGCGAACGGACCGGCTGGATCGCGATGCTGTTAACCTGGAGCAATGCGCTGATCCTGCTTCATACCCGACGGGCCATGGCGGAAGGCCTGTTGGTGATGGGGGTGTTTTTCAGCCTGTGGGCGCTTACTTCCTGGAAAAAGCATTTATGGCTTAGCGCCATCCCGCTGGCGCTGGCATTTAATGCCAAATACTCGGCTGCTCCGCTGGCTCTGGTTGGCATGGGCGCCATTCTTTGGAACGCAGGTGAAAATACGATGCCCTGGCGGCAAAAATTGATCCGCCTGGCAGGGTTTCTGGCGCTTTTTGGCGGGATCACCCTCCTTCTCAACCCTTTTCTCTGGGCGCACCCTTATCAGGCGCTTACAGCCGCCCTTCAGGCCCGCGTGGACTTCATGGCGGCTCAATCTGCCGATTATTTCTCAACCGAAACCCCGCTGGCGCCTGCGACATTCCTTCAAAGTTTGCTGGCAATGACTGCCCAACTCTTTTTCACCCCTCCCGCTTCAGCCGAGGTGGGGAACTACCTGCCGCAGACCCAAATATTTATCGACCGATACCTTGCTAACCCATTCAACAGCCTGCTGCGCAGCTTTGCCGGCGGCGGTGCGCTGCTCGGATTGATGTTGCTAGGTCTGGTTAGTTTGGGACGGAGCGCGGTTTCAAAGATTGCGTCTGACAAAAAAAGAACGCTGGTTATATTTATTGGCGCTTTCATCGCTGAATTTGTGTTTATGCTTGCAACCACCAACGTCGCGTTTCAACGCTATTACATGGTCTTAATTCCGCTGGTCGTTCTGGCTTCCAGCGTTGGGATCAACAACCTGGCGGCTAAAATTCCTCTCCCGGGAAGAAAAACACCGGGAGAGGGAGATTAATAAAATTATCGTATCTCGGTTTGATGTAAAAAGCCTGGTATATCAGGCATTTAGCCTTCAACCGGATCTTTCGCGAACTTTCACTCAAGATGGGTCGGCAGTTCAGATGTGTTTGAAGTACACGCGATGGTTCTTGTAGGCCTTACCGCCCATGGTAATCAAATCTTTGCGCATCTGAACCGCTGACTCTGCCACCTGAGTCAATTCATAATGCTCAAAATTATACCCATGAATGGTTTTATCCATTTCCGCATACATCAGCGCATTGCCGCCGAAGCCCTGATATTCCGGCAGCATCCCGGCGCCGTTCAAAGAAACCCAGTTTGTTTTTTTGCTGTTAATGATCAGGTCGATGATCGACCAGGGAGTCAGGCGGCCTTTGGCGCGTTGCAGCGCCGCTGAAAGATCCGGGAAACCAAGCAAAAATCCAACCACTTTCTCTTCATAAAGCACAATTTTGATTAGCTTGGGATCCGCCACCGTCAGCAGCGTTTGCAAAGTGTAATCAATCTCCTTCTTGGTCAGCGGGTAATACTCCCAGTTGTTGACGAACGTGTTGTTATAGGCTTCGCCAATTCGATCCGCCCAGGCCTTCAGGTCTTTGGTGGTTGGAAAAGTTTTTACCTTGAACTTTCCTTTTTCGAGTACTTTCTGCGCCACCAGGTGAACTTTCTCAGGCAACTTGAACGAGGCCGCCGGGATGTAACACGAGACAAAGTCAACCTCTTTTTGGAAGCCTAGCGTTTCCACCAGCCGGACATAATATTCCGGATTGTAGTTCATCATCGTCATCATCTGACGATGTTCGAACCCTTCGATCTGGATGCCATAACCGTCAAAAGGACTGAATCCTTTGGGGCCGACTACCTCATCCAGGCCGCGTTCACGCGCCCACTGGAACACGCGCTCGAAAAGCGCGTTGGCTACTTCTTGATCGTCGATGCACTCGAACAAATAAAACTGTGCGATATGCGTTCCGTGATAAGCATTGAAGGGCTTGTTTTCCATGGCACAGATCCGCCCAACCATCTTTCCATCCCGGCGGGCGACAAAGCACTGTCCATCCGAATGTTCGTAGAATGGATGTTTGGCAGGATCGATCATCGTTTTTATGTCACTCAGGATGGGTGGAACCCACTGGGGAATATTTTTGTAGATCTCAAAAGGAAATTTGACGAATTCATTGACCGCTTTTTTGTTCTTTATGTCTAAAAGTTCAACCGTAATCATATTGGCCTCACATCGGTGCGGAATAAGGATGAGACAGAAAAGTTGCGACCAGTATACTCTCGAATGGTTTATACGCAAGCGAAACGAGTGTATTTTTTTGCCACTGTCAGTTTCTCACCTTGGAGCTTTTCCTAACTATCCAAAAATCAAATTTAATCTCCACAAGAATTGGAACAAGTAGTAAGATAAGCGCTTTGTTTATTACAAGCAGAAAATTTTTATTGGATGGGATGGAATAATATGCCAAGACGCTCACTGGTGCAACTTTATCGGTCAGAATTCACAGGTTATAACTTAGCTAAATTTTCACAGGACGCCCTCGCTGGTGTCACCGTAACAGCAGTAGCCTTACCGCTCGCGCTTGCCTTTGGAGTTTCTTCTGGCGCGACCGCAGCCGCCGGGTTGGTAACTGCCATCCTGGCAGGAATCCTTATTGGCGCGCTCTCCGGGGCGCCCTATCAAATCAGCGGGCCAACTGGCGCCATGAGTGCAGTGCTGATCCTGCTTGTCTCGCACTATGGATTGGAAGGCGTCTGGGTCGCTGGTCTTCTGTCCGGCTTCTTCCTGCTGCTGATTGGCCTTTTCAAATTGGGTCGCTTCATCGCTTTTATTCCTTCGGCAGTCATCACCGGTTTTACCTCGGGAATCGCGCTGATTATTGCTATTGGTCAGATCGACAATCTATTGGGCGTCAAAACTAAGTCAACCGACGCTGCGCTATTCAAGCTGCTGGAATATTTAAAAGGCGGTTTTGCACCCAACTGGCAGGCAATTTTGTTGGGACTCATTGTCATCCTGGCCATGATCTTGTGGCCAAAAAAGCTGAACGCTCGCTTTCCTTCGTCGCTATTGGGCTTGATCGTTGCTACACTTGCCACGGTCTTATTTAAGTGGCAAGTTCCTCAAATCGGGGCAATCCCGCAGACATTACTGCTTAGCGATCGGTTTAACCCATTCACGTTCGACTGGTCGAACTTATCCAACTTTCTGGCACCGGCGTTGACCATTACCGCCTTAGGCGCAGTTGAATCGCTTTTGTGCGGTGCTGTAGCCTCAAACATGACCGGTATCCGGCTCCAGGCCAATCAGGAATTAATTGGGCAGGGCCTTGGTAACCTGATCATTCCTTTTTTCGGCGGCGTCCCCGCCACTGCTGCCATTGCCCGCACCAGCGTGAATATCAAAGCCGGCGGTCAAACCCGTATGGTCAGCATCATTCATGCCATCGGACTCCTGGCATCGATGTTTCTACTGGCGCCAGTCATGGCAAAAGTACCCCTGGCCGCGCTGGCAGGCGTGCTGATCATGACTGCCTGGCGCATGAACGAGTGGTCAGCGATTCAGTTTATGTTTAAAAAACGTTTCAAAAGCGACATGCTGGCTTTTTCGATTACAATGTTAGCTACCATCACGCTGGATCTGACCCAGGCAATTTTGATTGGCTCGTTGATTGCCGGCGCGGTGTTTCTTAACCGCATAGCCAGCCTGGAAGTGGATGTCAGCGAGGTGGATGCCGAAAAGTTGCGTTCAAAAGGCGTCGAAGCGGAAGGCAAGTGCAAGCATGTTCGTGTTGCCTTTATCACCGGACCGTTGTTCTTCGCCGCAACTGGAATTTTCAACGAAGCGTTTACCGACCTGGGTGAAACGCATGCACTGATCCTTTCCATGCGTGGTGCGCCGCTGATTGATACCGCTGGCACCGAAGCCATTCATCGACTTAGTAAAAAACTGCACCAACGCGGCGGCACATTGATGTTGTCTGGTGTACACAGCAATGTCCGAGCCATCCTCGACCGCAGCGGTTTGACTGAGGAGATCGGAGAAGATAACATTTTCTGGAGCAGTGATCAAGCAATCGTCGCTGCAGAAAAAATTGGCTGCCCCTTCTGCGGGATCGAAAATGAATCGCTGCTTATAAGTGGAGCAGCCATCTCGTAAATTTTGTTTGGCCGGAGTAAACCGTAATGCCAAATCATTTGGCCAACGAAATATCGCCTTATTTACTCCAACATGTCAATAATCCGGTGGACTGGTATCCCTGGGGACCTGAGGCTCTGTCGCGAGCCAAGGCTGAAGGTAAGCCGATCTTTCTCAGCATAGGGTATGCAGCCTGCCATTGGTGTCATGTGATGGCGCATGAATCATTCGAAGACCAGGTTACTGCGGATCTCCTGAACCAGCATTTCATCAGCATCAAGGTGGACCGCGAGGAACGACCGGACTTGGACAGCATCTATATGGCTGCGGTTGTGACCATGACCCAACAAGGGGGGTGGCCGATGTCCGTCTTCCTTACCCCGGATTTGAAACCATTCTATGGCGGCACTTATTTCCCACCCGAGCCGCGGCATAATTTGCCGGCCTTTCGCGAGGTCTTACGCTCCATACAGGCAGCCTGGCAGCAGGAGCGTGATCAGGTTGTGCATGTTTCCGAGCAAATTCTGGCAAATATTCAAAACAACAGCCAGCTCGAGTTTACCCAACAGAACACAATTCATCCAAAAATCCTTTCTGAGGCGCTCAATGGGCTGCTCTCGCAATATGACTGGGCATACGGCGGCTGGGGGCGTGCACCTAAATTTCCACAGCCGATGTTGATCGAACTGCTGCTGACTCACGCTGCCCATGGCAACCAAGAAGCGCTGGATGCCGCCCGGCATGTTCTAGACGCCATGAGCCGGGGTGGCATGTATGATGTGATTGGCGGCGGATTTCATCGCTACAGCACCGACTCAGGTTGGTTAGTGCCGCATTTCGAAAAAATGCTTTACGACAACGCCCAGCTGGCGCAGGTTTATTTGCATGCTGCGCTCCAGACCGGTAATCCGTATTACCGCATCGTAACCGAGGAAACGCTCGACTTTATGTTGCGGGAAATGCGCCACCCCCTGGGTGGTTTTTTCGCAAGTATTGATGCTGATTCAGAGGGCGGTGAAGGCGCATTCTACACCTGGTTGCCTGCTGAAATAACTGCCTCATTGACCGATCCAGATGATTTGCGACTTTTCACCGAAAGTTATGGCATGCCCACCGTAGGGAATTTCGATGGGAGACTGATCTTCCAGCGTCTCAAACAGCCTGAAAAGACTGCCGCGGCTCTCGGGATGGATGAAACTGCCTATCTTTTGCATCTAAAGAACGTTCATACAAAATTACGCCTGACCAGGGATACCCGCTCGCGTCCGGAAACAGATACAAAGATTATTCTTGCCTGGAATGCAATGGCAATCAGTTCGTTTGCCGAGGCCGGTCGTTACTTTGACCGGAGTGATTACTTGCGCGCTGCCCAACAGGGCGCCCGGTTCATTCTTTCAGCGATGACTGGAACGAAAACGCTCTTCCGCTCCTGGCGCGATGGCTATACTACTATTCCGGCCTTCTTGGAAGACTATGCAGCGTTTATTATGGCTTTGCTTACACTTTATCAGGCTGATGGCGATGGTACCTGGTATCAAGCCGCAGTCAGGCTGACAGATGAAATGCTCGAAAAGTTTCAGGACCCTTCCGGCGGTTTTTTTGACGCCTCCACATTGGCTGGTGACCTGCTGTATCGGCCAAAGGATCTGCAGGATAACGCTACCCCCAGCGGAAATTCATTGGCTACGCGCAGTTTGCTGCTCCTGGCAGCCCTTTCCGGCGAAGAGTTATACCAACAAACGGCTGAGAATTCGCTGAAAGCCATTCAGGAAACCCTGGCGCAGTACCCTACCGCTTTTGGCTCCTGGCTTCAGGCGCTTGACCTCGTGCTTAATCCTTATCGTCAGGTGGCAATCGTCTGGGATAGCGAAGCGCCAGCAGCAAAGATTTCCGCCCTGACAACCGTTGTCGAGAAGACCTATCGCCCACGATGTGTCTATGCCCGTTCGCCGCTACCCATAGCCAGCGATCAACCGGAATTGTTGCAAAATCGGCTTGCTGTGAACAACTCCCCGACTGCCTATGTTTGTCAGGATTTCGTCTGCCAACTGCCAGTAACGGACCCGGAGGCATTGCATCGTCAGTTGGGGTAAATGTTGGCCATAAACCCAAGCAGCAGCCGATTCACCTCGTCCAAATGGTCAATGATCACCCCATGGCCGGCACCGTCGATTATATGGTGCTCCACTCCTGGAATGCGCTCAGCCATTGCCTGCTGCACCCTGGGCAGGATGGTCGTATCGTTTGCGCCCGTGATGACCATGACCGGCATGCAAATCTTTCCTAACTGCCGGGAAACATCAAAACGCGCCAGAGAAAGCATGGCCTGGCGATAGATATTGGGGTTGGAAGCTCGAATCGATTCGATCAATCTCACCCGCCATTCTGCCTGCTCTGGATAAGGAAAAATTCGTCTGGCTACCAGTTCTGCCTGATTGCCCGGACTGGCGATGTATGCACGCAGACCGCGCCGAATAAAATAGGCGACTTCGGATACACTGGCTGGTCTTAATGCCGCAAATGTATTGATTAAAACAAGTCCAGAAACCCGCCCCGGCCAGGAAAGCGCCATCTGCAATGCAACTGTACCGCCCATGGATAAACCGCATACCACCGTTCGGTTTATCCCTTCCCGATCCAGTAACCGCACCATGGCTTCGGCTGAGGAGCGCACTGACCAGTATCCTTCCTGCGCAGGTGAACTGCCAAAACCAGGTAAGTCAGGCGTCAATGGGTGATACCCTGCCTGAGTTAATGCTTGCGCCTGATATCCCCAGGAGTCACCGTATACTCCCAGGCCATGCAGCAGCAGGATTGTTTTTTCCATACCAGGTGGGGGTAAAGATGATTTCATAGACGCAACCCTTTTCCATAAAGCGATGAACCATAAAATTCGCAAGATATGTGAAATACTTCATTAAAGTTATAATGGTAAAAAATCACCGGAGGCGAACATGGAAAAGTTTATCATCGAAGGCGGAATCCCGCTCATGGGGGAGATCACTCCGGCGGGTAACAAGAATGCAGCCCTTCCCCTCATGGCAGCCTGCTTGCTCACCGAAGAACCTGTCGTTTTGAACAATATTCCGGACATCCTGGACGTCCAGACCATGTACCGCTTGTTCGAAAGCCTGGGCGTGGAAATAACCCATCAGGGTTCTCATTCCTGGCGGTTTCAGGCAAAAGACATTCATCCCGCCACCCTTGATCCGGATATCACCCGGAAAATTCGCGCCTCTATTTTACTGGCCGGCCCGCTTTCTGCCCGCGGCGGTGAGTTCGTCCTGCCGCCTCCAGGTGGTGATGTCATCGGCCGGCGGCGCGTAGACACCCACCTCTTGGCGCTCAAGAAGCTTGGTGCCGAAGTCAACTACGACCGGGCTTTTCATTTCCGCTCGAACGGATTAGTTGGCGCGGATATTCTCCTCGATGAAGCCAGCGTGACCGCCACCGAGAATGCGATTATGGCCTGCGCGTTGGCTAAGGGCGACAGCGTGATCCGCAATGCGGCCTCCGAACCCCACATTCAGGAATTATGTCACCTGCTCAATCTGATGGGAGCAAAAATCAATAATATTGGTTCAAATACGCTGCATATAACCGGGGTGGAACGCCTGCATGGCACAGAATTTACCATCGGTTCTGATTACCTCGAAGTCGTCAGCTTTATTGGTGCAGCAGTGGTTACCCACGGCGAGATCACCATTCACAACGCCGGCAATCAGTACCTGGACATGATTCGGCTGGTATTTGGTCGTCTGGGAGTGCACTGGGAAACCCGAGGCGACGACATTTTTGTTCCCCGCGACCAGCGTCTAACAGTCGAAGCTGATCTGGGCGGCGCCATCCCTGAAATTAGCGTTATGCCCTGGCCGGCCTTTCCGACTGATCTAATGAGCATTGCACTGGTGGTTGCCACCCAATCCAAAGGTACTGTTCTTTTCCACGATTGGATGTACCCCAGCCGTATGTTCTTTACGGATAAATTGGTAGGCATGGGAGCACAAATCGTATTATGCGATCCGCACCGCTGCATCGTTAACGGGCCGACCGGTTTCTACGGCGAAAAGATGGAAAGTCCGGATATACGCGCAGGAATGGCGCTGGTCCTGGCGGCGCTTTCGGCGCGCGGAAAGTCGGTCATTCGCAATATTGGCCAGATCGACCGCGGCTACGAAAAGGTCGATCAAAAACTGGCTTCTCTGGGAGCGCATATCGAACGCGCTGCTGAATAAGTGTCCACTGCAATAAAAACAGGGGCTGTCTCAAAAGAATAAATTTGTCATTTATTCCCCTACATATACGGGATGGGGTGGAACCCATCCCGTATATGTAGGGGCGGGTTTCCACGCCCGCCCGCTTTTGAGACAGCCCCCTCGTTGGGTGCTTTTAACCCCGATTGATCAGCCTGGTTAAGGGAATAAATTACACAAATATCATACGTTATGGGGCAAACGCGCCGATTTTAGGTGAGAGTAATTTTATTAATTGGGTGAAACAGTTTCCACGACATCCAAAAATTCTTTGACCAGATCGCGCAAAATGCCTTCAGGCAAAGCGCCTACCTGGCGGTGAACCAATTTTCCATTGGACACAAATAGCATGGTCGGGATACCTTGAACGCCAAAGCGAGTCGGCCAGTCCGGATTTTCATCGGTATCGACCTTTGCAATAAGTAGTTTGCCGGCATATTCTGCCGCAAGTTTGTCTAGCGTCGGCGCAACCATTCTGCACGGACCACACCACGGTGCCCAGAAATCAACGATAACCGGCAAAGTGGATTGCAAGACCGTTTTTTCAAATTCTGCATCAGTGACATGTACGGGGGCGTTAATCATTCTTTACTCCTTGGATCAATCGCGCTGGATTGAATGGGTTCCTGGTTTTTCAATATCTTTTGATGCAGCCTGAATAAAAAAGTTGCATCAATTCGGCTTGCCGATGTCATCCATTTTTTCGCGGACGAAGTCGACAAAGCGGTAACCAACACCGCGTTCAGTCAGAATGTACTGCGGATTAGCCGGATCCTTTTCGATCTTTTGGCGCAAATAATTGATATATAACCGCACGTAGTGCGGTTCATCGCGATATTCGTAACCCCAGACTTTCGAAAGCAACTGGTCGTAAGTCATTACCCAGCCGGCATTCTTGACCAGATGATACAGTAACCGGTATTCTGTCGGGCGCAATTTAACCTGTTTACCACCCACCCAGATTTCTCTACGCTCAAAATCCATTTTCAGGTAGTCATCGACCTCATAAACATCACGGGAGGTAAATCCACCCGCTTCCGTTCGACGTAAGACTGCCCGTACCCGGCTTACCAATTCGCGCGGGCTAAAAGGTTTGGTTACGTAATCATCGGCGCCCAATTCCAGGCCGCGCACCCGGTCATCTTCCTCACCTTTTGCAGTCAGCATAATTACCGGCACCTGGCTGATCTCCCGGATCAACTTCAAAACTTCAAATCCATCCAGATCCGGCATCATGACGTCCAGGATAATGACATCGGGCAGTGAGTCGCGCAGTTTATGGATGGCATCCAGTCCGCGGTAGGCCTCGACCACTTGAAATCCGTCATGCTCAAGATTTAGGCGAATAAACCGCGCCATGCGCTCTTCATCGTCAACGACCAGAATTACCCGGTTCTTAAAAGTATCGTCCAAACTCAGTCTCACTCCCTGACAAATGAAATGATCTCTTCATCTGCGCCGGCAGAAATAATTTCGATAAAACTAATCCGTGACAGTGGCCACACCACGATCATTGCATTTGGCTCCAGGTAAGGGACGTCCTTCCCGTCTTTTTTTCGTGGGTTTTTCAAAGATATCAGGGTATCCGTCGCTGTTGGCAGTGTATCAACGTCCCCGACAATCGGATCTTCATTTGAGAAGTGAACAATAATACTCGGCATTTTTATCTCACAGTCAAATTTCAATCAGTAGAGGTTTGAAATTCAATTTTTAGCTTGCCCAGCGCAATCTGATCACCATTTTTTAACGGGTATTCAACGTTGGGAACCAGTTTTTGACCATTAACCCGGGTGCCGTTCGCGGAAGCAAGATCCATGATTAAAATCCGCAGTGCCTGAACTTTGATTGCAGCGTGCAATCGTGATACACCCTGGTTATAAGCGTCGAATTCAGACAGATCAAAATCCGGCAAAATAGGCTGTCCCCTGGCAATCCGCCCCAGGCTGTATTCAGAGCGTCCGGTTAGATGCAGAGTACGGTCGGTGTTTACAATGTGCAAGCTGATCACAACATTTTTTACCGGTACAGCCGGACCTTGAGCTGGAACGATGGCTGGACTGCTTTCCTGCTCATCAAACTCCAAAGGCTCGACTGGCTGGTTTGCCAGCGGTGAAGTCAAGGTATCCGCAGTCACCAGTTGAGTACCACATTCACTGCAGAAAAGTGCGCCGGGTAATTCTTGGTGTTGGCAGTTAGGGCATTGAATCATGGTTTTTTTAGCTCCGGGTCGGGCAGTAAAAATAATGACCTTGTCCCGTATTTGATGTCTTTCAAACCTTCATCGCTAAATCGTTGATGTTTTTGTAAATGATCTGCTTCCATCAGAGCAGTTCGTGCTAAATCCTGGTTGCCTTGTTCCATAAATCGCGATGCCAGGTACTTCAGATGCAGTGAAGAACTTTCGATATCACCAGCCACAGCTTCTTTCCGGATTTTTTCCTGTAAGCGGTAGAGTGAAAGACGCGATATGGCAGTAAAAATTGCCGTTGGTGTTTTTTCTTTGACCCAGGTGTTGCGGACAGGCCGTCTTATTTCAACGAATTGCCGCTCGATTGGAATCGTCTTTGAGGGAATTTCGAAATAGACCTTACCATTGGCAATGGTTTGTTCCGGTTCTATCGAACTAAGCCGGTTAATTTTAAATTCTAATATAACACTGGTGTTTCGACCATATTCAAGTGGCCCGAGTTGTATGGGAAAATTAACTTCCAATGGACTGACATTCGGATGAAATCTGAACGCATAGTTCAAAGTAACATGTTCAGGCAGATCCAGTATCAATTCACTCTTTCGAGCATAATTGATACTCAAGGAGTGCAGGTTTTGCTCGATAAACTGAACCAGATCTTCCGCTGTGGAGATATAAACCGAATTGCCGCCACTTAATGAAGCCAGCCGATCCAAAAAACCGTCATTCCATTCGTGCCCAATACCCAGCGCATGGATGGAAATTCCTTCCACCGCAGCCCGTTCAGCAATCTCGTAACAACGTTCCTCATCTCCGTAGGTATGACCGTCGGTAATCAAAATCAAGTGTTTTAAGAAATTACTGCGTCCGGCATAACGTTTGAACACTTCAAATCCAAGCTCCAGACCCTGGAAGATTTCAGTTGCGCCACCTGCACTGATCCCCATGATCAGCGATTCGACTCGCGCCGGGTCGCTCAACGTAACCGGCTGCACTAACACTTCTGCCCGGTCGCTAAATGTTACAACAGAGAGCACATCCGACGATTTTAATTTGCGTATCAGCCGGACGAGATTGGCACGCACCATATCCAATCTCTCGCCGCGCATCGACGACGAACGATCCAGGATGACGCAAATATGCGCGGATGGCAAATCAGTGGGATCGATTTTTTTTGTACAGGACAGATCTAATAGAGCATAGATGAGCTGAGGTTCATCCGATCGGTGAATTGTGGAACGACTGTATCGCACCCCAACCTGAGTTGGAGATGCTTCCCGGGCAGATTCAGGCAGCGACCGGTCATATGCCGCGCGTTGTTTATCATCCACCAGCGTTTCATATGCTTGCTGGATTTCAATGAAACGAGCTCCATCATTCTCGCCATTCTGAGCATCAGGATGATATTTCCGGACTGCGTCGAAATATGCAGCTCGTATTTCAGCTGGCGTGGCATCAAATGGCAGATTTAGAACAGAGTAATGTTCCATCCTCATCCAAATACAAAACCTACAGGTATTCCACTATCACCACGCTGATATTATCCGGGCCGCCAGTTTCATTGGCAGCGGCAACCAATTTTTTACATGCCTCCGACGGATTAGTCGCATCGCGAATAATTTTGGCCATATTCATGTCGTTAACTGCACCCCAGAGTCCGTCACTGCAGATGAGTAAATAACCTGGGTGCGGCATTTGAAAAGTCTGGATATCAGCCTTGAAAGGTTCTGGTTGACCGATTGCCCGGTAGAGCACGTTCCGATTTGGGTGAACCAGCGCCTCTTCTTCGGTAATCTGACCCAGTTCCACCAACCGGTGAACGAGGGAGTGATCATGGGTAAGCAGTTCCATGCGCCCGCCAGGATGAACGAAATAAGCCCGACTGTCGCCCACATGCGCGATCGTTACTTGATCACCAATAAGGACGGCAGAAGTCAATGTCGTGCCGCCACCCGGGGCGCGCACTCGGACTAATTGCTGCGCCTTCAAAATACCGTTTTCGATGATTTCTTGCAGTGATTCTTGCTGGCCGGCACCTTCAGGATCCACATGCGGCAAATACACATTCGCTAAAATGTGTTGAATAATCGACCGGGCAGCTACGCTGCTGGCGACTTCTCCGTATTCGTAGCCACCCATTCCATCCGCGATAATAAACAAGCCAAACTGCGTCTCATTGGCGCCATCCGCCAGAATGGCGCTCATGGCGTACAATGCATCCTCATTGTGATCACGCTGGAGCCCGATGGATTGACCGGTACCAACCACCAGTTGCGGCGGCTTCAAGGGTTCTGCCGGGGCGCTGATGGCTGCCAGTTCAACAGCATCCAGAGGGGCAGTTTTTATACCAACAAGTCTTTTCTCCGCTTCTTTTCCGGAAAATAGTTTCTTAATAAAATTGCGCACAGGTCCTCCAGGAGGCGGAGATTTTCAATGTAGTCTAAGCCATTAATGCATAAACCATATGATCCGTGGAGCCAAAATACAGGGTATTGTTGGCAACCACCGGAGTGGATGTTATTGGACCGCCGGTCACAAATTTCCAGCGAACGCGTCCTGTTTTAATGTCCAATGCATACATCTTGCCATCTGCCGAGCCACAATAAACAATGTCGTTATTTACGACCGGTGAACCGCTTACCTGATGCCCCGTCTCAAATTTCCAAATTTCCTTGGCTGTGTTTGCGTCCAGACAATAGATGTGTCCATCGGCCGAGCCGACAAAAATCAAATTTTCAAAGCGGTAAGGAGCGGAAACAGAGCCTTTTAACATCCTGAAACGCCACAAAACCCACCCGCTTTTGGCATCGAGTGCGTAAAGCGAAGCATCCAGCGATGTGAAATACACAACACCGGCGGTCACCAACGGCGTGGATGTAATCCCTTTTTTAGCTCGATAGCGCCATTTCGACTGCCCGTGGTAATCGATGCAGAAGAAATCGCCTTCCTCATTGCCGAAGTAAATAAACTCATTTGACATAGCTGGAGACGAGCGAACGGCCACGCCTGCATCAAATCGGAACTCCCGGCGGGTGGAAATAATATTGATGGAGTGCAGGTAACCATCATCGGCCCCAAAATATACGTGGCCGTCCACCACGCGCGGCGAACTCCGGATGGGCTTTTCTACCTGGTGACTCCAGGAAAGGCGGCCGGTTTTAGCCGAAATGGCATACAAGTGTCCATCTTCAGATCCTGCAAAAACCAGGTCGTCTGAAACGAACGGCTTTGTGACAATCCCGCCTTCCGTTGGGTATTTCCAGCGAAATTCTCCATTAGCAGCATCGATGCCGTATAGATTGTTGTCGTATGAACCGACAAAAATCATACCAAGGTCAAAAGCTGGTGAGCCACGCACCTCGTCCTCGCAGCGAAATACCCACAAGGGCTTAATCGTCTGATCGTCGCTTACATTCGGGACAACAATCCGGTCGAGCGCGCCAGTTTTCTTAGCAGCCGCCAGCAGCGCTTTTTTCATCTCGCTGGCATCCGGGAAACGCTCATCTGCGTTATATTGCAACGCAGTTTGCACGACCGCCTCAATTTCAGTTGAGACCAGGGGGTTGATTTGCCGGATGGGACGCTCGCCAAAAGAAAATGGTGGTTCCAGCCGCGGGTCTCGCTTTGTTAAAAGATGATGTATGGTCGCGCCAAGGGAATAAATATCGGCGCGTTGCGTGGCATCACCGCGATATTGCTCGGGGGGAGAATAACCCTCGGTGCCAATCATGGTGCCTTTTTGGCCGGTTTGAAACGTTTTCGCAATGCCGAAATCAACCAGGATGACATGTCCCTGGTGGTTGATCATGATATTGGACGGTTTCATATCCCGGAAAATGATGGGCTCCGGTTTATGGTTATGCAAATATTCGAGCACGTCGCAGATTTCGATCGCCCATCCAACAACCTGATCCTCCGTCAGCATCCCCTGAGTCTCGCCCAAAATAGCTTCAAGGTCTTTGCCGTGGACATACTCCAAAACCAGGTAAGAACGTTCGTCGTGCGAAAAATAATCAAAGATTTTCGGAATGGAAAAATGATTGAGTGTGACCAGAATATTGGCTTCGCGCTCAAAGTTTTGGATAATCGTTTGACGCACCAACGGGTCACGACCCTGGTTGATCATCTCCTTGACTGCGACCAGCTTAACCACGTTGGGGAAATGCATATCCCGGGCGCGGTAAACCGAACCCATCCCGCCAACCCCGATGACGTCCTGAATCAAATAGCGCCCTACCAGCACTACCCCCGGGGCAAGCTGTTTTACAGGATCGCTTTTGCCTAAGTTCTGAGTAATTCTTTGTGTTTCCAGAATTTCCTCCAAAGGTTATCAGGCTCCCCCATGCAGTCCGCCTGCAGTTATTGACATTCGGCGAGGCGACTGCTACCGTAAAAACCTTTGTAGATTATAGTGTTTCTCCGTGGATTTGACCATATTATTAACAAAACCGTATGGAATGAAGATTGCCCCGCTGCGCCGAATAAACTGGACGGGGTCTCCTGTCTCAGGTAGAATATTTGCACTGCAATTATTGATTCAAGGGATCATGGTTTAAAATGATCAAAAAAGGATATCTGCATGTCTAATTATCCCGGTAAGGGTAAAGTTGCTGTCGTTAAAACTTCTCCGGAAACAGTCCTGGAGGATATCGACCGGCTGATGAAAATGGCTGGCGTGGAAAAAGCCCTCTCCAAAGATGTCACAACCGGCTTGAAGATCAATATTTCCTGGCAAACCTGGTATCCGGCCTGTTCATCCACACCCTGGCAAATCGAAGGTGTGATAAAAACTTTGCAAAGTTTGGGCTACAACGATCTGTTAGGTATTCACAACGATACAGTTGTAGTCAATACCAGCGTGGGTGAAGCCAATAACAAACACAAATTCGTTACTGACAAGTATGGCATTCCCTGCACCTATCTTTACCAGGAGCAGTTCGAGTGGATCGAATACAAGCCTAAAACTCCGTTCCTCGTCCTTGATAAGGTTTACCCGGACGGTGTATTCATTCCCAGGACACTGGTCGGAAAGAATATCATTCATCTGCCAACCGTAAAGACCCATGTCTTCACCACCATCACTGGCGCGATGAAAAACGCCTTTGGCGGGCTACTGCATCGCAACCGCCACTGGACACACAGTGTCATCCACGAAACCCTGGTGGATTTATTGAGCATTCAACAAGAAATCCATCCCGGGATTTTTGCAGTGATGGATGGCACTTTTGCCGGCGACGGGCCAGGCCCGCGCGCCATGCGCTGGCATGAAAAGAATATCCTGCTGGCTTCCGCCGACCAGGTGGCAATCGATGCGGTCTCGGCTAAATTGCAGGGTTTCGACCCCATGTCGATCCAGTTTATCCGCCTGGCGCACGAGCACGACCTGGGCGTTGGCGACCCGAATCAGATCGAAATCATCGGTTACGACATCGAACAGGAGCAGCCCTGGAAATTTGTCCAGGAAGATACCTTCGCTTCGCGCGGCCAGAAAATGATCTATCACGGCTGGCTCAAACCGCTGGAAAAACCGCTGCTGCAAACCCCGATCGTCGGTTGGAGCTACTTCGCCAGCAATTTTTACCATAATGTTTACTGGTATCCCTTTGTCGGACGGCAGCGTGTCCGCGAAGCGCTCAAAACCCCCTGGGGACAACTTTTCGAAAAATACGGGGATGGGCAAGTCGTCATGCCGGGAATGGAACCCAAGACAGTTATTCAGGCTGGGATCGCAATTGGGGCGGTTACTGCATTGCTGGTCACAGCCGCAGTCTTGCTATCGAAAAAGAACGGGTCTTAGACCAACTTTCTTTCCAACCTCAAGGAGACAATATGTTCAATTCGTTTGCCGAAGCCGCTGAATATGTGCGGAAAAATAAAATCCGCATGGTTGACCTTAAATTCAGCGATCTGTGGGGAAGAGGGCATCACGTCACCATCTCAGCAAGAGAATTTACTCCATCATTGATGTCCGAGGGGGTCGGCTTCGATGGTTCGAGCGTTGGCTTCAAGAGTGTAAAATCGGGCGATATGATCCTGATCCCGGATCTCGCCACAGCTTTTATGGATCCATTTTGGGATTCGCCTACCCTGGCCTTCCTTTGCAATATCCATGAGGCGGATACCAAAGACAAATTCTTGCGCGATCCGCGGGAAATTGCCCGCCAGGCTGAAAAGTTCCTGGTTGACAGCAAAATTGCAGATGAATCTATCTGGGGACCGGAGCTGGAGTTTTATGTATTCGACAAAGTGGAATACGAAAACAACGTTCATACCTCACGCTACTCGGTTGACTCATCCGAAGCCAACTGGAACGGCGCTGCCGCCGGCCACGGACATTACAACCCGATTCACGGTGGTTATCACATCCTTCCCCCGCGCGATAATTTCTACAATTTACGCTCGGATATGGTGGAGGTGTTGGAGGATATTGGCGTTCCGGTAAAATATCACCACCATGAAGTCGGCGGACCGGGTCAATGTGAAATCGAAACTCCCTTGATGGGATTGCTCGCAGCCGCGGATGCCGCCATGCTGATCAAGTATGTGACCAAAATGGTCGCCCATCAGTCCGGTTACACCGTCACCTTCCTGCCTAAGCCGCTTTTCGGCGAGGCTGGCAGCGGCATGCACTTTCACCAGCTCCTCAGGCGCGGTGGAAAAAACGCTTTTTATGATGCCGCCGGCCCTAACCTGCTCAGCCAGACTGCGCTCCATTATATCGGCGGGCTGCTGACACACGCGCCCGCCGTCATCGGGCTGACTAATCCCAGCACCAATTCCTACCGCCGGCTGGTTCCCGGCTTCGAGGCGCCGGTAAACACCTTCTTTTCGTCCGGCAACCGCTCCGCTGCCATCCGGGTGCCCAGGTATGCTACCGAACCGGAAAAGGTGCGTTTCGAGTTCCGCCCTCCGGATGCCACCTGCAACCCCTACCTGGCCGAAGCAGCCATGTTGATGGCCGGTATCGACGGCATCCAGCGCAAAATCGACCCGACCCAGGCTGGCTTTGGCCCGATCGACGAGGATATCTTTTCCTGGCCGCCCGAAAAACGCAAAACCATTCAGGCCCTGCCGACTTCACTGGAAGAAGCGTTGTGCGCCTTGCAAGCCGACCAGGAGTTCCTGCTGGCAGGCGGAGTTTTCAGCGCGGATATGATCCACGACTGGATCAAAGCCAAACGTGCCGACGATCTTGCCGTCCGCGCCCGCCCGCACCCTTACGAGATCGAGCTGTATTACGACTTGTAAATAACACCTCCCCTAAAATCCATGAATTTGGATTTTGGGGTCGCGGTCAGTGCACCCTGTGGGGTGGCTAGAGGAGTAAGCGAATGTCCGGAACGACGAGGGCGTCATTCCCTACGGTTCACATCCGTGAGGTTCGGGGGTTCGAGCCCAAAAGCGCCTTATTTCTCACGCTTCGCGCTGCACTCCTCGCACGGGCATAATGCCCGCAGGAAATGCCAGTTGTAAATCCCGGTGTGATGACCGTCTTCCCATTCGAACATCACCGCGTAACTGCCCACTCCCTCCAGGCTGCGCATGCGTGTTTCCGGTTGGTCCGGGAATTCTGTATAAGTAAAAACAATCGGGTCCGGGTCCGCTCTCATATTTTCGTGCCCGCCGCGACAACTGGCGCACGGGCAGGCCAGCCGTACCAGACCAAAGGGATAACGGCTGACATGCTGATCACCCCAGGTGATGGTCAGCACATGGGTCTCGCGATTGGCAGATACACTGATGGGATTTTCAGAATCGCTCATGATTTACCTCTAATTTACGGACTCAATTCGATCACGGTTAAATAATTAGACGCTGCCCAACCGCTGCGATTGGCATCGTATGGCGCGGTCAGATACCACCACACGTAGCCATCTGCATCTTGCGGCCCGTCGACCACCTTGAACACTTCGGCTTCATAGCCCATGAACATGACATCCGCGCCCGTGCCCGGCTCCCTGCGCAGTCGCAGCCCATCCCCACCGGTGCCGGATATCTGGACGTATATCCCTGTACTGATGCCGCCAACGGTCGTTTCACCGGGACCAGGCGTCGCAGTGGGTGTAGTAGCCAGGGTCGGCAAAACCGGCGTCGAAGTTGGCGCAAAAATGACGGTCATGACGGCTGTGCCATTCTTGGCAACGGCTGGAACGGGTCGTAAAAAGCTGGCGCCCGCTACCAGCAGCCCAAACAAACCTATGCCAATCGCCAGCGACGCCGGGATGACCCATAGAGAGAAGGTGCGTCGGTTTGTGGTCATATTATCCTGCAGCCGGCAGCAAGAAGAAGGAAATGCCGAGGATCAAGTAAACCGCCAGCAGCGCTGCGCCTTCCAGCCAGTTCGATTCACCATCCATGGCCACCAGCGCGGTGATCAAAATGGATGCAGTCAAAGCGATCAACTCATAAATGTTGAAAACCAACGTTAACGGATTGCCCATTGCCAGGCTGATGAAGACCAGTAGCGGAGCCACAAAAAGCGCGATTTGCAAGCTGGAAGAAACCGCTATCTCCACGCTCAATTCCATGTGGTTGCGGTAGGCAACCGTCACTGCTACCAGATGCTCAGCCACGTTGCCAACAATGGGGATCAAGATAATTCCCAGGAAAAATTCTGAAATGCCAAATTGCGCCACAACCACTTCCACCGCGCCAACCAGCAATTCACTCGCAATGACCACCCCAAGAGTGGCCAGCGCCAGCACAACGATAGCTTTGGTTAAGGACCAATGCGGCGCGGCAGGTTCGATTTTTTCCGGGTTGACGGTTATCGGGCTGCGGGCTGCCTTCAGGCTATAGACCAGCCCGAGCACATACAACACGATCATAACGACTGCAACGCCCAGGCTCATCGCCTCGACCCGCACGCTGGTTGGATTGCCAATGGCCGGGTAAAAAAGCGAAGGGATGATCAAAGCCACAACTGCCAGCAGCAGCAGGATGGAATGGTTGGAGATTTGACGGCGGTCAAATGTCTGCAAGCCGTTTTTCGCGCCCCCGACGATCATCGCGATGCCCATCACCAGAAGCAAATTGCCGAGAATAGAGCCGGTTATGGAAGCCTTTACCAGCTCCAGCAGCCCGGCTTTGATGGCGATGAGCGTGATGATGAGTTCTGCGGCATTCCCCAGCGTGGCGTTGAGCAGCCCGCCAATTTTGGGTCCGGTATAGACCGCCAGCACTTCAGTGGCTTCGCCAATATATCCTGCCATCGGGACTACCCCCAGGGCAGAGAATATGAAGACATAGATCATGCCCCACTGCTGCCATTCAGCCACAATTGCAAGTAAAAATGCCAGGAGTAATAACGTCAGCGGTTTCTTTTTGATGTAGGCAAGAAATGGTCTCATTGGCGACTCCGTGGAATAATTATATCCGAATGCGCCCCGTAGCACACGGACGTGGGTATGTTATAATTTCAGCAACACGCCCATGGACGAATCGAAAACCGTCACCCCCATCCTTGGCAATCGCTATCAGCTCATTCAAAACATCGGCAACGGTGGGATGGCTGTGGTTTACCACGCCCGTGACTTGATGCTGGAACGGCCGGTAGCGATTAAAGTGTTACGGCAGGATTACTCCCGAAACGAAGCTTTTCGGGAGCGTTTTCGAACGGAAGCCAAGGCCGCTGCCAACCTCTCCCACCCCAACATCGTCACCGTCCACGACTTTGGCTTTGATTCTGACCGGCTCTACCTGGTTATGGAGTACGTCCCCGGCACTGATCTCAAAACCATCCTCAAAGAGCGAGTGCGGTTGCCCGTCGAAGAAGCTGTCAATATCACCATCCAGGCAGCCGCAGGCATTGGCTATGCGCATCGCGCGGGTTTGATCCATTGCGATGTCAAACCGCACAATATTCTGGTGACCCCCGACCAACGCGTCAAGGTGACCGATTTTGGCATTGCCAGGGCTATGGCTTCCATCCAACCCGATGAAAAACACGATGTGGTTTGGGGCTCTCCCCTGTATTTCTCCCCGGAACAGGCTTCCGGGGCGGCTCCCTCGCCCGCCTCGGATGTATACTCGCTGGGTGTGGTCTTGTACGAACTGATTACCGGCCGGCTGCCTTTTCACAGCAGTGATCCTGCTGAATTGGCACGCATGCACCGCGAAGCTGCTCCTGTTCCACCGCGCAGACTCAACCCGGATGTCCCGTTAGCGCTCGAACAAATCGTGATGAAGGTCCTCGCCAAGGAACCTTCCGCCCGTTACCGCACCGCAGACCAACTGGGACGCGTCCTTTCGAGCTTCCTTCAGTCCATGGAAACGATCAAGGTGACACCCCTGCAGGACAGCGGGCCAACCTCAGCTCCTCGCCAGCACGCTTCTCCGAATTCAAATGGGTTCCCCTTGCAGCCGGCTTCTGAGATAACGGAAGTGGAGGAAGAAGAGAGCATTAATATCGATTGGGGCACCACTGGCCTGGCCCTTGCAACTTTCGTGGCAGTTGGCGGTTTAATCCCCTTCTGGTTGTGGATCTGGTTCACCTTCAATCCCCCAACTCCCTGAGCCCAATTCATCGAACATGATTCTGTCTGCATCCATTCTCTCAGCTGATTTCACCGACCTGCGCGGCCAGGTTCAGCAAGCCGAACAGGCGGGCGTTGATTGGATCCACGTCGATGTCATGGACGGTCATTTTGTGCCCAACATTACCATGGGCGCTTTCATGGTCGAAACCTGCAAACGCATTACCCGCCTGCCGCTGGACGTTCATTTGATGATCGAAAAGCCGGAGCGACACATCCAGGCGTTTATCAACGCTGGCGCTGATTATATTAGCGTGCACGTCGAAGGAAACCCGAACATCCATCGCACTCTTCAGGCGTTACACTCAGCCGGCGTGCACCCTGGAATTGCCTTAAATCCGGGTACTCCGGCCAGTGCCGTCAGTGCAGTATTACCGTTTGTTGATTATGTTTTGGCCATGACAGTGAACCCCGGCTTCTCTGGACAATCCTTCATCCCACAGGTAACCGAAAAAGTCAGTGAAATTCGCAAAATGCTCGACCAGATGAACCCGACTGCTTCGATCGAAGTTGACGGCGGGATCACGGCTGAAAACCTGCCGGTTATCCAAGCCGCTGGAGCCAATATTATCGCCGCCGCCACTGCGATTTTTCGACACCCCGAGGGCATCGCCGCCGGGATTCGAAATTTGCGCAATGCAGGGTTAAATTAAAAATGCGGCTTTCGCCGCATATTAATGGTGAATGAAAATGATGTTATGCAGTTTTGACGAGAGTACGAATGCACCGGGTGCACAGCAGCTTGTGGACAGATCGACCGCCTTCAAAGACGCTGGTCCGCTGCAGATTGGGGCGGAAAGTTCGCCGGGTTGCCCGCAGCGAGAAGCTGCGATTATGTCCGAAAGTAGTGGTCTTCCCGCAATTTTCACATTTAGCCATGATAAGATTCCCTTTCCTGCGATAATGCTATTGATTAAGACATCGCTTCAACACGCGACTGCGAATTTTACCACAACTCGTATCTTTTTTCAACAAGGATTGTTTCAAATCCAAAGAGGACAGCAAACATGAATGATTCTAATCAAATGGGCAACATCTTCATATCGCACCGCGCGATTGCCTCCATCGCCCACCAGGCTGCCCTGGGATCATATGGTGTGGTCGGGCTGGCAGCCAAAAGCCTGGTGGAAGGCTTTGCTCAAGTCCTGGTAAAAGATCCAACCCTGGGGGTCGAAGTTGATTTTGCTAATGATGGGATTACAATTGATCTTTTTATCGTCATCGAGTACGGTACTCGAATTAAGAGCGTCGCCTCTTCTGTAGCCGATACAGTGCGCTACCAGGTTGAAAAGACTCTCGGATTGCCCGTCAAGTCAGTGAATGTGCATGTACGCGGGTTGCGCATTAGCGACCTGGATTAAAGAATTATTGGAGCTTTCAGGAGAGTTATGGGCGCAGACGTTCAATTTCCGGCTATGACCGATGGTCGTGAGATTATCAAAAAAACAACTTTGGACGGCCAGGGTTTAAAAATTCTGGTCGAAGCCGGATTAACCTGGCTGAAGGCCAATCAGCAGTTGGTCAATTCGCTCAACGTTTTCCCGGTTCCGGATGGCGACACCGGCACCAACATGGTGCTGACGATGCAGGCTGCTTACAGCGAAATCGTTCAATCCAACGAAAGTAATATCGGTAAAATGGCGCACGCCATCGCTCATGGCGCATTAATGGGTGCCCGCGGAAATTCCGGGGTCATCCTCTCGCAGCTCTGGCGCGGTTTTGCGCGCGCACTTGATAATTTACCGGAAATGAACGGCGAAACGCTGATTAACGCGCTGACCGAATGTAAAAACACCGCCTATAAAGGCGTTGTCCGCCCGGTGGAAGGCACGATACTGACCGTGGCTAAAGACATTGCAGCGGCGGCTGACAAATTTCGCGGCAAGGATGTTACGCTGGATGTACTTGAGTCCATCGTCGTGGAAGCTGACCGATCTGTAGAAAACACCCCTAACCTGCTGCCCATCCTCAAACAGGCCGGCGTGGTCGATTCAGGCGGCAAAGGGCTTTTTATTATTCTGGAAGGCATGCTGCGGTTTATCAAAGGCTTGCCGCTGGAATCAACCGCAGTGGTCCAACCCTTATCGCAGATGGAACTGGACGGCGCCATGGAAGAAGTTGAACCAGGGCAGGACTACGAAGTGGTGGTTGATTTCCGCCCCAATAGCGATTTGAATCTCGAGAAATTTTACAGCGACCTGTCTGAGATGGGCACCTCCATCCAGGTTGGCGAAGGGGACGGCATGTATCGCATGCACATCCACGTCCCAACCGACAAGCGCTATGAGCCAATCGAATACACTATGGGATTGGGCACGGTAACCAAGGTTGCCATCGAAAATTTGTTGGCTCAAATGGAGGACCAGAAAGGCAAGTCCGACGAAAAGATCAATTTCACGCCCATCGAGCCTGGTCAAATTGCGGTTATTGCCGTTTCGCCTGGCGCAGGATTATCCCGGATTTTTGCCAGCCTGGGTGTCGCTGCTGTAGTCGAAGGCGGCCAGACGATGAACCCAAGTACCGAAGAAATCATTCATTCTTTCGAAAATTTACCCACAGACCGGGTCATCCTTCTGCCGAATAACAAAAATATCATTTTAGCAGCCCAAAATGCCGCCCAGATGACCGTCAAGAAGGTGGCAGTAATTCCCACAAAAACAGTGCCGCAAGGTCTGAATGCAATGTTACGTCACGATCCGGATGGCGACCTGGCCGAACTGGCCGGGGAAATGGAATCAGCCATTTCGGAGGTGGAGACCGGCGAAATTACCACTGCCACTCGCTCGGTAGAAATCAACGGGGTAGCCGTCCAACAGGGCGAGGTCATAGCTCTCTTGAATGGCACCCTGGTTGCATCAGCCAAAGACATTCAATCCGCTTGTATGGAATTGCTTGAAAAAGCGGATACCGCCGACCGCGAGCGAATCACCCTGTTTTATGGGGAAAATTATTCGCGCCAGGAAGTCAATAAACTGAGCGATGAAATCCGTAAAGTGTACCCGCGGCATGAGATCGAGCTCCACGAGGGCGGACAACCACACTACCAACTTATCCTGTCCATAGAATAACTGCATGCTCCAAACTTGCATCCTTACCGATGGCTCGGCCCAATTCCCCCAGCATTCCTTCCCCGGCCAGAACTTGGTGAGAGTAATTCCGCATGATATTGAAATTGGCGGAAAACTTTATCCGGATGGCAAAGATGTCAAAATTGGGGCGTTTCCAACTTCCGCCTTCGATCCGGGAACCCCGCGGCTGGTTCCGCCCAGTCCGGCAAAGTTTGCGGATTGGTTTACTGCGCTGAGCAGAGAGTTCAATGAAATCCTGGTTGTGCTGCATGACAATCATTTTTCGGCTGCATACGACAACGCCCTCCAGGCAACCGTAGAACTCAAGGCCAGTCGATCGATCCAGGTGATCAACGCACAGACTATTTCAGCCGGACTGGGCGTATTGGTTCAGATTGCCGCTGAAGCCTTGCAGAATGGCGCAAGCACGGTGGAGACCGAACATTTGATCCGGCGTCAGATCCCGCACATATACACCGTGATCTGCACGCCCGGGTTGTCCTACCTCCATCAAGCCGGCATAATCGACCGGGCGCAGGCTGTTGTTGGCGAGATGCTCAACTTCATCCCGGTATACACGCTGGAGGAGGAGCGCCTGACCCCGCTGGAGAAAGTTCGCTCCTACCGTCAGACCGTTGACCTTTTCGTCGAATTTTTGGAAGAATTCGAAAATTTACGCCACATTGCCCTGGTTCAATCCATCCCGCCGCTGCTGACCGATACCCGCAGCGTCCGCCAGTTGTTCCAGGAAATCTACCCGAATACTTCTTACAGCGAGCACAATATCAATGTCCCGCTGGCAGCGCTGCTGGGTCCGCGGGCGCTTGCCATGCTGGCAGTCGAGAAAATACACTAGAAAACTGGTCTACTGCCACCCTGTAGCGCAGCATGACAACTGAAAAACATTTGTCACCCTGTAGTTCAGCATGACAAATAAAAACTATCTGTCACCCTGGGCGCAGCGATCGCGAAGCATCCTGTGGAAGGGTCTATCAAGAAACTGGTGTCCTCATCGTTACCTTTTGTGCATTTTTGTACAACAATCAGGCGTTAACCTGTAACATCGATAGAATAAGGTAAAATAGCGGTATGCCTTCTTCGCTGGAAAAATTAAGAAAATTTTTAATATTAGAGTCTGAACGCGGTTATGATAATCGCGCAGTCGTCGGCGGCCTGGATAAAATCCTTCCCACCTGGAAAACCGAAGCAGTCTCATTCGGATTGCCGGAAACTACCATCAAACTGGTCGAAAACGCGCTGATCGCCTATCCGCAAATGGATATCCGCGAGCGCGCCGAAGGGATTCGCACATTGCTGGAGCAGGTCGAGGCAGTGAGTGGCGTTGAAATAAAGCCGCCCCCGGCTGCGCAGGAACCCGGCCTGGTTTCACCCCAGCAATTTACCCCTTCTACACCGGATGAGATGACTGCATCCGGTCCGGCCGGCAGCTACCAGCCTGGTCATGTACGGGCAGCCACCCAGAATCAAAGCGGCTTGATCGGCCTGACGGCTGACCTGACCGTTTTGAGCGGCATTGGGCCAAAAACCGCCCAGACGCTGGAGCAGCTTGGCCTGCATACCCTGGAAGATTTGCTGTATTACTTCCCGCGCCGTTACGACGATTATTCTCAAATGAAGCCCATCAACCGGCTGCAGTACGGCGATGAAGTCTCGATACTGGCCAATGTCAAGAGCGCCTTCACCCGCAATATCAAGGGCGGCAAGCTCACCATGACCGAAGCTGTGGTGGAAGACGGCACCGGGGCGCTGCGGGTCACCTGGTTCAATCAGCCCTGGCTCGAGAAATCCATTCGCCCCAATACCCAGTTGGTTTTATCCGGCAAAATCGACATGTATCTCGGCCGGCTGAGCATGAACAGCCCGGATTGGGAACCCATCGAGCAGGAACACCTGCACACCAACCGCATCGTTCCGGTTTACCCGCTGACCGCCAAAGTTACCCAAAAATCTTTGCGCAAAATGATGCATCAGACGATCACCTTCTGGTCGCCGCGCATCCCGGAATTTTTACCACACCAGGTGATCGAGCAGGCCAACCTGTCCTCCATCAACCAGGCCCTGCTGCAAGTCCACTTCCCGGATAACCTCGACAGGCTGCATGCGGCTCAGGAACGCCTGGCTTTCGATGAAATCTTCCTTTTGCAGTTGGGCGTTATCCGGCAGAAACGCGCCTGGCAGTCCAACACAGCCGAATCCTTTACAGTGACGGATGATTGGCTCCAGGAAAAGCTCACCCGGCTGCCCTACCCGCTTACCGGCGCACAGCAGCGTACCATTGAGGAAATCCGCGCCGACCTGGCTTCGGGCAACCCCATGAATCGCCTGCTGCAGGGAGATGTCGGATCGGGCAAAACCATCGTTGCCGCGCTGGCAATGGCCTTGGTCACCAACGGCGGCGCTCAGTCTGCCATCATGGCGCCAACCAGCATCCTGGCGGAACAGCATTATCGCACCCTCAGTGCTTTGATGAGTGAAAACGGAAGCGAGAGCTCTCTCAACCTTTACCGGCCGGGCGAAATCCGCCTGCTGCTGGGCGATACGCCCGAATCTGAAAAGCAGGAAATCCGCGCTGGCCTGGCCGATGGCAGCATCAAGGTGATCGTTGGCACTCACGCCTTGATCGAAGGGCCGGTGGAATTCAAACGGCTGCAAATCGCCGTAGTCGATGAACAACACCGCTTCGGCGTCGCCCAACGTTCCGCACTACGGGCCAAGGGCGATAACCCGCATCTGTTGGTCATGACAGCCACGCCTATCCCGCGTTCCCTTGCGCTCACGGTGTACGGGGACCTAGATATTTCGGTCATGGATGAAATGCCGATAGGACGTTTGCCCATCGAGACTCATGTGCTCGCGCCAATCGAACGTGAACGCGCCTACACTTTCATCCGCAGTCAGATCGAACAGGGGCATCAGGCTTTCATCATCTATCCGTTGGTCGAAAAAGGCGAAAAAGAGGATGCTCTGGCTGCCGTTGAAGAACGTGATCGGCTGCAGCGCGAAGTCTTCCCGACCCTGAAGCTCGGCCTGCTCCATGGCCGCATGAAACCCGAAGAAAAAGACCAGGTGATGACTGCTTTCCGCAACCAGGAGACCCAGGTGCTCGTTTCGACCTCAGTAGTCGAGGTAGGGGTGGATATACCCAATGCCACTGTCATGATGGTGGAAGGCGCCAATCGCTTTGGGCTGGCACAATTGCATCAGTTCCGCGGGCGCGTTGGCCGCGGCGCCGAACAATCGTATTGTCTGCTCATCCCCGATAACGATGATGCCGTCGAAAACGAGCGATTGCAGGTGATGGCGCAAACCAACGATGGTTTCGTCCTGGCTGAGCGCGATCTCGAACAGCGCGGCCCGGGTGATTTCCTGGGTACCCGCCAGGCCGGGTTTGCCGAACTGCGCATGGCGAACCTGTCTAACGTGCGCTTGATCGAAAAGGCCCGCCATTTTGCCCATCAAGTGATCGAGAATGATCCGGAATTGAAATCTTCCGAGCATAAAGCACTTCTTTCAACCCTCGACCGTTTTTGGACAAACGGACGGGGCGATATCAGCTAGTTCAAAGGAACATCATGGTTCGTGCAGTATTTCCAGGTACCTTCGACCCCATTCATTACGGCCATATCGACATTGCCCGCAGGGCCTCACTCCTGTTCGATGAAATCATCGTTGCGGTTTACGACCGCCCACTGAAAAATTTGCTTTTCACCCCCGAAGAACGCATTGCCTTCGTCGAAAAATCCTTCGAGAATGACCCTAAATTCAAAGTGATGGGCTATAGCGGACTTACGGTGGAATTTTGCAAGCAGGTCAACGCCCAGGTGGTGGTACGCGGCTTGCGCGTGTTTTCCGACTTCGAACACGAGTTCCGTATGGCGCTGGCGAACAAACGCCTCTACCCTGAAATTGAGATGTGCGCGTTAATTACCTCCGAATCACACACCTTCCTTTCATCTTCAACCGTGCGCGAGATCGCCTCGCTTGGCGGCGATGTCTCCAGCATGGTTCCTCCTTATGTCCATGAGGCGTTAAAAAAGCGCTTTTTAGAACTGGGTGATAAGCAAAATATTATTCCCAGTATTGCTTTAAGGGATTAATTTACATAATATGGTTTAATAATAATTCGTAAAATGGTCTGATTATTGCACTTGATGGCAGATGAGTAAACTGCGGAGGAAAGTATGGATATCCTACATCTCGTAGACCGGCTAGAAGAACTCTTCAACGAAAGCAAACCCATCTGGTTTACCCACAGCGTGATCGTGGATGAAGACCGAATGCTGGACTTGATCGACCAGATGCGGGTATCGATTCCTGAAGAAATCAAAAAGGCCCAGCAGATTATCATCCAGCGAGATCGGATCCTGGCGCAGACACAGGAAGAATCCAGCCGCACACTCAACATCGCTCGCGAGAAAGCGGATGTCCTGATCGAACGCGATCCGGTCATTCAAGCCGCTCAGGCTCGTGGTGAGCAAATCATCCAGCAGGCGCGCGCTGAAGCTGAAATAACCCGACGTGAAGCAGACGAATATGTGCTGCAAACGCTTTCGACCGTGGGCGAAGAGTTGGAGCGTCTGCTCAACCAGGTTCGTAACGGCGTCCGAACACTGCAATCCGAACGCCAGCAGGCTCAAATTCCGCAGCAACCCCCCAAATAAATCAATCGTGATTGATATAAAAAAGCCCCCTGTGACTGTTAATATTCAGGGGGCTTTTTGTTACTCGTTTGCAGGTAATTTACTACTTTCCCGCCTTCTCAACCTCGGCTTTTCCATCGGTTGCCAGGGCGGCGCCTGATTTTTCTTCCTTGGGGGCCTTCGCCCGTTTTGGCCGCGATTTCTTCTCGGCGGCCGGTCGCAAAGCCAGCCCCAGTACCTGGTCCATATGGGTTACGGGGACAATTTTCAGGTCTTGCCGAATCTTTTTAGGTAAATCGACCAGATCCTTCATATTACGCTCCGGGATGATGATCGTCTTCAAACCAGCCCGATGCGCTGCCAGCAATTTTTCGCGAATTCCTCCCACAGGAAGCACCTTGCCACGCAGAGTAATTTCACCGGTCATGCCAACTTCTTTCGAGATGCCACGTTCGGTAAAGGCGGAAATCAATGCGGTGGCGATGGTGATGCCAGCGCTTGGGCCGTCCTTTGGGATGGCGCCTTCCGGGATGTGAATATGAACATCCAGGCGCTCAAACGCATCCGACTCGATGTCCAGTTCCTTGGCCCGCGATTTCAGGTACGATAAGCCGGCCTGGGCGGACTCCTGCATCACATCGCCAATCTGGCCAGTGATTTGCATTGCGCCTTTGCCGTCCAGAATCAAAACTTCAACCGGCATTATGTCGCCGCCATTTTCGGTCCATGCCAACGCGGTCGCGACGCCAATTTCATCCTGCATTTCAGCCTGCGTTTGGAAAAACTGCGGCGGTCCAAGAAAGCGTTCGACTGTTTTGGGTATCAGATGGGTCGGGTAATGTTTTTTCTCCGACTTCAATCGCGCTACTTTGCGGGTCATCCGGCCAATTTCTCTTTCCAGGTTGCGAACGCCGGCTTCATAGGTGTATTCCCGAATGATTTTGGACAGCGCCTGTTCCTGGAAAACGATTTCATTGTCTTCCAACCCACTCTCTTCCACCTGCCGCGGGATCAGGAAGCGTTTGGCAATTTCCAATTTTTCCTCTTCGATGTACCCCGGGAACTCGATCACCTCCATCCGGTCGAGCAGTGCGGACGGGATATACCCCAAATAGTTAGCCGTGGTGATAAACATGACTTTCGAAAGGTCAAATGAAAGTTCCAGGTAATGGTCAGAGAAAGCGTGATTCTGTTCCGGGTCGAGCACTTCGAGCAATGCAGCCGAGGGGTCGCCACGGAAGTCAGCGCCCAGCTTATCGATCTCATCCAGCATAAACAGCGGATTGACTGTCCCGGCGCGGCGCATGGTCTGTAGAATCCGCCCGGGCAGCGCGCCAATGTAAGTTCGGCGGTGTCCGCGAATTTCAGCTTCATCCCGCACCCCGCCAAGCGAGACTCGCACAAATTTACGGCCTAAAGCCTCGGCGATTGACCGGCCCAGCGAAGTCTTTCCCGTGCCGGGGGCACCCACAAAACACAGAATTGGCTGGCGTGGTTTGCGCGGCTTCAGGCTTCGAACCGCAATGTATTCCAATATGCGATCTTTGGCTTTACCCAGGCCGTAATGGTACTTTTCGAGGACAGCAGCCGCATGCGCCACATCCAGGTTATCCTCCGACTCGAATGCCCAGGGCAGTTCCAGAATCCAGTCCAGATAGGTTCGGATGATGCCAACCTCGGGGGCCATCGCTGGCATTTGCTGCAGCCGGTCTACTTCCTTTAGGGCCGTGACGCGAACTTCATCCGGCAGTTGCGCGGAGATCACCTTCTCGCGCAGTTCCACAGTCTCCCGGGTAAAAATATCCCCTTCGCCGAGTTCGGTTTGGATGGCTTTCATCTGCTCCCGCAGATAGAACTCGCGCTGGCTGCGGTCCACCTCGGATTGCACACGGTTTTGAATTTCGTCTTCAAGCTGCAGCACGTCCAATTCCTGCGCCAGCAGCCAGTTGACCCGTTTCAGTCGTTCCATCGGATTAACCAGCATCAACAGCGCTTGCCGTTCGTAGAAGGGCAGCGAAATCGCAGTAGCCACCATATCGGCCAGCCAGCCAGGTTCGTGGATATTGACCGAAAACAGGTGCGCCTCATCCGGCAGGCTGCGATCAAGCTGGACGCAGCGCTCGAATAGATCGCGGGTCGTGCGCATTAAGGCTTCGGTCTGGCGTTTGACCTCGGTCGGCTCTTCGATCACCCGGGCGCGAACCCGGTAGTGCGGTTCGAGCTGCACGAATTCCAAAATCTCCAGGCGCCGCCGCCCTTGAATCAGGGCCGAATTATTGCCGTCCGGGATATCCAGCAGCCGTCCAACAGCTATCTCCATTCCGATACTTAAAAAATCAGCGGGGGTAAGATCTTCTTTTTCCGGATCTTTAGCCACCAGAGCAATCATGGTTTCGAAGCCAAACTGGGCTTCCTGAATGGCCAGCAGATTGGGGCCAGGCGTAATAAATATGGGCGCGACCATGCGCGGGAACACGACGATATCCCGCATGACCATCGCCGGGCACTCGATCACGCCGTCTTTATCCGGCACGGCATCCGGCATCTGATATAACTCCTCGGTGCGCTGGTGCAGCGCCGAGCTAAATTCTTCGCTGTCGCGGTCTTTCTGAATCCAGTTATCTTTCTTCATTCAATCGTCCAATCGGGTGAGCGCTTTCCCACCAAAGATTTTTCATGCATGTTTAAGAACATTTTTTTTCTCGAGCCAGTATTGCCGCGCGCCAGCCGCTATAAAGATGCTGCCCGTGATCACCAGTACGCCATCCGGCTTCAAGCTGGCAAATGCCTGCACAAGAGCCGATTCAAGCTGGGTGTCGACTGCAACGGGCAGGCCAAATTTCCGCGCCGCTTCAGCCAATTGTACGGCGTCATAGGAGCGCGGATGCACGGATTGCGTGACCATGACTCTTTCTATCACCGGGGATAAAGCGCCCAGCATGCCGGTTACATCCTTGTCCTCGGACGCGCCAAAGACCAGACTGATAGATCGGCCGGGCAGATAATCGCGAATGGTCTGAGCCAACTTTTCGGCCGAATCGAGGTTATGGGCCGAATCGATCACCACCAACGGATCATTTTGTAATATTTCAAAGCGTCCTGGCCAGGAAACCGCTCCAAACCCTTTCCGGATAGCTGCGCTGCTGATTTTGATGCCGGTTTTGTTGATCACTTTCAAAGCAGCATAGGCAGTCAACGCATTCTGTACCTGATGTGCGCCCAACAATGGCAGACTGAAATGGCTGGCCTGGCTGCTTCCGTTATTTCCGGCTGCAGATCGAACCGTAAACTCTTGCCCGGCCAGCGAATGCCTTGTCAGGCTGGCAAAATAGGCGTCATCGGTGAAAAGGATTGGGGCATGGCGCTCTTTCGCGATTTTTTTCAATACCGCTGCTGCTTCCGCTTTTTGGTGCGCGACGACGACAGGCCTGCCCGGTTTGATGATACCGCCTTTCTCGGCTGCAATTTTTTCCAGCGTATCCCCCAGTACGTTCATATGGTCCAGGGATAACGAGGTGATAACCGACACCAACGGATCGACGATATTGGTTGCGTCCAACCGGCCGCCCAATCCGACCTCAACAACCGCAATGTCCACCTTTTCTTCAGCAAAGAGCAGAAACGCAGCCGCCGTTGTTAATTCAAAGGTTGTCAACCGTTCTATTTTGGCGACTTCAGGTTTTAATCGGGCAACCAACGCTACCAGTTGTTCATGCGAAACCGGCTGGCGATTGACCTGAATCCGCTCGGTGTAATCCACCAGGTGCGGTGAGGTGTAAAGCCCAACCTTATATCCGGCCGTCTGCAGCACGCTGGCAATCATTGCACAGGTGGAGCCTTTGCCCTTGGTGCCGGCTACATGCACAACAGGGTATTGCCGGTGCGGTGCGCCCAATGCCTCCGCCAGCGCTACCATTCGCCCCAGATCAAACTTCTCCGGTGAGTAGCGCAAACTGCGGGTCAGGCTGTAATCCACAAAGCTATACAGGTAATCCAGCGTGCTTTGGTAAGCAGCTTCCACATTTTCCATCTAGATTCCGTCCGGCGTGCTGAATAATATGCAGGGATTGTAACCAACCGCACCTCTTTTCGCAAGCGATTGACTCTTTTGCCTTGCCCAATTCTTTTAGACGCTTGACCGCGCGCTCGAGCCGTGTCACAATAACCGGGAACAGGCGGAACCTTATGGCGGTCGGGATTCTCACCTTACACCTTCAGCTTCCGGGCTGTACTTCGCTGAAAGAAAAGCGCAGCCGAATCAAACCGGTGCTGGCACGGTTGCACCGCGAATTTAATGTTTCAGCGGCGGAAGACGGTTTTAATGATCACTGGCAGGAAGCGCGGTTGGTATGCGCGCTGGTCAGTAACGACGCCAGTTTTTCGCGCCAGGCGCTGCAAACCGTTCTCGATTTCACTGAAGAACATTTTCCCGATCTGTATATTTTGGAGCATCGCATCGAAATCTTGTAGAGAAGGACCATGTTATGGATCTCAAACTGGATGGAATAATCGCACTGATAACCGGGTCGAGTCGCGGTCTGGGGTTTGCAGTTGCCCTGGCGCTGGCTGAGGAAGGAGTTCAGGTGGCCATCAACAGCCGCAATGACGCCGAAGCCGCCAGCGCTGCCCAGCGCATCCATCACGCGACAGGCGCCAGGGTATTGCCATTGATCGCCGATGTCACCGCTGCTACCTCGGCGGACTACCTGGTTTCCGAGACAGTCCAATATTTTGGCGGGCTGGACATTCTGATCACCAATGCCGGCGGGCCGCCAGCTGGGGCTTTCGAAACCTTTGACGATGCTACCTGGCAACACGCAATCGAATCCTCGTTCCTCAGCCATGTGCGCTTGATTCGGGCAGCTTTGCCGCATTTGCGAAAATCTACCAGCCCATCGGTTCTGACCCTCACCTCGTACTCGGTCAAACAGCCAATTCCCAACCTGGTGCTTTCTAACAGCATTCGCGCCGCCACCGCCGGACTGACCAAAACGCTCTCTCTTGAACTGGGCGCACAGGGCATCCGCTTCAACTCCATTCTGCCCGGCTGGACAGAGACTGAGCGCGTTACCGAATTGATGAAATTCCGGGCCGATTCCAACAGTACCACCATAGCAGAGGAAATTAACCGACAGGCGCGAGATATCCCGCTCGGACGCCTGGCCCAGCCCGAAGAATTTGCCCGGGCAGCCGTGTTTTTAGTCTCACCAGCCGCCAGCTACATCAACGGCGTCATGCTGCCGGTCGATGGCGGTGCAATCCGGGGTGTCTGACAAATACCAGGCGAGCGCGTTATTTCGGACAGAATCGGGTACAATTGGAGCGCTCCCTTTGGCATGGACTTCCCCTTATTTACCGGTATCGCGGAGAAATAATGACATTTGACCATACGATGCTGCAAAAGCAGCTGGAACGCATCCTGCCCACCGTTCAAAAACCCGGTCGTTATGTTGGCGGTGAACTCAACCAGATCGTCAAAGACTGGGACGGCGTTGAGACACATATCGCGCTCGCCTTCCCGGATATTTATGACCTTGGCCTGCCGAACCTCGGGCTGGCCATTCTGTATCAAACCCTAAACGCCCGCGAGGATGTCTTTGCCGAACGGGTTTACAGCCCCTGGACGGACATGGAATTGGCTATACGCAAATCGAGCATCCCTTTGTATGCGCTTGAGTCTCACCGTCCAATCGCTGACTTCGATATTCTGGCTCTCACCTTGCCGTACGAGACGCTGTATACCAACACGCTCAACCTGCTCGACCTGGCGGGTATTCCGTTATACGCTGCGCATCGCTCGGATCAGCACCCGCTGGTAATTGCCGGCGGGCATGCCTGCTACAATCCCGAGCCTATGTCAGCTTTCATCGATGCCTTTGCCATTGGCGAGGGCGAGGAAATGATCCACGATATCGTAAATGCTTACCAGGCCTGGAAACGCAGCGGTCAGCCGCGCGCTACGCTGCTTAAAGCGCTGGCGCAAGTTTCCGGAGTGTACGTCCCTGCCTTATATGAGCCGGATTACCACCCGGACGGCACGCTGCGTGAGCTTCGTCCGCTTGACCCGGCAGCGCCGCGCAGGATCACCAAGCGCATCGTCGCCAAACTGCCGCCCCCGCCCACAAATTTCATTGTGCCGTCCATCGACGTGGTGCATAACCGGGTGGCCGTCGAGATCATGCGTGGCTGCACCCGCGGCTGCCGCTTCTGTCATGCCGGCTTTATCAACCGGCCGGTGCGAGAACGCCCGGTCGGAGAGATTCTGCAAGCGGTGCAAACCGCTCTCAAACAGACCGGTTATGAAGAAGTTGCGCTGCTATCGCTCTCCTCATCTGACTATACGCAAATCGTTGACCTGGTTGACCAGGTCAGCAAGCATGCCAGCGAGAACCACCTGACCATTTCCCTGCCCTCGCTGCGTATTGAGACCTTCTCAATCGATCTGATGGACAAACTCAAAGGTTCGCGTCAGGGCGGCTTCACGCTGGCTCCCGAGGCTGCCACCGACCGCATGCGCGCAACCATCAACAAACCAATCGCGGCTGATCAATTGCTCGAGACCGCTCGCGCCATTTACTCTCGCGGCTGGTCCACCATCAAGCTCTACTTCATGATCGGGCATCCCTCCGAAACGCTGGATGACGTCCGCGCCATCGTCGATTTATGCAAGGCAGTCATCGCCGAAGGGCGCAAGATCATTGGCAAACGCGCGGTATTGCATGCCGGAGTCAGCACTTTTGTCCCCAAGCCGCATACCCCCTTCCAGTGGGCGCCCTGTGATACACCAAAACAAATCCAGGCCAAACAAGAACTGTTGCGTAGTGAATTGCGCGGACCGGGCCTTAAAATGACCTGGACCAGTCCCAAAGATACCCTGTTGGAAGCCTGGCTCTCCCGCGGCGACCGCAGGATGGCCGAGGTGATCTACAACGCCTGGCGGAACGGCGCGAAATTCGACGCCTGGCAGGATCAATACCGCTATGAAATCTGGCAGGCCGCCTTCGAACAGGCGGGGATCGATCCGGCATTCTACACGCACCGTATGCGCGCCGAAGATGAAATCTTTCCCTGGGATCACATCTCACCGGGCGTACGCAAGTCCTTCTTATTGGGTGAATACCGCGCCAGCCAAACGCAATCCTTCCGCAGCGACTGCCGCGAGAGCTGCCTCGCTTGCGGCATTCTACCAACTTTTGCCGAGCTGCGCCGCACAAATCCTGGCAAACAATGGATGTGCCCGGAAGTGCCTATCCGGAAGAAAAAAGCGGTGCTGGAACCCGTCGCATCATGATGCGCTGCCGGATCACCTACCGCAAGACTGCGCCGCTGCGCTACACCGGCAATCTGGATATCCAGAAAATCTGGGAGCGCTACCTGCGCCGCGCTGGCTTGCCCGTCGCATACTCGCAGGGCTTTCATCCCCAGCCTCGCATCCAGCAAGCCTGCCCGCTGCCATTGGGCTTCCTCTCGCAAGCAGAACTGGCCGACATCTACCTGGACGATGATACACTGCGCCCGGATGACATTACCCGCTCGCTGCAGGTCATGCCGTATCCGGGGATTGAGATAGCCGCTGTGGAAGAGGTGGATTTAACCGAGGCCACCCTGGCAGGCCGCGTCACCGCCACGGAGTACCTGGCTGAATGGATCGATCCGATCGACGCTGACCAGCTTGCTTCCAGGGTGTTTGCATTACTCAACACGCCGCAGTTGCTGCGTTCCCGCCGTGACAGGGATTATGATCTACGTCCGTTGATCGAAGCTCTGGATGTCCTGCCGGCCGATTCCGCTCACAATACCGGGCTGTGCATGCAACTATCTGCGCGGCAGGGCGCCACCGGTCGTCCGGAAGAAGTCGTTGCTGCACTCGGATACGCACCTTTCGATGTGCGCTACATGCGGACGCGGATTTACTTCACAGACTGACGTCCCAAAAACAATGCCGGCATCCGAATCCCCTGCAAAGCACGACCTTCGATTTTTCCAATGCAGCAACCCGAACTGCTCGCTGCGGTTTCCTGCACCCGTCGAAAAGGCGGGATGGCTGCTCTGCCCGCGCTGCAAATCACCGACGCATTTGCTGGTCACCCGGGATGAAGTTGCCAGTCACAATCCACGCCAAAAAGCCGTCAGTCCGCAACCACATCTTGAGGTTCTGCTCGACAACATCCGCTCCACATTCAACGTTGGCGCCATGCTGCGCACCTCAGATGGCGCCGGGGTCAGTCATGCACATCTGGGGGGCATCACACCGCAGCCAGATAACCCGCGTATTGCCAAGGTCTCGCTGGGCGCTGAATTTGCCGTCCCCTGGAGCTACCATACCAACGGTCTGACAGCGGTCCAAGAATGTAAAGCCCGCGGGCTGCAAATTTGGGCGCTTGAAATTCTCCCGGGGGCCGTTTCGCTCTTCGATATTCCGCCGGAAACAGCCGTTCAACCTGCGCTGCTGGTAGTGGGCAATGAGGTTAGCGGCATCGATCCGGGTATTCAGGAACTCTGCGACCAAAGCTTTTGGATTCCCATGCAAGGTTATAAACGCTCGCTCAACGTTGCGGTCGCCTTTGGTATCGCGGTATACACCTTGCGGCATGCGTATCTCATTCGCGAAAATTCGCTTGACCCCCATCAGGTAAGCACGCTACAATAAACCGTTGTTATTTTTATGCCCGGAGCCCGCCTATGCCAATTTATGAATATGTTTGCCAGGAATGCGGTACGCGCTTTGAGGCGCTGCGCCCAATGAAAGACGCCGATGTAGCCATCACCTGCAAAAAGTGTCATGGTTCGAATACTCAGCGCGCCTTATCGTTGTTTAATGCCACTTCCGGCGGCCAAACGCTCGCTGCATCCGGTGGATGTGGTAACTGTGCGGGCGGGTCGTGTTCATCCTGCGGTCATCATTAACGCTCAAGCAAACCATACCCTATGAAAAATTCATACGTCAATAAACACGTTCTCGTCACCGGCGGCTCGTCCGGCATTGGGCTGGCTGTCGCCAAACTGGCTGCCAGCCATGGCGCCCATGTCACCATTTTGGGTAGGCGTTTGGAAGTATTGGAGCAGGCGCAGCAGGAAATTCAAAAAGCACGCAACGCTGACACCTTCGTTCAAATCCTGGCGGCTGATGTCTCGCAGGAGCAGGAAATCAGTTCCACTCTAAAAGGTTTGATTGCCGATCGGGGATTACCGGATATCGTGGTCAATTGCGCCGGCGTCACCCACCCGGGCGCCTTCCATGAATTACCCACGGATATTTTCCGCTGGAACATGGATATCAACTATTTCGGCACCGTTTATGTCCTGAAAACTCTGGTACCCGGCATGATCCATCGCCGCTCCGGCAGCATTATCAACATTTCCTCCGGTGCAGGCCTGTTCGTTTTTTACGGCTATTCCGCCTATGGCGCATCCAAGTCAGCGGTGAACGGCCTCTCGGAAGCCCTGCGAATGGAACTGAAACCCTTCGGTATCCAGGTGTCGCTGGTTCTCCCGGCCGATACCGATACACCGCAACTGGCCTACGAAAATCAATTCAAGCCGGAAATTACCCGCATGATCAATCAGGTCGGCGGTTTGATGCAGCCGGAACAGGTAGCCAAAGAAATATTGGAGCAGGCAGCGCGCAGCAAGTACCTGATTCTCCCGGGAAACGACATCAAATTCCTGTACGTCCTTTTACGGATTTTCGGACGCGGCGCTTTCTATGCTTACTTCGACGGGTTGGTTCGCCGGGCGTTCAAGCACAGCGCGGAAGCCAAACCAGCTCTCGGTCGCCAGGACCAAAGCGGCCCAGATTAAGTCCGACATCACCAGGTGGATCATTTGCAGCCACACAGGCGCCAATAAATAGATGTTAAGGATGCCCAGCGCCAGTTGGCAGGCAAACAGGCCGATCAACAAATTGGTAATTTTGGTTTGAATGGTCATCCGGCGGCCGCTCCTTAGCCAGAATACGGCTGCCAGCAGATAAACCCCAACGGACGCGGCAATTACCGGGTGTAGCACCCTCAACCGGATCAAAAAATGTGCTGTCGGTGAGAGGTCTTGCTGAATACCTTCAGCCAGCGAGGCAGCCGGAAAAAGGGTATCGCCCAGCGCTGTGACCGCTCCGCTTGCCCCAAGCACCAACATTCCAACCAGGCCCACAACCAGGATAATGCCGTTTATTCCAGGCCATGCCAACCGCTCAGGCTCGCCCCGTGCTGCCCACCAGGCGGTTAATGTCAACGCCCCGAGCAACAGGTAAGTATTGACCAGGTGCACCATCATCGAAAACGCGCGGGTGAGCGAGGTGTTTTCTGCGACCAGTTCAAACAGCACCAGCCCTGCGCCAACCAGCGCTTCGGTCAAGGTAAACACGACCGCAAAAACTGCCGCCTTGCGAACCAGACTGCTTTTGCCGAAAGCCCGCCACGCCCAGATAACCAGGATGGCGACCAGCACAAGCGTCAACCCACTCGAAACTCGGTGCGAGAATTCGACTATGGTTTCAATCCGTGGCTCACGCGGAATGATCACGCCATTGCACAACGGCCAGTGCGCGCCGCAGCCTGCCCCGGAACCTGTCGCACGCACATAAGCTCCCCAGGCAATCACCAGCAGGTTATAAAAAAATACGCTCCAGGCATAAATCGCGAATTTTCGTTGCCTCGTCACTGGCTCTCCTTGCTTTCGCATCATTAATTTCTCCGATTTCCCTAATTTTACCTGTCTTTATCTGTGTCGTTCAATTCGGCCTTAACTTGCCGACAGGGACGGTTCGCGAACTCGGTTTGCATTCTCGCCCGCACCCGCAGGGTGCTCTGCAAGTGAACGTAACGAGCGGTAGCTGTGCCTGTCTTTATCGATTTGTACCGGACAAAGATTTTGATCTTCTCCATGTGCGTTATGCCCCCGTGGTGATTGTTTTTCGCATTAATCGTTCAGCCAGCCCTATGATATACTACACACGGTAGTACCCAAACCCATCATCAGGATCAGGAGAGATTATGAAAAAGGATTTTCTCGCCGTAGCCGATTACTCACCTGCGGAGCTGCAAGGGTTACTCGATCTGGCAGTCCGCCTTAAGAAAGAGCGGATGAGTGGCGGTAATGCCCCCATACTCAAAGGCAAGGTACTTGGCATGGTCTTCCAAAAGCCAAGCCTGCGCACCCGGGTCAGTTTTGACATGGGCATGCGGCATCTCGGCGGAGACGCGCTCTACCTTTCGCCCAATGAAGTCGGGCTTGGCCAGCGCGAATCCATTGCTGACGTGGCCAGGGTGCTTTCAGGGTATGTGGATGCCATTATGGCGCGAGTATTCGACCATGACCATATTCTCCAACTGGCAAAATGGGCTTCAGTGCCCATCATTAACGGGCTGAGCGATTATAACCACCCCTGCCAGGCGATGGCGGACGCGCTCACCATCACCGAGGAATTCGGTTCGCTCAAAGGCTTGAATATCACTTATGTTGGCGACGGCAACAACGTAGCAGTATCCCTGATGCACATCGCCGCCAGGTTGGGCGCTAATTTCACTATTGCCAACCCGGAAGATTACGATATCATCCCTGCCGCCGTTGACGCGGCAAAGAAATTTGCCGCTGACAGCGGATCAAAGTTAACCTTCCTGCGTGACCCGCACCAGGCAGTCAAAGAAGCGCATGTCATTTACACCGACACCTGGACCAGTATGGGGCAGGAGGCGGAATCCAAGAAGCGTGAACTGGTCTTCCCCCCCTATCAGGTAAACGAGAGACTGGTCTCCGAGGCGCGCAAAGACGTCATTATCCTGCACTGCCTGCCGGCTCACCGCGGACAGGAAATTACAGACGCTGTCGCGGATGGTCCGCATTCACGCCTTTTCCCACAGGCGCACAATCGTCTGCATGCGCAAAAAGCAATTCTGGCTCATTTGATGCAATAGAAATCCATTGGAGCAGATCGTATGAATACCCACGAATTGATCGAAATCGAAGAGAAATACGGCGCGCACAACTATCATCCACTGGATGTGGTCATCGAACGCGGCGAAGGCGTCTGGGTGTATGACGTCGAAGGAAACCGCTATCTGGATTGTCTCAGCGCTTATTCCGCTCTGAACCAGGGTCACGTCCACCCCCGCATCCTGAATGCGCTGAAGGCCCAAGCCGAAAAGGTGACTCTGACCTCGCGCGCATTCCGCAATGACCAGCTACCTTTGTTTTACAAGGAATTATCAGAACTCACCGGCTACGAGATGTCGCTGCCGATGAACAGCGGCGCCGAAGCCGTCGAAACTGCCCTGAAAGTTGCCCGAAAATGGGGCTATGACGTCAAGAAAATTCCACACTACCAGGCTGAAATTATCGTTGCCGACGGCAATTTCCACGGGCGCACAATCTCGATCGTTTCGTTTTCCAGTGAACCGCTCTACAAAGACGCATTTGGTCCTTTCACCCCCGGTTTCCTCTCCGTCCCATACGGAGATGCGGCCGCGCTTGAGAAAGCCATCACCCCAAACACCGCCGCAGTCATGATCGAGCCGATCCAGGGCGAAGGTGGGGTTTTGATCCCGCCAGCCGGTTATTTGAAAAAAGTCAGCGAGGTCTGCAAGAAAAACAATGTGCTGCTGATCGCCGATGAGATTCAAACCGGTCTTGGTCGGACGGGCAAATTGTTTGCCAGCGATCACGAAGGCGTGCGCCCGGATATGGTGATCATCGGAAAGGCTCTTGCGGGTGGTTTCTACCCGGTATCAGCCGTTTTAGCCGATTCCGATATTATGAGCCTGTACCTCCCCGGCGAGCATGGTTCCACTTTTGGCGGAAACCCATTGGCCTGCGCGGTCGCCCGCGAATCGCTCAAGGTTATCGTGGAAGAAAACCTGGTACAAAATTCGGCCGAATTGGGTGAATACTTCCTGGAACGGCTGGCAGAGATCCCTTCGAAGCACGTCAAAGAGGTGCGCGGCAAAGGATTGTTCATCGGGGTCGAACTCAAAGCGGAAGCTCGCGGCGCGCGGCGCTTCTGTGAAGCACTGCAGCAAAAAGGCATCCTGGCTAAAGAGACCCACTCACACATCATTCGCTTTGCGCCGCCGCTGGTGATCGATAAAGAGACAATTGACTGGGCCATTCCCCGTATCTACGACGTTTTGATGATGGATTAACCGCAAACCAAAATTTTTGACTGACCGCAGGCCGGGACAGTCCGTTCGCACTCAGGCTGTCTCTGGCGACCGGTATCCCGGCCTGCAGTTGTAAAATTCCTTCAATTGCGCCCGCTGCTCAGGCTGAAAAATATGTCCTCCACTCCCGTAAACCGAAAAGCAAAAATCGTTGCTACCATCGGCCCTTCATCGCAGGAAGAAACGGTGCTGCGTCGGTTGATCGATGCCGGGATCGATGTGGCCCGGCTTAATTTCTCGCACGGCACCCATGCCGAGCATCAAGAGAAAATCGAAAGCATCCGCCGCCTTGCCGCAGAGCTCAATAAACCTATCAGTATCCTGCAGGACTTGCAAGGACCCAAGCTGCGGGTTGGTAAGCTGCCGGAGGGCGGTATCGAGTTGGTCGCCGGCCAAAAAGTGGCATTGACTAATGTAGAGACGATGGAAACATCTTCAACAATGACCAGCGAGCCGATCACATTGATTCCTATGGACGTGCCCAATCTGGCGCGCGGCGTGAAAGCGGGCAGCCGGATTTTGTTGGATGACGGTAATCTGGAAATGGAAGTAACCGGCGTGGATGGGGAGGCGGTTCATGCCAGGGTTGTGCTGGGTGGCTTGCTCACCTCCAATAAGGGCGTTAATTTACCCGGCGCCGAGCTGGGCATCACCAGCTTCACAGAGAAGGATCGCGCTGACCTTGAATTTGGCCTTAAGCAGGGCGTGGATCTGGTTGCCATCAGCTTTGTGCGTACGGCATCGGACATCGAATCCGTGCGCCAGGCCATGCATGAGTTGGATCCGGGGCATCAGCCCATCCCAATTATTGCCAAGCTGGAACGTCCGGAAGCATTGGATAACCTGCATGAGATTATCCACGCCGCCGATGGCGTTATGGTAGCGCGCGGCGATCTCGGAGTAGAGACCTCCCCGGCGCAAGTGCCCATTTATCAAAAAAAGATCATCGACATGGCCAACCGGCATGCAAAAGTGGTCATTACTGCCACTCAGATGCTGGATTCGATGATCAATAACCCGCGGCCAACCCGGGCCGAAGCTTCGGATGTGGCTAATGCGATCTTCGACGGCACCGATGCCGTTATGCTTTCAGGCGAAACTGCCAGCGGCGCCTACCCGATTGAAGCTGTGGAGATGATGGCATCCATCGTTTGCCAGGCAGAGGCCAACGCCGGCGAATACGGGCATACGCTTTCCCAACCCGACGAACCCTACCAGGACGATGCCTATTCCATCACACAGGCAGCCCGTGAACTGGCTCACGACCGTAATGTCGCCGGTATAACCGTTTTCACGGAATCCGGCCGCACAGCGCTTCTCATGTCAAAAAGCCGGCCGGAGGTGCCCATTTATGCCTTCACGCCCAACCCGACCACCTTTCGCCGCCTCAATCTTCTCTGGGGTGTCATTCCATTCCTGGTTCCATTCGCATCTACGGTCGAATCGATGATTTCAAGTGTCGAAGCTGCATTGCTGTCCTCCACAGCCGTCGAAACCGGAAAACAGGTCGTTGTGATTTCTGGTTTTCCGGTCGGAACCGCCCGTCTGCCTAACTTTGCACTGCTGTACACCGTAGGTGAATGGGCTTGAGCCAAAATAATCCAGTCAAATGAATATCCAACCGATTGACACGCACAACCGCCGCGACGTAAATCGCTTTATCGACTTCCCGCACCAGCTTTATCGTGACAACCCCTACTGGGTGCCGGAGCTTCACCCGGCTGCCCGGCTGGTATTCGACCAGAAACGCCACCCTTTTTACCGCCATTCCACAGCGCAGTTTTTCCTGGCCCAAAACCAGAACGAGGTCGTTGGCCGGATTGCCGTGCTGCACAATCGCAATTATTCTGATCATTACAAACAGGAAGTGGGCTTTTTCTACAATTTTGACCTGATCAACGACCAGGAAGTTGCCAAAGCGCTGCTGGATGCGGCTGTGAATTGGGCCAGGCAACAGGGCATCACATCCATCCTGGGTCCGCGCGGGTTTCTGCGGTCTCAGGGGTTTGGCTTGTTGGTGGAGGGTTTTGACCAAATCCCAGCGGTCGGCATCCCTTACAATTTTCCGTATTACCAGAACTTACTTGAAAATTACGGCTTCGCCAAAGAAGCGGATATTTTATCGGGTTATATGATTCGTTCTGATCAATTACCGGAAAAAGTATTTGCTGCCGCCGACCGGGTTGCTGAACGCAGCAATTTCAAGGTGCTCCAGTTCAAACGCAAGCGTGACCTGAAACCCTGGATCCCCATGGTCGATCTGGTATACCGCGAAGCTTTCCTGGAAAATCCGAATTATTTTCCAACCACGCCGGATGAATTTACTTTAATGGCGCAAAACATTTATCAAATTGCCGATCCACGTCTGATCAAAATTATTACTCAGGACGAAAAAATTGCTGGCTTTATTTTGGGGTACCCTAACATCAATCGCGCACTGCAAAAAACTCACGGACGGCTGTGGCCCTTCGGCTGGGTCGTGCTGCTGCGCGCGATGCGCGATACCCGGCATGTGGACTTGAACGGCCTGGGCTTACTGCCAGAGTACCAGGGACGCGGCGCAAACATCATGCTCTATGCAGAGGTCGAACGCAGTCTGCGCGCTGTTGAAGCTGAGTACGCTGAGATGATTCAGATTGACGAACGTAATTTCAACAGCTTTTCCGATATGCAAACGGTTGGCGTCCGTGTGCACAAACGTCATCGCCTCTATCGTCTTGTTTTATAATTCCTGCCAGGAAAATTGCCATGACCTCCAACACTGGCTATACGAGTATCATTTCTGCCGAAGAACTCAAGACCTATCTCGGTCAGCCTGATTGGGTGATCGTTGACTGTCGCTTCGACCTTGCCAACCCCGATTGGGGTTTTGGGGATTATCTCTATTCCCACATTCCCGGTGCCGTTTATGCCCATCTGGATTATGACCTGTCCGGTCCCCGCACAGCATTGAACGGTCGGCATCCCCTCCCCGAACCGGATACCTTCCGCGAAAAACTTGGCCGGCTTGGCATCGACCGCAGCAAACAGGTAATCGTCTATGACACCACCGGCGGCAGTTATGCTGCCCGGCTGTGGTGGCTGCTCAAGTATTACGGCCATGACCGGGTGGCCGTGTTGGACGGCGGTTACAGCCGTTGGCGCGGGTTATTTGGTTACCCGACTGAAGCCGGCAATCACACCAACTCCCGGGTTCGATTTACCGGCGCGCCGGATCACCGCATGGTGGTCACCACCGGCGAAATGCAGGCTTTATCAGCAGAACATGATTTCCCGCTCATCGATGCGCGCGCGCCCGAACGCTTCCGTGGCGAATTCGAACCGCTCGATCCGGTTGCCGGGCATATCCCTGGATCGGTCAACCGGTTTCACGGTTTGAACCTGGATCGGGATGGCCAGTTCTTACCGGCTGATGATTTGAGCGAAGCATTTTTAACCCTCATGGGCACCACGCCTACCGAGAAAGCAGTAGTTTACTGCGGCTCAGGCGTCACATCGGCCCATCACCTGGTTGCCATGGCGGTAGCCGGTCTGCCCCTGGCGCGGCTGTACGCCGGCTCCTGGTCCGAATGGATTCGCGATCCCTCCCGGCCAGTTGCCCGCGGCAGCGAGAAATAATACAAAAAAAAGCGGTCGGCTACTTTTTACGGGAAAACCGACCGCCCCCTTTTTAATAAAACCATTCCCGTGCCCATCGTTCCTTGAGCCTGCCAAAGGGCTATCCTTTTTTTTGTGCGTCGAGGACACCTGATTTGCCGCACCCTTCGACAGGCTCAGGGAACGGCAAGGATAAACCCTATTGGGCGAAATTCGCCATCAGCTTGTCTAGCGTTTCGGCGGCAGGTCGCAATTCCTCCGGCTTGAGCCGGTTAAGCGGCGTCTCGACCAAATTATGGCTGTCGAACAGCGTCGGCGCCTCTGTCTCGATATAGAAGATGCCGGTAAGCAGCCAGTGATTGCGCTCTGCTTCTTCGATGACCCGGTATGCATCATAGATGTTGCATGGGTCATATTCTTTTTCCAGCTTTTTCAGCACTAAAGTCGCGCCGTCGTGCAGCGTCACTTCCTGGGTGGTTCCTTCTTCGTAATCTTCGATGTAAATCTCGTCCCGCGGCGCAACATAAGAGATGTCATGCAGCGGCGATTCGTGCGCCTTGCCCCAGGTATAAGAGTGGAATGAATCTTCCTTGTTGTGGAAAGTCACGCATGGGCTGATGATATCGATCACTGCAATACCATTGTGGCTGAAGGCTGCCTTGAGGATTTCCTTCACCTGTTTCGGGTCGCCGGCAAACGAGCGAGCTACAAACGTTGCGCTGGATGCCAGCGCCTCCATGCAAATATCGACCGGGCCGAAGACATTCCGACCCTGGCGTTTGAGTTCCAGGCCTTTTTCGGCAGTGGCTGAGAATTGGCCTTTAGTCAGACCGTACACCCCGTTATTTTCGACGATGTAAACCATCGGCACATTGCGCCGTACCATGTGTTTGAACCCGCCCATGCCAATGCTGGCGGTATCGCCATCGCCGCTGACTCCGATGGCCTTCAAAGTCACATCGCCAAACATGGCGCCGGTCGCCAATGCCGCCATGCGGCCGTGCAACCCGTTGAAACCAAAGGAACGGTTCAGGAAGTAGGTCGGGCTTTTACTCGAGCAGCCGATACCGCTGAATTTCACCACATTTTCCGGGACTATGTTCAGTTCGTACAGTGCTGCCACGATCTGGCTGGAGATCGAATTATGCCCGCAGCCCTGGCACAGTGTGCTGGGCGCGCCTTTGTAATCATTACGAGTTAAGCCCGCTAAATTGACGGCAGTTTGAGTAGCCATTTTATTTCTCCTCCTCGAGAGCCAGAATGGTGTTGAAAATCCATTCGGCGGAGAGCGGCATGCCGTCGGTGTGCGAAACCTGGTGCAGTTTTGCGCCGCAATCCGAGTAATTCATGGCCAGTAGCTGACGCATCTGGCCATCGCGGTTCATCTCAACCACATAAATGCGGTCATAGGCATGCAGCATGTCGCAAATATCATCCGAGAATGGCAGCGAGCGTATCCGCAGGAAATCAGTCGGGATACCCTTTTCGGCCAGCAGATCTCGGGCTTCCTGGATCGCCGGCCCGGTGGAGCCATACCCGATAATGGCGAATTTCGCTTTGGCCATTTTCTCGACCACCGGTTTGGGATACAGTTGTTTGTTCCCTTCGAGTTTCTTTTTCAGCCGGTTTAACCCGTTTTCCCAACTGTGTTGATCTTCGGTATAGCGGGCCATTTCATCATGACCGGTGCCGCGGGTAAAATAGGCCGCATGTACATTGCGATTGCCGGGTATGGTGCGATACGGAATGCCGTCGCCATCCATGTCCAGGTAACGGCCCCAGGCTTTTCCTTCATCCACAAGCTTTTGAATGTCCTCTTCCCACAGCACCTTCCCGCGGTCCATGGGTCGATCCGGATAATCAAAGCGCTTGACCATGTGAGTATTCATCCCAAGATCAAGATCCGTCAGGATGAAGACTGGCGTTTGCAGCCGTTCAGCAATATCAAACGCCTTCCAACCGAATTCGAAACATTCTTTGGCGTCTCCCGGCAGCAGAATGACAAACTGGGTGTCCCCGTGGCTGAGGAAATGAATCTGCGTCAGGTCACCCTGGGCAGTGCGGGTCGGCAAACCTGTAGATGGGCCAACGCGCTGCACATCCCACACGACCACCGGCACCTCAGCATAGTACGCCAGGCCAAGGTATTCGCCCATCAGGGAAATGCCCGGCCCGGAAGTGGAGGTCATGGAGCGCAGACCAGCCCAACCGGCGCCGACTGCCATGCCAATGGCTGCCAGTTCATCTTCTGCCTGGACCACTGCATAAGTTGCTTTCCCCGTGGCAGGGTCAGTGCGCAGTTCCGGCAAATATTCGATCGTGGTTTCAGCCAGGCTGGATGCGGGCGTAATAGGATACCAGGCCGTGAATTGAACGCCGCCATAGATCGAACCCAGCGCAGAGGCGGTATTGCCATCAACCATAATGACATCCTTGAGCGGGGGCATTTTTTCAACAAAATACCGGTCGCGCTTTTCCAGGTTTTCCTGTGCCCATTTGGCTGCGCTTTGGATTATCGCCCAGTTCGAATCGACCGCTTTTTTCTTGCCCTTGAAGTGGTGATCCAGAGTGCCGTAGATTACGTTCATATCAATCCCAACCATTTGCGCAACGATGCCAACATAAACCATGTTGGCGACATAATCGCGCAGGTTAGGCTGCACTTCAGCTTCTTTGATCAATTTACGAACCGGCATGGGATACGCGACAATATCCTCCCGGGGTAGATCCACTTTGATGTCATCCGCATAAAATAACACCGCGCCAGGCACCATGAAATCCAGCTCTGTGCTGATCGTCGCGGGGTTCATGGCGACCACAATGTCGTCTTTTTCGACGCGCGCCAGGTATCCTTTTTTACTCAGCCGGATGGAATACCAGGTTGGCAGCCCCTGGATATTGGATGGAAAAATATTTTTACCGCTTACCGGAATCCCCATGCGGAAAAGCGACCTCAGCAAAATGGTATTGGCGGTTGCACTGCCCGATCCATTGATGGTGCTGAAGGTCATGCAGAATTCGTTGACAATCTTCTTGCCCGCGGTTTTTCCGTCTTTCACTGCTGCAGGCTGTAGCTGAGACATAGATACTCCTTAACAGATGATGCGGTGATGTACGCCGTTATTCGAATGCCTGGTTCACAGGCCTTTTTTCGCGCTGATAGATCAAATCCATGTGCTCCATCAACGCCTCATAACCAACTGTGAAGTTGCGATTGCAGATGGCATCGACCATGCGGGCGTGGTAATCCCAAACCCGAACATGGTATTCCAGATCGGAATAGACATTCAAGCCAAACGCTTCGTACACTTCCCAATAAGCTTCCAAAAGCCCGGTTACAAATGGGTTGTTCAGTCGTTTATAGATTAAAAGATGTAGCGCGCGGTGTTCGGCGTGTGGAATTTGGACTGGTTGGCCGTGTAATTTTTCGCGGGCGCGCGCGATCAGACTGCGTAGTTCAGCATGATCGGTCTCGTTGAGCGATTGTACTGCTTGCGACCAGTAGGCTGCTTCGATATGATTACGCAAATCCGAGTAGTTCTTGAAAGCCTCAGGCGAAACCACCAGCCCATAATTCAAACTTTGGACTACCGCCGGGCGGAATGTGTAAGGAAGCTTGCGAATTCCGGTACGCGGACGTGCTTCAACCAGGCCCATGGCTTTGGCTACCTCGAGCTGTTCCCGCAAACTCGCTACACTGAGTCCCAGTTCGGTGCTCAACTCTGCCAGCGGCGGAATGCGATCTCCCTGCCCGTTTGAATCATTACAGGCCAAATAACACAAAAATTCAGATAACCGGTCGGATGGAATTTGATCGCGTAGCATGTGAAACTCAGATCAAGAATATAATCATTTGATTAATCAGATTATTCAGACGATATGAGTATAGCACACAGGTTTTTGCCAGTCAAGTCTGGTTTTCCTGTGATTTTCCTGCACTTCATTCCATTCAGCCTGATTCTTCATTACGCGCTCTGCGTGAGCCACCGCGCGCGGCAAAACGACCCCGGTTCACCCGCTACGCTCTCGGAAACCGTTTTTGTCGTTGCGAGACCTCGGAGAGGTCGAAGCAATCTGCGCTGATCTGGGAAGCCAACTTTCCCTTCCACAGGACACCGGTAGTCTCGTAACTCGCGAGACTTGACTAGCTTTTCCCGTTACCAGGCACAAAAACCTTTTTTGAAAGTTTCGCGGCGAACTAAGTGTTTCGTCGAAAGTAACTAGAAACTTGATGTCACTCTGAGTGAGCGAAGCGACCGAAGAGTCTCGTTGTAAGCCGGAAATATGCTTGATTTATAACGAGATGCTTCGCTTCGCTCACTCGCAGCGTGTCCCACCCAAGGGGTGCTCTGTGAGTGCGGGCAGCATGACATGGCGGAGTTTGTAAAATAATTTTTGACGGTTTACATAACCTAGCTTAACCGGCCCGGAACACATCTGCCAATTCACTTAGCGCCAGCCCTAGTCTGGTTCCGCACCAGGTGATCAGGCTGCCGTCCACCAAAACGACCTTACTTTGTTTCACAGCCGGGGTTTCAGCAAAGATCGAACGAAATTCTTCCACATTGCGTTGACTATACGCAAAAGGCTCATCCGGTAGCAAAATTGCATCCGGCTGAGCAGCGATGATTTCGCTTTTTGTGACCCGTGGATAACGCCGGTCGTAGGTTCCCGGCTCAACCGCTACGGCCGCATCCAGGTCGGCCGCCAATGGATTACGCCGCTGGCGCTGCGCGAAGCAATTCGCACCCCCCAGCAGCCGTAACAAATCGCTGCTATAGCTTTGCTGATTGAAGGTCATCCACCAGCGCGTATCACCTGCTTGTCCCTGCCAGATCGGGCAAAAATAGCGCATGCCGCTCCCCTCTTCCAGGGTTTCCTCTGCCATTTCCACTGCAGTTTCCAACAGACGCATGCGCATCAATGCTTGCTGGCTCCTGCCCAGGTAAGCCAATGTCCACAAATCGCGCAACACATCCTGCACGGTGAGCGGAAAGGATACCCAAACTTGCACCTTTTCCGCCAACGCCAACACCGCTTCTCGCTCATTTTCTTCACGGTTGGCGATCACCAGGTCAGGGTGCAATGCCAGGATTTGTGCAGCATCAATGGTCTTCGGTCCGCCAATCCGGCTAATTCCCTCCAGCTTTCCCTCTGGTCGGGTGCAATAATCGCTGACTCCCACTACCGCCCCACCCAATCCCAGGTCAAACAGGCTCTCGGTCATGGATGGCACCAGCGAGACGATCCGTTCCGGGGTGTGGCTCAATTCAGTCAGGGATTCCAGTACTGGCATGATTATTCTCCAGCCAGTTTAGCCAGCATCGAAAGCGCAGCCTGAGTGAGAATCCCGGCTGCCAGCGGTAGCGCGTCCTCATCGATATCAAATTTGGGATGGTGGTGTCCAAAGCGTTTTCTGGGATCCACGGGCGCACTTCCCATAAAAAAGAAGCAACCCGGAACCGCCTGCAAAAATAACGACATATCCTCCGACACACTGGAACGATACGTCTCATCAATAACAATACCTGGTTCGACTGCAAGTGCGGCCTTTTGTACCACCGCCGCAGCGTCGGCTGCGTTGGTCACAGCCGGCGTGTGCTCTACAATTTCGAATTCTGCCGCGCACCCCAGCGAAGCGCTCACACCTTCTATAATGGTCTTCATCCGCCCTATGATAAGGTTGCGTAACTCGGCATCATAGGTTCGAACCGTACCGCCCAGAGTAATCTCGTCCGGAATGATGTTCAACGCCGTCCCGCCCTGAAATTGCGTCACACTGATCACAGCCGGCTGCAAGGGCGAGACGTTGCGCGAAACAACGCTTTGTAAAGCATTCACCACCATTGCGCCGGTCAACAGCGGATCCGTAGTGTTTTGCGGCAGTGCGCCGTGCCCGCCCTTACCGCTGATTTTGACCCTGAACATATCGGAGCTGGCCTTGAAAGCACCGGCGGTGATGGCCGCCCACCCAACGGGCTGCTCATTCCATAAATGCAACCCGAGCGCAGCTTTTGGCGGCGGGTTTCGCAATACGCCGTCTCTGATCATGACTGCAGCGCCGCCAAGCCCTTCTTCGGCGGGTTGAAAATTCAGCTTGATCGTCCCTTGAATGCCCTCCACCTTCTCAGCAAGCAGGTTCGCCACGGTCAAGCCAACTGCCACATGACCATCGTGTCCGCAGGCATGCATCACGCCCGGATTAATGGAGGTGTATTCAGCCCCCGTCTCCTCCTGGATAGGCAATCCGTCCATGTCAAAGCGCAGCAGGATGCATGCACCCGGCTTTTCCCCCGCCAGAACGCCTACCACGCCGGTTTTCCCGGCGCCGGTTTCGACCCGGTAACCCAACCGCAGCAACTCTTTCGCAACCAGCGCGCTCGTACGCACTTCCTGAAAGCCGAGCTCGGGGTGTGCATGCAAATCACGCCGCCAATCAACCGTCCTGTCTTTAAGTTCCCGCGCGCGGGCAAGGATTGGGTGCATGGTTTGCCTCCCTGGTTGGTTTTAACTAAAAAATGATTCGGCGGAAATGTTCCAGAAACTGCGGATGTTCGTCGCTGCTGTCAGGCGTCCGGCGGCTCCATAAATTCTTGTGCAATTCCTCTACATCTGCAATCTGACTTTTGTGTTGTTTGAGCGCTTCGAATTTCAAAACCCAGGTAGAAGTCACATCCAGGCTGATATCCGCAGCAATAGGCAGTGACAGCCACAGCTCCTTGACGTTATGGGCTTCCAGACCATCCGCGCGCAATTCAGGGAAGAAAAGTGGATTGCCGGCAGCCGGAAATACTGCATCGGCCACTATCTGGCCGGCAGCGCGGTGGTCGGGATGATTGATCCGGTTGGCGCGGTGAAAATAGTTGGTCGGGTCGCAGGAGACAACGATATCGGGTTTCATGGTACGGATAACCCGCACCACCTCCCGCCGGGCGTTCAGGTCTGGCGTCAAATAACCATCCTCATAATTCAGGAATTGAACGGATTTCACCCCAAGAACGGCGGCGGCAGCTTGCTGTTCTCCCTCGCGCAATTTTGCCAGTTCTAAAGGATCAACAATCTTTCCGTTTACTCCTTTATCGCCGCGCGTGAACAGGCAATAATCCACCTTGTGACCCATCCCGGTCCAACGCCCAATGCTGCCCCCCAGAAAAAACTCGGGGTCATCCGGATGGGCCAAAATAACCAGTATCTTCTGTAGAGCTTTCCACCCCTCAGTTTCGCCTGCCGCCACGCCTGCGCCTCCCCTGGCGATTGCCGTGTTGCTGTGGGTTGAAAGGCCTGGTCTCACCGGTTGGGGGTTGCCCTTCATTTGGCGTCGAGGGCTTGATCTGAACTGGCGGCTTGCCATCGCGTTCCTCGCCCTCTTCTTCAGCCGCATCAACTGCAGTTGACTCAGCCACACCGGTCAATTCAGCCCGGGTAAATTCACGGATGCCTACTTCGGGGATTTCGACTCGCACCGTTCCTTGCAGAGGAGAAACATCCAGTACTTTGCCTTCGCCTGCCGGCGTCACCACCCGCTTACCGCGTTTAGGCAGGCCCTTGCGCAATTCGGTGTAGGTGCTATATTCATAAATCAAGCAGCAGCGCAGCCGCCCACACATGCCGGTGATTTCTGTAGGACTCAGTGAAATTCCCTGTTCCTTGGCCATTTTAATGGATATCGAGCTGAAATCTGTGAGGAAAGCTGAGCAGCAGCGTTTTTCAAGGCCGCAGGCACCCATCCCGCCAATAATTTTGGCCACGTCTCGCGGACCAATTTGCCGCATTTCCACCTGCGTCGGGGCGTAAAGCTTTTGCATATCCTGGCGCAGTGATTTGAGATCTGCTTTTTCTTCGCTGTCCGTGGAATACATGATGGCCAGGCGTGCTCCGTCGAAGCTATACTCGGCCGAAACGATTTTGACATTGTACAGCCTGAGTTCTTCAGCGCGTTTTTTGGCAGCTTCGACCACGTCCAACTCGCGCACCTGCCAGAGCTTTCGCAGCAGCAGATCGCGCGGCGTTGCCAGACGGCTGATCGCTTTCAGGTCAGTTTCCAGTTTTTCAACCGCCGGATCAACCACCTGCGCCACTTCACCCAATTGCCAGCCGCGCGTGGTTTCTACCACAACTGAATCGCCGGTCTTGACATCCGACAGGTTGCTCGCATCGAAATGATATATTTTACCGACTTTCGAGAAACGGACCCCCACAACACTTTGAACAGACGTCATGCTCATGGCTGATTATCCTACCATCTCGATCTTGACGCTGGTTTGATTCTTATAAGCTTCCACGCTCAATCTGGCGGCTAATTGCTCGGCAATGGACTTGAGCGCCTTGCCGGCAGCAGTATCGAGGCCAGTAACCACAATGGGCTTGCCCTGATCTCCGCCTATACGGACGGCGGGATCCATCGGAATCGAGCCAAGGAAGGGCACGTTTTCTTTTTGCGCCATGCGTTCGCCTCCGCCCTGACCGAAAACATCTACCCGGCTGCCATCCGGCATTTCCAGATAGCTCATGTTTTCGACCACGCCCAGGATCGGAACGTTCAGTTCCCGGAACATTTGCATGCCCCGGGTGGCATCCTCGAGCGAAACCGCCTGCGGCAAGGTGACGATCACGCCGCCGGAAAGCGGCAGCGACTGCGCCAGGCTGAGCTGTGCATCGCCAGTCCCTGGCGGAAGGTCGATGATCAGGTAATCCAGTTCGCCCCAATCAACATCGCTCAAAAACTGCCGGATGGCAGAATGCAACATCGGCCCGCGCCAGATTAAGGCGCGCCCGGGTGGGACTAAAAAGCCAATCGACATCATTTTGACGCCGTAAGTTTCGGCCGGGATCATTTTTTCGGTGCGCATGGGCGGCAGGTGATCGACGCCCATCATGGTTGGCACATTAGGCCCGTAGATATCCGCATCCAACAACCCAACCTTGGCGCCGCTTTGGGCCAGCGAGACCGCCAGGTTCACCGCCACGGTCGATTTGCCAACGCCGCCTTTGCCGGAGGCAACAGCAACTGCGTTTTTAACCGGCAGTTGCATCAGGCCGCGGGCACGCCCATCCGTGGGTACGTTGGCATCCAGTTTGATCGTTACCGATTTAACGCCCGGAATGCCAAGTACCGCCCGGCGCGCATCGGCTTCAATTTTGCCTTTAAGCGGGCAGGCAGGAGTAGTTAATATGATCTCGAATTGAACCGAATGATCCTGAATCTCCAGGTTGTGGATCATATTCAAGGTCACCAGGTCTTGATGCAATTCGGGTTCTTGAACCGTACCGAGAGCAGTCATGACTGCTTCTCGCGTGATAATCTGATCAACCATAAATTAAGGTTCCCTTTCTCAACTGCGTAAGCATAACAATAAGGAATTACGCTTTAGAGAGATGTTGTTCGACATCCTTGTAGGCTTGCTGGAATTGACCATCCAGATCGGCATCGCTGCCACGGTAGCGCTTCACAGTCTGTTTTGCGCAAGCTGTACAACCGCGCATCCCCCGAAACGAGTCGACGCTACAACCCTGGCATGCGCTAAGCCGCACCATTAGCAGAGTAAACGCTGCCTGCTCGACCGGACTTGAATCCGCGGCAGAAATTCGTTCGACCAACGCCTTCCACTTTTCGCCGCGCTGCCCGGATAATTGCGGGACTACTCGCAGCGGAAACATCAATTCCGTATCGCTATTATACATGATCCCTCTACCATTAATCAGACCATTATCCTGCACTTTCAGCAGCAGCAGGTTTTTTCGCAGCAGCTTTCAGGGCTTCCTTTTCCTGACGGGCAAGTTCTTCAGCCGCATTATTTGTCGGCCGGATACTGGCATAGTAACTAACCGGTTTGGCCAGCCGTTCAATGTCGTAAATATTGTTCTGGCGGCTGTAGGACGCGATCTCATAATCGTGATCCATTTTGATGGCGTCGAAGGGGCAATATTCTGCGCACAGGCCGCAATTCATGCAAATATCAACGTCGATGTAGAACTCTTTCGGCTGTGGGATGGGCTTGCCGGTTACCGGATCATTGGTGCGCACAATTGAAATACACTGTGGTGGGCAAACCTTGGCGCAAATACCACAGGACGTGCAGCGTAAATCCTTTTCACCGTTTGGGCCTTCATCATAAACCAAAAAAGGCAAAAAGCGAAACTCTTCGGGGACCGGCAGTTTTTCTTCCGGGTATTGGATGGTGAAAATTCCTTGCACATCCGCTTTGCGGCGGCTTTCGATGCCCTCTTTGGTGTAGTAGCGCTTTTTCCCTTTACGAAAATCCTCAACATAGGTCATGACAAAGCGCTTGAACACGCCGAACAGCATCCTGAGGAAACCTTTACCTGTCATCTCAACCTCCATCCATCCGCTTAGCGGTCCACTTCGCCCAGTACAATGTCAACTGCGCCCAGGTTCAACACCACATCCGCAATCTTTCCGCCGCGGCACATATCTTCCAGACTGGTCAAGTTAATGAAGCTTGGCGCCCGCACGTGATATCGCCAGGGATTCGGTTTGCCGTTGGATACGATATAGAAGCCAAGCTCGCCCTTGGGTCCTTCAACCCGGCCGTAGGCTTCTCCTGCCGGAACGCGTACCTGGTAAGCCGGTTTTCCGGTCATAATCGGACCTTCGGGAATATCGCGGACCACCTGCTGTAAAATCCGGTTGGCCTGACGCGCTTCATCCAACCGTGTCAGATATCGGTCGTACACATCGCCGTGATAATGCACCACCACGTCAAAATTCAGCCGGTCATAGATGCTGTAGGGATCGGCACGCCGGATGTCATAAGGCACGCCAGAGGCGCGCAGGTTTGGGCCGGATGCCCCATTGTTGATCGCCTGTTCGGCTGTCAAAACGCCACAGCCAATGCAGCGGTTGCGGACGATTTCGTTGGTGGTAAGCATTTTGTCAATATCATCCAGCCGGCGCGGCATGCGCTCGAACACCAGCTCTTTAACCTTATCCAGCACTCCCTCCGGCAAATCGCGAGCAACTCCACCAAAGCGGAAGTAATTGCACATCATCCGTGAGCCGGACACAGCTTCGAAGATGTCCAGAACCAGTTCGCGCTCTTCCAGCGCGTAAATCATGGGGGTGAAATATGATCCCAGATCGTTCCATAAAAAGCCAAATGAAAATATGTGATTCATCCAACGCGTCAATTCCGCCATCATCACCCGGATGTATTCCGCGCGTTCAGGCGGCTTGATTCCCATCAGCTTTTCGACTGCCAGGGCATAAGCGAAGTTGTTGCTCATGGACGACACATAATCTAACCGGTCGGTGAACGGCATATTTTGCAGATAGGTGTTGCGCTCACCGATTTTTTCGTGATTCCGGTGCAGGTATCCCACTACAGGTTTTAAGAAGACAACCTGCTCACCATCCAGAGCGGCAACCATGCGAAAAACGCCGTGTGTTGAGGGGTGCTGCGGACCAAGGTTGACGACGATGGTATCGGTGTGCAGCTCCTCATCGCGGCCAATTTTCTTGGCGCTGGTGTATAACGCCTCTTCGGCTTGCGGAACCCAGGTCTCCGGATCAAAACCATGCGGGTACTGGACGTTGTCGTTATAGGGATTCTTGTCCTCAATACGACCTGTAATCCCTTCCGGCCAACGCGACTTAAACGGCTTGGTTTCTTCCTCGAAATACGGCTCTTTCCAATCCTTGCGCAGCGGGTGACCGGCAAATCCTTCCCAGGTGAGGATGCGACGCAAATCCGGGTGGCCTTCGAACCGGATGCCCAGCAAGTCCCAGGCCTCCCGTTCCTGCCAGTCTGAGCTTTTGAAGAGGTGGTAAAGCGAGGGAACAACGGCTTCATCACGCGGTACCTGGACCTTCAAGACCAGCGCCGGCCCACCAATCGAGCGGTACAGGTGGTAAACCACTTCCATTTTGCCTTCGGGCAGGTAATCTACCCCGGTGACCGATGACAGGTAATCAAACCCAAGCTCGTCGCGCAGGGATTTCACAATTTCCAATAGATGTTCAGCACCTACGATAAACCCGCTGTAACCAACACGGGTATCCTTAACCACGCGGCCTTCGTATTGGAGGGAAATATCCGGTGTTTGAGCAACCGTGATTTGTTCTTCGCTCATCTTACCCTTCCTTCTGCTCAGTTTCAACCGGGGTCTCCGGTTCGATTGGCCGGTGTGTCTGTTCGTATATCAGCGCGTACTTCCGTGGATCCATCAGATCCGGGCCAAGAACAGGCACGGGTACCGCAGCCTCGGGTTCTTTGGCATACCATTCCGAAGTTTTAATGCGCTCTTTATCCACTTTTTTAGTCAGCGCGATCAGTCCGTTCAACAACGCCTGAGGCGTTGGCGGGCAGCCTGGTATATACACATCGACCGGAATAAACTTATCAATCCCGGAGACCACTGAATAGCCCTCTTTGAAAGGACCACCGCCCGAAGCACAGGCGCCCATTGCCACGACATACTTTGGCTCAGGCATCTGGTTATACAGACGCACGATTTGTGGAACCATTTTTTTCGTGACCGTACCTGAAACGATCAAAAAGTCAGATTGACGTGGGCTCGGACGCATAACTTCCATGCCAAAGCGGGCAATATCAAAGCGGCTGGCCGCCAAGACGATCATTTCGATGGCACAGCAGGCCAGGCCGAACATCATCGGCCACATGGAATTTTTCCGCGACCAGGCATACACTTTATCCAGAGAGGTGATGCTTACCGTCCCTTGCATTTCTGGCGGAATTTCATAACTTGAAGATAGCAGGCTATCGTCTGACATAGGAAATTTTCTCCTCAGCTAACCAAAATCGATCTATGTCTTGCCCCCACCTTCTTTATTGTACAACTTTACACAACCCTGTCAATCGATATTTAAGTAAAATTATTTTTGCTTAATTCTGTTTTTCGAGCTACAATAAAGCCATGGAACTGTCCACCAGAGACCAGATTCTGGTCACTTTGCAACGCTTTCCCAACTCAACCGTCGAAGAGCTGAGCCGGCAGTTGCAGCTCACCCGCGCGGATGTGCGCTATCACATCAATGCCCTGCTTAAAGCTGAACGTGTGGTCCAGATGCAGCGATTTCCCAAAGATGGGCATGCGGCGCGCGGCCGGCCGGCAAAATCTTACCAGCTATCAGCCGAGTCCCGTCCTGATATTTTGACTCACCTTTCCGATATTCTTCTGGACATGATCCAATCGAACGCCGATGCAGAAGCATACCAGGATGAGCTTGCACGCCGATTAATTCTTGCTCAGGCTCCGAGCGGCGCTGAGACGCATGCAATCGGACGATTGAATGCTGCAATTCAATCGATCAACCAATACCCCTACCAGGCCCGTTGGGAGGCCCACGCCGGCGGCCCGCAGGTCTTTTTCCACAACTGTCCCTTTGCTGCCATCATCCGCAAACACCCTGAGCTATGCCAGGTGGACAGACAGATTCTACAAAATCTGACCGGCCTTCCAGCCCACCAGACACGTAAGATCGACCTGGATGGCCCTACAGTCCCGGCTTGTGTTTTCGTTTTGACCCAGAATCGATAGAACCAAAAGAGACTGTCTCAAAAGAATAAATTTGTCCTTTATTCCATCTCATATGCGGGATGGGGTGGAACCCATCCCCTTGGTAGGGGCGGGCTTCCACACCCACCCGCTTTTGGGACAGCTCCTTGATTAAGACAAACCCGCCCCAGGTCTGGGGCGGGATGGGTGGATCTGATAACATTATGGCTAGCGGAAACCAATCAAATCAAGATACAAGGGGCTGGTTTCCCTGCCCGCCTTTGCGCAACCTATACATCTATTTACTTTCTATTGAGTTGCGCCGGCGTTAATCCACTCAATAATCTTTTCGAGTTCATCCGCTTCGAATTGGCCCGGGTGTTTGCCTTCGGCAACTTTGGTCAGAGCCAGACTGTTTTCAGCATCTCCGGCTGTTATAACCGGCCCGGACTTGCCGCCTTGCATCAATGCTTCATAACTCTTCACCGATAGTCCACCCATCGCGCCGTGGCATGATCCGCAGCGCTGCTCGAACATTGCGCCAATACCCGTTTCCCACGTCAAGGGGCCGGCAGGCAATTCCACCTGCGGACCAGGCGTTGCCGTTGGAGCTTTGGTTGGTAATGGCGTCGGCGTCTGAGGAACAAAAATCGTCCCTTGTTCTTCCAGCGGCGGTATGGTTGTGATCGCCGTCTCTTCGAAGGTCACGAATGCATACAACCCGGCCGCCAGGACAATCGCGAGTATTGCAGCAATTGGGTAGTAAATCTTTTTGCGTTTGGAAAGAACAACCGGGGAAATCGGGGCAGCAGTCTCGCCTTTTTCGATTTCCTCAAGCTCCAGCCCATGTTCTTCTTCCATTTCCTCACGGGTTAGTGTACCCTTTACCATGCTCCAGTTCCAGCGTTTGATATGCACATGGTAAAAGTGCCATAAAAGGATTGCCAGCACTGCCAGGACGGCTTCCAACCCGTGAGCCACTTTTGCGGCTGGGATGAACTGCCCCGGTAATATTTTTGTGGTGAAGATTGGGTTCCAGAGCATGAGTCCGGTTAATCCCATCATCACCAGGCCCCAGATTACCGCCAGATATTCGGCTTTTTCAGCAAAGTTATAGCGCCCCATTTTGGGGCCTTCTTTGCGTAGGCCAAGGTTGTGACCAGTTGCCTGGACAGCATCAACCACATCCTTTACGCCGGGAACCATGGTAGCTTTTTTCCGTTGAACATACAGTTGGTAACCCATGTAGGCAAAGTGGAAAATAGCTTCCAGGATGAACATGACGGCGGCAATGCGGTGAATGATCCGTACGATTTGGACGCCGCCCAACAAGGTCACGATGCCAAGTGAGACTGCGTTATTGGGGTATTTCTGGACCAAACCGGTGACGGCAAGCGTGGTAAAGGAGATAAAAAGCAACCAATGTTCGACGCGGCGAATTTTATCGAAACGCATGATTTCATTCTGGTGTTCAGTCATTTCATCTGCTCCTTGACCTACTTTGAATCCTGACTGAAATCGGGTGTTGGCGGTTGTAATTCTTCAATGCCGCCTCCGTTCCCATTCTTTTTGCGTTTCCGCGAGGCCTTGCGATAGATGTCTGTCAGAATAAAGAGCGCCATAGCACCCAACACCAGGGGGATCAGGATCTTATAAACCAGGCCGACGTAATAGACCAGTGGAGCATGCTCGGGAGATGGAATATAGTGGCTTAACCACGAATCAGGGAAATTGGATGTCGCATCCGGGTGGCAGCGTTGGCAGGTGCTTAACAAATTCTCTTTGACTTGCAGACCCTTTTCCGGATCATCCGCCCGCCGAATGTCGTGCACGCCGTGGCAGTCAAAGCAGACAGGCATATTGGTCTGTTGATCTGGATCGACTTTTTCAAAAAGGGTGACGGTTGTTCCGTGGAAATCCGCGATGTACGTTTTCATAACCTGCGTGGAAATGCCATATTTGTCCATGATGGCTGCATCGGTGTGGCATTTGGCGCAAATGTTCGGTGACGTCAAGCGAAAACTGGCCTCGCCGGATGGTCCGGAAATGGTATGGACGCCGTGACAATCCGTGCAGGCCGGAACATCCGGGTTTTTGTCGATTAAAACGCCCGATCCATGGACGCTGGTAGCATATTCTTCGAAAATGGTGCTATGGCATTTTGCGCAAATACCGGCAATCCGTGCATGTGAAGCCCCGGTCAGACTGCCGTCCTCCACTTTGGCAAAGGGCTTATCGGCATGGGGATTATGGCAATCTGCGCAGGTGGGTGTATCCAGGTTGCCAGCTTCGAACAGCTTGGTATGCGAGCTGTCCATTAATTCAGTAGCCTGGACAGCATGACATTGTTGGCACAGTTCTTTATATTGCAGGGTGTATTCGCGCCCGGTTGTTGCTGTGTTTTCCGGATGCGGGTAACCACTAATATTGGCATGACATGCCTGACAGCTTACCGTTGCATGCATCCCTTCGCCAAATAACTGCGGGTCCACCGACACAGACTTGGCGTCGCCATTGGAAAATTCTTTGGTTTGCCCGGGTGCACTGTGGCACAACAGACATTCTGTATTGTCGGGCAGTTGTGCTGCAGGCGCAACCTTGCTTTCAGCAGACACGGATTGGACGCTTGACAAAGCAAAAACAGCGCCGATCAGCATTGCGAGCAATAAAATGGGAATGATTGTGGAAGTGTGGGTACGCTTTGACTGTACCATATCTCTAACTCCACTCCTTTTCAGGATAAATTGACTGGGGATTGGGAAATAAATTCAAACCTGTTATTAAAGACGAACCCGATAGCAAGATTAATTATACATTAATTATTTTTGGCACAATAAAAAAATACCGCCCAAAAAGGGCGGTATTCGTAATGATTTATTGTGACAATCGTCACTTTAGCGCACCGGCTTCAATCCAGGCAATGATTTGCGCTAATTCTGCAGGCGTGAATTGCCCAAAATGCGGCGAACTTTCCTGCTGCGAGGTAACCAGAACGCTTTGATCAGGTTGGTTGGGTACCACGATCGGGCCATCCGTGCCGCCTGCCATGACTGTTTCATAGGACGTCAAATTAATTCCCTTTTGGCCATTCTCACCGTGGCAGGCAGCGCATTTGCCAAACAGGCTCTGAATAGCGGTAAAGCTGTTGGCAGGCGCCTGCGTCCCGGATGCTGGTTTTACCGGCGTGGAGGTCACGTATTTCTTCAACTCCTCTGCCAGTACAACGCGCAGCCCGGGAGCGTCAAATCCGGCATATTCCCAGGTAGTGCCGTGGCATCCTGAATTGGAGCAGAAAGAGGTGTTGCTGGTACCACCCGGATCTTCCACCGTGTGACAACTGGCGCAGGTCTGATCGAAGAAATCACGGTGCAGCGTGATCCAGTTTGTGCTCTGGTGCGATTCGGGTTCTGGACCGCGGCTGATCTCGATATTGGTCAGGAGTTGTTCTGTTGAAGCAACAACCGGAATAGAATGGCACAGGTTGCATTCCAGACGCACCGACTCACCGCTGGTAGTCAGGTGTTTACCGTCATGGCAACGCAAACAACCGGGCGAGAATTTATGCTGGGCATTATCCGGGTGCGTGTCCCAGTTAAATTTCTGTTCCGGAAAGTTCGAAATGGCAAAGTATTGTTGTAGCTGCTCGACCGCCGTGTCAATCAATTCAGTATTGGCATTGTAATAAATGCTGTAATTTTTGCGGTAGAAATCGGCCAACTCGGCAATCCCGGCATTCGCCTCTTCTACCGTGGCGTAAGGTTTGCCAAGGTATTCCACGGCGCGCATTTTTATTTCAGGGATGGCAGAAGAGATCGCGCCGCGCGCAAGCATCGAGTCCAATGCCTCGTCAGGCTGTTCGCTGATATGCGAGGTGCGATTATGACAGGACAGGCAATCCATCCGAACAAGCTGACTCTCATCCAGATTGGCAGAATCAAATCCGGCTTCAGTATCCACATATTCAGTATAGCTGCCGTCCTCATTTTGGACGCGAACGTAAGGGATAATCTGTCTTTCTTCATCGAGCGCGATGAATTCAACCGGGTTCTCGATGTGCCAGTGAATGCCGCGTCCCAGCCCCTCGCGCTTGCTTCCCCCGCCTGTCTTCATGATAAGGTAAGTATACGAGAGCGAATTGCCCGGATCATAAGCGTAGCGCTTTAGTTCGATCAGCGAATCATCGGATACCACTTCGGGGAAGTGGCAGGTCTCACAGACATCCACTGACGGCCGCATATTCTCAGCCCGGATTGGGTACTCATAGTTTCCGGTCACCATGGCTGAACCGGTTTGCCAGGAGTATGCAATCTTGCGGATGATCTGTTCGCCTAAGTCAGTACGCCCCAGGTGGCATTCCTCGCAGGTGACGCGCACATGCTCAGAATTAATGTGGGTCACGTACTCCGGCGGCATGGTGTGACAGGCTGTACCGCAAAATACCGATGTGTTGGTATATTGCCAGGCGGATGTCGTTCCGAGAGTTAAAGCTCCGCCCAGGATAATAATAATTGCATAGGGTAAAATTCTTCTAACCGGGGTACTGTCATGAGGTGGAAAAAAAAGGTTTTTTAACCAGCGGCCAATTTTTCTCATCCGATTCTCCGTTGTTTTTAATCTGGTGTTAATTATAACAGTATTTTTAGGGTAATAAATGTGCTAATTATTTACACAAAAATAGTAATTTCATAATAAAGAAATTACTATCGAAAGGAGAAGCCCCCATGGAGGACCATGGGGGCTATCTCAGTCCAGCAAACTTATGGCCGCGTCAATCCGGTCACAGATGCCGGGTTCAAGCTCTGAAGTGAGTCGTACAGAACCTGAATGATGTACTTGCCGTTGTGGGCAAAAGCGCCCGGGTCCTTCACAACATACTGGTAGTTGTAGGCGCTGAAGAGTAACCGCGGAGTCCAGGTTGCGTACTTTTCGGTATCGCCGTCATCCTTGACGCCATCTGCATTCGCATCGATGAAGAAATACGGATACGCAGAGGAGCTATAGGCAATAGCAGTACCGGCTTTGGACTTGGCGTAGGTCTGTACTTCAACCAACAGTTTCTCCATCAAGGTTTCGACCTCGCCAGAGATCCCTTCGCTGGTATCACCGTCACCGTCGTAATCAACGGCCGGATCTTCCATGCGGATCAGTTTGGGATCGTCCACCTGATGGCATCCGGTGCATGCGCCGGTATTGACAGTTAGCGCATGTGGCTCATGGCAGTCAATACAGGTTGAGAAGCCTTCAACGTGCGCGAACTGGCCAAGATATTCCTTATCCTTGAATTCGTAGGCGCCCTTGGCGTCGGTGCCAAACAGCGAAGCGCCGGCAGCAAAGTAGTGCACATTGCGGAAGGAAATCTTTTCGTTGACCACATCAAGTTCCATGCCGCTAACAGCCTTGTTGACGCTGGCGGTGGATTCTCGGCCCTGGTGGCAGTTCAAGCACAGATTGGCGTCTGGCTTAGCCTCAAACCCGAGTTTGGCGCCGCTCGGGAAGACGGCGGTTTCCGTCTGGTAACGGGTGAATTCGGAAACGCTGTCATGGCAGGTTTCGCACATCAGGCCGTTGGACGGAGTTGTGGAGAGGACTGCGCCTTCTTTGATGAAGGTTGGCAAGCCCGCAGCGCTGTGGCACTTGGCGCAAGAACCAGGTACAGCGCCTTCTTCATCCCAGTGACGGAACGCTTCGGCGGAACCGGCAAAGTGACCGGCATCTTCGCGATGAACGGCGCTCAAATCAACCGGGGTTGCCAGCTTGGTGTTAAGATCCTCGATGGAGTCGAACAGCAGCTCGATGATGTACTTGCCGCCGTGGGCAAAAGCACCGGGATCTTTGATCGAGGTTTGATAGTTGTAGGCAGCTTTGGCCAGGCGCGGGGTCCAGGAAGCGTATTTCTCGGTGTCTCCCGCATCCACAGCGCCATCAGCATTGGCGTCGATGATGAAATAAGGATAGACGGTCGGCGAGTAAACAATCGGCGATCCGGAAACCTCGTTGGCATAAGCTTGCATAGCCGTTAGAAGCAACGCCTGCATGCCCTCAATTTCGAAGGCGATACCTTCTTCAACGTCGCCATCGCCGTCATAATCAACCATCGAGGATTGCATGCGGATGTTCTTGACCGATTCAGCATCGGTTACGCCGGTATGGCAGCCAACGCATTTATTGACTTGCAATTCCAGCGAGTGCGGGTTGTGGCAGGATTGGCATGTCTGGACACCCTCGACGTGATCGAACATCACATCGTAGGATTTTCCAGGATACTCATATCCGCCTTTGACCTGCGTGCCGTAGCGCGCAACGGCGGCTGCAAAGTAATGGATATTGGTGAAGCCCAACTCGGCGACAACCGTATCATCGTCTTTTGCGCCAGCCTTCTCGATTGCCGCGTCAACCTGGACAACCGATGCGCGGCCCTGGTGGCAGTTCATACAAACGGCTTCCCGGCCAAGGCCGGTCAGTTCAGCGCCCGACGGGAATACAACCGAAGTCAGAGCTGCCGTTGTTTCATTGTGGCAAGTGGTGCAATTGATGACGGTCTCGACGGAGGCTGGAGCATCTACAGCATTTACAGCAGTCCCGTCAGCGCCGATCCAGTCAAGGAAGCCAGGGGAGCTATGGCATTTGGCGCAGGTGGCCGGCACTTCCTTGGGAGATTCCTCGTCCCAGTGGCGGAAAGCTTCAGCGGTTGAATCAGCATGGCCAGAGTCAGTCCACAAGGCGTAAAAGGGTACCTGTGCGGAAATATCTGCGCATGGCTCAGCAGCCGGGCAGGGTTCTGCCGTCGCTTGATCAACTGGAGCGGGGGCCGGTGTCTCCGTGGTTTGTTGGCATGCTGAAAGTATCAGTGCAAAAACAAGCACCAGACTAGCGATCAGTAAGCCTTTCAGGAGTTTCTTCATATTGTGTTCTCCGATTAGACGAATTCAGGGGATTGGGTGTGTAAAAACGCAGAAAAGGTTTTCTCGACTGGTTTACCCTCCTATTCTTCCTCCAATTATTAAAATTCGATTAGAAAAATTATACTCACGGAACTATATTAATACAATATTAAAAATTGTATAATCTGGGCATAAAGTCTAAAAATAGGATGAATGTCATGTTTATTGTAATTACCCCCAAACAGGGTGCATTACACTGTATTTCACGGGAGGCTGCTTACCATGCCCCAAATCCGCCAGGTCATCAAACGCACCGGAGCAATCGTACCTTTTAATCCAGAGCGCATCACCAATGCGATCTACCGCGCCGCCGTCGCTGTAGGTGGGCGCGACCATCGGACCGCAGAAGCCCTCACCCAACAGGTGATCCGGCATTTGGAGGATAATTGCTCGCCAGGGCAAATTCCAACGGTCGAGGAAATCCAGGATGCAGTCGAAAAAATCCTGATCGAAAACGGGCACGCCCAGGTTGCTAAAGCCTATATCTTGTACCGCGATGAACGGGCCCGGGCACGCAAAGAACGAGCATCTCGAGCTGCTGTCTTATCTACTAATATCCCCTGGGAAAAAATTTGGCGTGTGCTGGATTGGGCGGTTGACCATTCCATTCACACCATCGCAGCGCTAAACGAGCGCATCGAGCACAACGAAATTTCAGAAATTGTGCGCGAAAGCGAATCAGCTTACCAGGAGGACATTGACACCGCGGTGGAGTTGATCGCCGCACGCAACCAAATGGTCCGCATGGTCATCGTCTCCGGCCCTTCTTCTTCCGGAAAAACGACGACCACCATAAAACTCAACCAGCATCTGCGACATTTGGGCTACCAGTTGGTAACGTTGAACGTGGACAATTATTTTTACGACCTCTCGCTGCATCCAAAAGACGAGTTTGGCGATTACGATTTCGAAACGCCCCAGGCGTTGGATTTAACCCTGATCAACCAGCACCTCTCGCAGCTCGTTGCAGGTGAAGAGGTGCAAATCCCACATTACGACTTCAAGTCTGGCACGCGCACCGCCAAAACAACGCCTATGCGCCTGGCGCAAAATGAAATATTGCTGATCGATTCACTCCATGGCTTGTATGAAGGAATGACCAGTTCAGTTCCTTCGAAACAAAAGTTTAAACTCTATCTTGAGCCATTAATGCAAATCAAAGACAGTCAGGGCAATTATGCTCGCTGGACGGACATCCGTTTGATCCGCCGCATGTTGCGCGATGCTGCTCATCGAGCTTATGACCCCTCGCAAACCCTTGAACACTGGCATTATGTGCGTTCGAGCGAACTGCGCAATATCATCCCCCACATTCCACAGGTGGATTTCATCATCAACAGCGCCATGCCGTACGAACTGCCAATCTATCGTCATAAAATGCTCGACCAGTTCACGCATTGGGCTGAACAATATCAAAATGACCCGCTGCGTCTTGATGCGTACGAGCGCGCAGCGCGCGTTCGCGACCTGCTGTCCGAAGTATTGCCCTGCCCGGATGACAGCATCGTCCCACCCGATTCCGTCATCCGCGAATTTATCGGCGGCAGCGTTTATTCGTATTAGAATAAGATGACCTCTATCGTTTAGGAGCGCTGCCTTGAAAAACCACCCGATTTACAAATCTATTTGTGTTTACTGCGGTTCCGCGGATGGCCTGGACAAAGATTATTTGGATGCAGCCCGCGCCATCGGCCAGATCATGGCAGAACGCGGCATCGAACTTGTTTACGGCGCCGGTAAAACCGGAATGATGGGCGCACTGGCGGACGGCGTTTTGGCGGCCGGCGGGCAGGTGACCGGAGTCGTGCCGCACAATCTCAACCAGCCGCAACTGATCCATGCAGGCCTGACGCACCTGGAAGTGGTCGGCGATATTCACCAGCGCAAGGCGCGCATGAGCCAACTCGCCGAGGCGTTTATTGCCCTGCCCGGCGGTTACGGCACACTGGACGAATTGTTCGAGACCCTCACCTGGGCACAAATCGGGCTGCATACCAAACCGGTTGGCCTGTTGAATACCCGCGAGTACTTTAGCCCGCTGCTGCAAATGATCGAGCGCGCTCGCAGTGAAAAATTCATCTATGATGAGCACCGCGACCTGTTGGTATACAGTACCGACCCGCAGGATTTGTTGCTTCAACTGGAAAATTTTAAAGTTCCAACCGGCCTGGAGCGCTGGGTCAACCGCTGACATGGCCACCTGGATCTGCCACCTGCGGATTGCTGAGAAGATAGCCGCCGAACTACCCGGGTTGGACAAGGCTGCTTTTTATACCGGCAGCCTGGCGCCTGATTCTGGCATTCCCAATGACACCTGGACTGAATTTACCCCACCCAAAGAGGTCACCCATTTCCTGGTGAAGGGTGAGGGCAATGAAGCCATCCACGACCTGGAGTTCTACCGCGCCTATCTGGAAAAACAGCCCGGCAAGTTGTTCGATGCAGATACCAGCTTCCTGTGGGGATATTTCTTCCATCTGCTGACCGACATCTTATGGGTCGATCTCATTTGGACGCCAACCAAGCTGATGTGCGCTGACATGATCGTTGAAATGGGCAAGTTAGCTGTGGTTGACGAGGTCAAGAAGGATTGGTACGGCCTCGACCATCGCTTCCTGCGTGATCATCCCACCTGGGAACCCTGGCAGATCATACGGTCACTTGAGTTGAACAGCATACCCATCAGTCATATCCCGCTCCCGGCGGTGACTGCGCAGTTGGATACCATACGCAACTATTACACAGAACCTGACCCGGCGCGCGTGCTTGACCGCCTTTTCCCCTATTTGAATGAAGCGACCATGCAGCGCGCCGTCGCCGATTGCGCAGCAGCCTGCCTGAAGCTCTACCAGCGGCTGCAAGCCGGCGCCGGACTGGATGGCGCGTTCAGCGCAACCGGCTGGCTGTCAGCCGCAGAACGCCAACCCTATCCTGCTCCCCTGGGGGATGTCACAGTGTGAGAAAGGCAGCCCAATGATGTCTATACGCATAAAGCGCGCTTATGAACCTGCCGCTGCCGAAGATGGCGTCCGCATTTTGGTGGATCGCTTATGGCCGCGCGGCCTCACCAAGGAGAAACTGCAAATTACCGCCTGGCTGAAAGAGGTCGCACCCAGCAATGCGCTGCGCCAACAGGTTCACCACAATCCAGACCAATGGGACCAATTCGTTTCCGCCTACCGCCAGGAATTGGCAGCCAACCCCCAGGCGGTGCAAACCCTGCTCGAATATGCTCGTCAGGATACCCTTACCCTGATTTACGGTGCGCGAGACACGGTTCACAACCAGGCGGTGGTGCTCAAACAATACCTGGAGAAGTATAAATGAATCCAAAAAAGAATACACAGTTAAAGAAAATAAAAAAATTAATAACCACCGAAGGAATTGACTGTTTTTGATTCGCCCCCCAAAAAATGATTGCTATTCTGTAGAAATATTTAAAGCCAATGGACCTCGGTAATTAAAAGCTAAATCAAAAGTTACTCTTCTGTGATAGCTCAGTTTTTTCCAATTGACTGCATTATTGTGACTAAAATGTGAAAATATTTTATCTTGATACCCATCTCTAATTATGAATGCATATGATGCTTCCACATTAAATATAATGCCTGCAAAACGCTTAACATCCCCATTTTCCTGTACAACCCCCCTCGGTTCTTTTTTAATCCTCGTATCAATATTAACTTCACCCAACTTAGCAAATAATTCCATTGCCTCTGTCCGTTCTCCTAACAAATACAAATGACGAGCAAACCAAAATTGAGCCGCATAATTATTATCGCCATTTGTAAAAGACCGTTTAAGATGGAATCCAACCTCATCTTTGTTGCTGTTCGAATTCTTTAATAGTAACATTGCGAGCTGAAAATTAATATGCTTTTCAGAAGGATTCGCTTCTAGGCATTCGCGTAAAACCTTCAATGCGTCATCTAACCTTCCATTAGTCTCATATACTTTTGCTAATCTAGATGCGATATACGAACTTCTTTTGTTTATTGCAAACCCTTTTTCAAGAGCCGCCAAGGCTTTAGAATTCTCGTTTATTAGCGTATTGTAATCAGCCTCAATTTCCCAGATATAACTATCGTCGGGAAATAGTTGAACAACATCTAATAAAATTTTTTCCAGGTCTTTAATTTTCCGTTCTATAGTTGCCTCATCGCTCGAGATTAACAACTCCTTCAATTCGCTCATTTCTACTTTTATGAGAGTGTGGTACGGATGAGCTGTAAACGATCCTTTCGAAATAATGCCTAAAGCTAACTTCTTTGAATCTTGACGATATTTATTCCTTTCGACTTCATTTGTGCAATTTTCCGATCTCTTCAAAGCTAATTCCGATAAGGAATGCGCAATTGGCTTGCTGTAAGGAGCTAGTTTTATCGCTCGCTGTAATAGAACGGCTGCTTTTTCTAAGTTGCCATTTGGAGAATGCATTTCGAATAAGGCTTCTTGCTGAATTAGCATTGGATTCTCTTCGTCTCTCTTATTAGCCTCCTTAAATAATTGCCTTATCATTTGCGGGTCAGGAAATAATGAAATTAGTCCTTTTGCATTCATCATACCTTTTAGTGCTTCTCTATCCGAACTAAAATCTATATCAATGGAATTGATTATCCGTAAATATTCATCATACCGGTCTTGTACATCTGTCAAGACTCGTTCGAAAACGATCTCCGCAATATGTGAATGTCGAGTTCGATATTCATAATCATGTATAATTTCATTCTTTTTAGCAAAAACAATGAACTCTAATGGTTTAAATAAATTTTCCGAGAATTCTGAAAATGGAATCTTATGCACCCTGGAGATGAAACCTGCTCTGACAGGAACGTTAACTCGATGAAAAATGCAAACAGTCAAGTAAAGTGATTGCGCTCTCCGTGAAGAAATAGAATTATATTCATCAAATACAATGTCGGTGAATGGTTTTCCTAAAGTAGCTTCGTGTAATGCCACCAGGAGTTGCCTACCGGCGTGTTTTCCGAGCGCTTCCTTCTGCTCCTCAAATGATTTATCAAGTAAATAACCCAGAGATTTATATTTAGTCAAGTTTTCAATTAAACTTTCTATTTCCTTTTCTGACAGGTAGGGTACTTCGTATGTGCCATTAACAAAAACCTCCAAATGACCACATTCGGAATTCCACTCATTTTGACGTTCAGCGCCAATAATTGTTAAAGGAATTTTTTCTTTTCGGGCTTTTGGAATTATTTCTTCAATCACATCTGCGAATTCTGTTATTGGGTCGAAAAAAAGAAATATTCTTTCTTTATACAGTCTATAAAGCTCTGATATTGGTTCAAAATCAATAAAGGATGATTCTTTAGCAAACAAGCATAATTTTTCGTATTCAATCGAAGCGTCCCAAGCTAGTCTCTTTAATATTACTGTTTTACCTGAACCTGCATGCCCTTTTATTACGAAAAATTCGCAAATATCTCTCCTTTCCTCCTCGTCAGCCAAAAATACTTCGGCTATGATTGAGTCAGTAAAGGTCCTTCTTACATCTAGATTGGAGGCAATCGGTGACCAATCGATAAAATAACCTTTGTAAAAAGACTTCGGATCAGGAGGTTCTGTTTTAAAATCCCTGTGTATATGTTCAACATCTCTTGTGAGAAATGTAGCGAGGCTTTCGCTAACTCCAATATCAGCAGTTATATTGAGGCGATTATATATTGCTGGTTTCGAGCCATCAGATAAGGTTGAAAGCACGCGCGTTCGCTCAGGAATTGAGCTATTAAGTTCTGTAATAAAACTTTTAAAATCCATCTGAATATGAGTTATTTTCTTGGTTTCCCAAAACCTAACTTCGGGTTGCGTCATATGTGGGGTGACAATATATGACCGAGGACGTGCATCTCCTAAATTACTGATTTCATTAAGAATGGCTCGAATATCTATATCACTCAAACTATAACCTATGAAAATAAATGGATATTCAAATGCAAAATTTAATAACTTTTCAAATAGACGAATCCTTCCCTTTTTGTGAGTTATATATTGATCGGGTGTTAGGATAAGAGGAACATTAGGATCATCTATATTTGAAATACAACCATGGAGCTTTAAATACATCACACTATTTCGAACTCTGAGCTTTTCCTCAATTCTTTCACCGTCTTTCTTAATTACGACAAGATGTTGCAGAGCATTTGTTACAGAATCATATGCCCTTTCAACCAGCAAATCATAATTTGTTGTAGCGATGCCGATCCAAACAAACCTGGGAATTAATTTATGGAAATCAGCCGGAGAAAAATCACGAAACAGAGAAGATATATATTCCTGAACAACCAACAGGTTGGTTTCAGAAATTGCGAGTTCTGCTATTTGTTGAAGAGAACGATCTTTAAATTCAACACCAAGAAATTTTTCAGCTAGTCTTTCGGCCAGGTCACTTCCACTTAACGAGTTCGCAGATTTTGGATGAATAGCACCCGCAGAAGCACCCGAACCCAAAAATAGAAAGGCACGACCTTCTCGGACAGCATCAAGTAGAGGTTTTGGTAGTGGCATTTTATTTCCTCCCCGCTGTTATTTTTAGTTATCTCAAATTAGCTATCCCACCTAAGGTTGGAACATTTATACAATTTGATCTTTTATTTATCTTATATCAAGTGGTAATTATAGGCAAGTAATTTCATCGTTTGGATTCTGTAAGATTCAACGGATTATAAGAACAGGTGTCAGTGTAATGAGTATGACCTCAACTTCCAACAAGGGTCGAGCAATGTACAATTTTTAATTCGACTCAAGGTTAACTTACGTTAATTAACATTTCACTCACCATATGCACTTGCAGTAAGGCCCTCTCCCGGAGTCCCAGGTTTGTAAAGGGAATACCAAAGGGAGAGAAAAGTGATAACAATTTTGCTGGGTATACATAATTTTCGTTTTTACGGCTAGAAATGCAAAGGTCTAAGGCGGAGCTATTTCTCACATCCGGACAAAGCGTCACGTGAGAACGGTTAGCGCGACCCGAAATACATGGAACATCGCAATACAATTAAGGACGCAGCGCCGCTGCGCCCTTACTAGAAATTTAACACTTGACCCGCGGCGTACCTCTAGCTATTCCACTGTCACGCTTTTCGCCAGGTTCCTCGGTTGATCGACGTCCAGTCCGCGCAGCGAGGCGATGTGATAGGCAAACAACTGCAGCGGGATCACCGTAATCACCGGCAGCAGCAGCCAGGGCGTCTTGGGCACCCAGAAAACGTGATCGGCCAGGGCTTCCACCCGCGTGTCGCCTTCGGTAGCAACCACGATCACGCTGCCGCCGCGGGCCTTGGCCTGTTCGATCTGGCTGATCATCTTCTCGTACCACGGATCGTCCGGGGCGATGGCCAGCACGGGCATGTCCCGGTCAACCAGCGCGATTGGACCATGCTTCATTTCGCCGGCCGGGTAAGCTTCTGCATGGATATACGAAATTTCCTTCAGTTTCAATGCGCCTTCATAGGCAATCGGCATGTTCGTTCCGCGCCCAAGATACAGCACATTGCGGATGTATTTCATTTCGCGCGCCACCTGCACAATTTCAGGTTCGCGATCCAGGCAGCGCCCGACCAGGTCCGGCACCAATCGCAGGTCAGCCACCAACTGCTTGCGCTCTTTCTCCTTCAACGTTCCGCGCAAGTCGCCCAGCAGTACTGCCAGCAAATACAAATCCACCAGCGGGGCTGTGAAGGCTTTGGTTGACGCCACCCCGATCTCCGGTCCAACCTGCATGGAGATATAACCGTCCGCTACCCGCATCGCCTGTGACCCAATTGCATTCACAATTGCCCACAGTTTGGCGCCGCGCTTGCGACCTTCATCCATCGCCGCCAGGGTATCCGCTGTCTCGCCGGACTGGCTGATGGCCAGGATGACCGTGTTCTCATCCACGATTGGATTGCGGTAGCGAAATTCCGAGGCAATATCCACCTCGACCGGGATGCGGGCAATGGCTTCGATCAGCATCTTGCCCACCATGCCGGCATGTCCGGCCGTTCCGCAGGCGGTGATGATGATACGGGATATTTTCTTCGCCTGCTCGGTTGTCAGGTTGAGTTGCGGCAGCCGGACGGTGCCTTCATCGAAGTCCACCCGCCCAGCCAGGGTGTCCGTCAGCGAACGCACCTGCTCGTGAATTTCCTTCTGCATGAAATGACGGTACTCGCCCTTTTCCGCTGCGACCGGGTCCCAGCCAATGTTGTGCTCCTGCGGTGCTACCGGACTGCCATCCAGATTCTTTACACTATAGGAGGTTCGCGTCACCACTGCCATCTGGTGCGATTCGAGAAATACCATCGTCCGGGTATGATCCAAAATCGCCGGAATATCGGAGGCAATGAACATTTCATCCTTGCCAAGGCCAATTACCACCCCGCCGGCGTTCCCGATGCGGGCAGCGATCAGCTTATCCGGTTCGAGCGCCGAAAACACCACCACCCCATGCGCGCCTTTTAACTGGCGCAGCGCCTGCCGGGTGGCCTCCTCCAGTGAAGTCCCCGTACCCAGAAAGCGTTCCACCAGCAGGACGATGACTTCCGTGTCTGTGTCGGAATTAAAAACGACTCCTTCGGCTGCCAGTTCTTCGCGCAGTTCAAGGAAGTTTTCTACGATACCGTTGTGCACCACCACCACCTGTTTGGTACTGCCCAGATGGGGATGTGCATTGCGGGCGCTGGGTTCGCCGTGCGTTGCCCAGCGTGTATGACCGATGCCAAGCTTACCGGCGATCGGTGAATTTTCGACCAGAGCGGTCAGGTTGGACAGCTTGCCGGCATCGCGCCGGACTTCGATGTGCCCATCCTGCAGCACCGCCAGCCCGGCAGAATCATAACCGCGGTACTCGAGCCTTTTTAATCCATTCAAGATGATCGGGGTTGCGTTGCGTTCACCGATGTAACCAACAATTCCGCACATGCAATGCTCCTTTGCAGGGTGGATTCCACGCCAGCCAAAGGCAATATGCTTTGGAGAGCGCGATAGAACTCCGCCCCGGTTTGAAAGGGGTTATTCAAATGCTGCGAACCTGGGTAAGAAACAGATGCGACCGCATCTGGAAGGCATCCGCTGATCTTTCGATTTTCCCGGCGTCCAGGTGAACGGCCTGTTCTCGCCGGTTAACCCTGCTGCGCAGCAGGGAACCTTCATCCTCGTCACTCTGTACGACTCGTCGCACAGAACCATGCGCTATTCTTCCCAAATGTCAAGTGTGGTTGGTTCTCACATCTCCTTTGATCAGATTATACCCAAAATATCCTCAGTACGGCGTAACAATTCTATATCACCGCGCCCTGGCTGATGATCCCGATGAATTGAGCGCACTGCGCAATTAGAAGAGCTTGTTGTGCACAGTCGTGTTATCCTTCTCAGCCTGTGGTGCGGGCGCAGCATAATTAATTTGCGCCAACCTGACGGCAGCCGCCGTCAGGTTGGCGCAGGTCAGTTCAAGGAATTTCCCGGCTAATCCCGGCGGGACCGGCCGCTGAGGAGAAATACGTAATAAAGCAGCGTGGATAATGCTTGAATCGCGCCGGCTACGTAGGTCCATGCAGCGGCATCCAATACTCTGGCAACCCCTTCGCTCTCCTGGTTGTAAATTATGCCGGAAGTTGCCAGCCAAGTCTTGGCGCGGCGGGTAGCGTCAAATTCGACCGGCAGCGTGATAATGGCAAAGAGAGCGGTCAGCGCAAACAACCCGACGCCGAACCAGGCAACGGTCGTGCCAACCGTCCCTTGCAGGAAAAAGCCAATCATGAAGATGATTGGTCCAAGCCAGCTTCCTATCTGCACGGAGGGTACCATGGTCGATCGCAGACGCAACGCGGGATAACTTTCCGCATCCTGCAAGGCATGACCCGCCTCATGGGCGGCAATGCCCGCGGATGCCAGGCTGGGGGACTGGTACACAGACGGGCTCAACCGCAGCACCTTGCTGCGCGGGTCGTAGTGATCCGATAAGAATCCCTGCGTCTGCTCGACTTTTACATGGTTTAAACCGTTCGAATCGAGCATGCGGCGCGCGACTTCGGCGCCATTCAGTCCCGTGTACGTGCGGACCTGCGAGTATTTCTTGAAAGCGCCCTGAACTTTTGCCTGCGCCCATAATCCAAGGATTAGAGCCGGCAGACTGAAGAGCAGGTATAAGCCATAACCGCCAAATAATGATCCCATCATCGTTTCCCTTTATTACAAACTGTCAGACTCTCCTCTACGTAGCGAGATATCTGCCGATTTTACATTCAGATTAATTGATAACAAACCATTATTAGTAATCTATTAATATTAGGTCTGAATAATGATAGATCGCAATCGCGGAAAAATTGTGCGCCTGCTGAGACTCGAACTCAGGCTCTTACCTCCGGAGGGTAATGTGATATCCACTTCACTACAGGCGCAAAAAACTGATTTTATTGACGGGTTTTTCTAACCCGCAACCGCAATTCTACCATGCTCACGGCCAGGAGTAAATGAGCCGGAAAAAGTGATGCCTGACTTCAGCCTGGCTGGTACTGCTGGTAGACCCGGCCGATCTCGTCGTGGTCAAACCGCTGCTGGGGACGAAATTTACCTTTTTGATTTACCAGAACTTCTGCCTCGCCGGCAGCCACAACTCCAATTTCAGCCGCAGAAATGCCGGCAGCCTTCAAAGCGTGCAAGACTGCCCCACTGCTTGCCGGTTTGACTGCCAGCAACAGCGCGCCGGATGCGATCGTCCCCAGCGGGTCAAGGCCGAATACCTCACAGATTCTGGCGGAAAGCGGTGGGATGAGTATTCGCGCGGGATCAACGTGGAATGTATGCTGGCAAGCCTGAGCCATCTCCCACAGGGCGGTCGCTAAGCCGCCTTCGGTTGGGTCATGCATGGCGGTGACGCCGCCAGTCTTTACGGCAATTTGGGCATCCTTCAGTACGCTGATGCCTGGCGTAAAAAGGTAATTCCGGGCTGCAAGAATTTCTTCCGGGGTAAGATGATCCTTGAGGACCGCAGGAAATTCACGCGCCAGTAATGCGGTGGCTTCGATTGGCACCCCTTTGGTCAGAATCAAAATATCTCCCGGCTGAGCCTGGTCCGTGGTCACCAGCTTATCGCGCTGAATTTCGCCCAACATGGTTGTGACGATAATCGGCCGGTCGAGCCCGTGCGTGACTTCTGTGTGACCGCCTATCAGCGTAATCCCGGCAGCGCGGCAGGCATCTGTCACCTGCTTGGAAAGCGCCGTCACGCTTTCTTCGCTGGTCTTCCTTTCGGGCAGCAAAACGGTAAACATCGCCCAGGCAGGCCGTGCGCCAGTGGTAGCGATATCATTGGCGGTAATTTGCACGGCATACCAGCCAATTTCTTCGCTGGCAAAGGTGATAGGTTCAGTTTTGAGCACCAGACAGATCTCGCCAAAATCCAACACCGCGCAATCCAACCCAATCCCAGGCCCAAGCAGCACGCGCGGGCCGGCTGTGGGAGCCGAACGGATGATTTTCGCGAGCAATTCAGGCGGCAGTTTTCCGACCGGCAAGACCGGATTCATTGTTCCTCCGAGTTCTGGTGCAGGTAGGGCGAAAGCATGCTTTGCATGTGTTGGAAATGCGAACCTTTCCAGTAGATTTGGCCGCAGCCGGCGCACCGGGTAAATTCGTCGTAGTATTTACGCGTAAGCGGCTGCAACTGTTCGATGATGTCTTCTTTCTTCACCGGCGCCAACTTTCCGTTACAGCGCGGGCAGCGCTGAAAGGGCGTAACATAATTGTTTAGCCGGTACTGAGCAACAACCTCAGCCAACTGCTGTTCCGGATCATCCGCGCGAACGCAATATCCATCCGTGACGATTTTTCGTTTGAGTAATCCCCGGTCGCGAGTAAGCAGGATGCAGCCGTGTTCGGATGCGTATCGAGCAATATCCTCGTCGAGCCAGTCCCGCGCATAAACCGCGTCGAACCCGAGCAGCCGTAAGTAATCGGTTAATTTGCCCAGGTGATTGTCGATCACGAATTTCGGTCCTTCCGCGTTGTATTGCAACTCGGCCATCACCCTTGGGAAAATATGGACCTGATCCCCATCCTGCGCCGGGTAATTCAGGTCAGCCTCATGCCCATCTACTTGAACAATTCCGACTTCAGGGTGCGGGATCCCGATAACCTCGACGATGTGCTTGAGGGCCGTCTTCTGGTTAAAAGATACCTGAACCGAATTTTCATTGCTGCGGTTCGGCAAAAAATCATTCAATTTCCCGTGGATGGTCAGGGTTATCTGTCCCATTTCGAATGTGGCAGCCTTCAGCAGGTATAATAGCCGGGGCGCGCATAAGGCTTGCGATTATTATACCTTTTGAGCGTCAGCATAATTGGACTATGCCAACCATTGCCCGAGGTCTTAATGCAGCTTTACTTCATCCGCCACGCACAATCCGAAAACAATCAAAAATGGAGCGATTCGGGCAGCAGCCTGGGCCGCTTCGCCGACCCTGGCCTCACCGATTTAGGCAAGCGTCAGGCGGAGGCGCTTTCGGCATATATCGCCAACTGCCAGTTGGTGACTCCGGCAAGTACTTACGACGATATCAACGCGTGCGGGATTGGCTTGACCCATATCTACACCAGCCTGATGGCCAGGGCGGTTTTGACCGCAAATATCGTGGCTGAGAAAATCGATTTGCCGTTGGCTGGTCTGGAAGACGCACACGAAGGTGGCGGGATTTACCTGGAAAATGAAGAAACCGGAGAGCTAAATGGACAGCCGGGAAAAACGCCGGAGGAATTAATGACGCTTTCCGGCCGGTTGATACTGCCCGAACTCAACCCGAACGGCTGGTGGAATCGCCCATTCGAAGTACGCGAGGAGCGGGTTGCGCGCGCCAGGCGTCTGCTGACAACTTTGCTCGAACAGCATGGCGGAACAGGGGACAGAATCGCGCTTTTCAGCCACGCTGCTTTCTTTAATTATTTTTTGGCAGCGGTATTCGAGCTGAACCAGCGCCCGCCGATCTGGGTTTATCTCAATAACACAGGCATATCCCGCATTGATTTTAATGGCGAAGAAAACGCGCTGATTTATTCCAATCGTACCGAGCACCTGACGCCAAATCTATTAAGTTGAAGGCGACGCTTTTGCCGGCAGCTTGATAGCCGGCCAATTGAGCGCAAACATTGCAAAACCGACGAACTGCACCCCACCTGAGATAACCAGGGCTACCCAAAAACCAAATGCATCGCCGATGGCGGTCGCAACCAGCGGGGACAGGACGGATGAAAAGAACTGCAGCCCTTGGGCAAGCGCTACAAAGGTGGAACTATACTCGGCGGGGACAGTTTTCATCAACTCGTCGAAGAAGACCAGGTTCAATCCGGCCTGGAAAATCCCGTTGATTCCGGCAAGGACAGTGATCAAGACAACATCATGAGTGAGCGCTACTGCAATGGGGAAAAGCGCCGACCCCAGCGTATTCCAGATAAGAATCGGGCGCGTTCCGTTTCGGCGCGAGCTGCGTACCCAGATCAGATAGCCGATGATCACAATGGCTGTCTGGGACATGCTGATAGCAGCAATCCAACTGTCGGAAGCCTCGACCACCCGCACCAGGTATAACGGCAGAATCGGGATAAGCATGGCTTGACCGGTAAGGAACACAAAGCGTTTGATAACAAACGCCTGGAACGGCTGCTCCTTACTGACTAACTGCATATATTCTTTGAATTGAGCCTTTATCCCCAGTCGTTTTCCTTCACGATGCGTTTGAATATCATCGAGGTGGATGCGGGACGAATAATAAAAACTAATCAAGCCCCCAACCGACATGCTAATAAATACAATCTGATAATTTATTGGAAAATTTAGTCGGTCCAGAATTTGACCAATCATGAACACAGTTATTGCAGTGGTAAATCCCATCAACGACCAGCGGCGGGTCATCAAGTCGAAGCGGTGGTTGGGACCGGCGACTGCGTTCATCACCACCGAGAAGGAGATGCTGAGCATGGTTTGCGGAATCGTTGCCAATGCCCAGATAGCCAGAACGCCAAGTACCAGGGGACGGTCGCGCATCAAAAACGCCAGTAAGCCGGTAGCGGCATAGGCGCCGACGACACCCAGCCGGGCTGCACTGAACCAGGGCACAATCTTCCGTTGATTTTGCAGGAATTGCCCGATAGGAATGGCAAGCAGCAAGCCCGTCAACGCCGGCATGGCTGTCAACAGACCGACCTCGAAGCTGGAGGCGCCCAGGCGGGTCAGAAAAACCGGTAGGAAGGGGGCCGCTGCGTTGGCCAACCCGACTCCTACCGAATCAATTTGCACGTTGCGGAAATTTTTACCTTGAGCCTCGGTCAGGTCAACCGGCTCAGGCACGAATTTGGGTAATCTCAAAAACACCTCGGGGCTTTAGGAATGGATGAACGAGGATGTCCCATTATAATCCCGCTGGCCAATATCGGTCTTGCAGGCCAGAGCAGGCGGACACGGCTATCCCAGAAATTGTCTATGCAAGCTGGTGACATTTATCCGCTTCTGGCTGTGACAGATGCTGTATGCGACCCCTTGAAGAGTTGGATATAATAAACTGGCATATCATCGTTTTAAATTTCACAAACCAGTTTTCAGGAGAGCAACCGTATGACCTTGTACACTCCGGAGATGATTCGGGCAGCGCACCAGGTTTTAGCGGAATACCGGTATGAACTTAAACCGGTCGTTCGCGGCTATGCCAACCGCACTCTGTACGTGAATGTAGGCGATAATTCGATCCAGGCAAAACCGGTCGACCAGAAGATGAAAGACACCTTTACCGGGGGTAAAGGCTTCGGCCTCTGGTTGCTTTGGAACGCTGTAAAAGACGATTCTCAATGGGACAGCCCGGAAAACGAACTGGTGATTGCGGGCGGACCAATCGGGGGCATCACCGCTTACCCTGGTTCTGGCAAATGCACGGCGGTTACCATCTCGCCGCTGACTAAATCCATCATCGACAGCAACGGAGGCGGCTATTTCGGTCCGTATCTCAAGTTTGCCGGCTGGGATGCCCTGGAAATCCAGGGCAAGGCCGAGCGAGATGTCATCGTCATCATCGACGGTGACGAAGGCAAAGTAACCATCGAGGAGGCACCGCTGGATCCGGTCAACACGCATCTGATCAACCGTCTGTTGACCGAGATGTACGCTGATACGCCCAAGAATATGCGCGGAATATCTGTGATTTCAGCCGGACAGGCGGCCGAGCATGTGCCGATGTGCGGCTTGAATATCAGTTATTACGATCCGAAGCGCGACGAGGTGCGGATTAAACAGGCGGCTCGCGGCGGCGCTGGGACGGTGCTGCGCAACAAAAAAATCAAAGCCATCGTGGTACGCTACACCAGTTTAGGTGGTGACAGCAACGGCGTAGCCAACATGGATCTGGTACGGGCAGCCGGTACGCGCATCAAGAAAGAAATCACAGCTTTCGATGGTTCGCAAAATGACATGGGCGGCACCGGAACCCCGTATCTGGTCGAAATCATGAACAAATTCGACCTGTTGCCGGTGAAAAACTTCCGCTTTGGGCACCATACCGACGCTCACCGCATCGCCGGCGAAGTCTGGAAACCCATGTTCGATACCCGCGGCCCGGATGGCTGCTGGTACGGCTGCACACTGGCCTGCGCTCATGCCGTGCCGCACTACCATTTGGAAACTGGTCCGTACGCCGGTCAGACCGTATTTGTGGACGGGCCGGAGTATGAGACATTGGGTGCATTAGGTTCGAATTTGTGTCTGTTCGACCCCGCTCAAATTCTGGAGATCAATTTCTACGCGGATACCTACGGCATCGACACTATTTCGCTCGGCAATTCGATCGCCTTTGCAATGGAGTGTTATGAGTTTGGCGTCATAACGACCAGGCAAACTGACGGTCTGGAGCTCACCTGGGGCAACTTTGATGTGGTGATGAAATTGATTCATCAGATGGCCAACGGTGATGGCTTTGGCATGGTGGTCGGTCAAGGCGTGCGCGCCATGCGCAAGCTATTCGTCGAACAATACGGTGCAGATGTCAAATTGCTGCGCGACATTGGCATGGAAGTCAAAGGCATGGAAATTTCCGAGTACCTCTCGAAAGAGTCGCTGGCTCAGCAGGGCGGCTATGCGCTGGCATCCAAGGGTGCGCAGCATGACGAGGCCTGGCTGATTTTTATGGAAATGGTGCACAAACAACTGCCAACTTTTGAACACAAAGCCGAGGCGTTGCATTACTTCCCCATGTGGCGCACCTGGTTCAGCCTGCACGGGTTGTGCAAGCTGCCCTGGAATGACATCATTCCGGAAAGCAATAAGACCGCTAAAGAACCCGCCAAAGTTCCAGAACACGTGGAAAATTACACCTGGTTGTATGAAGGCGTCCTTGGCAAGAAGGTCACAATTCAAGACATCATCGAAGAATCAGAGAAGGTCTATAACTTTCAGCGCATTTTCAACCTGCGCCTGGGGTTTGGCACGCGCGAGCACGACTATCCGCCGTTCCGCGCCATGGGTCCGGTGCTCAAAGAAGAATACGAAGACCGGGCTGATTTGTATGATCAGCAGGTGCGCGGCGAGATAGAGATGGATCCCGGCACAATGACCATCGAGGAAAAGATGGCAGCCGTGCGAGCCTATCGGGAAGGGCGCTACGAGAAACTGGTTGATGCGGTTTACAAACGCCGCGGCTGGACGTGCGACGGCGTGCCAACCCTGGAAACCGTGAAGCGGCTGGGCATTGATTACCCGGACGTGGTGAAACTGATAAGCAAACATCAGGATTAAGTGAAGATTTGTTGCAAGCTGAAGCCTGGCGTCAGGGGAGAGCGCCAGGCTTGTTAATTTAGCCGGCTGTCACCCGGGTGCGGTGCCTCCAAAAACAAACGGCCAGGAAACCCGAAAATACCAATAAAAAAATTACTCATGTAGTTCTTGTTCTTCCTCGCAGAATCCACAAAAACGTTGGTGAATTATTAATCCTACGTGAAATTAACCACAAAACAGATTATTTAATGTAAAATTGTCTCGTATCATCGATTCTCACCCCAATTCATTTTCGTATACCATCGATATAAGCGAGGCATGCATTATGGAAAAATCGATCCCGGACATCGTTGTTGGCAGGCTTCCCCGTTACCTGCGGTCACTGGAATATATGCTGAAGAATGGCATAAAAACCACCTCCTCGCAAGAATTAGGCGAATCGATTGGCATTTCTGCCGCTCAAATTCGGAAAGACCTGTCGCAATTTGGTGAATTTGGTAAGCAGGGAACTGGTTATTCTGTCCGCTACCTTGTGGATCAGCTACAATCCATCCTGCATGTCAACCAATCCTGGGATCTGGTGCTGGTTGGCGTGGGTGATCTGGGTACAGCCCTCGCTACCTATCAGGGGTTCGTCAACCGGGGCTTCCATATTGTCCTGGCATTTGATAATGATCCTGCCAAAACTGGCAAAAAAATCGGGGATGTGACCATTTTGGGAATGGATCAGATGGAAACGAAAATAGCCGAATCAGGCGCGAAAATTGCCATGCTGTCAGTCCCGGCCTCGGCTGCTCAGGAAGTGGCTGAAAAACTCATCAAAAGTGGAATTCGCGCCATTCTAAATTACGCGCCGATGCAATTGATTCTGCCCGGTGATATTCATGTCGAATATCTGGATCCAATCACCAAATTACAGCACATGACATATTATCTGGGGTAAACGAATAAATTGTTACACACAAAACAATTTGAGTAGGGCGTGTTCCGTACTTGAACGCACCGTGAAGGATTTTACCTGCTGTTTTGATGCGTTCGCCCCAAGCCTTTTGAAAAAGAGGAGACTTGCATCAATGGTTTGAGTTCTCGCTCAGGGCGAACACACCCTACAAGAAATGCAATCCCAGCGCTCCGATTGGTTCACACACAGCGATGGCTGGTTTAGAACCGCATCAGGCTGCGGCGCAGGATGTCGCGCATCCCCAACGCCCGGCTGGCGCCCTCAGCAGTGCAGGTCGCCGGGTTATCCACCAGATATACCGGGATGCCAAGCGACTTGGTCAGGAATTTATCGATGCCTCGCAGCAGCGCCCCACCCCCGCATAGCGCTGCGCCGCGATCGATAATGTCTGAAATCAATTCAGGGGGCGTTTTTTCCAACACCCGGCGCACCAGAGCTACCACTTCGGCCAGCGGATCTTGCAACGCTTCGACGATATCATCCGTGGTCAAAGTAACCGGGCGCGGCAGCGCCGATACCTGGTCCTGCCCCTGAACCTCCAACGAAAGCTGATTGTCCTGAGGAATAGCCGCGCCAATGCGGGTCTTGAGCAACTCAGCCGTAGGCTGCCCGACGATGACGCCATACTTGCGCCGGATATAGGAAATGATAGCCTCATCCATGGCTATGCCGCCGGTGCGTGATGTCTCGGCTGTGACGATGTCATTCATCGCCAGCACTCCCGCCTGGTGTGTACCGCCGCCTAATGAGATGATCATGTTCCCGGTGGGGGTGTTGATCGGCAGGTCGATCCCCAATGCCGCTGCCAGGGGTTGTTTGATCAGCATCACGTCCCGGCTGCCGGAACCCAGGCCGGCTTCATGTACGGCCCGTGTTTCGACGCTGGTGATACCGTAAGGCACGGTGATAATTATTCGCGGTCGAAAGATCAACATCGGTCCACAGGTTTTTTTGATCAAGTATTGCAGTAAATTTTCGGTAATTTCGAATTCAGCAATCACTCCGTGCCGCATCGGGCGTACTACCTCGATATTGTCACCAACCCGTCCCAGCATATCGCGGGCGGATTGACCCCATTCAACCATTTTTTGTTCTTGCACGACCAGGGCAACCACCGTCGGTTCTTGCAGCAGAATCTGATTCCCCTCCGTAATGACGGTGTTCATTGTCCCAAGATCAATGCCCAATTCCCTTGTCAACCCAGGCATATAACGACAAAATCCTTCCTGATATGAAATTCAAATCCCCGGTAATCCGGGTATCGAATTTACAACTTGTTTATCTTGTCCGACGCTGGCGGAAACGCTGAACTGCGGCTATACGCAGAGTAGATCGCTTGAGCGCCAGTTGCAACGCAGCCTGATCTTCAGGTTTGACAGCGCCGGCTTCTTTCAACGAAATTTCAGCGCGTTGCCGGGCATCTTCCGCTCGCTGGATATTTATTTCATCCACATTTTCGGCCGCATTTGCCAGAATGGTAACCTGGCTGCCGGTTACCTCCACCACCCCTCCTGCAACCGTAAAATACTCTTCCTGATTTTTCTGGCGAATAGTAATGATACCGTATTGCAGAGTTGAAAGCAGCGGCGAATGATTGGGTAAAATGCCCATCACGCCTTCTACGCCCGGCACGACGACGATATCCACGTCGCCCTGGAAGACGATCCGGTCTTGAGAAACGATCTCGCAATGGATGGGCATCAAAACTCCTTGTTATGCAGCGGCAAGCTCTGCAGCACTCTTGCGAACTTCATCAACCGTACCGGTCATATAGAAGGCTTGCTCGGGCAGATCGTCACACTTTCCATCCAGAATTTCACGGAAACCGCTGACAGTCTCGCGCAGCGGCACATAACGCCCGGGCCGTCCGGTAAACTGCTCCGCCACGGACATTGGCTGCGAGAAGAAGCGCTCGATCTTGCGAGCACGCGATACGATCAATTTGTCGTCCTCGCTCAATTCATCGATGCCAAGAATGGCGATAATGTCCTGCAAGTCCTTGTAACGCTGGAGCACGCGTTGGACCTCGCGCGCGGTGTTGTAATGTTCTTCACCCACAATTTGTGGGTCTAGGATACGTGACGTAGAGGCCAGCGGATCGACCGCTGGGAAGATGGCTTTTTCTGCAATCGACCGTTCCAACGCAATGGTCGCATCCAGGTGGGTGAAAGTAGCCACCGGAGCTGGGTCCGAGTAGTCGTCAGCCGGCACATACACCGCCTGCATCGAGGTGATCGAACCGGTGCGAGTGGTGGTGATGCGTTCCTGAAGTTCACCCATCTCGGTCGCCAGGGTTGGCTGATAGCCAACCGCGGAGGGCATGCGTCCCAGCAGCGCGGAAACTTCCGACCCGGACATGGTAAAGCGGAAAATATTGTCGATGAACAGCAGCACATCGCGTCCCTGATCGCGGAAATACTCCGCCATCGAAAGCGCTGTCAGCGCCACCCGTAGACGGACGCCTGCCGGCTCGTTCATTTGACCAAATACCATCACCGTGTCCTTCATAACGCCTGATTCGAGCATTTCACGGTACAGTTGGGTGCCCTCACGGGTGCGTTCTCCAACCCCGGCAAATACTGAATTGCCCTGGTGAACCGTTGCAATCGACCGGATTAGCTCCATGATGATGACGGTCTTCCCCACGCCCGCGCCGCCGAAAATACCGGTCTTCCCGCCTTTGGTGAATGGGGCGATCAAGTCAATCACCTTCAACCCGGTTTCGAAAACTTCGACCCGCGTGGATTGTTCAGCAAACGCCGGCGCCGGACGGTGAATGGGGTAATAGCTTTTGGCATCCACCGGACCCTTGTTATCAACGGCTTTGCCCATAACATTAAACACGCGCCCAAGGGTTTCCTGCCCAACCGGTACCTGAATCGGTTTGTAAGTCCGGCGTACAGGGAGGCCGCGCACCAGACCATCCGTGGCATCCATCGCGATACAGCGCACCCAGTTATCGGTCAACTGCTTTTCGACTTCCAGAACCATCCTGTCCTGCCCGTCTTGTTCCACCATGAGCGCTTCGTACAGGCCGGGAAGATCGCTGGCAGGGAATTCCACATCCACAACACCGCCAAGGATTTGTACCAGACGTCCGGTTGATTGTTCCATTCAAAGCCTCCAGATATGATGAGTAAAGCGCAGCGGGTGACTAAGCAGATGCCTGAGCCAGAGCTTCAGCGCCGCCAGAAATATCCAACATTTCATTGGTGATGCCGGCCTGCCGGATCTTGTTGTAATCCAATTGCAGCAGTGAGACCAGGTCTTTGGCGCTGTTGGTCGCATTGCGCATGGCAACCATGCGAGCGGCATGTTCACTGGCCAAAGCCGAAAGAATTGCTTTGTAAATTTGCAACGCGGTGAAATCAGGAATAATTTCGTGGAGGATTTCTTCCTGGCCTGGTTCATACGTAAAGACAAACTTGCTTTTGGCCTGAGGTTCAGCCAATGCCGTGTTCTTTTCCGGTTCTGGAACACTGAAGGGTAAAATTTTCCGGATTACGGGTTCCTGCCGCAGCATATTCTGATATTCGGTGTAGGCCACATACACCTGATCCGCGCGGTGTGATAAAAACTCATCCACCGCAAGCTGTCCAATCGGCGCTGATTCGAGGTATGTCGGGTTGGCAGACAACCCACTGAACTCGCCCACCACGCTGCGCCGCCGTCTGAGCAGCATGTCGCGTCCGCGTTTTCCCACTGTAATGTAGGAAACCGGTGTTTGTTGATCGGCAAAATGCAACAGCGCTTCGCGCACAATATTAACGTTGTAAGCTCCGGCCAGACCGCGGTCCGAACTGATCAAAATGACCAGAATATTCTTGACCTCATCGCGTTCTGCCAGCAGCGGATGCATGCTCTGGTGCCCGGGTTGGCGAGCCAAATCGGTGAGGATGCGCCAGGCGCGTTCAGCATACGGCCGGGTACGGTCATTTGCCTGAATCGCGCGCCGTACCTTGCTCGCACTCACCGTTTCCAGTGCGCGGGTGACTTGCGCCAGATTTTTTACGCTGCGTATTCGCAGCCTCATTTCCCTGGTGGACGCCATAATCCTCCCTGAGGTCTAGGGGTATGGGTTATACCCATCCTGCTTGAAAAGCTTGCAGGGCTTCGCGCAGCTTGGTCTCGGTTTCGGGTGAAATCGCCTTTTTCTCGGCGATCGCGCGCCCAACTTCCGGGTGGCTGGCTTCCATGAAACGCAGGAATTCACGCTCCCAGGCCTTGACTCGTTCTACTGCTACCTGGTCAATGAATCCGTTGACGCCGGCGAACAATGCCATCACCTGATTTTCTACCGACATGGGCTCATATTGGGCCTGCTTGAGAATCTCCTGCAAACGCAGACCGCGGTTTAGCTGGGCCATGGTCGCTTTGTCCAAATCGGAACCAAATTGGGCAAAGGCAGCCAGGTCGCGGAAAGATGCCATGTCCAGGCGCAGCCGGCCAGCCACCTGCCTCATAGCTTTGGTCAGCGCAGCGCCGCCAACCCGGGATACTGAAATGCCAACATTGATGCCCGGGCGAATACCGGCATTGAACAGGTTGGATTCCAGGTAAATCTGCCCGTCAGTAATGGAGATGACGTTGGTTGGAATATAAGCTGACACATCACCCAGCAGTGTCTCGATAATCGGCAAAGCGGTCAGCGACCCGCCAGTGCCTTCCACAGGCAACACTTTATATTTATCACCGTTTTTTAATGCCTTTAAGGCTTGCCCGGCATCCTGCTCAGCGATCGGCCCCATAAATAGTTTGCCATCCAAAGCATCTGCGGGTTTAGCGGTAGCGCCAGCGTAATCCTTACCTACGATCGCAAAGGAAGTTGCCAGGCGGGCTGCCCGCTCGAGCAGGCGCGAATGCAGGAAGAAGACGTCGCCCGGGTATGCCTCGCGACCAGGTGGGCGGCGCAGCAGCAAAGATATTTGGCGATAAGCCCAGGCATGTTTGGAAAGGTCATCATAAATCACCAGCGCATCTCGCCCGGTCTCCATGAATTCCTCGCCAATACTGCAGCCGGAATAAGGCGCAATGTACTGCATGGCAGCGGGTTCATCGGCAGCAGCCATAACCACGATTGTGTGTGCCATGGCGCCGGTGCGTTCCAGCAGGCCAATGGTGCGGGCGATGGCTGCCTTTTTCTGGCCGATGGCGACATAAATACAGATCAGGTTCTTGCCCTTCTGGTTGATAATGGTATCGATGGCCAGGGCTGTTTTACCAGTCTGGCGATCGCCAATGATCAATTCGCGTTGGCCGCGGCCAATCGGGATCATCGAGTCGATAGCCTTGATGCCCGTCTGGACAGGAGTATCGACATCCTGCCGTTCCACCACGCCTGGAGCAATGCGCTCGATCGGCCGGAAACGCGTATGCACGATCGGGCCCTTGCCGTCAATCGGCTGGCCGAGGGCGTTGACCACCCGTCCGATTAATCCGTCTCCTACCGGAACCGATGCAATCCGGCCAGTAGAACGCACCTGCATGCCTTCCGAAACGATTGTGTAATCGCCCACGATGGTGACGCCTACCCGATCTTTTTCCAGGTTGAATGCGATCCCCATCACGCCGTTCTCGAATTCAACCAGTTCCTGTGACTGTACGCCTGCCAGACCATCCACCATGGCGATACCATCACCGGCTTCGGTGACCATCCCAACATTGCGAACTTCAAGCGATGGTTTAAAAGCGTCTATCTTTTGCTGCAGGTCTGTGGTCAGGTTCTTGATCAGGTCAGTCATCGAGCCTCCCGGGCGGGCAACAATTGGTGTTGGATATTGTTAATACCCAGATGAAAATATTTTTCAGAATTCTTGGATATGGATTGCACAAATTTCGGGTTAAATCATACTCGAAAGCAAAATGTTTGTCTAGTTTTCGCACGTCCAATTTCACGAAACATGTGCACGGAGGGCTATTTGTTAAAGAATTGCAGCGCGATGCGCAGGCGATCTTCCACCGTTTTTGGCGCGTCCCGTGGAATGAATTGGATGGCCGTTTGCGCTTCGATCACGCTGTAACCCAGGCCGGTAAGCGCTTCCAGTACTTCGGTATCCACATCCAGAATGCCGATGGTCTCGCGTATTTCGCCCGCCTCGCCAACTTTGCCCTGTAGGTACAGCACAATTTTTTGGGCGGTTTTCTTGCCGACCCCCGGCACCCGCGCAAAGATATCCGCCTGTTCAGCCAGAACTGCCCGGCGGATGACATCCACCGACAGGGTTGACAGGACCGAAAGCGCTAATCGCGGACCAATGCCGTTGACCGCCAGTAACAGGATGAAAAAGTCGCGTTCGATCTCGCGTTCGAACCCATAGATCGCCCAGCCGTCCTCTCGCACAACCAGGTGGGTATGCAAAAAAATCATATCACCTACCGGGCTTTGTTTTGCCAGAACGACCGGAACAAAGACCCGTACGCCAAACCCTCCCATTTGCAAGGTCAGGCTGTCCTGACTGGCGGCTACAACTTCACCCTGTACATGCACGATCATGGCTTTCGCTCCATTTCCATCCAGTTATTGACTATGCGCAGCTTCGTCCAGACGTTGATTCACAATTTCATACACGACCAGCGCAGTTGCCACAGCCAGATTGAGTGAATCCGACGCGCCGCGCATGGGAATCGATACGACTGCGTCGCATAGTGCGTAATGGTGCTCCTGCAATCCCTGTCGCTCGCTGCCCATTAACACAACCAGCCCTTGCGGGTAACGGTAACGATGGTAATCCTGTTGGGCTTTATCAGAAGTGCCGATCACCGCTGCCTCTTCCCGTTTTTTCCAATTGGCGAACATCGGCCATGTTGTTTTAACCAATGGCTGGTCGAATATCGCGCCCATGCTGGCGCGGATCGCGCCTGGATCAAACGGGTCGGTTGACTGATCGAGCAGAATCACACCCTTGCATCCGGCTGCGTCGCTGGTGCGCAGGATCGTCCCCAGGTTGCCGGGGTCCTGCACCGAATCAAGTGCAATCCATACGTCCCCATCCGAGAGATGCACGTCCTCTAAACTTGTCCAGCGCTGCCGGACAATGGCGGCAATCCCCTGCGGCCCATCTTTGGTGGATAAACTGCGGAATACATCCGCGGAAACTTCCAGCACATTGCCGCCGGCAGATGTGACATCGGTTACCAGTTGCTGGCCAAACAGGCTGGTCAATAGCTCCGGTGCAATAACCAGTTGATCGATATCCCACTGTTTTTGTGCAGCTTCACCCACAATCCGCAACCCTTCGATATAGAAAAGACCGGTGTGCTGCCGTTCCTTCCGGTCAGCAAGCTTGCGGATGAGTTTGATGGCAGGATTGGCGCTGCTGGTAATCATGATTTCAAACTGTTCAAACGCATACTGTGGAGGTGGCAAATAGCTATCGCCAGCGCGTCGGCAGCATCGTCGGGATGCGGAATTTCCGGCAGCGATAGAAGCGCTTTTACCATCAACTGAACCTGCATTTTATCCGCGCCGCCGTAGCCGGTGACTGCCTGTTTTATTTCCATCGGGGTATATTCACCAATCGCCACCGAATGTTGAGCCAGCGCAAGCAGCACCACGCCGCGGGCCTGCCCGACCGAAATTGCCGAGGAGACATTGCGCTGAAAAAAAAGCTTCTCCACAGCCGCGCCCTGCGGCTGGTGGAGAAGCAGGATTTCATTCAATTTTTCCGAAAGCTGCATCAAGCGCAGTTCGGGACGTTCGCCTGCTGGCGTAAGAATAACCCCGTAATCGACGACGGTAATGCCGCTTTCGGTTTCGGCTACCAGGCCATAGCCAGTTGTCGCTGTTCCCGGGTCAATTCCCACAACCAGCATGGGTTATTCCTCAGCCAGGGACGCGAGCGCCTCCTCAGAAATGCGCAGATTGTGGAAAACATTCTGCACATCGTCCAACTCTTCCAGGCTCTCTACCGAACGCAGAACCTGAAGGGTTTCTTCCGTACCGAGATCCATCTCATTTGTCGGAAGCATACGGAGTTCGGCTTCTTCGAGGGTGTATTTCCCCTGGCGCAGTGCATCTGAAATGGTCTTGAAGCTCTCGACCGGGCCGATGATTTCGATATAACCGTCATCGTAGTTGACGTCGTCAGCTCCGCCAAAGACTGCCAGATCAAATATTTTTTCCATATCCTGCTCAGTGCCGGGCACCGAAAAATACGCTGCGCGTTTGAACTGCCAGCCGACCGAACCGGCCTCGCCAAGCGTGCCCCCGGCGCGCGTAAGCACATGCCGTACTTCTGCGACGGTGCGATTGCGGTTTTCGGTAAAGCACTCGATCATCAATGCCACGCCGTGCGGGGCGTAACCTTCATAAAAAACCTGCTCGAACACGCTTCCGTCTTTGCTCTCACCAGTTCCGCGTTTGATCGCCCGCTCGATGTTTTCCTTCGGCATGTTCTGGCTCCGGGCTTTTTCGATGGCCAGCCTTAACCGAAAATTCGAATCGGTATCTCCGCCGCCTTCGCGCGCCGCCATCACAATTTCACGGGTCAGGCGCGTGAACACCTGCCCGCGCTTGGCATCGGCAGCGCCTTTTTTCCGTTTAATCGTCGCCCATTTTGAATGTCCAGACATTCTGGTTCTCCTTCAAATCACCAACTGGTGAGCAGAATAAAAGTCACGCAAATTATACCACAGCGCTAAACCAGGCGTTTGCGAACCCATTCGCGCCTAAACCAGAGCCTTACAGTCGGTTTACAAGGGCTCTGTAACCCTTGTTTTAAGTCATCAAACAAACTAAATTTATATCGTAATTCCACTAAAAAATAACCGACAAATAATGAAACAAAAACTCTCACTTCTTCTTTCGATCACACTGATCCTGACACTGTTCGCCCAACCCGTGCAAGCGGCTACTGGCGCGATTATTCCCGTTACCGGCCCCAGCCTTGAAAATGCAGAAACCGCCAGCTCAGCAGTTGCCGCTTTGGCGCCTTTTGCCGCCTCCGTTGCAGTCAGCGGTAATCCATACCAGGTCGCTGGAATTTTTGCCAGGGGCATTTTTGCAGCTCCGATCGTCCAGCAACCCTCCTCTGCGCCCGGTTTTGTCTCGACCCAACCTGAAGCCGCCACCCAGTTCGGCATGGCTGCCCAATACGGAACGGTTGCCCTTTTAGCGCACAATTACCTGCTCGGTGAGAAATTTTTCGCGGTTGAAAAAGGAAAAATCCTTTCCCTTGTGTATGGCGACGGCCGCACTCAAACTTACCGCGTCAAAGAAGTGCTCAAATATCAGGCGCTTTCCCCTAACAGTCCCTACTCAGATTTCCTTGACCTGAATGACCCCAACGGCGCGCGTATCAGCGTGGAGACTCTGTTTTATAAAGTTTACACGCAGGCAGATACACTGGTGCTGCAAACCTGCATCGAGGCCGACGGAGAGCCGTCATGGGGACGCATTTTCGTGGTTGCACAGCCTGTGTACCTGGCGACAACCGCGCAAGCCAATCGTCTTGCATCTCATGTGACTCAGGTGCTCCACTAACGCAGTCTGACGCCACCTGAAATTATTGGCTTGAGATCGGTACACCGGCGGTTGGCGTCGGCGTCACCATAACGGGTTCACCTTTTGGTTGAGCGACTACGATCAAGCGGTGTGTATTGGATTCTGCCGGCCAGCAGGTGATTAAAGTCAACCGCTCATCCTGAGACGGCAGTATCCAGCGCGCGTTTTCCAAACGTGTCGCCATATCAACGTTGCGCTCCGGCAATATCATGACATTGACCACAGTATAGGTGTATCGTACCGAACCGCCGTAAACGATGATTTCATCCCCTGGGACGACTTTATTGAGATTCTCGAAAACCTTTTCGAATATATTGTGATGCCCGTTGAATACTGTGTTCCCAATTTGTCCAAGCAACGCAGAAGTGGTATGCCAACCTACGGCAAATTTATCCGGAGCCTTGTACTGTTCAAAGGTATCACTGCCAATCTTAACTTGCGCGGGTTCCGAAGGCACAATGGGAGCCACCAGGCCGATTATCGGAATTTCGATTCGTGTTGGGATGGTTGGATAAAGCGTGGGGATCGGCACAGCTTCTACCGGTTCAACGGCCGTCGCGCCGGGCAGCGGCGTGGGATAAGGCGCCAAGCTGCGCAATGTCGGGGTCGGAAAGCGCATAGCAGGTTGGTCAGTCGAAGGCTGAGTAACTTCGACTTCTGGCGCAAACTGCCCTTTTACCAGGTTGGAAACCTGCACCTCCAAGGGGCTAAAACCCATGGTAGGGTCGCCTAATTCGTTCACCAATCCCAGGCGCAGCAATAATGTGCTGTAAATTATTGAGTACTTTCCGGTCACCCCAAGATAAATGACGATCAAACCAGCGGCGACCAGAATATATGGGCTGTATTTCTTCAATGAGTGATCATTCCTGCGTGCAATGGCATGCTAACATTTTACTCGATCGTGATTCTTTGGTGAAGGACGGTCAACCTGCCTGATTGTGGCATTTTACGTTTTCGCCTGCCGGCGAGATAAACCAGTGGGCGGCCAAATTAGCCGCCCACACTTTATATCCGATTATAAAAGGCGATTTACATGGATGTGACGAGTTTGTAACCCAGCCGGTCAACGTTTACGATCAGGTTTTCAGCTTCAGGATCAACTTGTGCAAATTTTTGCCGCAGCAGGTACACAAGGTATTTAATTCGTTGGCGCGCCTGCGGGAAGTCCCGGCCCCATACAGCCTGGGAAATCTGCTGGTAATGCAAAATTTCCGGGGCATGTTTGGCAAGGTTCAGTAAAACGCTAAATTCTTTCCCGGTGAGCTGTATGCGCGCATTTTTCAGCCGCACTTCACGGGTTTGAATGTCGATTGCCAGACCAACCTGTGGAAATACAAAACGGTTGGAATCGCGGGTGGAACGCGACCGTCGGAGCACTGCCTGAACTCGCTCGACCACCTCCCCTTTATAAAATGGTTTGGTCATATAGTCATCCACGCCGCGTTGAAAGCAGGTAACCACATTTTCTTTATTATTAAGCGCCGTGAGGATGATAACCGGGGTATTGCTCACCTGGCGCAGATGATCGATCGTTTCCCAACCATCCATCTCCGGCATCATCAGGTCGAGCAGCACCAGGTCAGGAATGGATAGGTTGACCTTATTGAGCGCCTCCTTGCCGTTATTGGCGCTCAGCACATCAAAGCCGGCATGGCGCAAAATCTGTTTCAGCAAAAAGGCGGTATCCTGATCGTCTTCGACGACGAGTATTCGTGATCTTTCACTCGAATAATATTCGTCGAGATCCGATCCAACTTCTTGAGTCAAAACCGCATCCATTAAGTCCTCCACGAGGTCTGTTAAAAACGAAAAACCGGCAATGGGCCGGTTTCGCTATTTGGCTCCCTGACCACCCGCCGGAGTTCAAGCTCCGACAAGCGACCAATTCAAGTGATCAGATCGACGCCGCCTGTATTGCTAAATTGTTTATGAACAACCGATTAGCTTGTTAAACACAATTATACAGAAGCGTTAAAGGTTTGTCAATGCAAACCAATTGTCAAACCATATGAAAATTATCAGAATTTCGAATACGCCTCTTACCAGAATCAAGGCTCTTCAAGCACCGGGTTGATTAATTCGCCAATGCCTTCGATGCCGACCTGCACCACGTCCCCCGGTGTTAATGAGCCTACGCCAGCCGGCGTTCCGGTCAAAATCAGATCGCCGGGTTCCAGTGTCATAACCGAAGAGGCAAAGGCGATTAATTGTTGTACCGAAAAAACCATATCCCGCGTCGAAGCCATTTGCCGGACATCCTGGTTCACCCGGCAGGTGATCAGTTGATCGTAGGGGTCCATCTCGGTTTCGATCCAGGGACCGACCGGACAAAAGGTATCAAATCCTTTACCGCGTGTCCATTGACCATCTCGCCGTTGCAGATCGCGCGCGGTAACGTCGTTGGCGATGGTATACCCAAAAATGTAATCCCTGGCATCATTTGGGGCGATCCAACGCCCGCGCCGCCCGATGACCACCGCCAGTTCGGCCTCGTGCTCCACCTGACTGGATTGCGGCGGCAGCAAGATCGGCTGGCGGGTAGCCAGCAGCGCTGATGGCGGTTTGAGAAACAACATAGGCACTTCGGGCACCTCTACGCCATGCTCCTTGGCATGATCGATGTAATTGCGTCCGACGCAAATGATTTTCGAGGGTACGGTTGGCGGCAGGAGTTGAACGGCAGCCAGATCGATGCCAGCCTCCATTCGGCGATACTCGCCAAAAGGCGTGCCGTCAATTAGCCCAACCTGCTCGCCGTAAATCCAGCCATAAGTGGGGACGCCGTTGTCTGTCTGAAATCGCACAAATCGCATTCTGACCGCTCCTTTGCCTGAATGATTTAACCACAATTCGGTATTACGAGAACATCAAAAATGTAGTTTCATGTTGTGTCATCCTGCCCGCAGGGTACTCTGAGAGTGAGCACAGCGATCGCGAAGCATCCTGTGGCAGGGTCTCGTGTCTGGGCACCGATGGCTTCACTTCTTCACAGAGACGCCGTCGCAGAGCAAGCCGCGTTCGACGCCGCAAAGGAACGCTACCACCAGGACGCGATGCTTTGGGCTAAAAGTCAGCCATCAGCATGACATCCAAAAGTGTAGCATAGTTGGAAATTCGCGGTATAATTTGCGCCGCAGCAATTACCCCAGGGCGGGTAGCTCAGTTGGTTAGAGCACATCGCTTACACCGATGGGGTCGCAGGTTCGAGTCCTGTCCCGCCCACAAAAATTAAAACTTGCCTTGCATCGACTCAGCGTAGCCGGTCAGTTCCACGTATCCAAAACCATTTACCGGCACGCCGTTCCATTCACCCTGGACCTCGACCGCGCCCTCCCAGTATGTGATAAAAGTATTAAGCTCTTGATCTGGCATTAAAGGTTTGATGGATAACCGGATTTCCTCGTTCAGGATGGTTATCACCCATTCTGAAGGGTATTCTGCGCCGCTGTGAGGGCTGCGCCATGTTTCGCGGATTTCGACCTGAAAATCCGCCGAGCTGAGCATGCGCGTTGCGCCATCCGGCTCGATAATGGTTCCGCCGTTGAATGGATCCAGCTCCCCGTCTTCCCGTTGCAGCGTAAAAAGCATCAACTCGCTGCCATTATCGAGCTGAATCGCAAACCAGTTCCAGCCAACCTGACCCGCACTCAATGCGCTGGTGCTAAATTCATGATCCATCCAGCTCAAGCCGCTCACATCCCAAACATTTTCGCCTATACGCAATTCTCCGCTAGTTTCCAGACGAGACTGACTGATGTAATAAGACGCATTGCCGGCTTCCGGCCCTTTTTGACTGTAACCACGGTTGCCCTGCAAAACCGGCACCTTCAAATCTGTTAAATCCAGTTTCAGCTCATAATCTTCCGTGTTCGCGCTCAACGCATATCTGTTATTCCCAATTTGCCGTACTGACCAGTCTTCCAGCCAGACCTCAAAAGCAGGTTCGCTCTGTGCACCTGCCAGACCAGCCGCGCCGCGCGAAAGCAATTCCTGATAGCGAAAAGCCTGTGTTTCGATATCACTGAGGGCAAAATGCGCCAGATAAACCTGATTGGCGCGCCAGACTGATCCATTACTGAGCGCAGGCGGTGGCGTCAATGCGCGCCGGAAAAAGGTCAACTCGTAGCCAAACCTGCGCCCTTCAACGGTTTGCAAATTGCCGGTGTAGTACCACCACTCGGTTTGAAATTCGGGGTGCTGCCCATGGTCGAGCGGAAAACTGAATTCGCGCAAGCCTTCAGCCCGGGCAAATTGCCCTTCTACCGGGATTGCCGGCGCCAGAACCATCGACATCCCAGCTTGATCAACCGGCTTGTCAGGGCTAAAGAACAGCCAGCCCACCGCTATAAGTACAACCAGAACCGCAACGGCAGCGGCAACCCGAAACCTGGTCTTACTCATAACGGATCGCCTCTGCTGCTTCCATTCGGCTCAAACGCCAGGCTGGCACAACCCCGGCCAACAGTGCAGCGCTGACGGCAATCAACAGCCCCATGGCAAAGGCACCTGGATTCATATCGAATTGCAGCGTCCAGCCGAAAGAACGCAGATTAATCACATAAATGAGGATGAGCGAAAGCGCCACCCCGGTCGGCGCCGCCAGAATTCCGGCGGTCAAACCCATTAACCCCGTTTCGAGCATCACCAGCAGCCACAGTTGTTTGCCGGTCAGGCCCAACGCTCTCAAGACGCCAATTTCACGCTGCTTTTCTAGCTGCAAGAGCAGTAACGTACTCAGCACGCCAATGAAAGCAACGATCGTGGCCAAAATTTGCAGCGCGGCGGTGATGGCAAAAGTACGGTCGAAGACTTCCATCACATCCTGCCGCAACGACCGGTTGGGTCGAATTATGAGCTGCTGGTCGGTTTGCAGCCCGGATTGAAGCTCGCGTACCACCTGGTCTGGATCACTGCCTGGCAGCAATCGCAGCCCAATGGAAGTTACCGCCGTGTCGCCCCAAATCTGGCGGAATTGCTCCATCCAGATCAGCAGACTGCCTTCGCTGGAAGCATAATCATAAAAGACGCCTGCAACCGGAAATGCTTTTTCGCCCGTGGGTGTATAAAGAAGGAGGGTGTCCCCGATTGTCAGGCCCAGACGGTTCGCCAGCGGCTCGGAAAGCAACACAGAGCCTTCCCTCAATGCCTGCGTGATCTCGTCCGGATTTCCGCTGCTGGCCTTGAAAAGCCGCTCTTTACCTACATCCGGGTTGGTCGTGGCAGATATTCTCACCTGCCCTTCCGGCGACTCGATCACCGTTGAGCGCAGCCAGTCTGCCCGCGCCAACCCGGGCCAGACAGCTACCTGTTCCATCACCTGCGGATCGATGGAAATGGTGGAGGTATTGGCAGTAAAACTGGGCGCGGAAATATACACATCGCCCTGCAAGGTCTGCTCCAGCCACACAGTGACGGTGTGGCGAAAACTACCGATCATTAAAGACACCCCAATAGTTACAGCCACCGCGACCATCAAAGCTGCCACCGCCACAGCTGTGCGGCTAAGTGTGCTGACCAGGTTGCGCGGCGCCATCCGGCCCAGGCTGCCAAATAACCGTCCCGTCAGCGGCGTGACTGCCATCAACAATCCGCGCATGCCCACCGCAGAGAGCATGGCAAAACCGATCACTACCAAAACGGTCCCGACAAGACCTGGAACGTTGTTCTTCGTGGGAATTTGAAACAGAAGGACGCCTGAGCCAGCCAATAATAAACCCGACAGCCCCATCAACCAGGTAATGAGCCGGGTCTTTTTTTCCAGTCCCGACCGTAATTGCGCAGCTCGCGGTTCTACCAGCGCGGCTTCGACTGCCGGCGGCACCGCGGTTGCCAGTGTGGCAAAAACGCCGATTACTCCGCCTTTGACCAGGCTGCTGACCGGTATTCCGACCCCACGCACGGTGGTTGTGAAATACAGGTCATTGACGGTCTGGCTGACCATCCCGACAGTATTGCGCCCAAGTAAAATTCCAAGACCCAGTCCCAGCAGTGAGCCGGCAACTCCCACAATCAACGCTTCGCCGATGACCAGGGCAAATACCTCGCTGCGGGTGACGCCCAGGCTGCGCAGCGTCCCAAACAGACTGCGCCTGCGCACGACAGAGAAAGTCATGGTGTTGTAAATCAGAAACAGCCCAACCACCAGAGCCAGCATGGAAAGCGCCGTCAGATTCAACTGGAAAGCAGCCGTCATTTGCTCGATCGAACCGTTCCGCGATTCGACCGTTTCCAGCCGCACGCCCGCAGGCAGGTCTGCCTGCAACGCAGCCGCGCGGTCTGGTTCGTCTTCGGGTAGGATCAAGTCGATCCGGTCTATCCGCCCAATTTTACCGGTCAGTTCCTGCGCAGTAGCGATATCCGCGAGCACCACGCCATTCAGGCTGCGCCGGGTCAGTGCATCCGCGGCTGCAAGCGTTCCCGCCAGATAAACTTCACGCGTCCGCCCTTCGAAATTCAATGCGAAGCTCTCCCCTGGCGTCAGGCCGCTTCGACCGGCCAGTTCGGCTGAGAGCAGCACCGCGCCGGGTCGGGTCAGAAAGGGGGTCAATGCTCCGGTGTCGAACTTATTGCCGCTGCCAAGATAGCCACGGAAAGGACTGTCGGCAAATGGGTCGATGCCGAGCAGTTGCAAGGGAGCACCGCCAAGTACCTCAGAACTGACCAGTCCTGTCACGACCGGTGCGGCCAGTTCACCATTCCCACTGATTCGCAGGTTTGTGTAAATCGATTCATCCAGCATTCCGGAAATCGGCGCAATCTGGTGAGTGGCTTTGCCGGTCACCGCCTCAGCGCTGAGCATAAAAGCCCGGCTGGCGCTGGCATTGGCCAGATCGATCGATACCATCACCGCCACGCCCAGCGCAATTCCCAGCACCATCAAAAAACTCTGCCAGGCATGGTGGACAACATACTGCCAACCCAGCCTGACGAGGATGCGCGGATACTGCGTTTTAATCGCCCTGCCAGGAGCTATGCGTTTCATCGAATTTTCCGTCGCGCAGTGTTACCACCCGGTCAGCATACCCGGCAGCCTCTGCGCTGTGGGTTACCAGGATTAAGTTTTTCCCGGCGCCGCGGGTCAGGCCTTCCAGCAGCGCAAGAACGCTTTTTCCGGTTTCTTCATCCAGATTGCCAGTCGGTTCATCAGCCAGCACCACCAGCGGGTCATGTGCCAGCGCCCGGGCAATCGCGACCCGCTGCTGCTCGCCACCCGAAAGGCGGTCCGGGTAGGTATCACGCCGGTCGAGCAGCCCGACCGCCTCCAGCATTTCCACCACACGTTGATGGCCGTGTCCATTCAACATACCGGTGAGGTCCAGCGGCAGCGTCACGTTCTCCCAAACGGTCAAAGTGGGTATCAGGTTGAAAAATTGGAAGATAAAACCGATCCGCTCACGGCGGAACAGTGTCCGCGCTGGTTCTTTTAACCCGGTTAACCTTTCGCCATTCAGGTAAATTTCACCGCCATCTGCCCGGTCGATCCCACTGATCAGATTGAGCAGCGTGGTCTTTCCGGAACCGCTTTTGCCTAGAATCGCTAAAAATTGGCCGCGCGGGATAATCAGGTCGGCGCCCTGCAGGATCATGCGTTCCTGGCCGCCCTCGCGATAATGTTTGGTTAGATTTTCCAATCGGATGAAAGCCGAGGAACGATCGCCCGCTGGCTGCGTAGAGGTTTTCATGTCCTAAATTGTAACCGTCTGCCTGACGGTTGTAAAATTTCCAGTCCAGTCAGTCGTGATTGGCTAAAACCAGCGTCGCCGGATAAAAAGCCAGGTGGTTATACCAATAACCAGCATGCTGATCCCAAGGATCAACTGCCAGGAAAATGACTGGCCGGCAAACGGCAAATCCACATTCATGCCAAAGAAACTGGTGATAATGGTCGGCAAGCTCAATATGATGGTGACGGACGCCAAAAATTTCATTACCACATTAAGGTTGTTGGAAATGATCGAGGCAAAGGCATCCATCATACTGCTCAAAATGTTGTTCGAGATGTTGACCATTTCAATCGCTTGCTGGTTCTCGGTGATAACATCTTCCAGCAAATCTTCGTCGTCAGGGTACTGGCGAAACAACTGGGTCCGCTGCAGCCGTTCAAGCAGCAATTCATTGGCTTTTAAGGCGGTGGTGAAGTACACCAGGCTCTTTTGATATTTCAGCAGTTCCAACACTTCCTTGTTCTGCATGGATAGCTGCAACCGGTCTTCCAAATCCTCGGTGATTTTGTTGATCGTCCGCAGATGGTTGAGAAATTTGTTGGCGTTGAGCAGCATCAGCCGCAGCACAAAGCGGATCCGTTTTCCTGTAGAAAGGTTCTTGAGCTTGCCCGATGCGAATTCGGCCGTCAGGTCATTTTGCCGGCGGCAAACCGTGATAATCATCTGGTCGGTCAGGATCATGCCGAGAGGCAGTGTGCTGTAGGGCACATCCACCGTCTGCCCCTGAAAAAAAGGGATGCGGATCAGAATGAGCATCTTCCCGTCATCCTCGCGCTCGGAGCGGGCGCGCTCGTCCATATCCAATGGATAGGTAATAAAATCCTGCGGAATCCCCTGGCTTGCGAGCCGTTCAATTTCGTCGCTGGTCGGGTCGATCATGTTGACCCAGCAGCCGCTGCTGAAATCCGGTATCTGCTCCAACCCGGTCGCTGAGGATTTGTAAATGGTAATCATTGGAGCACCTCCAGGATGATCTCGGGCGGACCCGGCGCAATGAATTGATTTTACACCTGTTAATCTTTTATATGAAGCGTGAAATTTTTAAGCTCCCGGCCGCAAATCCGGTATAATGTAGTCACCGGGGATGACAGGCTTCGACGGGAGAGGCTGGTCCCGGACTGCGAGCCGAGAGGTACCGACCTCGTAAAATCAGTACAAAAAATCAAGTGCCAATCGCACTCAGTACGCTGCTCTCCCCCTCGCTGCCTAAGCGAAGGTGATCAGCAAATGACCTCCGCGTGAGGTCACGTCCGCCTGCTCCGCCGCCTGACCGGTAGCAGATGCGGGCGCCACAAGGTCAGGCTGCCGCCTCCCACGCCGCGGGGGTTGCGAAAGAGGGCTTTCGGGCCTGAGCGGATAGCAGCTTTCCTGTTCTGCAGGTAATCGGGCCGGCTGCGAGATCAAAGACTTGCTACGCTCGTAGATGTTCGCGGGTCTATTCTTTCGGACGCGGGTTCAATTCCCGCCATCTCCACAATTTCCGCCCCCACTTTCACAAGAAAATGGGGGCACGAAGCATTCTGTGGATCGCCCAGTATCCTGTGGGGTGTTGGGCAGGGCCCATATTCCTGGTTATTTCTATTTTCTTTGCACTCTGTTCTTTCTCTCGCAGTCCCCGCCGCCTACACCTGCACGATCAACCCCTTCAAATACGCTCCCTCCGGGAAACTCAACGCCACCGGATGGTCCGCACCCTGGGTAAGCGTTTGCACGATGCGCGCATCCACGCCTGCATCCAGCGCAGCGCCCGCCACAATTTTCTGGAACAATTCCGCCGAAATCCCGCCCGAACAAGAAAAAGTCGCCAGAATCCCACCCGGGCGTAACAGCTTGAAGCCCAGCAGGTTGATATCTTTGTAACCGTGCGCGGCGCGCTCCGCCTGGGCAGCAGTAGGAGCAAACTTGGGCGGATCCAGAATGACCATGTCGAAGGAGCGCCCCTCATCGCGCATCGTGCGCAGCACTTTGAAGACGTCACCCTCGATCCACTCCGCCTTCTCGGGCAGCAAACCATTCAAAGCGACATGCCGCCGTCCCATCGCCAGTGCCTCTCCTGACGAATCGACGGATACGACGCTTTTTGCCTCATGGGCCAGAGCATACACACTGAAGCCGCCGGTGTAGCAAAAGCAGTTGAGCACTTTCCGCCCGGCTGCCAGCGCGCCCACCCGTTGGCGGTTGCGCCGCTGATCGATGTAAAAACCGGTTTTCTGCCCGTTAACCACGTCCACCTGAAAGCGCAGGCCGTTTTCCTGAATTTCAACCGGCCCCGGGGTTTGGCCGCGCAAAACGCCCGTCCGCGCTGCCAGACCCTCCAACTGGCGCACATCTACATCCGATCTTTCAACGATCACCTGCGTTCCGGTCAGCTTTGCCAGCGAATCGGTGATGATCTCCCGCCAGAACTCCGCGCCGGCTGTCAGAATCTGAACCACCAGCACATCTGCATAACGATCGACCACCAAACCGGGCAGCCCGTCGGATTCAGCGTGCACCAGTCGCACCGCATCGGTCTCACCCGGCGGAACAACTGCCCGCCGCCGTTCGATTGCTTGCCGTATGCGGTTTTCAAAATAATCCTTGTCCACAGTTTCAGCGGGATTAAGGTTCCACATCCGCGCCCGGATCGAAGATGCCGGGCTAAACGCTGCCCAACCCAGCGCCAATCCGGAAGCATCGCGCACCAAAACACTTTCGCCGCTTTCCGGATGTCCTTCCACCCGATCAACTGCGCCGGAAAAAATCCACGGATGGCGCCCCAGCACTGAGCGGTCACGTCCCGGTTTGAGAATTAATGTCTTTTTTGAGTTCTTCATTGAATATTATTGGCTATACGCAGTTTAACGGACGATCAGGTCGCGCAAACCGGCTTCATCGATCACCGTGACGCCCAAGCTGCGCGCCTTTTCCAGCTTCGACCCTGCCGACTCACCCGCTACCAGGTAGTCCGTTTTTTTGGTGACGCTGTCCGTTACTTTACCGCCGTACTGCTGAATAAATTCCTTTACCGTCTCGCGCGTGAACCCCTCCAGCGTGCCGGTGACCACAAAGGTCAAGCCGGCCAGCGGCTGCGGACCGGCCGGCGCGGCATTTTGCGCTGCCATTGGCCACACGCCAGCAGTTCGAAGTTTAGCCAGCACTTGCCGGTTTGCCGGACGGGCAAACCAATCCACAATGGCCTGAGCCGTGTTTGGCCCGACCCCTTCGATGCGCTGCAGTTCCGTATACGTCGTCTGACTGAGCGCTTCCAGGTCCCGGTAAAACCGGGTCAAATCAGCCGCCATCACCTCACCCACCCCGCGAATGCCCAGGGCGTTGATCAGGCGCGCCAGTGGCTGCTGGCGGGAAGTTTCGATGGATGCCAGCAGGTTATCGGCCTTCTTTTCTGCAAAGCCTTCCAGACTGAGCAAGTTTTCTCTGGTCAAAGTGTATAAATCCGCTACGTCGCGCACCAATCCGGCATCCACCAGCTGCTCGACGATTTTCGTTCCCAACCCAACAATATCCATCGAGCCGCGCCCAACAAAATGCTCGATGTTGCGCATCAACTGCGCCGGGCAGGCTGTATTAACGCAGTACCAGGCCACTTCGCCGGCCAGATGCTCCACCGGCTGACCACAGGCCGGGCATACAGTTGGCGGTGCAAATACCCTTTCGCTCCCATCGCGCTGTTCGATCACCGGTCCGATCACGTACGGGATGACGTCGCCGGCGCGTTTGAGCAGCACCCGGTCGCCGACCCGGATATCCTTCTCCATAATAAAATCAAAATTGTGCAATGTCGCTTGTTTGACGATTACACCGCCAACTTCGACCGGTTCCAGATTGGCTACCGGGGTCAGCACGCCGGTGCGTCCGACGTTAACGCCAATACTTTGCAGGCGAGTGGTCACTTCCCGCGCCGGGAATTTGAACGCCAGCGCTCCGCGAGGATCCTTGCCAACCACCCCCAGGTCAGCCGCCAGCCGCAGGTCATTCAACTTGATTACCGCCCCGTCGGCCTCATAAGCCAGCGTATCACGCCGGGTAATCCAGCTCTGACTTGCTTCGATTGCTTCGTCTATATTCCTGACTAAAACTGCCTGGTCAGTGACCGGCAAGCCGAGCTCACGGAGCAGCTCCAGCGTTCCCCACTGGGTGTCCGGGACAGCCCCGTCTGCGCTCAGGATTTGGTAGGTCAAAAGCCGCAGCGAGCGCGAAGCCGTCAGCGTTGGGTCCAACTGACGCAGTGACCCGGCAGCCGTATTGCGCGGGTTGAGGTAGGTTTTTTCGCCCGCTTCCAACAGACGCTGATTGAGCGCGTCAAAATCTCGTAGATACATGAAAGCCTCGCCGCGCACCACCAGCCGTTCCGGTGGCTTGGGCCCACCGGTTTGCACCGGGATGGTCAACGGCACCCCGCGCAGGGTGCGTAAATTGGCGGTGATGTCCTCGCCCACCACGCCGTCGCCGCGGGTGGCGCCTAATACAAAACGCCCGTCATGGTAGTGCAGCACTACCGTCAGCCCATCGATTTTTGGCTCGACCACAAAGCCGCTCTGACTGACTCGCTCATCCAGGCGTAGGATGCGTTCATACCAGGCGCGCACATCCAGCGCACTAAAACCATTTGCGAGGCTAAGCACCGCCCCAGGGTGGCGCACTTTGACGAATTTATCCAGCACGCCGCTGCCCGCCCTCTGGCTGGGCGAATCCGGAGAAATCCACTCTGGGTGCGCCGCTTCCAACTCGAGCAGGCGTTTGAGCATTTTGTCATACTCATAATCGCTGATCACGGGCGCATCCAGCACATGATAGCGGTAGGAATGATAATTCAAGGTACGGACGAGTTCTTCCAACTCCTCGCGTTCATTTTCGCTGCTCATGAGAGGGTCCTCCTCGGGAAATTATAGCAGGTCGCGCCTGAAGTTCGTAAAATGCAACTCCCACAGATATGCTCCGTATATCATTTTATGTAGGGTGTGTTCGACCGGTGAAAATGATTCGCCTAATCGTAAAATGCACTCCGTACATCTGAATCCCTGGCAAATGGGCCGCAATCAACTCCCCTCCGATTAAATGACCTTTGACAATAGTTTTGCTGGATAATAAATGATACACTACTGAATATTGGAGGAGTCCTATGCGCGCTGGAAAAATTATCGCCTACATCGTGGGGTCAATCCTGGTCTTATTTGGTGTTCTGCTCGTCTGGGGATCCACCGGTGATCAGGGTTCTGTTGGCTGGATTGTGTTTGGCATCATTATCGGCGGCGTCGGGCTGGTGATGATCTACCTGGCAAGCCGGTCTTCCGCCAAAGCAGCCGACACCAACGTAACCCTCAATATCGACCTTCCCGGCAACGTAAATATGGATACGCTCAAGTGTGTGGCGTGCGGCGGCACACTCAAACCCGAAGATATCAAAATGGTCGCCGGGGCGCCGGTCGTCACCTGCCCCTGGTGCCATTCGACCTACCAGTTAACCGAAGAACCCAAGTGGTAACTTTATAACTTATATCAGGGAGGTGCTTGATGCACAGGATTCGGGGTGGTCTCCTGCTGCTTATCGCGCTGATTTTGCTGGTTAGCCCGTCGACAGCTCTGGCGCAGAATTACTCCTTCGAAGTTCCGGTTCAAAATGTCAGCGTTTTTGTTAATTCGGATGGAACCCTCAGTCTGGATTATGCCATCACGTTTGCCAATGAGCCCAACGCTGACCCGATCGACATTGTCGATGTCGGCATGCCCAATTACGATTATGAGTTATACAGCATTAGCGCGACCATCGACGGCGCGCCGGTTGACCGCATTGCTGACTCCGAATATGTCAGCCCGGGCGTAGAATTCCATCTGGGATCCAATGCGATCCGACCAGGGCAAAGCGGCACCCTGCGCGTTCAGGTGGGCGTGGTGCGCAATGCACTGGGTCCTGGTTCACAGGAAGAAGCCGAACCGTATGCCAGTCTGGTGTTCACCCCCAGTTGGTTCGATTCAAGCCTGGTACGCGGTAAGACCAATTACACCTTCAGTATCATTCTGCCGCCCGGTGTTGAACCGGAGCAGCCGCGTTACCATACTCCGTCCGGCAATTGGCCGGGTGCGGACGAGCCGGCATCCAGTTACGATGATCAGAACCGGGTGGTGTATACCTGGACTGCTGACAACGCGGATGCATCGACCATTTATGAATTCGGCGCTAGCTTCCCCATGGCCCTGGTGCCGGCCGAAGTGGTCGTAGCGACCGAAACGCCAAACTCCCGTTCCATCTCCATAGATACCCTCTTCCCCTTCCTTTGCTTCGGCCTGATAACCGCTTTTATTGTGTGGGGCGGCATTGCCGGCGCGAAAGCTGCCGAAAAGCGCAAATTACAATACATGCCGCCAAAAATTGCGGTCGAAGGCCATGGCATCAAGCGCGGTTTGACCGCGGTCGAAGCAGCCATTCTGATGGAGCAGCCGCTCGATAAAGTCATGAGCATGATTCTGTTTAGCGTGCTCAAAAAAGGCGCAGCTACTGTTGTCACGCGCGAACCGCTCAAACTGGAAGTCGTCAGTCCACTGCCTGAAAACCTGCAGCCGTATGAGGTGGATTTCTGCAAAGCCTTCGAAACCGAAGACAAAGCTGCCCGGCGCCGCGAACTGCAATCCGTGACGGTTGGCCTGGTCAAATCGATCTCCGAAAAGATGAAAGGTTTCAGCCGCAAAGAAACGATCGCGTACTACACGGCAATCATGGAAAAAGCATGGGCGCAGGTCACAGCCGCGGATACTCCTGAGGTCAAATCGGAAACCTACGAGCAGGTAATGGAATGGACCATGCTCGACAAGGAATGGTCCGGGCGCACCCAGCAATCCTTCGGGCCGCAGCCGGTCTTCGTGCCCACCTGGTGGTGGCGCTTTGATCCTGCCATGCGCCCGAGTGGTGGTGGCGGCGGCATGGCCGCAGCCTCGCTTCCTTCCATGCCGTCAACCAGTCAGGGCGGCTCGATCAACCTGCCCAAACTACCGGGCTCAGATTTTGCCGCTTCGATGGTCAATGGCGCTCAGGAATTCTCGGCCAGCGTGGTCGGCAACTTGACAAGCTTCACCGACACCATCACGAATAAGACCAATCCGGTACCCAAGACTACCTACACCCGCTCCGGCGGATCAGGTGGCGGCGGACGCTCGTGCGCCTGTGCTTGCGCCTGTGCCGGATGTGCCTGCGCCTGCGCTGGCGGCGGACGATAAAAGGGAATCTGTTAATGGTAAAACGCATTTCGAATCTGTTCCCGCGCTTTCTTATGAGCGGAAGTGCCCAAGTACCCGGTCTGCCCAAATCCGGGGTTTACCACTACAGCCGGGAGGACCGCGACGGCAAAGCCCGCATCCATTTGCGCCTGGAAGCGGATGGACATGGGCTGCTGCTGGTCAACGCCAACCGAGCCTTTCACCTCAACCCCACCGCCGCCCTGATGGCCTACCTGGCGCTGGAAAAAGTCCCCCAGCCGACCGCGGTGCGCGCCATCACCCGTCAATTCAAAGTACCCGGCGAGGAAGCGTTACTTGACTATGCGCAGTTCATCCCGCAATTGGATGAACTTACCGCGCCTGACGGCGCCTGCCCGGTGCATGACCTGGAGCTGGAAGTGCTGGCGCCGTTCTCGCAGCACCCTTCCGCGCCCTACCGCATGGACCTGGCGCTGACCTACCGCTGCAACAACAACTGCGCGCACTGCTACAATGCCCGGCCGCGCAACTTCCCCGAGATGGATACCGTTGCCTGGAAGCGCACCCTCGACCTGCTGTGGAAAATCGGCATCCCGCACATCGTGTTCACCGGCGGAGAGCCTACCCTGCGGCCGGACCTGCCCGAGCTGATCGCCCACGCCGAAGGGCTGGGCCAGATCACCGGCATCAATACCAACGGGCGCAAACTGAAAGATCCGGCATTCGTCCAGCAACTGGTGGATGCCGGCCTGGATCATGTTCAAATCACCCTCGAGTCGCATGACCCCGCCATCCATGACGCCATGGTCGCGCCGCACGGCGCCTGGCAGGAAACAGTTGCCGGTGTGCGCAATGCGCTGGCAACCCGCCTGTTTGTCATGACCAATACCACGCTGCTGCGATCGAACGCGCCCTTCCTATCTCAGACGCTGGACTTCCTGGCCGAATTAGGGGTGCCGACCGTCGGGTTGAATGCACTGATCTATTCCGGTCGCGGAGCGAAAGTGGGTAGCGGCTTGCCTGAGTCCGCCTTGCCGCCGCTGCTGAATATCGCCCGCCAGAAGACGGATTCCGCCGCTCAGCGCTTGATCTGGTACACGCCCACCCAGTACTGCAATTTTGACCCGGTGCAAATGGAACTGGGCGTCAAGGGTTGTTCGGCCGCCCTTTACAACATGTGTATCGAACCGGACGGCTCGGTGCTGCCCTGCCAGTCCTACTATACCGCGCTCGGCAACATCCTGACTGACCCCTGGGAAAGCATCTGGAACCATGAGCTGGCGCTCAGCCTGCGCGAACGCCGCAACCTGCCCGTAGAGTGTAATTCCTGCGCCTTATTAGCTGAATGCGGCGGAGGTTGCCCGCTGGCGCGAACCGAACAGACCGTAGTCACGCCGGTTTAGCCCCCAATTTTCATCGCCCGGGACGGAGGAAAGAAAAAATGGATAAAATTCGCAATTATTTGGACCGCTTTTTCACTCAACAGACGCCTCTTCCTCCTGGCGTGCACCACTACCAGTCGCCGCCGGACGTGCCGGTGCCTTTTCGGTTGCACCTGCGCATCGAGGAAGGCGGCGAAGGCATTTTGATCGTCAATGCCTCCACCGTGCTGCACCTCAACCAGACCGCCACCGAGTATGCCTATCATTTACTGCATCAGACACCCCCCGGCGAGGTCGCGACCGCGATTGCCAAACGCTACCGCGTACCTGCCTCGGATGCATTGCAGGACTTCCAGGATTTCTCGCAGCGGGTAGCCACGCTGGTGGAAACACCCGACCTTGACCCGGCCACCTACCTCGATTTCGAGCGCACAGCCCCGCATTCGCAAAAGTTGATGGCGCCGTTGCGTCTGGACTGCGCGCTGACTTACGAGACCGCTGACCGGGAGCACGCTGCCAGCGCCCCGGTTGACCGCGTCCGCCGCAACCTGACCACTGAAGAATGGATCACCATCCTGGACAAAGCCTGGAACGCCGGCATTCCACATGTGATTTTTACCGGCGGCGAGCCCACCCTGCGCCCCGACCTGGTGGAATTGATCACCCACGCCGAACAGCTTGGCATGGTCGCCGGAGTGCTCAGTGACGGCCTGCGTTTCTCCGAAACCGGATACCTGCACTCCGTGTTGCAGGCTGGTCTGGATCACCTGATGTTGGTGCTGAATCCCGCCGAGGAGCAATCCTGGGAGGCGTTGCGTGATGTTCTGGCCGAGGACCTGTTCGTAACCGTCCATCTTACTGTCACAGAGCAGAACGCATCAAACATTCCCGCAATTCTGGAACGCCTTGCTGAACTAAATGTCGCTTCGCTGAGCCTGAGCGAGGCTTCTGGCGCGCTCAAACTTGAACTTGAATCCGCCCGCGAGCTAGCCGCTCATCATCATATCGAGTTGGTCTGGGATCTACCGGTGCCCTATTCGCAGTTGAATCCGGTAGCGCTGGAACTGAATGAAGTTGGCGAACACATTGCCGGCGCCGGCCGTTCCTGGTTGTACGTCGAGCCCGACGGCGATGTACTGCCGCGCCAGGGTTCCAACGCCATCCTTGGCAATCTACTAAATGACCCGTGGGAGCAAATCTGGCTGCGGGCGCGCGAAGTCGCCCCGGTTTAGGCCAGCCAGTGGACTGGCACGCCCGCTACACCCAGCAGGCCGGCTGGACCGCTCAGATTCGCCGCTATCTCTACGAAAAAGCCGGTCTCACCAGGACCGCTCGCGTCCTTGAACCCGGCTGCGGTACCGGCGCGGTGCTGACAGATTGCCCCGCCGGAACACTGCACGGCCTGGATTGGGATTGGCAGCATTTGCAGATCGCACAGCATGCCGTCCCGCGCGCCCGATTGGTGCGCGCCGACGCAGACACCCTGCCATATGCCGACGCCAGCTTCGATGCCTGCCTGACGCATTATTTTCTTCTGTGGGTGAACGCCGCCCGCGTGCTGGCCGAAATGCGGCGCGTCACTCGCCCCGGCGGGATGATCCTGGCGCTGGCAGAACCCGATTACGGCGCGCGCATTGACTTCCCGGCCGAGCTTGCAGAAATTGGTCAGCTTCAGGGATCAGCGCTGGAGCGCCAGGGCGCAGACCCACATAGGGGTCGTAAGTTGGCTGCCCTGTTCACCGCCGCCGGGCTGCAGCAGGTCACCAGCGGCGTCATGGGCGGGGAATGGAGCGCCATGCAGTTGGAAGACGGTTGGGATCTGGAATGGGCGGCACTGGAAGCCGATTTGGCCGGCAGCCTGCCCGCCGAACGCCTTGCAGAGCTGCGCCGCATCGACGCCGCCGCCTGGCAGCACGGTGAGCGCATCCTCTTCGTGCCGACCTTCTACGCCATCGGCCGGGTGCCGTAAAATAAAGATTGAACCACCAAACACGAAGCGAAAATTCCTCTCCCGTGGGGAGAGGTTAGGTGAGGGGTTCCATACCTCTGTGATGAACAAGGTTTGGTTTATTAATGAAGATTTTTGCGGCGAATGATACGTTCGCCCCGCCACGAAATCCTCAAAATAGGTCAAAGCAAAAAATAGATCTCCAACGAGCAGTTATAATGTTGGCTCTGATCATCATTCCTTGCAAAGGAAATTTATATGGCGCGCAAACAACCAAAAAATCCAACCACTCCGATTATTCTGATGATTTTAGGCTCCGTAATCATTCTGGGCGTCGTCATCTGGCAAACCATCAAGGTGCTTGGCCCAGAAATCCCGGCAGCGCAAACGAACCCTGTCCCAACTACCGAATTTCCATTCCCGGAAGTGGCGCGAATTTCACTGCAGGACGCCAAAGCAGCCTATGATGACGGTTCGGCGGTTTTTGTGGATGTGCGCGACCCGGAATATTATTCAGCGGGTCATGTTTCCGGGGCACTCAACATCCCCTACAGCACGGTACGCAGCCGCATGGCCGAGTTGGATAAAAATCAATGGATCATCACCTACTGTACCTGACCGGCCGAAGAATCGAGCGCCGGTGCGGCGCTCATCCTCCAGGAAAACGGTTTCGCTAATGTCCAGGCGATCTCAGGCGGATTTGCTGCCTGGCGGGACGCCGGTTATCCCATCGAGCCGTAAAATTTACTTCCTGGCAGTCAGGTAGGCAGGTAACGGCCGTATTTCCCTGCCCGAAAGGACCCATTGTTGTGGGAAGAGACCATGCTTTGGTGCCAAATGGGCAAAGCTGTCACAAAACGTAATTTGAATTCTAAGCTTTTGCTTTCAGAAGCGCCCAGCTATTTTTTCTTTTGGTAAAAAATCATTTTCTTGATTTCCATCCAGAATGTCCCGACAATGGTCGCCGCCAGGATCATGCCCCACTGGAAGCCTGTCAGGCTTGTGATTTTCATCAAGCTTTGAGCGCCTGGAATGGTGGAGATTGCGATTAGGAACAGAGCAATTGCAGCAGTCCAGAGCAACATCACGTGGTTGCTGGTAAGACCCAGATGAAGCATGGGTTGATGCTCGGAGCGCATGTTGAAGGCTAACAGAACATGCCCGATCAACCAGCCAAAGAAGGCAATTGTCTGTGAGGTGACAGCGTCTTTCGTGCTGTACCAGGTAAAAAGATAGACTACGGTCACCGCGGCAAAAAGCCCCAATGAGGATACACCTATACTGCTGACCATGGTTTTATCCATGAATTTCGCTTTAGGGTCGCGCGGTTTCTGGTTCAGCAGATCCGTCTCGGGTTTTTCGGCCACAAAAGACGCCGCCGCCATCAGGTCCATGAACAGCTCCATTACAATGATTTGTACCGGGGCAAAGGGTACCGGTACCAACAGGAGTGTTGGCAGCAGGTTGATCAATACCAGCGCTAATTTGCAGGTCAGATAATAACGCACACCCTTCTTGAGATTCTCATAGATCAGGCGGCCCTCCTTGACCGCAGCGACGATGGTAGTGAAATTGTCATCCATCAACACCATATCGCTGGCCTCGCGAGCCACGTCCGTACCCGTCACACCCATGGCTACGCCAATATCGGCAGCCGATAGCGCCGGAGCATCATTTACACCATCACCGGTAACCGCCAGGCGTTCGCCCAACGCCTGCAGCGCCTGGACTATCCGCAATTTATGCTCCGGTGTGGTGCGCGCGAAAATGGATGCGTGCTGAACAACTGTTTTTAATTGATCGTCAGAGAACTGTTCCAATTCCGGCCCGGTAACCACCGCATGATCGCCATTAAGCCCGACTTGCCTGCCTATCGCTCTGGCGGTGAGCGGGTGGTCGCCGGTGATCATGATGACGCGCACGCCAGCTTGCTGGCAGGTGGCAATGGCGCCCCGAGCTTCCGGGCGTGGAGGATCCTGCAGCCCGACTAAACCAATAAAAGCCAGCTCGTTTTCAACCGTTTCCTGATCCAGGTTGGGTTGTGGTAAATTCCGCTCGGCAAAAGCCAACACGCGAAGTCCATCAGTGGCCAACTCTGACACTCGGTCCAAAATTGCCTGCCTCGTGGCGGCAGGCAGTGGTTTAATGGTGTCGCCAATCCTCATCTGGGTGCACTGCGACATCACTGTTTCGGGAGAACCTTTCACTGCCGCCCACGGTTGCCCGTTCTTCAGAGAAATCGTGGACATACGTTTGCGATTATTATCAAAGGTAAATTCATGGATAATCGGGCGGTTTTTTCGTTCTGTTTTCACATCGACCCCGAACTTTTGCGCTGACTGCAACAACGCAATATCCACAGGGTCGCCAGTGAAACTCGATCCATCTTCAATCGCATCGTTGCAGAGCATTCCAATTTCCAGCATACGGTACCGGGCGTCTTCCGGTTCAAAACGAGCAACTTCCATTCGGTTTTCGGTCAGGGTGCCGGTCTTATCCGTGGCAATCACCGTCACCGATCCCAGAGATTCAACGCCGCTCAACCGCTTGGCAACAGCATGTTTTTTCGACAGGCGGAATGCGCCTAAAGATAAAACCATCGTGATAATGATGGGTAATTCTTCGGGAATGGTAGCGAATGCCAGAGAGAGGCCGGTAAGGAGCATTTGCTTGGGTGGCTGGTGGGTAAAGATGATCCCGATCAGTGGGACCAGCACGCTGAAACCAAGCGCCACCCAAATTAGCACTCTGCTCAGTTCTGACATCATGTTTTGTAAGGGTGTGTGCGGTTCCTTGACCTGGCGCGCCATCCCGGCAACGCGTCCAATCTCGGTATTCATGCCGGTTGAGACAACGATAGCCTTGCCTTTTCCCCGGCTTATCAGCGTTGAGGAATACACCATGTTGCGACGTTCAGCCAGCGGAATTTCCGAATTGGCAATAGGCTCTACCTGTTTTTCCACGGGTAACGATTCGCCCGTCAGCGCGGATTCATCGACTGAAAGTCCATACGCTTCCACCAGGCGAGCGTCCGCTGGCACGCGGTGTCCGTCCCGAAGCAGTACCAAATCGCCTGGAACAACCTGATCTACCGGAATCTCAGTAAAATGTTCACCCCGGCGCACAGATGTGGTAGGTTCAGCCAGTTTGCGCAGACTTGCGATGGCTTTTTTCGAACGTTGCTCGTTAACCACCTCCACGGTGTTGAGCGTCAGGATGATGACAAAAATAGTAATCGCATCCGAGAGTTCACCCCAGATGGCATATAGCACGCCCGTCACCAACAACATCAGAACCATCGGCTCGCGTAGTTCCTCAAAGAATTCATGCCAGAAAGATTCTTTCTTTTCTTCTGTCAGTGAATTTTGGCCAAAACGGTTGAGACGTGATTTTGCCTCCTGATCAGTCAATCCAGCCGTTATGCTGCTACCGAGTTGGGAACCAGTTTCGTCAATGGTTGACGTATGCCAGATGGTGTTTTTTGATGTGGATAGCTCAGCCATGTTTTCTTACTAATTTCGCCATTTCTATTCGTTTGTAGAATCTAAGCCTGTGGCTGGTTCATTTGAAGTGCGGTTGTATACGGCGGTTGCAAAGACCTCAAAAATGCTTTTGCACTTTTCGAAGATATCAGCGGCTAATTGAGCTTTTCCGCCGCCTGTAAAGTCGCGTTTTTGGATTTTTTCCAGCCAGGTAGTTAGTCGCTGTAAATCCTGTTCGTTTTCTTCCAATTCAGCAAATGTAAATTTTTGTTTTTCAGTTTCTCTGGTAATTTCGGCCTGAAAATCCTGGCAGCGTTCGATAAATTCGCTATACTCCTCATTGCGATCTGAGATAAATCGTTCCAGAATCTCTTTCTCCACAGCAGTATCTAAGGGACGTACTTTAAATATTTGGCACCGTGCTCCTTGTTTTTGAACGCTTTCCAACAATTCTTGCAAGAAGTGATTTTGTTCGGGTACATCGGGAAGCATCCAAACACCATTCTGCAAACCTAACGCGCCGTTTGCCCGCATCTTGCGCCACACCGTTACCCGCAAACTCGAAGGATTCGTTGGAAGTTGCGAGAGAAAAAGTATCCAATCCATTTTGCACCTGTTTGTAACGTTTGTTGCATTTAACATATCATAGTTTGAAACAAAATGCAACGTTTGTTACAATTAATCTCTTCCGGTAAAAGGTCTTAGGGCAAATTGCGGGCAACCTGTGGATTTCCTATTTGCCAAGAGTACCCACGCCAAAAATGTTGGCCAGGAAAGACGTCCATTCCTGTCCGCTTTTGGTATAATTACTTACGGAATCCATTGAATCGAACTTCAATTCAATATTCCCCTTTTTAGGGAAGAGACCATAAACTGGCACCGAAGGGGCAAGGCGATTGGAAGCGCATCCACCGCTGAATCTCTCAGGTAAAAGGACCCTAAACAGAGAACCCTCTGAAAAGCCTGCAAGCACCCAAGGGGCAAGCTCAGTTCTACTGAGCGAATCTCACCGGTCAGAAACAGAGGACACACCGCTCCACGCGTTGTGTCCTCTTTCTGTAAAATCCCCATGTCCATATCCTAAGGAGGAACAAATATGAAAATCCCGGGCGACCTGAAATATTCCAAGACAGATGAGTGGGTTAAAGTTGATGGCAAGGCGGCCACCATCGGAATCACTGACTATGCGCAGTCTCAGCTTTCCGATATCGTCTATTTTGAGTTCAAAGTGGATAACGGTGAAACCGTGAAAAAGGGCGGCACTGCAGCGACCGTTGAATCCGTCAAAGCGGCGGCAGATGTCAACTTTCCGGTATCTGGCAAAGTGGTTGAACTCAATGAGTCGGTAGTTGACGCCTTCGAAGGCATCAACTCCGCACCCTACGAAAACTGGTTTCTTAAGGTTGAAATGAGCGACCTGGGTGACCTGAATTCGCTCATGGATGCCGCCGAGTATGAGAAATACTGCGCGGAGCGCGGACACTAATGTTTATTCCCCATACGGACTCCGAAAGGGAGGAGATGCTGAAGGAAATAGGCGTGAGCTCGATGGCTGAGCTGTTCAACGCCGTTCCCAAGAATTTCCGCTTCCCCAAATTAAACTTACCGCCAGCCCTGTCCGAAATGGAAGTCCTGGCGGAATTGACCGAACTGGCATCGGTCAATGAATCAACTCGTGAATTGATCTGCTTCCTGGGTGCCGGTGCTTACAACCACTATATTCCAGCGGCTGTGGATGCAGTCATTAGCCGTGGTGAATTTCTCACCGCATACACGCCTTACCAGCCCGAAGTTTCTCAGGGAACGCTTCAAGCGGTGTTTGAATACCAGAGCCTGATCGCGCTCTTGACCGGCATGGAAGTCAGCAATGCCTCGCATTATGACGGGGCAACTGCTGCAGCCGAAGCCGCGGTGCTGGCATACCATCACTTCCGCGGCAAACGCGCTCGTATCGTGCTCTCACCGGCAGTCAACCCACAATACCGGGCGGTTCTGCGCACCTATATGTCCGGTTATACCGGGCTGGAAATTGTTGGGGATGAAGCCGGTTCTTCGCCTTTCCTTTCGGTTGATGATCTCGCCAAATTGGTCGACATGAACACCTCGCTGGTCATGGTGCAATACCCGGATTTCTTCGGGCGCATCCAGGACCTGACAGCCTTTGCGCAAAAAGTACATGAAGCCGGCGCATTACTGGCAGTTGCCATCAACCCCACTGCTCTGGCCATGCTCAAAACCCCTGGCGAATTTGGCGCCGACATCGTTGTCGGTGAAGGTCAGCCGCTCGGCATCCCGCTTTCCTACGGCGGCCCATACCTTGGCTTATTTGCCGCCAAAAAAGAACTGGTGCGCAAAATGGCTGGACGCCTGGTTGGCGAAACGCAGGACGAAAAGGGCCAGCGCGGCTATGTATTGACATTGACCGCCCGCGAGCAGCATATTCGCCGTGAAAAAGCCACCTCTAATATCTGCACCAATCAGGGTCTGATGGCGCTGGCTTCCGCGGTTTACCTCAGCCTGCTTGGAAAACACGGCCTGCGCAAAGTGGCGGAGTTGTGTTACCACAAGGCCCATTATGCTGCCGAGAAAATTGGCAAAATCCCCGGGTACGAACTGCAAACCAGCACGCCCTTCTTCCACGAGTTTGTGGTGAAGACCCCGGCGCCGGTCGCAGATATCAACCTGCACCTGCTGGATCACGGCATCCTGGGCGGCTACGACCTCGGCAAGGATTACCCCGGATTGGACAATCACATGCTGATCGCCGTTACCGAAATGAACACCCGCGAGGATATCGACGTCCTCTGCGAAGTCCTGGAGGAGTTCAATCATGGCTGAACCTACCGTTTATGAACTTTCATCTGCGGGACGAATCGGTGTGCGTTTCCCCGAACCGGATGTCCCGCTGGCAAAACTGCCTGCCGGGCTGGAGCGCGAAACTCTGCCGCTGCCGGAATTATCCGAGCTGGATGTTGTCCGGCATTTCACCCATCTGTCGCAATTGAACTACTCCATCGATGGTGGTTTTTACCCGCTCGGGTCCTGTACCATGAAATACAACCCGAAAATCAATGAAGAAACCGCCCGTCTGCCCGGATTCGCCTTCACGCATCCTCTCCAGCCTGCCGAGACCGTCCAGGGCAACCTGGCTTTGATGTACGAGTTGCAGGAATACCTGAAGGAAATCAGCGGATTTGCAGCCGTCAGTCTTCAGCCGGCAGCCGGCGCGCACGGTGAATTCACCGGCGTGATGATCATCAAAGCCTATCATGATGCCATGGGTCACACCAACCGCACCAAGATGTTGATCCCTGACTCAGCTCACGGCACCAACCCGGCAACATCCGCCATGCGCGGATTCGAGGTCGTTGGAGTGCCTTCTGACAGCCGCGGCAACGTCGATCTTACAGCCCTCAAAGCGCTTTGCGATGACACGGTCGCCGGTTTGATGTTGACCAACCCCAACACCCTCGGGCTTTTCGAGGAGCATGTGGTCGAGGTGCTCGACCTGATTCACGGCTGCGGTGGCCTGGTTTATGGCGACGGAGCCAACTTGAATGCGTTGCTTGGCATCGCTCGCCCCGGCGACATCGGCTTCGATGTCATGCACTTCAACCTGCACAAGACCTTCTCCACCCCGCATGGCGGCGGCGGTCCGGGTTCGGGGCCGGTTGGCGTGGCGGCGCATCTGGTCGATTTCCTGCCCGGCCCTAATGCAGCCATCGTCGAAGAAGGTACCGATGAAGAGGCTCCGCTGTTCGATCTGGCGATGCCGGCCAAGTCCATCGGACGGGTTAAGTCATTCCATGGCCACTTCGGCATGCTGGTACGTGCCTTCACCTATATTTCGATGTATGGCGCTGACGGCATGCGCAAAATCGCCGAACATGCAGTGTTGAATGCCAATTACCTGCTGGCTAAATTGCGCAACACCTACCACGTGCCGCATGATCGTATCTGCATGCATGAATTCGTGATGGAAGGCGTCTTCGAAGATGCTCCCGGCGTCCACGCCCTGGATATCGCCAAGCGCCTGATGGATTACAAGTTCCATCCGCCAACCAACTACTTCCCGCTGATCGTGCATGAAGCCTTGATGATCGAGCCGACCGAAACAGAAAACAAGCAAACCCTCGATGCATTTGCCGATGCTTTGATCAAAATAGCCGCCGAGGCCCACACCCAGCCTGAACTGCTGCATGAGGCGCCGCATATCACCCCCATCGGCCGGTTGGATGAGGTCAAAGCCGCTAAAGATTTGGTTTTGTGCTGCTGGTACCCCGACCAGAACTAGCTCCATCAACTCAACGGGTATAAAATTAGGCGAGAATGAAACCTCGCCTAATTTTTATTTCCATCTGAAGCACATAAACTACCTTAAGGAGAACTCACTTGGCGGCTACCTACACCACCCCAAAACTTCCCTTGACCCTGAACACAGCCGACCTGCCTGCTCCAGCAGACGAAGCGGCAATCCGACTTTTACCCACGCCGGAGGTTGCTACCCTGACGGGACCTCAAGGCCAAACCGGCGAGGTCAATCTGGTGATTGAAAACGATAAACCCGTACTTTTCGTCTCGCTCGGTAAGGCTGATAAGATTATCACCGATACCTACCGACAGGCTGGCGGTAAGCTGGCCGACTGGCTGCTCAAACATCCCGTCAGTCAGCTCGGAATCGATGCTGACCAGGTTGAAGGGGCTGAACTGGCCGCGTTCGGTGAAGGATTGCTGCTTGGCGCGTTCCGCTTCGAACGCTATAAGAAGCCGGAAAAATCAGCCGTACCATGCACAATCACTGTGCGCAGCACCAGCAAGAAAACTGAGATTAGCAAAGTGGTTGCGCATACGAGCTCTCTGGTATCGGCCGTCAATCTGCAGCGAGACTGGGCGCACGAACCGGCCAGCGAAATCAACCCGCAGACGCTGTCGGAACGCGCTCAGGAGCTGGCAGCAACTCTGGGGGTCAAATGCAACGTTTTGAATGAACAACAACTGATCGAGATGGGCGCAGGCGCCATCACCGCGGTTGGCAAGGGCAGCAAAACTCCCGCGCGCATGATCGTGCTCGAGTATGCTGGAAAAGGCAAAGGTGTAGGCCAGCAGCCCGTGGCGTTGGTAGGCAAAGCGATCACATCGACACCGGCGGCTATTCGTTAAAAGACGTAGTCAACATTCAGACCATGAAATATGACAAATGCGGCGGGCTGAATGTGCTGGCCATCTTCAAGGCCGCGGTCGAGCTTGGCCTCGAAACCCCGCTGGTGGGTGTGATTTGCGCGGCTGAGAACATGATCTCCGGTAAAGCCTACCGCCCGGATGACATCCTGACCAGCCTTTCCGGAAAGACCATCGAAATTGTCACTACCGACGCTGAAGGCCGCCTGATTCTGGCGGACGGATTGACTTACGCGCAAAAGAACTTTAATCCGCGCGCAGTCATTGATATGGCGACGCTGACCGGCGGCGTGGTGACTCGCGCTGGGACGCGTGCGTGCCGGACTATTCTCCAACGACGACACCCTGGCCGGACAGTTATTCCAGGCAGGCGAGGCAACCCACGAGCGGTTATGGCGCATGCCGCTGGATGAGGAATACCTCGCACAGATCAAGGGAGATGACGCCGATCTGCGCAATTCCGGTGGGAAAGAGGCCACACCGGTTATTGGCGGGATGTTCCTGAAACAATTTATCGAAGAAGGCACCCGCTGGGCGCACCTGGATATTGCCGGAGTGGCTGACGTGCCCAGGGACCTGCCCTACAGCCAAAAAGGCGCAACCGGCTTCGGCGTTCGTCTGGTTATCAAATATCTGGAGGGGCTGGAATAACCTTCACAATATTTTCATTCTGCAACATCGCGTAGGGGTGGCTTGCGAACCACCCCTACGAATTCAATTTTGCAATTCATATCTTATTTTATTTTCCAAATTTCTTATCAACCCAGGGCAATACCTGATCCATGGCTTCATTGAGCTTTGAGGCATCCTTGCCGCCAGCCTGAGCCAGATTCGGGCGGCCACCACCGCTGCCGCCGATCACCGCTGCCACCACCTTCACCAGTTCACCGGCATTCCAACCCTGCTTGACCAGGTCATCGGTGATGGCCGCGATCACCATGGGGCGTTCTTCCAGGGCACTGCCCAGCACCACCACGCCGCTGGGGTATCGCTGGCGGAAGCGGTCAGTCAACAAGCGCAGCGTATCCGCATCGGCCTGATTAATCACGGCTGACAACACCCGGACTCCATCCACCTCGCGGGCATTAACCAGAGAGGGCTCAAACTCCGCTGTAGCTAACGCCTGGCGTAGTTTGGAAATTTCTCTGTGCAGGTTGGAAACTTCGCTGACCAGGCTTTCGGCTTTGAAGCTGACCTCATCCACATTACTCACCAGAACGTTGGCGGTCAGTTTCATCAATTTAAATCGCCGCTGCACCAGCCGGTACGCTTCGCGTCCGGTGACGGCCTCGATGCGGCGAACACCGGCGGCCGCGCTGCCCTCGCTGGTAATCAGGAATATCCCAATGTCGCCGGTTGAATCAACGTGAGTGCCGCCGCACAATTCATACGACAATGTTTCCTCGCCGCCGATGGTAATGGTCCGCACCGTTTCGCCATATTTTTCGCCGAAAAGCGCCATGGCGCCTTCTTCCATCGCCTGCGCAAGCGGTTTTTGAACGACCCGCAGTCGAAAATTGTCCAGGATGTCGCGGTTCACGCCGGCTTCAATCTGCTCGAGCTGCTCCATGGTCAGCGCTTCCGGATGAGTAAAATCAAATCGCAGACGGTCCGGTGCAACCAGTGAACCTGCCTGACGGGCATGTTTTCCCAGCACATGATGCAATTCAGCGTGCAGCAAGTGCGTGGCAGTGTGGTTGCGCATAATATCCCAGCGCCGCTGCGCGTCGACAGATGCAATCGCCACATCGCCAACTGCCGGCTTACCGCGAACCACCTCGCCAATGTGAGCGATCATCCCGGCAGCAGGTTTACGCATTTCATCAACCCGGATCTCCCAGCGCGGTTCATTTGCTGAAACGATGGTACCTGTATCCGAGATCTGCCCGCCCGATTCGATATAAAAACAAGTGGCTGGCAGCACGACCTCGACCAGGTCCCCGGTGATGGCTTCTTTAATGGGTTCGCCGTTCCGGACGATGGCCAATACCTGCCCTTCCACTTCCAGCGTCGAATACGGATCATATGCCACCCCGCCCGCGCCAAGAGTGCCGCGTGTTTTCAAGTCCTGCGCAATGGCGCGGTACACGTCCACCTGATCGCCACCCATCACGCCAAATGCCTTGCCGGCGCCGGAAGCCAGGCGGTGCTCTTCCATGGCGCGGGTAAAGCCGCCCTGGTCAACATCCAGAAATTGTTCGCGAGCGACATCGCGGGTCAGTTCAAGCGGCAAACCGTGCGTTGCGTATAAATCAAAAGCCTTTTCACCTTCGAGAACAACCCTGCCGGATTTCTTGACCTCGGCAAGCATCTCTTCCAGGTGTTCCATACCCTGCTCAACAGTGCGCTGGAAGCGGATTTCTTCGCGGGTGAGTGCATCCAGGATGGCTGCCCGGTTACGCTCCAGTTCAGGATAGGCGCTACTGTAATAATCGATGACCACTTCAGCTACCCTGGCCATAAACGGTTCTTTTAAGCCGATTTTGGTGGCAAAACGCGCTGCCCGGCGGATGATCATGCGCACAATATAATTTCGACCGGTATTGCCAGGTACCACCCCATCCGCAATCAGAAAGGTGGATGCACGCGCGTGGTCGGCAATCACGCGGTAGGGGGTCAGATTTTCTTCAAGTTGAGCAGGCGTGTGCCCGGTTAATGATCTAATCTTCTCGAGCAAGGGCCAGAACAGGTCGGTGCGGTAATTCGATGATGTTTTTTGCAGGATGGATACAATGCGGTCCAACCCCATCCCGGTGTCCACATGTTTGGCGGGCAGCGGCACAAGCTGTGTGGGAGATAAACGGTTGTACTGGATAAAAACCAGATTCCAGATTTCGAGATACCGCTTGCAATCTCCGTTGACCTTGCACACATGGCCTGGTTCGTCTTGTTTGTCACAGGCCGCCGGTCCCATATCCACATGGATCTCGCTGCACGGGCCGCTTGGCCCGGTATCAGCCATTTCCCAAAAATTATCCTTGCGCCCCGAGAAGACCACGTGCCCGGGGATCATCCCTGGCTGCGCAATCCAATTTTCAGCCGCTTCATCGTCGGTCGGAATTTCATCTTTCTCATCTTTGAAGCAGGTAGCCCATAATCGGTCTTTATCCAGACCCCAGACCTCGGTGAGCAATTGCCAGGCCCAGGTGATGGCTTCTTTTTTGTAATAATCGCCAAACGACCAGTTCCCCAGCATCTCGAAGAAGGTATGGTGAGTATCGTCGCGACCGACTTCGTCGAGGTCATTGTGCTTACCGGCTACCCGCAGGCATTTTTGAGAATTGACTGCCCGAGTGTAAGGGCGCCGGTCAGTCCCCAGGAACACGTCCTTGAACTGCACCATGCCTGCGTTGGTGAACAGCAGTGTCTGATCTCCTCCTGGAACGAGTGACGAGGACGGAACGTAGGTATGTCCTTTTTCTACAAAAAAGTCGATGAATGTCTGCCGGATCATCGCGCCGGTTAATTTCTCATCCATGAAGTCTCCTGGTCAGCCGTCAGATAATCACAAATTATAAGCGAGGGAAGGGCAGGAATCAATAAGACCTGCGATGTGGCCTGATATTTAGCCCTTAACCAGGAAAATCGCGGTCCTTATTTTGTAAAACAAACACGCAGGTATGACCTATCTTTCTACAGGTAGCCTTTCTGTACGATCAAAGCAGATGGCCCGTTCCTCCATGACAACACTTTATTAAGCAGTAGAGCCGCCTTGCGGCGGCCCTCTGCACACACAGAGACAGGAGGGGGATATTTTCGGAAAAATTATCGCGAAAACGCCATCTTCATCATCTTGCCATCCTTGTTCATTGTGACGCGGGCATAATGAATGTGATCGTGCTCGCCCATTTTCACCTGGCGTCTGAAGATGACCACGGTTCGATCGGCAACCTGCTTTTGCGCCTGTTTGCGCCCAAGGTTCAGCCCAATGCCCCGGTGAACCTTGCAATCCACCTCGCAATGCTGCTGGTTGACGCTGACTTGAGCGCGGTCCAGACCCGGCAGGTACGGAGAAACCGCCTGTTTGGCAAATTGCAACCATTTTTCATTGATGGCTTGCTCTTCGTTTTCATCGCTGGCATTATCGCTGATGGTTTTTACTGCCGGATAGTTTTGGAAGCGAACAGCTTTCTTGGGACTGACCTGCACGCCATCGTGGTACACCAGTGGATCGCCGTACAAAACGAACGAGATCAGCGTCTTCTGGTCTTCTCCGTCCAGGAAACCCTGGCGGTTGGTCATTTCCCGCACCATCGAAACTTTGGCCTGCAGCAGCGCGTCACCTACCGAATAACCTTCCCGCAGCGCTGACCAGAAATAAAAACCGAGCAAATCGGCCCCCACCAGCGGGGTGGTAACTGAACCATAAGAAATACAGGTCGATCCAACCACCGCGTGTGCACCAATCGACAGGAAGCGCAGCGCAAGCGAAGTTAATTCGGTTTTCTGCATGGTAAAGCCACCGTAGCAAGCCTCGGTAAAGACCACCTTGGGCGCATGTCCATTTTTCGGTAGATCGGTCAGGCTGAGCGCAACCGGATATTCAGGTCCACTGCCCCGCTCGAGCGGATCACCCTGGCCGTACCATTCGGCTGTATCAGCCAGCCCATGCAAATTATAAAAACCAAGTGGAGAGCCGGTCAGTTTGTTCGAATTGAAACCGCCGCTGTTGCTGGGGGGCGACACCTGCAAGGTGCGACCTTCACCGATCGGACGATAGGTCGCCAGTGAAGAACGACGCCAGACTGACGCGGTGTAACCGAAGGAGCCTACTTTTCCATTGGGTCTGGCAGAAGGCAGGAACCAGCGCCACCAGGTGAACCACTGGGCTACCCGGCGAATAGTCTTTGCTCCCTTGGCCGCCTGGTTTTGATACTTGACTGCCTGGCGCAATTGTTGCAGGAGCAGTCCGGCATCTTCGCCAACCTCGCCCATGATTCGGCCAACCGGCCATTCGGGCACAAAATAATTCGAATCCAACGAAGCATAGGGATTATCTGAAAGGACTTCCTCATCCATGTCATCGGTCGGATTCGGCAGCCGGTGGAATGGAACGACCGAGGGACCGCCCACAATAACCAGTGCACCGATTCGACCGCCTTTTTTGGCGAGAGCTTTATCCAGATCAGTAATGGCTAATTTGAGCTTCCAGGGGTCAACCTGACCGGTGGTATTGATGCCCAGCTTACCGGTAGTCTCAATATCATCCGGGTAAAAAACCATGGAGCCCCAGCCGGCGCGTTTCTTGACGGCGTCTGAAAGCCGGACCATTTCCTTTTCGATCACAGCCAGGGTTTGTTCGCCGTATTGATTGCGCAGTCCGGTGCGTGATGAAAATACCACGTAGATTGGGAAGCGCCCATCGGTTTTGGTTATATCCGGTGTTTTCATCCGTTTGGCCAGGCGCTCGAACTCTTTTTCGGTATTTTTCAACCAGGCGGGCGGATTTAATTTGGCCTGCGCTTGAGCGGCTGCTGCGGCTGCCGCCTTGGCTCTGGCTTTTTCCTGTTCTTCGTACATACTTTCCTGGCTGTAGGCAGCTTCAGCGGTTTGCAGGAATGCATCCGCCGCATCAGTCGGGGTCTCAACGGTGAAGGCTGGAGCCACAGCCCTGGCGGATGACGCCAGGCGGTTCCAACCCATGCTGGTGGCGATGCTGGCCGGAATGGCAATATCCATGCCGATTTCCATATGTTCTGGCCATAAAGGCTTGTATGGGTGATGTTCGCCCCACCAACGCCCGGTTACCTGGCCTGCCGCATCCGCAGCCACGGACTGGTGAAGCAAGGTCACAGCGCCGGCCTCGTCTCCCACTTCCATCTTGGCTTCAGCCAGCGCCAGTTTAAAGATCACGGTTTCAGGCCATTGGCTGTGATAAAGTTCGCCAAATTTCAGCAGGTTGGCCTGGTCGCGATGCGCCCGAATGACTTCCAGATGGGTAACCGCAGCCAGCAGTTGATCCTGCGTCAAGGCCAGCACCTGATAAAGCATAGTTTCTGCGGCGTCCAAATTTCCATCGGCCAGGGCTCGGCGCGCATTCCGAAGAATCGTGCTCCAACCCGGCATAGCAACTGCCGGATCGACTCGTTGACCAAGAACAAAGATGTCTACTAAAACCCGGGTGTAATCCGCCTGGCTGGCTACCCCATAAGCTTTTGCCAGCGCTTTTTGCGCCGTAATGTCTTCCGGATCCATCCGGCACACTTTTTCCAAAATTTGGATTGCCTGTCCGGTTTTGCTTTCCTGGCTGAAAATGCGCGCCAGGAAACGGTTGACTTCCAGGTCGCCGGGATAAATGGAGAGCCAGGTTAAAGTCATCTGACGGGCAAAGCGATATTCTTTGGCTTCAAGCGCCGCATTCAGCACCATGACCAGCGTCGAACGAGTGAGAGAGCGCGTAATCTGGGGATTGTTGAGGTTGGTTGGGTTGTTTACAGGCATGAGTTTGCCTCCTGACAGTTGTGTACCAGGTTCAATGCAACAATCGCGCCAAGCTGCCGACGAATATTGACGTCCGTAGGAGCAAGGTCGGCAGCGCGCCTGAGCATAGTTTCGGCTACCAGATAATCCTTTCCATCACGCAGGATCAGGCCGGCCTGATAAAACGAGCGGTAATCCTCGGGGGCTGTGCGCATCGCTTGTTGATAAGCGGCCAATGCCTGCGAAAAGTCGCGCCGGATGGTAAAGACCCGGCCGAGGTCAAGGTAGGCATCGGATTGGTTAGGCGCCAGCCGGGCCGATTCAGTCAAATGATGCACGGATTTGTCCAACTGGCCAGAGTCGGCAAATAGCCGGCCGAGTAGTAAATGAATTTCAGCTTTTTGCGGATCGAGACGCAAGGCTAACAATGCTGCTTTTTCAGCTTCAGCAGCCCTGCCGCTTTCGGCCAGCGCTGCAGCATAGGTGCTGATCACCTGGTCGTTATCCGGGTAGCGTTCTGCCAACGGCTGCAGTACTTGAACCGCCGTTTCGGCGCCATGCAACCGATAGATAAGCCGGGCGCGTTCGCTTTCCAACGCCAGCACTCCAGGCATTTCTTCAGTTGCTTTAGTGAGCGTTGCAAGCGCTTCCTTGTCCTTGCCGCGGGCTGCATAGATCTTACTGACCAGCAAGCGGGTTTCCGGGACCATGGGCGCCATTTTCTCGGCATCGCGAGCAAAATCCATTGCCTTGCGGTCATCACCGGCAGCCAGCAGGGCCTCGCCGCTCAGCACCAGACCTTTATAGGCTTCATCCCCACCATACTGAGTCGCCTGGGCAGCCGCTTTGACCGCATCAGCATATTGCTTGTTGGAAAGTAATGCACGGCCGTAATTTAACCAGGCCAGGGCGTGTGTAGGGGAAATTTGGACGGCTTTGGCCAGCACGCTTACCGCTTTGGGTGCATCTTTCAGGGTCAGGTAAACCGCACCCAGCTCGAGCGCAATTTCCAGGTTGGCTGGCATCAATTCCAGCGTTTTTTCCAGGTGTTTTTTGGCAGCTTCCGGCTCATGGATTTGCTGCGCCAAGGTGGCAGCCCAATGCTGCCAGCCAGCTTCATTTGGCCAGTAGACCAGAGCGGTTTCGACTGCTTCCAGCGCGCGGCCGATATCACCTGATTTTTCAGAAGACTTCGCCAGGGCGATTTGGAATACGGGATTTTTCGGCTCAAGAGCAACAGCCCGCAAAGCAGCCTGCTGGTTGTAATCCAGTCGATTTTCAACAGCGACAGTCGCCAGTTGGACGCATACTTGAGCATGATCATTGAATTGATCGCCGACCTGGCAGGCTCCCTCACCATTTCCAGTCCGGTTGAGCGCCATGACCAATGCAGCGGCATCGTCCCCGGTCATGGAAATGGCCGAGAATCCGCGCACACTGGCCGGGGATGGTTCGAATACTGCTTCTCCGCGTACTTTCCACCGTTCGATTTCTGCAGCATTATTCAGCTTGCCCAGTTCGGAAATCAACTGCGAAAAGCGCATGTAGGTTTTCTGGTTGACGACCGTTTCGTCAGGCAGGTGGGCTTCGCATCCCAGCGCCGAACCGGTCAGGTACCATTCAGCAGCCCGAACCATCGCGCGCGATTGGCGCAGCAGAGCCAGAGGTTGGGCCGGCTGCCGGCGAAGGACAGCATCCAGCAACTGACCGGCATCTGCCCAGCGATAAAGTTCAACCGCAGCTTCAGCTAAACCCAATAGAGTGCTTTCAGGAGTCTGTGATTGGAATTGCTCGCGGTCAACACGGATGGATTTGCTTTTTAATCCTGGATTGACGCGCTTCCAAAGGTCAGCGTAGAGTTCCTCGGCTTCGGCGAAATCGCCAGTGCGGGTCATTACGCGTACACGGGCGGCCAATAATCGGGTTTCATCCGGGTCAAATTTCAGACCTTCATTGATTTTGCGGTATGCCAGATGTGCGTCACCATGCTCGAGCGCGTTTTCAGCTTGCATACTGAACAACCCACCCAGCCAGGGACTGAGTTTGTTGGGCTCGGTGATATTCGTATCATTAGTTGCCAACGCGAGCGCGCGATTGTCCTGCAAAAGTTTGGCGGCCAGTTCAGCCCCAACAAATTGGTATTCGGCATTCCCGGGTTCAAGTTCAATCGCCTTTTCAGCATGCGCCAGAGCCTCGCTGAGGTTGTCAACCTTTTGCAGTAAGTGAGTAAAGCGCCGGTGAATATCGACCAGGTTTGCCGCCACGGTAAAAGTAGGCATATCTTTGCCTGTTTTTCCGGCTGCCAGGTTACCTGCAGGATTGTTTGCCTCGCTAAGCTGCAGCGCTTGTTGAAGTGCGGTAATCGCTGCCTGCGGCCGATTTAACTGATCCAGCAAATCGGATTGGAAGACGTAATATGTAACCTCTTGGGGGTCAGCAAGGATGGCGCGTTGCGTCAATTCCAACGCCTGATCGACCTTGTGAATGTCCTTATTCAGCACCGCCAGTTCGAAGAGGAGCGTCGCATCCGGCGCACCATTCACTATGGCGGCCTTCTCCAGAGTCGAGAGTGCGCTGGCCTTATCGTCCATTTGCAGGGAGGTGTGCGCCGCTTTGCGCAATTGAGCAACCGTCACGGATGGCTCGGTGACAACTTTGGCAAGTTCTTCCCGGCTGCCCTCCTGGTTGCCGTTAGCCAACAGCACTTCGGCAAGCGACAGGCGTAGATCTACGGTTTCTGGCTGCACCTCGATCGCTGCTCTTAATGCCAGAATAGCTTTATCGAGCATCTGGATCCGCAGCATCAAGTTGGCGTACCAGGTCAAATTGTGGATATCGTCCGGCGCCAGCATCAATGCCTGTTCCGCAGCGGCAGCAGCAGACTCAGTCAGGTTGCCTTCGGCAAATGCGTCAGCCAGCAGCCAATTCAACCCGAGCGACTCGGGTTTAGCAGTTACCGCATTCTGCAGCGAAGCCAGTGCTGTCTCGATTTGACCCAGGTTTAATGAGGATCGCCCCAGACCGGCCTGTATGCGCCAGTACCATTCTTCCTGAACCGCTTCGGGTAGATCAATCAACTGGCTATACGCACCAAATGCCGGTTCGTTCTCGCCGCGCAGCAGCAAAACCTCGGCATTCAGCAGGCGAGCAGCGAAATATTGCGGTTGCAAAAAAAGCGCTTGTTGCAAGGCATCAAAAGCCCTGGTCATTTTATTGAGGTCAACCACCAATTGCTCATCAGCCAGGTAAGCTTCGGGGTTGCCCATCAGCGACTCGGCGTACAGAACATACCATTCAGCTTTGGGATTCTCCGATTGCAGCGCGATCTCCAGAATCGACAACCCTTCCTCGATTACGCCTTCCCTGAGCAGTAATTTCGCATGCAGGTAAGCCAAACCATCGTGCACGCGCCATCTGCCGCGCGCCTTCACAACCACATCCAGGGCTTCCTGCTTGTAACCTAGCGTAATCAGCGCTTCCGCCAGCGCCAGTGCAATCTGAACCGATTCCGGCGCCAACCGGGCGGACTGCCGCAGGAATGGAAGCGCATCGGACATCTGGTTGATGTCGAGATAAGCCTGCCCAAGAGCGTAGTGCAGATCAGCAGAATCGGGTGCAGTCAGCACCGCCTCTCGCAGCGTCTCCAGCACCCGCTGGGTTTCGCCCTTACGGCGGTAGGCCTCTGCCAGCTCGAACCAGGGCATATATTCTTCCGGGATCAGCACGGTCGCTTTCGACAGGTGTGCAACCGCAGTCTCCAGGTCGCCTTGCGCCAATGCCGCTTTTCCCATCAGGGTGAAGGCCATGCCGTGTTCGGGGTTATCTGTCAGGATGTTTTCGCAAGTTGAATTGGCCTCAGCAAATTTCTGCGCGCCAATCGCTGTCGCAGCCAGCGCCAATTGGTCGTCCACCGCTGGGGTTTGCGTCATCTGCGCAACTTTGCGGCGTTCTTCCAGGGCAGCTTCCCAATCTTGCCGGTCTTCCCACACCTCCGCCAGTTTGCGCAGATGCTCCGGTTGATCCGGCTCCAAAAGAATGGCACGCAACCGGAAATTGACCGCTTTTTCATCATTGCCCAATCCATGACATGCTTCTGAGAGCCAGCCAAGCAGTCTGATATCTTCCGGCCGTACTGCGAGGAAACGCTCCCCTGCCTGGACGGCTTCTACGTGCATTCCCTGACCAGTCAGGGTTGCCAACAAGCCGCTGGGATCCCAGTCGAATACATATTGGCCTTTCAAGGCGACTGGATTCTGATCGACTTCATCCAGCCAGGTGTTGACTACCTTGCGGACATCAGGCTGTTCCTCGTGGTAATCCCGGGCCGCAGATTTTGTTGTACCTTTGCCAATGCGGGCAGCGATGGTCCCATTGCTATTGGGCAAGCCGGCCAGGCGAGTACCGAGAATGCCGTCGCCTCCAACAAACATGGCATCATTTAATAACTGAGGGGATACCGGCATCTGCGCCATCAAGTCGATGCATTCCTGGTAAACCGCGTCATTCATTTTGCCTTCATGGTCGATGACCGTTGCCATTTGAAGAGTAGCTCCGACCAGCCAGTGCTGTAACAGCCTGCGGGTCTTATCCAGGTAGATTCCTGCCTGCAGCGGCCGGCCAGCGACCTGGTACAAAGTGGCTGCCAGTTGGTTGTCCAGCATCTTACGCGAAGCAGCGACCCATTCAGCATGATCCGGCTGAAAGGGTTCTTCCAAACCCGCAAAATATTCCCGGTCAGTGTCCAATAATTGATCGGCAATTCCGGAAGCCAGCGCAAAGCGGCCTTTTCCGGTTAAATGACGCAGCCATTCCACCTGGTATTCGACAACCAGTTGGCTTGCCAGATCGTGGATCATCTTAACCTGAGTCTGGAGGTCCAGCGGGTTGCTCAAAATAATGTGCGAAATCCAATCAATGGCCGGGTGCATGGAATCTTGCGGCAGCAGCGATTCCAAAAAATCCCATTTGTCCGGGATCATCCCATACAGGCAGGCCAGCGGCGTTTGCCACACTTCGACCAGATTACTGGTAGATTTATTCTGCACCGAAAGCAGCTCGGTTAAAAATCCACGCCAGGATTGCGTTTTGCGGCGGCGTTCGCGCAGCGCCAGTGCCAGCAAACCGGCCTGAGCCAAATTGGCAGGCGGTTGACCGCTGCGCAGTGTATCCTCCAATACTTCCAATGCCTGTTTGCGCAGCGAAACTTCGATCCCGGGAATATGTTCCGCAGTTAAATCTGCAAAACTGACCCGGTTGCCGAGCGGGCGTAAAGCGAGGCTGGCCGGACTCCAGAAAGACGAAATGACGCTTTCATCCGATAGGATTGCCTGTAAAAATTCCGGCTGTTGGAGTGCATTCCACACCAACGCATCTTCTGATAAAGCGGTCAGCACATAGGGTGCATCCGCTGGAGGCAAGACCCGCCTGAGTTCAACCAAAATTTCCGCAGGTTGCATCATCGCTCCTGTTCTCTAAAGGGAGGAAACAATCGCCAATAAAAGCGCTGGCTAACGGAGTTGCAGGGCCAGGCCATACGAGGCAGCCAGCAGCAGCAATCCGATGATGATCAGGAAGACGCCAATTCCGGCGGCTGATTTGATCAGGCCGTTCAACGATTCAACCAGCGTTGACGCATTGCCAACCAGCCCGGCAACTTCTTCCGCGATCCCTTTTTGTGCCAGCGTTGCTGTTTGCTCAGCGATTTTGCGTACATCGCCGCCCAGCACCCGTGAGATCAGGACGATTACCCCGATGATGATCAAAAGGACGCCGATGATCAGCGCAACTCCGGCCAAAATCAGGAAAAACTCTGTTGAAGTCAAGTTTAAAATGTTCATTCCCATCCTCCTATACTCTGTCAGATGGGAATGATGCAAGTAACGTGCCAGATTATTTATTCTGACTGATTTTTATGAGCGATGTCAGATGGTAAATCGGGTAGATCGATGGTTTGACCGTCGCTGAACAGGATGGCATGTTCAATCGCATGGCTTAACTCGCGAATATTACCTGGCCAGTTGTATTTCATCAGGGCTTCCATAGCGCGCGGGGTAATATTTTCCACATTCTGCCCCATTGCGACATTGCGCCGGCGCAGGAAGAATCCGACCAGTTCGGGGATATCATCTTTCCGCTCGCGCAGCGGCGGAAGATGCATATCCACCACCTTCAAACGATAATAGAGATCGGAACGGAATTCCTCGGCAGCGATCATGTCTTTCAGGTTGCGATTGCTGGCTGCCAGCAGTTGGACATCGACTTTGATCAGGGTGGTGCCGCCAACCCGACGGAATGCGCTTTCCTCGATCGCGCGCAGCAGTTTTGCCTGCATGTCCAGCGGCATGGATGAAATTTCATCCAAAAAGAGCACACCGCCATCCGCCACTTCCATCAAACCATGTTTGCGTTTCTCGGCGCTGGTAAAAGCTCCGGCTTCATAGCCAAATAATTCCGATTCAAGCACGGTGCTCTGAATGGCAGCACAATTGATGGCGATGTAGGGCTTGTTTGCCCGCGGGCCGCTGGCATGGATATATTGCGCAAGCACGTCTTTTCCGACACCAGTTTCACCCGTGATCAGAACCGAAACTTGCATCTGACCGGCGCGCTGGGCGAATTCCAGCATCCGCTTGAACTCGGGGTTCTGCCCCTGGACAAAGTCGAGACTGTTTTTCTGCACTTCGCGAAAATGCGCCAGCTCGCGCCGCATCCGGACGGTTTCGAAGGCGCGCTGGATGGAAGTTTCCAGTTGGTCCAACTTGAACGGCTTGGAAAGGAAGTCATGCGCCCCATTTTTCATGGCATCGACCGCCATCTCGATATCACCGTGGGCAGTGATGATAATAATCGGCGGGCGCGTCGGCATATTGGCTGTCTCATAAAGCAGGCTGGGGCCGTAGCCATCCGGCAACGAAACATCGAGTACGACCACATCGCCATCTCCCCGCTGCAGGAACTTGCGCGCCTCCGCCAGGGTGGCGGCGCCCAGCACTTCGTAATTGAGGGGAGTCAAATATTCGGATATGTTTGCGCGGGCATTGTCTTCGTCATCGACGATCAAAACGGTGATAGACATCAGGCTTGGTCCTCAATGGTGGGTAAGGTTACAGTGAAAACAGTGCCGCCGGGGAAGGTGTTGACCGTAATAACCCCGCGGTGAGCGGTAACAATTCGTTTGGTAATCGCCAATCCCAGGCCGGTACCGGTCGATTTAGTGGTGACAAACGGCTCAAAAATTCTCCCCCGAATTTCATCGGGAATGCCGGGACCATTGTCAGAAACTGCAATTTCCACTTGCTTTCGATTGGCACCGTCTGTGGTCACATCCAGTTTTACGGATAGTATACCGCCATTTTGGCTCATCGCGTCGGTGGCGTTGCTGACCAGGTTGGTAAACACCTGCTCCAGAGCCCGCCAATCTCCCATCACTTTCGGCAGCCCTTCTGGTACCTGGTATACCGGTGTCACATTCACCCGCGACATGCGGGGACGCCAGCGTTCGATTACCCGCATGATCAGACTGCCCATTTCAACCGGTTCCTGGAAGGGCTCGTATGGCTTGGCATAACTTTTTAGCACTTCCATTTGATGATGCAGGCGCTGACAATCATTTTCCATGCGGTTAATGAGGTCAATGGAAGGGTGATCTGAACCCAGACGGCGCGCCAAAACCTGTACTCCGGTGGAAATACTGTTGATCGGGTTCAGCACCTCGTGCGCGAAAACACCCATGAATTCACCAAGAAGCGCCCGCTGCTCCAATTGACGGGTCTGGGTGCGAATTTGTTCATGTTCGCTGATGTCGCGGAAAATCACCACGACTCCGGCAACGCGACCATCGGATTCGTAGGAGAGTACCTTTACATCCGCCGGGAAGGTCTGCCCATCGCGATGGTGCAAAGTAATGCTTTCCAGATTTGGCGTCGAAATTCCTTCCGCCGCGCTCGCCAGGACCGCTGTGATCCGATCCGGGCTGATGAGGACGTTTTCTACCGGCTGCCCGGTAATCTCATGGTCGGTATACCCCAGGATCAACTCCGCGGCCGGGTTAATCGCAGCAATGGACAGGTCAGGATTCAGCACCAGAATGCCATCCTGGACGTATTCATACATGACCTCACGGGCAGTAGTCTTGCGTGAGCTCTCATGGATCTCTTTGGATAAATTTTCACTGCGGATAGAATTCTCGTAGGCCATATTGATATATGACCCAAGCAATTCCATCACCGCAACAAGCAGCGGGGGGGGCTGAGAATCGATCCCGCCAACGACCAGCAAACCGATGGATGCTTTGGGGTCACCCAAAGCCACAGATGCCACATAGAACAATCCACTAACCCGTGCAGAGCGGTGCAGTTCGGTGACCACTCGTTTACCAGGCACCCAGATGTTGGAACCTGCCAGGCGCACCAGGTCGCTGGCTGGCAGAGTCTCAGGGAAAAAGGAAATCCGCTCCTCGCTTTTTACCTTACGCATCTCGGGGGCGTCATTTTGCGCTTGATAAATGCAGACCAGATTGATATCGAACAACTCGCCCGGAATGGCGATCATCTGGTTCAAAGCCTGATCGAGGTCCTGGTCACGGATAATCCCAGGCAAGGTTTTCAGGACATGAATGATCTTTTCCTGCCACTCCCGGGTGTTGGTCTGATGTTCCACCAAAGGGGTTATACGGAGCACATACCATTGACTTGCCGCTTCTACCTGGGTAAACCGCACGACGACCGGCAGGGTCGGCCGATTACGTAATTTGAGCGACAGTTGAATGGCTTCTCCGGTATCCAGAGCTGTAGGATCAAAATCTTCAAAAATTACGACATCCGGAGTGTTGGTTACTTCAGCCGCGGAGTAAGCGGTCAACACCAGGAAAGGACTGTTTGCGTGTAAAAATCGTCCCTGAGCCGCATCGTAAAGCAGCGCAGGTTCCGTCACCAAATCCAATAGCATCCGTGCCAGGCGCCCCGGGTCAATTTTTTGTGATGGTTTGCCCCATAAGGCCTGGAACGGAGAAGGAGTTTTTTCTTTCATGAATGGGTTTAACCGGGTAATGAGACTCGGCGCAGGTGCGCCGGTAAAATTCCTTCCATGGCCCGGTACTTGGCAACTGTGCGGCGAGCAACATCATACCCTTGCTTGGATAACATGACCACCAATTGAGAATCGCTTAATGGATTGCGTTCGACTTCAATCAGTTCGCGCAGCGCAGTTCGCACATTCAAACTCCGGTCAAAGAAGGAGGCCAAAGGAATGATGCGCTTATTGGGTAATTGTACTGTTTTATTGGAAACTGCGCGGGAAATTGTGCTCTCATGTACATCCAACTCTACGGATATTTGCGCCCGGGTGAGCGGTTTGATATATCGATCACCGTGCATCACATAGTCACGCTGCAAAACAACCACGTTATGCATCATGCGCTGCATGGTATGGTTTCGTTGCTGAAGGCATTTGACGAACAACGCTGCCCGATCCAACTCGGACTTCATGCCTTCCTTGGCATCTTCACTTGCCTGGCGGGTTGCCTGGCGGAAAAGCTGGTTGATGCGCAGCGTACCGCGAAGCGGCATAATGATTTCGACCACCAGCGGGTTATCGGGAATGTCATTCAAATAACTGATGATGATATCGGGGTAGTAGTAGGTTTGTCCGCCGCCGGAAGAAGGCTGCCGGACATCACCCCAATGCGCCCGTCCTGGGAACGGATTCAGGTTTTCACTGATGAACTTAACCGCCTCTTGAATTTGTGCTGTTGTGGTTTTCAACATTCGCGCCAGCTCGGGATACTGATGGCGGCTGAGCAGGTCCATACCTTCACGGACAATGGCTCCCGACAGCGCCGGTACATAGCGTGTTTCACTCAGCACATCCAGTTGCACCAGAAGTGCTTCCTGCGGCGTGTAAGAACCAACGCCCAACGGGTCAGCTCTTTGAATTATTTTTTTAATTTGTTCAACCTGAGACGGGAGAATGTGGAAATAGCGCGCCACATCGTTCAGCGGGACGGTCAGGAAGCCGTCTTCATCCAGGTGGGTTAACAGGTAAGCCGCGATTTTGCGGTCATTCACTTCCAGGTCCGACACGATTTGCCGCAGGACGTAGGTCGGCAGGTCTTCGACAGCCGGAGAAAGCGGCTCGTCGGGAATATTTTCTGCACTGCCGGCACTGGATGGGTAAAAATCCTCGCGCGGAGAGACGAACACAACCGGTTCGTCGCCTGCCTGTGAACTCGGCCGGCTGCATACCGGGCACATTCCACCGCCGGGCATCAGCCGGTGGCACGTCGGACAGCGGTGCTCCTCCACCAACTCCAATGCCGGATTGGCCAGTTCCTTCTGAATTTGTTCGTAAAGCTCGTCCACCGTCTGGTTGAGCAGGGTCATCGTCTGCGCCAGATGAGCAGTGGTTACCGGTCGGATTTGGGGGTGCTGGAGTTGAAACATGGCATTTCCCTATTTTCAGGTTGGAGTATACAAGATTACCAAATAAGATGCAAGTTATGTGCCAGGTCAATCCAGCAATCTTCGTGGTAGAATTTTGACCAAAAAGGTAACCCATGAAGCGTTCTTTACGTATCCTTCTCGCAGTCGCAATCGTAGGTATGCTGGCCACCGGTTTCATCTGGTGGACGACAAGCCGGCCAGCCGCCTCCGCAGGCTTTAACGGAGAACGGGCTTACCTGGATGTAAAAGCCCAGGTCGATTTGGGCCCACGCACGCCGGGCGGCCCTGCCCATCAGGCGGCGATCGAGTACTTTACTGCTGAGCTGAAGAAAACTGGCTGGGATGTTGCGCTGCAGGAGACGAATTACGGCGGTCATCCGGTAAAGAACGTGATTGCCAGACGCGGCCAAGGCCGCTGGCTGCTCCTGGGGGCTCATTTTGATTCACGCTTTGCGGCCGATCAGGATCCTGAACCCGCCAACCGTGCAACGCCCGTGCCGGCCGCCAACGACGGCGCGTCCGGCGCGGCAATATTGCTTGAACTCGGTCGCAGTCTCCCCGCAAACCTGGACCAGGAGATATGGCTGGTTTTTTTCGATGTGGAAGACCAGGGTGATTTGCCCGGCTGGGATTGGATCCTGGGTTCCTCTGCGCTGGCAGAAAGCCTGCCCGAGACAAAACTGCCCGAAGCGGTTATCATTGTTGATATGATCGGTGATGCCGATCTGAATATTTACATGGAGCGTAATTCCGATGGTGATTTAACCCGTGAAATCTGGAATACGGCCGCAGAACTCGGCTATACGAAATCCTTCATCCCCGAATATAAATTCGCGATGCTCGATGACCATACCCCTTTTCTGCGGCGCGGCATTCGTGCGGTAGATTTGATCGATTTTGACTACCCGTACTGGCACACAACCCAGGACACACTCGATAAGGTCTCCGCTGAAAGCCTGAATATTGTCGGCGATACGCTCTACCAGTGGATCACCACCCGGTAACTACAACAGAATTCGCTGGCAGTCCCCTCAAATGCTGGGGACCAACTCATTACAAATAGCAAGTATCTTTACACGGGAATTCGAACACCATGGCTAAGAAATCAACTGAACCAACCACCCCGCCGCGCGAGCGCGCCTTTCTGGTAGGCGTGGAATTGCGCGGAGAACCTGCCCTCCTGCCGCTGGATGACTCACTGGCAGAACTGGCGCTTCTGGCGGAAACCGCTGACCTTGAGATCGTCGGCGAAACCTCTCAGAAGCTCGATAAACCTAACCCGGAGACCTATATTGGCTCGGGAAAGGTGGAAGAATTAAAAATCCTGGTCGAAGAAACCCTGGCAGATCTGGTGATCTTCGATTCCGAGCTTTCGCCGCGTCACCAGCGGGAATTGGAAGAAAAATTCGGCGACCAGGTACGCATCCTTGACCGTACCGCGCTGATTCTTGACATTTTTGCCCAACATGCGGATACGCGGGAAGGGATTCTGCAGGTCGAACTGGCATACTACGAATATCGGTTGCCGCGTCTGACGCGCGCCTGGACCCACCTGGCGCGCCAGGCAGGCGGCGGCGGTGGCCGCACCGGGTCTACCGGTGGAGTTGGTCTGCGCGGCCCGGGTGAGACCCAACTGGAGGTGGACCGCCGGGAGATACACAAACGGATTACCCACCTGAAGGGAGAACTGGAAAAAGTACGCGCTCACCGGCACCGCTACCGCGAGCAACGGCGGCGATCCAATGTACCGACTGTCGCCCTGGTGGGCTATACCAATGCCGGAAAATCCACGCTGCTCAACAAACTGGCTCGCTCGGATGTCTATGTGGCTAACCAGTTGTTTGCCACCCTCGATCCGACCACTCGCCGCGTAGAATTGCCAGCCGGACACACCGCGCTGTTCACGGACACCGTTGGCTTCATTCAAAAGCTGCCGACGATGCTGGTGGCTGCCTTCCGCGCTACGCTCGAAGAAATCAACGAAGCAGATTTGCTGTTGCACGTGCTGGATGTCACCCACCCGAACGCGCTGGAACAATGGCAGTCTGTGCAGGAAACCCTCGTCGATATCGGCGCGCAGGAAATTCCAATGGTGACTGCTCTCAACAAAATCGACCTGCTGGCAAGCCCGGAAATGATCAGCGCATCGCTATCACAACGCACGCCCACCATACCCATATCCGCGCTCACCGGCCAGGGTGCCGAAGATTTGCTGCGGTTGATCGAGGGTCAGCTTTTCGAAAACTACACCCAGGTCACTGTGCATATCCCCTACCGGGACGGTCAGTTGATTTCCTTGTTTCATGAGCAAGGCAAAGTAGAATCGACGAAACCGGTAGAGACCTACATCACCATCAAAGGGATGCTGCCAACCCGCATGCTCTTTCATTTTAGAAATTACATGAAACCGCCTGTCGAATTGGATCAGGGGGCGAAATAGACTCTGGACCACAACACCCATGTGATCGCAAACTGTGAGTAGAACAGCAACATGAAAACCCCCGAAATCATTCGGGGGTTTTCATGTTTTTTGATAAATATCAAAAAATTATGACTTCTTTTCTTCAGTGCCCATTGCCACAATTTCACGGCCCTGATAGTAGCCGCATTTAGGGCAAACAGTATGGGAAAGCCGCATTTCGCCGCAATTGCTGCATTGAACCAGATTGGTGGCGGTCAGCGCGTCCTGTGAGCGCCGGCGATCGCGGCGACCCTTCGAATGTTTCCGTTTTGGATGTGGAACCATATTTCAAACTCCTGTCACTTTCATTTCATTCTTTAGAAAAGCCGTCAAATTATAAGAGGGTGCCTCACTTATGTCAAGCCAATCACCGGATTGGAATAACTTTTTCACCTGATCAGCAAGTCACAGTTTTTAAGATATCCTCCAGGCAATCTACCAGCTGTTGAATATTTTCCTTCTCCATTGTCAAAGCGGGATCAAAGCGCAGGATGTTCCCCGAAGGATAATAACCTACCAGGAATCTATTCTTATATAATTCCCGGAACGCAGTTACCGCCGAAAAATTTTCATGTGGTTGGAACTCAACTGCGAGTAACATTCCCCTTCCGCGCGCCTCTTTTACAATGGGATATTGGGAGGTCATTTTTATTAAACTTTCTAAAAAGAACCGACCAACCTCTGCTCCTCTCTCAATCAGACTTTCTTCACGCATGATTTTGATTACTTCTTTTGCAACTGCGCAACCCAGGGGATCGTTTTGGTGTGACTGAGCGTAATGGAAATCATTCTTCTCAAATCTTTCTGCAATCTCACTTTTGATCGCAATGGCGCTTACCGGGTAACCATTGCCCAAGCCTTTACCTATTGAAACAATATCAGGTTGGATATCATAATATTGAAAGCCAAACCACTTGCCTGTTCTACCCATACCAGTAGTGACTTCATTGACTGCCACCAACCCCCCGGATTGCTGGATTCGATTGACAATATTTTGCACCAGTGACTTCGGCGGAAATTTTACAAACGCAGAACCACTTCCACCCGGTTCAAACACGAAACCTCCAATCTGGTCGAATGGAATTTCATCGAGTTTGCGCGTGGACGCTGAATTTTCCTGTGTGCTCCAATCAAACTGGTACCATTCTTCAGGGTTTTTGCTTCCGGCCGAACCGTATGCAGCTAGATAAGAATTCGATAATGTGAGAAGCCATTTTTTTTTCGTAACTCGCCTAATTATCTGCGCTCCAAATTCAACCGCTTCCGATCCTGAACTCAAGAAAACGCATTTTCCTTCCAATCCAACAATATCAAGCACTTCTACAGCAGCTTCATCAACTTTTTGATTCGGATAGCGTGTGCCAAGATGCATGATGTCGTGGACCTGATTTTCGATCACCCGAGTAATACGGGGATGATTGTGCCCAAGCGCTGTGCACCAGATACCGGATTCGAAGTCGATATACCTCCCGCCTAGATCATCATAGAGATAGCAGTTTTCGCCGCGCACAAAGTTATTCCGAATGATTTCATGACATTTCAAAATGTGATCCACATTGCACCTTTTATATTCAAATCTTTAGCCAGAAGATAAGAGAGTCCATCAAAATCGCTGTATCATTTTTTAACAATCTGTCCTGATCGATAAATTGTGCCTCCCTGAAATGATATTCTTGTGCTGCCCGAAGAAGAGAAGTTTGTCAGCTTATGCGAACGCTGCTGATGCTGACCTGGGGCAAGGAAAAAAGCGAGGTTAAACGAATAACACCCGCTTCTTAACGCCTGGCAAACAGACGCATCGAATGATAGCGATATTTTGGGCCAGTGTCAAACTAATTTTCCAACTAATTTCCCATTTTTGTCACCAGGATTGGAAAATTTTTTGCGCCAGCCGCGTTCTTTATTATCATTGGGGTGCCTCCCTTGAAATCCATCCAACCATTCCGGTTTTCCCCCTTGCATCCCGAGCGATTCCCGCCAGCTCCGCCAACCCTGGGAATCCGAACATGCATCCCAGGATAATAAAAATCAAGCTGGTATTCTCCACCCCAAATACATTATTCAAAACCGGCACGCCTGGAATCATCGCCAGCCAGGATAAAATCCCCAGGCCGAATGCCCACGGCCAGGCTTTTGCAAGCACCAAATGCACGTTTTCCGAAAAAAACTTGCCGACCCAGATGCTGGTTGCCCGGCGGTTCGCTGCGACTGCCGCGATAAGACCGCCAAAAATGGGCGGGAAAATCCCACCGCCAAACAGCAGCATGAGAACAGATAAAATCGTCAATACCCATCCACTGTGTTTATAGTCAATCAACCACACTACCCAGGCTAGATAAGTTAACGAAACCAGGGTAGCCAGAATGCCGGAAACCAGCATGTTGGGCACTATTGTCATGGTCGGCTCACCGCCCAGAATCTGAAAGAAGGCTGAATCAGGCCAGGACAGAATCATCAATCCATTGGGTTTAATGTTACCATGCAGGATTTCACCCAGACCATGTTCCATCCCCATCAGGCCTACCAGCCCACCAAATGTCGAAATCGTCATACGCGTTGCGTTTCTCATATAGAAATTCCCTTAAGCTATAGTTGTCGGCAAATCCAACGGGCCAGTCGCCATTTGTTCAGCCAGGCTGCCGGCCCAGGCGCGGATAGCCTGCCAGTCCCGCAAATCACTGGAGGACATCTGTTTGAGCGCAGGGAGGAGATTCCACGGAAAGCGCAGCCCGGTCGGATCAAATTTGCCGCCAATCACCAGGGTGCTTATTGGCTTCAGCCATGGATAATTAGCCAGGTCTCCATCCAACCGTTTTCGCACTTCGGCCCATACAGCCGCATCCGCTTTGTCAAAAGGGCCACCTGCAAAAATGGCAAACGGCAGTCCTTCATTAAAGGCCCTCTTATGCCGTGACAAAAATCTTGCTGCATCCTTATGCATATGCATCATATACAACGACGCCCCCAACACCACCGCACCGCATCCTGCCAGCGACTTTACTGCTCTTGCTGGTTGAACCTCAACCTCATAACCATGATCTCGCAAAACTGCTGCGACCTCTTCTGCTACCTCTTGGGTTGCACCGTGAGTGGTTGCAAAAGCGACTAAAACCTTCTTTTCCATCACAACAAAACTCCTTTCAAAATCAATTGGGTATTTTTCTATCTGACGCCTGTATCTTACCTGCGGCTGATCTTTCCCGTCATCTATCAAAGGATAGATTCAAGGTTATATTTTCCCCGTCGGAGTAAAATATCAGGGTATGACTGGTACAATGAGTTTTCCGCTGGTTCTCACCAAACTGCTGGTTCCAGCCGTGCGGCAGCGCGTTATTCTACGCGCCCGCCTTCAAGACCTCATTTCTGCTGAAAAACATCCGGGATTAATTTTGTTGAGCGCTCCCGCTGGCTATGGCAAGACGACTCTGCTATGCAGTTGGGCAAAATCGGCACAAAGCACTGGGACCGCAGTTGCCTGGTATGCGCTCGACTCCTGGGACAATGATCCGCTTACGTTTGGCTCGTATCTGGTTGCCAGTTTGATTCAGGCGCTTGGACCAATTTCAGAGTTGGCCCAAATCACGCAGCGCTTGCGCTCCACTCCTGATATGGACCTGACGCAAGTGCTTCCAGTAGTTATCAACGCCGTTCTTGCTGCGAACAGGGAATGCACCCTGGTTCTTGATGACTACCATCTCATTACATCCAAAGCCATCCACAATTCGATTATCTATTTGCTGGATCACCTCCCTCAAACCTTGCATGTCTTGATCGGCAGCCGTATTGACCCGCCGTTTCCCCTGGCTCGCCTGCGAGCGCGCAGCCAATTATTCGAGATTCGCGCTGCTGATCTTCGCTTCCAATTGGATGAAAGTGCAAAATTTCTCAACGACATGATGCAGCTCGATCTTTCACCACAGGCTGTCACAGCTCTTGAAGAACGAACGGAGGGTTGGGTCGCTGGCTTGCAGCTCGCTGCCCTCATGTTATCCGGCCATGCAGATAAAGAAAAAATCATCGACGATAAGGAGTTTGTCACTTCTTTTACCGAAGGCCATCGCTATCTGGTTGAATACCTTTTAGAAGAAGTAGTCAATCGGCTGCCGGAAAGGCACCAGAGGTTTCTTTTGGTGACTTCGATCCTAGAGCGTATGTCTGCCCCATTATGTGAAGCTGTCACTTGCTCCACAAATATTTCAGGGGATGCACAGGATAATTTCCCGCCAGATAGTGCCATCCTGGAACAGCTCGAACAGGCGAATCTTTTTATTATCGCCCTTGACGACCAGGGATACTGGTACCGTTACCACCATTTGTTTCGCGAATTCCTGTTTGCACAGCTTAAGAAGGCTATGCCGGAGAGTATTCCACAATTGCATCGCTCGGCATGTGAATGGCTGACCGCCAACAATTTCTTGCGAGAGGCAGCCAAGCATGCCTTTCTCACCCGTGATTGGGAATATGCGGCTGCCTTCGTCGAGCAGCATAGCTTTACCATGATCGTTCTTAGTGATCTTGCCACGATTTTTGAGTGGTGTTCCGCCTTTCCCGAGAATGTGATACAGAAGCACCCGTTATTGTGCATGCACCAATGCTGGGCGTTGGCATTAAGTTTTCGCAAACAATACAAAGAAAGAGTAGAAGCACGCCTGCACCAGGCGGAGGCGGCTTTCCTTACCCTGGAAGACAGCCCACGAGTAAGCGAGCTTAAAGAGATTGCGGCCATCATTCGCATCTTTCTGGCCATGGCGCCAGACCTTCTCGCTGATCCACGCGAACAGTTGAAAATCTCTCTGGATATGATTAATGCCTATCCGGATGGCGACCCGGGCCAGTTCAGCGGTATTCTGACTGCCGGATATGCTTATTTGGCGCTCCACGATGCCAAAAATGCCTGTGCTGCGCTCGAAAAAGCCGGGCGCTGCGCCCGCACCGGCCATTTATTTTTCGGTATTGTCGAAACAGCCTTTAATCTGGCGAATTTGGTATCTTCTCAGGGCTGGCTTGACCGTTCGATCGAGATCTGCCGCCAGGCTCAAGTAGACTTAGCTGCTCTCCTGCCGGAACCTAAACAGGCCTTGCCTGCAATGGGCTGTCTTGATGTGATCATCGGCTGCAATTTGCTCGAGCAGAATCACCTGGATGATGCTGAAAGTAGTCTTCTCCGCGGGCTGGGTTTAATCGGCTGGGGAACCAATCCCAACTACCTCCTGATGGCTTGTATCGCGTTGTACCGCCTGCGGGTAATCCAAAACCGACCTACAGAAGCGCTGCAATTCCTATCGCGTCTTGAAACCTCGTGGCCTGATGTTGCTTTCCTTACACGCGGCCTACGCGTATTGCATGCTGTCCAAAATCAACCGGATGCTTTCCAGATTCGTGTAGAAAGTGATGCCTGGTGCAATGAGTTTTTGCCCGCAAAACAACCGTTCATGCCAGGTATGGGACCATTCGGGGCAGCAGAAGCATTCTACCGGGCATTTCTTATCTGGATAAGTCTGAAAATTGCTGCGGGTGATCTAAACGCCGCTAGTGATCAAATTGGGCCAATGCTCAAACTGGCTGAAGACAATGATCTCGCAACTCGCGTGATCGAACTGTCTCTACAGGAAGTGGAGCTGTATCTGAAAGCTGGTCCAACTGCCGAGAATCACGCAAAGGCGGAGCGCGCCCTCGACCGCGCCTTGTCCCTGGCATCGCGCGATGGCTTCATCCGTATCTTCGACCGGGGACCGCTATTGACTCATTTGCTGGTTGAAATCTGCCCAAATAGTCCACATCGCGGATATATTGGATGCATCCTTGCAGTTGTCGCGGCAGATGAGACTACCTCAACCAGCCTGCCTGGCAAAACGCTACCAGAAGGTCGGGATTCAACGCCACGGTTACCCCGCCAGCTTTTTGTGGAACCTTTGAGTGCCCGCGAGCTGGATGTGTTACGCCTGATCGAGAGCGGAGCAACAAATCAGGAGATAGCCAATCACCTGGTGATCACCATCGGCACGGTCAAAAGTCACATCAACCACATCCTCCGAAAGTTGGGCGTCTCCAACCGCACTGCTGCCATCGCTCAGGCGCGTGAACTTGGCTTTCTTAAGCCATAAATCAGGCAGTATGGTAGGTTCTCCTCATTGCGGGGATTCTGATCGCGCCGGCCTCCCACCCGCAGGGCGCTCTGTGAGGGACCGCGCGCGCAGGCTGACCGAAGGTCTCGCCTTTGCGGATCGCGCTTCTCCTCGTAGGGAACGACCCCTGTGTCGTTCCGTAACTTATCATTTGCATAACTGTATTTACCATCAACTTATTGATAAATGTGTGATGACTTGTCGAATTCTTTCCTTTACTTTCTTGTAATCAATTAAATACCAGTCTTCCAGCGCCGGAATATACTTTGGATCTCCCCGTTTTTCGATCTTATCCAGCAAGAGCCAGATCAGGTCCCGGTTTCTGTCTTTCAAAAAACTCATATCGTATGGCCGTTGGCCATTTGCCAACAGTTGGTCAAAACCTTCGAGCAACTCATCAGAAATCGTTTCTTTTGCGATTTTCCAACCGGCACCTGTATAGGTCAATAGGGGCAAGCGATAATCATACTCAATGCGCAAATAGCCGTTAATAATTACCCAATCGATTCTTGCCAGGACGTCTTCATCAGATAAGTTACGATAGTAACCGTATACGGGGCAATGATTGAGTTCGAGATCCAGCACCTCTTTTGCCTGAGAACCTTTCAGGACTTTTACCAACAGACTCCGGCCGCCCTGCGCAATCATTTCATCTGCGCTCCTTAAGATCGCCTTTATTTCTTCTGGTGGAAGTTTCCGTATATTCTTGGAGTCGAGATGGTATTTAACCCGCTGTACTTTGCGACTCATCTTTCACCGGCCCGAATGGTTTACAAATTAACACTGCGCGCAACGGAACAATGCAAATTGTGCTGGTCATCCTGATACCTTACTATCTTAATTGTAAATATATATCAGAACAACACATACTTGACACCTGGCACTTGACACGCCCTACCCTACCGCCAGCGCCATACCTGCCCCCGTCAGCAGCGCGCCCAGTGCCTGCCAGCGGTTCACCTTTTCCCCCAGCACCGCACCAGAGAGCGCCAGCACAAACAACGGCGAAGTATCCGCCAGTGTCTTGACCACCGCCGGGCTGCCCTTCTCCAGAGCGGTCAGCAGCAACAGCCATTGCGCAATCACAAACAGCAGCCGACCGCCGATCTTGATCGCGCGCAGCCGGCTTAGCCAGCCCAACTGCGGACGCAATGCCAGGCCGGTCAGTACTGCGATGAGCAGCGCGCGCAGCAGGTAAAAGCTGTATGGGTTGGTCCACTGGTTGGCAATCAGCATGCGCACCGGAAACACATTGATGCCGAACAACAGTGCAGCAAGTAATGGGTATGCCAAATGTCGCGCTTTGACTTCCACCCTCTGCCCGGCTACGCCGCCATTCGGACTGCCGCGCGCCAGCAGGACCAATCCGCATACTACCAGAATGATGCCGAGAATATTCACCAGACTAAGGCTGAAACCGGGGGTCAGCCAGGGCTGCAGTGCCAGCGCCGCCAGCGGCGAAAGCGCCATTACCGCGCTGGCTGTCACCGCCGGCAGCTTCTCGAAAGTCAAATAGTAAAAAATGTTGGCTGCCACATCGATCAACACGGCAATCAGAAACAGCACCGCCGCCAGCCAGGAAAACTTGAAGTACCAGAAAAATGGAGCGGCGGGCAGCAGCATCAGGAAAATCATGCCAAAGTTTACGCTGATCATGTCGCGTGTAGGGGCCAACCGCATCATGCGTCGTGCCAGCAAGGCTGCAATCCCGCCTGCACCCGCCGATAAAATTGCCACCCAGTTCGCGTCCATACCGGGTAATTGTAGGACATTTTTTAGTAACGGTGGCTCGCGAGCCGCCACCGCTTTAGGCATCCGCAGCTTGATAATCCCAAAATTGGTATAATGCAACCACTATGGGCACAACGATTTCCCGCCGCGCATTTCTTAAGCTGCTCTCTGCTGCCGGTTTGACCGGGCTGGCTTTTCGGCCTTTTTCAGGCGAAGACAGCAACTCAACTGCCAATGACATTGGCCGGGTGACTGTGCGTTCGGTTTCTGTTTATGCGCGCCCCTCAGACAAGAGCCAGATTCTCTACCAGCGTTTCCGCGACGAATTGGTCAATATTTACTATGAAGTCATCTCAGACGAAGGCCCAGCCTATAATCCGGTCTGGTACCGCGTCTGGGGCGGTTATATGCATCGCGCGAACGTTGTACGCTCACAAATCAAATACAATCCGGTGGCTGAATTCATCCCGGAAACCGGTCAACTGGCAGAGGTTACCGTCCCCTTCACCCAGGCCATGCGCTATACCGGCTCACAAGGCTGGGAAACACTCTACCGCCTGTACAATTCCTCCACACATTGGGTACATGCCGTTGAAGAAGGTCCGGATGGCGAACCCTGGTATAAGCTGATCGATGAACTTTTGGGAGTCGATTACCACGTCCCGGCCAAACATCTGCGCATGGTACAGCCCGAAGAGTTCGCTCCAATCTCGCCAGATGTCCCACAGCACAAGAAAAAGATCGAAGTGATTATTGGACACCAGAAGATTATCTGTTATGAAGACGATGTGCCGGTATTCGAGACCAAAGTCTCAACCGGGTTGGATTACTCTCCCCCCAACCAATTGTCGTGGAATACCCCCAAAGGCAGCTTTAATGTGTTTTCCAAGATGCCTTCCAAGCACATGGGAGACGGACGTCTAAGCGGTAACCCCGAGGATTATGAACTACCCGGAGTTCCCTGGACCACTTTCTTCGAGACCAGCGGCGTGGCCTTTCACGGCACCTACTGGCATGATGACTTTGGTACACCGCGCAGCCACGGCTGCGTCAATATGCGCTCCGAAGAGGCTAAATGGGTCTTCCGTTGGACTACCCCAGTCAGCGCCCCGGAAACCGTCGAGCAGCGCGGTTACGGCACGCGCGTGATCGTCAGCTAACCAGCTACTTGCCGCCCACACCGCTGGTTGCCCACAGGGCACTCTGTGAGTGAGCTTGCCGAAGCCAAATTGTACCGCCCTTTGACAAGTTCAATCGCAGATTGTCTTGCGGACAGGGCACGGGCTTGATCGGCAATCTTAAACTTCTGTTTCCTCTAAATTTACAAATTCAGAGAATACCTGATTGCCAAGCAGCCAGCCGCGGCGCGTCAGCCGTAGGATATCATGATCGCTGCCAGCCCATTCCAGCAGGCTCACCTCTTGCAGATGCGCAATCTGGTGGGGAAAGGCCTGTTCCAGGCTGACTCCGAACCTCTGTTGAAAGCTGTGGTTGGAGACCCCTTCATCCAGCAAGCGCAGCCCGACCATCATGTGCTCCTGCATCGCCGTCCAGCGGTCAATGGGCAGCGCTGACTCGGCCGCCGCTCCAGCCGGAAAATCGACCGGCCGGCCGGTGTTCATTTTCCGGATGTATGCCCGCACGCCGCGCAGGTTGGCCGTGCGCACGCCGTTGACATAGCCGTGCGCCCCGGCTCCCAGACCCAGGTACGGCAGGTTGCGCCAGTACTGCAGATTATGCCGGCAGGCCAGCATCCCACCTGTGCTATTCAGCCCCCAATTGGAAATCTCATAATGACCATATCGGGCTACTTCCAATCGGTCGCAAGCCCACTCGAACATATCCGCTGCCAGGTCATCGTCAGGGGCGCTGACCAGACCGCGCTCCAGCCAGTGCCGGAAAGGCGTTCCGTGTTCGATGGAGAGCGCGTACAGTGAAAAATGCTCCGGCCGCAGGTTTATTGCCGTTTCCAATGTCGCTTGCCAGCGTTCGAGCGGTTGAACAGGAAGTCCATAGATCAGGTCGAGGTTCAGGTTATCAAAACCTGCCCGGCGCGCCCACGCCACCGCCCGAATGACGTCCACCGTGTCATGCTGGCGTTCCAGCAGCATCAAATCCACAGCATTGGCCGACTGCATCCCCAGGCTGATCCGATTGAACCCTGCCTGGCGCAGCGCGCGCAGCGACTCAAGGGTCACTGTGCCCGGATTCGCCTCCAGCGTAATTTCAGCATCGGGCAGCAGGTCGAAGTATTGCGCACAGGTCTTCAGCAATAACGCCAGCTCTTTGACTGGAATCAGGGACGGCGTCCCACCACCCAGAAAGATCGTATGTACCCGCAAACGTTCCCCGGCCGCCTGCCCGGCCCAGGCGGCTTCCCGCCTTAAGGCAGCCATATATTCAGGAATTAATCCGTCCAGACCCGCATAAGTGTTAAAATCGCAGTAACTGCAACGGTGGCGGCAGAACGGAATGTGGATGTACAGACTGGTCGGTCCGGTCATATTCGTAGCATAACACAAACCAGACTGAGGGGCAAAACCACCAAATCCCTTGACGAAATTCTAGTATGTTATAATTTGCGCGCCGGGGGTAGTACCCCGGTTCACTATTGATAAAGCTTATGAGCCCAGAAGATACCTCACAAAAAACCAAAATTTGTCCTACTTGTGGCACTCGCTTAGCTGAAAATGCCACCCGTTGTCTGGTCTGCGGACGCTCCTTCACGGTCGGGGAAAGCAAAGAAAAAAAACCGACTGCCGCTGCCTCGGTACATAGCCCTAAACTTCCCGAAGTCACCCTCTCGCTGCCCATCGCGATTGGTTTGATTCTGCTGATTCTGGCAATCGGCGCCGGGACGGTTTTTGGCGTGCTTCGCGGCTCCGGCCAGGTGATTGAACCCACCGCTACTGCAACTTTAACCCAGACGCCAACCGTCACGATGACACCGACGGCTACCTCAACTCCCACCATCGAAGCCACCTGGACGCCGCTACCCCCCATTGAAATTACCATCGCGCTTAATGATAACTGCATCGTCCTTGCATCGCGCTACAATGTATCGGTCAACAGCATCATCACGATGAACAACCTGTCGGCAGCCTGCGACACGCTGTCGCTTGGCCAAAAACTGCTCATCCCGCAGCCTACTCCGACGGCTTCCCCAGCCCCCACCCAGACATTAAGTGCCGCCGAAGCCACCGATACCGCCTGTGATAAGGTCGAGTACATGGTTCAGCCGAACGACACGCTGTTCCAAATTGCTGCCAATTACAATGTCTCCATGCAGGCGATCCAGAATTACAACGGTCTGGCATCGGATGTCGTGTACGAAGGCATGCCGTTGATCATTCCTTTGTGCGAACGCCTGCCAACCGCTGGTCCAACACCGACCCCCACCAATCCGCCGCCGTATGCTGCCCCCAACTTGCTGCTGCCGGCAGACGGCGCAGTTTTCACTGCCGCCAATGACAGCATTACCCTTCAATGGGCTGCAGTCGGCACGTTACGTCAGAATGAGGCCTACGCAGTGACAATAGAAGATATCACCGAAGGCAAGGGGCGCAAGCTGACCGAATATGTTTCGGACACCAAATTCATCGTTCCCGTGTCCTTCCGTCCCACCGACACCATGCCGCATCTGCTCAAATGGTTTGTGATCCCCGTTCGCCAAGTTGGCTCTGCCATCGACGGCAAACCGATCTACGAACCGTCCGGTGCTGCCAGCGCAGCCCGTACTTTTGCCTGGTGGAGCACCGGCGGTGCTGCAACCACCCCCACCCCTTAAACGCTAAATAACAACAGAAATGCCGCTCTTTTGAGCGGCATTTTTTATCCGAAGTGACCTCGGGCGTTATTTCTCGACGACAGCCTGTTCAAGGCTGTGTTCTTCCAGAAAACGCCCGGCCTGAATGGCGGCGGCGGCGCCCATCCCTGCCGACGTGACCACCTGGCGGTAATGCGAGTCCATCACCTCGCCAGCAGCGTAAACGCCGGGGACGTTTGTGTTCATTGTTAAGTCGGTCTTGATATAACCCTTCTCGTCCATTTCCACCTGGCCCTTGAAGAGTTGAGTGTTGGGCGTGTGGCCGACAAAAATGAAGACGCCATCAGCCGCAAAGACGGATTCCTCATCGGTAACCACGTTGCGGAGTTTCAATCCTTCCACGCCGTTCTCGCCAATAATTTCTTCCGCCACTGTATTCCAAACGAAGCTGATCTTCGGATTTTCCTTCGCGCGCCGCTGCAAAATCGCGCCCGCGCGTAATTCATCCCGCCGGTGGATGATGGTCACCGAAGACGCATAGCGTGTTAAGAATAAAGCCTCTTCCAGAGCACTATCACCGCCGCCAATAACCGCTAATTTTTTCTCTTTGAAGAACCAGCCATCGCAGGTAGCACAATAGGACACGCCCCGCCCGGTCAACTTGTTTTCACCCGGAATGTTCAGGTGATTTGGGGCAGCTCCTGTAGAGATGATCACCGTCTCCGCCAAAATTGTCTTTCCATAGGTCTTTACAGCAAACGGTCGGTGGCTAAAATCGACCTCGGTTGCCATATCGTATTCGAACCGGGCGCCGAAGCGTTCAGCCTGTTTCTTGAATAATTCACCCAGTTCTGCCCCACCGACCCCATCCGGGAATCCGGGATAATTTTCGATGGTAAACGTCAGCGAAGCCTGCCCCCCCAACTCAGTACCAATTAATACCAGCGGGTTCAACTCCGCGCGTGCAGCATACAGCGCTGCGGACAATCCAGCCGGACCAGCCCCCAGTACCAACACTTTTTCAACTTTTTTCTCGGCATCTGCCTGAGACGATGATAAATTTAACTGTAACTCCATGCGTGTTCTCCAATAATTGTTTTTAGGCTATTAATAGGATGCAATGCCGCCGGAAAAGTTTCACGATACAACTGCCCTATCCGCAATTTCCAACGCCTGATCGATCGCGGCAAATCCTTCCGCCAGCTGCTCAGGGGTAATGATCAATGGCGGCAGCAGCAGAATGGTGTGCCAGTGGATGGACAAGAACACGCCATGATCGAGCAGGTATTTTTTGACCGCAGTCATGGTGGCGTTGGTTTCATTCCAGGGAGAAAGCGGTTCGCGGGTGGCTTTGTTTTTGACCAGCTCGATGATGCCAAAAAGCCCAATCGAGCGCACTTCGCCGACTGAAGGATGCCGGTCGACAAGTTCTACCAGCATATCCGCCATCACTTTTCCGCTCTCGCGTGCTTTTTCAATCAAGCCATCCGTCTGCATGACGCGAATATTGGCGATTGCGGCTGCCAGCGACACGGGATGCGCGTTGAAGGTCAAACCGCCTTCATAGACCCGGTCATCGAACGCAGCCGCTATTTCAGGTTTCATAGCCACGCAACCCAGCGGTGCGTAAGCAGACGTCAATCCCTTGGCCATGGTGATCATATCCGGGATGACATTCCAGTGATTTACGGCAAACCACTCGCCCGAACGCCCAAAGCCGCTCATCACTTCGTCGCTGATCATGACAATCCCGTAGCGGTCACAAATTGAGCGCACGCCCTGCATGTAACCCTCCGGCGGGATGATGACGCCGTTGGTGCCGGTCACAGTCTCCATCAAAATAGCGGCAATAGTATTCGGGTTCTCGTATTGAATGATTTCTTCCAGGTGATTAAGATAATCGCGCGCAAATTCCGCTTCGCTGATTTCTGGTTTACCTCGATGAAAGGTCGATCGGTAGTTGTAGGGGTCGAGAAAATGCACCACACCCGGCATCAGATCTGGCTCCCAGGCTGTGCGGCGAGGGTCGCCTGTCAGCGCCATGGCCCCGGCGGTTGCGCCGTGGTAACTGCGGTAGCGTGTCAAAATCTTGTGCCGGCCGGTGTACCCCCGCGCCAGTTTGACCGCATTCTCATTGGCGTCCGCGCCGCCCAGCGTGTAAAGAAACTTGGTCAGACCTGGGGGCGTTATCTCGGCCAGAAGCTGGCCCAGTTCCGCCCGGGCACGGGTTGCCATACCCGGAGCAGCAAAGGGCAGGTCACGCAACTGCTGCGCCATCGCCTCGATCACCCGTTCGTCGCCGTGACCGATGTTGACGCACATCGTCATGGAATTGAAATCCAAATAGCGTTTGCCGTTGGCGTCCCAAAAATAAACGCCCTTAGCGCGGGTTACCGGGATGGGACTGACCTTGCCCTGGGCAGACCAGGTCCAAAAACTATGTTCCAGCGAAAGCGGTAATATTTCATCGTCTTGGATGGGAGACATAAATCCTCGGGGCGAGCGACTATTTCGAAAGATGTATAGGAATCCTATCATAAAACCTTTGGTGTGACCTGTTTCTTAAGGCAAAGGGATGCCTGTGCTATAATCGCCGCATCCTTGAATGCAGGAAACTTATGCCATCATCCCGGCAGAACTCATTTACTGGTAATAGCAAGGCGCACTGTGTTGCCTGTGACCACGGTGTTTTTCATCCCCAGGCTTTAATTGGGTTGAACCTCTTCAATGCCGGAGAATATTTCGAGGCTCATGAAGCGCTCGAACTCGCCTGGCGTGAGGATAACAGCACCATCCGCGATTTATACCGCGGTATTTTGCAGGTGGCGGTCATGTACCACCACATCCTCCAACAAAACTTTCGCGGTGCAATCAAGGTATACCATCGCTGCATGCCCTGGTTGGAGCCTTTTCCCGCTTATTGCCGGGGCGTGGATGTTGGCAGCTTGCGCCACAACTGTCAGGAAGTGTACGATGAACTTGCCCGGCTTGGACCGAACGGCATCAGCCGATTTGATCGGTCCTACCTGCGTCCGATCCGCTTTTCACCTCCGGTAGAGGGTCAAACACCTTGACCCATCCTTTGCCCCTTCTTGGTAAAGTTGTCTTGATCACCGGCGGCGGGCGCGGCATCGGGAAAGCCATCTCGCTGCGCCTGGCGCAGCAGGGCGCGGATATTGTCGTCAATTACGTGCGTAACCAGGTCCCGGCTGAGGAAACCGCCGAAGCTGCCCGATCGATGGGACGCCGGGCGCTTACGGTTCGGGCCAACGTCGGTAAAATTGAAGATATCCAGCGACTGTTTTCTCAAATAGAAGCGGAATTGGGCGGCCTGGACATTTTTATCAGCAACGCTGCTTCCGGTTTCAACCGCCCTGCCATGCTGCAAAAAGAAACCGGCTGGGATCACACCCTGAACGTTAATGCGCGCGCGCTGCTATTTGCAGCCCAAAGCGCTGTTCCACTGATGAAAGCCCGCGGGGGAGGCAGTATTATTGCAATCACCAGCCCGGGTTCGCAACGCGTCCTGCCTGATTACGTCGCGGTCGGCGCATCCAAAGCCGCGCTGGAATCCCTGGTACGGTATCTGGCCGTCGAACTGGCGCCGGATAACATTGTGGTGAACGCCGTCTCGCCGTCGATCGTCGAGACAGATGCGCTGAGACATTTCGCATCGCTCTCTGACCCCGAAGTCCTCAACCGAGCCGTCGCCAACACTCCCGCTGGTCGTCTGGTACAGCCCGAAGATGTGGCCGGGGTAGTCGCCTTTCTCTGTTCACCTGACGCTGCGATGATCCGCGGCCAGGTTATCGTGGTGGACGGCGGTTTGACACTGTTGACCCGCGGCTAAACGCGGATAACCGTCCGTTATTACTGTTCGATCAGAACAGTACGCGCCGGGGCGCCGTCCGAACCGCCTAACTTGAGCGGCAGGCATGCCAATTGATACACTCCAGCCTTAATCTGGCTGAGGTTTACACCTTCCAATATCACAATTTTTGCTTTTAACAAGATCTGGTGAGTCGGTTTGGACTGTTTATAGGGCGCAATAGACAGGTAATCGATACCCACCAGTTGAATGCCCTGCTTTACCAGAAACTCAGCTCCATCTGCAGAGATGCCGACAAATCCGGTCTGAAATTCTGTCTCGCCGCGCGCCCAATATTGCGAATTGCGCGTTTTGAACAACACCCGGGTGACACCCTGGATCAAACTGGCGGATTCGATGACTTCGGCAGTAATCAAATCGACTTCGCTCCCCAGCTCGATCACCTGAGCCGCGCCAAAAAGCACATCCAGCGGTAGAGTTTCGACGGATGCGCCGTCGGCGAGAAAATGAAACGGGGCATCCACGTGCGTCCCGGTGTGCACGCCTATCGCCATGTGGGAGACATTAGCATTTGCGCCATCTTCGATTTTTTCCACCCGCTTCAATTCAACTTTGGGATCGCCGGGCCAGGTGGGAAGTTTTGGTGTTACGGTAAGTGAAATATCATGAATTCTCATGTCTGGTCCTCCTCGGGAAACCTTATGGCACGTCGCCCCAGCGGGTGACTGCGAAAATCTCGGTCAAAAAATCATAGCGTTCCGCAGCAGTCATAGGCCGCGGGCGGGCATAATCCTCCAGCATGGCGGTGAGGATTTCGGTAGAGATATGCCGATTATTATAAAACACATAGCGGTCGACGAACTCTTTTCGAGTTGCATCTGGAATCAGTCCGCCCCTGTGCATCTGATCGAAGAACAGATTACCCAGGCCGTAGTGAATGAAACTACCCCGGTAAAACTCCATCGCCATGGGATGGTGCGCCTGGCTGCCACTGACGATCACTGCGCCGGCATCCGCCATGGAGCGAAAATCGCGCTCCTCGAACGGTTCGACATAATGGCGGTAGGTCTCGAAATACTGGAACGTGGCGATTACCTGGTAGCCTTCGGTAGTCAATTGACGAATCCGCTCCCACATCCATGGGTAATCGCAATTCGCCACCCCGGATTGCGTTTCGGTTGCCCAGATGAACTCAGGCCCGGCCGGGTTGCAGCCAATGAACGCCAGTTTATTGCCGTTATGCTCGATTGTGACGGCCTCTCGCGCCTGGAAAATGTCCTCGCCCGCGGCATAGTACGCCCAGCCGCGCTGGCGGTAGAGATCCAGCGAGTAGGCCAGCGCATCGCGGCCCCAATCCACTCCGTGATTGCCGGTCAATTCGATAACATCCGTGCCGACATCATCCAGCAATTCGATATATTCCGGTTTGCTGCAAAATATGAGCGGTCCAGGATAAGAGACCGGGTCCGGGCAAACCGGCGAAAAAGACACCTCGTTGCTGATATGCGTCAGATCGGCATTGACCAGCCATTCCCGAACGGCCTCGCCCGGGTAAGTCATGCCTTTTTCTTCCATTTTGACCGCCGTGGCGCGCACCAGCGCGGTCACTCCGGTCATGATCAACACTGTCATGCGAGAGGGGTCGCGATTGGAAATAAGCTGCGGGAAGTCTCCATCCACGACAGCCATCTGCAAAGCGGCTAAAGCTTCCTCTTTACCCTGCCAACCGTAATATGCTTTCAGTGGGTAGGCGGTGGCCTGAAAATCATTGCGCACCGGCGATTGCCCGTCCAGGGCAATCACTTTCCAGCGGGGCTCGAGGGCTTCAAATGGAACCAAAGCCAGCGCGTCCGGAGTGTCCCAGACAGCGGCTAATAGCTCGTCGGCTGGCAATACCTGAACATTGCCACCAGGAAGGCCCAGGAGCGGCTCCAGAGCGTTCAGCGTGGCTGATTCAAGGTAGATGACTGGAGAAGGTTCCTGCAAACGCTGCCAGGCGCCCTCAAGGTCAGCCAAAGTCATTTCATCCAGCAGCGAAGAAAAAGGCACTACCAGCGCATAAATCCACTCGACGCCGTCCGCAGGATCTTGCATCAAGCCCAATTTCAAAGCCGCCTCATCCGGGCTGGCAGAAGCCGGGAGCATACTCACCAGGTCCAGCAGCATGGCCGGCAGTGCAGGATCGGTCCATACTGTCAAACTTCGCAGTGGAATAGCGGTCGCTGTCGGTATTGCTATATCAGTCGGGTCGACCGGTTGTGGTGCAGCTATCGTCTCAGTCGGCGCAAGAGTCTCTTCAACCGCCACCGTCGGTTCGACAGGCCTCTGGGAGCATGCGGTTAACAAAAAAATGAATATAAGACCGGTGAAAATCAGTTTTCGCATCGTTAATCCTGATCGTTGATCTGCCAGCCGCTGACCTCAAAATAAGTGGTCAACATGCGGGTGCGTTCATCCTCCGTCATTGGCCGTGGGCGGGCAAAATCCTCCAGTTCAGCAGTCAGAATTTCCACACCAAGGTAACGGCCATTATAGAAGATATGGCGGTCGAGAAACTCTCGGCGGTTGAAAGTATACATCTGGTCGAAAAATAGGTTCCCAAGGCCGTAATGCACAAAGCTGTCGCCAAAGAAGGCGAAACCGTGTGGAAAATGCGCCTGCGATCCCGAGACGATCACTGCCCCGGCTTCAGCCATTTGCTGCATCTCCTGCTGAGCCTGACGGGAGGGCATGGTATCGTCTAATTCATAATGCTGGAAGGTTACGATAGGCAGGATACCTTCGTCCAGAAAATTCTGGATTTGGGAAGTCATAAGATCCAGGTCGCATGGCGCTGAGCCGGGCTGGTCTTCTGTAGCCCAATCGCCTGGCGGGCCGGCCCGGTTGCATCCCAAAAAGGCAATCCGGTTGCCGTTATGTTCGATAACCAGCGGTTGCAGCGACTCGTTCAGGTTTGCGCCGCCACCGTAGGTCAAAATGTCACGGTCACGGTACATTTCTAACGTTTTGGAGAGCCCCTCACGCCCATAATCAACCAGATGGTTACCGGTCAGTTCAACGATCTCGACGTCGATCTGTTCCAGCAATTCGACATACTTCGGGGCGCTGCAGAAGCGCGTTCCCAGACGCACCGGTATAGCCGGTGGGCATTGATCGTTGAATGAAACTTCATTACTGATGTGCGTGAAATCAGCATCCAGCAGCCAGGGCAGGATATCTCCGATCGGGTAATCGATGCCCATGGTCTCCATGCGCTCCGCCGTTGAGCGGACCAGGGCGGTTACACCGGTCAGCAGCACGCGGGTGAGCTTACCTTCATCGCGGTTGGTGCTTGCAAATCCCGCATTTCGCAACTCGCTGATCGTTGCCTGACCGGTTGAAGTTTGCCCCACCCAGCTAAATTTCACTGCAAGGGGGTAAGTAGATAAGTCCAGGCCGCGGTCGAAGGGCGAAAGCCCGCCGATCCTGATTACTTTCCAACGTGGGGCAATTTCTTCGAAAGGTACAATCCCCCAGTTGAATTTTTCTGACCAGGCGGTTCCCAAAAGGTCATCCGAATTGACTACACGAATTTTCTGCGGGCTTGGTTCTCCCCAAACCTGGCGGAAGATCGCCAGAGTTGACTCATCCAGCAATATTTGCTGCGGAAAATCGCCTGTACCGCTCCAAATCCGTTGCAACTCGTCAATTGAAATGCCATCTGTTAAAGTTGGGAACGGAGCAACCAGTGCATACACCCAACTAAAATCCGCGTCAACCGCAGCAATATCTTCTCGAATCGCCAGATGGATATCTGCGGGATCAGCGCTATTTGCAAGAACGAATGGGGCCGGCAGCTGTTCAGCGGCTGCGATTCCGGTCGGAACCCACTCTGGCAGCCAGACCCGGATGCTGGACGGTGTCGGCGTGACGGTTGCTGTCGGCAGCGGTTGGAAGGGCGTCGCAGTTAACTCCACTACCGCCGGGAGTTCAACTGTGTTGTTTAACCGGCCTGCCGGGGCAAAATTGGGCTGTGCCAGCACCGAGCAGCCAGCCAACAATAAGCCCAGGCTGGCAAGAATTATGTTGGGAATCAAAGGGGGATAGGATTTGAGTAAGTTCATGGAAAGCGCGGAGTTAAGGAAAGGATTAGCCGGATTGGCTGCTGAGTTGACCGCGGGTGTTATTATACCGCCCTGTACCTGACCGGAAGAAACCCTGCTCTGTTCAGATTTGATAGGTTGTGACAGCTTTACTGGCTATAATTACGGATGAAAATCTCCCCAGCGAGGATCAAATGCGCGAAATAGCTGTCATTGGAATTGGTCAGACCACCATTGATGAACATTGGGATAAATCCTTACGCGACCTGGCCGGTGAAGCCGCCCTGGCGGCCATGGAGGACGCGGGCGTTCACGGCGTGGATGGGTTGTTCGTCGGCAACATGATGTCCGGATCTGCCAACCACCAGCAACAGCTTGGCGCCCACATTGCCGATTGGATTGGCGTGCGCTACGCCAACGCCATGCACATCGAATCAGCCTGTAGTTCAGGTGCAGCCGCCTTCCGCGCTGCCCTGATGGCGGTTGGCTCTGGCATGATGGAGATCGCGCTGGTTGTCGGGGTCGAAAAAATGACCGACTCGCCTGGTTCAGAAATCACCGCACAACTGGCAACCGCTGCCGATGCCGATTGGGAAGCCAGCCAGGGCGTTTCTTTTATTGCGTTGAACGCGCTCATCATGAATCGCTACATGCATGAGTACGGCTGGGAACATCATCATTTTGCCCCCTTCTCGATCAATGCCCATGCCAACGCTGCCCACAATCCCATCGCTCGTTTAAGTTCTGCCATCACCGAAAAAGATTATCTCAAAGCTCCCATGATTTGTCCGCCGATTAATTTAATGGATTCCTCTTCCATCGGCGACGGCGCCGCTGCGGTTGTGATTGCCCCGGTGGAGATGCTTAAAAACTTGCCGCCGCGAACTGAAATACGTGTGCTCGGCTCCGGGGCTGCGACGGATACGATTGCTGTCCATTCACGCAAGCAACCGCTCTGGCTGAAAGCAGCCGAAAAGTCCGCTTTGCAGGCTTATAAAATGGCAGGCGTATCACCAGCGGATATCGACTTATTCGAAGTACATGACGCATTCAGCATTATGTCTGCATTATCGCTGGAGGCTGCCGGTTTTGCCCAACCCGGGCAAGGGCCGCGGCTTGGTCTGGATGGTGAAATTAGTATTGGTGGGCGCATCCCGGTTTGCACCCGTGGGGGATTGAAAGCGCGCGGCCATCCGGTTGGCGCAACGGGGGTGTACCAGATCGTCGAAGTGGTTCAGCAATTGCGCGGCGAAGCAACCGGCACCCAGGTCCAGGATGCCCGCATCGGTATGGCGCAAAACATCGGCGGAAGTGGTTCCAACATCATTACTCACATCCTGGGGCGCGTGTAATAAGCCAGCGGCTGGCTGAAATATTGGCGCTGCATCGGCCCGCCGCTCATTTCTAACCGCGGTACAATTTGGGCATCCCTGCCCGGACTCCCGCCATGCCTATCCTTGCCAAGCAACGCCTCACTGATTACCGCCGCGATACCTTCCGCCTGGATCCCGCCCGCCGCCTGCGCTCCAAAGAAGAAGCGGTGCAGTTTGCAAACGAGCGGGGTTTTATCTTCTTCTGGCCAATCAAAGGCGTGATGCTGCCCAACCTGTGGACAGCAGTCGCCGGCGACCGCCCGGTAGCAGACGAGCATGACGACCCCGGACACATCACCTGGGGTTGGAAAGACAACCTGCTGGATAAGCGGGTCTGGTATTACGCCCGTATCCTGCGCCGGCGTAATTCGATCCTGTCCCTCGACATGCTGCCTTTCTTTTATGCCCTCTCGCCCAACTACGGCGACCCGGATGAGGACTACCTGCTGCAGTATGAGCAAGGATTGATGACGCAGGAGAGCAAGCTGGTGTATGAAGCCCTTCTCAAGGAAGGCCCGCTTGATTCGATTTCATTGCGGCGGGCCGCCCGCCTGGCCAGTCCGGAGAACGCATCCCGATTTAATCGCGCATTGGACAGCCTGCAATTTGAATTTAAAGTCCTCCCAACTGGCGTAGCCGAAGCCGGCGCCTGGCGATACGCTTTCATCTACGACCTGACTCACCGATACTACCCAAATCTGGTCGAACAGGCCGGCCCGATCAGCGAGCCGGCTGCCCGCCAGCAGTTGTTGACCGTTTATTACCGCTCGCTGGGCGCTGCCTCCCGTCAGGAAGCCGGAAATTTGTTCGGTTGGCGTCCGGAGGACCTGGAACGAACCTTCAAGGTTTTATTCGACCATAACATCCTGGTCGATCAGGTTGTGCTGGAAAATTCCACCGTTCCCGTAGCTGCACTGGCTGAATTGATCTGATTCTTCCGTGTAAAAAATATTTTTCCGGAACCGGATCACCGGAAAACCTCGGTTCAATAAGTGTATAATCTAAACAGGTTGGGAAACGCCGCACTTCCGCACAAAGACGGAGGGAACATGTTTGAATTTCACGTCAGCAGGCAATCCCGCGACCGGTTTGAGTTTGACCAGTCGCTTTTTACTTTTAACGGCAATGTCATCTTCGCCAATTTTCATGCGGCCCGCATGTTTGCCGAGAAAATGAACCAGAAGCGAGATCTGGTTAATGTTCCGGAACGGGCGGTCAAAGCTGGCCAGATCAACGCCATGGGTCTGCTGGATGAAATTTTACATATTCTGGTCGCCCGCTATCGCGAGCAAAAGAACCCGGGTGTAATGACCCGGGCTTTGAATTGGCTTGAGGAGCGGCTGGGTGCGGATGTGGTGCAGAACGCGCTTCTGGCTTTCACCCAGGAATTTCCTCCGTTAGCGGTCTATTTGCGCCAGGTGGAAGCCGCTGAATACCTGCAAGGCACAACCAACGGACGGCTTCACCGCGCCATCGCCCTCGAGGAATTGCTCATGTTGTGGATTTCCAATAAAAATCCGGCGCTCGAGCCCTATCTCGAATTATTCGACGATGATCACCTGAAAAGCGAAACCGCCTACCTGCCCATTCTGGACGGTCTCTACCAGTTTTTCCAGACCCAGCCAACTTTTGGCCCCAATTCCCAAAACCTGATCGATGTATTGCGAGCGCCAGCCCTGGCGCATCCCTTCTCGTTAGCTGACCAGCTTGAGTACATCCGCCAGCATTGGGCGGAATTTATTGGCAGCTATCTTTACCGTTTGCTTGGCAGCCTGGACTTGATCAAAGAAGAGGAAAAACTGCCTTTCCTTGGCCCTGGACCGGCCACAATCCCCATTTATGAACACGGCGCGCTCGAAGGAGAAATCGAAGCCTTCAGCCAGGACAAAGTATGGATGCCGAGCCTGGTGCTGCTGGCGAAAAATGCCTATGTCTGGCTCGACCAACTGCGCCGCAAATACCAGCAACCTATTTTCCATCTAGATCAGGTACCGGAAGAAGAATTGCAGGAGCTTGCAGCCCGCGGGTTCACCGGCCTGTGGCTCATTGGCCTGTGGGAACGCAGTCAGGCGTCAGCTCGTATCAAACAACTGTGCGGTAATCCCGAAGCCATTGCCTCTGCGTACTCGCTGTCCTCCTACCAGATTGCAAATGACTTGGGTGGAGAAGAAGCCTGCACCCAATTGCGAGAAAAAGCCTGGCGCTATGGTATCCGGTTGGCGAGTGACATGGTGCCCAATCATATGGGCGTCGATTCCTCCTGGTTGATCGACCACCCGGATTGGTTTATCGGTTTGGATTATTCGCCGTTCCCCTCTTACACATTCACCGGTCCCGACCTTTCACCCGACGGACGGGTAGGTATTTTCCTGGAAGATCATTATTATTCTCGCAGCGACGCCGCAGTGGTCTTCAAACGAGCGGACCACCTGACTGGCTCCGAGCGTTTTATCTATCATGGCAATGACGGCACGACCATGCCGTGGAATGACACGGCGCAGCTAAACTACCTCAACCCGCAGGTTCGAGAACAGGTGATCCAAACGATCCTGGATGTAGCCCGGCGCTTTCCGATCATCCGCTTCGACGCCGCCATGACTCTGGCCAAACGCCATTTCCAGCGCCTCTGGTTTCCCGAGCCCGGCACCGGCGGCGCCATTCCCTCTCGCGCTGACCATGCATTGACCAAAGACCAGTTCGACCAGGCCTTCCCGGTAGAGTTCTGGCGTGAAGTCGTTGACCGTGTTGCCAGAGAGGTCCCAGACACCCTGCTGCTCGCCGAGGCGTTCTGGTTAATGGAAGGTTATTTTGTCCGCACGCTGGGCATGCACCGCGTTTACAACAGCGCGTTTATGAATATGCTGCGCAACGAAGAAAACGCCAATTATCGCAAACTGATCAAAAACACGCTGGAATTCGAGCCGGAAATCCTTAAACGGTATGTCAATTTTATGAACAACCCCGATGAGCGTACTGCGGTGGATCAATTTGGTAAGGGAGATAAGTATTTTGGCATTTGCGTATTAATGAGCACACTGCCTGGTCTGCCAATGTTCGGGCACGGGCAGGTCGAAGGATACTCCGAAAAATATGGCATGGAGTTTCGCCGCGCGTACTGGGATGAGCAAATTGACACAAACCTCGTGGAGCGCCACCGGCGGGAAATCTTCCCTCTTTTACATCAACGGGCAACATTCGCCGGTGTCGAAAACTTTTTACTGTATGATTTTTTCACCTCCGATGGCTGGGTCAACGAGGATGTTTACGTCTATTCAAACCGGCAGGGTGACCAGCGCGCCTTAGTGGTTTATCATAACAAATTTGCATCTACCGAGGGCTGGGTCAAGTGGTCGGCGGCGTATAAAGGCCAGGGCGAAGGCGGTTTAAAGCAATTGCCCTTGCTGGAAGGGCTGGGGTTGCACAAAAAGGACAACCTGTTCATTTGCTTTCGCGACAGCCTTACCGGGTTGGAGTACATTCGACCGGCAGTAGAAATTGCCGAATCCGGGCTTCATCTGAACCTCTCCGCATATCAAGCACATGTGTTCCTGGATTTTCGCGAGGTTGTCGATAATGGTCAGGGTGTGTACCGCGCAATTTCTGATTACCTGAATGGGCGCGGTGTCCCAAATATCGACGAAGCGCTGCAGGAATTGCTGCTCGCGCCGATTATGACACCCTTCAATCAGATCGCCAACCGGGATTATTTTGAATATCTGCTCGCTAACAGGCTGACGCCTGAATCTCAGTCGCTTCCCGATCATTTGCTGGACGAAGCTGTGCGGAAAATGACCGTGCTGGTGGATGGCATCCAGTCCAAAACCGGCGCTTCATCCAACCAGTCGGCAGTCATCCAGGGAGTCAGGCGGCAATTGGAATTATTACTGGCGCTCCCTGCGCCGGGTAAATTACTACCCATCCCCACCAGGGGAGTATACAAAGCCGCGCTGAAATATGTCCAGGACGGTTTAGTCGCCCGGAAAGATCGCTGGATTATTTTGCTCGGCGGATTATTCATTCACGACCTTGGAAAATTAACCGGTATCCCGGATTATGAAAACCAGAGCCTGAGTTGGCTGGAAGAATGGCAGCTTACCCGCCGCATCATGGAAGTCGCTCACCAGTTGGGAATCGAACCTGGCGAAACCTGGAAACTGCCGGTTGTTTTACGTGTTGTGGTCGGTAAGCAGCGTTGGTACGAAAAAATGGGTTCGCTGCCTGTACAGCAAATTATGCAAACCTGGCTGACCGATGTTGAAATTCAACGATTTTTGGGTATCAACCGTTATAAAGATATTCTATGGTTCAACCAGGAAACCTACAGGGAATTGGTCTGGTGGATGGTGACGGTATCGGTGCTGCAAGCTTCTGCCGGCCCGCGCTACACGCTGGCTCATTTCCTCGAAACCATCCTTGGCAGCTACGAGATCGCACTGCAACTCCTGGCGGCCGAGGAGGAATCCGATTTTCAAGTCAATAAACTGATTATCGCCCTCGGCACGCCGGGCGAGACCGAAGATAAACCTTAGTATGCGGACTTTTCTGCTCCGGCAACCAATCGCCTCTCAACTTGTATTTGCACATTGTTTATCCATGTTGTTATAATTTATTCAATACACGGGATTGGGTGAAAAGGTTAAAAATGAATAATTTACAGTCCGAAAATTGCGTTAAGGTCGGCAAGGGAACCGCTGCGCTGCCGATGAACGAAGCGAATGCCTTGCTTGCAAGTATCCCTGGCTGGGAAATCACTGACCGCAATGGCACGCCCAGCCTGGTCAAAATCTACAAATTTCCTAATTTCGCCGCTGCCCTCAGTTTTACCAACAGAGTAGGTCAACAGGCTGAAGACCAGGATCACCATCCAGCGATTCTGACTGAATGGGGCCGCGTAACGGTCACCTGGTGGACGCATGTTGCCCACGGCCTGCACCGCAACGACTTCATTATGGCTGCCCGCACGGACGCGGTATTCGAATCCTATTTCAGCGACTGAATTTATCCTGCATTTAGCCACGCAATTGGAGGGAAATTTAATGAGCCACTTCGTTCGCGATTGGATGAGTTCACCGGTCACAGTTGTCGACCCGGACAGCAGCGTCACATTTGCTTTGACCCTGATGCGCCGTCGAAATATTCACAGCCTGGTTGTGGTCCTCCAGGAAGGTCAACAGACCACCTATGGCATTTTGACCACCACGGATATCCGCGACAAAATTATCGCTTCCGACCGAAATCCAGCGGAGACTACCGTCCGTGAAATTATGACGATGCCGGTTTTGACAGCCCACCCAAACTGGACTCTCAAAGAATGCTCCATTGAAATGCAAAAGAAAGGCATCCATCACATGCCCGTGGCGGATGATCAGAACAATCTGGTTGGGTTGATTTCAGCGACCGACCTGTTCATCGCCGCAGAAGAAATTGGCTGGGACGCCGGGTATTAGCCCGGCAGAACATAAATCCCACTGCCCCAGGCGCCTAACGGAGCGGTAAATACGCCTTTATCGCAGCGCCCCGGCCGGGTGTCATCCAGCAAATTTGGAAAGTCTCCCTCAACTGGCATCCCGTTCAGGCCATGTATCGATAAAGTGCTTGCCATATCGGTAGGGTTGGCGGCTACCCATATCGCCTGGCTTCCAGGTAGCGTACGCTGCCAGGCAGAACCGCCTGAAATCTGGCCGGGTGCCGGAAAACTGATCTGGCCGCGCCGCAGAGCGGGATAGGCTTTGCGAATTTGGATCAACTGCCGGATGTGCTCCAGCAGTCCGCGTTGCCAGTCTTTGTCATTCCAGGGAAAAGCCCGGCGGCAATCAGGATCGCGCCCGCCTTCCAGCCCCACTTCATCACCGTAATAGATGGCAGGAATACCCGGCAACCCAAACAAGAGGGTATTGGCCAGGCGCGTTTTCTCGATGGAGCCCCCCATCAATGTGCGGATGCGCTCGACATCATGCGACCCGAGCAGGGAATACATCGCAAGCACATTTTCGTATGGGTAGGCTTTCAGGATGACCTCAATGTCCGCAGCAAAACTTTCATGGTCGCTTTCGCCGGTGAGCAGTCCAAGTATGGCCTTACGCACCGGATAATTCATCAGCCCATCGAAGTGCTTATCTCCAACCCATCGGGGATCGATTTCCCAGATCTCACCAATCAGGTATGCGTCCGGGTTGGCAGCACGGACTGTATTCCGAAAATCAGCCCAGAAAACATCGTAGTTGATCTCATTGGGCACATCCAACCGCCAGCCGTCGATGCCCTGTTCGACCCAGTAGCGGCCAACATCCAGCAGATATTGCCGCACTGCCGGGTGGTCCGTATTGAATTTTGGCAGGCTCTTGAATCCCCACCATGCGGTGTAATTGGTGGCTTTCCCGCTGGTATATGCCTGAAGCGGAAAACGTTGAACGTGGAACCAGTCAAGGTAGGGCGAGTCCCCGTCATTTTCAAGGATATCATTGAAAGCAAAGAAGCCGCGACCGCAATGATTGAATACCCCGTCCAGCACCACTCGCATCCCCTTTTGGTGGGTTGCGGTGAGAAAAGACTGAAAATCACGCATGGTCCCCAGTTTGGGATCGATTTTATAATAATCGACGGTATTGTAGCGGTGCGTCGAAGGCGAGAGGAAGATGGGGTTTAGATAAATGGCATTGACGCCCAGGTCGGCCAGATAATCCAGCTTTTGCTGGATGCCCGCCAGATCGCCGCCCTGGAAATGAACGATATCGGGCAAAGTGCCCCAGGCCTGCTTGTTGGGTGGATCGTTCAATGAGTTGCCGTTCGCAAACCGGTCTGGAAAAATCTGATAAAACACGCTGTCAAAGACCCAGGATGGGATGGTCATGAATTCCTCTATGACTACACGAAGTTTATAGGTTCATTGCAAGGCAGCAAGCAGTTTTTCGGGTTGCTTCTCGAACGTGCTGATCGGAATTTCATGAGCAGTCAGGCTCAGCAAGGTTTCAGTCAAAAACCGATTTACCGGGGTTGGCACCCCCAACTGCTCGCCGTGCCTCACGACGGCGCCGTTAAGGTATCCAACTTCCGATCTTGGATTGCCCCCATGCAGGTCGATGTGGAAAGATGGCATTTTATTGCCCCGGCCGCTTCCCAGAAAGCGCACCGCCAATGGTTGCCCTAGGACTGCCGGAAAACGCTCCATCAGCAGCGCCAGCAAGCGCACCGGTGTACCGGGTAAATCGACAACGCGAAGATTCAACTTCGCCATCACCGCCAGCGCTTCCCGCACCTGGCGCGCTTCCATAACGAACAGCCCTCTATGGGCATAGATGGCAGATGGCGGCATATTCAATATGGCAGATGACGCATTCGCCAGCAAATTCGTCAGCAGCTTGGACCATTTCATACTTACACCGTCAGAATAGAGCCGCGCATGCAGCCCCGCCAGGTTGAATCCATCCAAAAGCCGTGCACTGACCGCATGTCCACCAGCAATGCCGATCCCGCGCAACCGTTCAAGCACCGCCGTTCCGGCAGCCGGTTTGCCAATCGCGCTGGTGAGCGTCCCACGGATAATTTTTTCAGCACCAAGCACGTCGCCCAGAATGGTTTCGTTTTCCACCCCGTTTTGCAAACATAAAATGGGAGGCAACTGCGCCTTGAATGGCGTTAACTGCTGCGCCAGCGCAGGCGTATCGTAAGATTTCACTGCCACCAGAGCAGCATCAAAAGGACCGGTCGCGAGCGCCTCCGGCAATGTAGTTCGAATCTCCGGTTGCATGAAACGGACGGATTGTTCCCCAACGATCAGGCGTAATCCATTTGCCGTTATGGTTGCAGCCGATTCGGGCCGGTCGAAAAACACCACCTTCTGACCGCTGTTCAGTAAGCTTGCGCCAATATAGGTGCCAATTGCGCCAGCCCCAAAAATTAATAGCTTTAAATCAGCCATAAGGTTGCTTTAACCAGCTCCCCTGTCATGATTCAGCCAACCGCGGGCGCCGTTCAGAAATACTCCCCCGGGCATCGGCTTCTTTCCCGCCGGTTGCACTTCCCTTAAAACCAGCGCACCGTCGGCTGTTCCAACGATCGGCAAGCCATTTACGGTCCCATGCTGCGCGGGTTGCAGCTCTGTCGGTGTCAGACTACTGGCGCTCAACACTTTAATTGGCTGTCCCTGCCACTGGAAATAGGTTCCTGGCCAGGGGTTGTACGCGCGAACTTTGCATACCAGCGTCTTGGCGGGTTCGGAAAAATCCAACAGGCCATCTTCTTTTTTTATCATTGGTGCGTAGGTTGCCAGGGTGTTGTCCTGCGGCCTCGGCTGAATCGTCCCATTCAGGTAACGGGGCAATGTCGTCATCAGCAGTTCGGCTCCGGCAGCAGCCAGGCGATCCGTCAAGCTGGCAGCATTGTCGTTTTCAGTAATTTCCTCTGCCTGCTGGGAAAGTATGTCGCCTGTGTCCACTCCGGCATCCATTTTCATAATGGTTACGCCGGTCTGGCTATCGCCATGCAGCAGTGCGGCCTGAATAGGCGCCGCCCCACGCCAGCGCGGTAAGAGCGAGGCATGCACGTTGATGCAGCCGTACTCTGGCAAGTCGAGTACATTTTGGCGCAAAATTTGCCCAAAAGCGGCGACGACGATCAGTTCCGGCTGCCAGGCAGCCAACTGGTCGAAGGCTTCCGGGCGGCGCAGCCGTTCTGGCTGCATAATCGGGATGCCTGCTTCTTCAGCCAGCACCTTCACCGGCGGAGCGGTCAACACTTTGCCGCGCCCGGCCGGCCGATCTGGTTGTGTCACCACGCCGACCAGGTTGGCCTTACCGATCAACGCCTGTAAGATCGTGCGCGCAAATTCGGGAGAACCCATGAAGACCGTTCGCAAATTCACCATCGGCAAGATTTTAACACATTCACGCCAGCGAAACATTCTTGAGATTTTTTATTCGAAAAATTCATCGAGAAAATTAGTAGTATTTAGCAATGAATTGCTATACAATACGCTTATTGATTCATCCTCTATCCCCAAGGAGAAAACCCATGTCAGAATTCCAAACCCCTACTCCCCCGGCCGATGAAGTCACCAGCGATGATCGACTCTGGGCAATGTTATCATATTTACTTACCCCTTTGATTCCCATCATCATCCTGCTGATGGAGGCCAAGAAAAACCGCCCCTTCCTGAAGGCGCACTATATGCAAGCATTGGTACTTGGCGTCGTGCTGGCTGTTTTGGGTACTATCCTTGCGTTCATCCCGATAGTTGGGTGCATTCTGCCGGTTGTCTGGCTGGTCGTTGTCATCCTCTATGCAGTCAAAGCTTACCGCGGCGAATATGTAACCATCCCGGTTATTACCAATTTCGTCAAGAACCAGGGCTGGGCGTAGAACTCCGATTTCTCCCAATAAAACAATCTCGAGGAGCAATCCTTGAGATTGTTTTTTTACCGGTTGATGATGCTGACTTTAGGCTACAATTGGGCCAGACCAGCATGTTCGATCTCACCATCCAAAACGCTATCAATCTTGAATTAAACCGCGCAGAAACCGCCCGTAGCAGCGCAAATGAAGGAATGGCACGGGTATGCGCCCGCCGGGCGGCAGGCATCGCCATTCGGGCTTTATTCACCGCCGCCGGAGAAGCTATTCTCGACCCGAGCGCTTACGTACTGCTTGCACGCCTGCAAGCCCTGGAATCAACCCCGGCGGAAATCAAAACAATTGCCGGCAACCTATTGACCAGGGTAAATCCGGATTACACTTTACCATCTCAAACAGACCTGATTGCTCAGGCGCGAATATTGATAGAATGGGCCGGAAAGCAAATCAAAGGAGAACATTTTGACTGAACCAACTGCCGCCATCATCATGTACGGAACCACCTGGTGCTTCGACTCACGCCGGGCTCGTCGGGTATTCGACGAACTCGAAATTCCCTATGAATGGATCGACATTGACAAAGATGCAGATGCCCGGCACTATGTCGAAGAAGTCAACCACGGCTTCCGGTCAGTCCCCACCATCATCTTCCCGGATGGCAGCATCCTGGTCGAACCAACCAACGAAGTTTTGCGTGAAAAATTGGCCGAATTAACTCGCGGCTAACCCTACCGATCGACTGGCCTACTTTTTGCTTTGTCCGCCAAAAACCCGCCAGATAATTAGCCCGGCTAAAAATCCAACCCCTAACCACACCACCCAGTCCGACGATTTAATCGGACGCCCCAGTACGGTTTGATCGGTCCTGGATAGGCGATGGCTTAAGGTATTAATAAACTCCGGATCAGGGTCAATTGGCCGGAAGAAACCGTACAAATCTTTTTCTATCCCGGATATTTGTGACAAGTCTGCCTGCATCATACCCTACCCCCTTCTAAAATCGAATTGACCACAATTCCAACATTTACAGTACCGGGGTGAGCTGCCGCCGGGTTGGATAATACTGTACCTGTAAGTTTGCCATATGACAGGACCTTGAATTGCGCATTCCTGCCAACAGGCCAATTCTTCAAAACAACGGATTCAATCCTCGACATCCATCAATCTCCCTGCAACTTACTGCTTAGGTCATCTCTGAGCGAAAGCAATGTGCGATGGTATAGGCTTTTGATAGCACCCTCGCTGCGGCCCATAATTCGGGCGATCTCATCATTGGACATGTGCTCTACAAACTTCAAAATAATCAACGTTTGGCGCTCTTCCGGCAGCTTGCTGATGGCATCCAGCAGCCCCTGCACCTCTTGATTTTTAACCAGCGCCGCTTCAGGGTGATCACCTTGCCGCAGCGTATGAGAATGATCGTCCAGGGGCACCTCGCGCCTGCGGTGGCTGTCCCGGTGCCAGTTTGCCACCAGATTATGCGCTATGCGGTAAAGCCAGGCTGTGAAGGGCAATCCACGGTCATGGTAATTGTGAATGTGGTTCATTGCCCGAAAGAACACGCGCTCGGTTAAATCTTCAGCATCATGTTGGCTACCAGTGCGGTAATAAATATAGTTGTAAATCCGCTTGACGTAGCGCTGGTAAAGAACGCTGAATGCATTCTTATCGCCCTGTCCTGCCAGGATGATGGCTTCTTCGTCGCTTAGTTCATCCAAGATTCTTCCCTGCAGGTCTTTCTACCCCTAATTAACCCGGATACTTCACAAAAGATGCAATGCCGTTTGAAATTACAGGCTGGCAGATGAAAAAGATGAGTTCGAGATTCCCATTATAACGGTTAACGATTGAATTGCTATTTCCCGATTTTTTCGATCTGGCAAACTCTGATTTTTCGAGTAAACTTGTGTTCTTAGGTCACATTGACCATTATTGTTCTGCTTGAGGTGGTATGCAAAAAATCGAATTTTCCTGGTCGTCGCCGAAAAATATCCCCATTTATGCCTGCGAATGGCGACCATCATCACCGGCAAAGGGCGTGATCGTGCTGGTACACGGTATTGGTGAACACATCGGGCGCTACGAGCATGTTGCGCGAATGTTTACGGACAACCAGTATGCCTTTATTGGATCGGATTTAACCGGGCATGGTAAATCGGGCGGGCAACGCGGCCACGCAGATTCATTTGACGACTTTTACAGCCAGATTACCTGGATGCTGCAAGAATCAGAGAAGCGCTACCCGGGATTGCCGGTGTTTCTTTATGGCCATAGCCTGGGCGCTAACCTTGTCCTTGGTTATGTGGAGAAGGGTAGTCATTCTGTTGCTGGCGCCATCGTTACTTCGCCAGCGCTTGCGATTACCCGGATTCCACCCGTGAAACTTGCAGTTGGCAAATTGATGTATGCGTTGTATCCCCGCTTCAGCATGACCAACAGCCTGGACACATCCGGCTTATCGCGCGATGAAAACATTGTCACAGCCTATGTCAATGACCCGCTGGTGCATCCCTCGGTTTCAGCGCGTCTGGGGCTTGATTTGATCAACAGCAGTCAAATGATTCGCGATCAAGGCGCAAATATCAATATCCCGCTGCTCGTCCTTCATGGAGAATTGGACCGCCTGGTTAACGTAACCGGAACTCGTGAATTTGCCCGCCTGCTGGATGGCCGGGTGAAATACATCGAAATTCCGGGCGGATACCACGAATTGCACAACGAACCCAACCAGCAAGAGATTTTTAATATCTGGCTGGACTGGCTGGATGCCAGAGTTAAAGGCGCCGGCTAGCAATTTTGTTTAACCCGTTACGGTGATGTCAAATATCACTTGACCCGGATATCCAGGCTGAATACAATATAGATGGAATTGTCGCGCCAATTCTGGTTTTTCGTGCGCCTTAATCCTAACATCCCACACATCGAACATCCTAAAGGAGAAAGCTGATGGCTGATTTCCTGACTCGTGGCACGCTTGCTGAGGTCGATCCTGAAGTAAGTGAACTCATCCGCCTGGAAGCAGAACGCCAGTATCGCAAGTTGATTCTGATCCCGAGTGAAAGCACGGCTCCTGTAGCAGTGCGCGAGGCGCTAGGCTCGGTTTTCCAGAACCTTTATGCGGAGGGTTACCCGGATGAAGAAACCCGGCAGATGACCGAAGCTGAAATCCTCGACTACACTGCCCGCCTGACCTATTATCGCCGTTATGCCGATCCGCGCTATTACAAAGGCGTCGAATACGCAGATACGGTTGAATCGCTTGCCCGCCGGCGCTGCGCAGAAGTGTTTGCCACCGAGAAGTTCTCTGCCGATCAGTTCTACGTCAATGTGCAGCCGCTTTCCGGTGCGCCTGCCAATAACGCCGTTTACACCGCGCTTGTAAACCCTGGCGATACGGTCATGGGTATGAATTTACTGCATGGCGGTCACCTGACCCATGGATCATCGGTTAACCGCTCTGGCAAACTTTTCAAGGCTGTCCATTACACCGTAAACCCGGATACCGAGCAGATTGATTATGATCAGGTCGACGCGTTGGCGCTCGAACACAAACCAAAATTGATCATCGCCGGCTATTCTTCGTATCCCTGGGTGCCTGACTGGGCGCGCTTCCGCGCCGCCGCCGATAAAGTTGGCGCAATCTTCCTGGCAGATGTCTCACACATCGCCGGTTTAATTGCCGCTGGAGCAATCCCCTCTCCAGTCGGTCATGCTCATGTAATCACCTTCACCACCCATAAAACCCTTCTTGGACCGCGCGGCGCCGTTGCGCTGACCACCGATGCAGCCCTCGGTCGAAAGCTCGACCGGGCCGTGTTCCCCGGCGAACAGGGCGGACCACACATGCATGCCATTGCGGCTTTGGCTGCCACCCTGAAAATTGCCAAAACTGATTCCTTCAAAAAACTGCAACACCAAATCATTAAGAATTGCGCTGTACTCACCAACCGCATGGCGGAACGCGGCCTGCGCATATCATACGGCGGCACCAATACCCACCTTGGCAATGTGGACTGCAAATCCATCGTTGGGCCGGACGGCACCCCCCTTTCCGGTGACATGGCTGCCCGAATTCTGGATATTGCCGGAATCGTGCTCAATCGGAATACCATTCCCGGCGACAAGACAGCCCTGGTCGCCAGCGGCATTCGCTACGGTACGCCCTGGATCACCCAGCGTGGCCTGGGTGAAAAAGAAATGGTGGAGCTGGGCGACATCATTGCGGATGTGCTGCTGGCTACCACGCCTTACTCATTGGAAACGAAAAAAGGCGATGCCATTCGCGCCAAGGTCGATTTTGGCGTGTTGGAAGATGCCAAGCTGCGTGTTCGCAAATTGGCCGAAGCTGGCGGTTATGACGGCGACACAGCCCACAAATCGGGTTATCCGCATTACTTCTTTATCGACGACAAGCCAGCAGCAAAAGCCGGCTGGGCCGCCTTTGAACTTTCTGGCCACGGCATTCGCACCTTCATGAACACCGTTTTTGCCAGCGATGTCGACTTATTGGCCTCCGGGGAAAGCCAGAACACGCTGCTGCATACTCCCAAAGAAACAATCGAAGGCGTAATCACCTGCCTGGACGCTTATAATTTCCAGTTCAGCCTGCCAGCCGGCAAGGCCAGTCTGGCAGCCACCTGGCTGCGTGAAATGTCGGATGGCTATGTTTATTTTGACCCGGATTTATTGCGCCGCACACCTGGCCCGATTTATGTACACGAGTCCGGCAAGGCTCCCGTAACCGCAGCGAAGGGTTCGGCTACCGGGGCAGCCAAACCCTTCGCCATCGGCGTAGCTGACAAAGCCGGTGCAGCACTTCCCGATTTTGTCTGGGAAGAGAAAGAAGAAGAACTGCGCCGCACGCCGCTTTACGATACCCATAAAGCGTTAGGTGCAAAAATCATCCCGTTTGCCGGTTGGGAAATGCCCGTATGGTACACCTCGGTGGTGGAAGAACATTTGGCCTGCCGCCAGGCAGCTGGATTGTTCGATGTGGCTCACATGGGCGTATATCAAGCCGAAGGCGCTGATGCGGCTGTCTTCCTGGACAGTGTCTGCGGCAACGACATTGGCGCGCTCGAAATCGGCGAATCCTGCTACTCCCATTTCCTGACCCCGGATGCCAATGTGATCGATGACCTGCTGGTATACCGCCGTGGGTTTGAGAAATACCTGGTGGTGGTCAACGCTTCCAACGACGACAAAGACTGGGCCTGGCTGAATGCGGTTCGCGCAGGCAAGGTCAAGATCGACAATGAACATCCTGGCGCCCGTGCATTCGGGCGCAACGTAGTCCTGCGTAACCTGCGTGACCCGAAAGAAGGGGCGGATATGCGCGTGGACATTGCCTTACAGGGACCGAAATCGCGCGATATCCTGCTTTCGTTAGGCGTGGACGCCCCCACCCGACGCAAGATTATGGCCTTAAAACGCACGGAACTGTGCGAAGCCGTGGTTGGCGGTATCGACCTGGTGGTCTCGCGTACCGGCTACACCGGTGAAAAAATGGCCTTCGAATTATTTGTCCACCCCGCAAAAGCGGTGGAGTTGTGGAATGCCCTGACGAAAGCTGGTGAACCACTGGGTCTTAAGCCGTGCGGATTGGGTGCGCGCGACTCCTTGCGTACCGAAGCCGGTCTGCCGCTTTATGGGCACGAGATGGGCGGCGATATGAACCTGGGCGTAGCTGAAGCTGGATTCGGCAGCTTTGTCAAAACCTACAAGCCGTGGTTCATTGGCCGCACCGCCTACCTGGCGCGTGAAGCCGCCCGCACCGCTGAAGTGGTCCGCTTCCGCTTCACTGAAAAAGGTGTGCGCATGGCGCACAATGCCGATCCGATCATCGACCACAAGGGTAAGACCGTCGGTAAAGTCACCAGTTGCGCGATCGACTCGGAAGGCTTCTTGACCGGCCTGGCCTATGTAGATTTGAAAGTCGCTGAGGAGGGTACGCAGTTCTTCATCTACCAGGGAGCGCCAAAAACAACCGGCAAAGTCCCGGCGGAGCTGATAGCCGGTGACCGAATTACACTACCAACAGCGGCCGTTATTATTAGCCGCTTCCCGAAATAATCTCGAACATCAGGTGTGCTGGATAGCTCGGCACACCTGATGTTTTTCACAATGAACTTGGTTAACCTGAAAACAATTCAAAAATGGATACGAATGGAGATAAACATACCGTAATAAAATAGATAAGGACAACTCAAATCAGCATTACCAGCCGGTCTCTCGTCAACCTGTTCTAAACAGAATTTGAAAAGGAGATGGAAATCATATGCAAACCCCTTGGGATCACCGCTATGCTCAGCGTACCCAAAGAATGAAAGCATCGGCAATTCGTGAATTGCTAAAAATCACGGAAAATCCAGAAATTATTTCATTTGCTGGCGGCCTGCCAGCTCCGGAGGTCTTCCCCACCGAAGAAATTCGCGAAGCCTGCAATCGGGTTCTAAAGGACCAATCTGCGCTGGCATTGCAATATGGAGCCACGGAAGGTTATCTTCCTTTACGGGAGATGATTGCCCGTCATGCCAGCCGCTCCGGAGTGCAGATTCGCCCCAATAATATTCTCATCACCTCTGGCTCCCAACAGGCGCTGGACCTGATCGGCAAAATATTCATCAACCATGGCGACCGTCTGTTGGTCGAATCGCCGACGTACCTGGGAGCGCTGCAAGCCTGGAACCAATACGGCGCGGAATATGTCACCGTCCATACGGATGATGACGGTATGGTGTCCGAAGATATCGAACAGGCGCTGCGCACCGGCCCCAAATTTATCTACGTGCTGCCCAATTTCCAAAATCCAATGGGCGTCACCATGTCGATGGAACGCCGCGTCAAGCTGGTTGAACTGGCCGACCGTTACGGCGTCCCGCTGGTGGAAGATGACCCCTACGGGCAATTACGCTTCGAAGGCGAAAACCTGCCGGGCGTGAACGTTCTGGATGCACAATTGCACGTTCAAAACGGCAGATACACCGGCAATGTCATCTACTTTAGCACCTTCTCGAAGATCCTTTCACCGGGTCTGCGCCTGGCATGGATGATCGCCCCCGACGAAGTCATTTCGAAACTTGCGCTGGCCAAGCAGGGCACCGACCTGCATACCGCCACCTTCAATCAGGTGGTCGCTTATGAAGTCAGCCGGCATGGGTTCCTGGATAACCATGTGAAGCACATCTGTGAAGTTTATAGCGAACGGCGCAATGTGATGTTGGATTCACTGGCAGAGTATATGCCGGAAGGCGTTACCTGGACGCATCCGCATGGCGGGTTGTTCCTCTGGGTGCGCGTACCTGAATCTTGTGATACAACTAAAATGTTCCCGGCGGCGGTGCGCAACAAGGTCGCCTATGTGCCGGGCGAAAGTTTCCACCCCAATGGCGGCGGCACCAACACTATGCGGTTAAATTTCTCCTATTGCAAACCGGAAACGATCGTCGAGGGCATTTCCAGATTAGGTAATATGCTCAAAGAAGAGCTTTGCAGATAATCAGTTAGCGTTTTGCATATTCATATAAAAATGGGACAGCCATGAACTGTCCCATTTTTATATTCAACGCCTGGCCTTAGTGGTTGGTAGTATGATCCCACAACTTAAAGTCTTTCAAACTCGAATCGCCTAAAAACTCGCGCAGGATAGAATTATCCGGGATCAAATGGACGTCGACCGGCATGAACCACTCCAAAAAGGCCAGCAAGCGTTTGGCTTCGATAAATTCACTGGTGCCAAACGGCACCTGTCGCAGCAGCGGTTCCACCCGCTCACGCAGTGCAGAAAGCTCGTAGACCAAAGCAGAGTTGAAAACCTCATCGGCATTTTCTTGAAACGGGAAAATATGGCGTTTTTCCCCGCGCCGCACAGATTCCCAGCGTCCTATTGTGTCAAGCGCCGAATACCCGCGTTCGCGTTGATCGCGCACAATGCGCCGCAACAGCCGGGTGTCGGTGGTTGAGATCCGGTTGTGGCGGTCCAAATTGAGCTGAGTCAGGCAGGATACATACAACCGGAAGGTTGTCTTTTGCGGTACATTCGGCAGCAGACCGGGGTTCAACCCGTGAATCCCCTCCAGCAAAATAAGCTGGTCTTTGCCCAATTTGACCACTTCGCCCGGGCTGCTCTTGCCCGTTTTGAAGTCATAGCGTGGCAGTTGCACTTCTCTCCCGGCGATAAGCGCGAGCAAATCGCGCTCCAACCGCGCGATGTCCAATGCCTGCAAGGTTTCGTAATCGAGCTGACCATCTTCATCGCGGGGCGTCCGTTCGCGGTCAACGAAGTAATTGTCCAGCTCTAAAGGAAATGGGGAACATCCCTGCGCCAGCAATTGGACGGATAGACGTTTTGAAAAGGTGGTTTTTCCGGATGAGGAAGGACCGGCAATTAATACAATGCGCGCAGCGTTCGAACGATCGGCGACTTGCCTGGCGATGTCGGCGATTTTCTGTTCGTGCAGCGCCTCCGATACCAGAATGATTTCACGAATGCGCCCGCCGCTGATCGCGTCATTCAGTGCGCCCACGTTTTCGATCCCCAGCCGCGACAACCAGTTGCCGTATTGCCGAAATGTACGCAGCAATTTAGGGTAATCCGGCATGGGCAGCAAGTTTCCGGGCATGTGCCGACGTGGGTAAATGATGACGAAGCCATCGCCCAGCAGCTTAAGCCCAAAGCGTTTCAAGTAGCCTGTGCTGGGAACCATGTATCCGTGCAGGTAGTCCTGATGGTCGCCCAGGGAGTAGAGCACCAGGGTATCCTTCTGGCGGTATTTTAATAACTGGACTTTATCGGCATAACCTTTTTGAGTGAATACTTCGATCGCTTCTGAGATGGGGACAATTCGCCGCTCGAAGGGCTGGTCCGCCTCGACCATATTGAGCATTTTGTTGGCAAGTTGATCCAATACTTCCTGAGTGAGCGGATCGAACCCGGTGACGGTGCAGTAATACCCACCAGAGGAAACAGAATGATCAATGGCCATCGATGCGTGTGGAAATAATTCTTCGAACGCCGCCTCGAGCAGAAAGGTGATGGACCGGCGGTATATTCGCGCGCCGTCGGCGCTGCTCATATCGATCGGCTTTACCTTCGAATCCATGGTGATTTTAAAGGTCAGTTCCCGCAACTCGCCATTGACGATCGCTCCCACGATCTGCGGCTCGTTCCAATTGGGCAGCAACCGTAAAAAATCACCCACCGGGGTGTTGCGCGGCCCACTAAACACCTGCCCACCGGGCAGAATAATTTCGACGGTATCGCGCAGTCGAGTTTCCTGAATGCTTGTTAAGGTGTCGGTCATATTTCCTCTTGCTGGTTTATCTTCAGGCAATACGCTGGCCTGCCTTCAATTTCATGGTAAGCCCTGCAATAATAAACCATTTTCCTCAATTTTCAACCCGCAGGCAGAGGTTACTGAGTGACCCATGCGCCCGGCTTTGCGCGTGTGAACGGCGCAAAGCCGGTTGTCACTCCCGGGAAAAACGTCGCACTCGATTCCAATAAAGCCAAAAACGAATGCCAGGCAAGGCTCAAAGCCTGGAACCGGCGGGTTTCATCCATTCCGAATTGTAGTAAGTATAATGGAAATATCCTTTGATATTTTATAAGTGCAGAAAGCAGCGCGATGGATCCCAACTACCTTGACCTCGATCCCCAGGAACGTATCAACAAAATACTAGCCTTATTTTCAGTTCTCATCGGCACTGCCAGTATATGCGCGGGATTGATCCCGATCTTTGGCGCTGCAAGTTCTATCGCAGGGATTGTTGCCGGAATATTTGGTAGAAAATCTGAGAGCCGGAAGCTGGCAACCGTCGGGATCGTTATTTCCGCATTCAGCTTGATGTTATCGATCGTGTATGCGTTCTTTGTTTACATCAGCATGTAATCAAGGCGGCCGGCATTTCTAAGAATCCAGCGCGCCAAACAGCATCCGTTCCAATAGTGTCCGCTGAAAAATCACAAAAACCAGGATCACGGGGATGGACATGATGACCACCAGTGATCCTAAAATACTCCAGGGTTGGGCATTTCCGGATTGCACCATGGCGTAAATTGCCATGGACAGGGTAACGGTTTGGGCTTTATCCACAAAGAGCCAGCCGATTGCGAACTCAGAATATGCCATCAGAAAAGAAATTAAGGCTGCAATGGCAATCGAGGGCAACGCCAGCGGCAAAGTCACATAACGAAAAGTGGACAAATACCCTGCCCCATCCAAAAACGCGGCTTCCTCCAACTCCCGCGGCACAGATTGAAAAGCTGCCCGCATATTCCAAATGCAAAATGGAATTGCAAAAACGGCGTAAACGATCGTCAGCCCCAACAAACTCGTTCTTATTTGCAAGATGCTCAAAACGATATACAGCGGGGTGGCAAATGCAATCGGCGGGATGACTGCCGTCAACAACAGGATAAACAGCCCAGGTTTACGGCCAGGAAAACGGAACCGTGCAAACGCATAAGCCAGACTGGCGCCCAACACAAGCGCCAGCAGGGCCGCTCCCAGGGAAACTACCAGACTATTCTTGAGCAGGGTCGTAAAATGGACAGACTGGTAGGGACGGTCTAAAACCGAAAACAAAGGTTCAAGCGAAAATACTTTTGGAAAAAATCTGAATTCGGTCGGGCGGCTGAGCAAAGAGCCATCGAATGCCAGCCGGAGCATACCCCAGATGGGTACTATGACGTATAAGCCAATGATTATGAGAAATATCTGGCCGAGAATTTGGCGGACCCATAAATATTTACGCATAGGTCACCCCCTGGTCGGCCTTACTCCAACGATTGAACAAAATCACGAAACCAATCAAGATCACCACGGTAATGATATTGATCACAGCCGATACGGCAAATTGGCCGTTGATGAAAAACCCGCTGGGATTGAAAAAGTTATAAGACAGCGTTGCAAGCGTACCCGTTCCGATCCGAAACGCTTGAAAAAGATAAAACTGATTGAAGGCAAAAATCCCTCTTATGATAATGGCCGGAATCAATAATGGATACAACAGAGGCCAGGTAATGTACCTAAATGTTTGCAGCGCGTTTGCGCCATCGATCTGGGCTGCATCAAATGATTCCTTGGGCATCATTTTCAGGCCCGCTGAAGCCGAAAGCATCATGAATGGGAATCCATACCAAACGCCTGAAATCAATAAAATGACAAGCCACATGCTTGGGCTGTTTTCCCATCCCAATAAAAATGAGAAAGGCATGGCCGGCCCGTATTTCTGAGCCGCCAGGCTCAACCAGCCAATCTCAGGGGCAAAAACATTCACCCACATTAATGCACCGATCATTTCTGGTATCGCCCATGGCAGGATAAATAAAGATTGCCAGGCCCGTTTCAGTTTCACACCCCGCTGCCAGAGGACCAGCGCGGTGGCCAGTCCCAGCAAGGTTTGTAGCGCAACAGAGACGACCGTCCACAGTATATTATTAAACAGTACCTGTTGCTGCGAAAGATAATCGAAAACGGGTTTAAAGTTCGACAGCCCAAGGTAATGAACTTCCTTGGATCGATAAGGGAAATTCTGCAGCGCTACCTCTATTTGACCGGTTATTCCACCCCATACCTCCCGCCAGATCCCGCCATTCAAGCCGTCTTTGATCGAGACGCTGTTGAAATCCGTCATGGACACCCCTAGCTGGTAAAACAGCGGTACAAGCGTAAAAACTGCAAAAGAAATAAACCCGGGGATCAACCAGGGCAAAGCCTTTCTGAATTCAGACTTCTGGCGGACGATAATCGTATTTTTCCGTCCCATCAGTTGAAGAATCCAGGCGCGGATGGGAGCAATCAGGATGGTATTCAATCCCTCCGAAGCGGAAAGACAAAGAGGAACACTGAGTGTGACCAGGTATTGCGGCCATTTTGTTGGCCAGATTAACAGGAAGAATAATGCAATGATCAACCAAAGCGCGTACACCCTGTGTTTTTGCCAGGTGGTAACCAGTCCCATGGCAGCAAGAATGGCAATAATGGGATCGACCGAAAAATAAAAAGCATCCGCCTGCCACATGCGCGGAGAGGTACTCAACCATATAAATTGCTGCCAGACTGGGAATTGGGCATTTTCAACTTCGCTTGCCCCCTGAGCGTAAGCCGAATGATATAGGATGGATTCTTTCAATCTACCGATTGGGTCTGGCCATAAATACGGATTCAATAAAAAGAAAATGACCACCCCCAATAGTCCCCAGATTAGTATATTCCGAAGGGCCTTTTTCCATTCCCCTGCTTTCGCTGCATCGATCCACCAATCGATCAGAATGGCGATTCCAACAACACCATACAGGTACTTGGAGGCAGCAGTGATGCCCAAAAATATCGCCGACATCACCAACCAGCCATTGACCCGGTTTTGTTCCTTTTTCTTCCATAACACATAAGAGAAAACGCAAAGCAGGCTGGCGAAAGCGGGCACCGCTTCGAGCATGATCTGGGAAACGTATTTTATCGTCCAGGCATGGACGGCAAGTAAAAGCCCGGCTAAAGGATTTACTAATGCCAATAAGCCGGCTGTGATGATGCCAAAAATAGCGTTGGTTACCCGGTCGGTTCGGAGCAGATCTCTGGCTAAGTATTGATTCGGCTCAGCGCTCGTTGGATGATCCGGAGTCAGCGGTTTTTCTGGATCGCTGAGCAAGCTGAGCCCCAAAATAATCTTTGCGAAAGGGGGATGCTCGGGGCGGTAATTGGTTTCCAGAAAACCTGACAATTCGCCGCTGCGAATAATAGCCGTGTATTGTTGGGCCGCCCGCAGGTAATCATCCTCGTCATAATCGATGTTTAAAGTGGTGACTGCCTTCCAGCGAGTTGCCCCGGCAACAACCATGACCAAAATAACTGCGAACAGAAAACCCAAAATCCGAAATTTTTTCATTCCCAGCCTGCTGTATTTGCTATTAATATCGTAAAGGTGGAAAAAGTTGGTTACTTCACAATTTCAAATATATAACCAGTGTACGGAGTCAATTGTTCCAGTGGCCGGTATTCTTGAAACCCGCCATCCTGAATAGTCAGTGTTGACCCTGCGCTGTTTGTCAGTATATCCGAGACGGTGTACGTCGCGTCTTCTATGGTCGTGCTCGATGCGCTGATTGTATAATCAGCGATGCTCTTTTTCGTCAGATTAACCACCATCAATAATATATCTGAACCTTCCTTACGGATGAATGCATAGATCCCTGAATTCGAGGAATCAACGCGGATGTAATCTCCCACTGATAAAGCTGGTTGCGACTCGCGAATGGCAATCAGCTCCTGATAAGTCCTTAAGAGTGAATCCGGTGTGTTTTGCTGGTTTTGAACATTTACTGCGGCATAACCCGGGTCGGGCTCCTCCCAGGGGACGCTGCTGGAAAAACCCCCAAATTGTTCAGAAGACCATTGCATCGGCCGGCGAATATTCTCGTCCGGTTTGCGCCCCTCCATCCCTATTTCTTCTCCGTAATAAATATAGGGAGTTCCAGGCGATGTCAGCAGGATAAATGCTGCATTTTTGGCTTTATCAACGTTCCCTCCCAGCACGCTCATAACGCGGTCCTGGTCGTGATTCGTCAAAAATGTGCCAAAATCCCAACTGGGCATATCTTTTTGGGCAAATGTGACCGCGCTCTTGATGCCTGAAACCGATTCCCCATTGACACTGTTCATCACCCCGCTGGCCATCTCGAAATTAAAAATCTGATCGAACTGATCGCCAGTATATGTCGAGACAATTCGTGCGTCGCTGCTGGCAACTTCACCGACCGTATACGCGAGCGGGTTTATGGTTTTGTAGAAAGAATAAAAATTCTTGAACCAGGCATGCGTGGCAGGAGAATTGAGCGTAACTGAATCTTCTTCGATCAAGTGTTTAGCGCCATCTACCCGAAAGCCATCCACTCCGATGGTTTCCATCCAGAATTTGACCACCTTTTCCATTTGGGCAGTGACATCCGGATTCAAATAATTAAGGTCCGGCATACAATCGCAAAAATAGCCGTAATAAAACATCGGCTTTGTTCCACCCATAAGTGGATGCCATCCGTCACCTATGTCGGTCGTTGACCAAAGATACCAATCGTGGTAACTCGCCGTTTCACCTCGCAAAGCGTCTCTAAAGAAAGGATGCATCATCGAAGTGTGGTTCAGGACTAAATCAATGATAATCTTGATCCCACGGCTGTGAGCCTCAGCCAGAAACCGCTTGAAATCATCGAGCGTACCGTAGTCGGGATTAACCGCATAATAATTGACAAGATCGTAGCCATGATAGCTTGGGGAAGGATGAATGGGCATCAACCAGATTGCGGTGATGCCTAAATCGGTATGGGTACTGGGATCGCCGTCATTTAAATAATCAAGTTTTTGGGTGATTCCATTGATATCCCCAATTCCATCCCCATTGCTATCGTAAAAACTCCTGACAAATATCTCGTAAAATATCGCCGTCTTCCACCAGGGAACGCTCTGCTGGATCGGCGTTTCTTCAGGTGCAGGCGTAGGTTGCGCTGTCGGGCTTACCGTGGGCGCTGCGCATCCAGAGAATAGCATTCCAAGAACCACAACGAATATGATTCTTTTCATCAGCCTTGCACCAGATTGAACCTGACCATAAAGAGAATTTGCAGACTGAAAAGGCCTATAACCTCAGGGCGGCATAAAAGCAGATACCTGCCATCAGAGATAGGTCCTGCCCCACTGGCTTTTACAACTGACCTGACCATTTTTAGGCAGGAAGAAGCCCTAACCCTTTACGCCGCCAGCGGTCAACCCGCTCACGATTTGCTTCTGCAAAATAACATAAACAATGGCAACGGGCAAGGCAACAATAATTGCCATGGCGGCAAAGCGATTCCATGGAATCGAGTTGGCGTACTGGCCAGTCATGTTGTAAAGTGTCATTGCCAGGGTATAGTCCTCCGGCTTGGTCAGGAACAACCAGGGTAGGAGAAACTCCTGCCAGTAACCGATAAAGCCAAGGAAAAACGTGACCGCCAGTTGCGGAAGGGCCAGCGGCAGGACGATTTGCCAGAATACCTGGTTTGAGTCGGCTCCATCGATGGAAGCAGCCTCTTCCAGTTCCTTTGGAATCGTATCCAGGTATCCTTTCAGGTTCCAGACTGCAAAGGGCAGCGCGGTGGAGATCATGGCGATGCCAACGCCTAGCAGGGAATCACGCAGGTTGAAAATGACTTTCCCGAAAGCGCCTGCATCACAGGCCGTAAAGGGGTAAAAAGCGGTTACACCACCAGGACAATTCACCAGGCGGAAACTGTTCATCAAGAGAAAAAGTGGAGTAGAAAGCCCCACGGCTGGCATCAACAATGGGATAAAAACCATAATCATCAATACTTGGCGCAGCTTGAACTTGAAGCGGGCAAAAGCATAAGCTGCTGTGACTGCGACCAACAAGGATACCAGGCCAACTGTTATCGAAAGCAACGCGCTGTTTCGCAGCAATGTAATAAAATCCACTGGATTGGCTGTTGGACGTGTAAGGACTTCCTTAAAAGCCACCAGGGAAATCTCCTTGGGAAATAACTCCAGTTTGCTGGGTCGCACCCCTGTCGAACTCAATGACAGGGTTATGATGTACAAGATCGGGAACATGACTTCGATCGTAATAAGAATGCAGAGAAGTTGAATGCCTAATTGGCGGTAAAGCGGCAGTTTTTCGCCGCTCCCTTTGCTCCCCGACGTGTCCATATTCATTAACCGGACGAACCAGTTTTTCTTCTTGACAGGTTTGGTTGTAGTGGTCATTTTATGACTCCGCATAACTTTCTGTCGCCCGGGTCAGTTTATTCGTTATCAGGAAAATTGCGATGGCCACAAAGAAGATAATCACCGCAAATGCACCGGCCACACCATACAATCGCAGGTTCCTGACCAGGTCATAGGCAAAAGTCACCAATATTTCGGTCATTCTGGATGGTCCACCCCCGGTCATGAAGTACACGAAATTGAATAAATTGAAGGACAGGGTAAACCCGTACATTGCAGCAGGTATCATGGCTGGCCTTAACAAGGGCACCGTGACATGCAAGAACTGATAGGTCTTTGAAGCTCCATCGATTTCGGCTGCTTCATATAATTCTCTGGGTATGGATTGCAGCGCACCTGTAGCCACCAGGGTCATGAACGGCCAGCCGAGCCAGAAGTTGGCGATCATCATGGCGTAGTAAGCCAGAGGTAAAGCCCCGGTCGGAAGCAACCAGGGAATGGGCGGTGTGTAGGATTCCAACCAGCGAAGATGAACCACCGTGTCGCTTCCAAATAGCTGAACAATCCAGGTTAAAGCCTGGTTCATTGCTCCATACTGCTCATTAAAAATGTTTCGCCATACCGTACCCACAACAATTGGCGGGATGACGACGGGTAGAACGTAGATCGCCCGGTAAATTTTCTTGAACCAGACGCCTTTGACATTCAAGAGAACAGCAATTAATACACCGGCGGGCACGTGGACCATAACATTGGTAATCGCCCACCAAAGGTTGTAAAAAAGGACCCTGATAAATTCGAAATTTTGAACTGGCAGGCCGCCAAAAATAATCTGCTTATAGTTTTGCAGGCCAATGAATTGGAGTTTGGGAGAGTTCAGACCAAGCAGCAAATCCTTCGTCTGAAAATCTGTAAATGAGATGATGACCTGATAAACCAGCGGGTAGAAGGTAATGACACTTAAAACTAAAAAGGCAGGCAGAAGATAAAGGTAAGGTTGAAAAACCCGTCTTAAATCGGTCTTACGCCTCACGGTAACAGGTTTGATCGCCATGGGTTCCTCGCTCATAATACCGATTTGGGTCAAAGCAGACAGGGAAAACCTGCCTGCTTTGACCATTATACTGTTAGAAAGTTAAATCGATTGGGAAAGCTTCAGCCAATCTTACTTGTTGGCATCGGCAGTGTGAGTGGTAACCCACTCTTGAGCCGTCACAGCGCCTTCGAAGACGTCTGCATCACCGCAGAAGTTTGACCAATAGCGGCCTAATTCTGGAACCTGCGGGCGAATATAGGCGCCCGCATTGAACGCATCCACCAGACCCTGGATTAATGGGTCGGTGATTTCAACATCGGTGCGCACAGGAACATGTCCAGCTTCGTTCATCATGAGGGTTTGTGATGCAGCATTGGTCAAATAAAGAGCAACCTCAATCGCTGCTTCTTGAACCTGGCTGTTGGGGTTGATATAGAAACCATCGACGCCAAGGAACGGGGTGGCAGGGCCAGCGGGACCGGCCGGCAGAGCGGTTACGGCCAGCTTATCACCCAGGGCGTTCCGATAATCGCCCATCGCCCAGTTTCCATTGGTGATTGCTGCCATCTTACCTTCGATAAACGGTGCCAAACCTTCGGAGTCGTTCTTGGGCCAGCCATTGGCCTTGGAAATGTCATAGAGGCTCTTGAGATAGTTCATAGCATCTACAACGCCGGTGCCCTGGTCAGCAACGACCTTCCAGTTTTCATCGAAGATTTTGCCGCCAAACGCGCCAAAGAAGCCGAAATCGTGGTAGCAGCCGTAGCTGATGGAAATCGGCGTGCCATCCTGCATGAGTTTGAGCAGTTCATCGGTCGTCGCCGGGGGAGTCGGGAGCAAATCGGTGTTGTACCAGAAAGCGACTGCCTTCATGGATTCAGGAACACCATAGATTTTGCCATCGACCGTCATTCCGTCGATACCAAGCTGATTTACGCCGTCGAGCTTACCGGCGAGCAAATCAGTGATGTCAGCGATCAGCTCGGCGCGAGCGTCGTCACCGAGGCTGTCGTTCGGGGCAATGAACATGTCAGGGCCAGAACCGGCGGCAACTTCGGTGCGGTATTTATTGTAAACGTCATTGAAGGGCACCTGAAGAACGTTGATCTTCACATTCGGCAAATCTACCGCAGCCTGTTCCAGCAGTTTTGTTAAGGCAATTTCTTCAGCCGAGCCGGTGCCGTAAGCATGCCAGAAGGTCACTTCGACTGGTTCCGCTACGGGCTCAGCCGTCGGTTCTGCGGGAGCAGCAGTGGGCTCTGCCGAAGCAGCGGTCGGTTCGACCACAGGTTCGGGGGTAGCAGTTGCAGCCGGCTGGCAGGCAGCCAGAGCAAATGCAGCGATCAGCAGAATGCTAATCAAGGGCAAATATTTTTTGGTCATCTCAATCCTCCTGATTGATTTGTTTTACACATATTCCCATTTTCATGGGTTTTTTTGATGGGACTAGAAAGTGTTCACGAGTTTATGGTACGGGCTAACCACCTCCTTCCAATCTTCAGACTTGTGCAATTTGATGCAAACTCATTGATAAAGCTTGGACGACAGCGCCCATTGCGCTGGAACGCCTGCCAAGAATTGCTGCTGATATGCGAACAGCCTGCCATGAGACTTTAAGGCTGCGCTGCTTCACAGTCTGACGAATGGGGTCGAGCAGCAGGTCACCCAATTGCGCAACACCGCCTCCAATTACGACTATGTCAGGATTGATCAGGTTTACCAGACTGGCAATGGCCGTCCCTAAATGATACCCCGAATCGATCACCAATTGCTGGCAAAAGAGGTCGCCGCGACGGGCAGCCGCGATAACATCTTTTGCGATGATCGAATTCGCAGGCCCGATCTCTGCCAAACTTGTCCGCCGGCCTTTGCTGATCCCCTCGCGAGCGCGTAAAGCCAGGGATCGCCCGCCAGCCAGGGCTTCCAGACAGCCGTGATTCCCGCAGGTGCAAATAGGGCCGTCTTCAACCAGCGTAATGTGACCGATTTCTCCGGCAGAACCGGTGGTGCCGCGGTAGATTTGCCCGTCCAGCAACAACCCGGCGCCAACACCGGTGCCCACTTTAATGTAAGCCAGGTTCTTTTCTCCGCGCCCTGCTCCAAATGCCCATTCGCCCAGTGCACCAAATTCGGCGTCATTGCCCAGAGATACGGGGCAGCCAAGGCGTTCCTCCAGCCAGTCGCGGATCGGAAAATTATCCCAACCAGGCATGATCGGCGGCGCGCCCACCTTACCTGCATCGCTAACCACAGGACCAGGGACATCGACAGCCGCGGCTAATATTTCGCTCAATTCAGTTCCGGTATTCGGAAGCCAGCCATTAATTACCTTCGCCACCTGAGGAAGGCATATTTCCGGCCCCTGGGTGATGTCCAGCGGCGCATTGACTTCATCCAACACCTGCGCCAGGCCGTTTACAAGCACGATGGTCACGTGCGTCGACCCTATATCGATACCAAGTACCCGCCCAAAATCCGGGTTTATTTCGAGATTAATGGGATTCCGCCCACCGCCGTGCTGGCCGTTTGTTTCCCGTACCAGGCGGGCTTCTATCAAATCACCGACAATGGATGTAACTGCAGCGCGTGTCAGTCCTATCTGTCGTGACAATTCAATCCTTGAAATCCCCCCCGGTGCAAACCGGATTAAATCCAAAGCGGCATGTTTGTTAAGGTTCTTAACACTAGCCTTTGGAATTTGCCAAACAGTGGTTGCCATCGCCTATCCTAGCACAGAATAGCATGGCTTATTATAGCGGAAACCCAAATAATGTCAAGTGAATTAACATATTTGAGGAAGACTCCTTACATCCGTAAAGCAAACATTTCATGTAATCGTGTCACAGTTATGTTGTTCAGACATTATAATTCATTAAACAAGGGTTTTCTACTATAATCAGCCCTATGGATAATTCCACTTGGCGTTTAATCATCTCTCCACCCTCGACCGGCGCCTGGAATATGTCACTCGACGAAGCCATCATGGAAGCCGTGACGGCTGGCAGCCAGCCTCCCACTTTGCGTCTATATGCCTGGGAACCCGCCTGTCTCTCGCTTGGACATGCTCAGCCCGTGGCTGACGTTGATCTCTCCGCGCTCGAACAACGCGGCTGGCAGTTGGTGCGCCGTCCAACCGGCGGTCGAGCGATCCTGCACACTGACGAACTGACCTATTCGGTATGCGCCCATCAGGAAAATCCGCTGATGACCGGGGGTATCCTCGAAAGCTACCGGCGGATTTCATCGGCGCTTACCCGCGGGCTGGAAAAACTGGAGATCAGAGCCAACGCCGACAATCACTACGGATTACCCGATGGGTCCAGCCTGAACGCTGCGGTGTGCTTCGAAGTGCCGTCAAATTATGAAATCACGGCTAACGGTAAAAAATTGATCGGGTCAGCCCAGGCGCGGCGCAGCCTTGGCGTGCTGCAACACGGATCGCTCCCTTTGTCTGGCGACCTGACGCGCATCACCGAGGTACTCAAATTTGAGACCTCTGCTGAACGAACTTCTGCTGCCCGCCGCCTGCTCGACCATGCTACTACCGCGGAAACCATTTTGGGAATCGCTCCCACCTGGGAAAATGCCGCCGAAAGCCTGAAACAAGCCTTTCAGGAGCAAGTCCAGGTTGAACTGGTCGAGAGCCCGCCCGGTCCGGCTGAAATCGAACGAGCGCATTGCCTTCAGATCGAAAAATACGCCAACCCGGTCTGGACAAATCGGATTTAGCTGGCAAGCTGCTCAATCATGCACAAAGATAACTTCTTGAAACCCAAGTTGTCGCAGCAGCCGGTATAAGTAGCTTTCCGCATTCTTCTGCGCCGTATCCAAAATCCCATCTGCTACCGCCGCTTTCTCGATTTCTTCTTCGGCCGCCTTGCGCGCCAGACTTTCCAGGGTGACATCGCCGCGCTTTAAAATTCCCGTTTCGCGGTCATAAACATACGAAAGTTGGTTATCCAGCGTAGCTACAAAGATTTCCGCTTCCGGCAGGCGTACCATCAATACGCCATTTTCAACCCACATCTGGTCTGCGCCTAATTTTTCCAGATCGATCCCGGCAATAACCTCGCCATGCGCCACAAACAACAGCCGGTCGCCAAACAAAAAGCCAAGCGCGCCTTGTCCTACCTCGGTAGTGATCACCTTTTCCATCGAGTATTGCACGGTTTCCAGTCGCGCTAACGACCGCACCTCGCGCAGGATGGTGACCGGGTCAGGGATAACGGTAGGCGTAGGGTGCAATACGTTGGTTACCTGTGTGGAAAGGTAATTGCTCGCCTGTTCGACCGGTTGCATCGCCTTTTGAGCTCCATTTGTTAAAATCAACCCGGTCGCTGCCAGCAGACCCGCAATGATTAGCACCAGAATGAGCAGCGCTACAGTCAAGCCTTTGATAAATTGTTTAAATGTCATCTGTTCCTCACAAGCTGAAATAAATCCAGCAGAAATCTCATTATCCAGCCTGATAAATCGATTTAGACAATAACGATTATAATCAAGCCACGGCCGGTATTTACAATCCGAAGGGAATCATCGCCGTGCCCATTATTAAACACCACCCGATACTCATAGTTCTTATTCTCACTGCCACATTGTCGCTGGCGGCCTGCCAGGCAGGCGAGTTAACGCCAACCCCCACCCCCACGGCTGCTCCCCCGCAACCGACCTCCACCCCAACCCCGATTCCGCTGGGTAATCCGGGTAATCCCATTCTGATCGGTTATGTTTATAGCGATCCAGATGCCGATATACAAGCCGCGATCGAAGCGCTGGCGGAAGAGCTGGGTATCCGGACGGGAAACTCTTTTGGGGCGGTGGTTTACCCTACTTATGAACAGCTATTGAGCGAAATGGAAGCCGGGCGTATCCACGCTGCCTGGCTGCAGCCGATTACCTTCCTATATGCCAGTGCACAGGGTATTGCCAGAGCAGCTTTACTTGCCAACCATTTTGGCACTTATTACTATGGCACGCAATTCCTGGCCAACGTAGAAAATGGCTTCACCGTATACTTTGACCCAACAAGCAACGCTTCTACGGCGGATGCAGCGACGGCCCTGCAGCAATTCGATGGTCTGCGACCCTGCTGGGCCGAGGAAGGCTCGATTTCCGGACTGATCTATCCATCAGGGCTTCTAAACCAACTTAACATAAACCAGTTGCCAGGCGCAGTTGTCCAATCCCACACTGCCGTAATTCGCAGTCTCTACATCAAAGGAATTTGTGATTTCGGCGCCACCTTTTCCTACACCGGCGACCCGCGAACTTCCAGTGCAGTAGTTTCAGACTTGCCAGATGTCGATCAAAGAGTAGTCATCATCTGGCAATCCAATCCAGATATTCCCAATATGAATTTTTCGACCATTCCAACCCTGGATCCCACCTTACGCAGCAATCTGATCGGCGCGCTGACCAACCTGGTGAAAACCGATGACGGCAAGGCCTTGCTCACTCAGGCGACCGGCAATTACGATATCCAGGATCTGCGGGTGATCGATGATTCGGTCTATGATGCGCTGCGTGAGGTCGTGCGGCGCTCCGGTATTGACCTGACCGAGTGGCTCGGCCGCTGACAACCGGCTTGGGCGCCGTGGTAAAATCACCGCTATGATTCGATTTCTGCGGTTCACGGCCAGGGCTTTCCTCACGACTGCCGCAGCCTTACTGCTGGTTTTGGGGCTGCCCACCATTCTGGCAGAGATTTCCGCGCGTAACCGAACTTCCACGGTGGATCAGGCGCCAGACGCTCCGGTAGCCATCATATTTGGGGCTGGATTAAACCGCGACGGCGGGCCAAGCCCGGTGTTGCGTGACCGGGTCAGCACTGCCGTTGATTTGTACTTTGCCGGGAAGGTTCAAAAGCTGTTGATGAGCGGTGACAACAGTCACCTGGATTACAACGAGCCGGGCGCCATGCAATCCTATGCTCTCGAACTCGGCGTTCCGGAAAAGGATATTATTCTGGACTACGCCGGTAGGCGCACTTACGACACCTGTTACCGTGCGCTGCACATCTTCGGTGTGACCAATGCGCTCGTGGTCACCCAGGCCTACCATCTGCCGCGGACATTGTTGACCTGCCAGGGTCTTGGTCTTAACGCCTTTGGCGTAATCGCCGATCAGCGAGAATACCACCCCCTTGCCATGCAGCGCTGGCGCATCCGCGAAATCCCCGCGACTCTGGTGGCGCTCTGGGACGTTTATGTCACCCGTCCGCTACCGATACTTGGCAACCCCGAACCCATTTTTACCCATTTCCAAACAGACCCAACTTAATAAATTGAGGCAACAACATGGATCGTGAAATCGCATTAAACATCGTACATGAGAACATCAAAAGTCAAGGTTTGATCAATCACATGTTGTCGGTTGAAGCCGCCATGCGCTTCTATGCGGAAAAATACAACCAGGATGTCGAGCTATGGGGGCTTGCCGGCCTGTTGCATGACTTTGATTGGGAAATTCACCCTACCCTGGAAGAGCATCCGACCGCTGGCGCGCCGATCTTGAGGGAAAAAGGTGTTCCGGATGAGGTCATCCAGGCCATTCTCAGCCACGGGATCAATACTGGCGTCCCGCGCGATACACTTTTTCGTAAAGCGCTCTTTGCCTGTGACGAAATCACCGGGTTGATTACAGCCGTTGCGCTGGTTCGTCCTTCGCGTTCGTTATATGACCTCACATCCTCATCGGTAAAGAAAAAGTGGAAGGACCGCGCCTTTGCTGCCGGCACCAATCGCGAGGAAATGGCTGAAGCGGCTGAAGATTTTGGCGTTGAACTCTGGCAGCATGTGGACAATGTCATATTGGCTATGCGCAGCATCGCTCCTCAGCTTGGGTTGGCAGGATAATTGCAACACATTGTGTGCTGATCCTGACCATCCGGCCGAATAGAGGTGTTCAACCATGTCGATTGAAGGAAAAGGGTTCTTTATCTGGAAAATCCGCGATGCTGAAGGCGGTGACCCGGCAAAGATTGTTTCTGCAGCACAGGCGGGCGGCTTTACCCATGTTCTGCTCAAAATTGCAGATGGACAGTACGCCTATAACCTGGACCGCAATTCCAATTCCGATTTACTTGCGCCGGTGGTGGACGCCCTGCATACCGCCGGAATAGATGCCTGGGGCTGGCATTACGTATACGGTTACAACCCCGCCGCCGAGGCCAATATTGCCATTCAGCGGTTGCAACAACTCAAACTGGATGGCTATGTCATCGACGCGGAAATCGAATATAAACAGCCGGGTCGGGTGAACGCCGCCCGCCATTATATGGACCGCCTGCGCCGCGCTTTTCCCAACCTGCCGATGGCGCTCAGTTCCTACCGTTTTCCCTCATACCATCCACAGTTACCCTGGAAAGAATTTTTGGACAAGGTCGACTACAACATGCCGCAGGTATATTGGGAAAAGGCGCATAATCCCGAACCGCAGGTGCAGCGCACCCTGCGTGAATTTACGGCCAAATCACCCTTCCGCCCGGTCATTCCCACCGGCCCGGCTTACCGCACCGGCCGCTGGGCGCCTTCGGTGGATGATACCAACAAGTTTATGGATACGGTCAAAGTCAATAACCTGAAGGGCGCCAATTTCTTCTCGTGGGACGAATGCCGACGTGACTTGCCGCAGGTTTGGGACGCGGTATCCGCTTATCAATGGAACCCCCCGCCGCCCACTGCAGATATCGTCGATACTTATTTTGCGGCCCTGAATTCGCGCGACCCGGTCAAGGTTAACAACCTTTATTTGCCGGGCGCGGTTCACACCACCTTTGTTCACTCTGTGCAGGGTTCAGAGGCGCTGCGTGACTGGTATGCCAATTTGTTCACCCAGCTTCTCCCTGAGCCTACTTTTACATTGACAGGCGCATCCGGCAAGGGAAATTCGCGGCATTTCACCTGGACTGCATCTTCGACGAAGGGCAAAGTCAGCAATGGCAGCGATACCTTCGGCTTGCTGGACGGCAAGATCGCCTATCATTATTCGTTCTTCCACGTCTCGCGCTAGAATTTTACAGGTGGGGGCGTTGAGCCCTCAATACACCGGTTGCTGAGCCTGTCGAAGCAGCGGTTTCCATGCCCGTCGACGCCCCCTAAAACCCGGTTGCTGAGCCTGTCGAAGCACCGGGCAATAATAAACCTGTTGAAGCACCGGTCATTGCCCTTCGACAAGCTCACTCGCAGAGTGCCCTGTGGGCAGGGACCGGTCGAAGCCCCTTAAGACCCGGTTGCTGAGCCTGTCGAAGCACCGGGCAATAATAAGCCTGTTGAAGCACCGGCCATTGCCCTTTGACAAGCTCACTCGCAGAGTGCCCTGTGGGCAAGTCACGACGCAATCGCTATTCTGTAGTGGACTTCGGCTTTTTCACCGGGGTTTTAGGCGCCTTTGTGCTGCCAGCCTTGCTCGTTCCCGCGACCGGTTTTTTGACCGCGGGCTTTTTGGTCGTCCCGGTCGGTTTTGTGGAAGACCGAGTACCAGGTTTAGCCGCAGGCTTAGTTGTGGATTTAGCGGCCGGCCTGGCTGTCGCGATGGTTTTGGTTTTCTTTGCCGTGGATGTTGAAGATTTCACTGCCGGTTTGGTAGCCCCTTTGTTGACCGCCGCAGGTTTAGCAGGAGCCTTTTTTGGCTTCACCGCCGTTTTAGCTGTTTTTTGGGTCGGAGTTTTTGCACCAGTCTCCGTTTTCACTGCTGCGGCTTTTGTAGTGGCCTTCGTTTTTGCGACTGCACTTTTGACTGTTTTAGCCGTTCTTTCGCTCTTCGCTTTATCAGCGATTGTTTTATTCGACGCTGCGGCAGCCCGTTTCCTGCCAGGCTGACCATCCAGCGGCAAGGCCAACTGGTCTGCTTGCGCTTCAGGCGCAGCAACGCGTCGGACCTTCTTGAGCGCCTTTCCCTGGCGTTTTTCCCAGTAGGCCATTCCATCTTCGATCAAGGTCAATCCGGTGACCTGATCTCCTGGCTTAAGTGCAATCAATGGCTTGCCTGTCGATTGGCGTCTTCCGCCAGAAATCGCGTCGAGGGTTTCGACTTTGTTGGCTGCGTCCTTCAAATGGATCACAAATTCCTGCCCTGGATGACTGTAGACCAGCGAGACCAGTTCAGCGCCAGCCTGTGGCTTGCAGGCAATGGCCCCCTGCCCATACCGGCCCTGCACCGGTAGCTGCGCTGTAGGCAGTCGCCAGCCTTTTCCGTCTCTCCCAACCAGCAGCAGATCGAATTCCGGCAGAATCCGCGCAGCGCCAATCAATTGGTCATTTTGCGATAGTTTGATGCCGTTCACGCCGGCAGCCACTAAACCCATTGGCCGGACATCTTCTTCCGTAAACCGGATCACCATACCTTTGCGCGTCGCCAGCATCAGTTCCGATTTGCCATCCGTCAATACGGCCCACCCGATTTCATCGCCCGGGTTGACTTTTGCCAGCCAGAATAACTGTGTCGATGGCCCGGGAAGGTCACGAATACTCGACTTCTTCACCAGTCCAGCGCGGGAAACGGTCACGATATAATGCTCTTCACCATCCTCCAGGCGCGTTGGCGCGGAGAATAGCTGCACTAATTTTTGTTCTTCTTCAAACGGGGAAACCTTGCGCAGCAGAACGCCATCCTCGAAGCGTTCGACCTCTGGCAGCGATTGTACAGAAATGGCGGCTGCCCGCCCATCACTGGCAACTAAATAAAGCGTCTGGTGGGTATTGGTCGCGTATACCTGACGTGGCGCATTCCTGCCGCTCCAACGCGGCAGGGTATCGCCGGCAGTCCGCCCAATGAGGCCGTCTTCCGTCACACCCACCCACACATTTTGAGTTGGCATCAGGTCGGTAGTGGTCAGCAGGTTGCGCATTTCAGCGCCGTCTTTGAGGGCTACGATCTGCGTCCGGCGCCGGTCGGCATAGGCAGCTTTCATCGCCTTGAGCTCGTCGCCAACCACCAAACGTAATTTTTTGGGCGAGTGCAGCAGGCCCTCCAACTCGCCAATCTGGTCCTGCACTTCTTTGTATTCCAGTTCTATTTTGCGGCGCTCCAACGCTGCCAGCCGCCGCAATTGCATCTCGAGAATGGCATTCGCCTGAATCTCGGTCAGCTTGAAGCGTTTCATCAGTTTGCTGCGTGCATCTTCCACATCCTGGGCTTTGCGGATCAAATTGATCACTTCATCCAGGTTATTCAGTGCGACGCGCAGTCCTTCCAATATATGAGCGCGCGCCCTGGCTTTGGCCAGGTCAAACTCACTGCGCCGTCTCACTACGGTTATACGATGCTCGAGGTAAACCCGCAGCGCCTGTTTAAGCGAAAGCATGTGGGGCTCGCCGTCCACCAACGCCAGCAGCGAGATACGAAAGGTCGATTGCAGCGGGGTTCGGCGGTAAAGGTCACGCAGCACATTTTCCGTTTCTGCCACCTTGTTGAGCTCGATGACGATACGCATACCCTGGCGGTCTGATTCATCGCGTAAATCACTGATACCATCCAATCCGCCTTCCCGGGCCAGTTCCGCGATACGTTCGATCAATGAGGCTTTGTTAATCTGGTAAGGCAATTCAGTGATAATGATCCGGTTTTTACCGCGACCCATTTCCTCTAAATGAATTTTGCCGCGCAGTATGACTTTGCCGCGCCCGGTGGCATAGGCAGCGAGTAAATCCTCGCCATTATTTTCATGCATAATGATGCCGCCGGTCGGAAAGTCGGGGCCTTTTACGAATTTCATCAGGTCGCTGACGGTGACATCCTCTTGAATTTCCCATCTTTCCAGCAAATAATTCAACGCATCGATAACTTCGCCCAAATTGTGCGGCGGAATACTGGTCGCCATGCCGACGGCAATGCCGCTGGCGCCATTGACCAGCAGATTGGGGATGGCCGCCGGCAGGACATCCGGCTCATTGAGCGAATCGTCAAAATTGCGGCTGAAATCAATCGTATCGCGATCCAATTGCGCCAGAATATCCACTGCCGCCGGGGTCAGGCGCGCCTCAGTGTAACGCATCGCCGCAGGCGGGTCTCCGTCCACCGAACCAAAGTTGCCCTGTCCGTCAACCAGGGCGTAACGCATGGAAAAATCCTGCGCCAACCGCGCCATAGCTTCATATACAGTCTGATCGCCATGCGGGTGATATTTACCCAGCACTTCACCAACAATCCGGGCAGATTTTTTGTAGGATGAATCCGCCCGCAAGCCCATATCATACATGCCATATAAGATCCGGCGTTGAACGGGTTTTAACCCATCACGCGCGTCTGGCAGCGCACGCGCCACAATCACACTCATGGCGTAATCCAGGTATGACTGCTGCATCTCCTGGTCTATATCGACGTTCTTTACCAGCCCAATCTCCATAATAAACTCCTGCCGCGCTGCCGTGGCAACGGAAGATAGAATATTTGATCGTGTACAAGTTTATCACGGTTTAGCCGTGAAAAAACGTTCACCACAGCATGCAGTGTGCGCAGAGAGCGCTAAGGCGCGGATGAAATTGTTATTGCACCGATCATTAACCAAAACCCCCGAGGGACATGCCCTCGGGGGTCGGTAATAGATAACGTAGCAGCTTATGAGCTGGTGATATTGGTGATCGATATGCGCGAATTATCCTCGACAAAATCACCGCTGGTGAAGCGTCCTTCCTGGAAGCCCGTGCCAGCCGGGATCAGTTTGCCGATGATGACATTTTCCTTCAGGCCAAAAAGCGGATCGGCTGTTCCGGCGATAGCAGCCCCTGCCAGTACTTTGATGGTATGCTGGAAGGAAGACGCTGATAGCCACGAATCAGTGCTCAGCGAAGCTTTGGTCACGCCAAGTAAGATTTCCACATACCGTGCCGGCTGTTTGCCTTCCGAGACCATTACCTCGTTACGGCGGTGAATTTCCAACCGGTCGACCAGGTCCATCGGCAGATATTGTGTATCTCCGGGGCGAATGACCTGCACGCGGCCTAACATCTTACGAATGATGACTTCGAAGTGCTTGTCATTGATGTTCTGCCCCTGGGCGCGGTATACCTTCTGAATTTCGCTCATCAAGTACATCTGTGCCGCTTCGCGGCCTTTGATGCGCAGGATTGTGTGCGGATTGAGCGAACCTTCGGTTAGCGGTTGCCCTGCTTCGACGTGCTCCCCGTCTTTGATCAGAATGCGCGAGGTGCTTGGAATTTCATCCTCTTCCGTCTCGCGAAGTTCGTACGATACGACCACCTTGCGGTCTTCGAGGCGCACCTTACCAGTATGCTGGGCTGCAATGGTGGCTTCACCCTGGGTGGCAATCGAATCGCCTAGCGAAACCGCGCTTTCGTCTTTGACGGTGATATCCCAGGATTCTGGAATCTCATACTCGTCGCTGACCATTTCAGCGTGCTCAACCCGAACCACGCGTTGCTCGGTGAATTTTTCCGACTGGAAAATGCGCGCAACGCCGGAAATCCGGGTGATGACCGCCTCGCCTTTCGGCATGCGCCGGGCTTCGAATAGCTCCTCTACGCGCGGTAGACCGGTTGTGATGTCGCCGCCTGCCGCCACACCGCCGGTGTGGAAAGTACGCAAGGTTAGCTGCGTGCCTGGCTCTCCAATGGATTGGGCTGCCACAGTGCCTACTGCTGAACCCAGCTTGACCAATTCACCACGACCAAGGTCCATACCGTAGCATCGCTGGCAGACGCCGTGTGAGAGTTCACAGGTCATGGGTGAACGAACTTTGAAACTCTCGATGCCGGCATTGAGCAGCGTTTTGATAACGGCGTGGTCCAGCAAAACGTTACGCTCGGCTAAAATCTCGCCGGTGCGCGGGTCCAGGATCCGTTCCGCGGTCATGCGCCCGTATAGGCGCACACTCAACGGTTGACCGGCAACATCATCCGCTTTTTTGATTATGATGCCATCACTGGTTTCGCAATCTTCCTGGTTGACGATCATATCCTGCGCAACATCCACCAGGCGGCGGGTCAGATAACCCGCGTCTGCTGTACGCAGCGCGGTGTCTGCCAGGCCCTTGCGGGCGCCGTGCGTCGAAATGAAGTATTCCAACGCTGTCAGTCCCTCGCGGAAGTTTGACTGAATCGGCAGGCGAATGATACGCCCGGCCGGGTCAGCCATAAGGCCGCGCATACCGGCCAACTGCGAGATAGGACCGAAACCACCCTTGGTTGCGCCAGAGTTGGCCATCGTTGAAAGATTGCCATTAGGGTCCATCCCGCGGCGGACAGCATCACCGACGTCTTTCGTGGTCTGCTGCCAGATCTCAATTTCACGTTCGTTCCGTTCCTGTTCGGTCAGCAAACCGCGGCGATAAGAGCGTTGTACATTTTCAACGCTTTCATTAGCTTTGGCAAGAATTTCTGCTTTGTCGCTCGGCATAGTGATGTCAGCAACGGCAATGGTAGAGCCGGAGCGCATGGCAAATTCAAACCCGATGTCCTTGACCGCATCCGCTGTTTCGGTCGTGACTTTTTCGCCGCAAATATCATAAACGCTGGCGATCAAGTCTTTCACACCGCCCTTGTCGAGCGCCATATTCTGGAAGCGCATCGCTTCAGGCAAGATGTAGTTAAAGAGCACCCGACCTACTGTGGTTTTGACCAGCATTTTGCGGGCTTCAGGCAAGCGGTTGTTCTTCTCATCGTAGAATGTTTCTACGTTTACCTGAATGCGCGCGTGAATTTCCAGTTGGCCTAACTGGTAAGCCAGGTTCACCTCGTCGATGCTGGCGAAGTTTCGGCCGTTACCCACATGATCCAAATCATCGATCATGGTCAGATAATACACGCCGAGAACCATGTCCTTGGATGGGCTGATGATCGGCTCGCCGTCAGCAGGTTTGAGTAAGTTGCGGGATGACAACATCAGGTTGTTGGCTTCCCAGACTGCTTTTTCGGAGAGCGGCACGTGCACGGCCATCTGGTCACCATCGAAGTCGGCGTTGAAGGCGGTGGTCACCAGAGGATGCAATTGAATGGCAGAGCCTTCGATCAGAATCGGCTTGAACGCCTGAATACCGAGGCGGTGCAGGGTTGGCGCGCGATTGAGCAGCACCGGCCGTTCTTTAATGACCTCTTCGAGCACTTCCCAAACCTCGGGACGGTTGCGTTCAATAAATCGGCGGGCGCCTTTGACGTTGGCAGCATAGGAATGGAAAACCAGCTTGGCGATCACAAACGGCCGGAACAATTCTAACGCCATGGTTTTGGGTAGCCCGCATTCGTACAACTTTAAGGTCGGGCCAACCACGATAACCGAGCGACCGGAATAGTCAACGCGCTTCCCAAGCAGGTTGCGGCGGAAACGCCCTTTCTTGCCCTTGAGCATATCGCTCAAAGACTTCAGTTCGCGGCGTCCACGGCGGGAAAGCGCTTTCCCGCGTTGTGAGTTATCAATCAGAGAGTCAACCGCTTCCTGGAGCATGCGTTTTTCATTACGTACAATCACATCCGGGGCGCCCAGTTCGAGCAGACGCTTTAAGCGGTTGTTACGGTTGATCACGCGGCGGTAGAGATCATTCAGGTCAGAGGTGGCGAAGCGGCCGCCGTCCAACTGAACCATTGGGCGCAGGTCAGGCGGGATGACCGGCAAAACGGTCATGATCATCCATTCTGGGCGGTTGTTCGAGCGGCGGAAAGCCTCTACCACCTTCAAACGAGTGGTCGCTTTCTTGCGTTTTTGTTTACTCTTGGAGGTCTTGACCTCGTGCCACAGATCCTCGGCTAATTTTTCCAGGTCGAGGCGGCGCAGCACATCGTAAAACGCTTCAGCGCCCATATCGGCGCGGAAGACATTACCCCACCGCGATTTGAGTTCACGGTAGCGATTTTCAGTGAGGAAGGTGAACGGCCGCAGCTCTTGCAGCTCGTCGCGCTGGCGGGAATTGTTATTTTGCGAGGCATTGGATTGATCTTCCAGAGCATTGCGCAATCCTTCCATCTCGGTATCAGCCTGAGCACGAATCTCCTCGATCTGCATTTTGAGCATCTCGAGATCGCGCTGCAACTGTCCTTTGGATTCCTTTTCCAGCTCATCCAACCGTTCTTTGACAACTTTTTGAATCTTTGAGATTTGCTGGGTTGTAATCGCCTCGCCGGCGCCGGCAATCTCAACGCTGGCGGAATTGAAAACGATGGCAGTGCGGGTGGAAGTGCCCACCTTTTCCTGCAGTTGACGTTCCAGCGACTGACCTTCCTGGATGACCGGTTCGAGCTTTTGCGCAATTTGCTCGTCGTGGCGGGATTCCATGTCCTGTTTACGCTGGTTCAACTCGCCAATTTTATGGTCACGGGCCAGCTTGACTTCCAGAATACGCGCGTTGATTTGTTGCGCTTGCTCGCGTTCCGAGAGATTGATCTCATCGTCCAGGCGTTTTAGCGCCTTCTGGCGAGCATCCTCATCCACGTAGGTGACGATGTACTGCGCAAAGTACAGCACTCGGTCCAGGTTGCGGCGGGAAATATCCAGCAGTAACCCCAAGTATGAAGGAACCCGGCGGGTGTACCAGATGTGGGCTACCGGCGTCGCCAGATCGATATGCCCCATACGTTCGCGCCGTACTGAAGAGCGCGTGACTTCGACACCGCATTTGTCGCATATGATGCCTTTGTAGCGCGGATTTTTGTATTTGCCGCAATAGCATTGATAATCGCGGGTCGGGCCAAAAATGGCCTCGTCGAACAGGCCATCCTTTTCAGGGCGCAGGCGCCGGTAGTTAATTGTTTCAGGTTTTAATACTTCACCATACGACCAGCTACGAATCGTATCTGGCGAGGCCAGGCTGATACGAAGTGCAACCAAACTTTTCGTTTCCACTAATATGCCTCCTCAGACTGGAACCCGGGGGGTTTAAATAAGAATGGACGCTAGAGAAATCTCTCAGCGTAAAAATCGTTTTAGAGGACTCCCAGGACACACATGCAAACTTGAATTATATCACAAGAACTACATTCTTCAAGAGTTTTTAAGACCAATTTCAAAGATGATTCGATTTCCCCGGATCAATTTGGCAAACAATTCCCTGGAACCCGTGTTCGCGACCAATTATAACCCACTCCTGCCTATTTTCCACCCATTCAAATTATGAATCCTGGCTTAATCCGAGATCATTGCCAGAATCATCTACAAAGTGGAACGAAAAATAAGCATCGGTCTTTGCAAGCGGCAGCCGGGCAACTGAAAAATGATATTCTCCACTGCTCGTGACCGGAAAACGGCTCTCGCCGGAGGTCATGGCCGCGATGGGTTGATTGCTCCGCGCTATGGCAAAGTAATCCACCTCTCTTGCGCTGAAAGATGTCCCATTGATGGAATATTCATTTTCCTGCAGATCCAGATTGATATCCCCCAACACGGGGACGTAGCGGGAAAGTACCACCTGTCGGTAGTAAGAAACGCTTTTTGCTCCGTCAGCAGATTCCGCCACAACGACCAGATATTTGTCAAATTGTGAATAGGCCACCCGCTGTTGATTCTGTTGGGACAGTTTTTCCAGAATCATTTCTTCGGTATCGGTACTGCCGGCAATAGATAAATAAAAAATAGCTAAAAACCCCACCAGGACAACTCCGGCAAAACTGATGAAATAACGGATATCAGCAGGTCTTTTAGCATCCGCTATTCCATCGAAACTGCGGCGAAGGAAGGGAATCTTGTACAGCAACTTGAAAAGCCCGTAACCAACCGCCACGCCGATGGTATTGATAATCAGATCATCGATATCGAACACGCGGAAGCGGAGCAGTAATTGAAATACTTCGATCGAGAGCGTAACCAGGAAGCCCGTTGTGACAACGACGGTGAATTTTCTGGATTTGCGGAACAAGAGTGGCAGAAAAATCCCCAGCGGTACCAGTAAGACCAGATTACCCAGCAAATTACGGATGACAAATGGGTTTTCCAGATATCGTAAAAAACGGATCATCTGGACAAGAGGGATTAAATTGGCATCGTTGGGATCAAAACCGTAAAGGACGATATCCATTGGGAAGACAGTATAGGAAAACACGAAGCAAGCGTAAATGAAGAAAAAATTGACCACAATCTCGCGCCCCAGGTGCAGGCCGCCTGCTCGCCTGGCAGCAAGGAACCGGTAAATCACCCAGGCAGTAATGATGATGAGAAAGATGGGTTCGCTGTTTATTGAAATCAATAAAAGTTCCTTCCAGGGTCAGTTTCACCAGAAGATTATACCCGATGGAAATTGATCATCCCCCGCCTGGAGAGTCGGCGACCTTTGCGGTTTATGCAGATTACGAGTGCGACGCACCTTGCATGTAGGTGCGTCGCACTTGCATTTAGGTTACACATGCATTTGACACTTACTCAACAGGATGCGTTGGAAGGGTGATGCTGCGCCCACCTCGCTCTGCAACAGGAACAGCCATGAAACGTACACAAACCCATGTGCAGCAAGGAACGACGCCTGTGGTTTATCACACTGTAAGCTGGTTCTTTCCCACTCGGATTGTCGATAGACCGGTTGCTGAGCTTGCCTGCACTGAGCCTGCCGAAGCGTCGAAGCACGGTCACTGCCCACGCCATAAAAACCTTCACAACCTTTGCGCTCTTTGTGTCCTTTGGTTTTATTGTCGAATGCCGGAATGAAATTGAATCTCGCCATCCTGCATTTGTCGGATCACCCTTTGTTCTGCGGCATGCCGACCAGCGGCTTGACCGGCGGATGCTCCTGCAATGGGATTCGAAGCGTAAAGACGCTGCCTTTCCCTAGCTGGCTCTCGACCACTACCTCGCCGCCGTGCCGTTCTGCAATCGACTTGACGATTGCCAGCCCCAATCCAGTTCCGCGCTGCTCGTGCGCCTCGCGCCGTTCGCTGCGATAGAACTTCTCGAACAACCGCGGCAGGTCCAGCGGCGCGATACCAATTCCGGAATCAGTCACCTGGAAAGCAAGCTTATTGTCTTGCAATTCCAGCCTGACGATCACTTCTCCGCCCACCTTGGTGTATTTGATGGCGTTTTCAACCAGGTTGATCAAGGCCTGCTGGATAAGCGCCACGTCGGCAGTCAGATCAGACGGCAATTCCTCTTCAGGCGGTTCAAAGGCTAGCCGAATTTTCTTCTGATTGGCCTGGGGGGTCAGTTGATTGATCACCTGTTCGACCAATACACCCGGCTGCAACTGACTTAACTTCAGCTTGATGCCAGAATCCAGCCGGCCCAGGTCGAGCAGGTTATTAACCAGCCGGCTCATATCTTCGATGCCGTGTACCATTTTTGCCACGTAGCTTTTTTGCTGGTCGTTCAATTCACCCACCATGGACATCATGGTAGTGTAACCGCGCATCAACGCCAGCGGCGAGCGCAAGTCATGGCTGACGGTTGCTACAAAGTCCGATTTGATCGAGTCGAGTTCCTTGTAATGGCTGATATCGCGCATTACGCAGACCTTCCCGATTTGTTGGTTCTCGCCCATCACCGGCGCCACCGAGGCATGGTAAATATTGCCATTGGGCAATTTTACTTCTCTTGTGGCTATGCGCAGTTCTATCGGCCCGGTCAACAACGCAGCCAATTCCGCTGAAGAAACTACTTCCTGCGCCGGCAGCCCCACCGTTGGGGTTGCGATCAAACCCGTCACCTGCAAAGCCGCTGGATTGAGCAGCAGCAGCCGATCTTTGTCATCGAACACCATAATCGGCTCCGGGTTGGAGGTCAAAACTGCCTCGAGCCGGCGCCGGCCAATTTCAGCCGATGCATACAGGTTGGCATTCGCAGCTGCCACCGCCGCCTCACCGGCCAGGGTGGAGAGGAATCGTACCTCTTCATCTTCGAACTGCCTTGGCTTTTGATAGCCAATCCATAACGCGCCATAATATGTATTTTCGTGATACAGCGCCAGTCCAATCAAAGCCGCCGGATGCAACTGGTGATCCAATGAGGAGATGCGCCGCACCCGGGTCGTATTTTGAATAGTTAGCACTTCCTGTTGGCGCATCAATTCGAACACCTGGCTGTCAAGGTGAGAAAATTGATCGGCAACCGGCCCGGCACCGATGGTGACCAATTTGTCGCCGGCAATATCCATTCGCACGCCTTGAATCAGTACCGCCCGGGCGGATATGGCGTCTTCGCTTAATGCCGCTTCCAGGATGGGGTGCACAGCATCATAGATATCCAGTTTGGCTGCCACACCCTGACTCACATTGAGCAGCTTGTTCAACTCATCCAGCCGGGCCTTCAGACTGAGGCGCATTTGTTCGAACGATTTCCCCAGCGCGCCAATCTCGTCCGCACCCGTCACGGGCGCTGCCGACGACAACTCTCCCTGCGCGATCCGGGTAGCCTGTCCTCCCAGTTGTTTTAACGTTTGCGTAACCGACCCAAGAGAAAAGCGCAGCATCAAATAAGCCAGCATGGTGAACAATCCCAGAATGGCCAACAGCGGGACAGCAATTTCAAGCGAAGTTTGCTGTGCCACCCGGGCCGGCATGGTCGCAACGACCGCCCAGGGCCGGCCAACGACCGGCTGGTAGTAAACCAACTGCCGGGTGCCGGTGGGTGAGAAATCCTCGAAGAACACCGGCTGGTCATTAACCTTGTCGATATACAAATCCATGCTGGATAAAGCAGTCGATTCGCTGGTACGGTAAAGGATTTGCCCGGCGTCATCCAGAATGAACCCTTCCCCGCCATCTGCGCCCAGGGAAGCCAAAGCGGTCAACGCCGGTTGCGTAAAAGGGTTGATCTTCAGGTCGGCCCTGCCCAGTAAGACTCCCTGGGCAATCCCCGCTTCATCCAGAATTGCAGCGATGAACGAAATATTTCCCCCGGTTTCAGTAGAAGCAGGTGGCACGGTGTAGATTTGTAATCGGATGCCCTTGATTGCCAGCCCGATCGCCAGTTCCTCTTCATCTGTTAAATCATTCAGCGAGAAAGAGGATTGTGGATAACTCCCGCGAATGGCGCCGGCAGCATCGAATAGCGTGAGCTGGTGAAAATAGGATACCGCCTTAATGTTGTAAGCCAGTTCGTCCTCGACGGCATCATCCGGCAAGTTGACCAGGTCCGACGTAGCCATGTTGAGGATAAAGCTCTGCCCGGCCTCAAGGAAATATGGCACGCTTTCCGCCGCAATTCGAGTGGTATTTCCCAGCCGGTCTTCCATCATCTGACGGGCAGCATAACCCGCCACCAGCCAGTCAGCCAGGGTCAGCACCAAAACCAGGATGAGAACCATGGGCAACGTGATCGTCATGAAACGAGTCTGCAAACTGGTTTCAGCAGGCGACGGTGTCAATTTTGCTGGGCGCGGCCACAACAGCGGGAAGATCCAATAAACCAATTGCGCGAGAAAACCGGCGGCATACAGCGGGAGAATTTTGGCGAATACCTGCATCCAATTTTGAGCCAGCGCGTAATCCAGACGCTCAGCCAGAATGCCGGGAATGCTCAAAAAGGCAATCAGCAGGAAAACGGGGATATAAACCAACGATAGCAAAACCGCTGCGACGAATGGCTGCCTTAACCAGCGAAAAAACCCTGTCCGGTAGCACTGCCGGACAGCAGCACCATAGATCAACGCCAGACCGGCAACTTCCAGCGGGGTGAAAAGGCTGTGCGTTACAAACATCCCCAGCATAAACCCGCTGGCCAGACCTACCAGACCTGCTCCCGCCACTCCAACCATCCCGCCAGCCATTACCCACGGAATAGCACTGAGCAGGAAAACCAGCGGTTCTTCAGCCTCAATGGGCAAATTGGGAATGGGCAAAGCGCCTGATTGGGGTAAATAGAAATTGAAGATGATCAGGGTCAGCGGCGTGGTAGCCATGAGGAACAGCGTCAGCCCCCACTGTCGGGCCGACCTGCCTACCGGGTTTTCGCGCCATTTTAAAAACCCCCACCCCAAAACGCCAGCCAATATAAAAAGGCCAATCCAGTTGCTTAACTGAAAAGGCAAATCAAAGTATGGCTGCGAGGAAAACGGATTGAAATCAATCAGCATGAAATTACACCATGTCAGGCAATGTGAAAATTATAGCATCCTGCAAAGGCGCGGCGTCTATTTTCATGCATTCAAAATATGAACCACAGGGAAACTGTATGGTTACCAGCCATTGACAAGCTGCAATCGCCGTGATTTCCCTCACCATCATGGCTTCCCCGGGGCTTTTTAGATAACCGCTATGCCTTTTCGATCAATGCAAGCGCACGTTCGACGACCTGCTCGATCGTCAAACCTTCCGAATCCAGGACGATTGCATCCTCAGCCGGCTTTAGCGGGGCAAGCTTGCGGCCCGAATCATATTCATCGCGCTTACGCAAAGCTGCCAAAATTTGGTTGTAATCTGCTGCAACGCCGCGGTTGATCATCTCATGGTAGCGGCGAGAAGCGCGTTCCTCTACCGATGCCACCAGGTAAATCTTCAATCCGGCTTCAGGAAAAACCACGGTACCGATGTCGCGGCCCACCATGACCACGCCGCCGCGTTGGCCAATGCGCCGCTGCTGCAGGGTCATAGCCTGCCGTACGCGCGGGTATGCGGACACTTGCGAAACATTGGCGTCCACGTCGGAATTACGGATTTCCCAGGTGACATCAACCCCATCGATACATACATCCGCGCTGCGTCCATCCGCAACTGACGGCGGGCGTACATCAATATTCACCTTTTCGGAGAGCGTGGAAACTTCATATTCCTGATCCACGCGCCCTAATTTTTGGAGGGCCGCCCACGTAACGGCGCGGTACAGAATGCCCGTGTCGAAAAATAAATAACCGATCCGTTGAGCAAGTCGTTCACCCAGGGTTGATTTTCCCGAGGCGGCTGGTCCGTCGATTGCGATGATACTCGGTTTAACCATACAAATATTCCAATCTAAGAGGTTGACTTCAGGGGTTAAACCCTGGTGCATCCGGAAATAAATCAGCACGCGCCCATAAAATTACAATTGTTTTTTCCACCGGTATGGATTTGAAGGCAATCCATTTCAGCCAATCCTTGAAACTTAGCTGCCATATTGGGGTGACCTCCAGGACGAAGTCCTGCCCGCGGTAGGTATCCGCTAATTCAGGTGATTGCTTATCAGCAGTGATCAACAATGCTGGCGTGGACGACGATGCAGTGGTGGTAACAAACCGTGTTTGCCGGTAATCACGCAGCGCCCAGCGCAGCGCCGGGGAATCAATTCCCTCGACCACCAGTTCAAGTTCGCCGGGGACACGCATTTTCCAGGTCGAAAGGTCATTGAGGGTGGTCTGCAGCAAATCCACTTCATCCACCCAGGCGCCACGCCGCCAGACCTGGCCCTCAGGGTTGGCTCCCAATCCTGTGCCGCCCCAGGCCGCCGCAAATCCCCACAATCCCAGCGCCGCGATTAAACCCCACATTGCCCCCTGCCCGGCAGTTTCCTCATCCCAGAACCAACGGATCACGAACGCAGCGCCTACCAACAGCAACACCGGGAAAAGCGTGCCGGCCATCCTGACAAAAGTCGAAACCTCGGGGCGGTCGGCCCGGAAATAGGCGATAAAGCTGAGCCAGGAAAAGGTTAATAACACGCCCACGATAATGCTATACGCAATCGCTGTCCAGCGAAAACTGATCGCCGTAGTTAATAATTTTGCCAGTTGGCTTGCTGCCAGCGCCAACATGGGCAGCAATACCCAGCCCAAATCAGCAATCTCGCGCGCAGGGTAAAACAGCGCCAGCGCTAACACCGTCAGCCACCAGACTGCCAAAAAGGTGTCCAGCGGATTTTTCATCTGAACTACGCGAACAAGACCAACAGCCGCAAACAGGAATCCAAGCGGTTGTGATAGGACAAGCCCAAGCAGCATCCGGCCGGCAGTGACTGTGCTCGCCTGCGACCAGCCTGTCAAATATTGAACCAGCCCATTAGCCATGCTGTTCAAGCCGTCAGGAATTAGAAAAAGCGCCGTACCCGCTACCAAAACAACGCCTATGAACCAGCCTGATGCGGCTTTCCAGTCGAAATCGTCAAATGTACCCTTGACGCCCTCCTCCACCGGTTGATGGGGCTGAAAGACGAAGCGATAGAGCACGGTAGCAAACCCCAACCCAACGGCGCCTTGCCAGAAAGCCGGTCCACCCAGCAAGGCTAATCCGGCAAACAAGCCAAGCAACGCCGGCTTTTTATTCAGCAGGGCAGCCAGAGTCAAGAGTACCCATAGACCTGCCCAACTCATGCCGTTGGCCTGCCGGGAAACCGCGACCCAACCGGCATCAATTGCCAGCCCAAAACACAGCAGCAGGGCTGTTTTTTCTCCCAGGTGTTTGCGGAACAACCACGGGGTTAGCGCCAATGCCGTCCCGGCCAAGGCCGGCCAGAAACGAGCTACAGCATCTCCGGCGCCGAAAATAAAAAACCAGACTGAGGTGAGCAGAACGTAACCGCCTTCGCCGCCAATGAAGCGTCCGCCCCCCAAAGCCTGCAGCGCATTGACCGCCTCGCTGTCAGTCAACGGCAATTTGCCCAACAGGACAAATCGCATTAAAAACGCAATAATGCCAGTCAGCAGCAAGGCGATGCGTTGGTAAGGCAGGTTGCGGTCTATGGATGGGTTCATGGCATCCCGTCTTGTGAAAGGATTGGCGGCAGAGGATTATGATCGGGTACTTCGTAGATGGTCGCTGCCGCGTTCTGGAAAACGATTTCTAAATTACCTTGAAATTTGGCCTCATTCACCCGGTAGGTGGTGCGTTCGACTGGCCCGATGTATATATATCGAATATTATAGCGTTCGATCACCGCCGAGGCTTCATCCCAACTATTGGTGGTATACAATAATTCCAGATCGCCGCGCCGCGAGCCGATTTCATCCGAGCCGCCGCGCCATTGCCATTCATGGCCCTCCCAACCCAATAGGGCCGGCTGCCCGCTGTGAGTCGATACCCTTGCAGTGTCGGGATTATAGGATGCGCCAACTGTCTCAGCGACGACGCCCAAAGGAGCCGATTGCAGCCACATGAATGCCGCCCATTCGTCAGGGTTGTACTGCTGCAGGTAGGCTTTACCATCCAGAGTCAGTTCGGACAATGGTTTGGCGGGCAGCCCGGTCTTGGCCGCCAGCATGATTACCGGATAAACAAGCGCAGCCGCTGTAACCAGCAGCCAGCTCGCTTTGAATGCAGCCTGCCGCAGACCGTTTAATTTGCGCCACAGCACAGCGGTTGCAAACGCCGCTGCCAGACCCCAGAGTATCCAGGCCTGGAAGTAGAATTTAAAAATCGTGTTCAAGCGCGTGCCAAAGCCATCTTTGAGATAGAAAAACTCCGGCAGCAGTGTCAACCCGGCGCCGATCAGAATCAACACTGCGACAAAAATGTCCGCCGTACGCTGGGGGTCAACCGCAGCAGAGGACGCATCCGGCAGAACTTCCTCCAGCTCAGGTTGGCGTCGTGCAGCCGATAATACGACCCATGCCAGAGCAATAACGCAGAAAAGCACCAGCCAGGTAACCGGGTCGGTAACCCGCCGCTGTATCGCCGTCTTGAGCAATTCCGCGCCCTGGCCGCCCTGTTTTCCAAAGTATTCGCTCAGGCCAAAGACCAGGGTCGAACCGAATGGTTGAAGAATGCCGCCATTTTGCTGCCACGAAGTTGCGGCTGACAAGGCAGCCTGAAAAATACCCCAGGCTGCAAGCATCAGTACCCACAGCCCTGCAACAACGCTGATGCCGGCCAGCAAGCCGTTCTTGATGTCCTGCCGCCGGCTGTAGCGGGTCTGGTTTCCCAGCCAAAATACGATTGGCAACAGCAGCGGCAGGAACATGACCAGGAAATATACGCCGCGCGTTTGAAATGCCATCGACGGCAGCAATCCACCAGCCTGTGACGCAAAGCCAAGGTAAAACGGCAGGTACAGCGCTCCACCCGTAATTCCCAACAGCAAACCGATCTTAAAAAAATCGGCCACCCGCGCCCAGCCCCATCCATTTTGAGAGACGCGCAGCCAGGCGTATACAGCCGCAAACAATGCAACATAAATCGGAAAATCCCAGGTGTTCAGGAAGGAAAGCCCACCCAAAATAACCGCGGTAGGCCAGAAATCGAAACGTCTGAACCATTCCTTGAACTGAATTTCATCGATTCTCTCGTGCAAACCGCGGTATGCCTGGTTAAGCGCCAGGCCAACCGCCAGCAACACAAACGGCATCCCCAGTACATGCGGGTGCAGGTCAGCCAACAGGTAGGAAAAGAATGGAAATTCATTGATAATTTCGGTGGCAGCACCGGACAGGTTGAAATCCTGCAGCACGCGCGAGCCCATCCACCACAGCCAGCCACCTCGCTGCGGCATCCAACTGTAAGGTTGAATAGGCGCAGTGTTAATTTCTTTAATATTCAACCAGGTCCAAAAGTTCGTTAGCGGTTGACCTTCCACACCGCTCACCCAGAACAAGCCGCGAGCGTGCAGTACATCCAGCAATCCGCTTAAATTGCTTACCACCAGAATAAAAAGCGGGGCAAGCAGCGCCCATCCGGCAGCATTCCGGGTATGCGGGTCTTTGTCACTCTCGCCTGTCCTGGCCAGCAGGTTATATACGATCCCATAGGCAGCCACCGCAGTCAGCGCCAGCCATATGGCTACCGCCAGGTTGAAAGCGACGCTGGTCGCCGTTCCGGTGACCTGTACCAGCATTGCGACCATAACGTAACCGAAGTAATAATAGGAAATGGCATAGCCGGAGAGCCAGGGATCGATTGGCGGGAAGCCCGGCGAGCGCAAAATGGCATTGATGAAAGCCAGTTCCATCGGCTTTTCAGTCCAATTTACTTCCGGATTGGCCGCCCGTACGAACGCCCAGACAGCAAACGCCAACGCAAACAGCACCTCGGTGGTAATCACCAACCGTTTCTGCTGCTTGATCCAATCCCATAGCTCCAGCGAGTTGCCTTTCCCGGCTGCCAGGTTCATTCCAGTCAGCAGGATCAGCGCCAGCAGCACGCCACCCGTATTATTTTGCAGCAACCCCAGGTAAGTCAGCAGCCAGAACAGGTAACCCCAGCCCAGCAAAGCCAGCGGCCTTGCCAGCGTGTAACCGCGATCAGGGAGGAAGCGGAACAGCCGCTGCGCCAGCGGCAACGTCAGCCAACCGACAATCGAGACCGCCAGATACCACCACAGTACATCGATCACAATTCATCCTCGTGTTTTGCCAGCCCGGCCGGCCAGACAAAACTGCCATCGCTTTCGGGCGCAAAAATCAACACCGCCGTCACTGCATCCAGGTTAAGTTGGCCGTACAGGTGCGGGAATTCCTGTCCATCTTCGATTGGCTCGTAGCGCAGCTCCGCAGCCAGCCGTTTAGGGTCAATCGACAGCAATACGACATCACGATTGCCGCGATAGAACTTATTGGCGGTACGCAGCAACTGGCGACCGGTCGAAAAATGGATGAAGCCCTCGGTTTCGAGTGAGCCAGTGGTGTATGCGCCATTTTCCAGCGCTTTTGACCATTCGTGCGCCAGGGCGATATGAAATATGCGCTTGGGACGCCCTGATTCACTCATGGGATCACCTCGTAAATGGCGGTCGAACCGTCCAAATAAACCTGCTGCCAGTATTGACCGGCATAGGTGGGGAATTTGGCGATGCCAAAGGGGTCGTAGGTCACCTGCTCCAACTGACCAACGATGATGTATTTAACATTGTACTTCTGCAGGAATTGAACCGCCTGCTCGGGGTCAGTCGTGTTGTAGAAATTGGCTACTTCGTCGATTCGCGCCCAGATGGAGGTGTCCGGAATAGTCGCCCGCTGCTGCCGCTGATGCCAGTTCCAACCGATAGGAGCTGGCAGGCCGGTGTAAATCGAAATGCGCGAACCCCAGCGGTACTCGACGGTATTGGCCTCAACGATCACGGGCGAGCCCTGAACGTTTTCCTGCAGCCAGCGGATGGCCTTGTAGTCCGCGTTCAGGTCTAGCAAACCATTCTGGTCATGATATTGCGAGGTTTGCATGTAGGCCATACCGTCCAGCGTATGAGGCGCGTTGTCGCTGATCCGGTCGCGCATTTTAGATGGAGCGGCGGTTAATGGATAGAAAAGTGCAAATACGACAAACAAACCGACAACTGCAATCCAGGCGTTGCGCCACCCTGGTCTCCAGCGGAGTTCGATTTGCGGCAGCAGCCAGAACAGCCCGGCAGCCGCGCTGAGGGAGAACAGCGTCCAGGCCTGCAAATAAAATTTGAAGACCGTGTTCATGCGGTTGATGTCGCCAACCAGCACAATAATTTCCACTGCCAGCGTCAATATGGCAGCCGTTCCAACCATGAACAGCACCGCCCGTTTCGGATCAGGTTGACCGGGACGCAGCAAGAGCAGCAACGCCCAAATCGCCAGCGACAACGCCAGCCAGGCAACTGATACCTTTTGCTGGCAGGTTAGGAACAGGACCACAATGATGAACAGCGCTGTACCCCCTAAAATCACGGTTTTATAGGGGCGCAGCTTATTCAAAGATGACAGCGGAGTCTTTTCCATCCAATCGATGGTTTCCCAAAACAGCCAGGTGACAAGGATTACCAGGAATAAGCCCCAGTGAGTAAAGTAATCGTAAAAGGTGGTCTTTGCGCCCTGCCATAAATCAATCCTGGTATAACCCTGCGCGTACCATGCCTGATAGGGCTGGTACAGCGCGAAAGCCAGCCCGGCCAGCAGAATTACTGCACCAACCGCCACAATTAACCGCCGGATAACCTGCGGCAACCGCGTCAGAAACTTTTCAGGGGGTACGGCGTGACGGATAGCACTGTAAAGAATAGCCGCAATTGCCAGACCGAGATAGGTGGGCATATCCCAGGTATTGGCGGGGTACAGAGCGCCAATGGTCAGTCCACCAAGGAACATCGACAAACCAAAAGCCAGCCACCCCCCTGGGCGCGAGTCAATCTTCCAGCGCCATTTGCCAAGAACGATGGATAAGGCCCAGCCCAACGCCAGCAGCGTAATTGGCAAAGCGAACAGGTGAGCATGCGGATCGCCGTAAAGGAATGTAAAGAATGGGAACTCGGTAATCGCATCGCCGCTCTTGACTGCCCGGCTGGGAATCCAGTACCAGTCCGCCGGAGAGTAAGGCAGTACTGCCCCTTTGAAATATTCTGCCAGGCCGCGGAAAGTCCAACCCATCTGCGTAATCAGGTTGGCGCCCTCGATGACGCCGCCAGGCGCGACCAGCTTCATGATGCCTTCCCATATCATGCGAATCGTGCCAAGGTTGCCAAGGATCAGCATTGCCACCGCAGAAGATACGCCGGCAATCCACGGCGCAATGCCGGGGCGCTCGTCGTCACCGCCGTTCGCCTGACGGGATTTAAACCACTGCTGCACATTCGAGCCAAAACTATAAGCCCCCAGCGCGATCAGCGAGAAGAAAGTCGGCAGGATCAAATTGTAGGCAATCGACGGAACGACGCCAAGCCATTTGGTAGGGACAGCAGCAATGACAAAGCCGTAATAATAGTAATTGATCCATCCGCCGGCGTACCACGGGTTGTATGGTGGAAATGTGGTGCTTTTTAAAACGGCATTGAAATAGGCGAAATCCATCGGCTTTTCGCCGCCGAAATTCGGATGCCAGAGGTCGGGGTTTCCCAGCCGGACGAACAGGAAAAGCAGGAAGAAAGCCAATCCCACCGCTTCGACCGTCAGATAGGACCGCCAGCGAAGTTTAATCTCGCGGCCCAATTCCTGGCGCTGCCAGATCGTCAGCGCCAGGCTTACCCCGCCCAACAAACCTGCCGCGCCCCAAATCGTCCAGCGGGTGAACGGAATATTATTCGCTCCGGCTATCCATACCAGCCAGGTGATCACCAGCAAACTCGCTGTTTTTGCCAGCGGGTAACCAGTATCCGGCAATCCTTTCATAGCTATGCGCAACACTGGATAGATCAGCCAACCCAACAGCAGGATCATCAGGTACCAGACCACTGCCCCAAGCCCTGGGTAGCGGTTGATCGGCGCATCGACATCGAACAACTCTGACCAGGTGCCGCCGTTTTGTTGAACCGTCAGGCGATCTTCAGGCAACAGTAAGTCGGCCGGATAATCCGGCGCCTGTCCGGGGATGACATGGATCACATTGCTCAGATCAACCGCTTCAAGAACCCGGTTTACTTCAGCTTGCGAATAATCTGCTGTCTTTTTGAAAATGAACACCTTGGGGTGGTCGTATACCGTAAAGGCTTCTTCCGCAAACTGGTCGTTGATTTGAATTGGCCCCAGCGTTGGATATGATTGGAAGACCTGAACCAGTTCAAAGCCCAACCGCCCGCTATAAGTCCCAACCTCAGCGGTACGGTAGCAATCGATCAGGTCTTCTTCTGCCGGACAGCCAAGCAGTTCGCGGTAATAAACGGTGGTCAGCGGGTAGCGCTCGGGCACGCGGGTGGTCGTGCCCCACTGGCGGTTGGAGGTAATGGTAATGACATCAGCGCGTTCGAGAATAGCCTCAAAGCGCGCCAGCTTATCCGGGCTGTCATCCCAGTACATCTCAAAGTTGAGATCACCTTCATACAGCCCGGCGAAAGGATCGTATCCATCCATGCGCAAGGGGACGCTGTCATCCCAGGGAGTTTCTACCGCGATTCCAGAGCCATAAACTGCCAGCTCAGCATCGCTATTCGCTGCTTCCATGCGCAGCAGATAGAGCGTGCCGGCCGTCACCTGAATAGAATGATCTAATTGCCAGCGATATTCTCGCCCGCGCGGATCTCCGTCAGCGGCAAAGTCGCTGACGATTTCAGTTTGCGCCAGCGGGGCAGCCAGATTGCCTTCTTCCGAGATGCTAACTCGCAGAGTACTCAGCTCCGGCTCGCCGGTTGTAGCCACCACCCGGTTGAGCACGACCTGGCTTAACTGTCCGCTGGTCGACGGCACAAAGCGAATATCGGCAGGCTGCAAAGCCCGAATGGTTTCTATCATCGGCGGCAGTTCCAGCCGCGTAATGCCATCCAATGTCTGAATGGTCGCGCCGGCTGCTCCCGATAAGCCGAGCGCAACTTCAGATTCCTGCACGTAGAGATCGATCCGATATCTTTGCCCCGCCTGAACTGTCACGGGCTCTTCCAGCGGAACACTCCAACCTAAAAGCTGCCCGCCGCCGCTCAGAAAAGAGTTGGAGAGGATGCCAAAACCCGCCGCCAGTGCCTCTGAACCCACCTCATAAAGGGTGATTCCCAGAGTCTTCGGGTTTGGGTTTGATGACAAATCCTGAATGTTGGTGAATTGGAAACCGGTTAGCAGGCCGGAGCTATCCGGCGTGAAATCAATTGAAATCGTTTCACCGGAAGATAGAATCTGCACCGGTGCGTACTGCAACTGCTGCCGTACCCGGTCATTGTCAGTATCAATTTCCAGGGTGACCGGCCCCGGGACGTTCTGAAACACCCAGCGAGAAGCTTCCACCCGGGTCATCGGTTGGGTATAAATACGGGTAAAGGCGAAGGCCCAGGCAAAGGTGGCTGCCAGGGTAAGAAAGCCGATTGTCACCGCGGCAATCTTCAACCAGCGCCCGGTCGGCAATTTGCCGGCATCCATTTTCTTCCGGCCAACTTCCCAGAGGTTCCAGAGCGCCCAACCGGCAGTCAATGCCAGGGTCGGGTAAATGGGCAGTTCGTAGCGCATGGTCGGGTTGCCCTGCAGCGACTGCCAGATAAAATAGATAGCAGTCCAGCCCCACACCAGCAGGCTGCGCTTCCAGGTTCCATTGAGCTGGCGAACGCCCATCCAGATGAACCCGGCCCATGCCAAAATTCCCATGGGTAGTCCCATACCCCAAAACACCATATTGGTGAAGGAGAAAGTTACCGGGCGGCGCGCCCATTGCAGCGCTGGCGGGAAATCGACATTCCCGGTCATCTGGTTCGAAAGCTCTTTCAGGTTGGCAATCCACTTTTCATTGGGCACAATCCCAAAGAAACCCGGCCCACTGAAGGCATACGGCTGTAAAACACGAAATACAAGGAGGGCTGCCGCGCCGCCGACTACCAGGTCGCGAAATGTAGTTTGCCACAGCTCAATCCGTTGGTCGCGGGGATGGCGCATGATCAAAATAAACCAAGCTGCCGGCAATAATACCGCCATCAAAGCGGTGTTGATTTTACAGGCCATCGCGCTGCCAATCGCAACGCCAAACCACAGGCTGTTGCGCACAGATTCACTCTGGTACCATTTTTGACCCGTGCGGACATTCGGGTCAAGGATCGGCTGAGTGGCCAGGCGAGCTGCGAAATACATTGCCAACGTTGTGAAGGTGGTCGAGAATGAATCGGCGGTATAAAAATGCGACTGTTGGATTTGCATGACGGCAAAAGCCGAAAATGCCGCGCCAAGCACGCCAATTTTGCGATTGAACAACCTTGCGCCCAATAAATAGACCAGCAGCACGGTTACAAGATCCATCAAAGCTGAAAAAACTCGGCCGGTTTGCAGAATTTGTTCCCAGAATGCAGTCCCAAATATCGTATCAGCCAGGTAACGGGTGGCAATGAGTGGGAAAGTGCCGTATACGAAAAATGTATCGCCAACATTATGCGGATTGAGCGTCGATTTAGCCGTATCGAAATAGTCGCCCAGGCTATCCACTGCAGAAATATGCGAGGTCACTCCGATAAAAAAGCGTTCATCGGGGTGCAAATAGCTGTATTCGCCCCAAAAGATGCCCGTAAAGCGAAAATATACTGCGCCAGCCATGATGACGAACAACAGAATAGTCCATATTCGCGATTCCCATGACTTTTTGGGAATGGTTTTGATAGTTTCCATTACGGAGGGCATTGTTTGTTCGGTCATGATGGAGTCAGGTTATTTTATATAATGAAAAGTGGGTGATAGCATTAATTGTATGCAAATTTTGCCGCAATTGAAAATGGGGTTTTTCTATCCCCTTATGTCCTTCATTTCATCCTTGATCTCAAGGAACAGGCGCTCATAATTTTCAGCAATCGTGTCGGGCAGGTATTGCATCTGAATAGGCGCTGGTTCGCAGATGAACGCCTGGCGGTTGCCCAGAATCTCCAGCAGGCTTTGCGCCAGTGCTGCCGCATCCCCCGCCGGAAATATTTTTCCCATGCCGTGCATCTTGACCGGCTGGCGCACGCCAGGGATGTCCGAAGCGACCGCCGGCACTCCTTTAGTCATTGCCTCGATCTGGACGATGCCAAATGATTCAGTCGAGTTCAGCGAAGGCAGGGCCAGTACATCGAGATTGGAGAAAAAGGCCGGCATATCAGCATCCGGAATAAATCCGAGAAATTTCCAGTTGCCCGCTTTTTCATATTCCTGAATGCGAGGATAGAGCCGGGCGAAATAAGCTTCTTCGCCCACGACATTCTTGTAAGCTCCGACAAATTGCACCTGAGCCCGGGGATATTCCTTCAATACCGCTGGCAGTGCATCCAGCAGCACCTCGACGCCTTTCTCGGTGGCAAACCGCGAGGCCAATCCAATGACCGGACGGTGTCCAGCGGGATTGTACTTTTGCGCAAAGCCATGCGCTGCGTCCGGTGTTACCGGCGGTAATTCGATGGGCGGTGGAATCACTTCCAATTTACCAAGGTAGCGTTTCAGAAATGGTGAATGCTCGGCATAATCGCGGGTATTGGTGACGATTCGGTGGGCAAATCGGGCCGCCAGTTCATTCATCAGCAATATTCCCTGGTTAGCTGCCCAACTGAGCAAACCCGGCGGCATTAATAAGTCGCAATGATATGTGATTATCGTCGGTTTTTCCCAGATACGGCCGCGGAAAGCTACCCCGGCAGCATCGAACTGCGGCAGATGCAGTTGAATGACGTCGTTCTCACGCACCAAATCAGTGGCCATCCGCCCAAAGCGCGGCATGACGACCCCCTTGCTCACCCGGAACGCGACCGGTACCCGAACGACGCGCACGCCATCGACCATCTCGTCCAACGGGAGGTCGTTGGTGTATTGCGAGGTCATCACCGTCACCTGATGCCCGCGCCGTGCCAGCGCCTTCGCCAACCGTTCAGCGTAGATGGTCAGCCCGGATGCGTGGGGGCGGTAGTAGGTCAAAACAGATAGGATGCGCATATCATTTTATCGACTGCCTGATGACGGCTTAAGTTCAGGCAGCACTCTTTCGGTTTTGCAGGTCGAGGAACAAACTGCTGAGTGAGCGCCCCTGGCGCACCAATCCAAACAGACCGAGTGCGCCGGTTACCAAAATTTGCATGAAATGCAAGGTGATGGCATAGGCCAGTCCGGTTGTATGGTCGATGCCAAGTATCGTAAGCGCCCCGACCGTTGCAGCCTCAAAGGTCCCCAGCGCTGCCGGCGCGGACGGGATTGCGATCCCAAGGGCCAGTACTGCGTCTGTGAACACCCCCCACCATATCGGCGCCGTTGGAGAGATCGCCAGCAGCCCGACATAATAAACCCCAATGGCAATTACCCAGGAGGCCAACAACAGTAGCAGCGCCAGGACAAATTGACGCAGGTCGGTTAGCGCAGTCAATCCAGTCAAAAGCGAGCGCACTTGCGGCGCCACCCATTTGCCCACGAACTTCCAGCGTATGCCCAGCTTATCTACCCAGGCGCTCACTTTCAGGTGATGCCGGGCCATAAGAAAAAGGCTCGCCAGCCCGGCAGCCACTACAGCCAGCATGATGATTGCTACCGGCTTTGCCCAGGACATTTCGAGCGCCAGCGGCAGAGTGGAGAGCAGCATGGTGGCGGCAATAGCAATATCCAGCGCGCGCTCGATGATGATGCTGCTAAGGATTTGCGCGGCTGGCAGATTGGTTTGCTGGCCAAGCAGCACCGCCCGGCCAATTTCACCCAGCCGGAACGGCAAAATATTGTTGAGCAGGTAACCCTGGTTGATGGCCCAGAACGCATCACTGAGTTTGGGACGTCCGGAAAGCAGCACGCGGGATACTCCCGCCCGGATCACCAGGAAAATCAAGGTCAGCAGAACCATAATCGCAATGGTCCCCAGCGAAAAACGGCGCAGGGCAGGACCAAGATCCTGCCACTGCGTCACCCGGGCGACGAAGAATATGGCTACCAGGCTGATTAACATTCCGGGCAACCAGCGCCGCGATTTTTTCCATACCGTCGCGATCATTGCGGTCAATCTTCCTCCAACCGTAAGATCGCCATGAAGGCTTCTTGCGGGATTTCAACATTCCCCACCATCTTCATGCGCTTTTTACCGCGCTTCTGCTTTTCGAGCAGCTTTTTCTTCCGGGTAATATCGCCGCCATAGCATTTTGCCAGCACATCCTTACGCAGTGCTTTGACATTGGCGCGTGAAATAATGCGCCCGTCTGCTGACGCCTGAATCGCGACATCATACAACTGCCGCGGAATCAATTCTTTCAGCTTGGTGACCAATGCCTGGCCTTTATGATACGCGTCTTCTTTATGAACAATGGTTGCCAGTGCGTCCATCTGCTCCCCGCCCACCAACACTTCCAGCTTGGTCAGGTTGCCCGGACGGTAATCCGCCAGATGATAATCCATCGAAGCATAACCGCGGGTGCGCGACTTAAGATCATCAAAAAAATTTACGACCAATTCGGAAAGGGGAATCTCGTAGGACAACTGCACCCGGTTGGGAGCTGGATATTCCTGTTCCTTGAAGACCCCATGCCGTTTTTTGGCCAGCTCCATGATCGTGCCGTAGAACTCGGTGGGAGCGATAATTTGCAGCACCATCCACGGTTCGCGGATTTCAACGATCGAGCCGGGGTCAGGCAGCAAAGCCGGCGAATCAATCCGGATGGTTTCCTGGTTGATCAATTCGATTTCGTATTCCACCGACGGTGCAGTGACCACAATATCCAGGTCATACTCGCGCTCCAGCCGCTCCTGAATAATTTCCATATGAAATAAACCCAGAAAGCCGCAGCGGAAGCCAAAATTGAGCGCTTGCGATTTTTCCGGCTCGTAGATCAGTGAAGCGTCATTTAATTGCAGTTTTTCCAGCGCTTCGCGCAAATTACCATAATCATCGCCGTCCACTGGATAAATACCGGCGAATACCATCGGCTTTGGATGACGGAAACCGGGTAGCGCTTCCGCAGCCAGGTTCGTCGGATTGGTAATTGTGTCACCTACGCGGCATTCAGCCACTGTTTTTAATCCGGTGGCGACATAACCAACATCTCCGGGCAGCAATTCTTTGACTGCCCGCATGGTTGGCGAAAAAATGCCGATCTCAACCGGGCGCACATCCGTGAAGGTTGACATCATCCGCAGCGAGTCGCCGGCGGCAATTTGGCCTTCAACAACCCGCACATACGCCACCACCCCTTTGTAGGAGTCGTAGTGCGAATCGAATATCAGCGCACGCAACGGCAAGCTGCTGTCGCCAGTCGGGGGTGGGATGGTGCGCACAACCGCTTCAAGCACCTGGTCGACGTTGATCCCCTCTTTCGCCGAGATGGCAATAATGCTCTCCGGATCGACCCCCAGCAGGTTGTGAATGTCGTCAGCTACTTCATCTGTTCGCGCCGATGGCAAATCGATCTTATTGATCACCGGAACGATGGTCAGGTCGGCTTCCAACGCCAGGTAGAGGTTCGCCAGCGTTTGCGCCTCGATGCCCTGGGTGGCATCCACCACCAGAACCGCGCCTTCACAGGCTAATAATGCCCGGCTGACCTCGTAGCCGAAGTCGACGTGCCCGGGCGTATCGATCAAATTGAGTTCGTATTCGATGCCATTTTTGGCGGCATACTTCATGCGCACGGCCGAGGCTTTAATGGTCACGCCCTTTTCGCGCTCAAGGTCCATGCTGTCCAGCACCTGGTCCATCATGTCACGATCGGAGATGGTTCCGGTCAGCTGTAACATCCGGTCCGCCAGCGTTGATTTGCCGTGGTCGATGTGTGCAATAATGCAAAAATTACGGGTGAATTCAGTTCCCATTCCGCGGATAGTATAACCGATTATTCTCAGCCGTTGACGGCTGATTATACGCCGGTCGATTGACATGACCGTACCAAGGGTTGAGACAGCTCCGAAGGGTACGGCTTGAAACGCTGCGCACCTCATTGCCTGGGTATTCGGTTTTGGCTGGGCTTTTTTAAGCAGCCACGAACATCCGCATGCGTGGCTCTTCGGACTTTTCCACTGCCTCGATCCGTTTGATCGCCTGATCCGCCAACCCGTACAGTGCTTTGGAATACGCCGAATCGCGGCTCGAGCGTAAGGCAGGTTGACCTAGCGCATCCGCCTTACGGGCAGCTTCATTGTCCTCCGGCAGCGTCATATTGACCGGGAACTTCAAGCGCTCCCCAAGGCGTTCCGTCGTGATCGGGCTGGTCGGGTCATACCTGGAAATAACAAGTTGAATTCGGTCCTTCGTCATCCCCATGGCGTTCCACAGGTCAAGAAAAAGACGGGTGTTGCGAATAGCATTGATTGATTGGGCGGTCAACAGAACGACCACTTCACTGGCATCCAGGGCAGCCAGCACCGCATCTGATATATAGGAGTCGGTATTGAGCACAACATAATCATAATGGCGGCGCATAAATTCAAGAATCCGCGAGAAAGCCTCGCCGGTAATCTTTTCAGCGAATTCAGGGCGCGGCGGCGCTGGCAAAATCGATAGGCTCGTGGGACGATTGAAAAGCATCACATTTTCGACCAGTTCGATATCCAGTTCATTCAACCGCGGAACCAGATCCATAACCGAAGCCTGTCCGAGTTCATTGAACATCAAATGGACGTCGCCATATTGAATTGCGCCGTCCACCAACGCCACGCGCGCATCGCGATCGCGATCCATCAACGCCAGCGCCAGGTTGGCGGCCACAGTCGTCGTCCCAATCCCACCTTTCGCACCATACACCGCTACAATCTTGCCCTGTGGTCCACTCGGAACGGCTACCTTGCGTTCCGGAGTCGCCACACCTGCAAATGCGGATAACTTGGAGCGGTCCTGTAGCGCCAGCGTGGCGGCGCGTGTCAACACATCGGTCAATTCCTTGACGGAAGCATCGTGGGTGATAAAGTCGCAGGCGCCTGCCCGGACTGCCTGCAGAACCACGTCGGTATAATTGTCTTGCGAAATAACGATTACCTGTGTCCCTGGGAATTCTTTGCGAATTATTTCGGTCAGGTTAATGCCGTTCATATCCGGCAGGTTGTAATCCACCAGAGCGACAAGTGGTTTCAATTCTCGGATGACTTCCAGGGCATCCTGAGCCAGCAGAGAGGTATTGATCAAATCGACTTTATCGATCAAACCCAGCGTTTTCTGCATATGCTTCATCAATTGCGCGTTGTTCTCGACTAACAACACTGTAACCGTTTCGCGCTCGCCACTCATCATAAAACCTCCCTATTAAAAATACGGGCTCTGCCGCTCCATGCAGGCTACCGGTTATTTCCCCGCAACATCAGGATTACAATACAAATCGCAGATATATGTAGCAATGCGATTCACCCTTCAATATTGTTATGTGACCAGACAATCTCACTCTGTATAATAATCTTACCACAAGGCAGATTATAGACACCCCACATAATCGCCAAAGTTTCAAAACAATTGGGTTTATGTTATGATAACTCAGGCACAGTTTTTGCACCTTTTTACACGTGGCGTTACCATACACCCGGGTACTAAGGGGGAAGTTACAAGAACCGTAACCCTGGCATCCTTGATCTTTTTAGTGCATAATATCCGGAGAGGATATACTTGGGATGACAGCGACAGGTCTCTCGCATAAGAGTGAAGGTATGAATTCAGGCGGAAAATTCTTACGCCCTAAAGAAGTTGCACATAAAACAGACAGCACAGAACGCGCTTTGTCTGCCAGTTTACCTGTTAATCGGGTTGAAATTGCGGCTGGAGATGATCACAACGCGGCAGAGTCGACGCCCTGGGTGAATAAGATCGTTCGCCAGGCTGTACAGTCGGTTGACAATTGGTCAGATTTACAGAAAAACATTCGTTCCAGCCCCGACCGGGTGAAAAATCGGATGAAGGAGATTGAAAAGCAGTTTTCAGTCTATCGCCTGACCTACGCCAGCATCCTGTATAAAGCGTCTACAGTCGAAGAGGACATCTGGGGTGTATTTTCCAACATCATCGAAAATATCCCTCGTCTGGAACAACGGACTAAAAAACGCCCCCTCTTCTTGTATACCAATTCAGGTCTGCGCGACCTGAATCAGGCCTGGGAAAATCTTTCCTCGCTGCAGGACGCTCTATCACGCTTATTGGACCGCGGACCGCGCAAGCTTGAATTCTATAACCGCATGCTCATCTACCGGGAAGACAAGCGGCAGGTGGATGTCCAACGCCGGCAAAATGAAACGCGCATCAATTCTGCCTATGAATCGGTCAAGAAAGCGCTAAATTTTGTTGAACGACAGACCAAGGATGACCAGCCGATTTTCTTTGGCAACGAAATCCTTACCCTGGATGATGCTAAATCGGTCTGGACTGGATCGATCGAAAGTATTTTACAGCTTCGCGATAATCGAACTGCGACAACCGAAACGATTGTTGGGCGCTTGCGCGGACTCGAAGAATCCATCCGCGATTATCCTACCCTTTCCAAACAGGTTCAACGGACTGGCGAACGCTTCCAACGCATGATTTCTTATCACGACCTGCTGGTTTCAACCGGAAAACGAGTCGTTCCGCAACCGGAAATTGCGCGTGCATCCGTGATGATGTTCGAGCAAATTCCAGAGTTTTGGACAACCGGGAACTATGCGGAATTAAAAGTGACTCTGGAACGCGTCGAAAACTTTCTCAATTTCTATGAGAGCACAGTGGAATTGGAAGTTGCGGTTGGCGAACGACGCCGCACCGGTTTTGCGCAGGGAATGGCTCCTCCCATCATGGCCGGTGCGACCGGGCTTTCCCCTCTGATCGGTCTGGCGCGGGTATTGGTGTCTGCCATTGACCAGCGCGATCGATTTATGGTTGGACATTCGGAGCAGGTGGCTGACCTGGCTTTGGCGACGGGTCGCAAGCTTAACTGGTCTGCGTCTGACCTTGAATTTCTTGAGCTCGCGGCTTTATTGCATGACATCGGCAAAATTTCCATCCCGGAATCGCTCCTGACTAAAGTTAAACCGCTTTCCAATGACGATTGGGATACGATTCACCTGCATCCCTATTACGGCGCCCAAATTATCCGGCAGGTTAACCAATTCGCCCGCATTGTCCCCTGGGTCTATCACCACCAGGAACGCTGGGATGGCACTGGCTATCCGGATCAACTGAGTAAACAAGAAATTCCACAGGCAGCATCGATCATCTCGATTGCCGAGTCTTTCTCAGCCATGACTTTAGAGCTGCCTTACCGGAATGCACTCAGCCGGTCTGAAGCGTTGCAATCGATCAAAGCCGAATCTGGAACGCAATTTGATCCGGAAGTTGTGGAAGCCTTCTCGGAAAGCCTCCCCACCGAGGCTGATAAACCATCGCCCACCGAAGAATAACGAAACGCTCAAAAGGCAAAACACCATGGTCAAAGTCCAGCCTGTAATTCACTATGCCCCCGAAACCTGCGCCTTTTGCACTGGAAATGGCAGTGGAAGATGTAAAGACGGCAACATTTACGATGTCTGCCCGGTTTGCAAAGGCATCGGGACGTTATTGGTTGCTCAAACTGCCAAAAAATGCGCATTTTGTTCGGGTAACGGGGCCGGGCAGGCACGTGATGGTTATGTTTATGACCGTTGCCCGGTTTGCAAAGGCACCGGATGGGCTTACGTATTCGAAGGTGAAATCGAAAACATGTAATTTGCGAACAGCTTTAATAAGCCATCTATAAGGAACTGTCCCAAAAGCGGGCATGGAAACCCGCCCCTACCTGTAAGAATGGGTTCCACCCCTCCCGCATATGTGGTGGAATAAATGACAAATTTATACTTTTGAGACAGCCCCTCTTTTTTTCCCTGAAATTACCCCTCATCTGGTTGGAACAAAGCCTGAATATAATCTTCGAACGGGGCTTGGCTACTCGCCGGATATTCCAGCCAGACAAGAAACTCGGTATTTCCCTTTGGCCCGAACAGCGGTGAACGAATTAAACCTTTAATACCAAATCCTTCTTGAGCAGCGCTGGAGAGGACCTCCAGCAGCACTTTGCGATGCACTGCCGGGTCGCGGATCACCCCCTCGCCTTTGGCTGCATCTTGCCGGCCAGCTTCGAATTGCGGTTTGATCAAGGCTACAACCTGACCGCTGCCCTGAAGCCAGCCCCTTACAGCCGGCAGCAGAATTTTCAACGAGATAAAAGAGGCATCAATGGTGGCGAGCTGCACCGGTTGCGGCAAATTTTTCAGATGGCGGGCGTTGGTCCGTTCCATTACAGTCACCCGCTTGTCCTGCCTGATTTTCCAGTGTAATATCCCATAACCGACGTCGATGGCATAGACGTGGGCAGCGCCGTGTTGCAGCAGGCAATCGGTGAACCCGCCGGTTGACGCGCCAACATCTGCGCAGACAAAGTTTTGCAGCTCGGTCAGCGCAAATGCCTTCAGCGCTGCCTCCAATTTCTCACCGCCACGGGATACAAAGCGCGGGCCGTGATCAATGGCGATATCCGCCAATTCTTCCACTTTGTCCGCCGGTTTGAATACCACCTGGCCAGCCACTCTCACCTGCCCGGCCATTACCAATCGTTGAGCCAGGCTGCGGCTTTCGACCAGCCCGCGTTCCACCAGCAGGATATCCAAACGGCTTTTCGGCATAGGCCGATTGTACCCGGTTTGCGCCTGTTGAAGCGCATCTGCCTGACATTACTTATGATATGATTACCACATGCTTCGCGCCCTCATCAAATCCATGCGTCTGCGGCAGTGGTCTAAGAACGTGTTTGTGCTCGCTGCCGTAGTGTTCGACCGCCAGTTAGGCCACCTGCCGGCAGTACTCGCATCTTTGATTGGTTTCATTCTGTTCTGCCTTTTATCCAGCAGTGTATATCTGATCAATGACGTACTGGATGTTAAAGCTGACCGCCAGCATCCGGAAAAACGCAACCGGCCGATCGCCTCGGGCGCCTTGCCGATCCGAGTCGCGCTCAGCGCAGCATTAATTCTCGTATTGATCACCCTTCCGGCAGCATTCCGGTTATCAACGAACTTCGGTTGGGTGGCGCTGACCTACTTTCTGCTCAATCTGGCCTATTCCAACTGGCTGAAGCACATCCCATTGCTGGATGTGATGATCATCGCAGCCGGATTTGTTCTCCGGGTGGCGGGCGGCGTGGTCTTGATTACCGTCGAGCGTTTTTCTCCCTGGCTGTATGTTGTCACAACCCTTGGCGCGCTGTATATTGGCTTTGGCAAACGCCGCTCCGAACTGGCTCTCCTGGAAAACGAAGCCAACAGCCACCGCCGGGTTTTTGACGGGTATACCATTCCGCTGCTCGACCAGTTGATCCTGATCGTTTCCAGTACCACCATCATTGCATACAGTTTGTACACCTTTTCGGCGCCCAACCTTCCGGCCAACCACAGCATGATGCTGACGATCCCTTTTGTGCTTTACGGTATCTTTCGATACCTGTATCTGATCCAGGTCAAGCAGGCAGGTGGCGCCCCCGAGGAACTGTTGATCTCAGATCGACCGTTGCAGGCAGCAATTGCCCTGTGGGGAATAGCCATCCTGATCATTTTTTACCTTTTTTAAGCCAAAGATGCCAGCGATCTCTGCAACTGCTCCCGGGAAATTAATTCTATTCGGCGAACATGCGGTCGTCCATAACCGTCCGGCGATTGCCATCCCCTTCAATGGGGTGCACGCAAAAGCCGCAGTATTCGCCACGCCCATTGCCCCGACCGGCCGCGTGCGTATTGAGGCCCAGGCGATTGGCCTGGATCAGACCCTGGATCAATTAGCGCCCGACCATCCATTTGCCATTGCCATTCACGGCGTGATGAAAACACTGGGGATCACCTGGCTGCCCGCCTGCCACATCCGAATTACTTCCACAATTCCCATTGCGGCCGGAATGGGCTCGAGTGCCGCAGTATCCATTGCCCTTTCCCGCGCATTGGCGGCTTTTTTAGGTCACCCTTTGGAAGATTCAGCAGTCAATACGATCGCATTCCAGGTCGAACAGCAGTTGCACGGCACGCCATCAGGGGTGGACAATACGGTTATCAGTTTTAACCGCCCGGTCTATTTTGTTCGCAGCCAACCCATCGAGTTTTTGAAAATTCGTGAACCGCTTGATTTATTGGTTGCTGACAGCGGTATTGCAGCGGCTACCGGCCCGATGGTGGCTGGCGTTTCACAGCGCTTTAATGCAGACCCCGATACCTACGGAGCTTATTTCGATCAAATCGCCAACCTGGTAAGGCAAGCTCGCATGGATCTCGAAAGCGGCGCTGGAAATGATCTCGGTCCGTTGATGACCCAAAATCACAGGTTGCTGCAAAAAATTGCGGTTTCGACGCCGGAACTGGACCGGCTGGTCGAAACGGCGCTGGCCGCTGGTGCTTTGGGCGCCAAATTGACCGGCGGCGGGGGCGGCGGCAACATCATCGCCCTGGCCGCCAATCATCAGATCGAAAAAGTTGTCACAGCACTGTTGGCGGCCGGTGCACGCCGCACCTGGTTACTAAACTTACCGCGCCACGAGGAAGCCGTTTCGTGATCACGTTTCTCAAATTAGGTGGTTCGCTGATAACTGACAAATCCACGCCGCGCACTGCGGACATGGACGTCATCCACCGTTTAGCGGCTGAAATCCGAACAGCTCAGAAAGAACTGCCGCATTTGAGTTTGGTGCTTGGGCACGGGTCCGGTTCATTTGGTCACGTTCCTGCTCGCGAATTCAACACGCGCAATGGTGTCCGAACTGCTTTCGAGTGGAACGGGTTTCTGGAAGTCTGGCGGCAAGCTCGCGACCTCAATCAGATTATGGTCGAAGCGCTTACCCAGTCCGGCATTCCCATTATGGCTTTTCCACCCTCGGCCATTATCCAGGCCGCCGACGGCCAACCGGTGAGCGTCCAGTCTGAGCCGCTGCTTTCCGCGCTTAACGCCGGATTGACGCCGCTGGTTGCCGGGGACGTTGTATTTGATAAAATCCGCGGCGGTACGATATTTTCCACCGAAGACGTCTTCATGGCGCTGGCGGCAGCCAATCCACCAGACCGGGTGCTGATATGCGGCAAAGAAAGCGGCGTCTGGGAAAATTACCCGGCCAATACAAGCTTAATCTCCAAAATTACCCCATCTGGCTACGAGCAGATGCAACGTTCGCTTGGCAGCTCGGCTGGAATTGATGTCACAGGCGGAATGCGTACCAAAGTGGAACAAATGCTTAATCTGGTCAAACGCTACCCCCAGACCAGCGCAGTCATTTTCTCAGGTAGCCAGCCAGGCGCTTTATATGAGGTGCTGGTAGGCCGCCCCCATGGAACGGTTATTGTAAATACTTAAAGGAGATTGAAATATGATTTTCTCCCGTGAACAGCTCGAAACAATCGAAGATAAATATCTGGCCCCATACGGCTCGCATAGTAAATACTCCCGCGGGCGGCTGCACCGCGAAGATGAACCAGCTTACCGGACGATATACCAGCGCGACCGCGACCGTATCTTACACACGACTGCTTTCCGCCGGTTGGAGTATAAAACCCAGGTATTTATCAATTATGAAGGTGATTATTACCGCACCCGCCTGACTCATACTCTGGAAGTTGCCCAAATTGGCCGGACGCTGGCGCGCGCGTTAGGCGCGAATGAAGACCTGACCGAGACCATTTGCCTGGCGCACGACCTGGGTCATCCCCCGTTTGGGCATTCCGGCGAAACCGCGTTGGCCGGTCTGATGAAAGAATACGGCGGCTTCGAACACAACAAACAATCCTTTCGGATCGTTACCGAACTCGAACGGCGATACCCCGACTTTCCCGGTTTAAACCTGAGTTGGGAGGTGTTGGAGGGCATTGTCAAGCATGAGACGGAGTACGACCGGGCCGACGCCCGAGATTTCAACCCCGATCTACGCGGCCATATGGAAGCCCAGATTGCCAATGTGGCGGATGAATTGGCTTACACGGCGCACGATCTGGACGATGGCTTACGCTCCGGCATGATCAACGAAGAGATGTTGGAGAGCATCGAACTCTGGCAGGTCATGCGCGAGAGCATCGGGTGGCGCGCTGGCAACCTGGACGACCTCACCCGTCATCGTATCATTCGGCGCCTGATTGGCAGCGAAGTGGATGATCTGGTTGAAACTACCGAGCAGCGCCTGCGCGAAAGCAACCCGGCCTCTGCTGAAGATTTGCAGCGCCTGCCATACAATGTGGTAACTTTCTCAGAGAAAACTCACCGCCGCAACCGCCAGTTGAAGGATTTCCTCTACAATCGCTTATACCGCCACTACCGGGTAGTACGCATGGCCGTCAAAGCAGAGGGTCTCATCGCCCAGCTCTTCAAGGCCTACCGGAAGGAACCCACGGTGCTGCCAGGGCATGTCCAGGTGCGAATGAAGGAAATCGGCCTGGAACGCACCATTTGCGACTACATCGCTGGAATGACCGATCGTTACGCGATCGAAGAATCAAAAAAATTGTTCGACCCGGCAACCCTGCCCTGACGCGGTTCAGAATGCCTCCATCCCCAGGATTGAGCGTTTGATGATATCATTGGGGCTGTTCTTGGAGGCACTAGAAATCAACGTATCTGCTAAATAAAATTGGGTTTAGCAGGAGTGATTGCAGTGCTTTTGATCTTTTATGTCTTCGGAGCTGGCATTAATAATGTCTGATGTTTCTTATTTAACCCTTGATGGCTTAAACCGTTTGAAAGATGAACTGGCCAGGATGAAAGGCCCTGAGCGCGAGGAAATCGCAAAGCGTTTGCGGGCTGCGATTGACCAGGGCGACCTTTCTGAGAATGCCGATTACACCTCGGCCAAGGAAGATCAGTCGTTCCTGGAAGGCCGCATCCAGGAAGCCGAACGCCTTCTATCGAACGTGGTCATTATTGATAACGTCACAAAAAATCTGGAAGAAGTGGGTATTGGTGACCACATCACCATCCAGGAAGGTACTTACCCGGTTGAAAAATACCACCTGGTGGGCCCAAAAGAAGCTGACCCCGGAAACGGGCGGATTTCACTGGAATCCCCCATCGGCAAAGCCCTGTTGGGACGAAAAGTTGGCGAAGAAGTCATCGCTGATACACCTGGCGGCAGCATTCGCTTCAAAATCCTCAAGATCGAATAAAACCTGGTTTTATTACCGGACACAATAAAAGGCAGAGGATTTTCTCTCTGCCTTTTTGGTTCAAAAACAGGGCCAGCAGGTGTTACGCGCTGGTCTTCGGCCAGACAGCCAGTTCGAGTGTCAGGCGGTCGAAATAGCTGTTTTCGGGTAAAGCCCCGCCGCCCAGGTTGAGGTCAACTACACGGGCCTCCAGCACCAGGGTAGCAGTTTCGAGCACGACGCGTTTATCAGCCTCAACTTCAATCGGTTCGCCTTTGGATTCAAGGCGGGCGCGGATGGCGCTGTCATTCATCGCATGCGGGCTCATCACCACCTTGGTGATCGTTTGAATATCGTTTTTATCGAATAGCCACACCTCGAAGGCGGTCACTTTCTTGGGATCGCCCACGCCGATCGTGTCAGAAATACCAACACCACACTCGCCCAGGAACTCGCCGGTTGGCGAGTCAATGCTGAACGAGTCGTCATAGAGATCATCGCCGATCATATAGGTAGTCATGAACTGTGAGATCGGCGCTTCCTGTCCTTGCGCAGAAAAGTCCGTGCGCGGCGCCTGACGGCTAAGGTCGTGTGCCACCGCGACTGGAGATTCGGCACCCGAACCGCCACGATTGCGGAAGACTAACAGATAAACCAGACCAGCGCCAACCAGCAGGGTAACCAGGCACAATCCAACCACCAGGCCGATATTTTTAGGAGCTGCCGGTTTTTCGGTTTCGACGGGTGTCACCGTGGTGACGGGCAATGGAACACTGGGTCCAAGCACTACCGCCCGGAAGGCGTTGATTTCAGCTTCATTCAGATTGCAGGTACCCGGCTTGAAGGCATCCAGTTGAGCAGATGCATCCTCACCCAGTAAATCGAAACGGGTTTTGGCTGCTACAGGATCCTGTCTGACCAGAAAAGAATCGATCGTCATGCAGAGATAATCCTGCTTGAGGTCTTCGCGCAGGAATTTAGGTTCTGCGTCAACCCATTTCACTGGCCAAACCGCCCATCCCAGGATCGGCAAACCGATTATCAAGCCGACAACCAGGCCAACGGCTGCCGTAACAATCGGATTGCGCAGTTGTTCTCGGATCTTATCCATGTCTCTGCTCCTACAGGTTTATGTCTATCCCGCCAGATTGACCGATTTATCTATACGTATTGTAGAACGAATATCGGATAAAGGCAACGACTATGGACGGGTAGATGTCAGTATTGTTGCAAGGTTTATGCCCGTTCTACTGTAGTTTCGAGAATTTGTTCCAAAAGGAAAGTGGATTCACACTTTAAGCATTGCGCTTCCCGTTTGTTGAGGATCACCAGTGTCCCGCCGCAAGCTGGACAGGGTTTGGCAATGGGTTTCTTCCACGAGGTAAACCCGCAGGTTGGGTAATTGGCGCAGCCGTAGAAAATGCGCCCCTTTCGGGTTTTGCGTTCCACCAATTCACCACCATCCTCCGGGCAGGTAACGCCGATTTTCTGGAGGAAAGGTTCGGTATGCCGGCAAGTCGGGAAGGTACTGCAACTGATAAATTTACCAAAACGCCCATAACGGTAAACGAGTTCATTCCCGCAAACCGGGCAGGCTCTCCCCACTTTTTCGAGTTCAGCTTTGGATACTGGTATTTCGATCTGAGCTTTTTTCACCTGCGGCTCGAACGTTTTATAAAATTTTCCAACCACGTCCTCCCACTGACGCCCACCTGTTGACACGTCATCGAGTGCTTTCTCCATTTGCGCAGTAAAGTTCACGTTGACAATGTCAGAGAAGTGGCGGACCAACAAATCGTTGACGGTGAAACCGGTGTCAGTCGGGATCAGCCGCTTGCTTTCCCGCACCACATAGCCGCGTTCCTGAATGGTCGAAATAATGGGCGCATAGGTGCTTGGCCGCCCAATTCCATTTTCCTCGAGCGCCGCAATCAGGGTTGCCTCGGTAAAGCGCGGCGGCGGCTGGGTGAAGTGTTGTTCCGGGATCAATCGCACCAGTTGTTGTTTTTGATTTTCTTCCAGTCCGGCTGGAATGCGAACATTTTCTTCCTCGTCTGCTTTAAAATCCTCATCCCGCGAGTCTTCGAAGACCACCAGGAATCCCGGGAAGCGCACTGTCGATCCCGACGCCCGGAACAGGTAATTCTGGTTGCCCTTTCCCTCGACCTCAACTGTGACGGTATCGAGCAGCGCCGATTCCATCTGCGACGCAACAAACCGCTGCCAGATCAACTGGTACAGCTTGAACTGATCACCGCTCAAAAATGCCTTGACTTTTTCCGGCAAGCGCAGCACGGACGTCGGACGGATGGCTTCATGCGCTTCCTGCGCCCCAACCGCCCGCGTGCGGTATTGCGGCGGGGTGGGCGGCACAAAATTAGCGCCATAAGTTTGTTGCACAAACTCGCGAGCTTCTTTTTGGGCGATATCCGACACGTTCGTCGAATCGGTACGCATGTAAGTGATCAAACCGGTTGCGCCGCCATTGCCAACATCCAGGCCTTCGTAAAGTTGTTGAGCGACTGCCATCGTCTTGCGGGTGGTAAATCCCAGGCGGCGTGAAGCTTCCTGCTGCAGGGACGAAGTGATGAACGGTGCGGAAGGTTTGCGTTTGCGTTCACCGCGTTTGATGCGCACAATTTTGTATGACGCTCTTTCGAGGTCAGGCAAAATGGCGTCTGCATCCGCTTTTTGCGCCAGCGTTGGGTCTTGATCGTTAATTTTGACCAGTTTGGCGACAAAGGTCTGGCGGATATGTTCGGGTTTGAACTCTGCTCCGATCGTCCAATACTCGACTGGCTTGAAATCCTCAATTTCCCGTTCGCGTTCGACCACCAGCCGCAGGGCAACGGATTGCACCCGACCGGCGGAAAGCCGGCTGCGCACTTTTTCCCATAACAATGGACTCAGGCTGTAGCCTACCAGCCGGTCAAGTACCCGACGGCCTTGCTGGGCATTGACCAGATCCATGTCGATGTCCCGTGGGTGCGAAAAAGCTTCCTGAATCGCCGGTTGTGTAATCTCGTGAAAGACCACCCGCTTGGTTACCGCCGGGTTAATTTCAGCCGCTTCCAGCAAATGCCAGGCAATCGCTTCCCCTTCACGATCAGGGTCAGTCGCCAGGAAGACTTCCTCGGCGGTCTTCACCAGCGCTTTCAGTTCCTTGACCACCGGGCGCTTTTCGTTGGGGACGCGGTACTTCGGTTGGAAATTGTTTTCCACGTCTACGGAAAGTTCCGACCGCAACAAGTCGCGTACATGCCCAACTGATGCTTTAACAGTGTATCCTTTGCCAAGAAAGCGTCCGACTGTCCGTGCCTTGGCTGGCGATTCAACAATAACCAGTTTGCCGTTTCGTTTGGGTTCCCGTTTGATCTTCTCCGGCGGTGTCAACTCGTCGTGAGCCGGTGTACGCCCCATGCGGTACATTTTCGTTCCGCAAACCGGGCAAATCCCGTGGGTTACCGGAGCCCCGGCTGCATTAAAATCCGCCTTGGCGTTGGAGATTTCTCTTTTGGTTTTGCACTTTACACAATAAGCTTCCAAATTATCCACCTTACAAATAACGAGTTTGACCGGTATCCTTCAACTGCTGTACTGCTTCTTTTACCTTTTGGCTATCGGATCGCCGGCAAACCAGCAGCACATCCGCGGTGTCAATGATCACCAGGTCATCTACACCAATAGCGGCAACCAAACGATGGGTGCCATCTGAGAGAATTAAGGTATTTTGCGTGTCGATGATGACATTTGGGTCATTGAGCAGAATATTACCACTGCTGTCAAGGGGCAACACTTCAAAAAGCGAGTCCCAACTGCCCACATCGTTCCAACCCAACCCGGCCGCCGGCAGAACAGCTACCCGTTGGGCGCGCTCCATAATACCATAATCAATGGTTTGCGCCTTGATGGCCGGCCATAGAGCTGCAACAACCTGGTTTTGCTCCGGTGTACCCCAGGCCTGGCCAATTTCACGCAGGGTTGAAGCCAATTCCGGCATTAAATGGTTAAACTCAGCCAGAATATCGGAAACCTGCCAGATGAACATGCCAGAATTCCAGTCGTGATCTTCATCTGCCAGCATTTTTTGGGCAGCCGCAGCCGTTGGTTTTTCTTTGAACCGCTGCACCGAATACACCGCCTGACCTTCGATGTTTTCAAGGATCGCGCCGCGCTGGATATACCCATACGCTGTCGCGGGATGGGTCGGAGTGATTCCCAGCGTGACCAGCATGTTTTTCCGCGAGACTTCCGCTGCTATCCGCAACAATTTTTGAAAATACGGTACATTCTGAATGAAATGGTCGGCTGTTAAAACTGCCATTATTGCCTGCGGGTCGCGTTTTTGGAGCACCGTCGCGGCCAAACCGACTACTGAGGCAGTGCCGCGCGGCATCGGTTCCAACAGGTAATTTTCAGCCGGTATTCCCGGCACCTGTTTTTGCAGCTCAACCGCCTGCTCTGTCACCGTGACTACAAGAATATGGTCAGGTGAAAACATCCCGGCCAGGCGGTCACAGGCAATTTGAAAAAGGGAGCGGTCCGAACCCAGGTTGAGCATCTGCTTGGGGCGGTTAGTCCGGGAAAGCGGCCAAAGACGCGTCCCGCCGCCGCCGGCCATGATCACTGCATAATAATTATTGTTCATGATCCCCTGCATAATATTCTGCCGCTTCGTCTCGAAGGGCCATGTAGGACATGCTGCCGGCATTGCGCACCAACCCCTTGAGTTCCATCATCGCCAGGGTTGCTGAAACGATCTCAACCGGCAAGCCGGATAAAAAGCTGATCTCGTCAACCGAAAGTGTATTCTCGGCAATGACTTTAATGAGCTGCGCCTCAGTTGCATCCGCTGGAAGAATTTCGCGCGCCATTCTGCGCGTATTAACCTGTTCGAGATTGAGTACTTCCAACAGGTCTTCAGGCTTAAGGTATGGCCGCGCCCCGTTCTGGATCAACATATTTGTGCCCTTGCTATTAGGCGAGGTGATATTGCCGGGCACCGCCAGCACATCCCGGTTTTGGTCAGCGGCAAATGACGCCGTGATCAGCGCGCCGCTGGTCGCGCCGGCTTCGATCACTACCACCGCCAACGACAGACCGGAGATGATGCGATTACGCGGCGGGAAATTGGTGCTTTCCGGGGCAGTGCCCGGCGGATAATCGCTGAGAAGCGCGCCCGACCTGGCAATGTCTGCACCGAGTTTCTGGTTTTCTGGCGGATAAACCCGGTCAAGCCCGCTGCCAAGCACAGCCAGAGTCCGGCCACCAGCCTGCAAAGCCGACTGGTGGGCAATGGCATCCACTCCCCGCGCCAGACCGCTCACGACCGTGATCCGGTTGCGTGCCAGAAAGGCTGCCAATTCTTCGGTGACGGCGCGTCCGTAGGCAGTAACCCGTCTTGTCCCGACGATCGCTACCGCGGCTTCATCTTCAGGGATGACTTCACCGCGCTGGTAGAGGACTGGCGGCGGCTGGTCGATTTCCTTGAGCATTCGCGGGTAAACATCGTCATCCCAGGTGAGCACCTGAATGCCCTCGGTCTGCATGCGATTCCAGATTTGCTCCAGATTGATCTGGCTGCGCACGCGCACGATATTCTCAACAACGCGCTCGCTGAGTCCAAGACCCTGGAAGCGGTTGGTTGGAGCTTCCCAGGCGGATTGTAAATCCCCGTCGAAGGCATCCAGCAGCGCCCGCATCCGGACGGCGCCGATCCCCTTGACGAAGTTAAATCCGACCCAGTAGGCTTTTGCATCCATCCTGGCAACCTGCTACTCCCAATTTGGCGGCGCTACTTTAATAACACCCTGCGCCAAATTTATCTCCAGGATAAATTCATCCACTGCCGGAATCAGGATTTCCTTACCGTCCGCCGCTATAACCACATACACATCGTTGGCGCGGGTTTCGAGAATATCGTCCAAAATGCCGATTTCTGATCCGTCTTTGTTGACTACACGCAGCCCGATCACCTGGTGATGATAATATTCCCCCGCAGGCAGGGTTGGAAGCTCTGCCGAAGACACATAAACCAGTTGATTGCGTAAATCAGCCGTAGAATCAGGGTTGGTATAACCCTCGAAGGCAATGATCAGCTCTTTATCTTTGGGCCGCAGGCTGCGGATGACCAATGGTCGGCGGCTTTCACCGATCAGCAGGGTCTTCCCAACCGATAGCCGCTCCGGAAAGTCGGTATAAACGTCCATGATGACATCACCGGTTAAACCATGTGACCGGCGCAGCTTACCGATAACCAAGAAGACAGGCTCGCCGCCTTGTGGCGAGCCTGTCCGGTTATTCTCTGGGTTTGAGGAGCCTGGCAAACCCATGCCTAGCGGGGCTCCAACACATCCAGGTTAGCTTGTTTTCCTTCTCGGGCAGCCGCTACACGCAGCAGTATGCGCATTGCATTGGCCACCCGCCCGCTCTTGCCGATAACCCGGCCCATATCTTCTTTGGCGACCGATAACTCCAGTCGAACTTTACCGCCCAGGCGTTCCTGTGCGACGACAACCTGGGTGGGATCTTCCACCAAAGAACGGGCAATATATTCGATCAACTCCTTCACGATTTCTCCTTTTAACCTGACCGGCACACAAGCCGGTCTGAGACCAACAGGTTTACAGAGGGCTTAGTTCGTCTTGGTGTTGACCTTCCGGTTGGCGTAAAACTCTCCTGCTTCCTTGAGGACTGCTTCCGCAGCTTCGCCACCTTTGACGCGTTCGTATCTGGAAGTCAGGCCAACGCTTTTGAAAAGCATGGCGACCGACTCGGACGGTTGTGCACCGTTGTTAAGCCAGTGGTACACCCGTTCTTCGTTCACCTGGAAGGTGAAGGGTTCAGTGCGTGGGTTATATGAGCCCAGGATTTCGAGAAAGCGCCCATCCCTCGGGCTTTCTTTATCTGCCGCAATAATGCGGTAGCTGGGTTGACCTTTTAAACCGACGCGGCGTAAACGAATTCGAACCATTTTAAGACTATCTCCTGTTGCAAATGTGAACTATGCGAATCTTACCATAGGGTTGCCGAACCGGCGGAAAATGTTTTGAGGGACGCTGAAGGAGCGCTTATTTTCCACCTGTTGTCTACCCAAACAGGCGTGGCATTCCACGCCCGCCCGTTTTCTGCAGTGTTTTAAACAGCCGTTGTGCATCCCGGAATTGCTTAAGTACCCGGTTAACATCCTGCACTTCCGTACCGGAACCGCGGGCAATCCGGCGGCGGCGGCTGGCATTGAGTATATCAGGATTCCGCCGTTCTTTCATCGTCATCGAGGATAATATCGCCTCGGTGACTTGCAGCGACTTTTCGGCCTCGTCAGGTGAAACATTGCGCGCCATTTGTCCCATGCCGCCTGGCAGCATCTCCAGAACTTTGGCAAACGGTCCCATCTTGCGCAATTGCTTCAACTGGCTGGCAAAATCTTCCAGGCTGAATTGCCCGGACATCATCTTTTCAGCCTGCGCGCGAGCTTCCTTTTCATCCAGCGCAGCTTCAGCCTTTTCGATCAACCCCAGCATATCGCCCATGCCAAGGATGCGTGAAGCCAGTCGGCCAGGATCGTATGCCTCGATGGCATCGATGCCTTCACCGGTACCGAGAAACTTGATCGGTACCCCGGTGACGCTGCGAATGGATATGGCTGCGCCGCCGCGTGAATCGCCGTCCATTTTAGTCAGCACCAGGCCAGTCAAAGTAACCGAGTCACGGAAACCCTCTGCTATGTGCAACGCTTCCTGACCGATCATCGAATCAACTACCAGCAGAATTTCATTGGCAGGTACTTTGCGGGTGATGGAACGCAATTCTTCCATCAAGGTATCGTCGAGCTGTGATCGTCCGGCAGTATCGATAATTAAAGCCGTCACTCCGCCTTTTTGCGCCAGGTCGAAGGCTTTAGCAGCCAGTTCTGGTGGTTTGACACCTTCCTGGGTAAAAACCGGCACGCCGATGCGCTCTCCCAGGGTTTGCAACTGCTTGATGGCTGCCGGCCGGTATGGATCGCCGGCGACCAGTTCCACTCGTTCCCCCTGTGATCGCAACTGGGCCGCGATCTTCGCGGCCGCAGTCGTTTTACCAGAGCCTTGCAGGCCAACCATCAGGATCACGCGCGGCCTGGCGCCGCTCAGGTTCAAACGGGAAGGTTCACCCAGCGTTTGGATCAATTCCTCGTGCACAATCTTGATCACCTGCTGAGCCGGGTTGAGCGCGCGTGATACCTCAGCGCCAACAGCGCGCGTGCGTACCCGTGCAACGAAATCCTTGACCACGCTGTAGTGTACGTCCGCTTCCAACAGAGCCAGGCGCACCTCGCGCATGGCTAAATCCACATCCTGTTCCGAAAGCTTGCCGCGTCGCCGCAGTTGCTGGAAAACCTGCTCTAATCGTTGAGTCAGCGATTCAAACACACATCACCTTAATGCACAAGAAACGGACACCCTTTTCCGGGGCGTAACCAGGCCAAATTTTAGTCGGGATTAACCCAGCGGTCAAGGGAAAGGTGATTTTTGTAAAGCCGCGCCTTGTAGCGCAAACTTTAGTTTGCGTGGCGAACTAAAGTTCGCCCTACATGCGCTAAAGCATTGAAGCAAAGCGTGTTCAATTAACCACAGCCTCGATATCTCCTCTGAAAACGGCAGTTTTCGGGAGATTTGAGCGTAACTTTTAACCTATTTCCGTGTTACCTTTGCTTGAGCATTATCCTGCTAAATCGCCGCACGCGCCCCAGGAGGTTGTCATGTCAAAGGTTGCCATCGTTACAGACAGCACGGCCAATCTTTCCGAGGATGCAATTTCAAGCAATGGAATTACTTCCATCCCCCTGCAATTAATCTGGGGGGAAGATACCTACCGCGATGGCCTTGACATCACGCCGCTGGAGTTTTATACGCGCTTGAAGTCAGCCAAAGTCATGCCAAGCAGTTCCCAGCCTTCGCCGGCAGCTTTCCACAGCGTTTATACAGACCTGCTTGACAAAGGTTTCGACATCCTGAGCATTCATATCTCAGCCAAGCTCTCGGGTACGCTGGATTCAGCCATCCAGGCGAAAAATATGATCGGTTCTGACCGCATTGCATTGGTCGATTCGAAGAGCACATCCATGGCACAGGGTTTTTTGACCCTGCTTGCCGCACGTGCGGCCAAAGACGGGGCTTCATTTGCTGAATGCCGTCAGTTGGTCGAAAAAGCAGTCGATCACACCGGTGTTTACTTCGTCGTCAGCACATTGGAATTCCTGCGCCGCGGCGGACGCATCGGCGGCGCGGCTGCCTTCCTTGGCACCGCCCTAAATCTCAAGCCTATTCTCATGCTGCATGGTGGACGAGTGGAACCGAAAGAAAAAGTACGCACCATGAGCAAAGCGCTGGATCGAGTCGCGGATATCCTGGTGGAAAAGGTTGGCAACCAGAAACCCTTGCATCTATCAGTGCTGCATGCCAACGCGCCAATTGAAGCGGAACAACTCTTAAAAAAGGCGCAGGATCGTCTGCCAAACGGCATTATTCAGGAATCCGTCGTAACGCCGGTCAGCCCGGTCATTGGCACCCATACCGGTCCCGGAACCGTCGGGTTTGCCTACCTGGCTGGAATGTAGCGACCGACAACAATTTAATCGCCGTCCCCTGCTCCGTTATGTTGAGCAGGGGATTTTTATGCCGTAATCCTTCCTCATCTTGGCTGACACTATTCCTGTTTCCCGGTAAAAAGGGTCGCAGGCTTGGCCAGATTTTGCTACAATGAGCCTGGTCAATCCTCTCATCCATTCCTCATTCCCCGGAGCGTGATTCCATGCGTAATTACCCGAGTATTGGCGTTCAAGTCGCGGATATTTTGCTTCCCAGAAACGGTTTGGAGCCACAAAAGTGGGCTACCATTGCCTGCGACCAGTTTACTTCACAACCGGAATACTGGCAGAAGGTCGCAAACATTGTTGGCTCCGCTCCTTCCACCTATAATCTGGTCCTTCCTGAGGTATTTTTAGGTACGCCGGATGAGAATGATCGTATCCAACTTTCTCAGCAAAAAATGCGCGAGTACGTTCACCAGGATTTGCTGGATTCTCACACCGGGCTGATTTATGTGGAGCGCAGCACATCGCTTGGAAGAATGCGCCGCGGGCTGATGCTGGCACTGGACCTGGAAAATTATGATTTCAACAAAGGATCGCGAACCCTGATCCGGGCAACGGAAGGCACCATCCTCAACCGCCTGCCGCCGCGCATGCGCATTCGTGAAGGCGCTATTTTGGAATTGCCGCACATCCTTGTTTTGATCGATGATCCCGACTGCTCGGTAATTGATCCGATCTCGGCTGAAGCCGCGTCCTTACCGCTGCTTTATGACTTTGACCTGATGCAAGGCAGCGGTCATTTGACCGGGCGTTTGGTGAACAACCCCATCCTGGAAAAACAGATGATCGCCGCTCTGGAGCGCCTGGCATCGCCTGAGGTCTTTTATTCAAAATATGGCGTCACCCCCGAGCATGGCGTCCTGCTGTTTGCGGTCGGCGACGGAAATCATTCGCTCGCCACCGCCAAAGCCATCTGGGAAAAAATTAAACCCGTGGTTGGCATGGACCATCCTGCTCGCTATGCCCTGGTCGAAATCGAAAACGTCCATGATGAAGGTCTGCACTTTGAACCGATCCACCGGGTTGTGTTTGGCTGCCAGAGCAGCCCCAGGGACGCCATGAAAGCCCACTTTGGCGACGCTCTGCGCTTCTCCCCATGCCAGTCGCCCGAGGAAGTCGTTGAAAAGGTCGAAGCCTACCAGGGGGATGACCATGTAATTGGCCTTGTGAACGCCACAGGACCTGAATTGGCCATTATCAGCAATCCATCTGCCAATCTGCCGGTAGGGACGCTGCAATCCTTCCTCGATACCTGGATCGGTTTGGGCAACGCCGAAAATTTGGATTATGTCCACGGCGCGGACGTGGTTCTTACCCTTGGCAAGCAGCCCGGTAACTGCGGGTTTTACCTGCCGGCAATGCCAAAGAACGACTTATTTAAAACGGTTATTCTGGACGGTGCGCTACCGCGGAAAACCTTCTCGATGGGCGAAGCTGTGGAAAAGCGTTTTTACATGGAAGCGCGCCGGATCGGTTGAACCCCTGTGCCGCGATTTAACCCCCTCCACCCGGCTGAAGGCGCCGTCCCCCCGGAACAAGTGCGCTTTGTTGATTTGCACGTCGAACCATGGGGTGACAACAGCAAAGTTCGCGTTCACATTCGCCTTACCCCTTTTACGAAACCGCCAAACCTGATCGCCACGCTGACCGACGCAGCCGATCATGAGGTTGCCAGCATCTTAATTGTCGAGAATATCGATTTTGACCTGGTATTTACGATGCACATTCGCCCGGTTGATGCTCAAGGACCGTTTGAATTATCCGCCAGAATTGAGTATGAGGATTTGGGCGCAGTCGATGCAAGATCGATCCGTTTCAAACTTCCGCCGTCCGAATCAAGGTAACGGTATATTTGTTCTTGCCGTCCGCTGAGCCTGTCGAAGCGTGGTCGCTGAGTTTGTCGAAGCGTGGTCGCTGAGCTTGTCGAAGCGTGGTCGCTGAGCTTGTCGAAGCGTGGTCGTTGAGCTTGTCGAAGCGTGGTCGTTGAGCTTGTCGAAGCGTGGTCGCTGAGCCTGTCGAAGCGTGGTCGCTGAGCCTGTCGAAGCGTGGTCGCTGAGCTTGTCGAAGCGTGG
>SLTK01000009.1:0-92458 GCA_004347695.1 Chloroflexota bacterium | reverse complement strand
CGAAGCGTGGTCGCTGAGCTTGTCGAAGCGTGGTCGCTGAGCTTGTCGAAGCGTGGTCGTTGAGCTTGTCGAAGCGTGGTCGTTGAGCTTGTCGAAGCGTGGTCGTTGAGCTTGTCGAAGCGTGGTCGCTGAGCCTGTCGAAGCGTGGTCGCTGAGCCTGTCGAAGCGTGGTCGCTGAGCTTGTCGAAGCGTGGTCGCTGAGCTTGTCGAAGCGTGGTCGCTGAGCCTGTCGAAGAACGTTTTTTGCAACCAGGCTGCCCGGGTCTTAACAATCCTGTAATCTGTGACCATTTTGCTCCATTTGCCTGCCTGGATTAATTTCCAGGTGCTAAAATGGTAGGGATTCAGAAAATTATCCTTACTCAGGGACGGATCCCATTTCAAATCCTGGCAGGACGCCCAACATCTCAGATTCGAATGAGAATAAAACAGGGATGCTTCCCCGGTTTTTTCTCGTTCTTACGGCTGCCTTGCTGCTTTTGGGTGCCTGGGTCTTGTGGTCGGGGATGAAAAGGGAACAGGCAGCGATCCAAGCAACTGCCACCCCGACTCATACGTCGCTGTCAGGTGAGACGGTCCAACCACCCACCCCAACTGCTGCTGCCACGCTAACATTAACGAATCCAACACCGGCCGGCGCACCAACCGGAACAGGAGAAGTTCAGTATCCGGACGGATTGATTGTGCTATCGCTTTCCGACGGCTACTATCGTCACCTGTTCGCCTACCATCCATCCGACCTGCAATTCACCCGTCTGACGGATCACCCCTGGGATGACATCCACCCGGCAGTCAGCCCCGACGGAACCCGGTTGGCCTATGCATCCCGCCGAAACGGGTATTGGGATATCTACATTTTTGATTTCACCACCGGGCAGTCCACCCGGGTGACGAACACCCCCGCCTATGACGGCAACCCAACCTGGGCGCCGGACGGTCAGTGGTTGGCTTACGTGTCGTACCAGACGGGAAATCTCGATATTTTTATTCAATCACTGGCCGATCTGTCTCAGCCTGCGCTGCAACTGACCACTGACCCTGCAGCGGATACCGACCCGGATTGGTCGCCGAGCGGTAATTTACTCGCCTTCACCTCTCAGCGCAGCGGGGAATCAGAGATTTGGACAGCAGCGCTCGACCAACCCGGCAACCGTTTTCAAAACCGCAGCCAAAATCCCGAATCACCGGATAGAGATCCCGCCTGGTCACCGGATGGGCAGCAATTGGCCTGGAGTACTCGCCTGTATGGGATGCAAACCATCGTGGTGGCTGCTGCTGTCGAAAATGGAGAAGATCCTCAAACGCTTGGCGCCGGCATCCGCCCACTTTGGGATCCGGCTGGCGGTCAAATTTTGGCACAGCTTGACCTGGCCGAAGGTACCTCGCTTACTGGCTATAATTCAGAAAACGGCCAGGTGACCTTGCCCCCCAAACCCTTACCAGCCGCGCTTCACGGCGCCGACTGGCAATCTGCTAAATTTGCTAACGCTTTGCACCCCTACCTGTTGGTCGATTCAGGCGATCCGCGTAAGATCATGGCGGGAATCCAGATCAATCAACCTACTGAGGCATCGACCGGGCGAGTCGGTCTGGTCTCCCTGAACGGCATTAATGCGCCTTATCCTTATTTGAGCGACCAGGTTGATGAATCCTTTTTTGCATTACGCCAGGAAATTGCCCGCGTTTCCGGCTGGGATGTGCTGGCCAACCTGCAAAATGCTTATCTTCCGATAACCGAACCCTCACTTCCGGGTATCGGCGATGACTGGTTGGTGACCGGGATGGGGATCGCCATTAATCCCCTGCCTTACCAGGCCGGCTGGATGGCGATCCAACGGGAAGACCTGGGCGGCGAAGCATACTGGCGCTTGTACATCCGCGCCCGTTACCAGGACGGCTCGCAGGGTGAACCCATTACGGCGCCGGTCTGGAACCTGGATGCCCGTTCGAGCGGCGACCCAAATACCTATGAGCAAGGCGGCGCAACGGACGCAGCCCCGGCAGGTTATTGGATTGACTTTACTGAGTTGGCTGCCCGTTTTAACTGGCAGCGGCTGCCTGCCTATCCCAACTGGCGAACATACTATGCTGCTGCCCGATTCAACCAGTTTGCCTATTCTGTCAACCGGGGCTGGGACCAGGCCATGCAGCGCCTGTATCCGGTTGAATTGGTTCACCGTCCGACCCAGATTCCAACCTTGACCTCCTTCCCAACGAACACGCCGCTGCCCCTCAATGGCCTCACTGCCACTGCGCAAGTGACTCCCTGGCAAGGGTTGCCTGCAAACTCTGAACCGCGGCCGACCTGGACTCCAGTACCAGGAGAAACTTACCCATGAACCGCCGGTTCGCTAAGGAATGGTTTGGTTTTGTCGCTGGATTGAGCGGCCTGCTAATCCTGGCTGGCTGCGCGCCAAAGCCTGCTCAGGCGGTCGTGCTGCAGCAGGCGCCAACGCCGGTTCCGCTGGCTTTCGTCGAAGATAATTCTGTCCCAGTGTCAGAACAGCCACCTGCCAAGCCTGTGGAAGCTGAACCCGCTCCTGCCCCGGAAGAAGAACCGCTTCAATTTACCTTCCCCACTCCGGCAACAGAAGCGGTATCTGCCTGGCGCCCGCCGCTGGTGCCTGTCCCCTGGGCAATGACGCCCTACGACCATTTTTATTTCACCCGGCCGATTGCTACTGACGCGGTCAACTGGCCCTCGGCAGATTATCGGTATGGTGATTTTTTCACCGATACTGACATCGTCCACACCGGCATTGATATCGCCGCCGACCGCGGCACCCCGGTGATCGCCGCGGCAGCCGGCAAAGTTACCTGGGCGGGCGAAGGATTATACAAAGGCGGCGCTGTTGAAGGCGACCCCTACGGTCTGGCGGTAACTATCCGGCATAATTTTAGCTACAATGACCGTGAGGTTTATACCATTTACGCTCATATGGATCGGGTGGACGTCGTGGTCGGCCAGAATGTCGAAGCGGGAGAGCAGGTTGGGATTGTTGGGACCACGGGTAAAACTACCGGCCCGCACCTGCATTTCGAGGTGCGCATCGAAAGCAACAGCTTTTTCTATACCCGCAATCCGGAGTTGTGGCTGGCTCCGCCGCAAGGCTGGGGGGTGCTGGTTGGTAACATGATCGACCGTTACGGCTTTCCTTTGTATAAAATCAAAATAAAAGTCATCTCTGAGGAACTGGGGAAGACCTGGATGGTACGCACATACGGTCCGACCAGCGTCAATAAAGACGATTTTTACCAGGAGAACCTGGTATTGAGTGATTTACCAGCCGGCGACTACTGGGTTGAGTTTCGGGTGCGTTGGAAGGATTACCGCCACAAAATCACGATAAAACCCGGCATGGTGACTTATCTCAACTTTCTCGAACGTCCTGGGATATTCTCAGACGCGTTGCCAGCGCCTGGAAACGGCAGCGCCTTCGAGCCAGCGGCGCTGGAACCGGTTGTCGAGCCGGTTGTCAACCCTTGACAATTTGATCAACAACCCTGAAAATTCCTGACGCCGGTAATCCGGCTGCCGGATGCGCCAGCTATCAGGTTCATCGCGGGATATTTTTTAGCTTTTAAGTGCAATTCGGAGGTAAAGTTTGATGTTAGGAAATCGTAAATTAGTCGGGGGTATCTTACTGGCAGTGCTGTTGCTGACAACCCTGGCGGCTTGTTCGAAGGCCGATGCCACCCCCACGAACAGCCCGGAAATGGTCTATACCCAGGCTGCCCAAACCGTAGCGGCCGGTCTGACCCAGACCGCTGTGTTAATGCCCACTGCAACCAGCACGCCCACACTTCAGCCGACCAACACCCCCGCACCGACTCAGGCCGTGACGGCGACTTTAAGTGTATCGGTCACCCCGCTGGTGCAAAAATCGGCTACCAGCTCTACAGGTCCCGATAAAGCTGAATGGGTGGCGCAGAACCCTGGTGATGGCACCGTTTTGACCGCCGGACAGGATTTCACCCTGGTTTGGACCGTCAAAAATACGGGCACAACCACCTGGACCACGGACTATCAACTGCGCTACTACCTGGTCGAACAAACGCTGCGCATGGGAGCTGGTGACATCAAGTTGTCCAAAGAAGTTAAACCCAATGAGTCCATCGACCTTTCACTATCCATGAAGGCTCCCGCCTCCAGCGGTGAATATACAACGATCTGGGTATTGACCAACAAAGAAGGCGTCAACTTTTATCCGTTGACCTTTGGCTTTAAGGTCGGGGCGGCTGCCGCGACCGCAACCGAAACCGTCGCGCCCACCGCAGGAGCAACGGCCACTCCGTAGAAAGTTCACCCGGCCCATGGAACAGACCCGGAATTCCAGCGAATCGTCTGTGGGCTTGAAATCTGCCATTAAAACCGAGGCCAACCGCCTCGGTTTTACACTTTTCGGGGTGGCCGAACCGCATCCCCCTGACACACTGCCAAATTATCTTTTCTGGTTGGCGCAAGGCCGAAATGGCTCAATGGATTACCTGGCAACCGAGCGAGCGGTTGCGCGGCGCGCCGACCCGCGCCTGATCCTGCCTGATGTGCGCAGTGTGATCATCCTTGGCTTGCGCTACCCACGCCCTGCGAATCTGCCGAAAAGCGCTGCGCCTGGTTTGCATGGACGGGTTGCAGCCTATGCCTGGGGCAAGGACTATCATGATTTGATTCCGCCACGGCTTGAACAACTAGCTAAATTCATCCAGTCTCGAATCGATCATTCCCTGGCCTATAAAATCTATACCGACACCGGCCCTGTTCTGGAACGCGATCTGGCATCCCGCGCCGGCCTGGGATGGATGGGTAAAAACACCTGCCTGATCGACCCGCAGTCCGGTTCTTATTACCTGCTGGCGGAGTTATTCATCAATATCAGGCTGGAGAACGACCCGCCATTTTTCGCCGATCATTGCGGGTCGTGCCGCCGCTGCATCGACGCCTGCCCAACCGGTTGCATCCTCCCCGACCGAACCCTGGACGCCCGCCGCTGTATTTCCTACCTGACCATCGAAAACAAAGGGAGCATTCCAACCGAGCTGCGCCCGCAATTGGGAGACTGGGTATTTGGCTGCGATGTTTGTCAGCAGGTTTGCCCCTGGAATATTCGCTTTGCTTCGCCCGAATTTGACTCCGAACTTTCCCCGCAGCCTGAAAACGCCCGGCCGGATTTAATGGCGGCCATGAGTCTTACCCCCCAGGATTTTAATCGTCAGTTTAAGGGAAGTCCCATTCTACGTGCGCGCCGCCGTGGTTACTTGCGCAATGCCGCTGTTGTCTTGGGTAATGCTCGTGATGCCCGGGCGGTATCTGCATTGGCCAGGGCGTTGCAATCTGACAGTGAGCCATTGGTGCGCACGCATGCCGCCTGGGCGCTCGGCCAGATAGGGGGAGCCGCAGCCAGAAAGGTACTCGATCAGTGTTCCGGCAGCGAAACGGACGTCGAGGTACTGGCTGAAATTGCGGCTACACAGATCGCCTGCCGGGATGTGGGTAGATCCAGTTAAGGCAGCCAGGCAGGCAGCGCCCCATTTTCCGCTGCAACGATAAATTCACCGCTGACCCGATCCCAGACGAGCACCCGCGGGACAGCATTGGCAGTGCCAGGCGTATATTCCTGATAAACCAGCCGGTTTCCATCGGGTGACCACTGAATCGCAGTATGCCAGGTGCTTGATTCATCTGTAACAGCCTGGAATTGGCTCCCATCCATTTTTGAGATATAAATTTGCCGCCCGACCTGATTATCCCCGCTCCGCAGTGCAAAGGCAGCCCAAGTCCCATCACGGGTTATCCTCATGCCGCCAGCATCAAAACTGGAAAGTTGCGCCGGCAAAAATAGTTCGATCTGCATGGTAGTGAGGTCAACCTGAAATAACCGGGATTGGAGTAATACCCCGGTCACTTCATTTTCGTTAAAATAAATATAGTTTGAATCAGCCGACCAGGTAACTGGATCCGGAGCACTGGTTCGTACCTGCCGCTCTACGCCGCTGGAAAGACCCAGGATGCGGATAAAGCCTTCCTCGGGGTTGTTCATGGCTAAATTTTGGCCGTCCGGCGAGAAGACCGGATTTGTTCCGGTTATAAGCTTGTCGGGCCATTCTGCCGGAAGCTGCCCCTTGACCGGGATAATCGCGACAATACGGGTGTTCTTGTCATTCACCCGAGCTATCTGGCTATACGCAATGTAACGACCATCGTTCGACCAGGCCGGCGTTTCACAGCGCGCCTGGCCGCATTCAACTAGAATCTGCGCATCCCTGCCGGCGCGGTCGGTGCGGTACAACGCGCTGCTTCCGTTCGAATTGTGCACTGAATAAACAATCACTGCGCCATCCGGCGAAATTGCAAAATCATAGACCGTGCCACCGGTCGAGGTCAAACGCTTCAATGAGCTGCCGTCTATTGACACCGACCAGATTTCAGGCGCAATGAGCGGGTTGCCGATAAATGCAATCGCTGGATTTCTTAGTGTAATTAGCAACCTGCTTGTAAGGGAATACAACGCTACCGCTGCCACACCTGCGCAGATCATAACCAAAATAAAAACCCGGTCGATGCGTCTTACAGAATAGATCATCAGACTTTATCGGAACAATAAAAAAACCAGGAGCGGAACGACCAACCAGATTAATCCGGATGCCGCCCGGTCGCTCCCGGAATCTGGATTCTCTTCAGAATCTTCATTTTCAACTGACCTGGAAACCCTTGTTCCAGCCGTTGACAGCACTACCTGAGCCAGAATGACGCAGCCGAGACCGGTCAAAAACACCAGCATCCCCTGTCGCGGATCGACATAATCCACTAGTCGGCCATCCCAAATCAGGCTGAGTTGAAAAAGTCCCAGCACCGCTAGCGCCAGGGCAAAGAACTTGATCTGCACATTGCGCTTCAATGCAGCCCCCCGAAACTTTCGATCGCCAGCCCGGCCAACAAACTCAAACTCAGCGACAGCATTATCCAATAAAGCAAAGCTTTGCGGCGGAAAATGCGCCCATAAAACAAGATCAGCTTGACATCGACGGCCATCCCAACCAGTAAATAGGTCCTCTGCGCGCTCGTGGACCAGTTTGCCAGGTTGTTTTGCACGGTATATAGATCACCGACAGCGCTTTGGGCAGTGAGTATCGCCCAAAGGCCGCTCCCGGCATTCTGCCAGGCTGCGCTACCCTGAACCGGCGGAATCCACCCGCCGGGGATCAATGCTTGTAACAAGCCGCCCAGTAGTGCGGCAATGACCAATAGCGGCATCCATTCAAGGAATTCGATGCTGGCCGTAAGCGTGATGGCTTTGGCCTTGCTCACATGCCTTCCGCCTTCCAACACGGAAACGGAATCGCCCCCTGCTGCCGGCAGGTTTCCGATCTTTATGATTCGTTCAGGCTCGCTTTCCTGGGCGAGGATCAATCCAAAAACAAGAGCAAATATGACCGCGGTTGCGAAGCGCAGCCCGGCAAGCCCGATCATTCCGTTTGCACCCAGACCGGCGCCAACAGCGACCAGCGTTACTCCCGGGCCTGCCACCATTAAAGCGGCCGCAGCAGGTAGGCTCGCCCCTTTGCGCAAAAGCTGCCGGGCTACCAGCACGGAACCGCCGTCGCCAACCGGCAGGGTGAACCCGGCCAGAATTCCAATAATCACGCTGCGGAGCGTACGGCCTTGGAACAACGCTTGAATTTCCGCATCCGAAAAAACGTTTGCAATCACGGCCGAAGTAAACGCACCCAATAACAAAAATGGCGTTGTTTCCAAAAAGATGCGCTCAAACCCGACCGCGAACCGGTGTGCGCTGTCCAGAAACGCAGTCATCCAGGCTGCATTCCCACCTGAGCTTTCCAACAGCCGTGACAGAAGGCCTGCCAGCGCCACACCCGCGATAACCAACAGCAACTGCGTGTTGATTCTGGAAGAAGTACCGCTTTTAGATGCAGATGGCAAAGAGTCCACGCTCCGTTTATACCATCTTTTCAACCCAACCCGGCTTTACCCCGCCAGCCCTGGTCCACGCCTTAAACAAAACCCGCTCCTCTTTCAATTGCAGAGGAGCGGGTTTCATTCATTCAGTCTCGTTTAACCGCTCGTCGGCGTGGCGGTTTGCGTTGCACCGCCTGGTGTCGGAGTGAGCGATGGTTGGCGCGTCGGCGTCGGCGTAACCAGATTCACGCGCACGATCAAAGTTTGGCCGACATTGATCTTGTTCCGGTCGGTGAGCTTATTTTGCGTCATAATGTCGTCCACGGTCGAATTGAACTGGCTTGCAATGCTATCCAGCGAATCACCGGTCTGGACGACATAATTGATTTTCGTTCCGCGCGGCATGTTATCCGGGATGGGGGTCGCGGTCGGCAGCGCCTGACCAGGCGCCGGAATTAAGATGATGTCGCCGGGGCGGATCGGGCATTGGTCCGGAGCAAAATTGTTGATTGCCAGCAGCACCAACAAATCGACATCGTAAGTCAGCGACAGGTCAAAACACGTGTCACCCTCCAGGACTGTGTACTCAAATGGCCCGGAAGGCGTCAGGGTGAACGTCGGAACAGGCGTTTCAGTAATCGTCGGTGTCAGTGAAGCGGTTGCCGTGGGGGTCATTGGCGTGGCAGTGGGCGTTGCGCTGGCAGTCGGGGTTGCCGATGAGAACAGCCCCAATTTGGGCGCATTCGGGCCGCTGAACCATACCACCAGCAAAATGACCCCGATAATGACCAGCAGGATGGCGATTCCCCACACCATATACGGCATCATTCGTTGGCGTTTCTTGTATGAGTCGATGATACTTTGCGGTGAGCTTTTTCCACTCATGAGTTATTTTCCTATCCTTGGCCGGTCTTTTTTGTTTCCGGCATGTGTAAATATTCAATGGATTCCATCAAAATCGATTTTCAGGAGGGATTCTACCCGAAAACTAAAAATGGGACGAATCCTGAGCCAGAATTTACCGTCTCAATCGACGCCAGGGTATTCCATCAACCAATAATGTTGGATAACTGGGGATTTTCAACAGGAATGTCTATTAAATATCATAACTTTCCCCAATTGCGCAAGGTTTATGGCCGGGAATCAACAAAAGTGCGTAACCTTTCAGCGTGAATCCAATAATCCAGTCAATTACTTTGGCCTCAACTAAACACCATTATGATATAATTTTGCGTACAAACCGACGTCCATATCAAGAATTGGAGTGATGAAAATGGTAATCCAGCACACCGAGCTGAAACGCTGCGACGTGATTAATATCAAAGGCCGGATCGATAGCGCCACTGCCCCAAAATTTGCCGAGGTGGTGAATGAGATCATCGAGGCTGGTCGTTTTCATATCGTCTTTGACATGGATGGGGTAGATTTTATTTCCAGCGCTGGTCTGCGCGTGCTCATCGGTACGCAGAAAACGTGCAAACGTTATAACCGCGGCGAGGTTGTGCTGGCTGCCGTTCCCGAAACCATAATGGCTTCGCTCGAGCTGGCGGGTTTTACGCCTTTGTTCAAGATTTTCAAAGATGCCGTCTCAGCAGTTGGTAATTTTTAAGGGTGGTTTCATTTGGATGCCAGCGGTGAAATTTCCCGGACGGTATGACAGCCTTGCAAAAATAGCCGATCTGGTCAAAAAGGCAACCCAGGAATTTGGTCTGGACCGATTAGCTGCATACGGTGTGGAAACCGCCGTGGATGAAGCCTGCTCAAATATCATCGAGCATGCTTACGGTGGCGAGGGCAAGGGCGAAATCGAATTTAATTATCGTATAAAAGACAATTTCCTGATCATTACCCTGCAAGACACGGGCAAAAGCTTCAATCCAAAATCAGTCCCCAAGCCAAAAATCAACGTTCCGTTGAAGCAGCGTCAGGAAACTGGTCTGGGTCTGTATTTCATGCACCAGTGGATGGATGAAGTCAAATACGACACCGCTGGAAAGACCAATGTTCTTACGTTGATAAAGCGAAAAGGATAACTCATTCCATGGATGCCGCCAGTCCGCATTCCAAACCGGATTGGAAGCTTTTTCTAGAGCTTGGCGAGTCCCTTCTCGCCCAGGAATCCCTCGCTGCGCAGAGCAGCCTGATTGACCAGTTTGTAGCCGACCATCAGCGGGCTCGGGCAAAGTTTTGGGGCGCGCGCCCTGCCTACCCACTCCCTGCCGAACCGGACATGCCGTTGCTGCCAGATGCCAGAGCACCGGCTTTAGTCCGTAAAGCCGGCGAAAAAAGGACTATTCAGACCCGAAAATCCAGGTCGGGCAGCAAAGCCCAGGTTGCGCTGCCATTGATTGCGCAAGAAGTTTTACTGGGTGTGCTGCTGGTCGAGCGGTTAGGAGACGACCCCTTTGCCGCCGACGATTTAATTTTCCTGTCCGGCGCCGCCGACCACGCCGCGGTTGCAATGCAGACCATGCGCCAAATCAGCCTGAAAAACTGGCGCTTTGACCAGCTTGCCCTGGTACGCTCGGTGAGCGCACGAATTGCCAACCAGCGTAACCTGGAGGAGCTATGTCGTCAGGTGACCGGGTTGATCCAGGAAACATTCGATTTTTATTTCGTCACCATATTTACCCTGGACAATAGCAGCGGAACCCTTCATTTCCAGGCCAGCACGGGAATCCCCGGGCAAGGTTTGCAAGAGAAGGAAGATTTCTCGATAAAAGTGGGGGAAGGAATAGTCGGCACGGCCGCATTAACCGGGCAGGAAATTCACGCGCCGGATGTCAGCACTGAACCCTTGTTTTGCTTTAGTGAAGCGCTGCCGGAAACACGCGCCGAAGTCTCCATCCCGCTCAAGGTGGAAAACAGGGTGTTGGGTGTGCTGGATGTACAAAACGACGAAGCCCGCGCCATCCATGAATTTGACCTGAGCGTCTTGCGCACACTGGCGGACAATATTGCCCTGGCAATCGAGGGCGCTCATTTATACACCCACCTCGGCAAACGGGCGGCGCAAATTTCAGCCGTCCTTGAGATCAGCCACGCGGTCACCTCCACACTTGATTTTAATGAGCTACTGGACGTGGTGGTCAAATCCATCCGCAAACATTTCGATTACGAGTATATCCATATCTATTCCATCAATCCCGGCCGCCGCAAGATCATTTACGAGGCAGGCGCCGGCGATCGCAGCCAGTCCTTTGAGGATTTGCAGGTAACCTTCAATCTCGACGACCCAAATGGCATCATTCCGTGGGTGGCACGAGAAGGAAAGACCCGTCTGGCAAATGATGTTTCTACCGAACCGCTTTACCGCCCCGCCTTTCTGCGACCGGAAACAACTTGCGCGGAACTGGTCATCCCGCTGGAATATGCCGGTGAGGTGCTGGGCGTGCTCGACTTGCAATCCGAACGCGTAAATGGTTTTGAAGTGAACGATATCCCGCTGCTTGAAGCCATGAGCGCTTCGATTGCGATTGCTATACGCAACGCGCGCCTCTATAATTCTGAAATCTGGCGACGGCAGGTTGCTGACTCATTCCGGGAAATCGCGGGTCTGGTATCGGCAAATGTGGCGCTGGATGACCTGCTTGACCGCATCCTTACCCAACTGGACCGCAACCTGCCTGGCAAAGCCGCTGCCATCTGGCTCCTGGAGGAAGATCGCACCAAAGGCAATAATGGTCAGCACAATTTGCGCCTGGCAGCTACCCGAGGCGCCGATGCCAGCCGCCTGCTGGCGTTGATGGAAGAAGACAGCACGGTCAGCAGCCTGTTATCCGATATCATGGATTTGGAAGCCCCCTTCATCCGCAGCCCACAGGACCCTGTCGGGCCAATGGGCAGAGCCATGGATTATGAAAGCGATTACTCATCCATCTCTGCGCCTTTGCGGGCGGGTGATGAACCGCTCGGCGTCCTCATCCTGGCGCACCCGGATGCGGGCTGTTATGGCGAGGAAGCCGGTCTGATATCGATGACTTTTGCCAACAATGCAGCAGTGGCGATTCAGAACGCGCGTTTGTTTACTTCTGCCCAGGAGCAGGCCTGGATATCGACCATATTGTTCAAAGTGGCTGAAGCGGCGCAGAATAGCCTGAGCATGGATGAACTCCTGCAAACCATGGCGCGGCTGACGCCCTTGCTCATTGGCATAAAAAAATGTGCCTTTTTCACCTGGGACGAGAATTTGCTTTCATTCTTTATGAAATCGCAATATGGACTGGAAACTCCCGCCCTCGAAAATTGGGCTTTAGGGGTAGATATTCCGGTTGTGGAACAAATGATTTCAACGCGCTTGCCAGTGTTCATTGAAGACCCCGTTCACGAGTTAAACCTGGAAAGTCTGGTGCTCCCAAAAGCCGGCAGTACAGTGGTGATATTGCCTTTGCTTTCGCGCGGAAAACTTCTGGGGGCTTTCCTGGTTGGGCATCAAAGTGAAAATGGTGCCAGCGGCAACCCTGCCTTCGACCAGCAAACCCTCTCCCTTTTGCTGGGCATTGCCCAGCAAACAGCAGTGGCTATCGAAAACCTAGCATTGTTGGAGGCCCGCCAGGAAGAGGCTTATGTAACGGCAGTGCTGCTGCAAGTCGCCCAGGCGGTTGTCAGCCAGAATACCCTCGAAGATATTCTGGACACCATTGTCCATTTGATGCCGATTCTAGTAGGCATCGATGCCTGCGCAATTTATCTGTGGCAACCCGAAGACCAGGGATTTCAGATTGCCAAGACATTCAATAACAAAGGCCGTGAAGACCGTTATCTGGAAGGCAGGCAGTACAGTCTGGGCCAGTTCCCTTTACTGGATGCGGTCAGGGAGAAAGACGAATTTCTGGCAAGCAAGGTAGATGACCCGGATATGCCAATCGAAAATTGGGATAAATTGACCCACCTGATTCCCGGCGACGAATTGAACGACCAATATGTCCCCGGGTCCAATTGGGTGCTTGCCGTGCCGCTCTCGGTGAAAGGGGAGGTGTTTGGCGTCATGTTAACCGCCGAAGCTAATGTTCCCCCCTCTTTCCATGAGCGCCGCCATGAAATCATCAATGGAATCGCCCAGCAGGTTTCCCTGACCATCCAAAATGACCAGCTTAACCGTGAGATGGTCGAACGAGAACGGCTGGAAAAAGAAATTCAGTTGGCGCGCCAGATACAACGCACTTTTTTGCCTTCGCGTCTTCCCGACTTAAAGGGCTGGGATCTGGACATCGTCTGGCAAACTGCCCGCGAGGTTGGTGGGGATTTTTACGATATTTTCAAACTCGGCTCGGGTAAGTTGGGGATCGTGATTGCGGATGTTTCGGACAAAGGCATGCCGGCAGCCCTGTATATGACCGTCGCCCGCACATTGATCAGGGCCTTCGTGCGTGAAATTGCTTCCCCGGCAAAAGTCCTGGAGCGAGTCAACCGCCTGTTGGTAGTCGACTCGCAAGATGGGCTGTTCGTCACCGCTGTGTATGCGGTGCTCGACCTGCGGGAAGGCGCCCTGACCTACGCCAATGCCGGTCACAATTTGCCGTTGGTCATGCATAGCAACACGCGTCATAGCGAACCCTTGCTAAAGGGCGGTATGGCTTTGGGAGTGATGGCGAACAGTAAAATTCAGGAACACACGATTGAAATTTGTCCCGGTGACCAATTGATCTTATACACCGACGGCGTGACTGAGAGTTTTTCCCCTTCGGGCGAGATTTTTGGCGAAAAACGACTGGCGGAAGCACTTTCCAGCACCCCGGTAGGCTCGGCGCATGAAACCATCCAGCATCTCAATCAGGCCATCCGGGATTTCCGACAGGGAACGCCAGCCAGCGATGATTTGACTCTGGTGGTGATCAACCGCTTGCAAGCAGAAAATCAGATTTGACCGCAAATCGTCTCGGCATAAATCTGGCACAGGCTACCCAGCTTAAAATACAAACTCCCGCGTCCCGCGGGAGATTTAACCTGCAAGCCGCCTGGTCCTTAATCGCCGAAGAACAAAGCCCACCAGATTTGATGGTTTGAAATTTTCACTGGGGTTGGTGTGGTTTCATGATTTAGCTGTGGAACAGGAGTGCTGTTGCCGAGTGGGACGATCAATTTTTCGCCTTCCCGGACCAGGCCGTTGTTGCGGGCATATTCATTGACTGCCGCGTCGGAGGTAGCATATTGGATTTGCTCCTGCAGCCCGCTTTCGGTGGCCTTATTGGCAGCTACCTGGGTCTCCATTTTCGCGAGCTCTGTGTTCAGGCGGTTTAGCTCGTTAATTCTGCTGTTAAAATCCATGAGCAGAAAAAACAACACCACAAAAGCTCCCAGCACAGCCAATTGTTTCCATTTGATTTGGAAATTCTTCATAGCCCAATCTTACAGCAAAATTTCATGCCAGACAAGGAATATTCTGGCTTAAACCAAAATCCCGCTTTATGCGGGATTGGAGTGCCGAAGGAGGGATTTGAACCCTCACGAGCGTATTGCCCACTACGCCCTGAACGTAGCGCGTCTGCCAGTTCCGCCACTTCGGCGTCATACAACGATCAGTATTTTATCGGATATTAACGATTTGTCAACCTTTTGCACCTTTCTGTAAGCCCAAAGTAGGAATGTCCCCTTTTACCAAAGATTAAATGTCTGTTTGCAGTCGTCTGGTTTGACTACCCGCAGTACCCGCCCGCTTTCAGGTACGCATGCTATAATCCAATATGGGGTAGTTTGATAATGGAGTCGCTGCTTTCGCAGATTTTCGAAGTGCTGGTCGAACCGCCGGGGAATTTGATTTACCACCTGGTCATTGTTTTTGCGGCCATAGCCGGGTTGCAGACCGTTTTTCTCATGGAATCGCCCCAGAATCGGCCGGCCGCATTCCGGATGAAAATCGGATTCTTGGTCATCATCGCCGGCCAGGTATTTCAATTTGTGGTTAGCGCGCTTGGCTGGCAAGACATTATCGATCTGCAGCTCGTTCTTCCGCTGCTTGACCGGGCATTGATTGCTGTCTCGCTGATTTGGATCGGTTGGATGGTTTTAGGCGCCTATGCGACGCGTTCGTCCGATACCACAGTGGGTTTGTTGACCCTGTTCGCCTTCCTGTTTTTCGTTTACGCCCTGGTTGACTGGGGCCCAATAGCAGGAGAATACGCCAGTTTTAATGGCTCCCCCCTTGACCTTACCTGGGTGGTGTTTCTGCTGCTTCTCGCAGTCTCCTGCGCCATCCTACTTGCCTATTTTCGCCCCGAGAGATGGAGAATCGGCTTTGGCTTTTTCGCAATCGTTTTTGTTGGCGGTATAGTCCATGTCATCATGCCTTATACGCAGAGCGATTACCCCGCCGCTGTCCGATTGGCTTTACTCTGCGTGTTCCCCTTGCTGCCGGGTTTGGCCTGGGCGCTCAGGCCCGGCCGAAACAAACTGGCTGAAAAGCCTCGCAAAACTACTCCCACGCTGGCACAAAAAGATGCTTCGCCCGGTGACATCCCCGGCAGCCCTGATCGGCAACGAGACCGTTCTTCCCAGACGAACGTTGAGCTTTCCTCGGAGAAAACAGAAGATCTGGAAGGCCTGTATGCTTTATTGGCCAAAAACCAGCAGGAATTGTCCGATGCGCGCCAGGAACTGCGGTTAGTGCTCGAAGAAATGGATGTGATCCGGGCAGAACGAGATTCCACCAGGGCAGAAAACAACCTGGAATCGATCCTGGCTGTACAGCAGGAAGCCGAAAAACATATCGCTGCTTTGGAAGCGGAGAACGCAGCGCTGCATCAATTTGCCAGCGATCAAACATATTCGAACGTCCAGGATGAGACAAATTATCTGGAGCAAGAATTACATGCCGCATTGGAAGAATTAGCCCACCTGCAGAATGCATTGGCCGAAGCCAATATTACCATCATGAACTTGCAACAGCACAGAGCCACTCCTGGACAGCTTTCATCGGACCTGTTATCCAGCGAGGTTGCAGCAGGTGAGGGCACGAAGTCGCAAGATCTCATATTTCACGTTCGCAAGTCGACCAGCGAGATCAAATCCCTGACTGAAGATCTTGTGCAAACTGGCGAACAAACTCCTGGCCCGGTGGAACTGGTAACCGGCCTGGTAGCAGCAAACCCGGTTATTGATCGGGCGGTTAGCGGCATTTCCCTTACCCTCGACCAAAAGAAGGTGGATTTGCACCTGGCGATTCCGGCTTCCCTACCCAGGATAATTGCCAACCCGGACGCACTCCAACAGATTGTGACATACCTGTTACAAAACGCCGCCACGGTGACTCCTGCCAACGGCGCCATCTCTCTGAACGTTCAATTAATGGAAGGCGGAAAAGATAGTTCTTATCTGGTTATCCAGGTAACCGATGAAGGAGGTGGTATTCCGGAGACCGAGGTAGAAAAGGTCTTCGATAAAGAATATCGTGCGCTTCACCCGTCCATTCCTGGTATTGATGACCGCGGCATTGGCCTGGTGATAACGCGAACGTTGGTGGAAGCACAGCATGGCCGTATTTGGGTGGAATCCACCCAGCAGGGAAAATCGACCATTAGTATCCTTCTGCCCATTGAGGATCTACCCGTTTCGGGTTTTATGCACAGGTGATGAAATCATTTCACAGTGGAGTTCCCGGAGCGATTGGCGCTTTGACAACCGGAGCGCTGCATGCGAGTACTTCCGGCCTGTTATTATTATCCACTCCGGCCCGGCAGTCAGCCCGCATCTCTCAGGGTGCGGTCAACAGTAGCGATGATTTGCACACGCATTGGCAAAAACTCATGGCAGTTCGCTGGAACAAATCATGGTCGAAAACTGTCTTATCTCGAATGTGGTTCCTGTCAGTGCCGTTGCGAAAGCCGTGCCTTTTATCCTTCCAACTCCACTCTGACACATTCAACAAGCCCAACCATCCATTGACAAATGCTTTCAATTAATTCAACCATAGCTTAGAATTGAGACCTTATCCGCTTATGAAAAAACTATTCGCAATCTTCGTAATTTTTGGATTAACCGCTACGGCGTGCAATTTGCCAGCCATCGAACTTGGAAAGCAGCAATCGCCCCAGGCCATTTCCCGATTGTTGGTAACCCCTGATCCCAACGCCACAGCGACACCAACCCCCTTTTTACCATCCGATGCCCCGGTCCAAACCGGGGTGGACCAACCCACTACAGAACCAACGATTACGCCCACAGCGACGCCCACTGTCCGTCCAACTCTGGCTCTATCTAAAGATGTGGTCAAAATCCTGCTTCTCGGCTCGGATTGGCGTCCAAATTCCGGGTTTCGCACCGATGTCATGATGCTGGTATCGATTAATAAGAAAACCGGCGCCACAAGCGTGGTTTCATTCCCGCGCGACCTTTTCGTCACGCTTCCGGGACTCAAACAGGAACGCATCAATACCGCCATGGCTTATGGCGGCTTTGACCTCACGCAGGAAATGTTCCAGTACAACTTCGGTTTCACGCCCGATTATTATCTGTTGACCAATTTTCAGGGTTTTGTGAGCATCATTGACAGCCTGGGTGGAATAACGGTGTACGCCGGAAGCCAGCTGTCCGATACCTGTTCGCTCCCGATCGCCGATGAAGAGGGGTATTGCACCATAGGACCGGGGCGACTGGACATGGATGGCGCCACTGCCCTATGGTATGTCCGCTCACGCTACAGTACCAGTGATTTCGACCGTACCCGCCGCGCCCAGGAGGTAATGAAAGCAACCTTCTTCAAGCTGATGAATCTGAACGCCGTCGCCCGCGCTCCGGAGTTGTATAACGCCTTCCGGAATAATGTAGAAACCAATCTGTCGCTGGACGTCGCCGTTAGCCTGGCGCGGTTTGCTCCAGATATTCTCTCGAATACGGATAAGATAAAACAATATGCCATTGGTCCCCGTGAAGTCTGGGCCTGGCAAACCCCCGAGGGAGCGCAAGTATTACTTCCTAACCCCGACCTGATCGAACCACTGCTCTTCGAAGCGTTGAATGTAGAGTAGTAATTCTTAGAATCGCTCCAAAAAGCCTGCCATTTCCACGAAAAGTTTGACTTTCGTGGAAATGTGTTGTAAACTGATAAAATAATAAAGCTATACGCAAATTGACCTTCGCGGAGCTGCCATGCCAAAGGAAATTACTCCCGACCTTCACATCACCTCTCAAACGCCGCTCTTGCCGACCATCGGGTCATGGGAGTTGTTCCTGCTGGACCAGGGGAAGTCACCCTACACGGTTAAGGCATTCCTTGGCGATTTACAATTGCTGGCAAAGTTCCTTCCTCCGGATAAAACTGTCGGGACAGTAACCACCAAAGACCTTAACAATTTTCTAACCTGGCTGCAAACCGGGCGCGGCATCCCCTGCAGTCCCAAAAGTCTGGCGCGCCGTATCACATCCATCAAAGCCTTTTTTCGCTGGCTGCATAAGAGCGGGCGGATCATGGTGGATCCGGCTGAAAAGGTTGTGCAGCAATCCGTTATCAGCCCCCTGCCAACAGTGCTGACCCACAGCGAGCAGGAAAAAGTAATCCAGGCAGCCGAGAAATATCGCCAGGCCAAAAAGCCGGACGCCCGTCCATACACTTTGTTGAAATTACTGTTATCGACCGGAATTAAAAAAGGCGAATGCTTGGCAATAAATATCAATCATATCGACCTGCAGGCGCCGGGAGGCCCAATCCTCTTCGTGCGCTATGCAAGTCCGAGCAGTCGCTATAAAGAACGCAAAATTGATCTGCCTGCCGAATGGGTGGAAAGCTACCAGGAATACCTGACCCAGTACCAGCCAAAGGATGTGGTGTTCCCATGGTCGCCGCGCCGGCTCGAATATCTGTTAGAGGACCTGGGCGAAGAAGCCGGCATCGATAAACACCTCTCGTTTGACATGTGCCGCTGGACCAGTGTGTTACGGGACTGGCAATCCGACCTGGAACATGAACAAATTCGTCAAAAATTAGGAATTTCGAAAATTCAGTGGCGCGAGATTAGCATGAAACTGCGCCAGCTTTCTGCTCAGCAAAGCTGATCAAAGCCTTTTCAAGATTTTTGCAACAGCCGCAACTGAACAAGTTTGCGGCTGTACTTATGTACTTTCGCACCTTCCGCTAGGCGGTACCCGGGCACCCAGATTACCTGACTTCCTGAGAAAACCAACGGCCAACCGACCCTTGCATCCCGGGGCATTTTTACATTGGTGAAAAAATCACCGACGGTCTGACTGCCCGCCTCCACTCCAAGCGGTTGGAAACGGTCGCCGGAAGCTCGCCGGCGGATGGTCAGCGGCAAAGTCAAACTGTAGGCGTCCAGGATGGCTGTATTGGGGTCGCTGTTGCTGTCAAATTCCAATTCCGTTCCAGCCTCCAGCCACTGTGACTCGATTACCCAGCCATTTTCGAACTGTACGACGCCGGGAACGGTCAACTCCAGCGTCTGGTTCGCCGGGCAAACCGGCCATTCGGGCTCGCTGATCAGACTGCCGGCCAGAAACAGTGTTAACCGGTCGCTTGTAACCTGCGCATCCAGGCCATCGGCCAGGTTGGCCCGAAGACCGCTGGTTGAGCCGTCGAGCAAAGCTGCCGCCCTGACGAGCGCTGCCCGGTCAATATCTTCGCTATTCGGAAGGATTTCTAACGCCGCTCGACGGATGATTTCCATTTGGGTGACAGATGGATGGGCAACAAGCTGTGCGCGGTTAAAACTGCGAAATCCTTCTCCGGACGCCAGCAGAGCCAGGTTGTATTTCTCGGAAACCGCATCTTCGAGCACATCCAGCGAACCGCGGACATTGGCTGCCAGCCCTATCAGGCGTTCTTTGATGCGCGGATTGTAGTCCGCCAGCAGCGGGATCAATTCCAGGCGGATGCGGTTCCGCAAGTAAGTTGGGTCTGCATTGGTGACATCCACGCGCGGTTGGAGTTGTTTTTCCCGGCAGTAGGCTTCCAATTCCTCCCGCCAGGTATCCAATAGCGGCCGTACCAATGGTATTTTGCTCGAATAATAGTGCAGGACGGTTCGCGGCTGCATCCCGCGCAATCCATTCAGCCCGGTCCCACGAATAAGGTGCATTAACAGCGTTTCAACCTGATCATCCGCAGTGTGCGCAGTGAGTACCGCCTGCACTTTCAGTCGTTCTGCCTCTGCAAACAGAAACCGATAGCGCGCCTTACGAGCAGCCGCTTCTATGGACAGCTTCTCAGCCGCAGCCATTCGCGCCACATCGCCATCGCCGCGAATGAAAGCGCAACCCAGATCCCTGGCAATTTGTGCCACAAACTGGGCGTCCGCTTCAGCATCCTGGCGCAAATGGTGATTAAAATGAGCCACGACCACATTGCACCCGGCGCTGTGCAGCAGGTGCAATAATGCCAGGCTGTCCACGCCACCGGATACACCGACAATCAGCCGGGATTGTCGATCCAACCCAGACGTTTTATACAGGACGTTTTGGATTTGATCTACCAACACGCCCTGATTATAGCATCAGGCCAATTGCAGGCCAGCCTGCCTGGGGCATCCAGACATCGCGCGACATCATTTGAAGTTTCACTGGAAGCGGAATAGCTTCCGTCTTGCGAGCCGTCCCAGTTTATGCTAGACTACCGTTTATCCAAATAATTACCAATTAACTGGTACAATTTTTCCAAACCAGGATGAAATGAGGAGGGGTGGTTTAATCGGTTTCTCCTGCCATTCATACCGTAGTGTATTGAGCTTGTTCTATCGTGGAGGGAATATTCGATGGCTGAAAAAATCTTGATCGTGGATGATGATCTCGAGACATTACGCCTGATAGGTATGATGCTTCAGAAACAGGGGTATCAGGTGGTATCAGCCAAAGATGGTACGGAAGCTATCTCTCTGGCATTTAGCGAACATCCGGACATGATCGTACTGGACATTATGATGCCAGACCCGGATGGTTACCAGGTTGCCAGGCATTTACGCTCTGATCCGCAAACGGCACCCATCCCCATTCTCATGTTCACGGCCAAATCACAGCTTGAGCATAAAGTTGCTGGCTACGAAGCAGGCGCGGACGATTATCTGACCAAACCCGTCCACCCCACCGAATTGATTGCTCGCATTCGCGCTTTATTCACCCGGGCGAAGTCACGCGGCACAGGCCCGCTGCTCACCCGGCGTGGTTATGTGGTTGGCATCATGGCTGCCAAAGGCGGGCTGGGAGTTTCCACCCTGGCGCTCAACCTGGGTCTGGCCTACTATCAAAAAACCCGCGCCGAAGTAATTGCCGCCGAATTACGTCCGGGGCAAGGAACCTGGGGGGGAGAGTTGGGCTTCACCGAGGATGACGGTTTAACCAGTCTGCTGGCAATGAACGCCAGTGACATTACGCTGGAAGATGTTGAACGCCATCTGACCAGTACCACTTACGGCATCCGTTTGCTCTTAACCACCCACAAAGCTGCGGATAGCACCAGGCTGGTCAATGCCATTCCACAGCTTGAGGTTTTACTCTTCCACTTATTCACGCTTGGCTCATTCATCACCCTGGATATCGGGTCGCCTTACACACCGGGACTGGAAAAAATGCTGAGCATGATCGACGAACTAATCCTGGTAACTGAACCTCAGCCGCATTCGGTTAAACGCACCGGCCAGTTGATCGAAGAGTTGCCGACCCTGGGCTTCTCCTCCACCAAGGCCTTATCCGTGATCATCAACAACCGCGTCCGGGCAGATTTACAACTTTCCGCCGTTCAGATTCAGGAAATGTTAAATCGAATCAAGACCCCTTTTATCCCCGGTGTAACGGAGCAATCCTATCAGGCCGCCATGCGTAACATCCCCCTCGGCTTTTTGCAACCGGACGGAATTTATATGCAGCAAGTGAACGAACTGGCTGCCGGGTATGCCGCTCGACTGAGAAATGATCAATTCCGCAGCGCAGGATTTCCTACAACAAGCAGCTGACCTGATCTTGCGTGCAGAATACTTTGTCGTATTCACCGGGGCAGGGATATCCACGCCTTCGGGAATACCTGACTTCCGCTCTGCCGGTAAGGGCTTATGGACCCAATTCGACCCGATGGAAGTTGCTTCGCTGACGGCTTTCCGTTACCACCCCGAGCGTTTTTTCAACTGGCTGCGGCCGCTGGTGCAACAAATAGGGTCTGCCCAACCCAACCCGGCGCACCTGGCGCTGGCTAAGCTGGAGCAGGCCAGGCGCTTGAAAGCCGTGATCACTCAAAACATCGACGGGCTGCACCAGCGTGCTGGCTCGCAAGAGGTGATCGAAGTACACGGTTCCATGTCCACCCTGAAGTGTCCACGCTGTGGGGCGGCATATTCCACCGAATTGTATTACCAGGCATTCGTCAAGGATAATGTATTACCCCGGTGCGCAAAATGCCAGACATTTCTCAAACCGGATATAACGTTGTTCGAAGAAATGCTGCCCGCTGAGGCCTGGGAGAACGCACTGGAACACAGCCAGGCCGCGGATTGTTATATGGTCATCGGCAGTTCTCTTGAGGTGTCTCCAGCCAATGGCCTTCCGCACCTGGCATATCAAAACGGGGCAAAAATTATCATCAGCACGCTTTCACCCACCTACCTTGACCGGAAGGCGCACTTGGTGATCCGTGCCGATGCGGCGCAGACATTACCGGCCATTACCGAACGCGTGCTTCAGGGGTCTTCCTTTGCCATCTAGCGGCTGCCGCGCCGCCCAAACTGTCGCTCCAGCAAGTCCACCGACAGATGGATCATGGTCGGACGTCCGTGGGGACAGGTACGCGGTGACTGGCAGTTCTCTAAATCGCGCAGCAACGCCAGTTGTTCGTCGTTAGCCAGAACCTGACCGGCCTTGACTGCAGCGCGCTTACATACTCGGGCAATGACGCGCGCTTCGATCTCATTGGCCAGCGGGGTTTCATCTTCCTCGAAATCCTCCACCACCACTCGCACAGCGGCTGCCGGGTCAGTGCCCGCCAGGATTGCCGGTAACCCCCTTACCCGGAAGGTGTTAGGCCCGAACAGTTCGATATCAAAACCGTAATTCGTCAGCATACCTACCTGCTGTTCCAGCAGTTGAGCGCTCTGCGGCGGAAGTACGATCAAGACCGGCTCGAGCAGCGTTTGACTGGCTATTTTTTGCTGGTTCTGCCGGGTCATTTTTTCGAACAGGACCCGCTCGTGCGCCGCATGTTGATCGATCAGATACAATCCGTCGGGACCTTCCGCGACAAGGTATGCTGCGCCAACCTGCCCGACCAGGCGCAGCAGCGGAACCTTTCCGGATGGCAGCGCAGCCTGAGGTACAGCTACTGCTCCAACGCCGGTCTCTACCCGCGATTCGAACTGTAGGTCTGCTGCCATGTCCCAGGCGGGATCAACCGCCCGTTGCTGATAGACCGGCGCATTCCAATAAGGCGTGTTCACATTTGGCACTGGCGAATAAGCCAGTAATGCGCGTTTAATCGCCCGCTGCACCGCTGAAAAGACCTGGTCAGGGGAGCGAAAACGCACTTCTGCCTTGGCGGGATGGACATTGACGTCCACTTCCTCCGGTTCCAGTTGGATGAAGAGCACGGCCAGCGGGTAGCGTCCTATCATTAGCAAGGTGTGGTAAGCCTGCATCAGTGCAGCAACCAGCGCAGCATCCTGCACCCAGCGCCCATTGACAAAAAAAGTAATTTCACGGCGGTTCGAGCGAGTAAGCGCCACCGGACTGATAAAACCGCTCACCCGAACGCCTTCTTCGAGGGTCACTTCCAGCATCTGGCGGGCAACTTCCACCCCATAGAGCTGCGCCAAAATTTCACGCCGGTCATTGTTTCCGGTTGTTCGCAGCACGATTTTTCCATCCTGCTCGAGTTCGAAACGCACCTGCGGGTACGCCAACGCATAGCGCGTGACCAGGTTGTTGATCTGGTTGCGTTCGGTCATATCTGATTTAAGGAATTTGAGACGTGCTGGAACGTTATAAAACAAATCTTCGACCCGGATGACCGTCCCGATCGGGATGCCCGTCGAAGTCACCTGCCCGCTCTGCCCGCCTTCGATCAACATCCGTGCGCCTAAATCAGCGTTTTGTTCGCGTGAGATCACGGTCATACGGGCGACGGAACCAATGGACGCCAGTGCCTCTCCGCGAAAACCAAGCGACCGGATATGAAACAAATCTTCAGCCGTGCGCAATTTACTGGTGGCGTGGCGCGTTATAGCCAGCGGCAGTTCACCATGGGAAATGCCGGTTCCATTATCCGCAATTTCAATAATTTTTCGCCCGGCCTGCTCGGCCCGAATGGTAATCGTCGTAGCGCCGGCATCGAGCGCATTTTCAACCAATTCTTTAACCACCGAAGCGGGACGTTCAACCACCTCGCCGGCTGCAATCTGGGATGCTACATCGTCAGCTAAAACTCGGATCGCCATAAATTTCTCTCAGTAAGTGATTATACCCGAGCGTGAAAGCTTGCTTCCTCCAGGGTCAAAGAATAATAGTTTGCTAAGAAACTTGCGCAATCCTTTTACCTCGTTCCAGGGGCAATCAGTTTCGAGTATACTCAGGGCATGGCGCTTGATACCCTTATTTTTGACCTGGATGATACACTCTACTCCCCCACTACAGGCGTTTGGGATGCCATCGGGGAGCGGATCAACCAATTTATAGTGGATAACCTCGCTCTGGATGGCGCCGAGGTCAAACAAGTGCGCGATGAGCTGTTCCACACCTACGGAACCACCCTCCGCGGGTTACAAATTGTCTATGGGATCGACCCTTACAAGTATCTCAACTTTGTGCATAACATCCCGCTGGAAACTTATCTTCGGCCTAACCCAATGCTCAACCGAATGCTGAAGCAAATCTCCAACCGCAAAGTGATTTTTACCAATTCCGACCAAAACCATGCGCTGCGGGTTTTAGATCGATTGGGATTAGACGGCATCTTCGAACGAATCATCGATGTCATGGATGTGACACCCTTTTGTAAACCGCAGCCGGAAGCATTTCAACAAGCGCTCAAGCTGTTGGGAAATCCCGACCCAACCCGTTGTGTGCTAATCGATGACTCGCTCCGGAACATCAACACAGCTAGTGAACTCGGCTTCCACACTATCCTGGTAGGGAATCACAACGGAAATGCCCACTCAGCCAGCGCAAGGGTCGATACGCTGGAAGATCTGCCCTTGCTGGCCGACCTGCCCTTCCTGCAAGGGATCTGGAGACCAGAATGAAAGAAATCTCTCCCATTGGTTGGGCATTAATCGGCGTCGTGACCCTCATCGTTTTCTCCAGCTATTGGAGTTTACTGTCGCTGCTACGGAAGAAAAATAAAAATCCTGACGCACCCTCGTGGGCGAAATCCTGGCGTATGATGGCGCATCCATGGGATGCGGAAAATCGTGAGTTGGACAAACTTTCCAAAGAGGTTGCTAACCTTGGGAATCGCAACACCTCAGAGAGTGGGCAAAAACCACCTCGGTCGTGATCATCCTTTCGAGTTGGTTTGCGGTGTCGCTTACTGCTCTCACTGAACACCTCTTTGGTCATTTTATTGGAGATAAGAATGGAATCTAAACCTGTACGAATAATCGTTGCCCTGATCATCGCGGTTTTCCTGATGCTTGTGAGCTTTGCGGGCGGCATATTTGCCGGGATTAACCTCCCGTCAAATATCAGCCTGCCATCCAATTTCTCGCCGCAAACAACGATCGAAGCCCAGGCCACCCCCAGTGTGACCAACACCCCGGTCGATCGTGAAACGTTGTTCAAGCCCTTCTGGCAGGCCTGGGATCTGGTCCATAAACAATACGTTGACCAGCCGGTTGACGATACGACCTTGATGCGCGGTGCAATCAGCGGGATGCTCAATTCCCTTGGCGACCCCAACACTGCCTACATGGACCCGGACCAATACCAGCAGGCTAATGCGCCGCTGGAAGGTTCATATGAAGGTATTGGCGCCTGGGTCGATACCACGGGTGAATTTTTAACCGTCATCAGCCCGATGGCAGGATCGCCCGCAGAAGCCGCCGGATTGAAAAGCGGCGACATGATCATTGCCGTGGACGGTACCAGCGCCGTGGGCACCGATCCAACCCTGGTGCTGCGCAATGTGCTCGGCCCGGCTGGATCGACTGTTGTGTTAACCATTCAGCGGGAAGGCGAAGAAAACCCATTCGATGTCAGCATTGTGCGCGAAGAAATTGTCATTCCCCTGGTCACCAGCAAAATGCTCGATAATAATATTGCCTATTTGCAAGTCATCCAGTTTGGCGACCGAACTGAAAGGGAAGTCAAGGACGCGCTGAAAAAGCTGCTGAATAACGATCCGCAGGGTTTGATTCTCGACCTCCGAAATGACCCGGGTGGTTACCTGGATACCGCTATCGCCGTAGTGTCTCAATTCATTTCGGACGGCGTAGTGATGTACGAAGATCATGGAAATGGTGAGCGTGTTACCTTCACAGCCCGGTCGGGTGGTTTGGCCACCGAAATTCCGCTGGTAGTGCTGGTCAACGAGGGATCAGCTTCCGCATCTGAAATTACAGCCGGCGCCATTCAAGACCGCAACCGCGGGATGCTGGTCGGGACAACCACTTACGGCAAGGGCACCGTTCAGTCCTGGTCCACCCTGGTCGACAACCAGGGCGCGATCAAAGTAACCATCGCTCACTGGCTGACCCCCAATGAACGCCAAATTCACGGCATTGGCTTGACGCCTGATGTTGAGGTTCAAATGACCGAAGAGGATATCAAGGCGAATCGGGACCCGCAACTGGATAAAGCGGTCGAAATTCTTTTATCTGGACAAAATTAACCTTGCGATTGAAATTAAACGGCGCTGGATAGCCTGTGCTGACTGCTATCCAGCCGACTTTCGCGGCCAGCGCAATTGTGTCGTTCCTTGCATTTCAGAGTGGAGTGGGGCGTTTATATTTCAGATATAATAACAGACAGCCCCGCCGCTGAAGCTGGCCTGAGGACTGGTGACACCATCACCCAAATTGGCGGCATATCCATCGACGGCGACCATCCTCGCCCGAATTCTTTGTACGGCTTTTCACCGGCTCAGGAACTGGAAATACAATTTTTCGCAATAACCGCGCGCAAACCGTCACATTGGTGTTAACTGAATCCCCCTAAACCTCTGGTTGCTTTACCTTGAAAAAATTCATTGTAGCCCTCATCATCTTGCTGGCAATCATTTTCTTGATCACCAGCTTCAGCGAACTACGGCAAATCGGGCTGGTGCTGCAAAAAGGTAATATCTTTATTATCAGCCTGGCAGTGCTCATCGAAATCGGCTGGATACTGGTATTGGGACGCTCTTTTCAGACCCTTTTTCGCATCGTGGGCATCCGCAAAGAACTGTTGCCGCTGGCTCGCCTGGTAGCCGCAGTTAATTTCGTCAACATTGTCGCCCCCAGCGCCGGTGTCAGCGGAATGGCAGTTATCTATTCTGACGCCATCAAAAACGGGCATTCATCCGCCCGGGTGACCGTCGGCAGCCTGCTTTTTCTCTTATTCGACTATTTCGGCTTGCTGACCATCATATTTGTCGGTCTCGTAATTCTCTTTTTGCGCAATACCTTAAATGCTGCCGATGTCATCGCTTTTTTGTTGTTCCTGGTTCTGGCGCTAACCCTGGGAGGAATGCTTTACCTGGCTTCGCACTCGCAACAACAATTGATACAAGCCGTAACTTTTATCGCGCGCACCGTTAACAAAATAGTCAGACCGTTCCGCAAACACGAGGTTCTCAGCGAAGAAAATGCACGTATTTTTGCCTGTGAGATCGTGGAAGGCGTCCAGGCATTGCACCATATCCGGCTTGGATGGTTGCGCCCGCTGCTGCTGACCCTGCTGAACAAACTTTTACTGGTCAGCATTCTGGGCGTCATCTTTCTGGCATTTAAAGTTCCTACCACCCTCGCTGTGGTGGTTGCTGGCTTCAGTATCGCTTATTTGTTTGTAATCATTTCGCCCACGCCAGCGGGCGTCGGCATCGTCGAAGGCGTGATGACCCTGGCCCTGAAGTCACTTGGTATTCCCCTGGAAGCAGCCATGGTGGTAACCCTGGCCTATCGTTCGGTTACATTCTGGTTCCCCTTATTGCTTGGCATGATTTCTTTCCGCTCGCTGCAGCAGACTTAAGGTGCAACCGGACATAAGTTGCAACTTAATACCGATCTCAGCCAGTCCCAACACCCTCAAGCCCTTAATATTCAAACCTTAATTGACAGTTCCGGGACACGCGGGTATAATCAACCCTTGCTGAAATTTGAACTTTGGGAGAAAAGGTAATGGAAAATCCCGTCGTATCCGCTAGCGCTTCCCAGGAATTAAAACCAAAAACTAAATTCACTGGGAAAGTGCTAAAAACCTCTCTGGCTGGCGCCGTTATCGATATCGGCGTTGGCAAACCGGCCGTGATTCATGTATCGCAGCTGGTTTCTCCAACCGGCCAGGCGATAAAAAGTGTAAAAGAAGTCTTGCAGGAAGGTCAGGAAGTTGAAGTTTGGGTTCGTAAAGTCAAAGAAGACCGCATCGAATTAACTATGCTCAAACCCCTCGACCTGGATTGGCATGAAATCAAAAAGGATATGGTCGTCAAAGGCAATGTGGTTCGTGTTGAAACCTTTGGCGCTTTCCTCGAGATTGGCGCTGAGCGCCCCGGCTTGATCCATATCAGTGAGCTAGCTCATGGATACGTCCGCACACCGGGTGATGTGGTCAAAGAAGGCGACGAGCTTGAAGCCCAGGTGATCGACGTCAACAAGAAGAAAAAGCAGATAAAACTCAGCCTGAAGGCACTGCAGCCGGAACCGGTTAAGGAAGAAGTTGACCAGGCGCCGGAGAAGAGCAAAGACAAACGCCGCAAGAAAGACACCAAACGCAAGAAGAGCGACGAAGGCTACATGTCGGCGGAAGAAATTGCTGCGTTGAGCGGTGACACGGCTTCCAAGGAAGCTGAACCGACCTTCATGGAAATCGCAATCCGCGAGGCCATGGAAAAAGCCAAATCCCGCAAAGCTGAACCAAAAGCCAAAAAGGTGAAGGCGTCCGGACTGCAAGCCGAGCAAGAAGACCTGCTGGCGCGCACTTTGGAAAAGAAGACTACTTCTTCTCAGTAACGATTGCTGGTTTAAAATTTCATCTGAGAGATCGTGCCTTCAAGTTTCACCGCGACCGCAAGCCAGATGACTTTCAAATCTCTCAAAGCTCTACCGGTAAACCCCTTTCGGGCGTGATCCGGTGACTTCAGCAACCACAAATAAAACTTAATCCATTGGGCAATATGCTCAATGGATTTTTTTTAATCATTTAGTACCGAATCTACTGCATGTTTTCGACCGGAATGTGGTAAACTATTTTTGTCAGGCAAGCTTTTCCGGTATGACCGGGTGGAAATAGTTTGGCTTTTATTCCTCCCGGCTTTTTATTTGAAAGGGCAACTTACGGCACCAGGCATTTCACCTAATGGCACGTTAATTCGCATTTCCCGGAGGGAGGCGTCGGTTCATCGGCCCTCCCTCCGCCGCTTAAGAACCTTGTTTTCTCTATTGGAGGATTAATGCCCACTAAATACATCTTCTATACCGGCGGTGTGGTCAGTTCGGTCGGCAAAGGCGTAACGGCAGCAGCAACGGGACGTTTGCTCAAAGAACGCGGTTTCAATGTCGCCGTTCAAAAACTGGATCCCTATATCAATGTTGACCCTGGCACAATGAGCCCGTATCAACACGGCGAGGTATTCGTATTGGATGACGGGGCTGAGACCGACCTGGATCTTGGGCATTATGAGCGTTTCATTGACGTGCGCCTGAGCAAGGTCTGCAATATGACCACCGGTCAGGTGTATGCAGAGGTCATTGGCAAAGAAAGGCGCGGCGATTTCCTGGGCGGAACCATTCAGGTTATTCCGCATATTACCAATGAGATCAAGCGCCGCATCACCCAGGTGGCTAAATCAACCGGTGCGGAAATCGTGCTGGTCGAGGTGGGTGGAACGGTCGGTGACATCGAAAGTTTGCCCTTTTTAGAGGCATTGCGCCAGCTACGCGGCGACCTGGGGCGCGAAAACACCCTTTTCATTCATGTCACCTGGCTGCCATACATCGGCGCTACCGGCGAATTAAAAACCAAACCAACTCAGCATTCGGTAGCCGAACTGCGCTCGATTGGTATCAACCCCGACATGGTAGTCGCGCGCTCGGATTATCCGGTTGACCGTTCCATTATCGACAAACTGGCACTTTTCTGCGACGTGGATAAACGCGCCGTGGTACCGATGGTCACCAGCAAGAACCTGTATTCCGTTCCGTTGATGCTCGAAGAAAAAGGCATAGCAGAATATATCCTGGAAAAATTTGGGCTGGAGGCGCGCAAGAAACCGGATTGGACCGAATGGAAACGCCTGGTCGCTCAGGTGGACAAACCCCGTCCGAGCGTGCGGATAGCGCTGGTCGGTAAGTATGTCGAGCTGCACGATGCCTATATGAGCGTGCGCGAGTCGCTTCACCACGCCGCCCTGAACCTGGGGGTCAATGTAGAGATCGACTGGATCCATTCCACCGACCTGGAGCGCGGCAAAATGTTGGATGTCGTTCAAAAGGCGGATGGCATTCTCGTTCCAGGCGGCTTTGGCAGCCGCGGCATCGAAGGTAAAATACTGGCTGCCCGCACCGCCCGCACGGGAAAAATCCCCTACCTGGGATTGTGTCTTGGCATGCAGCTCATGGTCGTGGAGTTCGCGCGTCACACCCTGGGTGATGAAACGGCAAATTCGACTGAATTTGACCGCACAACCGCGCACCCGGTCATTGACTTGATGCCTGACCAGCACGAAATAACGGATATGGGCGGTACGATGCGCCTGGGGCTTTTTCCGTGCGACTTGCAACCGGGCACCCTCACATATGCGGCCTACAAACAAAATCAGGTGCAGGAACGCCATCGCCACCGCTTCGAGTTCAATAACGCCTACCGTGAACCGCTGGCCGCTGCCGGGCTGCGCTATTCAGGGCTGTCGCCGGATGGGCGGCTGGTGGAAATTGTCGAGTTGGCCGATCACCCCTTTATGGTTGGCACCCAGTTCCACCCCGAATTCCTCTCACGCCCCAACCGTCCGCATCCGCTGTTCAAAGCGTTTGTCCAGGCCGCCTGTGACCAGGCTGGAATTAAGACCCATCCGTTCGAAGTTAATGGCGTAAAGGAAAAAGCAAACAATAAATAATTGTGCTTTCAGTCACAAATCAGCCTCCAGGTTTACCGAAAACGGTTATACTTGGGGGCAATCGTTTATACAAGCTACAGGCGAACAGCCTGAAAATCTCATGGGAAGGGATAAAAATGGACACCACAATTGAGTCAATCTATGCACAAGAAGTGTTGGATTCACGCGGCAACCCGACGGTCGAAGTCGAGGTTGTTTTAGGTGACGGCAGTTGGGGACGCGCTGCAGTACCGTCAGGCGCCTCCACGGGCACTCACGAAGCGCTGGAAATGCGCGATGGGGATAAATCCCGCTATAACGGTAAAGGCGTTCTCAAGGCAGTGGAGAACGTAAATAAAGAAATTGCCGATGCCCTGATCGGCTGGGATGCCGTTGAGCAAAAAGCGCTCGACATGGCATTGTTGCAGTTGGACGGCACGCAGAACAAATCCAAACTGGGCGCCAATGCCATCCTGGGGACCAGCCTGGCCGTCGCCAAAGCAGCCGCCAACTCCCTTGGCCTGCCGCTCTACCGCTATATTGGCGGCGTTTACGCCCATGTGCTGCCCGTTCCGATGATGAACATCCTTAACGGTGGCGCTCACACCGCCTGGCAGTCCACAGACGCCCAGGAATTCATGGTCATGCCGCTGGGCGCGCCCTCCTTTGCCGAGGGGCTGCGCTGGGGTGCTGAAATCTATCATGCCCTCAAAGCCGTCCTCAAAAGCCGCGGATACCCGACCCTGGTGGGCGACGAAGGCGGTTACGCTCCTCCGCTAAAGGCCAATGTCGAAGCTGTTGAAGTGATTCTGGAGGCCATCGAAAAAGCCGGTTACAAGGCCGGCGAACAGGTTGCCATTGCGCTCGATCCGGCAGCTTCCGAATTCTATGACGCCGAAACCAAAACGTATAACCTGCGCAAGGAAGGCCGCAAACTGTCCAGTGACGAGATGGTGTCCTTCTGGAAAAACTGGGTGGAACAATATCCAATCGTTTCGATTGAGGACGGTTTAGCCGAAGATGACTGGGACGGCTGGAAGAACATTACGGCCGAAATTGGCAGCCGCGTTCAACTGGTTGGAGATGATTTGCTGGTGACCAACCCGGCGCGGGTTCGCCGGGCGATCCAGGAAAAAGCCTGCAACGCACTGCTGGTAAAGGTCAATCAGATCGGCTCGTTAACCGAGACCATCGAAGCCGTCGAAACCTGCCACCGCGCTGGCTGGCGGGCAGTGACCTCCCACCGCTCTGGAGAGACTGAGGACTCGACCATCGCTGACCTGGCGGTTGCGCTGAACACCGGCCAGATCAAGACCGGCGCCCCCGCCCGCTCAGACCGCGTTGCCAAATATAATCAGCTTTTGCGCATCGAGGCAGAGCTGGGTGATACCGCAGCCTACGCCGGTTGGAGCGCTATACGCCGCGGGTAGACGGTAATTTGTACGGATGGACAGGGTGGGAGAAAATTTCCCGCCCTTTTTTATTCAGCATTAATAATTGGCTATGCGCATATGTGAGATGCGTTCCGTTTTTGAGCGCGCCGGAGTGTTTCGATATGAAGAGTAACCTCGCGTGTTTTATGCCCTGTGTGCAGAACCAGGACAAACTGAAGTTTATCCTGCAATCCCCTACGGCTGAATCCGGCCGATATATTCCAACACCGGCGGTAAAAACTTCTCAGGGCATTCTTCCTGCGGCACATGACCGCAAGCAGCCAGGGTCACCAACTGCGCTTCCGGTAATTCGGCTGCCATCTGCTGCCCTTCTACAAGCGGGATAATCCGGTCATCCCCCCCGCTGATGATCAATACCGGTATCCTGATTTCCCCCAACTTCCCGTTCAGGTTGAACTCCCGATTGACCTGGCTGTATTCCCACAAAGCCACATCCCAGTTGGCAACCTGCAGCGGTTTTCGGTAAGCCGCTTTATCTTCAACAGTGAATTTCGTAAAATCATACCAGGAAGCTTCCAGAAAGGCATCTCCTTCTTTGCCGGCCAACGAACGCGCCAGGTAAGGCCCAAGGTGTTTCATTTGCGGCGTATTGGCCAACCATCTGGTAATGCCCGACATCCCGCTTCCTTCGCCGATCGCTGCATCTACTAAAACCAGCCCGCTGACCCGCTCCGGGTAGGCCAGCGCTGTTTGCAGCGCTATGCTGCCGCCGGCCGAATGTCCGACCAGAACCGCTTTTTCCATGCTTAGCGCATCCATTACCCCGATCGTCAACTGCATCTGAAAAGCATCCGAGTATGGGTTTTCACCGCTCCACTCCCCTGGCATGGGACGTTCTGTCAGGCCAAATGCTGGCCGGTCGAAGGCTATCACCGTGCCTTGGGCTGCCAGCGAATCCATCACCTTGTGCCAGGTGTAGGTACTGGAGCCAAAACCGTGCAGCAGGACTAACACCGGTTCGCCTGAACCGGCAATTTTATAATGCACCTGAATGGAATCGACTTCGATGAAGCGGCTGTCAGCGTCGGCCAGGTCGGCAATGGCGATTGGCTCCTGTAACGGCGGAATCGGCATAATGAGCGGTCCAACCAGCACTACCAGCAGGACCAGAATGATTACAAAACCAAAGTATCGCAGCGGATGCATGCGTATTACCCTCGCTTGGAAATCCCTGGATCTGGTTGCCCGTCCAAAAGGATTTTTGCCCGCTGCCAGATGGCATCGAACATGGCGGTGGTAAGCCGGCCGGTTTGTGTATTTTGCCGACTGGGATGGTAGGATGCCAGCAGCCAGGGTAACCCGTCGCCCAGGTGATAAAAAGCATTGTGTGCAAAGTCCAGCCGTCCAACCGGGTGTCCATAGCTGCGGTAAATTGCCAATACCTGCTGAAAGGCCATGCTGCCCAGTGCGACGATCCCCCGAAAACCAGACAGCAGGCCCATCTCTGTCTCCAGGAAGGGCTGGCAGGTGCGAATTTCCTCGGGCGTTGGTTTGTTGTCCGGTGGAACGCAACGGCAAATGGCCGTAATAAAAACGTCGTGTAATCTCAGCCCGTCGTCCCGTTGAACAGTCGTCGGTTGGTTGGCCATGCCGACCCGGTGCAACGCAGCATACAAGAAGTCGCCGGATGAATCGCCGGTGAACATGCGGCCGGTGCGGTTGGAGCCATGCGCCCCGGGCGCTAACCCAACCACCAACAGGCGGGCATGCGGATCACCGAAACCGGGAACCGGCCTGCCCCAATACTCCCAGTCGCGAAAGGCGCGTTTCTTGACGCGGGCAATCTCCTCACGATAGGCGACCAGACGTGGGCAAAGCCGGCAGGCGGTGATGCTGGCATTCAGCTCAACCCATTTTTGTTGATTGTCTGAAATGCTGCCAACCCCGCCTGCGTCCGAAGGCTGAAGCGAAATTACATTTTCTGCCGGGGTCATTTGCTTTCGGTGATCGTCACCTTGAGCAGCTTGCCAGCCGGGCTGTTCGGCCGCATGGGATCACGCAGCGGAATGGCCATCAGCACATCCAGCCCTGAAGTCACTTCGCCAAACACCGCGTGCCGGTTATCGAGATGCGGCGTTGGTACATGAGTGATGAAAAATTGCGAACCGTTGGTATTCGGACCGGCGTTCGCCATCGAGAGGATGCCGGGTTTGTTGTGTTTCAAGTCCTTGTGAAATTCATCCTTGAACTGGTAACCTGGGCCGCCGCGGCCAGTGCCGGTCGGGTCGCCGCCTTGGGCCATGAAGTCTTTGATCACGCGGTGAAAAGTGGTGCCGTCGTAATAGCCTTGACGCGCAAGAAAAACAAAATTATTGACCGTTGTCGGTACTTTATCAGCGAAAAGATGAATGACGATGTCTCCGTGATCAGTGGTCATCGTCGCAGTGTAAGTCTTCTTAAGGTCGAGTTCAAAAGCGGGGGGTTTATTCCATTGCATGTTGCTCATTGTTACCCTTTCGTTGAGAAATCTTGGATGGTATGGGTAGATTGTACCAAAGCGTTTGGCGGTATGCCACCCAAAGTAGCTCTTTGACTCTCGAATTCAGAAACTACTTAATCAGCATTGCGTCCCCAAAGGAAAAGAAACGGTAATTCAGGCGGACTGCCTCGGTGTACGCTGCCAGTATCCGTTCACGATCGGCAAAGGCGCTGACCAGCATCAGCAGGGTTGATTTTGGCAGGTGAAAATTGGTGATCATGGCGTCCACCACGTGAAATCTGTAACCGGGCAAAATGAAAAGATCGGTCGGACCAGTATACGCGCCAACCACATCCCCTGCCGCCGCAGCTCGTGCAGCGCTCTCGAGCGTGCGCACGGAGGTGGTCCCAACTGCAATGATCCGTCCTCCCCGCTTTTTCGCCCGATTGATTTGCGCCGCGGTTTCCGCGCCAAGCTCGCACCATTCCGTATGAATTTTATGTTCGAGAGGATCATCTTCGGTAACCGGGGCAAAAGTGTCCAGGCCAACATGCAGCGTTACCCGGGCAAACTGCACCCCTTTCTCTTCCAGGCGGGTCATCAACTCCGGGGTGAAATGCAACCCGGCGGTGGGCGCAGCAGCCGAACCGGACTCGCGGGCATACACAGTTTGATAACGCTCGGGATCCGTCAGGCGTTCATGGATATATGGCGGCAGCGGCATCTGACCGGCTGCTGCCAGGTAGGTCTCGACCGGTTCGGCAAATCGCACCAACCGTCTTGAACCTTCCATTTCTGCCGTCACTTCTGCTTCCGGGCCGTTATTCAGGGTCAATCGGGTGCCAGCACGCACTTTTTTACCGCCGACCAGCGCCTCCCAGGTGGTCAGGTCAACGCGGCGCAGCAGCAGCAGTTCGATTTTGCCGCCGGTCGATTTATGGGCAAAGATTCGCGCCGGAATCACCCGGGTCTGGTTGATGACCAGCAAATCTCCCGGCAGCAGGTAATCCGCTATGTTCCAAAAAATGGTGTGCTCGAGCTGCGGCTTATCCCGCTGCAGCACCAGCAGACGGGAAGCATGCCTTGGCTCTATCGGAGTCTGGGCAATACGTTCGATGGGCAGATCGTAATCGAAATCGGAGGTTCTCATCGGTAGTCGCTCTGGCTTAACCCTTGCAGGCCGGGATGGTTTTCGTCCCGACTATCATCTGCAAATTCAGTCGTTAAATCAAACGCGGTTGTTGGTTTTCTATGTTGTACGGCAATTGCAGGTGATCATACGCCCGTTTGGTCGCCACCCGGCCCTGGGGTGTTCGATCGAGGAATCCGAGCTGCAGCAAATATGGCTCGACCACATCCATGATCGTATCCGGCTCTTCGCCAATCGAGGCGGCAATGGTATTCAAACCCACCGGCCCTCCGCTATACTTTTCGATGATGGTCAGCAGCACCCGGCGGTCCACTTCATCCAGGCCAAGTGGATCTACGTTGAGCAGATCCAGCGCATCATGCGCCACTTCGCTTGTGATGGTGCCGTCAGCGCGCACCTGGGCAAAGTCGCGCACCCGCCGCAGCAAACGCAGCGCCACGCGCGGTGTTCCACGCGCCCGTCGGGCTACCTCATCGATACCGCTTTGATCGGCATGCACGGCCAGCAAATTTGCCGCTCGCTTCACAATGGTGACCATCGCAGGTAAGTCGTAATAATCCAGACGGTACACAGCGCCAAAGCGGGCGCGCAGCGGAGCGCTTACCAAAGCCAGGCGGGTTGTCGCCCCAATGACGGTGAAACGCGGCAGTTTGAGCCGAATGGAACGAGCCGATGGACCCTTGCCGATGACGATGTCCAGCGCAAAATCTTCCATCGCCGGGTAAAGCACCTCTTCGACCGCCCGCCCCAGGCGGTGAATTTCATCGATGAACAAGATATCCCCGGCATGCAAATTGGTCAAAATGGCTGCCAGGTCGCCAGCCCGTTCAACTGCCGGGCCGGCCGTAATTTTGATCGAAACCCCCATCTCATTCGCCAATACGTGCGAAAATGTGGTCTTCCCCAGCCCTGGCGGGCCATAAAACAATACGTGGTCCAAAGGTTCCTGACGTTTTCTTGCTGCAGCGATCAGAATGGTCAGGTTCTCTTTCACCTGCTCCTGGCCAATGACATCGCTCAACTGGCGTGGGCGTAAGGCCTGGTCAAGGCGGTCATCGGGGCGAGCGTCGGGGGTGATCAGTCGGCTGGGAGATTCGCTCATGGACACGATTATACACGCTTTCAAATGGCTAAATTGAACTATAATAGTTGAAATCCTCAGGCAAGGAGCATGTATGTCACCGGTTCATGTCTCACAACACCCGCTCATTTTGCACAAGCTCGGGAAATTACGCTCCGTCTCAACCGAACCGAAAAAATTTCGGGAATTGGTCCGGGAGATCACAGGTTTGCTGGCTTATGAAGCCACTGCGGACCTCCAGATATCTCCCACGACCGTTCAAACTCCGCTGGGCACTGCCCCGGCGGCTGAATTGGAAGAAAAAATCGGGCTTATCCCCATCCTGCGAGCCGGGCTGGGCATGGTGGAGGGCATCTGGGAGCTTATGCCATCCGCCGAAGTCTGGCACATCGGGATTTACCGCGACGAAAAGACGCTCAAACCCGTTCAATACTACAACAAGCTGCCAACCGAGCCGCGCGTTTCGGTTTGCCTGATTCTTGACCCGATGCTGGCAACCGGGGGTTCAGCGGTGGCAACTGTGGACATCTTGAAAAATTGGGGCGTCAAGCGCATCAAATTCGTCGGGCTGATCGGCGCGCCGGAGGGAATCACCGCCATGCAAAACCGTCACCCGGATGTGCCGATTTACCTGGCGGCGGTTGACGATCACCTGAATGAGGTAGGGTACATCGTTCCAGGATTGGGAGATGCCGGCGACCGGCAGTTCGGAACGGGCTGATGAGTTCAGAGGCAGGAATTCCTGCCTCTTTTTTTTCTAACCTGAAATGAACTTCTATCCCCCGATTTGAATCATGCGACGCCCGTCCGGAGCGGCCTGGGTAGCCAATTTGTGCCCCTCAGGTTTGGCAGCCACCGCTTGCTGGATCACCGGCAGCACTGGTTGACCAGTTCGTAATGCTGACAGAATGGGTATCTCCACAGAGCTCATCAGGCATGGCCGGAGGTAACCATCAGCGGTCAGACGCAGGCGGTTGCAGCGCTGGCAGAATTGATGCTCACTTAGTGGCGAGATGAAGCCGAGCTTGCCGACCCCGCCCGGTATTCGGTATTCGATCGCCGGCCCATAACCGACAGCGTCATTTTCAGACACCAGTCCTAGCGGATTGAGCTGTTCGACGATTTCCTGAATGGCGATAAAAGCATCCTGCGGTGATGGAAAGTCCGGTCCCCAGGGTTGCTGGTTCCCGATAGGCATCAATTCGATAAAGCGGACATGCCAGGGGTGTTCCAGCGTCAAACGGGCAAGATCCATGAACTCATCGTCATTGATCCCGCGCATCGCGACTGCATTGATTTTAATGGGCAGCAGACCGGCGTTTTCCGCAGCGGCAATCCCGCGCAATACCCGTTCCAAAGATCCACCGCGCGTGATTCTGGCAAACTTTTCGGCTTGGAGCGTATCCAGACTGATATTTACCCGCCTCAGACCTGCCTGTGCCAGTTTTTCTGCCTGTTTTTCGAGCAGCATCGCGTTGGTGGTCAAACTGATATCCTCGATGCCGGGAATATCAGCCAACATGCGGATCAGGATAGGCAGGTCAGCCCTTACCAGTGGTTCGCCGCCCGTCAGTCGAATTTGACGCACCCCTTGTTCAGCGGCTGCCCTGGCGACTTGCTCGATTTCTTCATAACGCATGATGGCATCATGCGGCTGCCAGACCAGCCCTTCCGGCGGCATGCAATAAACGCAGCGGAAATTACAGCGGTCGGTGACCGAGATGCGCAAATAGGTAATTTTACGGCCCCAATTATCGATTAGCATGAAAATTCACTACCAGTGGGAAATTGTAAGACAATATTGTACCAGAAATTCGACAGCCAAATGGTTGGTCTTACATGATAAAACCTAGACTACACGCAGTCCGGTGATTCTGGAAAGTAGGATTTTCAACAGCCAGGCCGGCGGCGCCAATACCAAATGGATCAGTCCGCTGGCAGCAAAGACCATGGCCAGCCCCCTTAGCCCATGGTTAAGAGCCGGCGCAAGGTTTGCCAGCATCCAGCTACTGACGCCCGGCAAAATTGCCAGAAACAGCAACAGTCCAAAGAACAGGCTAACGGACCACCAGGCGCGCCGGTCCGATGCGCTGGGCAGCATGGTGCTGCTTACGGTAAAAGCCAGGTAAAACCACAGCCAGAAATCCGGGCGGGCGGGTAATTTTGCCGCTTCAACCCAAAAATTCGTCCAATCCGAGTTGAACAGCATGCCGGTTAAAGGCAGAATGCCCAGTGGTTTCAGACTCAGAATGCTGATAACTACCATACCGCTGATCAAGGGTGCAGCCCCAATCAATGTATCGCGCAGCGGGTCGGTTTGCGCAGTCTCAACAAATCCAAGCCGTAAAGTACCGTTGGCCATCACTTTAGGCAGCAAGGATAACTTCCCGGTGCGTACACCCAGCAGGCGCGCCATAACGAAATGGCTCAGCTCATGCAGCAACACACCTGGGAAGAAAAGCAGCGAGAAAAGGCCCAACGCTGAGACAGGACGGCGTGTCAACAGCAAAAAGACCGCCTGCAGTTCGCGATGCAGCCAGCGCTGGACTACCAGAAATGCCAGAATGCAGGCTGTAAAGAAAATCAGCCCGTCAACCGGCAAATTCACCGGGCTGCTGCCCGCACGATTTCAACAAACTCAGCCGGCTTAAGGCTTGCGCCGCCGACCAGCGCGCCGTCAATTTCCGGCTGCGAGAAAAACTCTGCCGCATTCGCGCCGGTCACCGAACCGCCGTAGAGGACGCGGGTCGCTTCAGCCACCGCTTTGCCGTACAACTCGCGCAGCGCCGGACGGATCATGGCCGCAACCACCCGGTTGGCGTCCGGTCCGGTGGCTGCCCGTCCGGTGCCGATTGCCCAGACGGGTTCGTAAGCAATCACCAGTCTGGTTAGCTGCTCCGCGGGGATGTTTTTCAGCCCTTCCCGTATCTGCCGTTCGATGACCGCAGCGGTTTGGCCGGCTTCATTTTCCGCCAGAGTCTCGCCAATGCAAACGATGGCGACCAATCCCCTGGCCAGGGCGGCCAGCGTGCGCTTATTGACCGTTTCATCGGTTTCACCGAAGTAGGTGCGGCGTTCAGAATGGCCGATGATCACATACTTACAGAATTCCTTCACCATCCCGGGCGAGACTTCACCGGTGAACGCGCCTTTTTCCTCCCAGTGCAAGTTCTGAGCGCCCAGGCCAATTTCTGTCCCCACCAGCATGGCTGAGACGGGCATCAGGCTCATAAACGGCGGGCACAACACCTGCTCGACCGATTTGACCTCCTGCAATCCGGGCAGCATTTCGGCTACCAGAGCGCGGGCTTCTTCGACAGTTTTGTTCATCTTCCAGTTGCCGGCAACAAACGGTGTTCGCATGAATGGTCTCCCCGTGAAAGTATTCTCCAAGTTTGGGCAATTATACAACGAAGGCCTGAGGCTGAACCGGGCAATTGCAAAATTGACGAAATCTGCCGTTCACGGTATCATCACTCTGCTCAGGTTGGTCAGACGGTCGCGGTCTTGCTTGCAAGATCGAGGAAAGTCCGCACTCCACAGGGCGCGACGCCGGGGAAACCCCGGGGTGAGGTAACTTGCGGGATCGGGCCACAGAAACAAACCGCCTGCCGGTCACGGTGGGCATGGGTGAAATGGTGGTGTAAAAGACCACCAGCGTCCGCAGTAATGCGGCGGCTGGGCAACCCCCGTCGGGAGCAAGGCCAAGCAGGGATGAGGAACTGCCCGTTCCGTTTGAATCCCGGGTAGGCTGCACGAGCTGCCTGGTAACAGTCAGCCTAGAGAGATGACCGTCCTTCGCGAGACCGTCCGTTCGCGGATACCCTGGCGAGGACAAAATGCGGCTTATAGACCGGCCTGAGCAACCCTTGTCACTCTGCCCGCAAGGTGACGCACACATTGTCGTTCTGAGGAAGCGCAGCGAACGAAGAATCTTCGGGGAAACTGACGGAACTTTCGGCTTCGCTAGGGAAACAGCGAGCTAGGTATACCCGTCATGCCAATTGTCTTCTTGTGATTAAGGTTCTGTTGGCGTTTCAGATTCCACTGGAACCGAGCTGGGTTCGGGAGTTGGGTCCACCGTCGGTATCTCGGTGGGGGTTTCAGACGGCAGTGGGGTAGGGCTTGGTTCCATTGTTGCTTCTGCTGTTGGGCTTTCTACCGGCGTCATCCACTCCGTCTGCCCCTGCTCTGGCGGGGGAGTGACGATTAGACTGGGTGTTGAATTCGGTGGCTCCCCGGTCTGGGTGCTCATTTCCGTCGGGGTCGGGGTCGGCGTAGCTGTCGGTTCAGGCAGCCCTACATCTCCGGTGCTCGAACTCTCGAAGATGTCATCGTCAAATTCAAACGATGCCTTAGGTTCCGGTCCAAACGGGCAAGGCTCCGGGCCGATGCATTGCGGACCGCCTGGCAGCCAGCCGGAATGGTTGAGGATGATCACCCGGGCAACGACGCGGTATTGTATGCCTACGGTGGGTGTGAAGGAGATGCTGTATGGATAGCACTGAGTCTGCCCAGGCATGAGCTGTTCGGGAGCGCTGATCATGACTCCGTCACCATCCAGCGGTTGGAACGCGCCGCTTTCCGGTTTGTATTCCACGATGATATCCATCGTAAGCCCCTGGGTAGGCGCGTCGCCGATGTTGGTGACGCATACCTCCCCCTCCACACCGTACACGTTCATTTCCGACTGGTCCGGGTAAGGGACGTAGAAAGGTAAAGCTTCGATAGTAGCTTCGATTGAGGTACCTGGCGCTGAGGGTGTAGGTGAAGGGGTTGGGCTCGGCCAACCAATTGTGCCCAACTCCCCTGCGACCTGACCTGAATCGGTAAACCAGGCCCCGGATTCACCAATCATCAATAAGCGCTTCGGGAGGGTAACAATGTACCCCAATAGCGGGATTCGCCCACGATATATGCCGCGGACCTGAATGTCAGAAGTATCCCACCCATCCGGAGTAAAATTCGCATCTCCTTTGGTCGCCAGGCTGCCATCTGTTCCGATAGCGATTAACCGGTGAGTGACCAACTCGCCGTTTACTGACAGGGTAACAATCATCCCGGGTTTTAACTGCTGGCTTGGAGGAGTGATGACAATCAAATCTCCGGGGCGGATCGTCGGGGCCATGCTGCCGCTGTAGATATACAGAACGTGGTACCAGCGGTTCGGGACGGTTCCATACGCCAGGAAAACGGCCAACAAAATAATAATAGCAAAAAGACAATCGAAACCAAAATGAAGCAGCCTCGGGAAGAAGCGGTTGGGAGAAGGGGTGTCCAATGAATTAGTGCGCATGGGTGGTTTGATCATTCTGAAGAAAACACGAAGGCAGCGGGGTTCACTCCCAGCCCGGGTTTGTTTTCTGAGTGGCATAAAGATGCAAGAAAAAATCCAGGTATTTCTCTTGAAGATCATCGGGGGTATCTACATCAAGCTTTATTGAAAGGCGGTAACAGACTTCCTGGCTCGGAATCAGGTCTTGCCCCACAATATAGTGGTTGATGATAGTTGGATCCTGATCGGGGTATTTGAAATAATAAGGGAGGCCATCGGTTTCAACGGTTGGGTTACCCATAACCTCTTTTATCATCAACCAACCCTCGTTAGTATTTTGTTCGACCTTGAGGGTGGTGAATTTCAGCAAATCATGCGTCGGTTTTGCAACAGTCTCGAAGAGGCCGCGAAATTTCAGGTCAGTAGTGCCAATGTTTTCGACGCAAAAGGTTCCCATCTCGGAATACTCCTCGCCCGGCGCCAGATCGGTCGCTTTGAACGGCTCTCCGGACACCTGGAGATCGAGCGTTCCAGTGGTAATGATATTATCGGCGCTGGTTGCCGTATCGGAGAACCAGGCGCCAGTACCGACCAGGCCGAAGACCAACGTGCCCGTCGTTAGAAAACCAACCAAAACCAGGAGTAGCTTTATAATTTTCACATTCACCTTTACTATTTCAGGTGAGGAGATATTCGGTTTCAGGCCCGGCCCAGCAGCCTGAACAGGAATAGGAGGGGGTACCCGAGCCCAGGCACGTGGAAGCGGTGAATCCCGACGATCTGCAGGTTCGGATTCGAGAAATTATCAACCACCCAGTTGGCGTCTCCCTTTGTGATGTACCGACCGGCGATGACCATCAAATCGCCATACCACATGGCCGGCGACATTGAGTTTCCCTCAACTGTCACTACCCGGTATCAGCGGTTATTGACTCAGCCGTACGCCAGAATAACTAGAACAATAATCGCCAAGATGGAAACTGCAGAAAATACTTTAAATAAAACCTTCATACCTCGCCTGATGGACAGTATTGTGGGCATCCCAGGAGTGGGCAGCTCCAGAGTAAAAGTGAGACTGCCCTCTCCTGTGTTGTAATTACTTCTTGGCTAAACCGGTAACCTTAGATTAGTTCTGGTTCCCAATCTGACCAAGCGCCCAAGCTTCCCAATAAACAGAACCAGCAGGCAAGAAGGGGAATTTTGCTGCAATCGCTGCTGCTGTCGGTTGGGTGGCATCAACCTTGAAGTTAAGATATAAGGTTTTATTAGCGTAACTGTTATCCGCCCCTTCGGCAAATCCGAAACGAAGCGTCAGCTTGTACGCATATCCGGGTTTTAGAGCCCCAACAAACTCATAAGGAGCTGTACCCATGCCGTTATTGCCATCATATACGTCTAATGAATTTACACCAAATGTACTTAAACTTGCAAGGGTATTGTACCAACCCGGGTAAAGTCCTGAGCCCACGCCATTCGTAATAAAATGATCGATGGGTTCTGCCCAAGTCCCGCCATCTTTTGCAACGAATTCCATCGTCGCGTCTTCAATGTAAATAGCCTTTTTCAACGTTTCATTGCCTGATACAACCAAATCACCCATCCAGATTAAATTCGTGGTTCCAGAGTTTTTTATTGTAACTGTAACAAAATCTGTTTTATCTCCTGGCGCCATGGGGGAAATTGTTCCCAAATTGAAATTAGAAATACCTGCACCATCAATTTCTAATTTTCCTGAAGCCAATGTGCTGGTGCCACTGGTTTTCGAATCCGTAAACCAGGCGCCAGAACCGAGCATGCCGATCGCCATGACGACGATGGCGGCCAATAATAGAGCGGGTTTCCAAAGCTTTTTCATTACATTCTCCCTTTCAAGAAAAAAAGTAAGTACGTGGATATGAAATGAGCTGATGTACATACTGAATAGCTGGACTTTCTGTTATCCCAGGTACGCCTTTTGCCGTCTCTCAAACAAGCCTGAGACTGGCATACGAGCGTGTTCACTTCCTCCTTCCTTGCCAGTGCCACAGCCCAACGCCCCCGTTGTGACTGCAAGGAGCATCCAAAACGCTGACCCGTGTCTGCTGGCAAACTCCCGGCCCCGCGTGGCTGCAACCACCCCGGGCGCCGTCTGGGTCCCCTCCCCCGGTGAAAACATCGAGAAAAGGGATTATCGGACTTGCACGCCGTGTTATAATGTTAAATGCAGACAGGGTGCTGACCCGTGCCCGTCATGCATCGCCTCGGTTGGCTGCAACCAGCCGAGGTTCTGCTTTAACACACAAGTAAAGATCTACCTCCCCTTAGAGTTCAATTGCTAAATTAAGATGGATAAAAAGGGTTAAAAAGCGGTCAGGTATTAAACAATAAACCGACCATCTCACGTGGCCGGTTTCGCCAGTAGCTCGCTGGGAAATCTTCTATCATTTGATAGAAGAGGCGACCATTTCCCTCCCCAGGTCAATGCTTCCACTCAGTGTGTACTAACTTCGTGTCATGCGCTATTCAATTTTTTACTGCCTGTTCATTTGTCTATTTATATTATAGGCCGTCGCTAACACATGTCAAGAAATTTTGAGGTTTATTAAGATTTTCATGGAAACTTACTGCCGTCTGTTTCGCGTTGGGCATGAACGTGTGATCCTTTTATCAGCAAAATTCACAAAATCTCGCGCTAGGATTTGTAAACTGCCAGCTTCCATAAAACAAGCCCATTGGAAAACCGGGACATCCTTCGCTCAACTTAAGCTGTCATCAAAACACTCTGGATGTTATCCAAAACGAACAGGATGACACAAAAAAATGGGACAGGTTTCAACCCGCCCCATTTTTTAGCACTTCTCCGTGACGCCGTGGTAAAGTCTTAGGTATTAAATCCCCAGGTACGCCGACTTCACCTGCGGGTTCTCGGCAATCTCTTTCGCGCTGCCCGAGAGCACAATCCTGCCGGTTTCCAAAACGTAAGCCCGGTGCGAAATGGACAGCGCCATGGATGCATTCTGCTCGACCAGCAAAATGCTGGTTCCGGCGGCATTGATTTCCTTGATGATCGAGAAGATCTCTTCCACCAGGATCGGGCTCAACCCCATCGACGGCTCGTCCATCATCAACAGCGTTGGCCGCGACATCATGCCGCGTCCGGTGGCCAGCATTTGCTGTTCACCGCCGGATAGCGTACCGCCAGCCTGGTTGATGCGTTCCTTCAATCGCGGGAAGCTGGAAAACACCCGGTCCATCGAACGTTGAATTTCTGTCTGATCGGTTCGGGTAAACGCGCCCATCAGCAGGTTTTCACGCACAGTCAGGGGTGAGAAAATCTTCCGCCCTTCCGGCACATGACTGGCGCCCAGGCGGACGATTTGTTGCGCGGGCATCATCGAAATGTCCATGCCCTTGAACTTGACATGCCCGGTACGCGACCGCAGCAAGCCGGAAATCGTGCGCAGAGTAGTGGACTTGCCAGCTCCGTTTGCGCCGATCAAGGTAACGATTTCACCCTCTTCGACATTGAATGAAACCCCCTGCAAGGCATGGATTGCGCCGTAATACACATTGAGGTTTTCAACTTCAAGCAGCATGACCGGCTCCTTTCCCCAGGTAAGCCTCGACGACTCGTTGGTTAGCCTGGATTTCTTTGGGGTTACCGCGCGCGATCACCTGGCCAAAATCCATCACTGTAATGTAACGGCAGATACCCATCACCACCCGCATCTGATGCTCGATCAGCAGGATAGTCAGGTTGAAGCGGTCATGGATGAAATGGATCAAATCCATTAACTCGATGATCTCTTTGGGATTCATCCCGGCAGCCGGTTCATCCAGCAGTAGCAGCTTGGGATTGGCTGCCAGCGCACGGGCAATCTCAACCCGGCGCTGCTGGCCGTAGGGCAGATTCTTTGCCAGTTCATTCTGAATCCCTTCCAGCCCGAATATTGCCAGAAAATCCAGCGCCTGTTCGGTGAGTTCATCTTCTTTGACATAGAATCGTTTCGTGCGCAGTACGCTGTCCGTCAGGCTGTATCCGGCATGCGGATGGTAAGCAATGCGGACATTATCGAGAACGGAAAGATTGGAAAACAGGCGGATATTCTGAAAGGTACGGGCGATACCGCTTCGGGTGATTTCAAAGGGTTCACGCCCGGCAGTACTCGTCCCGTCAAACTCGATCAGGCCGCGGGTCGGCACGTAAATTCCCGTGATCAGGTTGAATACGGTGGTTTTACCCGCGCCATTCGGCCCGATCAAGCCGTTGAGGTCGCCTTGTTTCAACACCATTTCGAAGTTCTGGACAGCACCTAAACCACCGAAGTATTTGGTTAAACCTTCGACTTTCAGGATCGTTGGAGAGGAAGTATTGTTTTCCATGTGTCCCTCCCTTATGCCTGAACCGCTGGAGTATCAGTTGAGGCCGGCTTTGGCTTTTGCCGAACCAAAACCTCTTTAGCTTTAAGGAACCCCCATTCCACCGTGCCAAGTAATCCTTGCGGCCGAATCAACATGAGCAACAGCAAGGTCAGTGGATAAAGTACATAGCGCCAGGTTGGCGCTTCTGTACCCATCTGACCGAGCAATACGCGCAGCAAGCCTTCCAGGAAGAACAGCCAGCCAAAGGAGGCTGCAATCGTACCCGTCATACTCCCCAGCCCGCCAAACACCACAATGATCAGCGGGTTGAACCCGACCAGAAAGTCGAACGAACCAGGCGACAGGAAGCCGATGAAGTGCGCGTAAATCGCGCCACCCATTCCGGCAAAAAGGCTGCCGATGATGAATGACATCAGTTTGGAACCCGCGATGTCAATGCCCATTGCTTTTGCGGCGGTTTCGTCTTCCCGTACTGACATAATTGCCCGCCCGGTACTGGAGCGCAGGATATTACGCATGATCACGATGACAACGATCATGAAGAAGAACGCCCAAAACCATGTGGTCAGTTTGGGTATGCCAACCATGCCGCGGCCGCCTTTCATTTCGGGGAAAGGCAGGATGGTGTCAGAGTTGACCATCAACACATTTACGACGATGGTGAAGCCCAGGGTAGCAATTCCGAAATAATCTGAACCTAAGGTAAGTACCGGAACGCCCAGCAGGAAGCTGATCTCGGCAGCGAAAACACCCGCCAGGATAACTGCCAGGAAGAACACAACCTGCAGCGGAATTCCTGTGGCAAGGATGCCGGGTTCAAGATTGGTACCTAACAGCGGCTGGAACACCGGGAAAAGCAGTTTACCCGCCATTACTGCTACATAACCGGCTGCAATGGAACCGATCAGATACAGGGTAAATGCCGACATCACCGGAACGCCGCGGATTTGATTCAGAAGCTTGTTGATACCAGTCAGAATGACTGCGCCGAGAATGGTTCCGACTGCAATCACCACCAAACCGCGTGCATCGCCATTCACCCAACGGTAGGTGATGTCTGCGGCTGTATATGCACCAATCCCATAGAAGCCCCACTGACCAAGGCTGAATTGACCATTGAACCCGTAAATCAGGTTCAATCCCAACGCAACCATAGTCATGGCGCTGGCCTGAAAGAGCAGGCCACTGTCAAATGAGTTTAGGATCTGGAAATTGCCAAACTTTGTCAAACCAAGCTGGACAACACCAAAGGCCACTATCAGCCCGCCAGCCTTAACCCACCGACTGGGTTGGGCCATGACCCACAAAATACCGTAAATGTAGGCCAGCAAGGCAAGAATTTTTACGATCGATCCAACGAGAAATCCAAATTCCATGGCGGGCTCCTATGCTTTTTCTTTTTCGGGCTCGCCGAAGATACCGGTAGGCCGGATCAACAGGACGATGATGAGGATCGTGAACGCAACTGCGTCGCGCATGGGTGTCGAGATATATCCCATAGTCATGGATTCAGCCTGTCCCATGATCAGCGCACCCACGAACGCCCCCGGAATACTGCCAATGCCACCTAAAACTGCCGCGACAAAGGCTTTCAAGCCAGGCAGAATACCCAATTGCGACCAGATCGAGCTGTAGGCAATCGCGTAAAGCACGCCTCCCAACCCGGCAAAAGCTGCGCCAATGGCAAAGGTAAATGAAATAACCGAGTCGACATCGATGCCCATTAAGCGAGCTGCCTGCTTGTCGTAAGAGGCCGCTCGCATCGCTACCCCAATTTTGGTACGCTTCACAAGGAATTGCAGGAAGATTTGTACCAGAACGGATGCCAGCATAATGATCAGCAAGATATTGGAAAAAGTAATGCTGCCATCTGGTGGCTGTGTGCCAGGGACGACCTGGTGTATTCCACCTTTAATGTACCAGGCTACGACTTCGAAGGGTCGTTCATAAGGGATAAAACGAGGGGAAAACACAAAGTTTAATGCCCCGAAATATTCCAGAAAGAATGAGACGCCAATCGCGGTGATCAAAGCTGCGATTCTAGGGGCATCCCGCAAGGGCTTGTACGCTACTCGCTCAATGGTAACTGCGAGCATAATACAAATCAGCATCGAAAGGATGATAACGCTGATAGACCCAATTACCACGCCTACCATGGGAGGTATCGATGGAAAAACTGCCAAAGGCCATTGGTGCAGATTAAAGCGCGTTACCGCAAAAAAGCTGACAAATGCGCCAACCATGAACACATCACCGTGCGCAAAGTTAATTAATTTAACAATTCCATACACCATGGTGTAGCCAAGTGCAATCATGGCATACACAAAACCCAACTGCAGGCCGCTGATGAAAATATTGGCAAACAGCGTCGGATTACTGATAAGGTTCTTACCGAGAATATAAACGACAGCCAACCCTAAAACGATGAAGAATAGCTGCCCTACCCAGGCTAGCCGGGTATGCGGTTTAACCAATGGCAATGTAGTTTGAGAGGGGGTGCTAACTTGCTGCATTGGGGGAACACCTCCAAGTTTTCGGAAAATACAGGAATTGGAGGGCAGCTATAGCGCTGCCCCCCAATTATTCACTTTAAAACCAGCATCGATTACGGGGCGATGCTCGCTTCAAACTTGACGCCTTCGGCTGTGACTGCCAGAATGGCTGCAGCCTTTACCGGGTTGTGTTTGGCATCCAGGGTGATGGCGCCGGAAACAGCATTGATCTTAATGCCTTCCAGAGCCGTCTTTACCTTGTCAACGTCTTCAACCGTGCCGGCGGTGGTCATGGCGGTGAAGAGCATATTCGCCGCATCATATGCCAGGGTAGCGAGAGCATCCGGTACCTTGGCGGTGCCATCATCGTTCTTGTATTTCGCGCCGTAAGCTGCCAGGAAGTTCACAACTTCGGGGCGGGGATCATCGGGCGAATAGTGATTGGTGAAGTAACCACCAGCCGCTGCCACTACGTCCAGGTCAGCCGAATCCCAGCCATCACCACCAAGGAAGGCAGAGGTAATGCCTTTTTCCTTGGCCTGCTTGGTGACCAGGTTGACGATGTTGTAATAATCGGGGAGATAGACAACATCGGGTTTAGCTTCGGCAATCTTGGCCAGGATGGTTGAGAAATCGGTATCCTTGGCAGTGTAGCTTTCCTTGCCAACAACCGTGCCGCCCATTGCGGTGAAATTCTTTTCGAATTCTTCCGCCAGACCCTTCACATAGTCATTTGCCTGATCGAGCATGATGAAGGCAGTCTTTGCGCCCAATTTCTCCGTGGCGAATTTAGCGCCTACCAGACCCTGGAACGCATCGATGAAGCATGCGCGGAAGGTGTACGGCTTGGTGTTGCCGTTGGCATCAACAGTGACTGCTTCGGCGGTCGATGTACCGCTGATGACGACAACTTTCTTCTCGGTGCCGATTTCGGAAATCGGAATGGTGGCTTTTGAGCAGACTTCGCCGATCACAAATTTGACACCGTCCTGATCGACGACCTTATTCATGGCGTTCACGGCCGGCTCGGGGGTGCACTGGCTGTCTTCAACAATCGGGACAATGGTGTACCCATTGACGCCGCCTTTGGCGTTCCACTCTTCAATTGCTAACAAAGCTCCGTCACGGGTTGATACACCAAACGTAGGAACAGGCCCGGAAAGTGGGGCAAGAATTGCGACTTTTAATTCCTTCGCACCACCGGTCGAGCCGGTTCCACCGCACGCCACCAAAATCATGGACAAAATGACGAACAAACTTAAAACTTTCAGCGATCGCATTAGGTTCTCCTCCTTAACACAAATTGAAATTTGGACACGCTATTTAATTGACTGCATCCCCCATCCGGTTACCACCGTCAGATTGCTCAGGTCTTTCGGCAGGTATACCTGGGACTAAAGGATTGTATATAGGTTGTATCACCTCCTTTTATCGAAGGGCTCGTAGGGTTTAAAAATAACGATTTGGCAATGGGAAATAGGACGGTACAGAATGCATTAACACCATTCTGCACCAATAGCCTATGATAGGAAATGTCACCCAAAATGTCAAGTGGCAAATAACCATAATTTACTTAATTATGCCCATTAAAGTTTCTTTTTCATACCAATTTTCAGTTTTTTTCTTGACAAACCTTATAGAACTCTATAATATAAATGGATTGATTTCCCACCTCTTCCAAAAAGGCGGCAATCGAATACCCAGGTACCCTTCAGGAGCCTAAGCCATGCTGCGAAAGAATATTGCACAGCCAACTACCGTGACGGTCTTATTATTCGTCCAAATTATTCCCCTTTTGCTCTTTCCACCCAATGTTTTTGACCCAACCAGTCAGCAATGGTGGCTACCGGTATTTTTGACTGCGCTTGCAGTTTATGCTGCCTTTAAAATCGCAGTACAACGCACAAGTGAACTGTGGCCATGGTATCTGGTCTCTTTTTCGCAGGGGTTCAACATTATTAGCCGTCTAATGATGATCATGCCGCATGCCACTACCAACGTCAACGGCGCCCAGGTCGCTGATGTAGCTTACCTGGTCACCAACATCATTGCAGTTGTCATTTCGGCAGGTTATATCGCATTCGCCGAGTTACCAGACGTACGTTTGAGCCTCTTAACGCAAAAAGAGACTTCTGCGTAATAAACTAAATTTTCGCAGATATAATTACATCTCCCACCAGGAGAAGCGGTGCCTGGTGGGTTTTCTAATTTAAACACTTACCCCCGGCTGCAATCGTGACCCGATTCACAGCCAGGGGTAACAAGGGAGGTTGGATCAGTTAACCGGTTCTGCTCCAGCCAACGGCATATTGATAATTTTTGTAAAGCTCTTCACAATTTTCGGGTCGAAATCTTTGCCTGCGCAGCGCTGAATTTCTTCCACTGCTTCCGGAATGGTGCGTGCAGGCCGGTATACACGATCAGTAATCATGGCGCCAAAGGCGTCGACAACAGTCAATATTCGGGCCCCGATCGGGATTTCCTCGCCGCTCAAGCCCAGTGGGTAGCCGGAGCCATCGAACCGTTCATGATGCGCCAGAACCAGACGGGCAACATCCGACAGTCCAGCGATCATCCGCAGAATTCTGGCCCCAATTTCGGGATGCTGTTTCATAATCACCCACTCATGGTCATTCAATGCGCCTGGTTTATGCAGAATATTGTCAGGGATACCAATTTTTCCAATGTCATGCAATAAAGCAGCGCGCCGGATGGACTGAATGTCATGGAACGAGCAACCAAGATCAATCGCAATGCGTTCGGTCAGGCGGGTAATATGCCGGCAGTGTTCACCGGTTGAAAGATCGCGAGCTTCCAGCGCTTTTGAAAGAGCCATTACGATCTCGACGATGCTTTCCTCATCAGAGTACGGCAGGCTTTCGCGGTGCAAGACTTTGGCCGCCTGGTTGGCGAGTAAGTATGCCTGGTTCATATCCTCGATTTTTTGCATGGATGGCTCGACCGACACCATAAATAGTCCCACCGGTTCCGTGTCGATCCGCATCGGGAAGAGATAGATGTTTTCCTGCAGGCCAACTCGTAACACGGCTTGCTGGTCGCGATTGAGCGGCTTGATGTTTTGATCAATAAAAGTCGGGTTTTCCTCTAAAACCGCTTTCTGCAGTAATTCCTGGGCGCGATAGTTATCGCGTTGTGCGGGTGATTGCTTGCTCACAACTGCTGGTAACCCATGGAATGCCTGGGAGCGGAAGATTCCTCCTGGAGCCAAAACTAATATTTGGCACTGCTTCACCTTTAATACATCGACGGCTTTTACCGCTATTTGGTTCAGTAAACTGGCCGGTCCATCATAACTGAACCAGTGGTCAGGAATTTCTCCCAGGTCCGCCAGTCGTTCAGCGGTGAAGCTGAACAATGTGGGCAGGCGTTTTTGCGTTTCGCCTATGAGGCCTGAACTACCTGAAATCATAATTAACTATTCCTAAAATAAGCTTTGCTATATGAAAGGTTTGAAGCCATAACCCTTTAGTCGGCTGCTACTGCAGAACAGCCCATAACCGGGGCCTTCATGGCAACATTGAGCTGTGAAGCGAAATCAGCCAAAGTGGTTGCCCGTATTTCTGTCAAACGGTTACGATCTTCGTTGTTAAGCTGGAATTTTTCACCGGCAAAACCAGCCGTAAGCGCCATGCCCGGGTTCGAGAGCAGCATCTGGCGAAATTGAGCAGAAACCACCGCAGCGGATAAAATGCGACTGTATTCGCGGGTGACTTCTTGTTGGCGGTTATTGGAGCGTGGGTAACTGGTCTGGTACATGATTTTTCTCCTTTAGGGGTTGTTCGCGCGCTGGCCCACCCATAGCCCATAAAAGCCAGAAAGCACCCAGGGCGATGAAAACATCCCCCAGACTAAAGGCGACCCGGTAAGAGAGCCTCGAGAATGACCGGAACCGGTCGGAGAGAAACCAGAGGACAGTTTCCTCTCTCGGAAGGACAATGTCCTTACCGAACCCTAACCGTTCGCCGATCTGCCAGGACCCGGCTGGAGCATCCGGTCGCAGCCATTGAACGGTCTCCGGTGTGATCGGCATCAGCCCGCCGTTGAGTGCAATGACGGTCAAGTTGAGCAGCAATCCGGCGCCCAGCAGCCAGAAACCGGGGGTTTTTCGGTTCGCCCAGGCAAAAATGAGCAGCGCAAGTTGTGAAAGAACGAAAATCCAGCGGACGACGATACCAGATAGACTGGCACGAGTGGCAGGAAAAGAAAATATCAACCACTGTGCGGCGATTGCTGCCAGGACGAGCCAGGCAAGCCGCAATGGAAAAGATTGATATGCTCTTTTTCTCAGCTGTGCCCGCAATAGCCCGCTAAGCAGGCCTGCGAGAACGGCCAAAAGTAAAATCATTCAGTGGTTTGCTTAGAAACCGATAAACCAGGTCGAATGCATGATGACGCCACCACCAGCCTCGGGAGCCCCAGATCCCAAGACGAAAAGGACAACGGTCAGTACGAAGAAGATCATGCGAGTTTTGGCAGAGGAGATTTTAATCATTGCTGGTTTTCCCTTCCCGGAAAAGTATTTGCGATATAGCAATAGTGTACTTATGGGTAGGCTTCAAAGGTGGCTTCAATAGAAGCATTATTTGAAAATTCATTAAAATTGGTTGGTATTCTGTTGGTAACGGTGGAATTATTATAAACCAGCAGGGGGTTTTAACCCATTTAATTGCGGTTTTACGGCATTTTCAGCGGATTGCTCTTCGCTCGCGGGTTAAGTTTTCATATAATGCATGGGTCTGTGGTGATGGCCGGGCGTTCATTTCCTTGCGAAGAATTTTCTTGAACTGATCATATTGCTGCATAACCGCCACAATATTCCCTGCAGCCGCCAGCGCGCGCATCGCCAGGCAAACCATGGTTTCGTGGGTCGGGTCGAAATCCAGCAGAGTTTGAGCAGTGATCATCGTTTCATCCAGTTCGCCACGTTTCAACTGTAATTCAGCCAATTGAACCATCGCTTCCATTGCCTGCTGGTGGAAGCGTTCGCGTTCGGCTATCGCCCAGTGCTCCGAAATATCCGGAGCAAAGTAGCCTTTATAAACTTTGACTGCCTCTTTGAGCAAACTAATTTGCTTTTCCTCGTCCCCGGCCCGGCGCGCCTGGTTGAGGTAATTTGTAAAATTCTCGAAATCAGCTTCGTAATCCATCCCGTGGTTGAAAGTATAAATTTCGTTCTCGAAAAGCACCACATCCTTGCCCGCAGCGTGGCGCAACCGGTAAATCGTGTTCTTGAAGCGCAGTTTTAATTCTGCCGGCGTCGAGTCCGACCAGAAAATTTCGCCGATTTCTTCCTTTGTCATTCCCTCCGGATGAAGCAGCAATAGAATCAGTAAATCCCGGGCATTTTGCGTCATCCATTCAGCCCCGGTAATCACATGATCACCAATTTTTACCTGGACTTTTCCAAAAGTAAAGAAGGCAAGTTCAGGCGGGGAAAGATGCACAATTTGCGACCGCCGGCGAAGCCTTTTCCGAATCGCGGGTAATTTTTGATCTAGTTGGATGGCAAGCGAATGAAGTTCAATAAATTGCTGATAGATGTCAGCCGGAAGGCCACTTACTTTCTTGACCACACTCGCTATAGTTTGTCCTTCGGACATTATTAAATGATTAAATTCCGGGCTGCGATTCACATCCAACAGGTGACTTAGGGCATTACGCGTCAAGTCATACTCCCCTGCAACTGCGCATGCTGCCGCGAGCAACAATCTGCAGCGGTTCGACTCCACAATATGCCCTTCAGCTATAAAAAAATCAAGCGCTTCTGCTAATTCCTTAATCGATGTATTTTTTTGCTCATTTGCCAGGCTGATTCTGCCGCTTAGAAGATTGCAGAGGTATTTTTCATAATCAGATCCGGATTTAATCGCAAAATCAGTTGCCTCGTCAAGGATTAACCGGGCCTTTTTTGGCGACCCACCAGCTAATGCCAGTTGAGCATCGGAATATACTAAATAAAAATGCAATGGTTGATCTTCAATTTGAGAATCAATTTCAGCTGCTTTTTTGTAGGCATCTTCGGCTTCATTTGTTGATTTTAAGTCACGGAACAAATCGCCAAGGCTGGTCAAAGCAAATGCTTCTAATCGCTGATATCCTCCAAGGCGTGCGTATTGGATTGAATTTTCTAGCTCAACCAATGCGTGCTCGTAATCGCCAATCAAATGATGCAGCACACCCAAATTGTTAAGCAGATTCGCCTGCCAAACTACATTACCTGTTGTTTGGTAATAAGTCAGTACTTCACGATAAGTAGCTTCAGCGACTGCAAACTGCCCCAAATAGCGCATGACCATACCAAGCTCAAGCCCAGCTTTTGAAGCCCCCTCCAGATAATCCATCTCGATGAAAATTTCCCGGGCCTTTTGCAACCAATCTCTGGCATCTGTAAGTTTTCCAGATTGAAGGAAGGTTGCTCCTTTGGAATGAAAAGCGCTGGCTAAGATTGTTAAATATTCTTTGTGAGGTTTTGCCAGTTCGATAGCACGATTAGAATCGTCAATAGAGGGTTGGTAATTTCCAGCCATTCTGTAGGCTACAGACCGACGAACCAATGTATTTAACTGGACCTCAAGATCGGCTACATCCCCGAGCAGGACGAGTGCCTGGCTGGTCAACTGAATGCCGGCTTTCGGGTCGCCAAGCATCATCATTGCCGCTCCTTGAATCGAAAGCAAACCCGGGGAACGGTTAACCAAATGGGAAGGTAATTTTTCGATCCATTCTTTCAGGGTAACCAACCGCCCCTGAGAAATCATCGACTGCCCGGCGTTCTCGATCATAGCCGCGGTCATTTCTTCGTCACCGAGCTGTACGCAGACGCGGTAAGCACGTTCCCAATCTCGCCTTTGCTGGTGATAATCTACTAACTGGAAGTAGATTTTGCGCGTTTCCTCAGGATACAAACGCGCCATCAGGTTTTGCAAAAAATCGCGAAACAGGTGGTGGTAGCGTAGCCAGAGATGATCTTCAATAATTGGCAGCGTAAACAGGTTGTTTCGTTGCACATCGTCCATCAGAGCAGACCAGTTGGCTTCGATGCCCAGCCCTTTGCCAATCACTTCGGCGCAGCGTTCCGCGTCAAATTCCTCCAGCAGTGAGGTGCGAAAGAGAAATTGCTTGACTTCGTCACGCTGATGCTCGAGCACCTGCTGCGCCAGGTATTCGTACAGCCCTACCCCGGTCACCCCCCGCCCTTGCAGTCGGGTCGTTACTCTCCCATTTTCGATATCCGTTGAAAGCACCAGTCCAGTGATCCAACCTTCGGTCGTATGCGCCAACTCGCTGGCATCTGGCTCGCTGAGTACCACGCGGTGGTTCTGTAAATACAAGTTTTGAATTTCGCTTACGCTGAAAGCCAGGTCCTCAAAACCGAGGCCGCCGACCGCCGACCGTGCGACCAACAGTGGCATATCGGCCAGTGGCAGCAGCCGGCGGGATGAGATGACCAGGTGACAATTTTCATCCACAGCCATAATGAAGCGGTTGATGAAATAATTGATATCCTGATTTTCTTCAACCAGGTGATAATCATCCACTACGAATAAAAAATGCTCGGTGACTGTCTCGAAAATGTCATTGATGACCAGAGAAACCAGCGCATCCAGATTTAGCCGTGCCTGTGACATCCCCTGCAGAGCGGGCATGCAATTTTTCCCAAAATCGGGAAAGGTGGTTTGCACGGCAGCAATAAAATGTGCGATAAAGCGTTGTGGATCGCGATCCAGGTCGTCGAGCGACAGCCAGCAAACCGGCTGCAATGTCTGATGGACAAAATCGACCAGCAAAGAGGTTTTACCATAACCCGCCGGAGCCGCCACGATGACCAGGCGCTTATCGATCGCTTCTTCCAGAACAGCCAACAACCGCGGCCGACTTATAATCTCCCCCCGGCGCCGCGGGATGATCAATTTCGTACGGGTGATCGGAATAGAAATTTCCATCAGGGGTGGCAGTAATCCGGTTAAGTATCCACGCTATACCCGATTTAGTGGACAAAGGCTATCTACAACCATCCCCCTGGGTTGCGTCTTTCCTTACTTCTCAGACATAATCATACCCGGTATCTGCATTCAAAGCTATAAAAAAAGGTTTGAATTTCTTAGAAAAGAGATAAATGCGTGTTTATTCGGCCAGGATCGAGAAGATTGAAAACAAGCTAAAATGCCCTGTTTCGGATTACAATCTGATCGAACCACAAATCATCGGAGGGAAAATTGAACTACAAATATTTGGGTCAAACTGGAGTCAAAGTATCCCAGTTGTGCTTTGGCACCATGTCATTTGGTGATGAAGCCGATGAAGAAATGTCCGGGAAACTCTACAACCGCTGTCGCGACGCCGGCATCAACTTTTTCGATTGCGCTAATATGTATTCCTTCGGGAAGGCAGAGGAAATTCTTGGCAAGCTGATCACCGGGCACCGTAATGAGATCGTTCTGACCAGCAAAGCGTATTTTCCGATGGGCAGGGACGTCAACGCCCGGGGCGCCTCGCGTTATCATCTGTTCAATTCCGTCGAGGAAAGCCTGCGGCGGCTGAAAACCGACCGCATCGATGTTTTTTTCATCCATCGCTTCGATGATTTCACCACTCTAGAGGAAACGCTGCGGGCGCTGGATGACCTGGTTAGCATGGGGAAAATTTTATATCCGGCTGCCAGCAATTTCGCTGCCTGGCAGGTGATGAAGGCTCTTGGCCTGTCTGATCTGCACCACTGGGCACGCTTTGCGGTAATCCAGCCGATGTATAACCTGGTAAAGCGCATGGCAGAGGTTGAGCTTTTCCCGCTGGCAGAATCGGAAAATTTGGGCGTAATCAGCTATTCACCGCTGGGTGGCGGACTACTTTCGGGTAAATATGCCGGCGGCGCTCAACCCGAACAAGGCCGCCTATTGAGCAGTGTCCGCTACCAGACTCGCTACGGTGAAGAATGGATGCACTCAACAGCCGCAGACCTAAAAATACTGGCAGACCAGATCGGCGTACACCCGGCATCTTTAGCGATCGCCTGGGCTGCGGCTCACCCGGCCGTCACCGCGCCCATCATTGGCGCGCGCAATCTGGACCATCTGGAGACCGCCCTCAAATCGATTGAAATCGATATGACCGACAGCCTTTACGAGCAAATCTCCGGCTTGTCTCACACCCCACCGCCGGCGACCGACCGGAATGAAGAGCGGATTGTAGATACTTATACGATTCATTAAGCAAGCACCTTAGAGCCTGTCAGCCAGGGAGTCACTTAATTAATGGTGTCTGTCAAACAAATTTCAGAGATTCGCCCACGCATTGGCACTGAATTTGACCCGGGTGTTTTTTACCCACGCACCCCTGCCATTAAGCACGCTTATGAACTTGGGCGGGAGTTGCACGGTGGACAGTTGCGCTACAGCGGTGAATCTTATTTCGAGACGCATTGCGTCTGGGTCGCCGGTTACATCGATAAACTGGTCGGCAACGAAGCCTGGACCATCGCTGGCCTGCTGCATGATACCGTCGAGGATCAGGGCGAAACGTTCGACCGGATCAAGGCCGAGTTTCCCGGTCCCCTCGGCGAGGAAGTCGCGTTCATCGTTGACGGCGTGACCAAAATCAGCAATCCGCGGGATGGCCGCTCGCGCGAGATCGAGACCTTGCGCAAGATGGCCCAATTCCGCGACCCGGGCGTATTTCTGGTCAAGCTGGCAGACAAGAGTCATAACCTGCTCACGCTGGGCCACATGCCCGAAAACAAGCGCCGCCAGAAGGCCACCGAAGCGATCCGCGCCTACGGAAAACTGGCCGGGATTCTCAACTGCTACCGCTGGCGCTGCTGGATCGAGGATATGGCTTTCCCTTACGCCGAACCGGAGACCTATAAATTGGTGCGCTCCCAGATCGACGCTGACCCGCGCCTGGATGTGAAGTTCATCAACACCATGATGCAGCAACTGGGCGAGCTGATGGAAAATGCAGGCATCGACGGCCGCATCGACCTGGTGGTCAATGGCTACTGGGCCACCTGGCAAAAATTGCGCCGCATGGCGCGCGCGCGCAAGACCTCCATGAACACTTTCCGCAGCATCAACGATCTGGTCAGCTTCCGCATGGTGGTCAGCGACCCGGACACCACCCGCTGTTATGAACTGCTGCCCTACGTCAATCGCTACCTGGGTTCTTACCTGGACCAGAACAGCTTCGACGACTATATCGCTTGCCCGCAGAACCGCTACCGCGCGCTGCAAACCACAGCCTGGATCCCGGATAAAGGCGCAATCGAAATTGCCATTGCCACCGAAGAAATGGAAGGCGAAAATCACTGGGGGGTGGTTTATGCCATCAAGCAGGGCATGGATATTTCTTCCTACACCCCTGTGGAAATCCTGACGCCAACCGGAGGCGCGCGTTTCCTGCCGGAAGGTTCGACTGTCCTGGACGCGGTGGCGTCCATTCAGCAGGAATTTTTGTTGGATAAGATCAGCTCGGTCAAGGTCAACGGCAGCCTGGCGCACCTTTCTGAACGGGTACACCCCGGCGATGTGGTGGAGGTGGTTACCGGCAGCGGGCGGCTGGCGCCTACCGAGGAATGGTTGACTTTTGCCAATAGCTCGACCACCCGGCTGCTACGTTCGGTACTGGTGACCGAGGCGCTCAAGAAATCAGCCGAGGGTGGGCGTCAGATGGTGAAATCGACCCTGGCCAGGCGCGGCATTCTGGCGCTGGAGGACATCCAGGCGTTGCAACCGGACCGCTTCGATGTCCTGCTGGAACAGATCACTTGCGCTTCGCTCGAAGATTTATACGCCTCTGTCGGTTTCGGCGCGGTGCGTTTGGTCGACCTCGATTCTGCGCTGGACGCTGTCGGAATCACCGCGGATGTGCTCAACTGGACCACTGTCAACCTGACCGGCGCCCACAGCGCCAACCGCCCCGGCGTTTTGGCCAAACTGGCTTTGCTGGTCTCTCGCGAAAAGGGGAATATCTTGCGCTCGGTCAACAACACTCTTGGCAACGGCGGTTTTTACCTGCGACTGGTAATCGGCAACCTGGATGATAACGGCCGCACAGCATTACACAAGGCTTTCGAGAGTTCCGGGGTTGAAATGGAAACCTTCGAGATAACGGGCGGCTGACCATGCGCATCGGCATTCTTTCAGACACCCACAACCGCGCAGGCGCGCTGCAAAGCGCACTGCAGACTTTACGCCACCTGCACATCGATACGCTTTTCCATTGCGGTGACGTGACCACGTTGGAAACGGCCCGGTTGATGCTCGGTTTTACCGTACATTATGTCTTCGGCAATGGCGATGCAGATTCCATCGATATCCAAAACATGCTGACTGCCGCCAACCCGGAGAGCAGCGGCGGACTGGTTTACGCCGGGCAAATCGACGGCGTTCGGATTGCGGCCGCGCACGGTCACATTGCCGGCAAAGTCAACGCGCTGGTTGCCAGCGGCGAATATGATTATGTCTTTCACGGGCATACCCACGTCCAGAAAGATGAAATGATTGGGCGGACTCGCATTATCAACCCGGGCGCGTTGGGCAGTAACCGCTACGATGGCCGCTGCCTGTGTATTTTGGATTTGAAAACCGGTCAAATCGAGTATCCCAGGATTGATTGACCAATTGTCCCCGGCAACTTCAACCCATCCATCCCCTTCTCCATTATAATTTTCGTATGGAACAACGCCCAAAACCTCTCGTGATTGCCATTGCCGGCGGTTCTGGCTCGGGGAAAACCACGGTAGCCAGCCAAATTCTCAAGCAGGTCGGCAGCGACCGCATCGCCTACCTGCCCCATGACGCCTATTACCGCGACCTGAAGGACCTGCCGCTCAATCAACGCGCGGAAGCCAACTTCGACCATCCCGATTCGTTGGAATCCAGCCTGCTGACCGAACATGTGCGCGCGCTCAAGCGCTGGGAACCGGTGGATTTGCCGATCTATGACTTTACCATCCATGCCCGCACCGATCGCACTCGCCGGGTCGAAGCTTCTGCGGTGATCATCGTCGAGGGGATTCTCATTTTCGCCGAACCCGAACTGCGCGCCGAGTTTGATGTCAAAATTTACGTCGATACCGATTCGGATCTGCGCTTTATCCGCCGCCTGCAGCGCGACATCTCTGAACGCGGCCGCACCACCGAATCTGTCATTCACCAATACCTGACTACGGTTCGCCCCATGCACATGGACTTCGTCGAACCGTCCAAACGCTATGCCGATGTGATCATCCCGGAAGGCGGCTTCAACACCGTCGCGCTGGACATGGTCATTTCCCGCATCGAATCCCTCCTGCAGCAGAATACCCTGAGCAGCCAATGACCCGCGAGACGCGCCTGAAAATCCAGCGGATTTTGGCGCTTCTTTTTGTCGTTGGGCTGACCGTCTTCCTATATCTGAACCGCGACCGCGTTCAGGAACTGGAAGGGCTGGGCTACCCCGGCATATTCCTGCTCTCGCTGCTCTCCAATGCCACTTTGATCCTGCCGGTGCCCGGGGTGTTGTTCACCTCAGCCATGGGGGCGGTGTTCAATCCCTTTTGGGTTGCCATCGCTGCCGGTACAGGCGCAGCGTTGGGAGAGCTAACTGGTTATCTGGCCGGTTACAGCGGCCAGGGTGTGGTGGAACGTACAAAATGGCAGCCAAAAGTGGAAAGCTGGATGCGAAAATACGGCGGTATTACGGTCTTCGTGTTGTCCCTGGTTCCCAACCCGGTATTTGACATCGCCGGTCTGACCGCAGGAATGTTGAAAATGCCGGTGATAAAGTTTCTATTCTGGAGCATGCTTGGCAAAATCTTGAAAATGATGGCCTTTGCCTACGGCGGCTCCTATATTCTCGACAAAATCCCCTGGTTTTAATCCCCTCAGAGTTTGTCATCCTTGAAGGTAAGCTTTAGGCCTTCAGCAAATGTCAGGCTGAGGGCTGATTTTTAGTGCCTTCAGCAAATGTCATGTTGAGGGCTGGTTTTTAGCCCGAAACATCTCGTCTTCTTTGCCAAAGTTTCTTCGCCAGATTGCGCCGATCCCTCCCCTGGCTGTCGAAGCACGGTTGCTGCCGCCCGAACTCCTCTCCCCAAATGGGGAGAGGTTAGGTGAGGGAAACGATCAGGCCACCCGCACCTCGACCGGCGTCCCCGCGCCGGCGTCAAGGCGCTCCGCCGCGCTGCCATTGACCACGCACAGGGAGAGCGTCCCCGAACTGTCGAACATCGCCAGCAGTTCACCGGGCCGCCGGCTGCCAAAGGTGACCTCTACCCCCTGGATCACCTGCCCCTGGCAAACTACCTCTGCCACGGTTTGCCCCTGCAAATCGACTTCCGTCAAATTGGTGATCAAGTTGCCAAAACCGTCCACCAGAAATACTTGCGCTTTCCAAACATTGGCTACACGCAGCGGTCGTGGAATTTCAAGCGTGACCGGGGCGGTCACCGGCTCACCCAGCTCTTTCAGCGCCACCCCACTTGCCAGGTACGCCGCAGCCGGGGCAAATACGTCGCGCCCGTGAAATGAGCGGCTGACCGTGGGCAGACGGTAAGCCGGATTGTCCAGGCTGACCGCCGCGACCGGCGCGCCGCTGGTCAAGGGCACGCTAAACAGGCCGTTGTCCGGCCCGACAAAAGTATGCTCCCCCACCCGCAGCGCAATCCCGCGCCGCGCCGTGCCAACCCCCGGATCCACCACCGCCAGGTGAATGCTGCCGGCCGGGAAATAGCGGTACGCCCGCCCCAGCACCAGCGCGCCATGCAGCACGTTCTGCGGCGGCACCGCGTGCGTGATATCGGCGATATGGACGTCCGGCGCAATCCCCCAGATCACGCCCTTCATCACGCCAACAAATTCATCTTGCAGGCCAAAATCGGTGAGCAGGGAGATTGTGGGTGGCATGATGATATTATAAGGGAATATTTGATAGCCCCGGTCTCCTGACCCTGTGCGCCCGCTAACCGCAGGCCCCCATATTCGTTTTACAAAATACACGAAACGAATACCCATTCGACAGGCAGTTTTTGCCAATATGTGGCGGTGCGCTAAAGCAGCACCCTACGGCTGGGGGAAAAGGTATTCGTTTTCGTTTCGTAAAAAAAATTAGAAACGAATATTTTTATGAGAAAACCTTAACCACGGAGACGCGGAGATCATGGAGAAAACCAATGGAATCAAGCAAGTAACCCGGGGGGGCCATTGGAAGTTAAAATTCGCAGATCAAGGTGGCCGCGTAATCAATTGTTAAGGTGCGAGATGATGATATTATAGGATAATTGTTCTAATATGTCAAGCAGATGAAAGGTCTCCCCTAAAATCCATGATCTCTGTATTTTGTGGTCGCGCAGCATCCTGCGGAGAGGTTGGAGGGGGCCGGCTTTGCCCGTCAATGGAGGAACGAAGCAATCTGCGCTAACCGGCAATGGCGCTGGTCCAAAGATCAAGTTATCGAATGAGCAACGTGGATTGCTTCCCTGCCCTCCGCTCCGGTCGCAATGGCAGAAGCGCCTGCTGACCGCAGGTTTCGCTGTTCCCCCCGTATCCTCACAAACTAAGGGCGCACCCCTGCAAGCAAACGCTATTGGTTACTCATAGAGAGCCTTGAAGTGGAAGACATGTATTTTCAGGCATCTATGTTAAATTCTTAATATATTCATTATGTTTTTTAATGCAAGTTCAGTTATTATAAATTACAGGGGGTCTCTTTAGCGGGGGGGAGCAACAATGAAGTATTTAGACAAGTTTCTGTTCCACAGACATTCAACAATTTACAGTAAAAAGCCAGTAGGCGATCCTTTACTTAGCTGGCCATTTCCATCCTGGGAATCTTTTGTAAATTATTGCGAGAGGAGGCATTTAAATATTATTTAGTGGGATGAAACCGTATCGTATCCATTCACACAAGAATCGATCTCAAGTTTGGAGGAATAATACGATGAAAAAACCTTTTCTGATCATTCTGTCGCTGATCCTTGCATTCACCATGTTCAACAGTTCAGCCATTGCATCATCTGGGGTGGTAATTTATGACAGCATTTCAGATCCTCTACCGGGTAATATCCCGAGCATGGGATTTGAAGCTACGTCAACGAATGAATTTGGCGACGAAATTCTTTTCACCGCTGACTCTGGTCGTGCCATTGAATCCATAACAGTCATCATGAGCAGTTGGGGGTGCGAATCAGGAGCCTGGAATTCTCTGGATTGTGAGACGACCCCTGACGCGACTTTCGACCATCCCATCACGCTCAACTTGTATGCCGTAGATACCTCTGGAAGCATACGTTCGCCTGGAGATTTGCTTGCTACACTGACGCAAACCTTCACAATCCCCTATCGTCCCTCCGCAAATCTTTCTCTTTGCCCAGGGGGTGGTTGGTATAGTGAAGGAGAGGGAAAATGCTACAACGGTCTTGCTACATCGATTACCTTCGATTTCTCCGGTATGGGTGTTACTTTACCCGATGACATAATTTGGGGAGTTGCGTATAACACCTCTCACTACGGTGTTAACCCAATTGGAGTGAGTGCTTCCTGTTATAGCGAGTCAGGCGGTTGCGGCTATGATTCCCTAAACGTCGGGGTTTTGACGAGCGATTCCATGGTGGGCACAGACGTCGACTCGTCTGGTGTATTCTTGAATTCGACCTGGGCAGGGGCATATTGTGACGCTGGTGTGGGTGGAACTGGCACACTCCGGCTCGATACCGGTTGCTGGGAAGGCTACCGACCTCAAATCCGCTTCGAAGTGCAAGAGATGCTCGGGGCCTGCCAGGTAAACAAAGATTACAGCAACAAAGTGTATAACCTGGCCAGCGACTGTATTACAGATAAAACTATCTTTATTGAAGATGGCTGGACTTTAAACGGCAATGGATATAGCATTACGGCAATCGATCCTGTTGGTGGGCACTTCTTAGGTGCCGTCATCATGAATGGCGGTACAACCGCATCCATCATTAATTTGGAAGTCACCGCCAGCGGATTAACCAATGCATGCGATAGCGGCGCAAATCGCTTGCGGGCTATTTTGTTCGATGGTGCTGGAGGTTCGATCACAGATAACTATGTCCATGGTATCCGTCAGGGTTTGAGCGGTTGTCAGGAAGGTAATGCCATTGAAGTACGCAATTTCGATGCCGCGAGTAACCCTGCTCCGAACCAGATGGAAGTATTGATCTCTGGCAATGTTGTCGAAGATTACCAGAAGAACGGAATCACAACCAACGGGAACGTCGCGGCTACAGTTTCTGACAATACTATCACTGGCGATGGCCAGATCACTTACATCGCACAGAATGGGATCCAGGTTGGTTATGGTGCTACAGCGTTCGTGCGGAACAACACGATCTCTTCAAACTGGTATTCACCGAAAAGTTATGTCGCCTGTGGATTGCTTATGTACGACGCTAATGGCGTTAAGCAGAAGGACAATATATTCTTTACCAACGAAAAGAACTTGTGCAACTTCATGAGAGGCGGAGGAATCTTCAACCTCGAGTAACAATCAAGTTCTTACTTGATAGGATCTTTCGGTTCAATCCCAACACATGTTCTCCCCAAAGGCCGGCCCAAAAGGTTGGCCTTTGGTCATTTTAAAACCGATGTGATTAAATGGGGGAATAAAATAGACCAACAAAGTGGTGTTCAAAAGGTATAAATGGCGCAACCTCCGATCGCACCGGTCTCCGCCCGCAGGGCGATCTGTGATCGACCGTGTGCGCCCGCAGAGACAAACTTGGACAGGTTGGCATCCCTATGTCATGCTGAACGAAGTGAGGCATCTCGAAGCCAGTCAGGAGACCCTTCACTTCGTTCACTCGCAGAGTGCCCTGCGGGCAGGGTGACATCAAACATCAAGATCGCACCGATCTCCAAGGGTGCGTTCGTACTATGAACGCACCAATTTCATTTTTGCGCTTCATCGGTCTTTCACAGAACACCCCGCGGGCGGAGACCGTCTTGATCAGGATGGTCAGCAGTGCATTGGCTGGATGGAAAACAGGTTGATTTACCGGCTTCAGCGGTGGAATGGGAGGGTTGAGACCTGCGGTCAAGGCGCGCGCTCGGTCTATAGACCGGCGCGATCTGTGATCAGGAAAGCACCGGACGCTGAGCCTGTCGAAGCATGCCCCCGTTTGCACCGGTCTCCGTCCTGGGTGCATTGCACCTGCTCTTGGTGCGTTGCACCTGCACTTTGGTCGCACCCTTCGAGCTTCGTTCACTCACACACCGTCCCGGCGTCCTTCCGGGAGAGTGCCCCACCCGAAGGGTGCTCTGTGAGTGTGGGCAGGGCGATATCGAATCCGGCGCGAACGCGGTTTCCGGGTTAAAATACAGGAGCCACCGAAGGGATTCGGACCCTTGACCTGGCGTTTACGAAACGTCTGCTCTGCCAACTGAGCTACGGTGGCGTGCGGCTGATTATACCAGTACCCCTTAAAAAACGGCAAGGAATCGCGCCTGATGAACATCGCCATGCTCTCTTACCACACCTGCCCGCTCGCTACCCTGGGCGGCAAAGACACAGGCGGGATGAACGTTTACGTCGCCGAGTTGACGCGCCACCTGGGCCATCTGGGCGTGCATGTGGATGTTTACACCCGCTCCCAGAATGAGCATGTGCCGCACGTGCTGCATGACCTGGGTTACGGCAACCGCGTGGTTCACATCCCGGCCGGACCCGAGGTGCCGTTGCCCAAGCCCGAGCTGGCCGCCCACATTCCGCAGTTCGTCAGCGGCATCGAAGAATTTGCCGCCAAAAAAGGGCTGCAATACGACCTGATCCACAGCCACTACTGGATGTCCGGCGCAGCCGCCGAACTGCTGCAGGTCAAATGGAAGGCGCCCATCGTCCAGATGTTCCACACCCTGGTGATGATGAAAAACCGCGTCGCCCGCTCGCCGGGGGAGATGGAGGGCAGCTACCGCCTGGAAGGCGAGCAGCGCATCCTCAAACTGGCAGACCGCATCGTTGCCGCCACCCTGGCCGAACAGGCCCAGTTGGAATTCCTCTATCACGCCGATTCAGGCAAAGTGGCAGTCATTCCTCCCGGCGTGGATACCAGCCGCTTCTATCCGATTCCCAAAGACGAGGCCAAAGCCGCCATCGATCTGCCGGTCGATGCCCAGATGATTCTGTTTGTCGGCCGCATCGAGCCGCTCAAGGGGGTCGATACCCTGATGCAGGCGCTGGCCTACATCCAATCCACCAACAACCTGGACTGCTGCCCGCATTATCTGGCAATCATCGGCGGCGACCCGGAGGTCAGCGATCAGAGCCTGGATCAGGAAATGACGCGCATCAAGGCGCTGAGCGCAGAGCTCGGTCTGGGTGACATCGTCCTTTTCCTTGGCAAACGCAGCCAGGAGTCGCTGCCGTACTACTATTCCGCCGCCGATGTGGTGGTCGTGCCGTCTCACTATGAGTCTTTTGGCATGGTGGCGCTGGAGGCCATGGCCTGCGGCACGCCGGTGGTCGCCTCTCAGGTTGGCGGGCTGGCGTTTTTGGTACAGGACGGCGTGACCGGGTTCGTGGTGCCCAATGGCGAACCGGAATTGCTTGGCCAGCACCTGATCGAGATCATCCTTGACCCGGATTTGCGGGCGCGCCTGGGCGCTCAGGGCGCCGAAATTGCCCGCGGCTACTCATGGGAAATCATCGCTGCCCGCATCATGGCGCTTTACAACGATCTACTCAACACCTCGCCGCATCCCCATGTCGAACGCCGGTTGAGCAGGTTGCTTTGATTCCGTCCGGTGTGCTTATAAAAACACTTTGAGGGCCACGATCAACATCACCAGCGCCGACTGCCAGATACCTAACGCTGCCCACAGCCGTTGGACTTTGAATTCGGCTCGATAAATTAAGTAGGCAGTCCCAAATACGACCCCTGCCAGCGCGAGGAAACCGGTGGCGTAAAACATCCAGGTAAACAGGTCAGCGCCGGCGGATTGCATGATGGAATGATTGATAAAGAAACGGTTGACCCAGCTTGCCAGGAACGAGACCAGGAAGAACTTCACCCCCAGCGGCAGCACCGGCCGCCACAGGGTCAACCCCAATAAACTGATCAACCCCAGTATCAGGATGGTACCCTGCGGTTTGAGTTCGATCCCGCCCATCAGTTGAATGATCCAAAAAGCATGCCAGAAGAACTGCCCGGCGACCATCCCGCTCATGGCGCGCCCGATTTCAGTAGATCCGGAGTGTGTGCTTTTCTCCAACGCGAAAACGCCCAATGCCAGCACCAGAATCAGATAGACCAGCAGCCCTTCTCCTTTGGCCGTTGCCTCAATCGGGTAGATCAGCATATCCATCATCATCGTCAAGACCAAAAGCAGGACAGACGGTACCAGTCCGTCGGTCAAGCGAGTGGCGATATCTTTGGGAAAATGCGGCCGCCTGAGCCGGTAATCGATCGGCCGGTGCGTTGATTTTACCCCGGGCGCGATGATCTCGCTCCCAGTGCTTTCGCCGGAAGAAATATGGATATCCAGGGATTCCTGGTTGGCAGCGGGTTGAGTAGATAGTGATTTTTGCATGGCCTTCTCGCTTTCTTCTCCCGGTCAGGGTTCCCCCGTTGCCTGATCGTCTTACGGATCGTCGTCCTGTTGGTTCTTCGGTTTGAGCGCAGCGCCGCGTTGGACAATCTTGCGCCCATAACGGTCTTTCAATTCATCCATGGCTGCCAGTAAGCGCCGTTCCTTATCATTGGGCGTATCCCACAGGGAGGGCTGCCAGATTTCGGGCTGCAGGCCGCTCACCCCCACCCCGATCAACCTCACCTTGATCTTCCCGTCCCACAGACTGTCGAACAAGGTCAGCGCGCCGTGGGTGATCACCGTATCCTGGTTGGTCGCCTGCGGCAGGGTCAGTTGCCGCGACTGGGTCGAAAAATCGGGCCACCGAACCTTGATCCGCACAGTCGTGGCGGTCAGGTTCTTGCTGCGCAGCCGAAAAGCAACTTTCTCGGACTGATTGCGCAGCACCTGATGCAGCTTCACCGCATCCGCAATATCGCGGTCGAAGGTGGTTTCCTGGCTGATGGATTTGATGTCATGTTCAGGTTCGATCGGGCTGTTATCCACCCCGCGGGCGTGACGGGAAATGTCGTGCCCGTACTTGCCGAACAACTTCTCTAAATTTTGTTCCGGTTGACGCGCCAGGTCGCCGATGGTGTGGATCCCCAGGCTTTTCAGGCGCGCCGCAGTCTTTGGGCCTACTCCCCAAAGCGCCTGGACGGGCATGGGAGCCAAAAAGTCGGCCTCTCCGCCTGCCGGTACTTCCAGGATGGCGCACGGCGGCGTGATGCCGCGGTGCCCGGCCTTGCCCGCATCCGTCGCGATCTTGGCAACCAGCTTGTTGGATGCAATCCCGAGCGAGCAGGGTAAATCCAATTCCTGACGGATGACTTGCTGGATATCCCGTGCAATTTCCACGCCAGGCCTGGCCAAATCGCTGACGTCGAGGAACGCCTCGTCGATGGAAACCTGCTCGATCAGCCCGGAGTACCTGCCAAGGATGGTCATCACCTTGCGCGAGTATTCCGAGTAGTATCCGTGCTCGCCTGAGATCAGGATCAGCTCGGGGCACAGACGCAGCGCCCGGCTGGTCGGCATGGCGGAATGTACCCCGCACATGCGGGCTGCGTAAGAGCAGGAAGCAATCACGCCGCGAGTCTCAGGCCGGCCGCCGACCGCGAAGGGTTTCCCGCGCAATTCGGGGCGGCGCAATTCCTCAACCGAGCAGAAGAAGGCGTCCAGATCCAGGTGAATGACTTTACGGGAAGCCACGAACCGCCACTCCTATCTTAATAACAATCCGGCCTGCGAGAATTTACAATCACCTATCAAAACGCATCGAATTATGCTTCAAGAGGGCGTTGATTGTGCGGGCGTCGACGCTCACTCACACCGGCAGGGGAATTCCATCCCATCCCGTGAAGGGGAAAGCGGTAAATTTAGCTCTGTTTTCTGAAACCATCTTTCCTTGATAACCTACGGGCGCGCCGGCGGATTATCCAGGCGCAATCCGTAACCGCGGACGGTCAACAGGTATTCATGGGTGTTATCCAACCCCGCCAGACGGTCGCGCAGCCGCCGAACCAGGGCATCCAGCGCCTGCTCGGAGACGCCTGTCGCTTCCTCATCCCCCCAGACAGCCACCACCAGGTCTTGCCGTGCAACTACGCTGCCGCGGTGGTTATAGAGCGCCTCCAACAGGCGGAACTGCGGCACGGAGAGCGCCGGATTGACCTCGGTGCCGGCAACCCAAACCCGACGTGAAAGGGGATCGAGTACCAGGCGGCCGGGCGGTGCTGCCCCGGGCTGAAATGCTTCCGGAATCGGGACGCCCGGGCCAAGCGGGACGGTCGAATCTGAACTAAGATAGACAAAATGCTGAATCATGGCGATTTGAACCTGGTCGCCGTCCTGCAAAATCACCGGTTGTTCCAGCAGCACCCCATTGCGGTACGTGCCGTTTTTACTGGCCAAATCTTCGAGTGCAACGCCGTCAGACGTTATGGAGATGCGGGCGTGATAACGGGATACCTGGCGGTCGTGGATAACAACGCCACAGGAATCATCCCGTCCGATTAACAGCTCTTTTTCGATTTCCCAACGATTCCCGTTGAGGGGTCCAGCCTGTCCGATAAGGATCGGCAGGTCGACATTGATCGACTTCATCCTTCCCCTCCTTCCCCAGATAGAAAGATCGGCAATTGCGACCCGGTGTACGGTATAATATAACAAATAAACACATTTTTGTGTGCTCGCGACACAAAAATTTCTGATCCAACGCCGACCTTCAGGATCAGAGCATGAATGCAAACCCAAACAGGAATCGTTAATGCCAATACCCCTTAAGTCAGGGGAGTTGCTGCGCGGCAGATATCGTGTAAAGCGCATCATTGGCCAGGGCGGGATGGGCTCCATCTACCTGGCTGACGATACGCGGTTGGAAGGCCGCCAGTGCGCCCTGAAAGAAGTCGAACACGATAGGTCCATGACGTCAGAGATGGCGCGTGAAGCACGCGATCAATTCTTACGCGAAGCAACCGTGCTCGCGCGTCTCGACCATCCCAACCTGCCAAAGGTGTCCGACTTCTTCTCGATTAGCAATCGCGATTACCTGGTTATGGACTTTGTGCCGGGCAAAGACTTACGAGCCCTCATTAGCGAAGCCCGCCAGGAAGAACGTTTCCTGGCTGAAAGCGACGTCCTCAACTGGGCCAAGCAGCTTTCCAACGCGCTGACTTACCTCCACAGCCAGAATCCCCCCATCCTGCATCGGGATATCAAACCCAGCAATCTAAAAATTACGCCGGATGGACTGATCAAATTGGTCGATTTTGGGCTGGTCAAATTACTGGCGCCCGGAGAGATCACGATTACGGTCATGCAGGGCCAGGGAACGGCGCTGTATACTCCATTGGAACAGTACGGCGGAGATAGCGGTCACACAGATGTGCGCACCGATGTGTACGCCTTTGGCGCCACGCTTTATCACCTGCTGACGAATGAACCGCCGGCTGACGCCCGCGACCGCTTTCTGCGGCCTGACCACTTTATCCCGCCCAGCCAGATCAATCCGGACATCAGCCCCCGCACGGAACGAGCCATCATCTGGGCTATGAGCCTGCATCCCGATGAACGCCCGGAAACGATCGAAGCTTTCCGCCAGAGTCTGGCCACAGATCGCCCGACATTGCCGCGCCTGGCGCCCAACTCGAACTCGGTCTGGAGCTTCCTGAATTTTCCGCTGGAGCAGTCGCTGATCGCAATCACCCTCGGCTTGACGCTGGTCAGTCTGCTGATTACTTTGCTACGCTAGCGCCGTTGCTGCGGTTGCGCATGATGCGCTTTTGCCACAGCCAGCCCGCTCCCCACCCTACCAAAATGCCCACCACACATGCCAGCAGGATACCCATTGTCCCGGAGGCGGCGAACCAGTTGATTGCTTCGAACCAGCCGGTGGCCAGGTAAAGATAAGCCAGCATCCCGCCGACGACGGCCAGCAGCCCCCAGCGCACCCCCCAGCGCAGGTTAACCCGGCGCTGGCCAATTTTGGCGATTCCCGCTGCGCTGCCCCAGATAAGCAGGAAAGACAACAACCAATCACCGGCGCGAGGAGCAGAAGTCGTGCTGGAATTGACAGGTGCGCCGGCTGTAGGGGAAGGCGCAAGGGTGGGAGTCGGCAGCGGAGTTTGCGTCACAATAGGGGTAGGGTTAATCGGTGTTACTGCCGCGCCAGCGCCACCGGTCATGTTCAAGGTCAACAATCGCGACGTCGTCGCCGGTTCCGAAATAACGCGAATTTCCAGCGCGCCTTCGCCGGTTATATCGAAGGTTCCCCGGGCAATCCCACCCCGCGTGGTGGCTTCTAGAATTTGTTGGGTAGTGCCCTTTTCCCCTTGAATAGAAAAAATGAAACGCACCACCGTGCCGTCTGGAACAGGGTTGCCGTTTGTATCGATAATCACGCCGGTTTTGAGCGGTATCGTATCGCCAATACTGAATACCGGTTCAGCGGTCGGCTCTGGGGTGCCCTGTCCGGTAAAAGGTGTCGGCTCTGGCAGGTCAATTGACAACGGAATCACCTGCGTTGGGTCGGGTGCAGTGGCTTTGATCAGGTCGTAGCCGATACCGGGAACAGAAACCGGCAGCGCGCCCACCGGCGATAGTTCCTGGAAAAGAACCCGGGCAGCCACATCCATGAAGGCATCGATTTTTGAATAGATGCCAAAGTAGGCTGTCAACCTGGCAATGTCAGTCGCGTCCAGGTAATAAGGCGCGTTGAAGGCAAACCCGATAACCTTTTTATCGCGAATCAAATCCGAGCGATCTGAGAGCAGGCGGTTGACCGCATTCGTCTCGGGACGCGCCAGCGAAGAATCCTGCATTACAAAAATCACCCACTGAGACGCTTTGAGGTTAACGCCCAATGCGGCTGATCCCAACGGGTCGTTGAGGTAACTAATCAGATCCTGAAAGGTGTAGGCGTGAATCATCGAATCGTTGATCTGCCCGCCGGCACCGGGACCAAACAGACGCACAATCGAATTCTTGAATGCGTCCACCTCAATAAAATCCTGAACGGCGCATACGCTGCATTGCCGCGCAGTCCGCACATCGGTAAAGATGATGATCTGGTCTCGCGGGTCCGGCGCACGAGGCAGGACTGCGCTTAGATCTGCAGCATCCGGGCTGATCAAGGTGACCGCCCGCCGGGCGATTTCGAATGTGGTAGGCTGAGACCGCCCAACATCAGCGAGGAAGGCGGCGTCCGGCAAAACTTCATCCAGGCTAAAACTGGGATAGAGCTTGATTTTCAACGCCAGGATGCGCGCAACCGACCGATCAACGAGTTCGGCAAAAGCCGGGTCTTCGTTGTATTTCTGCACGAAAGAGTCAAGCGTTTTGATGATCGTCGTTTTGCTGTCGCCGTCGATTGTCTCAATAAAATTGTTCAAATACAGCAGATCGTTTCCTGCCAGGAAGGCGTTGCGCGCTATAGTGCGTGCATCGAAGGTTTGCATGGTTGGGTCGTAAAACCGTCGAACCGCGTTGCTGCCCAGGTTGTCACTGACCACCAGCCCGCCATTACTATACCAACCAGCAATGGGTTGCAGGCTCAAGACCTGGTTCAGCGCAGTCGCGTCCAGACTCACGGGAGGGGTTACATCACGGATATTGTCGCGCAGCCCCTGATAACGGATGTGTGAAACGAGCAGGCCATCAACAACGGAAAGCGGGTCAGTTTCAGGGCTGGTAACCGCAAAAAAAGGCGCCAGGTCTATCTGTTTCAGTTGCTCCAGCGGCTTACGGACCGTTGCCACCTCTTCTTCGGGCAGGCGGTCTGAGCTGCCGCGCCCCGGGAAGTGTTTGGCAATGATGGCCATTTCATCACGGCTGCCAAGATGCAGCCCGCGAATATAGGCTTTTCCCATTTCACTCACCCAGAATGGGTCGCCGCCAAAAGTGCGGACGCCAAGGTCGTCGCTGTTGAGCGTGAGCGTGACATCCAGCACATCCAGTGAAGGCCCAAGGAACAGGTTAAAGCCAATGGCGCGCAATTCCTTGCCCATCACCAGGCCGGCGGCTTGAGCCAGTTGCGTATCCCAGGTCGCCCCGATTGCCATGGGACTGGGAATAGCCGTCAAACCATTGATAATCTGGTCAGTCGGGTACAGGTCACCTTCCTGCGATATCCCGACGAACAACGGGATATAACCGGTGGTCTCGGATGCCTGACCGCCTTCCACCTCGGATTTTGCCTGGCTGGCCTGCCAGGCAATTTCCTGCAGCCCGCGCACCAACTCGGCGGCCTGAGGTACGGTATCGGTTGGCCCGGTGAAATTATCATTATCCGCCCGTAAAACTACCCCACCAATATGATGCTCGGTGATGAGCTGGTAGATACCCGAATCCGGTCCAACGTCGGTGCCCTTAAACGAAACCAGGAAGAGTTGCCCAACTCGCTCTTCGGGAGTCATATTGACCATCAGATTGCGGGCCTTAGCCAAATAATCTTCCTGCGGCTCGGTGACCTGCGCCTGAGCGGCCTGTGCAAACGGCGCAGACAACCCCGCCAGGAGAAAAACCAGCAGGCAAAGGTTGACCAACTGCTTCATATCTGTGATCCTGCCCGCTGTAATTTGCCGCTGCCGCGAGCGATCAGCGATTGGTGTACTTCAGGCTGGATGTTTCCACCGGAAATAACCAGGACAGCCGGTAACGGTGCAATTTTTCCCGTCAAAACAGCCGCCAACACAACTGCAGCCGATCCCTCGATGATTTGATTATATTTTTCCCAGGCATACACGATGGCAGCTTCGATGCTGGGTTCGCTGACCAGAATGATCTCATCCACCAGTTCCTGTACCAGTGGGATGGTCATCGAACCTCTTTCGATCTGTCCCGAAAGCCCATCTGCCAGGCTGGGCGCTTCAACCACTGCTTCCTGAGGCCTTCCGTTGAATACCGCGTGCATCACTGCGGTTGCTTCCGATTGCACGCCAATAATGCGCGCTTTTATTTCCTTCGAACGCAAAGCTAATGCCACCCCGCTGATTAATCCACCGCCGCCCACCGGTACCACTACGGACTGAGGATCAAACGGTCGAATTTGCTCCGCCAATTCCAACCCGATGGTGGCCTGTCCGGCGATCACCCTGCCATCATTGTAGGGAGAAACCCAGGTTAAACCGGTTTCATGCGAATAGATCAACCCGGCTGCCTCGGCTTCGGTATATCCGCCCGTTACCAGGCGGACCTCAGCGCCCAAATCACACATGGCCCGGACTTTGTTTGCTACAGCGTGCTCACTGGCAAAGATGACCGCTTTTGCGCCCATCTCGCGGGCCGCATAAGCCACCCCCATTCCGTGATTGCCTGCTGAAGCGGTCACCAGACCGCGTTCGCGTTCCCACGGCAGCAGACTGGCAATTTTGTTGAATGCACCGCGCAACTTGAACGACCCGGTCAACTGCTGGTTTTCCCATTTGAAATAAACCTGCAATTCCGGATCAAGGGTGACCGGCGTGCGTTCAGCCCACTCCGCCAGAACTGACTGCGCGTGAACCAGCCACTCCGCGGGGATCATGCTTCCTCTCGAATTTTCAATCCAAGCAGCGGATCATCCGTGATGATTCCGGCAACTCCGAAGCGAATTAATTTGCGCATCACTATCGAGGAATTTACCGTCCAGACATTCAGCAGCCGTCCAGCCGCTTTTTCTCGTTCCACCAGCCGTCGGGAAACATCCAGGAAATAGGGGTGCATATAGTCCGGAGAAATTTCCCGGCTAAGCTTCGAGCGGTTACGCAATCCTTTTAGTCCGGGTTCAGCCAGGATACCAACCGATGCTTCCGGCCAAACCCGGCGCACCGCTACCAGGTTGGAGAGCAGGAAGGAGGAAAACAGAATGGTGTCTTCAAGGTGATATTCTTGAACCAGGGCAAGGGCTTTTTCCGGCAGTCCGTCCTGTGGTGAAGAATAGTTGGTCAACTCGACATTAATTTTAAGCTTGCCGCCAACGGATGCAAATACTTCTGCCAGCGTGGGGATTTTTTCGCCGTTAAAAGCATCCCCTTTCCAACTGCCGGCATCCAATTTTTTCAATTCGGATAAAGCCAGTTGGTTCACTCGTCCCTTACCCTGGGTAGTCCGATCCACCGTCTGGTCGTGGATGACAACGACTTCGCCGTCGGCGCTCAACTTGGCGTCCAATTCGATCCCGTCCGCGCCTTGCTCCAATGCCAGCCGGAACGCAGCCAGGGTATTTTCTGGCGCGTATGCGCTGGCGCCGCGGTGGGCATAAATCAGCGGCTCAGCAGTTTCGGTATGCATTAGCCTAGCTCGACAAAATAGGATTGAACTGCGCGGTCGATCAATTCAGGGGTCGATTCGGCTTCCTTGCCAAGGTAACGCGAAATGTCCACAATCTGGTCGCACAGGTCGCGAGGGTGATTGGCACGCAGCTTGTGGTTACCCTTGATGTAGTATTCCTGCAACAGATAATTAACACCCTCATCGTTATATTTCACGCCTTTTTGTTGTGCCACCCGTTTGAAAATTTCCTTATATTCATCGAAAGTGGGGTCCACAATTTCAATCTTATGGCGCAGACGACGCAGGAAAGCCTCATCGACCAGGTCTCTTGGCGGCAGATTGGTCGAAAATACCACTAAAACGTCAAACGGGACTTCGATTTTGCGCCCGGTGTGCATGGTCATATAATCTATGCGGTTTTCCAGCGGCACAATCCAGCGGTTAAGCAAATCGCGCGGCCGGACTTGCTGGCGGCCAAAGTCGTCGATCAGTAAAATGCCGCCATTGGCCTTTACCTGGAAAGGGGCCTCGTAATACTTGAGCGTGTCATCGAAAACCAGGTCCAAACCGGCCAGGGTAAGTTCACCGCCGGTGACGATAAACGGCCGGTTGATTTGCACCCATCGCGGATCGCGCCGGTTCGCAGCGCGTAGCGTACCGGTTCCCCAGGGAGTGGTATCTTCTTCGCCCGTCAATTGATGGTTGACCGAGTCGTACAGTTTAATGACCTGCCCATCCACGTACAATGAATAGGGGATATACATGTGCTGCGACTGGACCATGTTGCCCACTGCGCGCGCAACCGTGGTCTTGCCATTTCCAGGCGGGCCGTAAAGGAATATGGATGTCCCCGAATTAACCGCCGGTCCGAGCCGTTGATAGGCCTGCTCGGAAAGCACCATGGCAGAGAGTACCTGGTGCATGATGCGCGGTGTCACCTGCATGTGGCTGCGGCTTTGCTTATGAATGGACTCGATATACTTTGCCAGAGGGACAGGCGCCGGCCCGGCGTACTGACTGCGATCCAATGCCTCGCGAGCGCGAGCAGTTCCCGCCCCGGTAATGGCATAGACGTACGCCCCTTCACCCAATCCCATTTGTGAAGACCGCACTTCCAGGGATTTTTCGCGCTTCAAAGCTTCCAGAATTTGATCCAGCACACCTGTGAACGGAAGCGCAATTTCCTCAGCGAGTTTGAACCCGCTCATGTAACCCTGGAAATAATAAATTTTCAGAACCAGATCCTGCAGCCACAGCGCCGAAAGACCTGTGTCTTCGACACTCTGAATTGGCACCGGCGAGAAACTACCAGTCGGGGCGGCTGGCGCTTGCTGGGGAGTATTTACCGAAGATCGACCGAGAACAGCCATTTTCATTCTCCTGGAGGCGATAATTTTAGTTGAGTATCTAAATCAATGAAAGCTGGTCTTGCGAGCAATAAGTATAAGAATGGCAATGTAAACCCATGCGAGAATTATAGCACGGGCGTCTTGTATAAAAAGAGATTGTCTCCTATAATCTCATCCGATGGAAGTAACAGTAATAATCCCCGCTTATAACGAACAGAAAACTATTCGCGAGATCATCAAACGGGTCAAAGGCACCGGTTTGGTCCACGAGATTCTGGTGGTGGATGATGGTTCCACCGATGGAACCCGTGAGATTCTCCAGGAACTACATGACCAGGGCGAAATCCGGGCAATTTTTCATCAGAAGAACGGCGGCAAGGGCGCCGCGCTGCGAACGGGTATTCAAAATGCCACCGGAGAGGTCATTATCATCCAGGACGCCGACCTGGAGTACAACCCGCGCGAGTACCCCGCCTTGCTTCAGCCAATCGAGGATGACTTAGCCGACGTGGTTTACGGCTCCCGGTTTTTGGGTCAAGCTCGCCGGCCTATCCTGTTTTGGAATATGGTCGCCAATAAAATCCTGACCTTCGTAACCAATATCCTGTATAACAACATCCTTAGCGATATGGAGACTGGTTACAAAGTTTTCAAGCGCGAGTTGGTCAAAGATATTCCATTGCACGCCCACCGGTTTGAGTTTGAACCTGAATTTACAGCCAAAATCCTCAAACGCAAGTTTCGGCTTTACGAAATCCCGATTGCTTTTTACCCACGCGACTATTCAGAGGGGAAAAAGATCAAAATGTGGGACGCATTTGAAGCCTTATGGGCGTTGATTAAGTACCGTTTTGTGGATTGACCGGTCTTAATCGCCGTAGCTGAACCAGCACAGCCCCCAACGATACCAGGATGACCCCGCCAATTTCCAGCGCGGTCAGGCTTTCCCCTGAGAAAATCCAGCCAAGGATGGCAATTTGGACCGTCATGGTGTTGTTGATGATGGTGGTTTCCATCGCCTGCAGGCTGCGCTGCGTGTAATTCCACAACGTGAATGCAAATGCAGTATTGACCACTGCCATCCATAGGATTGCGCCCCAACTCGCCAGACTGAATTTTGGCATTCCTTGAGTCGCCAACCCTGTGCTGAGCATCAGGACTGCGCCTATGGTCATGCTGACAGCAGTCACCACGATTGGCGGGATGCTTCCCGACCGGTTCAGGCTGCGCCCCATCAAAGTACCGGCTGAGTTCGCCAGCATGCCCACCATGACGATGGCAATCCCCAACCAATCCTGACCGGTGAAGGTCGGCGGGTAGAAAAACAACACGATCCCAACAAGGTTGAGGATCACTCCGAGCCATTGCAGCCTGGTCGGAGTTTCTGCCAGCAAGATCATGCCAAAACCGACCACTACCAGCGAAGTGAGGTTCAGCAGCAGACTGGCGGACGCCATGGGAAGATACACCAGTCCCAGGTATTGCGCCCCCTGCGCTACGGCATAATAAATGACCCCCAGACCAATCAGCATCCACCACTGACCGCGATTCAATCCACGCACAGCCCGGCGGTTTTGCACCGTAAACAAAAACGGGAGTAAACACACAGCCGCCAGTGAATATCGCAGCCCGGCAAAGGTAAGCGCCGGGACCTCTTTGAGCCCAAAGCGTATCAATACCCAGGAGGTGGACCACAAAAAGGTCACCAACAGCGCCAGGCCGATAGCGGCCTGACGCGTGGGTATTTGTTTATGGAGGTCTGAGACTTCGCCAGACTGCGCGATCGGTTTAGTGGCCATGATTCGAAGTCAATCCGGGGTACCAGCGGCTTTAATGTCCATCACTTTCAGTTGCAGTGACTCGCGCCCGTTGAATACGTTCTTCTCGAATTGATAAGCCAGGTCCACCCGCTCAGGCATATTGCCAGCCATGTGCCCAAAGCGGAAGGCGATGGCATCATAATAGATATTTCCGTCGGTCACCGAGAACTTGAGATGCGTTTTATCAGCACCAACCGTCTTGACATGGGTCACTTGCAGATTTCGCGAACAAAAAGAGGCATCCGGATTGTTTTGTCCAGTCGGCTGAAGCATCTCCATCCAATCCAGCAAGGTCGGGTGTAATTCCTTCAACGGGATCTCTTGGTCGATGCGCACGATTGGACGCAAATCGGAGCCAGCCAGATTATGCCAGGCGATCTTTGCCAGCCGCTCGCGCAGCTCCGCCAGGTGTTCCTCGTGGACGGTGAACCCGGCAGCAGATTCATGTCCGCCGTGCCGTACCAGCAAAGCAGCGCATTCATCCAGCGCGCGAGTGATATGAAACCCGGGGATACTTCGGCACGAAGCGCGAATCGCGCCATCCACCCAGGCGCCAACGATTGCCGGCCGGTGAAACAACTCCACCAATCGGGCAGCAACCAACCCGACGACACCCGGGTTGAAATCTTGCCCCAATGCGAACAGGATGTACTCTTCTTCAACTTCCAGAAGCTGCCGCTCAGCCTCGACCTGCATCTCGCGAGTTTGCTTCTGACGCGAGGTATTCTGGTCGTCTAATTTTTGCGCCAGCAAGCCAGCCTCAGCTACATCCCTGGAATAAAGAAGGTGGTAGGCTGCAAGCGCCGATTCCAACCGCCCGGCAGCATTCAAACGCGGCGCCAGCATATACCCGACATCGCCCGTGGAGAGGGTGTTTAAGTTTACTCTGGCTGCATTTGCCAGCGACAAGATCCCCTGACGGTTGCCAAGGCGCAGACGGTGCAGCCCTTTACGTACTAACTGGCGATTTTCTCCGATGAGCGGCACCATGTCCGCTATTGTGCCAAGCGCCACCAGATCCAACCAATCTTCAGCCGCAATGCCAGATCCCGGACGCCGGGAAACCAGCGCTTGAACCAGCTTGTATGCCACTCCAACGCCGGCCAGATTCTTATCCGGATAGGCATCGCCTTCACGTTTCGGATCGATGACAGCATAGCCCGGTGGCAGTTGCTCGCCAATGTGATGGTGGTCGGTAATAATCAGATCAAGCCCAAGATCAAGGGCATGCCTGGCTTCCGCTACAGAACGGATACCGCAATCCACCGAAAGGACGACCTGCACCCCGCTTTCCTTCAGGTTCGTCAGCGCCTCGTTGTTCAAGCCGTAGCCTTCTTCCAACCGGTCCGGAATGTACGGCTCTGCCAGCCCGCCAAAAGCCTGCAGCGCTTCGACCATCATCACGGTGGAAGTCACTCCGTCCACATCAAAATCGCCAAAGACGGCAATTTTCTCGCGGTGATCGAGTGCCCAGAACAAACGGTCGACCGCTGCGGCCATATCGGTCAACAAAAACGGATCAGCGGTCTCGACCCGGCCTTCCAGATAGCGAATAGCCTGCACTCCTTCGGTGACCCCACGGTTGAACAACAGTTGGCGCATGACCAATGGGTAGGCTGCCAACGACTGATCGGCTTCCGGCGTGATTTTCTCCGCGATAACCCATCGTTTGCTGGATGGAGGCTGCATTGTTTGTCCTGAATGCTGAATTTGGCGTACGGAAGATGAAAACTGGCTGATAAATCGCTTTTGTCTTGCCAGCCATCCTGACATTGCTCGCGAAAGTATAAAGCCTGTCCTATATTCTCACAAGTAGTGGTTTGGCTCATTCGTCTCAATGATCCCGCATAATTTACCCTTAGCTACCTGACAGTTTTGTTCAGCCGGGGTGACAAACTTGAACAGGGTAATAAGTACATGTCATGCTGCCCACACTCACGGAGCACCCCCTGAGTTGGGCACGCTCCCGAAAGGACGCCGGGACGGTATGCGCGTGAACGAAGTAAAGCATTTCGAAGCCGGACATAAGACCCTTCACTTCGTTCAGGGTGACAACGTAATTCTCATCAGCAAAGTGACTTACGGGCTGGACGACAAACTGTCAGATAACAAGATTTACCTGCATGGTTTATTACCAGATCAGCTATAATCCGATGCAAATGGACGCTGCTGCCCTGCTAACCCTCGCTGTCACCATCGTTGCAGCAGTTTTGCTGATTACGGAAATTTTGCGGCCCGACCTGGCCGCTTTACTGGTGCTGGTTATCCTGGGCATTACCGGTACGGTGAAACCACAGGAAGTGTTTGCCGGATTTAGCGGATCCGCAGTAATGACTCTGATCGCCATCTCGATGATCGGCGCTGCCTTGCACAAAACCGGCGTTACGCTCGTCCTCAGCCGCTGGATGCTGCGTTTGGGAAACAAAAACGACGCCGCATTAATCCTGATCACTTTTCTGACAGCCGCCGGTTTGTCTCTTTTCATGAACAATATTGCCGTCGTTGGGATCTTGCTGCCGGCTGTCATGACCCTTACCCGTTCGGCGAGAGTATCACCATCCCGGCTGCTCCTGCCCCTGGCTTACGGCACCATTTTGGGGGGGATGGCCACTTTATTTACTACCTCCAACATTGTCGTCAGCGGCGCGCTGCGCGACGCGGGTTTTGCCCCCTTCGGTGTACTGGAATTTTTTCCTATAGGCCTTCCACTCGTCCTCATCGGAGCAATTTACATGGTAACTGCAGGCCGGCATATGCTGCCCACTGCACAGCCCGAAGGCCGCGACGGGCTGCTTACCCAACTGGGTGCACGCCTGACCGAACTGTATGACCTGAAACGCAATCTGGCTGAAATAATGGTGCTCCCCAACAGCCCTCTGGCTGGCAAGACCATCAGCGCCGGCGACTGGCGTAAAAAGCTCGGATTGACAATCATCGGCATCATCCGCAAAGGCCAACCCTATCTCGGCCCCAAGCGTTCAGAAATTATCCAGCCCGGAGACCGGCTTATGGTGCATGGGTTGGTCGATTCCGCCAAAATGGATGAATTTCACCTGGTCACCGTGCCTGGCAGCCCGGCGCAGACGAAGATTGTCAACGAAGTCATCAAACTGGCAGAACTGATCCTTCCGCCCCACTCGACCATGATCGGGAAGACCCTGCGCGACCTGAACTTTCGCGAGAAGTACCACCTCACAGTCGTCGCAATCTGGCGAAGTAATTGTCCGGTCGAGGAAGGCCTTGCGGACCTGCGACTACAAGCCGGCGATGCCCTTTTAGTTCAGGGAACCGCCAGACGGATCCGTTTACTTCACGGCGACCCGGATATTGTGCTGCTCGAGGAGGACCCGGATGCAGTTCTGGCGCCAGGGAAAATTTACCTGGCCCTCGGGATCACCCTGGCTGCATTGATTACCGCCGCCACCGGGTTGGTTCCCGTTGCAGAAACCATTCTGGCTGGCGCGGTTCTTCTGGTTGTGACCGGCTGCATGAACATGAACGATGCCTACCGGTCGATCGAATGGAAAGTGATTTTCCTGATCGCAGGTATGTGGCCATTGAGTACTGCCATTCGCGACACTGGATTGGCAAGCCTGGCGGTCAACTCCATGCTTGGGCTGCTGGGAGATATTGCCCCACTCTGGATCGCGCTTGCTTTGATCCTGATCGCCATGCTGCTCACCCAATTCATGAGCGGCCAGGTGGCAGCCCTGGTGGTCGCCCCGCTGGCCCTGGCAGCCGCAACTTCCGCCCAGATTGACTCACGCGCGCTTGGAATGGCTGTTGCGCTCGGGTGTTCCCTGGCTTTTCCCACGCCGTATGGACACCCGGTGAATATTATGGTCATGAGTTCCGGAGGGTATAATTTCCGCACCTACGCCCGCATTGGTATCCCGCTCTCCATCCTGGTGATACTGGCCATCCTGGCCGGTCTTGCTATTTTCTGGGGTTTATGATCAAGACCAACTTATTTCAATTCAACCGCATTGCACAGGACAAACGCGCCCGCGCCGGAGTGTTTACCACTCCGCATGGCGACCTGCTCACCCCGGTATTTGCGCCGGTGGGTACACAGGCGACCGTGAAGGCCGTTTCACCCGACCAGCTACGCGCAACAGGCGCCAGTCTGGTGCTGTCGAACACATATCACCTTTATTTGCGCCCAGGCGCTGATCTGGTGGCAGAAATGGGCGGGCTGCATCGGTTTATGCAGTGGGACGGCCCGATGTTGACCGATTCAGGCGGTTTTCAGGTCTTCTCGCTGGCGGATATGCGTAAAATCGATGCTGACGGGGTAACCTTCAAGAGTCACATCGACGGGTCGACTCACCGGTTTACGCCGGAAAAGGCCGTTCAAATTCAGGAAGACCTGGGCGCCGATATCATCATGGCTTTCGATGAATGCGCTCCGCCCTATGACCGCGAATACAACCAGCGAGCTGTTGCGCGCACCCATGCCTGGGCAGAACGTTGTCACACGGCTCAATCCCGCCGCGACCAGGCATTGTTTGGCATTGTTCAGGGAGGCGTCTTTCCTGACTTGCGGGAACAGTCTGCAGAATTCATCTCCGCATTAGGTTTTCCTGGACACGCCGTTGGCGGCCTTTCGGTAGGGGAAACCAAAGCCGAAATGCACGCCATGATCGAGGTGGTGGATACCATCCTGCCGGAAGACAAACCGCGCTACCTGATGGGCGTCGGTTCTCCGGAGGATTTGATCCATTGCATCCGGCGCGGCATCGATATTTTCGACTGTGTGTTACCCACCCGGCTGGCGCGCCATCAGGCGGCCATGACGCGTACCGGGCGAATCAACCTGATGAACGCTGCCAATGCGCACGACCCGCGTCCCATCGATGAGGCCTGCGCCTGCTACACCTGCCGCCACTTCACCCGTGCATACTTGCGTCACCTGATTGTGGCGAAGGAAATGCTGGCCGCCACTTTGATTTCCATTCACAATATCCATACACTGGTATCTCTTATGAACGATGCCCGGGAAGCCATTATTGCCGGTCAGTTTGATCATTTTGCTGACACATTCCTCACAAACTACACTCCACAGGCGAAAACATCATGACCATCCTTCAAGCTGTTATTCTCGGTATCATTCAGGGTTTGACCGAATTTCTGCCGGTTTCCAGTTCCGCACACCTGGTGATTGTTCCCTACCTGTTCGGCTGGAAGCTGGATGAAGCCGTAGTCTTCCCGTTTGATGTGCTGGTTCAGCTTGGCACATTGGCTGCGGTTATCTATTATTTCCGGCACGACCTGTGGGAGATACTCAGTGCAGTCTGGAATGGGCTGCGCAGCGGAAAACCCTTTGGCGCACCTGCTGCCCGCCTGGGTTGGCTGCTGGTGCTGGCGACGATTCCTGCGGGAGTGATCGGCCTGCTGATCAAGGATATGGTTGAAGCTGTATTCAAAGATGCTCCGGTAACGGCGCTTTTCCTGCTGGTGACCGCACTGCTACTGATTATTGCGGAAAAGATAGGCAAACGCAACCGCGGCGTCACTTCACTGACATGGAAAGATGCGCTCTGGATTGGTTTTGCCCAGGCATTGGCGCTCTTCCCGGGCATTTCGCGCTCCGGCGCCACCATCAGTGGCGGCATGTCTCGCAACCTCGACCGGCCGGCAGCCGCTCGGTTTTCTTTCTTGATGTCAATCCCGGTTATGCTGGCTGCAGGCGCATTCAGCCTGTTGGATTTGTTGGATATCCCTGATTTAGCCAGCATTTTGCCCGCCATCGCTGCCGGTGTCATCGCTGCCGCTGTTGTTGGCTACTTTGCCATCCGCTGGCTGCTGGCATTCCTCACCCGCCGGCCGCTTTACATTTTTGCTGCCTACTGCACCGCTTTGGCTATAGCGGTTCTCCTTGTTGCCTATGTCTAGGGTCTTCATCCTGGCATTGGTGGCCGGACTGATCACTGGCTGCGCGACTCAGCCGCCAGGCGATCCAGCGCCTACCCCCACGGCCTTACGCATTGAAATAACCCGGTCCCTCGAATGGCTGCGTCCCGCCATGGCAGAATGCGCACAGCAAACTCAGGGGTTGACTCTGAGCGTGCAGTCCACTGCGGTAACAGACCAGTCGCTGGAGGATGGTGATGTTTTGCTGCGCTGGTCCAGTTTAGCGCCCGCGAGCGCTGCGCCATTTGAAATCGGGAAGGATATGCTCGCAGTAATCGTCAACCCGGAAAACCCGGTCGATACCCTGGATGCCGCTCAACTGAAAGATTTTTACAGCGGGCAAGCTGCCGTCTGGACTGACGCGGAAGGCGCTTCTTCAGGCGCAGTTCAGACCTGGGTTTATCCTGCTGGCGACGATGCCCAATTGCTGCTAACCTCTACGTTGCTGGCAGACTTGCCAATCGCGACCACTGCTCGCATCGCCCCCAACCCGGCAGCCATGCTCGAAGCGGTGGCAGCCGATCCGCTGGCGATCGGATTTGTGCCGGCTCGCTGGCTGGATTCGACCGTCCGACAAATTGCCATGACGGGCATTGCCAGCGACCAGTGGACGCTGCCCATTTTGGCAATAACCAGGTCAGAACCAGGCGGCATCACCCGTGACTGGTTGTTATGCGTCCAGGATCAGATAGAGCCGTAATTTCCTGCAGGCCGGCATGTTACAATGAGTCCACCTTGATATTTGGAGGTGGTTATGCCTGTCATTCTTATCCTGCGCCGGCAGGAATTTCAGTTGGAAGGCACTTTATCGGTAAAAGACGCGCTCAAGCAACTTAACCTCTCCCCCGAATCACACCTGGTGGTGCGTGATGGAGAGCTGCTTACTGAAAATGACTCGCTGCGCAATGGCGAGACGGTCAAAATAGTCTCGGCAATATCCGGAGGGGCATCATGACCACCATGATTTGCAACACCTGCGGACAGAAGGCGGCCATCCGCATGCGCCAACACCGTCTGGCATTGTGCAAAGACCACTACCTGGAATGGATCATCGACCAGACCCAGCGTTTCATCGAAAAATATGAAATGTTCAATCGCCGCGAGCAGGTTCTGGTGGCGGTCAGCGGCGGTAAAGATTCACTGGCACTCTGGGACGTACTCTGGCGGCTGGGTTACCAGACTGCCGGTATGTACATTCACCTGGGTATTGCCCGTGAAACCGAATACTCGGACCTGTCCGAGCAATATGCCCGCGAGTTTGCCGCCGAGCGCGGCCTGCCGCTACACATCGTCAATGTCGAGGAAGAATTTGGCCAAACCATTCCGGAACTGGCACAGGTTAGCCGCCGCGGACGATCAAAACCATGCGCCGTTTGCGGGCTGGTCAAACGCCATACGATGAATCGTACCGCCCGTGAGTTAGGGTTCGATGTACTGGCGACCGCGCATAATTTAGATGATGAAGCCGCTTTCCTTTTCGGCAACGTGCTGGGTTGGAACATTCGCCAGTTACGGCGGCAAGCGCCGTATCTGCCAGAAAAGGACGGCTTTGCCCGCAAGGTCAAGCCCTTTTGCCGTTTCACCGAACGGGAGACGGCGGCCTATGCCCTGTTGCGCGGAATAAATTACATCGAGGATGAATGTCCCTACGCGGTGGGCAGCAAACAAATCGAATATAAAAACCTGCTCAATCAGTTGGAGGAAAATCAGCCCGGCGCAAAATTGCGCTTCATGCTTGGCTTCCTACAGGCGCGTGAGGACGGTTTCTTCCCATTGGAGGAAATCGCGGAAGAGGATCTTGACCTGCAGCCTTGCTCCTCCTGCGGGCAGCCCACCACTACCGGCGGGCTGTGCAGCCTGTGCCGCCTGCTGGAGAACGCCCGAGCCGAATAAGGAATTTTCGGGCGCGTTTTGGACTTATGCCTCCCCTAAAATCCATGTTTTCGGATTTTGGGGGAGGCTGTGCACTCTGCGAGTGAGTTTATCGAAGGAGCGAAGGGAGTCTATCTACGCCGTCTGCAGGAAATTGTTGATTTCCCAATCGGTCACATGGATGCGATAGTCATCCCACTCACTGCGCTTGGCGCGCACAAAGCTCTCATACAGGCTGGGCGAGAATCCGCTCTTGACCACTTCATCGCGCTCGAACTCATCTAATGCTTCCTTGAGCGAACCCGGCAATTCTGCCACGCCCAATTCTTCCCTTTCCTCGCGGTTCAACTCATACACGTTGATATTGTTGAGCGGCGTAGGCGGTTTGATTTCATGATCGATGCCGTCCAGCGCTGCAGTCAACATGGCAGTCAAGGCCAGATATGGGTTGCAAGACGGATCCGGGCAGCGCAGTTCAGCGCGCACTGCACTTTCCTGCCCGGGCGTATAACGCGGGATGCGGATCAAAGCTGACCGGTTGGTCTGCGCCCAGCCGACATATACCGGCGCTTCGTAACCGGGAACCAACCGCTTGTACGAGTTGACCGTCGGCGCCACAACCGCCGATAACCCGCGGGCATGCTCCAATTGACCGCCAATAAAGCCGTAAGCAATTTTGGACAGGTTAAAGGGATCGCTGGGGTCATAGAACAGGTTTTTACCTTTTAGGTCGAAGAAGGACTGGTGACAGTGCATACCCGATCCGTTGATGCCGTAAATCGGCTTCGGCATGAAAGAAGCGACCAGGCCATTCTGCGCGGCAATGGCCTTGACGGTATATTTGAGCGTCAGCACATTATCCGCAGCCCGCAGCGCATCCGCAAAGCGAAAATCAATTTCGTGCTGTCCCAAAGCTACCTCGTGGTGACCGACTTCGATTTCAAGCCCCATTTGATCGAGCGCTTCCATCAGCTCAGTACGTACCCGGACAGCCTCATCGTTGGGCGAGAAATCGAAATAACCGCCCACATCATGCGGCACCGGATGAATCGTTTGTCCGCCGTTCTGGCGAAAGAGGAAAAATTCCGGTTCAGGCCCAATGTTGTACACCCAGCCGCGCTCGCGTACTTTTGCCAGCAGCCGTTTCAAATTACCACGTGGGTCGCCGGCAAATGGCGTCCCGTCGGGTTGAAAGATGTCACAGAAAATCCGCGCGCGGCGCATATCGCCTGGCGTCCAGGGAAGCACCGCGTAGGTGTCCACGTCCAGGCGCAGATGCATGTCGGACTCCTGGATACGGGCAAATCCCTCCACCGACGAGCCGTCAAACCAGACCCCGCGTTCCAGCGCGCCCTTCAACTGCGAAACAGGCGCATCCACCGATTTGACGGTGCCAAGTACATCCACAAACTGGTAAGAAACAAATTTTACGTCGTCGGCTGCCACACGTTCCAAAATTTCTTTGTTGTCCATTTTCAAAATCCTCCGGTTGTTAAATCAAAAACAGCACGCCGGGCGTGCCGTATTAAATGATCCGATTTCAAGGTGGCAGCCCTTCCAACGTACACCAGAAACACTACGACAAGGCTTCTGATCACTACGCCGGATTTGTCACTGGCGTCGCCGCCAGTTTTTCATCCAGGCATTTTTCGGAAGGGAGAAGGGAGCCTGTGACCGGGCTCCGAAGGCATCCGCTGATCGTTCGATTTTTCCCTGGTTGCCAGGGTTAGCGTCCTCTTCGCAGAGGAGAACCTCCACCTCGTTGCCTCATCCATGCGGATGAGGTTCAGCCGCTCTCTCACCGTATGCAATTGTAAAAGATGCTTTATGCTACCGAGATTATGGCCGCTTGTCAATAGGCAGAATGGGTTTTCGCATTGGTTCGTTTTATTTGGGTGGGAGGGATTGAGCGTAGGCCACACCCAGTTGGATCCATTCAGCCAAAACGGCAGGATCCTTAATCCCGGCCGCCTCGACCACCAACCAACCGCTCATCGGACGCCCGGTCATATCAAATGGACGGGTGTGCGGGCGCTTCATGGCTTCGGCGTGATTTTCCGGACCCACGCGAACAATCAGATCATTTCTGTGGACTCCGACCGCCATATTGCCGTGGATCATGTACCCAACGCCACCGAACATCTTCTTCTCATCGACCGCCGGCACGCCCTGCAGATTTTCGATGATGCATTGTGCTAAATTGTGATCGTATGCCATGGCTTTTCTCCATAAGCGGTGCCACAGGTGGTGACCGAAGCAATCAATTTAATTATAGACTAATTTTCTACTAAAACTTGACGAATTGAACAAATGTACTATAATAAATAGACGGCGATTTTTCCAAATCATTCCATAATTCTGGATATAATCAAAATATCGACCCTCAACAAGGAGCAACCTGATATGGCGCATAAAACCCTCCCACCCTCCCAATCCATCCCGCAGTCCGGTAATCTCGGCGAAGGACGCCGGGCAATGCTCGACAAGGCTCTCGGTGACATCATCAAGCGCTACGGCGAAGGATCCATTATGCGGATGGGCGAGGCAACGCATTTGCAGGTTGAAGCCATTCCAACCGGCTCGCTGTCGCTGGATATCGCCCTTGGTGTAGGCGGCATTCCACGCGGACGCATCGCTGAAATTTTTGGTCCGGAATCATCCGGCAAGACCACCCTCTGCCTGCACCTGGTTGCAGAATGCCAGAAAATGGGCGGCACCGCCGCCTATGTGGACATGGAACACGCGCTCGACCCGGTCTATGCGGCTAAATTAGGCGTGGATATCGATAACTTGCTGGTTTCCCAACCGGACATGGGTGAACAAGCTCTCGAAATCACCGAGACGCTGGTACGTTCAGGCGCCATCGACATTATCGTGGTGGACTCGGTGGCTGCCCTGGTGCCGCGCAACGAAATCGAAGGCGACATGGGCGATGCGACCATGGGTATGCAGGCTCGTTTGATGTCTCAGGCGCTGCGCAAGCTATCCGGCGCCATCAACCAGACCAAAACTGCGGTCATTTTTACCAACCAGTTGCGCCAGAAGATCGGGATCATGTTCGGTAATCCAGAGACCACCCCCGGCGGCCTGGCGCTTAAATTTTACGCTTCGATCCGCCTGGATATCCGCCGCATCCAGTCCATTAAAGTTGGCACTGAGATCATCGGTGGGCGAGTGCGCGTACGCGTGGTCAAAAACAAAGTGGCAGCCCCCTTCCGCACTGCTGAATTTGACATCATGTACAACGAAGGCATCTCCAAATCCGGTGATATCCTGGACCTGGCAACCGAGCTGGAAATCATCACCAAACGCGGTGCTTTCTTCTCTTACGGCGATGTGCGACTTGGTCAAGGGCGTGAAAATGCCAAAGAATATTTGCGCCAGAACCTCGAGCTATCGAACAAAATTGAGCAAGCCGTCCGGCAGCGTGCTGTAGGCGGCGAAATTCCCATCGCCTTTGGCAACAGCGGCTCAGGTGAGGACGAAAGCGGTTTCGAGGAAGAAGCTTAATTTGGGTTGGCAGACAGCCGGGAACATCGAAGGATATTTTGGGGCGAGTGAAGCGTTCCCGGCTGAATTACTTTTAGAAAATAGAGAAGTTTAAAGTTTGGCATTGTCCCGGGGGTTAATCTACTCCCCGAAGCGTCTACCTGTCAGGGAATTTATTGGCATCCGGCTTATCCTGGCTATAATAGTTGAGGACAACGCTTCGGATGCACAGTCAGAGGTTCCCTGATGAAATCTAGCTTTAGGGTTCCGGCTCAACTGCCCAGGGCGCAGTGGTCGGTTCTCTTTGTTTTATTGGTCGTGATTCTGGTTGGAATGGGTTTGCTGCTCGGTGCGCTGGCCGCAGACTTATTTTTCCCAGGCGGTGCGCGGGCAGCCATCTCCTACGTGGTGGGAGCGTCCTCACCCGCCACGCCGATTTTCCCTGGCAGCATGACGCAGACCTCCAGCCCATTCCTGCCGTTGCCAACCAACACCATCACAGCGACACCTACCGCCACCTCAACGTCCACGGCAACTGCGACTTCAACGGTTACTTCCACGCCTACCGAGACGGAAGTCCCAACGAACACACCAACCCCGCCGCCACCTCCCCCCACCCGAACGCCTAAACCGCCCGAACCGGTTTATCCATCCGATAGCGTCATAATAGGCAACATCACCGGCTACCCGCAAAGTTATAATCTCTCGTGCGAATCGCGCTCCGCAGTCGATTGGGCGCGCTATTTCGGCGTCAACATCAGCGAAACCGAGTTCCTCAATGCCCTGCCATCTTCGGACGACCCGAACCAGGGATTTGTCGGCAATGTGAACGATTATGGCGGTCAAATCCCGCCCAATAGCTACGGTGTACATGCCGATCCCGTCGCCAAACTGTTGCGCGCTTACGGCGTGCCCGCCACCGCCGTTTACTCCATGTCTGCCGAGGCGATCCGCCGGGAGATTGATGCCGGGCGCCCGGTCATCGCCTGGGTAATCGTTGGCACCAGACCGGGCTACCCGGCCATCTATCGCACTGAAGCAGGGGATGATGTGCTGGTGGCTCCCAATGAGCACACGGTCATTGTCATCGGATACGACCCAACCGGCGTTACCATTTTGGACGGCGGCACGATTTACTGGCGCAATTGGGAGACGTTCATGGCTTCTTTTAGCGTCCTCAACTATATGGCGGTTACATATTCGTCGTAGCGCTACGCTTTATCACGCGTGTGCAGAAAAGAAAATATACAAATCTCCCCCATTTTGTGTTTTCCCAAATTTTGGATTCTGGGGGAAGCGATGTCCGTGCCTGCCGAGGGGCTAGAGGGGGTCAGTTTTCAGTGTAATTGCTTGTTAGGTGGGCGGGGCTTGGGATTGTGCGAAAAA
>SLTK01000003.1 GCA_004347695.1 Chloroflexota bacterium | reverse complement strand
GCATACCCCTAATATACAAGGGGATGGGTTCCACCCCATCCCGCATATGTGGTGGAATAAATGACAAATTTATTCTTTTGAGACAGCCTCTAGCGACCCAGGACGTTGGTTTTCGGGCTGCTACAGCCTCGATTAACGCAAAATAACTTGCCTGCCCTCAAACCAACCTGCACCTGCCCCACAGGGTGCAAAAACCCCAAAACCCTCGATTTCAGGGGAGGTTATAGCTCGATTTCTGGTACAATAAAGCTAGATCAATCGTTCTATCCCTTTCAAGGAGCTGCCGCCATGCCCGAAGAACCCCTGCCCAATGATACGCCGGTCGGTTACGTCGTAGGCGGGACGCTGAAGGATAGCCTGACGGTGCGGTTGACCGTTCCGCCGCAGCAAGTGCAGGAAGGCTCCTTCGTGGTGATCGAAAGCGACCCCTGGCAGTTCTACGGACTGGTGACCGACCTGCAATTGGGCGCCACCGACCCGCGCTTCGCCGACGAGCAGTCCGAAAAGCGCCTGCCGGCCGGATTGGCCAAGCTGCTGCACGGCCAGACGTTATTCACCAATCTGGAAGTGCTGCCGGCCTTGATGCTGGAGCGCGGCCCGGAGATCGACTCGCCGGACTATCCGGCCTGGCGCGAGGCGCACCCGCAAGATCCGCAGCCGCTGCCGGTCAAAACCGTGCCCTCACACCATGCCCCGGTGCGCGTGGCGCATGCCGGCGACGTGGCGGAAATCTTTGGCGAGCCCGGCGGCAAAAACTACATTGTTGGCTATACCCGCGAACAGGGTCACCCGGTGTGCATCGACCTGGAGCGCTTCGTTCAGCGCTCATCCGGCATTTTCGGAGCCACCGGCACCGGCAAATCCTTCCTGACGCGTATTCTGCTGGCCGGGTTGATCCATTACGACAAGACCTCGCTGCTGGTATTCGACATGCACAACGAATACGCCTTCGACGACACCTCCGAAACCGGCGACAAGGTGACCGGGCTGCGCACCAAGTTTGGCAGCAGGGTGCAGGTGGTCGGGCTGGGAGCGGGCGCCAGCATCCGCGGCAATACCCCCAACTTCAACCTGGTGCTGGGGGAAAAAGACCTGCGTCCGGAAGACATCGAAATGCTTGCCCGCGAGCTGAACCTCAAGGAGACCACGCCTACCACACTGGATGCGTTGTTGCATTCCTTTGGCGCGGCTAACTGGTTCAGCGCCTTCAAGGCCATGCGCAACGGCGCGGTGGAGCACACTGACGAGGGTAAAACCGTTCCAGCATCCGACAGCGTGGCGGCCTGGGCCAATCAAACCGGCGTGAATGTAGCCGCCGCCGAAGGGCTGCACAGCAAGCTCGGCCGGGTCTTCAACCGGCCCTATATCATGCCGGAACCACCCAAAAACATTCTGGACGACATCATCCAACTGCTGGATGAAGGCAAGCACGTAGTGCTTTCATTCGGTGAATTCGAGTCCGACCTGGACTACCTGCTGGTAACCAACCTGCTTACCCGCCGCATCCGCGAGACCTGGGAGAGGCGCACCAATGCGTTCCGCACGGGAAAGGCCAAAGAGCCGCGTCCGCTGGTGGTGGTGGTAGAGGAAGCCCATAAGCTGCTCAACCGCGAAATGGCCGCCCAGACCGCTTTCAGCACCATCGCGCGGGAGATGCGCAAATATTATGTTACTTTGCTGATCATCGACCAGCGCCCATCGCAGATTTACGATGAGGTCATGTCGCAGCTCGGCACGCGCATTTCCGGCTGGCTGGGTGACGAAGCGGACATCGCGGCGGTGCTCTCCGGCCTGGCCGGGCGCGACTCGCTGCGCGGTATGCTGGCGCGCCTGCAGCCCAAGGAAGAGGTTTTGCTGTTGGGCTGGGGCGTCAAAATGCCACTGCCGGTGCGCTCGCGGCGCTATGATCCGCGCTTCTGGGAGGAATTGATCGGCAAAGAAAAACCTTCACCGACCATCGATGAGTTGACGCGCGATCTGTACGGTTAGCAGGCTATTCATCAGGGCAGCGGCGGCCAGATTGCGTATACCACCAGCGTAATTACCACCCCCAGAAAGATACCCCCCAGTACCTGGCGCGGTGTGTGCCCCAGCACTTCGATCAAACGCTCCTGTGGAATTGGCCGCCCGTGAAACAACTCCTCGAAAACGATATTGATCTTCTGGGCGTGGAATCCTGCCTGACGGCGCACCCCGGCTGCGTCATAGATCACGATCATCGACATGGCAAATGCCAGTGCAAATAGCGGCGTGCCAAAACCGTGGTATAACCCGACCGCCAGGGTGGTCGACACCATCAGCGACGAATGCGAGCTTGGCATGCCGCCACTGCTGAACCATAGCGCCCAGTTCCAGCGCCGCTTGACCAGGTACTCAATCGGCACCTTGAGGAACTGGCCAAAAAACCAGCCCAGCAAGGCGCAAACCAAAACCTGGTTCGAAAAGATTTCGCCCATGTCGGGTTATGCCTCTTCGTCTGTCTCCACGGGCAGGTTGGGCTCATTTTCAGCCAGCCGGTGGACACGTACTTCGGCCTGATCGAGCAATCCGGCGCAGCGTTTAGCCAGCGCCTGGCCGCGCTCGAATAACGCCAGAGCATCCTCCAGGTTGGACTGCCCGGCTTCCAGCGCAGAAACCACACCTTCCAGTTCCAGAAAGGCCTGCTCGTAGCTGAGCGATTCAACGGGCGGTTGGGATTTTGCCATGAGATTTCTCTTTCTCAGGGGATTGAGGTGACTTGCTGAACCTGTGCGGAAAGTTCGCCGTCCTTGAGGCGCGCCGCGATCGCGTCGCCGGGTTTAACCTGCTGCACGCTTTGCAGGATGCGTCCGTCCGGCCCGCGCACCACGGCATACCCGCGTTGTAATACTGCCAGCGGGCTGAGAGCCTGCAACCGGGATGCCAGGCCGTCCACGCGCGCGCGGCGCAGCCGGTGACCGGCTGCCAGGCCGCGGAGGGCGCGTTCCGTTAGCTCGTCCAGGCGTTGGCGATCCTCCTGCACTTTGCGTTGGGGGGAAAGACGCGCCAGTCGCATTTCCAAATCCGTACGGTCGCGCCGGTTGGAGGCCAGCAGGGCTGCCACGGCGCTATCGAGGTGTAATAGTTTTGATCCCAGAGCGGCGCGCAGGTCTGCGGCATCGGGCGTTGCCAGCACCGCTGCCCCGGTGGGGGTTGGCGCGCGCAGGTCGGCTGCAAAATCCGCCAGAGTGAAATCGGTCTCGTGGCCAATGCCGGTGATGACCGGGACACCGCAGGCCACAATGGCGCGCACCACACGTTCGTCGTTGAAGGCCCACAGGTCCTCCAGCGAACCGCCGCCGCGCACCATCAAAATCACATCCGGGCCGGCAGCTTCCAACCGCTGCAGCGCGCGCACCAGCCTCGGTGGGGCGTCATCGCCCTGCACCGGCGCGGGCGAAAGGATCACCTCTGCCAGCGGGTAGCGGTGATTGAGCGTGTTGAGAATATCCTGCAAAGCTGCCCCGGTGGCAGAGGTCACAATGCCGATACGCTGCGGAAAGGCGGGAACCGGGCGTTTGCGCGCTTCGTCAAAAAGCCCATCGGCTTCCAGACGCGCTTTAAGGCGCAAGAACTCCTGATACAGCCAACCTTCACCGGCCAGCCGGAGCGAATCGATGTAGAGCTGGTACTGCCCATCCCGTTCGTACAGGCTGATGGCGCCATGAGCTTCGACAGCCTGCCCATTACGTAAATGGACCAGCAAACGCGCAGCAGTTGTGCGCCAGATGACGCAGCGCAAAGCCGAGGAAGGGTCTTTAAGGGTGAAATAGATATGCCCGGATGCCGGTTGCGAAAGATTGGAGATTTCCCCACTTACCCACAGATCGCGCAAAATTTCGTCGCTCTCCATCAAGGCACGCAGGTACTGGGAAAGTTCAGTGACGGTCAACAAGCGCGGGCCAAAGATTTGCGGCTGTTCCATAGACAAGGATAGGATACCCTGCAAGGCGAGTGGTGTCAACTACAGGGAAAACATATTCCAAAAATCACGGGGTCAAACCTGCCTGATTTTGTTACAATGAACGCATCCCTGCCTTCGAGGGTTGACCTGATAGCTCGCGGTAGAACCTTATTCACTCAGGAGCAGTATGGAACATCTGTGGTCGCCCTGGCGAATGGAGTACATCATGCGCAATGAACCCACCTCCGGCTGCATTTTTTGCCAGGCGCTGCAACAGGAAGACAGCCCGGCGAATTTAATTGTGAGTCGAGGTAAAACTGCCTTCGTGATTTTAAACCGCTATCCATACACCAGCGGTCATATTATGGTGGCATCCTATGCTCACCGTCCCAGCCTGGACCTGCTGGATGCGGAAACCCGGGGGGAAATGATGGAACTGGTTTCACGCGGCTTGCAGGTATTGCGGGCGGTATATAAACCGGAAGGGTTCAATGTTGGCGTCAATATTGGGGCAGCCGCCGGCGCTGGCGTGGCAGACCATGTGCATATCCATGTGGTTCCACGCTGGGCCGGGGACACCAATTTTATGTCCACGCTGGCAGGCGCAAGAGTGCTGCCTGAAGCGCTGGAAGACACCTACCGCCGCCTGTGCGAGGCATGGGAAGCGGTCTAGCCGGGAGTTAATCGGGTGTTTTGGTTGGCAAAAGCGTTTCGATCAACTCAGGCAATTCCGTCTCCTTGTCGTCGCTACCTGAATTGGAACCTTTCGTTTCTTCAGACACATGCGTTGGTTCGGATTTTTCGGGTTCCGGCGTCCTGGTCAGCTCGATTGTGGGCACAGGCACATCATCGATGATATCGGTGATTACCGGTTCATCGGTGTTCTTGCCGCTCTTATCGGTTTCTTCAAGTTTGCCGCCATTCGAGCCGCCGGTAACTCGTATCGTCAGTGCCAGGAAATAGTCTTCGTCATAACGCAGGGTGGTTAAATCCACCCGTTTGCCAACCTTGGGCTTGCCGGTGATCTGGGTGGAGTCCATTACCAGCACTTTGACCCCACTGACGGTCCACTCAGTGTCCTGGATGGCTTCCAGTATTCCGGAGAAGGTGAATAGCCGCAATTCAAGGCTTTCAACCTCGATGCCCTCCTCTCCTCGTATTTGGCCGTTCACCTCGATATACGAGCCGGTCAGGGTGCGAGCTAAAACAACCTGTTCTGCTGTCAGCTTAAGTTTTACCCCACCAACAGACCAGGTCTCATCGTCTGATTCTTCCAGGGGTCCGGCAACCCGCACGGACTCAATGCGTCCGTTTTGTTCCAGTGCTTCCGCTTCTGCCACCCGGCGGCGGTCAAATTCCTCTTCCAGTTTCAATCGGGTACTCTGATCGGTAGTCAACGCCAGTTGCGCCTTCTCCACCACTCGTTTAAAAGGATAGAGCGCCTCGCCAGGAATTGTTTTCGCCGATGCCAGGCTGGTACCAAAAATTCCGGCAAAGAGCAGCACAAGCGCAGTCACCAGCGCTCCGGCAAAATTCAGCCGCGGTAAGAAAGACTTCGGCTGACTCTGGCGGCGCTGAGCTTCCGCTAAAAAGCGCGTGCGGCTGTCAATCTGTGCTGAAGCAGGGATACGCAGCGGCCTTCCACTCTGGCGGGCCCTCAATGCGGCTGCCAGCAAAGGACGTAATTGAGCGGCCTGCTGCGGGTATTGGGCCAGGATTAATTCCAAATCCTCGCCGGCATTCAGGCGGGCCAGACAATTTTCGAGAAGCGAATAGGTTTCCAAATGTTGCGTCACTTACATATATCTCCTGTCCAGTTGCCGTCGTAAGGCAGCCAGAGCCCGGTATTGTAAAACTTTTACGGCGTTCACCGTTTTTCCCATCATCTGGGCAGTTTCTTCAAGCGAAAGCTCCTGTGAAAAACGCAAAGCAATCACGTGTTGTTGGTCATCGGTCAGGTTAAGCATGGCATCCTGTACTTCCTGATGAACTTGCCTGGATTCCGTTTCACCTTCGGGTGAATGGTAATCCGGTAAATCGTCGTGATTTTCCAGTTTCTCCACCTTTCGGCGGTACTTGTTGCGGTAATAATCCATTACCAGGTGATTGGCGGTTCCCATCACCCAGGCGCGCGCCGATTGAACCGTCTGTACTTTTTTCTTCAGTACATCCAGCAAACGCAGGAACACTTCTGAAGAAATATCCTCACAGGCCTGAGGATCATCCAGCCGGTATGCAACATACCGGTAAACCTGCGGATACAGTTGATCATGAAGCTGGGACAACGCCTGCGGGTCAAACTGATGAGCGCGCGCGAGAAGGCCGTCGATATCCATATCCGGACTGAGTGAATAATTCATCGGTTTAAAGTATAACCGATGAATTTGGCGAAAAACCGATGTCAAAATTGCTGCGGCAGATGAACATCGACGTACCTGTGGGGCGGAAGGAATCCGCCCCACAGGAGCTCAACCTTACAGTCGATTATTAATGTACAGGAAACATCTTTCAGGGTTGCAGGCCGGCAGAAACGGACAGCTCTACAACAACGTCGTCGTCATCCTCATCCTCATCGTCGTCATCGCCGTGACCGCTGTCATCGCCGCCGTCATCATCGTCCCCGGAGTCATCGTCACCCGACCCAGATGATCCCGAATTGTCATCCGAGTCCTCGGAGTCATCGTCAGAACCGATGGATGTGTCTTCTTCCAGCTCGATTTCGTGTGCCAGAACCGTAGTGCCGTCGCTCTGGACATGCCCTTCAATTTTTACGGTGTCGCCCACCTGGATATCGCCCTCGATCTTGGTGGACGAATCGACCATAAAGCTGACGCCGTCAACCACCCACAGACCAGCCGTCATGGATTCCAGTACGCCGGTGAGCTTGACTTCTTCTTCATCCATATCCTCGTCCTGGTCATCCTGGTCGTCTTGATCGTCGCCCTGGTCCTCGTCCTGGTCATCATCGTCGCCAGGTTCCGCTGTGGGTTCGGTCACCAGCTCGATCTCGCGAGCCTGGAAAGTTCCGTCGGCGTTCAAGGCGGCATGGATTTTGACAAAGCTGCCCACCGCCAACACACCGGTGATTTCGGTCGCTGCGTCGGTATTTACCGTCTTACCGCCAACCACATACACCGTGCCGGTGAAGGATTCGATCGTGCCAAATATTTCAACTTCAGTACCCACTGCGCCGGGCATGCTTTCCTCGAGTTCAATGGAGCCAGCGACCATCAGCCCGCCGGCCACTTTACCTTTGACCTCAACCAGCGCACCCGCGGCGATATCGGCATCGATCGCCGTATCTACCGTGACCTGTACCTGTTCACCGGAAACAGTCCACACGTCGGCTGCCATTGCCTCTACCAGGCCGTGGAACTCGAAGCTGGGAACGCTTACCACCTCATCCTGCAGCTCGATCTTCAACGCATAACGGGTCAGGTCGGGGAGCAGCAGCGCCTTAACCTCGACGCTGTCGCCCACAACCGGTGCGCCGCTGATGATGGTCAGCGTGTCGAAGCGGAAGGTCAGGCCACTGACGGTGTAGCTATCCGCCTGGATGGAATCCACCGTTCCCTTCAACTCGACCACACCTAATTTAGGCGCATCCGCAGAGTTGACTTTCTGGCTGGAACCAAATGGAATTGAAAATGCGGCCCTGGCTGATTGATTGACGTTGCCCAGTAGAGCAAAAACACCCACAATTGCCAGAAAAGCCACGGTAACGATTAAGAATTTGTGTGTAACCTTCATTCGTTCCTCCAATATCGATATGTATACGATTAACGGTCAATCTTTAAGTCGCAGCCAGACTGGTAAAGTTACCATTCTTGTCGAAGTTGCCTGTTAATGGACATGTTGAACAACCAGCTCGAAAAATATTGTTGGATTTTTTAATATTTCCAGCGAATTTTGTGGCAAAATAATTAACAATGAGTACAAAGATCGAATCACCGGTAAATGGTCATTTGTGGATTCTGACCGGGCCGCGCGGCTCCGGAAAGACTACCCTGTGCCGCCGGCTGGCTGCTGAGGCCAAGTCGCTGGGCTGGGATGTTGCCGGCGTTGTTTCGCCGGCAGTTTTCGACGGTGGAGATAAAACCGGCATCGAGGCGCTAGACTTGCGCAGTGGAGAAAGCCGCCTTTTTGCCCGCCGACCGGTTGATCCGGATGGCGGACTATCACACCGGCAGCGATGGGTTTATGACCCGATTGCTCTGGCATGGGGCAACCAGATATTGAGCAGCGCAATCCCCTGCGATATGCTGGTCGTGGATGAATTGGGCCCGCTCGAATTAGAGGCAGGCCAGGGGTGGAATGCCGGGCTAAAAGCACTCAACTCGCGCGCCTACCAGGTGGCGCTTGTCACTGTTCGGCCGGAATTGCTGGCAGCCGCCCGCAAGCGCTGGCCATTTGCCGGTGCGGTGGATGTGGAATCGCCAGAAAGCAACCTGGACGCGTTCGAAGCGCAGACGACCCGCAAAGATCTTGAAGCGGAATAACAACCACAGCATGAGCCCGTGGCGGCTGGCTTTTGCAAGCGAGCGCATGTAACTTCGATTTAGTTCAATGCAAACCCGGCATCACGCTTGTTTCTCGCCCTTAAGTTCCTGGAATCCTTTGCCAAAAATATCGCGGGCGGGGTTGACCACCACAAAAGCGTTCGGGTCGATATTCTGGACGATCGCCTTCAACTCCGCTACCTCGGTGACGGTTACCGCCACCATCAGGATGGTATGCGGTTGATGAGTGTACAGCCCGGTGCCAGGCAGCGAGGTAACCCCGCGCGCCATTTTGCTCATGATCGTCTTGCCAATCTCGTCCGGCTTATCGGTGATGATCCACACCAATAACTGGCGGCGTTTACGCTGCAATGGAGTGCGTCTTTTGAGCGGCGTGGTGTCGCCTTCCACATCCATAAAATCAAACTTGGGCAGCACTTCGCCGCTGGTTTGACCCAGCCGGATGGTGAACAACGCCAAAAGCAGCATGAACCCGGTAAAAATGATGCCTGCCAGAAAGACGGTTTGACCGCTGATCGACCCCAGGGCAGCGCGTTGAATGAAATCATCCCAGGAGAGCGCCGGGGTTGGGTGCAAATAAATCTTCATCACCCAGGCCAGCCCCAGGATGAAGTAGATAAAGATATAGTTGCGCCGCAGGCGGCGGCCAATCGCTTCGAGCATGGAAATGGGAAATTCCGGGTTCAGCAGCGAATCCGCCAGGCTTTCTGCCCACTCGGCATGCGGCGAAAAGGGAGGCACCAGCATGGCGGCAAAGAAATCGGTTTCCACCAGCCGGGCGCGGAAACTCCACAACTCGTAGTAGCGATAGCGGCGCGCCTCGATCCATAAGAAAAGCGTTACCAGCAGGGAGGTCAGGATAATGACGCCGTAATGATTGTCCGGACTGGCAAGCGCAAACGAGAGCGCCGCGCCGGTGGAGATGACCGCCCAGTTGGTGGTGGCATCCAGGCGGTTGCGCCAGATGTTGCTGCGCTGGATCTCGGCGCGGTAGTAATGCACCATGGCGGTGGTAAATTCAGAGGGGCGCAACTCGTAGCCGCGAAACTTCCAGACCGGTTCTTTAAGGGGATCGTTGGGAAGAGTCACTGTCTCACCTCCAAATACCACCAGATTACGATTTTCTTCTATTAGTATAGCAAAGAGCTCTGTATAAATCCTAACATATTAATCTTGACAAAATATGTCCAAATAGTATAATATTAGCATATCCTAATTAAGGTTTTAGTGTATGCTAACTTCTTCGGTCGAAAATTACCTCAAGGCCATTTACTACCTGCAGCATGAAAGCGGCTGGGCCAACACCTCGGCCATTGCGGACCACATGACGGTTGCCAACCCGTCCGTTACCATGATGCTCAAGCGCATGGCTGCCATGCAGCCGCCGCTGATCAGCTACACCCCTTACGAGGGCGCCCGGCTGACCCCCGCCGGGGAAAAACAGGCGCTGGAAGTCATTCGCGTTCACCGTCTGATGGAAACTTTCCTGGTACGCGTGCTGGGTTACACCTGGGATGAAGTCCATGCGGACGCCGACCGGCTTGAACATGCCAGTTCGCCCCTGCTGATCGAACGCATTTCAGCCTTGCTGGGCGACCCGGTGCGTGACCCCCATGGCGAGGATATACCCGACCGAAACGGTCTGCTGCCCAACCGCAGCGAGCTGCCGCTCACCAACCTGATTGCCGGGCAGAGCGGGCGCATTACCCGCGTCGCAGCAGACAGGCCTGAAATCCTGCGCTACCTGGGTGAAATTGGCCTGAACCTGGACGTCACCGTTGAGGTGCTGGAGAAAGCTCCATTCGAAGGACCGCTGACCGTCCATAGCTCTGAATCGGGCAGTGATCATGCCCTCGGCCGCGAAATCACCAATAGAATTTTCATCGACGCTGCTCATTGACGCAGCAGGAGACCATGATGATATCAAGAAGAACCTTTATAAAAACAGTGGGAGCCGCCGCCGGTATGGCAGGCCTGGCCACCTTAATGCCGCGAGAAGCCGGCCTGACCCAGGGTACTGGCCACGGAATGGATATGAGTCAGCCAGCGGGTGCGCTGGATGCCAGCGGCACGGTTGGCGAGGTTGATTTATTCCGTTTTGATCCTACCACCTTTATGACCCAATTCGACACCGGCGCAGTCAGCCGCCTGGCTGACGGCCGCACCCTGCGCGAATACCAGATCACCGCGCTCGATCAGGAAATCGAAATCGCCCCGGGCGTTTATTTTCCAGCCTGGACTTATAATGGCCAGGTCCCCGGGCCGACCTTCCGCTGCACGGAAGGCGATCTGTTGCGTTTTCACTTCACCAACAGTACCTCGCACGAACACACCATCCACTTTCACGGCATTCACCCTCCATCCATGGACGGAGTTTCGCCGATCATCGAGCCGGGTGGTGAGTTTACCTATGAATTCGAAGCCCGGCCGTTTGGGCTGCATCTGTATCACTGCCATGTGATGCCGCTCAAAAAGCATATCCACCGCGGGCTGTACGGCACCTTCATTATCGATCCGCCTGGCGGGCGCGCCCCGGCACACGAGCTGGTGATGGTGATGAACGGTTTTGACACCAATTTCGACAATGAAAATGAAGTCTATGCGGTCAATACGGTCGCTTTTCACTACGCCCGCCACCCGGTACAGGTACGGGCAGGCGAGCTGGTGCGCGTGTATTTGGCCAACTTGACTGAATTCGATTTGATCAATTCATTCCATCTTCACGCTGCCATGTTCCGGCTATACCGTACCGGCACCAACCTGGAACATTTCGAGTTGACGGATAACGTGATCATGGGGCAAGGCGAACGTCACATTCTGGAATTTACCCTCGATTATCCCGGGCAATATATGTTCCACGCCCACCAATCCGAGTTCGCCGAGCTGGGTTGGATGGGAATGTTCGAAGCGGTCGCCTAGGAGGCAACCATGACCCTTGAAAAAAGCGCTATAGAAAAATCGGTGCGATTGCCATCCTGGCTGCTCTCACTGCTGCCGCTGCTGCTGCTTGGTCTGCTGGCCTGGGTTTTTTCGGTAGCCAACCCGCTGGCTCTTTTTACCGCCAACCTGCCGCCCGTCGAGCAGCTTGCGGTTGAACGCGTCCTGCTCACGCCGGAGGGATTCGAACTGCGCCTGTTGAACAGCGGACCCATGCCGGTCAACATTGCCCAGGTAACGGTCGACGACGCCTACTGGCAGTTCAAACAGGAGCCGGCCGGTCCGCTGCCGCGGCTGGGGCGCGCCAGCCTGACCATTCCGTTCCACTGGGTAGCCAATGACCTGTATCACATCCGCCTGGTGACCTCGACCGGGTTGACCTTCGAAGCAGAGGTGCCCGTCGCCACGCAGACGCCGGTCCCCGGCGGGCGCGAATTTCTGGCTTATGGTCTGCTGGGCATCTATATTGGCATCATCCCGATTGGTATCGGGTTGCTGTGGTTCCCGGCCATGAAACGCATGGAACGCCGCTGGTTGAATGCCGTGTTGGCGCTAACCATCGGATTGCTGGTCTTCCTGCTGATCGACACCTTATTGGAGGTGATCGAAATTGGCGCGCAAGTACCCGGCGTCTTCCAGGGGATTCCGCTGGCGCTTTTTGCCGCCTTACTATCCTGGCTGGCGATTATTGCCCTGAGTTCGCTTCGCAAAAAAGGCAGCGCCCAGACTAGATCGCCACGCGGATTTCAACTAGCGCTGTTGATTGCTGCCGGCATTGGACTGCACAACCTGGGCGAAGGGCTTTCCGTGGGTGCAGCTTTCTCGCTGGGCGAGGCCGCCCTGGGTACCTTCCTGGTGGTCGGCTTTATCCTGCATAATGTCACCGAAGGGATTGGCATTGCCGCCCCGCTCATCCCAGGTAGCAGCGAAACCGATAGGGATGAAACCAAAAGCCCCGGATTGGGCCCCTTCCTGTTATTGCTGCTGGTTTCAGGCGGGCCGGCCATCCTGGGCGCATGGATCGGCGGGTTCGCGTATTCGCCGGTGCTCAGTACGCTGTTCCTCGGCGTCGGGTTGGGCGCAATCTGGCAGGTGATCGTCGAAGTGGTCGGCCTGTTGCGCCGTTCGGCAGCCGCTGAAAAGACCGGCTGGATCAATGCCCTCAATCTGGGCGGTTTTGCCGCCGGCCTGGCGATCATGTACCTGACCGCGTTTTTGGTGAAATTCTAATTCCAAGCGGGCTGGTAAAACAGCCGTTGGCTATTCCAACGGCTGTTTCTGTGATCAGTTGTAGGAGCACGGGGTTGGGGCGTACAGATAGATCCGTTGAAATTCCCCGTGCCCGTACTATGGAGAAATCGTGCCTTGAACGGGCACGGGGTTGGCGATTAACATAGACCCGTTGATGAACCCCGTGCCCCTACGCATGACTAATGAGATGTAGTCTTGCCGCACAATTATCAACCCAATCCGTACACCGAAATGTGCTTGCCGCTGCTGCCGGTGAAAGGAGTCATTTCCCATCCGCCCCAGCGCTGGCGCAAACGCAGGCCGGCCAGACGCGCCATCAGATCCATTTCGGATGGCCAAATGTAGCGTAACCTGACCGGGAAGATCTGGATACCCTTTTCACTCAGGTGTACATGCTGGGCAGTAATCGTTTGCTGGGCGACATCGATGCGGGAAGCGTCCAGACGTAGAGCACCCTCGTCCAGGCTGATGACCTTCAGGCTTTGCCCATTGTCAAAGCGTTTCAAGTCCGGCACGAACGCCTCGACCACGAATACGCCTTCAGGCGTCAGGTGACGGGCAACATTCTCGAAGCAATGAATCTGGGCATCCTGGGTCAACAGGCCAAACAGGGTATTGAAGACGACATAAATCAGCGAGTATTCTCCCGCCACACCCACCACGGTGAAATCGCCTACGGTCACAGGAATGCGCTCGCCGCCTGGTTTGACGCGCAGCCGGTCGATCATGGCCTGGGAGGCATCGATGCCATGCACCTCCACGCCCAAATCTTGCAGCGGCAGAGCAAACCGCCCGGTGCCGATGCCTAATTCAAGCGCCCGCCCTTCGTGCGACAATTCAGCCAGACGGTGAATTGCATTTTCGTCATAACCGGGATAAAGCTCATCGTATACCGGTGCGATCTTATCGCCATAGGTTTCCGCATCATAAACATCCATTGCTAATTCCTTTCACATTGGTTGCTAATTATGTCTGGAAACATATCGAAAAAATACCAATGTTTGTATCTTTTCGGTCAAGTCAGTGTTACACTAATATAAGCTGTTGCGAGGCTGACCGGCATTTTCGTCTTTAGGGGAGGAAACCATGAAGCTTAGTGCACCTAAAAATATCACCTGGTGGCTTGCCGTAATTCTTGGCGCTCTTGGACTGCTTGGTCAAGTGGGCGTCGTTTCAGTCGTCGCAGCCTACGCCTTCTGGCTGGTTTTCGTCGGCCTGGTTCTGTTGGTTCTTGCAACCTTACTTAAAGATCTCTAATCACCCGAACTCGTGCGGATGGAACATCGCACAGCCTCGCAGAGTGAAGACCCGTCCGCGCACCTGAAATCCTCCCGAAACTCGGGGGGATTTTTTATTGCCAGAGGAACTCGAGCGGTTCAACCTGCGGTAACGTGACATTTATTAAAGCAGGTTCGATGCTACCGCACTTCCCATTCAGACAATTACAATCCTTGTCCATGACCACGCTGGTGCAGGATACAGCCGTGAAGCTCACATACCATTTTCCCGCGGATGAAGCCGGCAGGAAGGCGTAAAAAACACCGCTGTCATCGGTGAGAGCGTCGGTTCGCGGGGCGCTGGTACCGGCTCCCTGGATCATGAACTGGATCCCGTTGATCGGTTGGTCGCTGGCGTTTTTGACCGTTCCGGTGATCAACTGGGCGTTTTCCGGCTCACGGATGGGGGCTTGCTGCAAATCCTGATCCGTGGCGATCAACTGGGCAAAGAGCCAGCCGGTCTTCCCATCTGCCAGCTCGACATAGATCCACTCGCCGCCCGGCGATTTTGCGATCACCTGGAAGGCAGTGTCTTTGGCCAGCATTTGAAGTACATCAAATAAGTAGCCGGGGTTGGCGCGTAAATTCAGGTTGTCGGTCAGCGCCTTGGCCTCGAAAGGTTGGAACGGCGTGGGCGACGGCAGCGGGGTTTCTGTCGGTGGCGGTGATGGTGTCCAGGTGGCGGGCAGAGCCGGGCTTGCCTCCGGTGTTTGGGTCACGGCAACTGGAGCTGGAGTCGACGGGCTGCAAGCTGCCAGCGCCAGCAGGGTGATTAAACCGAACAAACCAGACTGCTTTTTCATAACTCCCTCCTGAGCGCAATATCATCCTGTATTCATTATATACACCCCTGCAAGCGGGGAAAAAGACGTGTCAAGTGTCAAGTATCAAGTGTCAAGTTCCGATCGTGACGGTCCCCCGACCGAGTATGTGCCTTGCACGAAAATCAAGGCCAGCGGCAAGGGTGCGATGCACCTGCGGTTGGTGCGTTGCACCTGAATTTAATTTGAACGTACCAGTTGCTCGACCACGCATGTGCTTTGACTGAAAGTGGCGAAACTGCATGCAATCATCGCTCTTGCCTTGATTCCAAGATCAAGAGCACGTGCAATGCACCTGGGAGGTGCATTGCACGAAAATCAAGGCCAGCGGACGGGGTGCGTTGCACGCAGAGTACGTTTAGTTAGGCGGATTCTTATCGCTTTGCCGCTAGCGGCAACCTTTTAGGGTGGTTGGTCCTAACGGGCCTGGCTTACCCAGATTAATTCCTTCGTTTCGCGGTCATAAACGAATAAATCATAACAGGCATAAGCGCCGACGATGATCGGATCATTGCACTGGCGTTTAGTGACACCTGGCGGTAAAAGATTTGCCGCCTGTGAGGAGAAAGCTACAAACCGTCCGTCACCCGAGATGTGGATATCGCTGGACCACCCTTCCTGCTGTAATGAAATGATACCGCTAGGTCCAATGCCATCATTGCGGTTGGAATCAGCGCTGACCAGGGTACTTTCGTTCGTCTGCAGGTCGAGCAGATAAACCTGGGGATAAGAATCCGGGAGAGGTGTAAGATCGTAATCGAAGTTCGACAGGGCACCAAATGCAAGCCAGCGCCCATCGTTAGAGATGGAAGGGGAATGCCCAGTTAGGTATGCTCCCAAACCGGCCCAAATCGTCCGTGTTTCACCCGTGGAGCGGTCATGCAGGCGGATGATCGGGCGGAAGACAGGAGACGGATAGATCACCTCTGTCCAGGCCAGCCAGCGGGCGTCGGCAGATAGCGTCAGATATGGGGAAGGGTTACCCATAGTGAATTCAATTTTCGCTGGAATGCGCTCAATTTTGCCGGTAGTAATCTCGTAGAGAAAAACGTCTGCGCAAGTGAGGTTGGTATCCGAACAGCGCATATCTCCATCTGCCAGATTGCTGGCACTGGAAACAAATGCCAGGTAACGGCCATCCGCCGAAAAGACCGGGTCCATGCTGTCACCATTGCCCATCCGGCCATTCTTGCCTAAGCTCACCGGAACAATTTTGCCAGTGGCTCGCTCCAGCAGGTAGATTTGCCAATTATCCACCACTGTTTCCAGCGCCATAAAGCGCCCTGCTGGGGAGAGCGTGGCAGAAATACTTGAGGTGTTTAGTTCCTTTTCCAGGGGGATAAAATCGATCTTCTCGTCCTGCCCGGTTTGCAGGTCGCGCAAATAAATATAATTATAATGATCGGCTGCGGGCAGCGGGCTGTTGGAGCGTGCGCCATACAGCAGGTAACGCCCGTCAGCGCTCAGGCTAGAAGCCCGCGAAAATGAGGCGGCCGCTGGTTGGTCAACATTGTCAGGCGAAATCCGGAAGCGGATCCCATTTTCAAGATGGTAGATATACGGGTCGGGTAGGTGATTCTGGTCATCCGGTACCAGCCCATCGAGGTCGCTGTTGAAAGCCAGAATGCTTCCATCCGCAGAAAAGCCAACTGCGAAAGAATTATTGGAGGTTGTGGCAAGCGCTTCGGGTGATGGCTTCAGCAGGGAATAGGAATCCTCAATCAGGTCAGCAGGGATATTATATTGGGCGGCGATACCCATACCAGGTACCTGGATAGAACGGGCAATCTCCCAATTGAGATAGAGTGCTGCCCGAGTGGGAGCCTTTAGTTCCAGCACCGTAAAGTAGTCGCCGTGCTCAAAAAACAGGTACACGGCGCTGATGTCCTGATCCCAGCGGTTGAGAATGGCGTAAGCCGGCTTGCCGCCAATCATTAACGAAGGGTAATCTTTATCCGGGAATTCGCGCTCATCGTAGGAAAAGAACCGCCGCATCCGCTGTTCCAGATTCATGGATGCATACAGGCGGTAGGTGTCCGTTCGGACGAAGTTACTCATGCTATCTTCTTCGAAGCGCATAGCCTTACGGGCCGTATTGGCCCCAGTGGTCTCGTCCGGCGCGGAACTGATGAGCTGAACTGCCCAATCCTGCGGGATATCCAATGCGAAGGAATAATCTACATCGCAGTAGGTTCGGAACCCCGGCGAAGGTTGATGATTTTGCTCCACCCGAGCGCAGAAAGTTTCCTCAGTGGTCAGGGTTTCCTGCGGCTCGGGGGAGGTCCAGAAAGGCAGCAAGCCGTCGGCACCTTCACAGACAGTGAATAAATCAGACCAGTCCACCTGGCCGTAATATTCAGCGCTTGGCGGCATAGGTATCTCGCAGCCGGGCAACGCCTCCAAACGGGTGGTCTCCAAATCGAACATCATCAGCCGCGCTGTGGCGTCAGCCTGCTGGACGAAATAGAGGCGGCTGCCGTCCAAGTTCCATAACGGAGCGTCTTCGTAAACGTCACTCAAGGTCAACGGCTGGAAAGCGCCGTTTTGCGGGTTGACTACATAAATGCGCCGCGCCGCAATGGCCGGGTTATCCCAGCCCATGTAATCGGCGTAATCGGTCCCGGTCTGAGAGGATTCGATCGCGGCAACGGCAATGAGTTCCCCCGCAGGCGACCAGGCAACAGCGCCGGTTACGAGTCCCCCAGTCGTGAGCAATTTGTTGATTTCGGTAATTTCGTTTGTCTCTACATGATACAGGGACAAGTGTTTTCCGATTTGAGCCGAGCGGTAACCGCCGTTGGTAAAGGCCAGCGTTTTACTGTCGGGCGACCAGCTTTGATAAGCCTTGTTAGGCAACGCAAGCTCGGACACCTGGCTGGCCTGACCGGTCTGGACATCCAGAAGCCACATCGGCAAGCCGTCGACAGAGAGCGACAAGGATTGCCCACCCAACCAAAAAACCAGCTGCTGGCTGTCCGGTGACCAGGGACCTAAAATCATTTGATCGTCCTGTGCCTGGTAGGCGCGCACCTGACGCCCCATGCCATCCACAATTTCCAATTCACGAGTCAAAGGATGGAAAATGGCGGTAAACTGCCAGTCCGGTGATGTCAGCCGCACAACCCCCAACACATCCGACAGTGGAGCAGTAGGTAACGGGGCCAACGTGGAGGTCGGTTGTGGAGTTGTAAAAGGTGTGATCGTGTTTTCGTATGTGGGGGTGGCTTCTCCAGGTCCGACTGGCTGAACAGGCAAGAGTTTCGGCGTAATGATCGCCAGAATCAATAAGAAGACCAGGGTAGCCCCCACTACGATTACTGTACGCAGCCCGTGTATCGTTCTGCCTATCCTGGCTTGTCGCGACAGCCGCGATGACCCTTCGGTTGCTTTCCGCCGGATATCCCTCACGGACAATGCCGCGGATGGGTAAATGGCCGGTAAAGCAGTTGCCAGTTCGGTGATCAGTGCCGCGTAGGCCTGGCATTCGAAGCAGGTTGAGAGGTGGTTGGCAAGATCTTCATGTTCCGCTGATGAAGGATTAATTCCAGCACGCAGAATTTCCTGGGCCTGAAGGTGGGTGAGGGGCTCCATTAATATCCCTCCTTAATTAATCCGGGCTGTTCACCGGTAAGTTTTTGTAAGCGTTCGCGCAATTTCAAATGGGCGTAGTGCAGACGGGAATGAACCGTACCCTCATTCACCTCCAGCACTTCGGCAATTTCTGATACGCTCATACCCTGAACATATCGGAGAAGAACAGGAAGACGGTGCTTCTCGTCAAGTGCTTCAACTACTTCCTGGACGGTCCGCAGACGTTCATTGCGGATAACCGTTTCCTCAGGGGTTGGAGAGGCTTGCATATTTTGCCAGGACATAATTTTCAGGATGTCCAATAGGCGATTCCGGGTTTTCATCCGGCGCAGTTTATCCCGGCAAGTATTGATCGCAATTTTTGCCAGCCAGTTCTTGATATTTGTACCGGTCTGATAATCGGCCAAGTGTGTAGTCGCCTGGATAAACGTTTCCTGGGTAGCATCGTCTGCCTCGCATGGCTCAAGGAGAATTGAGTTCGTGAGGCGAAGGATGAAATTGAAATATTCGACCATTAACGCTTCATAGACCAGCGGGTCACCAGGCGAAGACTTTCGGATTGTTTCATCAAGGCTTGGCATGCGTTTTACCACCCTATATATGTTATAACGCAATTCAGGGCAAAAACCTTCAAAATCCCGTCGAACTGAATTCAAACTTCGCGGTCTTTGCGCCCTGTGAGTGAACGCCCTTGTTCCCTTTAGCCAAACGGATGCGTCATTGGCGGGCGAGACTACAGGGTATCGGTTCAATTGGATGGATTCTTCTCGCCCTGCCGCTACCGACGATTTTGAGCTGGGTGCGTTGCACCTGAATTTAATTTGAACGCACCAGTCGCTCGACCACACACGTGCTTTGACTGAAAGTCGCCAAGTCGTATGCAACCATCACTCTTGCCTTGATACCAAGATCAAGAGTACGTGCAATGCACCTGGGAGGTGCAATGCATGCAGCGTACGTTTATTGGGACGAATTCTTTTCGCCCCATCCCAGGATATTAACCAACCTGCTATAATCTCCATTGGGGACTTAACCGCAATGCATGCTTCTCCAGTAACTGCAAAAACCGCCTGGAGTACTTTTTTTATCTTGTGGGTTTTGGCCAGCCTGGCGCTGGCGTCCTGTGCTGCCCCCACCCCGGCTCCCGCCACCCCGGTCGCGACGGTCACACCCTCCGCCACCCAGCGCCCTGTGCCAACTGCTACCCCGATTGCCGTGAGAACGGCGCGCAGTATCTATCCAACAGCTCAACTGACTCCCATTCGCGCAACGCAGGCGCCTTTAACAGGTATTACCCTCCCCACTGACGTCAAAACGCTGCTGTTGATCGGCACCGACAGCCTGACCCCTTTCCCGGGCCGCAGCGATGCCATCGTGCTGGCGTTTTATCACCCGCGGCTGGGGCGCGTCAGCTTTTTATCGATCCCGCCCGACACCTTCCTTAACATCCCGGGGTACACCATGCAGCGGCTCAACGTGGCTTATGCAGTCGGCGGTTTCAACATGCTGGCGGACGCGCTGGAATACAACTTCGGCGTGCGCCCGGACGATTACGCGCTATTCCACCTGGACGATTTTGTCTATTTTATCGACGACCTCGGCGGGCTGGAACTGACCGTGGTCGAGCGCATGCCAAGTATCTGTTCGGACATCCAGCCCGAGCGGGCGCTGCTTAACGGTGACCAGGTGATGTGCTACCTGCGTTACCGCGACAAGATGAACGAGTTAAATCGAAATTTACGTCAGCAGGAAGTGTTGCGACTGGTCATTCAACGCATGGTGCATGGCGGAACGCTGGCACGCCTGCCGGATCTGTTCGCGTTGTACAGCGAAAGCATCGAAACCAGCCTGACGCTGCCGAAAATCCTGAGTTATGTACCTTTTATGCTGCGCCTGGGCGATGCAAACCATGTGGGCTATTTTCAGGTTAAAAAACCGGCCCTGGTTACCTGGCAAATCCCGGACGGTTTGAAGCCCACTGTTTTCCTGCTGGATCAAACATCGCTTGTCAAACAGGTGCAGGCTGCCATTGATTTTGCCCTGATTCCCGAGCCGAACAGTGAACTGATCGTGACTTTGGAGTATGAGCTGACCGTCTCACCCACCCCGACTGCCACCGGCACAGCCACCGCCACGCCGACCATCACCCAAACGCCTACAGCTACCCAATCCTTTACCCCAACCGTCAGCGCCACCGTTACCCCGTCACGCACCGTCACCGGTACCATTACCCAATCGGTCACCGTCACGCCGACTGTCACGCTGACTCCGTAATCACTACCGTGGTAATAAGTACGGTAGCGATTCAATCCCAACTATGCTAAACTTAACAAATGCCTTTTATCAGGCGATGTATTCGGCACGGTTTCTGCATTTTTCGGTAGATGATGATCGCATTCAAGCGCTGGCTGGCCAGGGGTCTATTTATATTCGCTGTCGGGGGGCTGCTTATCACCGCCGCCCTGCAGTCTGCGCCTGTGCGCGCGCAAGAGGAGACCCCCGAAGCGCCAAAACGCCTGACCACCCTGACTGTTGATTACACCGCCTACGAATGGTGGCTGGTGCGCTGGCGCGGCAACGAAATCACCTGCCGTTTTATCATCGACCATGACGGCCTGCCCATCAGCGATGAAATTCAAACCTGGTGCGGTGATGCGCTGTTCACCGAATGGAGCCGAACCCAGCCCTGCAAGCTGAGTACGCCCGGCCAATCCGTCCAGGAATGCCCGGGGATGTACCTGTATTTCTTCGAAAGCAAGCCCGCTAAAAAGCAGGTCGAGGTCGAGTTGCCGCTGCCCAGTGTGTGGGTTTCGCTGGCCGGCTGCTCGATCGAACCGCCCGGCAACCGCTGCGTGGGCACGCCCAACCTGGTGCTGATCGGTGAAGAGCCGCTGCCCAATGAGGCCATTATCAGCATCCAGGGTGTTTATCAGGGCGAGCCGTTCACCTGCAGCGGCAATCCCTGTAATCTGCCGCTAAAACCGACCGGTTCAGAGGGAGCGGCAATCGAATTCTGGGCCGAGTCCAGTTTTGGCGATTCAAGCCAGCACTATGAAGGCTTAATCCGCGTGCTGCCGCGCGGCGATTTCATGTCGCCAGAGGGCGCCTCCGGTGACCCACCGCTTTATTACATTGATGTGATCACTGACCAGTGGCGCGGCGGCCCACAGGCTTCCTGCTCCGATACCTGGCAATCCTTCCCCGAAACCGGCGGACCGGAACCCTGGCTGACGACCCCGCTGAATGCCGCTGATCTGTACACCGAAGTCTCGCTTTACTACCTGGCAGCCATGTTAATCACCAATAACCAGGTGGATGCCAGCAATTGCCCGAACGGTGGGCTGGACGACCCACTTTCAGCCAATCAGTGCGGTCTGGCGGCAGCACGGGATGATGTGATTACCTGGCAAAACCAGTTCGACGAACAAATTTTGACAGTTGGACGCGAAACCGGCATCCCGGCGCAGTTGCTCAAGAATGTATTCAGCCGCGAAAGTCAATTTTGGCCGGGTATGTATGTCAATTACAAAGAAGCCGGGCTGGGGCAGTTGACAGACCAGGGCGCAGAGACCGTGCTGCTGTGGAACCCGGACTTTTTCGAACAGTTCTGTCCGCTGGTGCTGCATCAGTCGCGCTGCGATCTGGGATTCGGCAATTTGCTTACCAGTGAACAGGCCATGCTGCAAGGGGCGCTGGTCACCAAGGTCAACGCTTCTTGCGTGGACTGCCCGGCAGGCATCGATTTGACCCAGGCTGAGTTCAGCGTGCGCGTGTTTGCGGAGACCATGGCAGCCAATTGTGAACAGACGAGCCGCATTATCAACAATACAACCAGTTTGCTGCCCGGTCAGGCTGCCAGCTATGCTGACCTGTGGCGCTTCACGCTGGTCAATTACAACGCCGGGGCTGGCTGCCTGACCACGGCCATTAAACGTACGTACCTGGCAAACCTGCCGCTCACCTGGGATAATGTCTCCGACAGGCTGGAAGTTGCCTGCCAGGGCGCGCTGGATTATGTGAACGACGTGAGCAAGGTAAACAGCGGGGTTCAGCCAACGCCCACCTCGTGGGTCGTCTTCGGAACAGGACCGGCGCCCACGGGACCCATTGCGACTTTGCTGGCAACCCCACAGCCTACCCGCACCGCAACACAGCCATCCGGGCCGACCGCAACGTCCCTGCCCGGTTACCCGGGATATCCGGGTGATTTGCCGACCATCACACCCGGTGGTGCCCCCACCACCTATCCTTAGTCGGCTGGCAGCGCCGGTCATCTTCATTGCTTCGATCATCGGAGGCGCACATGCGCTATTCACTGTTAACCCACCTGGAATGTTCCCGCTGCCATCGTCATTGGGATAGCGGAAAATTGCAGAATGTTTGCCCGGACTGCCAGTCGCCACTGCTGGCGCGCTACGACCTGCCGGCAGCCCGCGCCGAATTGCAGCGCGAGAGCATTGCTGCCCGTCCGCGCGGGATGAACCGCTGGCATGAACTATTGCCCGTTCAGACGCCCGAAAATGTTGTCACACTGGGCGAAGGCGACACCCCTCTGCTTAATCTGCCACATCTGGGCGCGGCAATCGGACTCAGCCGCCTGATGCTCAAGGATGAATCGCTCAATCCCACCGGCACCTTCAAGGCGCGCGGACAGGCGGCTGCCATTTCCCGCGCAAAAGAGTTGGGCGCCCAACAGGTGATCATTCCGACTGCCGGTAACGCCGGCGGCGCCATGGCGGCCTATGCCAGCCGGGCTGGACTGGTCGCACGGGTTTACATGCCAGCCGACACGCCGCATTCCAACATGCAAGAATGCCGGGCGGTTGGCGCCGGGGTGGTTCTGGTGGAAGGCTTGATCAGTGATGCGGCTCGCGCGGTCAGCGAGGTGGTGCGCCAGGGAGGTTGGTTCGATGTGTCCACCTTCAAAGAACCGTACCGGCTGGAAGGCAAGAAGGTGATGGGCTACGAGCTTGCTGAGGCCTTTGCCTGGGACTTGCCTGATGTGATTATTTACCCGGCGGGCGGCGGGATGGGGTTGGTAGCCATCTGGAAAGCCTTCGCCGAGTTGGAAGAATTGGGCTGGCTTAACGGCCCAAACAGGCCGCGCATGGTGGCGGTGCAGGCTGCCGGCTGCGCGCCGGTAGTGCGCGCCTTCGAAGCCGGCGAGATGACCAACACCTTCTGGGAAAATGCCGGGACGATTGCCTCGGGACTGCGCGTTCCTAAAAGTTACGGCGACCGGTTGATGATGGAGACGCTGTACCAGTCGCACGGCACGGCCGTGGCCGTCAGCGACGAGCAGATTCGGGCGGCGCAGCTTCAATTAGGGCAGAGTGAGGGCATTTTTGCCGCGCCGGAAGGCGCCGCGACGGTAGCAGCCTTGCCGGTTCTGCTCGAAAGGGGTTGGCTGAAAAATGATGAGCGGGTGGTGCTGTTGAATACCGGGACGGGGCTGAAGTATTTGCCGTAAGATATTATCACCACGGAGCCGCAGAGAAAACCCCTATGCAGGGGGCGGGTTCCACCCCGTCCCGCCAGATGTTGAAATCACAAACGGTTTGGAAATGGGTAAGCGCCCCGAAATCGACCTTTTGAACGACTCGTCCTACAAGTCGTACGACACAGCGAAGCCTTTCCTAACGTGACGCACGGCAAACCCTTCCCGGGTATAATTTCCACTAGTCTGGCAACCACAGGGAGGAAATATGTCTACCATCAATCTCATCGTCCAAACGCTGCACAACCTGACCCGCTGGGGCATCGTCATTCTGGGTCTGGTTGCCATCATTCGCGCTTTCGCAGGCTGGTTCGGTAAGAAGGAATACACGCCAGCCGATAACCGGACAGGCATGCTTTACACGATTGCATTCGATATTCAGTTTTTGCTGGGCGTTATCCTCTATTTCAGCAAAGGCTGGTTTGGGGTGCTGACCGCTGACTTCAATGCAGCCATGAGCTCGGCCGATTTACGCTTTTTTGCCATCGACCACTTGTTGACGATGGTGGGAGCATTGATCGCCGCGCACGTCGGGCGCGCGCTTTCCCGCAAAGCTGTTGATGCGGTTCGAAAACACCGCAGCATCGCCATTTGGTATGCTCTGTCCTTTGCGCTTATGCTGGCAGCCGTCCCCTGGCCTTTCACCACCTCTGCGCGGCCCTGGCTGCGCCTGTTTGGCATTTCCTTCTAAATGCGGGCTTTACTCGTTTACCAGCGCAGAACCGGCGTCCACGAAAGTTCCATTGCGCAGATCCACCAGTGCCTGTTGGATTTCTTCGCGAGTATTCATGACGAACGGGCCGTATGGCATGATCGGTTCGTGGAAAGGCGCACCCGCCATCAACATAAAGCGCATTCCGTCCGGCCCGGCCTGTGCGGTCAATTCGTCGCCGTCGGTCAGCACCAGCATGCGCAGCGCTGAGACTGCGTCGCCGCCCAGGGTTCCGCTGCCCTCGAAAAGATAGACCAACCCGGTGTGTCCGGCAGGAACGGGTTGCGCAAAGGTTGCCCCCGCTTGCAACTGGACATCCATGTAAACCGGGTCAGCCGCAATTTCGGTAACCGGACCGCGGACGCCGCGCACTTCGCCGGCCACTACCCGCACCTTCACGCCGTCCTGCTCGACTGCCGGGATCTGGGCAGCGCTGACTTCCTGATAGCGCGGGTGACCCATTTTGAGCGCAGCAGGCAGATTAACCCACAATTGAAAGCCGTAGATGACGCCGTCAGCGCCGCGGCGGGGCATTTCCTCATGCAAAATGCCGCGACCCGAGGTCATCCACTGCACATCGCCGGGACCGATGATGCCGGTGTTGCCCAGGCTGTCGCGGTGGCGGACGTTGCCCTCCAGCATGTAGGTGACGGTCTCGATGCCGCGGTGCGGATGGGTCGGAAAACCCTGAATTGGGCCTTCGACCGGGTCGTTGAAGGCAAAATGGTCGAACAGCAGGAACGGATCATACAGGTTGGATACTCGCGGCGAGATGGAACGGCGCAACTTGACGTCCGCGCCTTCGATGACCATTTGCGGGTCGATGGAAGCTAAAACTGAACGAGGTGTACTCATATACCCTCCGATATTGATTGGTTATGACGCGATTCTAACAAGAAACAGGTCAAATTACGAATTGAAAACCAGGCAGCATGTTTCGCAGAAAAAATAATGGAGCTTACTTCGTAAATAAGCCGGCATAATCATCGCGAACGAAAACTAATCCAAAAGTATCTCGATACACCAGATGGTAACCATTCACCGATTCTAAATCGGCATCCCGATAAAACTGCTGGTTGCGTTTAAAGGTGTCCACGTCAATCCCAACCGCATTGGGATTCAGATAATCACGAATCCGCTGCTCCATCAACAACAGCACATCAAAATTGTTCTCAGAGATATAGCCATACTCTAAAAGGTCATAGGTTGAAACTGTTGACCAGCCGGCCGTTTCCGGTACATACATGCGGGCGTCATAATACACTTTGATGGTTTGCCCTTGCAAAGGTTCAAGCGCTGCCAGAGCCTGATCATAAAATTGAATCGAAGGTTCGTCATCGGCGCGATGATACCGCGCCAGAATATTCTGCACATCAGTCTGGTAAAACAATACCATCTGAATAAAAACCAGCAACAGCGCACCCAATTGCAGGATCTTTTCCCACCTGAAGGGCCGAAAATCTTTCAGCTTTTCTGGCATCAAGACGGCAACGGTTGAGATCAAGGGCAGGGCCGCAGGCAACCAATACTGAAACTTGAAGTGTGTAATATAAAACACGAGGATCGATACCGGCAGAAACCAGGCCAGGATTAAGGCAAACAGCAGTTTTTTATCGCTGCGCCATATTCCCCACAGCGTAGTGGCTGTAGCGATCAATAAGAATATTGCGCCCCCATAATTTTGGCGCACCACAGGCCATGAAGCGATCAAACCTTTTTCGTATACGATGCCGTAGCCATTAAATAATAAGTCAGTCTGCTTATGAAAAATATTGATATACGCCGTTCGCCCCCAGGGAGAAAGCAAAAACGGATTTGCCATGATGTACGAGACGCCCATTACCAGCAGGAATGCCAGTGCCATGCCAGCAGCGCGCCTTAAACTTGATCTCCGGGTGATCAGACTGAGCAGCAGCGCCAGACCAACTGCCAGAAAAAAATAAGCTCCGATGGTTTTCGCGGCTGTGAGAATCCCACACAACACTGCGGCAATCAGAAAATTCTTCCCTAAACGCAGATCATCGCGTTGCAGGAAAAACAAGATCAGCGCGGCCAACAGTACGACCATACCATCTGGATGCCACCAAAAATTGTTGTGAACCACGGCTGGTATGCTTATGAACAGGATGAACAGCGCAAAGGAACGATATGTCTTGAACCGATCCTGCAAATAAACCAGCAGCAGGATGCCGGCCAGCATCAGCAAAACACTGCTGCCCTGGCGCAGCATGAGCATCACGGCTGGGGTGTCATTTAACTTTCCAAGCCATTTTAAAGGGAGTAACAAGATCGCCGAATAAGCAAAATGCGGGAAGCCATAATAGTAATATTCATAAAAAACAAAATGCCTTAGCGCCTGCTCTACGGTATCGGCTGGAGCGATCATTTGCAGCAGATACGGCATGGGCACGGCTTCATCAGGTTCGAACACCTGAACCATCTGGATATTTGCGGATGCGCGCGAATTTGGCAGCGAGAAAATAATGAGTACAAGGATTGAAAGGGCAAGGAGGAGGAGAAAGTTGCGCTTCTGCGTTGCGGCCATGGGCTGATTATAGCATTGGCAGCCGGGCAGTCTTTTCTTATTCGCCGCAAAAAGATTTTTATTTCCCCTTTCGCAAAGAGCGAGGCAGGATCCAAATTCGTTTCCAGCCAAAATTCAGGTAAAAATCTCTACCGGTTGTTGAATTCCGGAGTAATATCTTCTATAATAACAGTGAAAATTTATTATATTTGTCTACTTTGGGGTTGGAAAATTACTAATTCATGCGCGGCTGGAATATTCCGGCAGCGCACTTTAATTTCTCCGCCAGATTTAGCTGCTCCGCTCCTCATTGCCTTCCACTGTCCACCGAGCGATATCGAAAATGGCGTGAATTATTCCTCAGGATGGAATGGACTTGGAGGCGGGCAATGATCAAAAGGACTTTATTTCTATCGTTAATCGCAGCTATGCTAGCCGCGCCAATGCTCTCAATCAGGGCGGCAGTTGCAGAACCGGTCGGGGAATTTTATGCGTCGCCGGGGTCAGTCATGCCCGGCGCAGACGTAGTATTTTCAGGCTTTGGTTTTCTCCCCGATTCTTCCGTTGAGTTGTACCTGCAAACGCTGCCGAGCCAGTACCTGGGCATGTTGGCAACTGACTCCGCAGGGCAATTCTCGGGGGCGCTGCCGCTGCCGGTAGTGGCGGCAGATAACTACCAGGTCATGGCGGTTCCATACGATGTTTTAACAGATATCGCCGTGCTGCCGGCGATGACGCTCGACCTGCTGCCCAACAGCGGTACCCCGGGGACCATCGTCCATTTTACCGTCAGCAACCTCACAGCGGGTCAGCTACGATTGGACTATGCCGGCATCCCCATCTACGGACCGGTTGACGTTTCAGCAGGCATCTTTGAAGGTGATTTCCTGGTTCCGGCTGACCGGCCGGACAGTTTCCCGCAAGACGTTCCGGTTATAGCCTTTAACACGATCGGTAATCAAACCATTGGCAGCGCGATTACCTATTTTGTGGCTGAATCTCAGGATTGGCCAATTTTTAGTTCTCCACCATACAGCATTCTAATAACAGAGGTTCCCCCCAGCCCCGTTGCTCCCGGGTATCCATTTACGTTTCAAGGTACTATTTCTCCGCCGCCACAGGGGCCGCTCAATTTATACGAATTGAAGCTTCTGTGGAAGTCCGCCAGCGGGCAGATCGTTCCCATTACCGATGGTACGCCGCAACTGCTATCGAACGGCTCATTCACCATTACCGGTCATGCGCCCTCACTCATGGGCGGTGACCCGCTTCTCCCAGGCTTTGAAACCGGCGGAAGTGTTGGTGTGGTTTTCATCGATAAAAACAACGGGGGGAACTCCACGGCCGGGTTTGCCCCCTGGCTGAATCCACCTTACCCGGTATTTAAGGTTAAAGTGGTCGACGAAAACGGGAGCCCGATCCAGGGTGCAATTGTGGATGTGCGGGCTTTTTATGCAAGTCTTAAAACAATCAGCGGTGAAACAAGCGGTGAGAAAGTGATGCAAAACCAGCTCAACAACCTGGAAATGCACCCCAACCAGATAATCAATTACCTCAACCTTTATACCCCCAGCCAGTCGGATCCGTTTTCATGTGAATTGACGAATACTTATGGTCGCACTGATGAAAACGGCATTTTCGAAGTCAAAATTGACCCGGAAATGTTATCACTGTTGGGCTCAAAGACATATATTAAGAATGGAAACCAATCTGGCTACATGGAATACCCGCTGGACATTGATTTCCCCCTATATGTCAACGCCACCTTCCAGGGCTTCGGCAATAAAGGTCTTCCTGAACCCTATACCCTGGCAATCCATTTTAGCGGTACGACCCATTGGTTTTATGATGCAGCGAAAAATACCAAATTGGATACCGACCCGCTGGTCGTGAGCCTAAAATCGCTGCCGGCGGGCACAAAGATAACCGTACCCATCGTGCCAAAGGTCAAAGATCCATACACGATCCATGATGCAGCGGTTGTTTTGGGAGGTTTTAAGAATTACCTCGGACTTAACATCCCGATGACAGCCTTCGGCAATCTGTACAGTTTCCCGCTCTCGCAATTCCCGGATGCCTGGTTCACCGGCAGCGGAAATATCGACATCGAGTTCGAATACGATCCTGCCCTTTTTGGTCCCCTGGATGAAGATAACATAACATTTACCCTGGAAGGCCAAACTTATCCATTTTATTTTTATTATAAGAAATCAGGCGGACAACAAGGCTGTGAGATTATCAAATACCGGGCCACAATCCCGCAGGCCCACCGGTTGTCACCCGGCAACCATACGGGGTTAATTGAAATCCGCGATAATGCGACTGTACCTAATATAACCAAACATTATATTCAACTGAATTACATCTCACCTCCAACCTGGATTCTCGATGCCAAATACAAAGCACGTGAAATAAATCTATTTGGCACCTCGATTGTTATGCATGGCTATCAATTTCCAGCCGGCGCGCCCAATTCAACTTCAAATTTAGACACCGACGTACCAAAAATTGGCCCGCTGGCAAACAATGTAAGCTTCCAGGATGATGTAGAGCAGTCTTTGTACCCAGACCATACCAGCGGGATAACCTACGCTGGCCGGTCGGATTCGACGGTGGTTGATGAAGATGTGCCCACCAAAGCTTACAACAGCAGTGTCGCCGGGGGCAATGAAATCAATATTCCTGAAGAAACCGTAACCGTGCTCGACACTGGAAAAATCCCGCTTTACCGCCACGTAATCGGCATCTATCCGATCGCCGGGGCCACCCTCGGGGCCGATATGTGGATCGACGCCACTTTGACCACCAGCGGTTTAATTAAATTTCTACCGGGCGGTGGAACGTCGACCAACATGCTGGTCTTTCCCAAGGCCACCATCGGCGTGGACGCGTTTTTGGACGCCAGCGTCCTTTTTGGCCTTATCAGCGCGAGCGCCCATGCATTACCCAATATTGGGCTTGGAATGCCGGCATCCTTTGTAGATGGAACTTTATCGGACTCTAAAAGGTGCTTTTTGTATAAGCTAACCCTCTCATGGACGGCGAAAACCGGGATATGTCCGTTATGCCTTTCCTATTCAGACAGCGAGGAGCTATTTAACGGTTCAAATCCCAGCCCGTGCACGGTTCCATCCACAGCCAGCGCTTCTCTGACTGAGAATAATGTCACAGCCACCACAGCTCAACCCCCAACCTCCTCGCCATCCATTGCCGTCGACGGGTTTGGTCACACCTTGCTGGTCTGGTCAGACGCGAACAACAATATTCAGTCCCGGTTGATGTCCGGCGGGCAAACCGTGGGCGATTATGCAGTGAGTTCCACCATGGGCGGCATTGACCCGCAGGTGGCCTTCTATGCGCCCAACAAGGCGGTGGCCGTCTGGACAGAAAGCAGCCTTGGATCATCCCAGAACGCCACGCTGGAGCAAGCGCTCCAGGCGCAGCATTTGAAATATGCCCTTTGGAACGGCAACAGTTGGGGCGCACCGCAGAACCTGACCCTACCCGCGGCCAGTAACGGCGAGGGAAAAGTTGTCCTGGCCGGCTGCCCGAGCACCCAGGCAAATTGCCCGGCTGGCGGGGGAGTGACCGCGGTGTGGGTACGGGATATGGGTACAACCTACAGCGAACGTAACTTCCGGCTGTTTTACGCCGCATTCAACGGCGGAGTCTGGGGTTCCGCTGCCGCAGTTGACCCAGCCAGCACCGGCACGGACGCCGAGGCTGCCGTTGCCTACTCACCGACAGGCGCTGCCCAGGTGGTCTGGATGCGCGACGCGGACCGCAGTCTGAGCACAGTGACTGACCGGCTGATCTACCACCGGCAGCTGGCAAGTGAGAGTCCGGTGACTGCCTTGACCGGTCTGCCTGCCAGCGCGGTTGAACCTTCGCTGGCGGTCAATGCTGCGGGTGAGATGATCCTGGCCTTTACTGTCGCCACCGACCCAACAGCATTCATGGGTAACCAGCGCCAGTTGCATGCCGCCAAACAAACCTGCGGCGGGGGCGGCTGTACCTGGGCTTACAGCGCTCTGGTTGACTCGAACAACCGCCCGGTGCATGCTGAAAGCCCGGCGCTGACGCTGAATTCCAACGGGCAAGCCCAGATCACCTACCGCGCGTTGGGGTTTGGCGAGGGTTATTCCGGTGGCCCAACGGTTCTACCGGGTGATCCGTTGGGCACGGTCATTGGCACCGGCGAAATAGCCCAGGCATTGGTCACCGTCAGTGGTGCGAACCTGGCGACCATTACCCCTTCGTACCAGACCAGCAGCGGAAACACGGTCTGGCAAACAACCGCTGTGTACGACCCGCTGTTTAATCAGACGTACGCGGTTGGTTCGCAGGGCAGCGGTCCCGCCTTGTCGCAGCAGGCGCTAAGCGCCCTGGAAGCGATGGGCTATTCGGTCGATGGGTTGGCTGTGGCTGAGGATCCACTTGTCTTTGCGGTCACCAGTTCCACGCCCGATTTTTCCATCACCGATGTAATTCCAAGCACGGTTTATCCACAGCCAGAGGGTGAGCCGCTGATCATCTTGGTTACGGTGCTTAACAACGGTCCATCCTTCACCAGCGGCCGCGAGATGGGCAACCTGGTGGTGAAGCTGGCCTGGGATGCCCCGGTTGGCCTGGGAACACCCGCTGGCGAAGTTGTCATTCCCTTTATCGATGCAGGTACGTTAACGGGTATCGAATTCTCCGCCGACCCTGCCGCTGGAACGCTAACCCCACCCACGTTTCCCCACCTGCCTCATACGCTTTATGTCCAGGTGAATCCGGCGCAAACCATAGCAGAAAGTAATTCCCAAAATAATTCTTATTCGGTGGAAATTGGCGGGCTTCCAACGCCGCAGAAACTGGCAGGCGCGGCTGAACCCGGCGATTCGTCCGTTTTTCTGGAATGGCTGCCGGTTGAGCACAGCTCTGTAAAGGGTTACCGCGTATACCGGTCAAGCGACGGGCGAGATTATGCACCGGTCGGCAGCACTTTTATCCCCGGGTTTGTCGATCTATCAGGGGTCATAGGCCAGACGTATCAGTATCGGGTGACAGCTTTTGCTGAAGATGGCTTTGAATCCGCCCTGAGCGAACCCATCCAGGCAACCGTGGGTGTGGTGTATCCGGTATACCTGCCGCTGGTGAATCGCTGAGCATAATAGCTATAAAGGACACAGCCGATGGACAAGCTAAAGCTTATCCTACAAACTTCTTCTAATTGGGATTGTCGAAGGGCGCTTATGGTAGCGTAAGCTTTTAGCTTGCGCAGGCCGAAGGCCTCATTTGAGCCAGCAGTTGGAGAGCTCTGGACAAGCTAAAGCTTATCCTACAAATTTCTTCTAATAGGGATTGTCGAAGGCCTCATTTGAGCCGGCAATTGGAAAGTTCTGGACAAGCTAAAGCTTATCCTACAAATTTCTTCTAATTGGGATTGTCGGAGGCCCCATTTGAGCCGGCAGTTGGAGAGTTCTGGACAAGCTAAAGCTTATCCTACAAACTTCTTCTAATTGGGATTGTCGAAGGCCTCATTTGAGCCAGCAATTGGAAAGTTCTGGACAAGCTAAAGCTTACCCTACAAACTTCTTCTAATTGGGATTGTCGGAGGCCTCATTTGAGCCAGCAGTTGGAAAGTTCTGGACAATCTAAAGCTTATCCTACAAATTTTTGCGCCTGAAAAATCATTGCAGGGAACGCAGCTTGCCCGTTCCGTGCAGAACCTTCGCGGACGGGTTCCACCCTGTCCCCCATATATGGGGTGAAAAATGACGAATGATACCTGTTTGGACAGCCCCTGACACCAAAAGTTGCACGAAGTGGATCGTCAGGTGCGGATTATGCGCCGTAGGCCTTAACGCGTGGCCAAATAAGCACCAGTAATAAACCAGCCGCCAGTACCTCCAATACTCTGCCGCTAAACTGAAAGGCGCCGGGCAGTAACCCGCTGCTGGCTGCCAGCAGCACGCCGAGGTTAAAAAAGCCGAAGGAGAGCCACCCCATCTCCGCCGAACCGCGCGCCTGTCCGTGCGTATGGCGCGGCAGAATCCAGTACGCCGTGCCTAGTGCCAGTTGCACAACCCACCCGGCCAGCAAAAACTCAACGTGAGCCGGCAGCAGCGCCCAGGCGGATGGCATGAACTCGATCCCGTTGTTGGCCAGCAGCAATGCCCCCAGCATGAACCCGGCCAGCAAATATATCAGCGAGGCGCGGATGAACCAGACGCTTAACCGCGGCATCTTACTTTTCCTTGACCCGGCCCCAGGTATTGACAACGAAGGCCACCCCGGCTGCCAGCAGCGACAGGGCAGAACCCACCATCAGCCAGCCAGTCCAGGCTGCGCTGGTGGTGGAATGCAGCGGCTCGCCAACCAATCGCAGCGCCAGCCCAAGGTTGAGCGCGATATAGGTCAGCCAGCCCAGCGCATCACTGCGGCGCGGTTTTTGTTGAGTATATTTGGGGAACATCCAGAAAACCACGCCGATGATCAGTTGAGAAATCCAGCCAACTGCCAGGAAATGAATATAGGATGGAAATAAACCCTGTATGGGCAGGCGGATGAAACCGGCGCTCTGCCCGGCCAGTAGAATACCAATCAGCAGCCCAAGGACAAAATAAACCAGGGCAGTCTTGATCCATAAGCGGGTTAGAAGAGGCATTTTAACCTCCGCAAAAGGTTAAACCCATTCTACGACAAACGGAGTTAATAAAGGTTGCGCCAGGGCAATAATATCCGCGGGGCTGCCTTACCCTGGCAGCCCCGTTTGTTTTACGAACAAAATACGCCTATTTAAAAATGACGGGCAATAAGATGGAATACATAACTTGTGGCTCGACGGTAATCGTCACTGTGGCGATATTGGAATCGGCGCCACCGTCGTTTACCTTGAAGGTGAAGCTGTCGCCGCCGCTGTATCCGGCTTCTGGCGTGTAGGTCAGGTTGGGGGCAGTACCGCTCAAACTACCGTGGAGCGGCGCGTCAATAACAGTCCACGTTACCGGACTTCCGCCGTCAACATCCGACATGGTGAGAGTGATGTCCAAATCGGTCTCGTATGGGGTGCTAACCGATTGGTTACCGGCTATCGGCGCGTCGTTGGCTGCGGTCACGGTCACCAATAACCCGTATACTGCGCTATCGACCTCACCGTCACTGACGGTCACGTTGACGGTCAGATCACCAACGAAATCTACCGCCGGGGTAATCGTATTGCCCACCAGCGAGTAATTTGTGCCGGCCTGCACGGTCAGGTTGAAATCGGTTGGGTAAGTGTTATCGATATCCCCTACCGTTAAATCAGCCAGGGTGATCTCCAATGCTGTTTCCTCGGGAGTTGTCAGCGTCGCTTGTCCGATGATCACCGGGGCATCATTCAACGGGGTCACGGTTACACTCAGATTAAAGGTATTGCTATCCGCCTGGCCATCATTTACGATTACCGGTACCGTCAAATCACCATTGAAATCTGCCTCCGGGGTAATTTGATTCCCCAACAGGGAATAATTCGTGCCTGGCTGTACGGTCAGAATGAAATCGGTTGGATAGGTGTTATCTGGATCGGTTACATTTAAATCAGCCAGAGTGATGGTTAGCGGAGTTTCTTCCGGAGTGGAGAGAGGAGATTGCCCGGTTATAACCGGGGCGTCATTGAAATCCTCAACGGTGACACTGGAGCACACAGATTGATTATCGGTTGTCCCGCAGATCTCATAAGTACCAGCGGAGGTTGGGGCGGTAAAGGTGGTAGTTACCTCGCCGCTGGTGTAGAAGCCGACAGCGGGTAAAACCGAGCCAAGAGTCGTCACGAAAAATGTTACCGGTACGGTAGCCGGAACGGCGTCGCCGGGGGTCAACAATGCCAGGTCGGAGTTGTGATTCAGATCGACCGTGAAGGGTGCAGTAGCGCTCAGGTTGATGGGCCCCGGAATCGCAGCGGCGGTCATCACCAGCCAGGGGTCCGCATCCACTTTGAGCAGATCATTTGCAAAGAAAGAATCGCAGTCAACATCGCCAGGGCCGGCATTGCAACCCCACCAGTTGTTCTCGGCAACAATAAGAATAGGGGTGGTCATATCGCCCCCATAAGTTTCATTACTCAGGCCGGTGGTATTACCCAATAGCCGATTGTGATGAACCTCGATGGGAGTAATCAGATCATCGATGGCTCCGAAGAAGGTGAGCCCATTAACATTGCTAAAGAGGTTATTGCTCACTGCGCGGATCGAGGAAAAGTACCCGTAAGAGCAGGCTTCGAGGGTGGGCTCACATTGATGGAACTCAACACCGTCCTCAAAACCGCTGACCGTGTTATCGTGGACATTAAGGTCCAGCTGATTCGCGCCAACCCCGGCTTCGGATGTAATCCCTGCCGTATTGGTGTTATCCGCCCCGCCGAAGGAGATGGTATTACCGGCGACTTCCACGCTAATCGGTGGGGGAGGTCCCGCGACGGCAAGTCCATTCTGGGATATTTCTCCAGGGTTATAGGCGCTGTCATACGGCGAAGGAACCGCCCAGGGCGGGTCAGTTGCCACAATCCCGTAAGCGTTTACGCCTGGCTTAACCACCGAAATGGTGTTTTCACTGATCAGACCAACACCATCGAAATAGTAAACTCCGGTTTGCGCGCCGGAAATGGTATTCCCACTGGTGGTTACGGGTGTAGTGATCACATAGATACTGCTAGCGACTAAGGGATCTGGCTTACCTGTATTGTTTAAGGCAATGTTCGATATGGTGTTTCCGGAGACAGTACCACTGCCATTTACCAACTCAATTTGAATGCCGTTTTGGGCAATTGTAGAGTTGGGGGTTATACCAGAAATTGTATTACCTTGAATGAGGAACGTAGCTGGACTCCAATATTCATGGGAAGTTAGCGTTATACCATTTTTATTAAAATTCTGAATTGTGTTATTCAGTATCTGAATATCACGAGTGGGAGATAAGTCTGAATTGAAAAGATAGAACCCGACGCCTTCTTGAGCAGAGCTTAAGCCGCTAAATCTAATATTTCGAATGATGTTATCTTGAAACACACCACCTGCATTGCGGAAAGCGACACCCGTCAGCCGCAAATTTGTGCTACCAAGCGACAAACCATCAAACGTGAAACCCTGAATAGTAGCAATGGCGCCACCGGTCACGCACAGAATGGGCCGATTGGGAAGCAGGTCGGATGTATTGCATGCCTCGCTCATCACCGCTGGCGCTTCAATAATGGTGGTCAGCCTGTCCTCGCCTGTAAGCGTCAGGTTTTTATTAATGGAAATTTGCTCGGTGTATGTGCCGGCGTAAACTTGCACCGTGCCGCCGGCATCAACCGCAGTTACCCCTTCCTGAATGGTGGCAAACGAATCGGTGCTGAAATTGATGGCCGGGCCATCCCCATCCGGGTCTGCGCCAGGGGTTTTACCCACCCAGCTATCGTCCACATAAATGGGACTGGCGGCTTCCACCGGCCGGGCGCTGCCAAGCGCCAGCCCGGTCACCAGCACGAAAATCAAGCCCAGATTCGATAATCGATAGAGCCACCTTATTACACGCGTGTTCATAATTCCCTCCCCTTACACCCCCGAATGATCGTACATTCCGGCGGCAGCTAGAATAAAGAATGATGGATCGAAAAAAAGTTTGCCGTCTATCCCCCCAACCCGGCTGATAGAAATAACATACCCCGGATTATGACTCGGTTGTAGGAAAAGGCTGGCCTCTGACTTTAAGTTTAGCGATGGATAAAATTTTGTCAACAAACTTAGTAATAAATATGGTACGTTTTCGCCGATTCTAAACAAATCCAAAGAATTACCGCCAGGAGCGACCGGCTGGTCGCTCCTGGCTCAAGCATCACTAAGTTTATGTTCCTGATTGCTATGTGCTTCGTCGAAAGCAACTAGAAACTTGATGTCACTCTGAGCGAGGCGAAGAGTCTTGGAGGCGGCCATTGAGATGCTTCGCTCACTCGCAGAGTGCCCCAACCTAAGGGTGCTCTGTGAGTGCGGGCAGCATGACATGGTGGAGTTTGTAAAATACCTATTGACGGTTTACTTAGCGGGCATAAACCATTCGCATTACAACGCAATGTAACGTTCCACCCGTTTGCCAATGATGGCCAGGCTGCCGCGCCAAAATTCCGGCTGGCGAATGTCGATGCCGAAGCGCGCTGCCAGGGTGGCAGCGTCGCCCATGCCGGTGGATGAAAGCAGCGATTTGTATTCCGGCACGAAACTCTCACCGCGCTGCTGGTAAATGGCGTATAGACCGGTACCGAACAGCAGCCCGAAGGCATAAGGGAAGTTGTAGAAGGCCAGGCCGGAACTGTAATAATGCGGTTTCCAGGTCCACATCCATTTCTGCAGGTAGCGCTCATCCAGACCGTCGCCGTAGGCTTCCTTCTGCGCCCGTTCCATGATCTCGCAGAACTCGTCCGCCGATAATTCGGCCTTTTCGCGGCGCTTGAACACTTCAGTCTCAAACAGGAAACGCGAGTAGATATCCACAATCACCTGCGAGTCGCCGGTCAGCGCAGTTTCAAGGATCGCCCAGACTTCATCGGGATCCTTGGCCTGAGCCAGCACTGCCTCCACCACAATTGTCTCGCACATAATCGAAGCTGTTTCCGCCATTGTCATGGGCGAGGTACGCTGTAACTCGGTGCGCCCGGCTTTGAACATGCAGTCATTATGAAAACCGTGCCCCAGTTCATGCGCCAGGGTGCTGACCACATCCAGCGAGCCGTCGAAGCTGAGCAGCACGCGCGATTCCTTTACCCCCGGCACCGACATGCAGAAGGCCCCGCCGCGTTTACCGCTGCGTTGTTCCGCGTCGATCCAGTTGCCGTCAAAGGCGCGGCGGGCAAAGTTGGACAGGTCCGGTGAGAATTTGGCAAAATTATCCAGTACAAAGGCGCGCGCCTCGGCATAAGTGTAGGAGCGAGTGTTCTTGCCGCCGGGAGCAAACAGATCCCACCAGGGAAGCTTTTCTTTGCCAAGTTTGTGCGCTTTGGATTGGAAATAACGCCTGAACATGGGCAGTGACTCGCGCATTGCGGTTAACATGGCATCCAGAGTCTGGCGGTCGATGCGGTTGATGTCCAGTGCGGAGTGCAGCGCATCGGTACGTCCGCGGTGCTGGTTGAGCGTGACCGCCGTGCCTTTGACTCCATTCAGCGCGGCTGCCAGCGGTTCGCGAGCGTTGTGCCAGGCCTGGCTTTCGGCTTCGTACGCCCGGCGGCGCACATTTTCATCCGGGTGCGAACGCAGGTTGATCAAGGCCGGCATCGAAAGGGCTTGGACTTTCCCGTCCAGTTCGAAGTCGACCGTCATTTGTGAAGTAATCGTCCCCTGAAGTTTTTGCCAGGCATTCGCGCCGCTCAAGTTAAGCTCCGCCGCCAGGGCTTCCTCCGGCTGGCTCATCAGGTAGCGGCTTTGTTCCGCAACCTCCTTCAGCCAGAAAGCATGGTCCTGCGCCGGGCCAGGCGCAGCGGTGATTTTCGGCAGCAGCGGTGCGATTTTGCCTATCCAGGCACGCAGGCGTGTTTCCAGCTTATCCATGCGCACCGAAACCTGCTCAAATTCCGATAATTTGCGCATGGCATCCTGGTTGAAGGAATCGGTTGTTACAAACGAGTGGAGATAGGCGCCCATCGTATTATCGAGCAGCAATAGCTTGTCCATCTCGGTGAGCATTTGATTGATGCGGCCGGCGACCAGATCCGCATCGCTGCTGGCATCGAGAGCTTCCAAAGACGCCACCAGGTTTTCTATTTCTCCCAGCATTTGCTGCCGGCGTTCGGTGGCCGAGGCAAACTCGGGTGAATCCAGACCTGGATACACATTGGAAAGGTCCCAGCGGGGAGGTGTGATTTCAGGCATGTGATGTCCTTTCAAAAAAAATGAGAGAGCTACCCGCTGAGTATACTATACGCGCCAGATGGAGGTCAGAGGCATTCATGCCGGAATCCAGCGGGACGTCTCACACGGGTGATAGCAATTGCCTTTCGCCTGCAAGAAAACAACGCTGCCTCCGGCCCGTGGGGAGCGACCGTTCAAGAACAGGAGCTGTCCCAACAGCGGGCGGGAGTGGAAACCCGCCCCTTTTATCTTGATCTGATGGGTTTCTGTTTGCCTTAAGGTTATCAACCCCACCCATCCCGCCCCAGTCTTGGGGCGGGTTTGTCTTAATGGAGTGTTTTTGCGCCGCTATGGCGGCGCAAAAACACTCAAAATTCATTTTCTCATCCCGCATATATGGCGGAATAAATAACCAATTTATTCTTTTGAGACAGCACCCGGATCAAGATCAAGGTCGAACTCTAAAACCTTGTGCAAACGCCACAACCGGCAGCGCATGGCGATCTTTGGGGCTGTGGTATACTGCACATCGCCGGGGGAAATTTAACGGATCCCCGGCTCATTCTATGCTTATTTTGCCCTCAAATCTCCTGCAATCATGTCCCTGGTAACTGCTAACGCCCTCGCCAAATCCTTCGGCCCGGTGGATATTTTCAGTGATGTAACGCTGAGCATCCCGCACCGCGCCCGTATTGGCCTGGTGGGTCCAAACGGCGTTGGCAAAACCACATTATTGCGCATCCTGCTCGGGGAGGAAGAGCCTTCTGCCGGCGAAGTGCAGGTTTCCCGCGGCCTGCAAATGGCTTACCTGCCGCAGGAAGCCCGGCTGCTCACCGACCGCACCCTCTGGCAGGAGTGTCTGACTGTCTTCGAGGACTTAATCCAGCGGCAAGCCGAATTGGCCCGGTTGGAAACCGCCATGGCGGACCCCGAACAGGCAGAATTGGCGCTGGTTTCGTACGGACGGTTGCAGCAAGAGTTCGAGAGGTTGGGCGGCTACACCTTCGAAACCCGCATCCGTCAGACGCTCACCGGCCTGGGGTTTAGCCGCAGCGACATCAACCGGCCCCTGGCCCACCTTTCCGGCGGTCAACGTACCCGCGCGCTGCTGGCAAAATTGCTGCTTTCCAGCCCGGATTTATTGCTGCTGGACGAACCCACCAATCATCTTGACATTGCTGCCGTCGAATGGCTGGAAAATTACCTGAAAGATTGGCCAGGCGCAGTACTGATCGTTTCCCACGACCGCTACTTCCTCGATCAGGTGGTGGACAATATCTGGGAAATGACCCCGGCGCTGGAGACCTATCACGGCAATTACTCAGCTTACCTGGTACAGCGCGAGGAACGCTACCAGCGCCAGTTGGAAGAGTACCAGGCCCAGCAGGAATTTATCGATAAAGAAGAAGACTACATCCGGCGCAATATTGCCGGCCAAAATACCCGCCAGGCGCAGGGGCGCCGGAAACGGCTGGAACGCATGCTGGAGGAAGTGCGGCTGGCTCCGCCGCGCCAATCCAGGAAAATGCGTTTCCGTCTGCAGGCAGTTGGCCGCTCTGGCGACCTGGTACTGCGTACCGAGGCCTTGAGCATCGGATACCATGACGAGGGTCGCCCGTTGTTCCAGGCACCCGACCTGCTGCTCAAGCGCGGCGAGTGCGCCGCGGTGATTGGCCCCAACGGCGCCGGGAAAACCACATTTCTTAAGACGTTACTGGAACAAATTCCGCCGTACAGCGGCGAGGTTCGACTGGGCGCCAGCCTGCAGATCGGCTACTTTGCCCAGGCGCATGAAGGGCTGCGTTCCGACAACACCCTGATGGAAGAAATCAACAAGGTTGCACCGCACATGCTGCCCGCCGAGGTACGCGACTACCTGGCTAAATTCCTGTTCACTGGCGACGATGTCTTCAAGGAAGTCAAATTGCTCTCCGGCGGCGAGCGCGGGCGATTGGCGCTGGCCTGTCTGGCACTGCAGGGGACCAACTTGCTGCTGCTCGACGAGCCGACCAATCACCTGGATTTACCATCGCAGGAACTTTTGCAAGCCTTGCTGGCTGATTACCAGGGGACGATCCTGCTGGTTTCGCATGACCGCTACCTGATCGACGCACTGGCGACCCAGGTCTGGGAGGTTGAACCGGCGCAGCGTGCGCTGCGGGTGTTTGACGGCACTTACAGTGAATACCGCGCCGCCCGACAGGTTGAAGCGCTCCAGGCTGCCGCCGGGAAAGCCGCCATCCTGACAAATAAAATCGGAAATTCGCGCCCGCGCGGTGCAAACAACAGTATGGACCGCAAACGAAAAGAGCGGATTCAAGCCATAGAATCCGAGATCACCGCGCTCGAAGCTCAAATTGCTGCCATTACACGTCAGCTTGAGAATCCGCCGCCTGACGCCGGAAAGGTGGTGCAACTGGGGCGTGACTATCAGAACCTGCAGCACAGTCTGGAAGCGCGCCTTAGCAATTGGGCTGAGCTGTCTGAAGAATAATTTAAAGCGGCTTATCTGGCAAAAATAAGCTATCAATTTCTATCCAATTCATAAAATATTATGATACGATAGTGTCAAATGCCATTTAAAAGTGTTATAAATTAAGTAAACAACCGTTACAGGAATAAACCAACAAGGAGGCAATGATGCACCAGGTGCGGCATATTCTGCAACTCAAAGGCGACTATATTTGGACGATCTCGCCCGACGACACTGTTTTTGAAGCCCTGCGTCTGATGGCGACCAAAGGGGTCGGGGCACTGGTAGTGACCAAGGACGAAAAAATGGTCGGCATCATCAGCGAGCGCGATTATGCCCGCAAGGTCATCCTGAAAGGTCGTACCTCCCGTGACACTCTGGTGAAGGAGATCATGACTTCGCAGGTTTTCACCATCCATCCCGACCAGACCATCGAAGAATGTATGGAATTGATGACCGACAAACGCGTGCGCCACCTCCCGGTGATCGAAAACGACAAATTGATCGGCGTGATTTCCATCGGCGATGTGCTTAAGAACATCATTTACCGCCAGCGGCAAATGATCAGCGAAATGGAAGATAAGGTACGCGGCAAGATACCGGAGGTGATCGAACCGGCAGTGCCGCGGTTTGCGGGTTGGGGTAAAAAGCCTGTAGACAAGTAATCGTAGCGGCAAATTATAAAAAGCAGACTCGAACCAGCTGCTGGTAAAGGTCTGCTTTTTGATTCCAGCTTGCCGCCGGATATGGATAACTGAAGTAGAGTAAAATTATGCATTCCAAACGCGCAGCATTTCTACCGGAGGTAGTTTTATGTCTGGTCCCAGAACCGTTCGCGCACCCCGCGGTACGCAGCTCACCTGCAAATCCTGGCTGACCGAAGCTCCTTATCGCATGATTCAAAACAACCTGGATCCCGAGGTGGCCGAACGCCCGTTGGACCTGGTGGTGTACGGCGGACGCGGTCAGGCGGCCCGCAGTTGGGAGGCGTTTGACGCCATCCTGGATACGCTGCGCAACTTGGAGGATGACGAGACTTTGCTGGTGCAGTCCGGCAAGCCGGTGGCGGTTTTCAAGTCACACCCGGATGCCCCGAGGGTGCTGATCGCCAACTCCAACCTGGTGCCGCACTGGGCCACCCAGCAGCATTTTGACGAGCTGGCCGCGCGCGGACTGATCATGTACGGTCAAATGACCGCCGGCTCGTGGATTTACATCGGCACCCAGGGCATTTTGCAGGGCACCTATGAGACTCTGGCGTCGTTGGCGGTGCAAAAGGGCTGGCCATCGCTCAAGGGTAAATTTGTGCTCACTGCCGGGCTAGGCGGCATGGGCGGCGCTCAACCGCTGGCAGTGACGATGAACGAAGGCGTAGGCCTGGTGGTGGAGGTTGACCCCGCCCGCGCCCGTCGTCGCCAGGAAATCGGCTACATCGATGACGTGGTCGATACCCTGGAAGAGGCCATGACCCTGGTCGAGGATTGCACACAGCGCGGCGTGCCGCGTTCGATCGGGCTGGTCGCCAATGCAGCCGATATCTACCCGGAGCTGGTGCTGCGCGGTGTGACGCCGGACGTGGTCACCGACCAGACCCCGGCCCACGATGTCTTGTTTTACGTCCCCGGTGGTTTGAGCGTGGCCGAGGCGGATGCGCTGCGCGTGCAGAACCCGCAGGAATACGAGCGCCGCTCGCTGGAATCCATGGCGCGGCATGTGGAAGCCATGCTCGAGTTCCAACGCCGCGGCGCCGAGGTTTTTGATTATGGTAACAATTTGCGCCAGCGAGCCTACGACACCGGCGTCAAGGATGCCTTCAACTTTCCCGGTTTCGTCCCGGCCTACATTCGGCCGCTGTTCTGCGAGGGCAAAGGCCCCTTCCGCTGGGTGGCGCTCTCCGGCGACCCCGAGGATATCTACCGCACCGATGAAGCCGTCGCAGAGCTGTTCCCCGGGGATGTGCACCTGCAGCGCTGGCTGAAGCTGGCGCGCGAACGGGTGCCCTTCCAGGGGCTGCCCTCGCGCATTTGCTGGCTGGGCTACGGCGAACGCGTCAAAGCCGGACTCAAATTCAACGAAATGGTTGCAAAGGGGGTCGTCAAAGCGCCGATCGTGATCGGGCGCGACCACCTGGACTCGGGCTCGGTGGCCTCGCCCAATCGCGAGACCGAAGCTATGCGCGATGGCACCGACGCAGTCTCGGACTGGCCAATTTTGAACGCACTGATCAACACCGCCGGCGGCGCAACCTGGGTGTCGTTCCACCACGGCGGTGGGGTGGGCATTGGTTACAGCCAGCATGCCGGAATGGTCATCGTGGCAGACGGCACCCCGGCTGCTGCCCGCCGTCTGGAACGCGTGCTCACCAGCGACCCCGGCATGGGGGTGGTGCGTCACGCGGATGCCGGCTACCCGGAAGCGATCAAAACGGCCCACGAGCGCGGCATCCACATGCCGATGCTGAAGGATTAACCGGTAATGCGCAGCTGGCGAATTTTAGGGTTCGCGCTGGCCATTGCCATTGGCCTGGCTGGCGGCTTGCTGGCCGGCTGGCTGCTCTTCCCACCGGCGGCACAAGCGGCCGAGCCTCAGAGCCTGCGCGCAGATTACAAAGCTGATTTCGTGCTGATGACCGCCGAAATCTACAGCCAGGACGGCGACCTGGCAGCCGCCGATGTCCGTTTGCGCTCATTGGGAGCAAACGATTCGCTTCAGGCCGTGCAGCAGGCTATCATCAGCGCCCAGGAACTGGGCTACGAACAGGCAGATATGCAACTGCTGGCGCGCTTGTTCACCGGACTGCAGCGCTACACACCTGTTCCCCCGGAGCCGACACCGTAATGGAAGACGACTATCTGGAACGCGAAGAGCGCCGCCGCCAGCCGCCCTGGTACTTGCTGACCGGTTTGGTGCTTGGCCTGGGGTTGGGCTTGCTGATTTCACTGGTGATCAGCCCGGTAACCTATAAAGACACCACCCCCGCTGCGTTAGCCGGAGAATATAAAGCCGATTACCGCTTGAGCATTGCCCGGGCGTACCGGGCAAACCTGGATATTGTGCGCGCCAGCCAGAGGATAGCGCTGTTGCATGATTTCTCACCGGTAGAATCATTGGCAGCTCAAGCGCAGCAGGCTCTTTCCGTTGGCGATGAGCAAGCCGCGCGCGACCTGGCAAGCCTGGCTTCTGCGTTGAGCGATCTGAGCATGGAATCACCCGCATCCACCCCGGTGGCAGGCAGTACCCAGGGAGTGACATCCACCGCGCCAGCCGCCCCGGAAGCGGCTGCCAGCCCTGGTCCCGCAATGGATGAGCCGTTTGTAATCGTCGACCGCCAACCGGTGTGCGATGTTGCGCAAACGCCCGGTCTCTTGCAAATCGAAGTGCGCGACAGCAACGGTACGCCCGTGCCCGGCATCCAGATCAATGTGGCCTGGGACGGCGGGCTGGACACCTTCTTCACCGGCCTTAAACCGGCGGTCAGCGCGGGTTATGCCGACTTCCAAATGACGCCGGGAGTTTCCTACAGCCTGCGGGTGGGCGATGGCGGCGAGACCGTGAATGGACTGAGCGCGCCGGACTGCGTCGATGGAGGGGGAGCCATATTTGCGGGCGGGTTGTATTTGGTTTTTGGACGGTAGAGAACAGGTTGGTCTTTTCATTCCGTTCTCCCAAAAAAATTTCTGACTTATCGAAGGTTTTATTCAGCGTGGATGGAAAACTTGAACAGGGTGACAATTGAATGTCAGCTGCCCGCACTCACAGAGCACCCCCTGGGTGGGACACTCTGTGAGTGAACGAAGGGAAGCATCTTGAAGCCAGGAAAATGAGACCCTCGCCTGCCCCTTCGACAGGCTCAGGGCACGGCTCAGTATGACTTCCCGCAATATGTCGCACAACTTTGCGCAAAAACCGCCACACATTTTTATAATTTTGAAATGAGATAAAAGTGATTGACGTTATATGGCCATGGCTTTAGTTGTTCTTTATATTTCACGCTTACCTAAAGCTTTTAACGTTGGTATTTTAGAAAATGCATAAAATACAAAAGTCGAAGACTTAAACTAAATGTTTTGAGATTTTATTCTCTAAGGCAGGTGCAAGATACTGGCTTAATTTGCAGATTACTGATCGCATGGAGAGCCAATCCTGGACACCATCGCTTTTTTATCTTGATCAGGTGGCAGTTGTATGGAGAAATTATTCATGTGAAACATTTATGCCATGTTCCGAATAAACCGAAATGCGCCCAACAGGTTTGAGCAAATCGAACCCGGCAAATCCATTTTCATTCGATGATGGCAGCCCGTAATTCTTTGGCCATTTCGCCGAATTGGGCGGTATAGCGCATTTCCTCGCAGCGCGGACGTTTCAGGGTCACCGGGTAATCCAAAGCCAGCCGGCCGGGACGGGGGGTGAGTACCAGCACCCGGTCGGATAATAGCAGGGCTTCCGAAACGGAATGGGTCACCATCAAGACGGTGCTGCGGCGGTTTTGCCATAAATCCAATAACTCTTCGCCCATCCGGTCGCGCGTTAATTCATCCAGTGAACCGAAGGGTTCATCCAACAACAACAAGTCAGGGTCCTGAATCAGGGCGCGAGCGATGGCCACGCGCTGCGCCATGCCGCCAGAAAGATCGCGCGGCCACGAGTCTTCAAAGCCCTTCAAGCCGGTCAATTCGATCAGCTCGGCTGCCCGGCTGCGGGCGTTCTCCAGCGGTACTCCCTGCATCTCCAGGGGCAACATGATGTTTTCCATGGCACTGCGCCAGGGCATCAGGTTGGCCTGCTGGAATACATAACCGATCGACGGCGCCTGCTCGGTCAGGAAACACACTTCGCCGCTGGACGGCGGCAACAGACCTGCCAGTACGCGCAGCAAGGTGGTTTTTCCGGAACCGGAAGGCCCCAGGATACAGATGAATTCGCGCGGATGCACATCAAAGGTTAGATTGGTCAGCGCCAGCAAACCGCCGTTATCATTCGGATAGGTTACGCTGAGGTTGCGCACCTGCAGGGAAGGCTGGAGCAAGGCAGCGGTCACCGGTCACTCACCTTCGGGCAGATAATCATTGGTATAGGCTTTTTCAAGGTCCAGTGGTTGGCTGATAAGCCCCATATCCAACAAAACATTTTCCGTGTTCTTCCACGATTGCGGATCCGACCAGCCCCACGGCTCCAACTGGTAAAGTTCGATGGAGGTAGCCAGCACTTGTTTTTGGACTGCCGCATCGGCCTGAACCAGATTCTCTACAAATTTAAGCGCAACTTCATAGGCTGCATTCGGGTCTTCGACAGTATCTTGGATACCGCGAACGATTGCCCGAACCATGCGCCGCACCAGTTCCGGGTCTTCGCGCAGCACCGTCTCATTCGTAATCAGACCGTTTGAAACCATCGAGAGGGTATCGGCCACTTTGATCAAGTCGGTCTCATACCCCTGACTGGCCAGTTGTACCGGCTCATTGGCTATGTAAATCACAACGGCTTGCTCTTGCCCGGCGGTCAACGCTTCCACCTGGTTGTAACCGATCGAATCCAGGGTGACGTCATTCTCGGTCAGACCACCGGCCATTAATAGCGCGCGCAGCCCGATGTAACTGGCGCCGTACAGCCCGGGCAGTCCGATTTTTTTGCCGCGCAGGTCAGCCGGCTCACGAATGGCTTCCGATTTCAGGGATACGATCCCGACTGGATAGTCCTTATACCAGGCCATGACATACACCACCGGCAGGTCCTGGGCGCGGCCTAGCAACACCTGTTCACCGGATACGATGGCAAACGGAAGCTGACCGGCGCCTACCAACGCCACGTTGTCGTTTTCCATGCTGTAATCCAGCGTCACATCCAGGCCTTCTGCCTGAAAATAGCCTTTTTCGAGCGCAACATAAAGTGGGGCAAATTGCACATTGGGGATGAACCCGACCGGAAGGCGAATGCTGACCGCTTTGGGCGTTGGTGAAGGGGAAGCAGCCGGCGCGCAGGCAGCGACCAGTAACAGCAACACGATGAGTGCGAGGGAAGTTTTTAATAATGTGGGCTTCATTTGTTTCTCCAGAAATTATTTTTCCTGCGGCTCGTTTTGCCACGAAAGCAGGCGTTTTTCCAATAGCATGACCAGGCCGTAGAGCGCCAGCGCCAGCGTAACCAGAGTGAAAACAGCGACAAAAACCAGTGCGGTGTCAAACTGACCGCGGCCGACATTGATCAGAAATCCCAACCCGCGATTCGAGCCGACCAGCTCGCCGATCACGCCGCCGATCACCGAGAGGGTGGCACCGATGCGCAGCCCGCCAAGAAAGACTGGCAGGGCTGCCGGGATTTCCAGATATTTCAAGTTTTGCAGGCGGGTGGCGCGCAGGGAGCGCATCAGGGTGCGCAAATCTTCGGGTACCGCACGCAGGCCGACCACCGTGTTCACCAGCACCGGGAAGAACACAATCAGCGAGCAGATCAATACTTTGGTACCCATGCCTGGGCCGAACCAGATGACCAGCAGCGGGGCGATGGCGACTATGGGAATTGCCTGGCTGGCGACCAGGTAAGGAGCGATCAATTTCTCGAACATGCGCGAGCGAGCAATCCAATAGCCGGTAAAGGTTGCCAGCACCGTCCCGGCAATCAACCCAAGGACGACTTCGAGCAGGGTAGCCAGAGTGTGACGCAGCAAGGTTCCGTCGCTGGCAGCCTGAATAAAACGCTCGAACACGCGGCCGGGGGTGGGCAAAATGAAGGCTGGCAGGTTGGCGATGCGCGCCACCAATTCCCACAGCACCAGGGCTAAAACCAGCGAGATGGGCGTGAGGAACAGCCGCGCGCGGCGAAACAGCCGGTTCTTGGCCTGTAAAGCGCGCAGCGCGTTCGGAATACTCACTTCCATAAGATATCCTTTCTTCAGAGCAGGTTTGCGTTAAAAACGAAAACCCGAAAACAACAAGTCTTCGGGGCATGGCAGACGCAGTGCGCCCATTGCAAGCAACACCGGTCTCATTTGCCTTCTTTCATCCGGACTTTACCGTCGACCCTGGAGTTTCACCAGGTCATGCGCTGATTGATGCGCTCGTGGGTTATCACCACCGATCGGGAATTGGGATCATGATCCCGCACCCTGCCCCGAAGGCCAAGTATTCAATTTAATTCGAGTATAGTCAGCGAAGCTGGCTCTGTCAAGGTGCGGAATGTCAGTGTGGAATGTCACTGGTACTGAATGTCACGGAAAATATGGGTTTACCAGGAGATCTGACAGGTCAAATATTGGTTGTTTTCAATTCCATATTTTTTCTGTATAATACTTAAGCACTTGAATACATAAGTGCTGGATATTCGAAAGTCTTTGAAACGGGTGAGTATTTCTTAGAAATTTCTACCAATTACAAACCAAAAAATTATTGACAAGGACTTTTATTGATATATAATACTAAGTAACAACATTAATAATTGAGTGGTATTATAAGGCGGCGAAGATCTATGTGCCAAAACGTGGTCGCTTGGTCCTGAAAGTGGGGACAGGTGCATAGGGAGCCAGTAGCGAAACCGGCCTTTGGGCTGGTTTTTTTATTTAATACCAGTTAATACCAAAGCAAGGGCGGCGTCGATCCACGAACCCGAAATTGGTCGCTATCTTTTCCAAGGGGGAAAGCGGGATGTGGGGAGCCAATAGCGAAACCGGCCCAAATGGTTAGCCAGGATGTCCTTGCACATTTAAATAACATCCATCGGATTTCATCTTTTCCCGCAACTGGCGGGATATTTACCCCAGTGCCATTTCAGGCGCTGGTCTTAACAACTTTTTATTTCAAGATCGTTTTCTTCCTTTTTTACTACTGGGAAACAGGAGAGCCAAATGAATACACACGGAATTCCCTTACACAAAACACTGCGCTCGCTGAGCCGTATCAGCTATATCAGCGGACTGGGGCTGCTTATCGCTTCATTAGTATTTAACGTCATACCTATGAAGCAGGTTCAGGCTCAACAAGGCGGGGCCGGGTCAATTTGGACCACAGTTCAGCCTTGCAGCGTTGATGCCGGCGCTGATCAAGACAAGAACCATTACGCAATTGGTCAAACCGTGGTTGTGCGAGGGGAAGGTTTTATACCAAATACAACGTACCAAGTTACAGTTACCGGAAATCCTGGCGGCTCGAGCGGTGACTCGGATACCGAGGTCGCCAATGTTTCAGTAACAGCCCTTGCAACTGGTTATTTTTGTGTAGATGCTTACACAGTATTACCTGATGACTGGGGTGTATATACCGTTGATCTTTGGCTGGAGAGTGCTAAGATAAAGAATGACAACTATCGGGTGGATGGCCTGATTGTTACTGATACTCCAGTCGTTACTGATACTCCAGTCGTTACTGATACCCCGGTTGTAACCGATACTCCGGTTGTGACGGATACGCCTGTTGTGACAGACACTCCGGTCGTGACCGATACCCCAGTTGTAACCGATACTCCGGTGGTTACTGAAACTCCGGTTGTCACTGAAACTCCAGTTGTCACCGAAACTCCAGTCGTGACAGTTACTGCGGTTGTTACTGACACCCCCGTCGTGACCGATACCCCGGTTGTTACGGACACTCCGGTCGTAACCGAAACCCCGGTCGTGACAGTTACTGCGGTTGTTACGGACACTCCGGTCGTGACAGTTACCCCGGTCGTAACAGAAACCACTGACCCCACTGACCCTGCGACCTTTGCTCCTCCTCCGCCTTCGACCAATAGGGTCCTCATCCCAGTGACCGGTGCAGATCAGTCAATGCCTTCCCCGATGGCAAATGTGCAATCCGTATTCGGGAGACTCGGTCTGGCACTCCTCGGTATCGGCCTGGTGCTGCAAGGTCTCTCCAAGAAAATCGAAGAATAATCCATATCCTTAACCACGAAAATCCCCTCTGAGAAACCAGAGGGGATTTTTTATCAATCCTCTGGTTGTTTTGAAACCTTTCCCCTCCAGGATGCTGGCACGATGCCTCTCCAAGGCCCGGGCGGGTTGGCACTGGTGGATATTCTGTGCTAAAATAGCACCACTTTGGGGCGGTAGCCCCCACTGGGGCATGGTGCAATGGCAGCACACCAGACTTTGGATCTGTGGATCTTGGTTCGAGTCCAGGTGCCCCAGCCATAAAAATAAGCATGAACGCTGAGACCGAATCTTCTGCACAACCGGATGACCCTTCGCCTTATCAAGGGCTGCTTTGCTGTGCTGTGCCGGGGCAAATTATCCATAATTTCATAAATTTCATATTTCTGAACATCAGAGCGCGATGAGCGATTCATTAAACGCCGTCATCCTGGCTGCCGGTTTTGGCAAACGCATGCAGTCCGACCTGCCAAAGGTGCTTCACCCCCTGGCGGGCGTGCCGATGATCGAGCATACCCTGCGCGCCGTCGCAGGTGTGACCCGTGAACTGCCGGTCGTGGTCATAGGCCACGGTGCAGATCAGGTGCGCCAGGCAGTCGGCAGTCATGCACGTTTTGTGCTGCAGCAAGAACAATTGGGAACTGCACACGCGCTGCAAATGGCTGAACCGCTGCTGTCGGGTCAACCGGGCCTGTTACTGGTCACAACCGGCGACATGCCGCTATTAACCAACACTACCTTCAGCCATCTGGTTGTGTTGGCGCGCAGCAATTCCGGACCGATCAGCATGTTAAGCGTGGTACTGCCTGACCCGCATGGGTTTGGACGTGTGGTACGCGGCGCAGATGGTTCGGTATGCGCGATCGTCGAGGAAGCGCAGGCAACCCCGGACGTTCTGGCCATTCGCGAGCTCAATGCCAGCGTGTATTGCTTCGATAACCTCTGGCTGTGGGATGCGCTGCGCCAGATCAAGCTTTCGCCCAAGGGTGAGTATTACCTTACCGATATCGTCGGCGTAGCAGTCGCACAAGGTTTGCCGGTGCAGGCGCTGATTGCGGATGATCCACAGGAAGCATTGGGGATCAACACCCGTCAGCATTTGGCCGAGGCGGCAGCAGTGCTGCGCAGCCGGATCAACTCCCGCTGGATGCTGGCTGGCGTCAGTATGATCGACCCGGCCACCACCTACATCGATGCGGATGTCAGCATTGGACGCGAGACACTGCTGCTCCCAGGAACGGTTTTGCAGGGGAGTACGGTTATCGGAACGGCCTGCCAGATTGGGCCTGATGTTAAAATTGCCAATAGTGAACTTGGAAACGGCTGCCAGGTATCCTATTCTGTAATCGAAGACAGCCAGTTGCCGGATGAAACTATTCTGAAACCATTTACTCATCGCTTTAACAATCAGGACGTGAGTCCGGCTCGTGAATAAGAAGTGAGGCTGGAAAGTTTGGACGTTCAAATTTTTTGGATTATTGCCGCTGTAGCCTTTATTTTGGATTTACTCATAAACGCTGTTCGGGTGAGCCTGAGCAATGCCCACTTGCCACAGCTAATCACCCTTGGCGCGCAAAATGAACAACGCAGTCTGGAGCCAACCCTGGCGATTGTAGAAAAAATCAGCCTGCGGGTGGCGTTGCGCTTTATGATCATCATCCTGCACTTTTTGCTGGCAGCCCTGGTGTACCTGTTGTTAACAGTTTATGCGGCTGGAATTACCGTTGGGTTCGGTCTGTTGGTTGTTTTTCTGGCCGGGCTGACGGTGATGGCGTTTGAATTTGGGGTGGAAGGCGCGGTACGCAAAAATCCTGAATCCTGGCTGATCTGGCTGACGCCTCTGGCGCGCGCGCTGGATGTGATCCTGCGGCCATTTTCTGCGCTCTATCTGGGGTTGTTGGGCGATTCTGCGCCGATCGAACGCACTCCGGGATCCGTGACGGAAGATGAGCTGAAGAGCTGGGTGGAGGTTGGCCAATCGTCAGGCGGGTTGGATAAGGGCGAACGCCAGATGATCTATTCCATTTTTCATTTCGGCGATACTTTGTGCCGCGAGATCATGGTACCGCGTATCGACATCCTGGCGCTGGAAGCGGATGCCAGCGTGACGGATTCGATCCAGGCGCTGACCCTCTCGGGGCACTCGCGGGTGCCGGTTTACGATGACACAATCGACAATGTGATCGGGTTGTTATATGCCAAGGACCTGCTGCGAACCCAGTTGGATGAAACCCCGCCCGAAAGCATCCGCCCGTTCCTGCGCCCGGCTTATTTTGTGCCGGAGGCCAAGAAAGTCGATGAGTTATTGCGTGAAATGCAATCCCGCAGTATTCACATGGCAATTGTGGTGGATGAATACGGGGGCATGGCTGGTCTGGTGACCATGGAAGACATCGTCGAAGAGATCGTTGGCGAAATTCGCGATGAATACGACCAGGGTGAAGAGCATCTCTTCCAGCGCGTTTCCGAAGACGAATTTATGCTGAACGGACGGATCGGCCTGGACGATTTCAATGAAGTCCTGGGTACCAATCTTTCAACTGAACTGGCGGATACGCTGGGCGGCTACATTTACGGTACCATTGGCCGCGTACCAACCGGTGGTGAACATATGCAGGTCGAAGATTGGGATTTATCCGTCGAACAGGTGAGCGGGCGAAGAATTCGTAAGGTGCGGGCACACCGCCAGCCGCTGCAAATTCCAGATGAGGAAAATTTAGATGCCGGAAAACCGTGAGGTATTTGCAGCGCTGATCGAAGATGCCATAAAAGCACAGCACCGATCATATGCGCCGTATTCACATTACCAGGTCGGTGCGGCTGTACTGACAGCATCCGGCAAAGTGTTCACCGGAGCCAATGTGGAGAATGCAGCCTACCCGGCTTCCATGTGCGCTGAGCGCGTAGCGATTTTTAAGGCTGTGTCTGAAGGTGAAAAGAATTTTACGGCTATTGCGGTGGTGACTTCCAACGCCGGCATGCCATGCGGCGGCTGCCGCCAGGTAATGGCTGAGTTTGGCATGGACACGCTGGTGCTGATTGCCGATGATCAGGGTAATATTGTGCGAAAATTGACCGTACGCGAGCTGCTGCCGGGGGCTTTCACGCCTGAGGATCTGCCAAAAGCGTAAATAACAGGGGGACGAAGTTTTCCCACAATGGCTCGGTGAGGGTTGTCATTGCGATGCCTCGAAGGGGCGAAGCAATCCACGGAGATCGATCAAAACCTTGACCGGTGGATATTTGTCCCGTTCGGACGAAATGGATTGCTTCTCTCCGCTTCGCTCCTCAAGGACAGTTCGCTGGAAGGATAGAGGCAGCTCGAACCGCCTCTATCCTTCCAGGATTTGTACTGGTATTCACAAATTGACGACTTGTATCACCCTCTATTAGCGATTTTTATCATCTTGACCGAATGGTTCAGGTTTGCTACCCTAATAGAGTACCCAGCCAGGCGAATACTCCGGTGTGTTGGCGGCCAACCATAAGAAATTCACGCACCGTTGTTTTCCAGGCTGCCCCTGACGCTGGATCCATTCCAATCCTTTCTCTCAAAACTCAAGAGGAGAAGTATAAATGTCAGAACCCACCAACGAATTTGAAATGGCTCAGCGCCAATTCGACCATGTCGCTGAACTACTCAAACTCGACCCGCAGGTGCGTGAAATCCTGCGCTGGCCGCTGCGCGAATTTTCTTTCCGCATTCCGGTGCGCATGGATGATGGGACGATCCGCATCTTCCAGGGCTTCCGCGTGCAGCACAACGATGTCCGCGGCCCTAACAAGGGCGGCATTCGCATGCATCCGGCTGAAACGCTGGATATGGTGCGCGCGTTGGCTACCTGGATGACCTGGAAATGCGCCGTTGTGGATATCCCGCTGGGCGGCGGCAAGGGCGGCGTGATTGTCGACCCCGCTACGCTTTCTACGGGCGAAAAAGAACGCCTGGTGCGCGGGTGGGTACAGCAAATGTGGAAAAATATCGGACCGCGCCAGGACGTGCCGGCGCCGGATGTTGGCACCAACCCGCAAATGATGGGCTGGATGATGGATGAATACTCGAAGCTGGTTGGGCAGTACACCCCGGGCGTCATCACCGGCAAGCCGCTGGGCGGCGGTGGTTCTCAGGGACGCACCGAAGCCACCGGCTACGGCGTGATCTACACCGTCCGCGAGGCGATGAAACACCTTAAACTGGACTCGACCCAGTGCACCGCAGCGATCCAGGGCTTTGGTAATGTGGCTCAGTACGCTGCCATCGGCTTCATCGAACAATTGGGTGGCAAGGTTGTTTGCGTCTCTTACTGGGATCGCGAAGACCGCGCCTCCTACACCGTCACCAAAAACGACGGGATCGACCCGCACTTCCTGATGAAAATCACCGACCAGTACGGCTCGATCGATAAAACCAGGGCCAAAGCAGCCGGTTATTTGATTGAAGACGGCAATGCCTGGATCAGCAAGGATGTGGATGTTATGATCCCGGCTGCGCTGGGCGGGCAGGTCAACGGCGAAACCGTGCAAAAGATCTCTAAGAAGGTCAAGATCATTGCCGAAGGCGCCAACGGCCCGACAACCCCAGATGCGGATGCGGTCATCAAGGAACGCGGAATCTTCCTGGTCCCCGATTTTCTGTGCAATGCCGGCGGCGTGACCGTTTCCTACTTCGAAAGCGTCCAGAACGATATGAATTTCTATTGGACCAAGGACGAAGTGCTCACCAAGTTGGACACCAAAATGACCGAGGCCTTCAACGCCGTTTTGGACATGTCCCTCAAGGAAAAAGTGTATATGCGCGATGCAGCATATATGGTATCCATAGCCCGCGTCGTCAAAGCGATGCAGTTACGCGGCTGGATCTAAACTCAGGGAGGCAGTCATAATCCACCCGGTCAAATTGGCCGGGTGGATTTAATTTAATAGCGCGCCAGAGTTGTGATGGCCGGCACCCGGTCGAACATCCAGAAAGCCAGCGGCAGGCCAAGCCCCAGACTGAGGCCGGTCAGCAGCCAGGCCAGAATCAGCCAGACGGCGCTGAACCACCAGCCTACCAGAATGAAATAGAGTGCGCGCAGCAGGAATGGATGCGGCGGCAGGCTGGTTTCGCGGTACACCACCTTGCCGTCCACGACGGTCACCCGGGTCTGGGTCTGCACCGGTTTGAGGGTCATAAGCTGCGGCAGGCGGTTGAGCAACCAGAGACCGAGCGGCAGTCCGATGATGGTAATGATCAGCACCCAGGCAGCGACGGTTACGATCCCGCCGAGCCACAGGCCGACGAAGATGAAGTATAGGATGCGAATCAGGCAGCCTGGGCCTTTGTTCGGGGTGGTAACGACGGTTTGAGCTGAATTTTCATGGTCTAATCCTTTTCCGTAATGTGTAATTATATTACGTTATATTTACGCACATTTGCGGAAAAAGTTGCAAAAAAGCGGGCAAAATGCCCGCCTGGTTCGTTTCATATCGATCGTTCAGAAAAAGTCATTCGCCGATGTCTTCGTTCCATAAATCGGGATGCGAGTGGATGAAATCTTCCATCATTTGGATGCACTGGGGGTCGTTGAGCACTTCCACATCCACCCCGCGCGCTTTGAGCATTTCCTCCGGGCCGTGGAAGGTGCAATTTTCGCCGACCACTACCCGCGGGACTTTGTAAAGTAAAGTCGCTCCGGTGCACATGTCGCAGGGGGAGAGGGTGGAGTACAGCACGGCGCGCTGATAGTCGCTGGCTTTGAGGCGCCCGGCGGATTCAAAGGCGTCCATTTCGGCATGCAGGATGGGGCTGCCGCGTTGAACGCGCCGGTTGTGCCCGCGCCCGACGATCTTACCATCCACTACCAGTACCGATCCGATCGGGATGCCGCCTTCGCGCATCCCCTTTTTGGCTTCTTCGTAGGCCGCACGCATGAACATGTCCATAGGTTAAATACCTTTATCCAGCGAGTGTATATAAACCAATTTTATCATAATTGGCCAATTAACCAAGACAAACTGCAAATTCACAGCTTCTGATCGCAGATCGAGCGGTAGCCGCAATGGGCGCAGCGGCTGCGGTCCTCATGCGAACGATCCAGTTCCTTGTGCCGGGCGGAGGCGTGCATCTCCTCCAACAACGCTCTGAGTTCACGCTCAGCCGCCGGGGTGTAATCAATGCTGAAGGAGCGGTTGCGGTAGCGCAGGATGCCATACGGCGGACGGTTGCCGTGGGTTTTTTCCACCAGCAGGCAGTATGCCAGTAGTTGGTAAATATGGCCGGGGTGAGGCTCCGGCGGCGCCCAGCCGCTTTTAACCTCCACCGGAATAACCACGCCGTGCTCTTCGACCAGATAATCCGGTTTACCGGTGAGGTGCGTTTCCGGATCATACAGCGGACGTTCCGGGGCGCCAATGACCCTGGGGTCGCTATATAGCACGCGCCCGGCGGGAAGCCCGGCAGAATGCTGCTGACGCCGGCTCAACCAGAGCAGCACCAGGGCGGCTGCAACCAGAAGGAGTGCGAGAATCCAGGGCATGGCTCAGGGGAGGAGCTGCAACGTGGCCGTCACAGCCGCTACAACCAGCGCTGCCAGCAGTAGAATCCAACCGGCTGCCCGCAGCAGGTTTGCACTCAACACACGCCGGCCGTGGCTGCGATGGAAGCCGCTCCCCGACGCAAGTTCCTGTTGGTTTTCGGAGGCAATCCCTTGCAATTGATACCACCAGGCGCGGTGGCAGTACAGGTAAGCGCCGATCTCGGATGCGCGAATAACCCGCATTACTCTGGCAGGCGTTTGATTGCCTGCTCCAGCGCCTGCTGGAGGCGTTCCTCGCGCAGGCTGATGGTCAGGTCGCCGCGGGTGCGTTCAACGATGCCGCGCACCAGATCTGTCTGGCGGCGCAGGCCGTTGGTCAGTGCATCCGGGTAATCGACTGTGACCAGCAGGTTATAAATCTCGTCCATCCAGCTTAACAGGCGTTCGGCTTCCGGGGAATAGCCCTGCCGCAAAATATCCAGGGTGCGGCGGCGCAGTTCTCCGGTGACCTCGGCTAAACCGTTTAAATAGGTGTTGATTTCAACATCCAGCACTTCCGGTTTGGGCAAGCGCTGGTTTTCGATGATGGCGCAGGTGAGAGTCGCCTCGACATATTCTTTGAGCGCGTCCTGGGTGTAGCCGGCGAAGAACAGTTGCGGGAAACCGGTCAGAGATTTCTTCAAGTCAGCCGCAATTTTGCCGGCTTCGGCCAGATTTTTGTGTGCCGCGTCGCTTTCGCCGCGGTGTATGGCACGAATGGTGTTGGCTGAAAGGCGGGTCAATTGGCGCGCCTGTACCAGCGCGTTATCGCGCGCCTGGTTTAAGGTTTCGAAAGCTTGATGTACAACTTCAGTGAATTGCGAAAAATCTTCCAAAGATTATTCTTTCGGTGGGGTGGGTTCGTCTATGGTAGGTTCGACGGGAGGGGCATCCGGTGGTTGAACACGCCGGAAGAGGTCGGTTGCCAACCCCGTGTCGCCTTTGGGAAGCATGATTTCGCCAAAAACAGACTCATAGCGGGCAATATTTTCGGTCAATGCCCGTTGAAACAGCTTGACCCCGGTGGGCGACATAATGACGCGGGACAAAATTTCAGCATGCAGCTTACCCGGCAGCGCCTGCGAGAAGTCCATCACAAAATCAAATGGCGTGTGACTGATACGGAAAACATTGCTGTACACAGCCAGCAGGTCACCCGGCATCTCCATGTTGAAACCAGGAGCGGGAGGTTTGGATTGACCGTTCATGGCAGTTGACCCCTAGAACGGGATCTCGTCGCCGGCATCCCCTTCAGGGAAGTCGCTGCCGCCGCCTTCGCCTTCACCCTCAGCGCGGGTGGACATGAAGCGAACGTTGCTGGCAGTGATTTCGAAGGAAGAGCCGGTGGTTCCATCCTGGCGGGTGAAGACGCGCGGCCCCCCGGTGGATGGATCCGGGGTAAGGCGGCCTTCCACCAGCACTTTACTGCCCTTGCGCAGGTACTGGTTGCAGGTCTCGGCTTGTTTACCCCAGGCGGACACCCGGAACCAGATCGTTTCTTTGACTTTTTGGCCGTTTTGACCGGTGTACTGCCGGCTGGTGGCAACGGAGAAGCTGGTTACCGCCTGACCGCTGGGCGTGTAGCGCATTTCCGGATCCTTACCCAGATTGCCGACGAGGATAATGGTATGGTACATGGCGACTCCTGTGTGTCAAAGCAAATATCGATTATTCACGACTACAAACTTTATTGTACACGAGAAAAGAAGAAAAGATTTAATGGCATCGATACCAGTAAGGGGCGAACAAAAAGCAGACAGGAATATTAGTAGCAGGGCTATCGCAAGCCGCCCGACTTTGATCCCTGCCCCCCAGTTTTTTGGCCGGGGAGAAGCCAGGTGAGGGCAATATGTTTTAAAGTCGAATGTCTTTTAAACCGAGAATCCGTGCGCTTGCCGCTTTACCTGGAATATGACTATACTATGGCCATACTGTTTTCCTGTACAACCTGATCTTGGAGGTATGATGAGCTTCTGGGATGATTTCTTAGGTTGGCTGCGGTCATTGACCGGCGGCTCGAGCAGTCCGAGCGAAGCGGTGGGGTTAAAGCCCAACCCGGTGACCCGTAAAGTTTCCCTGATTATTTTTGACCCACCGGTTCCGTCACAGAGCAACAAACCGCTTACCCGCGTGTTAGGCTGGGCTGACACAGCCGCGCTTGTGGATGGCTATATCGCCGATTTGAAAACCAGCAGCCACGGCTATTTGAATTATGAAATTGTCGAGACCATCCAATCGCCGACCTTTCCGGTAAAAGCGGACGGTTTCTTATACGACGCCGATGCCTACCTGCAATTCTGGCAAACCGGCAGCGGCTTTCACATGCCAGATATGGTCGATTATCAGCGCATCCTGACGGATTTCGATCTGGTCGCCAAAGTCAACGCCGGGACGATCGATGAGGTCTGGCTGGTGGCCATGCCGTACGGCGGTTTTTACGAGTCGATCATGGCCGGACCGGGCGCTTTCTTCTGCAATGCTCCGTCACTGACCGGCACCGCTGCCAACCGGCGTTTCATCATCATGGGCTTTACCTACCAGCGCGGCGTGGGAGAGATGCTGGAAAGCTTTGGCCACCGCTCCGAGTCGATCCTGCGGCAGGTTTTTCGCGCAACGAACGGCGCAAAAAACCTGTGGGCGCGATTTACCCGCTACGATCAGACCTCTCCCGGGATGGCTGAGTGCGGTACGGTCCATTTTGCACCCAACAGCACCCGCGATTACGAATGGGGTAATCCTACACCTGTGCTTTGCCGCAGCCGCAATTGGGAACATTTCCCGCAACTGGACGGCGCGCCGGTGACGGTTGCCTGTGAGGAGTGGGGGAGCGGCGATATCCGGGCGCACCACAACTGGTGGCTGAAGCTATTCCCGCACATTACCGGGCAGGCCAATGGTATTGCGTATAACTGGTGGAAGTACATCACCGATCCCAATGAAGTCCATTAAAAATAAGAGGAAAACACCATGACCAACCGGCTGGATGACTTTCAGACTTACCGAAAAAAAATGAATGAGCGTATTTTCGAAATCGACCACCTGGGGATAAAACGCTTCTTCAATCTGGATACCGCTGCTTACAATGACGCAGCGCTGGATGGCAAAACCAAGGAACTGCTCGGGTTGACCGCTTCGATGGTGCTGCGCTGCAATGACTGCATCGATTACCACATCCTGCAGTGTGTAGATGCAGGCTGGAGCGACGAAGAATTGTACGAGGCGTTCAACGTGGCATTGGTGGTGGGCGGCAGCATCGTCATCCCGCACCTGCGGCACGCGGTGGAAACTTTGGACCTGGCTCGCGGACGCAAGGACGCCTGAGCTGGTTATGCATCGGGACTTATTGCGCGACCCCAGTGAACAGCCGATTCTGGTCGGCACTTTTTTGGTGATCCTGGCGGTTTTTTTGCTGGCCGCCGCTCCTACACTGTGCCTGTTACCACTGGGCGCCATTTTATTGGTATTTGCCGCTTTTCAGATGAACCAGGCGCATCACCGTGCTATCGTGCAGAATGCGCTGCGAATCAGCAGCCAAACTGCGCCAGACCTGGCTCAACTGGCGGCCGAATGCGGAAAAGCACTCGATTCCGGGCCGTTTGAGTTATATGTGCTGCGCGCCCGGCAAATGAATGCTTACACCTTTGGCTTTTCAGACCCTCGGGTGGTGGTGATGTACTCGCCGTTGTTAAGAGTCATGGATGCCGTTGAACTGCGCTTTATCATCGGGCATGAGCTGGGCCACGTGGTGCTCAACCATACCTGGCTGACCACCCTGCTGGGTGGGATAGCCGGAGTGCCGCCATCCCTTGGTGCGGCTGTCATTTTTACTTTTGCCTTCCGCTGGTGGAGCCGGGCATGCGAATATTCGTCCGACCGGGCCGGCCTGGTGGCTTGCGGTAGTCTGGAAAAAGCCACCTCGGCGCTGGTCAAGCTGGCGGCGGGGGAGCTGGATTCGCCTGCCGAGATCGAACAGGCGTTAAGGCTGCTGGATGCTGAAAACGATTCGCCCGTCAGCACGTTGGGGGAAAGACTGGCGACCCATCCACTGATCATCAACCGCATCGAGAAATTGCGCAATTTCGCCGCATCAAAGGAATACCGTGAATTAATGGCAACGAAATTAATATAGGAGCGCGCAGCGCTGCGCGCCTAATTCCAGTCGTGAAATTATGTTTCGCGCTGCACGGATTTTATTGTGATGCGAAATTAAATTTCGCGCTACATGTAACCGCGATTTTTGTAGGAGAATGTTTTTTGTAGTCCTAAAGGCCGGATAATCCGGTGACTGCCAGCACCCACAAGGTGCTCTGCGGGTAGGGCACCCTGGAAGTGAACCCATCGAAGCCTGGGGACAGGGTACGGATAGGCGCAGCGCCAGTAGTCCAAGGGGAGCATGGGATATTCCGATCCACTCCTTCTATCCCACTGGCCCCGGCTATGCAAGTATTAACTCGGGTTAAATCTGGTTGGGAAACCACAGGCGAATGGTGGTGCCGCGCCCAACAATGGACTCGGCGGATACCTTTCCGCCGTGCGCCTCGACCAGCGCCTTGACGATTGCCAGCCCAAGCCCGCTTTCGTTGCCGTCGGCATGCCGCGATTGATCTCCCCGCTGGAACCGGTCAAAGATCAAGGGCAGTGCAGCGGGTTCGATGCCGCTGCCGGTATCACCCACGCTAAATTCGATCCCGTTCTTTTGCTGGCGAGCTCCCAGGGTTATTACGCCGCCTTCCGGGGTATAGCGCAGCGCATTGCTGATCAAATTATCCATCACCTGCATGAAGCGCGCTTCATCGACCCGAACAGCCGGCAGTGCGCTTTCCACCTCTACTCGTAAAGCCACGCCTTTCTGGCTGGCATGATGCTGAAAAACTTCAGCGATATGATCCAGGGCCGCCGCCGGATCGATTGCAACCGGCGCGAGAGCCAGTTCGCCGGCATCGGCTTGCGAGAGCATGCGCAGGTCGGCGACCAGGTGCTGCAGGCGGCCGATTTCAGTGTAGATCAGATCCAACCGCTGGGTAGTGGGCTGGAGCACGCCGTCGCGCATCGACTCTATGTAGCCGGAGATGACTGTCAGCGGTGTGCGCAGATCATGGGCAATGTCAGCCGTCATTTGACGCCGCTGCTGGTTTACCCGGGCCACCTCGCGGCTCATCTGATTGAAAGCGGTGCTCAGTTCGCCGATTTCATCGTCGGACGTCACTTCGACCTGTTGATCCAATTGCCCACCCGCAATTTTTCGGGCTGCCACGGTTAGCGCCTGTAAAGGTCGGGTCAGATTGCGCGCCAGGACCAACCCAATCAGCAAAGCGATGAGCAAAGCGCCACCCATAGCCAGAATCAATGCGCGGTTGGTGCGCTGCAAGAACAAAGTTTCCGCTGCGTTATAGACCGGCAGGCTATGTGTGGTAAGCAGCACTCCCACCCGTTCGCCATCTACCATTATGGCAGTTTCATCACGTAATTCCCGCCTGGTCAGCACATGACCGACGGCGTCATACTCCCCAACCGGCACAATGACGCGGCCTTCCGCATCCGCCAACCCATATAAACTGCGCCGTTCCATGCCCATATGCAGACCATTACCCTGGCCTGTTTCACCAGGTGCCATTCCCATCCCACTTACGGGGGCGATTTCCTGCCAGTTTTTTAGCAACCCATTCCATGAACCATTTGCCCGGTAATAATTTGCCAGGATTGTCTGCAAGTTCTCCCGCTGCTGATCCAACACCAGTTGAGTGAGGCGATCAACACTGGTAGCGCGAATAAAGACTGCAACCAGGGCCGCCGTAAAAAAAGCAACCAGAACGAAAGCCAGCGCGATTTTCCAGTAGAGTGACTTGTTTAGCATGATCAAGCCGGTTTCTGAAAGCGGTAACCAACCCCAAAGATGGTTTCTACGTACTTTGGCTTGCCAGGGTCAGTTTCGATTTTTAAGCGCAGATTGCGGATGTGTACATTGAGGGTAGTATCCACCCCGGCGAAGCCGCTCCCTGACAGCAGGTCAACCAGTTCATCCCGTTTGAAAACCCGGCCTGGGGAGCGCATCAACAGAGCCAGCAAGTCAAATTCCAGCGGGGTCAGTGACACCGGCGTGCCGCGCACTGCCACCGAGTGAGTGCGTTCATCCAGAATTACGTCGCCCACCCGCAGCAGCTCAAAACGTTCAGAACTGCCATCGGCCCGACGCAGTACTGCCCGGATGCGCGCCAGCAGTTCGCGCATCCGAAACGGCTTGGTCACATAATCGTCTGCGCCCAGGTCCAACCCCAGGACGGCATCCGTCTCCTCCTCGCGGGCGGTGATGATGATAATCGGCGTCTGTCGTTCCAGGCGAAACTGGCGCAAAAACTGATAACCATCCATTTTGGGCATCATAATGTCCAGCAAAATCAAGTCAGGCTGCTCATGCCGCGCCAGGTATACCGCGGTTTGCCCGTCCGGGGCGGTCACCACCCGGTAACCCTGTTCGGTGAGGTATTCCTGCAATAATTGCCTTACGCTGGACTGGTCGTCCACAACCATGATGGTTTCGGCCATAAATATTTGCCCTTCCAGACACGCCCGTTCCTATTATTTACTCAGCACAAGATTAACACAATTTTATTCAGATTTGATTAAGAAACCGCCTGGATTTTATTTACCTCCTATCGACATTCAGTTGTAGCGAGCATTCTGTGCCGGCGGCAAAACCAGAGCGTTATAATTCTCCCAGGAGACAACGGGGACTAACGATGCGCATTTGGATGGTTGAGACGGTACTGGTCTTATTGCTACTGTCGGGCGCTTGCCGGCCGGTTCCAGCTCCGGTTACGCTGCCCCCTGTATCTACGGTGATCCAGACGTCCATCCCGCCTTTACAGCCCACTCCGACCAGCCAGCCAGCCGGTTCCAGCCCGGATGCTTTGAAAGCTTGCGACCTGACGCTGCAGGCCAACGCATTGCGATCCAGCACTGTGCCGGACTGGAGCACGCTTGGCATCGATACGTGCTACAACCTGACGTTCGACCTGACCTCTGGCGGGCCGGATTACAGCGGTAGCGCCCGGATCAGCTTCACTAATCCGGGCAGCACAGCTTTGGATGACCTGGTACTGCGAACCTACCCCAACGCGCCCTTATTGTACGGCGGCCGGTTGGATGTCACTACGGCGCAGGTTAACGAGATCGATTTGCCCATTGATATTTTTCTCGAAGATCGAACCGCAGTGCGGTTGCCGCTCGATCAGCCGCTGGAGCCCGGTAAAACGCTCGTGTTGGAGCTGAATTTTAGCGGGAAACTGCCCGTCGATTTTGGTTCAGACCAGGTTTATGGAACCTTTAATTTTGCCAGCGACGGACCGGTGATGCTGATGGCAAATGCTTATCCGCTGCTGGCACTGCGCGAGGACGGTAAATGGCGAGCCGATCCTGTTTTGCCCGAGGGTGACGCGGTCATTAGTCGAATTGCACTGTATCAGGTCGAGGTGCGCGTGCCGGCTGCGTGGCAGGTCGTGAGTTCCGGACGCGAAGTGAGCCGGGCAGGCAGCAATAATGACGCTGTGATCCAGATTGCCGGCGGTCCGCTGCGCGAATTTATGCTGGCTGTCAGCCCAACCTTCGAACTTCAACAGGCAGTATGGGAGGACATCACCATTAATCACTGGGGGCAACCGGAGGCCGAATCATCCCGTGCGGAGGTCATGCAGGTCGCGCAGGATGCGTTGAGCTTGTTCAGCCAGACCTTTGGCCCGCTGCCATACAATGAGCTGGACATCATTGCCGCTCCATTGAATAACGCCAGCGGCGTAGAATACCCTGGCCTGATTCTGGTAGGAGGATCGCTTTACGACAGCCGATCCCTGCCGCAAATACTGCCTATGGTGACCGCCCATGAAATTGCGCACCAATGGTGGTATGCGGTCGTAGGGAATGACGTGCTGCAGCACCCCTGGCTGGACGAAGCCCTGGCAACATATTCAGCGCAGTTGTACCAGTTGAACTATGATCCGGTTTTTTACCAGGGAGCGCTGAGGGAGTACCGCAGGCAGGTTACCGACCTGGAGGCCGAGATTGGCGTTCAGCCCCTTGACCAATCGGTTGCTGCCCTTTCCAACCTTGAACGCGCCTATTCAATAGTCGCATATCTGAAAGGCAACCTGTTCTTTGAGGCGCTGCGGGAAGAAGTCGGTGCTGCGGAATTCAATGCTGCATTGCAGTCCTACTACCGCGAAAACAGCTACCAGATCGCGTCACCGGCTGACCTGCTGAAAAGCTTTGAGTTTGCCTGTACGTGCGACCTGAACGAGTTTTTTGGCGAATGGGGCGTTCAACCGTAACCGGCCAGTAATCAGTTTTTAAGTTGCTTTTCGTCTTCTTCCCAATCCTGGTGCAGCAGCGAAAAGACCATATCGTCCTGGAACTCGCCTTTGACAAAATCGTGCTCGCGTAAGACGCCCTCCATGCGAAAGCCCAGCCCCGTGAGCAAATTATGCGAGCGCGTATCTTCCGGGTCGACCAGTCCTTCCACCCGGCGTAATTTCATTCGATGGAAACCGTAATCCAGGATTGCCACCAGCGCTTCGCGCATATAGCCGTTTCCCCAGTTATCCGGAGCCAGGTCATAACTGATTTCAGCCCGGAAGCGCCGCATGTCCCACTCTTTATAGCCGCAGGTTCCGATTAAATGATCTTCCTCCAGGGTAAAGACCCCCCAGCGCAACCCGCGCCCGCTCTTGAACAGGTTCTCGAACATGGTGATCAGCATTTTCGCCTGATCCAGACGCAACATGGGTTCCTGGTCGATAAAACGGACCACTTCGGGCCTGGTATACAGGTCGAACAACCCTGGCGCGTCGCTCTGGGTCATCTGGCGCAGGGTTAATCGTTCGGTTTCAAGGGTGGGGAAGGGTTTCGGCTCCATGATATGATTTTACATGATAACGGCCGAATAATTGCAACCGGAGAACTTTATGCACAGTTTCAGCGTCTTGTAATCTGTAAACAACATTGCGGAACCCCAAATAGCCTCAGCGCGGCAGGCATTCTATCCAAAAAGGTTTTCAGACCAGGATCAGGGCCGGTGGTCAGGCCGATTTTAACAGGGTATACTAACCAAAAATCCACCGCAATCTCCAGGACAATACTCCAATCGACCTTAATACCTTACCACCCTACAGGTATTTTCTATTATGAAGACATCCAATCCCCTCGTCAGAACTGCGCCGCTCGTTCTGGTAGTGATTGCAGCGCTGCTGCTGCAAGGCCAGACGATCTACTTCCCGATGATTTTCAAAGGTAGCCCGGCGCCATTATATTCGACCAGCTACTATATCCAGAATGGCGACCCGGCCAAAATGTACGATCTTGGCTGTCAGTTGGGGATGCATGACGCGTCCACCCCAGGCGCGCAGGATTCCCTGGTTGTATTGGACTTTGGTAAGATGTGGATTTTCAATAATAATCAAGGCAACACAACTATTGGGGTTAGGACTTTTGGCGACCCGAATAATGGCGGTGCGCGTCAAAATTTGAGTATTGCGGACTTGGAAATCCGGGCACAAAACTTTGCCTCGGGTTACTGGGTTTGCAGTGCAAATGACAAGGCGTCCCAGCTAACGCTTGGAATTGGTACGAATACATTTGATTTTTTCAACCAGGAAAATTATGCACAAGACAACTTGCGGGCGATAATGGCTGACTTTGGCCGCAATTGGGCAAACATGGTGAACCGGCTCAATGCCTGGGGGACAACGACAGGCTATAACCTGCAAATCTTATTTACCGGCGCAATCGACATCGAATGGGCTGGGGCGGACCCAACCGATGGCCTCTATTATTGGCAATCCCCGTATGTTGTCCGCGGCTGGGTGGATGCATTCGACGGTAGCGACAATAAAAAGAGCATCTTCTTTAATTTCGGCGCGTGCGTAGGGTGCCCGACAACCCCATCGTTATCCTGGGTATACACGAGCGCTTTGCCCTGGACACAGCAAGATATCTGGTATGTCTCCTGGGGGTCACAACCGGCTTTTGCCGTTCCGGAGATATATCGAAATGACGGTTTCCTCGCCCGTCAATGGGCCGCCGTCAGCAAAGCCGGATCGTTGTATTTTGGCAGCCGCATCATCTTTAGCGGCGCCATGACCCAGATGGTTGCCTGCCAGCAGCGTGGCGGAACGGAATGCAATACGTTGGATAACACGCCGTCTGAAGGCTGGGAACAGCTTTACGGTGCGGTCAATGCAGAGACTTTCACCGCTCAGCCTTTCCTCCAATATTCAACCGATATCAAATGGCAGTTTAAATAAAACATGGAGTTCTCATGAAGAACTGGTCCAAAAAAATTCCAGGCGTGCTGATTGCTGCCGCAGCATTGATTTTGCTGGCAGTGATGGTCAAAATCTTGTCAGCGCCGCAATCCTCTCCGGCTGCCGGCCCGGCCTGGGTCGAGAACAACGTGCAGGCATTGCAGGCAACCCTGACTGTCTCGAACAACCCCACCGAGGAAGCCTTCATCCAGAGCAAGCTGGATCTACTTAAACGTATCCAGGCCACCAGCGCCGGTGCACTGCAAAATGTACCTGAAAAACCCGCCGACGTCTGTGCATTCCGCCCTACCGCACTGCCCACACCGCAGCGCACGCCCGGGGTCGAACAATTCACGCCTGAGCTGTATGAGGATTTGCAGGGTAAATTGAACAGCCGCTGGCAGGCAGAGGTTAACGGGCAGTGGGTAACCGTCCTGGCCGGGACAGTATATACCGACCCGCCGCAAGCAGCGTTATGGGTGTTTGTCGAAAACACGGCTGACGGCGGTGTAATGCCAGCCCCGCAGGCCGCCGGTATGCTGCAAATCACATCCGCCGATCAGGCACGCCTGACGCTGCGGGATGAAGCAGGAACCATCTTCTATTTTGACGTGGCTGGACGCGCCTTCGTCTTCAGCCCGGACGAAATCGTTCCTACCCTGGCGCCGCAGCCAACCAACACCCCAACCGCCGAAATTTGCCCGCCGTAAGGCGGCGGATTGCCTGAATCAATGCCTGCTATGAACCCGGCAGGTGCGTTGCATGGCACCTGATTCTGATTACGACGGGCACTTCACCAGGCTCACACACAAAGTGCCCGCCCGCAGCGATGGCAATGACCGTGTTCAGCGAGGGATTCTGCCCTACAGGGACTCGGGCAAGCTGGCCAGCGGGGTGGGAGTCTGGGTCATGCGCTGTTCGCTCAGGCGCGCCATCTCGATGATGTGATGCATGACCGTCTCAGCCACGGTGCGGACGTACGGCCGGTTTTCCACGTCCCCGCGGAAATGCAGCGGCTGCCCGACCGTAATGTTGTACGGCCCGTGCAGATACCAACGCCCATACTCGTCGTTCCCCTTGACCTTCGAACGAATGGTACGGCAAAGCGAGCGCTGCAGGTAAATGCCCACCGGGATTACCGGGGCGCCGCTCAACAGCGCCAGGCGCGCCACACCGGTACGTGGGTCCTGAAAGCCGCCATTTTCGGGGCTCAAATCGCCCTCGGGAAAAATCATCACCGTGTGACCCTGGGCAAGGTGCTCAAGAGCCACATCCAGAGCAGCCTGACCGCTGCCGGCGATTACCGGGATGTGCCCGGAACGCCGCAGGTATTCACCCAACACTGGAACTTGAAACAGCAAATTATTAATCAAAATGAATGATTGCGTACGCAGCATGGAGGCCACGAAGAAGGGGTCTGTGGTGCTGGGGTGGTTGGCAGCAATGATTTTAGCGCCGGCAGGCAATTGTTCCTGTCTGTGCACATCCATTTTCAGGGCAGTGCCGGTGTAGGACAAGACCAGCGGTTTAGAAATCCAATACAATAATTTCTGGAACATTAAGCTTCCTCATAAATGGAGTTGGCAGGGGAGCCGAGTACGATGAAATAGATGGTACAACTCTAGCGGACGCGGGTGGATTTTACATCTGATGCCGGGCACAGCGCCAGATGCAGCAAGACATATCTTTTCGAACAGGTCATATGACCCCACCCATGTTACTACTGTGTATTAATACACCGTCAAGGGGGTTGAGATGCGAAAAAAAACCGTGGCGGGTGCCGCGTGTAATTGGACAACAGGACGTAGTGAGCATTAAGGACGCCAGGAAAACCCGGAATGTATTCTTGTTCACCATTACGCTGGTGGTTAAAGGCCGGTTGAAGCAACCTGTACCTGGTTATCCGGCGCGGCTGTCTATGGACAGAATATGGCGGCGCAGATTGTCACACTGCGCGTCGCTCCGTTCGCAAAGGCAAAAACCATTTGGGAACGGGGTTCCATGACAAGGGGCACCAGTTTTTGCACCTGGCACCGACTGATTTTAACAAACTGGCCACATGCTATAATCTTTTCCAGGAAGGGAAATCCCCCATGAACGATGAGGAATCGTTCCGGCAACCGCAGCCCCCGCCAGGCCAACCATCCCTGCCAGCGGATTCTGCGGAAGCACAGCTCCATATCAACCTGGAACTGGCGCCCGGAACCCGGCTGCGCGTCACGCTGGACAGCCACAGCCCGGACGGCGCTGCGCTCGAACAGCGCGTAATCACGCTGGAAAACCCGGCTGCGCCGCTGCCTCCAAGCGGTCCATTGCCTGCGCCACAGCCGCGCCGCCGCCAGCTCGGTTCCTTCGGTACGCCCGGCTGGACAATATGGCTTTTTGCCGCTGCGCTGGCAGTTTACCTGGCAATTCGTTTGATTGGCCTGGCACAATTTCCCATCTACTTTTTCACCGACGAGGCGATTCAAACCGTCACCGCCGCCGACCTGATCCACAACCAGTTTCGCGGCCCCGAAGGTGAGTTCCTGCCCACATTTTTCAAGAACGGCGGGCAATATAACCTGAGTCTGTCGGTTTACCTGCAGGTGCTGCCGACGCTGTTATTCGGTAAAAACGTCTTCATCACCCGCGCCGTTTCAGTATGGGTTTCGCTGCTTGCCGCGCTGAGTATCGGCCTGACTCTGAAAAATGTTTTTGGCAGCCGCAGCGCCTGGGTAGGCGCTTTGCTGCTGGCGGTCACCCCCGTCTGGTTTTTGCATTCGCGCACTGCCTTCGAAACGGTCCTGGCGGTCAGCTTTTATGCCGGGTTCCTTTACTGCTATTTACTCTACCGCCAGGGCAAAGCGGGTTACCTGTATGCCGCGGTAGTTTTCGCCGCGCTGGCCTTTTACAGCTACAGCCCCGGGCAGGTTGTGATAGCCCTGACTGCGGTATTGTTATTCTTCTCGGATATTAGCTACCACTGGCAGCAGCGAAAAACCGTGTTACGCGGGGGCTTCCTGGCGCTGGCACTGGCCATTCCCTATCTGAGGTTTCAGATCAATCACCCGGGCGAGACGCTGCGCCACCTGACTATCCTGGATTCTTACTGGATTCAGGATGGCCCGTTCGGCGAAAAATTAGCCCGCTATGCCCGGGAGTATTTGAGCGGGATAAACCCCTTGTACTGGTACGACCCAACCCCGGACGGCCTGGTGCGCCACATCATGAAGGGCTACAGCCGCCTGTGGCTGCCGGCGCTGCCGTTTGTGGTCTGCGGTTTTGCGCTGGCGGTCGCGCGGATTCGAAAACCCGAATACCGGGCTGTGCTGGCTGCCCTTCTGGCAGCGCCGGCCGGCGGCGCGCTGGTTGGCCTGGGGATTACGCGCGTGTTGTTCATGGTCGTTCCGGCGGCGCTGCTGGGTGGAATTGGCTTTTCAACTGTGCTGGAATGGCTTGCGAAACGGATTCGGCAGCCCAGCCTGCGTGAGCGCTTGTTTCTCGGTTTTTCACTGGTCGTGTTTTTTGCCATGAGCGCTGCGGGCGGTTTCATGCTGGACGACGCGCTGGTCAACGGCCCGACCTGGTATGACGATTACGGTCTCGGCGGCATGCAATACGGTGGAAGCAGCCTGTTCACTGCGGTGCGCGCATATCGGGCTGAAAATCCGCGTGCTCGCATCCTGCTCAGCCCTTCATGGGCCAACGGCACCGACGTGATCGCTCGCTTTTTCTTCGACGACCCGCTACCCTTCACCCTGGGCTCCGTGGCGGGTCACCTCAGCGGGTATATCCCAATAGAGGCGGACGAGGTGTTTATTCTACTGCCCGAGGAGTTGGATCAGGTTCACGCCAGCGAAAAATTCAAGACGATTGAAATTGCGGACACGGTTAATTACCCCAACGGCCAACCTGGATTTTACTTCACGCGTCTGGCGTATGTGGATAACGCCGAAGCCGTTTTCGCACAAGAACGCAGCCGGCGCCATCAGTTAAAGGAAGAAACTGTGGCTTTGTTGGACGGGACTGAGGCAACGGTGGCGTATTCCGCTCTGGACATCGGTGTGATCAAGTCGGCATTCGACGGCAACCCCAACAGCCTGATTCGCACCTTCGAGGCCAACCCGTTCAAAATCAACCTTACCTTTTCCGAGGCGCGCCCCCTGGATGGATTACAATTGCGGGTCGGCGGCGTTGCCACCCGGGTAACCGCGCTGGTATATGAAGCAGGCGAGGGTCTGCCGCGCAGTTACAGCGCCGAAGGCGAAGAGAGCCCGGCGCCGCGAGAGCTTTTTTTGGACTTTTATGAAACCCGTATGATCAACGCGATCCAGATCGAAATTCTCAACAGCCGCGATTCTGAACCCGCGCACGTCCACCTCTGGGAGATTTCCTTCTATTGAACTCTGAAACAGGCATTGCTTCGCGCCGCCCATGGTGGCTTAAGCTGCTGGCTTTTGGGATGCTGATGCTCTCTCTTTCCGGTTGGCTGCGGTTGCAGCAATCGCTTACCCGCTGGGACGACCTGAGTCAGGCAGGGCTGCAGCCCGGTCCGTTGTATCTGGCCATTACCGGCGCGCTGGCCGGTCTGGCTGGGCTGGTCGTTTGCATTGCCCTCTGGCGGCGCTCCCGTTGGGCGCCCGGGCCGACTCTCGCGGTAGTGGTCGGATGGATCATCTGGTTGTGGGTTGACCGCCTGTGGATCGCCCGGTCGCCTGCGGCGTTGACCAACTGGCCATTTTTATTGGGCGCCTGTGCGCTCATTTTAACCGGCTCCATTTATGCATTACACCGAGGAAGGAATCATTTTCGATGAACCAGCCTGATCAGGAAATTGAGGTCAAGTTTTACTTGCTGCGCCTGGCAGCTTTAGAAAAGAGGATCCAGGCAGCCGGCGGCATCCTGGCCCAGACCCGGGTTCACGAGGTCAACCTGCGCTTCGACCTGCCGGACGGCAGCCTGACCGCCGACCACCGCGTGCTGCGCCTGCGCCAGGATGTACGTTCGGTGCTGACCTACAAAGGTCCATCTGCCGCCGGTCAGGTGGTCAACATGCGCCAGGAGATCGAAACCGACGTCAGTGATTTTGCTGCAACCCGGCGGATTCTGGAAGCACTGGGGTACCAGGTGACCGTGATGTATGAGAAATGGCGCACCACCTATCAGCTCGAAAACCTGGAAATTGTGCTGGATGAATTACCTTACGGCGATTTTTGCGAAATCGAAGGCCCGGATGCCGAATCCATCCGGTCAACTGCCGGCCTGCTCAGGCTGGACTGGGGCGCACGCATTACCGACAGTTACCTGGGAATGTTCGGGCGACTGAAGGCCAACCTTGGCCTGACCGCTGAGCACCTGGATTTTGCTTCCTTTGCCAGCTTGAAAATTCGCCCGGACGACCTTGGCGCGGTTTACGCCGATAAAGGTTCTCGCGGCTAAACGTCCACTTCCACCCAGGCTGGGTCGTGATCGCTGACCTCGCCGGTCAAATTGGCGCGCCGGTTGATCCAGGCAGCGGTTTGCCGGGCCGCCAGAGACGGGCTTAACCAAATTTGATCGAACAGCTCATAACGCGCCGGCTGGCCGCCTTCTTTGAAGCGGTGCGTCCAGGCCGGGCCGGCTTTTTTTCGACCACCTGCCGTTCCATGAAGGTGCGTATGGAGTATTCAGACGGATCGTCGAAGGAAGAGGTGACGTTGACCGTGGCGTCGTCCGCTAAGACCGCATCGATGCGGCCTTTGAAATTAAACCGTGAAAAGAGGTTGTTGAGGTTGAATGGGCCAACTTTGACAATCATCGTATTCCCCCTTCAAACCCGTTGACAACCCGGTTGCTTTACGAGTGAAAATCAGGGTTGTTTGGCACTCACGCGGCGCACCTCGCGTATAAACGCCGGTGAGTTCAATCCGCGCTCCAGGTGGTAAGTCAGAAAATATTGAATTACCGCTTCCACTTCCTGCCGGATTTCGGCGGGCACCTGGGCGCGCGCGGTCTCTTTGAAAGTGCTACGCTGAAAGTGGCGTAGATATTTAAGGGCTGGCATGGAAATGGGGCGGGCCGAGATTTCACGCGGGCCGCAAGCCGGGCACAACGCGCCGCCCAGCAGCGCCGAATAGAACTGATCCAGCGGTTTGATCAGTTCACCGCACTTCACGCAGTTGACCAGTTCCGGCCGAAAACCCAACAGGTCCAGCAGTTGAAGTTCGTAATAGCGCACTGCCAGGAAAAAGTCATCCCCTTCTGCCAGCCGGGCCAGGGTATCCACCAGCAGGGTATAAACCAGCCGGTTCTGACCCTCCTCGTAGGTGAAGCGGTCCAGAAGCTCGATGACGTAGCTTGCCTGAGCGATGCGCTGCAAATCCTCGCGCAACGGCAGGTAGGCGTCCACCGTTTCAACCTGGGTGACAATCCACAGGTCACGGCCGCGTGCCAGCATCAATTGGACGCGGGTGAACGGCTCCAGGTGCCCGGCTTTGCGCGAGCGCATTTTGCGGGCGCCCTTGACGATGGCGCGCAGTTTACCTTCCTCTCGGGTGTACAGGCCTAATAAGCGGTCTGCCTCGCCCCAATCGCTGTGGCGTAAGACAACTGCTTCCACCCGGATGTTGCGTTCCTGCCTGGCCATAAATTGATTATAGCCCGGGATGGGGAAAATAAAATGATCACACAGAGGTACGGAGATTATTTTGTCATTACGATGGATTGCACCGGATGATCTACCCGGTGCGTCTGAAGCAATCTACATCGCACGTAACGGCAAAATCCACCGCTATCCTAAACACCCCCACCCGCAATGCGCCCTGCTGGATATCCGACCGTTGTCATCTTTCCTTATCATGACAACGCTGCCGTTTTCTTTCGCTCAGCCAATTGTCGTTCCAGCTCGGCGCGTACCACTTGCGGGTTTGCCTTGCCTCCTGCAGAACGCATTACCGAACCAAAAAACCAGTTTGCCAGCGTCTCTTTGCCGTTCAGGTAATTTGTCAATTCATCCGGGTTCGCTTCCAGCGCCTGCCGCACCAACGCTGAAATGACCACAGCATCAGAAACCTGGCGCAGCCCCTGCGCTGTGATGATCTCGCCGGCGCTCTGGCCGGTGCGCAGCATTTCACCCAGTACCGCCTTGGCGGTATGCAAATTGATTTCACCGCGCTGCACAAATCCCAGCAGCCAGGCTAACGCGGTCGGCCGTACCCTGAGGTTTTCCAACCCCTCGCCGGACTGGTTGATCCAACTGAACAACTCGCCCAGGATCCAATTAGCTGCCATACGGGCTGCCACGCCTTCGGGCTCTGCCGCACGTACAGTATCTTCGAAGTACTCCGCCAGCAAAGCATCCGCCGAAAGCAGGTCGGCGTCAGGGGCCGGCAGGTTGTAATCTCGCTCAAAACGGATTTTTCGGGCCAGTGGGAGTTCTGGCAGCTCGGCCCGCACCCGCTCCACCCACTCTGGTTCGACAACCAGGGGCGGCAGGTCCGGCTCGGGGAAGTAGCGATAGTCGTGGGCTTCTTCCTTGCTGCGTTGAGAATACGTCGCAGCCACGGCCTCGTTCCACCCCAGCGTTTCCTGGTCAACCCTGCCGCCGCGATCCAAAACTTCAGATTGACGGGCAATTTCGTATGCGACGGCGCGCTCCATCGTGCGGAAACTGTTCAGGTTTTTGATCTCCACTCGCGTACCCAGCCCGGTAGAACCGGCCGGCCGGATGGAGACATTGGCCTCGAAGCGCATGACGCCTTTTTCCATGTCGCCGCTGCTGGCTGCCACCGCCCGTAAGACCGCGCGCAAGCCTATGGAATAGGCGCGTACTTCTTCCAGCGTGTGCATATCCGGTTCCGACACGATTTCGAGTAACGGGACGCCGGCCCGGTTCAAATCGACCAGGGAATATGCATCCCGGTCCGCCGGCCGGACATGGGTTAGTTTTCCGGTATCCTCTTCCAGATGCACACGGCGGATGCGCACTGTTTTTTCCCCCGCGCTGGTTTCGATTACCAGACGGCCGTTTTCTGCCAGCGGATATTCGTACTGCGAGATCTGATAACCTTTAGGCAAATCCGGGTAGAAATAATTTTTACGCGCGAACAGGCTGGTATGGGCCGGGGTGCACTCCAACGCCAGCGCCACCCGCAGCCCCAGTTCAACGGCCTGACGATTGACCACGGGCAGCGTACCCGGCATTCCGGCGCACACCGGGCAGACGGCGCTGTTGGGTGCAGCCTGGGTGAGATCGAGGACCGGGCAAGCGCAGAACATTTTTGAACGGGTTGCAAGCTCCGCGTGGACTTCCAGACCGATCACCGCTTCGTAGTTCATGAAAACCATCCAGGTAGGGGAATTGGAGATGATTCTACCATGAGGGTTCTCACAAATGGGCTTATACCATTGCCAATGCCTTGACCAGGACAGTCAGCGTAGCGATCGTGGGCAGAATACCATGTTCGTTCAGGGTCCGGAGAATGACCGGCCGGTGGTATACTCTTCTTCCTCTTTAAAGCGCGCAGGCGCCAATAGGTAGCTCCGCGCGGCGCCGACAGCCAGACCGGCAAGTTACCGGGGACAACACGGAAACCATCCTCGCCGGGTGCGGGATCAGTCTGCTAGCCTGTCTCCGATTCGAGCGCCATCAAACGCTCTAGTAATGGATGCATACGGTCAGGAAGGACGTTCAGACGCGTTCGTACCTGCCTACAGCAACAAAGCCGAGCCGGTGGGGTACCGTGCCGCCATCGCACAGCAACTCCACAAATACGTCCGTTTGTTCGGTTGTTTTATAATTCTTGAAGTCCATCTTTGTCGCCCAGATGGACACTACCTGCCAGGCGGTTGGGTCATCCTCGCTTTGCACCAGATAAGCATCCATTAACCCTGCTGGCGGATGTTTGGTCACTTCCCTCTCAAAGGAACGCTCGAGCGGAAGCCAATTTTCTTTCGCAACGCGCCCGGTCAAAATGGAGACATACATGTCAGCCTCCTTTCGTCCCGAATGCCGAGACGATCCATATTCATTATACAGATTCTGAATGCAATTTGCGATATGGGTCAAAAACATCGGGTGCGTTGCTCCTGAATGGGCAGGTTGGCCAATCACCACTACGCCACGGAGCGATGCACCTGAACTTAAGGTTGATCGATAATACCCGGCTGCAAAGCTCCGAGTTCAAAGTCAAGGGCTCGGTCACAGACCACCCGGCGGGCGATCGCAGGTCTCGCTATGCTTGGGATGCTGCACTACCCCAAAATTCACTCACCAGGCGCAAAAACCGTGAATTGCAGGGGAGGGTCTACTCATGGCGCCTGGCAAGAAGCGAGAGCGCACTGCGCTCCCCTACGGAACTTTTCGCCGCGCTTCCGTAGTGAGTTTCCCCCGGCTCCTCCTCCGCTTGTCAGCTTTCCATATGGACGTTAGAATAAGACCCATATGGCACAACCGATGTTCCTGTTGGCCTCCAATTCTCCGCGCCGTCAGCAAATGATTTCATGGACTGGGTGGCCTTTTGCCGTCCAGCCTGCCGATCTGGATGAATCGCGGCTGCCGGGTGAACCTCCGGCGGACTATGTGCTGCGTTTGGCGATTGCCAAGGCGCGCGCAGTGGCTGAACAAACCGAAAGCACCCAGGTCATCCTGGCAGCGGATACCATCGTCGTGGATGGCGATGATTTATTGGGTAAGCCCGCATCTCCTGAAGAGGCGCGTCAAATGCTCACCCGCCTGCGCGGGCGCACCCATCAGGTTTACACAGCACTGGCGTTGTATGACTCTGTTACCCAGATGCTGGAAACGGACCTGTGTGTCTCTCAGGTGCCCATGCGCGCGTATACCGATGAAGAGATCGAGGTTTACGTCGCGACCGGCGACCCGCTGGATAAAGCCGGCGCTTATGCCATTCAGCACGCCGAGTTTCGCCCGGTGGAAGGGTTTGCCGGTTGCTATGCCAGCGTGATGGGCCTGCCGCTTTGCCACCTGATGCGGACGGCGCGTTTTTTTGGCGTTGAGCCGCTGAGCGATGTGCCGGCCGAATGCCAAACGAATTTGAACTATGACTGCCCCATTTCTGCTGCGGTGTTGCGGGGCGAAGATGTAGGCTAACCGCAAGGCTGGACAATGGAGAAATAAAACAATGAAGTTGCGATCCGCGATCCTGGTTTTTATAGTGCTGCTGTCAGCTTGCACTCCGGGGGCTAAAAACTCCCCGAATGGGCCCACCCCCACCTTGCGCGATCCCATGGTTAACACCACCACGGTCCCGGAGCCCGAGCCGGCTGCCCGGTCCTTCCTGGAAGCCTGGAAGGTGGATAACTACGCCGCCATGTACGCGCAACTGACTTTGCTTTCAAAAGATGCGCTGATCGAAGGCGATTTCTCCAACCATCTCAAGGATGTCAGCGCCACCATGTCGCTCCAGTCGCTGGACTTTGAAATCCTGCAATCGCTGATTAAAAATCCGAGCGAGGCGCAGGTGGCTTACCGCATGACTTATCACACTGTGCTGGTGGGCGATATTGTGCGTGAAACCGTGATGAATATGAGCCTGCAGGATGGCGACTGGAAAGTGCAGTGGGAAGATGGCATGATCCTGCCCGAGCTGAGCGGCGGCAATCACCTGAGCATGGACATCTCTGTGCCAGCGCGCGGCAACATTTACGATGCCAATGGCAGCGCCCTGGCTGCCCAGTCGGATGCGGTGGCCCTGGGAATCATCCCCGGGCAAATCAACCCGGATACCGAAAGCGCACTGCTGGTCGAACTTTCCAACCTGACCAACCTCAACACCGACTACATTGCCTCGCTGTATGAATTTGCCCAACCCGATTGGTACATCCCGGTGGCTGATGTCTCAGCCCAGGCGGTGGAGCGCCGCTACGATGTGCTGTCATCACTGGAGGGGTTGGTGATGAATTCGTATAACACGCGCTATTATTTCAACCAGGCAGCTCCGCATGCGGTTGGCTATGTCCAACCCATCTCGCCGGAAGCCATGGATGAATACCGGCGGCGGGGTTACCGGGTGGATGAGCGGGTTGGCATGGCTGGCCTGGAATCCTGGGGCGAGGAATATCTGACCGGTCAGCGCGGCGCCTCGTTGTACGTCGTTGACCAGCAGGGCAGCGTGATAACCCGGTTGGGGCAGCGCGAGTCTGCACCGGCCGATGAGGTTTACAGCACGCTCGACAAGGAACTTCAGGAGCAGACGCAGCGCGCCATCGAGGGTTTTCGCGGCGCAATTGTGGTGCTTGAGCGCGACACTGGCCGTATTTTAGCTATAGCTTCCGGCCCGACCTTCGACCCCAATCTGTTCGACCCGAACAACTTCAACAGCGGCTGGATGCTGGGCGATGTTTTCGATCAGGGGACCGTGCCGCTGCTCAACCGCGCGACCCAAAGCGCCTACCCGCTTGGCTCCGTGTTCAAAATCATCACGATGGCCACCGCTCTGGAAACCGGAGTTTTCACTGAATTTTCGGAATACAATTGCACCCACACCTTCACTGAACTCACTGGCGTAACCCTGTACGACTGGACCTATGAAAAAGAAAAGCCGGCAAGCGGGCTATTAACCCTGCCCGAAGGTCTGATGCGCTCCTGCAACCCGTGGTTCTATCATATCGGGTTAGAACTCTATACTTTGGGCTATACCGAAGACTTATCCAAGATGGCGCGCGCTTTTGGCCTGGGTTCGCCTACCGGCATCGAACAGTTGGACGAGGTGGCAGGCAATATGCCCATGCCGGTCAATGACAATGACGCGGTGCAGCTTGCCATCGGTCAGGGCGCCATGCTGGCGACTCCGCTTCAGGTGGCGCGCTTTATTGCAGCGGTAGGCAACGGCGGCACCTTGTATCGCCCGCAGATTGTCGAGAAGGTCACCACACCTGACGGTGAACCGCTGATCAGTTTTAAGGCAGACCCGCAGGGTACGCTGCCGGTTTCTGCTGAAAACCTGCAGATCATTCAAGATGCCATGCGCAGCGTGGTGGCCGATAACCGTGGCACCGCCCATTTTGCCCTGGCGGGCTTGCAGGTGCCGATTTACGGCAAGACCGGCACCGCCACCAATTCGACGGGCACATCGCACGCCTGGTTTGCCGGTTACACCGATGCCGGGCGTGAAGACCTGCCAGATATCGCCATCGCAGTTATCGCCGAGAACGCCGGCGAAGGGTCGGAGGTGGCTGCGCCCATCTTCCGCCGGGTGGTGGAAGCCTACTTCTTTGGCAAGCCTTCGCGGCTTTACCCGTGGGAATCGAGTTTCTATGTTACCCGCACACCGACATCGGAATTTGACGAGACCGCCCAGGAAACGCCCCAGCCTTAATTGATCGCTACAGGAACGTCTTCGCATGGATGAAAAAATGGTCTGGGGTTGGATTACCCGGCTGCTATCCGGTTTTTATAGCGTGCAGACCGAACAGGGTACGGTTGTCTGTCAGCTACGCGGCCGGCTAAAAAAGCACCGGTCGGCTGGCGACATTATCGCCCTGGGGGATCACGTGCGCATTCAATTGCAGAATGACGGTACCGGCTCCATCGAGGAGATTGCCCCCCGCCAGACTGCATTGGTGCGGTCTGCTCCCACGGCGCGCGGGGTGTATCGTCAGGTACTGCTTGCCAACCCGGACCAGGCAGTGTTTGTATTTGCCTGTGCCCACCCCGAGCCGCACCTGCGCATGCTCGACCGGTTTTTGATCGTGGCCGAGCAACAGGGGATCCCTCCGCTGGTGGTGGCCAACAAAATCGACCTGGCGACCTCGGATGTAATCGAAAAATTTTCGATTTACCCGCCATTGGGTTACCCGGTGATCTTCACCTCAGCCCACACCGGTCAGGGGATTGACGAGTTGCGCGAACGTCTGGTGGGCAAACTGTCGGCATTGGCCGGGCCTTCCGGGGTGGGTAAATCCAGTCTGCTGAACGCCGTCCAGCCCGAGTTGGGTCTGGCGGTGCGGGATGTGAGTCAGGCTACTGAAAAAGGACGCCACACCACGGTTATCCGGCAGTTGTTTCCATTGGACGCCGGCGGCTATGTGGCTGACTTGCCCGGCATGCGCATGCTGTCGCTGTGGGACATCCAGCCGGAGGAGTTGGACGGATATTTTCCAGAGTTGCGCGGACTGGTGCAGGAATGTTTATATAATGACTGCAACCATCAAAATGTACCGGGCTGCGCGGTAATCGAAGGTGTAAACAGGGGAACCGTATCGCCCGAACGTTATGAATCGTATTTGCGCCTGCGCTTTGGGGAGGAATGATGACATTGTCGACTGGCCTGCGCTGGGAAAAGATCGTTCTCAAGTTACGCAATCCGTTCCGTTTGTCCTACGGCGTTTCCGAGACGCGTCAGGCGTTCTGGCTGCGTCTGCCGGGCGATGAGGGCTGGGGCGAGGGCACCATTCCGCCTTATTATGGTGTTGCTGACGACGCCATGGAAGCCGTCTGGCGCGCTGCGGCTGAATCCGGACGGGAATTACCCGATGACCCAACGGAAATCGAAGCCTGGGTTGGCGGACAGGGGCCCGCGCCGGCGCGCTGCGCCCTGGATCTGGCGTTGTATGACCGGATTGCCCGTCGACATGGCCTGCCACTGTATGAACTGCTGGGTTTACCCAAACCGGCGCCCATGCCAACCTCGTTCACCATTGCCATCGATACGCCTGAAGCCATGGCGCGCATGGCCGCCGAAAACCGTCATATGCCGATCATCAAGGTCAAGCTGGGCAGCGATGACGACGAAAGCCGCTTGAAAGCCATTCGCGCTGCCCGTCCGGATGCCCGTCTGCGGGTGGATGCCAACGCCGGCTGGTCGCTGCAAGAAGCCATTTACCAGGTGCAGGCGCTGGAAAGCTATGATCTGGAGATGATCGAGCAGCCCCTGCCCAAAGACCAGATCGAAGCCATGGGTGAAGTGCAAACACATACTCATCTGCCGCTGGTTGCCGATGAATCGGTGCAGACTCTGCAGGATGTGGAACGCCTGGCAGCCGCAGGGGTGCGCGGCATCAATTTGAAATTAATGAAGGTTGGCGGCCTGACGCCCGGGCTGCGCATACTCAAACGTGCGCGCGAACTGGGGCTGCAGGTCATGCTGGGGTGCATGGTGGAAACTTCGCTTGGCACCACGGCCATGGCACATCTGGCTGGCCTGGCGGACTGGTTGGACCTGGACGCCCCGCTGCTGGTCAGCAATGATCCATTTGACGGCGTGACTTATTCCCCCACGCTTGATCTTTCAATTCCTGATCGTCCCGGGATCGGCGTACAATTAAAAAATGAGTAGGGGCAGCCCAGCGTGTCTTCCCCAACAAAAATAACCCGTGGAGGAAATATGCGCGATGCAATCCAGGCTATTCTGACTGATCTAAAAAAGCTGAAAGCGGACAGCCGCGAGCAGGTGTTCGATGTGAATATCGCTGCCTTCGATGGTAAGCAGGTGGCGCTCAGTGGGCGGGTATTGGCTGATGTTGACCGCCAGATGCTGCGTCAGGCGCTGCACAGCCACCTGCCAGAGCTGGCGGTGGACGATGGAGGGGTGCAGACATTACGCCTGGTGGAACCGCGTCTGCGATTCGTTGCGACCAACCTTACCAGTTTGCATCGTGAGCCGTCCTGGTTGGCCGAGCAGTTGAATCAAATGCTGTACGGCGCGCAGCTTGAAATTTTGGAAGAGCGGGAAAAATGGGCCTATGTGCGCTGCGCGGACGGTTATCTGGGCTGGGCTTACCTGCCCTATCTGACTGCTGAATGGCAGCCGCCGGCCACTCATCTGGTGACTGCACCGGTAAGCCTGATGAGCGCCGAACCGGGCGCGGATGCGGAAAAGATTACCCGCGTGCTGGGCGGGACGTTTGTGCACCTGCTTGGCTTGCAGGGGGAATGGGCCAGCATTCAGGCCAACCGCAAGGGATGGGTGCGAGCAGACGATCTGCGCGATCTACAGAGCATACCCGTTACGACCGCACAGCGGCGTGTGCAAATGGTCGCTGATGCGTTCCGCATGATCGGCGTGCCGTATTTATGGGGCGGTTCGTCTGCGATGGGCATCGACTGCTCGGGGTTTGCCCAACTGGTGCACCGCTGGTCGGGCATCACCCTGCGGCGGGACGCCGACATGCAGATGGCGGACGGCAAACCGGTCGAGCAAGCGCAGTTGCAGCCCGGCGATCTGGTGTTCTTTGGCGAAGGCAGCGACCACCGCACGATCACGCATGTGGGCATCAGCCTGGGCGGCTGGGATATCATCCACTCGTCCCGTTCACGCAACGGGGTTTACCCGGATAATATTCAGGCTGTGAACGTTCTGCGGGAAAGCTTTGCCGGCGGAGCGACGTATTTGGGGTAAGGTGTGGCACGTGTCATGCTTTTAATCCCTCTACCTATCGGTTTTAGGTGCGAGGCACTTCAAAAGTGCCTTGCACCTGAATTTGGGTGCATTTGGCGGCATAATAGAAGGGGCATCGCTCCTGTCTCCGGAATCAATTGGCATTTGCGTTTACTCAGAGGCAACGCACCAGATTTTTGTGGCTGCGATGACTACACAACTATCCATAACTACGTTTGACAGATATACAGAATATATTTATAATGATTCTGCCAGATAATCAGCTATGCGGTGCTCTAACCTCAGGGAAGCAAAACTTAGCTTTGCTTGACTGGCTGATCACGACATGCCAATGAAAGGCGAACTTTCAACAGAAGAGGTTCTTACTCCAGTTCAAGATTGCCATAGAATCTCTAAATTCGATATTGGTTATAATGAAGTGGGTTACGGTAAATGGGCTGGGTATTCGGACCTGAAATCCTGAATCCAGCCATTTTTGTATATCCGGCATCCTTGCGTACCCTGGGAAAACACTAACGTATCGGGGGGGCGAACATAAACAGGCCACGTATCAGGCATTATGTAGTCAAAGGAGAAATTAACGGGAGATAAGGCGTTTCCAGAACAATAGCAAACCATGTACTGTGTGACAAACAAGGTCGCGAAAACATGGTGATGCCCAATAAATTGTAATATATCTGGTAAACTTTACCTAAGATCGACCGTTATTTACGGCCAAAATAAATTGTTATCTTTAAATTGGCTTATTCTTTGGAAGGAGGTGGTTTTACAACAATCAATGATGATGAAGTCGACGTCACCTTTTTACCCGACTATTTGCACGAGGAGGAGTTTGAATGTTTAAGAAGAGTTTTACATTCGCATTTGCGCTTCTGATCATTGCCAGCATGGTATTGGCCGCTTGCCAACCTGCTCAGACGACCCCGACAGAAGCCCCCGTTGTCGAACCGACCGCAGTAGAACAACCGACTGCCGAAGTCGTCCCCACCGAAGTTCCTACCCCCGAAGTAGTCCAAACCACCCGCAAAGGCGGCTGGCTGGATGAAATCGTGTTCTCGGTGGTCGCTTCCGATTCCGCGCTGACCCAGATCGAAGCTGGCGCTATTGATATCTATGCCAACGGCCTGTCCTCCAAGGACCTGCCCGCGATCAAAGATGCTGGCGTGAGCTACTCGACCTCCAGCGGTCTGTATTACGATATCCTGTACAATCCTGCTGGCCCGGAATTCACCGACGGCCGGTTCAACCCGTTCTCCAATCGCAAGATCCGCGAGGCGACAAACTGGTTGTTCGACCGCGATTACATCAATCAGGAAGTTTATGCAGGCGGCGGTCTGGCCAAATTCTTCGCCATTACCACCCAGTTCCCTGACTATGCAGACCTGGCAGATGTCGCCCGCAAGCTCGAATCCTACTACGCCTACAACTTCGACAAAGCCAAAGAAGTCATCACCGCTGAAATGGAAGGCATGGGCGCCACCCTGGTTGACGGCAAGTGGATGTACAAAGATGCTCCCGTCACCCTTATCTATATTATCCGCAACGACTCCGACGGCACCCGCATCCCCATCGGCGAATACACTGCCGCCCAGTTCGAAGCGCTTGGCTTCACGGTTGACCGCCAGATGAAGAAAGGCTCAGAAGCCTCCCCAATCTGGATTGGTTCTGATCCCGTCGAAGGTCAATGGCACCTCTACACTGCTGCCTGGTCCGCCACCGTTCTCGATCGCGATCAGAGCAACATCTTCCAGGAAATGTACCTGGACTCCAGCGCTCAGGGTATCCCTGCCTTCCTTGACAATGTCTCTGATCCTGAGTTCAAAGAACTCGGCGACCGCCTGGCCACCGCGGACTTCGCAACTCTGCAAGAACGCCATGACATGATGGCCCGCGCCCTAGAGCTTTCGCTCCAGGATTCGCTGCAGGTCTTCCTCATCGACGGCAAACAGTTCACCCCGTATGCCAACGGCATGGTTGCCACGGCTGATCTGGCCGCCGGTATCGAAGGCGCTCAGATCTACCCCTATACCCTGCGCTGGGCCGACCAGGAAGGCGGCACGGTTCGCTGGGCTACCCAGGATCTGTTCGCAGAACCCTGGAACCCGATCGCCGGCTCCAACTGGGCGTTTGACCAGGGCGCCATCCGCGCCACCCAGAGCGGCGATATCATGTACGATCCCTACACCGGTCTGTTGTGGCCGCTGCGCATCGAAAAAGCCGATGTCGTTGTGAAGGAAGGTTTGCCTGTTGGAAAGACCCTCGACTGGGTGAACCTCGAGTTCGCTCCTGAAATCACGGTTCCGGCAGATGCCTGGATCGACTGGGATGCCGCCAACCAGGTCTTCGTAACCGTCGGCGAGAAGAATCCCGAAGGTCTGACTGCTCTGCGCAAGACCACTCTGTACTATCCGGCTGACATGTTCGAAACGGTTAAATGGCATGACGGCGCCAACCTGTCCCTGGCGGACTTTGTCTTTGGCATGATCATGACCTTTGACCGCGCCAAGCCCGAAAGCGCCATCTATGACGCGCAGGCTGAACCTCAATTCCTGCCCTTCCAGGAGAACTTCCGCGGGTTCAAGATCGTATCCACTGAGCCGCTGGTGATCGAGTACTACTCCGACACCTACTCGCTGGATGCTGAACTGAACATCCCGCTCATGTTCCCGACCTATACCTTTGGTGAGGGTTCCTGGGACACGATGGCTGTCGCCAACGCTGCTGAAGCCGGCGGCGAACTGGCTTACTCGGTGGACAAAGCTCTGGAAAAAGAGATCGAACAAACCAGCTTCATTGGTGGTCCGAGTCTCGAAGTCCTGGCCAAATACCTGGATCAGGCCATCGCTGACAAAACCATCCCCTACGCTCCTACTATGAGCGCTTACCTGACGGCCGATGAGGCAGTCGCTCGCTATGAGGCCCTCAAAGCCTGGTATGGTGAGCACAACAACTTCATGGTTGGTACCGGCCCGTACTTTGTGGACCAGGCCTTCCTGACTGAAAAGACCCTGACCCTCAAGCACTTCGAAGACTATCCTGATCTGGCTGACCGCTGGTCAAACTTTGGCGAGCCCAAGCTGGCTGTTGTTGAACTGGATGGTCCTGGCCAGGTGAAGATTGGTGAAGAAGCCACGTTCGATGTATTCGTGACCTTCAAGGACGCCGCCTATCCGGCTGCCGAAATCAAGCAGGTCAAGTTCTTGCTCTACAACGCGCAAGGCGAGATCGTGAAAGTTGCCGAAGCCGTTGCTGTTGAAGACGGTCAATACAGCGTCGTTTTGGATACCGCAACCACGGCTGCTCTCGAAGCTGGTTCCAACAAGCTCGAGGTCGCGATTGTTCCGTTCACCGTCTCCCAGCCGACCTTTGCGTCCGTTGAATTTGTAACGGCTCCGTAAGGCGGAATCAGTTTGTCTGTTTTGGCATAACGATAGGGGCAAGTGTCTCACTTGCCCCTATCTATCCTAATTTTGAGGGCATAAAATGACACAGGATACTCAGGCAGGCGTCCTTGGTGTACCGAAGAAGAAAACGACCTCAGCGTTTGCCAGGGTGGCTCGTTTCATGGGGATCCGGGCCGTTACGTTATTGTTCACCGTGGTAATCGGGGTATATACCACCATTCTCATCGCCAATATGGGTGGTTATGTCGATACCATCATGCGCAACGACATCCGTGAACGGGTGAACCAGCGTGTGGCAGCCTCGACCGCCAATCAGAATATTTCGCCGGAAACCCGCCGCCAAATGGCCAATGACCTGGTCGCCCTGGAAGAAAAACGGCTTGGCCTGGATACGCCCTTTGCGATCCGATCGTTCCGTTATTTGTTTAATGCGCTGCAATTAAACCTGGGTCGGGCGCAGAACATGGTCAGCGATAACGGTTCACGCGAGGTGCGTAATATCATCCTCGAGCGTTTACCTGCCACGCTGTTGTTAATGGGAACCTCGCAGTTATTTTTATTCTTTTTCAGTGTTTTTATCGCGCTGACTTTATCTCGCTCGTATGGCAGCTTCTGGGATAAGCTGGTGATTACGCTCTCGCCAACTTCCGCTGCGCCGCCCTGGTTCTACGGGATTTTCTTCATCTTGCTTTTTGCTGCCGTATTTAAGATTTTACCGTTTGGCGGGATGGTGGATGCACCCGTGCCCGACAATACTTTTGATTATATTTTGAATGTGTTGAAGCATTTGATCCTTCCAGCAAGCTCACTGATCATTAGTTCGCTATTTCTTAGCATCTATAACTGGCGAACTTTCTTCTTGATTTATTCCAGCGAAGATTACGTGGATATGGCCAAAGCCAAAGGGCTGCCCTCGCGGGATATCGAGCGGCGTTACATTCTGCGCCCAACCTTGCCGACTATCATCACCAATTTTGCGCTATTGGTCATCGGCCTGTGGACAGGCGCCATTATTACTGAAACAGTCTTCCTGTGGCCTGGACTTGGTCGAACGCTGTTCCGGGCGATCGGGTTCTTCGATACGCCCGTGATCGTTGGGTCGACCATCATCTACGCGTACCTGCTCGCCATTACCGTATTTCTCCTCGATTTTGTCTATGTTCTGGTTGACCCGCGCGTAAAAGTGGGCGGTGGAAAATAGCCATGAAAAACTTGAAAAAAAATTTCGCCGAGATTTCTCGCTACCCTTCAGCGGTTTTTGGTCTTTTTATCATATTCCTGCTGGTAGCCCTGGCAATATTTGCTGTCATTAAGATACCTTATTCCGAGGCTGTTCGCCTGTGGCGCGGCGGCGAAGACGTCTGGTATATGAACCCTAAGAACGTCCCACCCGCCTGGTTCAACACTTTCAGGAAGACCAAGTTACCCGAATCATTTGCTATAAAAGGTGGGGAAGAGGGCTTTTCCAAGACGGTTACCCCGAGCAGCCCGGATACAGCAGCCATTGATTTCGAATACGCCTTCGATTTCAATTACGATGTGTATCCACAGGAGTTGATGCTGTACTTCACCTCTACTTACCAGAGTAAAAATCCCTTCGTTTCCATCTATTTGATCGCTCCGGATGGCGAAGAAATCCGCATTGGTGACCTGGGCATCAGCGCCAAGCAAACCTTTCGCTTCTCGCAGGACGAAAAGCTGATCAAGCGGTTGGTGCGCGAAAAGCGTGACGACAACCCAATGATCGGGTTATTCTCAGTTCCCGAAACCAACCCACCGGTACCGCAAAAAGGCAGCTACAAGTTGGTTGTCAATGGACAAACCTTCGAGGCTGGCTCGGACATCAATGTAGAATTTGTCTTCCACGGCCAATCCTATGGCCTGGCAGGCACCGATCACGCGCGGCGCGACCTGATGGTTGCCCTGCTGTGGGGCGCCCCAATTGCTTTGTCCTTCGGCTTGCTGGCTGCGCTGGCGACCTCGATTCTTTCGATGGCGATTGCTGCCATAGGCGCCTGGTTTGGCGGTTGGCTGGACGAACTCATCCAGCGCATTACCGAGGTGAACCTGGTACTGCCCTTCCTGGCGGTTTTGATCATGGTGGGCACTTTCTATTCCACCAGCATCTGGACGATTTTGGGCGTTACCATCTTGCTCAGTATTTTCACCGGAGCGGTCAAATCGTACCGCGCCGTTTTCCTGCAAGTGAAAGAATCAACGTACATCGAAGCTGCCAAGGCATACGGCGCCAGCAATTTCCGCATCATATTCTTCTACCTGATCCCGCGCATGATCCCGCTGCTCATTCCCACGCTGGTTTCGGCTGTGCCAGCCTACGTTTTTCTGGAAGCGTCACTGGCTCTTCTTGGACTGGGCGACCCGGTGCTGCCAACCTGGGGTAAGGTGATCAATGACGCCCAATCCAACGGAGCTTTGTATAAAGGTTTTTATTACTGGATTTTGGAACCCGCTGTGCTGCTCATGGTCACTGGTCTGGGTTTCGCGATGTTGGGTTTTGCACTCGACCGCATCTTCAATCCGAGACTGAGAGGGATTTAGCGACATGGCGGACACAACATTGTTGCGGTTGGAAAAATTAAAACTGCATTTCAAAACAAGTCGCGGCATCGTACAGGCTGTGGACGGAGTGGATTTCACCCTGAATTCCAACGAAGCCATCGTAGTAGTTGGCGAGTCGGGCTGCGGTAAAAGCTCGCTGGCTAAAGCCATTCTGCGTTTGCTGCCGCGTAACGTTCAGGAATATTCCGGCAAGGTCTACCTGAATGGCAAAGAGTTGATGGGCCTGACGGAGGAGGAGTACCGGCAACAAATCCGCTGGATCAAGATGGCCATGGTGCCCCAGGCAGCCATGAACGCGCTCAATCCGGTACTCAAAGTTGGTGAGCAGGTGGCTGAACCGATGATGGTTCACTTTGGCGTCAAAAAGGACGAAGCACTGTCCCAGGCGCAAAAAATGTTTCAACATGTTGGCGTGCCGGCGGATTTCATCAATCGTTACGCCTTTGAACTGAGCGGCGGAATGCGCCAGCGGGTTGCCCTGGCAATGTCATTGGTTACCACTCCTGACCTGATCATTTTGGATGAGCCGACTTCAGCGCTGGATGTGTTGACCCAGGCTAATATTTTCAACTTGCTCAAACGGATCAAGCAGCAAATGGCCACCAGCTTTATCCTGATCACCCACGATATTGCCACCTCAAGCGAGCTGGCAGATCGGGCGGCGGTCATGTATGCCGGGCAAATTGTAGAGGTGAGCGACGCCAAGACCTTCTTCAGCCAACCGCATCACCCATACTCAGCCAAACTAATGGCCAGCGTGCCCAAGCTGCGCGGTAACGCGGTGCCGGAATTTATCACCGGCCAGCCGCCAAGCCTGATCAACCCTCCAACGGGCTGCCGGTTTGCCGCCCGTTGCCCGAAGCGCTTTGCACGCTGCGTCGAAGAACCACCTGTGGTTCAGTTGGACGGCAATTTAGTCAAATGCTGGTTGTATGTGTAGGGCGGGGTGAATAATGACGATTGAACAAGACAAAATTCAGGAACAGATGGTTGTGCCTGGCAACAACAAGAAGAACAGCACCGGCGCGCTATTGTCCGTCCAGGATTTACGCGTTCATTTTGAGCTGCGGAAATTTGGCTTTGGCCATGCCGGTTATGTTCGCGCCGTTGACGGGGTCAGCTTTGAGCTGAAGCACGGCGCGTCGATTGCAATTGTGGGCGAGAGCGGCTGTGGCAAAACCAGTTTGATGAAGACCATCCTGGCGCTGTACAAACCCACCTCCGGACAGGTCATTTTTGATGGCAAGGACCTCAGCACGCTAAAAGGCGCCGATTTAAAGGCTTACCGGTCTGAGGTGGGGTTCGTTCAACAGGATCCGTACGGCGCGCTGCCGCCGTTTATGACCGTCCAACGCATACTGGAAGAGCCGTTGACCATCAACGGCGTGAAAGACAAGGAAGAACGGCTGGAACGCATCAGCAAGGTGCTGGAAGAAGTCAAGATGACTCCGGTCAACGAGTTCCTGCCGAAATTCCCGCACCAGCTCAGCGGTGGTCAGCAGCAGCGCATCGTCATTGCGCGCGCCATGATCCTGAATCCCAAGCTGCTGGTAGCGGACGAGCCGGTTTCGATGTTGGACGCTTCGGTTCGCGTCGAAATCCTAAAGCTGCTGAGCGGCTTGCAGGAAAAACACAACCTGGCGGTGATTTACGTGACACACGACCTGTCCACCGTGCGCTATTTCTCGGAACGCATCTTCGTGATGTATGCTGGCCAGGTGATCGAGAAGGGTCAGGTGGATTTGCTGGTCAATAATCCGCTGCACCCCTACACGTATGCGCTGCTGCAGGGTACCTCCGACCCGGATGCCCACAACGCGACGGTGATGAAGGAGGTGCCGCCGGGCGAACCGCCCAGTCTGGTAAACCCGCCGTCTGGCTGCCGCTTCCACCCGCGCTGCCCGAGAATCATTAAAGGTTTGTGCGAAGTCAAAGTGCCGCCCGAATTTGAACCTGTCCCCGGTCAATTGACCGCTTGCTGGCTGTACGAATGAGTTTTTTTACACCCATCCGCATGTTGGTGATTGGAGGTATCCTCGTCCTCGCGGGGGTAGTTCTGCCGCTGCTGATGGTGGTTAAAGTGCTTGAGTCGACTTTATTTTTGAATTTTTTCTCGTATGTGATCGGGCTGGTTGGAACGTTTTTGGGCATCGCCGGCGCGTCTCTGTACGTGAAATATAACCGGCGGAAGTAACTAACGATTAGAAATTTGTAGGTTGGGTGGAGCGGTGGGAAACGCTTTTTCGTGAAACCGGATTGCAGCCGCGAAACCCAACAATAATCAAACAATACAACCAAATTTTCGGATTTCGGGCTGCAACATTGTCGTAGGTTGGATTGCCCACACCCACAGGGTGCCCTGGGGGCAGGGCACCCTGTGGGTGTGGGCGGACAAATTACCCCGGTTGATCACATGAATGGGTTGCCCGAAATCCAACATCCGGTAGGCCCAGACGATGTTGGTTTGAGGGGCAAAGTACGGCGATTGTGCAAAATTGCTTGTGTGACCCCTCAAACCAACCTACGAAGAACGATCACTCCATTATTTTTTTGCCTTCCCATATCATCTCGTTGCTCCCCCAACCTTCTGGATATAACCCATCACTCACAAATTTGGAAAAACTGGAAAATGGCCAAGTGGAAGGTGACTGAGCTAATCCGTGTTTTACAGGATTGTAATGGATATATTCAACATGCCTTTCCAGATCCTTTTCATTTCGGATGAGGTGTTCCCAAAAGCGATGTTGCCAAACAGGCACGTCTTTAGGGCGATTTGTCCAATTTCGGGTGAAACAACTTTTGATTAACCGCCAGCGTGTTGAGAAATCTGCGTCGTTTTCCGGCAGCGTCCAAATCGTGTGAATATGGTCAGGCATAATGACATTTGCCACGACAGTAAACGGATGGCGAGCTAATGTATATTTGAACGCCATGCGAAGAGTTTCCACCACAGATGGATCGGAGAAAATCGGGATTCGATTGCGGGTCACAACGGTGAAGAAGTATGTACCACCCGGAGCATAAACACGTCGATATTTCATGAAAATATTATATAGGCTATCGGAGGTAGGATTGCCCGTCGGGTTTCGGGTGTACATAGGTGATTTCCAGCTAGCCGTAGGTTGGATTGAGGGCGATCTAATGGTGCCTAATGTACCGGACAATTAGCAGCCCGAAATCCAACATCATAAAGATACGATAAGTCGGGTTTCGGGGCTGCATGTGTAATTCATAATCGTATGCACGTAATAGCCCCTCTACCCGACCTACGAAATTCATTCACCGAATACTCAAACGCCAGGTTTGAAGGCTAAGCAGGTAATTGTTCCGAAATCCAACATCATAACGATACGATGTGTCGGTTTTCAGGGCTGCAAATGTCCCTTTACTGCATGAACTCCTTGCACGCCCTCACTCGCAGAGTGCCCTGTGGGCAAACCGACCTACGAATCAATTAACAACTCCCCGGCCTGGCCGAACACTTCATAAGCCGCGCGAACATCCTTTACCTGGTTGGTGAACAGGAAAATCTGGCAATCGCGGGTGTAGCCCCAATCATGAAACACGCCCGTGATCGAGCCGGTCTTATGATAGAAATCCAACCGGTCACGCGGGATATTGCGTTTAAGCAATAAATCATCAGTATTCACCAGCAGCAGCGGCTCCACCCAGACTTTTTCCTCTGGCTCGAGCTGTTCAAAAAGGTCGAAGAAATGAACGGCGTCCTCAGCACTGACCCAGTTATCCAGCCCGCGGTCGCGCGCCTTATAATCCATCAATTTGCGCTGTAACTCCGTGCCGTGCAGGCCGAGCGCTTCGCGAAACAGCTGCTGTACGCGCTCCAACCCAATGCGGCGGATGACCAGATTGGTGCACAGGTTGTCCGAGAGCGCCATCATCATCAACAGCACGTCATGGTAAGGCAGCTTGCGCGCAGCCATTTGGTATGCAAAACCTGCGCCCCGTACCTGCGGTTCTGCGTCCAGGTCGCAGCTTTCGCTGCGGTCCACTTGCCCCTGGCGTTCCAGATGCACCCAGGTCAACAGCAAGGGGATCTTAATGATGGAGGCGGAGGAAAACCGGTCGCAGTTGCTTTCCAGCACGGCTGGCAGCCCTTGACGCTTAAAATAGAAGGCATATTGAAAATTCTGCTGTTTTAAGGCGGTAATCACCTGATTAATTTCCATTTTTTTATTATAATATTTGTTCATACTTTACCTGACATTCCCACCCCTTTGTTTGACATCCCCAGGGTATTCAGGTAGAATAAACTTCAGGTTAATTGCAAAAAGGTAAAATTCGCATTACCCCCTCCCGCTGTAAAGCAGCCATCCGAACAACTCAGAGGTCAATTGCATGTCAGAACTATTAAGTGTGCAAGGCCTGGAAACCCAATTCCGTACCAGGGAAGGGATCGTCCATGCAGTTAATGGTGTCTCTTTCGGGCTAAAAGAGGGCGAAACCCTTGGAATTGTTGGTGAGAGTGGATGCGGCAAAAGCGTGACTGTTATGTCCATGCTGCGCCTGATTCCATCGCCTCCGGGCAAAGTGAGTGCTGGCAAGGCTCTGTTTCAGGGCAAAGACTTGCTGAAAATGAGCGATGACGAGATTCGCCATATTCGCGGTTCGCAAATCAGCATGGTTTTCCAGGATCCGATGACTTCGTTCAACCCTGTGTTGACGATCGGCCGTCAGGTTTCGGAGCCACTTGAGGTTCATCTGGGAATGAACCGCAAGCAGGCCGATGACCGTGTGGTGGAAATGCTCACCAAAGTGGGCATTCCGAACCCGCGCGACCGCCTGAATGATTATCCTCACCAGTTCTCCGGCGGTATGCGCCAGCGCGTCATGATTGCCATGGCCCTGGTTTGCACGCCGCAAATCCTGATTGCCGATGAGCCAACTACTGCGTTAGATGTTACTATTCAAGCTCAAATTGTGGAGTTAGCCAAGCGCATTCGCGACGACCTTGGCATGGCGATCATCTGGATCACGCATGACCTTGGAGTCATTGCCGGTCTGGCCGACCGTCTGGCAGTGATGTACGGCGGTTATATCATCGAAACTGCTCCCATTCGGGATGTTTATGCTCATCCCAGCCACCCCTATACTCTTGGTTTGCTTGGCAGCCTGCCGCGCATGGACGAATCGGGTCAGCGGCGGTTGGTTTCCATTGATGGGCTGCCCCCCGTGCTGCTGGAAAAACCCAATTTCTGCCCGTTTGCGCCGCGCTGCAAGTACGTGGTCGAACGCTGTTGGAAAGAGAATCCGCCGCTGATGCAGGTTTCTCCTGACCACACAGCAGCCTGTTGGGTAAATCCGGAAACTGGGAGAGAACGTTAATGGCAGCCAATGAGGTTTTGCTTAATGTTGTTGATCTGGTCAAGCACTTCCCGATCATGAAGGGTGTGCTGATCCAAAAGCAGGTCGGCGCTGTTCACGCCGTGGATGGCGTCAGCTTTGATATCGTAAAGGGCGAAACGCTTGGTCTGGTGGGAGAATCGGGTTGCGGAAAATCCACAACCGGGCGCGCGATTTTACAGTTGCACCGGCCCACTTCCGGTAGTGTTTTTTATGAAGGCAAGGACCTGGTCAAACTGAAGGGCGAAAGCTTGCGCAAGACGCGCCGTCGCATGCAGATGATTTTCCAGGACCCGTACGCCAGCCTGAATCCGCGCATGACCGTCGGCCAGATCATCACTGAGCCGATGCTGATTCACGACATGACTACGCAGAAGGACACCCAGGGACACGCAGAACGCCTGCTCAAACTGGTCGGTCTCAACCCGGCGTACACCAGCCGTTATCCGCACGAATTTTCCGGCGGGCAGCGGCAGCGTATCGGCATTGCCCGCGCCCTGGCGCTGGAGCCCGCATTGATCGTGTGCGACGAGCCCATCTCCGCGCTGGATGTATCCATTCAGGCCCAGGTGGTTAATCTGCTTGAAGATTTGCAGGCGAAATTAGGGCTGACTTATTTATTCATTGCCCACGACCTGTCGATGGTGCGTCACATCAGCGACCGGGTCGCGGTGATGTATCTTGGCATTATCGTCGAATTAACCACGCGGGATGAGTTATATAGCCATGCGCTGCACCCCTACACGCAGGCGCTTCTTTCGGCTGTGCCCATCCCGGATCCGGCCATCGAAGCCAATCGCAAACGCATTATCCTGACCGGTGATGTTCCTTCTCCGGTAAACCCGCCGTCCGGCTGCCGTTTTCGTACGCGCTGCCCGATCGCGGCTGAGATTTGCAAACAAATAAAACCTGAATTCCGCGAGGTCAGCCCGGGTCACTGGGTGGCCTGTCACATGGTTTAATCAGCGAATATAGGCGGTGTGCAATTCTTCGAGAGGAGGTGGTAACTGGTTAAGCAATCGAAGCACTTGTGTCAAAGAAACCAGACTGGTTTCGACCACTGTTTGTTTCCCATTTATCCTGTAAGGAGGAGAATCACATGCGATCCAAATTGTTTGTGTTCGTGTCGTTCCTGATCCTGGCCAGCTTCGTTCTCGCAGCATGCCAGCCTGCAGCCGTTACTCCCGAGAAAGTCGTGGAGACTGTTGTCATCGAGAAAGAGGGCCAGACCGTCGTCGTGACTGCAACCCCGGCTGCGGAGGCTGCGGAAACGCCGACCCTGCGCGTCAACCTGGGCTCCTGGCCTGATATCATCGACCCGCAGAAGTCATCCTTCGTGAACGAAATTGCTCATCTGAAGATGATGTACGAAGGTTTGACCACCCTGGATGCTGAGCTCAACACCGTCCCCGGTGCTGCCGAGTCCTGGGAATATAATGACGATGCTACCGAGCTGACCTTCACCCTGCGCGAAGGCCTCAAGTACTCCGACGGCTCCCTGCTGAACGCCAAGCGCTTCGAGTATTCGATCTTCCGCAATGTCGATCCCGCCACCGCTGGTGAGTACGCTGCCATCACCGATGACATCGCCGGCGCGAAAGAATGGCGCTATGCCGAAGAACCCACCGAAGAACAGCTTGCTGAACTCAAAGCTGGTTTGAAAGTCCAGGCTTTGGACATGGCCGGCAACGCCTGCGTTGATTACGAACAGGCTGACTGCCGCATCCTCAAGATCGGCCTTTCCCAGCCCGCTCCCTATTTCCACACGGTTATGTCCCTGTGGGTAACTTTCCCCGCCAAGGAAGAAAACATTGCTGAAGGCGGAGACATCTGGTGGACTTCCTCCAAGTTCCACGTGGGTAACGGCCCCTTCGTTGTCAAATCGCTGGAACCCTATGTGCGCGGTTACTTCGAGCCGAACGCCAATTACTGGGGCGGCGTAGCCACCTATAACCTGGAATTCCGCTACATCACCGACTCGGCGGTTTCCTTCGAAGCCTACAAGAACAATGAGTTCGATATCGTTCCGCTGGCGGCTGAAGACCTTGCCACTGTCCAGAACGATGCCACGCTAAATGCGGAAGCCAATATTTACCCCGGCTCCTGCACCTTCGCTGTCATGTTCCACCAACTCAAGGAACCCTTCACCAATCAGAAGGTGCGCGAAGCCTTTGCTATGGCGCTCGATCGCGAAACCTGGGTTACCGATGTCCTCAAGGGCTTAGGCGCCCCCACCTTGACCTGGATCCCCAAAGGCTTCCCGGGCTATGACGCCGAAGAAAACCGCTGGGGCTTCGATCCTGCCGCTGCGCAGGCTGCCCTGGCCGAGTCCGGCTACACTGTCAACAACGGCCAGTTGCTCGACCCGACCGGCGCTGTGGTCGAAATGGTTGACACCTTCTCCGACACTCCGCGCAACCGCGTCCGCCATGAGTGGCTGGTTGCCAAGTGGAAGGAAGTCCTGGGCGTGGATATCAGCCTCAACCCGGTTGAAGCCACCACCTACACCGCTCTGACCAAAGACGTCAACACTGCCCCGCAGTTGTTCATCCTTGGTTGGTGCGCAGACTACCCCGATCCCCAGAACTGGCTCTCCGTGTACTGGAAGACCGGCGCCTTTGGCGAGCGCATTGGCTACTCCAATCCTGACCTGGATGCCAAACTGGTTGAAGCTGACTCGACGGTTGATCCGGTTGCCCGTATGCCACTATATGCCGAAGCTCAGAAGATGCTGACTGACGGCGCCCCGGTGGCCTTCATGTGGAACAACGTCAACTCCTACCTGGTGAAACCGTGGGTCAAGGGCATCGTCCAGACCCCGCAGGATGCCGGTTGGCCAGGCGACGTAGCTCCGCTGTCCATCACCATCGATACCTCGATGCTCCCGTAATCTTTACGGAAAACATCGCTAAATCAAGTTAGGCAAATGGCCGGTTCTGCTTGGCAACAGGTGGAACCGGCCAGAATCCCGCAGGGAATGACCTGCAGGAAATCTAGAAATTAGGAACCACGTTCTATGGGTAAATTTCTGCTGCGCCGTATGTTATGGCTCATCCCGGTGATTCTGGTTGTCTCGACCATCACATTCGTCCTGATGCACGCGGCTCCAGGTGGCCCCTGGGACAGGGATTTAAGCGCGCGTCAGGTGGACCCGGCAACACAGAAGATGCTTAATACCTACTACGGGCTGGATAAACCGCTCTGGCGGCAGTTTACCGCTTACCTGATTGGCGACATCGATAGTGAAGGAAAATTCGACTGCGGCCTGATTTGCGGCGACCTTGGTCCGTCTTACCGCCAGCGGGGTTTGACCATCCAGCAAATTTTGTTCATGCCGCCTGAAGAAAAGAGTATTATTTACAGCCGCTTCGGTTATTCCATGCGGTTGGGTGTGTATGCGCTCCTGTTCGCCATCATTATTGGCATTCCCGCAGGGGTGATTTCAGCTCTCAAGCAAAACACGATGGTTGACTATCTCAGCCTTTTTATCGTCACCATAGGCATCTCGGTGCCGAATTTTGTGATGGCGATATTTTTGATCATTATATTTGCTTCCACGCTGCATATGGTCAGTATCGTTCCTAGAAGTTGGGATGAAGTAAGTGTGTGGATCTTGCCAGCCGTGATTTTAGGGTTTAACACCATGGCGCGCACTGCCCGATTGACGCGCGGCTCCATGCTGGAGACGATGCGCCAGGATTATATTCGGACGGCCAGATCGAAAGGCCTGTCTGAACGCGTAGTCATCGTGCGCCACATGATTAAAAATTCGCTTATTCCCGTTGTTACCATTCTTGGCCCTGCTCTGGCCGCCCTGGTAACCGGTTCATTTATTATCGAAACCATGTTTGGTTTCCCAGGAATGGGACGTGCATACGTTACTGCTATTGGCCAGCGTGACTACTCCATGATCATGGGCACCACGTTGATCTACGCGGTTCTGGTGGCGCTTGCTAACGTCAGCGTCGATGTCGTCTATGTATTTCTGGATCCCAGAATTCGGTTGGATTAATAGGTATACGAATGACAACCCAAGTTTCTCAACCCTCGACTGGCAAAACACAGGCGCATATCGCTGATCTGACGATGATGACGGTTAAACCACGCAGCCTTTGGATGGATGCCTGGTCGCGCTTGATTAAAAACAAAGCCTCCGTTGTGGGTATGATCATCATTGTCATTTTTACGTTTCTGGCGTTGTTTGCCAGCGTCATTGCTCCGCACAACCCGCTTCAGATCAATGACGGGAAAGGGTTCTTGCCGCCCACCTGGATCGAAGTCGGTCCAAACGGCAAAGCCAGCGACCCGGCCTATTTCTTCGGCACCGATACCCTCGGGCGGGACGTGCTCAGCCGCACGCTTTATGGCGCGCGTGTGTCCATGACAGTCGGATTTTTACCGACCTTTATTATCATTGTGATCGGGACGATTGTCGGTCTGTTCTCTGGTTACCGTGGCGGCCGAATGGATAATATCCTGATGCGCTTGACCGATGTGTTTTACGCTTTTCCGGACCTGCTTTTCTTTATCATCGTTATGGTCACGCTGCGTCAGACGTATATCGGTCAATTGCTGAACGGATTATTCCTGTTGTTCAGCGCTCTGGCGTTAGTTGGCTGGGTCGGTTTTGCCAGAATTGTGCGCGGGCAAACGCTTTCCTTGAAAGAAAAAGAATTTATCGAAGCTGCTCGCTGCATGGGCGCCACTGACTCGCGCATCATGTTCCGCCACATTCTGCCGAACTCATTAGGCCCGGTCATCATCCTGACCGCTATGACCATCCCGGGCATGATCATCACCGAAGCCATTCTTGGTTATCTGGGTCTGGGTCTAATCCCTTCCACAAACCCCAAGGACTTCTTCATCACCAGTTGGGGAGCATCGATGTTGGAAGGTCAGACGGCGATCAATGCGCAGCCCTGGCTGCTGCTGGCGCCAGCCATTGCCGTATCGCTGGTGGTTTTGGCATTCACCTTTCTCGGTGACGGGCTGCGGGATGCGTTGGATCCCCGCCTGCAGGGCACGCAGTAATCGGTTCGAGACCAAAGTTGCAGGGACTGTCTGATAAGTAGACAGTCCCTTTTTTTATTTTTCAAACGACGTCTGTTTTATACTCGCGCGCATCTATCATCCCCATAGTCGTAGTAGTTGTCTCCGGCATATAGTTTGTGATATGATTATTATGATAAATATGATCATAATAGGAGGTATATTCCATGACAGCTTACGCTCACCCCGAAGTTTTGGTCGATACCGAATGGGTTGCGCAACACCTTAACGATCCACAGGTGCGCCTGGTGGAATCGGATGAGGATGCCTTGCTTTATGAAACCGGTCATATTCCCGGGGCAGTCAAAGTTGACTGGTTCACCACCCTGCAGCACCCGGTACGGCGAGACTTTCTGACGAAAGAAGAATTCGAGACCCTGTGTTCCAGTCTGGGGATCGCCAACGACACTACTGTCGTATTTTATGGCGACAAATCCAACTGGTTTGCGGTTTATGCCTTCTGGTTGTTTGAATACTACGGTCATCAGGACCGCCGGGTAATGAATGGTGGCCGGGCCAAGTGGGTTTCTGAAGGCCGAATGCTGACGACCACCCCTTTGGCTTACCCACCCACCACCTATCACGCCACCGGGCCGGCCAAGGATATTCGCGCCTTTCGCGATGATGTCATGCGCCACCTGGAAAGCCGCCAGCCGCTGGTGGATGTGCGCTCGACCAAGGAATATACCGGAGAACTGCTGCACATGCCCGGTTACCCGCAGGAAGGGGCGCAGCGCGGCGGCCACATTCCGGGTGCGGTCAGCATCCCCTGGAGCCAGGCGGTGCAGGAGGATGGTACTTTTAAGTCGCCGGCAGCCCTGCGCGACCTTTACCAGGCGCACGGCATCACCCCCGACAAGGATACTATTGCTTACTGCCGCATTGGCGAGCGCAGCTCACTTACCTGGTTCGTGCTGAAATACCTGCTTGGTTATCCCAAGGTGCGCAATTATGATGGTTCATGGACCGAATGGGGCAACCTGGTCGGCGCGCCGATTGAAAAGGGCGAAGGTGCATGACGGATAGCAATTCCCTGCCAGCCCGCCTGGAAGAAATCGTCAACGATTTCGAGGTATGCGAAGGGCGCGAAAAGCTCGAAATGCTGCTGGACTATGCACGAAGCTTTCCACCTTTTCCTGGCCACTTGCAGCGCCCGGATGAGATGGAAGAAGTGCCCGAATGCATGACCCCGGTGCAGATGGCTGCTGAGGTCAAAGACGGCGCATTGTATTATTACTTCCTTGTGCCGGAAGAGTCACCGACAGTGCGTGGGTACGCCGCATTGATGATGGAGGGGCTGAAGGGCAGCACGCCTGAGCAGGTGTTGGCGATTCCGGCCGATTTTTACCTGCGCATGGGGTTGCAGCATGTTTTGACCGCGCAGCGCTTGAACGGCATGGCGGCCATCCTGGCGCATGTCAAGCGCCGGGCTGCGACAGAATTGAATTAATTTGTTGTCATTGTGAACGAAGTGAGGCGGAGTGAAGCAATCTACCCAGAACTGGAATAACGAATGCACTGGGACAGTCGTCATGGCTGAAAGACGCAGATTGCTTCCTTCGGCGCAATGACAAAACTTTTTAGCTGATGACTCCTAATTTGCGCCCAACTTTGGCGAACTTCTCCAGCGCCTGATCCAGATCTGCCTGGGCGTGCACCGCCGAGATCATCACCCGGATGCGAGCTTTGCCGCGCGGGACGGTAGGAAAGCCCAGCGACATGGCGAACACGCCTTCTTCGAACAGTTCACGGCTGAATTGCTGCGCCAGCGGCGCCTCGCCCAGCATGACCGGGGTGATGGGGGTAACACTCTGGCCGGTATCGAAGCCAAGGCGCTTCATCTCGTCCTTGAAGTAGCGGGCATTCGACCATAAGCGGTCGACCAATTCGGTCGATTCTTCTAGCAGGTCAACCGCAGCTATGGTGGCGGCCACATCCGGGGGGGTGACCGCGGAGGAGAACAGGAAGGGTCGCCCGCGCTGCCGCAGCCAGTCAACGATCACTGCCTTGCCGGCCACCAGCCCGCCGACCACACCGAAGGCCTTGGAAAGCGTACCTACCTCGATATCCACCTTGCCGTGCAGGTGGAAGTGATCCACAATGCCGCGCCCGCCTTTGCCCATCACGCCCTCGCCGTGAGCGTCATCCACCATCAGCATGATACCGTGTTTGGAGGTGATTTCGTAAATCTTGTCCAGGGGGGCAATGTCGCCGTCCATGCTGAAGACGCCGTCGGTGATGCACAATGCACGCCGGTAAGTGCCCTGGTGTTCAGCAATGACCCGTTCCAGGTCGGCTGGATTGGCGTGGGCGAAACGGATGATCGGTGCGCCGGATAGGCGGCAGCCGTCGATGATGCTGGCGTGGTTGAGTTCATCCGAGAAGATGATGTCGTCCTTGGTGACCAGGGCTGCAATCGCTGCCAGGTTGGCAGTAAAGCCGGATTGGAAGGTGATGGCCGCTTCAACGCCCTTGAAGGCTGCCAGCCGCCGTTCCAGTTCCAGGTGCAGGTCCATGGTACCGGCTATGGTGCGCACGGCGCCTGGGCCAACGCCGTAGGCGTCCAGAGCCTTTTTGGCAGATGCCACCAGGCGCGGGTTGTTGGCCATTCCCAGATAGTTATTCGAACAGAAATTGAGCACGCGTTTACCGTCCACCACCAGCCAGGCACCTTGCGGCGATGACAGCGTGCGGATGCGGTTGTACAAACCGGCTTCTTTCAAGCCGTCCAGCTCTTTTTGGATCCAGTCCAAACGATCGGTCATGAGCACCTCAAGTGGAGTATTGGAAGTCTGCGATCAAGCAAAAGGCACGCTTTGTGCCTTTTGTCATTATACATCGGTTCCGAGACGCGACTCGCCCAGGTAGCCAAGCTCTGCCAGAGCTTGCAGGATCGCAGCGGCGCCGCCCGGGCGCAGCACCACGACAGTAGGAGAGATTTCTTCGCCAAGGAAGCGGCTGGCGCGGACATTGCGCAGCGCTGCCAGGATTTCCGGCCGAGAGACGCGCAGTAGTTGAATTTTTTCCAATGAGGCCTCTGTGCCGTGCTGTTCCCAGCGCTCCAGGGCATGGATCAACGCTGGCGCGAGTGGAGCGCCGGCGTGCTTTTTAAGCAGGCTGACAAGCTGCGTAACGCGCAGCCCCTGCTGACGCGCGCGCTCCAACGATACGGGCGTGATGCGATAGTGATAGGTTCCGTCGTCTTCACCGGACCAGTCCGCAAAGCGCGCAAGCTGGTAGCGTACTGCGCGTGGAGCCAGGCGCGACACGTCCAACTGCCCGTCGCTGTGGACGTTGACCTGCCCGTCTTCATCTGCAAGACCGGATGGCGGCTGTTCTTTCCATAAAGCGGCAGCCCAGATGGAAGGACGGAAGGCGGCGGCGGGCGCATCGGGACCAGGCGCCGCCAGGTCGAGGAAGCCGAGCCAATGAAGGGGTCCGCAGATCAAAGAACGCACCACTTCGCCATCTACCTCGTCCCAGGCGGAAAAACCGCGCAAATACTGATCCGTACCGGCGCGCCGGATGAACCATGAATCGTAATCTCCCGCCGGGCGTTGAAAATCTGGGTCGCGCTCGCGAATCGCAGATGTGAAAGCAGCCAGACTCCACCAGGAGTCCTGCGGCAACCGCCTGAGGTGCTCCAGAACGCGTGTGCGGGCTTGCAGCGCATCGTTCAGCCAATCCCCCTCGAACACCAGACCAGGAAGCAAACGCATCTCATTGTAGGTTGAGCTGCGCAGCCAGGCGCTTGCCAATTGTGCCAATGCCTGCGCGCGCGGGGCTTCCAGAAAATGGCGCACCGGTTCTGGCAACGGCATGTCGTTAGCATCCAACAGGCCGGTGGCAAATAGCAGCGCCCGCAAATTGGGCAGGGGGATCGTCCATTGCGTAGATGGGATGCGATCCAGCGGCAGTTGCAGCCTCAACGCCGCCAGCAGCGTGCAGGCGTGGTCCAGCACCCGGTCAGTGACGAAAATGGGGTAACCAGTTTCGTCGGGGGAGGCGGGGCGGCCCAGCACGTTCGTCATTCGGCGCTCCGGAATTTTCAGCAGGGCAAGTAAATCGCCCGGGATATAGGCATACTGCTGAGGTTCCGGGGGCATGTCCAGGAACGCCTGCCCGATCAGACCGTAATACCACAGTAACTCCGCCGGCGTGCGCGGATTGAGATCAAGGCGTTCGCGGTCACGGCGGGCAGCGCCCATTGAGCGGACATCGCCATAATTGCGGGTGAACTGCGCCCAGGATAGCAAACCGTCTTGTTCCGCGAGCGCGATCAACGCATCCTGCGCGGCGATGGGCAACGCGCCGATAATCTCATTCGCCAACTCGGGGTCGAGCATCGCGCGGGTTAACATGGGTAAAGCCGCGCGGACGTTGGGCACGTCCAATTCAATCCGCCACAAACCGGCTATTATTTTAAGAAAGCCAAGGTCGCGTCCGTGCAGGGAATGGAGCAAATCCGGCAATGGCATCAGCGTAACCCGCCCGTTTCTGACGCCCGAATAGGCTGCGCGGTCCAATGGATGGCATGATGATAACGCTTCTTTGAAGCCCACTTGATCATGCCCATGAAATGAGCGATATACCAGGGTCTGCCGGCAAAATTAGAAGCGCAGGCGTGGTTGGCAAGAGAATTGCACTTGATTTGGATGCTTCCGGACATGGGACGATATACATCCGATATAATAACGGGATGAACCGATTATACTCGCTCATTCTGAAGCGGAGTTCACGCGGAGACCGGCATGAAGTATGCATGAACATTTCGACTCAACGGAATTGTAAGGCCCTTTTTCCAAATCGTAGGGGTTTTGCAAAGTCTTTCCAAGGTAGATTTGTTATAATTTCATAACTGAACCTGTCTGGCAATTGAGGTACCCATGGCATTGAGGGGTAATCTGCGCGATTTTTCATTCACGCAAATACTAAATTTGATTAACCTGGCACAAAAAACCGGCCTGTTGACCGTTGAAGGCCCTGGAGAGATGGCGCACGTCTATTTTCGCGACGGGAAGCTGGCGTTGGCACTGATCGGGCGAGAAGAAAACGACCTCTCGGCCATCCTCGCTCGCAGCCGCAAAATCACAGCCAATCAGGCGAAGGTCATCCGCGAACGTACACGATCGATGACCGATAAAGAAGTTGGATTGCTGCTGATTAACGCCGGGTATTTATCCCAAAAGGATGTCCTCGACAGCCTGCAGTTGTACTCCATTGAGGTGATTCGGCGTTTGTTCACCTGGGTGGAAGGTATCTTCCAGTTCGACCAAAGTTCTGCCGTGCCCTCTGGCAAAATTCCGGTACGGGTCGACCTGGAAAATTTGATCGTGGAAGGGTCGCGCCAGTTACGGGAGTGGGAGCAACTGCAGGAAGAAATTCCCAGTCTGGACATGGCGCTCAAATTCACCGACCGGCCTGGAACCAACCTGCGGCACCTTAACCTGAATCTGGAAGAGTGGCGGGTTGTGCGCTATGTGAATCCTAAAAATTCCATGCGCCAGATTGCCCAGGTCACTCACATGAACGATCTTGAAATTCGGCGGATAGCATACGCACTACTGCAGGCCGGAATTGTTGACATCGTACGACCGGACGGGAAACCGCCAGTGATGCCGCCACCCCGGCCGCTGCCCCCCGTGAACAAAGAGGAACACAAGTCGCTCGTCCAACGGTTGATTAACCGAATCCGCTCCCTCTAGTTCTACGGTAAAGGAAAAAGGATGCAAAACGTCAAAATCGTAGTTACTGGACCTTTCAACGCAGGAAAAACAGAATTTATCCGCTCGGTTAGTGAAATCGATGTAGTCTCAACCGAACGTAAAATTACCGCCGAAGCTGAGAAGATCAAAAGCAGCACCACCGTAGCGATGGACTTTGGGCGCATCACCGTGGATGACGAACTGGTTTTGTATTTGTTCGGTACGCCCGGTCAGAAACGTTTTGACTTCATGTGGGAAATTCTGTCTGAGGGGATGCTCGGTTTTATTGTCATGGTGGACAGCGCCCACCCCGAGACTTTCCGTGAGGCTCGCAGCATCCTGGAGACCTTTCACGCATACGCGCCAACGCCCTATGTTGTTGCAGCAAACAAGCAGGATTGCGATGACGCCTGGGAAGCGGAAGATTTACGCCTTGCCTTGCGGCTCGATCCGCAGGTGAAGCTGCTGCCGTGCGTGGCCAGCCAGAAGGAAACGGTCAAAACCATCCTGTTGGAGCTTTTGTACAGTATCCTTGAAACGATCGAAACTCCAACGGATTGATTGGCAAAATAAAATTCAGCGCGCACACAACCAGAGGTACTGGCCTAATTTGAGTTAAAATGGTTCTTCCGGGAAGCAACAATACCTTTGTGTTTGATTTCCGGTAAGGCCTACGATGAATTTTAGCCAACCGTTTCATTCCACCCAAACGACAGTCAGTCCAATCTCCTCAATCCATCGGTGGTTCAACGCGTTCTTCCCCGGAAGAATAAAAAACGACTACCCTTCGAGATCATGATGACCGAATCCGAACCCCGCAATTGCTTCACAGAAATGACTCAAGTTGTGCTTGAAGGCGCCCGCGAAGTGCTGAATAGCGACGAAATGACTGCTTTATTTGAATCCGCCGGGGTGCGGCTGCCAGACGAGACTGGCCCAATCAGCGCGCCGGGGAATGACATCCAGCGGCTGGCTAAGGCGCTGGAGACGCGTTACGGACCTTTAGGATCCCGTGGCACCGCAGTTCGGATCGGCCGGGCATCTTTTCAGGGGGTTATGCAGGTTTTTGGAAGCGAAGACGGCTTTGAGGATGAAGAGTACCGGATGCTGCCTGTGCGCAAGCGGGCGCGTGCCGGATTGGAAAAGCTGGCGGCTATTTTTGAATGTGCCTGCGGTATTCATGTGGCGGTTACCACCGAACCGGAAGCCTGGCTGTGGACGCTGGCAGATTGCGAAACCTGTCATGATCCGCGGGTGGAAACGGCCGTTTCGCATTTTATGCTTGGACTGCTGCGGGAGTATCTGGCGTGGAGCAGCGGCGGTAAAGTGTTTCAGGTTGAAGAAATTGCCTGCCGCGCCGATGGCGATCCGAACTGCGTCCTTCGGGTTTTGCGCCTGCCGCTGGATTAACCGACGTGCGATCCACCTACGAGGTGCGTTGCATGTGTTCTGTTCGAAAGGTACCGATCGTGAAGCGGAGCAAGGGAATACTGTCTTTCTGATGTCGGATTTCGCGGCTGCCGGGATATTTTCCTAAATCAAAACCAACCGCCGCCCCACAATCCGACCTACGAAATTCCACTAATCTTGACTTTTCCTTTCCTGCAGACTATACTGACAAGAGATCGATAAATACAACGGGGAGCCCGGTAAGCCGGGCTGAGAGGAAGGCGTGAAGCCTTCGACCCGCAGACCTGATCCGGATAATGCCGGCGGAGGGATATGCTTGAACACCAGCCGAACCCTCCCCGCAAGGAGGGTTTTTTGATGGAAAGCACACGAGCCGTGGTTTTCGCCAACGGTGAACTGGTCAACGCCGCAGCCGTGCGGGTGGTGTTGCAGCCGGAAGATACACTGGTGGCGGCTGACGGCGGTTACCTGCACATGAAAAAGCTGGGCATTCAGCCGCACTTGTTGATCGGCGACCTGGATTCGCTGCCGGCGCAAGAGGTGGAAAGCCTGCGGGCTGCCGGCGTCGAACTGGAAATTTACCCGCGCGAAAAAGACGCGACCGATCTGGAACTGGCTCTGGCGCGCCTGGCGGAACGCGGCGTCCATGAAATCCGAGTGGTCGCAGCCCTGGGCGGCCGTCTCGACCAAACCCTGGCCAACCTCTACCTGTTGGAGATGGACGAACTTAAGGGCATCGACGTGCGTCTGGATGACGGGCGCGAGGAAATATTAATCATCCGCTCCAATGCGACGGTAACTGGCATCCCTGGCGATACCCTTTCGCTGCTTTCGATGGGGAATTGCACCAAGGGCATTACTACCCAGGGGCTCAAATACCCGCTCAAAGGCGGGAAGCTTTGTCCCAGCAGTTCGCGCGGGATCAGCAACGTCATGCTGGAAACTGAAGCAATGATCGAAGTACGTTCTGGCGCACTGTTATGTATTCACACCCGCCAGGATCAAACAAATTAAGGAACTCAAGATGCGAAATTGGGAAAAAACAAGTTTATTAATTGCATTAAGCATAGTTTTAATAGTGGCGTGCGCCCCCCGGATCGCTCCACTGACTGCAACCCCCACCCCGGCAGAGCCAGCAATATTGCGGGTTATGACGCACGACTCTTTTCTGGTCAGTGAGGCGCTAATCGCCCAGTTCGAAAAGGAAAACAACGTCAAACTGTCTTTCCTGCCCAGCGGCGACACCGGCGCAGCCTTGAATAAGGCAATCCTCTCTAAAAACACACCGCTGGCGGATGTGTTTTATGGAGTCGACAACACTTTCCTCTCACGCGCGCTGGACGAAGCCCTCTTCGAGCCCTATGCCTCCCCACGGTTGGCCAGCATTCCAACCGAATTTAAACTGGATGCAGAGAATCGCGCACTACCCGTGGATTACGGTGACGTTTGCATCAATTACGACAAAGCATATTTCGCCGAGAACAACCTGGCGCTGCCGCAATCTCTGGAGGATCTGACTGATCCGGCCTACAAAGACCTGCTGGTCGTCGAAAATCCAGCTACATCCTCCCCCGGGCTGGCCTTTCTGCTGGCAACCATCTCCCATTTTGGCGCAGACGGCTACCTGGATTACTGGCAGCAGTTGAAGGATAACGGCCTGGTCGTGGTCAATGATTGGGAGACCGCTTACTACACCAACTTCTCCGGTTCATCCGGGCATGGACCGCAGCCGATGGTGGTTTCCTACGCATCCAGTCCGCCTGCCGAAGTGATTTTTGCCGAAAATCCATTGACCGATGCACCTACGGCATCGATCACTGCGCCTGGAACCTGTTTCCGACAGATCGAGTTCGTCGGTATCCTGGCCGGAACGCCGCAGCGCGCACTGGCGGAAAAATTTGTTGACTTTATGTTGAGCGTCCCGTTCCAGGAAGATATGCCACTGCAAATGTTTGTCTATCCTGTCCAGCCGGAGGCAAAACTGCCCGAAGCTTTCGTCAAATACGCCCAGCTCCCGCAGGAGCCGGCTGCATTGGCGCCAGAAGACATATCAACCAACCGCAACGCCTGGATCGAGGCCTGGACGGAGACCGTATTGCGTTGATTCAGCCTGCCACAGGAACAGCGTTAAAATCTCGCGGCAATTGGGGTGTTTTGGCGCTCTGGCTGCTGCCGCTGCTCTTCCTGGGGCTGTTTTTCTTTGCCCCGCTCATTTCAGTATTCAAGCTGGCAGGCGAGGCAGCGGTTACAGCCGCGCCGCAGGCGAACCTGCTGGACCGGATCACACGCCCGCTGGGCTTCACCTTTTACCAGGCGGCGCTGTCCACGCTGGCTACGCTGGCGCTGGGGTTGCCGGCTGCTTACATCTTTGGGCGCTATACCTTCCCGGGGAAATCGCTGCTGCGGGTGTTGACTACCCTGCCTTTCATCCTGCCAACGGTGGTGGTGGCAGCCGCTTTCAACGCTTTGATCGGGCCGCGCGGCTGGATCAACCTTGGGCTGATGAATCTGTTCAACCTGACGGCGCCGCCGCTGCAAATGCTCAACTCGCTGCCGGCGATTCTGATTGCCCATGTTTTTTACAACACTACCATCGTCATTCGGGTGGTAGGCAGCGCCTGGAGCCAGTTGGATCCACGCATGGAGCAGGCCAGCCGCGTGCTGGGCGCCACCCCGCTGAAAACGCTGCGCGAAGTGACCTTGCCGCTGCTGCGCCCCGCCATTTTGGCAGCCGGATTGCTGGTATTTATGTTCGATTTCACCAGTTTTGGCGTGATCCTGCTGCTGGGCGGACCGCAATTTGCCACCCTGGAGGTGGAGATCTACATTCAGGCCCTGCACATGCTCAATCTGCCGCTGGCGGGCTTGCTTTCGGCAGTTCAATTGCTGTGCACCCTGGGATTTACCATCGCTTATTCACGGGCGTCGCTGCACCTGAATGTGCCGCTGGCGCCGCGCTTGCAGGGGGAAGGGATGCGGCGTATACGCACCTGGCGGGAAAAGCTGCTGGTGGGCGTAACCATTATTTTATTGGCGGTTCTTTTGGTTTTGCCGCTGGCAGCGTTGGGCGCTCGGTCTGTTGTGCGTCTGGAAGCGGATCGCGGCGAACGCGGCGGGGTGCAAACCGGTCTGACGCTCGATTATTACCGGGAGTTATTCGTTAATCGCCGCCAGTCGCTCTTCTACGTGCCGCCCATCGAGGCAGCGCGCAATTCACTGGTGTATGCCGGCACGACCGTGCTATTTTCACTTACCCTGGGGTTCCTGGCATCCAGCGCGTTGGCGCGGCGCGCGCGCATCAACCGGGTGCTCGACCCGTTGTTGATGCTGCCGCTCGGCACTTCGGCAGTGACCCTTGGTCTGGGCTTCATCGTCGTTTTCAGCCGCCCGCCCTTCGACCCGGGGTCTTTCCCGCTGCTCATTCCCCTGGCGCATTCGCTGGTGGCGCTGCCGTTCGTGGTACGCACCCTGCTGCCGGCGCTGCGATCCATTCCGATCAGTTTACGGCAAGCGGCGGGCGTGCTGGGGGCGTCGCCATTACGCACCTGGTGGGAAGTCGATTTACCCATCATTACCAGGGCGGCAATGGTGAGCGCTGTCTTTGCCTTCACCATTTCGCTGGGCGAGTTCGGCGCCACCAGCTTTCTGGCACGGCCGGAATATCCCACCCTGCCGGTAGCCATCTACCGTTTTATTGGACAGCCCGGCGCTTTGAACTACGGGCAGGCGTTAGCCATGAGCACCCTGCTGATGCTGGTATGCGGCCTGGGCATTTTATTGATCGAACGCATGCGCCTGCCCGGCCTGCGCGAAGATTGGTAACATAGGAGCGACCCTATCTGAGAGGGAAACTGCATGGCCTTATCCGTCCGCGAAATTCATAAGATGTACGAGGGCAAACCACTGCTGCGCGGCGTTTCTTTTGAGGTGCCGGACGGCGAAACAGTTTGCTTGCTTGGCCCATCCGGCAGCGGCAAAAGCACACTGCTGCGCATCATCACCGGGTTGGAAGCTGCTGAAAGTGGGCAGGTGCTATGGGATGGCGCCGACCTGGCCGGCGTGCCAGTTCACCAGCGCCACTTTGGCTTGATGTTTCAGGACTACGCGCTTTTTCCGCACCGGAAAGTGGCTGAGAATGTGGCTTTTGGGCTGCGCATGCAAAACCTGCCGGCTCCCGAGATTAACCAGCGCGTAAATGAAGCGCTGGAGCGAGTCAACATGGCCGGGTTTGCCAACCGGCGTGTAACCGATCTTTCGGGCGGCGAGCAGCAGCGGGTGGCTTTGGCGCGTGCTCTGGCGCCGCGTCCACTGCTATTGATGCTGGATGAACCGCTCGGCGCGCTCGACCGTGCGCTGCGCGAGCAGTTAGGGCAGTTCCTGCGCGAGTTGCTGCACGAGACGCAAATCCCGGCGATTTATGTCACCCATGACCAGGAAGAGGCTTTTGCCATCGCCGACCGGCTGGTGCTGCTCAATGAAGGCAGGGTCGAACAGGATGGCGCCCCGGATCAGGTGTACAACCGCCCGGTTTCTGTGTGGGCCGCGCGCTTCCTGGGCTTGACCAACGTGCTGCCGGGCACAGTGGTCAAGCGCCATCCGCTGCAGGTAAAGACTGCGCTTGGCGTTTTCAGGCCTGTAGAGGTCGAGCCGACCGAACCGGTGGGCAGCGAAGTGTCGCTGTTATTTCGCCCGACGGCGGCGCGGGTGGGGTCTGAAAACGGCGGGGAGAACAGCCTGACCGGAATCGTGGAAGACACGACCTTTCGCGGAGAATCCTACCGTGTCACGCTGCGCTGCGTCGATCATTCGGTATTTCAGTTTTACTTACCCGATCCGCTGCCAGTGCATAGCAAGGTCACGCTGGTATTGGAGCCCAATGAGATGGTGTGCTTAAAATAGGTATCGGGTCTTGGTGCAATGCACCCGCTGGGTTCCCCGGTCTGCGTAGGTCGGATCGAAGGCGGGAAATTATTTACAGTTGGATGATTACTACAGCAGCCCGTGATCCGACATTTAAGGATTATCCAGATGTTGGGTAACAGGGCAACATAGGTATTTTCCCAATACGGCACGTTATTGCCCTGTTACCCAACCTACAGATACTTGACTTAGATCAGGTGCATCACTCCTTCATCCTGGTTCGATTTGCAGATTTTTTAGCCCAGGAGCAACGCACCCAACGGTTTTCCCGGTCTGCGTAGGTCGGATCGAAGGCGGGAAATTATTTACAGTTGGATGATTACTACAGCAGCCCGTGATCCGACATTTAAGGATTATCCAGATGTTGGGTAACAGGGCAACATAGGTATTTTCCCAATACGGCACGTTATTGCCCTGTTACCCAACCTACAGATACTTGACTTAGATCAGGTGCATCGCTCCTTCATCCTGGTTCGATTTGCATGGTTTTTTAACCCAGGAGCAACGCACCCGAGAGTTGTCAGGTGCATCGCACCCGGCACGTTGGTGTATCATTACCTCATGCAATCCAACTCCGATATTGTCATCATCAAACAAAATATCCATGGGCAGGAAACCTGGCGTTATGCCGGGCAGGTGTTGCAGCGTATACCCGATGCGCTGCTGATCGAGGCGCATTTCAATCGCGAGGATACGCTCTTCCAGGGTATTTTATTAAAAAAGGGCGATCCTTTTATCGAAGCGTATTACACCCAGCGCTGGTTCAATATTTTTGAGATGCACGACCGCGAAAGCGGTTTGGTCAAAGGCTGGTATTGCAACGTCACCCGCCCGGCAGTGCTGGCAGACAGGACCCTGTCTTATATTGATCTGGCGCTGGATTTGCTGGTTTACCCCGATGGACGCTGGCTGCTGCTGGACGAAGATGAGTACGAAGCGCTACAGGTCAGCACTGAGGTACATAAACAGGCGCAGGCGGCGCTGGAAGCATTGAAACATATGTTTTCGCTGGGAGCCGGGTTTCGCCTGGAGCAAGTCTTCCCGGTGACCGATCCCTATGAGGCCCGGCTAAAAATGACCATTGCGGAGCACGGCTGGCCGGTCGAGCACCTGACTTTTGACCGGTCCACCCATTCGGTGGCTGAAGCTGCCCAGGCAGCCGGTGTCACCCCGCAGGATTTTGTCAAAAACATCTGCTTGATCGCCCCGGATGGACGACTGGTGGTGGCGATCGTCAAGGGCGAGGACCGTGTTTCACCTACAAACGTGGCCGAAGCGCTTGGCCTGGACGGCACCCCGCGCCTGGCGACCGCCGAGGAGATCCTGGCGCGTACCGGCTATCCGGTGGGCGGTACGCCCTCGTTTGGCTTTGACGCTCTCTTTGTAATGGATGAGCGCGCCTTCGAAAAGCCGCTGGTTTATACCGGCGGCGGCAGCCCCACCGCTCTGGTACGCGCAGACCCTCATGAACTGCTGCGCGCGAACGGCGGGCTGATCGCCAGCATTCATAAATAGCCTATTCGTAATGAAGCGCCTGAACCACGTCCAGCCGGGCCGCCTGGCGGGCAGGGATGATGGCGGCCAGCACGCCGAATATCAGACCAGCGGCGATGGTCACAACGACCCCACTGGCCGGGAAGATATATTCCATCGGGTAGCCGGCCAGGTGCAGCGTCTCCACGGTGGTATAGCCCAGGTATAAACCAGCCAGCAGGCCAAAGGCAGTACCAATGGCTGCCAGAATGATGGCTTCCGCCACAATCATCGTGCGCACCTGTTTACGAGTGGCGCCAACTGCGCGCAGCATACCGATTTCACGGGTGCGCTCGATTACGCCTATCGCCAGCGTGTTGAGCATGGCAATCAGCGACGGCACAGCCAGGAAGATCAACACCGCATACATGGCGGCAAAAGCCACGTCAAAAAGCTCCATATTTTCATCGATATAGCCCTGCCCCGAAATCAAGCGGTATTGCGGGTAGCGGCCAACTACAGTTTCGATTGCGCTTTCGGCTGAAGCGCGATCTGCCGTTGGAGTGAGGTTGAGCTGGATCAGCACATCTTCATTGCGGTCGAAATCTGCGGTAATGTCTGCGTGCGAGATATACCCGGTGGCGATTTTGGCATTGAGATAGTCGCCGCCGATGGCCACAACCCGGTAACGCGTTACGCCGTTGGGGGTAAGCACGTTCACCTCGTCGCCCACCTTTGCGCCAGTGCTGGTTGCCAGAACCGGACTGATGATCATGGTACGGGGCGTTTTCAAAGCCGCATAAGCTGTTGCTTCATCCCCTTCGGCAAATGTCAGCCCGCTGACCTGGACATACGAATCCGGATCGATGCCCATCAGGGAGATGGGCAGGTCGTTGACTTGCGCCGGAGCAAAGCGCAACGTGCTGGCAACGGCAACATCATTCAGCTCACGCAGTTCCCTGGCAAAATCCGGACTGGAACCGACGTTGGTTCCCCAGAGGGCAACCGATGGGGGAACAAAAATATAGTCGCTGCCCAGGCTCTTGCGCAGAACACGCTCAAAGCCAACCGATGCGCTGGTGATGATGGATGCAGCCGTGACCAGTATGGCCAAACCGATCAAAGTGGCGCTGGCAGTCACGGCGGCGCGGGTAGGCTGCCGCGAAAGGTTCCCCTGCGCCAGATGCGTGGTTCCCTGGCGGGCAAAAATCAAACTGGCAAGTCCGCCAAACAGGGCGGCGATCGGGCTGACCAGTGTGGGTGCAACCAGGATCAAGCCGATGATAAATAACATGCCGCCCAACCCGATCAGCCCAGCATTTCGGGTGACCAAGGTAGCCACGGCCAGGGCGATCATCGCCGCTCCCGTCCAGAATCCCAGGCCAGCCAGACGACGGAAATTGAGTTTCCCGACTGCCGGGCGCAGCGCTTCCAGGGGGGTGACGCGGCTGGCGCTCATCGCTGGAATTAGCCCGGCCAGCAGGGTAATGCCAACGCCGAGACCGATGCTGGCCAAAATGATTGCCAGCGAGACTTCAGGCATGCCGATCTTTACGTTGAGGAATTTTTGCATGGCCGGCCCCATGAGTTTAAGCACCAGCACGCTAAAGCCATAGCCGGCCAGCATTCCGAGGGCCGTCCCCATGATTCCCTGCACCAGGCCTTCGATGAGAATGATGTAGAAGATCGATTTGCGGCTGGCGCCCAGAGCGCGCAGCATACCGATATCGCGCCGGCGTTCGGCTACCACGGTGCGGAACGTATTGAAAATGATAAAACCACCCATAAGCAGACCCATTACGCCCAACACGTTGAAAATCGTCTGTCCCAATTGGAGATTGGTCAAAAGTTCTGAGTTGGAGGCCAGCGCGCCGATCTGGTACTCATTGCCAAGCGCGGTCTGAATGGAGGATTGAATTTCCGAGCGCCGGGCGTTGTCCAGGGAGTCAAAGTTGACATCAATTGTATTGATTTTTTCCGGCATACTGAACATGCTCTGGGCCTGACTCAGGGTCACGAAAACTTCCTCATTGCCGGGCACGGCCCGCGCGGGCAGGATCCCAACAATTTCCAGCGATTGTTCGCCGATTGCTGTGGGCAGGGCAAGGGTCGACCCTAAGCTAAGTCCGATACTATCCGCCAGGCTTTGGCTGATGACGGCGGCGTTGGTATCGGCGCTATCTAAAAAACGGCCGGAGACCATGTTGTAGCTGTGCACGCTGTGGGCTTCATCAGGATTAATTCCAACCAGGGAAAGCGCTGAAATGCTGTCCGGCACGGCGGCATCGTGGTCGAAATAATCGGGTTGCAGGTTTACCGTGCGATCCAGCAGCCCGGTTGATGCGCGGACGCCCGGGACAGCCGCAACTCTGGCAAGTTCAGCAACCGGGAAGACATCCCCGGTTTTGAGGGATATCGAGGCATCAACCTGACCAGAGGCCGCCAGAACATTAGCCTGGAAGGAGCGCATCATGGCGGGGATGATGGTGTTCATACCAAAAACGACCAGTACCCCGAAAACAATAGCCAGGGTGGTGAGCAGCGCGCGCAATTTGCGCCCGTTCAAATAACGCAAGGCGAGAGTGAGTTGGAAGTTCATGGTTTTCCTCTCAATCTCCAATTTCTTTGAGCTTCGCTGTCACAGCTTCGTAGCTGCTGCCGTTTTTAGCCTCCAACAGGGTATCATCAACGATCCGGCCGTCCTTCAGGAAAAGTATCCGGTCGGCGTAGGCGGCGATGCGCGGGTCATGGGTGACCATGACAACCGTTCGTCCCCAATCCTTGGCAACCTGGCGTAGCAGCCCGGCGATTTCGTCGGAGGCGCGGGTGTCCAGATTGCCGGTCGGCTCGTCTGCCAGGATCAGCGCCGGTTCGGCGACCAGAGCGCGGGCAATGGCGACGCGCTGCTGCTGGCCGCCAGAAAGTTGATCAGGGCGGTTCTGCAGGCGATCTGCCAGGTCGAAGCGGCTGAGCCACTCGATCGCCCGGTCACGGGCTTCAATTTGCTTCATCCCGTCCAGCATCAAAGGCAGGGCCGCATTTTCAACTGCGGACAACACCGGGATCAGGTTGAAGAACTGGAATACAAAACCGATCTGGCGGCGGCGCAGTTTGGTCAATGAGTCGTCATCAAGGTCGGCCAGTGACTCGTCGTTGATCATCACCCGGCCATTGCTGGGGTGGTCCAACCCGCCGATGAGATGCAACAGAGTCGATTTTCCACAACCGCTGGGGCCCATCACCGCGACGAATTCCTCAGGTTGTACTTGAAAACTGACATGATCGAGGGCCGTGACGGCAGTGGTGCCGGAATTGTATATTTTGGTCAAATTTTCGGTAGTAATGACAGACATGGGATTTACCTTTATGATTTGTTGTTGGGAATCAATCGAATGGATGCATGCTTAAGGTCTGTCCTTCTGCGGCGGTGATTTTGCTCCGCGGGCGTTTTTAGGGGGACGCCCGCGCGGGCGCATTTCAACCTGCTGAACCGGTTGGCGCTTTACATCGTCCAACCGGGTTTCGATCATTTCCAGCCAGCGTAAATCGGCTTCCAGGTGCATGACTGCCTTGTCAAACAGCAGCTTTTGCGCCAGACCAGATGGCAGGTCCAGCGAGTCGCGGTGGGTGGTGACCGCATGCAGTTCCTGGTACAACGATGCCCGCTGAATCTGGATCACCCGGTATGGGTCAGTCCCTTCAAGGGATAGTGTCAGCATCAGCTTGATGTAAAATTCGTCGCGCTGCAGGTTAGTTTGCACTGGCGCCGATAGCCACTCGGTCAGCTCCTGACGCCCGGCAGCCGTCGTTGTGAAGGTGGTTTTTTCGGGCGCGGAACCGTTGGCCGGTTGCTCTGCGATCAGGCCGCTCTTCTCTAACCGTTCGAGGGTGGCATAGATTTGGCCCGGGTTGATCGCCCAACTATCATGCCCGCCCGTGAGTCCATCCAGGGCGGCCAATAATTCGTAGCCGTAGAAGGGGCGTTGGGTTAATAAGCCTAAGAGAGCATTGCGGACTGACATATCATTCCTGAAATAACACTGGATTAAATTATATACTAAGTATATATTTATGCAAAGGGTAGTTTTAATAATTTTGAAAAAGTGATCAATTTATGTTTTGTTTATCAATATTACGTTTCTTGGTCAACAATTGCGCCACTGCAGGTGTTTTTTGCTTGCATTGGGATATGATTTATGTTATATTCAAGGGCAACAACGGCGGGGTTATCCGCCAAAAGGGAATCTCTCCTTTTGGAGTGGTTTTCTTTCGTTTAAAAGCGGTAGTAATATGAGGTAAGGGGGATGCCCTGCGAGGGCTGACCGATCATCGTTTGGAAGGATTAAATTGACATGGCAACTTCGTTCTTAACCCGCGAGGGTTTTGAAAAGCTGCAAGACGAGCTTGATACTTTGCGCACCCAGCGCCGCCAGGAAATTGCTGAGCGGCTGCATGAGGCCATGGAAGGCGGCGAACTGATCGAAAACGCCGAATATGAAGCCGCCAAAAATGAACAAGCCTTTGTCGAGGGCCGCATTAAAGAACTGGAAATTCTGCTGGCAACTGCGCGAGTGGTCGAAGAAATTCCACTGGCTGATAGCGTTCAGGTAGGCGCAACGGTGGTCATCCGCGAGGAAGGCAGCAAAGTCGAGGAGACCTATTCCATTGTTGGCGCTGCTGAAGCCAACCCATCCATCGGCAAAATTTCGAACGAATCGCCTTTAGGCAAAGCCCTGATCAACAAAAAAGCAGGCGACAAAGTCCAGGTGGATGCTCCGCAGGGCTCGTTTGTGGTTTCCGTCGTTAAGGTGGAGTGATATCGGGGTTAATCTAATGCCCCGCCCGTAAATTTGAGGGGCGGGGCATTTTTCTTAATAAGCGGGAAAGGGAAGTATCCATGGAATTATCTGACCTCGAGAAAGTACGCTATGAAAAAATAAATGCGCTAAAAGGGATGGGGATCGAACCCTATCCTACCCGCGCCAACCCGACTCATTCGGCTATGGAAGCTATTCGTGCTTTCGAAGCAGTTGAAGCGAACGCAAATAGTGAAAGCCAGCCGGCGGGTACGGTCACGCTGGCGGGGCGGCTGCGCTCGATGCGCGTCATGGGCAAGATCACCTTTGCGCACATCGAGGACGGCTCGGGGCGGGTGCAGCTATTCATGCGCGTTAACGACCTCAGTGAAGAGGGCATGAAGCTGTTTGCGGACTACTTCGATCTGGGTGACTTCATCGAAGCCACCGGCGAAATGTTTCGCACCCGCACCGGCGAGGCCACCCTGAAGGTGACCAGCTTTCGGCTGTTGGCCAAGGCGCTTTCGCCGCTGCCGGCTGCCAAAGATGAAGTGGTGGACGGGCAGGTGGTGCGGCACGCCACGCTGACCGATCCGGAAGTGCGCTACCGGCAGCGCTACGCTGACCTGGCAGTCAACCCCGAGGTGCGGCAGATCTTCCGTACTCGCGCTGCGGTGGTGCGCGCCATTCGGGAATTCCTGGACGAGCGCGAGTTCCTGGAGGTCGAGACGCCGATTCTGCAGCCGATCTACGGCGGAGCGGCTGCCAGGCCGTTCGTCACCCATCACAATCAGTTGAAACAGGATTTGTACCTGCGCATTTCGTTCGAGCTGTATCTCAAACGGCTGCTGGTGGGGGGTTACGAGCGCGTCTATGAAATTGGGCGCGATTTCCGCAACGAAGGTGTGTCTTTCAAACACAACCCGGAATTCACCCAACTGGAGTTCTACTGCGCCTACGCTGACTACCAGAAGGTGATGAAACTGACCGAAGATATGATCGGCCAGGTGTGCGACCGGGTGTTGGGGAGCCGTCTGGTGGAGTTCAACGGGCACACTATCGACTTTAGCGGTCCCTGGCAGCGCCTGGACCTGCGCCAGTCGCTGATCGATGTGGTGGGGATTGACATCGACCAGTACCTGACGGGCGAAAGCCTGGAAGCCGCCATCCGCGCCAAAGGCATCAACGTCAAACCAGGCACCCCGCGCGGCAAGTTGATCGACGGGCTGCTGGGGGATTTCATCGAGCCGACGCTGATCCAACCGACCTTCCTGTACGACTATCCACGAGACATTTCCCCGCTGGCCAAGAACCGCCCTAACGACCCGGGCACGGTAGAGCGTTTCGAGGGTTTTGTTGGCGGAATGGAGCTGTGCAACGCGTTCACCGAGCTGAACGATCCCCTGGAGCAGGAAGCGCGTTTTACGGAGATGGGGCGCGCCTATGAGGCCGAGGACGAGGAGCGTCATCCGATGGACGAGGATTATCTGAAAGCCATGTCCTACGGTATGCCGCCCAATGGCGGTTTTGGCATGGGCATCGACCGGCTGGTGATGCTGCTGACGGACCGGCGCACCATCCGCGAGGTGCTGTTGTTCCCGCACCTGCGGGAAAGCGGCGAAGAATAAGTCGTAGTGGAGCGCATTACGCTCCATATAGCAGTCATTGGCAGCCACTGGAGATTTTAACCTTTCGATATAAACTTCTTCGTAGGTCGGATTGAAGGGCGGGCAGTAAAAATCTATTCGATTAGTACTCTGGCAGCCCTAAATCCGACAGTTTTGATCGCTCAACCATGTCGGATTTCAGTGCTGCAATCGAATCGATATGACAATGTTGCATCATCGCCCTTCAATCCGACCTACGAAAATGGTTAAATTTACGGACACGGGGTGGATTTGATAAATGGCTGCTTTGCCAATCCCTTTGCTTCCACCTTTGAATTAAGGTTTTCTCCATGTTCCCTATAGCTTCGTGGTAATTGTTTTCCTAATTAATAGAAAATTTGTTTATTTTCCCACTTGACATAGGACACATGTTCGTGTATTATTAGTACAAATGACCGAAGAAAGAGCGGTTTAGACCGACCGCAAGGAGAAAACCCATGGCGAGACGTAGCGAAGGTTTGAGTGACCGGCACAAGAAGATAATGACCTTTTTGACCAAGTTTCAAGAGGATAACGGGTATTCGCCGTCGATCCGTGAAATTGGCGATAGTATCAATGTTAAGTCAACTTCACTGGTCGATTATTACTTGAATCAACTCGAGGAGATGAAATTCATCTCGCGCGAGGGGCGCGTCTCCCGCTCCATTCGGGTGCTTAAACCCTACCTGCCGGCTACTGCCAAAGTATCGAATGCACTACGCCAGGTTGGCCGCACCCTCGAGGACTTGATTGCCATCCCGCGGCTGGGCGTGATTCAAGCCGGTCAACCCATCCCCATCCCAGCCTCCGACCTGGCCTATTTCGACTCGGAGAGCGGCGTGGAAATTGCCCGCAGCCTGCTGCCGGCCCGGGAAAAGGTCAGCGATCTGTTTGCTCTGGAAGTGCAGGGCGATTCGATGATCGACGCCAGCATCAATGACGGCGATATCGTCATTCTGCGGCAGGCGCAGGAAGCCGCCAATGGCGAAATGGTAGCCGTGTGGCTGGTCGATCGCGATGAGACCACCCTCAAATATTTCTACCGCGAACAGGATACCATCCGGCTGCAGCCGGCTAACCCGCAGTATGCACCCATCATTGTGGATAACCCCAAGGCGCTGCGGATTATGGGCAAAGTGGTGATGGTCATTCGCCAGGTGCCCACCGTTGCGGGCTGAGCAACAGGCACAAATCGTTAAATCAAAAGCGGGCGTTTTTGCAACGCCCGCTTTTTGTTTGGTTTGGAACCGGAGGTTAGAGAACCTCGACCACGGCGCCAGCGGCTTCGAGCTTGCCCTTGGCATCGTTGGCGGCGTCTTTGCCAACACCGGTGAGAACCTTGGAACCAGCGGTTTCGGCCATCGTCTTGGCTTCCACCAGACCGAGATTGGTCAGTTGGCGGATGACTTTGATGGTCTCGATTTTCTTGGGGCCGGCGTCTTTGATTACGACGTCGAACTCGGTTTTCTCTTCCACGGGTTCGGCAGCAGCGGCGGCAGGACCGGCGGCGGCCACAGCGACAGGAGCGGCGGCGGAAACGCCCCACTTCTCTTCCAGCATTTTCACCAGTTCGGCAGCTTCCAGTACGGACAGCTTGCCAAGGGATTCAACCAATTTTTCCAGGTCAGCCATTTCAGTATCTCCTAAATTTCCTTTTCAGATGGTTCTGATGATTAATCAATGGTTTTGATCATTCCGACTGCGCGCGTTGCCAGTTTAACTGGCGAGCAGCGTGATTGCAGGCGGTTAATAAACGTTATGCTGCCACTGCAGCGCCCGATTCGGAGTAGGCTTTGACGACGGCAGCGAGACCGCGGGCAGGTTCTGCCAGGGTGCGGACCAGCTTGGAAGCCGGAGCCAGAATCGTGCCGAGTAACTTGGCGCGCATGACCGGCAGGGGCGGCAGGTCAGCCAATGCTTTAACCTGGTTGACGTTGAGCATTTCTTTGCCCAGGTAACCGCCTTTGACCACGAAGACTTCAGACTTGGCAGTCGAATCGTTGATGACTTTGGCGAGGGCGGGGGCGTCATGGAACGCAAAGCCGATCAGCGACACGCCTTCGAAGACATCTTTTTGCGAAATACCCACCTCGTCCAGTGCAAGTTTCATCAGGGTGTTCTTGACAACGTGCAGTTCACCACCGGCTTCACGGACTTTGGTGCGCAGGGCATCGATCTCTTTCATGTTCATCTTGTTGTAAGATAATGCCACCATACCCTGGCTTTGTTTTACCCAACCGGTATATTGGGCGATCAACTTGGATTTATGTTCTTTTGAGAAGGCCAATGAGGATTCACCTCCTTCCTGTTCAAAATAAAAAAGTCTTTGCCTCACTTGAAGGTGCCGGGCAAAGACTTTTTCGCGGCTGCAGCCATGCAGCATGGATATCGCGTTTCAGTCTTCACCTCGGCAGGAAATTAAGCCTGTTGGGGCACCAGCTTTCACCGGTGAAGGCAAATATACAATTGTGGACTTGCAAACGCTGCCGGATTACTCCTTGACGTTCATTGCCTGAGCCTGGTTGAGATCCACAATGATCCCCGGGCCCATGGTGGTGCTGAGCGTGACTTTGCGGATGTAGGAACCCTTGGCGGCGGCCGGTCGGGCTTTCTTGAGGGCTTCCATCAGCGCAGCCAGGTTATTATACAGGTATTCCGCAGAAAAGGAAACCTTTCCGATCGGAACGTGAATATTGGCGGTTTTGTCGAGGCGGAACTCAACGCGGCCAGCCTTTGCTTCCTGAATAACGCGCGGCAGATCTTCAGCGGGAACGACCGTCCCAGCTTTAGGGTTCGGCATTAAACCGCGCGGACCGAGTACGCGCCCGAGGCGGCCGGCTTTGCTCATCATGTCCGGGGTGGCGATGGCGACATCGAAATCAGTGAAGCCGCCTTGAATCTTGGCAATCCATTCATCGCTGTCTGCGACGTAATCAGCGCCGCCTTCCTGGGCTTTGGCAACCCCTTCGCCTTGCGCGAAGACCAGGACGCGAACAGTCTTGCCGAGGCCGTGGGGCAGTACGACCACATCGCGCACCTGTTGGTCAGCCTGGCGCGGGTCTAAGCCCATGCGCAGGTGAACTTCAACGGTGCCGTCGAATTTGGTAATGGACGTTTCCCTGGCCAGAGCAACCGCCTCTTCGGGGGTGTATGACTGACCATAATTCACTTTAGCGCTCGCGGCCAGATATTTCTTTCCGTGCTTTGCCATTGGATCTCCTTTGTGGTTCAAGCGGGTAACCGGGTTACCCTCCCACGTAACTAATCAACTACCTGAATGCCCATATTACGGGCAGTGCCTTCGACCTGAGCCATGGCATCTTCGATATCGACCGCATTGGTGTCTTTCAGCTTGATCTCAGCGATCTCGCGAACCTGGGCGCGGGTGACCTTGCCAACTTTGGTGCGGTTCGGGATGGCGGAACCCTTGTCAACTCCGGCAGCTTTCTTCAGCAAAACAGAGGCCGGGGATGATTTGAGGATGAAGGTGAAAGACCCGTCGGTGTAGACGGTGATTTCTGCCGGGATCACTTCGCCGGCACGATTTTGAGTGCGGGCGTTGTAGTCCTTGCAGAAGGCCATAATGTTGATGCCGTGGCCGGCCAGCGCAGGGCCTACCGGGGGCGCCGGGTTTGCTTTGCCAGCAACCAACTGTAAACGTACTATTGCTTTAAATTTCTTTGCCACTTTTTTTACTCCTTCGTGGTTTTAACGGGTGGTTTGGGGAGCACCCTCCCACAAACAAAATCCTCCAGGGGAGGACAATACACTAAGCTTTTTCCACCTGCAGGAAATCGAGCTCCACAGGGGTTTCACGACCAAAGAAGTTGACCATCACGCGCACTTTGTTGCGTTCTGGATAGATCTCGGATACCTGGCCGCGGAAATCGTTGAACGGGCCGTCCACAATCCGAACACGCTCGCCAACTTTGAAGCTAACCTTGACATGCGGCGCTTCGGCTTCCATGCGGCGCAAGATCATCGAAACTTCTTCGGGGCGCAGCGGGGTAGGCTGGGTGCCCATTCCCACAAATCCGGTCACGCCCGGGGTATTGCGCACCACATACCATGACTCTTCGGTCATGATCATATTCACCAGCACATAACCCGGGAACACATGGCGTTCGACCGTACGGCGTTTTCCTTCTTTTACCTCGATTTCTTCCTGGGTAGGGATGACTACATCGAAGATCTTTTCTTTCATCCCCATCGTTTCAATTCGCTGTTCGAGGTTATGCCGAACTTTGTTTTCGTACCCGGAATAGCAATGAATGACGTACCACGAGCGCGTATCCGCGGCTTCGGGGTCAAACTGCGGGATTTCAGAATCTTCGCGCGGCTGGCTTTCCCGAGATGCGCTACTAGACCCGCTGGCTTTGGTTCGCCCGGTTTTCTGCGGCTTGGGTTCTTCCTCTTCCGCGAAGGGTTTATCTTGCGCATCTGTCATCACAGTACTGGCTCCTTGCAGTGCTATTATCCGAGCACGAGGCGAATAACAGTTGAGAACACGAAGTCGAGCAGGCCAAGCACGAGGCTCATAATTACCATAACCATCAAGACAATCTTGGTCAGCCGCCAGGCGTCATGCGGAGTTGGCCAGGAAACCTTGTTGAGTTCGCCGATCGTTTCGCGCCACCAGCGAGCAATCCGACCGGGTTGCTTGACTTTTTCAACTGTTTTGGTAGGCTTTGCGGTTTTCTCGACCACGTTCTCTCCTTCGTTTTCAGGCTAAAACGCCGCCTCTATGGACGGCGTCGCCTGGAGTAAGGCAGGCCAGGTAGGACTTGAACCCACAACCCCCGCTTTTGGAGAGCGGTGCTCTGCCAAATTGAGCTACTGGCCTAAGCAGGGCTAGGATAAGGCGATTAAGCCCGACCCCAACCCGATTATAACCTACTTCGTCTCCCGGTGAGCCGTGTGCTTGCGGCAGACGGGGCAGTATTTGCTTAATTCCATACGCCCAGGGTCATTGCGGCGATTTTTTTCGGTTGTGTAGTTCCGCGACTTGCAGTCATTGCAGGCCAGGGTGATAACCGGGCGGATATCTTTCTTTTTTGATGCCATCTATTTCTACTGCCGCCTGTTAAGGCCGGCTCTCCTTCTTAATCCAAAATCTTGGTGATAACGCCAGCGCCGACGGTCAGGCCGCCCTC
>SLTK01000010.1 GCA_004347695.1 Chloroflexota bacterium | reverse complement strand
CTTGTCTCTTTAGCATACCCCTAATATACAAGGGGATGGGTTCCACCCCATCCCGCATATGTGATGGAATAAATGACTAATTTATTCTTTTGAGACATCTCCGCCAACAAATAAATTCACGAACTTTAAGTCATCACGCAAACTAAAATTTGCGCTACAAATAAATTCATGAACTTAAATTCCCCACGCAAACTAAAGTTTACGCTACAAATGAATTCACGAACTTTAAGTCGTCACGCAGCCTAAAGGTTGTGCTACAAATAGATTCACGAACTTTTGGTCATCACTTATTCCGGTATTCCCACGGTATTTACTTTTTTGTATTTTCTGTTACCCGGATTTCGACAATTTTTCGAATTAAATCATATGGCATGGGTGCATCAAGCGGAAAATGCACCGATCCCTTGGTTCCCTTACAGGTTGTGACCTCTTTTAATGCCATCACGCCGGCTGTTCGCGGATAAATCCCAATGTGCTTCTTGTAACCTCCGAACCATATCAGGCCGCCGTTTAAGGTATAACCGGGCATCCCATAACTGATTTTTTCTTCAGCTTCAGGAGCAGTTTCTTTAATCACCGCCCGTATGCGAATGAGGATTTGCTGCACGTTATCGGGAAACTGCGCAATGTATTCATCGACCGAGGCGGGTCGCGTGTTCATTCATCAACCTTACTGCAGTACGTACCAGGGGTTGATGAACCCACCCAGGTAGCGAATTTCGAAATGCAGGTGCGGGCCAGTCGAATTTCCGGTGCTGCCGGCGCGCCCGATCACCGTCCCCTGGCGGACACTGGCGCCGCAGCGCACGTTGGTGCCGCTCAGGTGGGCATATAGCGACTGATAGCCGTTGCCGTGATCGATCATCACCATGGTCCCGTACCCGCCGCCAATTGGACCTGAATACACCACCAGACCACTGTCCGTTGCGTAAATCGGGTCGCCGGTAAAGGCGGCAAAGTCAAGCCCGAGGTGACCGCCCCAGTAATCATTGCCGGAAAGGACATGGTTGGGCGCAGGATAGATGAAGGTTCCGGAGCCAAACGCACCGCCAGCGCTGGTATCGCAGGCACCCGGTCCGTAAATGCTGGGATTGACCCCCGCAGCGCCGCGCGGAATGGTCGGCACGAGCCAGGTGCGAAATTCGCGTTCTCCACCTGGGATCATAACCAACTGGTCAGGTGTAAAAACCGGATTGGTGATGTCGATATTGTTTCCCGGCCAGAGTAACATATCTTCCGGGCTGGCTTTAAACATTCCGGCCACCTTATCGACGGTGTCGCCATCTTTCCACTTATAGAGCACTCCGTTGGTAGGCGGAATAAATAGCTCTTGCCCTATCGAAATCATTTGGGGATCGTCGTTAAGGACTTCATAATTGGCCCATAGGACAGATTCCGGTTCCAGGTTAAAATTTTGAGCGATGCCGAAGACCGAATCGCCGGCCTCGACGGTATAAGTCACAACTTCTTCCCGCGGGCGGGTGGGAACAATCGTGCGCGAGTTGGCTTCGCGCAACACTGCATGTACCACTTCAGCAGGATCGAGAACCGGTAATTGGACAATCGCCGGGGGCTCACCCAGGTCCGGAGCAACAACGGCTAAATCAGCCGGACGTTTTGCCCCGACAACCCCAGTGCGGGCCAGAATGAAATAAATCATTAAAGCAATCATACCGAGCGCAAGCGCCCAGGATAGATAAACCAGCCAACTTGAACGGGAAGTCAGCTTTTGGGCTGCTTCTGGCTGGTTGGATCTGGAAAACGTCACATTTCCTCCGCGAGGCTCTCCAGGAACTCCATATTGTTCTTGGTCTTCAACATCCGCTGGACAATCGCTTCGGTCGCTACCGATGGGTCTAAACCAGCTCCAGTGGGCGGCGGGGCGATCATTTGTAAATACATGCGGCGCATTACCCAGGCGCGCTGCAGGATATCGGGGCCCAGCAGCAATTCTTCGCGGCGCGTCGAGGAGCGCTCGATATCAATTGCCGGGAAGATGCGCCGTTCTTGCAGGCGGCGTGAAAGATGGAGTTCCATATTGCCTGTACCTTTAAATTCTTCGTATACCACGTCATCCAGGCGCGAACCGGTATCTACCAGGGCGGTCGCGACGATCGTCAACGAGCCGCCTTCTTCGATGTTGCGGGCAGCGCCAAAAAAGCGCTTTGGCGGATAAAGAGCCGAGGGATCCATACCCCCTGAAAGCGTGCGGCCCGAGGGGTTGACCACCAGGTTGTACGCCCGCGCCAGACGGGTAAGCGAGTCCAGCAATATTACCACATCCCGTCCAGTTTCAACCAGGCGCTTGGCGCGCTCAAGGGTGATTTCAGCAGTACGCACATGCGAGGTCACCGGTTCGTCAAAAGTGGAGGCAACCACCTCAGCATCGACTGAGCGATCCATGTCGGTGACCTCTTCAGGCCGCTCGCCAATCAAGGCGACGATCAAATGGACTTCAGGGTGGCGCGCTGAAATCGAATTCGCCAGTTGTTTCAGGATGGTGGTTTTTCCCGCTTTAGGCGGTGAAACGATCATGCCGCGCTGGCCTTTGCCAATTGGCGCAATCAAATTGATCAACCGGGTGGAGATAATCGACCGGTCTGTTTCCAGATCAAAGCGCTCTTCCGGGAAGATTGGGGTCAGACGTTCGAAAACCGGCCGGGAACGAGCGTCTTCCGGCAGGATGCCGTTAATGGTCTCCACCTTGAGCAGGCCGTAGTGACGCTCGGATTCACGCGGTGGCCGGACGGCACCGACCACCAAATCGCCGTTGCGCAAGTCGTAGCGGCGCAGTTGTGCCTGAGAGACATAGACATCTTCCGATCCGACCTCAAAATTTTGGCGTAAAAAGCCGATGCCTTCCGGCATGATTTCCAATACACCGCCGCGAACCTCCATGCCTTCCTTCTCTGCTTCGGACTGGCGGATGCGCAAGATCAAATTTTCTTTTTTTAAGCGGTTAGCGTTGGGGATGGCGAGTTCTTTTGCTCTTTGCCGCAACGAATCAAGTGGAGCGTTTTCCAGCTCGGCAAATTTCAATGTTTGAGTGTCCATATTGTCCATGCGTAGAATAAATACCCACAGCGCGTAGCTGCCGGTTGGATAATCAGAATACTATGGGTGAATATTAGCAGTTGTTGGAATCCCCTGACACTACAGTGTCAGCCTCATGTTCAGGGAAAATTGGAACTTACAATGAGGTTAGGAAAATTATATCACCGCGGTATAAGCGGTGCAAGCGATCCCGTTGGCCTGAAAATCAGGCTTTACCGACCAGCGCCCGAAAAAACAGCTTCATTTTGAAAGCCTGCCCAGACAGCAGGGTTTGGGCGCGGAAAAGGCCTGCAATGGCACGCACAACCAAAATGGCAGTACCGATCTGCAGCACTGCAGCCAGCGCGGGTTGCCAGAAAGGCACCTGAGTGGCTGCCAGCCGGGTGAGCATGGCAATCGGAGCGGTCAATGGGAAAAGGCTGAGAAACAGCGAGATCGACCCGTTGGGGGCGCTGATAAGCGTGTTGATGAAAAACAGCGGAATCATGAGCGGTATAACAACCATAAAGGTGACCTGGCTGCCCTCCCGCAGGTTTGGCACCATCGCCCCAACTCCAGCCATCAAACTGGCATAAATTGCGTAACCCAGTACAAAATAAAGCAGTCCCCAGGCCAGCAATGAAGCGGGGAGCGAAAATTCGATCGGTAAATGGAATGTTTGCCCACTAAGTCGATATAGCATGAACGCAGAACCGGACCAGAAAGCGGTTTGGAACAACCCAATCAAACCGAGGGCAACGATCTTGCCGGTCAACATTTGTAGCGGTGTCATCGAGGTGAGCAGAATTTCCATTACCCGGTTCTGTTTTTCATTGGTGATGCTATTGAGCATCGTGCTTGACGATCCAAGGATCAGCAAATAAAACAGCATCGTGACCGCGTATGGCAGGAAAAAGGTCAGCGCGCTGTCTGGATCACGCTGTGGGGCAGCGGAAGCGAAGTGCGTCTCCAGTTTTAACGGCTGCTGGAACAGTTTCAATCGCTGTGGGTCAGCCCGGAGGAGGTTTTCTTCCAAAAGGGCGCGTAAAACGTAAGAATCACTGCCTCCACCAATCGGGTTAAAATCGGAACGGTAATAATCAACCTGTCCACTGGTCAGGTAGTCGGGCAGAACCACATAATATCCGGAGATAACTTCGTTGGCTAATGCTGCCTGGGCGCTGGCCGGGTCGGGAAATTCCGTAATATGTTTCGAAAAAGATTCCGGGATGGTTTGGATAATTCCGCTTTGATCGATCAGTCCCAGTGGTTTTGGCTCTGACGATGGAGCGATGATGCTGGTTAACGGTATTCCCTGGTTGTCTTTCTTCAGGTTTGCAATGATCAGAATTGTGGCAAACCCGGCCAGTGGAATCAGGAACAACGTCAATAGAAAAGAACGCGACCGCAGGACGGTTAGAAATTCGTGGATGAATACTGCTCGGACTTTAATCATGATTGATTTTTTCCGTGTTGCATACACTCATGCGGCTCCGCGTAAGAGTTCACGCAGAGTCAGTCTTTTGCCGTAACGCAGCATTCCCAGCCGGAAGGCGCGACTTGCCAGCCACACCGCGCCGAATGCGGCCGCCACCAGGATAGCGAGCGAGAGTCCAATTTGCCAGGCAGGGACGGTCGAAATCGCCACGCGCACCGGCAGGGTGAGCGGCGAGGTCAGGGGAAAAAGGCTGAAACCCACCGCCAGGGCGCTATCCGGATGTTCCAGGATGCTTGTGATGAACCACAGCGGCATAAAAATGGGGATGCTGAACAAACCAGAGATCTGCTGCGCCTCACGGGCTTCGGTTGCGGTTGCGCCAAGCATTGCCATCAACGCGGAAACCATAACGAAAGCTGGTAAAAATGTCAGCGCCAGGACGGCGAGATAGGAACGGATCATAACAACGCTGCCTGCATCAGATTGCAAGTTGGCATAAAATAACGTGCCAATCACCGCGGCAGCCAGCCAGATCGCCAGTTGTGTCAAGCCGACGCTCAAATTACCCATAATTTTTCCAGCCATCAATTGATCGGTTGACACAGAGGTCAACACGATCTCCATGGTACGATTTTCCTTCTCTTCCACCACCGCCTGGAGCAGATAGCCGCCGCTGATGTTGATGGCTACCACGAACAGGATACCGGCAACAATCGGCATGATGAGCCCCAGGATGTTGTCGGGACTGACTGAACGTGAATCGGCAACGGAGTGAATGGTCACTTCCGGGCCTTCCAGCATCCTTTGCCGCAGTTCAGTCGGTTGATTTTTGAGCAGGTTGGCGCGTAATAGGGCAGCAAAATCACCTTCAGAGCCAGGACCAGACGCTTCGACCGCCGTGAGCGATACCTCACCGGTGGTCAAATAATCAGGCTCCAAGACGTAATACCCCTGGATCTCGCGGTTATCCAAAGCTACTTGCGCCAGTTTCGCATCCGTGAAAAAAAGGAAGGTGGTAAATGGAATTGCACCGTCTCTCTTTTCCGGGTAAATTACCGGATCAGCCAGTACACCGGAGTGATCGATGATACCAACCGGACGTTTGTCCGTGCTTAGGATAACCGACAGGAGTCCCAACCCGATGGAAAGGGCAACAAAAAAAGGCACGGAAAGAATGCCAAATATGAATCTTTTGGTAAGCACATGCCGGAGGTATTCATGTTTGAACACCAGCCAGAACTTTTTCATTGCGGACTGCCTGCGGTGGTCACTACCTGGATGAAAATTTCATCCAGCGTGGGCAAAGCGATCTCAAATTTTTCGAGCTGCACGCCGCGTTCGACCAGGGTTTGGAGTAAAGCCTGCGGCGTGACAGATGGTTCCAAGTGGATCCGGTAGCCCGAATTGTGTTTTGCCACACGCGCCGCGCCAGGCAGCTCGGCCGGCAAGTCAGTCAATGCATGGACATCGACCTCCTGACCGGAATAACTGCGGCGAATTTCCTGCAGCCCACCATAAAGCACCACTTTGCCTTCATTGATCAGCACCAGACGGTCTGCCAATTCCTCGACCTGGTGCATCTGGTGGGTGCACATGACGATGCATTTGCCTTTATCACGCTCTTCGCGCAGTAGATCCTTCACCATCTGGGTATTGACCGGATCCAGGGCGCTGAATGGTTCATCGATAATGATCAATTCGGGGTCGTGAATGAGCGTTACGATTAACTGGGCTTTTTGCTGCATGCCCTTGCTTAACTCTTTGATTTTCTTTTTGCGGTGATCGTACAGTTCAAAGCGTTTCAACATGGCATCAACTTTGCGGCTGGCATCCGCGGCGCTCAGTCCTTTGAGTGTTGCCAGGTACACCAGCGAACGATCCAACTGCACGTCCTGGTAGAGACCGCGTTCTTCCGGCAAGTAACCCAGCCGGTCTTTCTTTTCCTCGGTCATTGGCCCGCCTAATACCGTGACGGTACCGCTGTCGGCTTTGAAAATATCCAGAATGATGCGAATGGCGGTGGTTTTCCCGGCCCCGTTGGGACCGAGCAGCGCGAATATCTCGCCTGGGTCTACCGTGAATGAGGCATGGTCCACCGCAATTTGCTGGCCAAAACGTTTGGTTATTTGCTCGACTTCAATGGTTGGCATAATTTACTTTCCCCGCGGAATTTTGAACGCGTATAGCGGACACTTTGCCATTATAACAAAGGTTCCGATGGCCAAAGTTCACCACCTTCCATATACGGATTTCGAGTCAAAGAAGTTGTTCTTACGCCCGTCCCTTTCGCCCCTACTCGTTTGGGAGATTTTGAACATGTTACAATCACGTTGAAACCCTTTCAAAAATCAACCGGCTATTCAGGAGGAACTCGACCATGGCGATGACATCTCGCGAACGCGTTCAGGCGGTGCTAAATCATGAAGTCCCGGATCAGGTGCCGGTGATTGTTGGGGTGAGTAATGCCACGGGGATTAAAATGACGCCTTACAAGGCGGTCAAGAAATTGGCCGGGATTGAAGCGCCCGACGAATATATTTACGATTGGCCTGAATTGGGTTCCGCCCTGGTGGATGAAGCCACCTTGAAGCGGCTGCACAGTGATGTCCGTGGCATACACGACCGATTGCCGGAAGCCGTGACTCGCCGCAATAAAACTCGCCCTGCGCACAGTAATTTCATCGACGACTGGGGCAGCGGACAGAAGGAAATCGAGGAAGGGGTCTGGTACCCCGGAGTGCACCCCCTGGCTGAGGCTACTACCGTCCAGGAAGTGGACGCTTATACCAATTGGCCGGACATGGACGACCCCTACCGGGTGGCGCATGTCAAAGCGCAGGCACAGAAACTGGCAGCCGAAAACCAGTATGCCATAATGGCCACTCCCTGGCTGTTGTTTCCCTTCGAACGGGCGCATGCCATGCAAGGGTTGGATAAATTCCTTTACAACATGGCAGTCGAGAAGGATTTCAGTAAATATCTATTGGAAAAGATTTACGGTTACTGCAAGATTTTGATGGGGCATTTCCTGGACGAATTAGGCGACAATGTTGACATCATCAAGATCGGAGACGATCTGGGGACGCAGGAAAGCCTGCTGATTTCTCCCAAAATGTACCGCGAATTCATAAAGCCGATCCACGCCGATTTTATTAGCTTTATCAAACAGCGCAGCAAAGCCAAAGTGTTTTTTCACACAGACGGGGATGTATTCAACCTGATCGAGGATTTTATCGAAATTGGGGTGGATATTCTCAACCCGATTCAGACTTCGGCCGGACGCATGTCTAATCTGGCTGAACTCAAGGCACGCTACGGCGGGCGCATCGTATTCTGCGGCGGTATCGATACGCAGCGGATACTGCCGAATGGAACCCCGGCCGAGGTGCATGATGAGGTTAAACGGGTCATTCAGGTGCTGGGTGAGGGCGGCGATTACATGCTGGCGTCGGTGCATACCATTATGAATGAGGTGCCAGCCGAGAACATACTGGCCATGGTAGATGCTGCGCAGGAATTTGGAAAATATTGATTGCTTTGTTCCTGAGGTACCCGTAGGTTGGGTAGAGGGGCGCCACCTATGGATATGCAGGGGAAAAAATCCGTGCAGCCCCGATACCCAACAGTAATGTCGAATGTTGTGGTGATTTTGGATTTCGGATTGCCTTGAAATAGTGCTGAAACATTGGCATCCTACATAACAATATGCGTATGGATGTCGGGTTCGGGGTGAAAATGTTGTGCTTCAACCAGCGTTATTCTCCACCCCGAACCCGACCTACGCAGAACTATTTCGGGTGCATCGCTCCTGAGTTAACAGAGGGGCCAATCAACCGCAAATTAAGGAGCGACGCACCTGCTCTGCGGCGATTAGCGAGTGATGGTTAAGAGCAGGTGCAACGCACCAAAACCAGGTGCAATGCACCCGATTTTTATTACTCTTTTTCGTACGGCGTGCCTTCGGCTGCCGGCGGTGAGGTATGTCCAACGACGCCAGCCAGCACGATCATCGTCACGATGTAGGGCGCCATCTCCAGGAACTTGGGCGGGATGGGAATACGCAAAATGGTGAGCTTCCCGGCCAGTGAATCTGCCAGACCAAACAAAAGACCAGCGCCGAGCGCTCCTGTCGGCATCCAGTTGCCAAAGATCATGGCGGCCAGACCAATGAACCCGCGGCCAGCGGTCATGACTTCATCGAAGCGCCCAACTGAACCGAGGGTGAAGTACGCGCCGCCAAATCCCGCGATCATACCGCCAAGGATGGTTGCGATATAGCGCGTACGATTGACATTGATCCCAAGCGTGTCGGCTGCCTTGGGATGCTCGCCGGCGGAGCGCAGGCGCAGCCCCCATCTGGTGTGAAACAGTACGATGGTGAGCACGATCAGCAGGATAAACATGCCGTACACAAACAGGTTGTGACTGAAAAGGATCGGGCCGAAGAAGGGAATTTTGGACAGCCCCGGTATCTCCCAGGTGGGGAATTGACCGGGACTGTTTAAGTTCTGATATTTCTGCAGGAATTTTGCCGAGAGGAACGAAGTCATGCCGGTGGCAAAAATATTGATCACCGTACCGGAAATAATCTGGTTTACTTTATAGCGGATCGAAAAAACAGCCAACACCCAGCCAAATAACGCACCGGTGAGGATTGCAACAATCAAGCCTACCCAGAGATTGCTCAGGGACGCCGCTACAGTCGAAGTGAAAGCGGCGGCCAGCAGCATGCCTTCGATGCCGATATTGATAATGCCGGAGCGCTCGCACAAAATACCGGAAAGCGCGCCAAGCGTCAACGGCACGGCACGAACTACCGCCACCTTAAGCAAGCCGGCCAGGTTCAGCGATTTATCCGCTGCACCCCAGGCCAGGAATGCGATAACGAAAAATCCGGCCAGAATACCAAGCATAGTGTTGGTCTTACCGTGGAAGCCGCGCACCAGTTGATACGCGCCGATCACCGCAGAGATCGTTGCCAATACATTCAAAAAGGGTAAAGTGTTGAATATCAGGTCAGGAGTTGGATCTGCGCCTCCCGGTGACATGACAAAAGTGGTGACCATTTGGCCGGTGGTTGTGCGGGAGAAGAAGACCCAGATCATGGTCGCGAGTGCAAGGAAGACAATGCCCATAACGCGCTGCCGGCGTGGGGAAATATATCCAACTTCTTTAATTCTGGTTGGCGCCGCTGTGGTGGTTGTCATTGTACTTGTCCCTTCTGTGCAGCAGTTAATAATGGGCTGCCGCTTTCTTCCTTAGGCTCTTTCAACCGGTAGATCGTTCGGATGATCCCCGGGGCTGCGATGAAAGCCAAAATGGCAGCCTGCATAATCGAAATAATGTCAATTGGAATGCCAGCCTGCAGTTGCATGCGAAGCGCGCCGTTGCGCAAGAAGCCAAATAGCAGCGAAGCCAGTACCACTCCCAGAGGGTGGCTGTTGCCTAACAATGCCAGCGCAATCGAGTCAAAACCGTAACCGGACGAAAAGGCCACGCCCAGGTTGCGATTGACGCCTAGAACCTCGTTAGCGCCTGCTAAACCAGCCAATAAACCAGAAAGAGCCATTGCCAAAACCGTATTTTTGACGATGTTCATGCCAGCGTAACGCGCGGCATTGGGGTTAAGGCCCACGGTGCGCAACTGAAAACCCAATGTGGTTTTGAAAAGGAGCAAATATACCAGGTAAGCTAAAATCAGCGCTATGAAAAAACCGATATGAAAGCGGTTTGGGCTGGGGAACAGGCGCGGGAGCCACGCCGCCGTGTCAACTGTTGCGCTGATGGGGTGGGCTTTGGTTGGATCTTTGAGGAAACCGGTCAGTAGATATTCGCTCAGGCGGAAGGCGATGTAGTTCATCATGATCGTGTTGATCACTTCGTGCGCACCTGTTTTGGCTTTCAACCAGCCGGGGATAAAACCCCAGATCGCGCCCCCCAGACCGCCGACCAGAAGAGCAAGCGGGGCATGAATGAGGGGGGGAAGCCCGTGGATGCGCGTTCCTGCCCAGACTGCTGCCAGCGCACCTACAAAAATCTGGCCTTCGGCGCCAATATTGAAGAGGCCGACACGGAAGCCGAGTGCAACCGCCAACCCCGCCAGAATATAAGGCGTTGATTGAACCAGGCTTTCAAAGAACGGCGAGAAAGCCACATTGATTTGTTGCCAGTCTCCGGAGGCAATTGCTGCCCGGATGACATCGGGCTGCCCGAACGAGCCGGTGAACAGAGCTGAATAGGTAATGCCAAAAACTCTAAAAACTTCTCTAAAACCCAGCCCAAAGGAAGTTCTGAAGGATGAATAAACAGTCTCGGTGGTCAGCACTGCGACCACACCGCCGAGGAGCAGGCCGGTCAGAATTGCCAGAATCGTCACAGTCAGGGAATTGCGCGAGACCTCTTCGAAGAAAATATTTAAAGCACTGGGTTTAGCTGCCTTTTCAGGTTTGACAGAACCTTCCGCAGGCTTCGGGGTCATTTCTTTGTTGTCAGTCATTCGTGCGTCCTCTCTAGCCCACCGGGACAGGTTGAGAAACCGGCGTTTGCGTCTCGGTATCCACGCCCGCCATCAATAAACCAATCTCTTCTTTGGTTGTGCCTTTGGCAGGCAAGATTTTGATAATCTTTCCACCAAAAATGACGGCGATCCGGTCAGAAAGCTGCATGATTTCATCCAGTTCAGTGGATACCAGCAGCACTGCGCAGCCGTCATCTCGTTTTTCAATCAGCCGGTTATGAATATATTCAATCGATCCGACGTCCAAACCACGGGTAGGCTGCGATGCAACCAGGAATTTAATCGGGCGGGAAAATTCCCGGGCAACGATCACTTTCTGCTGGTTGCCGCCGGACAACGAACCGACTGGCGTCTCGATGCTCGGGGTACGGATATCGAAACGCTCGACCAACTGGTTGGCATTTTCCCGAATGGGTTGCTCTTGCATCATGGCGCCTCTGGCAAAGGGGGACTTGTAAAATGTGTTGAGCACCAGGTTGTCCATAATCGGGTAGGGAAGTACCAGACCATCTTTTTGGCGGTCCTCAGGAATATGCGCCGTGCCCAGCTCGATGATTTCTTTAGGGGCAGCGCGCGTGGTATCCTGCCCGAGTATGCTGATTTTGCCATCGACCGGGTGCATAAGTCCAGTGATGGCGCGGACAAGTTCGGTCTGTCCATTACCTTGCACGCCGGCGATACCCAGTATCTCTCCTGCGCATACATCGAAACTAACACCTTTTACAATCAGGTGATTATGTGCATCCGCAACTGTGAGCCCGCTTACTTCAAGCACTTTTTCACCGGCATGGGCGGGTTTCTTGTTGACATCCAGCTCGATGTCGCGGCCGACCATCATGGATGCCAGTAAATTTTGATTGGCCTCGGCCGGTGTGGTGGTTCCCACTACCTTGCCTCCGCGGATAACGGTGATTCGATCTGAAAATTCCAATACTTCGCGCAATTTGTGGGTAATAAAGATAATCGATTTACCCATCTTGCTCAGGTTACCCATGATCTTGAAGAGTTCATTGGCTTCCTGCGGCGTCAGAACCGCGGTAGGCTCATCCATAATCAGGATATCAGCTTCGCGGAAGAGCAGTTTGATGATTTCGACCCTCTGCTGAATGCCTACCGGTGTATCCTTGATATACGCATCGGGGTCGACAAATAAGTTGTACTTATCGGAAATTTCTCGAATGCGCGCCGCGGCGCGTTTCCGGTCGAGCAAACCGCCTTTCGTGACATATTCGTCCCCCAGCATGACATTTTCGGTGACGGTGAAAACCGGCACCAGCATAAAGTGCTGGTGAACCATGCCGATTCCGGCAGCGATGGCATCACTGGGAGATTTTGGGACAAGCCGCTTGCCTTTGACGATGATTTCTCCTTCATCCGGAGAATATAAACCGTAAAGGATGTTCATCAGGGTGGTCTTGCCTGCCCCGTTTTCGCCTAATAAGGCGTGAATTTCCCCAGCTTCGAGCTTGAGATCAATGTGGTCGTTTGCTACCACGCCGGGGAATCGTTTAGTGATGCCGCGCAATTCCAGAACGGGTGTCATAAAATACTCCATGAATTATTGCCGGGAGAGTTGGGACGTTTTTGCATCATGGCCAGATTTCAACAGATGGCGCGCAGGTAAACGAAGCCTGCCCTGTTCACCACCCGATTCCATCGGAACTTGCAAGATCAACAAACAGGTTCAAATGGAGTTGGGGAAATCATTTGCCTTGGTCTCGTTGAAAGGGGTATCGTGCAGAGTAAAGCAGCGTAAACCTGGAATTTTTAGATGCCGCTTTCTCAGGTTGTTCCTTTTACGGGAGGCGTTTTTGACTTTAACACGTTTCTTTATGCCGATTTTCCTGATGGCGGATGTAAAAACAGTGTTTCGGCACGATAATAAACCGATTGTACCAGAAATTATTATTTCCGTTACCCGAAAATCGTGGCGCAACAAATACGGCTGTATTGCACAAAATAAGGCTGGGGACTGTTCGAAAATGGTAACGATCGCTCTATATGGGGGTTGAACCTGCCTTCCGCGCGTATCTGGTATCTCCCCTGACTTCGGTCTGACCAGGTGCACAAAAACGCCCCTCCCAAATTCAGGGAGGGGCGAAAGGTTCTTGCCTTTTCCGCTTATCGGGAAAATTACCCTTTGCGGAGCGAGATTTTAGTACCGGCCATCCGGAACGGTCTTGATTGTACCGGAGACGATCTCGGGGATCAAAGCTTCGACTTCAGCCTTGAGTTCGGCGGGAACTTCAACGCCGCCGTAAGCCAGGCCAACGCCGCCATTCTCGAGGTTGCCGATCCAGTTGCCAGCGGTGAAGGTTCCGTCGATAACCGAACCAATGGTCTCGGTTACAAACAGATCCATGTTCTTCATAGCGGAGGACAGGACAAAAGCCTTCGCATCGGGATTGGCGAGCGCCCAGTCGTTGTCGACACCGATCAACATGCCGGTACCGCGTTCCTGCATAACTGCCAGGGTGCCCAGACCAACAGGTCCGGCCACGGGCATGATGATGTCAGCGCCTTCATCCATAAGCGTTTCGCCCATCTTGCGGCCATCATCAGTGCTCTCGAAGTTACCAACTTCCAGCCCGGTACCAGCTTCGACGTCCCAGCCGAGCAGTTCAACTGAAGTACCGTGTACTTCGTTGTATTTGGCGACGCCCAGACCGAAGCCATCCATGAAGCGAGTGGTTGCGGGGAAGGCGATGCCAACATAGGTACCGACCTTGCCGGTCTTGGTCATACCAGCGGCCAGGTAGCCATTGAGGAAGGTGGCCTGATCGATGCTGAAGCCTGAACCCCGCAGATTGGGGAAGGTCAGGTAGTCAACGTCGATGGTGGCGAATTTCTGGCTGGGGTTGGCTTCGGCGGCGGCTGCGGTCGCATCGGCCAGCAGGAAGCCAACGGTGACGATCAAATCGCATTTGTCCTGCAGGAAGGCGTTGATGTTGACTTCGTAGTCAGATTGCTGCTGCGATTCCAGGTATTTGCCTTCAACGTTGCCATATTTGGCGATGGCATCGGTGACGCCTTTGTAGGCTGTCTGGTTGAAGGATTTGTCATCGATACCACCGGTGTCCGTCACCTGGCAGACTTTAATCTTTGGAGCCTCAGGGGCGGCAGTGGGGGTAGCGGTCGGTCCACAAGCGGCCAGAACCAGCGACGCTAAGACCAGGACAGCCAAGATAACATACAGTTTCTTCGACATTTGGGGTTTCTCCTCCTGAAAAGGAACAAAAGATGGGTGATTTTTATCTTGCAGAGGGGCGTATTCACGGCATTGCCCCCTGCCAAGCATGCCCTCAGTATACAACCGATTGCCAATCGGGACAAGTGTGAAATATTATCTGACCTGCTCCAGTATTCCGTTTAGATTGCCGCAGATTGGGGTTTGGCTTCCCCACGACGGACGCCTGCCATGAGGATTAAGGCCAACAGCATGAAGATCGGACCGATGATCATAATGAATGCGTAATTCGATCCACTTAATTGAACGATCAACCCGTTGAGGTTGGGTCCGAGGATGGCTGCCATGGTCGAGAACAGGTAGTACAGCCCGGTGTAGGTACCGACGTGCATGTCGTCGGTCATGTCCACCACCATGGGCAGCGAATTGATGTTGATCAACGCCCAGGAGACGCCGGCCAGCATCAATATAACGCCAACTACCGGCACGTTGCCAAGCACCGGCAGCCGGGTGAGGCTGATGGTGAGGGTTTCAGCCGGGATGACGAACATGGCTACCATGCAGGCAGCCAACCCGATGATGCCGATTATGATCGTGCGGCGGCGTCCGATTGAACCGCCAATCAGGCCGGCAGGCAGCGCCATGAGAACAAAAAACAGGGAGAGCTGCCCCAGCAATCGCGCCCCATCCGACTCGGCTACGCCAAGATGGTTGACCGCGTACAGCGTAAAAAAGGCTTCGATGGCGTTGTAGGCAACAAACCAGCAGAAAATGGCAAAAAGAATTCGCAGGGGAGATTTTTCCTGTTCGCTCCACACCTTTTTCAGGCTGACCCACAAGTTGGGGTCTGTTTTATCGGTGGTCTCGAATTCTTTTGGTTCGCGGATGAAAATCAAGACCATCAGCGAAGCAAAGATGACCAGCACCGATCCAAGCCAGAAGGGATAGGCCGGATTAAGGTCATAAAGATCGGCGCCATACAAGAAAGCGATGATGGCGCCAATGCCGCCCATGAAGTTGATGATGCCGTTGGCCTGCGAGCGATAGTGGGATGGGGTGATGTCGGGCATCAGGGCAATGACCGGTGTGCGCCACAGTGCCATGCTGAGCAGCAATGTACTGGTGCAGGCAACGAATAAGGGCAAGATGGTTTGGATTGGGATCAGCCCAAATGCCAGGGCGCCAAGTGGCGCGCCAACCAGGATGAACGGCATACGCCGCCCGATAGGTGTACGCAGCCGATCTGACCAGGCGCCAATGGGGGGTTGAATTAATAACGCCGCGATGTTATCCAGCGTCATGAAGAAACCGATCATAACGGGTTGCAAATGGAATTTGTTCGCCAGGAAGATGGGCACGTAAGCGTTGTAAACTGACCAAATGACGCTGACGCCAAAGAAACCAAAGCCGAGCAGTAAGGTTTTGCCGATGGAAAATTTTCTGTTCATTGTGGTTGCCCCTTTGCGTTGAAAGGATTGTTGGTTTGCCCTTGCAGATTAATTCTCCGGTGCAGGCCGGGGGTCATTTACCATTGCATCAGCATCTTCTTGTTCCAGCTTTTTTAAGAATTCGCGATCTCTTTTGTTGAGTTCAAATCTCTCCAACAAGTCGGGCCGGCGGCGATACGTGCGGAGTAACGACTGGTCGCGGCGCCAACGTTCGATTTTCGCGTGGTTGCCGGAAAGCAGCACATCCGGCACGCGCCACCCACGAAATTCAGCCGGACGGGTGTAATGTGGATATTCGAGCAGGCCGCTGGCGAAAGAATCATCTTGAGCGCCGTCCGGGTCGCCCAGGGCGCCGGGGATCAAACGGGCAATGCTGTCAATTAAAAGCAGCGCCGGGATCTCGCCGCCGGTGAGCACGTAATCACCGATCGAGATTTCATCCGAGACCAGGTGTTCGCGCACCCGCTCATCCACCCCCTCGTAACGACCGCACAACAGCGCAATCCGGGGGTAGGTGGATAGTTCCTGTGCTATCTGTTGAGTATAGGTGCGTCCCTGCGGCGTGAGTAAAATCAGCGGACAGGCCGGCGGGTTGCCCAAGACATCCTCGACTGCGGCGAAAATTGGCTCAGGCTTCATCACCATCCCGCCGCCCCCACCAAAAGGCGTGTCATCGGTGACATGGTGTTTATCCGTCGTCCAGGAACGGATATCGTGAAGAAACACCTCGAGCAAATTGTTCTGAATGGCGCGCTGCAAGATACTGGCATCGAGATAGGGCTGTAGAACCTGGGGTAATAACGAAAACACATCAAAACGCATACCGAGATTTTAGCCTGACTGTTTGAGAGGCGCAAGCGGCGGAGGGCAGCACTATTAAAGCAAGCTGTGAAGGGAGATAGACAACTTGACGATGTTTTCTGGCTGATGGTAAGATCAAGATATGTATTTACGTGGAAGTAAATTTAATATGAACCGCCGGCGCCGGCGGTCCAATCCCCTTACGATCATCATTCTTGCTCTGTTGGTGGGCGGCGCAGTCTATATCAACCAGGTGATTGTTCCACAAACACCGCCGCTTTTTATGCCCACGCCCACCCCTACCACCTCTCCCGAAACCTACCTGGCAGAGGCAGAGCAGCTTGTTGCAGAAGGAAAGTACGCTCAGGCTATCCAAAACTACAAGGATGCACTGCTGCTCAATCCGGATAATCCGGGCATTTTTGTCAATATTGCCCGCTTGCAAATCTACACATCCCGCTTTGACGAGGCTTTGGTTAACGCCGGAAATGCGCTGGTCAGCAACCCCGGTAATGCCCAGGCCATGGCGCTGCGCGGTTATGCGCTTGGACGTACCGATGATATGGTCACTGCGGAAAGCGTGCTTCAGCAGGCCATCGACCTGGATCCCAATAACCCCCTGCCGTATGCTTACATGGCAGAAATTTTGGCTTTGCGTTCGCAGACGACCTCCGGCGATTTGGACATGCTCAACCGGGCAATCGAATTTTCAAAAAAAGCGCTCAGTTTTGAACCTAAAATTCTGGAAGCCCATCGGGCGCGTGGGATCGTCTATGAATTCACCAACAACTATGAAGAGGCAGTGGCGGAGTTCGAAGCGGCCATAGCCCTGAATCGCTTTATCGCTGATCTTCATATTTACCTGGGCCGCAACTACCGTGCAATTGGTGAAAACACCAAAGCGATTCAAGAATTTAACAATGCCATTTCGCTGAACCCAACTGATCCCGAGCCGTATGCCAGGCTATCCCGGACTTATGCCAGCCTTGGAGAATATCCGAATGCGGTCTCGTTTGGGGTGGATGCCATTGAGCGCGACCCAACCGATCCATTTCTTTACGGCTACCTGGGCGTCGTGTATTACCGCATGACCGATTACCCAAAAGCTATCGAAAACCTTAATATTGCCATACGTGGTGGTACTGCCGCCACCGGCGAGGTTGTAGAAGGATTGGCGTTGGATTACTGGCCGGTGTCGGAGTTCTACACCATGCTTGGCCTGTCTCTGGCAAATCAGGGGAGATGCGGCGAGGCTCTGCCGATTGCCCAACTGGTGGCAAACGGCGTCAGCATCGAGGAATTTTCGGTAGCCAACGCTGAGGAAATCGTCAACCTTTGTCAGCAGGTGGCTGACGGCGACCTGCAAGTACCTGAACCAACCGCGACGCCTCCCCCTGAATAAAAACTCATGATCGAACTGGATAACCGGCATAGTTTGTTTCGCAAATCACGGGGAAGATCAAATCCAACCCGGATATTGCTCATTTTGGCACTGATTATTGCCGGGCTATATATCTGGTTAGGCGTCGAGCGCGGTGATATCAAGGAAGCCTTTTCTCCCACCCCGACCGCCACGCGCATGCCGAGCTCATTTGCCCTGGAAGCTGAAACGCAGTTCAAAGCCGGCAACCTGGAGGCCGCCATCCGCGCTTACCAGCAAGCCGCCGCCCTGGATCCAAATGATGGCGAATTAATCGCTGAATTGGCGCGGATTCAAACCTACTACTCCGGTTTGTCGAATACCGATGCCGATGCCAGGGCGCGGCTGACCGAGGCCAAAAAGAACATCGATCTGGCAGTAGAAGCTGAACCGGAAAGCTCCTTTGTTTGGGCAGTGCGCGCTTTTGTGTATAACTGGAACGCCAACCCGACTCACGCGGGCGAACAGGCCGGGGCAATAATGGCCGAGGCAGAACGATCGGCAGTTACTGCGCTGCAATTAGACAGCCAGAATGCATTGGCGCTGGCGTATTATGCTGAAATTCTTATCGACCAGTTGAAGTACGAGCAGGCCTTTCAAAATATCCGCCAGGCGTTGGAGAAAGACAGCAGTTTGATGGACGTTCACCGGGTGAATGCCTTTGTGCTCGAATCCAGCGCTGAGTACGAGGCAGCAATTGAAGAATACAAAAAGGCCATCGAAATCACACCCAACTTCACCCCGCTGCACATCCGCATTGGCACCAATTACCGCACGCTTGGGCTGCGTTCCACCAACGAGGTGCGGGCCAAGGAAATGTATGATAATGCGCTGCTGTATTACGAAATGGCAGTGAATATCAATAACCGCATTGGTGTAAAAGACCCGGTTCCCTACCTGGCGATCTCTCGCACCTACTCGCAAATGGGGGAATTCTTTTCGGCAGCCTTGAATGTGCGCACTGCGCTGGATATGCAGCCAAGTAATCCGGATATTTATGGCCAGTTGGGATTGGTGTATTTTCGGGCGCGCAACTATGAAAGCGCGATTCCAGCGTTAAAGTGCGCGGTTTATGGCTGTACGGCAGAAGAGAGCTGTGAAGTACGCCGTTGTAATGAAGAAGTTGACCTTCCACTCGAGATTGCGGGGCTGCCTTTGACGGATGGCTCGGTTTTGTACTATTACACTTATGGGTCAGTTTTGGCAGGTATGCACCGCCCGGGTTTAGATTACTGCGAACGGGCTGTGGAGGTGCTGGCGGAAGTGCGAACCAGATTTGGCAGCGATACCGAAATCATGGCGATTATCGAGCCAAGCGAAGCCATCTGCGATTCTTTTAATACCACCAGCCAGTAAAAATATCAGAGTTTCATAAGAAGCCAATTAATCCCCTTGACTTCGATTATGAAGGAGATTATGATTTGGTTATATTAGCACTCTATAGTATAGAGTGCTAAAAGTCCAGTCGATAAACCAAATTCACGTTCGGAGGTTTCAATGTCATTCAATCTCAAGCCTTTAGGCAGTCGTGTTGTGGTTGAGCCGCTGGAGCAGGAAGAAGTCACCGCTGGTGGCATCGTGCTCCCGGAAACCGCTAAAGAAAAACCCCAGAAGGGGGTTGTTTTGTCTGTTGGCCCCGGTGACCGCGACGAAGATGGCGACCGAATCGCGATGGATGTCAAAGTGGGGGATACAGTGTTGTATGCCAAGTACGGCGGCACTGAAATCAAAATCGATGGCAAGAAACTGTTGATCCTGCGCGAGAGCGATCTGCTCGCGATTGTGGATCCTAAGTAATTTTTTATACTATTCGATAAACTAGGAGAATCACTATGGCTGCCAAGCAATTGGTATTTTCGGAAGATGCGCGCCGCCGCTTAAAGAACGGAATTGATGTTGTTGCCTCTGCGGTAGCGACCACTCTCGGCCCCAAGGGACGGAATGTGGCGCTCGATCGCAAATTTGGATCCCCCACCATCACCCATGACGGTGTGACTGTAGCGAAAGAAATTGAGCTGGAAGACCCCTTCGAAAACATGGGCGCCCAACTGCTCAAAGAAGCCGCCACCAAGACCAATGACATTGCCGGTGACGGTACGACCACCTCGACCGTTTTGGCGCACGCCATTGTCACGGAAGGCTTGAAGACCCTGGCCGCCGGCGCCAACCCGATGCTGCTCAAACGCGGCATCGAAGCTGCCGCCAAAGCGGTTGCCGATGGCATCCGCGCTCAGGCCATTACCATCACCACCAAAGAAGAAATTGGCAATGTTGCCACCATCTCCGCCCAGGACCGCACGATCGGCGAGCTGATCGCCGAGGTCATGGATAAGGTTGGTAAAGATGGCGTCATTACCGTCGAAGAATCCAAGGGTCTCGAGTTCGAGACTGAGTACGTGGAAGGTATGCAGTTCGACCGCGGTTATATCTCGGCTTACTTCATCACCGACCCCGAACATATGGAAGCAAGCATCAGCGAGCCCTATGTTTTGATCTACGACAAGAAAATCTCGGCCGCCCAGGATATCGTCCCGGTTCTGGAAAAACTGGTGCAGGTTGGCAAACGCGACCTGGTCATCATTGCCGAAGATATCGACGGCGAAGCACTGGCTACCCTGGTGCTCAATAAGCTGCGCGGTATGCTGAATGTTCTGGCCGTCAAAGCGCCCGGTTTTGGCGATCGCCGCAAAGCAATGCTGCAGGACATCGCCACCCTGACCGGCGCTTCGGTTATTTCTGAAGAAACCGGCCGCAAACTGGAAACCACCACCCTGACTGACCTTGGCAAAGCCGAAAAAGTCGTTGCCGACAAAGACAACACTACCCTTATTGGCGGCAAGGGTAACGAAGCCGAAATTCACGGACGGATTGAGCAGATTCGCGTCGAGATCGACAAGACTACCAGCGATTACGACCGTGAAAAACTCCAGGAACGCCTGGCCAAACTCTCCGGCGGCGTTGCCATCATTCGCGTTGGCGCTGCCACCGAAACCGAATTGAAAGAGAAGAAACATCGCGTGGAAGACGCGCTCTCCGCGACCCGCGCTGCAGTTGAAGAAGGAATCGTCCCGGGCGGCGGTGTTGCGCTGATCAATGCCATGTCAGCGCTGGATGGCATCAAACTTGATCACGAGGACGAGCAGATTGGCATCAACATCGTGCGCAAAGCCCTGGAAGTTCCGATGCGCAAGATCGTCGAAAACGCCGGCAAAGAAGGTTCGGTAGTGATCGAGAACGTCCGCCAGGCGCAGAAAAAGGCCAACGACACCAAGATTGGTTATGATGTGCTGCGCGACGAGTACATGAACATGGTCAAAGGCGGCGTCATCGACCCGGCCAAAGTTACCCGCGGCGCCCTCGAGAACGCTGCATCCATCGCGGCCATGATCCTGACCACCGAAGCTCTGATCACGGATGTACCGGAGAAGGAAAAAGCTGCTCCTCCTCCGATGCCCGAATACTAAACCACTCGATTTGTAAACAGGCTGCGGAAACTTCCGCAGCCTGTTTTGCATTATAATCATTCCCATGCCTTCCCCGAAAACGATAAGATTTATAGCTGCCCTGCTGGTAACCAGCATGGCGCTGGTTTTTTTAAGCGGTTGCCGCGCTGATCCCACTTTACCCGGAAGCCAGACTCCCGATACGGGAACCGCGGTCTTTACAGGTGTACCTGCCGCAACAGCGACTGTCACTGCAACGCCGGAACCGATGGCGCTGACTGTCAATGGCGCGGGTGTCCCGCTGGCTGAGTATGAAGCTCAATGGATGCAGCTACAGGCCGCGGACGCGGAGCTGGGTAAAACACGCTCTCCGGAAGAACAACGCCAATTGGTATTGGATGAATTAATCAACCAAACGCTGCTGGCGCAAGCTGCCGTCGAGGGCGGTTTTCAAATCGATGATGCCGGGCTGCAGGAACGAATCGATGCTCTGGCGGCTGACCTTGGCGGCCAGGCTGCTCTGGATGCCTGGATGGCGGCAAACGGCTATTCGCCGGTCAGCTTCCGTTCTGCCATGCGTCGGGCAGCAGCCAGTGCCTGGCAGCGCGATGCGCTGATCAATGCCGTGCCTGAACGCGTTGAACAGGTACGCGTCCAGCAAATATTGGTGCGGCAGCGTGACACAGCCGATGGTGTGATCCGTCAACTGGATGCTGGCGCGGATTTTGCAACCCTGGCAGCAAAGTATGATCCCACTACCGGCGGCATGCTTGGCTGGTTCCCGCGCGGTTACCTGACGCAACCAGCAGTTGAAGAAGCCGCGTTTGCCCTGCAACCTGGGGAGCATAGTCCGGTGGTTGAAACCGACTTTGGTTACCACATCATTTATGTTCTCGAACGAGAAAGCGACCGAATTTTGTCCGTGGACGCACGACTCACGTTACAACATCTCGCGCTGGATAGCTGGCTCGAAACCCGGCGTTCTGCCAGCACAGTCGAAATTTTATTGCCTTAGCAAGAGGAATAGCAGATCATGATACCGGTTGGATCACATGAGGAACAAGGGATCGAGAAAAAAACGGTCATACGCGAAAGTTATTGGAATGCATTAACCATTGTCGCCCTGTTAACCACATTGGCCGTGGTAGTGCTCCTGCTGGTGATCTTCAATAATCCGGCTGCAGGCGTCAATCCATACCCGCCGCCGGACAGGGTTGGTGAAATTGTCCCCCCAACTGCCAGTGAAACTCCAACCAGCCTTCCGCCAACCTGGACGGCCACCAGCGAGCCGACTCTGCCCGCAATCGATCCTCCGACCGCAATTCCATCTCCGACTACGGCGGTGTTGATTGTAGCCGGTACCCCGGCTGCAGCTCAGAGCCCATCGCCAACTTCGGAAACCGCCAAACCCGGAAAATTCGCCTTTGGTTTGCAGGCCGAGCCGCAGGGAATTTCCGCCAGCCTGTATGAACCAACTCGCGGGTGTGCCTGGATGGGGGTTGCGGGACGAGTGTTCGACATCCAGAACCGGCCGGTAAAAGGGATTCGGGTGGCAATCAATGGTTGGTTGGGTAACCGAACGATCAAACTGCTTAGCCTGACGGGCACCGCGCTGCAGTACGGTCTGTCCGGATATGAATTTACCCTGGCCGATGCGCCGCGCATATCGGTCGGGCAGTTGACGATCCAGCTATTCGACCAGTCCGATCTACCGTTGTCGGATTTGATCGTGCTGAATACATACGAAGAGTGCGAGAAGAATCTGATCCTGGTGGATTTCAAGCAGGTGAATGAATAGCTCCTCCCCTCGGAGCAATTGGGTTAATACCTGGATTAAAGATTAAGACGCAAGAGCACCAATCACCCTGATGCGAGCAGCCCTCGATCCAACCGCCAAATTCCGCCTCATTTGCGCCTCCGGGGCACAAAAAATCAACGATAACTCGCCCTCGGATGAAAGTCGATTTCTTCATCGCCGGCCAAAAAACCGGTTAACGGTTCAGCGTTCAAGGCCATTACACGGCTGTTAGCGAAAAATTCGAATTCAAAATCGGTGCGCTCGCCGGCAACTTTACCTGGAATAGGCATCAACCGGGCGGTGAGCGACTTGTCAAGGCGCTGCGACAGCACTGCCACATCCAGCAGAATGGCGGCTAGCTGCGCTGCTGTTGCTTCCCCGGGCAAAGGAACCGTATCCAGCCCGGTGCCGCAGACCGCCGAAACCATGAGCAAATCCCGCACGGTCAGGCTACCTTCCGCCGCACGGGCAGCCAGGGTGATATCCTCCAGCACCGGCAGCATCAACCCATTAAATCCGGAACGCGGCCAATTTCCGCGATCTAACGTATCCGCCAAAAATGCGGCGGCTGCCAATGTCCCGAATAACCCCAGGCGAGATAGTCCCAGGCTTTCCAGGGCAGAGCCACTCGAACAGGTTTCTGATGGATACGGCGCCAGCGAATAATCCAGGCCTAAAAAGCGTACTCCGAATCGCTGACAGGGTTCGGCCATGGCTGTCTGCAAATGGACAGCGTGTTCTTCCAACCGGTTGAGCAATCCTCGGCGGGCGCTTTCCAGCGAAGTCGCCTGCTTGAAGACTTCCAGCGCCAGATCGGCGGATTCAACCGCCAGTGCAACCGCAGGCGGCGCTCCTGCCGAGTGATACGCGGATGGCAGGAATGGTGAGCCGGGCGGCACATTTCCCAACGCGGCGAAACGTAGATTGGTGAAGCCGTCAGGCGAAATTTTGGCAGCCTGAGTGACAATTTCAGCGCAGGCTCGGACCGCTGGCAGAGAGACTTTCCCGCCGGCCGAGGTCATCAGTCCGGTAGCGAACACAGATTGAGCTGCTGCCAGAATCGCGGGGATTGCAAGGTAACTGGCCGGGTTGGCGGGGTCTGCAGGGCCAAGCGACACGTAGTTGAAACCGCGGCTGGCGGCCTGCGATTCCAGGTCAACTGCAAGTGCGGCCAAAGCATCACTGGTCAGCCTGGGAGCCCACCCTGGAAAAGGGGAGGTTGCCAGCCGAATGGATTGCACCGGGAAATTTTTGGCCTGAAGAGCATGTTTGGCGGCTGAAGCAAATTGACCCAGAGCTTCCAGCGGCGGAGTTACTCCACCCAGGGCAGGATCATAAAAGATAGTGATGGAGCGAATATTCACAAATTCCTCTGTCGAACCACTTCGTAAAGTAGGATGGCGGCTGCAGCGGCTGCGTTAAGCGACTCGGTTTTTCCGGGCATGGGGATATGCACCAAGCCGTTGGCAGCTTCCAGGGCGGCTTGCTGCGGGCCATCGGCCTCGGAGCCAATCACCAGCGCCAGTCGTTGGCGCAGGTCTGCATCCCAGCATGGATCACCGCCGGCGGAATCTGCCACCAGCAAAGCCGCCGGTTGTGGATCGGATTGCCTGCAAGCTGCAATAATTTCAGGCCAGTCCAGCGTCAGGATTGGCAGACGGAAGTGGGCGCCCATAGCGGCGCGCACAACCTTTGGGCTAAAGGCATCCACGCTGCCGGGCGTCAGCACCACCGCCTGAACTCCAGCGCCGGCCGCGTTCCGCAGCATGGTACCCAGGTTGCCTGGATCGCGGATGCGGTCAAGCACCAACAGCAGGTCCCAGATTTTGGGCAATTCACTTACCGGCTGAGGCAGAACGGCCAGAATGCCCTGCGAGGTCTCGGTTTCTGACAGGCTGCGCAGGATCCCGGCATCCACTTCCTCGACCGGGCAGCCCATCGCCGAGAATTGCGTAACTAAGGCGAAACCGCGAGGGGAAAGTTCTGCGCTATACAAAACCATTTCGATTGGACGCTCTGACTTTAGCGCTTCTTCAGTCAGCCGGATGCCTTCGATGACAAAGACTTTTTCCTGCTGGCGGTCTTTCCGGTTCTCCAGCAGCCCGCGGATGCGTTTGATTTTGGGATTCTGGGACGAGGTAATCATAAGGTTGCTCATTAGTATAGCCGGTTAAATTAAAAATATACACGGGACGACGATGGTCATCCCGTGTGAATTCGCTTTGCAGAACCGCTGTGGCAGGGCAATCAGGCAGACTTAGCCTGGGTGACGATGGCAGTGAAGGCTTGCGGGTCGCGGACAGCAATGTCGGCCAGCATCTTGCGATTGAGGTCGATATTGGCTTTGCGCAGGGCGAACACCAGCCGAGAGTAGCTGATGCCGTTGATGCGCGCCGCGGCGTTGATGCGGGCGATCCACAGCTTGCGCAAGTCGCGCTTGCGGGTGCGGCGGTCGCGGAACGAATACCACAGAGCCTTCAGCATGGCTTCATTTGCCCGGCGGAAGAGCAGGTGCTTTGAGCCTCGCTGACCTTTTGCTAATTTTAAGATCTTTTTATGACGGAGATGGCCTTGAGGGCCGCCTTTTACACGCATTTCTACTCCTTTGCGTACCCCTGGGCGCCGGTGAAATCACCTGTTGCGAGCACCCAACAGCCGCACAAAAAAAAACGAACAAATCCCTACTTTTTGAGGTAGGGGGCCAGTCGAATAACGCGCTTGATGATGCTTTCCCCTTCTACGGGGATCATCTCGCTCAATAATGCCTTGGTGCGCTTGGAAGTGCGGCGGCGCAGATGGCTTTTACCGCCCTTGGTGCGTACCAGGATGCCGGACCCGGTCATGCGAAACCGTTTTGAGGTCGCTTTATGGGTCTTCAGCTTGATTTTTGCGTCTTTAAGCTTGCGAGGCACAGCTTTACTCCTCTCGTTAAATTAAATGCGGTCTGCTTGCGCGACCGCAAATTATACCAGAATATTCGCGAATTGGTAAAAACTTAAGGAATCTGGCCAGCCTTGTTAATCAAGTCAGCCTACTCGATTGATTCTTGTTGAGGTTCCTCGGTCGGTTTTTTCTTGGATGGTCGCGCTGCATTCAAAACCATCGTCATCGTGCGGCCTTCGATCATTGGAGCTTGCTCGACGACGGCGATATCGACTAATTCCTGGGCGATTTCGCGCAGGTCTTCAAGCGCCAGCTCTGGATAATCGATTTCGCGTCCACGGAAGCGAATCGTTACGCGGACTTTCATGCCGTCCAACAACCAGCGGCGGGCGTCGCGGGTTTTAAAACCGCGGTGGTGTTCGTTGGTCTTGGGGCGTAGTCGAATTTCTTTGACTTCGATCTTGGTCTGTGCTTTGCGCGCCTCGCGGTCCTTTTTGGTGCGTTCATACAGGAACTTGCCAAAATCCATGACACGGCAAACAGGCGGTACAGCATTGCCAGAAACCTCGACGAGATCCAACTCGGCTTCCCTGGCGACCTTAAGAGCCGTTTCAATCGGGATAACCCCCAGGTTCTCCCCATTTGGCCCAATTACGCGCACTTCTGGCACGCGGATCGCCTCATTTACCCGGTAATTTGTGGTACTAATGGGCTTTCTCCTCTCTCGAAAAAGACATGCTGATTTAAAAGTATCCGTTTCGCGCTAACGGATATAAGTAGCTTGATATTACCATATCAAGCGGCGAATAGTCAAATGAAATTGATTTTCCAGGCGGTTGTTGTTCGGAAATTCTTCAAAATTCGAACCAAATCGTGACCGGGCCGTCGTTTTCGATATCCACCAGCATGTGCGCGCCAAATTCGCCCTGCTGCACGGGTATGCCGAAACCGGCGAGGTGGGCAGCGAAACGCTGCACCAGCGGGCTGGCGGTCTCCGGCGCGGCTGCGTTGATGAACGAAGGTCGGTTGCCCCGGCTGGTATCCGCATAAAGTGTAAACTGCGATACGACCAGCGCCTGGCCGCCGACATCCTGAATTGACAAGTTCATTTTGCCCTGTTCGTCTTCGAAGACACGCAGCAAGGATATTTTTTTGGCCAGGGCAGCCGCAGTCGCGTCGGTATCGGCCGGACCAACACCCAGCAAAATGACATAACCGCGGCCAATCTCCGCGATGGATTTGCCATCCACCTGTACGGAACCGCGCTTGACGCGCTGAACGACTGCCCGCATCAGGGCAGCCCGATGGCGCTGCGCACGGCCACCATGGTTTCTTCGGCAAGCACATTTGCCCGTCTGGCGCCGTCGTCCAGAACATCCCAGATGTATGCGGGGTTTTTATCCAGGTCAGCGCGGCGGGCGCGGAAGGGTTCCAGGTGAGCGTTCAAGTTTTTTGCCAGCAATTTCTTGCAGTCAACACAACCAATACCTGCCCGGCGGCATTCCACGTTGACCATGTCAACATCCGCCTGCGGCGAGAAAATTTTGTGGAGCGAGAACACATTGCACACGTCCGGGTTGCCCGGGTCGCTTCGGCGTACCCGCGCCGGGTCGGTGACCATTTGCATTATCCGCTGGGTGGTTTCTTCCGGCGTGGCAGCCAGTTCGATGTGATTGTTGAGGCTCTTGCTCATTTTCTGCACCCCGTCGATTCCCAGCACCTTAGGCACCGAGGTGGCTTTCATCTGCGGCTCTTTGAGCACCGGTTTGCCATAGCGGTAGTTGAAGGAGCGTACTACTTCGCGAGTGAATTCGAGATGCGGCGCCTGATCGATGCCTACCGGGACGAAATCGGTGCCGTAGAGCAGAATGTCGGCTGCCATCAGTACCGGATAACCTACCAGACCATAGTTGATATTATTGGGATTCTCGCGCACCTTGTCTTTAAAAGTCGGCAGGTCAGTCAGTTTGCCGAGCGGAGTGACCATCGAAAGATAAGTGTGCAGTTCCATCACCTGAGGAACATGCGATTGGACGAAGACGACCGATTCCTCCGGGCGAATTCCAACAGCCAGCCAGTCCAGCGCCATATCGTAGGTATTTTGCTTCAGTTCCAGCGTGGTTTCCAGCGTGGTCAATGCGTGAACATCGACAACGCAGTATATGCAGTCGTAGTCATCCTGCAACGCAACATAATTACGCATAGCGCCAAGATAGTTGCCAAGATGCTGACGCCCGGTGGGGCGGGCGCCGGAGAAAACGCGTCCCTTTTTGGTCATGATGGATTGCCTTCCGTGAGGTAGTTAGAGATCAGGGTGGTTATTTCACCGGGAATAGCATGCCGGTGGAGCTCAGCTTTCGAAAAAAGCAACTGCTGGTTGACGGTGATTTCGAACTTGCCGCCTGAAGACGGAATTAACGTCAAGGATTCGATTTCAGGCTCATAGTACTTGAGCAGGTCGACTGCCAGACCGGCAGCTCTGTCTGTATAGTGTCAAACCGCGCAATATTCGATGCTGATCTTCAGCCGCATGAAACCTCTCCTGGGTTCTATCAGTTGGCGAAATTATAATCCAACCGTTCGGGATTTTGGTACAATGCGCATATGCCTGGCCGCCATTCCGGAATTTCACGAATACCCCTGCCTAAAAGAATATTCGATTTGTTTATTTCCAGCCTGGGGCTGATATTAACCTCTCCGCTGCTGGCAATTCTGGCAGTGCTGGTCTGGATAAAACACGGGCGGCCAATTTTATTCAGCCAGGCCAGACCGGGTTACAACGGAAAAATTTTTACCCTGTACAAATTTCGTTCGATGTCGAATGAACTGGACAGTAACGGTAAACCACTGCCGGATACGCAACGAATTACCCGCCTGGGCCACTTTTTACGGGCTAGCAGCCTGGATGAGCTGCCAGAGTTGATCAATGTGCTGCGCGGAGAGATGAGCCTGGTTGGCCCTCGCCCGTTGCTGGTGGAGTATCTGCCGCGTTATTCGGCGGAGCAGCGCCGCCGGCATGACGTACTGCCGGGCATCACGGGCTGGGCGCAGGTCAACGGGCGTAACGCGCTCACCTGGGAAGAAAAATTCGCGCTGGATGTGTGGTATGTTGACCACTGGTCATTTGGCCTGGATATCAAGATCCTGTGGCTAACCGTTGGACAGGTGCTGCAGCGGCGCAACATTACTCCACCCGGCCAGACCTCTATGGAAGAATTCCGCGGGTAGGCGTATCCCGGGCCACGTGCCAAGTGTCAGGTGCCACGTAAATCGTGAAACGTGACCCATGACACGCGACACATTTTTACTTACGGAACGCTCAGCGGTGAAATGATTCCGCTGGTCAAATCGGGGATAATTTTTTCAGCCAGTTGCTGCCGACCCAAAGACAGGTTTGCACCGTTGACGTTGGTCAATGTCAGGCCGGCCAGACCGATTTTGCCGCCCGTCCCGGCGATCAAATCCGGCCAGAGAGCCTGTATGGCTGCCAGCGTATCGGACTGGACGGTCGCCACCCACAAGCCTTCGCTGCCGGCCGGCGGGGGGGCATTGCTGATAACCTTGACATTGATTCCGGCCAGGTAAGCCAGGAAATCCGGCAGCAGACCTTCGGCCGGCAGGTAGAGCATTTCAATGTTATTCTGGTTGAGCGCATCGAAGGCTGCCAGCCAGCCAGCCGCATCGGCATTGGCGGGCACTACTCCCACCTGCGGAAAAAGGACAATCGGCGCGAAAACCGGGGCGCAGCGACCGCAAAAATACCGGCCGCCATTTATAAAGCTATCCTGCAATAAAGCGCTGTTGGCTGCGCCGTCCACAAACAGGGCGCCGGAACGAAAATCCGGCGCATTCAGTGTTGCCAGGTAGCCGGCCAGAAACACAGCCTGGTTGTCAGCCGTGCGGATCACGCTCAAATTGGCTGCGGGCTGCAGGTCAGCGGAGGTCACCGCAACGAATTGGGTGGTTGGCAGGCTGACAGCCAGGGTTGAAATGTCATCCGGGGGCGATAGAAAAATCGCAATCTTTAAATCAGCTGGCACATCGCTCTGCCTGAAGCCATCCTTTATCTCGAAGGCCAGATTGTCCTGTGCAGCTTGATTTGCCAGCACATTCGAGTAATCCTCGCGCAGCCCGGCATCCACCTCCGGACCGGCGATCAACCAGACTGAAGCCGGGACGGGTGTTGGCGTGGGTGGGACAGCCACGGTGGGGACTGGCGAAGGGGATGGATCGATTGGTGGAACTTGCGTGACGCCTGGACCGGCAGAACAGGCTGCCATGACCGCAAAAAGCAGGAGCAAGGTAATGTGTATAAATGGGCGTATTGCGTTCTTCGAAGTCATGTTGGTTATTGTACCCGGTAAGTCTGGTAATTTTGCTGTATTATAATTGACCTATGATCGAATTGAATGTGCCTGGGCGGGGAACCTTAAAACTCAACTACCTGGTCTGTGATGTAAACGGTACGCTGGCCCTGGACGGGAAATTGCAGGACGGGGTTGTCCGCACGTTCAAAACCCTGCGCGACCGGCTCGAGATTCATCTGCTGACCGCCAATACTTACGGTGGGCAGAATCAAATTGATCACCAACTCGACTTGAATGCCCATATTATTCAACCAGGCGATGAAAGCGCCCAAAAAGCGGCATTCATTCAAAAGTTGGGCGCTGCGCATGTCGTGGCCATTGGACAGGGGGCAAATGACAGTGAAATGCTGCGCGCTGCTGCAGTAGGAATTTGCGTACTTTCCCGCGAAGGCGCTGCCCAGGAAACACTGTTCGCTGCTGATATCGTCGTACCGGATATCCTTGCAGCCTTCGAATTGCTCGAAAAACCTCTCCGAATGATTGCGACCTTGCGAAAATGAGCCTTCCTACCAGTGAGCCCCTTCCCTCCGAAAACGATTCCAATATTGCTGCCGCCCGCCGCCGGCGCCTTCACCGGGCTTTATTACCACGCAGCGATGATGAGCAGTCAGCCTGGTTGGAAGCAGTGGCGCGGCAGCTAACGCCGTCTTATGACTACTTCATCGCCTGCCTGCTTTCCGGCGTGACACTGGCGATTGCGCTGCTATTGTTTTCAGATGCCCTGCTGGTTTTGGGAGTTCTATTTGCGCCGTTCCTCGGGCCGGTATTGGGAATAGCGTTGGCAGCCATCAACGGATCTGGCAGGTATTTGCTAAAGGCCAGCCTCAGCACGCTGGCTGCAGCAATGTTTGTGTTTGGCTTTGGCGCTTTAGCCGGCGCTCTCTTGCCCATGCTTCCGCTGGGTCCGGTGCCCGTTTTTACCTCCTGGACAAGTTATAAGTGGCCGAATTTTCTCGTTCTGGCGGTTGGGGTCGGTTTTTCGGTTTACATGCTGGTACGTTCTCCACGCAAACGACCGCTGGTTGCCAACGTTGCCATTGTATACGGGCTGTTCCCGCCGTTAACCGCAGCGGGCTTCAACCTGGTTGCGTTCAACGACAGCGCCTGGATTGCGGGGATCAAAGTTGCGGGTGTGCATTTGGCCTGGGCGGTCCTGGTCGGGATCCTATCGCTGATCATCCTGGGGAACCCACCTAAAAAAATGGCCGGTTTTCTGCTAACCGGTTTAGCGCTGGGTGTGTTGGCGGTTGCGTTTATTACCTCACCCCTCGACAGGGGGCCAGTCCGTAATGTAGAACCAACCGCTTTACCCAAAATCCTGTCTGCATACCGCAGCCCAACCGTCACGATTACAATGACGCAAACAACCACCCCGCAACCGGTAGTCGATCAATCTCCAACCGTTACACTCACCCCCACGATTACATTTGAGCCCACCGACACAGCAACCCAAACGATCACCCCCCAGCCGACACCGGTTTGGGCGCGGGTTGAAGCGCCAACGGGCGGCGGTGCGTTGCTGCGCGATGAACCTGATGGAAAAATCTTATCCTCCATCTTGAATGGCAACATGCTGGAGGTGATCTCGGATCCGGTGCGCGGTACGAGTGGGACCATTTGGGTAAAAGTTCGTACTGAAAACGGGCTGGAAGGCTGGGTCGTACAAAACCTGTTGGCGACCGCCACACCCGCTCCCGGGTGGTAAAATAGCTTCTCGTTTTAGTCAATTCCAAGGTCTGGAGTAAAACCACATGATCCATTTTGGCACCGACGGTTGGCGCGCCGTTATTTCGGATACCTTTACTTTCAACAACTTACGCCAGGTCACCCAGGCAATTGCCGATGCAGTCCGATCCGATTCGTGGATCAACGGCGAGGCGACCGGACTGAATCCTGATCCGCACACCATGGTGGTGGGTTTTGATACCCGTTTTCTCTCGGATCGCTATGCTGTCGAGACGGCGCGGGTGCTGGCTGCCAACGGTTTCAAGGTACATCTTGCGCAGGCCGATGCCCCCACGCCGGCCATTTCTTACGCTGTGCGCAATTTGAATGCAATTGGCGGCATTATGATCACCGCCTCGCACAATGCGCCACGCTATAACGGTGTCAAACTTAAAGCTGCATTCGGCGGATCCGCCTCACCCGAACAATGCCGTAAGGTAGAGATCTACCTGAACGATAACGAGACGCAGGGACGCGGCCCGAACGTCATGGAATATGAACAGGCGCGCGACACAAATCTGCTCACGCGTTTTAATCCCATCCCTGCCTATTCCGAGCATTTGCGAAAACTGATCAATTTCGATGTTATCGCTGAAAACCCTCAACGGATTGTGGTCGATTCAATGTACGGTTCCGGACGAGGCGTGCTGCGCTCGGTGCTGCAGGGGACTGGCTGTGAAGTGTACGAAGTGCGCGGTGAAATGAATCCGGGTTTTGGCGGTGTTCACCCCGAACCGATTAGCCGTTACCTGGGGGCGTTAGCCGGCGCTATTTCGATGGGCTACGGTAGTTTTGGCCTGGCGACTGACGGCGACGCAGACCGCATCGGCGCAATGGATGAGCGCGGTAATTTTGTCGATCCGCATAAAATTATGGCGCTGTCGTTGCGTTATCTGGTCGAAAAACACGGTTTGAGCGGCTCGGTGGTTCGTACGGTTTCCACCACGCGCATGATCGACCGCCTGGCGAAGAAATATGGTTTGCCGCTCCACGAAACTCCGGTTGGGTTCAATCATATCGCCGACCTGATGTTGAAAGAGGATGTTTTGATAGGCGGCGAGGAATCTGGCGGCATCTCCTTCAAAGGCCATATCCCTGAAGGTGATGGAGTGGTCATGGGGCTACTGCTGGTTGAAATGGTGGCGAGCTATGGCGTTCCGCTTTCCGAATTGGTTGAGGACCTGCTGAAAGAGGTCGGACCGGCGTTTTACGAGCGCAAAGATATCCGGCTGGGTCATCCCGTCTCGAAAGACAAGATGACGGCTTACCTGCGCGACTGCGTGCCCGCCGAAATCGGCGGCGAGAAGGTCACGGAAGTCAGCGTGGTGGACGGCGTGAAATACATTATGAGTGATGATTCATGGTTGTTGATCCGTCCCTCAGGCACCGAACCGGTATTGCGCGTGTATGCGGAAGGACGCACCGACGATATGGTCAAGGCGCTGCTTGGCTTTGGCCAAAAAGTTGCGCAGGATGTGATGTAGTTCTTTATTCTTCGCGGGACAGAGAATTTGTAGCGACGAAACAAAATAATAATTCACCCCGTGCCTGGATAAAATTCGGGCACGGGGTGTGATTTTTAACAAATGAAATATTATCCGTCTCCCCGGATTTGCTGACGGGTACGCGCCTGTCTAATGGCCGGTCGAAAGCCGGATGCGTCGGGCAGCGAATACCACAATTACCAGGCCAAGCGCCAAACCGAGCAGGCCAGGCAAACCAACTTCATCGGCGAAACCGGTTTGCGGTAAAGCGGTTGCGGTTTTCAACGGCGTAGCGCTAACCCGACTGGTTGCACTCGCGCGAACAGTCGGTGAAGCAGCCTGGGCGACTGGGGTACCTGCGTTTCCGCCTTGCGCGGATAGAGTCAGATTAGCCTGGGCGGTCGCTGTCGAATTTCCGGCAGCTTCGTCGGCAGTTGGAACCGCAACTGTGTTCGTCGGTTTAGGGGTCGGAGAAGCCTGAACGGCAGTATTCTGCGGCACAGGCGTCCAGGTGGGGGGCAAAATGGCCTTTTGAGTCATCTGCGCCTTAGACGCATCAGTTGCTGTGGCTGCGATGGCGGTATTCTCTGCGTTGAGTTCCGCAGCTTGCTGCTGGAAGCGCGTAGCCAGTGTTCCGCGAGTGAACAGGAAGTAGCCTACCAGAGCCAGAGCCGCCAACACGATGATACCGCCGATGATGCCAACTACAGTGATGAAGGTGCGACCACCGGATGGGGGCGCTTCTTCTTCGGCCGGGACTTCGTCATCGTACTGGTCACGAAAATCATCGAAGGACAGACCTTCTGGTAGATTCTCGTCGGGTTCATTCTCATCAGGTGGGGTATTGTCAAGGCTCATGGGATTCTCTCCTTACTTTATTCTAACACATCCAGATTTACGAGGGGCACGGTCACAATCTGGGTTGTGTCGAGCTGAATATCTGCGGCGTTTACTCGTTGGCCGTTCGCGAACAGGGTTAACCCGGGCCGGATTGTCACCAAGACCGCGGATTGCCCGGCATATGGCGGAACAGTCACGCGAACGGTTTTTCCCTGGGTGAGTTCGGCATAATCCTGTGATGGATTGCCTTGAGCCGGAAGTGGGATAAACAGTTCCGGCTTTTCATTGCGATTGGCATCTCCAAAACCATTGAGGATGACATCGCGTTTTTCATTGGTGGAAAGCAGGTTAAAAGCGGCCTGGTTGAGAGGTATCCGTCCAAAACCTTCCATCAGGATAATTGGATAGTTAACTTCGATTGCAGTTTGGATCAAGCTGGCGGTCATGCTGGCCAGGATCAGGCCGCCGATCTGAAATTCTTGTGCGGCAATCAACGTTTCTCTCGTTGCAACATGACCGGCAAGCACCACGGCGCCGCGCATGTTCGCATCGAGGTTTGCCCGGGTCAACTCGTCGCTGGCTGACTGGCCTCTGATCAATAGCACACCGGAAGCAATCTTCCCGTTGCCCCACACGCCTTGCAGCAACGCGCCATCCCCTTCTATTACCAGTCCGCGCTCCGGCAGCATTTCAGTGACCCTCCCGGAAATCCCTGCCCGAATTTGTAATTTGCCGCCAGCCGCCTCAAGAATGATCTGGCCGCGATGGATACCAATGACTCTGCCATCCGCCTGGGCGCGTAAAACACGCGGGATTATCCCGCTGGTTTGTGCCAGAATATCGCCTTTTTCTACCTTTTCGCCAACCTTGTACCGTATCCGCTTTTGGGCTTCCTCTGCGTTGCGAAGGTTGAGGGCGCGGCGAACATCCAGGATTAAATGTGCGCCATGTTGGTCTGCCTCAGCAACAATGTCGGTCGCTTTCACCTCATCCCCGACATTGAACAGGACGCGACCTCTTATCGGCAGCATTCGATCACGGCGCAGGTGGACAAGAGGGAGCAGGTGAGTAACCGGGGTGATCATGAGGGATTCTCGTAAAGTTCTTTCATTTCGGATTAACTACCAAGGGCCATTGCCCATTTTTTTAACAAATCCCGGCGGCGCGAAGCATCCGCAGGCAAGTTCAGCGATCTCCCGCGGGCATCGATCACTGTGCCGCAAATTCCGCCGATCACCTTGAAGCTGCGTGTGTCGGCATTGTGTATGGGATCGATTTCAACCGGGCGCAACGGCTCCAGGTGAATCCGGGCAGCCTGACCTGACTGGATGGGCAGCTGGTACAGGTTACCCTGGCGGATTTCGTGGGTGGATTCTTCGCCGGATTCGAACTCGATGCGCACATTCATGATACTGGTTCCATCACGAGCATTGGAAATAGGTGAAAGAACCGTGCCAAGATTAACAAAGGCGTTCGATTCGACCACCTGGACGGGAAGCATTGCATTGACCTCTGCTGCGGCACCCAGAGCGGCCATCAGCCCGTAGGGATCAAGCACGAAGGTGGTGGTGCCAACAGGCTGTAACCCGTCCAGCAGCATCATTAGTGTTTGTGCAGGAGAGGTATGCGCCAGTGTTGCACCCGAGACAAGTACCGGTTCGAAGGACAGCATCGGGTTCCTGTAATGATCACGATGGGTGCGTAAAGCCAGCGCAAGAATCTGACGAGCGGCTGCCTGCTCGATTGCCAGGGTCTCAACGGTAGCGGGGATGCTGGCGGGGAACAGGGTTTTTTGCCAGAGATAATCCCACACCTCGTCGTCAGGAATTTGCATGGGGAGCCAGCGGGTGATTTCAGCCAGGTTGGATTTTTCCAGGGCAAGTTTCAGCCCTGCGCCCATACCTAAATTGTGTACGCTCAGTTCGAGGTTCCCTTGCTGCGCTGTTGCCAGGGTAGTGTACGATGCACCCAGGTCAACTCCAAGGACGGGTTTTTGCGAGTTGTTGATCTGGCTAAAGTACCGGATCATTCGGCCAAATGTATGCGAGGAAGGCGCCGGCGCGGCTGAAGTAATAGAGGCGTAAGCTTGAAGGCCGCCCAGATGTTGGTAGCGAATGCGTGTGACGGTTCTTGCCATCATTTCCTGGGCCGGCGCAAGAACCTCGTTTTCGATTGTTGGGCGGACATTGGGCGCAACCAGCACATCACCAAAGCGGCTCAAGGCCTCAGTAACATGATTCTGCATGGCCTGATTCCCGGCATACATGATTTCGGGACGGCGGTCTTCCGGGGTAAGCTGCAGTACTATGGATACCAGTTCCGCAATTTTGCCCACTGAGCGGGTGGAGCCTTTCTCGGTGCCACCGGCGATTAAAATTAAGTCCGGTTTGGCTTTGAGCAGCGCATCGACCTGCTCAGCATGTTCGCGGTGGTCATTCAGGCCAATTGCCTCGACCAGAACGCTTTGGGTGGATATCGCAAGCCGGCGGGCACTTTCCAGCGATACATCTTCCAACAGGCCCAGCACGGCAATGCGCAGCCCCGGACCGGCTGTAAAGATGAAAACCAGACTATCGATGCCGGCGCCGTCAGCGCGGCCTGGGATCACCAGGCGCGAATCCTCTAAAAATATTCGGGCAGTTCCGTCCTGTAATTGTTTGAGAGCCCGATAAACACCTTCACTAATATCATAATAAGGTGCGCCGTATGTACTGGGCACCCGGCTTGCGCCCAAAAAGCGGTACTGGCCGTCCACCAAATCAAAAAGCAAAGCACGAGTGTGAATGGTGCCAATTTCTATGGACAGTAATGATTCGGCTTCTGCAGAGGGTGTGGACATAACTGCCTTCAGGATATCATGGGCTTAATCACATTAATGAGGAAGTCCAGGCGCTCGATCAAAGCGGCCAAAGAAGCCGCGAGCACGCCGGCGAACAAAGCACCCAGAGTGATGGCGATAAAAACCTTGCCAATCCCGGCCAATAATTGGATGATGGCAGGCTGGGCGCCCGTATTTTCTCCGCCCTTTTTCCGCGCACCAAAGTGGAAATACGCCAGACTACATATCGTGCCGGTTAACAGGACGATTCCGCCAAACAACTGGCTGATGGCGCTTCCGGCGGATGACAGACCGGACAGGTCGAAAAGTGAGATCGTACCGCTGATTTGCCCGAACAACGTTCCGCTGACTGCGCCGCCGATTGCTACTGCAGCTCCGACGCCGGTCAACAGAGCCATGGATGGGTTACCGAGAATGGAAAGCCGCGGCGACAACTTGAAGAGCAGCAAAATACTGAGAACTGCCGGGATGATCAGCACCATTCGATCGGCCGGGGGGGCAGTCATCAATGGGGTGATCAAACGCGGCATAATCACTTGATAGAAAAGCAGCACTGCGCCATAACCCGCAGATATTCCAACAAATATCATCATCACCATACGGAACAGGGCGTTGTCGCCCAACACGTAGCTCAATACCAGGATGGTCAGAAAAAATGCGATGAGAGTCCACAAAAGGTCAGGTGCCATACAGTCAAGCCTATTTAGGTCGCCGAACGATATTTTTAATTCCAAATACGGCAGCACCGATCAACATCAGTGCTGCAATCAAGAGCATCCCACCCTGGTAAGCATCCCAGTACTGGCGCACCGGACCGCTTGCGGATTGGGTCAACTGCTCGTAGGCGGCGCCACCGGTGAAACCGGATACCATTCCGGAAATTTGACCGGATTGGACGTATGGTTGCAGTGCAGGCGCAACCTGTGCGCTGGAGACAACTAATAAGGGTGTATCGCCAGCGGCAGGTTTGACTTGCTCGACCCAGGCGCGTGAATTTTCAGCATTATCGGTCAGCAACAAAATGGCATCAAAATCCGCGACTGTGTTCATGCCTTGCAGCAGCAAGCTTTCCCAGGCAGGCAAACCATCCAGGGTGGTTGGGGCAGCACGAGTCGGGCTATTTGCCAGCGCGGCCAGCGCAGAAGCGCCACCGGGGAGATAACCCAAATTGATCACCCGTTCTGCAGTCAGGTAGGCTGGGGTCTGGATGGCGGCTGTGTTCACCAGTTCTGAAACCAGAGCCGGGCCAGCCGGATTGATCGAAATGAATGCCAGCCCGCTATTCCCTGCCATCCAGTCTTCCAAAACTGAGGTGGAAATGGTTCGTAACTCGCCGGAAAGCGCGGGATCGTAGTCCAGCGCGACCAATACCCGGGGCGGGGTGGCGGCAGAAGTGAGCGTTTGGACTGAATCATAAAAGGCAACCGATTCAGGGGGAACCAGGGTCGGAAAAGCTGCAAAACCGGGTTGCAGGATTAATATCGCCAGGAGCGCAACCACCATCACCAGACCGACCGCCAGCCGTATGACCAGTTGAGAGGATTTGGTTTTGGCCGCTGCAGGCGCGCCCACTCGAGCTTCATCCGCAATGAGTGTTTCGAACAGGGTGGCATAGATGCGCTGTTTATCCGTAACCTGCATCCGCGCCGAGTAAACCGGTGGTTTGCTGTAATGGGTGACCACGCCTTGACCCGGCAAAACGCCCTGATAACCAGCCAGCGGCCCGCTGGCCTCGATGCGGCTTTCTTCCTCTGACTTTACCAATTTGGGAGCTGTTGCTTCGATCGGGCGCACAGCATGCAGCCAGCCAGGCATTTCACCGGTCTCGACGTCGGACGGCGCTTCCGGCAGGTATTCAGGCGCCTGGGCTGGAGGAGCGGCTTTATCTTCCAGCAGCCAATCTGGCAGCTCTTCTTCTTGTGGCGTAGTGATCAGATCTTCGCTGCCGATTCCAGTGAGATTACCTTCTAATGACGCAAAATCAATTTCTGTTGATTCAACCGTGTCGTTGCCTGCCGGTTCACCGGATTCAAACATCCATGCCGGCAGTTCAGCCGATTCGACCGGTTCGGATTCATTGGCGGAAGGCTCTGGCTCGGGTTGTTTCAGCGATGGCTGGTCTTGCCAATTCGGCTCATCGAGCGGTTGAGCGGCTGCTTCTTCCTGCGGAAGGTTTGTTTGGGCCCTTTCGAGGAGCCAATCCAGGTCCGGCTGATCGATTTCTTCAGCCGCGTGAGTTTGTCCTGCGGTTAACTCCTGGAAAAATTCATCCGGCAATCCCCCGATATCAAGAGGGGGGCTCACGGGTGCGATTGGGTTGCCCTCCACCGATTGTGCGTCAAAATTGAACTCAGCGGGCTCGTCCATCTGCAGATCGTCCGGGATGTCGGGGAGAGCTGCACCGGACACTTCCGAAGCTTCCGGCTTGGGAGCCAGGTTTTCTTCAGCGGACAGATTCCTGAGCCAGTCCGGGAAGTCTTCGTTATTTTCCTTGCCGGGCTGCGGTGAGTCAGAGGCTTTGATTTCTTTGATCCAATCGGGTAAATCCGCATCCTGATTGTTTAAGGATGGCATTTCTCCCGGTGGGAGCGATTCGTCTTCAAGTGGGGGAGCTTCTTCCCCCTTTAATGCTCTAATTCGCGCCAGCCAATCAGGGATCTCCGGTTCAGCATCGGTTGATCCATCACCCGGTTTCAGATCAAGGGTGGAAGCATTGGTTTTCGTATCGAACCCGCGGAAGGTGTTCAGCCAATCCATTCCCTCCTGTTGAGGGGGATTGCCGGGTTCCTCGACATCGTCATATAACGATTTTTTACAGCTCAAGCAGGTGAGCGCATCGATATCGTTGGAATATCCACAATACGGACAGATAATTTCGCTCATGCTTTATCCACTATAAGGGCGGTCCGTTCCCAACAAAACGCGCAGGCCGGTTGTCAGACTGCCCAGGGCCACGCCGATCAGGATGCCGCGCGCTCCGGCTACCGGCAACGAATTGACGGCCGCCAACAGGTCTTTGAGCACAGGAATGTTGGCAAACGAGGAGAGAAAACCGCTGCCAAGGATCAGGAATACGAATGCACTGACTGCAAATAGGACCGACATCCACCCGCCACGCCGTTGAAATAAGCGAATGGCCGCCGCCGTCAATGAAATGGCCAAAACGCCCATCAGGCTGGCTTCGATGGGTACCTGAATATGGGTGACGATCTTCTGTATGGTCGGGTGGCCTGGTTTCAGCACCATCCCGGCTGCGAAAGTGATCCCAAATGCAACCAGCAAGAAAGCTGAAGTAACGCTTCTGTTGTGGCTGGCTGTCATTTTGCGCCAATGGACGCTGAGCAGGTGAACAATCGCGACCAGCCCGGCGACTCCGGCCAGCAGAACTGCCCACTCGATCAGCAGGCTGCGCATGGATGTCAACGATTCTATCGGAATGAAAAAGCCAAGCAGGGTGAGGACACCTGCGCCGATGGCAATGGCGGTTGAAAGTGGCGCCCTCATAGGATCCCCATCATTTTTAATATTGCGCCGCCAATGAGGACCACAATAACCCCCCAGCGCAAAATATCCTGAGTTTGCAGGCTGGCGGCATGACCGCGATCGGTTTCCAGGTAAGCCGGGGCGGCAAATAATTCTTCGCCGATGATCGGTTCCTGTGCGGAGGCAAACAGGGCTGCCTGGGCGGGCAGTGAATCGCTGGCTGCCAGGCTAAAGGCATTTGCATTTTCAGCAGCCTCAGCCACCAGCGCGATTTCCGGCCCAAAATTACCGATCATTACATGCGAAGAAACATCTTCACCGGTTGCAATGGGCAGCAAGCCGGCGATATAGGACATGGGGGTTATGCCGGTTAATCGACCTCGTCCGGGATCATACAATTCAGGAGCATGTACACTGCGGTACGCAGCGTGCAGCATATCCTGGCTGAGCAGTGTAAGTCCGCCATCGCCGCTGCTGGCAATGGGTGGCCGGTCGCTGGTGCTGCTGATCCGGGCAATGCGCTCCAGCGCCGCCAATCCTGCCAGCGCAGAGGGGTTGGAAGATTGGGTCAGGCTGGCCTTTCCCAGTGTGACATGCGTGCGAGTGCCGTTTTCAACAGCCAGGCCAATGGATTTCTTTAAATCATCGAATGCCGCGATTTTCCGGAAGGCCGGCTGGCCGTGGTCTTTACCGATCATACGGAGGATGATGATCGATCCGGCAGCCAGGAAGACCACCCCCAGGCCGAGCACTCCAAGTATGGTAATCAAGGTTGATCCTCCTCTCGAAGAAAGGAGACAAATTGCTGCGCAGCGTTTTTATCTTCGAGCAGGCTTGCCAGGGCTTGCCACTGATCAGAGGCTGCGGAGGACCCGATGAACGGCGTGCTCGCGTGTACCAGTTGGGCCGCCAGGAGCCGGAGGAAACCGGCGCCATCCAAAAACGCGGCTGCCAGGTCACTCACCCCCAAAACTTCCAATCTCTCTGCCCATTGGCTCCAATAACTGCGCGGGTCCCGCATGGATTCAGTATAGCATACATTTCCTACGCTCAAATTTTCGAGTTGGGGGAGGTGATACGCCTGCGCTTTTCGCATAGGTTTATTGTAGCAACAAATGTTAGAAATGCCAACAATTTACAGATTTGTTATGGTTAATGCGTTCCGGTCGCCCCACAACTTGCAACCACCGCCTGCCTCGTAATAGGACTGGATGGCGGCTTCCATTTCAGACACGGAAGTCCAGAAGGTGCTGATCTGGCTGCGATGGGCTGCCGCGGCTTCCTGCCAGGCGCGCAGCCCATCCGGGGAAATTGCCTGGGTAAATGTTTGCCAGCCGGGATGAATCGACTGCGCCCAGGCGCTGTTGGTTTGAACCGTGTATGGGTAATCGGCATAATACAGCAGCGGACGACCAGGCTGCTCGGCAGCCCGGCGCACCAGTTGATGATCGATATGGTTGCCGAGCGTCAGCGGGCTGACAACCAGGCTTTTGAGGGGGAGTGCCGTGGCCAACTGGTCACGCAGGCTGTCAACCAACCGGCGCTGCGAATCTGGAAACGGCTGGAATAGATCGTCGTTGTCGATGATAAGCGGATCGCCGGTCAGCGGGATGCGCCGGTAGATGCAATCCGGAATGGCGAAATGGCGGGCCGCTGCCCCCAGCCGCTGGCACGATTGCTGGTCCTCCGACCGGCGGACGGCTACTGCGTTGCGACGCACCCTCCAACGTTTGTGAAGCGACTGCGCAAAGGCTGAGAGCGGACCTGGCGGAGGATCACCGGCGCAAATGGTCCAAATTTCGACCGAATCGCCCATTCGAGTCCGTTCAGCAATCAGGCCGCCGCAGGAAAGGGCAGCGTCATCCAGATGAGGCGATAGAAAAATCCACTGCATTCGACCCCCAGATAGGAGATTGCTGGCATTGTATCACTTTCGACGGCCTATGTTACAATCCAAAAGGGATTGAAATAGGCTTCTCGCAGGAGGGCTGCAGATGGGATTTCTGGATTTTTTATTCGGGAAAAGCCTGGTTCCAACCGCGTTAAAACCAGAAGTGAACCGGATGGTCGAGGATCTGGTGCGCATTGGCGAGCAGGAAGGATTCCTCTCGGAGCGTTCAGGCGGATTATTTAATGCGCAATGCCGCCATATTCGCGCCCGGCAAATCGGCGAACGCTTGAACGAGATTGGCGGATTCGAGTTGATGGAACAAATCAACAAGAAGGTCCGCAAGCGACTTGGTCCACAATTAGCATCCCACCTCTCCTATTCCTGGGCGGACATCGGGAAGTGGGTGCCTTGAAGCGCTTGTCTGATGCTTTTAGCAAACCGTGAATCGACTGCCCTTGCCAACACCATCCGATGAAAGTAGGGTGCAGGTTTTTCTGGTGATCAACCCGATTTCCGGAATAGTCGATGAGTCCACCCGATTGAGCCACTATTTAAAATTCTTTCAGTTGCACAACTGGACGTGCCAGGTCTACCATACTTCTGAGGATGAACGAACCATCGACGCCGTCCGCCAGGCTGTCCAAAACGGGGCAGACCTGGTGGTTGTCTCGGGGGGCGATGGCACGATTTCGGAGGCAGCAACCGCTCTTTGCGACACCGAAGTTCCTTTAGGCATTCTGCCAGCCGGAACCGGCAACATCATGGCGCGTGATCTGGGGATACCGATAAACACTGATCGGGCACTCGATCTATTGGTCAACGAGCATCGCATTTGTTCCATGGACTTAATGAAGGTCGGCGAGCGCTGCTATGCACTCAATGTGAGCATTGGCTTTAGCGCGGCAACCATGGGAACGATTGGACGAGAGCAAAAGAAACGTTTTGGTTTTTTCGCTTATCTCATCAATGTTGTGATCAACCTGACAGGGGTGCGTTTACATCGACTTCAAGTTCAGGTTGATGACCTGGTTTATCGGGTGCGTGCGTCGGAAGTCATGGTCGGAAATACAAGTCTGGTAGGCTTCAGGCGCATGCCGCGTCAACTGGTGATCCTGCCGGATGATGGGGCGGTGGACGTAATCATTTCCCGGGCGCTGACGCTGTGGGATTGGATCATGGTGGTAGTGAATTTTGTGCTGGGCATCAAAAGCGCCAACCCGCGCTTCAAAACCTTGAACGCCAGGAAGCGGATTCTGGTACAAAGTATGTCCCCGCTGACTGTCCAGGCCGATGGAGACGTCATCGGAACTACGCCGGTCGAAGTTCAAGTTTTGCCGGGCGCGGTGCGGGTGATCGTGCCGGGAACCGAACGGAATCTGGTCAGCGCGTTGCTGCGGAAAGCAGGTTTGTACCGGGCGAATCGCGGGGTTGGCGCTTAATCGCCCGGTCATTAGCTATCGGATTCCTTAAGGTTGGTTAATCGATCCTTTCGGTCAAAATTTCTGGTTGAATTCAGACAGGTATTGCTGGATATATATCGAACAAAAGGCCTAAAAATCCCACCGGTGGGGGTGAACACACCCGTATTTGTGGGTTCGAAAGGTTGACCGAAAACGAACTTAAAAAACCAGAAAAAATTTTCTACCAAACGTATTTTAAGGTTAATGTTTCACGAAACCTATTGCACCGGCGTTTGGAATATGCTAAAATCTTACCATACATATACGGTGTTCTACTTTGCACACCCCCACCTGTGGGGGTGTGCGTTCCCGAAAGCGAATTGATCAGCTTTCGCCGAAATAAACTCCCACTCGTCCCATAACTGGTAACCGGGAACCGTGGTCGAATATTTTCGGTCATCGGTCCCACTATCGCACATCTCAGGGAGGCCTTGATGCGTTGTCCTTATTGCCAGTTTGAAGAATCTCGTGTTCTGGATACCACCCGTGACAGTCGGGGGGGAATTCGCCGCCGCCGTGAATGCGAAAGCTGCCATCATCGCTTCTCCACCTATGAGCGTCCCATTCTGGCGACTCCGCTGGTGGTCAAACGCGACGGCACCCGAGAGGAGTTCGACCGCGAAAAGCTGATGCGCGGCATCCGCATTTCCTGCGCCAAGCGCCCGGTTTCAGCCGCAGAAATTGAACGGCTGGTCGGCGAAATCGAATCATCGCTGCAGCAAATGGGTCGTTCGGAGGTTGTCTCGCGGGTCATCGGCGACATGGTGATTGCCGGGCTGAAAGATCTGGATCAACTGGCCTACATCCGTTATGCAATTGTTTACTTACATCTGGCCGATCTGCATGCCATCCGCAAGGAGATCGACCGTTTATTGGAAGGTTGAGAAGGAGATACGCGATGGTAGCTCATAAGCAGAAACATAGAAACGGTTTACTGCCAACCCCGGCGCGGCCTGCGGACCTGCCGGATGTTGCCTTGACCGATAATGCCCGCCAGGTACTGGTTCGGCGTTATGTCCGGCGCGGCAACGACGGCAATCCCATCGAAAGCGTCGAGGACATGTTCTGGCGTGTTGCGTATCACGTTGCCCGGGTAGAGGAAAAGTGGAGCGGCGATTTCTCTGAGCGAGCCAAAGCTTTCTATCACCTGTTAACCTCCAAAGCTTTCTTCCCAAATTCTCCCACTTTCACCGGCGCCGGCACCCCGCTGGGGCAACTGGCAGCCTGCTTTGTGCTGCCCATCAGCGATGACATGGGCCGCGACTCGGCCGGGATTTTCCAGACCCTGCGCGACGCTGCTTTGATTCAACAGACTGGCGGCGGCAACGGGTTTTCCTTTTCGCGGCTGCGCCCCAAAGGCAGCATGGTGCGGACGTCCGCCGGGCAAGCGACCGGGCCGGTGGGTTTTCTGCGCGTGTATGACAATGCCTTTGGTGAGATTGCCCAGGGCGGCACCCGGCGCGGCGCCAACATGGCGGTGCTGCGGGTCGACCATCCGGATGTGGAAGAATTTATCACCTGCAAGACCAACGAAAACCAGATCACCAATTTCAACATTTCGGTCGGAATCACCGACGCTTTCATGCGCGCGGTGGAAAATGACGAGGAGTGGCTGCTGCGTTTTCCAGATGTGCATGACCCGAAATACCGCGAGGTAAAAGGCACCATCGATGCCATGGAAGCTGCCGGGGTGTCGATCATCACTGAAAAAGTGGTGCGGGCGCGTGAATTGTTTGATTCCATCGTCCGGCAGGCGCACCACAACGGCGAGCCGGGCATGTTGTTCCTGGATGCCGCCAACCGCCAGAATCCGGTGCCGCATCTGTACCCGCTGGAAGCCACCAATCCCTGCGGCGAGCAGTGGCTTGGCCCGTATGAAAACTGCTGCCTGGGTTCGGTTAATTTGTCTCAGCATTTTGGTCCTGACGGGACAGTGGACTGGGAAAAACTGGCCTACTCGGTCGACCTGTCCACCCGCTTTTTGGATGATGTGGTGGAAGCCAATGCCTATGTCCCGGCGGTGCCGCAGTTGGTAGAAGCTGCTCACCGCGCACGCCGCATTGGTCTGGGTATCATGGGGCTGGCTGATTTGATGTACCACTGCGGCATCCGTTATGGTTCCGAGGAGGGGCAGGAATTTTCGGCGCAGGTGGTTGAGTTTGTGCGCTTCGTATCGATGCGCACATCGCTCGAACTGGCGCGCGAGCGCGGACCTTTTGCGGCTATCGAAGGCTCGATTTACGATCCTAAAGATTTCAAATGGTCTCCGCCCCAACCGCTGACCCCTTACCAGCATGATTATGCCCGCCCGGAGGTGGATTGGGCCGGGTTGGAAGCTGAAATGCGGCAATATGGGCTGCGCAACGCTGCCCAGACCACCATTGCACCCACTGGCACCATTGCCACGGTCGCCGGCTGCGAAGGCTACGGCTGCGAGCCGACCTTTGCCCTGGCGTACATCCGGCATGTCAATGACAACGGCAGCGATCTGCAATTGGCCTATGCCAGCCCGCTTTTTGAAGAAGCTTTGATCAAAGCCGGCCTTGACCCGGAAACCCGCCAGCAAATCATCGACCAGACCATGCAGGAAGGCTCCTGCCAGCAGGTCGCCGCGCTGCCCGAGGAACTGCGCAGGGTGTTTGTCGTTTCCGGCGATATCAGCGCCGAAGAACATGTGCGCATGCAGGCTGCCATGCAGGCCTTCGTGGATAACTCGCTCTCCAAGACCATTAATTTCCCGCCCGACGCCACCGAAGAAGATGTCGCCACTGCCTACATGCTGGCCTGGAAGCTGGGCTGCAAAGGCATTACCGTGTATGTGACCGGGTCACGCGATAAGGTTGTGCTGGAAACGCTGGCCACGGCACAGAAGAAGCAAAGCAGCGATGTTCCAGCGCCGGTTGCCATGGAAGCTGCCGCGCTCGACGACCAGACGACCCTCTGGCACGATACCAAGAAACCGCGCCCGCGCTACCTGAATGGGTTTACCTATTCGATCGAGACCCCGCTGGGGAAGGCCTTTATCACTGTCAACGAAAACGGCGGGGCCCAGCCTTTCGAGGTGTTCATCAATACCGCCAAGGCGGGATCGGACACTGCCGCCGTCTCTGAGGCGATTGGCCGTCTGCTGTCCTATGTGCTCCGCATCGCGTCGCCCATCGAGCCGTACAAGCGCCTGCGCGAAATGACCAACCAGATGCTGGGAATCGGCGGCGGACGCCCGCTGGGATTTGGTCCCAACCGCGTGCGCTCGCTGCCCGATGGGGTTGGCCAAATTCTGGACGAGTACTTGCAAAACCGCGCTGAACGGTTGGTCAGCCACCCCGAACAGCCGAATGCTCCCGCAAGCCCGGGCAACGGCCGGAGCTATCACGTCGAGGGCGGCCTGGGCGCGGTGATGGCCAGCCAGCGGTTGCTGCGCTTTGGCGATCTTTGCCCTGAATGCGGCGAGGCTGCGGTGATCAACGAGGAAGGCTGCCGTAAGTGTTACGCCTGCGGCTACAGCGAGTGCTAAGTCGGCTGGACACAAACAGAGCATCTGGCGAGTGAAACTCAACATTATTGGTATATTGTTGGGTTTCACTCTACGCGTGCCGTGTGGCCAACCCTACCTGCAATAACTGTGTCATGGGCTGTCTCAAAAGAATAAATTTGTCATTTATTCCGCCACATATGCGGGATGGGGTGGAACCCATCCTCTTGGTAGGGGCGGGCTTCCATGCCCGCCCGCTTTTGGGACAGCCCCTCTCTATACCTGGTCATGAGATCCTTCATGCCCTTGTAAAATTTTGATATGTCAAATCGATCTGATCCGGGGCATTCAGGATGACAAGTTTTCATGAAATTCCGGGGCGAAGGGTTTTACCGGGATGACGAATTTCCACACACTTCTCTCATGAGTTTTGTCGGTTCGACTGGTGATATGCGTTATTGGACATACATAATACAATGGCTTACCGTAATCATGCTATATTTAATAAATCCATAAATTTCCGCAGGAGGGAATCATGACAAAGACTTTGGATAATCTACAGGCCGCCTTTGCCGGCGAGTCGCAGGCCAACCGCAAGTACACCGCTTTCGCGCAAAAAGCGGATGCAGAAGGCTACCCGCAGATCGCCCGGTTGTTCCGCGCGGCTGCCCAGGCTGAAACCGTTCATGCGCTAGCGCACTTCCGTGCAATGGAAGGCGTTGGCAATACGCTGGCCAACCTGCAGGCCGCGATCCAGGGGGAACACTATGAGGTTGCGGAAATGTACCCGCCGTTCATCCAGGATGCCGAAGCCGAGGGCGAACGGCGCGCGCTGAGGAGCTTCAGCTACGCCTGGGAAGTCGAAAAGACGCATGAAAGCCTGTATCGCGAAGCGTTAGCACTGCTTGAAGCGGGCAAGAAAGAAGAAGATGAGTACGATTACTACGTCTGCCCGGTATGCGGCCACACTCACAAACGCAATGCACCCGAGGTATGCCCGGTATGCGGCGCGCCCGGGTCGCGCTTCGAAAAAGTCGCCTGAAGAAAAAATTTCACCACAGAGCGCGGAGAAAATCAGAAATAGAAATAAGCAGGAATGCAATTTTGCAGCGTTCCTGCTTTAATAAAAACACGATGGCGGAAATAACCCTTTTAGGGGAGTCAAAAAAGAATACATATTTACTAAAGGGATAACATGAAACCAATCCTGCGGACCAGTGGTGAAATCACCTATCTTGAATGTCCGGCTGAATCATTGCGTATAGCCAGTGAACGCGATGCGCTGGATGTGGTCGCGCTGTGCGGCGAGCACTCGACCGAGCGGCTCTTGCTGGATGGCGACTGCCTTCACCCGGACTTCTTCGAATTGAAAACCGGCTTGGCAGGGGCGGTGCTGCTCAAATTGAGCACTTACCACATTCGGACAGCGGTGGTGCTGCCGCCAGAGCGCATTGGCAGCGGCCGCTTCGCCGAATTTGTGCGAGAAACCAATACCGGTAATCAATTCCGGGTGTTTTCAAATGTCGCGGAAGCAGTGTCATGGCTTTTACGTTAATTACAATCTACCAGGGAGACACGGAGAAAAGCTTTTCACATCTTTCACAAGAGTTGTCATATAACGACCAATTTTGATGGTTAATGCGAATAAACAGGTGGGAAGAAACAATTCAAAGGATATAAAAGATAAGCACAAAGAGGACGCATTGATGAAATTAAGGGTTTCTCCGTGTCTCCGTGGTTAATTATTTGATCAACTCATGATTGGGGTTTCACACCAACCAGCCGGACTGATCCGGTTGCTCGCGGGTTTGCATTACTTCCACGCTGCCTTCCTCCAGCCAGAGGGCCGTGGGACGCGAAGCATAATTGTAATTGGACGCCATCGACAACTGGTAGGCGCCGGAAACGGGGGTGACGAGCAGGTCGCCGCGTTTGACCGGCGGCAGGTGGGTTTCCGGAATCAGCACGTCACCAGTTTCGCAGAATTTGCCAACCACGCGCACTTTTTCGGTTGGGTCCGCGCTGGCCCGCTGAACGACTCGCGCAGTGTAGTGGGCGTTGTAGAGAGCCACCCGCGGGTTATCCGCCAGACCTCCGTCAATGGCGACAATATGGGTGCCGTCTGGCGTGGTTTTCTGTGCGCCGACGGTATATACCGCCACACCGGCGCGGGCAACCAGCCAGCGCCCCGGTTCGAGCACCAGACGGGGTAACGGCCATTTATAGCGGCTGCAAGCCTCCTGGAGTGCGTCAGCGACCGTGCACACCCAGAGTTCCGCATCGTCGGCTGAATCAGCGTTGGTATAACGTACTCCCCAGCCGCCGCCCGGGCTGAGCTCCTCAGGGATGAAGTTATTGGCGGCTGCGACTTCGCAGAGCGCATTAATCGCCTGCTGGTAAGGTTCGGCATCGAATATTTGCGAACCCAGGTGCGTATGCAGACCGGCGAGTTTGAGCCATGGGCTGGCCAGCGACCGGCGGATGGCTTCCGCCGCTTCGCCGTTTTGGATATGCAGCCCAAATTTACTGTCGGAATGGGAGGTGGCGATATGCGGGTGGGTGTTGACGTTCAAGTCTGGCGTGATGCGCAGCCAGATGCGCGCGGGGCGCTTCTGTGCGGCAGCCAGCGTTTCCAGAAAGGCCAGCTCGTCCAGGCTGTCCACCACGATGGCTTGAATATTCCATTGCAGCGCAGCCAGTAATTCGGCTTCGGATTTATTATTGCCGTGCAGGTGAATCACTTCAGCCGAGAAGCCGGCTTTTTGCGCCACGTGAATTTCACCCAGGCTGACCACGTCTGAGCCGGCGCCAAGCGCAGCCAGTTTGGCGGCAAACGCCCGGGAAAAATAGGCCTTGCTGGCGTATGCAATTGTAGCTTCGCCGGGGTAGCTGGTTTTGATCAGGCTTTTGAGCCGGTCCAACTGTCCGCGAACTGTAGCGCCGTCGTACAAGTACAGCGGTGTGCCGTAGGTTTCCGCCAGGGTGACCAGGTCGTGGCCGGCCAGGGTCAAATGACCAAGGGAATTAATGCCAGCAGTCACCGGGAACAACGATAAATCGACTTTTTCTTTCATGGGGAACAATTCTTTCTGCAAAGAGATCGTATGGGTCACAAAAAATTCCGGGTTGGATAATACCATTCTTTAAAAAATGCAACAATACTCGCCCGGCTGCCATAAGGCTCCTGGTTGCGTGACCGGCCGCCAGGGATCAGGTATAATGAATGGAGAGACTCACTGGCTGTCAGCCTGAGTTTTAGGAGGAAAAGCATGGCACATCACTTATCACCCGAAGAAAAAAAGATTCTCAAGCTGGTCGAGAAGGTTCCCACCGATGACGCAACCCGCAAAACCTGGGAGGAGGAGATACAAACCAACGGCCTGACCGAAGAAACGGCTGAGTCCATTCGCAAAGCGCTTTCGACTGTCCCGGAGGGCGAGCAGGAAACTGCCGAAATGGGGCGCGGGCGGCTGCTGATCGAATTTACCACCCTGGTCAAACGCTGGCGCTTCAGTTATCAGGCCAAAAATTTTGGCCGGCGCTAGATTTCTACATTGAACGAGAAAATTCCCCCGCTGGAACCTGGCGGGGGAATTTTTTTACAAGAAACGCTTTCGAATTATTCGACGCCTTTACGCCGGCGCGTCCATTTGATGACCTCGACCCCGAAAAACAGGACCACACTCAATCCGAGACTGACCAGCAAATCGGTCAGGGGCAGTGCCCGGGTGTTGAAAACGTCTTGCAGGAATGGCACATAAATGACGGCCATCTGCAAGGCCACCGTCAGAAGGACGGCGCCGATCAGCATCCGGTTGGAGAAAAACCCGATCTTGAAGGTTGAATCGAGGTCCGACCGCACTGCCATAACGTTACCCATTTGCGCGATGGTCAAGGTCGTGAAAATCATGGTCTGCCAGTTATCCGGGTGACCGGTAGCTTGCGACCAGAACCCCGCCACCAGCGAAACTGCAGCCAGCATCAAACCAATCAGGAGGATATCGATGCCAAGGCCGCGGGCAAAGATACTTTCCGTGGGGGAGTGCGGCTTGCGTTTCATCGTTCCGGGCTCAACCGGTTCGACGGTCAAAGCCAGGCCGGGCAGACCGTCGGTGACCAGGTTGACCCACAAGATTTGCAGCGGCGTCAATGGCAGCGGGAAGCCGATGAATGGCCCGATAAGCATGACCAGAACCTCGCCCATATTGGAGGTCAGGGCGTATTTGATGAATTTACGGATGTTATCGTAAATCCGGCGCCCTTCTTCGATGGCGGCTACGATGGTGGCAAAGTTATCGTCCAGCAGCACCATATCGGATGCTTCTTTGGAAACATCGGTGCCGGTGATACCCATGGCAACCCCGATATTGGCTTTTTTGAGCGCCGGGGCGTCATTTACCCCGTCACCCGTCATGGCAACAATGTTGTTCTTTTCCTGCAGCGCCTGGACGATTTTAAGTTTGTGTTCAGGTGAAACCCGGGCAAAAACAGAGACGTGATCCACCCTGGTTTTGATGTCCTCGACTTCCATTTTTGCCAGGTCCTGACCGGTTAATGTGGTGCTTTCCGCGTCAGCGATATTCAGCTCCCTGGCAATGTGCATGGCAGTCAGCGGATGGTCGCCGGTAATCATAATGACGTGCACTCCGGCGCCTTTGGCAACATTGACTGCATCGCGCACTTCCGGGCGCGCCGGGTCGATCATTCCCATCATGCCGATGAAGGTCAGGTCGCTCTCCGATGGCTGGGCGCAAGCGGGATCGGTTGGCTCATGACAGAAACGGTAGCCGATACCCAGCACTCGCATGCCTTTCTTTGCCATGTCCGCATTGGCCTGATCGATCCGATCACGCCAGGCAGCATCCAGAGGAACGGCTTTGTCATCCACCCAGACGGAGGTCGATATATCCAGTAAGCCGTCAACCGATCCTTTGGTGATACTCAGGTATGGCGCTTCGTTTGCAGCCTGGATTATCTGCTGGGAGGGCTGGATAACAGCAAGGGGATGTTTGCGGTCAAGCTCATGAACGGTGGTCATGCGTTTGCGGTCAGAATCAAAGGGTAGTTCTGCAATCCGCGGCATGGTTTTGAGCAAATCTTCTTTCCATAAACCGGCTTTGGCCGCAGCAATTACCAGCGCGCCTTCCGTGGGGTCACCAACAGCCGTGAAACTTCCGGGTTCGCCTTCGTTTTCTTCCAGTACCGCATCGTTGCACAATGCGCCGCCTACCAGCATCAGCCCCAGGGCAGTGGAAAATCCTTGAACGGGGTGGTTGATGTCATCTTCGGACAGGCGCGGGGCGTATTCCTTGACTTCCTGGAGGAAATCGACGCGATTGCCGGCGGTATCGACCAGCGTGACGGTCATGCGATTTTCGGTCAAAGTCCCGGTCTTGTCCGAACAAATAACGGTTACCGAGCCCAGCGTTTCCACTGCCGGCAGCTTGCGGATCAACGCACGGCGCTGCAGCATCCGCTGTGCTCCCAGGGCAAGCGCAATGGTAACAACGGCGGTTAACCCTTCCGGGATAGCTGCAACGGCCATGCTGATTCCGGTCAGCAGCATGCTTTCAAAGTCTTCGCCGCGCGCCAGGCCGAGGGCAAAAACGATGCCAACGATCACCAGGGCGGCCATTGCCAGGCCTTTGCCAAGCTGAGACAGGCGTTTTTGCAGGGGGGTGGGCTCGTTGCCAACTGTTTGGATCAGGTCTGCGATCTTGCCGAGTTCCGTGTTCATCCCGGTTGAGGTCACCATGGCTACGCCGCGGCCGAAAGTGGTCACTGTTCCCATGAAGACCATATTGCGGCGGTCGCCGACGCCCAGGTTTTCCCCGTCGAGCGGTTCAATTATTTTTTCCACCGGCTCCGACTCGCCGGTCAGAACGGATTCCTGCACTCGCAGGTTGAAGGCCTCAACCAGGCGGCAATCCGCGGGGACGGCATCGCCGGCGTCCAACTGGATGATGTCGCCCAGGACCAGGACGCGGGCTTCCACAGTCAGCAACCGCCCGCCGCGGCGTACTTTAACCTTGGGCACGGCCATTTTTTTCAAGGCCGCCATGGCCTGTTCCGCCTTATATTCCTGGGTAAAACCCAGAATAGCGTTCAGGATGACAATGATCAGGATGACGATGGCGTCCAGGTTCTCGCCGAGGAAAAATGAAATACCGGCAGCCAGGATCAAGATCAGCACCATGACCTCGGTCACTTGCTCCCACAAGATTTTCCAGGGACTTTTTAGCCCACGATCAACCAGTTCATTGGGTCCATGGGTTTGCAGACGCTGCTCGGCTTCTGCCGGATCCAACCCGTTTTTGACTTCTGTATCCAACTGCGACGCTGCTGCGCGGTAGTCCATCCGATGCCATTCTTGCATGGTAGCCTCCTTGACTTTGTGAATATAGGGGCAGGTGGATTAAAAAAAGACCACCACCTTAGTGATGGTCTTGCTAAACGCTGATGAGCGTTTGGGCTACCGGAAGAACCTCTTCGGCTTGACGGCAGACCAGCCCTGAAACAGGGTAGCTACTCCCCAACAGACGGAAAATTCTACTTGACAAAAAAACCGGTGTCAAGCCCAATGGTTCATATCCTCCAGACATCTCAGTAAATATTATAAAGGAAAAAGGGCTTTAAACCCGGAGAGCCCCTGGCATTGACGCCAGAGGCTCTCGCTAGACAGGTTTGGACCTTACCATTAAGGCACTGCGCAGCCGGCTGCCCTGTTTGGAGGGGACAGGTGCATGGTTTACGCAGATGCAGGCGTGTTTTCAGAAAGGGTTGTTTACTCAACCCTTTCTAAGGGGATGCGACAGCCAGACGGTCAGTCATTGCGGCGATCAGCCACCCAACTCTGGCCTTTTCAGGCCAGATCAGGGCGAAGCGGGTTGAACCTACCGGGTCGAACGATTGCGTAAGAAGGCCGGAATGTCCAGATCGTTCGTGTTCATGACGTGCGGTTGAAACTCGATCGGCGTAGAAATTGGCGCTGGCCGCTCAGCCTTGTTGGTGAGGCTGCTCGCCGCGATAGGCTGGGTTGCTTCCCTCGCTGCGGGGCGCGTCTCCAATAAAGGGGAACGCCCGCTGGAAGGGCGGTCGAAGCCGGTGGCAATGACCGTGATCCGGACCTCTTCGCCCATGTTGGGATCGATGACGGCACCGAAGATCAAATTGACATCCGGGTGCGCGGTTTCCTTGATGATGGCGGCAGCCTGGTTGACCTCGAAGAGCGTAAGATTGTTCCCGCCGGTGACGTTGAAGAGAATGCCGCGGGCGCCATCAATGGTGATGTCGAGCAACTGGCTGGAAATTGCCAGTTCAGCGGCAACCCGGGCGCGGTCTTCACCGGTGGCATGTCCAACAGCCATCAACGCTGCGCCGCCTTCGGACATGATGGCGCGCACATCGGCAAAGTCCAGGTTGATCATGCCGGGGATGGTGATCAATTCGGAGATGCCCTGAATACCCTGGCGCAGCACGTCATCGGCAGTGCGGAAGGCTTCGGTCAGGCTGACCTTTTTATCCACAATCTGCAGCAGACGGTCGTTGGGGATCACGATCAGGGTATCGGCATGTTCTTTGAGCTTGGTGATTCCAAGTTCAGCCGATTGCTGGCGGCGAGCTCCCTCGAAGGCAAACGGGCGGGTGACAACGCCAATCGTCAACGCGCCAACCTCTTTGGCAATTTGCGCCACAATGGGGGCTGCTCCAGTGCCGGTGCCGCCGCCAAGACCCGAGGTCACGAAGACCATGTCAGAGCCTTTGAGGACTTCGTACAGCTCTTCAGCGGACTCCTCGGCAGCTTTGCGGCCAACCTCCGGGTTACCGCCAGCGCCAAGGCCGCGTGTCCCTTTGTCGCCAATGCGAACGCGGGTCGGCGCCTTGGAGAGCAGCAATGCCTGGGCGTCGGTATTGACGGTGACGAATTCTATCCCGCCCATACCTTCTTCAATCATGCGATTGACGGCGTTGCATCCTCCCCCTCCCACACCAATAACCTTGATACGGGCGAACGATTCAGCTTGTTGTCCAAAATTCATTTCCATTTTTTCCTCCGCTTAAACCTGTCTTGTGTTGATGGGTTGAATGAACGATGGTCTCGGAAAATTGCAAAAGAAACCATTAAGGAAGCAGCCGACGCAAGAAGTCTTTGATCTTGTCCGAGTCCAATAATCCTCCTTTAGGAGAGCGGCGCCTTTCGTGCACTAATCCGGTTTCGCTCATCAGCAGCGCCCAGTGAAGCAGGCCAACGCTGGTGGAGTAAGCCGGCGAATGGAGCTGGTCTGTCAGACCGACCAGGTTTTCGGGGCGCGCCAGGCGCACTGGAAGTCCCATAACTGTGCTGGCCAGGTTGCGTATCCCCGGCAGCAAGCTCGATCCTCCCGTCAAAACCATGCCCGCAGGCAGCAGGCCGTCATAACCCGAGCGCTTGATTTCCTGTAAAACCAACTGGAAGATCTCCTCGACCCGGGCCTCGATGATATTTGCCAACTCACGGCGGTTCACCTGGGCCGGACCTTCCTGGCCAAATGAACGCACATTGATTACGTCTCCCTCGGCTACTTCGGATTCAACTGCATGGCCGTATTTCTTTTTGACCTCTTCAGCTTGATCAATGGGCAGACGCAGCCCGTGGGCGATATCCGAGGTGATATGGTTGCCGCCGACGGCAAGCACCATGGTATGCCAGATGTCACCGTCGATGTAGATTGCCAGATCCGTGGTGCCGCCGCCGATATCGCAAACAATGGCGCCCATGGTGCGCTCGGTTTCGGAGAGCACAACCTCGGCGGACGCCAGCGGGTTGAGGACAAATTGTGATGCTTCCACACCGGCCGCCTGCACGCACTGGCGCAGGTTTTCGACGGTGGATTCAGCAGCCGTGATGATGTGCGCTTCCACTTCCATCCGGTAGCCGTGCATCCCAATGGGTGTGCGGATGCCGTCCTGCCCATCCACCACAAAACCGCGCTGGATGACATGGATGATCTGGCGGTTGTGGGGAATGGCAACTGCCTGGGCAGCTTCGAGGGCGCGGGCAATGTCCAGCTCGTCGATGACTCCGCCGGAAATGCCGACAACACCGCGGCTGTTGACGGAGGCAACGTGCGAACCGGCCAGACTGACCAGCGCAGAGGTGATTTCAAGCCCTGAGGTGCGCTGGGCTTTTTCGATCGATCGGGCAATAGCGGTGGAAGCAGCAGCCAGATCAACGATGGTCCCCTTGCGAATCCCCTGTGAGGGCTCAATCCCGACCCCCAGAATTCGCAGGCTGCGTTCCCCCTCCACGCGCGCAACCAGGGTACATACCTTGGTCGTGCCGATATCAATTCCAACTACAAATGGATCATCCATGTTGGGCTCCACTTATCTATAGAACGGCGCGTTGATGAATTCGACGCTGATCATGTCTTGCGGAAAGATGCCTTGTTGTTCCAGATTCGTGATGATGGCTGTGTACATGGACAACTTGAGATCAAAATCCGTCAGATCCCGACCAATATAGACATCCCAACCATGTGGATCTTCCCAACCCAGACCATTCAGAGAATTATAGACCAGCTTGGAATCGGGGGGAATCATCTTTTGGAGGTCAATCATGCGCTTGAGGATTTCCGGATCAACCTGACGTCCCCAGATTTCTGCGGGGGCGGCAGCAACCACGGCGAGGGCGCCGTCAGCGCTTGATGAAGCGGCAGCAGCATCAACCTCGGCCAGAGGGAGCAGCGGCGGTTGGCCGTCAGCGCCAATGGTAAGCAGTTCACCGGGTTCACCGCGGGGCGGTAAAATTACGCCGTTGGCATCGATCCAGTAAACGGTATCGCCGCCATTCCAGGCGACAGCCGGCTGCAACTCGTCAACTTGAATGCGAACCTTGGCTGGCAATCCTACCTGCACTTTGACGCTGCCAATGTCAGGGAAGGCTTTTTTCAATGCAGTTTGAGCCGCCTGCGGGTCAAAAGTCACGATCTGCTCACCCTGCACATTAACCACTGCCTGAATATCACCGGCAGTGAGGCGTGAAATTCCATCGATGGTTATATCGGAAATCTGGAATTGGGCTGAAAAACCCAGTGCGTAAATTGCCAGGGCAGCGAAGATTGCGATCATTGCCGAGATAAATCGGCCGCCAGCATTGAAAAATGGCAGTGCGGGCAGGCGCAGTTCTGCGCCGGACGCTCCCAATGAATAGTAAAACTGCCGTTTAACCCGGCTGCGGCTGTTCGTTTGAATCGGTTGAGCCGCATTGAAGATATCACTGCGCATGATGACCGGTTGGGATCGGGCCGGGTAGCTGGCTGCCTGGCGGGTCTTGGTCACGTGCTGGGTGCTGCGCTGTGAACGGCGCTGGCGCACGAGATCAGAGCGGGAAATTGAGGGCATTAATTTTTCGGCTCTCATGCTGTCCTCCTGTACTCGAATTCGGTGTGGTCGCGGTCAGCTTTGCGTTCCAGCGCCAGGTCAATCAGGCGTTCGATGAGCGCCGGGTAGGACAGGCCGCTGGCTTCCCAAAGCTTGGGGTACATGCTGATTCGAGTAAATCCTGGAATGGTGTTGACTTCACTGATGTATATGGAAAGGTCATCGGCGTTGACCAAAAAATCGACGCGTGCCATTCCCGCGCAGTCGATGGCGCGGTAAGCGGCGACTGCAATCTGTTGAATTTCAGCGGCTTTCTGCGGCGGCAGAGGCGCCGGAATAAGCAGTTTCGAGTTATCGGAAAGGTATTTGGCAGAGTAAGTGTAAAAATCTTCCCCCGGAACCACTTCACCGGGAACAGAAGCTTGCGGCTGGTCATTGCCAAGTACACTGACCTCGATCTCGCGAGCGTTGGCCAACCCTTTTTCGATGACGATGCGGCGGTCGAAACGAGCAGCGTCCATCAAACCTTCGACCAGATCAGCGCGCGAGCGGCACTTGGTGATGCCGACCGATGAACCCAGATTGGCTGGTTTGGTGAAGAGTGGGTAAGCTGAAATTGTTTCGGCAGCCTGAATAACCTGCTCCATCTCCGCCTCGACCTGACGACGGGTGACTACCACAGCGGGCAGCACCGGCAAATTGTGCGCTTGCATGACGGATTTGAAGACACCTTTGTCCATTCCGAGCGAGCTGCCGAGTACGCCAGCGCCAACATAAGCGATACCGGCCAGCTCGAACATGCCCTGGATGGTGCCGTCTTCGCCAAAGGTCCCATGGAGCGCCGGGAAGACAACATCCAAATTGGCATATTTCTCGAGTGCAACCCCGGCATCGGTGGTGCGCAGTCTGTACAGACAATTTTTGCCAGGCTCGGGCAGCAGCGTGACATTTTCCAGCGCACCCAGGTTGCCCGATTCGAGCGCCGAGAGCGCATCCGCGCCGGCAAACCAGTGTCCCTGATGGTCGATTGCAATCTGAATGACCTCAAAGCGGGAGGGGGGTAGATTGGCGAGAATCGAACGCGCCGACTGGAGCGAGACTTCGTGTTCGCCCGAGCGGCCGCCAAAAATTACGCCAATTCGTGTTTTTACCGTCATTCAGAGATCCTCTTTTCTACCCGTTGCATCTCACTGTCCCAATCCCCGATGGGCTCTATTTCTAATTCCAACTGTATGCCAAATTTATCCTGCACGGTTCGGCGTACCAGTTGGATCAACTGCCAGTAATCGCTGGCGCAGGCTGATTCATCATTAACGAAGAAATTCGCATGAACCTCGCTTACCTGTACCCCGCCAACCCGCGTACCTTTGAGCCCCGCCGCCTCGATTAGCCGTCCGGCATAATCATCCGGCGGATTTTTGAACATGGAACCCAGACTGGCGCCCGGGGGCTGCGTGCTGCGGCGTTTGGTGGATAAATCAGCGATGGCAGCCTTGACGGCTTCCGGCGTGCTTGGCTGTAAGCGCAAGCGGGCCGCCAGAATGACAGCCTGCCCCGGATGGCGCTTGAGGACACTGGTGCGGTAGTCATATTCCATTTTCTCCGCGGTCCAGAACAACCGTCCATCAATGGGATGCAAGATTTCTGCCATGATGAGGGATTGCTGCATATTGCCGCCAAAAGCGCCGGCGTTGCCGTAGAGGGCTCCGCCGAGCGTTCCGGGGACCGTGGCAGCCCATTCCAGACCGCCCAGGCCGCGCAGACCTGCACGCCGCGCAATGGTGCCCAGTACCGCGCCAGATTCGGCCCACACGGATGGCGGGTCGCCGGCCGCATCCACTTTGATCAGATGCGCGCGGTTCAAAATCACCACCCCGTGGAAACCGCGGTCGCTGACGAGGAGGTTGGCGCCGCTGCCCAGGATGAAGAATGGCACTTCAAGATTCCATAATACCTGCACCGCATGTTCCAGCTCCTCACCGCTGGCAACCGCCAGCATGCCGGCGGCATGGCCGCCAACCCGCGCGGTGGTATAGCTGGACATTGGAACATTTTCTTGAAAATGTTCGCCCAGCTGCGCGCGCAGTTCGTGAATGGGAAGCGGGGTCGGGTGGTTGATCATATCAACGGCGGTTAGAGCGCCTTGATCCTTTCAATCAAACGGGATAGTAGAGAATCTCCCAGGGGCGCCAATCTGGGTAGTCCTTCAGCGTATTTCGTTTGGGAGTGTACAGGCGCACCGGTAATGGCTTCCAGCAGTTCCTGGGGTAGATTGCCCTGGGACTTGGAAGTTGGTGAAATGACCCATTTTTGCTGTTTAAGCATAATTTTCCTCCTGGCTTTTCAATTCGGCGTAAACGCTGGCGCTGATTTGGTCGGCATCGCCGGCTGAAAGCACCAGCAGAACGTCGCCGGGTTGCAACTGCTCCAAGAGATATTGGGTTGCAGAAAGAAGCGTGGGGGCAAAATATGTGGAAGGGTGCGTCATGGCTTCCACAATAACAGCGGATGAGAAGCCCTCGTTGTGTTCGCGAGCAGCGTAAACTTCCGTGACGATGACTCTATCGGCCTGTTGCAGCGCGGCGATGAAATCATCCAGGAGGGTGATTGTGCGCGAAAAGGTGTGCGGCTGCCAGACCGCCCACAGGCGACGGCCCGGATAGCGGGCGCGGGCGGCAGACAGGGTTGCTCTCACTTCGGTGGGATGGTGGGCATAGTCATCCACAACCACGACCCCGGCAGCTTCCCCAAGAATTTCGAACCGCCGCCCGGTGCCGCTGAACTCGGCCAGCGCTGTGGCAGCCTGATCAACGGGCAGGCCCTGGGTGTGTGCGACTGCCAGTGCAGCCAGTGCGTTCAGGGCATTGTGCTCACCGGCAACCTGCAGCCTGACCGGCGTCAGATTTTCGTTATGGTACATCGCAGTAAAGTCGAAACCGCCATGCGGGTTGGGCGCCAGGTTTTCCGCCCGGTAATCGGCCTGGGTGTCCTTGCCATAAGTCAAAAGACGAATATCCTCGCGTCCGTGGTTGCGGGCTAACCAGCGGGTACCGGCATCGTCTGCGCTCGCCAGCAAGATACCATCTGGCTCCAGCCGTTGAACGAAGCGGACGAACGCCTCGTTGTAGCTTTCCCGGGTGGGGAAACAATCAGGATGGTCGTGTTCCAAGGTGCAAACAACCTCAACCCGGGGGGTTAAGCCAAGGAACATATTGTCGTATTCATCCGCTTCGATGACAAAGACCGGCCCGCTGCCTGCATGGGCGTTGTTTCCCAGGTTTTTTGCCACGCCGCCAATAATATAAGATGGGTCCTGACCCAACCGGGTAAAGATCCACGCGATCATTGCGGTTGTGGTGGTTTTGCCGTGTGTTCCGGCAATGGCAATGCCCTGGCAGCCGGCCATCAATTGACCAAGGTATTCGGAGCGTTTGAGAACGGGGATGCCTGCATCCCGGGCGGCCAAAACCTCCGGGTTATCATCGGTGATGGCAGAGGAACGTACCACCACATCGGCCTGAAGAACGTTATTGGCATCATGACCCGCGTAAACCGTCACTCCGTGGGCGGACAACTGCCGCGCCAGCGGGGAGAGGGTGCGGTCGGAACCGGAGACGGTATATCCCCGCTCCTTGAGGAGCAGAGCGATTGCCGATAATCCAGAGCCTCCGATGCCGATCAGGTGAATGTGTTTCATCAGATAAATACCACCATGACGAAGACGAATGCAATTGCCACCGCGAAATAAATTACCGGTGAACCCAACCAGGCGGGCGGCAGGAAAGCCATCATCCTTTCCGCAGCCTGGCCCATAGCGGTGGCTGCGTCGGGGCGTATGATGATGTCGAAGGGGTAGTTTGCGATTTCCAGGTAAAACCAGATGGTGCCCCAGATCATAAAGCCGTTGATTCCGCCGAGGAAGAAGCCGAGAAGCACGTCTTGCAGCCGCTCCCGCACAAAGCGCCCGCTGGCAGCAATGCGCGGCAGGTTTGGCGTCTGGTAGCCAAAGAAAACCAGAAGAAGCAAAATGACCGCCCGCAGCCAGAAAAGTTCGGTCGGCGCAGTGACCGCCAGGGTCTCGTTAATGAACGGGACGAAGCGCTCCAGGACGTTCATGATGAATATGGACAGGATGACGCCAAACGTGACCAGGATTTCCCGCGCCCAGCCGCGTACGCCGCCAATCAGCGCGAACAGGCTTACCAGAATCCAGAACACCGCATTCAGACTAATCATGGGCTTTGGCACCCTTTCCGGCGGTTGCCAGGTCGCGCAAAAGGCTGGCGATGGTACTGGCAGCCTGCGGATTCGCCAGCGAAAGCATCGCCTGGCGCATGCTTTCCAACCGATTCGGGTCTTGCAGCAAATTGAGCACGGTCGAGGTCATGGTTTGCGACAATTGCTGATCTTCGATGATTTGGGCTGCGCCGTGATGGACCAGGTAGTCCGCATTCACCTTCTGGTAACGCCAGGCGTGAGGGTATGGCACAAGAATGGCGGGCAGGCCAAAAAGTGGATATTCGCCCAGGCTGGCTGCACCCGCGCGTGAAAGCGCCAGGTCAGCGCTTGCCAGAGCTGCGCCCATTTCTTCGTGCAGGTAAGGGAAGGGGTGGTAATGCGCCTGCAAAGCAAATGACAGCGCTCTGCGAGCAGCGTCGACCTCGTCCCAGTCCAACTGACCGCTGATATGCACGATTTGGACTTGCTGCAGGAGTACCGGGAGGGCTGCAAGCAGTGCGCGGTTGATCGAACGCGCTCCTTTGGAACCGCCAAAAACCAGCAAAACCGGCCGGTCTTGGCTCAAATCCAGCTTCTGGCGGCCGCTTTCGCGTGTCCAGGCGGCTAATTCAGGCCGGGTCGGGTAACCCGTGACGACCAATCGTTTGGCCCTACCAAAATAAGCCCTGGAGTCCTCAGCCGTCAATGCAATGCAATCTGCAAAGCGTGCCAGAAATTTAAGCGCCAATCCGGGCTCGATGTCCGGGACATACAGCAACGAAGGGTAGCGGCGGGCGGCTAACGCCATTGGGCCAGCGACATACCCGCCTGTAAAGAGCAGCACATCCGGGCGGAATTCTTTCAGGATGCGGCGGGAGGCAAACACACCGCGCAGCAAGCGCGCCAGGTTACCCGGCAGCGCGCGCAGACCAACGCCATGCACGCCAGCCGTGGGAATGCCGGTGAAGGGGATGTTCAGGCGGGTCACCAATTCGGCTTCCATGCCTTTTTCCCCGCCAACCCAGAGTACCGGGTTCGCTTCATTACCTGATGCCTGCAGAACCGTGAGAGCGGGATACACGCCCCCGCCGGTCCCCCCGGCGCAAATTAACAACCGCACCGAATGACCTCCCTTCCTGTTCCTGCTTATCACGCGAGGAAACTCGCGCAACGGAAAAGATTAATCCGATTGCACCAAGGGTCATGGTCAGGCTTGACCCGCCGGCGCTGATGAACGGCAAGGCGTTTCCCGCAAACGGGAACAAATTGACCATGACACCCATATTGATGATGGCTTCCATCACAATCCAGCAGGTTAACCCGGAGGCAAGCAATTTTCCGGCGAAATCAGTGGATTGCGCGGCGATTTTAAGGCCGCGCCACATAAATACCAGGTACAGGATGACCACAGCTCCGGCGCCAAGCAGCCCGGTTTCTTCAGCGATAACTGCGTAAATGGAGTCGGTATGCGATACCGGCAGGCTAAACTTCGTCGAACCCTTACCAATGCCAACGCCAAAGAATTCGCCGCGGACAACGGCTTCAATTGAGCGTTGAATGTGCAGCGAGGCCGTTCCGGGGTCTTGCAACCCGGCAACATATTGCTGAATGCGCATTTGACCGGTATCGGATACGGCTACAACCAATGCGCCAAGCAGTGCGACGATGAAAAAGATGAGCAGAATTTGTTTCATCTCGACGCCTGCCAGGAAGAATAACAGCACACCCAGAACGCAAATGGTGATGGTTGCGCTTAGATCCGGCTGAAGCACGATCAAACCAGCGGTAAAACCCAGGATGAAGATCATCGGGAACAGACCAAAATTGATATTGTTGAGGACTTCGCGTTTCGAGGTCAGCCAGAAGGACAGGTACATAATTACGACGACTTTGGCCATCTCGGAAGGCTGAATGGAACCGCTCAGCAGCGTGCGTTTCGAGTTGTAGCGCATTTCGCCAAAAATCAACACGGCCACAAGCAGCCCCAGGGTAATGATCATGATCGGCACGACATATTTGCGCCAACGGCGGTAATCGATGTACATCAAGATGGTTCCGCCGGCAATCCCGACTACCACCCACTTCAATTGATTGATCAGGTAATAAGCCGGTTCTTCATCGCGCAGCATGGAAGGCTGCCAACTGGCAGAATAGACCATCAGAAGGCCGAATCCAAGCAAAAAGGCCACCGCTAAGAGCATGGGAACGTCAATACCCAGCCGAACCGGGCGTACACCGGTACCAGCCTTTACCGGGCCAATGTTCGAATTCATGGCAGCCTGTTCACCCATAATTGATAGGCCTCTCCTCTTTCTTCAAAGTCCTTAAACTGGTCATAGCTGGTTCCACCCGGCGAAAGCAGCACAACGCTGCCAGGCTCAGCCACTTCAGCCGCCGATTTGACGGCAGTTTCCAGGTCGCCACAGTGCTGGACGGTGTACGGTCGCCGGCCTGGTTTTACTGAACCCAGAGCGAGCAGTATTTTCGTGCTGGCTTCACCAAAAACGATTACGTGGTCGACCCGTTCATGCACCAATGCCGCCAATTCGTCCCAGGGCAGGTTTTTGTCGCGTCCACCCAGCAGCAGTACGATTGGCTCATCGAACGAGCGGATGGCGGCGCAGGTGCGTTCGGGGGCAGTGGCAATCGAGTCGTTGTAGTAATTCACGCCACGCAACTCGCGAACATGCTGCAAACGATGGGGGACGCCAGCGAAGCCATGCACTCCGTCAGCCACTGCTTCCGGTGAGAAGCCAACGGCGAATGCAATCGCTGCAGCCGCCAGCACGCTGGCAAGATTATGTTCACCGCGCAACAGGATACTGGATTGCGAAAGGAAGGGCTGCGCCGTCCCCTCAAATTGCCAGAACAGCTCTCCATTTTCAAAGAAGGTGCCGGGTGTACCTGGGGCCGGGCGAGCCAATCCAAACGTCACCAGCCGCCCGCGGATTTTCCCGGCCAGCGACCACGATCCGGCATCATCGCGGTTGAGCACGCTGACGCTGTTCGGGCCCTGGTATTCGAGAATACGTGCTTTGGCAGCAGCGTAGGCTTCCAGCGTGCCGTGACGATCAAGATGGTTGGGGGTGATGTTCAACACCGCCGCAACCTGCGGAGCTATCGTCATTAGTTCCAGTTGAAAGCTGGATAATTCCAAAATTACCAGATCGGCCGGCTTTATCGCGTCCAATTGATCGATCAGGGGGGTGCCAATATTGCCGCCGACCCAGGCGCGGTTGGGCGCCTTGAGATAAGCTTCAGCCATCCGCCCGACCAGCGTGGTGGTGGTTGTTTTTCCCGCCGAGCCGGTAATGCCAATCACCGGGCAAGGTACTGCTTCCAGAAATAGCTGGGAGTCATTGGAGAGGGGGATGCCCCGACGAGCAGCTTCGACGGCCAGCGGCATGTCTGGCGGAACCCCACCGGACAGGCATACCAAATCGGTCTTCTCCAGCAGCTCAAGGGGGTGGCTGCCTAATACCCAATGAACGGATAATTCTTTAAGCGATTCCACGGCTGCGGCAAGCTGTTCAGCGTTGCGCTGGTCGTTCAAGGTTACTGCAGCCCCCTGTTTTGCCAGGTAGCGCGCCAGCGCCAAGCCCTGGCGGGCAGCGCCGATGATCAGAACGCGTTGATCAGTCCAGATTCGCATCATCACACCATCGCCAGTGCCACGCCCAGCATGGCAAACAAGAGTCCGATCAACCAGAAGCGTTGCACCACCTGGGTTTCGCTCCAACCACCCAGTTCGAAGTGATGGTGCAACGGCGCCATACGGAACAGGCGCTTCCCTTTAGTCCGTTTGAAATAGATGATTTGCAGGACATCGCTGAGCGCCTCGGAAACCGGGATGATCGCAATCACCGGCAGCAGCAGCCATTGACCGGTCATCAGCGCGACCACGCCGAGCACTGCGCCCAGCGCCAGCGACCCCGTGTCCCCCATGAACAATTCAGCCGGGTGGACGTTGAACCACAAGAAGCCGAAGATCGCCCCGACCAGCGTGAAACAAAAGCGCGCCAGGAAGATTTGGTCTTGCAGCAGCGCGATCCCGCCGTAGGCGGCGAAAGCCGTGGCGGAAATCAATCCGGCCAGTCCATCCAGACCGTCGGTGAAATTGACCGCATTCGACATGCCAACGATGATGAATGTGGCGATCGGGATGTACCAGTTTCCCAGTGGAATTTGGAGCTCGATGCCGGGCCAGAACATTTGTGGAACGATGAGCAAATATTTGAGCGCAAATGCAATGGCCAGCGCCAGTACGATTTGCAGGATGAATTTGGTGCGGATGCGCATGCCCAACCCGCGGCGCGGACCGCGAATGCCTTCCCAATCGTCCACGGCGCCGAGCAGGGCAAAGGCCAGGAGCGCCAGCAACGGCAGCAGCACCGAGCGTCCAAGCACCGGCATACCAATCAGCGAGGCAGCATTGAGCAGCACGGTAACCAGGGTGACGGGCAAAATGATCATGACGCCGCCCATGGTAGGCGTGCCCATCTTGGAAACATGGCTCTCCGGTCCTTCCACCCGGATCATCTTGCCGATACGGAAATGGCGCAGGATCCGGAGCAGCGGTTGGCCCCAGATGATGGCAAGCGCAAAGCTCAACACACTCAGTGAAAGCGCGATGGAAGTGCTGCTCATTCCTGTACCTCCAGCGCAGCGGCTATTCGATCCATCCGCAAGCCGTGCGATCCTTTGATCAACGCCACATCCCCTTGTACCAATAATTTTTGCAGCACTTCTATAGCCTGCGGTACATCGTCGCAGCTCATGATTACTTCCTCAGGCAGGCCGGATTTGCCGGCAGCTTCAGCGATCATTTTGCCAAGCGTACCAACGGTCACCAGCACGTTGGCAACTTCAGCCGCCCGCCGGCCAACGATCTCATGGCCTTCCTGTTCGTAAGGACCAAGTTCGAGCATATCACCCAGCACGGCCACCTTGCGGCCTTCGATTTCTTCGAGCAGATTCAGGGCTGCCAGGGTCGATTCGGGAGAAGCATTGTAGGAGTCGTCTATCAACAGTGCGTCGGTGTCAGTGTGAACCACGACCAACCTCAACTGCGAGTGGCTTTGCCGTAAGCCGGTAATAATCTCGCCCCAGGGCATACCCTCCACCAGACCAACAGCCGCCGCGCGCAAGGCAGTATGCACGGAATGTCGCCCGATCAACGGGATGCGGACGTGCAGTACTTCATTCTGGAAGTGCAACTGGAAGCGGACGCCTTTAAGCCCCAGGCTTTCGATATTGTCCGCCCACAGGTCTGCCCGGGGGTCGAGCCCATAATAAAACACATTGGCGCGGGTCTGTTCCGCCATCGGTTGGACCCAGGGATCATCGTAATTGAGGATTGCGACGCCCTCAGGGGCCGGGGGCAATGCCTGTACTAATTCCGCTTTGCCTTTTGCAATGGTTTCTTGCGAACCAGCTCGTTCGGCATGCACTGTGCCAATATTGGTAATCACGCCAATTTGTGGCAGCGCCAGATCGCACAGGAAACTGATTTCACCCGGGACGTAAAAACCCATTTCCAGCACTGCTACCTGGTGGCCGGGACTCAGACGCAGCAGGGTCAGGGGTAAGCCGATTTCGTTGTTGAGGTTGCCTGGATTTTTCAATACCCGGAAGCGCAGGCTGAGCACTTCGGCAATCAGTTCTTTGGTGGTTGATTTTCCGACCGAACCGGTGATACCGATGACGTGCAGATTGTGTTTCCGCCGCCAAAAGCGGGCAATATCCTGCAGCGCTTTGAGAGAATCTTCAACACGTAAGGCAAACGGTGGGGCGGGAATCGTCATTTGCGCACCCAGGTTGCCTTTACGTAAATCAATAACCGGGCAGTGGATATCCAGGTCGCGTTGGATTACTGCCAGGTGCGCTCCGCGCTTAAATGCCTGCTCGACGTAATCGTGACCGTCCACCCGTTCGCCGGGAAGCGCTACGAACATTCCTGCCGGGATCACCTGCCGTGAATCGATGGCAGCCTCACTGATGAGCAGGGAGGCAGCTTCGGGGCGGATGCCGGTAAGGGCTTCGAGGACGTCGGCAAAGGTGAGCAAATCTATTCCTCAGGGTTGTGCCATTTGCTGCCGGACTGAATCGGGCGGCAGTTTCATCAAAACGGTCAGTTCGCTGACCACTTCACTGAATACCGGGGCTGCAACCACCGAACCCCACGGAGAACTGGTTGGTTTTTCCAGCCAGATATAAACGATGAATTTTGGATCATCCGATGGACCCCAGCCGACGAATGAGGCATTGGTCACGCTGGATTCATAGCCGCCTGGGCCGGGGATTTCGGCTGTGCCAGTCTTTCCAGAAACGCGATAGCCTTCCACCAGGGCGACAGACGCTTCGTTTTCCAGAGAATTGGCCAACATTTCCGTTAGCGCATGAGCCGTTTCGGGTTTGATGACCTGGCGGATTAATCGCGGGCTGATATCATACTGGTGCCCGTCCTGGATGTAAGCTTTGACTACATGTGGAGCCATCATCTTGCCGTCATTGGCGACCGCGGCAATTGCGGTAATCATCTGTACGGGGGTCGCGGCCACGCCCTGTCCGAAGGCATTGGTACCCAGGTTGATCGGATACCAGTTCTGGTCGCCCGGCAGACTGAGGGGGTAAACCTGTTCGCCAGCCAGGTCGATACCGGTGTATTTGCCCAGACCGAAGGTCTGGATGTAGTTATAGAAAGTTGTTGGGCCCATTTCGGTGGCCGTCCAGGCCAGACAGACATTTAATGAATGCTGCATGCAGCCAGTCATGTCCTGCGGGCCCCAGGCGCCGCGATCCCAGTTGTAAATCCACAGCCCGCCGACTTCGATGGCGCCAGTATCGACAAAGGTGGTTTCAGGGGTCACTGCGCCTGAGTCGAGGGCAGCCGCCATGGTTAACACTTTGAAGACTGAGCCAGGTTCATACAACTGGCTGATGGCGCGATTGTAATGGCTGCCCTGCGGGAAGATCTCGCCGTATTTTTGATATTCGTTCGGGTTGAAAGCCGGCGTGGTTGCCATTGCCAGCATTTCACCGGTCTCTGGATCCATAACCAATATTGTGGCTGATTCGGCTCCGCTATCTTCCTGGGCTTTTTGAGCGATGCGCTCAGCGGCAGCTTGAATGCCGCGGTCGATCGTTAAAATCAAGCTGGAGCCCGGCGGAACCGATGGAATCTCCTGAATAGCGGTCGGGTTCATGGGCAGCACCACGCGAGTAGCGGTGCCGGCCAGGAGGTTATTATACTGTTCTTCCAGGCCCAGAATACCGCGCCCATCAACCCGGTCATAATAATTGTAGAAACCTAAAATGTTGGCTGCCAGGGTGTTTTCGGGATAGCTGCGGCGCAGATGGGCCACCCAGTGGACGCCATTGAGCGAAGGAGCGGCGCCTTTTTTAGGCTTGTCGGCTTTTTCGTATTCTGCCAGTTTGTTTTCGAGCAAATGTACTTTGTCCGCTGGAACGAAATCAGCAACGACCATGTATTGCTCGTTGCCTTCCTCTATGTAGGAGCGGGCGATTTTCTTGATTTCGCTGAAATCGAGTCCAAGGATGCTGGACAAATCCTGGGCTACCGTGTCTGAGTTGATAACCTGGGGGGGAGCAATGCCCACTTCATAAACTTCCGTGTTACCTGCCAGCAGGTTGCCCCAGCGGTCGTAAATATTGCCGCGTTCAGGCTTGATCACCCGGACTTCCTGGTTGTAGGTTTTTTCCAGGTAGGAAATCATCTCTTTGGCTTGTGGGCTGTTTTGCACGCGAACGATCTGGAAGATGATAGCCAGGCCAACGATCAGGAAAATTACGCCAATAAAGCGTAAGCGCGAATTGGTGCTGTTCATGGTTTTACCCCCCGGCTTTCGATTAAGTCGAAGGTACCCTGATACAACCACTCCCACAACGATTCTTTGTACGCCGGTTTAATGATGGAGGCGTCAACCGGGTCGTTACCTGGCGGGGGAGCTAAAAAGATCACCTGGCGGCCAGAATATCCAGGTACAGGTATATAAACGATATCCCCCTGAGAGGCGTTTTTATAGCCAAGGGTTTCGGCCCGACCTTGCATAAAAGAGGCTGAACGCAAAAAGGCCAACTGAGTGCTTAAGTCGGCGATGCGGATTTGCAAATCTTCGCGTTCCAATTCCAATTCGCGAATATGTGTACCTGCAGCGGTAGCTTCCGCACTCAGGTAAAGATACACACCGGCGATCAGCATGCCAACCACCAGCACCAGCAGCAGCGCGCCAATCCACTGGAGCTGTACGCGCCAGGGGGCTTGTTTGTAAGCTTGGATTATTCGCTGATCAAACACAGAGGGTTGCTCCATGAGGTGGAATTAAGACGGTTCTGGTATCCGGTTGTATGCAAGGGTTATGCCATTTTGAGTTTTTCAGCTACCCGGAGGCGGGCGCTGCGTGCACGGGGGTTTGTTAACGTTTCCTCTTCGGTCGGGATGATGGGGTGGCGGGTGATTTCTCGAAGGGTGGCTTTGTGGCCGCAGACGCATACGGGTTGATCCGGCGGGCAAATGCAATCCCGGCTCTCGCGTCTGAAATACTGTTTCACGAGCCGGTCTTCCATGGAGTGGAAGGCAATAATGGCCACGCGTCCGCCGGGGGATAAAGCTTTTACGGCAAGCGGCAATACACTTTCTACTGCCTGTAGTTCCTGGTTGACCGCAATCCGCAGCGCCTGAAAGGTTCGCGTGGCCGGGTGGATGCGGCTGCGCTGACCGCCCATCGCTTTGCTGACGATTTCAGCCAGTTGCTGAGTGGTCGTCACCGGCCGGCTGCGGACAATGGCAGCGGCGATGCGGCGTGATCCGCGCTCTTCTCCGTAGCGCCAGATCAGATCAGCCAGGTCGGTTTCAGGCAAATTGTTGACCAGTTCGGCGGCGTCCAGCGGCTGGGTCGGGTCGAAGCGCATGTCCAGTGGGCCCTGGCTCTGGAATGAAAATCCGCGCTGCGGTGTGTCGAGCTGCATGGATGAGAGGCCCAGGTCGAAGACGATGCCGTCCACCGATTGCCAGCCCAGCCGTTCCATTTCTTCCAGAAGGTGCAGGTACGAGGCGTGGACAAGAAAAACCCGGTCTTTATAAACAAAAAGGCGCTGACTTGCAATTGCCAGCGCCTGTGGATCCCGGTCAAGTGCGAGAAGTAGACCATCCGGCGCACTATTTTCCAAAATCCCCCAGGCATGTCCGCCCGCCCCGACAGTTGCATCAATGTATTTGCCTGGGCTTCGTGGCATTAAAGCTTGTATAATTTCATGGTAAAGTACAGGCAGATGTGGAGGCTGCGGCTGCATGTGGGATTGTCTCCCTCTGGTTACAACCGAATATTGATCGCTGAGAACCGATTGGATTGTTTTTCCGGGTCGTTTTCCTCCTCGTGCTTTTGCCACAAATCAGCGGACCAGATTTCAAAATAAGTCCCGTTGCCAATGACAATCGCACTGCTTTCCAGCCCGGCAAAGGTCCGCAAAAACTGCGGAATGAGGATCCGGCCGGCTTTGTCGACTTCGACCCGGCTGGCGGAGGAGAAGATCCACCGCCGGAAATCGCGTCCCTCAGAACCGGTCATACTGGCGTCGGAGATGCTCTCAGCGAGTTGGTTAAACTTATCGGGTGGAAGGACCAGCAGGTTTTGTTCGAACCCGCGTGTGACGAAAGCGCTGCCATCCAAAAGCTCCCGGTAACCCGAGGGGATGGTCATGCGGCCTTTGTCATCGATGGTATGGTCGTACTGCCCGAGGAACATAAGTTCTAACTCTCCCATAATGCTGGAACGCCGGCATTTACCGGCGTTCCTTACCACTTTCGCCCACTTATCTCCACGTTCTCCCACATTCTACAAGATTTCCCTACAAATTACAATAGACTTTGCAATATTTTAAGTTTAATTCGTATAGTTCTAATAATTCGAGGTGAAAAAAATGAAACCACAGCTCTTTGCACTGATCACAGCCATTTGTTGGGGGGTAGGAGGTTACTTCGAAAAGAAGGGCTTGCACCTTGGCAATCTGAGCCCGACGATGGGAATTACCATTCGAACGGCGGTGGCTTTTATCATTTTAGGTATCGCCAGCTATCCCCAGTGGAAAACATTACCGCAAGCGGGGTCAAAGGCGCTGCTGTATATGATCATTGGCGGCGGGCTGGTGGCGGGAGCGGTTGGAATGTTAGCCTTTTATACTGCCCTCAAAGGCGCACCGCTTAATCGCGTCATGCCGATTGCATTCACCTCGCCATTATTCGGCGCGTTGATGGGATTGGCCTTTGGTGGAGAACCGTTGACGGTTAAGGCGGCGGTGGGAATGGCAATGACGGTAGGTGGGATTGTTTTGTTAACCATTGGGTAAAGGGTTTACCTGCACGTTCCATTTGCTTCACGCCGGATGCCTGAAGGCCGTTATAATGAGGGGCAATACCAATTTAAGGTGGGCAGCATCATGACAAAATTGTATTTCTACGATACCTATACCCGTGAAAAACGCGAATTTGTGCCGCTCAAACCGGGCGTGGTGGGGCTTTACACCTGCGGCCCAACCGTGTACAACTTTGCCCATCTTGGCAATATGCGTACCTACATCTTTGAGGATTTGCTGCGCCGGACACTGGAATTCAACGGTTACCAGGTGAAGCATGTCATGAACATCACCGATGTCGGTCATTTGACTTCGGATGCGGATACCGGCGAGGACAAAATGGAAAAGGGTTCCCGCCGCACGGGTATGACCGCCTGGCAGATTGCCGATTTCTACACTGCCGAGTTCCGCAAGGATATGGCGCGCTTGAACATTGCCGAACCGACCATCTGGTCGAGGGCTACCGACCATATTACTGAACAGGTCGAATTCATTCGCTGCATCGAAGCTGCGGGCTACACCTACCAGACATCGGACGGGGTTTATTTCGATACCAGCAAGCTGCCCTCTTATGGCTACCTGGGCCGGCTGGACATCGAAGGCTTGCAGGCGGGTATGCGCATCGATATGGGTGAAAAACGCCATCCGACCGATTTTGCGCTATGGAAGTTCAGCCCAGGCGATCAAAAACGCCAGATGGAGTGGGAAAGCCCGTGGGGGGTAGGTTTCCCCGGCTGGCATATCGAGTGCTCTGCCATGTCCGCCAAATACCTTGGACCGTATTTTGATATCCACTGCGGCGGGGAAGACCATATCACCGTGCATCACACCAATGAAATTGCCCAGACCGAAGCCTGCTACGGTACCCGTCTGGCGAATTTCTGGATGCACGCCTATTTCCTGCAGGTAAATGATAACGAGCATGAACGCATGTCCAAGTCCAGCGGTGACTTTTTGCGCGTCGAAACGCTGGTCGAGAAGGGATATGACCCCCTGGCGTACCGCATGTTCTGCCTGAATGCCAGCTACCGGCAAAAGCTCAATTTTTCCTGGGAGGGCCTGGATGCCGCTGCGAAATCGCTCGACCGGCTGCGGGCCACCAGTCATGAACTGGGCGACCCGAGTGTTGTGGACGAGGATTACCTGCAACGCTTTAGCGAAATGGTCAATGACGACCTGAATATGCCGCGCGCGATTGCGCTCGTCTGGGAATTGGTGCGCTCTGACCTGCCGGAAGGCGTGCGCAAGGCCACGCTGCTTAAGTTCGATACCGTACTTGGCTTTGGCCTGGCAGATTGGAAACCGTCAGCCGGGGAGGCCCCGGCTGAGGTGGTGGCTTTGCTTACCCAGCGCCAGCAGGCCCGCGCTGAAAAACGTTGGCAGGATGCCGACGCGCTGCGTGATCAAATTACTGCTGCCGGCTGGGAGCTGATGGACACGCCCGAAGGCCCGAAGCTCAAACCACGCCGGGGTTAATAACTGCAGGGCATGTATTCCGAAGCTGTCTCAAAAAAATAAATTTGTCATTTATTCCACCACATATGCGGGATGGGGTGTAACCCATCCCCTACAGGTAGGGGCGGGTTTCCACGCCCGCCCGCTTTTGGGGCAGACCATTGATCGTGCCGGTCTCCCGCCCGCAGGGCGATCTGTGATCGACCGAGCACGCGATCTGTCTGTCAGTCTCTGACTGGCGTGGTTCGTGGAGACCTTCGGTCAGTGAGCGCACACGGTCATGAGACCGGTGCGATCATGATCGGTGCGTTCACAATATTGATCGTGCCGGTCTCCCGCCCGCAGGACGATCTGTGATCGACCGAGCACGCGATCTGTCTGTCAGTCTCTGACTGGCGTGGTTCATGGAGACCTTCGGTCAGTGAGCGCACACGGTCATGAGACCGGTGCGATCATGAGCTATCTGTCATTGCGAACCGCGAAGCTGTGAAGCAATCCACGCTGGAATAACCATTATTCCTTGCTGCTGCGGTCGCCATCGACAACCGATGCGGATTGCTTCGTTCCTCAATGACCTCTATCAATACTTGCTGACCAGCTCCATATTAATCGCCTGCACGCCGCCGCCGCGTTCGGATTTGGCCAGTTCCATCTCCATGACGTAATTGCGGCTGGGCAGGTTGTTGGGACGAACCGCATCCGGCAGGTTGGAATCATGGAAGAATGCAGTGGCATACGGTGAATCCGGGTGACGGGTATCCGTCAGCCACAGGCCAGGGCTGATGCCTTTGATGTAACGGATGAAGCCATACCCCTGGTCGCTGTGCCAGTAGCACCACCCGCGCACCCGCGACCCCAGTTCACCCCAGAGCGGGCCTTCGGTCTTGTGATTGGCAGTCGGAATCAGGTTAGGCACCTGGTAGCCCGAGATGAAGAAATCAGCCTCGTGGCGCAGCTTGCTGGAGACATTATCCAGCGCCAGCACCTCCACCCGCAGCCCTTTGTCCTGCAGCGCGCGGACGACCTGAACAAAGTCGCCGTCACCGCTTGCCAGCAGAATGCGGTCCAGGTTGGCAGATTGCAGCAGTACGTCCACCGCCAGGTCGAGGTCTGCATTGGCCTTACCGTAACGGTTGCCGCTCTCATCCTGGAACCACTGGATTTCTTTGACGATCACCTTGTACCCCATATCGCGCAGCGCCGAATGGAAATTCTGAGTTCCCTTGCGGTAATTTTCATCCCAATCGGCCCGGTCGCGGTCATAGCTCACATATGCATTCATCCGGACGGGTTCAGAATAATCGCGACAGGCAAACTCGCGCAGAGCGTCATATTGCATTTTTTGCCCACCGTTGTTGTAGATGTAAGCTACATCAACATAAATTCCAATCTTGTTGATCGGTCCTGAGGATGGCATATAAGAACTCCTGGGGGATATTTTAATGAACCAGCAACCCGGTAAACCGAACCGGGGCCAGTGCCTACCTGTTTATCCAAACATATTAAGGAGGGAACTGTTCTGGTAAAGTAAAAAGATTAATTTATATAATTATACAACGCGAGGGGTTATTTAATCCATAGATTTTCCGTTTTGGGCAAGAAGTTTTAGTAGATTTATGCTGATAAAGCTCATCGGCATCCTTTGGGACCTGCTTAAGGATCAGACTACTTTTCTGGCCGGTTTTTCAGGGTTGACGGTCATGGCCTTGTCATAAACATCATCCAAAATCATTCTGCCCATGATATCCCCGTAATCCAGCAGGCGGTCGATGTAGCCGACGTCGTCCATCTCGATCGGCTCCTGCAGGTTCACCTGGTAGCGGCGAAAATCCAGCTTCTCGAAGAATGTCTCGACCAGGTTTACCTGCTGATCTTCGGCCGAATGCAGAAAAACCCCAAACATACGCGCCAGCCAATCCCAGGGCCAAAAGTGGACGGCTTTTTTTGCATCGAAGGAATAGGGTTCGCGGCCGGTGCCGAATGAGAGCAGGGTGGTCTCCTCCGGATCCCACTTCAGGATGTAGCGGGATTCATAGGCTGCCAGGTAGCTGGGGTTGGCATAAGATCCAACTCCGCCATCGATATAACGCCCTTCGAGCACCGGAAAATAGGTTGGTACGGTACAGGACCCCTGAACCGCGCGGACCAGCGGCCAATCCACGTATTCTTCTTTCCAGGGCTTGACGAACAGGTTGCGGTTTTCGGCCAGGTCGTAGAGCGTGATTACCAAATCGGTTGGTGGTTTTGCAATCCAAAAGTCGCCCATGCGCTTTTCGCCAAACGCGGCTTTGAGGAAAGTATGGAACGGTTCAGCCGGATATTTATAACGCGTCAGCGGGAAAATTAACTTGCGCAGCGTGGTCGGAAATACTTTCGGCCCCAGGGAATGATAAAGGGTTTCGAGTTCACTGGCTGTCATTCCGGCAGCGATCCCGGCAGCGATGATCGCACCGGTCGAAGTTCCGGCGTTCAAACGGGAAATCGCGTGCAGCGGTTGCCCCAGCGCCATTTCAAGGATGGACAAAGCGCGGGCGACGATTAACCCACGAATACCACCCCCGTCGATTGCAATCGCGACATTTTTACGAAACGGCTGCAAAACTTCCTCCCCTCCAATGACCTGGAAAATTATGGGAAGATACTGCTGAAGAATCTCCCAATGGCGCGGCCGAGCGAGTCGAGGGCATAGATAATGGGCGTGAAAGGATCAAAGCCGCCTGAGGGGGCTGATCCCTGGCCACCCGACGACGGAAGCTGCCCCGCAGCCAGCCGTTTAATGTCCGGGCCAAGCAGGACGATTAATGCCAGCAGAAAGGCGAATACAAGCAGTGCTAAAAAAGGTCCATGGGCTCGGTCGTGTCCATCGCTCATCGCAGGTCTCCTGACGAATGGTTCGGAAACGTAACGGAATCGAATCGGTTGGCGTATTTGTATTATAGCCTACGTCGATCTTAATAGTACAACCCGAAAAATTAGAAATTGTTAGAGTTTTAGTCAATATATACCATTTTGATTGTTATTAAGGTATATTTATAGATAGAAAATAGAATATCGATTGGCTTCGAAAAGGCGTATTCATCGATCGGAATACGCAAAGTCAGGCACCAATGCAATGGTTATCCTGATTGCCGAAAAGCCCGTTTGATGGGATTGCCCATCGACGGCTTTTTTTTATAAGGGAGATTAATGATGTCGGGAAAAGGATCACGATTGATTACCGTTATTTTTCGATTGTTTCTTGTTACGGGAATTCTGGCAGTTCATTTGCTTTCTGCCGCACCGTCCGTACAGGCTGAAGTTGGATCAGCCCAATTTGCCGATATCCAGAGTATATCGACCGGGAAAGCCGGAGTGCTCCACCCCGCCGGATTTGCATTCTTACCGGCTGCCAATGGTTTCATCCTTTGGGGCGACACGGTTGAATTGGCACAGGCGCGCTTGCTTGTCAATTACGAGCAGCCTGGTGGCAGCATGAATTTGCCTCTCGTCGCAGGTAGCCTCAACGCTGCCTTCGATCCACGCAGCGGCGGCCTTTACTTCCTTGACAGTTTATCTTCCCGGCTTACCCAGGTGAAATTGAACCAAAGGGGTTACCCGGATACGGCCGCTGGAGCCGCGGTCAACTTTGACGCCCGGGCTTACGGGGTGCAGCAGCCGGCAGGCATCACGTTTGACCCACTCACCGGGCGGCTTTATATCCTGGATGCTAAAGGACCGCGGGTCGTATCGGTTGCGCCGGCAGCCAACCAGAACTTCGACGGAGCCTCTGCTTTACAAGGCGGGCGAATTAAGCGAGTAAATTTAAATGGAATGGGCAGTTCAACCTTGAGAGGGATTGCTTTTAACCCGCAAAACGGGCATTTGTATGCGGCTGCCCCGGTTGAGCAAAAAATAGTTGAATTTACACTGGATGGCGAGGCAGCAGCCTCGCTGGATCTGGCTAATTTTGATCTGACGAATATCCAGGCTTTGACCTTTGCCCCCAGCGCAGACCAGACGGATGATCCGTCTGCGCAATACTTGTTCGTCCTCGACGGCGGTGAAACTTCTGCAACTGGAACAACGCTGAAGAGCGGTCAAATTTTGGAGTTGACGCTGCAGCCGCTGGCTCTGCCGAGCGGAACGACGCTGCTTCCGGCAACTCATGTGCGCACGATTGACACGTCAAAGAATGCCTGGAATCCTTCCAGCCCTGATCCTTCCGGCGTCGATTATTTTCCTTTGACCGGCAGGTTGATTATCGATGACAGCGAAGTGGATGAAATGTCGGTTTACGCCGGCGCAAACGTCTATTTTTCGACGTTAGCCGGGTCGCTGGTTGGCACCTGCAACACGCTGGCATTTTCACGCGAGCCAACCGGGATTGCGGTCAATCCCAACAATAATCGTATCTTTATGACGGATGATGACCGCAAAGAGATTTACGAAATCAACCTCGGCGCGGACAACGTTTACTGTACAGCAGACGACGCGGTGACCAAAGTCAGCACGGTGACCCTGTTCGGCGGCACCGGCAGCGATCCTGAGGACCTGGCCTACGGTAATAATATGTTGTTTATGTCTGGCGGATCCGATGCCGAAGTGTACATGTTTAGCCTTGGCGCCAACGGGGTGCTGGGCGGGGGAGATGACGGTCCGGTTTCGCATTTCGACACCCTGGCGCTTGGTTTCAAGGATCTGGAAGGGATTGGTTACTGCCCCGAAGCCGGAACGCTGTTCATCGTCAGTACCAGCAGCAGCGACCAGTATATCGGTGAAGTTACCACCAGCGGAACCTTGCTGCGCGCTTACGACGTAAGCTTTATGGGCAGCGCGCAAAACATCCGTTCGGATGTGGGGTACCTGCCAAGCCTGGCCAACCCCAGCGTCAAAAATATTTACATTGCCAGCCGCGGCATTGATAACGACAGCGGTGCAAACCCCAGCCCGACGGAAAATGACGGAAAAGTCTGGGAAATTTCGATCAACCCACCCCCACCGGCCACGCCGACGAACACCCCGCTCCCCACGGCAACCAGCACGCTTGGGCCTACCCCAACTGCTACTGATACCCCAACCGCTACTGCTACAGCGACTTTTGGGCCGTCACCTACAGCGACGGATACTCCAACTGCCACCAGCACTTTTACCGCAACTGCTACTCCCACCGCCACTCCGGCGCCGTCCAGCAATCCGCTCTACCTGTCCATGGCATCCAATGGAAGCATCGGGGGGATCACTTTCTCGGATGAAGACATCCTGCGCTTCGACGGACAAACCTGGAGCATATTCTTCGATGGCTCGGATGTGGGTGTGGGCAGCCAGGATCTCTTTGCGTTCGACATCATCGACGCCAGTACCATCTGGATGACCTTTACCGGGTCAGCCACGCTGAATGGATTTGCCGTCACCGCTCGGGATGTGGTGCAGTTCAACGCCACCTCACTCGGCAGCGTCACGGCCGGAACTTTCAATATGGTGTTCAATGGGGTGGATGTTGGACTGGATGTTAACAGTGAGGCTATCGACTCGGTAGATCGCCTACCCGATGGGCGCGTACTGGTTTCCACCACCGGATCAGCCTCCGTGCCGGGTGTAACTTCGGCGGATGAGGATATTCTGGCTTTTACTCCCGTCACGCTCGGGGATGTGACCAGCGGCAGTTGGGCTTTGTACTTCGATGGGTCCGATGTCGGCCTGGCGGACAGCAGTACTGAAGATGTCGATGCGCTGGATATGGACGCTGCCGGCAATATCTACCTCTCTACTCTGGGTGACTTTGCCGTCACCGGAACAGCCGGCGCCGATGAGGATATTTTTATCTGCGCGCCTGGTTCGACAGGCAGCGTGACGGCCTGTACCTACTCGCCAACCTTGTATTTTGATGGCAGTAGCTGGGGGCAAACTGCAAATGATGTGGATGCTTTCAATCTATTGGCGCTTGGACCTGTTCCTACTGCGACGCCAACGAACACGCCCACCCTGACCTTAACCCCGACCAATACCGCTACCCCGACCGCTACCCTTGCACCGTCGGTCACCCCGACGCCTACGCCTACCGCGACTGACACCGCAACTCCTACCATTGGCCCATCACCGACCTCTACCTCCACTGCGACCGTAACGGAAACGCCTCTCCCGCCGACCAGCACTTTCACTCCAACGGAAACCTTACTGCCCACCAGTACTTTTACCCCGACGGAAACCTCGCTGCCTACCAGTACCTTCACCCCCACGGCCACATCCGCTGCCCCAGCCGGCCAGATTTACATCTCACTTGACGGAGGCGGCACGGCAGGTGGCGTGGCTGCTGAGGACGTGGACATCCTCCAGTACGATGGCTCATCCTGGAGCCTGTTTTTTGATGCTTCGGATGTCGGCATTTCGACCAGCGGGCAGGACATGAACGATTTCGCAGTTGTAGATGCCACCACGTTGCTGATGACCTTCCGGACGGCGTTCACACTGGGGACGCTGGCGATCGAGCCCTATGACATCGTCCAATTCACGGCAACCTCGTTTGGCAGCAATACCGCCGGGACGTTCAGCCTGTACTTTGACGGCAGTGACGTCGGGTTGGATACCACCAGCGAGGTCATCGATGCGCTGGATGTGCTGCCAGACGGCCGGATTTTGATCTCGACCACCGGCAATCCGGCAGTCCCCGGTGTCACGGGGCAGGATGAGGACATACTTGCTTTCACCCCCACCTCGCTTGGCGATGTCACCAACGGCGCCTGGTCATTGTATTTTGACGGGACGGCTGTCGGATTGGGAGACACAACCAACGAAGACGTCGACGGGCTGGACGTAACGCCGAATGGCGATATCTATTTATCCACTCTGGTAGATTTCACGGTGACTGGAATATCGGGTTTTAATGAAGATGTGTTTGTCTGCACGCCGACTTCGCTAGGTGAAGGTACAGCCTGCAGTTTTGCACCGACACTGTACTTCGACGGCAGCTTCTGGGGTCTGGATGCCAATGATGTCGACGGCATTTTCATTCCATAAGGCTAAGGCAGACTGGAAAGATACCCGTTACTCGATGTTGCTTATCTCATCCGCCGCCGACCGAAGACCATGCGCATAGCCACGTCATATCACCAAAAAACCTGCCGGTTTGCCCTAAGCCTTGGATTATTGACGGGTGTTCTGCTGGCAATCCAATCTATCGCCTGGGCAGCGGTCGAGTCACGCCCCTTCAAAGCACTGCAAACGATTTACACAGGTGAATTTGGTGTCGATTTTCCGGCCGGCTTTGCCTATAATCCCACGTCCGGCGAATTCCTGGTCTGGCAAACTGCTTCAAATCCATCCGTACCCATGAGGATAAAAGGTTATGGCACTTCGGCAGAAACGGCGGACCTACCCATGGGATTTGCCGATTCATCTGCGGCTGCATTCAATGCCGCTACTGGCGAGCTGGTGTGGGTCGATGGCTACAGCCTTCAACAAACCCTAATTTTTAACGGTTTGTCAAATGTGATTCAAGCGCACGATATCCGCAGCCTGGCAATCGAAACGCCGACGGGTTTGGCGCTGAACCCTGTTAGCAGCGCGATTTACATTTTGGACGCGCAAGGTCCGCGTATCCATGTGCTGAAATTCGGCCCGGATGGTTCGGTTAATGACCTGGCCGCGCATGATATCATCAGCCTGCGCAAAGGTGCGTTGGGCATTTCGGCCGGCCAGGAGCTTAAAGCGCTGGCATTCAACCCGACTGCTAACTCGCTTTTCACGGTAAACACAGCGCAGCAGGTGATTTACGAAATTTCACCGGATGGTGACGTACTCTCCAGCATGGAAATCAGCTCTTTGGGTCTGGCAAATATCCAGGGTTTGAATTTTGCTCCCAGTTCTGACCAGACCGATGATCCGGCCGAACAGAGCTTGTTTGTGTTAGACGGGGGAGCGGAAAACACATCCCCTGCGCTGCAACGCAGCGGGCAGATCGTCGAACTTACGCTCACCCCAACTGCGTTGCCGCCAGGGACGACCCTGCAGGACGCGTACCTGATCCGTACTTTCACTACCGGTTTACCCGGTTGGAACCCGAACAGCCCGGATCCGGCAGGGATCGAGTACTGGCCGGCCACCAGCGGCCTGGTTATTTCGGACAGCGAAGTCGATGAAATGCCGGTCTATTACCAGGATGTAAATGTTTTTTTTACAAATCCATCCGGTGTGCAAAATGGCACCTGCGATACGACCTATTTTTCCACTGAACCCAGCGGGATCGCGCTCAACACAGCAAACGGCCGGTTGTTTTTCTCCAATGATGATGTCGCGAAGGTCTCCGAAATTAATTTCGGCCCGGATGGTATCTACTGCACTGGAGATGATTCTGCATTTACAAAGGATATGGCTGGTTACCTCAGCGCCGACGGGAGCGACCCTGAAGATCTGGCATACGGTGACAATATGCTTTTTATTGCCGGCGGCGGAGATGGCGAGTTTTTCTGGTTTAGTCTTGGCCCTGACGGATTGTTCGGTACGGCTGACGACGGGCCGGTAAACCAGCATGACACCGACGCTTTAGGTTTCTCCGACGTGGAAGGCATAACCTACAACGACGCCAACGGCACGGTATTCATCATCAGCACCGCGGCCGCCGATCATTACCTGGGTGAGTTCAGCCTGAGCGGCGAGCTGCTCAATGCCTGGGATTTGAGTTTCATGGGAACGGCCGCCAATATTCGTTCCGGGCTGACTCTGGCGCCCGGCAGTCTTGCGCCGGAAGAGACGCATATCTATATTGTCAGCCGCGGCATTGATAACGATTACGGTGTTAATCCGGATCCCAATGAGGATGACGGGAAGGTCTGGGAAATATCGCTGGCGCCACCGCCAGCTCCCACCCCCACGCTGACTGACACGCCCACAGCCACCTACACCTTTACTCCTACCGAAACCGCAACGCCCACCGACATCCTTACGCCGACTCAGATCGACACTGCTTTACCGACCGACACCTCGACGCCTACTCAGACCGACACAGCCGTACCGACCGACACCTTGACGCCTACTCAGACTGAGACAGTAGCACCCACTGACACCCTTACCCCAACGCTGGCGGATACGGCCACTCCCACTGAAACTCTTACCTCATTGCCGACAGAAACAGCGGTGCCAACCGCTACCCATACCGCCACACCCCCCCCATCAGAATTCTCGATTTATCTGCCTGTCATATTCAACTAACCAGACCAGCTTGCATTTGCCGGTTACTGCAGGACGGTTCTTGGACGGTACTGCAGCGCTTCCGCCAGGTGCTGCGGTGTGATGCGCTCTACTCCACCCAGATCGGCGATGGTGCGCGCCAGCTTGAGGATGCGGTGATAAGCACGGGCTGAAAGCTGGTACTGGTTCATTGCAGCGCGCATCAGGTTCATGCCGGTATCGTCCAATCCGCAGTGACGGCGAATATCTGCCGGACGCATTTCTGCGTTGGCCGAAATGCCATTCTCAGCAAACCTTTGGCGTTGGATCGTGCGCGCATTTTCCACCCGGCTGCGCACCACCTGTGACGGCTCGCCCAGGCGCTGGTCGGACAGCTTATCGTAATCGACGCGGGGTACTTCGACAAAAATATCGATGCGGTCCAACAGCGGGCCGGAGATGCGCTTCTGGTATTTGGTGACGGTGGAGTTGGAACAGGTACAGGGTTTGACCGGGTCGCCGTAGTAGCCGCACGGGCAGGGGTTCATGGCCGCGATCAACTGGAAATTGGCCGGGAAGGTAAGTGATCCCTGCGCACGACTGATGGTGACGATTTTATCCTCGATCGGTTGGCGCAGTACCTCCAACACCCGTTGGCCAAATTCGGGTAGTTCGTCCAGGAAGAGCACCCCACGGTGCGCCAGGGAGATTTCTCCGGGGTGGGGCTGATTTCCGCCGCCAACCAGCCCGGCATGGCTGATGGTGTGGTGCGGGGCGCGAAACGGTCGGGCACGGATCAACGGCACTTCCGGCGGCAGTTGATCGGCCACCGAGTAGATGCGGGTCACGTCCAGCGCTTCTTCGATGGACATGCGCGGCAGGATGGCCGGCAGCGCGCGAGCCATCAACGTTTTGCCGGCGCCCGGCGGACCGGACATCATCTTGTTATGTACGAAAAGCCTAACGGGTCACCAAACCACCCCACAATATGACCATTATCACCATCCAGGATAACCCGCGCATGGAGTAATTCCATTATCCGGCGCTTGTTTGCGGGCGTAGGCTGCCAGTCGGGGCCGGTAATCCGGCGCTTAATCTCTTCTGCAAACCTATCCAGATTAGCGTACTCTTCCGGTGTTGGGATATCCGATAACTGCGATTCAACCTCTGATAAGCGTTCTTTTGCGGTTTTCAGGTCAATCGCCAGCCGCGCCCGCTGTTCCTGGTATTCCAACTTGGTCATTTGAATATCAGGGTCGGTATATGCGCGTGTCAGGTTTTCCATCATTTTTTGGAATTTCGTAATATCCTTACGAATAATCTCTCGCATCTCTAATTGCTTGGAGTGCGCCTTGCGTTCCTGTTCTAGTGCCTGGTCGTAACCTTCTTTCAGATTTTGCGGGTCCATAAGCAGCGTCTCGACCTTGCTCCAGATCATCGGTTCCAGAATACGAGCTGATACCGTGCGATTCTTGCAATGGCCTTGTTTTTCTCTATGCCGGTAGGTTTGCGCATCATTGACGCGCTTATTGCGGCCGGCCTTCGCCGTTTGCGATACATACGGCCGGCCGCAATGCTCACAATAAACCAGCCCGGATAACATATAGAAGCGGTCCGGTTGTTTGCGCCGGTTTTCGCGATTCTCTCGTAACCTCGTTTGTGCCTGATCGAATATGCCATTATCCAAAATAGCTGGAACGGTAATCTCTATCCATTCAGTATTATCGCGTAATTCGAGCGTCTTTTCGCTGCGCTTGAATTTATTGTAGTGAACCGTTCCGATATAGGCGGTATTCGCTAGAATTTTTGCAATGGAGGACTTCTGCCAGGTTCCCCCCAACTTAGGCCGCGCCTCACTTTGATTCAATGCGTCTAGCAGGTTATAGATGGATAATCCCCCTACCACGTAGGAATCATATATCCACCGGATAACTTCAGCCTCTTCTGGAATCACCTGCAAGCCTCCAGGAGCGCCCCTGTCAATCTCATAGCCGTATGGAGCGCATCCTCCCACGAATAAGCCGCGCCGCGCCTTCTGACGTTTCCCACGGTTGAAGCGTTCGGTTCGCCAGTCGTTATCCAACTTCGCCGCGCTTGCTACAACGGTTTTCAGGAATTGACCTTCAGGCGTGTTGTTATAATCCCCTTTGACATATTCCACCGCGGCTTTACCGCTTGCGAATCCGTATTCGTGCGTATGCAGCTTGTAGGGGTCGCGGTCGAGCCGGTCAATCGAATAGACTATAACAACGTCAAAACCGTAATTTTTCAGGTAATCGTAAGCAGCATCTAACCCAGGGCGGTTTAATTCCCTACTGCTAAAATCATCTACGAATGCAGGAATGCCGCTTGCCGCGTCCTGCCCTGTTTCTTTATCTACGTACCGATTGCCTACGATGGTATAGCCGTGTGATTCGGCATAGTTCACGCATTCCATAATCTGTGAGGGTATGGAATAGTTATTCCTTTGGTCGTCTGTGCTAACCCTTGCGTAAATAATCGCTCGTTTCATGGGTCCCCTTTCAATAAATGCTTCAATTGAAGCATTTATTCAGGCCGCCTTACCCCCTGCAAGGCGGCCTGTCGTGACTATTTATTGGTCAAATAGATGTAAGTGAGTTTGAAAAACCGGATAACCCATTTTCCAAAACTCTTCTCATTTGAATGCCACCAGGCATAAATAGTGAGCTGGTATTTCTGCCAGTTTGTCAGGCGGGGCCAGTCGTCTATAATTTCCGCCAACTGCCTTGCGCTCTCTTCCCGTTCATAGATCACTTGCTTTTCAGGTGGTACATAGATTCGCATTGCATCCTCCATTCACCAAAATCAAAGGGCCGCTATCCTGCTTCGCCTACACTTGCTTAGGGTGTGGGGTTTTTGCAGAATAACGGCCTTTTGAAGGCGAATTAAAAAAGCCCCACGTACACCCTAAGCACCTCAATTATAGATTTGAAAATATGTTCTGTCAATGTTTGCATTGTTAACAACAGGTTAACAATTTTTCCCTTTCGGGGCGGTAACCCCATTGCTACCGCCCCAATTCATAGGAGGGGCCGAGATGTGCCCGGATATAGGTTAGTTAGCGCGGCATGGTTTCGTTGCGCCGTGCGAGTTCTACCGCTGCCCATGGGTCATAGGCGGCCTGTTTTTCCAGTTCCGGCTGGTTCATTTGTTCAAAAAGCCAGCGGTAGGACCTTTCGCTCGTCAGTTCAGGCGGTGTGCAAAAGGCCTCCAGTTCAGCCGCGGGTAATTCGCGAATGACCTTCGCCCGCGCCTCGTCTGAGTGCGGTTCGTGCGAGGGCGCATCCCAGCCGGTGATTCCGTTATGGGTAACGATTTTCTGGGTAAATTTCCAGTAATCGCCGGAATTCACTGGCACGGGAATATCAGACGGGAATGGGCTGCCTGTGGAAGTGCGGGGTTTGCGAGCCTTAGCCATTATTCCCTCCGACTACCAGATCATGGTCAAAATCAGCAGCGAATGAAATACCGGTCACTTCCGGCGCATCCAGGCCGTATAGTTTGACCTCGCGGGTTCCACTATCCACCTGTAACATTTTTGTCAGCTTAGCATAATCGCCAGCCTGGAAAACTTGGTCCACGGGTTCGCCCATGGTTTCAGCAACCGCCTTGATTCCTTCGCGCTGTTCAAATAACTCTTTTTGCGCCTGGTTCGCTTCAGCCGCGGCCTTCTGCAATGCGTCACTGGTTCGGAGCGTCTTTAATTGCTCTTCCGCATTACGAGCCATCAGCCGGATTTCTACCACCTGATCGCGCTGCATGTTTTTGGTGTTGACTCCGCGGATGACCTCAGCCGCTGCCCGCTGTTTATACCGGTCACCGCTATTCATGGCCTCTTGATACATGGCTTTGACCTGGTTGATGTTTTGGGTGTTGCCAGCTAAAGCGCCTTTGTCCTCCATGCCGATTGCCTGATTCAGCCGCATCTGGAAGGTGTGCATTTCGGTTCCCAACTTGCCCGAATCCCAGCTATTAATTTCGTTCTGTTCAGCCTGGAGATAGCGTTTTACCGCATCCTTATAACCAGAAATAAAATTCAGCCAGGCGCCTTTTACACCGTTGTAAACCAGGTCACGGTTAGCAGCAACCTTGCTCTGGATTGACTCGTTGATCGTGTGGCGTTCGTACGGGGTCATAATCGACTCGTATTTTTTCAATTCGGCCTGGGCCGCGCGAATCTCCAATAGCGCCTTGTGATAGGCGGGCATATCGCTGTTGGTACGGGTGTTGATGTTTAGCATACTCATTTCGTTTTTCTCCTATAGGTTCTTTCTGACGTTTTTCCAAAAAATGGATGTGATTTTGTCCGCACGAGCTTGCTGCTCTTGCGATTCGTTATAGCGGTCAAATTGCCGCTGAATAAAATCATCAGACGCTGGTACTCCCGTGTCGGGAAAAGCGCCTAATTCCGCATCGGATAAGTCTTTTGTTTCCTGATAACAGGCCAGGCATCCGGTGTTGCTATGTCTGCAATTGCGCCAGGTCACGCCTTCCGGGTGTGGCTTTGCGTTGATATGCCAGTGACCCATCCAGGGTTTGCCAGATTGCATTTCCCAGCGCCGGAAAAGCGCCAGGTCCTCCGGGATGATCTCTGACAGGTCGTAGGAATCGTATGTTTCAAATGGGTCCGGCGCCCAAGTCGGGCCGGAATCATCGTACCTGCCAAAATGGATTCGTGCGCCCCAATGCGCCATGGATAGCGCGACCGCCGCATCGATTTTCTTGGTGGCCTTTTCCTTATCCAACCTGAAGCCGCGGGGTGTTTCCCTTGCTATCGCGTTCCTTACCGCTGCGTCTAAGTCGGGGTCGCTGTAATGCCGCAAGGTTCCGGCGTTTATCGCGTTGTATAGCGCCTGGTCGCTGTCAACCCGTCCGGCGTTCTGGTTCAATTCCACTACCCTGATACCGGCTTTTTCCCACTTGAGAACGCACGTATGCAGCTGGTAGATATCGCATACCACCGCCTTCAACTGCCCGGCTTTGTGCAATTCCAAAACCGCCGCGCCTATGGTTTCGTCAATATCAATTGTTGGCTTACCTCCTCTAATTCCGAATATGGTTTTAGGTTTCCATACGCGCACTAACTTGACCTCTGCCCGGTCTGTGTCATGGTTGTATGTACACCCTACAATCGATGAGTAATCGCCGGATGTGGAAGCATCCGCACCAATTACCAGCTTGACCCGTGAGTTAGCATCCATGGGGGTTGAACCCTTGCAAGCTGCCCACTTTTCCGCTTCAACAAAAGCGCTCTCACCCGCGGTCCTGATATTGGAGTGCATGCGGTCGTAGGAATTTTTGCGTAAGGTCTCGCGCTGTTCTGTGTAATAAACCTTGGCCTCTGCCTGGGTTCCCCTGAAGCAGCGCTCTTGCGCATCTTCGCCTTCCATGTGGAAAAGCATTAACCCGCCTGCCAGATAGATAGGCCATTCCTTTGATATCCGCTGCCCCTCAAGCCCGCGATCAACCACCCTATGCCAGGTGTCTGATTCCCCCAGGTAACCGGCATAGGAATCCGCAATGCGTAAAGCAGGAAGGCCGTACCACCTACCGGGGGGAGGGGTCAACTCTTCCCATGCTCGAATAGCGTTCTCGTACAAGATACCCCAGGCCTCTGTGTGGCTTGTCGTCAAGAAGTTCGCGCCGGCGTTGCCCGTTGCATCTGAAGCTAGCGCCGTGAGTCTGGAGCCGGTTGCCGTAAATTCCAACTCGGACCGCCCCACCTTTGTCATGCCAGCCAGGAAGGGGTTATCCCTTACGGAGTCAGCTACCATCGCGAATTGCCGCGCTTGCGATTGATCTAAGTCGTTTGCAGCTACAAAGTGTTGACCCGGTAATGCCAGCCAGCGCCATTGAGTCAGCACGGCATTAAGAAGCGTTTTGCCGCTCTTTTTGATGTTAGATACCGCCCATGTGGTTACCTCGTGTCTGTGGGCTTCGTAGGACTCCAGGGCGGCACGCTGCCAGGGTGTGAGTACAACCGGATGACCGTCAACATAAAAGCCATATTCGGATTCAGCCCACTTGACCGGCCCCCATTCGCGCCATTCGGTAACAAGGTCACTTATTGGTTTCATTCTTGGCCTTCCTGATAGACTCCAGTACCGTTGCTACTGATACGCTGCCACCCTTCGCCGCGTCCTTTTCATCGGCTGCCACTTGCACCCATGCCCTCAGCGCGGAGGACTGGAGCCAGGCATAAACCTTTATCAATCCGTTCGCGTTCTCAAGATCGCCCGCCTGGAGCGAGCCTATAAACGCATCGAAGTAAAGGTCCGCTGCCGTCTGGAGCCGGACCGTACGGGTAAGGACAACCGCCGCCCGCCCTTGCTCTGCAAGTTCGTTGCGCACCTCTGACTCTCGCACCGCGGGCAATCCGGTAAACTCTGCGCCGGTTGTTAGCGCTTTTACCGCGCCTGCACCGCCATGTTTCACCGCGTTTTGATTGCCTTTATATCCATCGTTAGTAGTCATTTACGCCTATTCCTTTCGCGCCGTCCATAACATACACATGCTGTGAACGGTCAATAATGGTATTTATTCGTATAGTAGTGTTTGTTTCGATAGTACGTAATGCAATTACGTGTAAGGTCGTTACGTCCATTGATAGTGGATAATCAACCTACCATAAGAAGTGTTACCAGTTACTACCAGTGGTGGTAGTAGGTGGTATATATTGGTAGTAGTGGTAACTGGTAGTAATACTTCTATATATTTTTGCAATAGTATTTTTTCCCTTCTACTGTGTCGATGTACACGAAGTCGGCGTTTACCAATTCATTCAGCCGTTTGACCGTGTTGGATAGGTCCTGTTTGACCGCACGGGCGATAGTGGTCGCCTGCGCCTTGCCGCCTAATTCCTCAAGCGCTGCCAGGATGTTTGCCCGGTGTTCTGTCATTTCCATTTCGCCGGTATCGCCCTGACTCTGCCAGGCGCAAGTATTGCGGTCCCAGATTATGCGCAAGTCAACCTCTTCAATTTCACGGCTGCGCCCCAGGAGCCGCGCCCCTGCTTTGCCTTGCTCACGGTAAAGCGCGAAAACTGTGTCAGCGGTTGCCGCCTTAGCTGTGGATGACATAAGGTCATCGACCGGGTCAGCCGCAAAACCAGACGGCTTGCGGGTATGATCTACGAGGGTGATTCCGTTATTGTGTAGCTTCGTCAACTCCTGGAGCCGCGCAATGATAGGACCTACCACCTCTGCTTTGTCCTGATCTATGCCTGGAATTGCACGCGATAACGTGTCGATTACGACCAACAAATAACCGTGTCTTTCAATTTCGGTTGCGAGTAAATCAATACCCTTGCCCTGGAGCGGGGGCCAGCGTAACTGGTACGTGATATCGCATTCCGGCGGTATCCCCATGGCTTCAATCCGTTTTTTCAGCCTGCGTACCGAATCCTCCAGCGCCAGGTAAAGGACCTTGCCGCGCTCTACCGGATAATCAAACATCCGGCCGCCTATTCCTACGGTGTAGGATACTTGCTGCATAAACCATGACTTCCCCAACTTAGGCCGGCCGCCAAAAAATGTCAGTCCGGCGGGCCATACATTCGGGATAATCATGCGTAAATCGGTAGTGTCAACCGATAGCAGCTCTGCAACGCTCCAGGTTGTTTTGGTGGGGTCCAATGGCGGGGCGGGTAGATTATTCAGCATGCCGCTGTCTAGCTCCGCCTGAATCTTGTCAGATAGGCTATCCCCCATGTTTCCCCCTCGCGAGCACGCCCGACTCTTCCACCCATGAGACGGCTTTGCGGACCGTACGCAACGCGATAATGTTACTGCCTATGGTTTGCGACTCTTCAGCCGAATTCACGCCATACAATTCGGACCAAAATTTCCAGAAGTCATCACCGGCGCAAGCGTGCGCTAAAGTTATCGCTGCCAGTTCATCGGCTGCCAGGATATCATCCTTAAGTTCATCGAATTTCTTGAAAAACGCGATAGCCGCCAGGTTGACCTCAGGCCGGATGTCCGACTTCGCGAATTCCTGCGGACGTAATATTGCAATGCCGCACAATTCACGCTCTAAGGCGCCTTCAGCTGCCAGGAAAATATCTACTAAGGCGGGCATGGCAATCCCCACTCGTCCGATAAGATATATCGGTATGCGGCTGCCAACCAATTGACTCGCGGCTCTGAATCGGTTATAGTGGAGGTGGAAAACAACGTCCTCGCGCTTTTTTCCACCTTGCCGCCCGCCGTGTCATCGGCGGGTCGCGCTTTAGAATGGTAATTTATCGGGTTCATTTTTCGCCTCTTGCAGTTCTGCTGCAAGTTCCAAATCGCCTTGTTCTATCGCCCCCATTTCCGCCCATAAACTAGCTTCGGCCTCTCGGAATCCTTCCAGCCGTATCATCTTTCGGATATCCTTCAGCAGCAGCAGCGCTTCAACCTGGGTCACTTCTGGGGCAATCAATACCCTTACCCGCGCATTATCAATCAGTTCGAAGGCCGCGCTTGTGATTACGATTGTTTCCAACTCTTCATCCTTATCGCGGTTCGGTCTTATCCTGCCGTCAAATTGGTAGTAAATGTGGGGATCTTTTTCTCTGTAACCGGATAGAAGCCAGTCTTTTAACCACTTGCTATTTTTCTTCATTTTTCGCCTCGCCCATAAACGGGGGTTCCCATGGTTCCTTTTCAGTCAGGATAAATCCTGATTTTTCCAGGCCGTCCAACACAAACCTATGCGCCTGGTCGTGTACGTTGCGGAGATTGACTAGCGACTCTTTTACGAGCGCAGCATATTCCCGCTGTGTAACAAAAAACGTAATCTTCATTTGTCACCTCTTTCTTGTTTAACAAAAAAATGAGTATGGGTTGTTACCATACTCATCTTACCTAGAACGGATATCCTAGCCTATATCACGCAATATCACTTTTTATAACGACTTTTTATAAACCTCATTCGGATTGTCTTTTGTTTGGGGATTACTTTTTCGCCGTATTTTTTACGAAGTTCGGTAACTCTATTTTGTAACCTCTCGGAATCAATAAATAATCTGTCAGCTATTTCTTTATACTGCATACCATCCCATAACATCTGTAATAATTGCCTGTCATATCCAATGTCCGGCACGATTTCATCCCAGGGCGGTATATCGCTGTGGGGGTCGTTTTGGATTGATACCGCAATGGGTAAAACCTGCGCGTATTTTTCAAGTTCCTGGGTAACTTTCAAAACCGGTAATTCAGTCTTTTTTGCGGTCCAATTAATAAAATCAGCCGCGCCGCCAGCATTCAAATTCAATAAAATATTGACGATCTCGCGCCGTTCATTATCGTAATAAACTACCGCGGTTCCGCCAGTCGGGTTAAGATATTCGTATTTTTCCATGGAATCACCTCCCACAAACTATCTTAGCATAAAACAAATGGGATAGAAAAAGCACCTGTTTTTTGTTCATAGCATAATCAAGTTGTGCCCGCCGGCTGCTGCTACCTCCAGCGCCCGTTTGACATGTTCCTGCCCCTTAATGTCACGGAAATCGGTCTGGACTGCTATTTCGACGTCGTCCACCTCGACCGGCGGATGGGGCGGAATGGGGGCGTAACCGGAAAGGTGGGCAGTCAGATCAGTGAGCGAACGGACCGGGATCACCTCCAACCCGGGGATGAGAGCGGCTTCAGCCGCATCGACTTCCGGGCAGAAAAGGCGGGTAAACCCTTCCCGCCGGGCCGTGGCGGCCATGGGCAGCACGCCGCGCACATGACGTACCGTGCCGTCCAGCGATAGCTCGCCTAAAACCAGGGTTTTGTCCAGCTTTTCAGGCGCTAATTGCTCGGTAGTCACCAGCACACCGAGAGCAATCGGCAGGTCGTACGCCGGCCCTTCTTTGCGCACCGATGCCGGCGCCAGGTTGACGGTCAGCGCGCGGCGCGGATACATCAGTCCGGCGTTTTTGATGGCTGAATAAACGCGTTCTTTGCTTTCCTGTACGGCGGCATCCGGCAGCCCGACGACAGTGATTTTAGGTATACCCTGGCCAAAGTCAACCTCGACTTCGACAATGACGCCTTCCAGGCCAACGACCGCGCAGGAGTAAACTCGGGCAAGCATGGGGTTAGTTTAGGGGCGGTTGTGGAAAATGTCAAACCAGATAATGGCGGAAAATTTCCTTTTTAGGAGTGGGTAGAAAAATCGAATTTACCCGTTTGCGAATACCTTATATAATCAACCTTTCCTGATTTATATTGTCGAGCAGGATATATTTTAAGGTTGGACGCTTCTTGTTACTCATAAATTTATCGAGGTGTGGCTTGAATCATTCCGATTGGCTGACGCCAGCAGACCAGCAAGACTTGATCGCTTTCACGCAGGAACTGGTGCGAATCAAAAGCTATTCCGGGCAGGAAGAGCAAATCATTCGGGTTATCGCGCAGAAATTGAAATCGCTTGGCTATGATGAGGTCCGCATCGATGCGATGGGCAATGTACTTGGCCGAATTGGCAATGGCGCAAAATCCATTATGTTTGACTCGCATGTCGACACGGTTGCGGCCAATGACGAGGAAAAATGGGACATTCCTCCCTTCAGCGGGGAAATTGTCGATGGCAACCTGCATGGGCGCGGTTCGGTCGATATGAAATCCGGGGCAGCAGCATCGATCTATGCCGGCGCAATTGCCCACAGAATGGGTTTTGATGCTGGCAAGACCATTTATGTTTCCTGCACCGTTTTCGAAGAAGATTGTGATGGGGAAAATTTAAAACACCTCTTCAAGGAATGCCAGATCAAGCCAGATTACATGGTTATTTGTGAACCATCGGATAACTTGATTGCTCTGGGGCATAAGGGCAAAGCTCAAATCATAATCAAGACCAAAGGGGTATCCGCCCACGGTTCAGCCCCGGAAAAAGGAGTCAATGCCATTTACGAAATGGCTGAGATCATCCAGCGCGTGGAAAAGACAAACGCTGAACTGATGAAACAAGCAGCACCCCGCGGTACGCTGGTAATGTCACGGATTTCCAGTACCAGTGCCTCCCTGAATGCCGTGCCGTCTGAATGCGAGGTGTATCTGGATCGCAGAATGGCGCCCGGAGAAACCAAAGAATCAATCGTCAAGGAAATGGACGCGATCATCCAGGGGAAAAATGCCGCCTGGGAGGTGGGTACGCTTTATCGGAAAAGCTGGACCGGAATGGATATCCAATATGAGCCGTTTCACTCGGCCTGGAAAATTGATCTGGATCATGACCTGACCAAAAGCTGCATCCGCGCCTACCGCGACGTCTTTGGCAGCAATCCAGCGGCATTTGACTTTTGGGATTTCAGCACCAACGCGGTAACCACCGTCAGCATGGGCATCCCAACCATTGGCTTTGGGCCCGGAGAATATAAACTGGCTCACATGATCAACGAACGCTCCAAGGTGAGCCAGATTATCGAAGCTTGCCGATTTTATGCCGCATTAATACGTCAGGTTGGCTTGTAGATCCTGTAAAATTTTCGAATATGAGGGACTTAGTCTTACCGGCCGTAACGCCCGCTGATGAAGTTTTCCATCTCTTCCAGCAGTTGCGACTGGTCGGAGATGACAGTTTTGACCACGTCGCCAATGGTGATGATACCGACCAGTTTCTCATCGTCGACCACGGGCAGGTGGCGAATGTGGTGGGCGGTCATGTACAGCATGCAATCCTGGACTGTCTCTTCGGGCGTGATGGTGACCACCTCGCGGGTCATATAATCTGACACCGGATGATATTTGATCGTGCTCACATCCTTCTCTGCTTGACGAACGTAGTCGCGCTCTGAAAAAATCCCCACCAGCTTGCCTTTATCCACAACGACCACAGCGCCAATATCCTTGTCCGACAGCAAATGCAGGGTATCGAAAATTGTAGTAGTTGGCGCAACCGACCAGACTTCGCTGCCTTTTTCTTTTAATATTTGCCGAACGGTGCTGTCCATGGTGCCCTCCTCTGGCAATGCGAATTCGACTAACCTTAATTATAGGAAGTTTTCGGGTTGTGTAAACATTAAATTGGGATTAAATAGATTAAGATTTTGAGTTATTCTGCTCACTGGCAGCCACGGCAGCCAGCAGCAATCTGGCCAATTCACGCGCCTGGTCGGGGGTTAAGAAGACATTGGTTTCGTCGGCTATTAAAATCTTTTCCTCGGCAGGGCAAGATTCCCACAGGCGCAGGCAAACATTATCCGGGAACTGGCCGTCGGACGGCTCGTAAAATACCTCGACGCTCAGGGTATCATCTAAAAGGTAAAGTCCCATATTCACCTCCTGGATTAATTGCCCTGCTTCTCCGGCGGGGCGCTGGTTTTGCCGCGCCCCAGCTCCTGCGAGCGCTCGTAAGCTGCCCAAATTGCACGGCTGATGGCAGTGCGAAATCCGGCTTTTTCCAGATAATAAAGTGCCGCAGCCGAGGTGCCGCCTGGAGAAGTGACTTCATTGCGTAAGTGCGCCGGGTGATCCTTCTTCTGGGCGTAATATTCAACCGAGCCGCGTAAAGTTTGCAGCACCAGCGCTTCGGAGATGCGGCGCGGGAAACCAAGGTGCACACCGGCATCGACCAGCGCTTCCATAAACAAAAACACATAAGCTGGGCCGGAACCGGATAATGCGGTTGCCATGTCCAGTAAATTTTCATCCTCGACAAAAATTTCCTGCCCGAGTGCGGCCAGAATGCACTGAGCCAGTTCCCGTTGGGCAGTTGTAACCACGGACGACGCCGTCCAGACTGAAATCCCCTGCCCAATTTGCGCCGGAGTATTGGGCATGACGCGCACCACCACCGGGTGCGAGAGTGCCTGCGAAATCGTTTGAATGGCAGCGCCGGCAACAATCGACAAAACCAGGGCCTGAGGGTCGATGCTGCCGCGCAGCCCGGCCAACACACCCTGCAACCGCTGAGGTTTGACGGACAGAATGACGATTTCAGCCCCTTTCGCCGCTGCTTTATTATCGGTCGTAAAGTGGATGCCGTAGCGTTCGATCAATTCCTCACCGCGCTCGATGCGTGGACCCGCAGCCATAATTTTGGAGGGTTCGGTGACCTGATTGCGGATTAACCCGCCGATAACTGCTTCGGCCATTACGCCGGGGCCAATCAAGGTAATAGTGGGGGTATTTGACATTTGGCTTAGCTCCAGAATTAATTTATTCTACATGGGTCCAACGGGCGAATATGGCGGTGGATAACAATCTTCCCGCGCTTTTCTCGGTCAGGGCAATTTCACCGGCTGTCAATGTCCCGGTTTTACCGGCCAGCATTTCCTGCAAGGCGTAGTACAACGTCAGCGGTGAGGCTTTCACAGCATAAGCGGTCAGGGCAACGAATACCGACTGCTGCGATAGGATCTGGCGGCAGGCGTCCAGCAGGGTGGGCAGCAGCTTGTAGAACTCCCACACCTCCCCCTTCGGCCCGCGGCCAAATTTGGGTGGGTCGAGGATGATGCCGTCATAAGTGGAATTGCGCCGGGCTTCGCGCTGGACAAATTTGAGGGCGTCGTCCACAATCCAGCGCACGCCCCGGTCGCCCAGATTAGAAAAGGTCAGGTTGTCGTTAGCCCATTGAACGACCTTCCGCGAAGCATCCAGGTGGGTGACGGCTGCGCCTGCCTGCGCGGCTGCCAGTGATGCCAGGCCGGTATAGCCAAACAGGTTGAGCACGCGCAGCGGCCGGCGGCTGGACTCTATCTGTTGCGTAATCCAATCCCACTGCGCGGCCTGTTCGGGGAAGACCCCCAGGTGGCGCGAGGCGGTAGTCTGGACATAAAAGCGCAGCTGCTTATACTGCATGGTCCAGCGTTCCGGCAATTTTTTCAGCGGCTGCCAGTGACCGCCATTTTCCTCAGGCGCCGGTTTGAAGACCGCGTGCGCCTTGCTCCACTCGCGTTCCGGCAGGCTACGCCGCCAGACAGCTTCAGGTTCGGGGCGCAGCAAAATATAAGCGCCGTAGCGTTCCAGTTTTTGCCCGTCGCCGCTGTCCAGCAACTCGTAATCCTGCCAATCGGGCGAGGTTAGAACCTGAAGGGAAGGGGGCTTTGGAATGTGGGTGGCCATTGGTTACAGTTGGGAGAAAATGATGACCATCAGTATACCAGTTTTCGCGCGTGTTTTGCGTGTCTCGACAGCCGCTTACCAGCAGGTATATAATCATTGCGCTGCTATGTATCTCATCAACCGAGGGAACCATGACCTTTCAATTCGACCAACTTTACAATCGCCGCGCAACCGAAAGCATTAAATGGAATCTGTTCCCTGCGGATGTGCTACCCATGTGGGTGGCGGATATGGATTTTCATGTCCCGCCCGCCGTTACCCGGGCGCTCAAAACACGAGTGGAGCACCCCATTTATGGCTATGCAAAAACCGAGTCAGGCCTGGTTGAAGTCATTCAAGCCCACCTGAACCGACTTTATGGTTGGCGGGTCGAGAGCGAGCAAATCGTCTTCATGCCCGGTGTGGTGATTGCGTTCAACCTGGCGGCGCAGGCATTGGCACGGCCAGGCGGCAGTCTGGTTTTTATGACCCCGGTCTATATGCCGTTCTTTGAGGTCGCAAAGAATGCCGGTTTGACCCAGGTGACGGTTGACCTGTTGCGGGACGAAAATGGCAGTTTCAGCGTTGATTGGGAAAGGTTCGAAACGGCAATTGCACAGCGCCCGAACCTGTTTCTGCTGTGCAACCCCCACAACCCGGTCGGACGGGTCTTTACCCGCCCAGAACTTGAACGCATGGCAGAGATTTGCCTGCGCTACGATGTTCCGATTTGCTCGGATGAAATTCACTCCGACCTGATCTACACAGGTCACCATCACACGCCGATTGCCTCGCTATCCCCGGAAATCGCTGCAAACACCATCACCCTCATGGCGCCCAGCAAGACCTTCAACCTGCCTGGGTTGGGCTGCGCCTATGCCATAATCTCCAACCCGGATCTGCTTGCGGCTTTCAAAAAAGCACGCCGCGGCCTGGTCCATGGCGCCAACCTGATGGGCATGATTGCTGCTCGCGCTGCCTATGCCGAGGGTCAAGAGTGGTTGGCCGAGCTGCTGATATACCTGGAAAGCAACCGGGATACAGTGGTCGAATTTATCAAAACCCAATTGCCCCGGGCGCGCATGACTGTCCCGGAAGGTACTTATCTTGCCTGGATCGATTTATCGGCTTACAATCTGGAACTTGCGCCCTGCGAATACCTGATCAAACACGCCAGGGTAGGGCTGAACGACGGCAAGGAATTTGGTAATGGCGGAATCGGATATGTGCGTTTGAATTTTGCCTGCCCCCGCAGCGTGTTACTCGAGGGGCTGGAGCGTATCCGACAAGCGCTGGGAAATGTTCCGGCGAAATAGTGAAAGGTTAATTTCTGTAATTGACAAACCAACCTGAAAGAACCCCAGGGGGTTGTTTTGCAAAATTTGTGAGCGGTTCATTATTACTGGTTGCCGGGACATATTTGTTCCTGGTTTTTATCGGGATGCTGCTGGTCACATCCGATACGAATAAAAATGCCGATGCCATCGTGCTTTTGAGCGGAGGCGGTAAGGTGCGTAACGCCGAGGCCGCCCGGTTATTCAATGATGGCGCGGCAAATACAATCGTATTAACCCAAACTTCAGGACGCGGCAGCGTTTCGACGATGGGCGAGACGCGCAGTCAACTGATAAAGGCGGGTGTGCCTTCGTATCAAATCCAGACCGCCTACGGGACTGCCACCAGTACCTATGACGAAGCGCGCCAGGTGGCAAAGCTGGCTAAGAGCGCGGGGTTCGATTCCGTACTGGTTGTGACTGATCCATACCATACCTTGCGTGCGCGAATATTGTTCGCCGGTGAACTGGGAACCGAAGGTGTAAAAGTGCGGGTGGCTGCTGCCAGCGGTCACTGGTACCAACCCATCAACTGGATGTTCAGCCGGGAAGGCTGGCGGGTCACGCTGACCGAGCTGGCTAAAATTGGCGGTATTATTTTGGGAATGCGCGGTGGTTAAAAAAAGACTGCGCCACAGCGTGGCGCAGTTGATATTTAATTTTCTGTGAAGGCTTACTCTACGGCCGTTACGGCTGCAGCCTGTAAGCCCTTATTGCCGGTCTCAATTGAAAACTCTACTTTCTGGCCTTCCTTGAGCTGTTTGTAGCCATCCATATCGATAGCGGAAAAGTGCACGAAGACATCTTCCCCATCTTCACGGCCGATAAAACCGTATCCCTTGGCGGGGTTGAACCACTTCACAGTTCCAACAAAACGTTCTGACATGCTTTACTCCATCTAACTAAGTAGAAATTATCTGGCATTTCAGCCAAATCCATCGGGCGCAAGAATATCATGTTTTAATATACATGTCAAGAATTTCACCTGACAATTATGACTAAAATAGGGAAGAATGGCATGGACCCGATTTCAGATCAGGAATATTTGAAGAAGGAACAATACCGCCAGGGGGATCACCTGGATGCACGCATCCAACTGCACCGACGGTTCAGTGTCAATCCATCCAATTATTTCGAATGGATGTACGATTTGCTCGACCTGCGAGCCGGCATGCCCGTGATGGAGGTCGGCTGCGGCACGGGAGAAATCTGGCATACCAATCAGCGGCGGCTGCCGGCGGAGCTGCAGGTAACCATGCTGGATCTCTCTACGGGAATGGCGGGTTCGGCCCGGGCAGTGTTGAACAGCGATGCCCGCTTCGACTTTGCCGCTGCGGACGTTCAACGCCTGCCGTTTTCCACCGGCCAATTCGAGCGGGTGCTTGCCAATTATATGCTCTACCATGTGCCGGATATTTCACTGGCCGTGCGCGAACTGCGGCGCGTGCTCGCTCCTGGCGGCCGGTTGTGCGCTGCCACCAACAGTGCCGGCCATATGCAGGAACTAGGTGATTTGATGAATCGTTTTGGTCTCATGCGTTCTGAGCTGCATGATTTTGCTGCGCGCTATGGGTTGGAGAATGCTCCTGCAATTCTGGGCGAGTCTTTCGAACATGTCGAGGTGATTCCCTTTATCGACAGCCTGTTCGTCACGGAAACCCGCGCGCTGCTGGACTACATTCGCTCGATGGTCGGCATCTGGGATTTCCCACCCGGCGCCCAAGAGGAAATCACGGCCTGGGTTAATGCAGAAATACAAACGAACGGTGGCTTTACGATCCATAAAGCCAGCGGGGCGGTGCTGGCCTGGTGAGCGCTTATAATTGGCAAGATGAAATTGCTTGAGCGGTTGCTGCTGTCAGTGCTGGTGGCTGCGCCGGTGCTGGTATCGGGGCTGGTCACGCTTGCACCACGCCCGGTTCGCTTGACGGTCGCCTGGCAGCGCGCGCATATTTCGGAGACCATTGGGATGCCAGCGGAGGCTGCCCGGTATTACCGCCAGGTTTTGGAATATCAACCGGAACGCACGGATCTGCTCGAAAAAATTGCCGGGCTCGAATTTTTGGCGGGTGATTTCGCGCAGGCAATTGCCAGTTACAGCGCCGTGACGGAGCATGTGGAAATTTCGGCAGGCGGGCTTTTGAATCTGGGGGAAGCCTATCTGCAAACGGGAGATTCGGCCAGGGCCAGCGAAACCTGGCGTAAATTGGCGAGTCTACCGGCTGTCGATGTGAGCCAAATCGCTCAGGCGGCTGATCGTTTGCGCGCCGCCGGTGATCTGGATGGCACGCTGCTGGCTGCACAGCGCTGGTTGGAATTCGACCCGGATTCAGTTCAGGCAGCCTGGCTGACCGGGTTGCTGCTTTCCCCACGCAGCATCGCTGATGCCGCGCATCCCTTAGCCAGCGCCGGTAACTGTGAGGGGATTGAGGCCGAACAATCGCGCCGTTTATTGGAAGTGCTCGGACAGGCAGCGCTGCAGAATGACCGGGCTTACCAACTGGTGTTGATTGGTCAGCGGTTGGGAGACCTGGGGCAGTGGGATGTAGCCGAAACGGCATTTCAGGCTGCGCTAAACTTCGCGCCTGGTTACGCTGAGGCGTGGGCTTTTCTGGGTGAATCCCGTCAACAACAGGGCAAGGATGGCTGGACAGACCTGCTGCGCGCCAAAAGCATCGCGCCCAATTCAGACATCGTATTATCCGCTTTGACCTTGTATTGGAGCCGCCAGAACAAACCGATGGTCGCGCTGGCGTATCTTCAGAAATTAGCCGCCAACCATCCCGACCAGGGCCGCTGGCAGGTGGAAATTGGCGGTACATATGCACTGGCCGGCGACCTGGTGAGCGCCATGGCAGCCTATCAACGCGCGGTCGAGATCGAACCGATAAACGCGCAATTCTGGCGGGCTCTGGCGGTATTTTCGGCCACATACGGTTTTGACTTTTCAACCTTTACGCTACCCGCAATCGAACGAGCGCTGATTCTTGCGTCGAAAGATCTACAGGTATTGGATGCCGCCGGGTGGGTATTCCTGACGAATGGCGACCTGGAAAAGGCGGAACAATTCTTGCAACTAGCACTGGCAGAGGATGGTGAGTACGAGGCCGCCCGGTTCCATCTGGCGCAGGTTTACATCGCCGGGAACCGCTTTCCACTGGCTTTCCCCTTGTTAAAAACAGCAGCAGCCCAGAACACCGATCCCGCTGTTGCCTCCCAGGCACAGCGGTTGCTTGACAAGCATTTTCCCGGCCAATAAATCCGTTCACCGCAATATCCTCCAAAAACAGTCACTGAGACGGCATCGAACCCACACCATCGACACAAAACCTTTACGGGTTCGAAGGAGTTGCGGAATGAACCAAAAAACCATGCTGGTGCTTTTCTTTGCACTGACAACCCTGGTCTTGAGCGGATGCAATCTGGAGGATCGCATTACGAGTTCTGCGCTTGCAGAAATCGACCCGGGCAGCGTGGTTTATTTTGACAATTTCGATAATCCCGAATCGGGTTGGCAGGTTTGGTCATCTGAAAGCGCCACCATCGCCTATGCCTCCGATGGTTTAAGTTTCCACATTAACGAAGCAAATTATGATTACTGGTCGCTGCCCGGGCAGCGTTTCAGCGATTCGACGCTGGCGGTGGATGCCACCTTAATCGAAGGGCCGACGGACAATGATTTTGGTCTACTCTGCCGTTTCCAGAACGAGTATAATTTCTATGCATTTCTGGTCAGCAGTGATGGCTATGGCGGCATCATCAAGGTAAAGGACGGTCTGTACCAGACTTTAAACAGCCCCGATGGATTGGAGTACGGCGCAATGATCCAGCAGGGGCAAACCACCAATCAGATTCGTGCTGACTGCGTCGGTTCCCGGTTGACTTTATACGTAAACCAGGAGAAATTCCTGGAGGTCGAAGACATGGATTTTACTGTGGGCGATGTGGGCTTAATCGCTGGCTCATACAGTCAACCCGGAGTGGATATTCTGTTTGACAACTTCTTTGTCCTGAAGCCTTAGCGGTATGAAAATTTTTCTCGATTCAATTGGCTGCCGGTTAAACCAGAGCGAAATTGAACGATTTGCAACCCAATTTAGAGCAGCAGGCCACACCATTGTAGACTCTGCGGGTGAGGCCGAGCTGGTTGTGGTTAATACCTGCACGGTTACCAGCGCTGCGTCTGCCGATTCACGCCAAAAGATCCGTCAGGCAGCTCGTCTGGGTGCAGCAGAGATCGTCGTAACCGGCTGCTGGTCCACCCTCGAGCCGGATAGCGCTGCTGTTTTACCTAACGTCCGGCGGGTGGTGTCCAACCTGGATAAAGATCATTTGGTGGCTGATGTGCTTGGCGTGCCGGTAGAGGATTTTGACCTGGAGCCGGTGGCGCGTGAGCCATTACCGGGTATCCATTTGCGCACCCGTGCATTTATCAAGACCCAGGATGGTTGCGACAATCATTGTACTTTTTGCATCACCCGCATTGCCCGGGGGCCGGGCCGCAGCGAGACGATTCAGGCGGTTTTGAGCGACATCCAGCATGCTCAATCCGGCGGCACCCGCGAAGTTGTGCTTTCGGGAGTTCATTTGGGTTCGTGGGGGTATGACTTATCACCGCGCATGCATTTACGTGATTTGATTCAGGTAATTTTGCAGGACACGGATGTGGAACGCCTGCGCCTTTCCTCACTCGAACCATGGGACCTGGACGAGGATTTCTTTCAGTTATGGGAAAATCAGCGCTTGTGCCGCCATCTGCATTTGCCACTGCAGTCAGGCTGCGGACAAACGCTGCATCGCATGGCGCGGCATACAAACCCGTCGGCCTTCCGTCAGTTGATTGCGTCTGCCCGAGAGGCAGCTCCTGGTATGGCTGTGACCACCGACTTGATTGTCGGTTTCCCCGGCGAGGATGACCGCGAGTTTGCTGAGAGTCTGGCATTTGTGGAGGAGATGGAATTTGCCGGCGGGCACGTTTTCAGCTATTCCGCGCGCCCCGGCACACCGGCCGCCCGGTTGAATAACCCGGTATCCAGTACGGTCGCTCACCGCCGCAGCGAACAAGTGCGCCAGGTGCTGGCAGTGTCTTCAACCCTTTTCCGCGAGCAGCATCTTGGCAGTGAAGCTTCCGTCCTGTGGGAGGCAACCAATACTTATGGTCCGGCCGGATGGAAACTGCACGGTTTAACCGACAATTACCTCAAGGTCGAGGTTCATTCGCCGCGCCGCTTGTGGAATCAAATCAGCCGGGTTCGCCTGGACCGGTTGACTGATCAGGGCCTGACTGGCAGCCTGATTGAATAACCGATGTCATTATCTTTCAAGTTATATTGTCTGTGTTCGTTTATTTAAGTGATCCGCAATAAATTTGAGCCATCCCCTGCCCCCGCTCCCGGAAAATTAGCTGGTCGGATTCACAATGAATCCATCGGGGAGCGGGGGTTTACTAACTTTTGAATGATTTGCGCCGCCTTAGCGGCGCAAATCATTCAATTAAGAATAAGGGGCTGTCTCAAAAGCGGGCGGGCGTGGAAACCCGCCCCTACAGGTAGGGGATGGGTTCCATCCCATCCCGCATATGTGGTGGAATAAATGACAAATTTATTCTTTTGAGACAGCCCTTGGGCGGGGTTGATAAATTTCCTGTGCTTGCAGAGTTCTAGAATATTGAGGAACCGGCGGAGATTTTCGCGCAACTGGCGTCTTGCCTGGAAGTTGATTTCTTAACGAGAGAGAAGAATGGGATTGTACCCACCTTTTTTAAACCACCGCTATTTAGCCTTTTCCCGCTTGTTCCGCGCCTGGATAAAGCGATCATACACCCGCTTCCAGGCGTGCGTAGGTTTTTCGGGCCGGGTTTTTTTGTGCTGATCCTGGCTCAGATAAAACGCGAAATCTTCCAGAAGGATCGATAACGGTTCGCCAGGTTCCTCCTGGATAATCGGGTGCCCAAGATTGATGGCCTGGATCAGGATGTCAGGTGCGTACGGAAAAGAAACGGTGACCTGTTTGTTCAGCGCCTGTTCGATCCGTTCCTGCGGCAGGCCGCCGCGCGGGAAAATATTATTGAGCACCAGACGCACTTTTTCAGGAGGATAACCGAGTCGGTTGTAGGTATCCAACGCGGCTGCCGCTGCCCGGATGGAGGATAATTCCGGGGCAATGACCAATAAAATTACATCTGCTGCATCCAGGGTGAGCAGCGAAACTTCCGAGAAGTCGTGCGGCAGGTCAGCAATCAGATAATCATATTCCGGTCGCAATAATTGCAGCGAAGTCGTAAAGGCATCATTGGTCAACCCTTCCGCATCAGTGGGGTAAGTTGGCGCTGCGATGAAATCCAATCCTGAGTTGTGGTGGGCAATGATGGATTGTAAAATCTCGAATTCCAATTCCTGCGGTTTGTAGTCCGCCAAATCGGCCCATGTGCGTTTGAGCGGCATGTTGAGCAGCAGTGCGACCTGACCGGCGGTCAGAACCAGGTCGAGCAGCGCGGTTGGGGCCATCCAGAGCGCATTCAGCCCCAGCGCCAGATTGACTGCCAGCAATGAACTACCAACCCCGCCGCGCAGGGTATGCACGGCAATCATACGGGCGGTTTTTTGCTGCCGGTCGGGTGTGCCGGCGGGCGCTGCCTGCCGAATCATTTCGACCCGCCGTAGGAGCACATTCATGCGGGCGATCAACTCAACCGGCTCGAACGGTTTGGTGATATGGTCGTCAGCGCCGGCTTCGAACGAGGCGAGCTTATCCTGCAATCCGGATTGACTGGTCAAAACCAGAATAGGCGTTTGAGCAAATGCCGGATCGCGCCGCAACCGGCGGGTAACCTCATACCCGGAAACATCGGGCAAGTTGAGGTCGGTGATAATGACATCCGGATGGTATTGGGCGGCAGCTGCCAGGCCGGCAATACCGGTTAATTCACTGTGAACCGAATGCCCAAGCGGCTGCAGGCTGTGTTCGATCATGCGATGAAAGATCACTTCGTCGTCAATCAGTAAAATGGTTGCCATGAGTATCCTTATTGAAGCCGTGATTAATGCTGCGTACGGATGTCGTCAAGATTTTTTTCAAGCGCGGGAATTTCTTTTTCGAGCGCAAGCGCCACTTCGGACGCCCGGCTGAGATCGCCCCGTCCGGCAAGCATATCCAATTCGTGGGCCAAGGCGGTCATTTTTTCAGCCTCAAAATTGGCTGCCACGCCTTTCAGGTTGTGCGCCAGCAATTTAACTGCCGCCGCATCGTTTTTCTGAATGGCTACCTGAATTTCAGGGAGGTGAGATCGGCATTGCTGCACAAACTCCTCGAAGGTAACGACGAAAAAGGATAAATCATTGCCAAAGCGCGGCAGGATGCTCTGCAAGTACTGCGGTTCGCCCAGTGGGATCGACTGCGGTCCTGAGATCGCGCGAGCCAACAGCCTATCCTGAGTTGTAGACTCCTCAGGTGGCGTTAAATCTGCGGGTTCGGTGGTGGAGAGCACCAGTTGGTCAAATGCGGAAGAAAATTCCGCAAAATCCAGGTCCGTGATCTCACCGGTTGCCTTTTCCGCTGCTGGCGCGTCAACTGCGGGCGATGAGCCGGTTTGCTGGCCTGGGGCGCGGTCCAGCCAGGGGCGTTTATCAGGCACAGGCAGCGACCACTGTTCGATGGCATCAAACAATTCCTGCGGTCTCAGCGGTTTGGAAAGGTATGCGTCCATTCCGCTGGAGAAGCACCGCTGGATTTCACTGGTGAAGGTATGAGCAGTCATGGCAATAATGGGCGTATGGTGCTCGCTGCCCTCCATGGATCGGATACGCTGGGTAGACTCATGCCCGTCCATCACCGGCATTTGCACATCCATCAGGATCACATTAAAGCCGCGTTCCGCCAGGGCATCCAACGCTCTGCGGCCATCCTCCACCGCCGAAACGGTGTGACCAAACTTTTCGAGCAAATTGATGACCACCTTACGGTTGACCGGGTTGTCCTCGACCAGCAGCACGTTTTGCGGGTGAATGGTCTGCATGGCCTGGCTGGCGCGATTGTCGGGCGGCAAGGCCGGTAATTGGCCGGTTCGTTTCTTGGGCGGGGTCAACAATTCCAACAGAATAAGTTGTAAAGGCTGCCAGCGCACTGGTTTCAAAACCACCGCGCTGATATCCAGTTCTTTGAATTTTGCTTCGGATATCGTATCCCCCAACCGTGCAAGCATGATGATGATCAGGTGACTGTAGCGTGGGTCGTTGCGTATGCTTTCGACCAGGGGATAACCCAGGACCCCGGAAAGGCGGTTATCGAGAATTAAAAGCTGATACCCTTTGCCGGCATTATTGGCTTTTTCCAATCGGGTCAGCGCAGTGGCCTGGGTGGCAACGCCGATGGTTTTGCAGCCTACACTTTCCAGCAATGAGGTCAAGTTGGATCGACTGCTGCTATTCGAATCGGCGATCAAAACTCGTAAATCTTTCGCTCGCCGTTTCAAATCAGCGGGGAGGGGTTCGTTTTCAGCGGTCTGATCGAAGACAGCATTAAAAGAAAAGATACTGCCTTGATTGGGCTCGCTCTTGAGAGAAATCTTGCCGCCCATCAATTCAACCAGTTGGGCCGAGATGGACAGGCCCAGGCCTGTCCCACCATACTTGCGCGTGGTCGAAACGGATGCCTGTGCAAATCGGTCGAAAATGGCAGCCTGGCGTTCGGCCGGTATCCCAATGCCGGTATCCTGAACGGAGAAACCGAGCGTAACCTTCGAACCGGCTTGCGATTCCTGGTGAACGCCGAGAACAACTTCACCTTTGTCTGTGAATTTGACCGCATTTGCGACCAGGTTGGTCAACACCTGCCGCAATCGGTTTGGGTCACCGCGCAAAGCGGTTGGAACTGCAGGCGGGATAATGCAAACCAATTCCAGGCCTTTATCGCTGGCGCGCTGCGCCATGGTCAAGGCGACATTTTCCATGACTGTCCGCAGATCGAAATTCGTTTCTTCCAGCGTCATGCGCCGGGCTTCGATCTTCGACAGGTCGAGGACGTCATTGAGTAAGCCAAGCAGCGCCTCTGTCTCATCGGAAGCGGTTTTGAGGTACTCGGCCTGGCCGGATGACAATTCGGTATCCAGTGCCAGGTTCAACATACCAATCAAACCATTGAGCGGGGTGCGAATTTCATGCGAGATATTTGCCAGGTATTCGCTCTTTGCCAGATCAGCTTCTTCAGCCTTGCGCCGCGCCTGCACCAGTTCGGTAATATTGTGGAACAGGACGAAAGTGCCTAACTGCTCATGGTTGACTACGACAGGGACGTTGTAAATTTCCACTTCGATCGTTTCGCCCAGGCGGGTCACCCGCTGGGCAATCTGGTATGGGACATTGCTGCGACGGATACGCCGGGTGTAATCCTGGGTTGTGTCCTTGAATTCCGGCGGAGTAATTAAATCGTCCAGTTTTCGACCGGCTACCTCTACCGGGGAATAGCCGAATAATCGCTCGAAAGCCGGGTTGCAGGTGACCATGCCGCCGCTCAAATCCAGCGTGACAATGGCGACAGGGCTGTTCTGAAAAATCGCCTCGAAATATTGTTTCTGGCGCTGGATCTCGGCTTCGTCGCGTTTGCGTTGATTGATGTCATGGAAAATATAGATAGTGCCTTGCTGTTGGCCGGTGAGCGGGAAAGGAAAGCCGCTTACTTCAAACCAGCCGAATTGCGACGGCATTGGAATGACCTGGTTTTGATTGATAACCCGCTTCTGGATTGGCTCGACCACTCCCGGAAACACCTCTTCGATCGAACGGTTCAGAATATCCTGGTAAGTGGTTTCCAATTTTTGAATGGTTGCCTGGTTACAACGGATGATTAATCCTGAAGCATCCACCAGGATGATCAAATCTGATATGGCGTCAAAAGTGGCTTCCCATTCCCTTTTAGCGCGCGTGATTTTGGCTTCGGCGTGGTGGCGGACGCTGATCTCGCGCTGCGAAATTTCATTCAGGTTGTAAAGTTCGGCAATGCGCTGCGCCAACTGTTCCTGGAGTTCCTCGCTCTGCTGTTGATGCGCGCTCTCGCGTAGAATACTGCCAATCATAAAGATTATCCATACCCATGCTGCCAGGTCAATAATCCATAGCAGTTGATTTTGAACCTGAACCTGAAGAAGGCTGCGCAGGTTTAATGGATAATTTCTGCCAGAAACTTCCACCAGTGTCGAAATGACAGGCAAAGCCAGCCCACTCAAAATTCCAAGGCTATACAGCCAGTACTTTCGAAGACTGACAAAAGCGTTACCCTGGGTGAGTGGTTTCGTCATAAAGTATGTCGGTCACGGCGGATCTGACAGACCAGGTTAGGGTCAACTAATCACCAGCCTTTGTTAATGATTTAACGGGCGAATATGTGCGGTTTACGCACCAGCCTGCATAGAATTCATGCCATAATGATGAAATTCATGCATCAGCATTAATGTGAACGGCATGTGATCTGGTTTCGGATGGAAATGTGATAACCCCGATGTTGGTTCCAAACACACGCATACATGACCCGGCTTGGAAAGCATGGCAATGGCATGCGAAACCAGAACGTCTTAATATTATAATTGACGCCGGATTAAATTGTCATTATAATCGTTCCCTTTGTCGTCAATTTTCGGTCAAGGTAGAAACGGCCAATAAAATATGAATATCGAAGATAAGAGCGGCACAACGGTTCTCCATCGAGATACCCAGTTTAAGCCCAAAGTATCCTGGCGGACCTGGTTAATTGGGAGGCCTTTACCTACAGCCGATGCACCGCATCAAACCATCGGGATCATGATTGGTCTGGCTGTTTTTGCTTCGGACGCGTTGTCATCATCCGCCTACGGCACGCAGGAAATGTTGGTGATCCTGGCTGCGCTGGGTTCCGGAGCCTATCAGTATGTTTTTCCATTATCGCTCGCCATTATCGTCCTGCTGGCGATCGTTGTCATTTCTTATGAACAAACCATCCATGCCTATCCTAATGGAGGCGGTTCATATATTGTTTCCCGCGATAATTTGGGAGAACTGCCCGCCAAAATTGCCGCCGCCGCGTTGCTGACGGATTACATTCTGACAGTTGCGGTTTCTATTTCATCTGGGGTTGCCAACCTGGTTTCCGCAGTGCCATCCTTGTTGGATTATCGTGTCTGGCTGGCAATTTCTATGGTGGTATTCATCATGCTGGTGAACCTGCGCGGCGTGAGAGAATCCGGCAATGCCATCGCCGTCCCGACATATTTCTTCATCGTTGCGACTCTGGTGGCGCTTGGGGTGGGCTTATTCAAATATCTCACCGGCAGCCTTGGTAAAGTGGTCGATCCACCCTTATTGGAAACCGTTCATGTTACCCAGGGTGCGATCGCATTTTTATTGTTGCGCGCTTTTTCATCCGGTACCTCGGCGCTGACGGGGGTCGAAGCTGTTTCGAACGGCATTCCCGCTTTCAAAGAGCCGCGCTCCAAGAACGCCGGCATCACTTTGATCATCATGTCGATTATTTTGGCGGCGATGACCCTCGGGATTTCGTTCCTGACCTCGCAGATTCACGCGGTTCCCTCTGAAGAAGAAACTGTCATTTCGCAAATCGTTCGCACCGCCTACGGCAACCGCGGCTTGCTCTACCTGGCGACCGTGGTTTCCACCATGATTATCTTGATTTTGGCCGCTAATACCTCATTCGCAGGGTTCCCACGGCTGAGTGCGATCGTTGCAATCGACGGGTTCCTACCGCGTCAACTGGCCTATCGCGGCAGCCGGCTGGTTTATTCCAACGGCATTGTTCTGCTGGCAATTATTGCAGCCGTATTAATACTGGCGTTCAATGCCAGCGTTACACGCTTGATACCTTTGTATGCGATTGGTGTATTTCTCTCTTTCACCCTGTCGCAGTTTGGCATGGCGCGGCGCTGGAAGAAAATCGGGAGCTTGAAAGAGGGAGCGGAACTCAAGGAACGCGGATCGACTTTACGGTATGAAAAAGGCTGGCAATTTAAAATGATCATCAACGGCATTGGCGCCGTGCTGACCGGAATGGTCATGCTGGTTTTTGCCGTTACCAAATTTGCTCAGGGCGCCTGGCTGGTTATTATCATTATCCCGCTGATGGTCATTTTATTTTCCGGAATTCGCCGCCATTACAGCAACCTGGCAAGCGATCTGTCGCTCGAAAACCAGGGCACACCGTCGCAGGTAAGCCGTCAAAGAGTGATCCTGCCGCTCAGCGGCGTCCATCGCGGGACGCTGGCGGCTTTGCGCTACGCGCGGACCTTGAGCGATGACATTACTGCTGTACATGTTTCCATCGACCCGGAGGAAACCGCCCGGCTGCAACAAAAGTGGGAAACCTGGGGCGACGGGCACCGGTTGGTGATCCTTGAATCGCAATATCGCACTTTTATCGAGCCGTTGCTGGAATATATCGATGAAATTGATAACCTTAAACAACCCAAGGAAGTCATTACCATCGTCGTGCCCGAATTTGTTCCGCGCCACTGGTGGTCCAACATGCTGCATACCAAAACGGCCGCGACGCTGAGCGCTGCGCTCCATTTTCGGAAAGACATTATTATCACCAACGTCCCGTACCAGGTGGACTAGGAATCAGGATTGATAGAAGGATCGAACATGAAAATTCTTGTTGTAGGGTGCGGCAGACTTGGCGCGGACCTGGCATATCGGCTCTCCAAGGCCGGTAACAGCGTTGCGGTTATTGATACTCAAGAGACTGCCTTCAATAAGTTGCCGTCTGATTTTATCGGGCGCATCCATGAGGGCAATGGGTTGCAGCAGGATGTGCTTGTTCGAGCCGGCATCGAGACGGCCGATGGGTTGGCAGCTGTGACCGATTCGGATGCTATTAATGCGGTTGTAGCGCGGGTTGCCCGTCAAAAATATAATGTGGCCAATGTGGTTGCCCGCAATTATGACCCCACAATGCGCTCCCTGTACGAAGACCTGGGACTGCAGGTGATATCTTCGACCAGTTGGGGCGCACAGCGAGTGGAAGAATTGTTGTATGACTCTGATTTCTATTCCGTTTTTTCCGCCGGGAACGGCGAAGTCGAGATCTACGAATTCAAGATTCCGCAGTCGTTTGACGGAAAAACACTTGGCGAGCTCTTAAAAGGCCAGGAGTGCGTCCCGATTGCGGTGACCCGCGCCGGAAAAGCCCAATTGCCAGATGCTCAAATGGTATTGGCCGTAGAGGATGTGGTTCATTTCAGCGCGACTTTCGAAGGTATCAACCGCCTGCGCGCCAGGCTGGAAGGCAAAGAGGAGGCCTGATATGTATGTGATCATCGCTGGCGGCGGGCGTACGGGCGCGCAATTGGCGCGAATTTTAATCGCAGAGAATCACCAGGTCCGGTTGATTGATGACCGCCAAACGGTTCTTGAGCACATCCATCGGGAATTGCCGACCGAAGTCATTTATGAGGGCAACCCGATCGACCCAACCGTTCTGGAAGGCGCTGGCGCCGCCAATGCAGATGTTCTGGCGGCCTGCACCACCGAGGACGAAGCTAATTTGATCATTTGCTTCCTGGCTCGAAAAAAATTCAAGATTCCGCGCATCATTGCGCGCATCAACAATCCACGCAATGCCTGGCTTTTCGATGAGACCTTCAATGTGGATGTGGCAGTCAACCAGGCGTCTATCATGGCATCAATTATCGAAGAAGAGATGTCGATGGGCGACATGATGACTTTGCTCAAACTGCGGCGTGGGAATTACTCGCTGGTCGAGGAGAAAATTCCGGAAGGCGCACCGGCAATTGGCCAGCAAATAAAAGATATCGCTCTGCCAGATCAATGCGTCATTGCTGCCATCATCCGCAGCGGCGAGGTGGTGGTTCCGCGCGGGGCAACTGTATTCAAGGCCGGTGATGAGGTTCTGGCGGTTACTGATGTCGAAGGGGCGCGACAACTGGCAAAATTTTTCACCGGCGTGCGCAGGCAGAACGGCCGCTAGAAATCCCGTTTTTCTTTGACCATAAGACGGGCTTAAGGTATAATTGCAGCTTGTCTAATGGCATGATGGCATTGTGGGTTGCGGAAATGGCTAAACAACGCAGTTTATTCCATGTTTGGCGATTTGCGCAGAACACAGTGGTGCCATAACCTCCTTTTGAAAGGATCGTTTAATGAGTACCAAACGGACTTATCAACCTAAAATCCGTCGCCGTGTTCGGGTCCATGGTTTCCGCGCCCGTATGGCAACTGCCGATGGTCGCGAAGTGCTGAAGCGCCGCCGTTTACGCGGGCGTGTCCGGCTGACGGTGTCGAAAAACAACCACGTCAAGAAAAACGTACGCTGGTAAACGGCGAACCTGTCTTTGTTCATCCATCTCGCTGGAGGGACAACTAAACGGACAGGTATATGGGTGAAACGCGCATTTCGGCTAAGGCAAGCTACCGACTTTTCGCGGGTGCGGCGAAATGGGAAATCCTTTCCGCACCCGTTGGTCGTATTGGTAGCATTGCCCAACGCGGAAGGAATGCTGCGGATTGGGATTTCAGCCGGAAAAGCGGTTGGGACAGCAGTGGTTCGCAACCGTGCCAAACGCCAGCTGCGCGCCATCATCGACCTGTTGCTGCCGTCTCTGTCGTCTGGCTGGGATTTGATTTTTCTGGCGCGCGGACCCATTCGGGATGCTGATTTTGATCAAATTTCGACTGGCGTGCGCTCGGTCCTGAAAAGGGCAGGGCTGCTCCAGCGAGAAAGCGTTGAATTGAATGATCGAGCACGATTACTCCACTGAGCCGCGTTTGCGGGATTTGCCGTTTAATCTGCAAACTCTGTTACGCTGGCCTTTGCTGGGGTTGATTCGTCTTTATCAAAAATTAGTTTCTCCCTCGCTGCCTTCCAATACCTGCCGCTTTTACCCTTCGTGCTCCCACTACGGCTATCAGGCGATCTACAAACATGGTGCCTGGCGGGGCGTGGTTATGGCTACCTGGCGCGTCTTGCGCTGCAACCCCTGGAATCCAGGCGGTTATGACCCGGTACCTTGATCCGCTAAATCGATTGAGCTCCGGGATTCAACCTTTTGCATAACAATCACACAGAATGAACAAAAGAAAAACCACCCTCATCTTTACCCTGATCCTGGCAACCGTTTTGCTCACGTCTTGCTCGGCCGGACTTTCCGGGAGCAGTTGGCCGGGGATCTCCACTAACGGGGATACATTTTATGTTGCCAATCTGGCGCATGTTTATGCCATTCGCGCAACCGACGGTTCCATGATCTGGCGTTATCCGGAAAAAGCATCCCGGACAATGTACTTTGCAGCGCCGGTATTAGTGGAAAACCAATTGATTGCCGGTGACTATCAGAAAATCCTGCATTCGCTAAACCCGACAACAGGCGCCGAGAACTGGTCGTTCCAGGCGAACGGTCCCTGGATTGCCAGTCCACTGGTAGCCAACGATACCATTTTTGCCCCCAACGGCGACGGCTCTTTATATGCCCTTGACCTGAACGGCAACCTTAAATGGAAATTCGCGGCCACTCGCGCCCTCTGGTCGCAACCGGTCGGCAACGGCGACACGGTATACCAGGCATCGATGGACAAAACCATTTATGCTGTCGATATGGCAACCGGCGAACTGAAATGGTCGAAGGATTTAGGCGGGGCCGTGATTTACTCGCCCACATTAAGCACCGACGGCACATTATACGTCGCCACTCTGGCGCGCGAGCTGATTGCCGTTAACACTGCGGACGGTGAAATCCTCTGGCGGCGCAAATTTACCGAAAGTCTGTGGAGCCAGCCAGCCATCCATGAAGATACGCTGTTTTTTGGCGATCTGAGCGGCAAAGCTTACGGCGTCTCCCGCACAGACGGCGCCGATATCTGGACGCAGTCACTGACGGAGCCGGTAACCGGGCGCCCCACTGTGACCGAAGAGTCAGTTGTATTTGCGACAGAAAATGGCAACCTTGTTGCCTTGAGTTTTACGGGCGAACGGTTGTGGTCCAAGACGATCGAAGGCAAGTTATACAATGGCCCCGTTCAATTCGATGACAAACTGCTGATCGGCATTGCGCTGGGCGACAGCCCGCTCAAGCTGGTAACCACCGCCGGTCAGGATGTTTGGACCTTCATCCCGCCGAAGTAGGAGCGAATCGTGAATATCTGGGATTCATTAATCATCACCCCGTTTATCAATACGCTGCTGTTCATCTATAACCTGATCGGACAGAACTTTGGCGTTGCGATAATCCTGTTTACCCTGTTGATCCGGCTGATTACCCACCCCTTGATGGTAAAACAGATCAAGGGCGCACAGGCCATGCAGGATTTGCAGAAGAACGAAAAGTGGCTCAAAGTTCAAGAGAAATACAAGGGCGATAAAGAAAAGCTGGCCCAGGAGCAGATGGCATTATATAAAGAACTGGGAATAAACCCATTCTCATCCTGCCTTCCGACCCTGATACAACTGCCGATCATTTTTGGCCTTTACCAGGCGGTAATCTACGCCATGGCGACCACACCAATCGATCTGCTGAACCTGATCCGGCATATTTACCCTGCTCTGCTGAAGGTTGAAACCCTTATCCCGCTCAACAACCGCTTTCTGTGGATGGACCTCTCGCAACCGGAGCGGTTGAACATCCCGGGACTCGAGTTTGGCATCCCGGTAATGGTGATCATCGTTGTGTTGACCACCTACATCCAGGGCAAGTTAACACAGCCAGCCAACCCTAACCCGAAGGATCAAACCGCCGCCATGGGCAGCATGATGAACCTGTACATGCCTTTGTTCATGGGCTACCTGGCGTACACCCTGGCTTCCGGCCTGGCGTTGTACTTTGTGGCTTCGAACCTCGTGGGTATCGCGCAGTATGCCATGCTCGGCAAAGTGAACTGGGCAAATGTTTTTCCGTTCTTGAAAAAAAAGGACGTAAAAGCCGGCAAGGGGAAAAAATAAAAACCGGTGAAGGCTGAACAAGCCTCTCACCCTTAGGATGCAGTAGGAAGCAATCATTGAGGCTGAGATGAGTCAAGAAAAAACAACATTGGAAATCATTGCACCATCCATCGAAGAAGCAGTTGCCAAAGGTATTCGCCAGCTTGGTTTACCGGAGGATGCCGTAGAGGTTGAAGTGCTTGATCAGGGGAGCAAGGGTTTCCTCGGACTTGGCACGCGTCTGGCGCGCGTCCGGTTGAAGATCAAAGACCAGTCCGGCAGCAAAGAGGTTGATGCGCAACCCGCTCCGCGCAAGAGCGCAACCCGCCAAAAACCGGCTCCCCGCGTTGTGGAAGCTCCGGTGAAGAAAGAACCCGTTCCCACGATTGATGCGGCCAGTCTGGAACCGGTGTTGAAAATCGCTGAACAGGTAGTGGGTGAGCTTTTGGAGAAAATGCGCGTTCGCGCCCGCCTGAAAGCGCAAATTGTGCCGCCCGCGGACGAAAATGACCAGAACCTGATTCTGGTGGAAGTCCAGGGAGATGATCTATCCATCCTCATCGGCCGCCGGTCAGAGACATTGAATGCGTTGCAGTACATCAGCAGCCTGATTGTGTCGAAGGAAGCCGGTCAATGGGTACCACTGTTGATCGATGTGCAAGGTTACCGCGCCCGTCGCGAACGCCAGTTGCGCGTCCTGGCTCGCCGCATGGCTGAGCAGGTTAACCATACCGGCCGGCGCATGGCGCTCGAACCCATGCCCGCCAATGAACGGCGCATCATCCACCTGGAACTGCGCGAACACCCGGACGTCACTACCGAGAGCATTGGCGAGGAACCGAATCGCAAGGTTACCATCGTTCCCAAAAAACAAGCTCAGTAAATCTGCAAATGACAAAGGCATTGCCCGGGAAGCTCCTGCGCAATGCCTTTGTATTTCCAGCGAAAAGGTCTTCCACGGAGGAATCGATCATGAAAGCAGTGGATGTCATCATCAACAAGCGCGATAAAAAAGCCCTTTCGCATGATGAAATCGATTTTTTTGTACAGGGTTATACCCACGGTGAAATCCCGGATTACCAGGCAGCTGCCTGGGCAATGGCGGTTACCCTCAACGGAATGACGCGGGAGGAGACCACCGACCTGACCCTGGCAATGGCGCACTCCGGCGAGACGATCAACCTGGATGGCGTGGTGGCGCTGGCGGTGGATAAACATTCGACCGGCGGGGTAGGGGATAAGACCACACTGGTTGTCGAACCGACTGTGGCTGCTTGCGGCTTGCCCGTTGGGAAAATGTCCGGGCGCGGTCTGGGGTTTAGCGGCGGCACGCTGGACAAAATGGAATCCATCAGCGGGTACCGCACCGACCTGAGCACAGAAGAATTTATCAACCAACTGCGCACCGAAGGACTGGTTCTCACCGGTCAAAGCGCTGACCTTGCGCCGGCAGACGGCAAATTGTATGCGCTGCGTGATGTGACCGGAACCGTTCCTTCCATGCCATTGATCGCTTCCTCGATTATGAGTAAGAAAATCGCCGGGGGTGCCCAGGCAATGGTGTTGGACGTTAAAGTGGGCAACGGCGCGTTCATGGAAACGCTGGAAGGGGGACGTGAACTGGCGCATATCATGGTCGATATTGCCCGGTTGAGCGGGCGGCGGGCAGTTTGTCTGCTTTCTGACATGAACCAACCGCTCGGTCATGCAGTAGGTAATGCTTTGGAAGTGCGCGAGGCAATCGACACACTGCATTTGCACGGCCCGCGCGATTTTCACGAACATTGCATGGAGGTTGCCGGTCAAATGCTGCTGCTGGGAGGCAAGGCCGCCTCCCTGGATGAAGCGCGTTACCTGGCGGAATCGGTTTTGAAAGATGGGCAGGCCTGGCAAAAATTCCGGCGGTTGGTGGAGATCCAGGGCGGTGATGTGAAGCAGGTCGATGATCCGCGTTTGTTACCCACTGCGCCGCTGGTCGAAGTGATTGGTGCGCCAAGGTATGGCTGGCTGCAAGGGATCAATGCTCGGGAAATTGGCGAGGCGTCGGTTGATCTGGGGGCCGGGCGTGTTCGTAAAGGAGATCCAATCGACCCGGCAGTCGGGTTTATTATTCATCACAAAGTAGGGGACCGGGTGGGGATTGGCGACCCGTTGTTCACCATACACGCCAACAGCAAGGAAAAGCTGCGGCAGGCCAAAGAACGCTTGCTGGCTGCCCACACCTGGAGCGACCAGCCGTGCCCGCGCCTGCCGTTGTTCTACGATGTGATAGGCGATTAACCGAAAATCCCCATTGGCCAGGTCGAAGGCCATCGTTTTATTATCAAACTAATGATTTTGGTTTAGTACAAGGGGTGGCTCGCGAGCCGCCCCTTGTATCTTAAGGTTATCAACCCCACTTAACCCGCCCCATTCTTTGGGGCGGGTTTTTTCTGCACGAGTGTTTTTGCACCGCCATGGCGGTGCAAAAACACTCGAAATCCATTTACTCCCGCTCCCCGAGAGGTGAACCGTCTGCGAAAATCAAGTCGCGAACCGGGGAGCGGAGTCGGGGCGAGGGTCAAATAGACATTTTTAGGCAATCCATACCAATGGCACATAATTTGCCCACGAAAAATGCACATGAATTGCACGCGTGTCGCAGGGGCGGCTCGTGTGTAGGGGCTCGTGTGTAGGGGCGGCTCGCGAGCCGCCCCTGCACGTTGCCATTTGTGGCTATTAATGGTAATATCGGCATAACTTTAATAGCGATGATGGAAAAGAGTACGTTCTGGTTGTTTGGCAGCGAACCCGGAATTGGTGTGAGCCGGGGCAAAAACTGGAGCGGAAAATCCTTCCGGAGCTGCGAACTGAACCCGAAGTAATCCTTCGTCAGTAGGGGAGCCGGTGCTGCCGACCGTTATTCCCGGCGCAGGTATGACCGACCGATCCGGAAGTATCTGACAAAGAGCCTGCCGACTGGCAGGAAACAGGGTGGTACCGCGAGAACCCCTCTCGTCCCTGGTGGACGAAGGGGTTTTGATATTAATAACGGATTACGACAACCTTTTTCTAGGAGCCTGCATGTTCCGACCTGTTTCATCTAAATTCAACGTTACCCTGGTAGAAGAAGCGGTTCAGCGGTTTTGGAAGTCACACGACGTCTTCCACAAGACCATGGATCAGCGTAAAGGCGGCCCGGAGTATATCTTTTATGAAGGTCCTCCAACCGCTAATGGCAAACCGGGCGTGCATCATGTCCTGGCGCGCGTCTTCAAGGACATCTTCCCGCGGTATAAAACCATGCAGGGCTTCCATGTCAGTCGCCGCGGCGGGTGGGATACCCACGGACTGCCGGTTGAGATCGAGGTCGAGAAAAAGCTGGGATTCAAAGTTAAACAAGACATCGAAGCCTATGGCATCGATAAATTCAATGCATTATGCCGCGAGTCGGCGTTTGCCTATATCCAGGAGTGGGAACGACTAACCGACCGCATTGGTTACTGGGTCGATCTGGAAACCGCTTACGTCACCTACAAGAACGAATATATCGAATCGGTCTGGTCGATCCTGAAAAACTTCTGGGAAAAGGACCTGCTTTACCAGGGGTTTAAGGTCGTGCCGTACTGCCCGCGCTGCGGAACGCCGCTTTCGGATCACGAGGTGGCCCAGGGCTATGAAGAAACGGTGGATCCGTCCGTCTTTGTGCGTTTGCCGCTGGTGGATGAACCCGGCACCTCGTTATTGGTCTGGACAACGACGCCCTGGACGCTGCCCGGCAACGTTGCCGTTGCAGCGCACCCGGATGTCGACTATGTGGTAGTCGAGCATCCATTGCCGGAAGGCGGCGTGGAAAAGCTGATCCTGGCGGAAGCCCTGGTGGAAAAAGTCTTCCACGGTGAAGCCGTTAAAGTGGTCAACCGGCTGAAAGGCAAGGCCCTTAAAGGTAAAAGGTATCAACCGCTCTACACCTTCCTGCCGGTGCAAAAGCAGGCGTACTATGTGGTTTTAGCCGATTATGTGACTACGGAAGACGGGACCGGTTTTGTGCATATCGCCCCGGCGTTTGGCGCCGAAGATATGGCGGTTGGGTTGGAACACGATCTGCCGCTGCTGATGACGGTGGCAGATGACGGAACGTTCATCCCGGCCGTCCGGCCGTGGGCAGGTATTTTCGTCAAAAAAGCCGATCCGTTGATCATCGATGAATTGCATACACGCGGGCTGCTTTTTCGCAGCGAGAACTATACCCACACCTATCCGTTCTGCTGGCGCTGCGGCACCCCGTTGCTGTATTATGCCCGGCCAACCTGGTACATCCGCACCAGCCAGTTCAAAGACCGCATGGTGGAACTCAACAACACCATCAACTGGTATCCCGGACACATCAAAACCGGGCGCTTTGGCAACTGGCTGGCAAACAATGTCGACTGGGCGCTTGGGCGTGAACGTTACTGGGGCACTCCGCTGCCAGTCTGGGAGTGCGTTGACTGCCATCACCAACATGCTATCGGTTCGGTAGCTGAACTGTCCACATTGGCGGGGCGCGACCTGACCGGGCTCGATCTGCACCGGCCATACGTCGATGAAGTTACGTTGAGCTGCCCGGAATGCAGCGGCAAAATGAAACGCGTGCCCGAATTGATCGATGTCTGGTTCGACTCCGGCTCGATGCCTTATGCCCAGTGGCATTACCCCTTCGAAAATGTCGAGCAGTTTCACCAGCAATATCCGGCGGATTACATCTGCGAGGCAGTCGATCAAACGCGCGGCTGGTTCTATTCCTTGCATGCCATCAGCACCCTGCTCAATGACCAGGTCAGTTTCAAGAATGTGGTCTGCCTGGGACTGATCCTGGACGGCAATGCACAGAAGATGTCCAAGTCGCGCGGCAATGTTGCCGATCCCTGGCAAGTCCTGAATTCAAACGGCGCGGATGCCATGCGCTGGTATCTCTACACTGCCGGCCCTCCGGGACAGGAACGTCGGTTCTCCAGCGACCTGGTGAGTGAGGTTCTGCGTAACTTTACATTGACCCTGTGGAATACCTATTCTTTCTTCGTCACCTATGCCAACCTGGACGGCTGGCAACCCGGTGAAGGACAGCAGCCGCAATACAGCGACCTTGACCAGTGGTTGCGTTCCACCTTGCATGCGCTGGTGCGGGACGTGACAACCGCGATGGAAAATTATGATGTGCTGGGCGCCACGCGCCCGGTTGAAGTCTTCGTCGATCAACTGTCCAACTGGTATCTGCGCCGCTCGCGTCGCCGCTTCTGGAAGTCTGAATCGGACGGAGATAAGCAGGCTGCCTATGCGACGCTCTATGAAGCACTGGTGACTGTCAGTAAACTGCTGGCGCCCAGTATGCCGTTCATGGCGGAGGAGTTATACCAGAATCTGGTGGTGCAAATGAACCCGAGCGCGCCTGAATCGGTACATCTGGCAGCCTGGCCGGTCTTTGACGCGGCGCTGGTGGATGATAAACTCAACCGCGACATGGCGCTGGTGATGAAGCTGGCATCGGTGGGACACGCCGCACGGAATAAGGCCAACCGCAAGGTGCGCCAGCCGTTGGCGGAAGCGGCTTTCTCGGTCGGCAACGCTGAAGAAGCCCGCGTGGTGCAAGTCTATGCCGATCTGTTGGAAGATGAGCTGAACGTTAAACACGTGCGGGCGTTGGATACCGCAGGTGAAGCGGTAGCTTATAGCCTGAATCCGTTACCCAAGCAGTTGGGCCAAAAATATGGCAGCCGCTTCCCGGCCATCCGTAAGACGCTGCTGGCGATCGATCCAGAACCGGCCGCACGCCGCCTGCTCGACGGTCAGCCGGTCGAGCTGCAGGTGGATGGCGAGACGGTTTCAGTGCTACCGGAAGAAGTCGAAGTTCGCGTGCAGGCGCGCGAAGGCTACGCGGTGGCATCCGAGGGCGCTTACCTGGCGGCGTTGATCACTGAGCTGACCCCGGCGTTGGTGCGTGAGGGTCTGGCGCGCGAGTTTGTGCGCCGCGTGCAGGATTTGCGCAAAACGGCCGATCTGCAAATCTCCGATCGCATTCGGTTGTACTATCAAGCTACTCCGGGTTTGACAGAAGCCGTAGCCGATTTCAAGGATTACATCATGGCGGAGACCCTGACCGTTGACCTGGTTGCATCGGCGCCGCCGGATAGCGCGGCAGCCAGCCAGGCTGAATTCGACGGCGAGCAGTTGACCGTCGGCGTGGAAGTCGCTCGCTGACCTATTTTAGACTGCAAACAGGCCTCTCCTGACTGGATGAGGCCTGTTTTTGCATTAATCGATAAATCCGGTGTGAATAAAACCGCGTAAATCCTATTAACTTTGATAATGTTTACCTGATTGGTACAATTACACCATGAGACGAACGCACGAACGATCAGAAGAAGAGGAGCACGCTTCGAAGCTGCCAAACGACCCGGGCATTGTAAGCCGGGCGCGTCCAGGTTTTGTAAAATTCCGTTTGGCCTGGCTCTTCTGGCTGCTGGTCATCCCTGCCTTGTGGTGGGCGTTGCGGGAAGTTCCGCTTCCACAAATCGTGGATACCCTTGCATCTTTGCGCGGCTGGCAACTGCTGGCGCTGGCTGCAGTGAACGTCGGGGTGCTGGCCATTTTCAGCCTGCGCTGGTGGTTTATCCTGCGGGTAATGGGCGGGCGCATCCCTTTTTCCCGTGCCGTAGGTTACCACCTGATCGGCTTTGGCGTCTCTTATTTTACGGTCGGCCCTCAAGTCGGCGGTGAACCGCTGCAGGTGCTTCTGGTTTCCCGGAACCCGTCTGTCACTTTGCCAGCCGCAGTGTCCAGTGTGTTTCTGGACAAAGTCTTCGAACTGTTGACCAATTTTACTTTTTTGATGGTTGGCAGTCTGTTGATCCTTGCCAGCGGCGCGACTGGTAATTGGCCGGGCGGCGTTTGGTGGGTTGTTGCGGCCGCTTTGTTAGCCCTGCCGCTGCTGTATTTATTGGCACTGAGCCGTGGAAAATTCCCGATCACTGCGTTGATGGCTCACTCTAAAATCCCAGCCTGGTTGCTGCGCGCAGCGAAGCTGATAGGTCAATCTGAGGAGCAAATTTCCACCTTATTGCGCACCAGACCGGCAGTGATTTTGGTCACAGCAGCGATCTCGGCTGGCGGTTGGCTGGCCATGTTCGTAGAATACGCGCTGATGCTGCGCTTCCTTGGCCAGTCCATAAACCTGGTACAGCTTATGACTGCATTTCTTGCTTCACAACTGGCTTTTTTGACCCCCATGCCGGGCGGCCTGGGTGCATTGGAGGCAGGCCAGGTACTGGCCTTCAGTTCCATTGGCGCGGCTGCCGCTGTAGGTTTGAGCGCCAGTCTGGTTATGCGCGTTCGCGATTTGGTTTTTGGATTGCCTGGCCTGGTCCTGGCAGGCAACGAACTTCGAAGACCGGACGCGCGCGCAGCCCAGTCAGCGGGAACTGAATCAACGATCAACTCTTTTGAAAAAAACATCATTGGTCTTGAGGAATAAGGAGGAAACAATGGAAACAACCCGGATTCGGATTGGTGTGATGCAAGCAGTGATCATTCTTCTGGCGCTGATTGCTGCTGGCATTCACCTGTCGCTCTTATTCCCGGACGTGATCTTCATTCTCAACGGTCTGGGCTACCTTGGTTTGACCGCCGCTTATTTCTTGCAGTTACCCATCCCTTTTCTGCAGGACCGCAAACGGTTGGTGCGCTTTGCCTTGATCGGTTATACCGCTTTGACTTTGATTTTATGGCTGGCTATCGGGGAACAGACCCCGCTGGGTATTTTTACTGCCGCTGTCGAATTGCTGTTAATCGTTTTGCTTCTTTTTCAACGCCCTTAAGCGTTGTGGCATCATCATTGCTGTGCTGATCGAGTGCAAAAAGGATTATTCATGGTCGAAACCCTAAAAATCAAACGCATTGTCCAGGCGCGTGTTCCCACCGACGCGGGTGAATTTCAATTGTGCCTGTACGCCAATAATCGAGACGATAAAGAGCATCTGGCGTTGGTCCATGGGCGCGTCGATCAACAAAATCATGTACCGGTACGTATCCATTCAGAATGTTTTACCGGCGATGTGCTTGGCTCACGGCGCTGCGACTGTGGCGAGCAGCTTCAATTGGCGATGAATTATGTCGCCGGGCAGCCAATGGGCGTGATCGTTTATTTGCGTCAGGAAGGTCGTGGGATCGGCCTGCTGGAAAAGCTGCGCGCTTATAATCTGCAGGACAGCGGTTATGACACTGTCGAGGCCAATCTGGCGCTGGGACATTCTGAGGACGAGCGCGAATACAGTATGGCAGCAGCCATCCTGCAGGATTTAGGGATTCAGTCGGTGTTCCTGCTGACCAATAATCCGGACAAGATTAGCGGGCTCGAATCGCTTGGTGTGCAGGTGACGGGGCGCGTTCCGCTGGTGGCAACCGTGACCGAAGATAATGCTGCTTATCTGCTTACCAAGGCGCGGCGGATGAACCACTTGCTGGATGCAAACCTGTTCTTTTCAGTCGAATCGCTCTCTTCCAATGGCCATGGACATCATTGATACCGCCACGACCTTTGCACGGCTCGATGCGGCTAAAACTGAGGTCTCCATGCGTCCCTGGCCGTGGGTAACATTGAGCTATGCCCAGACGCTGGACGGCTGCATCGCGGCTGAGCCTGGCAAGCCCCTCGAAATCAGTTCGCCCGAAACCATGCAAATGACCCACCGGTTGCGCGCCTGGCATGATGCCATCCTGGTTGGGAGCGGCACCGTTCTGGCAGATGATCCAGTGTTGAATGTGCGTCTGGTGGAGGGAAAAGATCCGCAGCCCATCATTTTAGATTCACGCCTGCGCACTCCGCTGGATAGCCGGCTTATCCGACGTTCTGACCTGCATCCCTGGATCGTTTGCGCACCGGCTTCCGAAAAAGCCCGGGACGCAGCTTTGGCCGCAGCCGGAGCACGCCTGCTGCAGGTAGAACCGGGACCTGATGGGGGTTTGTCCCTGCCCCGGATGCTCGAATGCTTAAAAAGCCTCGGAATTGCTTCAATAATGGTCGAAGGAGGGTCTCGGGTCATTTCATCATTTCTGCAGGCGGGTTTGGTGGACTGGGCCGTCATCACCATTTCACCGCGCTGGGCAGGTGGGCTGCCGGCGCTCGACCGTGAGGCAGGATCGCCACGTGAACTGCCATATCTCATCGATCCTGATTATCAACAGTGCGGGCCGGACCTGGTTGTTTCCGGGAGAGTATCATTATGATTTCCGGGCAATCGATTTATTTCACCGCACCCGGCCGGGTAACAATTCGCTCCGAGATGTTGGCGCCGCCAGGCGTGCGCGAAGTGCTGGTACAAACAACGCTTAGCGCAGTGAGTTCCGGCACTGAATCGCTCGTGTTTCAAGGTCTGGCGCCGGAAAACATGCAGCTTGACGCCAACATCAACAGTCTGCGCGGTAATTTTCGTTACCCCTTCAAGTATGGATATGCCTGCGTCGGGCAGGTTACCATGCTTGGCCCGGGGGTGGACAATGAATGGCAAGGACGCCGTGTGTTTGCCTTTAATCCGCATGAAAGTCATTTTATTGCCAGCCTGGACGCCTTGATTCCGTTGCCCGCCGACCTGACGGATGAGGATGCTGCTTTTCTTGCCAATATGGAGACTGCCATCAACTTCACTCACGATGGCGCGCCGCTGATCGGCGAATCCGTGCTGGTTTTGGGCCTGGGGGTGGTTGGCATGTTGACCCTGGCTCAGTTGGCCCGCTTTCCGCTGACCCATCTCTTTGCGCTGGATCGTTATCCCTTGCGCCGGGAAATTGCTTCCAGGTTAGGGAATGTGCAGGTATTGGATGCTGAGGATCCGGCAATTCTTTCGGATTTGCACAACGCGTTGGCGGCGCATGGATTTGCCAGCCGAGGGGCAGACCTGGTGTACGAGATCAGCGGCTCGCCGGATGCGCTTAACCTGGCCATCAATGCCGCGGGTTACAACGGCCGCGTGGTGATAGGCTCCTGGTACGGACGAAAGAAGTCGGTGCTCGATCTGGGCGGCGCTTTTCATCGCAACCGCATCCAACTGGTCAGCAGCCAGGTAAGTAGTCTCGCGCCGGAAATCAGCGGACGCTGGACCAAGGAGCGGCGGTTGGCGTTGGCGCTCCAGGCGCTTCACGACTTGCACCCAGGCGAGTGGATTACTCACCGGTTCCCTTTTACCCAGGCTGACCAGGCTTACCAGCAACTGGTGTTGCGGCCGGAAGAATCGTTTCAAATCGTTCTGACGTATTAAGGGACTACGAAATCAGAACGCTGATAGTACGGCCGAATGCGTTCGATAGCTGCCCGGGTAATGGCCTGCGGGTCGGGGTCTGCCATCAGCTCGCGACCTGGAATTGGCGGCAGAATATCCACCTGAACGTGGACCGGCCAAAGGTTGGGCCGAAATACTTTCGCCAGAATTTGCAGCGTGGCTGCCAGGCGTTGGCGATCATCGGACTGCCGGCGCAATCTGGTCAATGGATGCCGCAGCGAAGGTGCTGCAATCACCCCCGAGACGATGACCGGCAAAACCTGCAGATCTGGCGCCAGACGGACAAAGATGCCCGTACTGGGCGACCAGTTCTCCAGCGCAGCCGCGGCACCCGGCATGACGCGCGGGTCAGGATCGATGTGCCCCCCGGGGAAGGTGAGCACCGCGCCGCCGGCACGCAGGTAGCGCGCGGTCTGGCGGATTACCTCGCTGCGCCCATCATTTTCGGGGACAAAAAACAAGTAAGGACGGGTCGCCGGCAGCGCAGCCAGGAACGGCCGTTCAGCCGCCAGTACCCGCAGGTCAGGGCGCGGAAGTGCGGCAAACAAAGCGACCGTATCGACCATGCCGGGATGGTTGGAAAGAATCAACAGCGGTCCGCTGAGGGGCAGGTTTTCCGCGCCGTGGACTTCAAAGCCTTTGACGTAAGCAGCCAGCAAGCGGCGGGCTCCGCCAGCCAGTCCCAGGTCCTGTACTCCCCGATCGTAATCCAGCACCTGGCGGGCAAACTGCCGCGCCGGGTAGCGAAAGATTGGACCCAGCAAACTGCGTGCAAAGGAATGATTCTGCCAGCCGAGCGAAATCAACATATCATCGATGTTGATGCGGATCAGTGCTTGTTCGCTTTTGCGATATTCGTCCGGCTGCATGCTATGATTATAGTATCCAAGCCAGTTGGAGGGTAATATGTATCATGTTTCCGTTCAAAAGACTTTCACAGCACAGCATTACCTGGTTGGCGGTGACTGGGGTGTGGAAAACGAGCTGCATAGCCATCCATACCGCCTTGATCTTGAACTCGGGGGTTACGATTTGGATCATCACCAATACCTGGTCGATATTGTGGCTGTCGAAAATGTGCTGGATCAAATAATCGAGCTGGCGCGGGACAAAACCTTGAATGACTTACCTGGTTTCACGGGCGTAAACCCCTCGCTGGAATATTTTGCGCGTTGGTTATGCGAGGCGCTCTCTGCCAAAATTGATGCGAGCAATATCCAGCGGGTGACAGTGCGGCTGTGGGAAAGTGAAACCGCCTGGGCCGGGTACGAGCTGGAGCGCTAAGTGCGGGTCGGGCTGATCATCTACGGCAGCCTGGATACGCTTTCCGGCGGTTATTTGTATGACCGTATGCTGGTTGAACACTTGCGGTCTTCCGGGGAAACCGTCGAAGTGGTCGGGCTGCCGGTAGTGAGTTACGGACAGGCGCTTGGTCAGAATTATTCACGATCGATCCGAAACCGGCTGGCAGAGTTAGAAGTTGACCTGTTGTTGCAGGATGAATTGAATCACCCATCGTTGTTTGCGCTCAACCGCTGGCTGCGGCAAGCGGTGAGGGCGCCGTTTATCGGCATCGTCCACCACCTGCGTTGCAGCGAACCACACAACCGGCTGCTGCGAGCGCTCTACCGCGCCATCGAACGTCAATACCTGGAATCGCTGGATGGATATGTATTTAACAGCCATTCCAGCCGGCTGGCAGTGAATTCCCTTGCGCCGCACCAAAAACCCTTCACGGTGGCAACACCCGGCGGGGATGCGCTGGAAGAACCCGCTTCTAGCTTCAAATCTATTGCGCATAGCCAGATAATTCAGTCAGATAGTCAACGTAAGAGGGTGGAAATCCTGTTCGTCGGCAATTTGATCGAGCGGAAAGGGCTGCATTCTTTGCTTGCAGCGCTGGCAAGGGTGCGTTCTGAAAACTGGCGTTTGCGGGTGGTTGGCCGCGGCGATATGGAACCGGCTTACGCGCGTAGTTGCCGGAAACTCGTCTCTTCTGCCGATCTGGAAAACCAGGTGGAATTCCTGGGGGCGTTAAAGGATGGCGACCTCGTGCAAGCATACCGTACCAGCCAACTGCTGGCTGTGCCATCCACGTTCGAGGGTTTTGGCATTGTCTATCTGGAAGCCATGCGTTGGGGCGTGGTACCGATCGCTGGTAATGCCGGCGGCTCGGGGGAGATCATTCAACACGGCATTAACGGCTGGTTGGTCCCACCTGGAGATGAAGCCGTTCTGGCGGCGGTAATCGAAACCATCAGCCGAAACCCGGAAATTCTCCAGTCCATGAGCCTGGCTGCCCGCCAACGCTACGCAGAATTTCCGACCTGGCGGCAAACTACGGAAAACATTCGTCAATTTATGCTCGCCCGGCTTTGATGCGAGGTACACAGTGGACTTTACGTTTCAACACTACCTGAATGCCAAACGCACGGTCGATGACCGCGCCTTGAACGGTTCCGTCTGGCTGACTATGGCTGAATTGATCAAAAATCGCGCTTCGACTCAAACACTGCGGGTACTGGAGGTTGGTGCCGGCACAGGTACGATGCTGCACCGTTTGGTCGAGTGGGGCGCGCTCAAAGGTGGGATGTACCTGGGAATTGATTCAGACGCAGAGAGTATTCAAGCTGCGCTGCAAAATTTACCGGCGTGGGCTGATGGCCAAGGATTGACTTGTATTCCCGTTCCAGACGGTTTTGAACTATCCGGGAGAGGAATCCAACTGCGTGCGATCTTCCAAGCCAGAGAGGTAAGCGAGGCGGCGGCAAATCCGGTCGAGCCGGGTTATGACCTGCTGGTCGCGAACGCATTTTTGGATTTGGTAAATCCAGCATCGCTCCTGCCGCACTGGGGGAAAATGATGCAACCAGGAGGATTGGGCTACTTTACGATCAATTTCGACGGTGTGACCGTGTTCGAGCCGCAGTTAGATCCGGCTTTGGACGAAAAAATCATCGAACTGTACCACCGGTCAATGGACGACCGGCAGGCGGGTGGACAGGCTACCGGGGGCAGCCGGACTGGGAGGCGTTTATACCATCAACTCCGCGATGCAGGTTGGAAAGTGCTGGCTGCCGGGGCATCGGATTGGGTGGTGCATCCGGTTAATGGCAGTTATCGGGCGGATGAAGCCTATTTTTTGAACCACCTGCTGCATTTTTTCGAAGAAACGCTTACCGGGCACGCTGAGTTGGAACCCGCTGCATTTCAAGGTTGGCTCACCGCCCGCCGCCGTCAGATCAATGACGCCAGCCTGTTCCTGGTTGTCCATCAGTTGGATTACCTGGCCTGCTGGTCGCCGGATGACTCCCATTTGCCCGGGTAAGCCCCTTTAACCGGCCTGGTCGGGGCTTCATGGATGAATTGAGGTACAATTAGCCCACAATCGGTTGGAGGGCTCTTTTTTTGAAAAAATTTCTTCGGTATTTCTTCTTTTTACTCATCATTCCCGGGCTTATTATCGCGCTCGACCAGTATACCAAGGCGCTCGTAAGGCAAAATTTGGCTTTGGGGGAGAGTTGGATGCCCTGGCAAGACCTGGCGCCTTATGCGCGCATCCTGCACTGGTACAACAAAGGTGTCGCTTTTGGCATGTTCCAGGAAGGCGGCATCATTTTTATTCTTCTTCCAATTGTTATCGTTGTCGGAATTATCGTTTATTTTCCACGCATTCCCAGTCAGGATTGGTCATTGCGGCTGGCGCTCAGCATGCAATTGGGCGGCGCCGTTGGCAATCTGATCGACCGCATCACCATTGGTCATGTCACCGATTTTATATCGATCGGGTCGTTCGCGGTCTTTAATGTGGCCGATTCTGCCATAACGGTTGGTACAGCCGTCCTGCTGTTAGGAGTCTGGCTGCAGGAGAGGCGCGAGAAAGCCGAACGCGAAAAGACCGCGCAGGCGAACGCTAACCCTGCCGAACTGTTTTCGGAGTTTCACGAGCTTCCATGACCCGTCAGGTGGTGGAGTTTGTTCAGCCCGGCCCTGGCGCAGAGCGATTGGATAAAATTCTGGTTGCCCGCATGCCGGATTTTTCCCGCTCGCGTCTGCAGGCATTGATCAAAGATGGCATGGTTACGGTTGGCGAAATTGTCGTTGGTAAAGCCGGTTATCAGGTCGAAGCTGGCCAGCAGGTGCGCGTGGAAGTCCCGCCGTCCGTTCCAACCACCCTCCAGCCAGAGTCCATTCCGCTGGACGTTGTGTTTGAAAATGCTGACCTGATGGTGATCAATAAACCAGCCGGTATGGTGGTGCATCCCTCCATAGGACATGCAAGCGGCACGCTGGTGCATGCGGCTCTGGCGCATGCACCCGACCTGGAGGGAGTGGGCGGCGAGCAGCGGCCAGGGATCGTCCACCGGCTGGACAAAGATACCTCGGGATTGATCCTGATTGCTAAGAATGACGCAACGCACCGCTGGCTGCAAGACCAATTCCGCCTGCGCAGCGTAAAGAAAATTTACCTGGCGCTGGTGGACGGGCTGCCCCCGACCCCGGAAGGCCGCATCGAAGCGGCCATTGCCCGCGACCCGTCACACCGCAAGCGTATGGCCATCGTTTCCCATGACCGTGGACGCGAATCGATCACCGAGTATCAGACGCTGGAAACGTTTCCCGCCCATACCTTACTGGAGGCTCATCCGCTGACCGGAAGGACGCATCAAATTCGCCTGCATCTGGCATTCCTTGGTACGCCAATCGTCGGCGACCTGGTTTATGGGCATCGAAAGTCAACCTTACCCCTTGAGCGGCACTTCTTGCACGCAGCCCGCCTGACCATTAAACTACCTGGCGAGGACTCTGCGCGCACTTTTGTAGCCCCATTACCCCCGGAATTGAGTCGAGTCCTCGAAGATCTGCGCCACCGCTAATTTTTTCCCTATAGAAGGAGATTCTTCATGGAATCCATTGTTGATTTGCGCTCCGACACTGTCAGCCACCCCACTCCGGCAATGCGCGAGGCTATGGCGCGTGCGGAAGTCGGCGACGACGTCCTGGGGGAAGACCCAACTGTCAATCGCCTGGAGGCGATGGCAGCAGAAAAAATGGGCAAATCGGCCGGGCTGTTCGTACCCTCCGGGACGATGGGCAATCTGGCAGCGGTGCTGGCGCACTGCCAACGCGGCGAAGAAGCCATCATGGGCAACCTGGGACACACCTACCTGTTCGAGGCCGGCGGCATTTCAGCATTGGGCGGCGTATTTGCGAATACCCTGCCGAATCAGCCCGATGGCACGCTCAACCTGGACGAAGTGCACGGCGCCATCCGTGGGCGGGATATTCACCAGCCGGTGACCCGCCTGCTTATTCTGGAAAATACGCATAACCGCTGCGGTGGGGTGGTTTTGCCCACCGCGTATATGCAGGCAGCGGGTGAATTGATGCATTCCAAGGGGCTTAAATTACATCTGGACGGAGCGCGAATTTTTAATGCCGCAGCCGCTTTGGGCGTGAAAGCAGCCGACCTGGCTGCACCCGCCGATTCAGTCACGTTTTGTTTGAGTAAGGGGTTGTGCGCCCCCGTTGGTTCGGTGCTGTGCGGCAGTACTGAATTTATTGCCAGTGCGCGGCGCATTCGAAAACAATTAGGCGGCGGCATGCGGCAGGCGGGCGTCCTGGCGGCAGCCGGCATTGTCGCCCTGGAACAGATGATAGAGCGACTGCCGCAAGATCACGCTCGCGCTAAACGATTAGCAGATGGCCTGGCGGGTATCGCAGGTATTGAATTCCCACTCGGCAAACCGCAGTCCAATATGGTGTTTGTGCAGTTGAACCAGAGTTTGCCGTTGACCGCCAGCGAAGTTGCTGCCAGACTCGTCAGCCACGGCATAAAAGTAGGCGTGACCGGCCCGCGCATGTTCCGGATGGTACTGCATTACTGGGTGGGAGACAGCGGTATCGATCGGACGCTGAAAGCTTTCCAGGAAGTTCTCCGGGTTCAGACTTCAGTATCCTGAATTTCGGGTTGTTGTAGATTTTCTTCCAACGCGAACAGCGAGGGCTCGATTCCGTTTCCCCCGTGGTCTTTGGCAACATACAGCCGCTGGTCTGCCAGATCGACCAACTGGATAAAATCCATAGTCTCATCCACCAGCAATGCGATCCCCTGACTGACTGTTGGCGCCGGAATCAATTGACCCACGCGGTCTTTAATTGCCAAATTTTCCACTGTCGTGCGAATCCGTTCAGCTACATGAAAGGCTTGCGGACCGTTGGCATTGGGCAGCGAGATCACGAATTCTTCGCCGCCCCACCGGCCTACCAGGTCGGCCTTTTTGACATGTCGCCGGATAACCTGGCACAGATTGGTTAGGACCTCGTCGCCGGTCAGGTGGCCAAATTGGTCGTTGTACAGTTTGAAATGATCGATATCCAGCATGATCAACGCCAGGGGTTTTTTCGAACCGACTGCTTCGCGCGCTTGCCGCTCCAAGCGCGTCAGGAAAGCATTGTGGTTGAGCACGCCGGTAAGGCTGTCCTGCTGGGATCTTGTTTCAACTTCCGCATGATGTCCGGCATTATCGAGCGCCAGGGCGGCCTGCTGGGCGATATTTTCGAGTAATTCCAGGTCGCCTTCATCGAACACTTCTTTTTGATACGAAGCCACGCCGATGATCCCGGCAATATACCCGTTCATCTTTAGTGGTGTTCCCATCCATGAACTGCTGACTCGCTGCCTCCCGACAATTTTGAATGGCAAATCGCGTTTCTGGCGTTCGGCCACCAGGTTGCGGATTAAAAGTGACTGCCGAGATTCCACCACCCTGCCTGCCAGAGTACCTTTGATTTCGATATCCGTAGCTGGAAAGAATTCGCCGTCATCGAAAAACAATTCCATATGAAGAGATTCGCCTTGCAGCATACCGACATAATATGTGTCCGCAGCGAAGGCATTCTGAATAGCGCTGCTTACCAGGGATACCACCTGGTGCATTTCGAGCGAACTGGCTAGGCTGCGGGCAACTCGATTCAGGGTCTGCAGACGCGTCATTTCAACCAGCAATGTATTGCGCAGCCCAATAATGGTTTCGGTAATCACGATAGCAAAAGCCGGAATGAGGACTGCTTCCAGGATGAACATCTCCGTCTGGCCTGTAAAAGCAAATATATAGATCAAAACATTAGCAATTATCACCATCAGCGCAAATAAATAGGTTGGCCAACGTCCGGCAAGAAGAGCAAGGATAACAACGATGGTGATGGACAACGGCAGGGGTATGCCGGGCATCAATTCTGGTTGAAAAAGATCGACGACGCCAACGCCCAGTCCACTCACAATTGCAAGTGACCAGCTAAAAAAGGGCTGCTTGCGCAGAAGGGGAATTCCCCAGATGGAAATAAATATCATGTATAGCAAACCGGCAGCGCCAAAAATCAGGCTGATTCTACCCGCCTGAGTGGATGGATTTACCCGAAAACCATTGACGATCAAAGAAAGAAATACCAACCCGCCTATCGTAACAGCCGGGAGGACCAACGTAAGCTGTTTGGCAGTGGTTAGATTCGGGGGTTGGAGAGTGTGCCGCTTCATGTATACAAACCTTGATAAAATATCTTTATATGTATGCAGGAAATACAGAGCAAAGCTGCTGTAGGCTGCTGATAGAATTATCTTGAAAAAATTGATCAACCTGAACCGGGATTCAGTGAAGGTGGATAAACTGTTTATCTAAAATTTTTATCCCCTGATTTATTATACTAACAAGTTGTAAAATCCGTTGCATAAAAATCTTTGCATTTTCTAAAGAAATGCTACTGGCCGTTGATTTCACCAGCGACCGGTGACGAAATTCCGCGTCGGGTATTCTGTTATAATTTACGCGGGCAGATGGAATGTCACCCCCCGGTTGAAAAATTTTCGTGGAATACAAGACAATGATTTTTGGAGGAACGCATGAGCGAGTGGATCACCCTCGAGCAGATCGACCATACCCGCAACGTCATTGCAAGTAAAATCCATACCAAACCTGAAATAGGCCTGGTTCTTGGCTCCGGGTTAGGCGATTTGGCCGATCTGGTCGAAAATGCAGACGTGATCCCGTACAACGACCTGCCTGATTGGCCGCTGCCGACCATTCAGGGGCATAAGGGGCGTCTGGTTGTGGGTACCCTCGACAACCAGACTGTTCTGGTGATGCAGGGCCGCACGCACTATTACGAAGGCCCTACCATGGGGCAAGTGACCTTTCCCATCCGGGTGATGCAGCGGCTTGGGATTAAGATTCTAATACTTACCAATGCAGCTGGCGCCATTAACCCGGAATATGTCCCTGGGGATGTGATGTTGTTGACTGACCACATTAACCTGGTCGGGATGACGGGTCTTAACCCCCTGCGTGGGCCTAATCTGGATGTTTTTGGCGAGCGCTTTCCGGATATGAGCCAACCTTATGATCGTGAACTGCAGCAGAAATGCCGCGATGTCGCTAAATCGGCTGGAATGACGCTGCGCGAGGGCGTGTACGCCTGGTTGTCAGGTCCCTCGTTCGAATCTCCGGCTGACTTGCGCTTCCTGCGAGCTGGCGGTGCGGACGCGGTGGGTATGTCTACCGTCCCGGAGGTAATTGTTGCCCGGCATGGAAAAACCCGTGTGCTTGGACTTTCCGGCATCAGCAACAAGGCCAACTTAGATGGCAGCACCGTCACCACACATGCAGAGGTTTTGGAAGCTGGAAAAATACTGGTTCCAAAATTGACTACGCTCATTCGTGGCGTCCTGCGTTCTCTTTAAAGAATTATTCATTTTGAGTTTGATGATGGATCATGGAAGAAGTCCTGCGCTTCCTTAAAACCTACGAGTACGTCATTTACATTGGAATAGGGTTGGTGGTGCTTTGGACATTGCACAAGATGGCGATCGCCTGGCGGGAGCTGCGCAGTTCGCAATTTGGTTTGGAGCGCGAGAATGCCCAGCGCCGGTTCAGCAGCGGCCTGACCGGATTCGCCTTTTTGGTACTGTTTACGATTACTGAATTTATAATGGTATCAATCGTGTACCCTGATTTTCCAAACACGCAAACGCTGCCTACGGCAACTTTGCAGATTCTGGCAAGCCCCACCATAACGCTTCAGCCGGTCTCCGTGGAGATAACCCCGACAATCGATGATCTGGTTCCGACGGTTGATATCACGGATGAAGATGGGTGTGTGCCCGGCCAGGTTGAATGGACTTATCCGGTAGCCGGCGAGGTGCTACAAGGAGAGGTAATTCTGCGCGGGACGGTCAGTGTGCCGAATCTCGGGTTTTACCAGTTCGAATACACCCAACCCGGCTCCACCACCTGGACGACTATTGCGGCCGGCGAAACGCCCATCATCGATCAGCCGATGGGCGGCGAGGGCAGCGGACGCTGGGACACCACCCTGCTTACCCCGGGAGACTACCTGTTGCGGCTGGTCGTGCGCGATAATGCCAACAACGTCTTCCCGGCCTGTATCGTCAACACACGCATCATTGCACCCTGAGGGAACTCCATGCCTGAAATCGAAATCCGCCCTGCATTGACCACCGATTTAGCTGTCCTGGCTGGCATCGAACATTCCAGTAAAACGGATTACGTCTGGCAAATGGACCGCTCCTTCGATACCGGGCAAATGTCTATCAGCTTTCGAGAGATCCGCCTGCCGCGTTCCATCCGTATCGAATACCCGCACAACCACGACCAAATTGTCGAAACATGGAAAAAAGCCGCCGTTATCCTAATGGCTGTCCTGGGGAATCAACCGGTAGGGTATGCCAGCATTCAGGATCGGCAAACACAAGGTACCGCCTGGATAACCGACCTGGCGGTAGCGGAGCATAACCGCCGCGAAGGGATTGCCAGTGCGCTGCTGCTTTCGACCCAAAATTGGGCCAGCCAACGCCGGTTCCGCCGCATCGTTTTGGAAATGTCGTCTAAAAATGTAGCTGCGGTACGCCTGGCCTTTAAGCTGGGCTATGAGTTCTGCGGTTACAACGACCAGTATTATGCCAATCAAGACATTGCGTTGTTTTTCTCGCGCCTGATGCGCTGAAAGAACCCAATGAGGTTCTTGCTGTAGAAAGTCAGCCCCCTTGAACGTACTGATACCGATAAACCAAATTTTGATGGCAGGCATTGCCATCACCGCCTTCTCTCTGCTGTTATATTCGTTGACCTTCAATCTGCGGGTGAGAGTCGCTCGTTCATTTTCGATTATTTTGGCTTGTCTGGTAATCATTTATGCCGCTGAAGCGCTCGCCAGTGTGGCGGAGTCACCGGCGCGCCTGGAATTTTGGTTGCAGGTGCAGTGGATAGGCATCGTTTTTCTGCCATCCTCCTATTTGCATTTCTCGGATGGGGTTCTGGCAACTACCGGAAAACCGAGTAAAGGCAAACGCCGCTGGGCTATCCGCTTTTTCTACCTTATTTCGCTGTTTTTCCTGGTCGCGCTGGCGCTGGGATGGCTGGTTGGGCCCTTGGAACAGTCGGAGAAAACAGCACCGTTTTTAGAACCGACCTGGCTCACGGACGTCTTCATCCTGTTCTACCTGTTGGCGATGGTCATGTCCTGGTACAACTTTATCCGGGCATACCGGCGTTCGGCCACGGCATCCGGAAAGCGGCGCATGGTTTATCTATTGATCGGCGCTATTGCCCCAACTTTGGGTTCGTTTCCTTTCTTGTTGTTCAGTTCGGGTTTTGCAGCCCGTCATTCGATTATTTTCTGGCTGGTGGCAGTCGTTTCAAATATATTCGTGGGCGGCCTGGTGATCATCATGTCCTATTCGGTGGCGTTTTTTGGCGTATCGCTGCCAGACCGGCGGGTCAAGAGCCGTCTTTTCAAATGGATTTTGCGCGGACCGGTGGTCGCCAGCTTTACGCTGACCTTTGCCACGGTTGTCCGTCGCGCGGGTGAACCACTTGGATTGGCTTATAACACTTTTGTACCCATCGTCATGGTCGCCACGATATTGGTTGGCGAGTACCTGGTCACCTTGATTTTCCCGTACCTGGAGCGCTGGTTGTTTTATGGCAATGACAAGGCCGAAATCGAAGTGTTGGTCGGCCTGGAAGATCGATTAGTCACCCGTAACGACTTGCGCCAGTTTATCGAAATGATCCTTTCCGGCTTATGCGACCGGCTTCAGGCGCCAGGCGCGTATGTTGCCGCGTTAAACCCGGATGGCCTTGAGCTGGCGGTAAAGGTTGGCAAAACATTCTTTGACCGGGAAAAGGTTAATACAGACCTGTCTCGCTTTTTCCCGGACACCAGCGATTTTTATCAGCTTTTTCAGTGGGGCAGCGACATCCTGGTTCCTTTGTATGACCAAAATGTGGATGGCGATGTGAGTATGCTCGGGATTTTGGGCATCTCAGAGGGCGCGATCGAAGCGCTGGACGAAGAGCAGTTGGACGATTTGAACGCATTTTCCGAACGGATTGCACTGGCGCTCAACGACCGTCGTCTGCAGGAGCAGGTGTTCCACTCGTTGGGCGAGCTGTCCACCAAGGCAGCTTTCATCCAACAACTGCGGGCGGCCGGCCGCTTTGACCAATCGAAAGTATTAACGGCTGAAGCCCAGGAAGCAAATAGCGAGTTTACCCAATGGGTCAAGGATGCCCTGACCCATTACTGGGGCGGGCCAAAATTAACCGATAGTCCTTTGATGAACCTGCAGGTGGTCAAGGACAAGGCTGAAACCCAAGAAGGAAATTCGTCCAATGCTCTGCGCGCTATCCTGCGTGAAGGGATCGAACGGGTAAAACCTGAGGGTGAACGGCGTTTTACCGGCGAGTGGATTTTGTATAATATTCTCGAGTTAAAATTTTTAGAAGGAAAGAAAGTTCGCGAGATTGCAATGCGGTTGGCCATGTCCGAAGCTGACCTGTACCGCAAGCAGCGGGTAGCCATCGAAGCGGTTGCCAAAGAAATCAAGGAGATGGAAAACCAAAATGGCAGTCAAATCGAGTTGTAATAAATTTCACGCTGCCTATACAATTGTCTGTAGGGTATTATTTGTAAGGCACTTGGGGAGGTGAATTAATGTTGATCAAACGAGAGGCATCAATTCCGGAAGGGGAAATTCCAGAACTTCCGGATGAAAGCTGGTGGTCTGCAGTTCTTTCGGATGAAGAATCTTACCAAACGCCTCGAAAGGAGGCTGGCAGCCGGGCAGCGGCGCAACCATCGGTTACAGCAGTTGATTGGGCATTTGTCCAGCGAGTTTACGAGCAGGATGAAATTGTCTGCCTCAAGGTGCATGGTTTCAACCGGGGTGGATTGCTCGTGCAGGGATGCGGAATACAGGGATTTGTACCGGTGTCGCATCTGATTGACATGCCCAATACTGCGGGGGAAGAGGAGCGCAGAAGCGTCTTAGCCGCTTACGTCGAGCGGGATATTGAACTGAAAGTGATCGAGTGTGAAAAAGCCCAGGAACGAATAGTACTTTCCGAACGAGCTGCGCTCGCAGGCGAGGGCAAACGCCGGGTCATCTTCGATGCGCTGGAAGAAGGCGCCATCCTTACCGGCCAGGTGACCAACGTCACCGATTTTGGCGCATTCATTGACTTAGGCGGCGTCGAGGGTTTGATCCATGTGTCCGAGCTTTCCTGGGGACGGGTGCATCATCCCAGCGACGTTCTTTCGGTGGGCGATGAAGTAAAGGTTATCGTGCTGCAGGTATGTGAGGAGAACTCACGCATTGCACTCAGTCTGAAACGCATGACGCCCAACCCATGGGAAACATTGAACGCACGCTACAAGCCCGGCGACGTTGTCCCGGCCACAATCACATCCACCACTCGCTTTGGGGCGTTTGCACGCCTGGAAGAGGGGGTGGAGGGCTTGATTCATCTTTCGTCGATTAAGTTGCCCACGGAATATTCACAGTTTTCAGATTTTATCGAGATCGGGCAGGATGTGGTCGTTCGGATCTTGCATATCGATACTGAGCGGCGGCGTTTAGGACTTGGTTTGGTTCAAACCGAATGAGCGGAGCAGCACCTCGCAAAAAAAATTCCCGGAGTAGTTCAGCCCCCCCGCCAGAATCGGACACCGTGTCCCCTTCGTTCATGGAGGTCCTGGGCCGGATTTGGCTGCGTTTTGAGCGGTATAGCTGGGATGTTCTGGGGGTGGTTCTGCTGGCGCTCAGCGCTCTGACCGCATTGGCGCTGCTTAATTTGAGCCAGGGGACTTTTATCTCACCCTGGGGCGCGTTTCTGAAACATTGGACCGGCGCAGGTAGCTATGCAATTATTTTTTTAACCGCTTTTTTGGGGATTGCCGCGCTGCGCCATCAGCCTGAGCGAGCCAGCCGCCTGGACCTGGGTCGGGTTCTGGCGCTTGAGTTTATGACCTTTTTCATTATGGCGCTGCTGGCGTTCTTTGGCGGCCTGTCGCTTGAGCGCGCCGAAGCCGGGCTGGATGGCGGCATCATTGGTTGGGGACTGGCCCGGATGGTCTCCTTTTTATTGCCATTACCCTGGAGCAGCCTGCTGCTGCTGGTTTTGTTAGCCTGGTTGGGTATGGTGACCAGCGGGTTAAGCCGCAGGCTGCTGCACAAGGTTGAAGCCTGGATCAACCAGGAACCTATTGAAGAACCTGATATTGAGGTGCCAGCGGTCCACCCGGCTGGGCCCGCGGTTGAACCAGCAGGCGGGATTCCACTTAATGTGGTTGATCGACAGCACGTGACCGAACTGCCGCCCCTCAGCCTGCTTGCGCAAGACGAGAAGAACGGGCTGGATGAAGAGCGGATTTTGGCGGTGGCCACGAAGATCGAAAAAACCCTGGCTGAATTCGGTGTGCCTTCGCGAGTCATTGGTTACCGGGTCGGTCCTACCGTCACTCAGTTTGCGGTTGAACCCGGTTTCGTGGAACGGGCAGGCCCGGATGGTCAACCACAAAAGCAAAAGGTACGCGTTTCACAAATTTCAGGACTTTCCAAAGACCTGGCGCTTTCACTGGCTGCTGAACGACTGCGCATCGAGGCGCCTGTACCGGGACATTCCTATGTCGGTATCGAAGTACCCAACACTTCCACGGCGCTGGTGCGCCTGCGAACGATCATCGAAGCCCAGGAGTTTAAGAACTTGAGCTCTCCGTTGGCTCTGGCGCTCGGGCGGGATGTATCCGGGCAGCCGGTGGTGGCTGACCTGACGCGTATGCCGCACTTGCTGGTCGCAGGCACTACCGGATCCGGAAAGTCGGTTTGTCTGGCTTCCATCATCACCTGCCTGGTGATGAACAATTCACCTGAAACCCTGCGTCTGGCTGTGCTTGACCCAAAAATGGTTGAATTGATGCGCTTTAATGGCCTGCCGCACATCATGGGCAAAGTCGAAACTCAGTTGGAGCGCATGCTGGCTGTTTTGAAATGGGCGCTGGCTGAAATGGATCAACGCTATCGGCTGCTGGAGTCGGCGCGCGCCCGCGACCTGGATTCATTCAACCGCAAACAGGAACGGCGCAAACAGGTTACCCTGCCGCGGATTGTAGTGCTGGTGGACGAACTGGCAGACTTGATGATGTCCGCACCCGACCAGACCGAGCATGCTGTTGTGCGGTTGGCGCAAATGGCGCGCGCGGTTGGTATTCACCTGGTGGTAGCGACGCAGCGCCCAAGCACAGACGTGGTTACCGGATTAATCAAAGCTAATTTTCCATCGCGCATTGCATTTTCAGTAGCTTCATCCATCGATTCCCGCGTGATTCTAGATGTCAACGGCGCCGAATCGCTGCTTGGCCGCGGTGATATGTTGTTTCTGAATCCCGAGGTTGGAACGCCGCAACGCGCTCAGGGTGTGCTCCTCAAAGACCAGGAAATCGATAGCGTAATCGAATATTGGCAAAAAAAACAGGCTGCCAAACCCGCTGAAGCGCCGCCGTGGGAGGGGATGGTACAGGATGAGAGCGAAGGTGGCGACGACCTGGTACAAATGGCAGTTGAGCTGGTGACCAAGGCCCAGCGTGCCAGCGCTTCTCTGCTGCAACGCCGGTTACGGATTGGTTTCCCACGGGCTGCACGGCTGCTCGACCAGTTGGAAGAAATGGGTATTGTTGGTCCTCCCCTGGGCGGCGGGAAGGATCGAGAAGTATTGGTCGATCCTCCTGAGGAAGACGATCCGGATAGTGAAAATTCGGAAGAATAAGCCACGCCAGATGTGGTAAGATTGCTTCCGAGCCGCGCGCGGTTCTACCCTTTCATTTCCCGGCCAGGTAGCGGATGGATCAACCCGTTCCACAAAAGTCTCCGAAGACCTTTTCAGACCTTCTGCGCGTTCGTTTTAAAGGCGTTCTCGATCCGATCGGGGCTTTTTTGAACAAAATTGGTCTAACGCCCAACGCCATGACGCTGCTGGGTTTGGCTGGTCATATTGGGGCTGCCTACCTGCTGGCTCGCGGCGAGATGCTGTGGGGCGGGGTGGTGGTTATGGTCATGGGACCCTTCGACGCTCTGGATGGCACCATGGCCCGGCTTCGCGGCAAGATCTCCCGTTTCGGGGGATTTCTGGACTCGGTGGTTGACCGTTATGCCGAATTGTTCCTGCTCGGCGGATTGTTGATTTATTATTCAAATCAGCAGCTCTGGCTGCCGGTGATGTTGGTTTATGCTGCGGCTGCCGGGTCGGTGATGGTGTCCTACACGCGTTCGCGCGGCGAGACGGCAAACTTCAAGGTGACCGCTGGCCTGATGACCCGGGTGGAACGCTATATTGTGATCGTATTGAGTCTACTGTTCAACCGGCCAATTATTGCCCTGTGGATCCTGGCTATTCTGGGCAATCTGACTGCCCTGCAGCGGATCTGGCTGGTGCGAAAACAGGCTGCGGCAGAAAACGATCTTATTTAGCAGCCAGCCCCTATGGGCTGGAGAATTTTTCCAGAGGAAGGTTTAACTTACCATGCCAAGTAGTTTCAAGATCGGTCCGTTGACCATCCAGCTATATGGTGTTTTGATCATGCTCGGCGCGTTGGCCGCCGCATGGCTCTCCACAAAGGAAGCCAAGCGCCGTGGAATCAATTCAGATGTTGTTTGGGATATGTTCCCCTGGTTAATTATTGGCGGCATTATTGGTGCGCGGTTGTGGCATATTCTGACCCCGTCTGCTTCCCTGGTGGCGCAAGGCATTACTACCTGGTATTACCTGACTCATCCGTTGGACGCAATCGCCATCTGGAAAGGCGGCCTGGGCATCCCTGGCGCAGTCATTGGCGGAGCGGTGGCTTTGTGGCTTTATGCGCGCAAGCGAAAAATGAACTTCGGCGCCTGGACGGACATCATTGCTCCCGGGCTGGCCCTGGCACAGGCCATCGGACGCCTTGGTAATTATGTAAACCAGGAATTATACGGTGCGCCGACGGATTTGCCCTGGGCGCTCACCATTGATGAAGCCCACCGGCTGCCCGAATACATCGATCAAGCCACTTACCACCCACTTTTTGCTTATGAGGCCATTTACAACCTGATCAATATGGCAGTGCTCTTGTGGATCGGTCGTAAATTTGGCGATCGTTTGAAAACCGGCGACATCTTCCTGGCTTACCTGGTTATCTACCCGGTGGGCCGGTTTTTTCTGGAGTTTCTGCGGCTCGATCCGTCTCCCGTGGCAGGCATCAATATCAACCAGACCATCATGGCGGTGATCGCCGTCGCTGCAACCGCCGTGTTAATTTTCCGCCATCAGAAAAAGGCGTCTGCTCCGTCGCAACCCGAGGCTCCGGCTTCGTAAGAAATAATTGGATTTAGAAGCTGTCTGAAGCAACTCGGATTGCTGCGGCTAACAAGATTTCTAAACTTTCACCTTGAGGCTGTCTCAAAAGCGGGTGGGCGTGGAAACTCGCCCCTACCTGTAGATACCGTCTTGAAAGTCAAGCGGTAGACAGGTAATTGGGAT
>SLTK01000007.1:1073505-1110839 GCA_004347695.1 Chloroflexota bacterium | reverse complement strand
CCCGATCAGGACATTTTTTGTGTCCACTTTTTCGCACAATCCCAGATGATCTGCCAATTCAGATGCATGTTGGGGGTCTGAGGGAGGGATACCGAATCGAAATATTCCCGGGCAAGGTTTTCCACCTCATACCCTTCTTCGATCAGGCGCTGAGATTTTGAGATATTGGTTTTTGGGTAAGCTGTCCTTTGTCCCCCTGAGTCATGTCGCTTTTTTATCCGGCATTTTTTTGTCAATCTCTTAAAACATTTTTTAGATTAACCAGCGTCAGTAGATTTAAATCAAAGCCCGGCTCAACAAACGGTCGCACATCGTTCACAATACCATTCCAATTCAAACTTTCCAAACGCAGACTAACCTGGTCTTTCCAGTTATCTTTGGTCAGAGTTTCGCCATTCCAATTGGTCTGAGCTAAGGCATTGTTGAGCAATACCAGATTTGGCTGCGGCCAGGTGGGATCGCTCAGGTACCAGAGCAAATCATAAATGTCACGGCCTTTAGGATAGGATCGCTGCAGAACGGCATGGAGTTTACCGGCCAGTAAGGAAGCTTTGTCATGATGATGAAGTTGAAGCACAACAAACCGACGCACAACGGTGGTATTAAGCCCTGCGCCCCGGGGCGGGTTGGTATCCACTTCGACTTTGACCGCCAGTACTTCACCTGGTTGAGGTGAAAGGCCCAGGTCAAACAATAATCCGGGAAAACGGACGAATGCACTATGAACTGTTTTTTTATCATTGACTTTTAATTCAACCTGATACCCTTCGGGAGTTAATTCAGATCGAATCGCCTGCAAGTAGGACCGGAAATCATAGCGTTGACGATTACCTTCCAGCGCAAAGTCGAGATCTTCAGAGAACCGACCATGGGAATAGAGGAACCGCAGCGCCGTTCCACCATGAAATGCTAAAGGAATCATGGCACCAGACCGTTGCAATGAACCTAAGATTCGAGCTTGAAGGTATTCCCTTGCCAGGTTTCGACCTTCCAGCGGGGAGGTTGTTTGCTTTACCAGGCTCGCTAAATATTCTTTCATAGTTCCTCATACTCACTTGTTTCACCAGGCATCCATTGGGAAATGGCCTTTGCAACTTTGCTCATTTTTGGAGAGTCAAAGACTTTGGAATGTTTCATCAACAGACCTGGATTAAGGCGCTCCAAATTCTGTAAACGCAACTCTTGTAAATATTTTGGAGATTCACCCCCTGGTTGCAAATACAATAGATCCAGCAGCGCTTTTTCAGGTGTTGCCACCAATGCGTTTTGCCCACCCAGGTCAATCATCTGGTAACCGAAAAGAAGGTTCGATTTGATATGCCGGAACTCAAAAATTCCCAGAGGCGTTTCCAATCGTTCAGGGCGACCAGTAGTAACGCTTACAGTAATATTGACATTTTCCGGGATCAAGCCGTAGAAAGCCAACGCAGATTGCAGACTCACATAGGATGACCGCTGCAAGTGATTGGCAACCAGGAAGGGATGCGGTTGAATTTTCTGGTAAGGTGGCGCAATTGAATACAACCCCCGGCGCAACTGATAAATACGTCGACTATTAACCCAACGGGTAAGCTGGAGGCGGACAATTTTGGGGTTGATATTCCCGGCAAGGAGTAAGGAGGATTCAAAGACCGGATCAGCGCCAATTAGTTTGAGTAACTCATCAAATTCCATAGCATTATATTAGCATATATGATAACTTATTGCAACGAAATTGTTGTTATTTCAAATAAACAAAGGATTTTACAAGAACAATTGATTACGCAACCTTATTTCTGTAAATTCGGGTAAGAAACATCCGGCGTTCTTTTACAAGTCAAATGACTTGCCAGCACAATCGCGCTTCCCGATCTGCCGCTCCTCACTGGTTTCCATCAGTAAAGCAGAAACCAACCTCAGACACGCGCCTGGCAAAAAATGACGCTCCCAATCCGGGTTCACCTTTGCATCGCTTTGTTAAACCTGGCTGGTTGTGGTCGTCTTGATTGAGTACTGGTGTTCATAATGCAAATTAAGAAAATAAAGGGCTGTCACTCCATTCCCGACAGCCCTCTTTCCTCGTTTACTTCCTCGCCAGTCTGGCCGTCTTCTCCGCCAGCGCCTTAATGGATAACCTCTCCTTGCCCTTGATGTACGTCTCCAGCAGATCGCCGATTGGCCCGGCCCACGCCTGCGGTACCGGGCGAATCACGCCAAGCACGTTGCCCACCAGCCCGCCGTTGCAGTCCACGTCGTAGCCGGCTTTGGCCAGCAGCGCCATGGTTTCCGTGAAATCGCCGCCGCCGTACCACAGCGCGAACATATCCGCCGCCAGGTTGGGGTAGGCGTGAATCCAGTTGTAACGCTCGAAGTGCTTTTCCAGACTGGGCCAGGCGGCCTGCGGGTCTTTCTCGGCCTTGAGGACGCCGAAGCAGAACGCCAGCTTGGCAGCGTACTCGCTTTTGGCCGGGATGTAACCGGCGGCGACCGTCAGAATTTCGCGCGGGTCGTCCAGTACGAAGGCCAGCGCGGTCAGGACGGCCGCATAGATCTCGCCATAGACGCCGTTGCGCGCGTGCGAAATGACGGCGTCGATGTGCGCCAGGCGGGCGGCTTCCATGGGGTCGCCGGGCGCCAGCATGCCGCAAACCATGCCGCGCATTTGCGCGCCGATCCAGTCGCAGTACGGGTTCAGGAAGGTGCCGGATTCGGGCGGGTAGATGCCAAGGTTCAGGTTGCGCAGCGCCACGCCTTCCGCCGAAACGCCGTAAGGGAGCTGCCGCACCCATTCATCCGCCAGCGCGTCCGAAGTAATGGCTCTGCCCGTCTTTTCAAAGACGTCCAGCAGCAGCAGTTCATAGACTGCGTCGTCATTCATGGTTTCCGGTTGGGTGATGTACCCGCGCACCTCGCCGTAAACATGGGCGATCTGCGCGCCCACGTAGCCCTCGATGGCGGTGCCAAAAGAGCCGCCCGCCAGTTGGCCGATCCAGCCCTGCAGGATGCGCGGCGCGTAGGCGTCCTGCCAGCCGGACAGCGGTTTATATCCCTTGCTGGCCGGCATGGCGGCTTTCACCTCTTCCCAGGCAGCCGGGTGCTCGTACTGGTGATAGGGATGCCCCGCAATTTTGGGGGCTTCTTTGAGCGCTTTCATGATGCGCGCGCTCACCACCCGCAGATCGGTCAGGTTGTTGGCGGCTTCCAGCGCCCGGCCTTCGGGGATCAAAGCTTCCGCCGCGCTGACGTCATATCCCTGATTGGCCCAATCCTGCACCATGCTCATAAAGAACACGTCCGGCGCCGACGAACCCGGCACCTTTACATTCCAGTTCCAGCGCAGCAATTCATCGCCGTGCGGGAACTCCATATCTGACTTGATCCAATGCGATCCCACCTTGCGCCGGTCCACCGGCACGGCCGCATCCCGCATTTCTTTCTCAAGTTGCCAGGCTTGTTTGCTCATCTCTTGCTCCAATTCTTAAATCGTTTGTTTTTTCTTCAGACGCACCGAGTACACGAACAGGGCGATCAGGGTGGCCACGTACGGCACCATCGAGGTGAATTGCGACGGTAACGAGCGCTGCATAAACAGCCCCAGCCCGTCGGTGAACCCGAACAGCAGGGATATCAGCGCAATGCCGGTGGGGTTGCCCGAGACCAGGATCACCGCCGCCAGCGAAATCCAGCCGCGGCCGGCCGACATCCCTTCCGAGAACAGGGTGACGTACCCCAGCGAGAGGAACGATCCCGCCAGCCCGCACAGGACGCCGCACAGGATCAACGACCAGACGCGGATGCGGTTGGCGGAAACGCCGCTGGTATCCAGGCTGGTGCGGTTATAGCCGGCTGCCCGCAGGCGCAGCCCGAAACGGGTCTTGAACACCAGATAGCTGACCACGATAGTGGCCAGCAGAGTCAGGTACACAATCAGGTTCTGCCCGCTGATGATCTCCCCGACCACCGGAATGTCTTTGATCCAGGGGATGTCGATTTTGGGGATGGGGACGATCTCCGGGCTGGAAAATGCGCCCTTCACCTTGAAGATCTGGCGCAGCATATAGGTGGTGGCGCCCACCGAGAACAGGTTCAGCCCGATGCCGGTGATGAATTCATCCATTTTCAACACCACCGCAAACAGGATGAAGATCAGCGCCATCAGAATGGCGCCCAGGATGGCAAAGAGGATGCCCATCGGCCAGGAGTGGAAGTAATACGAGCCGAGCATGCCAAAGAATGCGCCGCCGAGCATCATGCCTTCCATGGCGATGTTGAAGATGCCGGCGTAATAGGTCAGCGAGCCGCCCAGAGCTGCCAGCAGGATGGGCGTGGCGGAGGTGATCATGCCATTAATCAGCCCGATGATAATGTTCATGCGATCCTCTCCCTCATCTTCCGCCTGGCCTCCAGCTTTGCGAAGAAGGTTTCGAAGTAGCCGCGCCCGGCGACCACAATCAGGACAATGACCGCCTGCAGAACCTGAATCAGCTCTTTGGGGACGGCGGTGATCAGTTCCATGCCGAGCGAGCCGGTTTGCAGCACGCTGAAGAAGAAGCCAAAAACCAGCGTCAGGATGATGCCGGAATTGGCAACCATGGCGATCATCACCCCGTCCCAGGCGTAATTGCCGCCGATATCTTTAATGAAGCGGTGCGGCCCGGCCATGACCACCAGTCCGCCGGCCAGACCGGCCAGTGCGCCGGTCAGCAGCATGACCACCAGGTAGTTTTTGCTGATGTTCACCCCGCCCAGCCGGCTGAAAAGGCTGTTTTGCCCGGATAGACGCCATTCGTAACCGGCGGTGGAGCGGTTGACGATGAACCAGATGACCCCAAAGGCCAGCACCATGACAATGACGCTGGAGTTGAAGTTACCCCACTCCGGCATCCAGCCGCTTTTTGCAATGAAGGGCGTCTGCGGGTGATTGGCGTTGGCTTCGAAGAACGGGTAATTGATCGCCCAGTAGGTGAAAAAATCGGCGATCATATTCAACATCAGGGTGGTGATGAATTCGCTCATGTTGAACCAGTATTTGAGCAGCGCCGCCACCCCCGACCACAACGCGCCGCCCAGCATCGCCAGGATGAGCAGGAAGGGGATCATCAGCAGCGGCGGGAGATCGATATACAAACCGCCGATGGTGGCCAATAAGGCGCCCATCAACAACTGGCCGGGCTGGCCCAGGTTGATCGGGCCGGAGGCGAAGGCCACCGACGCGGACATGCCGGTCAGCACCAGCGGCACCGATTTGCTGAGGGTGTAGGCGATCTTGCCCGGCGCCAGCGAATACTCGAACAGGCGGTAATAGGTTTCCAGCGGGTTATACCCCTGCACCAGCATCACCACGGCCCCCAGCAGGAAGGCCAGCAGGACGCCCACCACATTGACCAGAATTTTACGCTTCATAGGCGGCCCCTTCGAGCATCAGGTAACCCACTTCGGTCACATTCGTCTTTTCGGTGACCAGGTCAGCCACCACCCGGCCCTTATGCATCACCACGATCCGGTCGGTCAAGCGGAACAACTCTTCCAGGTCAGCGGAGATCATCAGGATGCCGCGTTTCTGCGCGCGCATATCGATGATCCGCTGATGAACATATTCTATCGAGCCGACATCCAGGCCGCGGGTAGGTTGGTCCAGCAGGATGAACGGCGCTTCCAGCAGCAGCTCGCGCCCGAGGATCACCTTCTGCTGATTGCCGCCCGAAAGCGATTTGAAAACCGCCTCACCCGAAGACATCTGAATGTCGAACTTCCGGCGGACTTCATCGGTAAAGGAAGCTGCCTGTTTGAAATCCAATATTCGGCCGGCCCAGCGGGTAAAGCGCTGATCCAGCCGGTGGTGGGTCATGATTACATTTTCGGCAATATTTGCGGAGATGCTGGCGCCCATATTTGCCCGGTCCTGGGGCACAAAGGCGACCCGCTTGCGCTTCTCCAGGATGGGCTTGCGGGTGATATCCTCGCCCACGGCTTTGATGCTGCCGCTGGTCGGTTCGATCAAGCCCATGATCAGGTTGACCAGTTCCAGTTGACCGTTGCCCTCCACGCCGGCTACCCCGACAATTTCGCCGGCCCGCACCTGAATGTTGACGTCGATCAGCCGCGGGCGTTTGTCCGGGTCGGTGTAATTCAGAGCGGTAGTCTGAAACAACACCGCGCCGGCCGTCTGATTTTTGCGGATGGAGTCAAAAATCACTTCACGCCCCACCATCATTTGCGCCAGACCGGCTTTAGTAGCTTCGGCTGTCTTGATGGTGCCCACTTTTTTACCCTTGCGCAGAACCGTGATTCGATCGGACAATTCCAGCACTTCCTCAAGATGATGACTGATAAATAAGATGGTATGACCGTTATCCCGCAGGCGTTTTAACTCACCGAATAATTGCGGAATCTCCTGCGGGGTGAGCACCGAGGTGGGCTCATCCATGATCAACACGGAAACATTGCGGAACAATAGTTTCAAGATTTCAACTTTTTGGCGGGCGGCAACCGATATGTCTTCCACTTTTGCGTCCGCGTTCAAATTAAAGCCAAATTCATCGATCTTTTGTTTAACCAGTTCGCGTGCTTTTTTTACATCCAGGCGGCCGCCAAACTTGACGGGTTCGTAGCCCAGCACCACGTTTTCCCAGACGGTATATTGCGGAATCAGCATGATCTCCTGGTGCACCATGCCGATGCCGGCCAGGATCGCTTCGCCGGGGTCGGAAAATTTTACTTTTTTACCGTTGTAGACCATCTCGCCTGAATCAGCCGGCTGCATGCCGTACAGGATCTTCATCAAGGTGGACTTGCCGGCGCCGTTTTCACCGACGATGGCGTGAATCTCTCCTTTGGCGAATTTTACACTGACGGCGTCCAGCGCCACCAGGGAGGGCGGAAAGATCTTGACGATCCGATCCATTTCGATAATATCGGCCACCGGGTAAATCCTTTCTTGTACGATACATTCCGGGGATGCTGTACAGGCCAGCACCCCCGGAGAGCCACAGGTTTCGGGGATCGAAACCTACGGCACGTAGATTTCGACTTTCAGGGTGCCGTCGATGATCTGCTGGCGCAGTTCGTTTACCTTGTCGATAATGGCCTGCGGCAGCACATTTTCATTACCGTCGAAGACCACATTCACGCCCCCGGTCGCCAGGCCATAATTCAAGACCTGACCGGGTTGGTAGGTGCCGTCCTTGATGGTGGCGTAAATATTGGTGATGGCCAGGCCGATATCCTTGGTGTCGGAGGCGACCACATGCCCGGGAACCAGGGGGTTCTGGTTGGTATCCACGCCGATGGAGTACAGGTCGCGCTCGCCCGAAGCCTGCAAGACGCCCATGCCGGCGGCAGCCGCAATCTGGAAGACGATATCCGCGCCCATATCATAGAGCTGCAAGGTGGCCTGTTTGCCTTTGGCGGTATCGACCCAGTCGCCCAGGTACTTGCGTTCCATCACGATCTCAGGGTCGATATACTTGGCGCCGTTTTCGTAAGCGAACATGAAAGCGTCGATGACGGGGTCCTGGTCGCCGCCGACGGCGCCGATGATCTTCTCAGCATTGACGTTAGGGATGCTGGTGTCGAGCGTTAACATACCAGCCACCACGCCGGTCAGGAAAGCGCTTTCCTCTTCGATGTAATCGACCGAGGTGATCGTGCCCTTTTCATTCTGCACCACCGTATCCAGGTTTACAAAGATCTTCTCTGGATATTTATCGGCATACTCCTTGACCAGGTCCTCGAAGCCGTAGGAGATGACAAAAATGACATCGGAATAGCCCACGGCTGCCTCGAGTGAGGGTTCGTACTGGGCGGGATCGTACCCGTCTTCAATGGTGCGAATCTCGACCCCGTACTGCGTTTTGATCTTTTCCATGCCCGCCTGACCCGAATCGTAGAAGGCATTGTCGCCCAATGACCCGTTGATCAGGTACACGACTTTTGTGGTTTCTGGCCCAGCCGCTTTTGGCGCACAACCGGCGGCCAAAACGGCGATGATGGTTAAAACAGTCAACAGTATAACGAGCTTTTTCATGGTTCTCTCCTCTATTAATTTGGACGAAAACAACGGTTGAAACGTAAATTCTAAGCTCTAGTCACCTCCTTTGGCGTTAAATGACAGGGATCCATTTATTTTGGTGGTTTGGGCGGCAAGGAATGCTTCGACCTCATCCCTGGAGGGGATGGATGTTTGCGCGCCCAGGCGGGTGACTGCCAGCGCGGATGCTGCGACGGCGTACACGAGGGCTTCAGGCAATGATTTGCCGCTCAGGATCGAGGCGGAATACCCGCCTGTGAAAGTGTCTCCAGCAGCCGTGGTATCTTCCACCTCTACTTTGAATGCCGGTTGGAAGAGCTCATGGTGAGAATTGTGGAGGATTGCGCCATTGGATCCAAGCGTGATAATGACCGTGTTCACCCCCAGATCGATTAGCGTAGCAGCCACAATGCGAGCGGTCGCCAGGTCGGTCACTTTAAGGCCGGTCAAGGCGCTGGCTTCGACTTCGTTCAAAATCAGGGTGTCAACTTTTGCCAGAACGTTGCGCGGAATTGGGTAAATCGGAGCTGGATTGAGCATTACCCGAATGCCTTCGGCGTAAGCACGCTCGATGATGTGGTGCACCGTCGCCAGTGGAATTTCATGCTGCAGCAAAATCAAATCTGACTGGCGGATACCCGGCCACTGGTTATTGATAAAGTTTAAAGACACCTGTCCGTTGGCGCCGGCAACGACAATGATGCGGTTTTCGCCGCTGTCTTCCACCACGATGGTGGCGGTTCCGGATGTGGCTTCGCTTAATACGGCCACCCCGGAAGCATCCACTCCGGCTGCGGTGAGCGACGCTAGCAGGACTGGGCCGAAGGCATCCGCTCCAACCCGGCCGACCATGCGAGTTGGCGCGCCGGCGCGAGCAGCAGCGACCGACTGGTTGGCGCCCTTACCGCCGGGGATGATGTGAAATTCCGTGCCGGCCAGCGTTTCACCCGCCTGCGGCATTTTGGGGGTGCGCACCACCAGGTCCATGTTCAGGCTGCCAATGACGGTGATCAGCCCCATGTTATGGCTTCCTCCTGGCCGTGGAAGCGCGCTCGATCAAGGTTGTTTTCAAGATAATGCGTTGATTCTCATCCTTGCGGCGGCCGCTCAGGCGCTGAATCAACAGATCGGTGGCGTAGCGCGCCATTTCATCGATCGGTTGCGCGATGGTGGTCAGAGTTGGCGATACTGCCGAGGCCAGTTCGATGTCATCGAATCCGATAATGGATAGGTCGGCGGGTATGGCCAACCCGGCATTGCGTGCGCTGGTCATGGCGCCAACCGCCATCATGTCGTTGCATACAAAAACAGCGCTGGGTCTCTCGGACGCTTGCAGTAATTGATTCATGGCATCGCAGCCGCCTTGAATTTGGAAATCGCCGGTGACGACCAGCTCGGGTCTAAGGGGAATGCCGGCTTCGTGCAAAGCGCGTTTATAACCATCTAGCCGCTGCATACTGGGTGACAGATCGTTTGGGCCGGTGATGCAGCCGATAAGGGTGTGACCCAACTCGATCAGGCAGCGGGTGGCGTCGTAACCACCCTGCTCGTTATCGACCAGCACCACATCGGCCAGTTCGACCGGCACCACCCGGTCAGCCACCACCACCGGGATATTGCTGTCGGCAAATTGCTTGAAATTGCGCAATTCTGCGCCAGCCGAGATAAAAATCACGCCGTCCACCGATTTGGCTAACAGCGTGTGAATGTATTGGATTTCTTTGGCCGGATCGTTGTCGGAATTTCCGAGAATGACGCTGTATCCCTGTTGAAAACCGTAGTTTTCGATCTTGCGGGCAATCTCGGCAAAGAACAGGTTGGACGCGTCCGGGACGATCAGGCCAATCGTTTTGGTTACCCCGCTGCGCAAGCTCCTGGCCACATAATTAGGGCGGTAACCGAGTTTCTTTAATGCGTCCTGGACGTGCTGTTTGGTAACCGGATCGACAAAACGCGTGTCGTTGATCACATGCGACACAGTCGAAATGGACACATCCGCTTCGCGGGCTACATCTTTTATGGTGATACGGCTCATGGGGGTTTCCGAAAGAAAACGTTTGCGCAAACGTTTTTATAAGAATAGCAGGTTAATGGACGGATGTCAACAGGGATAATGGCATAAGGTAGGGGTTTGTCTGAAAAGAATAAATTTGCCGACAGATGGCCAATTTCGCGGGGAGTGGGGGTTTAATGTTTTTCGGGGCTGTCCCAAAAGCGGGCGGGCGTGGAAGCCCGCCCCTACCAGTAGGGGATGGGTTCCACCCCATCCCGCATATGTGGCGGAATAAATGACAAATTTATTCTTTTGAGACAGCTCCGATTAAGAACTTGCCCGCCCCAAGAGTGGGGCGGGAGGGGTGGGGTTGATGACTTTATGGCAAACGGAATCCGAGTAGATATAGATACAAAGGACGGGTCCGGTAAATATTGGCAAATGTTTTGGGCAACCCAAAGGGTGTATTTTGCGCGAAATCATTCCCGGCAAACCCGCCCCGATGCTTACTCACTCCAAAAGAGCCGCCACCAGAAATGATGGAGGGACCAGGCGACCCGTATTACTGGATGGTGATCGTTGCCGCCAGCGTGGATTCGGGTATTCGAATTCGGATTTGCTGTTTCCGGGAATCCCACCACCAACCGGGGCCGGTTTTTTGAATTTCTTCGCCGTTCAACCGGGGCAAAGGTTGACCAGCCACCGTCACTGAGGCCGGCTCTCTGGCAAAGATCGCCAGGTTGACCGCTTGTAACAGTGCCGGTAGCTGCACGGTGATCTTCTTCTCTATTTCGCTGGTTTCCACGGCGACCCAGGTTGGTTCTTCCTCAGTGGCTTGGAAGATGGGAGATGCGGTTTTTCCGCCGGGGAAAACTTGCAGCGTCAGGGGTTTAGCCATTTCAGCGCTATTCCCAACCGGGCTGCCCAGCTCGCCCGTGGCATCCAGGTGGAGCGGGAGAATGCTGCCTTTTTTCTGGAAAACCGGGATGCGGTTGAGCGGTACATTCACATCCATTGTGGCAGGCCCAAGATGGAGCTCACCCGACCACAATTCGCGCCACTCGCCTGCCGGGAGGTACACCTGGCAGTTAGTCGCACTTTCGTCCGTGACCGGAGCGACCAGCAGCGCGTCGCCAAACAGGTACTCATATGGGGTTTCTCGGACGGCGGCATCGCCGGGGTATTCAAGACACAGCGGGCGCATGAGCGGCATGCCGGTTTGACTGCTCTGCCAGGCCTGGCCGCGGATGTAAGGGATCAGATTCATTCTCAGATTGGCGAATTCGCGGAAGACAGCTATGACCAACGGGTCGCCAGTTTGTTCCTGAATGTTCCAGGGCGTGCGATCCCGGCTGGGGATGCGCCGGGCATTGCCATCTGAATGGTATTGCATGATCGGACAAAAAACCGAGAAGGCCGTTGCCCGCAGATACAATTCGCTGCCCGGGATGGGGCCGGCGAAACCGGCGATATCCCAGCCCATAAAGGGCACCCCGCACAGGCCCACATTGAGCATGGCGCGGATGGACGCACGGAACGCTTCCCAGGTGGAGTTTTCATCTCCTGCCCAATGACACGGCACCTGCTGGATACCGGTGTAGCCTGCCCGGCTGAAAAGGACATGATCCTGTCCGCGGTGAGCTTCTAAAAAGCGCTGATAAGCGCGTTCATACACCATCGGGTAGGTGTTGATCCCGCGGCTACCGCGCATGCCATTGTAAAATTGGGTCTCAGTATCCCAGACATGCTCACCGCCATCCGTCTTGAACCCATCCACCCCCATCTCTGTCACCAGGTACTCCCGTTTACTCAACCACCAGTCAGCAGCCTGCGGGTTGGTGAAATCCAACACCAGGCTGCCCGCGAACCACGGCATATGCGGCTCCACCCGATGCGCGTTGCCGTCTGCTTTCCGGACAACATATCCGTGCTGGATGGCATACTCCTCGTCAGCTTTATTCAGCCGGTCATCCAGGTTTTCTTTAGGGTCAGCGTGTTTGATGACGGGATTTTGCCACAGAACCAGCCGCAAGCCTGCCTGGTGGAGCTCATCGACCATTGCTTTGGGATCCGGCCAGTGCCCCTTTGCAGGAAAGTTAAAATCGGCCAGGGAATACGCCTGAGACGAGGGTTTTTGCTGGTATTGGGCGTCGTTCCAAATATAAAAATTGATTTCGTCACTCCACGCCTCGATGACCAAAACGGTCGCTGGAATCTGGTGCTGCTGCGTCAATTGCAACTGACGAATGACCTCGGCCTGGCTGTTCCAATCGTTGCTGCTCATCCAAAGGCCAAATATCCAGGAAGGCGGCAGTTTCGGCTTGCCTGTCAGGGTGGTGAAGGCCTGGACAACCAGACGCGGATGCTGCTGGAGGAAGAATTTCATTTCGAGGCTGGCAGTCTGCTCCTCCGCATGCCCGGTTACTGCCCAGCAGTTGTTCTGCGCAGCCGCCAGATCGAATCCTGCCTGGCGATCCGTCTTCAGCCAGTAGCCGTACCCGCGCGAGGAGAGGAAAAACGGAACGGGGATGTAGGAGCGTTTTCCCTGACCTGTGTATTGGCCGTAAACATAGTTGTCCAACTGATTCCCGCGCTGATCGAGCGCGTTGAAACGCTCACCAAAACCGTAGAAAGCCTCATCGGATGGGCTTTCGAAACCAAGTTTATACTGCAGCACCGTCCCATCCGCGCGCACCAAAACTCGGATTGGATCGATGGCCTGTAATACCAAGCCATCGCTTTCCCGTCTCAACTCCAACCGCAGCGGGTTGTTGTACAGCGCAACACCTACGCCTTGCAATTCCACCTTTACGGCATCTTTCCCTGCCGACCAGGCAGGCATACGGCTGTTTTCAGTGGACGCAGAAAGCCGTAAAGTCACCGTGCCGGTGGGATCGGGTTCTGCGTGGAGAATTATGCACAGATCGGGACGGCTGGTCGCCAGTTTTGCCACCAACCGTCCGCTGGTTTCTTGCACTGAGGCAACCGCGACAACATCCACCCAGGATAACACCGAAAAAGTGAATTCTTCACTTTTGATCTGCTGGTCTGCGCTTCGCGCGAATAGGCGGTAATGGACCATTTCATAGCCTTTGAAGGCTGGCAAATGGACTTGCCACGCATCTGCGGTTTCACCATCGGCGATTTTTACCGCTTCTGTTCTGTTTGCGCTTGAATTGCCTTCAATTTGCCACACACACCAAACTGCATCGGCTGAAGGCTGATGACCGGTCTCGACTCCCAGCGTCACAAACTCGCCTGCCGCAGGGTCGCGTGGAAACCTTTCGGTTGCCAGTGGTAAATAAGGGTGCTGTTCGCCGTAAGGCTGATGGGCTATGGTTAAGGTCGATGAATTGGATGGCTGCTTCATTTATGATTGGTGATCCTGAATCGCATTAACGAGGATGATGTACATGGCATGTGACCAGAGCAACGGACTGGCTACCGGCCCCCATTTATTTTGCCAGGGTTCAAGGTGTTCCGGCGCCAGCGTGTGACCGGATACCTGTTCGGCCAGGTGCCCATCGCCATCCGCCTGGGATTCGATCCAGGCGCGCAAGGATTCGGCTTGCTCGATTTTTCCGGTAGCGGCGTAATACCAGCCCAACCAGGCGGTTAGCAGCAGCCATTCGCCGCCGCCGTAGTAAACATCCGCCTTGTAGCGGTAAACTCCGCCCTCTGGCCGGTGCAGGTGTGTTTCGATGGCCTGTATCGTGGCTTGCATCAGCGGATCATCCAGCGGCAGGACATTGTATGGTACCGCAACGCCAATCAGGCTGGCATCTACGCCGCTCTGAAAGATGGGCTTGGGAAGTTCGCGCGCTCGCGCCGGCCATACATGTTTCACCACCCGGCCCTGATACACGGCATATTTCATAATAAAATCTTTGACCTGCCCGGCCAGTTCTTCTGCGGTTACCGGACCAGTACCCATCTGCCCGGTTCGTACCAGCGACGCGATCGAATCAAAGCCGGCAAAGGCAGTTGCCAGCGAATAGGGGTGTAAATATTCAGGATACTCTTCCCAGCAGTCATAGTTGGGCAGTTTCCAGACCAGTTCGAGGTAGCGCAGCGTGATCTGAATGGGTTCGCACAACTCTTTCAATAAGTTTGAGTTGCCGCTCAGCCGTACATGTTCCGCCAGCGCCCACAACCAGGTTCCGTACCCATCGATCTGGAAGTTTCCCCAGCCGTTATCTACGGTGACTTCGTTTCCGTCCAGCGTGTACCGCGTGTGCAATACATCATCTTTGCCAACCGGTCGACCCGTTTCCAGATGGTTGCGCACGTTTTCGACTTTCGCACCATATTTTTGTATCGTGCGGCCGACCCACCGGAAAAATGCTTCCGAACTGGAAAATTCGCCAGCCGTATCCATGGCATGGGCGATGAAACTCCCGTCACGCAGCCAACAATAATGGTAGGTAGGGAAATTTGGGCTGGCAATATACGCCCCGGTTTCCGATTGACCTTCTTTAATAATGCGAAGGCTATTGCTATAAAGTGAACCCACAGTCGAATTATCCTTTCAGGCCGGTAAATTTAAAACTTTGCACGAAATATTTTTGAACCGCGAAGAAAAGCAGAATGATCGGCAGCAATGTGATAATCGCGCCGGCCATCAGGAGCGTCCAATCGGTGTAGTATTCACTCATCAGGTAGGATAGGCCGAGTTGGAGCGTTCGTTTGGATTCATCGTTAAGCACGATGAGCGGCCATTGAAAATCATTCCAAATATTTTGAAACGCCATCAATCCCAGCGTAGTCAGAATGGGCTTGGAATTTGGCAATAGAATATGCCAGTAGAACATGAACGGATTACAGCCATCCAGCTTGGCTGCATCTTCCAGTTCGGATGGAAATGAAAGGAAGAACTGCCGCATCAAGAAAGTGCCAAAAGCGCTGCCAACTGCCGAAAGAATCAGCGCCCAGTGAGTGTTAATGGCGCCCAAATTTCTCATCACGACGAAATTGGGGATCAACAGAACCATCCCTGGAATCATCATGGTGGCAATATAAACGAAGAATAACTTGTCCCTGCCCGGGAATTTCAATCGCGCAAAAGCATAACCGGCCAGGGACGAAGTTGCCAGTTGCCCGACAGTAACAATGAGCGCCACTTTTAGCGTGTTTCCGGCATAAAGCAGCAACGGGATTCGTTCCCAAATTTGCTTATAAGCTGAAAAATCCGGCGGAAATTGAATCCAGAAAGCGGAGTGCGAAAAGATATTTTCCGCGCTCTTGAGCGATGTGATCACGCTCCAAATGAAAGGAACGATCATGGTGATTGCGCCAAACACCAGCAAGGTGACTGCGATGGCCTGGACGCTTTTCGCCAGCACGGAATCGGAATTCGAGGGATTATTCTTATTGGACATTGTTTATTCCTCGGAGTACACCCAGAACTTGCGCAACACCCATTGAAGGATGGTCAAGACCAAAATTGCCGCAAACACAATGAACGCCAGAGCGGCCCCATATCCCATGTGTAAATAATCAAAAGCCTGCCGCCAGATGTAAAAACCGATGACGGTTGTGGAGTGCCCCGGGCCGCCCCTCGTCATGTTATAGACCAAATCGAAGCTCTGGAATGATCCGATCACGCCGGTAATGGTGACAAAGAAAATCACGGGTGACAATAAGGGAATTGTGATCTTGAAAAATTTCTGGACGGCATTGGCGCCGTCGATAGCTGCCGCCTCGAGCAGTTCCTTGGGAATATCCTGTAAGGCTGCCAGGAAAATGATCATATTCAGGCCCAGCCCCTTCCAGATGGTCACTCCAATGACCGAGTTCAATGCAATTTTCGGGTCGGTCAGCCAGCGTACCGGCTCGATCCCCATACCGCCCAGGATCTGATTCAATAAACCATTGTTGGCTAATATCCACATGAACATTAAACTTACCGCCACTGAAGCCGAAATGACGGGCAGGTAGTAGGCTGTCCGAAAAAAGGTGATCCCTTTGATTTTTTGATTGAGTAACACGGCGAGCAGCAGGGTTAAAAACACATTGATTGGGACGCTGACCACCGCAAAGTAAAACGTATTTAAGAAAGTTTCTTTTGCCAGCGGATCAGAAAATATTTTTTCATAATTTTCCAGACCAATGAAATTCGGGTCGCTCAATATATTCCAATCGGTCAAACTCATATAGAGCGCAAAAAATACTGGAATAAACGTAAAAAATAGAATAACCAAAAAGTTCGGAGTAATGAAAAGGTAGCCCCAAATGGCTTCCTGAATGCGTTGCTTTTTGGCAAAAGTGATCTTCTTTTTGGTTTGTGGGATTGCTTCTACGGCCATCGATTACCTCTACGAAAAGGGATGAGAATTATTGTAATTCTCATCCCTTTTTATACAATTGAGGATGGTTACTGGTTTAGCGCTGCGTTCACGCCAACGCAGGCATCATCCAGCGCCTGTTGAACGGTCTTGGCCTGGGTTAGTGCCAGGTCCAGCTCAGGGTAAATCGAGTCGTGAATCTGGCTCCAATTTGCGTGGACCGGCTGGGGTACAGCATAATCCTGTACTTCCATGAAGACGATCGCGCTTTCCGGATTTGCGCCGGCAAGGGCGGCCAGGTAGTATTTCTCTGCAATTTCTTTTACCGGCGAAATCTCATACTTGCCGTCCTGGCGAATCTTGGTTCCTTCAGGTCCGGTGGCAAAGGCAATGAACTTCCAGGCAGCTTCCTTGTTCTTGGAAGCCGCAGCCATCGCGTAGGAATTGGCATAGACGTGGGTGGCCTGTACGTCGCCAGCCGGCATGTGGGCAATATCATAGGTGAAGCCGGTGATCTTGTCATTGAAAGGCTGCACAGCCCAGGGACCGGTGGGGAACATTGCCAGTCTTCCGGCGATGAACATATCCCAGTCGCCCTGTTCGGCCAATTGATCGGCTGTCGGGGAGAACTTGCCCTCATAGCGGGCGTCCACGATGCTTTGAATGGCCTTAACGCCTTCAGGCGAATTCAAAGTGCAGGTCGTTCCGTCCTCGCTCCAGATGGTAGCATTGTACATTTCGAGAACCACGGGCCACCAGGGGAAGGTGTAACCCCATTGATCAACTTTTCCGTCGCCATCAGTGTCGGCGGTGAGTGCTTTAGCAGCCGCTACCAGATCTTCCTGCGTCCAATCGCGCTGGGGGTATTCCAGGCCGGCGGCATCGAACAGGTCTTTATTGTAGAACAGCACCACATCCGAGAAGGTGGCGGGCATGGAGAACTGTACGCCGTCCACTTTGAACATATCCAGTGTGCTCTTGAAGATGATGCTCGTATCGTAGCCGGATTTGGTGATCCACTCATCCAGTGGTTCCAGGGCGCCCATGGAGGCAAAAACATAGGCGTTGTCGAAGTTCATCGCCATTACGTCCGGAGCCACATCGCCCGCAATCAGGGTCTTGTATTTCAGGAAAATATCGCTCATCGGGACGGACTCGAATTCGACTTTGATATCCGGATTCTTTTCTTCAAACGCCTTCACAACCGCGGCTTCAACTTCCGGATTGTCATAAGCGAAGAAGGACATCACTTTGATCGTGGTCTGTTCGGCCGCGGGCGCAGCAGGCGCCTCGGGCTGAGCTGGCGCAGCGGTATCTGCTGCGGCCGGCTCTGCCGCTGCCGGAGCAGTGGTCGGAGTTGCCTGAGCGCATGCGCTCAATAGCATACTCATCACGATCAAGACAGACAGCACAAAAAATGGCAAACGCGCTTTCATCTTTTACTCCTTAGGTTGTTGGTTGGGGGGATTCCTGTGGGTCACAGGTTAATTCGTTACTTTGTATATTGAACGAACAAACTTTCCTTAAAAAAATCACTTTCTGGCTTGATCCAATCTTTCCTCCTTTTGAATGGGTGATTTAAAAATCTCCGCAATCACCAGGCTGGCTGCTCCTAATGCCCATATATCGTCTCCCCAGGAATTGACCCGGATCTCGGTATCCTCTGCCAGACCAGTCATAACACTGTCGTGAAAAGCGGTTCGAACTGCGGCGAAGAACGTCTCGCCCATGCGAGTTCCTTCGCCGCTGATAATGATCAGTTTTGGGTCGAACACGTTTACCAGGTTGGCAATCTGCCTTCCGAGTAACACTCCGGCGCGGGATAGCACGCCAACCGCTTCTGTCTGCCCCGCGGTTGCCAGTCGGATCACCTCATCCAAATCGGCAATATCCGCGCTGATTACCTGGCGCGCCTGCGCAACCAGGGCACGATCACTGACCAGGCTTTCCAGGCAGCCGTGCCTGCCGCAATCGCATAGCGGGCCGTTGGCATCGACGACCATGTGCCCTAACTCGCCTGCGCCGCCGGCTTTACCGCGGTAGATTTGCCCGTTGATGATGATGCCCATGCCGATGCCGCGCCCGACCGTTATAACGATGAAATTATCTTCAGGCTGGCTGCGGTTGATCCATTTTTCGCTGAGCGTAAGCGTGTTGACGTCGTTATCGATGAAAACAGGCACCCGCAACCGGGTTTCCAGCAGATCGCCCAGCGGGATGTTTCGCCAACCAAAAAACGGATTCTGCCGCACGATCCCATGCGTAAAATCGACCACCCCTGCCAGGCCAATCCCAACCCCCAGAAGTTGTTTTTTACGGACACCGCTGCTCTGGACCAGGCGATTTACCAGTATACTAAGCATTTCGACGCTGGTTTCCACTTGTTTGTCTGCCAGGTCGATGGTATCTTTGGCCAGAATGGCCGCATTCAAGTCCGTCAACGCACCGATCGCATGCCCTTCCATCAGCTTGATTCCGATCACGAAACCGCCGCGCGGGTTGAGCGCGAGCATAATTGGCGGCCGGCCGCCGGTGGAATCCCCCGTAGCCTTTTCGAATACCAACCCTTCTTTAATAAGTTGGCCGGTGATGGCGGTGACGGTTGCCGGGCTGAGGCCGGTCAGGTGAGCCAGGGCGGCGCGCGAAACCTCCCCCTGAGTTTTGATAGCATTCAGGAGGATGGAGCGGTTGATGCTCCGGATCAGATCTCGGTTGCCAAGCAGTATGGAACTCATAGGGGATTTACTTCGTTTATTGAATGAACTATGTTTATAATTATAGAGACGGTTTGGTAAATGTCAATACCTTTTATGGAGCAAATCATGGCATCTTCGGGATTCTTTTCCCCTTCGGCAAAATCTGCTCAGGCTGACCCTGGCGCTATCTTCTTATTCCCTACCGTGCGATTCACCTTGCTCACCCCGCGGCTGATTCGCATCGAGACCAGCCCTACCGGTCAGTTCGAAGACCGGCCTTCGCAGGTTTTTTGGTATCGACGCCAACCCTTGCCCAGGGCCGACATCCAGCGCACGGATCATGACCTGACGATTGAAACCGAGGTCTTTCAACTCACATACCATGATTCCCTCAAAGGGCTTACCCGCCACACCCTGCAGGTGCTCATCAAAGAAACCGGCGCCGACATCCACCTCGACGATCCCAATCCGCAGCGCTTGCCCGGCACTGCCCGCACCCTGGATGAAACTAATGGGCCGGTCGCCCTGCAACCGGGTCTGATCTCTCGCGCCGGCTGGGTGCAATTGGATGACACGCCGAGCCTGGTATTCACCCCGGACGGCTGGCTGGAGGAACGCCCGGTCCGAACCGGTTACCGCGACATTTACCTGCTGGTCTCCGGCCAGGATTATAAGGCCGCGCTGCAGGATTTTCAGCGCGTCGCCGGCACGCCTCCGCTGCTGCCGCGCGCCTTCCTTGGCAATTGGTGGTCGCGCTACTGGGAATACACGCAGGGAGATATTCAACTACTGGTCGAACGTTTTCGCCAGGAAGAGATTCCGCTTTCGGTTTTCATCATCGATATGGACTGGCACATCACCCAAACCGGCAATGCCAGCAGCGGATGGACCGGCTTCACCTGGAACCGCGCGTTATTCCCCGATCCGCCGGGTCTATTGAGCTGGCTGCATAATCGCGGTTTGATCACCTCGCTCAACCTGCATCCGGCTGAGGGCATTCACCCCCACGAAGAACGCTACCCCCTGGCTGCGCGCGCTTTAGGCCTGGACCCGGCAAAAGGAACGCCCATCCCCTTCGATATCGCTGACCCGGCTTTTGCACAGGTGTACTTTGACCAGTTGCTGCACCCGCTCGAAGCGCAGGGTGTGGATTTCTGGTGGATCGATTGGCAGCAGGGCGAGCACACCACCCTTCCCAATTTGGATCCGCTCTGGTGGCTGAATCACCTCCACTTTTTTGACCGGTCGCGCGATGGCGAGAAACGGCCGATCATCTTCTCGCGCTGGGGCGGTCACGGCAACCACCGCTACCCGATCGGTTTTTCGGGGGATACGGTCATATCCTGGGAGACGCTGGCCTATCAGCCTTATTTCACCACCACCGCAGCCAATGCAGCCTACGGTTGGTGGAGCCATGATATCGGCGGGCATATGCGCGGCATGGAAGATGGCGAGTTATATACCCGCTGGGTGCAGTTTGGCGTCCTCAGCCCCATCTTCCGGTTGCACTGCACCAAGGACAACTTTATCGACCGGCTGCCCTGGGCTTTCGACGCGGAGGTTTTGCGGCTAACCCGCCAGGCCATGCAATTCCGCCACGCGCTGGTGCCATACCTGTACACCCTGGCGCGCCGCAACGAGCAGGAAGGGCTGCCGCCGGTCACCCCGCTGTACTACGATTGGCCGGACGAGGAAAGCGCTTATCTGGCAGGCAGTCAATACCTGTTTGGCGACCAGCTCATGGCCGCCCCGGTTACCTCACCGGTTGACCCCGACCTGAATCAAACCCGGCAGGCGATCTGGTTCCCGCCCGGCGAATGGTTTGACTTTTTCACCGGTGAACATTTCAGCGGCCCGCAATGGCAGATCAATCCTTACAGCCTGGCCGAAATCCCGCTTTTTGCCAGGGCAGGCGCCATTCTTCCCTTGCAGGCCGGGACCACTCAAAATGGTTGCAGCAACCCAAACAGCCTGGATGTGGTCGTGTTCCCTGGCGCGGACGGGTCGTTCACGCTGTATGAAGACGATGGGGTTTCGCTCAACTACCTGCAAACCGGCGGGTGCCGCACCGAATTCACATCGAATTGGAGCGATTCTTCCTGGTCGATTCGCATCTTCCCGGCTGTTGGCGATACCCAATCCATTCCGCAAACCCGTTCCTACCGCATCCTCTTTCGCGGCGTGAGCCTGCCGGAGAATCTACGCTTGCGGTTGAACGGCGAACAGGCAGACCTGCCAACCACCTATGACCCTGCCAGCCGCACTTTGACTGTTGGACCCATTGATGCGACGGCTCAACAAGGCGCAACGGTGGAGATTCTCGCCGGAAACGGCTCGCTCCTCGCGCCCGCACCCACAATACAGGTGCGGGTCATGCGCCTGCTCAAGCGCGCCCGAATGGATACGGTCACCAAATGGAGAATCAGCACGCGCATCGCTGAATTGAGCCGGGATGTCACCGGCCTGGCCGACCCTGAACTAATACTGACTGCCAGCCACCTGACTGCGCTCAGCGAAACCTTCACCGGCGCGGGGGCGATAAAAATAGCCCTGCCGCAGGGCGGCTCCCGCGTGCTGCTGCTCAACCCCAACCGGCTAGCCGGGTTCAAGTGCCGCCGCCAAACCCGCCGCATAACCAGGTATCAAGAACCGCTGGAAACCGACGACTCCAGCCCGATCGAAGCCGATTATTTTGGCCTGGTCAAAAAGACCCTGTGAATCCAGACCGCGCAGCGGCGGTGTGGGGCAACCCCAAAAGCGGGCAGGCTTCCACGCCTGCCTCTTGTATCTTGATCTGATTGGTTTCTGTTTGCCATAAGGTTATCAACCCCACCCATCCCGCCCCAGTCTTGGGGCGGGTTTGTCTTAATCGAGTGTTTTTGCGCCGCCATAGCGGCGCAAAAACACTCAAGATTCATTTCGGGGGTGAGGGGTTAATCCAGATTCGTTGCCTGAATTTTTAAAGCGTCCAGAAAACTAACCGATCAACATCAAGACAGCATCTACCGGTAGGGGATGAGTTCCACCCCATCCCGCATATGTGGTGGAATAAATGACAAATTTATTCTTTTGAGACAGCCCCTCTACGCGTTGCAAGTCAAACGCTTAACAATTAGGTGCTAATACTTCATGGGTTTGCTCGCCACCTCAAGCACCATATCCTGGAATGCCATTGCCGCCGCCTTGCAGGCAGGCTGGTCGCCGGTGAGGATCACGCCCATATAGTTGGTCTCGGAGGGTGGCATGGTTAACGAGGCAATGCTTACAGCCGCAGCTTTCAACGCCTTATCCAATGCCACTATTCCTTCCATCGGTGGGGCAACCAGGTAGGCAACCGGTGAACCAGGCGGGATATTGCTGATTTTTGAGAGGTACGACCCCGTCTGCGAGATGAGGTGCGGAAAAAACATGATCGTTGCGTCGGCATTTGCGGCATACCATAAAGCGTCATTTTTCAAATACTCAACTGCCGCCGCCAGTCCGGCGCTTACCTCTTCAGGATTTGGACCTGCGAGGATAGCCAGAATTTCGCCTGATAGCAACCCGGATGAATGGCGTGCGCCGGCATAAAAGGAGCGCGCATAGACCACTTCCACGTCCGCCATCTTGGTAGCGTGGTCAATTGAAACATAGGTGGCATCATCGTTATCGGCGGTGATCAAACCGATGGAGTGCTGCTCCGGACGGAGATTTAGCCGTCCTGCCAGATTCTGATCAACACGCGGGATTAATTGGACTGACAGAGGTGACGCATAAATTGGATCAAGGATAGCCATAGTCTCCTATTTCGTTGCCAGCTTCAATTTCACTCCGGATGCCTGGTACTTGAGCATTTTCTGCGCCAGTTGCACAATAAAGGCTCCGGCTTCGAGCGGATTGGTCCCGTTTTTTTCATAAATGTTACATACCACGTCGCGGTCCGCGTCGTTATCGCCTGCCTGAGGTTTGTACCCCATATAAGCGCTCATGCTTTCCGCACGCCCAAGGCCGGGACGTTCTCCAATCAGCAAAATGACCACATCTGGTTTTATTACTTCTCCGATATCGTTCATCACACCGACACGGCAATATTTGACATAAAAAGGGGTGCCAATGCTCAATCCTGCCGACTGAAATCCCTGAACCATAACTGGGAATATCTGGCGCAAGTTGGCTTCGATGGCCGCAGCGCTGAGGCCATCCCCGACAACCAATTGGATATTTGGGCTTTTTACACATCGCTCAGCGATCACTTTTTTGGCTTCGTCACTCAATTGACGCCCCAGGTCCGGGCGTAACAGGTATTGTTCTTTGCCGCCCGTTATCCTGGTTTGAACGCTAAACAAGCCTAATTCCTCGAGCAATTTCGAGTCGATATCCCGATGCAGGGCGTCTTGCGTGATCGCATGATCGGCTTGAAATAGCAGCAATGAAGGGGTCCGGTAACGTGGACCCGCTCGCCCGACACCGATACGCGCCGAGGTTGATTTAATCAGCTCTGGCAGCGCTGCCGGGTCAATAGGATTTTTCACACCTGGTCTATAGCGGTATGCGTCATCATTCGGATCGGGCAAATCGAAATTGACCGGTTGCGCGGCATTTCGACCGGTCCTGGCCGAAAGATGTTCGGATGCGGATGTGCCAGTAGCATTTGTGTGTCCAGCCCGTTGTGATTCTTGAACCGTCTTCACATCCAGCCCGGTTGTGGATACGGCTCCCGCAGCAATCAACTGCTGGATTACCGCCTCCACGATTGCATTTATTTTGGCATCATCCATTATCTATCTCCCATCAGCGTTTTAAGAAAAACGTTGGGTCGCCCGCTTTATCGGTAAGCATACCATTCTTCATCAACCCGATGGACTCCAGCCAGACTTCGAATTCCCTGGCCGGCCGGGCTTTGAACAACTGCCGCAGTGTGGGGGTGTCATGGTAGGAGGTAGTCTGGTAGGAGAGCATCGAGTCATCTCCCATCGGGATGGCCATGAAATAGTTGCAGCCGGCCGCGGTCAGCAGCACCGCCAGGTTCTCGATGGCATTTTGATCAGCTTTGGCATGATTGGTATAACACGCATCAACGCCCATCGGAATGCCGGTCAACTTTCCCATAAAGTGATCTTCCAACCCGGCGCGTTGAATCTGGTTGGCATCATACAGATACTCGGGGCCGATAAACCCCACGACGGTGTTAACCTGGAAGGGGTGATAGCGTTTTGCCAGGCCGTAATTCCGTGCCTCGAGCGTCAACTGATCCCAACCATTATGCGCATCGGCCGAGAGTGCAGAACCCTGACCCGTTTCGAAGTACATGAAATTAGGCCCGGATGGGTAGCAATGCTTTTGGGCGAGGGCGTAGGCTTCATCCAGCATCCCAACTGAGATCCCGAAGGATTCATTCCCCTTTTGTGAGCCGGCAATCGACTGAAAAACAAGCCCGACCGGTGATCCGGACTGCAGGCACTTCATCTGGGTGGTGACATGCGCCAGAACACAGTTTTGGGTCGGAATTTCCCAGGATTTGATGATGTCATGGGTCATATCCAGCAGGCGAGCAACGGACGAATACGAATCATCAGCCGGATTAATACCGATAACCGAATCTCCTGCCCCGAAGGACAAACCTTCATAAATTTCAGCTCGAATGCCCTCTGGCGAATCGGTGGGATGGTTTGGTTGCAGGCGGCTTGACAGGGTTCCTGGCGCGCCAATCGTATTATTGCAGTGGGCAGAAACGTGAATTTTGCGAGACGCGTAAATAAGATCAAGATTTGACATTAATTTGGTAACCGCCGCGACCATCTCGGCGGTCAACCCATCGCTGATTCGCCGAATCATCTCAGCCGAGGTTGCGTCATCCAGCAACCACTCCCGGAATTCACCCACTGTCCAGACCCGAATTTCCTCGAAGATGGACTCATCGACGGCATCCTGGATAACGCGGGTTACTTCATCCTGGTCGTAAGGAATGGCCGGGTTCTCGCGTAATAACCAGAGCGGGACCTCAGCCAAAATCAGTCGGGCCGCAATGCGCTCGGCGGCGGTTGTCGCAGCCACCCCCGCCAGTTGATCACCGGACTTTTCCTCATTGGCTTTGCCCATGAGGACCCGGATGTCAGGAAATTCGTAGGTCTTTCCATGTAGTTTTGTGCGCAGAAGCATTTTGTACCCTAATGATAAAAGACCAGCGTTTTGACGCTCAAAGGGACAACTCGGCCGTCCATGAGCGGTGCACCGATGTCGATATAATCACCTTCCAATAAACCTACCTGATCGATGACCAGTAAGGGACGATCCGGTAACATTCCCTTAATGGTCTGTCCCAACGCCTGAGCATAATCTCGTTCGATGATGATCACCAACGGCTTTCCAGATGGCAGTGATCTGGAAAATTCGGTAAGTCCGATGGATAGTTCGATCAGAGCGGCATAATCCAACGCCCGGTTCAAGTCGATGGCAAGTGCAAAATGGTCGCTGCCAGGATCAAGGTCCCAACGGCTCACCACCTCAGTGATCGCGGCAGTAACCTTATCAGGCTGCAGGGATAATTCAAACTCAGGATGGATTACCGGGATGTTCCTCAGCGGCAGAATATCCCGCTCCGCCCAAATGGTAGACCCGGAGAGCGTAATGGATTGTGTGCTGGCGCCGAGCACCGTTGCTCGGAGGGACTCGGCAGGGGGACGGATTTCATAATTGGACAGCGCTGAATTTTTCCGGAGGGATTCTGCCAGCAATGGGCCAATATCATCGTACACTGTAACATCCTGGACATCGCTTATTCTGATCGGATTATAGTAATAGTAACCGATCCCGCCAGAAAACATCAAAACCGTTCCCCTGCCTGAAATCGGTGAAGGAGGGGTCAGGTAGAGTTTTTCTGCCAGGGGGGAAGTTGCTCCCTCTATAAGTTCCACTGCCATATCTGCCATACGATCTGTGATGTGGCGGAGGTCAGAGAGAGACGGAACATTTCCAATCTCCAGGCTCAGTCCGCAATCTTGCATGATGTGAAAAGCTGGATCAGCAATGTGCTGAATCCGACCTGTGTGATGGTCCAGTTCCAGAATGCGTCCGCCAAAATTCATGGCCGCAGCAGCAACATACACGCCACTGCGAAAAACGACACTGTTTGCGCTCCCGCCGCCAATATCCAGGTTTGTGACGGTGGTGTAATGGGACAGCGAATACCCGGCGGCGCCAGAACCGCGCCCGGCTATCAGACTTTCTACATGCGGACCCGCGATACTGACAACAAACTCGCCCGCCAAACCAGAGAATGCTTGCAGAACATCGTCCGCATTCTTCTTTTTTGCCGTCTCCCCGGTGATGATGACGGCCCCTGTTTCTACTTTGGCTTTGTCCATCCCGGCGGCTGCGTACTCCCCCCGGATCATTTGATTCAATTTCTCCGCATCCACCGTTTCACGATTCAGGAGGGGTGTTATATAGACCGGACTTTGATACAGGATTTCTCGGTCTGTAATTGCCATGCGGGGAATTTGCCCCGGGCGGGCGATATCTGCAACGTTTAAGCGCGAGAAAACGATCTGGGTGGTTGTCGTACCAATGTCAATACCAACGGATAGCAGGGAACGAGGTTCAGACATGGCCGGTGTATGCTTTTAATCCTGATCAGCGCAAACCAACGGATCGATCATCAGTGTCCTATTCAGCATGAATTGAAACCAGGCGAGACGTTATATCAACCAGCAAGAGTGCTCTGGAAAACTGATGACGACATCATCTCCTGCGCGAGGCAGGGTTATGTTGCGTTCATTGAACAAATCCGCCGAGAGCACTGCTCCGCCCAGATCAATGCGCAAACGGACGACGGCTCCAAGAAACATTACCGTTTCAACGCGCCCTTTCAAAGTGTTCCGACCTTCCCCAGTGCCAATTTGGATCTCTTCTGGACGGATTGCCAGTCGGGGCGCTTCGCTGATCGTTCGGTTAAAGGAGTGGTCGAATTTAACTTGTTGACCGGCCAGTACGCAAGAACCGTTTACCTTATCCACCTGCGTTACCGGTAATAGATTGAGTTGACCGACGAACTGCGCAACAAATTCAGTGGAAGGATAATTGTAAATTTCTGCCGGGGTTCCAATTTGCTCCATGCGCCCCTGGCTCATCACCACCACCCGGTCAGAAAGCATCAAAGCTTCTTCCTGATCATGGGTTACGTAAATGGTTGTAATTCCCATGGCTTGCTGAATTCGACGGATTTCCAGGCGTAACTCGACGCGAATCTTGGCATCCAGCGCCGAAAGGGGTTCATCCAGCAGGAGCACGCGTGGGTTGATGGCAAGCGCACGCGCCAGGGCAATGCGCTGCTGCTGCCCGCCGGAAAGCTGGTAAGGATACTTGTCGATATGTTTTTCCAGGTGAACCAGCGCGAGCATTTCATTCACTTTTTGTTTGATTTCTTTTTCGGGGCTTTTACGCGCTTGTAAACCAAACCCAATATTCTGACCGATTGTCATGTTGGGAAAAAGCGCATAGGATTGAAACACCATGCCAACATTGCGCTGGTTGGGAGATTGGTACGTAATGTCTTCTTGATCGAGCGAAATCACGCCCGTGGTGGGCATTTCGAATCCACCGATCATTCGTAAGGTGGTGGTTTTTCCGCAACCGGATGGACCGAGAAAGGACACAAACTCGCTTTTTTCCACCTCGAGGTTGAAATCTTCAACGGCAATGGTTGCTCCAAAAACTTTGGATACGTTGGATAAAGAAAGATACGCCATAATTCACCACTTATCCCAAAAATGTTAATAATGTCATTTTTATTAGCGCGCCCCGGCAAGAGCGCTGGTATCCGCTTTGCCTCGATTGAATAATTGGATCATGCCCATGAAAGCCCAGGTGAGCAAGAAGCTAATGATGGCAAGAGAGGATGATTCATACGTCTTATTTTGTCCGATCAGGGACATATAAGGGCCAAAACCTTTAATCCCCACAAGAAAACTGGCAATTGTGTACTCACCGATAACAGTTGCCAGGGTTAAGAATGCGCTGCTCAAGATAGCAACTCGTAAGTTGGGAAAAATGACCCTGAAAATGATTGTGCCCCAATTTGCGCCAAGACTTTGGGCCGCTTCCGTCAGCGACCGCACGTCAATGGCCGCCAGCCCGGTATCCACGGCTCGAAATACAAAGGGGAGCGCCAGCACCACGTAACCCGCGACCAGCAAGACATAGGTACCAAAGTAGGTGTTGGTAAGGAAAAACGGCGCGCCACTGAAGACGCGAATCAAACCAAACACCAACACGATTGCGGGCACCACAAAGGGGAGCATGGAGATAAATTCAACCATGACTCGCAGTTTAGGTAGGCGCAATCGGATCCAATAGGCTGTAGGAACCACCAGCAATATGCTAACAATGATCGTAAAAATAGCAATCACGAGGGAAAATTCAATCGTGGACCAAAAATTGGGGTCCTTAAATATTCGCTCGTAAGCTAAAAAGGATAAAACGCCCTTCCTGGCGCGTAATGAAAAATCAAACGTGGAATAGAGCGGCAAGATAAAGTACAAGGTGCCGATTGCAATCCATAACCACGACCAAAAACTTCTTTTTTTCATTGACGCAGCCACCTTTCGCTTCTACGCCGCAGGAAATAATAAATGGCCATCATCGCGGTCATAACCGCTATCATGCCAATCGCGAGGGCGTAACCCAGGCCGGGGTTATAGAGTATGTCTCCTTTGATTTGCGATCCAATGACAATGGTTACCAGATTAATAAATCCGCCGGTTAATGAGTAGGCGGTCGCATAAGCGCCAAAGGAATTGCCAAAGAGCAGAATCATGGAGCCAAGAATGGAGGGCATCAAGATGGGTATTGCCACTTGTCGCAAATACATCCCATGAGAAGCCCCCAGATTTTCAGACGCCTCACGCCATTCCTTCTTTAGCCCATCCAGAGCCGGGGTAATGACCAGGATCATCAGGGGAAATTGAAAAAACATATAGGTCAGGGTAAGTCCCCAGAAACCATACAAATTAAAACCCTGATCATACAGGCTAACTCCCAACACGCTTTTCAGAAGCAGCGTGACCAGCCCGGTACGGCCGAGCGTGGCGATAAAAGCAAATGCCAGCGGCACGCCGGCGAAATTCGAGGCAACCCCTGAAAAGGTCATCAGCGCAGTTCGTATCGGACGAGGCAAATTTCCCACCGTTACGGCATAGGCCATTAAGAATCCCAACAATCCACCACCTACCGCCGTCGCCAGGCTGATTCGGATGGTTACCCAATAAGCGCTGAGAATGGACGGGTCCAGCAGCCCGACAAAATTCATCAAAGTAAAGCGATTGTCGTTGTCGCGGAAAGCCCGCAATAACAAGCTTACCGATGGCAGAAGAATAAACAGAAAGGCGAAAAGAAAAAATGGCACAACCACAATCCAGTTGCGCCAGCCAGAGGAGGAGGGACGCGCACGAGGCGCGTCCCTTTTATTGTCTCGAAAAAAAGTTGGCTTACTTGACATCTGCGCCAACAGCGGTCATCCAATTATCGGCAATAACCGTCTTGGAATTGTTGATCTGGTCGATGGTTGGGAAAGCCACCGGTCCATCGAAGGTGGGCAGTTTGGCGGCATAATCGGCATTCAGCGTACCGCTGGCCTGCATATCTGCAAAGCGAATGGGGTGGCAATAGCCCTTGAGCCAGTAGTTCTGGCCTTCGTCACTGTACAGGAATTCCATCCAAAGCTTGGCGGCATTGGGATGCGGTGCGTAAGCCGAAATGGCCTGGATGTAGATGCCAGCAATCGTGCCACTCTTGGGATAGACAACTTCGATGTTCGGGTTCCCTGCCAGGGCGTCCTTATCAGACAGTGCACTGTAGTCCCAGCGCATGATGATGGGGGTTTCACCCTTTGCAACCGTGGATTGTTTGGCAATAACGGGCACAAAGTTGCCAGCATCATTGACCTTTTTGAAGAAATCGAGGCCGGGCTGGACATCATCGAGGCTGCCTCCATTATAGAGGGCGGCAGCATATACACTCATCTGAGCCTGGGCCGAAGCACGCGGGTCGCCGGAGAGAGCAAATTGACCTTTGTATTCAGGCTTCAGCAGATCTGCCCAGTCCTGCGGAACGTTCGTGACGGCATCTTTGTTGACTTCAAATGCCATGACGCCGTAGTAGTCGCCATACCAGTAACCATCGGGGTCTTTGGAATCGGCTGGGATGGAGTCCCAGGTGGCAACTTTATAAGGCTGAACGATACCCTCCGCAATCAACTGGGGACCAAAACCGTAACCCACGTCAATGACATCCGGAGCTTGCGGTCCTTTGTTATCTTTGTTAGCCTTGATTGCTTCGATCTCATCAGCCGAGCCGCCGTCGGGGTTAAGCTCATTGACCGTCAAGCCGTATTTTGCCTTGAACGCCTCGATTGCTTCACCATAGTTGCACCAGTCGTGTGGAAGAGCAATCGTTGTGAGCGAGCCTTCAGCCTTGGCAGCTTCGATTAACGCGGCCATTGGATCTGCTGCTTCAGGTGCGGGAGTCTCGGCAGCTTTTGGAGCACATGCCGTCAGAACCATCGATAGAACGGCCAGAACAGAAATCAGGTAATACAATTTTTTTTGCTGCATTTCTCTCTCCTTCATGGGATAAAAAAATTATCAGCCAAGCAATTGCTTAACTGATATTTGTAATCACGCAGAGCTTAATTCATCACGCAAATATTCCACGCGCATCTTGCCTGATAACGGTGTGTAACTGATCCCGGACTTCTTTTGGTGACTGTAATTCAGCGTGGCCATATTTACCCCTGCTGTGAACACTAATATTCTACAGGAGAATCTAATCCCGGTAAAGCGGAAAAGGAAGATCTTATGAATTCAGGCCGCGAAAAAGACTTCTCCAAAAAGCCAGTTGTCGGTCATGGGGTATCGGCCCCCCACCGGGGTTTAATGATGGTGCTCGTGGGCGTCGGCTTCGGCCTTGGTCTTGTGGACGGTGCCATCCGGATGCTGCGGCGGAGAGTAAATCGTGTACAGCTTTAGCATCTCATTGGCGGAAGTATTGATGATGTTATGCTGCACTCCAGCCGGCACGACCACCACCATTCCGTCCTCCAGTGGAAATTCTTTGCCGGCCAGAACGGCTTTGCCTTTACCGGCTTCTATCCGGAAGAACTGGTCATTGCCATTGTGGATTTCCGTGCCAATCTCATCCCCCGGCTTGATGGCCATAGCCACCAGTTGGCTGTGCGGCCCGGTAAACAGGACTTCGCGGAAGTATTCGTTTCGTAACGTTATTTTCTCGATATCGGCATGGTATCCGTTCATTTTATTCTCCTGATATGGATCGTTGAAATTTTTCTAAACTTATAGCCTGCAACCCTTCCGGCAGACAATAACGCTTAAAATGATTGAGCCATGATCGAAATCGGATGGCGGGTAAGTTAAGTACAGAAATAGATAGCATCTTCTATTGTAATGGAATACTTGCCACCCGACGGCTAGTTCGGAGGTGAGAAAGCCGTAAAAACCTTCCCTGGCGCTTCCATATTAATCTAAAACCTCCCCGAGCGCTATATCGGGGAGGTTTGCAAGGGGATTTCCGAAGATTATGGTTTGAACACCAGGAACGAAACCCCACTTTCGAAGGCATGGCGAACCTGGGCGTTTTCAAAAACAGCCACACCGAAATGATACTGAGCAGACAAGTCGGTAAACTGCACGTCTGTCTGTGAACCGGTATCCAACTTGCGGCCAAACTCGATCGTCCACACGCCGTCAGCCCACTGCCAGGCAGCGGAGATGTCGCCGCGGTCACCAACAAATGGGCTTTTGATGATCGCAGGGATATAGGAACCAACCGGCATGGCATCCAGGGTGGCCTGGTCGAGCGCCACTTTTTCGGAGTCCAAAATATAACCTGGAGCTCCAGTGGTCAGATCAATATTGGGGGAAGTGAAACCGGGTTTTGACTTATCCGGGACGGTTTTGGTGGCGTCAGCGGGATCGGGCATAGTGGCAAAGTTATCTGCATATCCGCCAGAATCCTTAGCGTCGCTCTTGCGGCCAGCTTCCTTGGCCTTTTCAGCGTCAAAGCGGGTCCAATCCAGGTATTGGTCGTCCATTTGGCCGACATTGCGGATCGATTTCCAATGCCAGATATCGCCAAATTCACCTTCGCTGGCAGTGTACTTGTTGCCGAAAGGTTTCACGTCCGAATTTTCGCCGGCATGGCAGGCCGTGAAGCAGCCGGCGGTGTTGAAATTCTGGATGCTGTCATTGATGTTCCAGATAATTGAAAATTTATCTTCGTAGTATAAGTTGTTGTCGCCACCCTTATCATCCGGATCTTTTACCTGTTTCCAGGTGCCGTCTTCCTGCTTTTGCCAGGGAGAACGGAAGAAGGACATGGTCGGATCAGCGTAGGTCAACAGGAAATAGACTGAGTCGGTTGTGTAAACAGCCTTCAACTTAGCGTCTGTTCCGAAATTGTTATAGACGCCAGAAACCGAAATGGTCAATTCAGGGGCGTCTGTCCAACTGGCATCATCGGCTGATCCATCGAGTACAGGGGCAGCCTCGACCAGTACAGCAATCAAAGCGGAGCCTTCCGGAGCCGTCCAGGCGGGTTCACCGGTGGCAGTGGGAACCTCTGGAGTTGGGACGTCGGTAGCTGGTGCACTTGTGGGCGGTACGGGGGATGGCTCGGGCGTTGCAGCCGGCGCGCACGCTGAAAGCATGAAAACTGCCAGCGCGATTACAGCGATAAGAACGCTCAATTTTTTCATAGCTTCTCCTCTTGGGTGATTGGGTGGGTGATAATCGCATTGGGCTAAATTACCCAATATTACCCATTATACATTGGGTTACTGATTTCAATAGTGACGTTTGTCACCCTTTTTCGACGGATTACGGATGAAAATAGCCATAATATTCAGGCGTCAAAGGCTTAGTTCGGGTAAAATACCCAATGGGTATTATCATGCGCAGTTTTGAATTATCTTTGCTGGTCTATTTTGTTTACGGCTTGACCTATTTTGTAATGGGTTTGGTGCTTTTATTAGAATACTGGCGCCTGGCTCCAGACGCGCCGCAAAAACATCTTTTTCAACCACTGGCAGCCTTTGGATTAATTCATGGGTTCCATGAATGGCTGGAAATTCTGTTAATCACCTTCTCGGTTTTGGGTAAATCCTTTTCAAACTATATGGTTTGGCTTCGGCTTGGAGTGCTGGCTATTTCATTTATCGCGCTGGCGATCTACGGCTGGCGCTCTTTTCGTTTTGGCCAGGAGCATCATTCCCCGCTTGCTATTTTTGGAGGGGTAACCCTGCCGATTTTTGCAATTGTGGCAGCGGTGGATGTGATTAGTGCTTTTGCAGCCGGGTCCATCCCCGTTTTCCAGATGGTCGAAAGTCTCGTTCGCTATCTCATCGGGGTTCCCGGTGCTGCGGTTGCCACCATTGGATTGCGCGGCGGGGCTCTGAAAGCGCGGGTTGAGGAACGTCGCCCACTGGATAAATATCTCAACCTCACCGCCATTGGTTTTGCAATTTACAGCCTGACCCAGCTATTTGTACCGGCCATGAATACTCATCTGGCTAGAATTTTTAATATTGATATTTTTCACGCCTGGACCTCGATCCCGATTCTAGTGTTTCGCACTATTGCCGGTATCATCATTACAGCTGGTTTGTTCTTAATAACAAGTTTCCTTGAGGCCGAGCGGCAGAAGATCGTATCCGAGGCGCAGAAAGCCCGCCTAAATGCTCTTAAGAAAGAAGAAACCATACAGCGCCTCCTCCTGCGACAAACGATTGCTGCGCAGGAAGAAGAACGTGCGCGAATTGCCCGAGAGCTTCATGATGAAATGGCTCAAACCCTGACCGCCTTCTCACTCGAGTTGGCAACCCTGCAGCAGGACTTGAGCAGCCGTCCCAAGTACCAGAATATTCTGGCCAGACTGCAAAACCTTGGAAAAACGATGTCCCAGGGGATTCAGCGCATGATTGGCGATCTGCGACCGGCTCACCTGGATGATCTGGGTTTGGTGCCAGCACTTAAATTCCTGATTGATCAGGCACGTTCACAGTTCAGTCTTTCGATTACCTTTGAAACGCAAGGCCATGTGCGCCGTTTTGAGCCGCTTCTTGAAACCGCCATTTACCGCATCGTACAGGAATCCTTGACCAACGTCGCTCGCCACGCGAGCACTGACCAGGCTATGGTAAACCTTTCGTTTTTACCCGGTGAGGTCCAGCTACAGATTAAAGATCAAGGTGCGGGATTTGACCCAGAGGAATTATTCGCTGCTCCACGCGGCTGGGGTTTGGCTGGAATGAGAGAGCGAGCGGAAGCTGTGAACGGTAAGTTTTTGGTAAAGTCTAAACCCGACGAAGGCACGACCATAATTGTTGTGATTCCAACGATTTCTACAGAGGAGCACACCCCGTGGAAACAATCCGTTTGATGTTGGTTGACGACCATGAAGTTGTGCGTACCGGGCTGAAAACATTCCTTAATTCCCAGCCTGGTTTCGAGGTAATTGCTGAAGCCAGCAGCGGATCGGAGGCAGTTAAAAAAGGACTCGAAACCCGTCCCGATATTATTGTTATGGACATAGCGATGGCCGACGGGGACGGGCTGGAAGCCACCCGTTCATTAAAGGCTGCCTGGCCTGAAACCATCATCCTGGCCTTGACGGTGCATGAGGATAAATACTATTTCATGGAAATGTTGGCAGCTGGCGCTGCAGGTTATTTGACCAAACAATCTGCTGCGGATGAGCTTGTTCAGGCAATCCAAACGGTTGCCCAAGGGCATATTTATCTCCAACCGGCCCTGGCGCGGTGGCTTTTGGAAGATTACCAAAGATTGTCGGACCTTGCGGGGAAAAATCCGCTGACTTCCCCGGCGGTTGGACCAGTGCCGGTTGGTCTGAATGTGCTGAGTGAACGCGAGCGGCAAGTGCTCGAGTTGTTGGCGCGGGGGATGTCCAACAAAGAAATCGGGCTTCATTTGGAGTTAAGCCCGAAGACCATAGCCAGGCACCGCGAACGGATTATGGGGAAACTCAATCTGCACTCCCGAACGGCCCTGGTACGGTATGCCATTAAGACCGGATTGATTGACGCAGAGTAGATTGGGCAGTTATCGGCCTTTCCTTTTCAATCATTTGTCCGCCCAGAATGCCTGGGTGATCGTTTGAATCGTGTGTTTCTGGATGTCCGTGAGTGCCGCAGATTCTGTATTTTCTTTGGAGGTGTTGTCATTTTCCACAATGATGATATGAGCGTCTTGGCTGACAAGGGACGCATGCCAGGTACCCTGCTTAACATTGTAGATATCGTTTAGTTTCATTACAACCGGCTGGATTTCTCCAATTTCGGCAGCGTTCCCACCAAGAAACAAAACAGCCTTTCCCTGGGTGAGGATAAAGACTTCATCGGTGGCCATGTGGCGGTCCAGGCGGCTGATGCCGTTGCGCTGAGCTTCTTCCGAATGACGGAGGGCAGCCACCCGCCACTCCCCAAAGGTCACCAGCGGTTGATAACCTTCCCCGGTAAACTTCTTGATTTCGATGGTTTCGTTTTCCAAGATGCCTCCTTTAATAAAGCTCATTTTACAATCCATGGATGGTTTATAGCCAGGTTTTCTCCTCGCGAGACTTTATTAAACCCTTATTCTTCCGGCCAGGCTTTCCGGTAATTTTCCAGGATGCGGTCGAAAAGGGCATCATAAACCGGGTCAGGTTTCTGCCGCGCCGGGTCTGCCATGAACCAGTTGACAATTTCTCGTGCGCCCTGAGAAAACGGTGTCGTACAGACAAAATCAGGCACAACCTGTTTGATTTTGCAATTATCGAATATCGCGCTGTGCATTTTATCCCCACGCAGACTTGCACCGAGAGTCTGGTCGTAAGCCGCAATCAAATCGGAGGGTACATGCACAATATTCGGCTCAACGCCGAGCGCCTGCGCAAAAATTCGAGAAATTCCGTTCCAGGTGAGCCATTCGTCGGAGGTAATGTGGAAAGCCTCGCCAAGCGCATGAGAATTACCCAGCAGGCCCACGAACCCGCGGGCAAAATCGCGGGTATGGGTAAGTGTCCAGATCGAGCTGCCGTCGCCGTGAACGATGACCGGTTTGCCTTTCAACATGCGGTCGATCACGGTGTAGCCGCCGGGCAGGGGCACATAATACGGATCGTAAGTGTGCGACGGGCGGACGATGGTGAACGGGAGTTTGGTCTCCCGGTAGGCGCGCAGCAAGAGTTCTTCGCAGGCAATTTTATTGCGTGAATATTCCCAGACCGGGTTATCCAGTGGGGTGGATTCGCGTATGGGCAGGATGGCCGGCGGGGTCTGGTAGGCGGATGCCGAGCTGATGAAAATATACTGCCCGGTTTTCCCGGCGAACAGGTCAAGGTTCGCCTGAACCTGGTCTGGTGTATAGGCCAAAAAATCCGCCACAACGTCGAATTTCTGGCCGCCAAGCGCCTCCTGCACCGCTGCCCGGTCGCGAATGTTGGCATGCAGTACGCGCGCGCCGGCAGGCGGGGTGCGCACCGATTGCCCACGGTTGAGCAGGGTCAGGTCGATGCCTCGTTCGACAGCCAGGGCAGCGCTGCCCGAACTGATAATTCCGGTACCGCCGATAAACAGGACTTTCATAGGGAATACTCCTTGTAAACTATCTGCATATACCTATATTATAGGAATAACATTGAAAGCGGCAGAGGGTTGTAACGATCAGAATTGTACCGGCATTTCAAAAGCGCATTGCGCTGTGCAGGTGACAGCCGGGCGGTGTGCGGCCAAGGCTTTGATGAAGGATTATGGAGGTAACAATGCTCGAACGGCTTCATGAACATGTGATTTCAGAACTGAACCAGAGCAGCCGAACAGATACAATTTTTGTGGTGGTAGCTGTTGTATTTAACTTGATTGCCCTGGGGATAAATTCAGCCATCGCCTCCAATGATTTTCCATCGACAAGCGAGGATATCGTCCTGGCAGCGTTCATCGTGATGACGGTGCTGGTAAACACGATTGCCATACTAGGCTTGTACGTTGGACGAATGACACGGACGAAATTACTCGCCGGGCTGGTTGCCATGTATCAAGACAATCAGATTGACAAATATTACGATCAATCCCTGGTGCTCAATTACAGCAGGCGCTATGTCTTATTCGGGGCCATTATCCTTGTGCTGGCGCTGACTGCTCTGGTGGTTCCGCTCACTCTGCGCGTACTCTAACCACTCAAACAGAGGGTTTCCATAAATATTTATAGGAGGCTGTCCCAAAAGCGGGCGGGCGTGGAAACCCGCCCCTTGTATCTTGATCTGATTGGTTTCTGTTTGCCATAAGGTTATCAACCCCACCCATCCCG
>SLTK01000007.1:164822-1073492 GCA_004347695.1 Chloroflexota bacterium | reverse complement strand
GCGGGTTTGTCTTAATTGAGTGTTTTTGCGCCGCTATAGCGGCGCAAAAACACTCAAAATTCATTTTCGGGGTGAGGGGGTAATCCAGATTCGTCACCTGAATTTTAAAGCGTCCAGAAAACTAACCGATCAACATCAAGACAGTATCTACGGTAGGGGATGGGTTCCATCCCATCCCGCATATGTGGTGGAATAAACGACAAATTTATTCTTTTGAGACAGCACCCTATAACTGCTGCGGTTCTTTTAACCACCCAAACAGGGAGTTTCCATAAATATTTATAGGGCGCGCTTTCCGCAGGACTCTGCGAGCAGCGCACCATCGGTTCTATTTCTCTGGTTTCGGTAAAATTTCCAGCTTGGCCAGGGAGGCGGCCAGGCGTTTAAACCCGACGCTCTCGAAGAACACATCCACAGCCTCGTCGCTGTCCTGAATGCGGGAGTCCATCACGATGCCATCGCCGAAGATCGGGTGGCGTACATGGTCGGACGGGTGATAGCGCTGTTCGATGATGGGAGCGGAGGAAGCGGGCGGCGTTGAATGAATGCCGGTCGTGCCTACATTCCAGGTTTTGGGCCGGTAGCTTTGTCTGTAAGCTGAATCCCAGCCGGAGCGGCGCTGGCCTTGCCGCTTGATCAGTTCTTCGGGAATGTCCTCCAAAAATGGCGAGGGATCCTGGTCATTGTAGCCGCCAAAAGTGCTGCGGCGGTTGGCGCGCACCAGATAAACCAGGTCTTTGGCGCGCGTAATGCCCACATACAGCAGGCGGCGTTCCTCGGCCATTTCTTCGGGATCATCCTTCGAGCGGGCGTGCGGCAGCAAGCCATCGTCCAGCCCGATGATGAACACCTGCGGAAATTCCAGTCCCTTGGCGGCGTGCAGCGTCAGAAGGGTGGGCGCATTGGCAAGCGCTTCGTTGGGCAGTGTATCCTGGTCGGAGACCAGTGCCAGATTCTCAAGAAAAGCGGTCAGGCCCAGGTCGGTATATTCGTAGGCCAACCGGCGCAGTTCCTGAACGTTCTCCCAACGCTCGTTGCCTTCTTCGCTGCCATCTTCAAGATAATCCTGGTAGCCTATGTCAGCCACAACGCGGTCGAATAATTCAGGCAGAGGGATGTTATCCCCGGCAGCGGCGGTCCAGCGGGTCAACATCATGCCGAAACCGGCCAGTACCTGTTCACTGCGCCCTGAGAACGCACCTGGCTGCTGCTTGCTGCTGTTGGGACGGCCAAGTTCCATCAGCATTTCGCCTGGAGCCTTGCCGGCCGCCTGGGCTGTCTCTTTCAAGGCCTGTACGGTTTTATCCCCGACCCCCCGGGCCGGTACGTTAATCACCCGGTCCAGCGAGACTTCGTCGCGTGGGTTATGAACCAATCGCAGGTAAGCGATGATATCCTTTACTTCGCGCCGCCCGTAAAAACGCTGCGCTCCTACCAGCCGGTACGGCATGCCCATTCGCAAAAACGCCTCTTCCAGCAGGCGCGACTGGGCATTGGTGCGGTACATAACTGCAAAATTGCCCGCGGGCGTTTTTGACCGCGTCACCGCATTGCGAATGGTCTCGACCACGTAGTCAGCTTCAGTTTTATCATCCTCGGCTTCGTACAGGGTCAATACTTCGCCGCTGCCGCGGTCAGAGAACAGCCGTTTTGGCGTACGGTACTTGTTGCGGCTGATCACTCCCTGGGCGGCATCCAACACTGTCTGAGTGGAACGGTAATTTTGTTCCAGCAGGATCTTTTGGGTTTGCGGGTAATCCTCTTCGAAACGCAGGACGTTCTTGTAGTCGGCTCCGCGCCAGCGGTAGATGGACTGGTCTTCATCGCCAACCACAAAAATGTTGCGGTGCGCCGAGGACAGCAGCTTGAGCAATTCATATTGCACCAGATTGGTGTCCTGGAACTCATCGACCAGTACATGCTCGAAGCGGCGGGCGTAACGCTCGCGCACTGCCGGATTGTCCACCAGCAGACGCACCGATTCCAGCAGCAGATCGTCGAAATCGACGCCATTGGACGCCAGCAGCAACTGCTGGTAGCGCTGGTAAATGCGCCGGGTGACTTCCTCGCGGTAGTCATTGGATGGAAAATCATCCGCTGTAATCAGGTTGTTCTTGGCTTTGGAGATTGCTGCATGGATGCCCGTCGGCCGAAAGGTTTTATCATCCACATTCAAGTCTTTGATCGCGCGCCGCACGATCGACAACTGATCGTCGGCGTCCATGATCACAAAATTGCGGTCGAAGGGCAGGTGTTCGGCCTCACGCCGTAAAATCCGGGCGCAGTTTGCATGGAAGGTGCCCAGCCAGATTCCCTGCGACTGCCCCGGAAGCAGCGTTTCGAGCCGGTGTTGCATCTCGCGGGCGGCTTTGTTGGTGAAGGTAACCGACAGGATATTTTCCGGGCGCACGCCCATATGCTGGATCAGGTAAGCAATGCGCTGGGTAAGGACGCGGGTCTTGCCGGAGCCGGGCCCGGCAAGCACCAATGTTTGCCCGACGCCGGCTGTGACAGCCTGGCGCTGGGGGTTATTCAGATTTTTGAGGGGATCGATGGGCTGCATGCGGGGTGATTGTACCGTTTGACCGGGGGGCTGTCAAACAGCCTTCGTTTCAACCCTAGTTCAACATCCTCTTTCTCAGGCGTAATGGAAGGAAGTAAAAGAGCATTCCGGTTCATGGTAATTCGTACAGCCGGTAGATATTATCCAGCGATTTCACCAGCCTCAACCGGGCAAGAGTTTCCTGCAGCCCTTGCCATATCTCCGGCGTGTAATCCGGATCGGTAGCCTGAACCAGCTCGACTCCTGCCTGGTAAACCAGCACGTGTGTATAGCCCCGTGTTTTCCAGTCATCCAGTACCCGGTCAGCGGATTTTAACCTTTGCCAGTCTGTCTTGAATCGGATGATCCAGGTATCCGGCTCCGTCGTCAGCGGAGCGTAAAAAGCTTTTGGCTCCCACAGCATGAGAACCCTTGAATTTTTCGGAAGTTCACGGATGGCTTGCATCGCCAGCTCATGGTAGCCAAGGTTCGTCAAACGGTAATTTTCCTTTGAGTTGGTGCCGAGAACGACGCCCAGCGGATTACCGGCGGAAAGGGAAACGGTATCATTGATCAAAATCAAACTGCCAACCAGTAAGATGGCCGCCCCCATCAACCGCCGGACGCGCACTCCGGCCAGCGCTTTGGATTGCAGCCAGTTCCACCCTGCACCCGCCAGCAGGCCAAAAAATGCCAGAACGCTGAAATACAGGCGCGGCTGCTGCAAATGGCAGGCAAAGAACCCGCCGCCAAAAAGCGCCAGCGCTGCGGGGACCGATACAAGCACGGCGGCTTTGATTCGCTGGTCATGCCAAAGCGCAATCGCTCCCGGAAGCGCCAGCAGCAGCAATAATGGCCCGATGTCGGTTCCAAATAGCCCGCCTTGATCGTAGCCGACCCAGGTTAAGGAGACCGGCAGGAAAATTCGCTCCAGCCAACCGCTGTTGACATTCAGCGCAGTCGAGCTTCCCAGCGGACCTGCCCGGAAAAATGTCGTCCAGATTGAATATGGATAGATGGGATTTCCGGTGGCAACCATATTCTTGATCAACCAGGGCAGTACCGGGAGGAGCGCGATGAGGCCGCCTTTTAATATTGTGGAAAATCGAAGGCGCATCCGTCTGGCGTAAAAGAGCGCAACCAGAATGATCCCGGCCAGCAGGACGCCGCCGGTTAATTTGACCGCAAATGCAAAACCGCTGAACAGGCAGGTCAGGTAGAACCAGCGTATCTGCCGGGTCTGCATCCATTCAAAGAGCAGAATGAGCGCAGCGCTGCCAAAAAGTGCTGAAATTTGGTCCGTGGCGGAAAAGCCAAGCAGGGTGCGAAAGGTTTCGCCAGCCAGCAAGGCAAAGGCAGCAACCCATCCAGCCGAAATTCCCCCGGCTTCTGAATTGGCAGTTTCCACCAATCGCTTGACTGCTCCCATTAACCCCGGAAGAACTAAAACTCCGGCGGCCCAGCCCAGCACCCCAGCGGTTTCCGGCCGGTGCAGCGCCATTGCCAGCGTGTAGACCATTTCTGCCAGTTGAAAATGCCCGGAATACATGTTTTCCGGTACATGATAGAGATAACCGGCCTCAAGATAGAGCCGGGGGAGCTGCAAATGATAGGTGAGCGAATCCCAGCCGATGGGTGGGGCCAGGGCAACGAACAACTGGTAACTTAACAGGATAAGGCAAATGATGGCAACCATCCGCTCCAGCCTGGCTGAGCGGCGGAATGTTTCGCTAACTGCGAACAGATTTTTCACCCATTCCAGGGCATCGCGCCGTAGAATGACCAGCCCGATACCAGGCAGCAGCCAGACAGCCCAGAATGTAAATAGATGCAGCCAGCCAAAGACCATCCAGATCAGGCTGAGCACACCCAGACCCAGTGCCCCGTGAATCGTGGTTTGCTCAAGGGGTGAGAAATTTGCCGTTTTCAACAACCGGCGTCCAATGCCGCCAGCCAGGGCCAGTACTGCAACCATGAGCAGGACATCGAACAGGGCTGTCAATGGCGCTGCCAGGACGGTGGGTGAAATGGGCTTATGGAAATAGTAATATCCGACCAGGACGAATAACATCCAGGCGACGATGCCAGTTAGTAAAATTATGGACTTGTTGGCTCTCATTACTTTTCCTTATGGCTCATTGAATATTTTATAGCAGAGTACAATAACAGCGGTTATTTTCAAAGGCTCTTCTTCCTTCTTTCTCGATCACACAAGGATGAAACTCTTGGACGCTTACAGTCAATACAATCGCAAGGCCTGGGATGACCAGGTTGCTAAAGGAAACCCCTGGACCCAGCCGGTGTCCCCCGAGCAGGTTCAAGCCGCCCGACGCGGCGATTGGAGTCTGGTGCTCACCCCAACGATCCCGGTGCCACGGGAATGGTATCCACCCTTAATTGGCGCAGAAGTGCTGTGCCTGGCGTCAGGCGGTGGGCAGCAGGGGCCACTGTTGGCGGCAGCCGGCGCGCATGTGACTGTCATCGACAACTCTCCGGCCCAACTGGCGAATGACCAAAAAGTGGCAGAACGCGACGGCCTGGATCTGGTCACGGTTCTGGGGGACATGCGTGACCTGTCGGTATTCCCGGATGATCATTTCGATCTCATTTTTCACCCGGTCTCGAATGTCTTTATCCCGGATGTGCTGCCGGTGTGGCGCGAGGCGTTTCGCGTGCTGCATAAGGGCGGAGTACTGCTGGCAGGGTTTAACAACCCGGTGCTGTATCTCTTCGATTTTGAGCGGTTAGATCTGGGCGAACTGGTGGTCGCTCATTCCCTGCCATATTCGGACGTGTCAGACTTGCCGGAAGAGAAATTACGCAAATTGGAGAACGATGGATCGCCCTACGAGTGGAGTCATTCGCTGGATGAACAGATTGGCGGTCAGTTGGCGGCCGGTTTTGTTCTGACCGGGTTGTACGAGGATATCGATCCCACATCCGTGTTGGGCAAGACCCTGCCGACCTTTATTGCCACCCGCGCGGTCAAACCCTGAGGCCGGCGTGTCCGGCTGATTATTATCCGAAGAGCCGTTCATTTCATCCCATACCTGCCAGGGAAAGGTGTATCCGGTGAATAACCCAATTCAAATTGTAGTAGGATCGCGTAATCCGGTAAAAATCCAGTGCGTCCGCATGGGTTTCGAAAAGATGTTTCCGCAAGCCGCCTATGACCTTAAAGCGGTGGATGTGCCGTCGGGGGTCAACGTTCAGCCCGAGGGGGAAGAAGAGATGCTGCGCGGCGCGCAAAACCGCGCTGAAGCGGCTCGCAACCTGACGCCAAATGCGGATTACTGGGTCGGCGTCGAAGGCGGCACCGAAGATGACGGCGTGGACATGCAGGCTTATGCCTGGGTGGTGGTGCTCTCGCCTCGCGGAGTCGGCAAGGGCCGTACCGGATCGTTTTACCTGCCAAAGGCAATTGCAGAACTGGTGCGCCAGGGAATCGAACTGGGTGAAGCCGACGACATTTACTTTGGGCGCAGCAACTCGAAGCAGGTCAATGGCGCCATTGGTCTGTTGACCGGCGACGTAATCGACCGGGCACAATATTATGAACACGCGGTGATCATGGCCTTGATCCCGTTTAAAAACCCGGAGCTATACCCGATTGCCCCAGCGAAATGAATTACTCATGATGTTTTAGGTTGAGTTGTGGTGTTGTTTCATAGTTCCGCAGGTTGGATTGCGGGAGAGGTCGTAAGACTGCGTTTACAGCGCATTTGCTGCCCGCTCACACCCGCAGGGTGCCCTGCGGGCAGAGCGCCCTGCGGGCGAAATCCAACGCTCGTGAGCTCAAGATGTCGGTTTTCGGGGCGCGCGTGGAATTTCACATTATCGCCGTACCCCGCCCCTCAATCCGACCTACGACAATTTGGCTGTTAGCTCACATATCAATCAAAAATTGCGCCGGCTAAACCGGCGCAATTTATATTTAAACACATCAAACTGAGGTTACTGGTGAATACTGATGTTGCCAGACAGGCGCTGCAGCGGGCCGTTGTCGAAGACCAACTGCGTTCCATCCCAAATTTGGAAGCGGACATAGTCGGGTTTGTCAACGTGCAGCCAGACGATATAACGGTACCCATCGATCGTATTGGCGCTGCCAAAGCCGGTGAAGACAGCGTATTTGCCGTCCTGACTGACTGTCAGCCATTCGACATTCGAGCTAAAGAATTCAAACCCGGCTTTTTCCAGTACAAGGCTGAATGACCCTTCAGGCACAACGGCATCTTTATGGTATTTGACATCGATCGCAAACTGAGCTTTGCCAGACCAGGCAGGATCGGCATGATATGAACCTTCAGGGGCCGGTACCCATCCGCTGCCATTTACAAATCCAAGATCAGACGGATAAGGCGAGTTTTGCAGATCCAGCCCCACGATCACGGGATCGTGATCCGACACGCGGAACATATCCGGCGCGTACAAGACGGTTTGCAGGTTCGGTGTTTTGAAATCGGTGTTGTAATCCAACACGCTGGGTTCGTCGGCGTTGATGTGGAATTCGCTGATGCCCGTCACCTGCGGCCACAACGAACCGGTTGCCAGCGCATGATCCAGGTAACCCCACTGCCCGTCGAACACATAGGAGTAGGCTTCAGGGCCGAGGAACAGGTCGAGCAAATTGGTGTAACCGGCGTTCTTCAACGCGGTGATCGGGTCTTCCATGGCATAGGAATTCAAATCGCCCAGGATGAGGATATCTGATTCACTGGTGAGGGTCGGGTCGCTGGCCAGCCAGTTAGCCAGTTCTGCTGCAGCATTGACGCGCACGAGGTTGCAGTTGCCCTGGCCATCGCCTGCATCCGGAACGTCACAGGCGCTGCCCTTGCTCTTGAAGTGGTTGACCACCACCGTGAAGCGCGCGCCGTTCGAGTTCTGCTGGAAGGTCTGCGCCAGCGCCGGGCGGGTGCGCGGTGCAGAGTCGCCACCGTTGACGAAAGCAACGCTGTTGAGCGCCGCGGTGACGCCCACCGGGGTAACCATGGCAGGCTTGTAGATCAACCCAACCTTGATGGCATCGGTGCCGAGCGCGTTAAGCTGCCCGGTAGCGGCATCTACATCGATGAAGGCGTAGGTGCCCGGACCAGCGGCAGTGTTGAGCTGATCCACCAGATGCTGGATTGCGCTATCAGCGCCGTAGCCGTCATTTTCGATTTCCACGATGCCCAGCACATCCACATTCATGCCCAGGATCGCAGCCACGGTCTTGGGCCATTGGCGGTCGAACTCGGCCTGGGTGTCCGCGCCGCGGCAGTCGGTGGCTGCGCCGCCCACACCATTGGTGCAGTTGTTCACAGTATCGGGCAGGCCGTCAAAGGTGTTGAAGTAGTTGAGCAGGTTCAGCGCCCCGGCTTCGAGCGTGCCGCTGACATCTTCTGGCGCAGCCGGACGCGGATTAGCTGGTTCAAAGTTAACATATCCGTTCAGCGCATTGATCGGGCGCACACGGTAGGCATTGCCGCTGGCAGAATTGCCTGCCCAGGTGTAATTCAAAACCCCAACGATGCCGGTAGCGGTGTCACCGCCGCGCAGCGTGTTGCTGGCGGAAAGCGGCAGCCCACCACGGGCGAACAGGATGGGGTCCGGATTCTGAGCCTGGGAAGCATCATCCAGGATGATTTTATTGAGGTTATTGGCGGCCTGCAAGGCATTGGCGTCAGCGCCCGGAGCAGCCACATTGGTCGGCTGTTGCAGGCGGGCGTCGGCCGAAAGCACCACCTGGCCAAAGCGTCCCAGTTGGAAGTGCTCGGTAACATACATGGTCTGCGGTAACCGCACCAGCATGCCTTCATACTGCTCAAGGAAGGTATTATTGGGGACAGGGAATTCGACATCCACGAGATCAACGCTGTCAGTGCCGCAGGCGTAGATCTTCGTAGAAGAAATCTGGGACTGACCCTGGTTTTCACCAGCGCTTCCTTTGATGAAAACCACATCTCCGAGAGAAACGCGATTTGCATTATCACCCTCGAAGACAAATATTCCATCAGAGGTAGATGGGTCACCGTCACCAGAAATATCTTGAACAAAGAAACCGCGCAAAGCCGGTGACGCACCCTCATAATCTCCAACCACCACACCACGGGTGGCGACTGGACCTGAAATTGCGACCGTAGCGCCGCTGCCCTGGATGTCAAATATCCGGGTGTAATCCGTCACCTGGCAGGCATCGAAAGCCGAGAAAGTGATACTGAAATCAGCTTCCATTGCATCGGGCGGGTCGTTGGCATCCTGGTCGGTCACATTGGCCGCAAAAATATTCAGGGTACATGTTTCATCGACAAAATTAGTGTCCGGATCGAGCGTAAAAGAAGTTGGGCCGCCGCTTACCGCTGCTGTGTGAGTGCCGGTTGTGGTGCAGGTTAAGTCGAACCATGAACCTGCTACATCCACCGGTTCACTGAAAGTAACCGTCAAGTTGGCATATACAGCAAGGTCATCTGTCCCGCTGGCGGGATTCGTCGAGGAGACAGAAGGAGCTGACTCGACTGGGCAAGCAAATGTTGCAGATGCGCTATTTCTTGGCGTAGGCGCACCCACAGTGAAATCTGCGGAATTACTATCTGTATCGACACACCCATTGTTATTTCGTAAGGCCGCGGTCGTGTTAGATAAAGTGGATGTTGGCACTCCCCCTTCAGAACAATTGGCGGTGCTGCCGAATCCCACAAAATCCTCTGCCCCGCTTGGGCAAGTACCAGTCAATGGAACAGTTGAAGATACAAGGGCTACTTTTCCATTCGTAGCGCTCATGAATATATTGCCTGTAGCATCAGGAGTTGGCAACGGTGTAGATCCACCTGATCCCTGAGATTCTTTGATCAGGTAATACCCATTCGCAGGGATCGACCCGCTTAAACTCGTCACCTGCCATGTACTACCCGTTGCGCTGGCGTACTGTACACTCCAACCGGAAAGGCTTATTGCTGTACTGGTAGGGTTGTAGAGTTCGATAAAATCGTTTGTTAATGTGGCACCGGAATTTCCGCCACCACCATATACTTGAGATAGTCGAATATTATTCGGGCCAGCCTGCACCGCAGCCTGGCCGGGTACAGCCAGTGCAATGCCAAGCACCAGTAAAGCGGCAATCACTACATTTCCGATACGAAGCGATGGTTTCATTATTTCCTGCCCTCCTGGTTATGAAAGACGCGGTTATTAAGTTGGATCGCCCCCGGTGCAGATTTGCCGGTAATGACCAACAGGCAATTCTGCGAAACGATAACCTCCCTGCTTGCTGAATTATTGTAGCATGTTTGAGTCATCATTTCATTACTTATAGGCATCCAATCGTTCATCTAATCGGTACTCGCCAACCGGTCTAATTTGTGATAAGATGCGCCTTACTATGATGGAAGACTACCCTGAGCTAAGGCCTGCCAAGGTTGAAACGACCGAACAACCGGAAACGGCTCCAAAAAACACTTTTAGTGAACTGGTTTCCGAAGCCATTAAGACTCTCCTGCTGGCCCTGGTGTTGTACTTTGCCATCAGTGCGGTAACCGACCGGGTGCGGGTTGAAAATATCAGCATGCAGCCCACTTTATATGAAGGCGAGCTGTTGGTAGTCTACAAACTGGCCTATCAATTTGGCGAACCTCACCGGGGCGACATCATTGTTTTTCACCATAACACCGAGCCACCCGAAGATTACATTAAACGCGTGATCGGGTTGCCGGGTGATACTGTAACCATTCAATCCGGTCAGGTGACCATTAACGACCAGGTGATCAACGAACCCTATCTTGCTTCCGTGCCGGCCTATGATGGGTCGTGGCAGGTTCCGCAGGACATGTTGTTTGTCCTGGGCGACAACCGCAACCGGTCGTCTGATTCCCATGTCTGGGGTTTTGTGCCGCAAGAATCCGTGGTGGGGCGGGCGGTGGTTATCTACTGGCCGTTGAACAGTATTCGTATCCTCAGCCACGACGATATCGTTCAAGCTGCCCCCTGACCTTGCTGGTTTCAACTGCAAAATACCTTTGCCCTTATCAGGCAATGATTTATGGATAGAGACTTGTGATGAAATATAGTTCGGCTTATCGCGCCAAAAAACGATGGCGAATCCTTATACCGGTGATCGTTTGCTTATTGGGAATTGCCGGGGTGCTGGCAACTCAACTGCCTGGCATCAAACCCAGGCTGGCCTGGCGGGTCGAAATCGCCGAAGCCTACCTCCGGGGCATCGTCAACCCGGTAGAATCCATGCCTGCTCCGCGCAGGGTTCAGGCTGCTGCTGCTGCGGCCACGCCTACCCCGCGCCCCACGGAAACCCCGGATCCGGCAACCGCAACGGCAACGCCGGAAAAATCGCCCACCCCCACACTTACGCCTACGCCGCTGCCGGCAACTGCCAAACTGGCGTCCCCGGCCTATGAGAAGCAGGATATGAACAATTGCGGCCCGGCTACGCTGACCATGTTCTTGCGCATGTACGGCTGGGAAGGCGACCAGTATGTCATATCCGACCAGATCAAGCCTATTCCGCAGGATCGCAATGTCAACATTGATGAGCTGTTTGCCTTTACCCTGCAAAATGTAAACTGGCTGACCACCGGCTTCCGGGTTGGCGGTACGGTCGAAACCCTCAAGGCCTTCATTGCCGCCGGTTTGCCAGTGATGATCGAAGAAGGCTTTACCATGGCTGAAAGCTATTGGCCAAATGACGACCGCTGGTCGGGCCACTATTTACTCATCACCGCCTACGATGACAGCCGGCAGGTCTTCACCACCCAGGACTCGTTTGTTGGCCAGGACCTGGTAGTCAGTTACACCGACCTGGATAAACGCTGGCAGATATTCAATCGGGTGTTCTTTTACGCTTACAAACCTGAGCAGGAACAAACCGTCCGTTCCATTCTGGGCGAAGCCTGGGATGAAACTGCCAACCGCAGTCTGGCGCTGGAAATAGCCCGCCAGGAGACTGAGAAGGATCCGCGCAATCCATTCGCCTGGTTCAATCTTGGCTCTAATCTGGTGTATTTTGACCGCTATGCCGAGGCTGCCCAGGCCTATGACGAGGCTCGCTCGCACGGGCTGCCGCAGCGCATGCTGCGTTACCAGTTTGGCCCGTTTTTTGCTTATTTCAACACCAACCGCACCGAAGATTTGCTGGAACTTACCGAATATGCATTGAAAATCACGCCTAATTCAGAGGAAGCCTTACTCTGGCATGGCTGGGCGCTTTACCGCTCCGGCGATAAATTAAAGGCCACTGAAGATTTTCTGGCAGCACTCGAGGCGCATCCGGGTTACTTCGATGCCCAATACGCGCTGGATTTCATCCAGTCGAATTAATTGACCCGTAGGACAAACTTTAGTTTGTCCAGCGCCACGCCAATATAACCTTTGCCAACGGCCATCTGGAGTTGGTAAGGTGCGGTCCGCTCACAAGGTGCTCTGTGAGCGGGTTTGAACACACCCTGCAACTCTACACCTGCTAAACGCGACGCCCGTTGCAGGCTGATTTGTGGTTTAATTGTCCAATATGGAACCCCCTAAAATATGAATAACAATCGCATTGTTCTCTCTGTCGTCATTATCCTGGCGGTCGCTTGTTTTTGCCTGGCAGTCATTCTGGCGGTAACCGGCGGTGCATTTCTCCTGGCCGGCGACGGGCTAAACAGTCTTTTCCTCACGGCCACGCCCACCTCCTCCCCGTCGACAATGACCCCTACACCGGAACCACCCACCCAAATTCCGAGCCCTGTGGTGAGTACGCCTACCCCCAGAGGACAGGGCGAGAAGGAACTGCCGCAGGGCATTGCCCGCCAGATGGACCGGATTCAGGAACAGGTTGCCAGCATCCGCTCGTTGACTCTCCCTCCAATCATCAACCGCGCGTTATTGACCGTTGACCAACTCCGCCAACAAGTGGAATCGGACTTCTTCAAAGATTACAATCAGCAAGAGGTCGAGGATGATGTTCGGGTTCTGACAGCATTTGGGCTGCTCGAGCCGGATTATGACCTTTACTCGCTTTACCTTGATCTGTATACTGAACAAATAGCCGGTTATTACGACCTGGAGACGGACGAGATGTTCGTTGTGCTCGACAAAGGCTTCAGCGGACCGCAGCGCTCGACCTACGCCCACGAATTCACGCATGCCTTGCAGGATTACAACCATGACGTTCGCGACGGCATGAATTACAACGAGGATTATTGCGAAACAGACAGCGAGTATTGCGCTGCTATTCAAGCGTTGATCGAGGGTGATGCCTCGCTTACCGAACAATCCTGGTTGTACCTGTACGGAACCGATCAGGATCGCAGGGAAATCGACGAATATTATCAGAACAATGACCTGTCGATCTTTGACACCGCCCCGGCCTTTTTGCAGGAAGACTTTATCTTTCCATACCGCCAGGGCGTCGATTTTGTGCTGGCGCTGTTCGAGGAAGGTGGTTTTTTCCGCATCGATGAGGCTTATGGCGACCCCCCGGTATCGACTGAACAAATCCTGCACCCCGAGCGCTATCCAAATGATCGCCCAATCCCGGTGGACTTGCCTGATTTGACCAACACGCTCGGGCGTGAACTGCGCGAATTGGACCGCGGCGTGATGGGGGAATGGTATACCTATTTGATCCTGGCGCGCGGCATCCAGCAAACAGCCCGGATCCCTGATGACCAGGCAGCGTTGGCTGCGGAGGGTTGGGGCGGCGATGCGTATGCAGTTTACTGGGATGAAGCCGTGGAAGAGCCGGTCGTGATCCTTTCCACAGTCTGGGATTCGGAAGGCGAGTCGCGGGAATTCTATGATGCCTTCAAAGCTTATGGAACAGCGAGCTGGGGCAATCCTGCCCAAACCTCTGGCGCAGACGAATTGAACTGGGATTCGGCCGGCGACGGCGCATCCGTCTTCATTCGTTTGGGCGCAGAAACCCTGTGGGTCATTGCGCCTACCGGCGCGGACGTCCAATTGTTGGTGCAAGCGCTGTTGGCCTCCGATTCCGTCGGAGCGCGCTAAAGTGGCGCTGGATATCCCCCGCATCGCTGCCATCTGCTTCGATGTGGACGGCACGTTGAGCGACACCGATGAGCTGTGGGTGCATCGGTTGCAGCGCATTCTAATCCCCCTGCGCTTTATGTTGCCCGGTAAACAGACCCTGCGCACTGCGCGCTGGCTGGTAATGGGACTGGAGACACCGGGAAACATGGGTTATGAACTGCTCGACCGGCTGCATCTGGACGATGAAGCCGGGCGGTTGATCAGTGCCATGTCTCGCCGTAACCATGAAAAAGCAAAACCTCTGCCGATTATCCCAGGCATTGCGCAGATGGTGGCAACCCTGCAGGAACGCTACCCGTTGGCGATTGTCAGCGCCCGCGGTGAGCAGACCACCTTGCGGTTTCTCGCGCAGCACAACCTGCGTGCTTCCTTTGCGGCGGTTGCAACGGCTCTGACCAGCCCGCATACCAAGCCGTTCCCCGACCCAATCTATTGGGCAGCCGGTCAACTGGGGGTGCCGGCCGACCGCTGTTTGATGGTCGGGGACACCACGGTGGATATTCGCGCAGGCAAGGCGGCTGGCGCGCAGACTGTAGGCGTACTGTGCGGTTTTGGTTCGGAGCGCGAATTGCGCCGGGCGGGCGCTGATTTGATTCTGCCTACTACTGCGCAACTGGGCGAAATTTTACTGGCAGTGCATTAGGCGTTGTTCGACCCCCAAAGAGGCATGCGTTGAAACGGACTAACCCTGGCGTCATCGTGAAAATCCTGCTGGCGGTGATCTTTTGGGGCGCCTCATTCGTTGGAACCAAGATCGCTTTGCGCGATGCCCAGCCCGTAACGGTTGTCTGGGTGCGGTTTGGCATTGGCGTGTTGGTACTGGGCGCTGCGGTTATCCGGCGCCGGCAATTCAAGCTGCCGCCTGCTCGCGACCTGGGTTATTTCGCCCTGATCGGCGCTGTGGGCATCACCTGGCACCAGTGGCTGCAATCCACCGGGCTGATAACCGCGCAAGCCACCACTTCGGCCTGGATTGTGGCTTCGACGCCTATCTTCATGGCGCTGCTGGGCTGGATATTCTTCAAAGAGACGCTGAGCCTGCTGCGGGTGGCGGGCATTTTTATTGCGGCCTTTGGGGTGCTGATGGTAGTGACCAAAGGCGATCTGCAATCCCTGTCGCTGGGTCAATTTGGCACCCGCGGCGACCTGTTGATGTTGATCAGTTCGCCGAACTGGGCAGTTTTCTCCGCGTTGTCGCGCAATGGATTGCGGCGCTACCCGGCAGCGTTGATGATGCTGTATGTAATGGCGTTTGGCTGGCTGTTCACCACTGTGTTGTTCGCTGCCGGCCCGGGCTATGCTGACCTGGCCAACCTGACAGTCAACGGCTGGGCGGCGGTGGCATATCTGGGCATTGCCTGTTCCGGTCTGGCTTACATTTTTTGGTACGATGCGCTCCAGGTGTTACCGTCGGCGCATGTTGGCGTGTTTCTCTATATCGAGCCATTGGTGACCGTGGTAGTGGCCGGGTTTTTACTGGCTGAACCGGTTTATCTGGCAGCCCTGGCCGGCGGTGCGATTATTCTGCTTGGAGTCTGGCTGGTGAATCGACGGCCGTGATTTTGGGCCAATCCAGCAGCAGCACCTCGACCAGCAGCCGCGGGTTTACATTGAAATCGATGTCTTCCAACGCTGCTTCCAAAGCGGAAGCGGCGCGCCGGGCGGTGTCAAAATCGATTTGTGTGGCGACAGCTTCAAGCGGTTCCACATAATCCAGGTTGGTGAGAGGCGCGTTGGCGCGGGCAGTTACCAGCATCAAATCGCGCCAATAGGTCAGCCAGGTGCGCATCCCGGCGCGCAGTCGGTTTTTGTCTTTCGACAGGCGTTCTGCCAGGTTGAAACGTTCGATTATCCCCCCGTTCAAGGCAACGCGCAAATTTTCCAGCCAGAATTTCCTTTCGTCGCGCGCTGTTTGATTGTCTATCAGGCTGAGCGCCAAACCCGGGCGTCCCCCCGCGATATGCGCCAGCAGGGTTGCTTCCGGGTCGGGCAGGTGCTGGTTGGTGACCAGAGATTCCGCCAGATGTTCGATCTTCATGGGACGCAGGCGCAGCACTTCGCAGCGTGAGGTGATCGTCGGCAGCAGATTGTCCGGTGAGTCGGCCGTGAGCAGCAGGATGGCCTTTTCAGGAGCTTCCTCCAGCGTTTTGAGCAGCGCGTTTTGCGCGCCTGGAGTGGCTTTCTCGAAGCCCAAAAAAAGAGCGATGCGGTAACGCGCCTGGTAAGGCGATAAGGCCAGCAGGCGCTGCAGTTCACGCACCTGTTCGATCTTGATGGTCTGGGCGTCCTCGGCGATCTGGATGATGTGCAGATCCGGCTGCTGCTGGCGCCAGGTCTGCTCGCACATGCGGCATACACCACATGCCTGGCCGGATGCCGGCGGCTGAAGGCAATTTAGCGCCTGTACGAAACGCAGCGCCAGGGTGCGCCGGCCGACGCCGGCAGGGCCGCAGAACAGATAAGCATGCCGCACGCTCTCATGCGCAATATGGTTCGCAAGCAGGTCGGCTGCCCATGGGTGTCCAAGAATTGGCCAGGTCATCGCAGCTATTGTAGCCTATTTCGACGAAAAAATTTCGCACTGGAGACACAGGAAAGCGTTGTAGCGCAAACTTTCAGTTTGCGTGGCGAACTGAAAGTTCGCCCTACATTTCCTTGTGCTCTCTGTCCAGGTGATTCAGAGGTGTCGAGGTGAGAAGCCCTATCATCCCGGAGAAGCATCCAGTATTTATGTTGCGCAAACTTCCAGTTTGCGCGGCGAACTGGATGCTTCTATAAATTTTGGTGTTCCCAGGTTATTGTGGGGAATTTCCCGCCTTAAAATATCAACCGCCGGGGTGAGGGGGGCACCCAGGCGATTGATTTTGATATGATAGCACGGTTTCTGAAAATTTTCCATTAGAAAAGCATAAGAAAATTATGGATGATCTTTACATTTTGCTGGTTATTGCGATTGAAAAACCCACTCAAAGCGCTGAGCCAGGGTGATGTATAATCACTGCGACCTCCCCCGGGGGGAAACCTGTACCGGCCACGCCCATGCCATTGACCTTCTTTACCTGGATTCTCGCTTTCCTGCCCGTACTGACGGTATTGGTGCTGATGCTTGGACTGCGCTGGGGCGGCAGCCGCGCCGGAGCGGTCGGCTGGTTTACCGCGTTGATCGTATCGGCGGCTTTTTTCGGCGCAGGGCCGCAAATGCTGGCGTACGCCCAGGTTAAAGCCGTGTTGCTCAGTCTGGATGTGCTCTACATCATCTGGACGGCGCTGCTGCTATTCCATACGGCGGCAGAAGCCGGCGCGTTGACCAGCATCGGCCGGGCATTGACCGCGTTGACGCCCGACCGCATGATGCAAGGCCTGCTGCTGGGTTGGCTGTTCGCCTCCTTTTTGCAGGGCATGGGCGGTTTTGGCGTGCCGGTTGCCGTCGCGGCTCCGCTGCTGGTCAGCCTGGGCTTCAGCCCGATACCCGCGGTGGTAATGGCTCTGGTAGGGCACGGCTGGGCAGTCAATTTTGGCTCGCTGGCGACCTCGTTCCAGACACTGCTGGCAGTGACCAACCTGCCCGGCGAACTGCTGGCGCCGGATTCAGCCATTCTGCTCGGTATTTCCAGCTATTTTTGCGGCGCAATCGTGGCTTTTCTGGCTGACGGCTGGAAAGGACTGCTGCGCGGCCTGCCGGCGGTACTGATTCTGGGTACCGTGATGAGCGTCAGCCAGTACCTGCTGGTCACCAACGGCATTTGGACGCTTGGCGCGACCGGCGGAGCGATGGTTGGCCTGCTGGTCGGGTTGGCGTTGACGCGCCTGCCGTTTTACCGCCGCGCGGCAGTGCAAAATACACCGACGGCTGAAACGCGCCAGGAAAACGGCAGGTCACCCCGGTCGCTGCTGCTGGCGGTTTCGGGCTACTTGATCCTGGTTGTGCTGGCATTCGGCATCAACCTGATTCCGCCGGTATCGCGCTTGATGAGCTCGGTGCAGCTTAATCTCGATTTTCCGGAACTCGCCACCCGCTCTGGCTGGGTCACTCCGGCCGGTTCTGGCCGGCCGATCGACATCTTTGGGCACCCGGGAGCGATCCTGCTGTATTCTTCGCTACTGGCCTACTTCATATACAAGAAAAGCGGCTCATACACATCCGGTGCTGAAGCCCGCATATTGAGCAAGGTGGCGCGCGGAGCGGTCAGCTCCAGCCTGGGCATTCTGGCAATGGTCGGCATGGCGGTGATGATGACGCACGCCGGCATGACCAACCTGCTGGCCCAGGGACTCAGCCTGGCGTTTGGCCCGGTCTATCCGCTGATCAGCCCGTTCATTGGGGCGTTGGGCGCCTTTATTACCGGGTCCAACAACAACTCGAACGTGCTGTTCGCCGTGCTGCAAATGAACACCGCTCAACTGCTAGGGCTGCCCGTGCCGTTGATCCTGGGCGCGCAGACCGCCGGCGGATCGCTTGGCAGTATCATGGCGCCGGCCAAAGTGATCGTTGGCTGCAGTACGGTCGGGTTGAGCCATGAGGAAGGGCGCGTGGTCGGCAAGGTGATTGCCTACGGCATGCTGCCGGTGGCGGTGGTGGCCGTCGCCGTGCTGGTCATGGTTGGAATTGGCAGTCCTTGACAAATAAAGGCTCGAGATTATAATATGCAAGCCTTCCTCGTTAGCTCAATGGCAGAGCGGGCGGCTGTTAACCGCTAGGTTCGAGGTTCGAGTCCTCGACGAGGAGCTATTTTATTTAACCAACCAGCTCCCTGAGCCTGTCGAAGGGCAGGCGATGGATATGACTTAACATAATCAGAGATGCTTCGCTTCGCTCAATCGCAGATTGCCCTGTAGGCAGTAAGACAGCAAAACTGATCCCGATTAGGGTCCAGCTTTGGTTCTTACGCTGAGGAAATTATCATTCAATCATGCTAACTGTGATTTGTTCTTAAATTGATCAACAATAGTTGTAAATGATTAGAAATTCCGTATAATGAAATTGTGTTAGTATATTGGTATTTTTATTGCCAGGAAATATATCCATATTATTACTAAATTTGAGTCTTGGGGAGGAATTATTTAAACTTTCACCGACTAGGTTAGTGGAAGAATATAGCGCGAAAGGAGCTCATATGGCTGGGTATTATGTTATACGACCGTCTGCAAACCTGAAATATTATTTCACCCTCGAAGCTGAAAACAGGGAAAAAGTACTGACTAGTGAAATGTACAATTTAAAATCCAGTGCGCGGGAGGGGATCGCTTCTGTCAGAGTAAATTCCCCCATTGACGCGCGCTACATGCGTAAAAGATCAACCAGGGGGTTGGCTTATTTTGTGCTAACAGCCGCAAATGGAGAGCCGATTGGAACAAGTGAAGAATATTCATCATCTCAAGCTATGGAAGATGGTATTTCGGTTGTCAAGCGTATAGGACCTACAGCAGTGGAGGTAGACCGAACATAATTAGACGGCAGGCCGCAAAAAAAGGATTCGAATCTCATTCCAGATCAGGTTTGCGGTTCGAGTCCTTACGAGAGCTTATTGTTTAAATATATCCGAAGGGCTGCGGTCGCCCTTGACAGGCTCCCTTGCCTTGTGACTGTGCGCCAAAAGCGACAGCGACCAAAAAACGAAGGGGATCGGATAGAAATACTGCTTGCGATTTTCCCAATACGGATTTAAGGTATGGACATCTAATAATAGTATCAATTCAATATACGTATCACAATATGCGAAATACACATCTTTGCCCATCTATAAAATTGTGAAGAATCCATAATCGTGATTATCTAATGAAATTTAGATCATATGCGATAATTTCAAAGGAAGTTTGTCTTCATTTTTTTTGAGGGAGGAATAAAAATGAAATGGCTTGAAGAAATTGTTCATGCGATTGATGCTTTGGGAGGAATTGCAGGATATCACGAAATATATTCCTATATCGAAGAGCACACACAAAGACAACTATCAGAACATTGGAAGGCAAGTGTAAGGCAAATAATTGAAGATCATTCTTCTGATGCTCAATTTAGAAGTGGCATTGACCTTTTTTATTCAGTAGAAGGTATTGGGAAAGGTGTTTGGGGGTTGAGAAAATAAATATATTGGACAAGAGGTTTTTATCTGCTAATCTTAACTCGATTTATATCCCCTTACAGGAGACAAACTCTAGGCCGCTAGGTTCGAGTCCTCGATGAGGAGCTATTTTATTTAACCAACCTGCTCCCTGAGCCTGTCGAAGGGGCAGGCGGTGGATATGACTTAACATAATCCGAGATGCTTCGCTTCGCTCAATCGCAGATTGCCCTGTGGGCAGCATGACATCGTTCAGGTGTGGTTACCCTTCTGTGAGAGGATTTTGGGTCCCTGCAGCGAGGAGCTATTTACGTTAACAAGGTTGTCACCCTGCCCGCACTCACAGCGAAACATCTCGACGTTCAGCCGGGAGACCCTTCGCTGCGCTCACTCACAGAGTGCCCTGCGGGCAGGGTGACAAACTATCGGGCAGGGTGGCAAACTATCGGGCAGGGTGATAACAACAGACCTGGGAAAAGGAAGATCAATATATAATTTATCCATTCCCTATCACCAGGAATGAGGTGCCCATGAACCGCCGCAGTGTTACCGGTTTTACACTCGACCCCGATCAACTTATCCTGGGCGGTATCGGGTTATTATTCGTCCTGGTAGGCGTTGGCTTGTTGTTCATCTTCGGTACAAAGGTCACTCTGGATTGCGACCGCAGCCGGCCGCCGGCCGGCATATGTACTTTGCGGACAACCGGCATGTTCAGCAGCCGCCAAAATGATTTCGCGATTGCGGAATTACAGCGCGCCGTGGTCGATGTCAGCTACGGAGAGGATGGCGACACTTATCGTGTGGTGCTGGTTACCGACAGCGGAAACGTCGCCCTGACCGGCTATTACTCCAGCGGAGCGAGCGCGAAGGAAAAAGCTGCGGATCAGATCAATGCTTACCTTAAATACGATAGCCGGCAAACGGTCTCCGTCAGCCTGGACGACCGCATCTTTAGTTCGATTATGGCCGGTTTATTCAGCGGCATGGGCGCACTTATGCTGTTCTTTGCCGTCCTTAAAACTATTCAATTCAACCGGGAGACCCTTCACTTCGTTCACCCACAGGGTGCCCCACCTGAAGGGTGCTCTGTGAGTGCGGGCAGGGTGGCAACTAATAATTAATCTCGCGTCAGGCGCCGGTAGGTGATACGGTGCGGCTGGTCGGCGGAAATGCCCAGGCGAGCGCGGCGGTCGGCTTCGTACTGGGTGTAATTCCCATCGTAGAAGACCACCTTACTGTCGCCCTCGAACGCCAGGATGTGCGTGGCAATGCGGTCGAGGAACCAGCGGTCATGGCTGATAATCAGCGCGCAGCCGCCGAAGTTTTCCAACGCCTCTTCCAGGGCGCGCATGGTATTCACGTCCAGGTCATTGGTCGGCTCATCCAGCAGCAGCACATTGGCGACCTCTTTTAGAATGCGCGCCAGATGCACGCGGTTGCGCTCGCCGCCGGAAAGCATGCCCACCAGTTTTTGCTGGTCACTGCCGGTGAAGTTGAATCGCGAGGCATAGGCGCGCGAATTGACTTCGCGCGTCCCCAACTGCAACTGGTCCTGGCCGCCTGAAATCATCTGCCAGACTGTCTGTTCCGGATCCAGCACGTCGCGGCTCTGGTCGACATACGCCAGTTTGACCGTGTCGCCCACCCGCAAAGCCCCGTCATCCGGCTGTTCCTGTCCGGTAATCATGCGAAAGAGCGTCGTTTTGCCGGCGCCATTCGGGCCAATGATGCCAATGATGCCGCCGGGCGGCAGGGCGAAGGTCATATCCTCCACCAGCAAATTGCTGCCAAAACCCTTGCGCACCTTGTCGGCTTCAATGACCACATTGCCAAGACGAGGGCCGGGTGGAATAAATATTTCCAGGTCGCGGGCAACTTTTTCGTTCTCCTGCCCTAAAAGCCGTTCGTAGGCATTGATGCGCGCCTTGGATTTGGCATGCCGGGCGCGCGGCGCCATGCGAATCCATTCCAGTTCGCGCTCCAGGGTCTTGATGCGCTCGCTTTCACCCTTTTCCTCGGACGCCAGCCGCGCCTGCTTTTGTTCCAGCCAGGAAGAATAGTTGCCTTTATACGGCACGCCGACTCCGCGGTCCAGCTCGAGGATCCAGCCGGCGACATTATCGAGAAAATAACGGTCGTGGGTGACTGCGATCACCGTGCCGGGGTACTGCTGCAGGTGTTTTTCCAGCCAGGCCACGGTTTCAGCGTCGAGATGGTTGGTGGGCTCATCCAGAAGCAAAATGTCGGGCTTTTGCAGAAGCAGGCGGCACAAGGCCACGCGGCGGCGTTCGCCGCCGGAGAGAATTTTGACCGGGGTTTCGGACGGCGGGCAGCGCAGCGCGTCCATCGCCATTTCCAGCCGCGCATCGATGTCCCAGGCGTCCAGATGGTCGATTTTCTCCTGTACCTTGCCCTGTTTCTCGATCAGCGCAGTCATTTCGTCGTCGCCCATTGGCTCGGCGAAGCGGTCGCTGATGGCGTTGAATTCCGCCAGCAGCCCGATGGCCTCCTGCGCACCTTCTTCGACAATCTCACGCACGGTTTTGGCATCATCCAGCCGCGGTTCCTGTTCCAGCAGTCCGACCGAATAGCCGGGAGCCAGTACCGTCTCGCCGTTATAGTCGCGGTCCAGACCGGCAAAGATGCGCAGCAGCGAGCTTTTGCCCGAGCCGTTCAGGCCAATCACGCCAATTTTTGCACCGTAGAAATAAGAGATGTAAATGTCTTTGAGAACCGGCTTTTTGTCGTAAAACTTGCTAACGCCGATCATGGAGTAAATGACTTTGTTGGGATCGATGGGCATGGTTTCCTCGGAATGATTGTAACCGCGAATGGCCACAGGTCAACCGTGGTTTGGCTTCCTGTGAATCTTTAAAACAGGGTAGAATCACCGCGAAATGGATGAGAAGTCGCTGGTTACGCTGGAATATCCCAAGGTGCTGGAACGCCTGGCTGCTTTCGCCGATTTTTCGGCGTCAGCGGCGTTGGCGCGCCGCATGCGCCCAACTGCCGACCTGACCGAAGCTCTGGAGCGGCAGGCGATCACCAGCGAGGCAGCTCGCCTGTTGTCGGTTAAATCAGAGGCGGGCATTGGCGGCGCGTTGGACGTGCGGGCGCTGATCGAGCGCGCCAAACGCAGCGCAGTGCTCACCCCCAGCGAACTGCTCGAAGTGAAAACCACTTTAATTTCCGCACGCGAACTGTCGCGCACCTTCGAACATAAACAGGCGGAATATCCGCACCTGGCGGTGATTGCCGAAAAATTACCCCCGCCGCCGGGATTGATCGAGACCATTTCCCGCACCATTTCGGACAGGGCAGAAATATTGGATTCGGCTTCTCCGAAGCTGGCTGCCATCCGGGCAGAAATCAGGATTGCGCACGAGCGCCTGATGAGCAAGCTGACGCACCTGATCAACGACCCTAAAAACCAACCGCATCTGCAGGAAGCGATCATCACCCAGCGCAATGGGCGTTATGTGGTGCCGTTGCGGGCAGAGTCGCGCGGGCGCATTCGTTCCATCGTTCATGACCAATCCTCCTCCGGCGCAACCTTGTTCGTCGAGCCGTTGGTGGCGGTAGAGCTGAACAACCAGTGGCATGAGGCACAGTTGGCGGAACGCGACGAAGAACGCCGTATTCTGACCGATTTGACCGATCAGGTGGGGGCATTTGCCGAGGTGATTGTGCAGTTGGTGGAAGCGCTGGCGCAAATGGATCTGGCGTTCATGTGCGCCAAATACGCCGAGGAATTGCACGCCGTTGAGCCGATGCTGACCGCGTTCCGCAAGGTCGGGCGCGAAAAACACCCGGGCAGCGTCATTCTGCTGTATCACGCCCGCCACCCGCTGCTCGACCCGGCCAGCGTGGTGCCGATCGATGTTAATTTGGATGAGCAGACATACTCGCTGGTGATCACCGGCCCCAATACCGGCGGGAAGACGGTTTCGCTTAAAACCGTTGGGCTGCTGGTGTTGATGGCGCAGTCCGGGCTGCATATACCGGCGCAGTCCGGTTCCACCCTGAGCATCTTCCAGAACGTCTATGCCGACATTGGCGACGAGCAATCGATCGAACAGTCCCTGTCAACCTTCTCGGGGCATATCACCAACATGGTGCGCATCCTCAATCGAGCCGATGCCCATTCGCTGGTGCTGTTCGACGAATTGGGCGCCGGGACTGACCCGCAGGAAGGTTCGGCGCTGGCGCGAGCGCTGCTGGCGCATCTGGTCGAGAAGCGCATCACCAATCTGGTTGCCACGCACTATCCCGAATTGAAGGCTTTTGCTCATGCCACGCCGGGTGTGGTGAACGCCAGCATGGAATTTGATCTGAAAACGCTGCGGCCGACTTATAATCTGATTATCGGGCTGCCGGGGCGCTCCAATGCGTTGGCGATTGCTGAACGACTGGGATTGTCGAAGGATATCATTCAGTCAGCGCGCGGGCTGCTCGACCCCACCAACCTGCAAGCCGACGACTTGCTGGATGAAATCAACCAGCAGCGTACCATTGCGCGCAAAGCGCGCGGAGCGGCCGACCGCGCACGCTTCGAGGCAGATCAGATTCGCAAAGATCTGGCGCTGCGGCTGGAAAAAATCGAGGACGAGCGTCAGGCGGTTTTAGAGAAAGCCCGCGCCCAGCAGGAAAAAGAGGTCGAGGCATTGACCACTGAAGTGGAATCGCTGCGCAAGGCATTGGCGCGCGCCCATCAACCGCTTGAAGCGCTAAAAGTGGTGCAGGAGCGGGTGGAAGAACTGCGAGCAAACGTAGAGCAACCGGTCATACGCCGGGTGGTGCAGAGCGCTCCGCCGCGCGCTTTGAAATTGGGGGATAAGGTTCGTCTGATCACGCTGAATATGGATGGGGTGGTGTCGGCGCTGGGTGAAGAGGATATTGAGGTACTGCTTGGCAACCTGAAGGTGCGTGCCCGGATAAGTGACGTGGTGCGAGCAGGGCAGCCGGAAACGACGCTGCAAACGGTGCAGGCTGCCGGCCAGCCCCGGTCTGCTGCACCTGACCGTAACCCTGCCCCGGCGCCATTCACTCCTTCGCCCGGGGTGGAATTGGATCTGCGCGGGCAGCGCGCCGAGGATGCCCTGGAGGCATTGGAACGCTACCTGGAGTCTGCTTACCTCTCCGGAATGCCGTATGTGCGCGTGATCCACGGCAAGGGCACCGGGCGGCTGCGCCAGGTGATGCGCGAGGCGCTGGCACAGTCCGAGTTTGTCACAAGCTGGGAATCGGGCGGCGAGACCGAGGGCGGCGACGGCGTGACGGTGGCAAGGATCGCAAAAGAATAAATTTTTTACGAGAACACCGGATAATCTACCCTTGGTCATAGGGCAGTTAATAAACAAGGCCGCTCGCTGCGGGCAGCCACCGGAATTCCGCCGCGTGAGGTCGAAGCACAGGTGTTTTATTTCGATTAATGGAAGACGCGTTAAAGAAACGGGACGCATATACAAGCTTTAGACATTAATCATTTTGTGAGTTAACATACAGCGTGCACTCCCCAAACTTTTCTGTATAATTAGTTCGAGGTGTACGCATGAATCTTGACGAAATTCAGCACATTGCCCCGGAAATAATACGAATTGCCAAAAGGCATGGAATATCCAAAATCTATGTTTTTGGCTCTGTAGCCCGTGGAAATGCTACACGGCGAAGTGACGTTGACTTATTGGTCGAAATGGATGAGGGGGCTTCCCTTTTTGGGATGGCCGGCTTTGGATATGAAGTCGAGAAATTACTGGGTCTTCAGGTGGATGTTGTGCCGATTTCAGTTTTGCCGCAGATCAAGGACCGCCAATTCGTCGAAAATATTCAAAAAGAAGCCGTTGCTCTATGAAAAACACCAAATCTATGCTTCAAGATATGTTGGAAGCAATTAAAACGGTCTAGGAGTAGGTCGGATTGAGGGGGTGTGGAAGGATCGCTTTTGGAAACTTTCCTGTTCAGCCCCGAAATCCGACATTTTTTTAACCGACAAGATGTAGGGTTTCGTCCATCCAATCGGCACTCTCTGATTAAGATGCCTAGATTTACTTAAGACAAACGGTTTTCCTCATCTTACAACCCAACTATGGAAAACCTTTGTGTGACGCAAATTTCCAATTTGCGGGCGAAATAAAATTTCACCCTACTTATTGGTCAGCTCGGCTATGCGCTGCTGTGCGGTTACCAGCGTCTCACGGGCGGAGTTCAGCTTGGCCTCGGTCACGGCGCCAAGCATTTGTGCTAACTCCAATTGGCGCGCGCCGTCGGCTAAAACTTCCACCCGGGTAGTGGTGCGTCCCCCGTCCACCTCTTTACGCACGCTGTAATGCTGGTCGCCGAAGGCTGCAAGCTGCGGCAGATGTGTGACGCACAATACCTGATGGTTGCGGCCCAACTGCCATAATTTCTCGCCGACTATCGAGCCGACCCGACCGCCGATGCCCTGATCGATTTCGTCAAACACCAGCGTGGGGATCGAATCGGCCTGGGTCAACACCCGCTTCAAGGCCAGCATCAAGCGCGAAGTTTCACCGCCCGAGGCAATCTTGACCAGCGGCTTGAGGCCTTCACCGGGGTTGGGGGCAATCAGGAATTCGATTTTGTCGACTCCGGTCTCGTCGAAGGCGACGGTGTCGCCATTCTTCAAAGCAAGACCGTTCTCATCCCGCATTTGTTGCATTGCGACTGCAAACTTGGCGCCGGCCATGCTTAAATCGTCCAACTCGGCTTCGACCGCTGCGGCCAGCGCCCCGGCGGCCTGATTGCGCAGCGCGGACAGGCGCTCGGCGTGCCCGGCCAATATCTGCCGCAGCTCTAATTCCTGCTGTTCAAGATCGGCAATGCGTTCGGTGGCGTGAGCGATATTATCCAGATCGCTACGGGCTTTACGCGCAAATTCCAGCACAGATTCAATCGTGCCGCCATATTTACGCTTGAGGCGGTTGATCGTATCCAGCCGTTCCTCGACCTGTTCCAGACGCCGCGGGTTAAATTCAATACCTTCCATATAATCGCGTAACGCGCGGCTGATATCGCTGAGGGTCTCACTCAGGGTCTGCGCCTGTTCAGCCAGGGCATGTTGCTGTTGGTCAATGCGCGCCAGCGAATCGAGCGCCTGCACCATTTGGCCGACCAGATCGGTAAGAGCAGGGGTCTCCGGCGACCCATCGTCCAACAAGGCCAGGGTTTGCTCGCAAAGTGAGTTTAACCCCTCAGCGTTAGCCAGGCGGGTGCGCTCACTGCGCAGTTCATCTTCTTCAGCGGGGACCAGATGGGCGCCTTCAATTTCCCCTGCCTGAAACTCGAGTAAATCGATGCGATTGGCAGCATCTTGTTCAGCCTGACGCAGCATAAACAGGTCTTTTTGCACCCGCCGCAGCTCGCGATAAGAGCCGCGGTAAGCTTCTAACGTTTCCTGTGCATTCGCAAAACGGTCCAGCAGGTGCAAATGCTGGCGCACATTAAGCAGCGACAGGTGCTCCGATTGGCCATGAATATCCACCAGATACTGACCCAGATCACGCAACAGAGGCAGTCCGACGCTTCGTCCATTGATGCGCGCCACACTGCGCCCATTTTGGCGCATTTCACGCGCAACCGATACAGATTGGGGATCGTCCAGTAATTCTTCCGGTTCGAGCAGCGCGCGCACTGCCTCCTGGCTGGCCGGCGGGATGGTGAAACTGCCTTCCACGCTGGCACGCTCGGCGCCGGCGCGAATCAGCGTGGCATCTGCTTTGCCGCCAAGGAGTGCCATCAGCGCATCCAGAATAATGGATTTACCCGCGCCTGTTTCGCCGGTGAAGGTGGTCAGGCCAGGTTGAAAGGAAAGCTCCAGTTCCTGAATAATGGCAAAATTTTCGATGCGCAGATCGGTAAGCATGCCGCCCTGATTAGCGAATTTGTATGCCTGTCAGCCGGTAAAAGACCGTCGATGTGACCAGAATAGCGTACACTGCGCCCCACACCAGTTGCCAGATACCAAAACCACCGCCTGCGAGCATGGCGATCAGGCTGACCAAAGGCAGCCCCGCTCCACCGGCAGCGGCGGCAATGGTAGCCGCATGGTACAGCCAACGGGAGCGGCGTTTTTTAACTGCCCAGCGCACTGCTTCAGCGATGATCACGCCTGCCACCGGGGCGATGAAAATAGTAAAAAATCCCATAATGGAAGCCAGCCCGCCGCCGAGATAGCTCAATACCCCGGCGATGAGGATTGCTACCGGGTAATCGATCCAGCGGGCGGTATCGTAATTCTTCTGCAGCCCGCGCACACATTCTTTGCAACGGTACCCGGTGGGTGTTAGCACGGCGCATTCCGTGCAGATCGGCCGCTCGCAGCGATTGCAGCGCAGCAGGGTCTCACGGTTGGGATGGTTATAGCAATATTGGGCTGTAGTGGTTGGTTCGATCATTCCGTTTCACCGGCAGTAGGATTTTGTTCCATATAATTCGTGATGTTACGGTAGAAATAGCCGCGATCGCCAAAACGCACAAAGCAGGCGGTATTATGATTGGCTTCGACGCGCACCTCGTCACCATCCACCATGCTGACCGGCGGCTGCCCATCCACGCTGAAGACCGCCTGGTGGGTCGTGTGTACGGTCACATTGACCACCGATCCTTCGGACAGGATGATGGCGCGGTCCACTGAAAGGTGCGGCGCGACAGCTACTATCAGAATATTGCGCAAGTCAGGCGGCATGATTGGCCCGCCAACGGCTAATGCGTAGGCGGTAGAGCCGGTGGGGGTGGACACGATCAACCCGTCGGCAATGTAGGTCGCCAGCGGGTAACCGTCCACCTGGGCGCGCAGCGTCACCGGCCGGACAAATTGCCCACGGCAGATGACCACCTCGTTGAGCACGCTCCAGCTACCCAGGGCATTTCCCGCGCGCAGATGCGTGGCCTGCAGCATCATGCGCCCTTCCAGCCAGTAGCGTCCCTCCATCAACAGCGGCAGCATGCTTGGCCATTCCGTCCGTTTGACCTCGGTCAGAAAGCCAAAACGGCCAAGATTGATGCCTAATATGGGAATATGCAGCGGCGCGCAAAGATGCCCGGCACGCAACAGGGTACCGTCGCCGCCAAGGGCGATGCACAGATCGGTGTCGCCTTCCAATTTCTGGCGGAACGACGGGTCAGACAACTTTCCCCAGTAGGCCTCCACGCCGCGTTCATGGAGAAAGTGTGCAATGGCTTCGGCTTCTTCGGCCGCTGCGGGCATTTGCGGATGCACGCCAATTGCGATACGCCGGGGGATGGTCTGGGTGCAGTCCATATCGAATTATTATACCAGCGCGATGGAAACGGTTTTACTGGATTTAAAGATTAAAACGCAAAGACCGCAAAGAGAGTTACCTGAAAAATTTCGGTCTCCTTCGTGCCGGGCGTCCGATATGTATTTACAAGTTAATCTTGAGTTCATAAAAAACGAGTACGCTTACCGCAAGACGCTGCGGGCAGCCCATAAAAAATAATTAAGAAGATGTTCCGGGGCGGGGTTCGATTTCAAGTCGCGAGAATCCAAATTTCCCCGTGCCGCTACGGGCGGACTCTTACTGTGCCAGCGCTGGCACGCGTTTGTGCCAGTCGGTCACCTGCTGGTAGGCGTGGGCGGCGCGGAAGAGCACGTCCTCGCGGAAGTGCGGCCCCATCAACTGCATGCCGATTGGCAGCCCGGCTTTATCGAACCCGACCGGAAATGCCAGCCCGGGCACGCCCGCCAGGTTGGTTGGCAGGGTGAAGACATCCTCCAGGTACATCGCCAGCGGATCGTTGCTGTGTTCGCCGGCGCGGAAAGCGGTGGTGGGCGCAACCGGGGTGGCAATCACGTCCACCGACTGGAAGGCATTTTCGAAATCGCGTTTGATCAGGGTGCGCACTTTCTGCGCCTGACCATAGTATGCATCATAATAGCCGGCGGAGAGCGCGTAGGTGCCGAGCATGATGCGCCGCTTGACCTCGGGGCCAAAACCAGCCCCGCGCGTGCGATAGAAAATATCCCACATAACTTCACCATCTTTGCGCTCGCCAAAGCGGATGCCATCATAGCGTGCCAGATTGGCCGAGGCCTCGGCCGGAGCGATCAAATAGTACACCGGCAGGGCGTATTCAGTATGCGGCAAATGTACCTCGCGCACCGATGCCCCCAGGGCCGCCAACTGCTTGACTGCCTGTTTGACCCCGTTCTCGACCTCCGGCTGCATGCCGGAAATGAAATATTCCCGCGGCACGCCGACGCGCAAGCCTTTTAGGTTGGCATCACCATTCAGTTGGATGGCAGGCACTGGCGCGTCCATGCTGGTTGCATCCAGCGGATCATAACCGGCCATCGCCGAGAAGAGCATGGCTGCGTCTTCGGCGGTGCGCCCGAATGCGCCCACCGAATCGAGTGAAGAGCCGTAAGCTACCAACCCGTAGCGCGAGACCCGGCCGTAAGTCGGTTTGATGCCGGTCACTCCGCAATAAGCAGCCGGCTGGCGGACGCTGCCGCCGGTGTCCGTGCCCAGCGCCACAGGCGCCATGCGGGCGGCTACTGCCGCCGCGCTGCCGCCGCTGGATCCTCCGGGGACGCGCGACATATCCCACGGGTTGAAGGTGCGACCGTAAGCTGAATTTTCAGTTGACGAGCCCATGGCGTATTCATCAGTATTGGTTTTGCCAAGCACCACCACACCGGCATCCAACAAGCGCTGCACGCTGGTGGCGGTGTACGGGGGCACAAAATGCTCCAAAATTCGCGAACCGCAGGTACAGCGCACACCGGACAATGCCAGAATGTCCTTTACAACCAGCGGCAGCCCGAGCAGGGGTGGCACCGGCTGACCACTCTGGCGGGCTTCAGCGCGCAAAGTATCAGCAGCCAGCGCCTGGCTTAAAGCTTGTTCACTGGTGCGAGTGATAAAGGCATGAACGCCGGGTTCGAGGCGGTCAATTTGCTGGATGCAGGCGCGGGTCAGTTCCATGCTCGAAATTCTTCCAAGTTCGAGCGCCTCGAGCGCCTCCCGGGCAGTGAGTTGGGAAAGTGCAGTCATGAGAACTACTCCAACACCGGCGGTACGCGGAACTGGTGGTCATCGATTTGAGCAGCATTGCGCAGTACTTCTTCGATCGGCAGGCCCGGCCGCGGCTCATCTTCACGCAGGACGCTGCGCGGCGGCAAAACGCTGGCGGTGGGTGGGATGCCACTGGTATCCAGCGCCTGCAAGCGGGCAGCATAATCCAGGATTGCTGAAAGCTGCTGGCGGTAAAGCTCTTTTTCTGCGGCAGAAAGTTCCAGGCGGGCTAACTGGGCAATGTGTTCGACTTCGGCGAGAGTGAGTTTCATGGGCGTAATTATACCAACCGCAGGCTGCGAGTGGGATAGCGAAATCTAGTACAATGTATAAAACACAGGGCTTGCGAAGGAGGACATGCTGTGGCCGATTTGACTGTCGAAACTCGCAAAAATTTCAAGATATTTAACCGCTTCATGCTGTTCATGTGGAAACTTGGTCTGGGACCCTATATCAATGCCTGGCCAGAGGTCGGCGGGCAGATCATGGTGCTCAACCATATTGGGCGTAAAACCGGCAAGCGCTGCCAGACGCCGTTGAACTACGCTGAGGTCAATGGGGAAATCTATTGTACTGCCGGTTTTGGCAGCGCCTCCGACTGGTACAAAAATATTATCGCCAATCCGCAGGTCGAAATCTGGCTGCCCAACGGCTGGTGGGCAGGGATTGCCGAAGAAGTGTTGGATGAAAAATTACGCCTGCCCATCATGCATAAAGTGTTGATTGCCAGCGGCGCGGCAGCTCCGGTGTTTGGCTTACCCATCAAGCAAATGAGCGATGAACAAATCGCAGCGGCAACCGATCACTACAGCCTGGTGCGCATCCGGCGTACCACCGCCCGTACTGGCCCCGGCGGTCCAGGCGACCTGGCAGGCATTTGGCCGCTGGCGACCCTGTTCCTGTTGTGGTTGTTGTTGACCCGCCGGCGCTGCAAGCGTAAACGCTAATACTGTGGCTGCTACTGAACCACCCTTCTGGAAGCGAAAAACAATTACAGAGATGACCCATGAGGAATGGGAATCGCTGTGCGACGGCTGCGCCCGGTGTTGCCTGCACAAAATCGAGGATGAGGATACCCACGAGGTGTTTGTTACTCATGTCGCCTGCCGACTGCTGAATTTGAAGACCTGCCGCTGCGCCAACTACCCGCAGCGCCTGGCACTGGTCGATACCTGTCTGAAGATCACGCCTGAAAATATTCACGAACTCACCTGGCTGCCAGAAACCTGCGCTTATCGCCGGATCGCGCTCGGGCAGGACCTGCCGGAGTGGCACCCACTGATCACCGGCGATCCCAGGAGTACACACCGCGCCGGGGCGTCGGTGTTGGGTCTGGCGATCTCGGAATACGGCGTGGACATGGATTATTTGGAAGATTACATCATTGAACCCGAGGACGACGAATGAGCGCGATTTTGCCATACCAGCCGACCTTACAGTCACTTCGTTCTGGATTTAATGCCAAAGGTTGGCTCAACGAAGATGTCCCGACCTTTTTGGTACAAAATGACTGTCAGCGGGCGGCGGCGCACTGCGCCAGTGTTGCCAGGGCTGCTTACCAACTGGCAGAGCGGTTTGGCGCGGACCCGTTGGCAGCGGAAGCCGGTGGCTGGCTGCACGATGTCAGCGTGATTTGGCCGAACGATCAACGCCTGGCCGCCGCAGAAGCGCTGGGTATTGAAATCCTGCCTGAGGAACGGAAAGCGCCCATGATTCTGCATCAAAAACTGTCGGTGGTGTTGGCGCGGGAGATCTTCGACGTTCGCGATGCGGCAGTTCTCTCAGCAGTTGGCTGCCACACCACGCTCAAAGCTGGCGCCAGTTCATTGGACAAAGTGGTGTTCATCGCCGACAAGCTGGCCTGGGATGAACCCTACGATGCACCCTGGCACCCGGACTTGCGCGCTGCGCTGGAGACCTCTTTGGATGAAGGCTGCCGGGTTTATCTGCGCTATTTGTGGGAGCAGCGCGATGCGCTGGCGGTATTTCACCCGTGGACGGCGGAGGCGTGCCGGGAGATGGGTGTGATTGTATAGGTGGCATTCCGTTATTTTGTGTTGAAAAATCAGGAAAGGAAGCATAGGCCATAAAGCAACGCCAGCGACAGCTTTTGCCCTTCTAAGGGCACCAAAGTGAAACCCGGCCTGGACACAAAGCAGAGGGTGAACCAGAAGCATGGGCGCCACCCCCCCACGGTCGAAAAGTATCCCCCATGCACGTGAAGGTGGTCCGGGTTTGAGGCGTAGAGGTTCCACCCGATTTTAGTATCCACCGGGAACGTAGCAAGGCAAACAGGGGCTGGTTCGTTTGGCTGGACCCAGCTCACCTCACCGTTACCGACAATTCTTGTGTCAGGTGCAACGGACCCGGTTGGAATTTCCGTGGTATACTCCCACCCATATTCATTTAATGAGTATGGATTCGTCCACCCATGTCGCCACGCCGGCAAGATCCACTTTCGACCGAATACATCCTGTTAGGTCTGGCTGCCAAAGGGCCAGTGCACGGCTACGACCTGCACAAACAACTCGGTACCCTGGACGGGCTGTCTGCGATCTGGCGCGTCAAGCAGAGCCAAGTTTACGCGCTGCTCGATAAGCTGGAAAACATGGGTTACCTTCATGGCGAAGCCGTCCCGGGAACTGCCGCCGTCCTGCGCAAACAATATCATTTGAACGACGCTGGTCAACGAGCTTTTGATGCCTGGATGAACAGTCCGGTGCAGCACCCGCGTCAAGTGCGCCAGGAGTTTCTGGCGCGCCTGTATTTTGCGCAGCAATCCGGTGTTCAGGTAACCCGGCAATTGATCGATGCTCAATACGCCGCATGTCAAAGCTGGCAGAAAAGCATTCAGGATGCGCTGGAACACAATGACGAACCACAGAATTTTCAACGCGTGGTAGATGCTTACCGCCTGAGCCAAATTAATGCCATACTGGACTGGTTGGATCAATGCAGGACGACACTGTTGCCGTAAAATCTGAAGCCAAATTATCCCAACGCTTCGATCGCGCTTTCCTGCCGCTGCTGGGAATGCCGTTGATCCTGTTTATCGTGCTGCCGCTGGTTGCGCTACTGACGCAGGTACCCTACCAGGACATCTTCAAATCGGTGCAGGACCTGCAAGTGCGGCAGGCTATTCAGCTCAGCCTGTTCACATCAACCATCAGCGTGCTGGTGACTGTGGTGTTTGGCACGCCGGTGGCTTACCTGCTGGCGCGCAGCCGGTCGCGGTCGGTCCATTTGATCGATACGATTGTCGATCTGCCAACCATTCTGCCGCCGGCGGTTGCCGGCGTGGCGCTGTTGATCGCCTTCGGGCGGCGCGGGGTGTTTGGCGCCTGGCTGTCCGCCATCGGCATATCCCTGCCCTTCACCCAGGCCGCGGTCATTATGGCGCAAATCTTTGTCGCCTCGCCGTTTTTCGTCAAGGCGGCAGCCATCGGGTTCAGCGGCATCCGCACCGAGCTGCTGGAAGCCGCGGCATTGGACGGCGCCAGCCGCTGGCAAACTTTCTGGCACGTCACCCTGCCGCTGGCGCGCCTGTCGATCCTGACCGGCAGCGTGATGACCTGGGCGCGGGCTTTAGGCGAGTTTGGGGCGACCATCATCTTTGCCGGCAACTTCCCCGGACGCACCCAGACCATGCCGCTGGCAATCTATGTCGGCTTCGAGATCGACCTGAGTACCGCTTTGCTGCTGTCGTTTATTCTGATTTGTTTTTCGTTCCTGACGCTGGCTGCAGTGAAACTGGTTTTAAACCGCACTTCTGAGCGGGCGGAACGCGGCGAAATATAGCCGGCCGGCTTTTAGCGTACCGGCGTGGCGGTGGCTTGCGGGTAAGGGGTGCGGGTTGGCAGCGCTGCGGGATCGATCGCATAGACCACCAGATCTGAAAAGCTGACAGTTACCGGCGTTTCACCGCTGGCGCGAGCGAATACTCCGAGCACCCCCCCGGTATACAGCGGCTCGCGCGTGCGAAAGATTTCCACCCCTTCAACATAAAAGCGCATCTCGGCGCCGGACATCCAGGCGCCCAGGCGCAACGTCACCGGCGACCCAGGCAGGATGAACGGGCTGCCGACCCAGTCTTCGACCAGAGAAGCCTGGAAATCGCGTACACGCTCCAGGCGGGTGCGCCCATCACAGGTGATCACCCAGCGGTAACCGTAACCCTCGCCGCCGGAGCGTAAAAACATACCGTAGGAATCGGTGTTACGGCACAAGCTTGGGCTGGCCGTGATTTCCAGGTAAAAATCGGTTAATTCCGGCGCACTGCGCAGGCTGAGCAAATAGCCTTCCCTGGCAGAAACTGCCAGGGTGAACCGTTCCTTGCCGTAACTGGCGCTGCCGGTAGCATCGCGAAAGGTCTTCCATTGACCTTCACTGCTGAAATCGTCGCGCAGCAATTCGGCCCCCAACGCCAATGCTGGCGTGGCGGTTGGCTGAATTTGCTCCGTGGGGCGCATGGTGGCTGTCGGCGTTGCCGGAAACCAGTCAATGGTAGGCGTAAGCGTCGCGCTTGGCGCGCTGGTCGGAGGAATCAACGGCGCTTCTGTCACACTGGCAGCCGGCGCGCAAGCGACAACCCCCAGCAAGAGCAAACCGAGGATCAAAAAGCTTATTTTCAATTTTGTACGTCTACCACCTGATCCCGCTCGGGGCCGACTGAAACCCGCCGCACCGGTACGCCGCAGTACTCTTCAATCCGGCGAACGTAGGCGCGCGCCTGGGGCGGCAAATCCATCCAGTGACGCACCGCCGTGACATCCTCTTCCCAACCCGGTAATTCTTCGTATACCGGTTCAAAGGGCGACAGGTTTGCCGGACCCAATGGTAATTCCTGGTAAGACTCATCGCCTGATTTATAGCCAACCGACAACCGCAGCGTGGTCAGCCCACTGAGAACATCCATTTTCGTCATCATTAATTCGGTCACGCCATTGACGCGCAGCGCATAGCGCAGCAGTACGCCGTCCAGCCAGCCCACCCGGCGCGGACGCCCGGTGGTGGTGCCAAATTCGTCCCAGGGGTTTTTACCGGTCCCGCGCAGCCGTTCGGCGGTCTTGCCAAACACCTCGGTCGGGAACGGACCGCTGCCGACGCGCGTCTGGAAGGCTTTGGTCACCCCGACAACCCGGTCAACCGGCGTGATGCCGATACCCAGACCGGTATAGACGGCCGGCGCCACCGCCGATGAGCTGGTCACGTAAGGATAAGTGCCGTGATCGATGTCCAGCAGCGTGCCCTGAGCGCCTTCGGCCAGCACGCGCTGGCCGTTTTGCAGCGCCTGGTGGAGGAGCAGACCCGTATCACTGATATATGGAATGATATGGTGAGCGCAGTTGGTGTATTCGCGGGCTACAGCGCGCGGGTCGAGCGGTTCGGCGTGGTATAGATCCACCAGAATCGGATTGATCTCCTCGACATGCGACTGCACCTTTTTCATGAAAGTCACCGGGTTGAGCATGTCTTCGATCCGCAGCCCGTTACGCGAGACCTTGCCGGTATAAGCCGGGCCAATGCCGCGTCCGGTGGTCCCAAGGTTACCCGAACCTCGGGCCGTTTCCTGAGCCAGATCCATGGCGCGGTGCGCCGGAGTGATCAGATGGGCGGCAAAGGAGATGCGCAGCCGGTCGGGCCCCACCTGGACGCCCGCATTTTGCAGCATTTCCACTTCGCTGAGGAAGTTGGATGGGTTGATCACCATCCCATTGCCCAGCACCCCAACGGTATGCGGGTGAATAATGCCGGAAGGGATCAGGTGTAGTTTAAAAGTGTGATTTCCAACCGTGACGGTATGCCCGGCATTGTCGCCGCCGTTGAACCGCGCCACAATATCTGCCTGCACCGCCAGCAGATCGACAATCCGGCCTTTGCCCTCGTCCCCCCACTGCGTGCCAATGACGATATCAAGAGGCATAAACACCTCCGCTGATGTTTTTAGAGAGAGTGAAATAAATTATACGCATACCAAGTGATTATACAACTCGGGGAACTCGATTTTAAACTGCGAACAACCCCCGAGTGATAACCAGAGCTAAAATCAGGATGGATGTCATGCCTTTTTCAGTCCGGGGTGAACACCTTCCCACACCGCCGGCCAGCCGGTCTCAAAGGCTGGAAATAAAGTGATGTTATAATCCTTTTCAAGGTAGGCTGAATGAACAAATCACGCTGGATGCTCGTCGGACTGTTAAGCCTCATATCGCTGACAGCGCTGCTGCTGACAGGCCCCGTCAAGGCCAGCCCGCAGGCACAGGCTTTCTACAATACGCCGACTCCCAACGCTGAAGGGCGGATTATCTACAAAGTCAAAGCCGGCGACACCTGCATCAGCGTTTCGCTGCTCAATAATGTTTCGCTCGACCAGTTGCGCACGCTCAACGATTTGAGCGAGGAATGCGTGCTCAATCCCGATCAGATTCTGCTGATCGCCACAGTCGCGCCGCAAGCCACCTCCTCCGGCCCAGCGCCCACAGAGACCTCCGCGCTGCCTTCGCCAACGCCGTTCCGCGGCAACGGCGAAGTATGCGTGATCTTGTTCAACGACGTCAACGGAAACGCGGTGGCAGAAGAAGGCGAGGCCGCCATCGCTGGCGGGGCTGTCAGCATCACCGACCGGCTGGGGCGCGTGTCGCTCTCCGGGCAGTCCAACGCCAGTTTCGACGAGCCAACCTGCTTTCCCGAGATGCCCGAAGGCGACTATAACGTTAGTATGGCCGTGCCCGAGGGCTATAACCCGACAACCCGCATGAATTATGCGCTGGCGCTCAAGGCCGGCGATAGCTCCACCCTTGATTTTGGCGCCCAGCTCAACTCGCAAGCGCTGCCAACCCCGGTCGCCGAGGGCGGACGGTCACCACTGATGGGAATCCTTGGCATTGCGGTGGTGCTGGCAGGCATCGGGTTGGGGATCTACGCGCGCATGAATTCGCGCCGCTAGAACAATTGGCGGCAATTAACCGGATAGCGGGTGATCTAACATATTCTTGCCGCACGGTTCGTGTAGGGGCGCGCAGTCCCTCTCGCTTCGCTCGCTCACAGAGCGCCCTGCCCGCAGGTCACCCTATGGATGTGGGCGGGGATGCAAAGACCGCGATGCGCGCGCTATGCGTTGGCAAGCCAAGTATTCAACATTTAAGCACAACACACAGTGTGCTTGACGCGAGTCCGCCTTCATGGGTCATACCGCCTTTTTTTGCGGGAAATGGGGTATTCGTTTCAAATTATTCGCGAAACGAATAAGCTTAATTTGGCGGATTTTTGCACAGCCATGGGGGTCATGGCGCGAATGTGCCCTACAGGTGGGGGTCAGGGTATTCGTATTCGTTTCGTAAAAAAAATCAAAAACGAATACCCTTTGCGAGATTCAGGGACGGAATACGGGGTACATGTTGGAGCTGGCAGCAGGTTGTTAAAGTACGGGATAGTGATATTATAGGATTTATGTTCTATTAAGTCAAGTGGAAAAGTTGCATCAAAGGCACGTGCAATGCACGAAGGAGTCTCCTATCCCATCGAATGTGCGCGCGGCTCATAACCGCCTGGTCGATGGTTGATGGCAATGCCGTCGAATTCGACGGGATTAATGAATCAGAGCGGGTTCGAGAAGTTGGTCTTTGCCTTCTGAGCGGCTGTAAAAACAGGGGCGAGGAGTTTCTCGCCCGGCTTTGACGTAGGAAAATGCGGGGCTGTCTCAAAAGAATAAATTTGTCATTTATTCCACCACATATACGGGATGGGATGGAACCCATCCCCTACCTGTAGGGGCGGGTTTCCACGCCCGCCCGCTTTTGAGACAGCCCCCTACAGGATTTGGAAATACGGGAGCGCTGCCCCACCCGAGCGATGGCGTTTTCTACACATCCAGCAGTTGAAGTTTCAAGGATGGTCTCCATCTGTCCGCCTCTTAACTTATTATTTTAAGATTTTCATCCAGGGAAAGCCGGTTGGCTTAGCCTACTATCGTGTAAAATCAACCGAGGTATCCAAATCAACCTGCACGATGGAAGCCTGAACACCCTTGATGAGCGAATCGAACCAGTCCCTGCGCGTAACAACTGCCTGTGACCAGCCTATCTTTCTGCGGGGCATGGTCAATATCCTGCAAACCATCAAAGGCGTGCAACTGGTTGGTGAAGCCCAGAACGGCGACGATGCTTTCCAACTATGCAAATTAACCCAGCCGGACCTGCTGCTCCTCGATTTGAAAGATGCGCTGGAAGCCCGCAAAATAGCCCGCGCGATACACCAAGAATGCAGCCAGATCCGCATCATCCTTCTGCATAGTTGTCCGGATGAAGCCCCCGGGCTTGAAGACCTGGCAGCCGAACGGTTGTTCGTCATCTCGCGCGATGTCTCGGAAGAGGAGTTTAAAGCTGCCTTTGATCGGGTGCGGCGCGAACCGCTTCCCCCAGTTCTGCGTGTCGAAGCAGCTCCGCCCGACCCTTCCCTTCCCAAATCCAATCGGGCCGGGGTTTCTACGTTAAAATCACCGACCTCATCGGTCGTGACGGCGACAGCGCGCGCCGGTGATCCCGTGGCACGCGAGTTGTACATGGCCGGCAAGATCCAGGCGGACATCCTGCCCGAAAAAGCGCCGGTACTGTCCGGTTGGGACATATCCGCCGAGCTGGAGCCGGCGCGTGAAACCTCAGGCGATTTTTATGACTTTATCCCGCTTACTTCGCAAAAATGGGGGCTGGTGATTGCAGATGTTTCGGACAAAGGCATGGGCGCAGCCTTATTTATGGCGCTTTCCAGCTCGCTGATGCGCACCTACGCGGCGCGCTTTCCCACCCTGCCATCCCTGACCATGAGCGCGGTCAACGAGCGTATTTTGACCGACACGCGCGGCTCGATGTTCGTCACTGCGTTCTTCGGCATCCTGGAACAAAACACTGGCCGCTTGATCTATACCAACGCAGGGCATCCACCAGGTTACATCATCAGCAACCCGCACGGTAAAAACCCGATTCAGGCGCTGCGCACAACCGGCATGGCTCTGGGCGCCAGCGAGACCGGGCGTTGGACTCAAAAGATCGTCAAACTTGCGCCAGGCGACCTGCTGGTGTTGTACACCGATGGAATCACCGAAGCCGCCAATCCCGACGGGGTGATGTTCGGCGAGGACCGCTTGCTCGACCTGGTGCTGGCCAACACTCACCGCAGCGTGACCGATATCAAGCACTTGTTGTTGGAAGAAGTTCACACCTTTGTCGGCGGCACCCCACGCCAGGATGATATTGCCCTCATTGTGTTACGCCGAGAGGCGTAGGCGCAAAGCGTAAGCGTTAGTCACATTCCCCCATTCTCGTAAATCGATAGGACTGCCCCATGCCTGAATCCGCGGGTTGGATTATTAATTTTCATGCTCAGAACCTCACCCCGGCAGATTGGACGGCATTGGCAGGTGGCAAAGGCGCCAATCTGGCGCGGCTGGCACAAGCTGGCCTGCCGGTTCCCGACGGCTTCATCCTCACCACCCAGGCCTATCGCGACTATATCACAGGCAACCAGTTGGAGGAACGCATTCTGGCATCCTTGCCGGCCGAAGCTTCGCTTGACCCGGACGCGTTGGAGGCATCCTCACAGCAAATCCGAGAGCTTTTTGCTACCGGTCGAATGCCCCCGCCGCTGGAAGCTGACCTGCATTTTGCCTATGCAGCGCTTGGAATGCCGCCGGTAGCAGTGCGCTCCTCTGCCACCGCCGAGGATACGCTCGAGCTTTCTTTTGCCGGTCAGCAGGATACTTACCTCAACATCATCGATGATACAGCGCTGCGGAATGCGGTGGTGGATTGCTGGAGTTCCCTGTGGACCGCCCGCGCCATCGGTTACCGCACCCATAATGGCATTTCGCATGCCGGCCTGGCGCTGGCGGTGGTGGTACAACGCATGGTGTCCAGTGACGTATCCGGCGTATTGTTCACCGCCAATCCGTTGACCGGGCTGCGCAGCGAAATGGTGGTGGATGCCGCATTCGGGCTGGGCGAGGCGCTGGTGTCCGGCCAGGTCGAACCCGATCACTATGTTGTGGATGCCATTGCAGAAAAGATCATTCGCAAGAACCTGGGCGCTAAAACCAAAGCGCTGCACGGTCAATCCGGCGGTGGTACTGCCTGGCAGGAAGCGGATCGCAGCCGCCAACAGGCCTTGCCGGACGAGCAAATATTAAACCTGGCGCGCCTCGGGCGGCAGATCGAATATCATTACGGCCTGCCGCAGGACATCGAATGGGCCTGGGCAAGCAACCACTTGTATATCCTGCAATCGCGTCCGATCACCTCGCTTTATCCCACACCGGAAGGCATGCCAGCCGAACCGCTTAAGGTCATGGCATCATTCGGCGCCATTCAAGGTCTGCTGACGCCGATCACCCCACTTGGCAGGGATACCATGCAGTGGATCGTGTCCATCGCAGCCGGGTTGTTGAATTTTCGCGTCACAGCCGAGACCCAGACCATCGTTTTTACTGCCGGTGAGCGGCTCTGGATGAATATAACCACGCCCATGCGAAACTCGATTGGCCGCAAACTGGTCCGCGCCGGTTTGGGGATGATCGAACCGAGCGTCCAGCAGGCGATAAACGAAATCTGGAATGACCCGCGCGTGCAGCCCGGAAGGCCAGGCATCAGTTGGCGGGCGCGGCGGCAGATCGCGCATCTGGCGTTCCCGCTGGCCGGAAATCTGCTCCTCAATCTTGCCGCTCCAGCCAGGCGAAGGGCAGCACTCGTCGCCGACGGCGAGAAGCTGCTAGACGAAATCAAAGCGAATATTGCCGCAATCAACCAGACCGGCCGCCCCCGACTCGCGCGGGTAGCCGGTTTGCTGCCGAATATCGTCACTCTACGGCTGCCATATACCTTTCTGCGCTTTGTCTCCGGCGTTGCCGCTGGCATGGCCTCGCTCAACGCGCTCAACAAACTGGCTGACAGCCTGCCCGGGAGTGAGAGCGACAGCGGGAAGCATGCCAACCGCAACCTGGTATTGGAAATTACCCGGGGAGTGCCTCACAACCCGACCACTGAAATGGATTTAATCCTCTGGCAAACCGCTCAGGGGATCCAACGGGATGCAAGTCTATTGCAATACTTCCAATCTATGACACCAGAGGAATTAGGCAATGCCTGGAAAGACGGGTCAATCATTTCAGGGGCCAAAGCCGCACTTCAGCCGTTTATTGATCTTTACGGCGGACGCGGATTGGCTGAAATCGATCTCGGGCGCGAGCGCTGGGTTGAAAACCCGACACCGGTGATCGAAGCGCTGGTTGGCTATCTGAAAATGGATGATCCTGCGCAAGCGCCGAATATCATTTTCCAGCGCAGCGCTGGTTCTGCCACGGCTGCGCTGGAGCAATTAATCGCCTGCTTGCGCGCCAGCCACGGTGGCTGGTTTAAAGCCAGGCTGGCAAGATTTTTCGCCAGCCGTATGCGCCAACTGCTCGGCATGCGCGAAAACCCAAAATTTTTCGCTGTGCGGTTGTTCAATCTCATCCGCCAGGAGCTGCTCTCCTGCGGTAAGGAATTGGCTGCTGACGGAGAAATAGATAAGGCTGACGATCTGTTTTTCCTGACCTATAAAGAGTTGGAAGAACTGGCAAAACAGGGAGGGTCGCCGGTTCTGCGAGAGCGCATCGTCAGCCGCCGGCACGCTTATGACCTCGAAATGCACCGCCGCCAGATTCCGCGCCTGCTGCTCAGCGACGGGCGAGCTTTTTATGCCGGAATCAACGCCGCAGCGGGGGCGGACAGCCTGGCAGGCAGCCCGGTCTCGCCGGGCAGTGTGGAGGGCAATGCGCGCGTGGTGTTGAACCCGCATCAGGCCGGTTTGCTCCCCGGCGAAATTATGGTCTGCCCGGGCACCGATCCGTCCTGGACGCCGCTGTTCCTGACCGCAGGCGGGCTGATCATGGAGGTCGGCGGCATGATGACCCATGGCGCGGTCGTGGCGCGCGAATATGGCATCCCGGCAGTGGTCGGGGTGGACCAGGCCACCACCCGCCTGAAAACCGGCATGCGCATCCGGCTGGACGGTTCGAGCGGAAAGATCGTTATTTTGACCTGAGACAACCCCAATAGATTGCGCAGGCTGAGGTTGCAACCTGAGCGAGCGCTTTTTGGGCTGCTCATGCAAAGCATGCTCTGTGAGCAGGATGACATTTTGATGGATTTCGTTATCCCAAACTCGCATTGACTAGAAAATCAGGAGATTTACCGGGCTTTGAAGGTTGGATTGAGGCTCAAGAATTGCCACTTCTTAATCCAGCCTTTAATTTTCACTGGTGATAGAATCCTACTGGAATTACGCCACTCAGGCATTTTATGCTCAATAAGCTAAAATATTTAATCATCGGCTCGCCCCTGCCAACCGAATTACTGGGTGAAAAGCGGCTCAATAAAGTCAGAGCTTTAGCAGCATTTTCCCCCGACGCCTTATCGTCGATCGCATACGCCAATCAAGAAATTTATCTGGGCCTGCTGGTAGCCGGTTCGGCGGGTTTGTCGCTTCAGTTTCCAATCGCCCTGGCGATCGCCTTTCTGTTAGGGATCGTGGCGTTATCGTATTCCCAGACCATTCGCGGATACCCATCCGGCGGCGGGTCTTACATTGTAGCCCGCGAGAATTTGGGAACCTACCCCGGCCTGGTGGCAGGCGCCGCTTTACTGTTGGATTATGTGCTGACAGCCGCCGTCAGCTTGACTGCCGGTGTAGCCGCCATCACATCCGCGTTTCCCGAGTTAGCAGCCTATCGAGTCTGGTTGGCGCTGGGTCTGCTGTTATTGATTGCCGTCCTTAACTTACGCGGGCTGCGCGAATCCGGCACGGTGATGGCAGTGCCTGTATACCTGTTCCTGTTCTCGTTTTTTGGCATGCTTGTATTTGGTCTGGTCAAGGCTATTATTCAGGAGACCCCGACGCCGCTGGCCGCCGTTGCGCCGCCTGCAGTCGAGCCGCTTGCCATATTACTGGTGCTGCATGCTTTTTCAGCCGGCTGTACCGCGCTAACCGGGATCGAGGCCATTAGCAATGGGACACCGGCTTTTAAGCCGCCGGAATGGGTGAATGCGCGTAAAACATTAATCATTATGGCAATCTTGATGGGCGCTTTGTTCCTGGGCAGCATCGGGTTGACGCAATTTTTCGGAGTGGTAGCCGGCACCGGCGAAACAATTCTTTCGGCTCTGGCCCGCCGGGTGCTGGGTAATGGGACAGGCTATTACCTGGTGCAATTTTCAACATTGGCGGTTTTGGCGGTGGCAGCCAACACCAGTTTCGCTGGCTTTCCACGGGTAACTGCCATCCTGGCAAAGGATCAGTTTATGCCGCGCCAGTTATTTAATGTTGGCGACCGACTGGTGTTTCATAACGGCATTTATATTCTCACGGGATTTACAGCTTTCCTGATTGTGGTGTTCAATGGGGATTCACATGCATTGGTGCCGCTTTTTGCGGTAGGCGCCTTTACCGCTTTCACCCTCTCTCAGGCTGGCATGGTTGTGCACTGGTTCAAATCAAAAGAAAGAGATTGGCAAGTTAAAGCGTTCATCAATGGGTTAGGCGCGCTGGTCACGGCCATTACGCTGCTGGTCATCGGGATCAGCAAATTTCTGGGCGGGGCGTGGATTTCTATTATCGTTATTCCTGCAACGGTGTATTTATTTCTAAAAATTCGCGAGCATTATCGTATGGTGGGGAAACAACTATCCATGAGTGGAGTGCCGCCTTCCCTGCGCCCTCTGCCCAAACCGCGGGTGGTGATACCCGTTTCCGGCGTCCATCGCGGCATGGTCGATGCGGTCAATCTGGCCCGCTCGCTCACCGATGATGTAACTGCAGTGTATATCGATGTGGACCCGAGTTCAGATGAAGTCGTGCTTCGAAAACACTGGAATGAATGGTTCCCGGATGTAAACTTTGTTGTGGTGCCTTCGCCATACCGGTCGATCGTGGAACCTCTGCTTAAGTTCCTGGATCAAACCGATTTGGAGGCCCACGACGGTCAGCAGTCGGTGCTGGTGCTGCCAGAATTAATTCCGGCCTCATCCTGGCAAGAAATTTTGCATAACCAGTTGGCTGATGAAATCAAGAAGGCGCTTCTTTACCGGCGCCGAAAAAATGGTTTCCAGAATATCATCATCGACGTGCCGTACCACTTGAAAAAATGAGCCCTATGCTGTGGGAACCGGCTGTTATGACATTAATCATGACCCGTTCCGTACACAGCGAACCCCCGTTCAAGGTAGAATCAAGATATTAGCATCCGCTTTACTCATCAGCGATCACCCCAACCTTCCTTAATGGAGAGACGCATGCCAGAACACGCCTGGATCAAGGGTTTCCCCGGCGCAGTAACAGTCTGCGACCGGGACGGCATCATTCTGGAAATGAATGACAAAGCCATTCAAACTTTTGCTAATGATGGGGGCGAAAAATTGATCGGCACCAACTTATGGGGCTGCCATTCCGAGGAGTCGCGCAAAAAATTACAGGCGATGATCGCCAACGAACAGTCGAACATCTACACTATCGAGAAAAAAGGCGTGAAAAAGCTGATTTACCAGGTGCCCTGGTTTGATACCGGCGTTTTCGCCGGGTTTGTCGAGTTATCCCTGGAGATTCCTTTCGAGATGCCGCATTTTGTTCGCGGCTAGATTGCGGTTGAGAAGGCTGACTGCCAAAGAGTTGATTCACTTTCAGAATGTCTGATCTGACCGAAGCAAAAATCCTGGCCCTCATTCCGGCTTACAACGAGGGAGACCGGGTTGCGCCAGTCGTGCGCGCTGCTCTGGCCTACCTGCCGGTTCTGGTGGTTGACGATGGCTCGAATGATGGCACGGCGCAACATGCCCTGGATGCCGGCGCCGAGGTGCTATCCCAGCAGCCCAATCAAGGAAAAGGCGCTGCCCTGCGAGCAGGCTTTGCGGCTGCGCTCGAGCGCGGCTACCAGGCGGTATTGACCCTGGATGCTGACGGCCAGCATGACCCGGCGGAAATTCCCACATTCCTGGCAGCGTACCGCAGGACCGGTGCAGATTTGATTATCGGGCGGCGAGATTTTAGCAGCATGCCGCTGGTGCGCCGTCTGGCAAACACACTTGGCACGGCGCTGTTTTCGCGGGCAATCCGCCAGCCCGTGCCGGATAATCAATCCGGTTACCGTCTGATCAGCCGCCGGCTTTTACTGGCGATTCAGAATAATCGTGAATCGGGTTTTGAATTCGAAGTGGAAATGCTCGTTACCTGTGTACTCGAAAAATATTCGTTGGACTGGGTTCCCATCCGTACGATTTATGCGGGTGAAAAGAGTCACATCCATCCGTTGAGCCATCTGGCAAAATTCTTACAAATCTCCTGGAAAGCAGGCCGGATGGTTCGCGCAGCCCGGAACGATCTGAATGGATGAGCCAGAGGGAGGGAGGAACGATTCAGGTATGGAAATGAGTGATATCTCGCTGCGTCCGGCAGAGCAAAACGACGCGAATTTTCTCTGGGATTTGCATGTGACCGCCCTGAAACCACATGTCTCGGCTGTTTATGGTTGGGATGAAGCCTTCCAGCGCAGCTACTATCTCGAAAATTACAGCACACTGCATAACCAGGTGATCCAATACCAGCGTGTGGATGTTGGGGTGCTGGCCGTCGAGGAGACTCCCCTGGGATACATCCTTTCTTCCATTGAACTGTTGCCAGCTTATCAGGGGATGGGAATCGGCACTACGCTCATTACCGACCTGTTGGAGCGAGCTGCTGCACGCGGCTTGCCGGTCAGTTTGCGTACCTTAAAAAACACCCCGGCGCGTCCGTTATACGAACGGCTTGGGTTCCAGATCTTTGGCGAGACTGAGGTCCATTATTGGATGCGCAAGGAAGGGCGCCCGGTACAATATTTGCCAAGTCGTTGGGAAACCAATTTGTGCTTTATGGTGGAGGCTGACGATCAGGCTACCGGTGCAGTGGCCATGATTTTGGGCGAAAACACCGAAGCGTTGGAAATCAGCGGCAAACCGGGTAACCCACAGGAGCAGGCCCAGCGAGAGGTGAGTCATGCAGTCCTGCCGCCGGGCGGCGTGCCCTGGCGCGAAAGACTCTACCTGATCCGCGATATCGAAAGCCGCGACACAATCGGCTTTCTCAATGTTTACTTCGGTTACCCAACTCCTGAAACCATTTACATCAGCAGTTTTTATATGCGGCCGGCGTGGCAGGGGCGCGGATTTGGTCAGGTGATCGTTGCCGAGTTGGCTCGTTTGGTGCTGCAGGCAGGTTTTCACGATGCGCGCGTGGTGGTAGGATTAAAAAACTGGCGGGCGCTGCGGTTTTGGACGCGCTGCGGGTTTAGCCGGATTATGCACATCCGCGGCAACCAGACCAATCCCGGCGCCCCTCAAGGTAACGTCGAATTGCTTAAGGCGCTCGAAACCCGAAATGGGTAAAGCTGAAGTTCCGGCAGATACCTGGGTTTCCTCCTATGCGGATCGCAATATTGGTAGGGATCGACTTCCATGTCGACCCGGGTCTGCCTCAAAAGAATAAATTTGTCATTTATTCCGTCACATATGCGGGATGGGGTGGAACCCATCCCCTACAGGTAGGGGCGGGTTTCCACGCCCGCCCGCTTTTGGGAGAGCCCTCTACGAGAACCATGGCCTGAATTCGTTATTTTTTACGCGTAAAGGCTGTGATTACCGCTTACTCAGGTATTGGCTGGCGATTTTCAACAAAGCATCCACCACCAGCTTGCCCGATTCGCTGCGGTGCGATGAGCTGCTCATCGAGCTGTTCGAGAGTAACGTGTCTAACAGCCCACCGGCAAGCCCACCGCCGGATTGACCGGAAGGCTTTCCGCTGCCAGATTGATATGCCTGGAACAACTGCATACCAATGTTGATCAGGTCGCCGGTATCGAAGCCGTCCGAGGCCTGCTGCGCAGCGGATCCGCTGCCCATCAAACCACCAATCAATGAACCCAGCATATCGCCTGAGCTACTGCCCTGTGACGTTGACCCACTGCCGCCCAGTAATGTGCCCAGCAAGTCACCTGCCGGACTATTGGATGGAGCCTGACCGGAACCGGCGCCCATCAGAGCGGAGATCAGCTCCACTGCGCTGTCGGGTGTCACCTGCTTGCCCTGAAATTTTTCTGCTGCCCGCTCCAGCCCTTCCGAATAAGCCACCGCCGACCCACTGGTGGGGTTTTGGCGTAATAGCTGGCTGGCATATTCGAGTTGGTCCGCAGCAGAAGCATCCTTTTTAGTCTCCATGGCTTTGGTAATCACCCGGAAGATAGACACCATGTTATCACCGTGGTTGTGATTGTAATCGTCAGCCTGGTTCAGGGCTTCTTTGTTCTGTTTAAGCGACCGGGAAGCCGCTTTGAACATAGTCAAGAGATCGAGAGCAGATTGGTTCGGCATTTATTTCATATCCTCTGGCAGTTCCGGCACTTTGAGTACCATTCCGGCTTTGATTACATTCGGGTTTTCCCCGATGACGGCTTTGTTGGCTTCGTAGATCAGCATCCAGTAATCTTTGGCAGATTTGCCGTAATATTTCAGCGCCAGGGCGCTGAGGGTTTCGCCGGCAGCCACTTTATGCTCCCCTTTGGTTTTGAGCAGTGCGACTTTCTGCGCGAACTCGGCTCGTTTTTCTGCGGCAAGTTTTTTATAAACAGCACTCAAGTTGTCCCCTTCAAGTTTTGGCATAGTATCTCTCCTTTTCATTTGCTGTGAAAGAATGAATACATATAAATATCTTATCATCCATTTATACTTTTCAAAGCCTTGCCGGGTACCCTTAATCAGCGATTTTCGTGCTCGAATCACTATTTTACAGCCGTAGTGCGCATCGTTTATAATCAGTCCATTCACCTCAGCCGCCAAGGGAGGCTATCCATGTTCGAAACCGAAGAACAAGAACAAAAAACTGCCGAAGAACAACCCAAATTCAATTACCAAGAAAAATTAATGGAGACGCGCACCCTGCTCATCTTTGGGGAAATCGATCAAAAGATGGCAGAACGGGTCACCCAACAGCTTCTCCTGCTCTCAGCTATTTCGCAGGATGATATCAAAATTATCATTAATTCTCAGGGCGGACATGTCGAATCGGGCGATACCATTTTCGATATGATCCGCTTTGTTACGCCTAAAGTAAAAATTATCGGAACCGGGTGGGTTGCCAGCGCTGGCGCATTGATCTATGCCGCTGCGCCCGTCAAGCAGCGTTACTCGCTGCCCAACACCCGCTTCCTGCTGCACCAGCCTCTGGGCGGAATCCGCGGCAGCGCGCAAGACCTGGCTATCGAAGCCAAGGAAATATTAAAAATGCGCCGTCGGCTGAATGAAATTTTCGCCCAACAAACCGGGCAACCGCTGGAAAAAATCGAGCGCGAGACCGACCGCAACCTGTGGATGAGCGCCGAGGAAGCCAAGGATTACGGGCTGGTTGGTCACATCGTGAAACGCTTCGATGAGGTTTAAGGCAGCATCCATCTCGCTGCATCAAATTTCTTAGAATAGCTGGTACCTCCTTGAAATCTCATTCAAGGTTGTATATAATTTTAAAACCGCAAAACAAACCGTAGGCAACCCATTCGGATGCAATGACCCTATCCTTGTGAGACTGGACGCCAGGGGATAGGCGAGCAAGTGGCGTAACCGGCCGTGATTTTTAAGTGCACGGCCGTTTTGCGTATGTTTCCCGTCAGTCCTGGTGTGAGAAAGGAGGGGCCCCAAATTACAGGACTGTTCCTTGCTCGTATGACAACCGAACATTACACCCACGGAGGGGTTAACCGATGAAGCATAAATTATTAAGTCTTTTGGTAATCGTTAGCATGCTGGCGCTCACTCTCACCTCTTTAGGCGCAGCGCCCAACAAAACCATTGGCATTAATGTGCTGCTCAGTTACGATATCAACGACGAACTGTTAGCTGACATTGGCACGCACGGCAAAGTGAAAGTTGTGATGCCAGAGATCAGAGCCTTGACCATGCAGGTGCGCGTGAGTGAACTGGCGGTTATTCGCGCTCTGCCGTATGTGGCAGCCGCCAACCCGGATGCCGAACGGAACGCTGCGCCGGTGGATATTGTGTCTGCCACAGATTTCTCGGACGGGATCAACACCTGGGATCTGGACGCTATCAATGTGACCAATTTTGGCGTTGGACGTCAGGTTGCCTATGACGGCTCCGGCGTCTATGTTGCCGTACTGGATACCGGGTTAGTGGATATTTGGCGCGCCTTCTTCCCACAGGAACGCATTGCGGAACAATACGCCAAATCCTTCGGCGGTGGCGGTGGTGAAGTTGGGTATGTTTCCGAGCAGCCCAACAAATGGGAACACGACCAGAACAGCCACGGCACGCATGTCACCAGCACCATCCTGGGTTATTTCATGGGCACCCGGACAATCAATGGGGTAGCGCCTTTGGCAACCGTGATTCCGGTGAAAGTGCTCAACCAGAATGGCTCCGGTTGGTCATCCACTGTAGCTGAAGGCATCGTATATGTGGCAGATTTGAAATTATCCGGTGCTTTAGGTGCTGCTCCAGTGGTGATCAATATGTCGCTTGGCGGCCCGGTTTTGGACATCATTGAAAAAGCCGCTGTTGATTATGCGATCGACGCGGGTGTGATCATTGTCGCCTCGGCAGGCAATTCAGGCACGGCTGGTATGGGTTACCCGGGCGCGTATGCCCCGGTGATATCCGTGGCGGCTTCCGGGTGGACCGGCGAGTGGACTGCGGCAAATTGGTGGAGAACTTTGAATGTCCCGGATCCATTCAACGCCAATGATTACTACATCACCGACTTCTCCAGCCGCGAATTAGCCGGCCAGGACCTGGATGTAGCTGCTCCCGGATCATGGGTGGTCGGCCCATACAAGACCAACAGCGGTATGAGCACCTCCTTCTACTACCTTGGCGGTACCTCGATGGCCTCGCCGCATGTGGCCGGCATTGTGGCTTTGATGGTGCAGAAGGATGCATCTTTATCTGGACCAGAAGCAGAGGTGATCCTTGAAACGTCCGCCGTTCCACTACCAGCGGGTTGCCGGTCTGTATTGGGTCCGCGTGGATTAGCAAAATATTGTTGGGGAGCGGACGCAACTGGGGCAGGTTTAGCCACGGCTGATGCAGCGCTTGCAGCAATACCCTGAGGTAAGGTTCGTTTCTTTCTCGGGGTAAGTATGACCTGACCGTTCCACCAACCAGGTTCAGGGAGTTACTAAATACGGGCCGGTATGGAAGCCGGCCCGTATTTTTTCGGCGCCTCCAACAGAATTATTTTATTAACATCACCCTTCAACTGCCCGGTGGCTGAGCCTGCCGAAGCCGGGTGAATGAGCTTGTCAAAGCCCACGTGTGCAAAACACAGCCTGTTTTTCTAAAGAACTATACAGTTTGGTCCCTCGCTCAGGCCAATGAACAGCCGGGGACAGGCAGATGAGGGATTCCTTTTTGCAGAACACCTCGAAAACTGTACGCTTCTTTGAAAAGACTAAGTATTGGTACGGATACCAATTTTCATTAATTTTGCTATACTCAATTCAATCCGGCGCGGGTTCTGCTCGTGTACGGAATTATAGGTGACGCCCTGGCCGCCGAGGGTGAAGTTTTTATCAATAATACGGTGAAACGTAGACCTATTGGCACAGCGAGGACTGGCTTTGCAGGAGAGATCGCGCATGTTCACCCATCCCAGCTACGCGCTTCAGGCAGTCAAATCGCTTGCATTTCAGCGTATCCCGATAGCGGTTACAAGCACCTTTAAAGGGCTGTTTTTTGAAGAAAAAGTGGCGCCCATCAAGGTTGGCCCGGACTATGTCATCTTTCGTGCGCCTGAATCCCCCATGCACCGAACACTGCATGATCAAGTCATTTTACATTCGCATGTTCTGCCCCAATCCGTACGCACGGATTTACAATCCTTCGATGCCAGCCGCTCTGAAATCACGTTGACCAATTTTTGCTTTACCGGCGCTTATTGGCGTGACCGCCGCGAACAGCGCATCGAGCCGCCCGCCCCCTTGCAGGCTTCCATTACTTTCGAAAAAAAGCCCTACCGTGCTAATCTAAACAATTTATCGCTACACGGGGCTGGCTTAATGGTTTACTTTGGTGACGATGAGTGCCGCGATCTGGTGGTCAATAAGCCGGTGGAAGTCAGCTTTCATTTGGGCTCTCAGTCCAACATTCATATCTCGGGGTCAGTTGCCAGCATCCGCCAGATGAACTATACCCTGGTAAAACTGGGTATCCGGCTGGAACCCACGCCCAATCAAGGGATCTGGCTGGAAAAATACATAGCCAGGCGAAAATTTGAAATCTTGAGGGAACTGGATCAACTTTCAACCCATCCCAGTCTTATTCAGCTATAGCACCAGGCTAATTGCTTATTAACGCCTGGTTTATGTCTCGCCCCAGATGTAGATGCGTTCAGGTGTCAGCCGAATGACCCGATTTTCCGGATCCACGATCCATGAAGCCGGCTCGGGTTTGCGCGCGCCCGCCTCGCCCAGGTAGCGGACATAAATCGAAGTCGCCCGCGCCACCACTGCATCCGGGTCGCTAATCACTTCTGCCTTGCCCTCGAAAACAACCCCGCGATTATGCTCAGCGTCATCCACGGCATCGATGACAATCGAGACTCGCGGGTTCCGTGCCAGGTCGCGCATTTTGCGAGTCGAGTCGAAAGAACTGATCCAGATGGCTTCGCCGTCCCACTCGAACCATACAGGGACGACATGCGGCTGCAGGGTAATGGGATTAGCCGTTGCCAGCCGTGCTAAAACCGGCTGAGCCAGCAGCGCGCCCACCCACGGTCGGGCAGACATTTCCACTGTCGTTAATTTCATGCAAGCACCTCGGATGGGAAGGAATATCATGTTTTTGGTGCGGGATATTGTTATTTTATATCACTAATCCACCCCAGCGCACCTTCGCGAGGGTTTATATAACCTTCGTCCAATTAACGTGCAGTTCTGGCTTTGAGGACTAAATAAGATGATCATACTCGCTTAGCCAGGTGATAAATTCTCCCAAATAGAAATTCTTGCCAGCGACAACTAAGGCATGAACACAATAGCTATACAATATTAAGTGCAATCAACTCTCGCAAAGGCTTAACCCGAAGATGGAAAATGGCCGGCTTTATTACGTCTATATCATGACCAATGCATTTAATTCAGTGCCTTTACACAGGGGTAACGAACAATCTCGAGCGACAAGTTCTAGAGCATAAAAATGGACAGGGTGGGGAGTTCACGAAAAAATTTAAAATTTTCAAGTTGGTCTTTTGGGAGTCCGGCACAGATATCAATTCAGCCATTGCCCGGGAGAAACAAATTAAGGGTGGTTCAAGGAAGAACAAGATTGAGCTGATCAATTCGATCAATCCGGAATGGAAGGATTTATCGCTGGAGTATTTTGGCTGAGGTTTTGGATATACCTGTGCCGGTTCGTAGAATTGTGTTGTGCGTATAGCAAAGCCTAAACAGAACGGGTTGTCGATGAGCGGTACGAAGCTATCCTCGCAAGGGCAAACCCACACTGTCATCGCGAGCGAACGCAGTGAGCATGGCGATCTACGTCGGGTATGCAGCCCCCGCCTGAATTCGACACTTCGGCAAGCTCAGTGCAGGCAAGCTCAGCCAGCGGGCGTTTCGATAGGCTCAATCAAAGCTTGCCCCACCCGAAGGGTGTCACTTTTGTTGTCATGTTGTCCGCACTCACAGAGCACCCTTCGGATGGGACACTCTGCGAGTGAGCGCAGCGAAACATCTCGATGGTTGCCGCCGAGACCCTTCACTGCGCTCAGGGTGACACATTGGCACTCATGTTGTCTGCACTCACAGAGCACCCTTCGGATGGGACACTCTGCGAGTGAGCGCAGCGAAACATCTCGATGGTTGTCACCGAGACCCTTCCCTTCGGTCAGGGTGACAAATTGGCACTCATGCTGTCCGCAGTGCAGCATTTCGATGGTTGTGGCCGAGACACTTCGCTACGCTCTGGGTACCACTTTTGTTGTCATGCTGTCCGCACTCACAGAGCACCCTGAGGGTGGGACACTCTGCGAGTGAGCGCAGCGAAACATCTCGATGGTTGCCGCCGAGACCCTTCACTGCGCTCAGGGTGACACATTGACACTCATGTTCATTTGCCGGATGCTGCGGAAATCTTCGGGCAGCTCGGGACGATTCTCCAGTTGAAATTGAATGAACTCCGGCTGGCTGAGCCCCAGCGCGCGGTTCATGCGCCGTTCACGGCCGATGGTCGAAACCGGCTTCCCGTCCAGGTCCCGCCCGCAGGCCGACCCGGCGTAATGGCCCGGATATATTTCGATCCAGTCGGGTAATGCCAGCAGGCGCTGTAAACTCTGGTAAAGCTGACCTGCGCAGCGTTCGAAATCCCGGGGGGTTGCGGCCTCGTCGCCTAAATCGACCCGCCCGACATCGCCAACGAAAAGCGCATCGCCGGTCAGCAGATACCAGTCGTCGCCCAGCAGGCAGACATGTTCTGCGGAGTGCCCCGGCGTGTGCAAAACCCGAATTCTGCGCTTGCCCACCTTGAGGACTTGCTCGTCCACCAATGTCTCCACCGCGTAATCAACCCTGGTCCCGGGCCCAAGATAAATGGGCGCGCCGGTCAGGGCTTGCAGTTCCCTGGCAGCCGAGCGATGATCGGCATGGATGTGCGTTTCGAAGATGTGGGTGATGCGCATGCCGTTCGCCGCGACCGTCTGCACGGTCGTATCCGGGCTGCCCTGCGGGTCGATGACGGCGCAGCGCCCAAGGGTCGGGCAGCCGATCAAATACGATAGGCAGGCGCGCTCAGGGTGAAGGATCTGGCGGAAGAACATGCTGGTCTTACCTCTCCGGCAACCGGCAGTTGAGTTTGGCCAACTCGGCTGCCCATTCAGCGTCAGTCACAGGTTTCCGCGCGCGAATATTGATGCCAACGGTACCGTACTCCGCCGCGCTGGACTCGTGCCGCGCGCCCGTGTACACATCTCCGCGCCAGGTGATCTCAAATCCGACAAAACCGGCGACTGCGACCGCAGTCTGAAGCTCTGCTTCCAGCAGAGCACCGGCTATTCAACCCGTCCACAGGTCGATCTTGGCTTTCGCGCTTTCGGGCACCGCCCTGTCCACCAGAATATCCCCAATTTGCAGCCGCCCGCCGGGACGGAGCACGCGCGCCATTTCACGCAGCCCGGCTTCTTTATCAGGCATGAGATTCAGCACGCCGTTGGAGATGACCACGTCTGCCCACCCGTCGGTCACCGGCAAGGCCTCCGCGAATCCTTCCCGAAAGGTCACGTTTGGGATGCCGGCTTTCCGCGCTCCGGCATTAGCCTTTTGGAGCATCGCCGGGGTCATATCCACGCCGATCACCTGACCTTTTGGGCCGGTCATCCGGGCTGCAATCAGCGAGTCCATCCCTGCGCCGCAACCGACGTCCACCACGCGCTCGCCAGGCTCGATTTTGCGCATACGAAACGGATTACCTGTGCCCGCAAACGACTCGATGGTGGTTTCAGGGATACCTTCCAGCCAGGTCTCGTCGTATCCCAAAATCCGGGCCAGGTTTCGCCCGGTGTGAAAGTGGTAATCTCCCTGGGGCTCGGTGGCCACCGCCGCGTATTCAGTTTGGATGGCGCGGCGAAGCTCGGAAATGTCAACTTTGCGGATCATCACTTGTTGGTCCATATTGACCTCATTCAAATTTATCGGTTGCAGGGGGCGTGCGGCAAAGCCATCACCGCAACACCCCCTTTGGGCATCTATATGAATGTGCCGGTCTTAATCGATCATATTGACGGTGACCGGCACGGGATTTCGCAGGATATCCATTACAGGCGATGTCGCCTGTACGTAGTCGCAAAGCGCTTCGACCTTTTCGCGGGGCGCGTTGGTCTTTATGCGGTAATTGACCGAGACCTTGTTGTATCCCGGGCGGATTTTGTCGGATAGCCCCAGGAAAGGATGCAGGTCCAGTTCGCCTTCCAGCCAGAATTCAAGGCTGTCAACCTTGATCCCCTGAGCAGACGCGTTGTAAATGAAACCCACGGCCAGGCAGGAAGCCAGCGCCTGCAGCACCGACTCAACTGCATTCGGCCCGTAGTTTTCGCCTAACAGAACAGGCGGTTCATCCCCTTCGATGACAAACGGCCGGGTGCGAGAAGCATCTTCAGCGCCAGCACCATGGAAAGATTGGATCATGGTTGTGCTGTGTCCACCATTAATCCATTTTGTCTGGGAGCGAAAGGTGAATTTTGCCAGATCAGGATTCTCCTGAATGGCCTGGATGGTTTGGACCAGTGTATCGACATTGACACCATTAAGATTGGTTTGGACGGTAGTAGCCATTGTGATTCCTCCAAATGAATCAGAAAGTGGTTGATAATCCGGGCAGGGAAAACCCTGACCGGTGAAGGTACGTGTCAGCGATGAAATATGAGTGCGAGAATTGAAAAGGTTGGCAGGGTGGAAATCGGTGGAGGAATTCAGCCTTGAGCCCTGAGGATCTTACGTTTCGAGGGGATAATCTTCCTCCAGCCATTCGGCCACACCCTCTTCCAGGCGGGCGACCGGGTAACCTTGATCCATAAGCAATTCCAATGCCTGGTCAGCATATACACAGTACGGTCCGCGGCAATAAGCAACCACGGTCTTTCCTTTGGGGAGTTCAGCGATATGTTCGCTTAGATTATCAATGGGCATCGAAATCGACCCGGGAAGATGCCCGGCCTTGTACTCCACTGCGGGACGAACATCGATCAAAACGGCTTCATCTCTTTGCATCCAGCCGTGTAATTCGTCAGGTGTAATGCGGGTGAAGCGGTGGCGCTGCGGGCGGTAACGATCCAAAGCCGGGCCAAGGTCGGCCAACTGATTTTTTGCCACGCGGCGCAATGCGCTCCACAATCGGGTGATCGAGGGGTCCGCCAGGAAGTAGCGAATGTATTGTCCGTCGCGCACATCGATGACCAGGTTGGCATGCTTCAATCGCTGCAGGTGCTGGGAGGTATTGGGAACGCTCATATGCGCCTGCTCCGCCAGCTCCTCAACCGTCCGCGGCGCCTGCACCAGTAGATCGAGCAATTCCAGCCGGTGCCGATTAGCCATCGCGCTGCTAATTTTTGAAAACAATTCGTACAGGCGTTCTTTATCTACACGGTTACCATTATCATTAGCAGGCATATCAGACTCTCAGTCAAGCATTCAATTGAATTATTGAATATTATAATAACTTTTACCTTTTTTGTCAAGTATTCAATTTTATTATCCCCTTTCCTCGATTGGCCCGTTCGATCCTATTCGCGTTTATCGAATTTAAAGGTGAGGCTAGAAGGCCGATGTATCCCCGAGAAAAAATCATCCCGGTTTTACAAAAATATCCTTTCCTGTCATACAACCCAGGGCAATTATTGCCGTATATAGTGATGACAAATATTCAATTCATAAATGGAGGAAAAATGACCGCAGAAACAACCTCATCCGTACCGGAAAGACACAAAACTAAATATTGCCGCCGAGGTGGCGGGTCCGAAGCCGTCTATGGCCTGGGCTTTATTGGTGCGGCAGTCTATTTCATCGGGCACGCTACCACCTTCTGGTTGGGTGTTTTGGGGTTTTTGAAAGCCATTGTGTGGCCGGCACTGCTGGTCTATGAGGCGCTGAAGTACTTGAATATGTAGCAACCCGGTTGGTTAAAACTGGCGTCCCGTAGGATTCGAACACCCAATGTCTAAACAACAAAGGCGATGACGCGAAAAGTTATTATCAGGAAACCCTCTGATACGTACAAATGCAGACAAAACAAATCCGTACGCTTTCCCATACGATTCAATAAACTTCCTGCCCCGAGATAACGAGGGGTTTATCACAGGGCTATGGAGCGTAGACTCCTTGTTTTGTCCGCACAATTTCCACTATCGTCTAATCATCAGCAGCACTGCATAAACAATGATAGAACCACCTGCCAGCCATAACGAATCGATGATGATGTCAACTGTATCGAACCTGCCGGCATCGATGTACTCTTTTACATGAAACGTCAGGAACGAAATCACGAAGATCACGAGCGCCCGGACGATAACGTCCGTCCAATTCACAGGCAGCGCCAATTGATGCGATTTGGCCGTTTCTTCCATAACCACCTCCCGATTTACTTTACGACGATTGCACCTACAGGCGGCGATTCCAAGTATTCACCCATGCTCAGGATGAACTGGTCAAAACCGACCCCTTCCATGCCAGCTTGCAGCCGTACGGTGATTTCACCATCTGCGGGGAATTCAATCAACGCTGGCGCACCTTCCAGGTCGCAACCCACCCAGCTCCAACCCTGTTGTTGAGACCCTTGCGCGGTCAGATAACTGTCAGTCTGTATTTTATAAGCAGTCTGCCCGGCTTCATTTAAAGCATCTGAAAAAGCCACGTAAATCACGTTGGCTGTGGATTTACCAAGCTGTTCGCCCACTTTCATGTGGATCCAGCAGCGGTACGACTCTCCGCCAAGCACCTGCACGGAAAAGGTGGCGTTGGGATCATTTTCCGGCGGCGGGTCAAGCTCGTCGCCGTTATTTACCAGCCCGATCAATCTGCCACCCGGAGAAGCCTCGTCGTCCCAAAATTCAAGCTCGAACAAGGCATTCTCCGGCAGGTCCGAAGCGTAAATGACAATCTCTTCAGGCGATCCCGGCAGACTGGCGACAGGTACTTCAGCGGTTTCCTTCGGCGTCGCAACCTCAATTCGCCCCAAAGCAGCCGCTTCCAATATCGGCTCAGTCAGGCCGTAGACGTCCTGACTCTCCTGGTATGCCAGGCTTTCAAGCTCCAGCGCTTTGATTTGCACTTCCTTCAAGGCTGCACCAGCGAGGTGCTCGACCTTGACCAGTTCCAAAGTTTCCCTGGTCTTTTCACCTTCGCCACGCCAGCCCACCCGCACATTGCCGACGCCCGGTGCATAATACTTTAACTGCTCGGCATCCGGTTCAGAGGTGCTGGTCTCTGCAATCACCAGTACGTCCGAATAGCAATCGGCGGGGACGCAGGTATCCTGATCCACCTGGTCCACCTGACCACGATCGGTCCAATCGACGTCCGGACCCCAACCCTGGGCATAACTGGGTGTGCCAGTCTGGGGTTTGGCTTGCATCATAATGCCTGCGCGCGCATCTTTGATGCCGTGAATCCAGGCGGGGGTGTCCAGAATCATCTCGCCATCGTATTCAACCGGAAATTCGCCCATCCGCCAGACGGCGCCGTCATTATCCTGAGCAAAGAAGGCCAGCTCAGCCTCGACCAATTCGCCATCGCTGTAATCCAGATCCCACGAAACCAGCGACGGCACGCCACCGATGACCTTTGTAAGTCCGGTGATGTGGATAATAACCTGATGAGAAACCTCGGTGCCGTCATCCTCGACCGTGATACCTTCATATACGTAACGCGTCCCGGGTGTCATCGGTAAAAATGAATTCGTAATCTCAGTTGGACGATCAAAATTCTGAGGATCTAATTCAGGGGGCAGTTCCCCGTTGGATTGAGGTGCGCATGCTGCTGCTGCCAGTAAAACAGCAGCGATTATCAGAGCAAATTGTGGTTTCTTGCGGTGCACGCCTAAACCTCCTGCTTAATCAAGGCAGCGGCGCAAGGAATTTTTGAAATCATTTTCGCACCGCTGCACTCGATTGCGAATCCGAATGGCTCATGCCATTGAACGATCCATCTGCGCGAGATGTTTCCGGCTCTTGCCAAATTTCAAGTAAAGGGTCGGTACAACCAACAGGTTCAGCAATGTCGATGTGACCAATCCACCCAGAATCACGATTGCCATAGGGTGCTCTATCTCCTGACCTGGGATGTTGCCTGCAATCACCAGGGGGACCAAAGCCAGGCCGGTAGTTAATGCAGTCATCATGATCGGCGCAATTCTTTCCCGCGCGCCGCGTTTGACCAGCTCCGGCCCAAAGGCTTCGCCTTCCTCATTTTCCAGGTGCTGGAAATGGCTAATCATCATGATACCGTTGCGGGTGGCGATGCCCAGTATAGTCAACAGCCCTACCAACGAACCCAGCGAAAGGACACCCTTATTCCCAAGGAAGGCTGCCAGCAGACCGCCTACCAATGCCCAGGGCAGGGTAAAGAAGGTAAGGGTGGCCAGGCGCCAATTATTGAACGAGGTTTGCAGCAGAATGAAGATCGCGATCAAGGCAAAGATGCCTGTGAGGAAGATGCGATTCTGGGCTGCCTGGCGCTCGGCAAATTCACCCAGTACCTCAGCATGATATTCCAGTGGGAAAGGTACCGTCTGCAAAACAGCCTCTACATCTCTGGCAACTGAGCCCAGGTCGCGATCGCGCACGTTAGCCGATACATCGATCTTCCGCGACTGGCCTTCCCGTTCGATCACGTTGGGGGACGGGACCATTTGCACACTTGCAACATCCGCAAGACGAACCCGCCCGCCATCGGGGGTGTCAATCAGTAAATTCTGAATGTCATACAGGCTGTCGCGAGTTTCGGGAGTGCTCCAAACGTTCACATCATAAGTCTTGCCGCCCACAAAGATGTCGCCCACCTCTTCACCTTGCAGCAAAAAGGCTGTCGCACGCCGAATTTCACCTGGTTTTAACCCATACCGCTGCGACGCCAACAAATCAGCTTCAATATTAACTTGCGGCATGTCGGCATGTAATTCCTTCTTCAAATCCACTATACCGGGAATCCCTTCCATGGCGGCTAACACCTCATCCGCTTTTTCACGCAACACTTCAAGGTCAGGTCCATAGATGCGGATTACCACTGTATCGCTGGAACCGGTCAAAACCTCACGAATCCTTTCCTTCAGGTAGGTTTGCACGTCGCGAACCAGGCCAGGGTAACCATCCACGGTTTCCTGGACTTTGGCAAGCGTGTCATCATAATCAACCGCCGGATCAATACTGATCCAGTTCTCAGTGAAGTAAACACCGTACGGCTCATCTGCCAGCAATGCCTGGCCAATATGAGAGCCGCAATTGCGAACGCCGTCAATGGTTAACAACTCACGACAAGCCTGCGCGGTGATGCGCCACATTTCAGGATGAGAGGTGCCGGGTTTAGTGATCCAGTGCATCAGAAAGTCACGCTCTTTAAAAGAAGGTAAAAGCTCTGAGCCGAGGGACGGTGTAACGATCATTCCCGCTAAAACGATAACGGTGGCAGTGCCATAGGCGAATCCAGGAGAACGTAAAGTTGCACTCAAGACGCGATCATAGATCCGATGCAGCCAAGGGATGATGGGGGATTCACGGTGCTCGATCGGCGCATTCTGCATTAAGATCAGCACCATCGCTGGCGTAACGGTTAATGCAATTAGCGGCGAGACCAGACCTGCGACAATGTAAGCTGTTGCAAGTGGTTTAAAGAACGCGCCGGAAAGTCCCTCCAGGAAGAAAACGGGCAGCAGGGCGGAAATTTCTATCAACGACGCATAAACAATTGCCCCGCGCACCTCAATGGACGCATCTAAAACAATCCTCGCGGTTGAAAGGGTGCTGCCCTCTTTGCGCAGCCGCCGTAACCGGCGCACAATATTCTCGACATCCACGATGGCATCATCTACTACCGCGCCAATGGCGATTGCCAAACCAGCCAGGGTCATCACGTTGATGGTTACACCCCGTAAATTGAGTACCAGCAGCGAAGCCATCAAAGATAGCGGAATGATCGTTGCGCTGATTAATGCTACCCGCCACTCAAACAGGAAAAACAGTAGAACCAGGACGACCAGAAAAGCGCCGATCAGCAGGGATTCGGTGAGATTACTAATGGATTGTTCAATAAATGTAGCGGGGCGGAAAATGGTGGTGTCAATATCAATGTCCCTCAGTCCCGGCTTCATCTCGGCGATGGCTTCTTCAACACCGCGGGTGACTTCAAGGGTGTTGGCCCAGGGCAGTTTTTCAACAATCATCATCAAACCTTCACCGTCGTTGATAACTGCATCGCCAAACAGCGGCCAGGTGTCCCAGACAACGTTTCCAATGTCGCTCAACAACAATGGATTGCCGTCATTTTTGTACCGGTTGTAAATTGGTACTTGAGCCAATCCAGCCGGCTCCAGGATGGGAAGCACCGTTTGTAGTCCAATGCGCTGGTTGGGTGTATCAATAAAGCCGCCAGTGCCAATTACAGACCCCTCGGAATACATCAACAGGCCTACATCCAGGGCGTCTGCGGTGGAATCCATGACCTCATTTAGCGCGACGTCATAGGCCTGCATTTTGCCAGGATCAACCTGCACCTGAGGCATCTTAATACGCTCACCCCAAATCGGCGCATTTGCCACCCCAGGGACGTCCAGCAGCCTGGCCCGGATCTTCCAGTAGGCAATCATCGAAAGATCCATCATATCGACCTCATCCGATGAAATGCCAATCTTCATCACCCGGCTGGTCGATGACAGTGGCTGGATGATCACTGGGGGCGCAGCCCAGGTCGGGAGAGATGAATAAACCGCTGAAATACGCTCTTGCACCAATTGGCGGGCTAAGATCAAATCGGTTTCAGGCTCAAAGATGAGCACGATTGCAGAAAGATCCGGCACCGATCTTGAGCGCATTACATCCAATCCGGGCAGGCCGTTTAACGCCTGTTCAAGCGGCACAGTGACCAACTCCTCAACCGCGGCGGCAGAGAGGCCAAGGGAGAATGTCTGGATTTCCACCTTAGGCGGCGCAAATTCAGGGAAGACATCCACAGCCGAGTTGCTCAATTGGACAATACCGATAAACAGCATGGCTGCTGCGGCAAAAACAATCAGGTAACGAAATCGCAGGCTATTTGCTACGATCCAGCGCATGAGATACCTCCCGAACGGTTATTTGGATACTCCAGTTTCGGCTCCGAATAACTCCGCCACGCCCATAGTCACTACCGTTGAACCCGTCTCTGGGCCCTCGACCAAATACACCTGGTCTCCATCGATATAATCGATCACAATCGGCTGGCGCACATAGACGAGTGGTTCGGGATTGATGTATACCCATGTTTCACCATTTACGCCGTAGATCACAGCCGAATAGGGAATGACCATGCGCTGCACCTGACCGCTGGCAAGGGAAAAATCAACAAAGACACGCTCGCCAACTGTCAGATCATAATCATCATCCTCGATTTCAAGGTAAAGATCATCCAGATCATCTTCATCTTCAATGTCATCAACCAGTCCCTCGACCAAAACCGATTTTGCGGAATATGACTTTGCATCCGCAGCACCGGTCAGCGGGATGATAAAGGCCTGCTTGGCCCGATCAACTTCCTGTGCCCCGCCAGCAGTCAGCCGAACTCGAATATAAGCAGGAGCATTCGCACCTGTCCCGGTGGACATTGGCGAGATTACCTCACCGGCGACCCTTAATTTGCGATCAACCGTGGCCTCATCCACCATGGCAGTCTGGATGCTGATACGGCCTGCGGCTTTTTCCGTCAGAACGACCCGCTTGAACTCGGACCCCTCAATTTCCTCCAGCGTTGCTGGAAGAACTTTTTCCGAAGCGGTCGCCTTGGGCGAACATCCGACCAATGCAACACTTGTCAGTGCTGCAAAGATCACGAAACGAAGAAAAAGGGTCTTCATATCTGCGTCCTTTCTCATAACCTCAAACAAGGATGAACTTTTAATCATTATCGACCTGCTTCCTGCGTATTCGATAAAGGACCAAAATCCCGATAAGTACAACTACAGGACCACCAATGGCATAAGGTAAGACTCCACCGGGGTTTAGTCGAGTAAATTGAGTTACGGTCAGGTGTATCCCCGGGCTGGCAACCGGATGGCTGGTAGCATCCACACTGCCTGGTGCCGGGATAAGGACCATATACACCATGTAATCACCATCCAGGATGGTGTTGATGATCCAGGCATGAGAAATCGATCCGCCTGGTGCCAACGACTCGCTGTACTGCGTCCGCTGCGGCGACCAGTCTTCCGGATCAACCACATCCCCCTGGGCGTTGAGGTTGATGATGTTCATCGCGACAATTAGCGGCAGCGATGGGCTGCTTCCAAGGTTCGTCACGACGGTATTGAACTCCACTTTATCTCCAGTTTTTACAATTGCGGTATCCAAATCTATGGTGATGGATAAATTCTCCGCCTGAGTATTACCGGTTTGAAATGCCATCGCCGGGTAGACACTCGTTATTAGAATGGCTAATAGGATGATCACAGTGCTGGTTCGCGAGCCCAATCGTTTCAGGAATTTTATGCTCCTGCCAGCTTCAAGTCGCAGGCCTGGTCCGGCAATAACGAATAACAATCCCAGGACGAGCGCTGCAAACGCCACGGGGGAGATAAGCCAGGTCCAAAATTCGGCTATTGTTCGGTAATTCACCAGATGCTTCGATAGGAAATGGTTTACCGCTGCCAGCGGGTTCACCCACTGCAGGAATTGTCCTGCAGCCCCGGTTTGCGCCCGTCCCGGCAACTGGGCCGGCACTAGAAACAGGATGTAGACTCCAAGGCTGACAAAATAGCTGACCTTGTTGCTGCTTGACCAGAAACTCACCAGCATGCCAAGACCGGTATAGGCAGGTACGAGGATGCTGCCAGTAATTGCACCCCATAAGATTGCAGGGCCCAGGACTTCATCACCCTGGGAAACGACAATCAAATAAGGAATGGCAATAAGAAGTGCCGCCGGCCAGGGAGAAATGCCGGCCAGAAATTTTCCGAAGACGATTTGGCCTCGTTTAGCAGGCGTGAGCAGCAACGACTCAAGCGTGTTGCGTTCCCGCTCTCCGCTCAGCATGTCAGCACCGATAACCAGGCCGATGAATAGGCTGACCGCCATGGCATTCTTGAGCATCTCGTACACCATCTCTTTGGGTGGAATTAAGCTCAACTCGCTGTTGTACGAGTAGACATAGACCATGATCCCCATCAAGACGCTGTAGATCAAAATCATATTCAGCGCCTTGCCACCGATCCATAGATCCGCCAATTCGCGAATAAACACCAGCCACCAGACAGGGCGGCTACGACCTTTTTCAGCGGCCTGGTCAACCATACGTTCCTGTGCGTCTTTTTCGACAACAGAGGTCGTGCTCATTTAATGACCTCCTCGGTGAGTTGAAGAAATACATCTTGCAACCGGCCGCCTTCGGCCTCGTAGCTCAAGACTGGGATTTCGGATTGAATCAAAACCTTGAGAATAGCGTTTCGTAAATTGCCGCTTTGGGAATCGGCTGCAATAAAATCGGCCAACTCGACGGACAACCATCCCCGCATTTGGGGATCAGAGGAAACCTTGAAAACGTTCGGTATGGCACTCAAAAGCTCAAGAGAGGTGTCCACGTTTTCTGGCGGCACACGCACTCTGGCAATGTTGCGCTGGATATCGCCAATGACACTATTTACAGCACCTTGAGCTACCACCTGCCCAGAGGAAAGGATGATGACATCATCACAAATCCCCTCAATCTCTGACAGCATGTGGCTGCACAATATAACGCCAGTCTGATGCTCGCGGGCAATTCGCTGAATGAGAAGCAGCAGTTCCTGCTGCCCGCGCGGGTCCAGGCCAAGTGTGGGCTCATCCAGAAAGACAACTACAGGGTTGTTGACCAATGCGCGTGCAATACCAAGCCGCTGGCGCATGCCATGGCTGAAACTGCTGATCAGGGATTTTGTCCTGTTCTCCAACCCGACCACATTCAACAACCTCATTGCGTTCGTTTTGGCTGACTGCGGCGGAAGGCCGTATAGTTGCCCAAAATAAACCAAATATTCAACCGCCGTCATTTGGCGCGGGAATCCAAGGTTTTCTGGCAGCACTCCGATCTTGCGACGGATTTTTTCCGGCTGATCAAATTCGATCCCGTCCACCGTAAAGTGACCGGCGTCAGGTTCCATAATGGTTGTTAGAATGCGAATCGAAGTTGTTTTTCCGGCTCCATTCGGTCCAAGAAAACCCATCACACGTCCGGCAAGCAGTGTAAACGTTAAGCCTTTCAGTGCTCTCCGGTTCCCGTACATTTTTTGAATGCCTTCTACCACCAAAACCTCTCTTTGGTCCTTTGGGGCAGCAGTGTGGTTGTTATTTGACTTCATAAGTGACTCCGGTTTTATGAGAGCAATCGCCAGTCATGAGTGTTGCTTTCAATACGCTAGCCATAATTAGGGACCGGTTCTTGGGTGAGTTCCAATTCAGATTCCTGGTAAGTGCCGAAACGCAGGTACAACGCTGGCACGATGAGCAAGATATATAAAGTGGTTGTGACCAGACTGCCAACGGCTGACACTGCAATGGGTAATAAAATTTCATGCCCAGGGGCGTTACCAAAAATGATGATGAGCATGAAGACCGATGCGGTCATCAGCAGGGTCATAAGCCATGGCGTAAAGCGTTCACTTGACCCAAGCACGACCAACTCGGTGGTTATCTCCCCCTTCTTCGCCAGCGCCTGGCACCGGTTGATCAACAAAATTACTGATCGCAAGCAAATTCCAACGATCGCCAGCATGCCAAACATACTTAGGAGAGAAATCTGCTTTCCCGATATGACAGTTGCCAGGATCCCTCCGGATACTGCTGCCGGCAAGCTCAGTAAGAGCGCAATTGCCAGCCGCCAGTTACGGGTGGCTGCCTGCACCAGAAGGAAAATGCCAATCAGCACGACCAGCCCGGATATCAGGAGCTGCTGCTGTGATAACAGCCGGCTCGAGTAATCACCCATTACCTCGGCGTGATATTCCAATGGGAAGAGGTAATTTTGCAGGGTTGCATTGATTTCGGTTACAACAGCCTGTGCATCACGTGCTGCTACAGTGAAATACACATCCATGTACGGCGACACAGCTTCTCGCTTGATCACGGTTGGAGAGGCCACCATACGAACATCCGCCAGTTCACCCAGGCGTACCTGTCCGCCAGATGGTGTATCGATCATCAAATTTCGGATATCGGAAATGCTGTCACGCGTCTCTGGTGTGCTCCAGACGACCACATCAAATATCTTTTGTTCTTCGAAGAGGCTACCAACTTGAATACCTGAGAACAGTGAGGCTGCTGTTCGGCGCACATCCCCCGGTTTGATGCCATATTTTTGAGCAACCGGGAGATTGACCTCGATTTCTATCGTCGGTTCAACCGCCGGGTAGATAACTTGAGCATCAGAAACGCCTTCAATAGAGGCTATTAAAGATTGAAGTTTTTCCGCTTCACTGCGCAATACATCCTGCTCCTCGCCAAAAACCCTCAGGGTCATTGTTTCAGAGGTTGTGAAATGCGGTTGGTTCAGTACCTGATCAGTATAGGTATGAACATCCATCTTTACACCAGTGTAACCGCTGGTAAGATCCTCAATTGCGCCTACCGTAGAGGTGTAATTGCCATCAGAGGCAATTTGCACCCAGAGTTGCGCTGAATTGATCCCGACCACCTGATCGCCAAAGACGGCCCGGCCGACGTGGGCGCCAACATTTAGAACTCCCGGGATGCTGCGGAGGTCGCTGCTGACCAGCGACACAATGCGGTCCATTGCCTGGTGCGATGTTCCGGGTGCAGCCTCCAGGCTCACCTGCACATAAGGTTCTCGCATGGTAGGCAGCTCCTGGGGGTAACCGAACAAGGGGACGGATACAGCCACAACCAGAACCAGGATGATTGCAATCGCAAAGATTGCATTTGGTTTAGAGAGACTGCGCAAAACGAAACGGCTGTAGCTATTCGTGAACCATACCGATATGGGTGAAAAGCGTTTTACCGGTTGATTGTTCGCGAAGAAGATTAAACTAAACGCCGGGATGACGATGAGTCCTGTCACCAGGGCTGCCAAGACAGCTAACAAATAAGATACTGCAGTTGCCTGGTATAAGGATCCGGTTACTCCCCTTATGAAGAAGATGGGTACCACCAAGAGCAACATGATTAGCGTTGAAAAGATGGTTGAACCGTGAACCTCAGCCAGGCTCTCACGAACCACCTCGACCGTGCTGAGCGGTTCTTCCATATGCCTGTTTTGAATCAGGCGGCGTACGATGATATCGCTTTCAACCACCGCCTCATCAATAATGACACCAAGCGCGACCACAAGGCCGGCTAAAACCATGGCATTGAGGGTTTCGCCTCGTAGATACAATACATATAGCGCCGCGACCATGGAAAAGGCAATAGACGCCAAACCAACCAACACTGCTCGCCAACTATAAAGGAACAGACCCAGCAGCACGAGGATGAGTATTGCTGCAATAACCAATGTTTGGGTTAGGTTGGCGATCGCCATTTCAATAAAGGTTGCCGGTCGGAAAATACTGGCGTCAAAGTCAATTGCCGTGAAACCAGGCCGTATCAAGTCAAGCGCTCTTTCCACATCCCGGGTAACTTGCAGCGTATTCGTTCCAGGTAGTTTTTCAACCACCAACATTAAATTGGGATTGTCGTTAACCACGGCATCACCGATTAACGGCTGATGATCCTCGACGACATCAGCGATATCCGAAAGCAATAACGACTTTGTGCCTTCGATGGGCACCTGCGCCAGTTCTTCCGCGGAAGTAATAGGCAACACGTGCCAAATACTCAGACGTTGATTGGGGGTATCGATAAAACCACCGGTTCCCGGAGTGGATGCTTCCAGGTAGCTGAGGGAAGACACCCAGAGTGCATTGCCGGTCGTTTCCACCACCTGTTCGAGGGTTACATTTCGTGCTCTTAATCGATCTGGATCAACCTGGACCTGCAACTGGCGGTCGCGGTTGCCCCATACGGAAACATGCGCCACCCCCGGAACGCCCATCAGGCGCGGGGCGATCGTCCATCGGGCCAGGACAGACATCTGAATTAATGACAATTCGGAGGATGATAACCCGACGATCATAAATCGACTGGCCGTGGATAGAGGCTGGATCATGGTTGGCGGTTTGGAAACATGCGGCAAGCCTACAGCTGCCTGTGACAACCGCTCCGCCACCATTTGCCGTGCCTGGAAAAGATCAGTCCCCGGCTCAAAATATATCAGCACGCTCGATAGTCCCGGCACCGATTCGGAACGGATGACGTCGAGCCAGGCCACACCAGCGAGCAAATCCTGCTCCATAGGCATGGTGATCATTTGCTCGACCTCTTTAGCCGAAAGCCCCAGCGCCTCAGTTTGTATCTCGACATAAGGAGGTGAGATTTCCGGCATCATATCAACCGGCATATTCGCCATTTGATTAATGCCAAAAACAAGCAAAACCGCTGCGATGATAACGACCAGAAAGCGGAAGCTAATACTTGAGTTAATTATTCCGCGCATCATAGGTTCACCTCCTGGAGTGGTCAGATCTTGCCCGAACTCAGATTTCGGGTTAATGGCAGCTATAGAATGCTTAATCCCGCTGTACGACTGCTTCGCCCTGTATTATCCTGATCAGATCGTCGATGTAATTAACTTCCCGGTTTTGTTTTTCATAAATCTGGATCTGATTTTCCCTCAGGCTAACAACGAGAATACGAATCTGAGGTTGGGATTCCAAAAAGGTTAGCATCGTACTAATTTTGGATTTACTCAAACAGGCATCAATGATGACTACCTCGGGTTGATAAAGATTGATTTCAGTTTGCAGATGCTTTTTATTTTTATAGATCGTGCTCTCCACATCGAAACATTCTTCCTCATGCAGCAGGCTGATTAATCCGGCTACCAAGATGGACCTGCTTTGAACGATGAGGATGCGCATCTCTAACTCCTGATCGGTCGATTACGGCTTTCCCCATCTTAGTCAATCCCGGGCTGGCAGGCTATCACCTTTTATGGTTCTGGAGAATGGGAAAAGGACTATATGAAACGGGTGAATCCACGTAAAGAACTAGTTATTCAAAGATTTCAAGTAACTAAAAAGGCAGCTTTCCAAAGAAAACTGCCTTTGTTCGTTCAACTTTAGTTCAGCCCAATATTTAGAAAACTGTCAACGGTTCATTTAAGAATAAATTGTTTAAGAGTAGGGTGTAAAACATCAACTGAGGAAGTATGGCTTCGACACTCGATAGTATGTGCAAATGTCGGCGAGCAAACTCCGCAGCTTCATAGCGGTTCTTCAATTTTAGCTTGTGCAAAATGTTGTGCACGTGATTTTTAACTGTATTTTCACTGATGACCAATTTCTCGGCGATTTGCAGGTTGGATGCACCGGCTCCCATTTGTTCTAATACTTCCATTTCGCGATGGGTAAGTATGTCAGGGTGCTCATCCGTTGTGATTTGAGTCTTTCCCAGGCGATAGAACTCATCGAGGATTTTTGAGGTTTGCTTCCGCGAAAGGGCGGCTTCACCTGACTGCAGGCCGCGTAACGAAGCCAGAAGTTTTGTAATCGAGGTGTTTTTTATCAGGTAACCACGCGCGCCACAATGAAAGGCATCGAACAGCAGTTCATCCGATTCCAAGATGGTCAAGATGACGATGCTGATATCGGGCAAGCAACGGACAATTTCCCGGGTCGCTTCCAATCCGCTTCCATCCGGCAACCCAATATCCATCAGGATTAAATCAGGCCGGAGGCTGGCGGCTTTTGCAATAGCCTCTTTTACCAGCCCAGCCTCGCCAACGACCTCAAAATCGGGCTGTTGCCTGAGCAGGCTGATCAATCCCTCGCGGAAAATCGTGTGGTCATCTACAACCATTAATTTAATTCTTTCAGTTTTCATCCCCACTCCAGTTTTCCAACCAGGAAAACAAACAGAACTATGCTGCCTGGAGGAGTACGAATAAGGCCAAAAAATAAGCGGGGAACTCGGAAAACCAACCCAAAAATGTTTCCACCAGACAGACCACAATTTCCACCCTTGAAGGCTAAAAACCGACTTCAAGTTGTCCAGCCAGGTGTTTTGTTAACTTCGAATTGGACAAAACTAAAAACGATATTGTTTATAAATATGATCAAATTATGCCATTGTATTTTATCGGAAATTTACCCATATTTCAAGTATCAAACCATCGTTAAAAATCTTGAGCTTCAGTTGAAAGCGTTCGCCAGCAGCCCTTACCGCCCAGGTTGAATCTAAACGACCGATTCAAGGCGCTCTGCCGGCAAACAGCGATGCAGTTCTGGCACAAGCGGCATTTTTTGGAAAGCATCAGGGGCATCCCTACCTTTGGGATTCGAACCCTGAAGCTCCACAAATGTTCTATTAACCGTATGTGTGGGGGCAAAACGTCCACACCTTCCATATGTGGCGGCTATAGTGTCCAAAGAATCCAGTAAATACATGAATTCCAACTGTTTTGCACCACTCTGCACCTCAATTAATCGGTGGTGCATCCATGAAAAGGCGGCTCGCGAGAAGAGATTTGTTCAGATTATTCTGGAGTATCGACCTTAACAATAATCAATGGTCATCAGAAAAGCTTGCCATTAATACATCGAGCAGTTCCGCGTGGATGCTGCCATTGGTGGCTAACAAACTTCGCTGAAAAGGGGTAAAGGGGCTACCTTCCACCCGGGTCACCAGCCCGCCGGCCTCAAGTACGATCAACGCGCCCGCCGCCATATCCCAAGCCTCCAAGTCAAGTTCCCAGAAACCATCCAGGCTGCCGGAGGCCACCCGACAAAGATCCAGGGCGGCGGACCCGTCGCAGCGCAGCGATACAACCCTTTTTATCAATGCTGCCCATTCAGATGAATTGTTGTTCGTGTTGGTCCAGGCATAGTACGGAAAACCCGAGCCAATAAGTGACTTGCTCAAGGTGCGAGTATGTGATACGCGAATGGGTTCTCCGTTGACAAAAGCGCCTTGCCCTTGGATGGCTGTATACATTTGATCCATCATGGGGTCATAAACGACGCCCACCTTGATCTGCCCATAATGCTCTAAGGCAATCGATACTGCAAAGCAGGGATAGCCGTGTGCATAGTTGGTTGTGCCGTCCAATGGGTCGATGATCCATCGCTCCTTGGGGCTCTCATTACTGATTGCGAGCCCTTCTTCGGTCAATGCCGGGATACCTGGATATTCCAAACATAAAATATCCAGGATTATTTTTTCTGCTTGTATATCCAATTCAGTTACCAAGTTGGCTGGTGCTTTCTCTCGAATTTTGAAGTTCGAGCGAAATCGATTGCGCAGTAAATCCCCTGCCTTATAAGCCGCCTGGACGGCTGCCTGTGCTTTTTTCTGCATGACTCTTAATCCATAAATGAGCCACCATTAACGTTGATAGCCTCCCCAGTAATAAAGTCGGAGAGGGGGGAGGCTAGAAAAATTACGATGGAAGCCACATCTTCGGCCGTCTCAATCCGGCCAAGCGGTGTATCTGTGATGTACAGCTGTTTGACCTCCTCAACAGTAATACCGCGCAGGTTGGCTTCCCAAGTAAGTTCACGTTCCTGCATACCTGTAGCCACATAACCGGGACAAACGGAATTCACCGTGATTCGCTGTTGCGCCAATTCACCAGCAGCGGCTTGGGTAAGCCCAACAACAGCAAATTTAGAGGCGACATAATGCGCCAGGAAAGGTGCATTACCACGCTTAGCAGCCATAGATGCGATATTGATAATTTTCCCGCGTAGTCCGGAAATCGGATCAAGGGGTTGGTTAACCATCACACGGGCAGCGGCCTGGGTGCCAAAAAACGCGCCCTTGGCATTAACGTTCATATTGAAATCCCAATCGCCTTCAGTTAGGTCAACCAGGCGGTTCATGCTACTGACGCCAGCATTGTTAACCCAGCCGTCCAGCCGCCCATAATCCTGTGAGACTGTTTTCGCTAGTGCAGTACTTTGATCGGCCTTGGTCACATCCAATGCATGCGCATCCGATGTCCCACCTGAAGCCTGAATGTCAGTGGCGGTTTTTTTTGCAAGAATAAAATTTAAATCCGATGCCACAACCGTTGCGCCGTTTTTTGCCAATGCCAAGCTTATCGCACGTCCTATTCCTGAGCCAGCGCCAGTAACGACAAAAATTTTACCAGACAAAGTCGATGCCATATCCAATAATCCTATTCTTAATGTTATTGTTCGGCCGTGCGCATTACTCGCATCAAGATCAGTGTCATCAAGATGATGATCGCAAGCAAAATGAAGGCCATCGCTGAACTTTTACCCATATCGAGGAAGACAAAAAACACTTTGTAGATGTAATAGCTGATCGTTTCGGTTGAAATACCTGGCCCTCCCCTTGTGAGTATATACACCAAGTCATACGTCTTAAGGGCAGCAATCATGCGGATAATCGTTGCCACGAGAATCGTCGGGGCCATGAGGGGCAGGGTAACAAACTTAAATTTTTGCCAAGCACTAGCCCCATCGATCATGGCAGCTTCATACATTTCATCGGGTAAGCTGGTTAATCCAGCCAATAATACGAGGATTATAAATGATGTCTCGTGCCACACATCCACAATGATGATTGTGATCATCGCCAAGACAGGGTCGGCTAGCCAGATGGGCTGCGGCAACCCAACCAGACTCAGCATGTAATTAATAATCCCCAAATCGGGATGGAGCAGCAGTCGCCAGATGAGGCCAACGGTAATTGGTGGCATTAACATCGGAACAAGAAGAATAAATAAATATAAATTGCGCAGTCGAATTCGTTTGTTGTTGAGCAGTAATGCCAAACCGAAACCAATTGCGATTTCCAATACCACAACACTCACAGTCAGGAGAATGGTATTTTTAGCGGCATTTAGCAGCAGTGGATCTTTTAGAACTGTGATGTAATTAGAAAAATTGACCTCGCCTATTTTTCCCTGGCTTAGGATCCAATCATGGAAGCTGACGTAAAGCGCATACAACAGCGGGAATAAAATGACAATCCAAATACCAATAACCGCAGGCGCAACTAGCTTTTTAGCTGCGGTTCGATCTCGCGATGGAAGGCTTTTAAATAAGGGTGTTTTTACCATGATTTATATTAAACACAGGTAGGTGTGGTTCCCCACCCAGTAAAGAGCGGGGAACCACCAAAAAAGGGCTGGTTACTTGTCTGCCAGATTGTTGCTCTCTGCAATCAATTCCTGTATTGCGGCGTCAGCAGTCATGCTACCTGCAATGGTCTCGGAGATAACCCGACCTAAAACCTCTACAATCTGAGGTGCTCGGGATTGCATGGGAAACATGATGGAATCGCCAACAATCTTCTCAACGTCCTTGTAGTGGGGGTATTTCGCCAGAACGTCAGCGTCCCGGAATACATCTGTGCGAGTGGGAGCACCACCCATGAGGGCGCGTTCCTTAGCGATTTCGAACGATTCGACCCATTCAATGAAAGCCCAAGCTGCATTCGGATTGGCAGAAGAATTGGGGATTGCCCAACCCCACCCGCCCAAGAGACCAACACCACCAGGGACTGCGGTTACTTTCATTTTTCCGACTACCTGGGATTGCTCTGGATTATCCAGCACTGGTACCATCCAGTTGTAGGTGATGTAGCTAAACGCTTTGCCCTGAGCAACTGTGGCAAAAGCTTCATCAAAACCATAAGACGGAGCACCCGGAGGAGCGGCGGTCTTCATGTTTTGGACGTAATAATTCAGCGCCTGTACACCAACATCCTGGGTAAGCACGACGTTTCCGTCAGTATCATAAAGTTGACCTCCCATACTATAGAGATAGTTTAGAAACTCCATAGCCGTTGGGTCTGGGCGCAGGCCTTGCATGGAAGCACCAAAGACATCCACTTCACCGTCACCATTGGTGTCACGGGTCATAAACTCCGCCAGTTCAACATATTCCGGGATCGTGGTTGGAAGGGCTAAATCCTTGCCGAACCTGGCTTTATACTCAGCTTGAATGGCAGGATCCGAGAAGATATCGTCACGATAAACCAAAGCCATAGCGTAATTGTAGAAAGGCAGCATGTAAATCTTGCCTTCGTACTTGCCGACCATCTCCATCATTGAGGGAAGGTATACATCTGTATTGACTTTGTCACTCGCTGCGATTTTTTCGTCCAGTGCCATCAACCAGCCAGCGCGGTTAAATTCAGCCACCCAGTAGTTGTCCACCACAATCAGATCATATGACCCGGTACCTTTAGCTGCGGTGAGTTGTGGGACCAACTTTTCATGCATCAGGGCATAATTCAAAACCTCGATGTTAACCGTAGCGCCAGTTTCTTCTTCAAACTTGTCAAGCAATGCCTGGACATATTCCGTGTCAGGCACGCCTTCCATCATCACGTTAATGGTTACGCCATCGAATTCTTTTGCGCCGTCAGCCGCGGGCTGTTCGGTTTTCGCACAGGCCGTTAGCAGCATGCTGACGATGAGCAAAAGACCAAAAATTGTGATTACCCTTTTTGTCATTATTCTCCTCCTAATTGGTGAGCCGACGAATAATATGGATACGGGACACAATCACTTTATAAACACCTCCTTGGAAATTATTTCACTGAACCGAAGGTTAAATTTCGGACTAGTGATTTCTGGATAACATATGTGAGGATGACCACAGGTAATATCGTGACCACTGTGGCAGCCGAGACTGCCCCAATGTTGACACCTTGTTGAGTCCACAGACTGGCAATTGCTACCGGCAGTGTGCGAGTGTTTCGCCCGGTCAGGATAAGCGCGAATAAAAACTCATTCCAATTGAGAATGAAATTAAATACACCGGCAGATAAAAGTCCGGGGAGTGCCACAGGAAAAATGACTCTAAGAAGCGCCTGTAACCTTGAACAGCCATCAATCATAGCAGCTTCTTCAATTTCTACCGGAATGCTTTGAAAAAAACCGATCAAAATCCATACTGTGTATGGCAAGTTAAAGGATAAATATGCCAGTACTAATCCCGGTAAGGTATCCCACATTTGAATGACACGCATAAGAAGGAAAATTGGGATAACGAGCGCGATAGGGGGCAACATTTGTGTGCTGAGCATGCTCAAGCGCAACCATGGATCGCCTGTTTTGAAGCGGGCGATTGAGTAAGCCGCTAACGATCCGATAATTAGTGCGACGATGCTTGCTATCCCAGAAATCACAAGACTGTTGACGAAGTACTCTTGAAACGGATATTTGGCGAAAATTGTCAGGTAATTGTCCAAAGTTGGCTTGAAAAACCACACCGGGGGAATTTTGTAAGCAATCAACCTGTTTGCCAACGATGTACGAATTACCCACAGAATCGGCAAAAGAATTGCAAGCGACGATATTATTAAGATGATATGCGAAATCGTTATTCCGTAATTGCGTCTGAATTTAGCCAGCATAAGTTGTTCCTATGGATATGGCTGAGATTTACCGGTAAGGCCTTCGATCTGGGCCAGGGTCGCAAAATTTGTACGGTTGGTTTCGTACAAATCACGATAGAGCCTGTACAAAGTTTTGTATTTCTCGTGCCGGGTTTGGTCGGGGTAAGTCGGCTGTTTAAGGTGGATAAATTTTTCGATCTCACTCCATTCAGTGAATGCACCAACACCCATCCCTGCAACGAAGGCAGCCCCTAGTGATGAGCCTGGGTGATTGGCGACCTCTTCCAATGGCAGTCCGATCACATCAGACGTCACTTGCCGCCAAAGCTTACTGCGTGCACCTCCGTTGGCCACCCGTACCCGTTTAATATCAAATCCGGCTTTTTTCAACACCTGAATATGGTGATAGAAGCCAAAAGAAATTCCCTCCAAAATTGCATGGTACAAATGAGCACGGGTATGTTGCAGGGTCAATCCGAAGAACACGCCGCGTGCGATGGGATCAAATATAGGTGTTTTCTCGCCGATAAAATATGGAAGCAGAATTAATCCGTCTGAGCCAGCCGGAATATTCCAGGCTTCGGCATCCAGTTCGGGGTAATCCAAACCAGCGCCAAATTTATCACGGTACCACTTAATGATCGAGCCACTGGACGCCATGCAGCCATTAATCAGGTACAAACCTGGAATAACATGGTAATCCAGAAACAGACATTCGTTTATTTCCAACCGGTCGAGCGAATAAAGAACATCCCCGGCTCCCCCCAGTTTGATGAGTAAATCGCCATTTTGTTTCAAACCGACCGAAAAAGCTGATGAGACATGGTCCGCACTGCCCGCTACAACGGGGGTTCCGGCAAGTAATCCAGTCAACGCCGCAGTTTCTGATGTTATACGCCCAATTACATCATTTGGTGCATGGACTGCTGGCAATTGTTCACGACTAATCTCGGCTAGCTTCAGCAGGTCATCGTCCCAGTCTTTGTGATGAATATCATACAATCCACTTTCAAGAGCCCAATTTTGTTCCAGTGTGGGTGTACCTGTCAATCTATAATTGATGTAGTCGTACGATCCCATCACCCACACAGTCTGCGCAAAAACATCTGGTTCATTTTTTGCCAGCCAGAGCAGTTTAGGCCCGATGCTTTGCTGAGTTATCGCTGACCCAGTACGGCGAAAAACATCCTGTTCATCCACCCGAGCTTTGAATTCGTCTATTTCGATAATCGATCGCGCGTCATTTTGCTGGATAGAGCGACGAAGAGGTCGCCCATCACCACCTACTAAAATGGTAGCCGGCACCATGCCACTAACACCAACCGCCAGGATGTGCGAGGGATCGACGCTGGCTTTTATTAAAATCTCTGGCACTCCTGAGCAAATATTGTCCCACCATTCGCCCGGATCTTCCTCAGCCCAGTTTGCTTGGGGGGATTGCAGGGTGGAAGTTAGGTTAATTTCCGCAGTGATACCACCGGCCGTATCTACCAATAATAATTTTGTTCCGGTTGTGCCAATATCGATTCCAAGCAGGTATTCCTGGCTCATGCAATTTCCTTGCGAACTTGTTGGACAGTTTCCATAAAGGCTTTCACCCGGTTTGGATCGACCGGATTCCATGTCTTGCCGTCCACCTTCAAGCTTGAGCCGACAATCACGCCGTCTGCCACACTCAGGTATTGACGAATATTCTCCTGGCGAGCACCAGTGTTAAGGATTACAGGAACCTGATCTCCTACCGCTTCCTTCGCTTGCTGAACAACCGAGAAATCAGGCTCTGCGCCAGCCATGGTACCTGCGATCAGGATTGCATCGACCAACGAGGAAACTACTGCACTGCGTGCGCGTTGTGCAACATCGCGCGTGCCCAGTGGTGAAGCAAACTCGGGTGTAATGTTAGCAAATACACGCACATGATCTGCATCTATGTTGTGGCGGTAGCGGTAAAGCTCCGCTGCATCCGGCGCCCAAATACCCATGTCACTTTCATAAACACCAGTGACAACTTCGCGTATAAAAGAGCCGCCAGTGGCTTTGCATATCGCCAATGGGGCTTTGGGATCCCACAAAAAATCAACACCAAATGGACGGTCGGTGGGCCGCAGTTCCGTCACGATGCGTGACATTAATGCAACAGCTTCGAAATCTGCATGAAAAGTATATGGGCGGTCATCTTCATTGCAAAACATGATCGCGTCCACCCCGAGTTCCAGCAAGTGTGATACATCTTTACGTACCACTTCTAATCCACCCTCAACACCCTTTTTTGGGTCATACCGAGGAGTCCCGGGGATGGCAGGGATATGCGCCATCGCGATCACGGGTTTATTTACCCCAAACAATTCATGCAATATAAATGACATTTTTCCTCCATGATATTTAAGCCAATATTAATTCAATGTTTTGTTTGCGTATTAGTGAAGCAGTCTGTGAATCCAGTTCAGTGTCTGTGATGACAGTATGGACGCCAGACATAGGAACAATGGATGTGAACGCCACCTGGCGAAACTTGCTTGAATCAGCCACCAGATAAACTTTTTTGGCGCTCTTCAACATTGCACGCTTTACAAGTGTGTCCTCAATATTAAACTCAGAAACTCCGACCTTCATATCAACCGCACCACCGCCTAGAAACAGTTTGTCGACGAAAAAGTCGGCAAAGATTCGTTCTGCCAGATGACCGACCATAGAGAACTCGCCAGAACGAAGAATCCCGCCGGTCAAAATTAAGCGAATCCCGGGATGATCAATCAATTCATTGGCAATTCTCAAGCTGGGCGTTATTACGGTTAGGCCTTGTTTGGCATGAAGGTTTCGTGCAATCTCCAGGGTCGTGGTACCCACATCCAGGGTAATGCTGTCACCATTTTGGATTACCTCTGCCGCCGCCCGGCCAATGCGTTGTTTGGCTTCCAAGTTTTCACTTGTTCTCGCCAGGTAGGGGGGTTCGTAGCTTCGACCACGCTGACTAACCGCACCACCATGAACTCTGCGGAGCAACCCGCGGTTCTCCAGAATTATCAAATCGCGTCTGATTGTCATCTCGGAGACATTAAATTCCTTAACGAGTTCCGAAACGACCACAGTATCGTCGGCTTCTATCTTTTCGAGGATTCTTTTGTGTCTCAGGTCAGAGATCATAGAATTATAAAATTGACGAAATGTTTGAATATGGTGCTATTTTACATAATTATTGTTTGAATGTCAATTACCAAACATGTTTCTGGAAAATATTGACCAGTCCAATGTTAAAAAATAACAGTCTTTAACATTCGATGTTAAAGACTGTTGTATTTTGCCAAAAGCGCCCCCGCAGGGATTCGAACCCTGAACCTCCAGATTCGAAGTCTGTCACTCTGTCCATTGAGCTACGGGGGCGATAACTTAATTATACCTTATTGCAGGCGTAACACCGCCTGAGCAGCTGTGTGCAGCGCGCAAAAAGACCGGCGGTCGCGGCGCAAAATGACGCCCTATGCGCCAATTACTAAATCTTTAGGATGACCTGTTTATCGCGCAGCGTCTATGCAATCTCGATTCTTCCTCGTCTTTTCAGCTGCCTAAACGAAAATTGCCCCACTAAGTTTCTTGTATTCTTTACTATTTTGATAATAATAGTGATAATATTATTGAGATGCACTGAATCTATGGGTCGGGCCTGGTTAGCACAACAGACGGGAAGTTACAGACCTCTGAGAGCTATTCGAACCCGTTTTCCTTTATGGGGTCGACGGAAAGAAGTTTTTTCGGTTTGGACATCCTTCGTACCGGTCTTTGCCTTCACACTCTATCATTTGTAACCCTGGAAGGAGAATACGAATATGAAAGCGGTGCGACTTAATGATTGGGGAAAAGCGGTTGTGTTAGAGGATGTCCCGCAACCACAGCCTAAGGACGATGAGGTGTTGATCCGTGTCCACGCTGCTTCCATTAACCCTTTCGATGCTGCATTACAGGCAGGATATCTACAAGGCATGGCAAGTGTTCCTTTGACCATGGGAACAGATTTTGCCGGTGATGTGGTGTCGGCAGGTTCTCAAATCATCCATCTAAGGCCAGGCGATGCCGTTTATGGCCTCAGTCCTCTCGGGTCCGGGGCGTTCGCAGAGTATATAACCGTCAAAGCACATGAAGCAACACACAAACCTCATTCGCTGGATTTTGTCACTTCAGCAGCCGCTCCGCTGCCAGCTATGGCTGCCTGGAAATCATTGTTTGAGCTGCTGGAAGTGAAGCGCGGCGAACGCCTGTTGATCCATGGCGCAGCGGGCAATGTCGGCGGCATAGCTACGCAACTCGCCAAGGCTGAAGGCGTATTTGTTTATGGGACGGATATACCAGAAAAAGCCGAGCATGGCCATAAATTAGGGATCGACCAGTTCATCTCGACAAATGAGTGGTTTGAGGACATCGTCAAGGATGTAGATGCCGTCCTCGATTTGGTCGGCGGCGAGCTGATGAACCGTTCCTACAATGTACTCAAACCCGGCGGGCGGTATGTTACTTCACTCCTGGGGGAAACACCTCAGGATGAACCGCAACGGCGCGGTATTCGCAGCATGGGGCTCGCGGCCTGGCCAAACGCCGAGGTTTTGATGAAAATGGCAGAGCGGATCGACGCCGGAAAAATCCAGGTTTTTGTGAACCGCACCTTCCCGCTGGAGGAAGCCAACGCTGCCATGGCGTACCGACTTCAAACAACGGCGCCCGGAAAAATTGTTTTGACCGTCTTATAATGTCGTCCACCAGAAAACCGGGTAATTCGGCTCTGGGGAGCAAACGGCTAATTGGGTAAGTATCAATAAGCAAACGAGACTTTGCAGAGAAAATTCTACAAAAACCCGTTTAATTTTGATGGGAATTACGGGCTTACATCTGATTCGCGGACAGCTAGAGCAGTGACTTAGCCTGTGGGCTTTTCGGCAGGACAAACCTTATTGCAGACGTAACACCGCCTGAGCAGCCATGTCGAGCAAGCGGGATGGCAACACGCTGAGCAGCACCACTGCCACAGCAGCGCCGACTGCCACCAGGCTCAGCCAGCCGTCCCGGCGCACACGCGGCTCGCCCGGACGCATGAACATGTACACCACCACCCGCAGGTAGTAGAAAACGGATACCAGCGAAGTGAACAAGCCGACCAGCGCCAGACTGGTGAAACCAGCCTCCACGGCAGTGCGGAACAGGAAGAACTTACCCCAGAACCCAATCGTCAGCGGGATGCCTGAGAGCGAGAGCATAAACACCAGCATGGCCACGCCCAGCCAGGGGTATTTTTGCCCGACCCCCGCGTAATCCTCCAGCTCCAGCCCTTTGCCTTCAGCCTGTTCGAGCGAAACCACCACCGCCCACGCGCCGAAGGTCGTCAGGCCATAAGCCACCAGGTAGTAGAGCATTGCGGACACAGCCTGTCCGGTATGAGCCGGGTTGCTGGCTGAAACGAATGCCATCAACAGGTAACCGGCATGTGCGATGCTGGAATAGGCCAGCAAACGCTTCAGATTGGTCTGGTTGATCGCCAGAACATTCCCCACCAGCATGGTCAGCGCGGCGACGCCCCACGCCACTGGCATTAACTGCTGCGCCAGCGTCGGGAAGGCGGTCAGGAAGATGCGTAACAACACGGCGAAACCGGCAGCTTTGACTGCAACGGCCATGAAAGCCGATGCCGGAGTCGGCGACCCCTGGTACACGTCCGGCGCCCATTCATGGAAGGGAACCGCCGCCACCTTGAAGCCAAAACCAACCAGCATCAACGCTGCTCCGGCTATGAATAAGACCAGATTGGCCTCGTTAGCGCTCAACGCCGCCATGATTCCTTCCAGACCAGTACTTTTCGTTGCGCCAAAGATCAGGGCAATGCCGTAGAGCAAAAAGCCGGAAGAAAAAGTACCGAGCAGGAAGTATTTAAGCGCCGCTTCTTCCGATTCAAGCCGCGGCCGGGCAAACCCGGCCAAAATGTAGAGCGGGATCGATAGAAACTCAATCGCCAGGAAGACGACGATCAGGTTATAAGCCTGTGAAAGCAGCATCATGCCCGCGATGGAAAATATCAGCAACACATAGTACTCGCCGCGTTCGATCCCCATCCGTTTGAGGTAGTCGTAGCTCAGGGCTATCGCCAAAATTCCGCTCACCAAAAAAATGATATTCAGGAATACGGCGAAATTATCGAGCATGAGCATACCCTTGAAGGTCAGCGCGGTTTGCCCAACTTGAGATAATGAAAGTCCGACTCCCACAGCCAGCCCAACGGCCGCCAGCAACGCGGTCATGCTCTTGCGTTCCTTCGGGATCCACAGGTCAGCTACCAACAGCGCCAGCGCCCACAGTAATATGGTGATAATGGGGAGGATGGAGAAAAAATCCGCCTGAGTCATGGTCATCCTCCTAATGAACCGCCAGCAGCGTCGAAGAAACCATGGAAACCAGGTTTTCTACGCTCGGGTTGATAAGATTGAAGAAAGGCTGGGGATAAAGCCCAATCCAAAAGATCAGGATCAGTAACGGAACCAGGGTGAAGATCTCACGCACGCTGAGGTCCTTGAGCGCCAGGTTGGCTTCCACTTTTACCGGGCCGAGGAACACTTTTTCGAACATCACCAACAGGTAAACTGCCGCCAGAATCACACCCAGAGTTGCGACACCGGCAAACCAGGGACTGCCAAGTACCCTGGAGCCGAATGAGCCTAACAGGATGGTAAATTCGCCTACAAAGCCATTCAAACCAGGCAAGCCCATCGATGAAAGCGTGACCACCAACATCAGCGCCCCCATGACCGGAACCACCTTCCAGACGCCGCCAAAGGCGCTCATTTCGCGGGTGTGGCGCCGTTCATACAACATTCCGACGATCAAGAATAATGCGCCGGTGCTCAAGCCGTGGTTGACCATCTGCAGCACACTGCCGGATACGCTCTGGGTGGTCAGCGCAAAGGTACCCAGCACCACAAAGCCCAGGTGGCTGACCGATGAATAAGCCACCAGTTTCTTCATGTCTTTCTGGGCGTAAGACACTGCCGCGCCATATATGATGCCGATGATGGCCAGAATTGCCAGATACGGCGCGAATTTCACCGTGGCCTCGGGAAACAGCGGCAGGTTAAAGCGCAGGAAGCCGTAAGCCCCCATTTTCAGCAGTACGCCCGCCAGAATGACCGAGCCAGCCGTAGGCGCTTCGACGTGGGCATCCGGCAGCCAGGTATGCAACGGGAACATGGGCACTTTGATGGCAAACGCCAAACCAAAAGCCAGGAAGAACCAGGTTTGGGCAGCCGCGAACAATTCGCGCTTCGCGAGCAAATCGGACCAGGCGAAGGTACCGGTCTGGAAACCGATTACCAGAATTGCCAGCAGCATCAGCAGCGAACCGGCCATGGTGAACAGGAAGAATTTGACCGCAGCATAAATCCGCCGTTCGCCTCCCCAGATGCCAATCAGGAAATACATGGGAATAAGGGTGAATTCCCAGAAGACATAAAAGAGCACCAAATCGAGCGCCAGAAAGACGCCGGTCATGCCGACTTCCAACAGCAGGAAAAAGATCATAAAGCCTTTGACGCGGTCTTCAACTGCCGACCAGGTGGATAGAATGGCAATCGGAGTGAGCAAGGCGGTCAGCAGCACCATCAAGATGCTCAGCCCGTCCACGCCCATATAGAAATCGATGGCAAGTCCATCCAGGCGCAGCCAGGGCACACGCAACTCAAGCTGCATGTCCGCTGTGCCCGGCTGGAATTGCGCCAGCACCCACAGCGATATCGCAAAGGTCACCAGCGCGGTCGCCAATGCAGTCCAGCGGATGGCTTTCTTCTGCTGCGATTTGAGGAAGAGAATGACCAGCACGCCCACCAGGGGGGAGAAGGTCACCAGGAGAAGGGGGTGGATCCCAAAGTTCATAACCAGTCCTCAGGCTTCGAAAATTCCAGTCCCCGCCAGGAAGTCCAGGCCAGGATGACGGTCTTGCTCACCGCAAAACCAGATAGGTGATGACCAGCACCACCCCAAACACAATCGTCAGCGCATACGAACGGATATACCCGTTCTGGAAACGCCGCCAGGCTTTTGCGCCGCTGCGAACCAGCGACCCCATGCCGTTCACAAGCCCATCAATAACACCCTGATCCACCGCACCAGCCGAAAACTGTGAAATGGATTGGTAAGGCCGCACGATGACCGCGTGATACAGCTCATCGACCCACCACTTGTTCTCCAATGCCTTAAAGAGGCCGTTCAGAGGGCGGCTCAAGGGATCGGGCTGGCCTTTTTCGAAGAGCGGCTTGCGGCCATAAACCAGCCAGGCCAATAACAGGCCGAGCAGAGCAATGCCAAGTGAAATGAGCGCCACGGTCAGCACAAATTCACCCGGGGCAGCCTCAGCCAGACTATGTTCCAGCCAGGTCTCAAGCAGATGCGAGCCAGGCAGGTTGAGCGCGCCGCCAAAAAAGGAGAGAAGTGCAAGAATGACCAGCGGCAGGGTGACCAGCAGCGGACTTTCGGCTGCCTTTTCGCTGGCGCCGCTGCGCGGCTTGCCAAAAAAGACCATCAACAACTGGCGCCCCATATAAAAGGCTGTCAGGAATGCGGCTGCCGTCAGAACAACATACACTCCTACCGACTTTTCATTGGCTGCCGCCAGAATTTCGTCTTTCGAGAAGAAGCCCGCCAGGGGCGCAATCCCGGCCAACGCCAGAGCGCCGATCAAGTAAACGATAAAGGTCAGCGGCATGCGCTTGCGCAGCCCGCCCATCTGGCGCATATCCTGCGGATCGAAACTGTCGTGCCCGTGCTCCATTTCTTTCGTGTGCGCATGGGCGTGCCCGTGTTCCACACCCAAAATCACCGAACCAGCGCCCAGGAAGAGCAGCGCTTTGAAGAAGGCGTGGGTGGTCAGGTGAAACATGCCTGCCACGGTGGCGCCCATGCCAACCGCAGTGACCATAAAACCAAGCTGGCTGATGGTGGAATACGCCAGAACTTTCTTGATGTCGTTCTGTCCAACGGCAATCGTGGCGGCGAACAAAGCGGTCAGCGCCCCCACCCACATGACAACATTCTGGGCCGCGGGCACTTCGAAGTACAACGCCTGCGAGCGAGCTACCAGGTACACGCCAGCCGTGACCATGGTCGCGGCATGGATCAGTGCTGAGACCGGCGTCGGGCCTGCCATAGCGTCGGGCAACCAGACAAAGAGCGGCAGTTGGGCCGATTTACCCGTCACGCCCAGCAGCATAAACAGGGTGATGGCCATAATTGCGCCCGGGGCAGCCGCGGCGACCGCCGGGGCTTTTTCGAAGATTTCAGCAAAATTGAGCGTGCCGAAATTGTAGAAAAGTAAAAAGAGAGCGATGAGCAGGCCGAAATCACCGATGCGGTTGACCACAAACGCTTTTTTGGCCGCGCGCGCGTTGCCAATGCCGTCAGCGCCTTTTTCGAACCAGAAACCAATCAGCAGGTAAGAGCACAGCCCCACCCCTTCCCAACCGACGAAGAGCATCAGGAAGTTGTCAGAGCTGACCAGCACCATCATGAACGCGATGAACAGGTTGAGGTAAACGAAGAAACGGCGGAAGCGGCCCGGATCTTCGTTGTGGCGCACATCGCTGTGCATGTAGCCGATCGAATAAATGTGGATGAGCGTGCCGACCCCGGAAACCACCAGCATCATCAACACCGAAAGGGTGTCGATGCGAAAGGACCAGCTTACGCCCAGATCGCCCAGGGTAATCCAGTTCGCCAGGGTGAGGGTGCCGCCTTCGCTCACCTGCGCCAGTCCAACTGCCAGCAGCACAGCGACGACAAAGGCGCCACCGGTTGCCAGGCTGGCGACCGCGCCAATACCTTTTTCACCCAGGCGCCGGCCCACCAGCAGGTTGATCAGCAGGCCAAGGACCGGCAGAAATACTACCAACGGCGCCAGTTGGAAGAAAGGATGCAAACTCGCAATTTCATTCAAGCTCATAGCCGGCTATCCTTTCAGGCTGCTCATCTGGTCGAGGTCGATGGTGCGCTTGGCCTTGAAGACAGCCACAATCAACGCCAGCCCCACCGCAACTTCAGCCGCGGCGGTAGTCATCACGAAGAACACGAACAACTGGCCGTCCAACACCTGATGGTAGGCAGAAAAAGCCACGAAAAGCAGGTTGGCTGAGTTAAACATCAACTCAAGCGACATAAACACCACCAACGGATTACGCCGCATAAGTACGCCGAGAATTCCCAGGGCGAACATCACAACCGAAAGTCCGATGAAATAAGACATTGGCATGATGGTCACTCCTTGCTTTCTTCAGGTATGGCCGGGAGGGCGCCCTTTCGATCGGGGCGCGGCTGACGGGTCATGAAGATCGCACCAACGGTGGCTGCCAGTAAAACGCCGGCAGTCATCTCGAAGGGCAGCAAATAACGCTCAAACAAAAGCATCCCAATGGTTGTTGGCGTGGAAAAATCAGGCGATACCGCCTGACCGGCGACCGTCGGAGCGCCGCGCAGCAGGACAAAAAGCACCATCTCCGCCAGAAAGGCAACTGCCAGCAATATACCCAACACCCGCTGACCGCGCAGCGGTTCAGCAATGGGCAATTGTTCTGCACCGAGCAGCATGATCACAAATAAAAACAGCACCATGATCGAGCCGGCATAAACCGTTACCTGGGCCAGCGCAATGAACGGGGCGCCCAGGGCAATATACAGCAGGGCAACGGTAACAAAGTTCAGCACCAGGAACAGGGCGGCATAAATGGCATTCCGGCTGGTGATCAAGCCAATGCCTGAAACGACCACCACCAGGGCCAGCGCCGAGTACATAAATATCAATCCGAGTGACATTCCCGCCCCTCCCTAATCTGTAGGATCCTGCATTTCCGGGACCGAGCGAGTGAATTTACCCGGCTCAGTCTTTTGCGGCGTCGGCTGACCGCCGGCGGGAACCGGCTCCAACAGCATCGCCTTGTCGTAAATCGACTGCGAGCGCTCCGTGAACGACATCTCATACTGGTCGCCCAGAACGATGGCCTCCGTCGGGCAGGCATCTTCGCAGAAACCACAGAAAATGCAGCGCAAGAAGTTAATTTCATAGGTACTGGCGTAACGCTCCCCCGGCGAATAACGTTCTTCGTCGGTATTGGTCGCCGCCTCAACAAAGATGGCATCGGCCGGGCAAGCTGCGGCGCACAGAGAGCAGCCAATACATTTTTCCAGCCCGTTTTCGTAGCGTTTGAGGGTATGGCGTCCTTTATAGCGCCGGCTGACCGGGCGCTTGACCTCGGGGTATTGAACCGTGGTTACCGGATCAACAACCATTTCTTTGAGAGTGGCTAATAAACCGCGCAGCATGGCATCAACCTCCTACCAGTACAATTACGATCGCGGTGATGACGACGTTCAACAGGCCGAGCGGAAACATGATTTTCCAGCCCAACGCCATCAGGCGGTCATAACGGATACGCGGCCAGGTGGCGCGGATCCAGATCATCACAAATAACCAGGCGGCAACCTTAAGCAGCAGCCAATGTGGCCCATTGCCAAACAGAAAACCAATTACCGGGATGTTGGATAAGAAACCCACCGGTGAAAGGAAGCCACCCAAAAAGAGCGATGAGCCAATCATCGAGACGGCAATCATTTTGCCGTATTCCGCCATAAAGAAGAGTGCGAACTTCATGCCGGAGTATTCAGCATGGTACCCGGCGGTCAATTCCTGCTCGGCTTCGGGCATGTCAAAGGGCGCACGATTTACTTCCGCCAGGGAAGCCACAAAGAAAAGCAAAAAGCCGGCTGGCTGAAAAAAGATGTACCAGATCTTGCTCTGGGCATGCACGATATCCAAAATGCTCATCGAACTTGCCAGCATGATTGGGCCAACAAATGACAGTCCGAGCGCCAGTTCATAACTGACCATTTGCGCCGTCGAGCGCAACCCGCCCATCAGGGCATACTTGTTATTGGAAGACCAGCCCGCCAGCGTGATACCGTACACCGAAATCGAGGTCACTGCCATGAGGTAGAGGGTGGCGATGTTGCTGTCGGTCAGGTAGAGGTTGAAGGTTTTACCGCCAATGGTGACCGATTCGCCCCAGGGAATTACCGCAGTGATGACCAGCATTGGCAGAACAGTGATAATGGGCGCAATAAAGAAGATCTTCTTGTCGGCAGTCGCCGGGGTCAATTCTTCCTTGAAGATCAGTTTGACTGCATCCGCCAGAGGCTGCAAGGCACCCCAGGGACCGGCGCGGTTGGGGCCAACGCGAACTTGAATGCGAGCGAGCACTTTGCGCTCGTAAAGGGTTACGTAGGCGAAACCGATGGTCATTGCCAGGCAAATGATCACCGATTTAATCACCCACTCCCAAACCATTGCTGCAGTTATCATGAGCGCAAGCCTCCTTAAACCTCGGGCACCGCGACCCGTGAAGTAACGGCCGCTGCCAGCGGCGCCGAAACCGGAAAACCAGTGCTGCGCGGCGCAAGCGCCACACCGACCGGAACTTTTTCATCGAGCTGGATGCGCGCTTCCACCGTCCAGTTGTTCGCTGCAACAACCACATCGCCATCCGCATTGAGCCCCAGCTTTTCAGCGGTGCGCGGGTGAAGCTGCAAAACTTTGTCCGCCAGGCGCTGGTGCAGCAGCGTGGAGGGCATGACTGTGGCGCCGCGGTCGAGCAGGCGAGTCACCGGCACCAACACCAGGCCGTTGACCGCAGCCGGCGGCATCCCGGCGCTTTCTTTGGCAGCATGCGGGTTGATCCCATCCGCCGCCAGCGCCAGTTTGACGCCCAACCCTTGCGAGTTGGCATAGCCTGTGCCGCCGTAGTACATATCCTTGCGCCCAAAGATCGGCCACTGTTCGGCCACTTCAGCCAGGCGCTGGTAATTCACGCCAGTGTAGGTCGGGACCTTCTCGACTGCCTGCAGCAGCGCCAATGACGGCACACTGGTTTCGAGTTTCAGGCCAAGCCGCAAGCCGATCTGGGCGGAAATGGCAAAATCGGGCCGGGTGTTGGCATCTGGCCGGATGGCAGGGTAATAACGCTGCACGCGCAATTCGCCAGACGTGACCGTTCCCTCGCGTTCGGCAAAGGATTGGGCCGGGAAAACAATATCGGCGCGGCGAGCTGTTTCGCTCAGGAACAGTTCCTGGACGATAACGAAATTAGCGCCGTCCACGGCCTCAGCCAGAGCCGGGTCGTCACCGGCCGGGTCAACCGCAGCCGCCCACAAAACATCGGCGGTGCGCACTGCGCTGGCCAAATCGGCAGACGGTTTGAAACCCATGTCCCAGGCACCCTGAGTATTGCCGTTAGGCCAAACCGCCACCAGGCCGTTATTGGGCTGCCCGGTTTTCCCGCGGGAGAAGACCAGCGCAGCGGCTGTTTGAGCCACGGCCTGCGATCCGTCCAGGCCGAGACCTTCGCTGCCATAAAAGACGACCACATTTTCGGCTGCCTGGAAGGCGGAAACAACCCCCTGCAGCGCTTCAGGCACCTGCGCGCCAGGCAGGAAGGCGGAGAGGGTCTCAACTTCCTGTCCATAGGGGTAGCGCACAACATGCCCGGCGAATTTATCCAGGCGCGTCTCGCGCGGATTGAGCACGATCAATTCAGCGCCGCGTTTGGCTGCCTGCTTGAGCCGCAGCCACCAGACTGGCGCTTCCTGATGCAAATCGCTGGCGATGACCAGGATTGCATCACCTTTGCCAAGCGCGCCAAGGTCGCTGCCCTCAGGCAACCCGTAACGGGCAACCAGGTCGCCGCCGGCCATGTGGGTGTAGAGCAGCGCGCGGCCGTTAACCGTTTGGGTCACCTGAACCAAATTGAAAAGATCCTCATTCGAGAGCCGCCCGCCCGCCAGGGTGACCAATTGTCCGGCGGAACGAATTTTTTCAGCAGCCAGGTCAAGCGCCTCGTCCCAGGAAACAAGTTGCAGGTCGGCACCCTTCCGCACCAATGGGCTGGTCAGACGTTCCTTGCTTTCGGCATAGTGATAAGCCATGCGGCCTTTGTCGCAAATCCAAATTTCGTTGACGCTCTCGTTCTGACGCGGCATGATGCGTTTGATGGCCACGTCACCGCCGCTTTTGGCCTCGCGGCGCACGTTGACGGTCAGGTTGCAACCAACCGGGCAGTGCGTGCAGATCGAGGCGGCTGATTTGAGTTCCCATGGGCGGGCGCCGAAGCGGAAATCCGCGGTGGTCAGCGCCCCAACCGGGCAAATATCAGTGGTGTTACCGGAGAAGATCGAGTCAAAGCCGGGGGTGGAGTTGGACATGATTTCCAGCTTACGCCCACGGTTGTAGAAACCGATAACCGGGTCATCGACCACATCAGACTGAAAACGCACGCAGCGCGCACACTGGATGCAGCGTTCGCGGTCCAGATAGATCAGCTCGCCCAGCGGAATATTCTTGCCCAGGTGCTGCTTTTCGTCAAACAGGAAGCGTGAATTGCCCGGGCCGTGACGCATGGTCAGGTTTTGCAGCGGGCACTCGCCGCCTTTGTCGCACACCGGGCAGTCCAGCGGGTGCGAGGTGAGCAGGAACTCGAGAATATCCTTGCGCGCTGAAGTCACCCCATCCGTCTGGGTGTGTACCACCATGCCTTCAGAAACCGGCGTGGTGCAGCCGGTCTCCAGCTTGGGTCCAAATTGCACTTTAGGCGTGCCGTCTTCATTCATCAGCGGTTGACCGGTGGCGCGGTCGACCATCGGACGGCCAATTTCCACCAGGCACAATCGGCACATACCGACCGGTTCCATCTTGGGGTGGTAGCAGAAAACCGGAATATCCACACCAATTTTTTTCGCCGCGTCCACCACCACCGTTCCCTGGGGGACGGTCACCGGATGGTTATCAATCGTCAACGTTACCATTTTTGGCATAAGCACCTCGTCGAGAGCAGCGCGCACAGGCTAGCGCGTTTGCCCATCCACTCTCGCTAAAAAGTCGCTGCGGAATTTTTCAAGGCTGGACACGACCGGCTGGGTGGAAAACTCACCCAGAGCGCACAGGCATTTGTTTTGCATTTGGCGCGCAACCGTAAAAAGCAGGTCAACATCCTTTGCGCTGGCGCCTCCATCCTCGATGCGGTCCAGGATGTGCGCCATCCAGTACGTTCCTTCACGGCAGGGGGTGCATTTTCCACAGGATTCGTGTTTAAAGAAGTGGGTGGTCTTTTGCGCCAACCAGGACATGCTGACCGACTCGTCGAGCACAATAACCGAGGCGGAGCCGAGGCTTGCGCCAAGGTTGGCCACTGATTCATAGTCCATGGGGGTATCCAGCGCAGCTTCGGTGGCAGAAATTAAAGCCGAGGAAGCGCCTGCCGCCATAATGGCTTTTATCGCGCGCCCTTCGGGAATGCCGCCGCCAAGTTCATAAATCAACTTACGGAAGGGGGTCCCCAGCGGCAATTCGTAATTGCCGGGTTTGTTGACGCAGCCAGAGAGACTGAATACCTTCACGCCCGGGGATTTTTCGGTGCCGTGTTCGCGGAACCAGGTTGCCCCGTTTTGGACGATGGGCGGCAGGTTGGTGAGCGTCTCGACATTGTTGATCACCGTCGGGCTGGCATACAAGCCGGCGACTGCCGGGAAAGGCGGCCGCAAGCGCGGCTGCCCAAGTTTGCCCTCGATGGATTCAAGCAGAGCGGTTTCCTCGCCGCAGATATAAGCCCCGGCGCCCATGTGAACATGGAGCCGCAGTGAATACTTGGTATCGAACAGGTTGTCGCCGAGAAAGCCGGCTTTTTCCAGTTCGGCAATCTTTTGATTGAGCTTAAGACCGATCTGCCAGAATTCACCGCGTAAATAAGCGTAAGAATTCTGCGCCTGCACGGCATAAGAAGCGATCATCAAGCCTTCCAGAAATTGGAAGGGGTTGCTTTCCATGATTTCGCGGTCTTTGAAGGTGCCCGGTTCCGATTCATCGGCGTTGGCGACCACATAATGCGGCCACAGGTTATTGGGCACGAAAGACCATTTCATGCCGGTGGGGAAGCCCGCGCCGCCGCGGCCGCGCAACCCGGAATCCTTCGCCAGTTGGATTAATTCGGCCGGCTCCATGCTGGTGACCACTTTCTTCCAGGCCTCAAAGCCGCCGTTTTTGAGATAAACCTTCAACCGGTCAAGGTCAGGGATATCGCGGTGGCGTAAAAGAATGTACTCGCTCATTCTTTCCCCTCCTCTGCCACAGCAGCTTTCTGGCGTAAAGCATCCAGCACTGCCAGGGCGGTATCCACCGTTTGATGCTCGTGGTACACCAGGTCGCCATCGCCGTGCACCTGGAACATCGGCGCGCGGTGGCAGGCTGCCAGGCACATCACCTCTTCGATGACGAACAGCCCGTCAGCGGTCGGTTCGCCAACTTTCACGCCCAGCCGCTCGCACAGCTCTTTAAGGAACTTATCAGCGCCGCGCAGCGCGCAGGGCATGTCGGTGCAAACCTGGATGTGGTAGCGGCCAAGGGGTTTATCGTAATAGAGGGTGTAAAACCCGACGATCGAACCGACCTCGGTGATCGAAATGCCGCAGATTTCGGCAATATCTTGCATCGCCTGGGGGGTGATGTAACCCGGATCACCCTGGGCCAGATGCAGCAGCGGCATAACCGCCGAGCGTTTGAACTCCGGCGGATATTTTGCCAGAATTGCTTTGATCTCTGTGGGGTATTTGGCAAGCAGTTCGTTCAACGGTCTGCATCTCCCAAGACAATATCAATGCTGCCGATAATGCCGACCACGTCAGCCACAAAGTGCTGGCGGGTGAGCAGCGGCATGGATTGAAGGTTGACAAACGAAGGGGTAACATAGTGAACGCGGTACGGTTTCGGTCCGCCGTCGCCTTCCAAAAAGACGCCTAAAATACCGCGCGGGCTTTCGGTGGTGGCGAAAACCGATTCCCGGGGCGCATTGAAACCCTCTGTCCACAGCTTGAAGTGATGGATGAGCGCTTCCATGCTCACGCCGATTTCAGAACGCGGCGGAGGAACAAATTTGCGATTGTCGCTAAGAACAGGACCGGCTGGCAGCCTGGAAAGCGCCTGGCGGACGATGCGCACCGACTGCCGCATTTCTTCCATGCGGACCATATAACGCCCAAAGATATCGCCGGTGTCATAGGTCGGGACTTCGAAATCATACTGCTCGTAGCCGCTGTACGGGCGCGCTTTGCGCAAATCAAAGGCCACACCTGCCCCGCGGATGACCGGACCGCTCAGGCCATAGCGGGCGCAGTCTTCAGCGGAAATGACGCCGATACCCTGAGTGCGCTCGGTGAAAAGCATATTTTGGGTCAGCATCGATTCGTATTCGGCGATGCGGCCAGGCATGACATTCACGATCTCCTGCACAGCCGGAACAAATTCGGGGGGCACATCGCGCCACACCCCGCCGGGGCGGATATAGGTCGTCATCATGCGCTGACCGGAAACCATTTCCATCACGCCAAGGATCATTTCACGTTCACGCATGGCGTACAAGAAGACGGACATGGCTGCCAGATCGAGGCAACTGGTGCCCAGCCAGAGTAAATGCGATGAAATGCGCTGCAATTCCGTCAAAATCACCCGCAGAACCTGCGCCCGGACGGGCACATCCAGACCCACCAGCTTTTCGACTGCCAGGCAGTAAACCAGGTTGTTGCCGACCGAGTTCATATAATCGAGCCGGTCAGTCATCACCTCGGCCTTCTGGTAGGTCTTGGCTTCCATGTTTTTTTCAACGCCGGTATGCAAAAAGCCGATATCAGGTATACAGTTGACGACGATCTCGCCATCCAGCTCCAGCAGCAGGCGCAGCACGCCGTGGGTGCTGGGATGCTGGGGGCCCATGTTCAGCAGCATGGTCTCGCCGGTCATCGCCCGGTCGGAAACCAGGTGGCGAAGCTCATCAACTGTTACTTCACGGATATTCGTCATAGTTGCGACCTCGGCTTTTAATCTTTGGCGTAGGGTTTGCGCTTATCAATTTCCGCGGCATTGAAGGTGAATTGAACCTCTTCATAGCCAAGCGGGTAATCTTTGCGCAGGGGATGCCCTTGCCAGTCATACGGCATGACGATGCGGCGCAGGTCAGAATGACCGTCGAAGGTGATGCCGAATAAATCCCAGACCTCGCGTTCTTTCCAATTGGCGCCCGGGTAGATTTTTTCGATAGTGGGCAGGTGCGGTCCATTGCCGTTAAGCGGAACCCGCACGCGGAGGATGTCGTTGTTCAGCATCGAATAGATGTGGTACACCACGTGGAAGCGGGGTTCCTGCTGCGGCCAATAATCCACCGCCGTGACGTCAACGATCATATTGAAATGGTACTCATCGCGCAGGGTTTGAAAGGCTACCTGTAGATATTCTGGTGAAAGAAGTAGGGTTGTGTCGCCGGCGTATTCCGAACTTTCAACCGCAAACCGTTCCTTCATGTCTTTTACAATCTGCTCAAGCGTTTCACTCATTGGCTTCAGCCCATCCTGTCATTTAATCATAGCGATGCCTGGCGCCTTTTATCGCCAGGATTTGGCAGGGCATTAAATCATGCCCAGTGGGTAATTTTTTCCTTTTTTACTTTTTCGTGCAGGGTCAAAATGCCGTGAATCAGACCCTCGGGACGCGGCGGACAGCCTGAAACATAAACGTCCACCGGCACAACCTCATCCACGCCTTGAACAATGGCGTAATTATTGAATACGCCGCCGCACGAAGCGCAATCACCCATTGCCAACACCCATTTGGGGTCAGGCATCTGGTCGTACAACTGACGCAGAACCGGAGCCATTTTGCGCGAAACGCGGCCAGCCACGATCATCAAGTCTGACTGACGCGGGCTGGCGCGATTAAGTTCCATACCAAATCGACTTAAGTCGTAATTGCTGGCTTGAGCGCCCATCATTTCGATCGCGCAGCAGGCCAGTCCAAACAGTAAAGGCCACATCGAATTGGTCCGCGACCAGTTAACGACTGTTTCAAGCGTTGTAGTAACAACGCCCATATTGCCGGTCTTTTCTTCTAATCCCATTCCAATGCTCCTTTCTTCCAAGCGTATAAATGGGCTATTTCCAAGACCACCAGAAAGACGAGCATTCCTATCAACCCGTACATGCCGAGTTTACGCAGCACAACCGCCCAGGAAACCACAAATACCACTTCGATGTCGAAGAGGATAAAGAGCACAGCGATCAGGTAGTAACGCACTGAGATTCGCCGGCGACCAGGGCCGTAAGGGACCATTCCAGATTCGTAGGGGGCTGATTTCCGTGCTGTTGGTCTGCGCGGACCAAAGATCATTCCCAGCGCGAGTGCGATCAACGCGATCAGTGTACCGACCGCAAAGATGACTAAAAGAGGCAGGTATTGCTGAGCCATCGCCATCCTTTCAATGTGTACAGGGATTGTCTTATTTGGGCAAGTATATCACAAACCCGCCTTTGGTGGTAAATTTCACAAAACAGGGCGGATTTGTCCAGTCCACTTTAGCGCGCAATTTCGTAGATCGAAACGCCGCCCCGGCGATACACGTTGACCAACTGCGGGCAGTTGACCAGCGCGTCAGGCTGCAAGCTGCCCTGCCCCAGCCGCAAATAAAGATAGCTGGCACCGAACTCGTCCACCAACTTCCAAAATACGTCATCGCAGGTTGTCAGCTTGCTGGATTGTTCCGCCCATTCTTCCGTTTGAGCGACAAATTGACTTGCAGCATAAGTATACATCACCGGCGGCAAAATGGTTTGCCGGCCGGCATAGGAAAGTAGCCAATATCCGCCGTCCACGCCACGGTAAATATTTTCCATCCAACCGGTGGTGTTGATCATAAAACGCGCTTCCGGCGGCGTGTTTTCCCGCACCCAATTCAGTGCATCCAGGTCTGCCCGGGTAACAAAAACCGTGCCGGGATTGAGAATGTCGCGAGTTTGCCAGCCGCCCCAGCCGAGACCTGCCAGCGCAGCCAAAATGACGGCAGCCAGGGTCACGCGCTTCAGCCAGATCCCGGGCAATCTGCCCGCCAGCTCGACCAGATTGAACACCAGGTCGGCTGCCAAAAGCGAGGCCGGTAAAAAGAGCACAATTGCCATGTGATCGGGTCGAAACGGCGCGAGGCGCAGCCCCCAGGGCAAAGTCAAGAATGCCAGCAGCAGCCCCCACACCGCCAAAAGGCGAGCAGGTTTTCGCAGCAGCGCCCAGACCAATCCCAACCCGGCAACTGCCAACCAGGTAGCATTATGCGCCGGACCAAGCAAATAAAGAATGTAATCCCAATACTCACTCTGGCTGGAACTCAGTGGCGAGACGAAAGAGAGGGCTGCCTGAGAGCTCGACTGCTGCCAGACGCGCACCAGCCAGGGAACAGCGATCAGCACACCGCCCAACGCAGACAACGCGACCGGCCAGGCAGCCAGCCAACGCCGGGGCTGGACCTCGCTTTCATCCGGTAAACGGGATTGCAGCAAATGCCCTGCCAGCAAAATAATGGTGAAGAAACCCAACAACAGCAGAGCGGTGTAGTGTGAAAGCGCGACGCCGGTAGTCAAAAGCACCGCAACGAGCACGGACGCACGGTCAACGGGCTGGCGTAAGACACGCAATAATGCTGCCATTGCCAGCGGCAAGAGTAGCAATCCGGTAAGGAGCGTGTAACGACCCCAGGTCAGATAATAAGCCGGCATGTGCAGGCCAAACCCGACCAGCAGCGCCGCCAAAACTGCCCGGCGCCAATCGTTCCAGACTTCCATTGCCAGCCGGTAAACCGACAGGGCGATCAGGGCATTCAGAACCTGGCCAAACCAGAGCAGCGCAACCACCGGTTCGACGCGGGTGAGGCTGGCGAACAGCGCCGCCAGTACGTGAAAGCCGTAATGATAACTAAATTCGGCCGGCAGATAAGGGTCGAGGGTGGCGGGCAGCCCGCCATTTTCCATGATCACACGTACGATCAGCGTATGATGGACTGAATCCACCCAGGCAGGCAGCAGCAGTTCGCGCGCCTGGTACAAACGCCAGGCGGTCTGGCCGGCCAGACCGGCCAGACCCAGAACGCCAACCAGCGCACCTTTCCAGCTAATGGAAAGACGCTCGCCCGACCGGATCGTCCGCCAGACAAAACCCGCCAGCAGAACCAGAGCGCAAAAACCATACAGTCCGGTCAGTAGCTGGCGGGTGAAGCGCAATTCAACCAGAAAGCCAATAAGGGCTGTGATGGCGGTCAACGCAACGGAAAGACCGACACTATCGGCCAGTCGCGACAGAAAGCCATGCCGCCCCGGCAACCACACCAGGAGGGCGGCGCCTGGCAGGAGCAGGATGAGCAGCGCCGCAAGGCTGTAAGTTGCAGTTTGAGCGAAGGTAAAAGTCATACGGATAGCGGAAGAGGGGACTTCTGGCATTATATCAGAGGACTAAACAGTCCATGTTGCGGCCGGGGAGCCCCTGATACAATTACCCCCACGACCCGTAATAAGCATTTTTTGCCATCCAATTGGAAATATGAGATTGAACCATTCACTATGGACAACAACAACCCGACCTTAACCGTGTTGCGCCCTGATATGCAGCATGCCTTGATCGAATATGCAGCCGAATTTAGCGCTGCCGGCGAGCCGCGCTACGCATTTATCACCCCTGAAATGACCCGGGAGGAATACGCTGCGCTGCTGCTCAGGCAGGAAGCTGACTCACGCGGCATAGAACTGCCAGATGGGCGCGTACCGCAGTCAGTTTATTACCTGGTGCGCGGCGGGAGCTATATTATCGGGTCGAGCCGGTTGCGCCATACGTTGACGTCGCGGCTGGAACAGGAAGGGGGACACATTGGATATGATGTGCGCCCATCGCAACGCGGCAAGGGATATGCCACCCGGCTGCTGGCATTGACCATGGGAGAAGCGTGCGGCCTGGGGTTGCCGGGAGTGCTGGTCACCTGTGACGATGATAATTACGCTTCAGCACGGGTGATCGAGAAAAATGGCGGCAGGCTGATCAATAAAATCGTTCCCGAGGACGGCGATAAGCTCGTAAGGCGTTATTGGATTGATCTGTAGAGGACGTGCTCCTCTTGTTCGTTCCGCGCCAGTGCACGACGCCTCAGTTAATCCGCCGGGTTCCACGATGTCCAATACCAGCGCAAGTATTCCTCCACGTGCGCTGACCAGTACTTCTCAGTGTGATTGCCGGGATACAGGTGGAAGTCATAGTTCAACTTATAGCCGTCGAGTTTCTTTTGGAATTCCGTCATGTACGGCAGCAGCGAGTCATTCTCGCCAAAATCCACAAACAGGCGCGGGAAATTCTCTTTACCCATTTGCCCGAGGTAATACGACAGCCAACCATCCATGCCAAAGAATGGCGCGGTGGAATGGGCGCCAATCGCGCCGAACAACTCCCAGTGGGTTACCCCCAGATAGAGCGCCCAGGAACCGCCGCGGGAAAGCCCGGCAATCGTTCGGCAGGCGCGCTGCGTGCAAGTGAAGTAATTGGCGTCCACCCAGGGGATTAATTCCTCCACAAGCGCCTGTTCATAGCCCTTTTCGAAGGGATTGGCCAGGTTGTACTCCTCGTACGGCATGACAATCAGAAACAGCGGGAGTTCACCGGCGCTAATCAACCCATCAGCCGTTGCCGGCATGCCGAGCCGCACCCATTGATCCTGGGAATAACTTTGCCCGTGAAGGATATACAGCACCGGGTAGCGAAAATCATTTTCCGGCGTGTAACAGGGCGGGGTATACAAAATGAACGGTACGGCCTTGCCAACGAATTTCGAGTCAATCGTCAGCTCCTGTAGCGTTCCCGCAGTCTCCGTGCAGCCAGGCTCGGGTGTGACCGTGGGGGTGCTGGCAGGCAGCGGGCTGGCTGTGACGGTCGGCGGGGCAAGAGTAACAGTCGGGCTGGACTGCGGCAAGCTTTCACCAGCAGCGGGCAGCGCGACCCACGGCTTACAGGCTGCCGCGCTTAAAAGCAAAAAACAGGCGCACACCCCCAGCATCCAGCGCCCACCTGATTTGGCTTGACGTCTCTCCATTGTTCAGATTATACTCGGGTCTGCCGGGGTGTAGCGCAGTTGGCAGCGCACCGCGTTTGGGACGCGGGGGTCGGCGGTTCAAGTCCGCCCACCCCGACCAGTTATTTATGGAAGACTCCCGGTTCAGGCGGGAGTGGGCAACAGTTGGGGGCTTCCATTTTTTTAAGGCAATTTCACGAGAACGGCGGATTTAATATGGGACTATTCTCGCGCAAAAAAAATGCATCAGATGAATTTAAGAAATTCGACGGTGTAATCGAGGCCGTTCGCCGCGGCACAGACGGGGAAATCAACACCGCCCGGTATTACGAACGACGCGGTCCAACCTGGTCTGACCATCTGCTGATCAATCGCGAGGATCTGGTCAAACGCGTTAAAAAAGGCGAGAAATTCATAGTCGGCGAACGGCAGCCATATCTTGGCGGCACTTTTTCCCTGATATCCCCGGTGCATTTGACCGGAAACGGCGGAAAAGAAAAACTCGTTACCGTCAACAGTCCCGACGGCAAGGTCGAGATCAAGGAAGCGCCTCTATTCTGATCTGCGATCTTCACGGCGATCAACCTTTTCGCAACAATATGGTCTTCCCTTGACCTTCCCGCTGCTCTCCATCATCATCCCCGCGTTAAACGAAGAAAAACGCCTGCCTGCCACCCTGGAGACGATCCGGGTCTTTTTAAATCAACAAAACTACTTGAGCGAAGTTTTGGTTGTCGACAGCGGCAGTAGTGACCGTACCCTGCAAATTGCGCAGGATTTTGCCGGCAGCAATCCGGTCGTACGGGTGCTGCACGAAGAACAACGCGGTAAGGGGCGGGCGGTGCGGGCTGGCATGCTGGCGGCCCGCGGAAAATACCGTTTCTTCGGCGACGCTGACCTGTCAATGCCGATCGAGGAGATCAACCGCTTCCTGCCCCCACAATTACCCGATCCGCAGGTTGTAATTGCGTCACGCGAAGTGGCCGGATCGGTGCGCTACGGCGAGCCGGAAATCCGGCATCTTTCCGGGCGGGTGTTCAATACACTGGTGCGCTGGATTGCCCTGCCGGGTTTGCAAGATACCCAGTGCGGTTTCAAACTATTTCGCGATGATATCGCCGAGGATGTATTCCAACGCCAGACCATCTTTGGTTGGACGTTCGATGTTGAGGTGTTGTATATCGCCCGGTTACATGGTTATACAATCACGGAAGTCGGTGTGCCGTGGTATTACAATGCCGATTCCAAAGTGCGCATGTGGCAGGATGCCTGGAACATGGTCACTGACCTGATTCAGATCCGGCGCAATGCCCGGCGCGGAGTGTACGATGCGGCGCCAGCCAAAAGTTGAGGTGCCAAAGTACCCCGACCTGCGTTTTGAAACGCCATTGTGGTCGAGCGGTATCCAGACGGTTGCCGGGCTGGACGAAGCCGGACGCGGCGCATGGGCAGGACCCGTCTCCGCTGCGGCGGTTGTGCTTCCACCGGATGTCGGACTGCTGGAAAAGCTTCACGGTGTACGCGATTCCAAACAAATGACAGGCCACCAACGAGCTGCCTGGGTTGGCCGGATTCAGGCCGCGGCATTAGCCTGGGGGGTCGGATTTGCCGAAGCACATGAGGTGGATGAAGTTGGGATTGTGCCGGCGACGCGGCTGGCAATGGAACGGGCGCTTTCTGCCTGCGGTTGTGAGGTGCAACGCCTGCTGGTAGATGCAGTGTACCTGCCGGGTTTGAACATCCCGCAACAAATTTTGATCAAAGGGGATGCGCGCTCATTGAGTATCGCAGCCGCCAGCGTACTGGCAAAGACTGCGCGGGACGCGGTCATGCTGGAACTTGAGGAGACTTACCCGGGGTATTGCTTTGCCCGTAACAAGGGCTATGGCACCGCTGCCCACCGCGCCGGGTTGGATGAGATCGGACCTTGCAAGCTGCACCGGTTTAGTTTTGCGCCCATAAGGCAATTCGTGTCAAGTGCCACGTTTCACGTGCCACGAAATTAAAGTGGATAAAAATTCCGCGGTTCAGCGCGTTATCAAAGCAAGAATTCAGCTATACTAAGCGCAGGAACAGTGTGCTATGAAGCGGGAAGACGTTTTTGAGATTTTCAAATCCCACCAGGCTGATTTACTTGAGCGCGGGGTCAAAAATTTGGCCGTTTTCGGCTCTGTGGCGCGCGGAGATTCCAGTAAAACCAGCGATGTTGACATTCTGGTTGAATTCGACCGTGCGGTTGGTTTGTTCGAATTTGTGCGGCTAAAACTTTTGCTCGAGGAATGGATTGGGCGCCGGGTTGATTTAGTCACGCCGGATGCGCTCCATCCAGCTTTGCGCGAACGAATTCTCAAGGAAGCCATCTATGCCCGCTAAAACCACCGGCCGCGACTGGAAACTACGTATCACCGATATCCTAACCTGTATCGAGAAAATTCAAGCATATACCGCTGGTATGACGTACGGCCAGTTTACAGACGATGCCAAAACCGTGGATGCGGTCATTCGCAATTTGGAAGTTATTGGGGAAGCGGCAGGGTATATTCCCAAAGCCATTCAGGATCGTTATCCTGACATGGGCTGGTTAGAAATGCGTGGAATGCGAAATATCATGGTGCATGAGTATTTCGGCGTAAGTTTGCCGATAATATGGCGGACCGTAACCCATGATTTACCCTTGCTTTCCCAAGAATTAATGAAGTTATTGGAATATTGAAAAATCCAGATTAAAGAGCACGAGCAATGCACGGAGTTAAGTGACTGCCTTTACCAAATACAGCTCGCCGGATTCAAAGCCGCGCGCCCGGTAATAGCGGCGGGTGCCAATGGCGGCAATGACCGCCATGCGTTCAAATCCGTGCTCACGAGCGATGTGCTCGGCTTTTTCCAGCAGGCGGGTACCCAGGCCCACATGCTGGGCAGCGCCGTCTTGCCCGCCGCCAACCGGCAGCGACTGTCCGTAGACGTGCACCTCGCGGATCAAGGCAGCACCGGTCAGGTCAGGCAGTCCCACTTCCGGGGCGCCGGCTTGCGGCAGTGAAAGCCGCAGGTACCCGGCAATGCGTCCTTCGGGCGTCCGGTAATGCAGAAAGTGCTCCTCGGCGCAGGCTGCCGGATAGACCAGGTCGTCCAGCCGCAGCGTCTCGATATCGACCTTTTCCCCGCGCACCTCGCGGCAGCGAATGCAGCCGCAGGATTGCCCACGGGCAGCCAACTCAGCCAGTGCATCCTGGCGCAGGCTGGTACGGCGGTTGCCTTCTACCACATGAGTGGACGGGATGTCGCGGATAACGCGGTTGACGCGGCAGTAGGCCGGAATCGACAGCTTGACATCCGCAATCAGTTGTACCAGTTCTTCAGTGGTATAGGGGTGGTACTCACCTCGCTGCCAGTAAGCATACAGATCGGCATTTTCCAGCAACTGGCAGGGGTAGATTTTGATTTCGTCGGGGCAGTAACCCTGCCACAGCTTAAAGAAATCCTGCCGGTCGGATTCAGGCGTGGCGCCCAACAAATTGGGCATCCAGTGCAGCACCACTTTAAACCCGCCAGCGCGCAGCAGCGCAGTAGCCTGCAAGGTCCCGGCGGTAGTATGCCCGCGCTGGTTAAGCTCCAGGATGTGATCATCCAACGACTGCGCACCCATCTGCACTTTGGTGACGCCCAGGTAGCGCAGCCAGGCCAGCTCTTTAGGTGTAATTTCGTCCGGGCGAGTCTCGATCACCAGTCCGACGTTGCGATGCAAAGCAGTTTCATTCCGGTTTTGCGCTTCGGGCAGAGAGGCAGAATCCACCTCGTTGAGTGCATCGAAGCAGCGTTGCACAAACCACTCCTGATAATCGCGCCGGTATGAAGACCAGGTGCCGCCTAAAATGAGCAGCTCGATTTTATCGGTCGGGTGACCGTTGGCCTGGTAGGATTCGAGCCGCGAACGCACCTGAGCATAGGGGTCGAAATTATTCTGGAAAGCGCGGGCTGCGCCGGGTTCGTCCGGCAGGTACGACTTGGGCATGCGCACATCGGTCGGGCAGAAAATACACTTGCCCGGGCACGGGTACGGTTTGGTCAGCACGGTGACCGTGGTCACGCCGGAAAGCGTGCGCACCGGCTTCGTGCGGATGCGGGAAAGCAGGTCGCCATCCTCGGTCCATTCACCGCTGGCGACCAGGCCATGGTAAGCAGCCACAAGCACCGACTTGGCCAGATAGCCGCCGTTGGGCAGCGGATGGCGCCGGATGGACTTGATCACGTCCCGCCCACGGCGCACTTCATCCAACACCACGCGGGCTGTCGCCTGGTTCTCAGAGGTGATGACCTTGTTCTTGCTCCACTCATTCATGATGGTATCGTACCATAAACCAAACAGAACTGGCGGGCAGCGCCCGCCGCTACGAAAAACAAATCCATTAATAATTGGTTGTGCGATCGATATAACCGCGCTCACGCGCCTGATGGTCACAATAGCGAAAAGTGATCACTGCGATGAATGCGGCCAAAACGATCATGCCGCCTAAAATCGCCAGCAATTGGTTATTGCTCAAGCTGGCGAGGGTGGGAAAAGCCTGCGCGACCGATCCAACCAGCGAGCGCCGCAGCAATTCCAGCCAGTAAGTAATGGGCATGGCATAGCCGATGGGGCGCAGCCAGGCGGGCAGGACATCCAGCGGGAAAACAGCTCCGCTAAACAAGTATAACCCGCCGGCAACGGCATCTCCTAAATAATCCGAATGACGCGCCAACAACAGTGTGATGCCCGCCAGGGTCAGGCCCATCAGCGCCAGCAGCACCACGCCCATCAGCAGACTGACGCTGAAGAGCAGCCAGTCCACCTGCGCCACCTCGATGGGCACATGCAGGAAAAGCGCGCCAAACACAATGGTGATGAACACCGAAAAACTGCCGGTGAGAAAGCGCGCCACCGCCCGCCCGATCAAGTAAAGCGGGATACGGATTGGCGCGACATACATATATTTCAGGGTGCGGTAATGCTCACGGTCGTCAATAATCGCCCACGAGACCCCGGTCATGACTGCGCCGACATACATGTAGAAGGCGTTGCCAAGGTAGATGTAGGGAAAAAGCGGGTTGGTGAAGTCACCTTTGGTGATGATGGAGTACATCACTACCAGAATTGCTGCCCCCGCCAACGGTTTTATGATCGAATAGACCGCGAACAGGAACGGATCGGTCCAGTTCGACTCGATTTTCCAGCCCAGCCAGGCTGCCGTGCGAAAAGAGCGCAGATTCATGGTTTACCTCCGGCTCTCCGTCAAACGGCCTTCACGAATCGCCAGCCGTTCCATTTTACGAAGCAGGATGCGAGCCGCGGTGATGAACAAGACCGACAGCCCGATCAGGATGAAAATTTCGACCCTGACGTTCAAAAACCCAAGCGCCGGTCCCGATGGAAACACCAGTTGGCGCATGGCATCCAGACCCAGCGTCAGCGGGATGATAGAAGCTGCGGCTGCCACCCAGAAGTTGAAGCTTTTTATCGGGAAGTAAAAACCGGCCGCCAGGTAGATCGGCTCCTGGGCCAGGTTGGCAATGTGCCACGCCTCACGGCTGAGCAACAAAAACAGGGACGCAGTCATCATGCCCATGCCATAGAGCGCAGTCATCGCCAGGAAAAAGACCAGCAGCAACTGCCAGAAGCTGCCCAGTGCGTATTGGACCTTGAAAGCCAGGCTGCCCAGCAGGATGATGCCAAGCGCGCGCTGCGCCGTGGCGACCAACCCGCCAAGCGCCATGCCTAACAGGATGGCCATCAGGTTGGTCGGCGACATGATGTAGAGCGCCAGATTACCCGTCTCTTTTTCCCAGTACAACTGGCTGGACATGCTCCACAGGATATTCATCCAGAAAGCCGTCATGGCGCCACCCACCACCACGAAGCCGATATACTCCTCGGGTGCGCCAATGGCGCGGTAAACGAACACATACGCCGACACGGAAAGCGTCGGCAGGAAAATATCAAAGAACAGCCAGGACTTTTCACGCGACATACCCACCACACGCGGATAAGCCCGCCCGAGGATGGTCTGAATGAAGAGCCGCCAGCCCGTGTTTTTTCTAATGGCCGTTTCCATTGCTGCCAGCCTTTTCTTCCTCTGCCATACTGCGCCCGACCAGGGTGACAAACACATCCTCGAGGGTCGGTTCGCGCTTGGTCAGGTTGAGAATGGTCACATCGCGTTCGGTCAGCGTGTTCACGACGGCGCTCAACACCGCTTCCTCCGCCAGGATGAATTGAAGCTGCGAGTGACCGTCAAACGGGGTGAGTTGGACTTTATGCACACCGGGCAAAGTCTCGAAGTGCGCCGCTTCCAGTCCGTTCTGCGCGCTGACGTCCAGGTTAAAAATGGCTTCCTGCTGGAGCTCGTGTTTGAGCGCCGCCGGGGTGTCGCAGGCCAAAACCTTTCCGCGGTTGATGATGGCTACCCGGTCGCATAATTCGTCAGCCTCCACCATGGTGTGGGTGGTCAAAAGCAAGGTGCGGCGCGGGTTTTCATCCGTCCAACGGCGGACAAAACCGCGCACATCCCGCGAAGCGCCAACATCCAACCCCAGGGTTGGCTCATCCAGGAACAACACCTCGGGGCCGGTCATAAACCCGCGAATGATGTTCATCTTCTGGCGCAGCCCGGTGGACAGGTCGGCCGATTTGGTATTGGCGCGGTCGGTTAACCCGAAGGTTGCCAGCAGTTCATCGATATATTTATAGGCTTCGGCTGACTGCATGCCGTAAAATTGCGAAAACATCCATAAGTTTTCGCGCACGGTCAGCAGGCCGTAGCCGGAGGATTCACCGCCGGAAACCATGTTGATCAGCGGGCGAACTTTGACCGTTTCGCGGTGCACGTCGTATCCGGCGACCTTCGCCCAACCGGTGCTGGGCGCCAGGAGCGTGGTCAAAATTTTGATAAGCGTGGTCTTGCCAGCGCCGTTAGGGCCCAGCAAACCAAACAACTCGCCGCGCTGCACCTGCAAGTTGACACCCGATAAGGCGACCAGTTCGCGCGGCTGATCTTTCTTTTTCTTGTTCTCGCGCAGACGATAAACCCGCCCGAGACTTTCCGTCTCGATGGAATAATCAGCAGACATAAACCCTCCACGGAGGAGCGTGGTAAACTCAAATCATGGCCTGAGATGGCTGCCAATACCCTCTCAGAAAAGGCTCAAATCGTTAAAGGGGCCGTGCGGCAGAAAGATCATTCTGCTCAAGGCACATTCCCCCAAAAATATTCGAAAACGGCGCTTAGCCTAAAATTATAAATCCCGGCAGATCATGGATTCACTCACCTTTCAACGCCTGCTACACCTTAATCAAGAATTTTACCAGAAATTCGGGCCGGCTTTTGCGGCCACCCGCCGGAGAATTCAACCCGGAGTGCGCCGGGTTGTCAATGGCTTGCCGGTTGGCGGGCGGCTGCTCGACCTGGGCTGCGGTTCAGGCGCGCTGGCGTTGGAGCTGGACAAGTTGTGGATTACCGGCTCATATTTTGGGCTGGATTTCAGTAACGAACTGCTGGTCGAAGCTCGCGGCGCGCTGCACAGCGCCAAACCGGGCGGGGTGGACATCCGCTTTGCCCGCGCCGACCTGACCGACCCGGGCTGGGCTGATCTGGTAGCCGGCTTTCCGGTGGATGTGGTGCTGGCTTTCGCCGTGCTGCACCATATACCCGACAGTTCCGTGCGAGCGCGCATTCTCCGGCAGGTGCGCGGCCTGCTGCCCGAAGGTGGCGTATTCATCCACTCCGAGTGGCAATTTCAGCATTCGGCCAAATTAATGGCGCGGCGCGTTCCATGGGAAACTGCTGGCATCGATGAAACCAAACTCGAACCGGGCGACACCCTGCTCGACTGGCGCTACGCCCTGCCCGGCCAGCCCGAACAGGTGGGATTGCGTTACGTGCACCTGTTCACGCACGAAGAACTGGCGGAACTGGCTGCTCAGGCGGGATTCACGGTGGATTCGGAATTTGAATCGGATGGGGAGGGCGGGCGGCTGGGGTTATATCAGGCCTGGCGAAAAATAATATCTTAAAGCGCGTTCCGCAGGCGAACACACAGCATCATGTGACATTGCAAATGCGCGCAGCGTTAGCAGCCTAACAATTGCGATCCGCTTACTAGCGATACAACGCCGGGGCAGCCAGCAGCTCCAGCGTGCGTGGATGGTTGGCGTACGCGCCGCGGTACGACTCGGGCAGCAAGGCTGCGATGCGGCACATGATCTCATCCGTTTGCTGCTGCATGACCTGCTCGCGGTTCTCGCGCGGAGCAGGCGGTAGAATCACCGGCTTGCCGAACACCGCCGTAATGGTCGGCTTGCGGAAGGTAAGCATTTTTCCTGTGGCAGTATCGGAACCGGCAATGCCGACCGGAACCACCGGCAATCCGGAACGCTGCGCCAGCAGCACGGTACCGGGTTTCCCTTCGATCAGCGCGTGGGTGGTACTGCGGGTGCCTTCCGGGGCGATCCCCAGGGCGCGGCCGCTGCGCAGGACTACCATCGACTTGCTGAAAGCAGCGAAATCGGCGGTGCTGCGGTCGATCCAGATTCCGCCGGCCGACTCGGTAATCCAGCGAAAAAGCGGGTAGCGCAGGTATTTGTTGGCCACCAGGGCCGTGATGTCCGGGCGGGCCGGATTGACAAACAGAACCAGAATATCCAAACGGCTGACGTGCTTGGTCGCAACGATCACCCCGCCTTCCGGGGGGAGATTTTCCGCGCCAATAAATTGGGTGTTGGTCAATGCTTTGATAAGCCACTGGATGAGGCGTTGGAGGCGGGTGCGTTTTATGCTTGCTACCTGGGTGTCCACATTTTTGTCCGTGTTTTCGGGTTAACTCTGCAGGTCGAGGTTTGTGGATTTTAACAAACCCGTTCAGAGATTGCCACACTTGCCATTTTATTCATCACCTGAATCTGGGCCAGCGGAGGAAGGGGCAATATCTTCGGGCAAAACGCCTGAAAAATCTGATGGAGACGAGTCTGTTTGCAAGGGATTAGAAACAAAGCGCGCGCTGTCAATCCCTTCCGCTGTTTGAGTGCGGCGCAATCGGGCATTGAAATACAGCAGCAGCCCAAGGTTGACGAAAACCAGCGCGATCAGCACTACGACCGCCCCACTCTCGACCGTCTGAGTGATTGGCGATGTGTCGACCGGGATTTGCAGCAGCGGACCAATACCCGTGAGCACCCCGCTGGCATTCCACAGGCCATGCAACATCACTGCCAGCACATATGCGCCGATCATCCGCCCCAGGTAACGCCGTGACTGCCAGAAAGACGCCATCCCCCAACTGACCATGCCAGCAGTAACAATGTGCAGCAGGCCGGTGCCGACCCTGGCAACCAGAATTAACGTACCGGAACCGTCTCCGGAAGCGCTCAACGCGGTCAGGTTTTCCCAGAGCGCAAAGCTGGCGCCGCTCAACATCCCGGCGAGAAACCCTTGCGCCGGCGTCAATTTGTCACCGGCCAGCAGCCAGACAGCCAGAGGTTTGAACATTTCTTCCAGCAGCGGGACGACGCCGGACACAACTGCCAGAAGCGCCAGGATAACCCCGGGGCGCTGCAACAATCCTGAGAACATATCCGTTAGAATCTGCGGATCAAAATTGGGATCGGACACCATTCGCTGCAGAATCGCAAGTTGTCCGGCAAAATCGGGCGACGAACTGAGGTAAATGCCGCCGAATACCAGGACCAATCCCAACACCAGCAATTCGAGCGTCAAAATAACCGGCAGCGTGAATACCAGGCTAAAACCGATCACACCCCAGGATTGCGCCGGGGATGAAAGCGTTAATCCACGCCGCCCGGTTTCGATATACCACCACAACGGTAAGACTGTCACCAGCAGCACCAGCGGGGGTAGCAGCAGCCAGGCCAACGGCGAGGTCTCAACCGGTTTGAACAACAGCACCAGCAATCCCCAGATCAGCAGTCCCGCGCTGGCAAACAAGAAGGTTTTTGGATTTGGCCGCGAGATGAAATTTTTACCACGAATCGACAGCAGCGAATAAACAACTGCTGGGATGCACAAGAACCCTACCAGCAGCATCACCCAGGCCAGATTGAAGAGCGTAATGGATTGCAGCCCGTGAACGGCAGCCCTGAGCAAACTGATGGTACCCGCAACAATCAACAAGCCGGCTCCAACGATCGCAAACAGGCCGCCGCTGGCGCTGATAACCAGCAACAGCCAACTGCGCCAGATTGCTGGTGCGGAAGGCCGGGAGGCCATAAGGTTATTTCACCTCGATGGTAACGGACAGGATCTTATCGCCTTCCGGTAGTTCACCGGCTTTGGACGGGTCGCGCGGGGTCAGCTTTTTGACTACATCCATCCCTGCAGTCACTTCGCCAAATATGGTGTAGCCGCCGTCCAGGTTGGTGGCAGGGCCATACGTGATGAAAAACTGCGATCCGTTGGTGTCTGCGCCTGAATTGGCCATGGCGAGTAAGCCTTCACGGTCAAATTTTAACGAGTCGCTGACTTCATTCTTGAATTCATAGCCTGGGCCGCCAAAACCGCTACCTGATGGGTCACCGGTCTGAGCAACAAAGTCAGGCAGAACGCGGTGCCAGCTAACGTTATCGAACCATCCCTGCTGCGCCAGGAAGACAAAACTGTTGACCGCCAGCGGAGCCTTATCGGCATAAAGCCGGAGGGTGATATCGCCTTTGGTGGTCTGCAGCGTAGCAGAGTACTCCCTGGCCGGGTCAACAACCGTGGGTGGGCAGGCATTGTACTCGCGCGCCTGTAAATCCGAGAGCGTTAGCAAAAGTTCGAGAGTTTGAGCATCATAAGGAATCTGATCAGCCGGAAGGAAGGTCAGTTGGCCGTCCACAAAGATGAAAAGGGAGGGCGTGCTGTTCAGATCGCTCGAAAGGGCGCTGCCGTAGGCTTTTTCAACCTTGCTCACCAGCGCGTCCGATTTCAGGTCAGCCATAAATTTTTCGCGGTCAAGCCCGATGGCATCCGCCTGGTCGGCTACCCAGGTCTCGAAATCAGCCGGCGTCATCGCCGTCCAGGCATCCCAGTTGGCTTCTTCAAAAAGCAGATCGTGCATTTCCCAAAATTTACCCTGGAGGCCGGCGGCTTCGGCGGCCTGGGCAGACAGCGGTGCTTTATCATGCGAAGGCAGCGGGAAATAGCGGTATACCACCCGCACCTGGTCTGAGTGAGCAGCCTCAAACGCTTGCAAGCTGCGTCCGGCGATAGCGCAATAGGGGCACTGGAAGTCGCTGTATTCCACCAGCATCAGGCGGGCATCTTCAGGTCCGCGCGACCAGTCAGAGCCGGTCACTTCCGGCAGTTTTGCCACCGTCAGTTCGGTGGGCGCCGGGAAAACGCTGGAAAGCGTGCATTCCATTGGGTCGCCTGCGGGGAGGTCAGCGCCGGCCGAATTTTGGTCGGGGCTGGCGCTTGAGCAGGCAGCCAAAACCAGCAATAAGAATAATGCGGCGGTCAGCCAAATTTTTCGCATGATCATTTCCTGTCGAGTTTAGGCTTGCACGCGGGCAAGGATTGCCTGGCGCATGGCCGATTGTACCATCTCAAGCGGCTGGCTGGCGTCAATAACCACCCATCGCTGCGGCTCATTGCGGGCCAATTCCAGGTAACCCTGACGCACGCGCTGGTGAAACTCGGGCGGGTAGGCGTCCAGGCGATTCCACTCGCCGCCAGCTTTGCGTTTGCGGCTTAAACCGGCATTGGTTTCGATATCCAGCAGCAGGGTCAGATCAGGAGTCAGCCCACCGGTGGCAAAATCGAGCAGCCGGCGCAAAATATCCAGATCCACCCGGTGACCAAAGCCCTGGTAGGCAAGAGTAGAATCGGCGTAGCGATCGCACAGCACCCACTGGCCGGCATTCAAGGCTGGACGCACAATTTCCTCAACAAACTGGGCGCGCGAAGCTAAAAAGAGCAGAATTTCAGTACGCGGATTCATGGCGGTATTGTTCAATTCCATGATCACGGCGCGGATCTGTTCGCCGATGTCACTGCCGCCAGGTTCACGCAGGGTGACTACTGAATTACCCAACTGACGCAAAAAATCTGCCAGGGGCGCCATTTGCGAGGTCTTACCGCTGCCTTCGGGACCTTCTAACGTGATGAACACCGGATTGCTGCTCCTGAAAGTGGGTTGCAATATTATTCGCGGAAAATGCGCACGCGGCGGTTGGGGTCTTTTCCATAGGAATGCGAGACCAACTGAGCCTGGCGCGCCATATCATGCTGCAGGCGGCGGATGCCTGCGGCGGCGGGCGGCAGGTCAACAAAACGCTGGCCGTTCAAAACATTTTGAATGGCTACCTGGGTCTGAGCTGCAATAATATCCCATTCAGAAGGGCCGCTTTCGACCGACAGGTTGAACAGTTCCGCCAGCGATTGTTCCATCTGGTTGATGGTATTGGCGCGCAGGACGTAAATGGGCATGCTGCGCGCTTCAGCCTCGACGATCGGGTGCTGGCGGGAACGGTAGTAAGTGCGCAAGGTCATCAACACTTCGGCTTCTTCCAGGTTGGCGACGACCACCGCCGGAACGCCCAACCGGCGGGCGGCCTGGATCAGACGGTTGCGCGCTACACCGTAAGGATAGATATGCACCGGCTGCAGGGTTTTGTTTACTTCCGGCGGCGCTGGATTGACCGTTTCCGGCTGGGCCAGTACCGGGTTGCCGCGTGCCGCCCGGCTGAGCGGTTGCGTATTTTCACTATTGTTGGCAAATATGCGCCGGGAGGTCTGCGGTGTGGGGCGCATGGCTGGCGGAGGCGCCGGTTTTTCGATGACCACCTCGCCAACCGGATCGCGGTAGCGCACTTCAGGCGCCAGCGGGTAGCCGCGCACCAGGGCATCCACCGCAGCAGAGACATCCGCATGGACATGCAGGCGGTCGCGCTCTTCGATTTCGATCAACACGTCAAAAGTCGGCGGAGAGCGGCGCTCCAGAACGGTTTTCTGCGTGCCGCGGCGGCGGGCTTCTTCGTCCGAAAGGGTGACCGATTCAATCCCGCCGACCAGGTCGGAAAGCGTGGGATTGAGCAGCAAATTTTCCAGGGTGCGGCCATGAGCTGTCGCAACCAACTGCACACCGCGCTCGGCGATGGTGCGGGCTGCCAATGCTTCCAGTTCACGCCCGATTTCGTCAATGATGATCACTTCGGGGTTGTGGTTTTCGACGGCCTCGATCATCACCTCATGCTGGAGCGAGGGTTTGGCCACCTGCATGCGGCGAGCGCGTCCGACAGCCGGGTGGGGTACATCGCCGTCGCCGCCAATTTCATTCGAGGTATCAACGATGATCACACGTTTGTCGTCCGCCAGGATGCGCGCCGACTCCCGCAGCATGGTAGTCTTGCCAATCCCCGGGCGGCCAAGCAAAAGAATACTCTGCCCGGTTGCCAGCAAATCCTCGATGATGTCGATCGTGCCGTACACCGCCCGGCCGACGCGGCAGGTCAGGCCGACAATGCGTGCATGGCGGTTGCGAATGGCCGAGATGCGATGCAGGGTGCGCTCGAGACCGGCGCGGTTGTCCGCATCGAACTCGCCAATGTTGGCAACCACTGCATCGATATCTTCGTGGGTGGTTTCGACGTCGCTGAGGGTCACCTCGCGGTTGACAAAACGCGCCACCGGCACACGCCCAAGATCGAGCACAATTTCCAACAGATTGTCGCTGTCATCTGCCTGAATGACCGCCTCGGTAATGCGAGCAGGCAGCACGTTAAGCAGCGCTTGCAGGTCATCGGTTATTCTGCGTTGAGTCATAATTCTAAATAATCAAACCTCATCATTAAAATGCAGCATATAAATCAACCCTGGCATGGTGCCTGGGGCCGGCTGCGCTTGAAACTGGTTGGAATAAGCGGCAGCGGCTGCTCTCCATTGGGCGAAGTGATCATTGCCGGTTGACGGTTCTCGAAGGTACCGTTGCGCGCAGCAGCAAAAGCCGGCGAGCGCTGCTGCACCACCAGATGTTTAACCAACAAAGCCTGGCGCGGGCTGACTTCAACATCCAGTTCGGAGAGCGCATTTTCCAGCCAGGCCTGATAGGATCGAATGGAAAGATAGACCTGGCGCCCCAGTTGGAAGGATAATCCACCCAGAAATGAACGTACCAGCCGCAGGACGTCATCGACAGCGGGGTGGATGAGCGGCTGCAGGTAAATCCCCATTGGCCCATAGGTCGGCTCGATATAGGCCAACAATTCACCATTTTGTTCATAGACCAGCCCGGTCATGGCGCGCTCAACGAGCGGGTCAGCGGTTTGAACCAACGGCGGGACCAGCGCCTGATACAAAGCGCGGATAGGCAGGGCATCCAGATCATTGGATGTTTCCCAGACATTGGGGACATTATTGTTATTGATCGGCTCGTTGATTTTCCAGACGCGCTGCCAGCCGTAAACGCTAAACCCTGTGCGGCGCAGGACTTCAAATGCCGGGCTGCTTTCTTCGACTTCAGCCAGCAAAGAACAGGCGCCGCGTTCGCCAGCTTCCCAGGCCAGGCTCTCCAAAAGCGCTGCCAGACCGGGTGAATCTAATCCGCGTTCGGGGGTGACGAAAGTCAGGCGAGCAGCCCGTTCACCCGCGGTATAGTGCATCTGCCCAATCAGGGTAGGGTTACTACCACCCTGGCGCAACACCTTGGTATAACTGCCATATTCCAATCGCAGATTGTCCAACACCGCCCAGGCGCCTACCGGGTTACCCCGCGTTAGAGACATGGCAGTATCCAGGCACTGCACCTGATTGCGGTACCGGTAGAGGGTGATCAGATCATGCCAGGCTAATGGTCGTGCTTCGATAGCGCCATCTCCATAAAATAGCGGTGGAAGCGATCATCACCGGTCAATTCCGGGTGAAAGGAAGTCGCCAGCCAGCGGTTTTGGCGCACTGCCACAATCGTTCCATCTGCTAAAGTCGCCAACAGGCGGGTGGTACCGTTGGCTTTCGCGATTCGCGGCGCGCGGATGAACACTGCGCGGAAGGGGCGGTCAACGGGATCCACTTCTTTTAACACCGGAACATCCAGGTCGGTCGCGAAACTGTCCACCTGGCGGCCAAAAGCATTGCGCTCCACGGTGATATCCATCACCCCGAGCAGTGGCTGGTCACGGCCGATATCCCGCGCCAGGAAAATCGCCCCGGCGCAGGTACCCCAGATAGCATGGTCCTGGGCGAAAGCCCGCAACGGCTCCATCAACCCAAATTCGACGGCCAGTTTGCCGATGGTGGTTGATTCGCCGCCAGGGATGATCAAGCCGTCGAGGTCCTGCAAATGCTGCGGCAGACGCACCTGGATCACCCGGGCGCCCAATCGTTCCAGCATCTTTTGATGTTCGAGAAAATCGCCTTGTAAGGCCAGTACGCCGATATTCATTCAGTGCCCGGTTCCCTTGACTACCACCCGCGTCCGGCAAGTAATTCGCCTTCGGGCAGCGCCGAAACCTGCCGGCCAACCATGGGTTCGCCCAGGTTGCGGCTGATTTCAGCCAGAATGTGAGGATCGTTGTAATGGGTGACCGCTTTGACAATCGCCGCAGCGCGTTTGGCCGGGTCGCCGGATTTGAAGATGCCTGAGCCGACGAAAACGCCGTCCACGCCAAGCTGCATCATCAAGGCGGCGTCTGCCGGAGTGGCAATGCCGCCCGCGGCGAAATTGACCACCGGCAGGCGTCCCAGCTCACGGGTCTCGAGGACCAGCTCATAGGGCGCGCCGAGTTCCTTGGCGAAAGCCATCACCTCTTCATCCGGCAGGTTTTGCAACCGGCGAATGTCACCCAATACACTGCGGGCATGGCGTACAGCCTCAACCACGTCGCCCGTGCCAGCCTCACCCTTGGTGCGCATCATGGCGGCGCCTTCACCAATCCGGCGCAAAGCCTCGCCAAGGTTGCGGCAGCCGCAAACGAAGGGCACTTTGAAAGCGTGCTTGTAGATGTGGTGTTCTTCGTCAGCCGGGGTAAGCACCTCGGATTCGTCAATGTAATCCACGCCGAGCGCTTCAAGAATCTGCGCTTCGACGAAATGGCCGATGCGCGCTTTGGCCATGACGGGAATGGTAACTGCCTCCATTATCTGATGGATCAGTTCCGGGTCGCTCATACGAGCCACCCCGCCCTGGGCGCGAATATCCGCCGGGACGCGTTCGAGGGCCATCACCGCACAGGCGCCGGCATCTTCGGCAATTCTGGCATGTTCCGGAGTGACCACGTCCATGATCACGCCGCCTTTTAACATTTGAGCCAAGCCTTTTTTAATCGTAAATGAACCTGTTTCCTGCTCCATTAAACCTCCAGCTACACCTGATAGTTTCAGTTTGATTCTACCACGGGCTAAAGTGCAGCAGGCCTGAAACCTTTTTTTCAGGCGCAGTTTGTTACAGGCTGAAAGACAAAAAGACCCCTGACGGGGTCTTCTCGAAGGCATATATCTTCAACCTCCAGACATCTGGATTGAAATTAGTTTATCGCAAAAGTGCCGTCGTGGAAATGCTTTAATTTAATGCAGGGGAAGCATTAGCCTGACTGGACAAACTAAAGTTTATCCTACCATACCTGCTTGATCGGAGCAGCCAGGTAACTCTCTACCGTTTAATACTCAGCGCCCCGCCTGACGAGGGGGGCGTGTTATAATTTTGGTGCCGAAGGTGGGAATCGAACCCACATACCCGGAGGGTACACGATTTTGAGTCGTGCGCGTCTGCCTGTTCCGCCACTTCGGCGCTTGCATTGATGAGTATATCGCAAAATAACCAGAAGGGTCAAGGTATTCACCCCCATGCGCCTTGGAATTATCGGCCTGCCGCAATCCGGCAAAACAACCCTGTTCAACGCTCTTACCCGGGCGACCCAACCAACCGGTACGACCGGCAAGATCGAAGTGCATACCGCGGTCGTGGAGGTACCCGACCCGCGAGTGGACGTGCTTTCTAGTATGTTCAAACCCAAAAAGACGATTTATGCCAGGGTGACCTATGCTGACATCGCCGGCCTGGACGGTTCCGCCAGCAAGAGCGGCATTGCAGGTACCCTGCTCAATCAGTTGACGCAGATGGACGGGTTCATTCATGTTGTGCGCTGCTTCGAAGATGAAGCTGTGCCGCACCCGCAGGGCAGCGTTGATGCAGCCCGCGACCTGGCGGCCATGGATGGCGAGTTTATCTTAAACGATTTGATTGCCGCCGAACGCAAGCTGGAACGCCTGGCTGAAGAACGTAAGAAAGGCGGCGGCCGCGATCGCGCCACCATAGACCGCGAAATTGTGCTATTCGAACGCTTGCAGGCGGCCTTGACCGATGAAATTCCGCTGCGCGACATGGATATATCTGCAGAAGAAGAAAAGATGCTCTCCGGCTTTGGTTTCCTCAGCCGTAAACCGGTGCTGGTGGTTTTCAACCTGGCCGAAGGCCAGGCAGCGCCGGAGATCACCTATGACCACCATCACAGCCAACTGGTTGCGCTGCAGGGCAAACTGGAGATGGATATTGCCCAGCTACCGGCCGAGGACGCCCAACTTTTTATGGAAGAATACGGCATCGAAGAGCCCAGCCTGAACCGCATGATCCGGCTGTCGTATGACCTGCTTGGCTTGCAGTCGTTCTTCACGGTTGGGCCGGACGAGGTGCGCGCCTGGACAGTAAGGCGTGGAGCAACCGCCCCCGAGGCTGCCGGTGAAATTCACACGGATTTGCAGAAAGGCTTCATCCGCGCCGAAGTGGTCACCTACGACGACCTGGTGAGCCTGGGCGGGCTGAGCGAAGCGCGCGCCAAAGGCAAGCTGCGCCTGGAAGGCAAAGAGTACATCGTCCAGGACGGCGAGGTGCTCAACATCCGACACTCGGGGTAGCCTGGTCCTCTCTGTGGCGCCGTATCGCCGTTAACCAACAAAACAATTCCATCGCCGACCCATTCGATCTGGACATGATGATCGGTGCTCAGGGCGCCTGGCATAGCATGCCGAGCAGTCCCAAGGAAGTGTTATTTAAACGAGTAGCGTCAATTTCAGGATTAGCTAGATCGGTCATCTGATTATGATAAATATGATAAAATTAGTATATTATATATATAAACTGAATTCTCTTCGAAGGATACATACGGCTGCAATCCGCTCGAATGCACCGCTGAAGGAAAGGATTAGTCCACATGCTAAATCTCAACTCAGTCATGATCGGAACGAAACAAATAAAAGTTCTAGCTGCTTTTTATGAGAAAGTTCTCGGAAAACCAGCAGATATGGCCGATGAAGAATATGGTTTCTTTGGCTGGCAAGTGGGGTCAAGCTATCTGTCCGTCCTGGACCATTCTGAAATGGTCGGTCACACAAAAGACCCCGGGCGCGTGATGATCAATTTTGAAACGCCGCAAGTCAAAGAGGAGTTTGAGAGAATCAAAGCTCTGGGAGGAGTGGTCATTAAAGCACCCTATGAAATGGAAGGCGGATGGATTGCGACACTGGCTGACCCGGATGGGAATTACTTCCAGTTAGTCAGTCCAATGGAGCAATGACCTGTTCCCGGACGTATCATCGGATCTCGCCACACTGCGTTCACGCGTGGAAGCGGACTAGTAACCTTAAATACGACAGCGAACGAGCATTGCCCGACACTGGCGTGCAGATGTTCGGAAGCACTGTCACGAGCCGCTGTAAAGATTAGGAGTAAACATCTCATGAGAAAACTGGTTGTCAACACTTTCGCTACACTTGACGGGGTCATGCAAGCTCCCGGGGGACCTCCAGAAGATCCCAGCGGCGGCTTTAGCTACGGCGGGTGGTCCGTTAATTACTGGGACGACACTATGAATGAACTTATGGGCGAATCGATGGCTCAGCCATCCGAACTTCTGCTCGGAAGAAAAACCTATGAAATCTTTGCAGCCCACTGGCCGTATTCCACCGAACCTGGCGCAGACCAACTCAACAGCGCCAAAAAGTATGTCGTCTCGCGAACGCTGGATAAAGTCGACTGGAACAACTCCATGCTGATCAAGGGCGATGCTGTCCAAGAAATCAGGAAGCTCAAAGCACAAGACGGGCCAGAACTTTTGGTTCATGGCAGCAGCAATCTGATCCAAACGCTGCTAAAACACAACCTTATCGACGAGTACCGGCTGTGGATATTCCCACTTGTCATCGGGAATGGCAAACGGTTGTTTGGCCAGGGCACCGTCCCAGCTAATCTAAAGCTCAAGTCTTGCAAAACCTCGGGCTCAGGCGTCATTATGGCTTTTTATGAACCAGCCGGGGAGATCAAGATCGGGACATTCGAGTTAGCCACGCCATCGGCGGCAGAACTTGAAAGGCGCAAAAAGCTCGAGGCGGAAGAATAGCGATTTACGGAGAAGACGAAGAGAGTAATGTGAATTTTGAGTGTTTTTGCGCCGTATTGGCGCAAAAACATTTCGTTTAATTGCATCCGGTAACGGAATGGGGCCGCCAAGGCCAAGCAGGCGCCTCGCACCCAATCTTCTCTCGGGTGCGTTGTTTCTGAGTTAACAAGAAAGCCAGTCTGTTACATTTCAAGGAGCGACGCACCTGCTTCTGGATGGTCAAATTTGAATGGCCAAATACAGGGGCTGTCTCAAAAGAATAAATTTGTCCTTTATTCCACCACATATGCGGGATGGGGTGGAACCCATCCCCTACAGGTAGGGGCGGATTTCCACGCCCGCCCGCTTTTGGGACAGCACCAAAACCATTATTTCGTCACTTTTTCCGCATTCACCCACAGGCCAGCACCGTCGCTGACCAGTTCAATTTGACCATTCAATCCGGTGGATAGCGCGCCGGGCATATTTTGCGGCGCACTGCCAAAAAACACATGCGCCAGCGGCATCTGATCTACCCATTCGTTCACTGGCATATCCGCATTTCCGATCAGGACGCAGCCGTTCACCCGTTTGCCAGAACGCTTTAGTTTTTCTGGCGAGAAACCCTCTGGCCACACCAAGCACAAGTTGTCGTATTCCAACTGCAGCGCGGCCTGTTCACCATCCACCGCAAGTACTTGCAGCACCACGCCTTCATCCAATTGGAGCTGTGCCCCTTTCGGTAACAACGTCACCTGAGCTTTGGACTCTGCCAATGCTTCGATAACACGCTCACCAGCGCGTTTATCCGGTGGAGATATCGCCCAGAATGCCTGCTCTACCGGGAAGCGCTCGATTAACAACGGCAGCCCTTCCAGCGAGCTGGCGCCGGCTGAGTTCAAAACCAAAGCATCCAGCCGGCGCTCCAGCGGACCCGTCAGCTGGCCCAACTGACTGGAAAGTTGATTTGCGCCCGGCGCACCGCCGATCAGTACCCGTCCCCCAGCCGGCAAACGCAGCACAACGGCTTGTCCGTCCCGACTATCCATCACAAAAAGATGCAAACGCCCGTCCGGGAGGCGCAATGCAGCACTCCAGGCCACCAGCGTGACAAGCCCCAGCCCGGCAAACAGCAGCCCAGGCCTTAACTTTTCGCGCAGCGGCGCCAGACGTTCCCGGCCAAAAGTCAAACCAAATAAGACAACATAGAATGCCAGCGCCATCCAGGGAGTAAATTCACCTATGGATACTGCTCCGGATTGAATCCGCGCCAGACTCTCGACCACGCGCAGGGTGTAGGCCGCCAGCGGCCAGGCAAGCCAGGCCAGAACCTGTCCAATGGCCGGCAAAACCATCCCCGCAATCAAAGCCACTCCGCCCAAAATCATGACTCCCGGTTGAACTGGCAGAATCAGCGGGTTGGCTAAGATGGCCGTCAAAGATAGCCGGTTAAAGTGGTACAACACCACGGGCAGCGTGGTCACCTGGGCAGCCAGCGTGAAAAGGAAGTATTCACTTACGGGTCCGGCCAGGCGGTTGGCAACGGCTTCCCCCCACCGGTTTTCAGCCCAGGATTCGAAAGCGGTTTGCAGCGGTTCGCCGTACAAAATCAAGCCTAAGGTGGCCGTAAATGAGAGTTGAAAACCGGCATCCCACGGCAATAGCGGGTTGACCGCGCACATCACCGCAGCGCTGAGGGCTAACGGCGTTAATCCGCCGCTGCCGCGCCCAATCAAGCGCCCAAACAGCGCCAGGCTGCTCATGATGGCAGCCCGCACAACCGCCGGGTTGGCTCCTACCAGCAAGGTGTAAAAAGCAATAGTTACCGCGGCGGCCAGCGCTGCCCAACCGCGCGGTAAAAAGCGGCCGAGCAGTCCAATCAGAAGCGCGGCCAGGACGCTCATATTGAAACCCGAGATGGCAACGATGTGCGCCGTTCCGGTGTCCTGGAAGGCAGAGACGATTTCATACGGCAGGTCATGATCCAGGCCAAGGAGCACCCCGCTGAGCAACGCTGCCTCGGGCTGCGGAAAGATGCGGTTGAGTGTGAGATAGGCTTTTTCCCGCAAGCGGAAGATGTCAGACATCAGCGGACTGCCGGCTCCACTTCCGACCTGGCGCACTGCCGGATGAGCCAGGTAGGTATGAATGCCCTGACGGGCAAGATAATCTTTGTAGGAAAAATCAGCCTCGTCTGGCGGATCTTCGGGGGTTCCCCAGATGACCAGACGGTCGCCGTAATGAAACTCTCGGCCAGCAGGCAAGCGCAACAGGGCTGCTCCCTTCACCGGAAAAGAAACTTGCCCGTCGGGCTGAATGGTTTCGATGCGAACTCGCAGCAAAACGGCGCTTTCGCGCCGGTCGGGGTAATCAGCCACCCAGCCGGTCAGGGTGAGGTCTGGGCTGCCGTTATAAAAAGCCAGGTCACCCGTTCCCCAGACTGGGACTGCAGTTTGACCGCGCAGCGCCCCTAAAAATAAACCTGCCAGAAGGACGCCGAGCGGGAGCGGCAGCCAGGCTCGCAATCGAACCCATGCCGCGCGAACAGGCTGCAAGCGCCATTCTGCCACGGCTAAAACAGCAGCAACCAGACTACCGGAGCCCCATACCCAGGCAGACGCCGGCACGGCAGCAGCCAGCAGGATGCCTGCCAGAAAAGCCAGCGAGAGCCCCAGCAGCGGCATGGCTTAAACCTGCGGACCGCGCAGGCGCGGCAAAAAGGCCGGCGTGCGCCGGCGGTAGGCTGCATACTCCTCGCCAAATTCGTCCAGCAGCTTCTGTTCCTCGAAGATGCTGCCAATGATCAAATAGGCGCTGGCGCCCAGGTTGAGGGCCAGGCGATTCCAGCTTAAAGAGGGAGAGGCCCACAGGACGAGCATGGTGCTGGTATAGAGCGGGTGACGCACCAGGCGGTAAAGACCGCCGGTTATGAATTGCGGCGTACGGTCAACGGCCGCCGGGTCGAGTACCCGGTCCAGGCCGATAAAGTTGAAAAAACCGGTCTGCATCACGCCGTAAACCAGCCCGACCAATCCGGCGAATTGCAGCAAGCGTAGCCAGCTCGAAAAAGGCGAGGGGATGATATAGATTTGCCGGTCAGGCAGCAGCGCCACCAGCGCCAGGGGCGGCAGGAGTGTCAGCCCGCCGAGAATGGAGAAAACAAACCGGTGCCAGCGTATCCCGCCTGAACCAAAACGGCGCTGCAGCGCGGCTTTGAACCGGCGCGAAGCCAGCAGCGAATGCAGTCCACCGTATAAGATCATGGATACCAGTATCCACCAAAATCCTGCGGTCATCCGGTCATTCCTCTGGTAATTATTCTATTCCATTCCGATTTTTACGGGTTTGCCAAAGGGGGCAAGAATACGATAAGCGGGTTGATCTTTAAACATTTGCAGGTATTTATAACAAGCACAGGCAATATTATAATTTTAATAAAATTTATCCAGATTTTCACTTTAGCGATTTAGAACTTGAACAAATTCAGGAAATGTTGTTTCTGACAGGAATGGAACGCAAGGAGGGCAAATGGCCGAAATCCGGGATTGGAAAGGAATGAATGACATGTCTGCCCGCCTGCTGCTGGAGCGCACCGGCGAAGGCCTGGATGCATGGAACCAGCGCATTCGCCGCGAAGGCTTTACCAGCGAACAGGCTCTGCGCGCCTGGCTTAAACGTTTGGGCGTGACCGGTTATGCACAATCGCTGCTGGTGATGGAACAATTTGGCTACCCGGATTTCTTCCTCGCTTCTGCAGAAGACCTGATCGACGGACAGTACGCCGACCGGCCGCAGCTACGGCCGATCTTCGATGCGGTTATCACGGCAGCAGCAGCCCTTGGCAATGTGATCATTCAGGCGCGCAAGACGTACGTTTCGCTGGTAACCCCGCGCCGGACATTTGCCCGGGTGCAGCCAACCACCAAAAACCGCGTCGACCTCGGACTTCGTTTAGCCGGGCAGAAACCATTTGGTCGGTTGCAGCCATCTAAAATCCATGAGTCCACGCCTCTTCAGATCAGCCTTACATCACCGGAGGACGTAGATGCGGAAGTGCTGGACTGGCTCCAGCAAGCCTACGACCAAAACAGCTGAACCGCTCGTTTATCGGGTGGACCAGATCAGAGGCATTGCCTTGAAGCTCGCCATAAATTAATGGGCTGTTCTTTACAATGCCTGTTACAATTGGGTAATTCGCCAGCCCTTTTGGGTTGACGCCCCCGAATCGATCAAAAATAAAGATGGATAGCAATGCCCTTCCAGGCCGGATTTTATTATTCGCTGCATGAAGGGGGGAAGAAGGATCAAAAGCCCGTCATCCTGATCCATGGAGCGGGCAGCAGCCATTTAATCTGGCCGGCAGAAATTCGCCGGCTGATAGGGCATACCGTTATCGCCCTGGATTTGCCCGGTCACGGGCGGTCCAATGGCGTCGGGATTCAGTCGGTCGGCGACTACACCGCTGCTATTATCGAATTCTTAGCGGCTGCTCATATCTTTCAGGCAGCTTTTGTCGGTCACTCTCTGGGTGGGGCAATTGCCTTACAGATGGCATTGGATTTTCCGCAGCACGTGATTGGGATCGGCGTGTTATCGGCCGGAGCCAGCTTCAACCTGCCCGCCGAACTCATTACGTACCTGAGCAGTGCATCAACCGCTTCGGCCGGTTACCAAATCCTGCAAGAACGGCTGGGGTATGCAGGCTCCCCGCAGACTGTCGCTGCTGCGGGTTTCAAGGCCATGACCACCGCCCGCCCCAGCGTGCTCTACGGCGACTGGCTGGCCTGCAGCCGCTTTGATCTGCACGACCAGGTTGCCCGGATCAACACGCCAGCGTTTGTCGCCTGCGGGCAAGAGGATCAGCTTACCCTGCCAGCCCAGGCGCATTATTTATCGACCAACCTGCCGATTGCCCGCCTTGAGATGATTCGCAGCGCCGGTCACCTGCTGCCTTTCGAGCAGCCGATAGCCCTGGCGGCAGGATTGCAGCGCTTTTTGGATGATTTATTAACCTGGCATGCGCAATTCCCGCTGCACAGCGATTTTCCACAAGAGACCACCAGCGTCACCCGCCCAAAAAACAGCAACCGACCGGAATAATTGCACAGGGTAAGCGTTTCTGTGTGTCTTTTCGACCCGTATAAAGCGGGTCGAGCATCGTTGAGTCTGGATGTAAGCTATCCGGACCGCTGAATCAGCGCAGCTAGTCGGCCACAAAGAGACCCGAGCATAACTTATGGTATATTAAGCACAAGCTAATTTGTACAGCGGCGGTCTGCGCTGGGTGAATCAAGGAGCACCATGTATTTTGCAATCGAGGGCGTCATCGGGGTGGGAAAAACAACATTAGCCCGGTTGCTCCAACCGCGTATCGAAGCAAATCTGCTATTGGAAGTGTTCGAAGAAAATCCGTTCCTGAGCAATTTCTACGCCGATCGGGCGCGTTATGCCTTTCAGACGCAGATATTTTTCCTGCTCAGCCGCTATCACCAGCAGAATCGCAACGTCCCACAACTGCTGAGCCAGGGTTTGCATCTGATCAGCGACTATACTTTTGAAAAGGATGCCCTGTTCGCCTCTATTAACTTGAAGGGCGACGAACTGGAAATGTATTACCGGGTGCATGAGGCGCTGGCGGAAAAAATGGCGACGCCTGCGCTGGTGGTTTACTTGCGCGCTGAGACCACCACCCTGCTGCAGCGAATTACCATGCGCGACCGGCCCTACGAGCGCAACATGGAAGCAGGCTACATTCAAGAATTGAATCAGGCTTACGACGATTATTACCTGTCTCCACAGCGCAAAACGCCGGTGCTGGTGATCGATAGCAACGCTCTGGATTTCGTCCACAAGCCCGAGGATTTGGATTGGATCGAGAACCGGATTCGCCAGGCATTACAGTTACCGCCCTTCCAACCCGAACTTCCGCTGGCCGGTGGGCGAAGCGCATAATAAAGCAAACCGCCTGCTGACAAACTAACCGCTCAGGGGAAAACGAATGCGTATAACCCAGGAAGCCTTACATGCCATTGCCCGTGATTCTGCCGAAAAGTACGCCCGGCGCTACCGCGGGCTGGCCTGCATCTACCTGACCGGTTCGTTGTTAAGTGATGCGCCGCTGCTGGGCGGCACCACCGACATCGACCTGGTTTGCGTGCATACCAGTACGCCGGCCTTCCCGCGCGAAGTGGTGCATATCTCGGATGAAGTGCATCTTGATATTGCTCATTATTCGCAGACAGTGTTCCATCAGCCGCGTCACCTGCGGGTGGATCCCTGGGTTGGGTCCCATCTGGTCAATAACGCGGCGGCCTTATACGACATGCAGCACTGGTTCGAATTTACCCAGGCCAGCGCTGGCGCGCAATTCAACCAGCCGGAAAATGTAATCACCCGGGCGCGTAAATTGGCGGAAAGCGCCCGCCAAGGATGGATGAGACTGCACCTTCAGCCTGATCCCAGTACTTCTGCTCGCCTGCTGCTTTATTTGTCTGCACTGGAAAATGCAGCAAACAGCATCGCCGTCATCCATGCCGCGCCGTTGACTGAGCGGCGCTTCATACTGCAATTTCCAGAGTACGCCCAGGCTGTTGGAAGGCCGGGGATGGCTGCCGGCTTGTTGGACCTTTTCACGCCGGATGGTTATTCCGCGCCGGATCTGGCCCAATGGTTCGAGCCCTGGAAAGAAAGCCTGCAAGCTGCCAGTCAAATTAAGGAAGTACCGCCACGATTGGCTCCGCCTCGTTTGCTTTATTACGAACGTGCTGCAGCCGCGCTAAACGAAGAAAACACGCCGGCTGCTTTATGGCTGGTGCTGCGTACCTGGACGCGGGCGGTACATGTCCTCCATCCAGACGACAGTCAGCAAACCCCATGGGCAGATGCCTGTCATGAACTGGGGCTTTTGGATAAGCCTTTTGAAGAACGGCTGGCCATGCTGGACAGCTATCTGGACGGCGTCGAAGAAACGCTGGACGAGTGGGCGAAAAAATATGGCGTATAGCCTACTAGATGTGGGGGTATTCCCCGGCCGGGTTTTGCGTCCACCTGGGTAAAGATGTGGATAACTCCGCAAAAACTGTGGATAAAGCGTTTGAATTGTGGACAAATCTGAAAAAACGTTCGATTTATAGGGTTTATGGCACCACCCCACACCCCCATATATGGGGGTGTGTTTGGCTCAAGACCGAAATCTCCAAAAACTACAAAAAAAATCGCGTCAATCCGGATTCCCCCATCTAATTTGTCAACAGAGGCGTCGAATAAAGGGACAAGTTTTCTAAGCTAACTGAGGAATAACTATGGCTAAAATTTTCACCTTTAAAGCTATTCTCATTCTTTTTCGAGGTTATCCACAATTCCACAGCCCCTACTAATACTGCTAAATCTACTTTTCTTATGAATAAAAAGAATCCTTTCAATCCTGTATCATCCAATCGAATAAATTCGGTATTTTGATTGTATAGATCAGTTTGTTTCTGGATGCTTGTATCTGAACGGATATTCTTGTACAATTTTTATGGAATTGGTGTATGATTTTGTCCCTGGACAAAAATGTTTGCTTGGCGTCGACCAACCACGAGAAAGGATTCTTAGCCATGGACGTCATTAAGGTCAAAGCAAACTCTCGTACCGCCGCAGTAGCCGGGGCAATTGCAGGGGTGATGCGCGAGCATAAACATGCCGAAGTGCAGGCGATTGGAGCAGGCGCAGTTAACCAGGCTGTTAAGGCACTGGTGTTGGCCAAAGGTTATTTGGCCGAAGACGGCATCCCGATCATTTGCATTCCCGAATTCGTCGATGTGGACATCGATGGAAAAGTGCGTACGGCTATAAAAATAACCGTAGAACCGCGGTGATGGGCTGTTAATGGTGTAAAAGGGTAAAGAATCAATCCGGCCGAAAGATTAATCGGTCGCCATATTAACTTCTTCGGCAGAGAAGATCACTTCATCCTTGCCGGTTAGTTTTTCCTGCACCTTCGCCAGAATCAAATCGCAGTGGCGAGGGTGAGCAACGTAATCCAAATCATCCGCAGGAACGGTCAATACCGGGCAGAGGGTGAAATTATTGATCCATTGTTCGTACAGTTGATTCAGTTGATCGAGATATTCGGTAGGAATTTTGCGCTCATAATCACGGTCGCGCAGGTTGATTCGTTTCTGCAAGGTGTTTGATGCTGCCCTTAAGTAGATGACCAGATCTGGCGGGGGAATAAAATCCGCAACGGTCAGGTAAAGTGCGCGGTACGTTTCGTAGTCGCGCTCATTAAGGTTACCCTGCAGGTACAAGTTGTGAGCAAAGACTTCAGCATCCTCGTATATGCTGCGGTCCTGAATGACGGAACCGGGGAAAGCAAGAATACGCTGGTGGATGCGCAGCCGGTGGGTTAGAAAGAAGACCTGGGAGTGAAAGCTCCAGGCATTCATATCTTTATAGAAATCAGCGATATAGGGGTTTTCGGTGACGGGCTCGTAAAAGGGCTCCCATCCCATTTTTTCGCACAGCAGATGAACCAGGGTGGATTTGCCCACACCAATATTACCGGCAACAGCGATAAATTTTTTCATCAGGCCCCTGTTATTGAGATAATTTCCCGGCCAATTCTAATTCGATGACTTCCTGGAATACCTCAAACGGCTGGGCACCAATTAATGCCACGCCGTTGATAAAGAAAGTGGGGGTGGATGATATACCAATGCTGGAAGCATATTCGAAATCAGCAGTGACCTCAGCCTCGTAGCGATTTTCGTCCAAACACTGTTGAAATGCATTCAAATCCATATTCAGTGAACTGGCATAAGTTTGATAAGCAACGTCACCCAATTTTTCAGCGCCGCTGAAAAGCAAGTCGTGGAACTCCCAGTATTTTCCTTGCTCATTGGCACACTCCGCAGCATTGGCTGCCGGGCCGGCATTCGGGTGAATGCTGTAAAGAGGGAAGTCACGATAAACCAGCCGAATCTGGGTTGGATACGCCGCTGCTAACTTTTTCCAGACTTCTTCGTGCCAGCGCTGGCAATAGGGGCATTCAAAATCACTGAATTCAATAATGGTGATCGGCGCGTCAGCCGGACCATAAGATGGGTCGCCATCCTCGGTCACCGGATAGCGGGTGACTTGCTGAATCTCGCCCTCGGCAGCAGGTTGAGCGGTGTCAGCCTGGCTGGCTTGCCCCGCCGCTGGTAAAACCGACGTTTGGAGGTTTTCCAACTGGGACTTGACGCTGGCCAGTTCGACTCTGGCAGCAGAGAGAGGGCGCCCCCACATGAAAAAACCGGCAATCAAACCCAGAGCAAAAAAAAGCGCAGCCCCACCGAGCAGCGCTAAAGAGCGCCAGTCGGTTTTTGGCCGGATGCGGCGCCTGTTTTCCTTTTGACCCGCTGAAGGGGAATATTGTTCACCCATGCCAAAATTATATCATGCGTCCAATTAGGCCCCGGCTGATGGCAGGCCAGGACGTTGCATTAAACAAAACAGAGCAGCTAACGGCTGCTCTGTCGCAATATATCAGGTTGAACTAGGCAGGTTGTGTAGCGCCGGTCGGGCAAACATCCGCGCACGACCCACAATCCTGGCACTTGGAGGCATCGATCACATACAGACCACTAACCTCGGCGATAGCGCCTTCCGGGCACTCGGACTCGCAAGCACCGCACTGAATGCAATCATCCGTTATTACGTAAGTCATGAAAAAAATCCTTTCCTCTACATCTAGGACAGTAATTGAAATGGACCCAATGTACAGGGGATAGGATAGCATATCCGGTAAAAAGTGTGGATTGCCGATTGTCACCAAAAACTGTTAATAAAGTCACCGAGCGGCATGAAAAATCTGCATAACACGCTCACCCCTGCATTCTCAAGTAAAATAGGAGATGTGAAACGAGCCGACGCATCCATCGGGCGGGGCAAATTCCGGTTATTCAACCTCGGGGGTAAAAACCGGCGGTTCTATGCGGCTGCGGCAGCTATGCTGGCTTTGATTCTGGCTCCGTTTGGGTTGTACGCGGCGCTCAACCAGGGAAGTCACCTCTTCGCCGGGATTTTTTTTGCGATCATTACCGGCAGTATGCTGACGATCCTGTTCACAGCCTAATTTCTGTTCGAGACCGCGGTGCCGGCAGGGAGAAAAAGAGCGAGCAGCGGTTCAAGCGCAGTGGTATCCGCCTGCTCGATTTGTCCGGTGTCACACAGACCGGTAAGCGCGGGATCGATAGCCAGACGCAGCTGCAGTGGTGTCCCGGTTAGCTCCGCGATTTCGCCGGCATGGCTCGGCCCAAAGATTTCGTGAATTACGCCGGTTTGAGGATCGCGATAGTAGCTGAAATTTTCAATCAGCCCAAGCACCGGGATGTCCAGGCTTTGCAGCATATGAACTGCCTTGCGCACCACCAGGGCGGCCAGTTGCTGCGGTGATGTGACCAGAAGCGCGCCTGAAAGCGGCAGGTTCTTGATTACGGTGATCGCTGCGTCAGCCGTACCCGGGGGTAAATCCACCAACAACACATCCAACTTTCCCCACAGCACCTCATTGTAAAACTGCTGGATGGTGCCTGAAATCAAAGGCCCGCGCCATATGACAGCGGTGTCTTCTTCGGGCACCAGTAAATTGGTGGAGACAATGCGGATCCCGAGCGGGGTAATGGCGGGCAGAATGCCTTGTGCGCTGCCGCGCAGACCGCCAGCCGGCAAGCCAAACAATTTTGGAATGCTTGGGCCGGTGACATCCGCGTCCAGGATGCCAACCTTTTTCCCGCTGCGCACCAGCATGACCGCCAAAAGGGCGGTAAGCGAGGATTTGCCCACGCCGCCCTTACCGCTCATGACAGCTATCACCCTGCCAATTTTATTGAAGGCATTTAATTTCGGCGGGATGGGACGTGCCATGGAAAAGGCATTTTTACGTTCCTCATCGGTCATCTCGCCAAAGGTAATCTCGACCTTGCTCACATCCGGCAGCGTGGTCAGCAGTTGACGCGCATTGAAGGCCATATGGTCTTTCATCGGGCAGGTTGGAATGGTCAACGCCAGGGTGAAGGACACTTCGCCGCCGGGATGGACGGTGAGATCGCGCACCATTCCCAACGCAACAATGTTATGCCCCAGTTCGGGGTCAACTACTTTTTGCAGCACCTCGAGAATCTGCCCGGTGGTGATCAAAACGGCCGAACCTTTCTCAGTGCGTGAGGACGGCGCGCAGCACAAAGCGGTCCACAGCGCCAAAGCGGTACTTGTAATCCTCGTTGCCGCGCATGAAATCGAATTCGATGCGGCGGTGTTCGGTAGCCCACTGCAGCAGGTAGCCCAGCAACACCCAGCCAGGTGAGTATTCCATGAACCGGTGGTCAAAGCCAGAGTTATACACCCAGACCCGGTCGAGGTAATCGAACATGATATAACCGGCCGCCTTTTGATCGCCCACTTCCATGAAAGCCAGCAGCAGACAATCCTCTTCGAATGCACAGCGAATAATGGCATGCATGGTCTGGCGCATTACAGGGGTCAAAAACGCGGCTTTTTCTTCATCCTGTTGCATCAAGTCCAGGAATGCCTCTATTTCACTGTCCAGCGTAGCGTCGTCGGTGACAATGTACCAGCGCACCGGGACTTCTGCGGTCTCGGCCTTGCGCATTTTACGGCGAATTTCGTGCCGCTGTTTTTTGTCGATGGAAGCCAGATAAGTCTCCCAGTCACCGGGCAGCGGAATGTAAGGGGAGTGCTGCAACTGTTCCCGGCGAAAGGAGAGGTTGTGTTTTCTGGCCGCTGCTTCCAGCGCAGCAACGGTCGGGGATGTATCCAGAAGATTATAGAGGTCCAGCCCCTGCCAGGCGGGAAACCCTGGTTGGGTGAGGAAGGGTAGAAGATGGTCAAGAAAGGCGGGCAGATCAGCCGGGCGAACGATCAAGTCGAGGTAATCGGAGATTTCGATACTGCCCAGCAGCATAAGCGCTGGACGTCCATCATGGTTCGGCGTGAAAAAGAAAGGCGCAATGCCGATCAAGCGGCCATCCTGGCGGGCAGTCACAAGAGCCAATTCTGCCTGCGGCCATTCGCCGCCGCCGCGGTGTTCCCACCAGGTTTGGATGTAATCGAAGCGTAAAAAAGGAACGTGGCTGACGCTTTCGTCCAGCAGCGCGTTCCATTCATTTCGCAGGTCAGTGGGGAAGGTGGTGTGGTGTGTAAGTTCCATGTGTATTTGGAGATTATACCGCAGGCGCGCCAGATGCAAAAATTTATGCCAAAGAGCTCACGGAGAATTAATAGCTGGGTGCGTTGCTCCTGGGTGAACAATGAAGCCAAACAATCACGAAATTAGGAGCGATGCACCAGTTCTTGCATGTCCAATTCACAAAAGAACAGGTGCAAGGCACTGTGTAAGTGCCTTGCACCAAAGTATTTTCGGGTGCGTTGCTCCTGGGTGAACAATGACGCCAAATAATCACGGAACGAGGAGCGATGCACCAGTTCTTGCATGTCCAATTCACCAAAATGCAGGTGCAAGGCACTGTGTAAGCGCCTCGCACCAAAGTATTTTCGGGTGCGTTGCTCCTGGGTGAACAATGATGCTAACCAATCACGAAATTAGGAGCGATGCACCTGCTCTTGCATGCCCAATTCACAAAAGAACAGGTGCAAGGCACTGTAAAAGTGCCTCGCACCCAGAAGCTACCGGCTATGTTGCACCCAGAACCCTTCAACAAGAAAGCCAATCTATTTCGTTTTGAAGAGCAAGTGTATGCAACTGCTCGGGGTAGTAAGTTTAGAATTCTTCGTGAGCGCTTACTAAAAGGCCTTCCTGCACGAAGGAGCGGTAAGTTGAACCAGTGGCGAAATGATCTCGCACAAAATCCATATCAACCAGTGATCCATTGCGGTCACCAAGCCACTCCAGGTAATTCGAATAAGGCCATTCTGCCAGGTTTTGAACCAGGCCGTCCTTTTGGGGATTGCCATGAATATACCTGCACAAATGCAATAGATGTGCGTCTTTTTCGATTAATTTGACCTGGTAGGGTGACTCGAAAAGGGTGCCGTGATGGTCATACCATTTGTTATAAGCTTTTGAGTAGCTATTGAATACTCGCTGCGGTAATAACCCAGCCGGAGAATCACCATCCTGCCTGACCAGAAAATGATAATGGTTAGGCATCAGGCAATAGGCGATCATGGACAGGTTCAGGGATTTTGTATATTCCTTGATTTTGCGAATCACAAATAAATAGTTTTCGTCTTCTTTGAAGATGTTCGCGCGGCCGTGTCCTCGGTTATAGAAATGATAGAAAAGCCCAGGTAAATAAGCCGGACGGGCTCTGGTCATGGTAGCCTCTGGAAGGTGCGAGTGGAATGATCAGTCATTTGATTTTACAGGAAAAGTTAAGACCTTGGACGAGTTGGTACTGGGTGAACATCGCAAAGATTATGAACAGGAACAGCGTACCAAAAATCTATCGGGTGCGTTGCTCCTGGGTGAACAATGACGTCAAATAATTACGGAACGAGGAGCGACGCACCAGTTCTTGCATGTCCAATTCACCAAAATGCAGGTGCAAGGCACCTAGAAAAATATCCAAGGACAAGGGCAGGTGCAAGGCACAGTAAAAGTGCCTCGCACCCGTGACGGTCGTATAATAGAAATATACGTTTACTGGTAGGAATGAGGTGGAAGATGGTGACCCTGGCTGATCAATTGGATGAATTAACCCGCCCGGCAGAATTGCTGGAGCGGCTGGATGATGAAGCTGTACGTTGCCTGGCCTGCGCGCATCGCTGCCTGATCAAACCAGACCGGCGCGGCATCTGCAAGGTGCGTTTTAACCGCGACGGCGAATTGTTGGCACCGTGGGGTTATGTTGCTGCGCTTCAAATGGACCCCATCGAGAAGAAACCCTTCTCGCATGTGCTGCCTGGCAGCGACGCACTAACCTTTGGCATGCTGGGCTGCGATTTCCACTGCGACTTCTGCCAGAACTGGATCACCTCACAGACGCTGCGAGACCCGGCCGCCGGGTTGGGTATCAACGAAATCCGACCGATTTCACCCGAGGAGTTAACGGCTATTGCGGTAAAGCGCGGCGCTCGCGTGGTGGTTTCCTCTTATAACGAACCGCTGATCACCTCTGAGTGGGCAGTGAGCGTATTCAAAGAAGTCAAATTGGCCGGGTTAAATTGTGCTTTTGTCTCCAACGGCAATGCCACCCCTGAAGCGCTGGCGTACCTTCGACCATATCTGTCTGCTTACAAGGTGGATCTGAAAACCATGCAGGATAAACGCTACCGCCAGTTGGGCGGGGTGCTGCAAAACGTCCTCGATACCATTCAACGGGCGCACGACCTTGGCTTGTGGGTTGAGGTGGTCACCCTGGTTATCCCGGGGTTCAACGACAGCCCGGACGAGTTATGGGAGGCAGCCCGCTTTCTGGTCTCCGTTTCGGCGGACATTCCCTGGCACGTGACGGCTTTTCACCCAGACTACAAAATGACCGATCCACCGCCGACCTCAGCGCGCGCTTTACAGCAGGCCGCGGAGATCGGTCAAGAGGCCGGGCTGCATTATGTTTACGCCGGCAACCTTCCCGGGCGGGTCGGTTCGCTGGAAAACACATACTGCCCAAAATGCGGCGAGGCGTTGATTGAACGCCGCGGGTATACGGTAATCGGTTATGCATTGACGTCTCTGGGTACCTGCCCGACCTGCGGGACAAAAATAGCCGGGGTTTGGCCAGACAACCCGCGTTCGGTGCAATTGAACGGGTTAGGTATCCCGCGTCCTACCCGCTGGTGAACCGGCATATATCATGTACACTTAAGCGCAGGAACCTCCGCGAGGATATTTCGTCCTAGGAGTATGGCTTTGGTTTCTAAACCCCGAGCAAGCATGGCTCATTATCACGTGGACGACAACCAGCGATCCTGGGTGCCATGGCTCACGTTGTCCGCCGTACTTTTAGCTGTAGGTTGGCTGCTTATTGGCGCCTATCTCTATTTTCGCGCCGCAGGGCCCATCGTTTCCAGCGTGAAAGTGGGCGATACAGAGGTAGGCGGGCTGACCGTCGAGCAGGCAGCGGTGCGCATCGATAACGAGTGGAATCGCGATCGCGTTTTGTTGATCGGCCACGGCGACCAGATTTTTGAAGGTAATCCGCTTGAATTTGGCCTGTGGGTGGACCCCAATGCTACTGCCCGAAAAGCGTATGAGTACGGCCGGGGCAGCCAGCGGTGGAGCGAACTGGCGGGGATGTTAAAGGGCGCTACACCGCCGGAAATCCTGCCGGAGGTAGTATTCAGTCCAAAAGTAGCGGCAGAGCAACTGGCACATTGGGCGGGATTGGTCGAAGTAGAGCCTGGCGCTCCCACCATTGCTTTCGAGAACGGGAAATGGATCGCCAAGCCTGGAACTGACGGAATAGCTTACGATGCCGAGGCTACGCTGAAAGCGCTGGCTGACAATCCTGCGCTGATCTTACGCAGCGGCTATCTGCCGTTGATGACCCGCCCGGTATCTTCGCCGGTCGATTCGTTGCAGCAAAAATTAGATGAAATGCAAGCACAGCTCGACCGACCGCTGTTGGTGCATGCCTACGATCCGATTTCCGACAACACATTGGAGTGGAGCGTTCCACGCGAACTGCTTGCGTCCTGGCTGCAGCCGGAGGTCGTGAATAACGAGCTAAATATCACCCTGGCCGAATCGGGGTTTGGCGCCTACATTGACTCACTGGAAAAAGAGCTGACCGACGGCCGCAGCTTTATCCTGCCAGCCGTAGCTTATAACCTGACCGAACGCTGGCAAACCGGTCAGGCGTATACCGTAATCATCCGCCACCCGCCAACCCTGTATGACGTTCAGGCTGGCGACACACTGCTCAAGATCGCCTGGAACACGGGCATTCCATTTTGGATGATCCTGCAGGCCAACCCAGGCATGGATATGGAAAACATTCCTGCCGGGCAGGCCATCAAACTGCCGTCAAAAAACGATTTGCTGCCGTATCCTGTCGTTGTGGGAAAACGGCTGGTGCTTTCGATCACCGACCAGCGCTTGCGGGTGTTCGAAAACGGCAGCCAGATCAAGGAATTCGTCATCAGCACCGGCATCGACCGGTCACCTACCCAGCCAGGGATATTTCAGGTGCAGACCCACGAACTGGAAGCTTATGCTTCGGTCTGGGATTTGTATATGCCGCATTTCATCGGCATTTATGAAGCCTGGCCGGGGTTTATGAACGGTTTTCACGGGCTGCCCAAACTATCCAATGGGACGCGGCTGTGGGCTAGTATTTTGGGGAAACCGGCCTCATTCGGCTGCATTATTCTCACGCTGGAAGATGCGGAATGGTTGTACACCTGGGCTGAAAAGGGTGTGGTGGTGGAGATTACCGGGTAAGGTGGGCGTGCCGTCAAAATTAAAACAGACGGTGATGGAATCCTCTAACCGCATGACTCGCGGCATTGATTACCAGATGCTGCCCTTCGCCCGTTGGCTGAGCCTGTCGAAGCCTAACCATACCTGAACTTTTCTCCAGACGGTAGGGGAACGGGGATTATAAAATTACGTCGGATCGATAATGAAACCCCGTGCCCGGTCGTGAAATTGGCACGGGGGTACCGGGCAGGTCAGCGGGGTTGGGATAATCCCCGTGCCGCTACGAATATCAGCCCATTAAGGGCTTAAGGCAACGCCTGCACCGCCTTCAATTGCGCCTGGCGGGCCAGATCGGTGGCGCTGGCCAGAATGCGCAGCGCTTCCTCCGGGTTATGGAAACCCATGCTGTTTTCGGCGGCGATGAAGTCCCAGCGCAACTGCGCAGAGCGGTGTAAGGCGCGGGCTTCTTCGATCAATTTGGCATTTGCTTTGCCATCGGCTGCGGCAACCTTGATTGCCTCGATTGCGTCCAGGATGGCGTCTTCAGCCGCGTACATGGTGGCGGCGACCTGGCCCTGGATGGCGCTTACCCGACCGACAACATAGTCAACGTCTGTGTGACAGGCGCCGCAGGCTTGCGCCGGGTTGGTGAGCGGGCTGTGAACGTCGTGCGTGGAGAATTTTACCGAGCCATCGCGCGTATAGGGCATGTGACAGTCAGCGCAGGCGACGCCGGCGTTGAAGTGGGTGCTGCCAGCAGTGAACATCTCATAATCGGGATGTTGCATTTTGATCATCTCGGCGCCGCTGTCAGGGTGGGTCCAATCGGCGAAATCGTATTCATTGTAATAATTCTCGATGGCTTCGATGGAAGTACCGCCTGCCCAGGGGAAGGTCAGGTACTTGCCGTCGCCTTTGAAGTAGTATTCAACGTGGCAGTTGGCGCAAACCACCGAGCGCATTTCCTGGCGGGTGAAGGTGGTCCAATCTTTTCCCTGTGCCTCCAGCGCTTCTTCCAATGCCGGATTGGTGACGATCAAGCGCATGGTGCCCGCTTCATGACAGTTGGCGCAGCCGATCGGTTCTTCGATGCGCGCTCCCAATTCGTTGAAGGGGGTCTTGTCATAAGCAGCCATGCCCATCTCGGCCCATAACGACGGATTGCTGGCGCTCTTGCAGGAATAGCAGGTGCCGGGGGTTTTGTCGTTGATGCGCAGCGTTGCTCGTACATCGGTGACTGAATTCATGTGACCACGGTCTTCCTTGTAATCCTTGCTGAAAGCGTAACCGGCAAACAGGGTGACCAGCCGCGGATCGACTTCCAACTTTTGCACCGGATCGGACCCGCCGTACACCGTGCCGGTGTTGTTAGTCTCGGTTTTGAGCAAGGTGGAGTACTGGTTGGGAAAATTGACGCCCCATTTTTCGCTATCCGGTTCCATGGCGGCGATTTCGATCAAGGCAGGTACACCGCGCGTTTCGATAGGCTGATTCTTCATAAAGATCAGCAGTAATACCACTGCGGCTGCCAGAATGACGATAATAACGCTGAGGACGATTGGGGTGATCTTGGAACGGTTCATTGTGGTCAATTCTCCTCGTGCAACTGAGTCGATTCGGGGTCGTAAATGCCTTTATCCTGGTGCGGCAGAATGCTGATTCCACGCTCACCATGCGCTACGCTACGGTGACAATCAAAACAGTAGCGTTCGGCGTCCATCTGACCGTCTGCGATGGCAGAAACTGTTTCTGCGTGACAGCGAATGCAATTCTCCTGGATAATCCGATCGGTTTCTTCTTTAGCGCGGATCGGATCGGGGATGGTGCCAAAGGTAAAGTGCCGCACGTGGTTATAGCCGGATTTGGCTTTAATAAAATACTTGGGTATGAAAGCATGCGGCGTATGGCAGTCGGTGCAATTCGCCCAGGCCTGGTGTCCAGCATGGTACCAGCCTTCATAAACAGCATCCATTACATGGCAATTGTTGCAGGTTGTAGGGTCATCCCCTAGGTAGGTGGTGAATTCCGTTGTGACCATGCCAACGCCAAGCACAACAGCCAGCGCGATGATTCCGATAATAAGGGGAAGTTTCATGCAGCTCCTTTAATGGATAGCCGGGCATTTAACTTATTTTAATCTAATTTTCATTTTTCACATTGACATTAATCAATGATAGGGGTGGTTCGTGAGGATCTGAACTTTTGAATGTAAACCCTTGACACCGCAGAATTTAGTTATACAATTATACTGTGATACAATAATACAATTTTACAAAGATACAATTACGAGGTTCGGTTTGACTCTTTCTGACATCCACATTGATTTCCGTTCCGATACTGCCATAACCGCCCAAATCGTTGAGCAGGTGAAAGGCCGGGTGTTGAGCGGCCAGCTAAAGCCCGGCAACCAGCTACCGACCGTGCGCCAACTGGCAGCCGAACTGCGGGTCAATTTCAATACCGTAGCGCGCGCTTACCGCATTTTGGATGAGCTTGGGCTTATTTCCACACAGCAGGGGCGCGGTACGTATATCTGGGAACCGCCTGAACCTGGGAATGCTGCCGAGCGCCGCTTGCACGCATTGACGCAGATCACGCAGCATTTTTTGAACGATGCAGCTTTGATGGGCTTTACTGTGGATGAGATTCACGCTGAGATCGAACGCGAATTGGCACGTAGATTAATCGAGCAACCGGCCGAGAAAGGGATAAAGGACAAAGAATGAAACGCATTACTCGAGTGGGGTTGATCAGCCAGCCCGGCACATTCTTTCCGGTCGTTGCTCTGTGTTGACGTTGTGTCAGGAGGAATTATAGGAATCAAAGACATCATTACCCGGTTTCAACAACAGGTTTAATCAATCGTTTCAAAAAGAGAGGAAATTATGGAAAAGCAAACAAAGGCAAGGGAAAACCTGAACACATTAGCAACACGGTTAAATCAAATCAACAACAATGTTCGCGTGAGCGGCCCGGGGATTGCACTTTTCAGCCTGGTTATGGCGCTTTTGGTCCTTGGGGTGGCATTGCTGGAAGGGCGAGTTGCCGAAGGTTGGATGGTGGCTTATACATTGATTCTGCTGGCAATTGCCTTTTCGCTCCTGTTGGGGGTACAGGTTGCCCGCCAGTGGGAAAAAGCGGTAGTGCTGCGCCTGGGAAAGTTCAAAGGACTGCGCGGCCCCGGGGTTTTCATGCTGCTGCCAATTATCGACAGCGCTTCCTCCTGGATCGACCACCGGGTAATGGTCACGCCGTTCAGCGCTGAAAAAACCCTGACGAGCGATACCGTGCCGGTGGATGTGGATGCCGTTTTGTTCTGGGTGGTATGGGACGCCGAAAAGGCTGCCCTGGAGGTCGAAGATTATCGATCCGCCATTGCCTGGGCGGCACAGACCGCACTGCGCGAGGTGATCGGTCAAAAAGCGCTGGCTGAAATCCTGATCGGCCGGGCGATGATGGATGCTGAACTGCAAAAGATCATTGACGAACGAACCACGCCCTGGGGTATCACCGTGCAGTCGGTGGAAATCCGGGACGTGATCATCCCGCAGGTGTTGGAAGATGCCATGAGCCGCCAAGCGCAGGCTGAACGTGAACGCCAGGCGCGCGTTATTTTGGGCGAATCGGAAATGCAGATTGCCCACAGCTTCGCTGAAGCTTCGCAGGCTTACCAGAACAACCCCACCGCGCTGCACTTGCGCGCGATGAATATGCTGTTCGAAGGGCTGAAGGAAAAAGGCGCGCTGGTGATCGTGCCATCCAGTGCGGTGGATACCATGAACCTTGGCGGTATCAGCGGGATGGTCGCCATGGCGCAGACACAGGCGCTGAAGGGCGATAACCCCCCGGCGCAGGGCTAAGCCCGGATAAATAGCCGTGGGCTGGTGTTTTTTCCAGCCTGCGGCAGCCATTCTGAAAGGAAAGAACCATGGAAGCGCTCAAACCATATATTCCCTATCTCATCCCGGTGATATTCATCCAGTTGGGACTAATGGTCTTCGCTTTGGTCGACCTGGTGCGGCGCGAGCGGACGAAAGGACCTAAATGGATGTGGGCAATCATCATTGTAGCCGTCAACATCATTGGACCAGTGGTGTATCTGCTGGCCGGCAAAGATGAATCATGAGCGCCATTCGGATTGAAGCACTAACAAAGTCGTTTGGCAAGTTTCGCGCACTGGATGGGCTTTCCTTGACGGTCGAAGGTGGAGCCGTATTCGGCTTTTTGGGTCCCAATGGGGCCGGAAAGACCACCACGCTGCGCATTTTGACCGGGCTGGCTCACGCCGACAGCGGCGGCGCCTGGGTAGAAGGCCTGGAGGTGGGGAAATCGGCTGAGATTTCTTCGCGGATCGGTTACCTGCCCGAGGAACCTGCCTTTTACCCCTGGATGACCGGCATCGAGACATTGGATACCATGGGCCAGGTCCACCGGATCGAAAAAGCGGAGAGACGCCGCAGAGTTGACGAGATGCTGGAAATGGCCGGTTTGACCGAGGCCGGCAAACGCCGGGTTGGCGGTTATTCGCGCGGCATGCGGCAGCGGTTGGGGCTGGCGCAGGCGTTAATCCACCGGCCGCAGGTGCTGCTGCTGGATGAACCGGCATCCGCTTTAGATCCGGCTGGCCGAAAAGACGTGCTTGGGATGATCGAAGGGTTGCGGGGGCAGTGCACGGTCTTCATGTCCACCCACATCCTGGCGGATGTGGAACGGATTTGCGACACAGTGGCGATTATTGATCGCGGCAAACTGGTTGCAAACGCCCGGCGGGCTGATTTGATTGCCCGCTATGCCATTCCCATGCTGGCACTGGAGGCGGACGATGTTGACCGGCTAAATAAACTGGCAACTGAAGTAAGTCAAATGGGGTGGGCACACGCCGTAGCAATCGAAGGCAGGCGACTGACGGTGACCGTTAAGGACCTGGCTGCCGCCCAGCGCGAACTCCTGGCTCAAGCCGTGGCTGCCGGGTTGGTGGTGACGCATTACGAACAGGTCAAACCCTCGCTGGAAGATGTGTTCTTGCGAATCGTCGAAAATGGAAAAGAATCGAGGCAACTATGATGACAGCGCTTACCAAAGAATGGCTGGAACAACGGCGGACGCACCGGCTGCTCATCGTCTGCCTCATTCTATTGCTGTTTGGTCTGTTGTCCCCTTTGCTGGCAAAGTTCACTCCCGAGATCATAAAAATGGTGCCAGGCGGCGAGCAGATATCCCAGGTTATTCCTCCGCCGACTATTGCGGACGCGGTGGTGCAGTACCTCAAAAACCTGACGCAGTTTGGTTTGCTGCTGGCGGTGCTGATGGGTATGGGGATGGTCTCGCAAGAGAAAGACAAAGGCACGGCAGCCATGATGCTGGCAAAACCACTCGGACGGACAGCGTTTATCCTGGCTAAAGCGGCGGCGATGGGCGCCAGCTTTTTGATTGGCACAGCGCTGGCTGCCGCAGCAGGGTATTACTACACCCTGCTGCTGTTCGAGGCGTTACCCGCTGGCGGCTGGCTGGCCCTAAACGGGTTGCTGCTGATTTATTTCAGCGTATACGCTGCGCTGACTTTGCTGGCAAGCACTCTGAATCGATCGGTGTTAGGGTCGGGCGTCACGGCGGTGGGGTTTGTCATTCTGCTGGCGCTGATCGAGATGATACCTGCTGCGGGAAAGTTGCTGACCGGGGGGCTGCTGGGCTGGGCGGGGAACCTGGCGCTGGGCAGCGCCGAGGCGCCCGCCTGGGGCGCGTTGTGGGTTTGCCTGGGGCTGATTGCGGCAGCATTGACCGCTTCCGTGTTAGTCTTCCGGCGGCAAGAAATTTAATGTTTCACGTGAAACATGAGTTTTCGATATATTTGTACCTTAATGCCCGCTGTTGGAAATAGCTTCAGGCTTCAGGCGAAGTTGGGAAGCTAAAAATATATGCGCCGCTGACCCAGTCACGGTCATTTGTGCTAACGTTTCACGTGAAACAATCTGGGGAATAAACAAACTGTACCAAACAGGATATGTAAGTTTCGAATCAAGGCTGCCGCAAAAGCGGGTGGACAAGGGAGCCTATTTCGGTGAATGAAAAAACAGTCAGAGAGGGGCATTGCATTTGATTTTGGTGGGGCTGTCCCAAAAGCGGGCGGGCGTGGAAACCCGCCCCTACCTGTAGGGGATGGGTTCCACCCCATCCCGCATAGGTGGTGGAATAAATGACAAATTTATTCTTTTGAGACAGCCTCACCTGCCCTTCTAGCTGGATATTTGGCACATTCATACTTGTTTCTCTGAGCAGGTGCATCGCTCCTTAAGTTGTAGAAGATTGGCGTTCTGCTTAAACCAGGGCAACGCACCCGGGGCATCATACCCTTTATGACCCGCTGAAGGCTTGCGGGAATTTGAACGTCGGGTTTCGCTTGTAGCATCACCAAATGGGCAGGCATTACCATTCGCTCAACCCGACCTACAAACCTGTCATTTTGAGCGCAGCGAAAAATCTGTTTTTTAGCAACGCACCCGTATAAATTAGAACAAATATTCTGGTTATAATGCCCGAGTTTCGGGCTGGTTGGGACGGAGCAGGCCGACAGCGACACCCTTCTCGTCGCTCATGATGATTTCCAGGTGGGAATCAGGCCGGTAATCATGGACGCGAATCAGCCGCAGGCTTGTAGCCAGCTCGGGAGGCTCTGTAACCCATTCGCTGAGGCGGTCTGGCGTTTCGTAGAAAAATTTGCGGCGGAAGATATTCTCCGGATGGTCGAGGTGAATCGCCAGCGGGTAAATCTGCGCCTCGAGCAGATCCTGAAAAAAATGCGTTCCCAATGACGGCTCTGGCGGCAGCCCAATTTTCTCTCCGGCCAGCTCGATCAGGGCGCGGGCGTGGTAAATATCCCCGTAATCAATCGGCACACCCAGATCGGAATTGGAAGAACCCCAACGCCCGGGTCCGACGCAAATAAATTTCTCTTTTTCGAGCGCGGCGTTCAGCCGGCCGATCAACCGCGCCAGGTCGGTGCGTTGATTCATGCTCTTCAGCTTGTAATATTCTTCGGGTGGAACAAAAACCACGTAGTCAACGTGTTCCAAATAGCCCTCGGGTACCACGAAACGCGTCTCGAAGACCACATCCTCCGGGTCGGGCTCATACGGCAGGATTGTCGCGGCAGTCGCTTGAAGCTGGCTTTGCGGACGGCACTGCAAGATGGTGATGCATAGTTCGGGTTTACCCTGCGAGTCATCGTGCACCGAAAAAGTGAATTCAAGATCGACGGGAGCTTCGTAATTCTTTTCGAGCAGGCGCAGCATTTCCCGCATACGTTCGGCGAAGGGCGTGCGGCGCAGCAACTCCTCGAAGGTGATCACCAATTTTTGGTTCTCATCTGAGATGTAACGCGTGCGCAGCGAACTGAAAAAACCATCTTCGTCCACTTGAGCCAGATAGCGCAACGGCTCGTAGTTGGCGTTGATGACGTCAACCACCGGCATGGTTTTGAAGCTGTTTTCTTTCAGGTCGATCAGATCCACATACTGCTGCGAATAACGGCGGATCGATTTCGCGTCGGTGGATGGGCGCAGGTGCGGGTGGCTGAGGGCGATCAAACGCGGAAAGTCGTTGCCAACCCGGTCAACAGCGCGCGTACCCAGGCCCCACACCAGGCGCACAAAGCCTTCCTCACGCCGGATTTGGGGCGCCCAGCGGTAGAGGTTGCGGCTGAAGGCCACGCCAGCGCCGTGCGGCAAGAAATATTGGTCGAACGGTTCGCCTTGCACGGTTTGAATCAGGACGCCCATGCGCTCATCGTAGTCCTGCAGTCCGCGGCTGCGGCGGTAAAGCAGCGCGTTGGGGTTCAAAGTGGAAGCATAAATGCGGCGCAGACCATCGGTGAAGGCGCGTATATTATCCTGGCGCGTTCCCTGGTTTGGCAGGAATACGCTTTCATACTTACCGGCGAAAGCGGTGCCAAAGTTATCTTCCAAAAGGCTGGATGAACGGGCGATTAACGGCTCTTTGCCAACCTGGTCGAGCAGGGTTTCAAATCGCGCCAGTACATCGGGACGGAATTCGCCGTCCAGAAAATCCTTGAGAATTTTCGGGAAATCGGCGCGCATTTCGGTCTCTGTCTTGTATTTCTGGTCATTCCAACCAAACAGGTTGTTGATGGACATGAACGTGTAAAACACGTCAGAGCCGATGAAATAGGACTCAGGGGTGGTGAGGCAGGTGTCGCGGGTTATGCTCGAAACCTGGCTGAGGATGCGATGTGCCAGCAACATGCCCGCCGCCTTGCCGCCAATGCGCCCCGGCCCGATCTTGCGCATGCGGATTTCCTGCAGGTCGGCAATAGAAAACCATTTTTTGGCAACATTGATATAGCGAAGCTGATCGCTGATTAGGCTGCGAATAAGCACCACCTTCGTTTCCAACAGGCGCGCCTCATATTTTGCGCGTTCGGCTTCGGGCATGCGTTCGATGGTCAGCGCCTGTTCGAAGACCAGTTCCAATGGCGCCAGTTCCGGGTTGAGCGAAAGCATCAGGCCTACCATGTCGATGCCGCGCTCCCCGAGCACGTCGCTGATGATGCGCTCCAGGTCTTCAAAGGAGAAATGCTGCGAGAATGCAACATCCGTCAGGTGGTCACGGATGCGGGTGACGCGCACCTCCCACATTTCAGCCGGCTCTTCGTTGTATGGATTGCGCAGCCCTTCGCGCTCCTGAGATTGGACCGCCAGCATTCGCACTTCGTTCTCGAACTCGTTGGGGCGGATCATGCCGCTGGAAAACAGTTCCCGCCGCATTTGCTGGCGAATGCGCCCACTGAGCACCGGGTATTGCGCCAGTGCCAGGTTAATATTCAACATTTCGTTGGAATGGCTGGATTGGAGGTTCATGGCCGCCCCGGGCAGAGTAATTTGATCCAGATGGGATGAAAAAATTGTACCACCGCGTCATATCAGAGAGTCGTTTGGTTCACTGCGAGTTCTTCGTGGGAGGAATGCAAGATTAAAACGCAAACAAACCTCTCCCTTATGTTCCCTTTGCCTGAAGAGTGTGAATTCTCATCCACTCGACTTGCTCATCGTCTTCAACCTGATGAAGCGATTCATTTACAACGAAGGTTACTGATAAAATTGCAGAAACCAAAGCGGTTGATTTTCCATCTCATTATCGAGACGTATTTGGTAAGGATTCAAATCCAGATGCTTAGGAAAGGCTATTGTTAGATGCGATTAATGGAGATTCTTTTTTATTTACCCGTGGTGATCGAAGTGAATTGGTAAGGGATTGATTGACCCTGTCCTTCAAGCCCGGTAGGATCTGCATGGACCACCATTGGCCATTTATGAGCAGGGAAGCATGGGGTCATTTGAGGCGGATACCGCGCCTGCGGTTGATGCGCCTAAATGACAGCGGAAGTGGAAATCATTAATAAGGAAATCGATATGCCTGATCAAACGATAACTGATTTATATAATTACGATGAATTTGTTCCCGAAAAATTTGAGCGTTGGATGCGGTTTGACGATAGTCCGCCGGTGGGAGAACCGGTGTTAGATTTTCCATTATGGGATCTTGATCAAACCCCTACTAGTTTAAAAACCGAATTAAATCGATATTCTTACACAATAGTTGAATTCGGTAGTTTTACTTGACCATATTGCGGGCTGGCGTGCCCAGCCATGAATAAGATAGCGAGTGAATTCGAAAAGAAAGAAATCGGATCTATATTCATTTACACCCATGAAGCTCATCCCGGTGAAAATTACCCTCATTTGACCAGTATGGAACAAAAATTTCAACACGCCAAAGCGCTTCGGGAGATTTATGGTGTCACTCGTCCGATTTTAATAGATTCATTGGATGGAGCATGCCACCGTTACTTTGGATCGATGCCGAATATGACCTGGATAATCAACAGGTCAGGAATACCCGTTTATAAATCCGATTGGTCAGATTCTCATAGTGTTCAAAATGCCCTGGAGTATTTTTTGGAGATTCCCAAGCGCAGGAAAGCAGGTGAACGCTTGGCTCCATTCCATGTGGAACGTCTTGATTATCGAAACCAGGAGAGAGAATTGTTCTACAAGTCTTTGGAAAGGAATGGACAAAAAGCAGTAGAGGAGTTTCGAAAAGCTTTTCCGTCAGGTTGATTGCGTTCAAGAAATAAACAGGGAAGAATTTCCTCCACTTGCACATCAAACAAGCATAAGCAAAATTAGATTTATCCCTAAAAACGGACACATCGTTAAGCACTCTCCATAATGACCCCGGAGGAAGTCAAAAGTGTCAGGCGAAAACGAACCAGCCCGCAGTTCAAACTGGATACCGTCCCAGCCAATGAGTAAGGTGATAGATCAATTGCGCAGTGGGAACGCGACTCGGGACTTGCAAAAGGGCCGCTCAGGCGCTGATGTAGAGAACTGCTGGGTGCCAGCAGTTCTTTGATCATGCGACTGGTTTCTACAAGTCAGGCTTACGAGTGATTATCCCAGGTGCATGGGCATGATCACATGGACAAAATCATCATCGCCAATTGGGCGCAGGGTGGCCGGGGTATTATTTTGGTTGGTCTCCAGAGCGACCGAAGGGGTCTTAATAACGTCCAGCACTTCGCGCAAGTATTTAACATTGAAGGCAATCAGCAACGCCGGGCCGTCGATGTTGGCATCCACCTTCACATCGCTGGTACCCGTCTCTTCCGATTGGGCGGAAATCTCGATCACACCAGGCTGGTCGCCTTGCGGCAGGATGTTCATCCGTACCACATTATTGCCTTCGCGCGCGATAATCTCCGCCTGTTTGCAGGCTTTGAGGAATCCGGGCACTGAAAGGATAGTATGGGTCTTGGAAGAGCGTGGGATGATGGCCTTGTAGTCGGGGAAGTTCCCATCGATCAACTGCGAGACGAGTTCAGCGTCCTTAAGGCGGAAAACCACCTGTCCGCGGCCAGCTGGGATGTTCATGGTCAGGGTCTGGTCGCCATCGGCTGCAATGCGGGCTAACTCACTCAACGCACGGCCGGGAATGATGACGGTGACGGCCTGACGCACCGGATTGGCAAGCAGAGCTTTGCGAACGGAAATACGGAATCCATCGGTGGCGGCCAGGGTCACCTGATTTTCTGCGATGGTCATCAGCACGCCCTGCAGCACCGGGCGGGCGTCATCGTTCGAGGCGGCAAACACCACCTGCTGGATCATCTCTTTGAAGTCAGCGACGTTCAAACTGACGCCGTCGGCCAGGTCGGGAACCGGCATGGGCGGAAATTCCTGGGCATCGATGCCTTTGATGTCGGTGGTGTTCGAGCCGCAGGTCACAGTGAGCGTTTGAGTGCGCGTGTTTAATGCCAGGTGGACCATGTCATTTGGCAGGGCGGAGACCAGGTCAACGAAGGTGCGGGCTGGAACCGTGATGGCGCCGTCCTCGCCGATCTGTGCCGGGATCCAACTGGAAATGCCAAGTTCCAGGTTGGTGGCAGAAAGTCGCAGGCGGCCTTCATCGGTGGCGACCAGGATATTCGCCAGCACCGGCAGGGTGCTGCGCGGCGAGACTGCCCGCGATACCAATCCCAGGCCATGAGACAGGTGTTGTTGTTGGACTGAAACCTTCATTGCCGCCCTCCGTGAGGTAGTGAATGGGTGAATAAATTATATCAGCTTCTTAAGATAAGGAATTGGAATATTGGGCGAGAATGAGTTTGGGTTTCTTTTATTGTTTGATCGCAACAAGCGGGCGATTAACCATATATCGGCCCTCGCCAACCCTTCGACAAGCTCCCTTGCAAAGTGCTGAGGTCAAGAGCAGGTGCAACGCACTTTTGAAGTGCGTCGCACCAAGTGTTTTCGGGTGCGTTGCTCCTGGGTTGCCAGCGAAGTCAATCGACCACGGATTAAGGAGCGATGCACCTGCTCCTGGGTGTTCGAATATACAGGTCACAGGCAGGGTGCAACGCACTTTTGAAGTGCATCGCACCCAAATGTTTTTTTGGGCGTGTAGATCCTGGCCTGAAGGAACCCAACGTTCATTGGCCACCGCGAACGTCGGTTTTCGGGACACTATCCCAAGATTCCCACGGGGCGACCTTACTGTCCCTCAAACCGCCCTACAAAAATTCGTCACTTAACTAAATAACCTCCTCCAAAATTCAAAGAGCGGATTTTAAGGGAGGGGTCGATTTCACCAGAGTATAATTGCGCCATGGTTAAAACTCAGACGCGTTTCGTATGCCAGAACTGCGGTCGCAGTGTGCCGCGTCAACTCGGTCGCTGTCCGTCCTGCGGTGAATATGGCACGATGGTCGAGGAAATTATTCAGGAAGAAGCTCCGCTGGGTGTCAGCGCGCGCGGCCTGGGCGGCCGGTCGCAGCCGCGCCGGTTAACCGAGATATCCGGGGATGCCGAAGAACGCCTGGCGCTGCCCATTTCTGAATTTGCGCGGGTACTGGGCGGCGGGGTGGTGCCAGGGTCGATCGTGCTGGTTGGCGGCGACCCGGGGATTGGCAAATCGACGCTGGTGCTGCAAATGACCATCGAAATGGCCAGCGAATTTACCCGCACGGGATACACGTCTGGAACCGTGTTGTACGTCTCCGGTGAAGAGTCGGAGCGGCAGATCAAAATGCGCGCCACACGGTTAATGAATTCAACCGATAACGGGCGCAGCGCCAGTGCGCCGGACAACCTGATGCTGGTTACCGAAACCAACCTGGATACCATTTTCGAGCATGTCCAGCAGATCAAACCTGGACTATTGATTATCGATTCGATCCAGACCGTCTATCTGCCGGAATTGAGTTCCACCGCCGGGTCGGTCAGCCAGGTACGCGAATGCGCCTCACGGCTGCGCGAGCTGGCCAAATCGACCGGCATGGCTGTGTTTGTCATCGGGCATGTGACCAAAGAGGGCGTGATTGCCGGCCCGCGGGTGCTCGAACATATCGTCGATACCGTCCTCTATTTGGAGGGCGACCGGTTTCAGACTTTCCGGCTGCTGCGTTCGGTTAAAAACCGCTTCGGCGCTACCTCGGAAGTAGGCGTATTCGAAATGCGTGAACGCGGCATGGTGGAAGTGCCCAACCCCTCCGAGGTCTTTCTGGCCGAGCGCATGATCAACGCGCCCGGCTCAGCGATTACGGTAACCATGGAAGGCACCCGCCCGCTGCTGGTAGAATTACAGGGTTTAACCACTGCGTCGAGTTTAGGCAACCCGCGCCGCACGCCTAACGGCGTGGATTTCAATCGATTGCTGTTGATCACTGCCGTGCTGACCCGCCGCCTGGGGTTTCATCTGGGCGAACAGGATATTTTCGTCAACGTGGTCGGCGGTTTGACCATCGACGAACCGGCAGCCGACCTGGCCATCGCGACCACTATCGCATCTTCGATGCGCGACATTCCGGTGCGGGCAGACGCGGTCCTGATTGGCGAAATCGGACTATCAGGAGAACTGCGCTGGGTGGGTCAAATGCCTGCCCGCCTGCGGGAAGCCGCAAAACTGGGCTTTAAATCGGCGATTGTGCCGCGCGGCGTTCGCCGCAGCGAGCCCTGGCCGGAGGGTATTGAGATCTTGCAGGCGCGCTCGCTGCGCGAAGCGCTCAATTTTGCGTTACTGGAAAAAGCCGCGTAATTCGCTGCAGCGTCCAGCGCTGTGGCGGGCAGTAGACGGGCAGAGCACCGATCTGGCCTATTGAGAGGATTTATGCTGCGAAAAAGCTTACAACTGGCGTTTATTCATGCCGCGGTCGCCATGACGCTGGTGCCCATCAACAGCACCCTCAATCGGGTGATGATCAAGGAACTGGCAGTTTCGGCAACGCTGGTGGCCGTTTTAGCCTCTTTGCCGTATCTATTCTCGCCTGCTCAAGTGGTCATTGGGTCATACTCCGACCGCCACCCGCTGCTCGGGCGACGGCGCACAGCTTACATTGCCTTTGGGCTGCTCTTATGCGTCGCCGGGGTGATTCTGGCGCCGCGCGCGGTGTTCCTGATGCCGGAAAATCGTCCTTTGGGCATCCTGCTTAGCCTGCTCACCTTTGGCGCCTGGGGAATGGGGTACAACTTTGCCAGCGTCTCTTACCTGTCGCTGGCCTCCGAACTTTCCGGCGAAAAAGGGCGATCACGCACGATTGCCATCATGTGGTTTTTGATGATCGTCGGGATCATTGTCACCGCGGCCGGATTGAGCCGGTTGCTGGAACCGTATTCTCCCGCTCGCCTGGAAAATGCCTTTACGATCATTGCTTTGATCGCGCTGGCTTTAGGCGGGATCGGGCTGCTCGGACTGGAGCCGCGCCACCGGACGGAGGACGTGCCCGAAACGGTGACTGAAAATCGCCGGCCCTGGGGTCAATTGATGCGCGAAGTAATGACTTATCCCAGCGCGCGAATTTTTTTCTTTTATTTGATCTTGATGCTGGCTGCCATTCTCGGGCAGGACGTCCTTTTGGAACCATTTGCCGGGGAAGCCTTTAATCTGCCGGTCGAAGCCACCACCCGCATTACCTCGATCTGGGGCGGGTGCGTGCTGCTTACGCTCTCGCTCGCCAACCTGATGGAACGCAAAATGGGCAAAAAACGGGTGGCGCAGTTGGGCGCGGTGATTGCGGCAGCCGGCTTTGTACTGATCGCAGTCAGCGGGATCATGACCATGAAAAGCGGGTTCTATACCGGAGTCGTGCTGCTGGGACTGGGCACCGGTCTGGCGACGGTTTCCAACCTGTCCTTGATGCTGGACATGACTACCGACCAGGTGGGGCTGTTCATTGGGGCGTGGGGCGTCTCCAATGCGCTGGCGCGGCTACTTGGCACGGTGTTAGGCGGCGTCCTGCGGGACGTGGTCACGCAAGTCAGTTTGAATGCGGTTGCGGGTTATGTGGTGGTCTTTTTCGTCGAAGCCGGGCTGCTGGTGGTTTCGCTGGTTTTGCTGCGCCGTATCGATGCAACTGCCTTTGCCAGACACGAACAGGTGTACAGCACCGCCGAGCGCACGGCTTTGTTGAATGATGCGGCATAGGAGAATTGAGCGTTGTTTTAACAGAAATAATGTTCTGATTTAGAGTAAAATACTAGTTGAGGGAATGACAATATTTCCGCCTGGTTGGTAAACATGGAAACACGATTAATTTTGGGCGATTGCCGCGACGAATTAAAATATCTGCCGGACAACTCGGTGGATTTAATGTTTACGTCTCCCCCTTATGCTGATAGTAGAACTGATACTTATGGCGGGGTTAAACCTGATGATTATGTAAAATGGTTTTTGCCCATAACGAATGAATTGCTTAGAGTTTTGAAACCTACTGGCACATTCGTATTAAATATTAAAGAAAAAGTAGTAAACGGGGAACGCCATACATATGTGATTGAGTTAATTCTGGCCATGCGTCAACAAGGCTGGCTTTGGACTGAGGAATTTATCTGGCACAAGAAGAATTCGTACCCCGGAAAATGGCCGAATCGATTTAGGGACTCGTGGGAACGGTTACTCCAATTCAATAAATCGCGTAAATTTAATATGTATCAGGAATCTGTAATGGTGCCAATGGGGGATTGGGCTGAAAGGCGCTTAAAAAACCTTAGCGATACCGATAAAGTGCGAGATCCATCACGAGTCGGTAGCGGTTTTGGAAAAAAGATCGCCAATTGGATTGGCAGGGACAAGGCCTATCCATCCAATGTGCTGCACCTTGCGACCGAAACCAAGAACCGGAATCACAGCGCTGTTTTCCCCGAAGGTTTACCGGAGTGGTTTATAAAACTATTTACGATTGAAGGTGATTGCGTACTTGATCCATTTATGGGATCGGGAACAACGATGCGGGTTGCTCAACGAATGCATAGAAATTCTATTGGTATTGAGATATTAGACGAATATTATAGTTTGGCAAAAAGTCAAATATTGCCTGAACTAGATATTCAGGAATATCAGCTCGTACTGCTTGAAAAAAGGGAAAAATATGAAACCTCTGAACCTAAATGATGTTGTAGCATTCGTTGAGGTAAATGTGGGGGATTTCCATAAACGCAGAGCAGACAGTTTGGCAAAATTGCAGCTAGTCAAAATATTAAAACGAAAAAACCCCTATTTATTCAAGGCTAAGAATGTAACTACCGCCCATGATTTTGTAAAAAATCTTCTGGACGCACATTTGTCCTCTCAGGAAGAAGCCATATTTGGTGAGTTTTTGGAACAATTGGCAATATTCGTGAATGCCAAAGTATACGGCGGCAGAAAATCTACCGCTGAAGGAATTGATCTTGAATTCAGTTGTGATGGGATTGAATATATCGTAGCTATAAAGTCTGGGCCGAACTGGGGAAATAGCAGTCAAATAAAAAAAATGAAAGAAAGTTTTAGTAAAGCAATCAGAATTAAGAAGACAGGAAATCGCGGGGTTAATATCCAATCGATAAATGGCTGCTGTTACGGCATAGACAATCATCCCGAAAAGGATGGATACACTAAATTATGTGGGCAGCGGTTTTGGGAATTTATTTCTGGCAATCAGGATTTATACGTTCAAATCATTGAACCTTTAGGCCATAAAGCAAAAGAGAAAAACGAAGAATTTTTGGTTGAATACGGGCGTATTATTAATGTATTCGAGGCAGAGTTTTTGCACAATTATTGCCCGGATGGGCGAATCAACTGGGAAAAATTGGTCAGGCTAAATTCAGGAACTGATTAATCGTAGATCGGAGCGCAGCTATGATCGGTACAAAATTATCACTGGTTCGGCGCAACCATGCACTTGAACATGCAACCATGCAAATTTTCAGCGCCAAAAGGCCGGGAGTGCGCATGGCGGGTTATTCGACCCCGCAGGGTTTCTGGGTGTTTGGCGACATTGAAATCGAAGAATTACGCGATACGGTCGAAGAAGCACAGCGGCGGCTGCGCGCTGGTGAAAGCCGGCTGGCCATCCACCCACATTGCGGGACAAATTTTGCCATTTCCGGCCTGGCAGCCGGTACGGCTGCCTGGTTGGCCATGCTTGGCAGCGACGGCAGTCTGAGGCGCAAGCTGGACCGCCTGCCGCTGGTCACCACCCTGGTGACGCTGGTATTGATCCTGACTTTCCCGCTGGGGCCAAAGGTGCAAGAGCGGGTCACAACCGATGCGCAGTTAGGGGACTTGCGGGTGGTTGGCATCAACCGCTATATGCGCGGAGGGATGCCGGTTCACCAGGTGTTAACCCGCGACCTTCCCGGGGCCTAGTCAATGGCGGACGCAGTCAAATCCATTGATACACTGCCGCAGGTCTTGCTGCTGTTCGGCGACGACCATCAGGCATTGCACGATCGGGTGAATGCATTGGTCGAATTGATGGGCGATCCGTCGCTGGCAGATATGAATATTCAGCGCCTGGATGGGGCCGAATCGAACACACGGGAAGAAGATGTTCGCACGGCTGCATACACGCTGCCATTTTTGACCTCGCGGCGCATGGTCATTCTTAATAACCCGATCAATCTGATGAAATCGGACAGCGCCAAAGAAAAAATCCTGAAAACGCTTGGCAGCCTGCCGGAGAGTACAGCGCTGGTGCTGGTTCAGGATGATTCCTGGCAGTCCAGCGGAAAACCGCGCGGCTGGAAACTGCTCTATGAGTACAAGGATAATAATAAAACCAAAATCCACCCGTTATTGGAATGGGCGCGGGCGGCCGGGTCAAAGGCAACGATCGAGGTCTGCCGGCTGCCGGCGCTGAACGCCATGCCGGGTTGGATTGCCAGCGAGGTGAAACGGCAGGGCGGGCGCATAACGGCGCAGGCGGCTTCCGCATTGGCAGCCATCATCGGCGCGGATACCGGGCAAGGTCGCCAGGAAATCACCAAACTGCTTGCGTATGTCGATTTTAAACGACCCATCGAAGCAGAGGATATTCACGTACTAACTGCCCCCGGCGGGCAGGCGGATGTTTTTGTGATGGCAGACGCATTAGCGATGGGGGATGCGCGCCAGGCGCTGCGTCACCTGGGGCGGCTGCTCGAGGAACAGGATGCCATCAGCTTATATGCCATGATCGTCCGGCAATACCGTTTGATTCTGATGGCCAAGGAAGCCCTGCAAAACGGCATCACCAGTGATGACGCAGTCGGGAAACTGCTGGGTGTCCCCATTTTTCCGGCGTCCAAAGCCCTCAATCAGGCGCGCCGCTACAGCATTGACAGCCTGAATCGCATTTACCACCGGCTGCTGGAAATCGACCGCATGTCCAAGACCGGGCAAATGGACCTGGAGGTAGCGCTGCAATCTTTTGTGGTTGAGATGGGGCGCTCCGCATAAAATTTATTTGAATCGGGTACCCGCCGGCTGTGAAGTTAACAGCCGGTTTTTTAATTAATACAAGTTGGCACGAACCTTGTTACTATAATATTCCAGATCCCTTATTGTTTGGCATTGGGGCGGAACGTTCAGCGGGATGCCCGGAGGACTTTATGAAGAAAATCACTTTGCTCACATCGGCCATACTGCTGGCAGCAGTCTTATGGCTTACCACAAGCGTATCCAGCCTATCCATGGCGGCACCTGAGCCGCCGCAAGGCGGCGGTGAGGTTGACCCGGCTCTCGAACAGGCGCTGCAGGTAAAGCTGGGCGAGTATCAGAGCAAACTGATGGGGGCAGAACAAATCGGTTTCACGATCGACAATATGTTTGCCAGCGAAGACGAGCAATCTGCCTTGCTGTGGCTGGCGCCGGTTGATCTGGCGACGGGTGAGGTGATTGCTACTGAACCTGGTCTGGCGGTGGGCGTGAAGGACGACACCCAACCGGGCGGCTGGCAGGTCTTATTGCCACCAGACTCACAGTTCAACGCTTCGCTGGATGCGTTTCCAGTCAAGCTGCTGCCCATTGAACTGCAGGCTGAACTGTACGGCGAAAAAAATGGGCTGGATTCCAGCCTGGATGGAGTCGTTTTGCGTGGGTATAAATTACCCTGGGCAGCCGGCGTTAGTCGACGGTTAAGCGGTTCGATAGGGCACTTTCTTATCTATAATTCTTGCAACGAAACACGCTGCCGCTATGCATACGATTTTGCTGACGGCACCATGTTCCCATTGCTGGCAGCCAAGGGCGGGACGGTCAAGGATTATTACGATGGTTGCTATAACGGCGACTCCACCTGCACGAATTATTTAACCATCGAGGATCGCAGCACGAGCCCAACCACCTGGCAAATTTATTACCATATGGCGGCTAATAGCATCCCGGTTGAATTAAAAAAGGTGGGTGCGTCTGTTTTACAGGGGCAGTACATTGGCAACGTCGATGACACGGGCTATAGCTCCGGTCACCACCTGCATTATCACGTAACCAGTGGAATTTATTATTACACCACCTATTATGGTCAAAGAGTGCCCTGGGGTTCTTCGGTGGATATCCGCTTTGATGACGTATCGGTCAACGATGGGACGCCGCGCACCTGTTATGAGGCAGCCAACTTTCCCGCTTATGGCACCGAGTGCTCCGACAGTTATATTTCCGGCAATGTTGGGGCTAACCCGGCAACTGCCAGCCTGTCCGCGCCTGCGAATGGACAGGTGATCACACAAACGGCCATCCAGATCGCCGGTACCGCAGCGGATGATCGCGGGGTGGTCAAAATTCAAGCGATTGCGCGCAACCGCGATGGAGCCTGGGTCGAACTGGGCGATTCGACCAATGTCTCGCCATTCAGCATCAACGCCGATGTCTGTTCTGCATATCTCCAAAACGGCCTGGTTGACATTGCCGTTCGCGTGTGGGATTACGAGGGAAATATCAGTGTGCCGCAGGGGGTGCGCTCATTGGTCAAAAACTACAACTGTACCCCTCCGCCCCCGGCAGCTTGTACGCCTTCTGCTGACCAGGTCGCTATCTATTCTGAACCGAATTACATGGGCGCCTGTACCCGCTTAAACCTTAACAGCGGCGCTTACTCGAGCAGCAACTTTGGCAGTGTTGGCGCTAAAAATATCGCCTCGCTGCAGGTCGGCGCGAATGTGCGCACGGTAGTCTCAGACGCAAGCATGACTTATTATACAGATTACGGTAACCAGCAAATCACAACTTCCGGAAGAGTTGAGGCATTCGAAGTCAATGACCCGAACCTGGCTGATAACCAGGTTGGCAGCGACACGATCATGGGGATGGTTGTGCAGCCGAGAACCGCGCGGGTATCAGATGATGATGTCGTCAAATTCCCGGTTTTGGATACAAGCGTTTCTGCCAATACCGTTAGTTTTCCAACCAAAGACTCGCTGGGCGTCAGCTTTTACGAGCCGGGCGGTACCAGCTACCGGGTGCAGGTCTTCCGCGAAGTGAGCGCCGGTACATTCACCCTGTTCCAGGAATATGACAAATTGCCGTCGCCAGCCGCTTCACTGGGGAGTTTCCCTCCCGGAAAGTACCGCCTGTGGGCTTGCGGCAAGAGTTTTGCCAGCGGCACCGGTTGCAGCAACAACACACCATATTACTATTTCACTGTTACCTCTGAGGGTCTGCCTGCACAAACAGCCAGGCCTGTGCCATGGGCGGATGCACTGGATGTCAATTCGACGGAATGGTCCGTGAGCGGGCTGTGGCGCTGGGGCGACCTGAGTGAAGGGCGGAAAGGCTTTATCTATAATCAAGGCGGCAGTTATAACACCGGAACGACCAATTATGGCAGCCTTACTTCACCGCCCATTCAACTTTCGGCGACGGGCGATGCGATTTTGCGCTTCCAGTACCGCTACGAGACTGAAGGGCCTTACCCGTACTGGGACCAACGCTGGGTGCAAGTGGCCGTGGACGGCGGGGCATTCAAAAATGTGATGCAGTTGAGCGACGACGCAGCCAACTTCTGGCTCAGCAGCCCGGAAATTGATTTGTCTGCATACAAAGGACAAAAAATCAGGGTGCGCTTCTTTTTCTACACGGCAGATGATCGCGCCAATACCGGTGCAGGTTGGCAAGTTGACCAGGTCAGTATCGGTCAAAGCGCTTTGCAGTCCACCTGCAGCGACGGTAACAGTACTCTGGCAACTGCAGAAAGTATCGCGATCAACCAGCATGTCACCGGTCAGTACATTTGCCCGGCCGGCGACATCGATTACTTCAAATTTACCGGTGCTAAAGGGCAACAGTTGGGTGTCTGGCTGGATGCCGCCCGAGACGGCTCTACGCTGGATCCGGTCTTGACCTTGTTGGATAAAAGCGGCAGTTTGATCTTCGAGAACGACGATCAGGTACCGTATGTGGTGCAGGATTCGATGTTGAGCGTCATGCTGCCGGAAACAGGCGAGTATTATTTGAAAGTGAAAGCCTGGAATCATCCGGGTGCTGGTGGGACGAATTATCCCTACTCACTGCACATCTTCGAAGATACGACCCCTCCGGTTATTGGTATCACTTCTCCGGGCAGCGTTTGGCCGACCAACACCGTCTTCCCGATCAATGTGGATGGAAGCGATGGTTCGACCCGCATCATGCAGATGGACTTCTTCTGGCACCCGGCTGACTGGCAGGGCGGCACCTGGTTGTTGATCGGAACTGATTTCAACGGTGCAGACGGCTGGGCGATGCAGGTCGATCCGACAAAGTTAGGTGTGCTGAAGAACAGCGCTCTATATGTGGAGGCTAAGGATGCAGCCGGAAATATCAGCGGAGAAATCCGTATTACCGCACAGGTGGATACCATCCCGCCTACGGTAAAAATCAGTCCGCTGCCAAACCCCATTGGATCGACTGCCTTTGAGCTGAAATTTAGCGGGTCAGATGATTCGGCATTGCAAAGCCTGGAATTGCAATCCCGCCCCAGCGGCGGGACATGGGCCAGTTCCGGCACTATTTGGCAAGCCGGCTCCTACAGCGAATGGTTCATTGGAACGCCAGGCACCACCTATGAGTTCCGGGTGGTTGGCAAGGATGCAAGCGGAAACAGCGCGGAAGCCAGCACCACCACCACCATTGCCACTGGCTGCACGGTTGACGCCTATGAAAAGAACAACGACGGACAGAGAACCGGGGCATCTGCGCTGGTCATTGGAGAGCCGCAGGAGCATAATTTCTGCGCAAACGATGTGGACTGGGCGGTCTTTGACGGCGTGGCAGGGAAGGCATACTTCATCACCGCAGAATCTCTCGGCGGTGGGGCAACCATAAAGCTGGAGCTGCAAGACTCCGGCGGCACCACCCTGCTTCCCGTCAGCGTCTCCCCAGGGTTGGGTAAACCAGCCGCAATAGTCTGGAAGCCAACCGCCTCCGGGAAATATTACCTGATGGTGACCTCGGTGTTACCCGAGGTAGCCGGTACGGATGTGCGTTACTCGCTCACCACAATCGATGACCCGACCATAAATTACTTTCCCCTCGTTGGGAGATAAATCAAGCGCAGCTTAATAAAACCAGACAGGCACATTGCCTGTCCGGTTTTATGCTGAAAGATGAATTACTGGTATCCGAGAATATTTTTACGGACCTCGCCCCATTTAAGGGCGCTGGCAATACCCTGCTCAATGGAAGAGGTCGCCTCCCAGCCCAGCAGCCGGCCGGCGGTATCCGCATTGGCAAAGGCGCCAGCCACATCGCCGGGGCGCGGGGGCATCTCGCGCAGCGGAACTTTTTTGCCAAAAACGTTCTCGAAGGCTGCGACGATTTCACGCACGGTCACGCCGCGGCCGGTGCCCAGATTGATGACCAGGTAATTATCGCTGGGGTTGCCGGCGCGCGCGAATACCGCATCGAAATTCGTCACAGCAGCCAGGTGGGCGGCGGCCAGATCCCAGACGTGGATATAATCGCGGATACCGCTGCCATCGCGGGTAGGCCAGTCCACACCCGTCAGTTCAAAGTATGGCAAATTTCCCAGGGCTACATCCACCAGTTTGCCGAGTACATGCGACGGTCGTTCGACGTGAATACCGGAGCGCATTTTTGGATCGGCGCCAATGGGGTTGAAGTAGCGCAGCGCAATACCGCGCATACCGTACGCGGCGCAAAAATCACGCAGCACCATTTCCATCATGAACTTGGTACGGGCGTAAGGGCTGGAAGGATTGAGCGGCGAGTCTTCCGTCACCATAAAACCGGGGACAATGTCGTAAATGGAGGCGGAAGAACTGAAAAGCACTCGTTTGCATCCCAACTGGTTCAGGGTGCGAAACAATTCCAGGCTTTTGGCGACATTCTCGCGGTAATACTGGTATGGTTTTTCGACCGATTCCGGCACGACTGCCAAAGCGGCGCAGTGGATAACTGCGGAAATATCCGAATGGTCGCGGAAGATGGTTTCCAACGCAGCCTGGTCGGCAATATCTGCCTGATAAAAACTGCGTCCGCGGGTGAACTCGCGTTTTCCAACTGATAAATTATCCAGGATGACCGGGGTGTGCCCGCAATCCTCCATGGCGGATGCAATGGTGCTGCCGATGTAGCCGGCTCCGCCGGTGATGAGAAATTTCATAGTGTCTCCATGGAAGGCAATTTGTGTTTTTTTGAATGCAACCAGAAGTTTTTTCACCTGGCGGGCGCGTAATTGACGTCTTTATTTCCCTGTGATCTGAATTATTGGACCAGAAGGGCGTAAAGTTGGGCTGCCAACACCAGCATGGCTTGTTTGGTTGTATCGTCAGGGGACTGGCTGCCGGCGCCGTTGAAAAGTAAATCGTAATTAAATCCGTCGGTTACATTATCACTGGCAGTGACCAGCGAGGAGGCCAGGGTATCGCGCCAATTATACAACAGCTTGAGTTGCTCCAATGGCAGCAGCGTTTGTCCCAGAGCGACGTCATCGCAGTTGCGCGCGTAAGCAAAACCACTCTCGAAGATCATCAGGCGGTTGCATACCCCGGCTATTCCTCCGGTACGGCGCCAATCGATCAGAAGTCCGGCAGGAGGATCGTTGGGCAGCCCGGAAACGTCCAGCTCGGTTAACCGTGTCCAGGCGATCAAACCGCGCTGCTCTTCCAACTCGGCAGTCAGGGTGCCGCGCCCGTCAAATTTCAGGCTGCCATCTTTGCCAATGACCTCAAATGCTGCGAAACGCGCCTGCCAGATGCCAAGTTCGACCGATCGCTGCATCCCGGGGAAAGATTTTACCTCCGGCGTGCTGTCACAGGGACCGGCGCCGACCCCGGTACTGGTGACCACGATTTGTTCGCAAACTCCCTGGTTATCTGTGGATGTCAGGATGATAATCGGTTGATCGGATTTATCTGTGACCCTGTAAGCGGGCAGGACCAGCGAACCATCCTGGTTGGTGTGAAACTCGTAACTCTGGCCGGAGACGCTTAGAATGATGCGGTAACCGGGGGTAATAACCTGGGCGCAGGCGCCCGGGGTTGGGACGCCCAAACAGGCATCCGGCCAGTCTACCGAGTCAGCGCTGACAACGGAGATGGAGGCCGGATCGATGGACAACAGGTCTGCCAGCGCCTGTTGAGCTGCTGCGACTGCCGCTGGTGCAGCTTCATCCATGACAACCTCACGCACTACCTTCCCATCCAGGTCGGTGCGGTACTCGTAGATCTGGCCCTCAGCCAGGAGGGTGACCAGGTAACCCGAAGTCAGCACCTGCGCGCAGCTTTCGTCTGCCGCGCCTAAACCCAGGCAGGAATCGGACCAGAGGGCAGGTTCGACGTTTTGGATGGCGACATTTTCGAGCGAAAGTCCCAGTTTTTGTGCCAGCGCGGCCTGGGCGGCCAGCGCGGCAGGCGGAATATCTTCAGCAGTTGGCAGTGGGATAGCGGTCAGCGGCAGCGGGGTGGGAATAGGCGGGCGGCAGGCTGCCAGCAACATGCCAGCCAGGCAGAGGTATATAAGGGGTCGGTATGCAGATTTGTTCAAGCTATGCTCCTGGTTAAGGCAGGAATGTAGCATAATTATAGTCTGACGCGCAGTGAATAGTAGAGGTGGGTATTGGTAGGTCGGATTGAAGGCGTGCGACTTAGGTTGGTTTAAAATTTACACTTGTAGCCTGAAATCCGACGAAGAAGATATCCAACAAAGTCGGTTTTCGGGGCTGCTATGGTGATTTTCCATGAGATATATTGAATCGCCCCTCTAACCGGCCTACGAAGATCAAACTCACTGAGCAGATTTGGTGTTTGAAAAGGCAAATCATATAAATAAACGAACTTATAAAAGATGCACTACGCCAAACCGGTAAATTTAAGGCTGGTTTCCCACAAACGACGGGCGGTTTCGTCATCATAGGATTCTGGCGAAGATGGGTGGGGATGGCAATTGACGAAGTATTGGCCGGTCGCGGCGGCGACTTCCGGCGCAGAGGCTAAATATATGGACGTTTGCGCCCCTTGTTCGGGGGATATGGCCGCCAGTTCAAACAGACTCCACAATGGGCGAAAAATGCCGCCGTTGCTTTTGCCAAAATTGGTGGCGACGAAACCCGGATGCAAACAATTAGCAGTCACGCCTTTACCCACCCGGCGAGCCAACTCGCGAGTGAAAAGAATATTCATCAGCTTGGATTGGGCATAAGCCCGCCAGCCCCAGTAAAAACGTTTTCCGCTCAGGTTGTCCGGGTTAATGCGGACCGACCAATGGGCCATTGAGGAGACGGTGACGATCCGCGCCGGCGCGCTGGCTTCGAGCCGGTCCAACAGCAGGTTGGTGAGCAAGAATGGGGAGAGGTGGTTCAACGCCAGGGTCATCTCGAACCCGTCTGCGCTGGTGCGGTGTGCAAAAAATACTGCCCCGGCATTATTGATCAATACGCTCAACCGATCGAACCGCTGGCGGAATTCAGTTGCAATGCGGCGCACCTCGGACAGGTCAGAGAGGTCGCCGATGAGCATTGCCACCCGCGGGTTTCCGGTGTTACGTTGGATTTCGCTGGTGACCGATTGGGTTTTTTCGGGGTTGCGGCCGACGATGACCACCTGCGCCCCTTTGCGGGCCAATTCCCGGGCGGTAATGCGGCCGATGCCGCTGGTGGCGCCGGTAATCAGAATGGTTTGATCTTGTAGTGGTGCAGTCATGATGACAGGTATCCTTCCGTTTCTAGCGTGGGAGATGACCAGGAAGGACGGCAATTATACAGCCGGCTGATTAATGTGAGATTATATTGGCGTAGCGCCGGGTTCCATCCCAGCCCGGCCCAGGACAACGCGCTCGCGGATTGTCTGGTGTCCCGCGTTGGGGGTCAAAGCGAATAAGCATTTGATCCCTGTAGGGAGGGCGTGGAAACCCTCCCCTACGATGAACGGGCGTTTATGACGTTTTGACCGGCAGTTTCTCGAGTTGGTCCACCAGTTCGGCGATGACGTCAAATCCGCCTTGCCAGAAGGAAGCCTGGTTGACGTCGATGCCGGCCTCGGCCAGCAGCTTAACGGGAGCCATCGACCCGCCGGTGGACAGGATTTTGACGTAGCGCGGCTTGAAGGCTTCGCCTTCAGCTTTGAACTGCTTGTAAAGCGCAAACACCAACAACTGTCCAAAGGCGTAGGCATACACATAAAACGGAACTTCGTAGATATGCGGGATGGAAACCCATTCCCAGCGGAATTCGTCACTGACTTCGACTGCGTCGCCAAACTGACTCTTCAGGTTTTTCATATAGGCTTCGGCCAATTCATCCACCGAGGCACCCTTATCGATCAGCTCGTGCGCTTCCCGTTCAAACAGCGCAAAGAACACCTGGCGCATAATGGTGGCGTAGGCATCGTCAACCTGGCGGAAGATCAAGTCGCGGCGCACCGATTCGTCGCCTTCGGTCTTAAGCAATTTATCGACCAGCATCATCTCGCCAAAAGTGGAGGCCGTCTCCGCCAGCGGCAGGTTGGACTGGAAGTCCAAAACGCTGTGGCTGGAGGCCAGCATGGAGTGAATTGCATGGCCCAGCTCGTGGGCCATGGTGGCAACATCATCTGCCCGACCCTGATAATTCAACATCACCCAGGGAGTCAGGCCTGGAGTGGTGCTCCAGCAGAATGCGCCGCCGCGTTTGCCCTTACGAACTTCGCTGTCCAGGTGGCGATTATCGAAGACGCGTTGGGCCAGTGCGGCAAATTGTGGATCAAAGTCATTGAATGAGTCGAGCACGATCTGGGCGGCTTTGTCGTAGTTATATTTTTTGTCCGACTTCACCACCGGGGCGTATATGTCATAACGCCGCAACCGATCCACGCTCAGCCATCTAGCCTTGAGGCGGAAGAAACGCTGGAATAACCCAACATTTTTCCTGGCTACAGCCAACAGTGTGTCAACGACCGTATCGGGCAGGTCGTTGATCAGATTGCGCGCTGAAATCGGGCTGGTGTATTTGCGCAGACCGATCTGCTCGTTGCGCCAGTCGCGCACCAGGGTTTGATAGATTTGCCCCAGGATCGGCCCATCATTGCCGTACACCCGGTAAAGCTCCTGATAGGCTTTTGCGCGCAGGTCGGGATCGGCCTGACGCACATATACCATCAACTCACCGCGGGTCAACTCCTTCTCTTCGCCATTGACGGTGAGCTTGAAGGTGTAGCGGTTGGTTATGGAGCTGTAAAGTAAATTTATCGCGCCAATCCCGGTGACATTCTTGATATTGATAATTTTTTCTTCGGGTTCGGTGAGGGTGTGCGGTTTAAAGGTACGCAGAGCTTCCAGCCAGTATTGCAAGCTGCCGGAGGCAGCGGTCAAGCGGGCAGCGTTGACATCGTCCAGGTCGCGCCACCACAAGGTAAAGAAGAGGGTGCGGTTGTTCAGTTCGGCCACAAATTGCTCGACTCGCGCGGTCAGTGTCTGGGCGACCTGATTCTGGGTATCTTCGGTGTAAAGCAGGCCGGCGAATCCGTAGAGGCGATTGCCAAGATCCTGAATTGCTTCCAGCTTGTGCACGATGCCCATGAATGCAGCCTCCGCAATATCAGGGGTCAATCGCGGGCGAAAGGTCTCGAAATCAGCTACGGCTTCATCCAGCTTTTTGAAGGCCGTTTCGAGTTCGGGGCTGTTTGGCGCAGAGAATAAATCCGCCAGACTCCAGCGTTCCTGCCGGTATGTTTTGACTTGCAGGCTCATGCTTCATCCTCCAAAGGTGAATTAAAGGTTTCCTGCAACTGTTTGCGCAGGTGATCGATCGGCTGACGCTGCTCGGAGTGGGAATCGTGATAGTACCAAAGCGTCCAGCCGTTACAAGGCCCTGGCTGTAACAATCGCGCAATTTGATGGATCGAGCCGCGCTGTTGATCGTACTCGAGCTGACCATCAGCTTGAACCACGGCACTGATGGTTGATTCGCGGCCGAAATAAAGCTGCTGGCCAGGGGACAGCAATCCATTTTCGAGCAGCATCCCAAACGGCAGGCGCGGCTCGCGGCGCGGATTATGCGTTTGCAGCGCTTCAGCAGACGGCGGCGCGCCTACTGCCGCAATTCGCTGGCGGGCCAGTTCGGCGTATTGTGGATCGCGTTCGATACCGATCCAGCGACGCCCAAGCCGCCGGGCGGCCTCACCGGTTGTGCCGGTGCCAAAGAACGGATCGAGGACAACATCACCCGGATTGCTGCTGGCGAGCAGGATGCGGTAGAGCAGGGCCAACGGTTTTTGGGTGGAATGGGCTTTGATTCCGTTTGTTCGGATGCGTTCGCGGCCGCTGCAAAGAGGAAGATGCCAGTCGGAACGCATTTGCAAACCGTCGTTGAGCGCTTTCATAGCCTGGTGGTTAAAGGTATAACGCTGCCCGCGTTCTTTTTGCGCCCAGATCAGAGATTCGTGCGCGTTGGTGAAGCGCACTCCGTGGAAATTGGGCATCGGATTGGTTTTGACCCAGACGACGTTGTTGAGGATCCAATAATCCAGGTTTTGCAGGATGTAACCGACGCGGTAAATGTTGTGGTAGGTGCCGATTACCCACAGTGTGCCAGTGGGTTTGAGCACCCGGCGGCAAGCAGTCAGCCAGGTTGTGGTGAAGGCGTCATATTCAGCGAAACCCGGGAACTGGTCCCAGGCGTCGCTGACGCCTTCCACCCTTGTCAGATTGGGGCGCCAGAGGTCCTGGCGTAATTGTAGATTGTAGGGTGGGTCGGCGAAGATCAGGTCGATGGATTCAGGTGGAAGCTGCTCCATGACCTGGAGACTATCTCCTACAAGGACCTGGTCAAGGGGGAGCGCCGCTGATTCCATACGGCTAATTGTACACGAAAGTGCCAGGTGTCATGTGTCACCCTTGATTGTACCGGTTTCTCACCCGTTTGCTGAGCCTGTCGAAGCCATGCCTGCCTGCACTCACAAAGCCCACTGCGATCTGGAGACCCGCGCGATCAAAGGAGCTGTCTCAAAAGAATAAATTTGTCATTTATTCCACCACAAATGCGGGATGGGGTGGAACCCATCCCCTACGGGTAGGGGCGGGTTTCCACGCCCGCCCGCTTTTGGGACAGCCCCCTACGAGCAGAAACCAGGTTGATGGGGGAGTCGATCCTTACAGGCAGAAACACAGATCGACGGGGGCGTCGATTCCTACGAATTGCCTTGAATGACTTCCAGCATAAGCGCGTGCAGCCTGGGGTTGGCGGCGACGATGGTGCACGGCGGGGTGAGCACTTCTGTGTCGCCATCCAGACGGGTAGCGGCGCTGCCCGCTTCACGGGCGATCAACACCCCGGCAGCCAGGTCGTAGGGCTGAAGCTCTACTTCCCAATACCCGTCCAGCCGGCCCTCAGCCACATAGCATAGATCGAGAGCGGCCGAACCCAGGCGGCGGATGCCCTGGGCACGCCTGGCCATTCGCGGGAAAATATCCAGATTGTCGGGCTTATCCGGGTGACCCAGGGTGTAAGGGAAGCCGGTTACCAGCAGCCCATCGACCATACGATCGACCTGTGTGGGATGAATGGCTACTCCGTTAAGTGTTGCACCTCTCCCAACCTCGGCCGCATACGTCTCGTCGTGAATGGGATCGTAAACTACTCCAAACCTTAATTCCCCTTCAAAAGCGTAGGCCAGCGATACCGAAAAAATGGGGATGCCGTGGGCATAGTTGACGGTCCCATCCAGCGGGTCGACGAACCATTGGGAGGCGTGATTCCCATTCAAGCGGCCGCTTTCTTCCGAGAAAATGGCATGATCGGGAAAAGTAGTGCGAATGCGTTCCAGCAGCAAGTCCTCTGACCGCCGGTCCATCTCGGTGACCAGGTCGATTGGGCCTTTGTGGAATATGGCAAACTTTTGCCGAAAACCGGCCCGCAAAATAGCGCCAGCTTCATGCGCCCAGTCCGTAATTTGGTTTAAAGTAGGTTCCATAGGTGTCTTTGCTTTGGGTAAGGAGTAATAGTTAGAGATTACCGTTCATTTCGGCAATCAAACGATTGAAATAATTGTCCAAATACTCATGGCGGTCCATGGCGATTTTACGTGCAGTTTCAGTGAATAAACGGTCTTTGACTTTGCTTAATTTAAACAGGTGTTCGTGATAAGCACTGTGTGGTTCGCCAGGCTCGCCTTCACCGGTTGCGCGAAATTGGGCGGAAGGCTGGGCAAAGATGGGCTGTCCCGCCTGTACTGCATAGCCAATGGTGCGCGCCACGCCAATTGCCCCAAGTACGTCCAGCTTGTCAGCATCAAACAATACTTTTGCCTCGATGGTGACGGGGGGTTCGCGGTTGTCGCGGTAGCGGTGGGCGCGGATGCAGTGCTGAACTGCGACAATCCGGTCGCCAGACCAACCTTCACCGCGCAGGATTTCGGCAGCGATATCCGCCGATTGGTGATGATGATTGGCGCGTTCTTCGCCACCGGGGTGGCTGCCTTCGATGTCATGCAACAGGGCGGCGGCGTGCACGATCTCAAGATCAGCGCCTTCTGCCAGCGCCAGTCGTTCCGCCATGCGATATACCCGTTCGATATGATCAAAGCCGTGCACCGGGTCGGTGGACGGGTACCATTGACGGGCGGTTTCAAGGGTCAGCAAGGATGGCTCCAGTTTAATGGGATATTAGAATACGACGAATTCGCCGCGTTTCATAACCTGAGCAACGAGGTTGCCGCCGAAACGGTAGCCGAGGTGGCGGTAGTCGCTGACTTCCAGAATCAACAGGTCGGCCTGCTTGCCGGCTTCGATCGAACCAATGCGGTCAGAACGGTTGATCGCCGCAGCAGCGTTGATGGTGGCAGCTGCAATAGCCTGGCCGGGGGTAAGGCGCATATACCGGCAGGCCAGCGCAATGGAAATTTGCATGTTCTCGCACCAGGCCGTACCCGGATTGAGGTCGGTGGCAATGGCCAGGATGGCGCCGGCTTCAAGGAAGGCGGCGGCGGGCATGTAGTGTTGGGTCGCCAGACCGAAGGGCGTGCAGGGAAGGGCTACAGCAACGGTATTACCGGCGGCGATGGCCGCAATGTCTTCCGGCGAAGAGACGATCAGGTGGTCGGCTGAAGCTGCGCCTAACCGGGCTGCCAGCGCTGCGCCGCCAAGATTGTCAAACTCATCTGCATGGATTTTGAGCGGAAAGCCCAATGCTTTGGCTGCTTCGAGGATGCGGCGCGACTGTTCCAGGTCGAAGGCGATGGTCTCGCAAAAGACATCGACGAAGGGCAGCGGGCGATTGGGAGCGTTGATTTGCCACCAGGAAAGCACTTCAGGCAGCAGGGTGCGGCATAAATGGCTGGTGTAGTCTTCTGGATGTTCTTTGTATTCCGGGGGAATGTCATGAGCGCCAAGGTAAGTGGGCACCAACTCCAGCGGACCTTCTTTGTCCAGCTCGAGGATGGCTTGCAACTGTGTCAGTTCACCAGGGTGCTGCAAAGCGTACCCGGTTTTGACTTCGGCGGTAGTGGTGCCTGTGCGCAGCATCATCCGGGCGCGGGCGCGAGACTGGGTCTTGAGTTCGTCAAGACTGGCATTGCGGGTAGCGCGCACGGTCGCTCGAATGCCTCCGCCAGACTCAGCGATTTCCTGGTAGGACATGCCTTCCAGGCGCATTTCGAATTCAGCGGCGCGATCGCCGGCCCAGACCAGGTGCGTATGCGGGTCAACAAAGCCCGGCATGACCACCTTACCGGCGGCGTTATACCGTTCTTCGGTGGGGTGAGCCTTCAGCATGCGATCACAGGGACCGACCGCCTCGATCACACCGTTTTGGACCAGAACGGCTGATTCCGCCAGAATGCCTAACTGACCGAGGTCCTTGCCGCGCTGCGGTCCACCCGCCAGGGTGAGGAGTTGAGAGATGTTTGTGATCAGCATGATGGTTGGTGTGATTATACCGCGCGGCGGGGTGAGACTGAGTCAAGTGGCACAGCGCCAAGTCCCTTTTAGGATAAGCTTCAGCCTGTCTGGGTAAGTATCAAATGGGGGATACCGACCTAAAGATTAAATCTCAAAGTCCGGTAAGGAGACGAAATATTGTAGGTCGGATTGCCCGCAGGGCACTCTGTGAGTGAGGGAAGGAAGCGAACTTTACCACGGGATAATCATCATTCCACCCGAAATCCGACAGCAAATGTCAACCCAGAAAGTTGGATTTTCAGGTTACATGAGGATTTGCCAAGCGATTGTAACGCCTACACCCCCAATTCAGAAAGTCGGATTGAGGGCTACGTGAGGATTTGCCAAGCGATTGTAACTTCACCGCCCTCAATCCGACCTACGGAATATTTAAGGCAATACATTGCATTGGAGAATTTACTAGGGACGTGTCACTTGACACCTGGCACGCCTCATCCCATGAACAACACATCCAGAAAAGTGGAAAGATCGTCACGGCCTTCGAGGATTCTCAGGTTGAAAATTTCAGTGTAGCCGCAGTTGTTGCACGATACAAACGCATAGCGGTAGGGTTGAATCTCCAACAGGCGCGAAAGCCCGGTGCCGGACATGGCAAGTTTCTGGGTTGAACCGCCTTTGCTGTGACAGCGCGGGCAAACAAATGCCTTTCCAAGTTGATCGGTAATCGATGCCATTTTGATCCTCCAGATCGACGTGATAACTCAAATGCCCAGGCTAACCAGCGGTTAACCTTCTTCTTCGACCAAGCGCGGTGCAATTTTCAACCGGCTGAGCAGCGCAATAGCGATCATGTTGAACAACACAGCAACGGCTGCGTTCACTGGAAAGCTCCAGTGGGTATAAAGAAATGGCCCGACCACCGCCCCAACAGCGCGCCCAATCGAAAAACTGGCGAGCATACTGGCCATGACTGTTGCGCGCAGGGTCGGCAGCGCTTCGCTCATCAACGGCATGGCGCTGACTACCGTGAACTCGAAACTTAGATAAAACAGGAACAACCCCAGCAGAGCACTCCAAACGGCGCCGCCGGAAAAAACCAGACCTACGGCTGCCAGGGAATTGAGCAGCAATCCGGCGCGAACCGACCATTCCTTGCCCAGCCGGTCCACCAGCCAGGCTGAAAATCCTTCACCGCCCATTTCAGCCACCCCGATCACCGCCGCCGCGGCTCCCAGAGCAGCCAATTTAAGGCCAAATGAATTTTCCAGCCACAGCCCAAATACCAGATTGACCGTTTCATTGGCAGTCGTCATTGCCAATGCCATACCAAGCCCAATTTGCACAGCCGGAACGCGTACTATCTGGAGCAGTCCGCCGCGATTTAAAGCAGCGCTGCTTTGCGCATGGGCGGCATGGTCGCCAGGCACGAAAACGACCAATGCAATCATGGCCAGCATCCCAAGGAGTGCCAGCAGCGGAAAAGGCGCTTGCCACAGACCGGTACGCCCAAGCAGCCAGCCGACCAGCGGAATCCCCAGAATAAAAGCCAGCGACCAGCTCAATTCGGTCAGTCCCATGGCCCGGCCGCGGCGGTGATAGGGTACCCGGTCGCCGATATAGGCCTGCATGGCGGCCAAAAACACCAGGTAGGCCAGCGCCATCAGTAAAACAGCGATGAAAAAGGTGGTGCCGTTCGGCCAGAAGGTGACCAGCAGCGCTCCAGTGGTGAAGGTGCCAATTCCCAACAACATGCTTAGTTTGCGCCCGCGCCAGTCTGCCAGCGGGGCTGCCAGGGGACCAATCAACCCGGTCAAAGAGCGCAGTGTAAGCAGCAGGGAAAATGCCCCGAGGGACATTCCCAATCCGTTCTGAAATGTGGATAGAAAGGGATACACCATGCGGTAGCTGGTGTTCATTACCATGCGGGCTAAAGTAAACAGCCCGAGTTGCAGCGGAGTGAGCGTATCCCCGGATTTCATCTAACGGGCATTCTTGAGCGGGATAGCGAACGGTACAGCAACCTGGTGATCTGGGCGCTGGCGAAGAGCGTCAGGCCCAGCAAGCCCAGGAAGAAAAATTGTATACCGGTAGAATCTGAACCAAAGATTGGCGAATCGGGATGCAGGATGTTGGTGATGGCGCCCAACTGCCACCAGAGCACAATACCGTAGACCAGATTGACCAGGTCGGTCACGCGCGACTGATTAATGACCCACAGGCCGAGCTGCAGCAGCAGCCCGACCACCCCAAACGTGAAAGGCACGCGCCATCGCGGTTCATCCCAGAAAATGCCGCCCCAGTTCTGCATTTGCACGACGAGCGACATGGGCAGGTATGTCAGCCAGAAGAGCAGGCCGGCGCGTCCGAGCGCCAGCGAGAGGTTCGACCAGAAACTGCGCGGCAGGAGCAAACCAGCCAGACCGGCCAGGGCTGCCGCCGCAAATAAAATTTTGCCGGTCCATACCCAGGCGCCGTGCAGCACCACCAGGCGCAGGTTTTCGCCCAGGGTACGTTCGGTCGGACCTAAAGCAGTCAACGCAACGATGGCCGCGATGGTAATGAGTAACCCGGGCATTGATAAATCGCGCCGGGTGGGGCGCTGCGATTGTTCGAGGGTCTCCATGAATGCGGCTAGACCCCGGGAGCTTCGGTGGGCAGTTCGACGAGATTGTGCTTCAGTTCGCCGCCAGCCCAGGCATCGATGAGCAGCATGTAGAACTGCACCATGCGTCCCAGCGACCCAACGTGGACGCGTTCATTGATGCCGTGCATCCGTGAAAGATCATCCTGAGTTGAAACCAGCGGAGTGAAACGCAGCACCTGGTCGCTCAGCCCGGCATAATGGCGGGCGTCGGTGGCGCCCAACACCAGGTAGGGCGCAGCCTCGGCGCCAGGGAAAACCTGGCGGATGGTGGTTGCCAGACTCTGGAAGGCAGCGCCTTCAGGCGAGGTCAGCGGCGAAGCTTCCCAGGCGTTTTCCGGCACGGGTACGACGGTCACGCGCGGGTCGTCGATCACCAGGCGGGCATATTCCGCCAGGTCCTCGACGGTGTCGCCCGGTAATAGGCGGAAATTGGCTATTGCCTCCGCGCTGGCGGGCAGCAGGTTGTCCTTGATACCGCCGGCAACCATGGTAACTGCGGTTGTCGTGCGAATCGAGGCATTGGTGGTCGGGCTGGCTTCCAGTTTGCGTTTGAGGAACCTGCCAAACAGCCAGGTGTTGGCAAAAGCCGCCTGAAGCGTGGGCGATACCGCCCCGCCCAGCGCGCTGTAGATGATGCGCATGAAGTCCAACCGGGCGGGCAGGGGGTGATTCTCCAGCCGGGTGATGGCGTTTGCCAGAATACCGATGGCGGTGGTTTTACCGGGAGTAGACGAGTGCCCGGGCTTGGCTACGGCTTTAATTCGCAGGGAGAGCGAGCCTTTTTCAGCGATGCCGATCATGGCTACCGGGTTCTCGATGCCGGGAATGATTCCCTGTGTGATCGCGCCGCCCTCATCCAGCACGGCTTCGAAGCGGTCGCCGCGTTCAGCCAGGTGGGCAGCAATTTGTTTGGCGCCCTTCTCGCCGCCGATTTCTTCATCCTGACCAAAGCCGAAGAAAATGGTGCGTTCCGGCTGGAAATTCTGTTTGAGCAGCAATTCAGCCGCTTCCAGCAGCCCGATCACCTGGCATTTGACGTCAAATGTACCGCGTCCCCAGACATAGTCGTCGGCGATGATGCCGGCAAAGGGCGGGTGTTCCCATTGGTCGAGCGTACCGGGGTCGACCGGTACCACGTCCAGATGGGCGCAGAACAGCACCGGCGGCAGTTCAAGATTGGTGCCGCGCCAGGTATAGAGCAGTGTGGCGTCAGAAATGATCTCACGTTCCAGCGAGGCATGGACGCGCGGATACTGACTTTCGAGTACCCGGCGCAGTTCGCGAAAGGCTGAAAGGTCAGCCGGCGTGCCTTCGAGGTGGGAGATGGTCTCGCAGCGGATGGCTTCAGCCAGGTGGTTGGCGACAAAATCGGGGTCCACTTCAGGCAGTTCGACTGGCGCAACCGGTTCGCTTGGTCGCAAAAATGCGCTGGTACGAATCAGTATGATGGCGATCAAGAAAATCAGCAGGACCAGGACAACAATCAGGATCGTGACTGGCATAGCAAATCCCTTCTCTGAGGAATTATTCCATTTCGATGTAGATGCGCTTGTTGATTTTACCCTTGCTCTTGTAATCCACCACCCGTATCCGTCCCACCTCGCGGGTATTGGCGACATGCGTGCCACCGTCAGCTTGCAGATCCAGGCCAACCAGTTCAACGGTGCGAATCTCTTGAATATCGGGCGGCAGCAGGTTGATTTTGGTGCGAATTAAGTCGGGGATGGCAAAGGCTTCCTCGCGCGGCAGGATGCGCACACGGACGTCGCGGGCAGCCTGCACCTCGCGGTTGACAGCTTCCTCGATCACACCGACCAACTCTTTGCTCAGATTCTCGAATTCGAAGTCCATGCGGCCTTTGAGCGGCTCCATATCCCCGCCGGTAACCTGCGCGCCGTAGTCGCGGAAAACCACACCACACAGGATGTGCAGCGCGCTGTGGGTACGCATCAACTGGTAGCGCTGCTCCCAATTGATCTTGCCATGGACGCCAGCGTCGACCGCCGGCAAGGGGCTTTCTCCTTCCAGTATGTGCCAGACGCCCTGAGAGCCTTTTTTGGCGCGCGCAACCGGGTAAACCTCAGTCCCGACGGTCAGGGTACCGCTGTCAGCGGGTTGACCGCCGCCGCCCGGATAAAACGCCGTCCGGTCGAGCAGCACGGCGCGGTGTTCGGCGTCGATGGCGGTGACTTGCGCGTCAAACTCTTGTAAATAGCTGTCGACTTGATAGAGCAGTTCTGTCATGGCGTACCTCCAGGCTGGAATCTAGGCTGATTGTAACACCGGCGGCAGCCGGGTTTACGGGTCCGGTGAGAGATATTTTCGCAAGACCGGATGCCTGGGGCCTACCCGGGCTACTTCGACAAACCCGGCTTTGCGAAAGACCTTGGCGTTGCCCATGTAAGTTGAAACAGGCGGAGCATTCCCGTCGGTATCGTGTGGGTAAGCTTCGACGATGCGGGCGCCGTGAGCAGCGGCATGCGCCAATGCAGCCTCGACCAGCGCGGTCATCATCCCCTTCCGGCGTGACTTGCGGTGGACGTAAAAGCAGACGATCGACCAAACCGGCTGGTCATCGACGCGTTTGAGCACGCGCGAGCGTTCCAGGGCGGCGTAATCCTCGCGCGGAGCCAGAGCGATCCAGCCGACTGGTTGCCCGTCAAGGTAAGCCAGTAATCCGGTCGGGGCGCCGCTATCGACCAGCGCTTTAAGGCCCTGGCGGTTGCCCTCTCCCTGCTGGCGGGAAAATTCGGAGCGCGGCAGGCGCCACCACATGCACCAGCAACCGCCGTAAGCGCCGTGCGGCCCAAACAGGGTTTCAAAATCACCCCAACGCTCGGGGGTCAGTGGGTGAATCTCGAGATTGGCTAAGGGTTCAGGCATGCGCTCCTCCCAGGGTATGACTTGATTGTAGCAAAAAATGGAGACAAAGTATCAAGTGCCAGATTTCACGTGTCCAGTGGAGCAGGTGCGGAGTATTGAGCGCGAAGGAGAATGCTTTTGACTTGCTCTTACTAAAACCAAGGAAGACAATATTGACAGGATTAGGTTACTGAATGTATGATGCGATTTCAGGTTTGACCCATATGAAAGGAGTGAGCGATGAAAATTAAACTTACCAGCGTGCCGGTGGACGATCAGGCCAGGGCATTGGATTTCTACACGCGGGTATTGGGATTTGTGAAAAAGACCGACCTGCCGGCCGGAGAATTCCGCTGGCTCACCGTGGTTTCGCCGGAAACGCCGGATGGGGTCGAACTGTTGCTCGAACCGAGTGAAAAGCCTGAAACTCAGGCATATAAGAAGTTTTTGGTGAGCCTGGGGATACCGTTCACGGCTTTTGCCACAGATAACGTTCAGCAGGAGTACGAGCGGCTGCGAAGGTTGGGGGTCAAGTTCACTATGCCGCCAACGCCAATGGGACCAACCGTCATAGCTGTGTTCGATGACACCTGTGGGAATTTGATTCAGATTTATCAGGGGTAATGCGTGTCATGCGCCAAGCGCCGGGTAGGGTAAGCTTCAGCTTGCCCAGGCAAATTGAAAATTCGCACAACAAAAAGGACAAGCTGAAGCTTATCCTACAAGTTTTGCGGTTTTGCGCCCTGTGGGTCGAACGCACGCTAAGCTCCAACAGCAGCTAACGCTTATCCTACAAGTCTTTGCAGTTTTTGCGCACGCCTAAAATGCTTAAAACCCTTCACCCCCACGCCTGAGCCATTGCACCTTTTGACATATTGAATTGCACCCCCTTCATCCCTTATGCTTTCTGTGAAATAGAACAAATTATCTATTTCAGAAAGGATGGGCGTATGCAAAAGGTTGATCCGACGCCGCAATCGGGGAAAGAAGAGCCGCGGACCAGGCCAGCGCGCAGCGGGAAACTCTCGGAGGAGATTCGCATCGTGCGGGAGCTGATTCGGCAGGCGCGTACCATGCTGGACGAGGCGCGTTCGCTCGAGGAGCTGCTTGCGACCCTGGATACGGTTTCGCGCGCCAGCGCCAACCTTGCCAACCTGCTCAAGGCGGAGAAAGCGCTCGATGAAGGCCAGACAGCGGCGGACTATGTCAAAGCCGCGCTGCACGATATCCGCGCAGAGATGGAGCGCGAGGGGATTGATTCGGTCCTCACCTCGGGTTTGTAGCAGGCACCCTCTTTTCACCGGGCGGGCGACGTCACGGAAATACCCGCGCGTACAGCGCTTACCTGTGCGTATCAACCGTGCGCCGGGGCCCTGGGCCGCCCGCTCCTACCTCCCGATGAGAAAGGAGACTTATGCAGGAAGAACCATTTGTTAACACCGTCAGGGGCATGTTGACCGATCCGGTGGAGTTCATCGAGCACAGCTCGAAGCTGAAACTGCGCAGCTATCAGGTGGAAGTTGCCCGGGCAGTAATCAAGTCGGTGATCTTCAAGCGCGGTCTGAGCTTTGTGGTGCTCTTTCCGCGCCAGTCCGGCAAGAATGAGCTTCAGGCGCAAATCGAAACGTACCTGCTGGCTTATTTGCAGGAATACGAGGCCGAGATCATCAAAGTTTCGCCAACCTGGCGGCCGCAGTCGATCAACGCCATGCGCCGGCTGGAGCGCGTGCTGCAGAAAAACGCGCTCACGCACGGTGAATGGAAAAAGGAGTCGGGTTACATCTACCGCTGTGGAACGGCGCGCATTTTCTTTCTCAGCGGCGCGCCGGAGGCCAACATCGTCGGCGCCACCGCCAGCGCGCTGCTGGAAGTGGACGAGGCGCAGGATCTCGAAATCGAAAAATACGACAAGGACATTGCGCCCATGGCGGCCTCCACCAACGCCACCCGCATCTTCTGGGGCACCGCCTGGACCAGCCAGACGCTGCTGGCGCGCGAACTGCGCGCAGCCCGCGAGGCAGAACGCCATGATGGGCAGCGGCGGGTGTTCGTGGTGGACGCCGAACGCGTGGCAGCCGAGGTGCCGGCCTACGGCAACTTCGTGGCCGCGCAGGTGGCCCGGCTGGGCCGCAGCCACCCGCTGGTACGCACCCAATTTTACAGCGAGGAGATCGACGGCGAGGGCGGCATGTTCCCGGTCGAAAGACGGCTGCGCATGCAGGGCAGTCACCCGGCTGCGGACCGGCCGACCCCGGGAGCAACCTACGCATTGCTGCTGGATGTGGCCGGAGAAGATGAAGCCGCCGAGCAGGGCGGCGACCCGGCAGGCTGGGCGCTAAAAAATCCCGGACGGGACGCCACTGCGCTGACGGTGGTCGAAGTGGACTTGTCGACGCTGGAGGACCCGCAGTTGCGCGCGCCATCCTACCGCTGCGTCCAGCGCCGTCAATGGCTGGGGGTGCGCCATACCGACCTGTATGCCGAACTGCTGGCACTGGCCGAAACCTGGCAGGCGCGCTGGCTGGTGGTGGACGCTACCGGCGTTGGGGCCGGCCTGGCCGCCTTCCTGCGCAGGTCGCTGCCCGGGCGGGTGGCGCCCTTCCAGTTCAACGCTGCCAGTAAAAGCAAACTGGGTTGGGATTTTTTGAGCGTGGTGGACAGCGGCCGCTGGAAGGAACCGGCCGGCAGCCCAGGCGCGCTGGATAGTCTGTTCCAGCGCCAACTGCAACACTGCCAGTATGAAATTACGACTGGCCCGGATAAGCGCATGAGCTGGGGTGTGCCGGACGGCGCGCGTGACCCGGCCAACGGTGAGCCGGTACATGATGACCTGCTGCTTTCAGCAGCGTTGTCAGCGGTGCTGGATACCCAGCCGTGGGGCGGTACCGGCCCGGCGCTGATTGTGGCGGGGCGTGATCCTTTAAAAGACCTGGACAACGGGTTTTGACCTGCAAAGTGGAGGATTATGAAAGATTCGATTTGGACGAAGACCGTGGGACGCGTGTTCGGCGCTGAAATCCGGCGTCAGGTGCGCGCCGGACTGGCAGCCGAAACCGACGCCACCTTCCTGCTGGGTGCATCCTCAATCGCTGGGACGGAGCGCGACCGTTTGTCTCCCAACCGGCAGGAAGTGTTCGAGCAGGCGCTGGAAGCCTGGCGGGTCAACCCGCTGGCGCGCCGGCTGGTGGAACTGACCACCCAATACGTGGTTGGCGGCGGGATTTCGATTCACTGCAAACACGCGCCGACAGCGCGATTTCTGGAGGAGTTCTGGCATCACCCGCTCAACCGCATGGCGGTGCGCGTTTTCGAATGGTGCGATGAACTGTCGCGCAGCGGCAACCTGTTCGTGCTGCTCTCGACCGATGCCTCCGGGATGAGCTACCTGCGGGCGGTTCCGGCTGCGGATGTGGCGGAAATTCATACCCGCCCGAACGATGTCGAGCAGCCGCTGGCGTTTCTGCCGCGCGCCACGCTCGAGCAATTGCAGCCGCTTCCCTGGTTGGCGTACAACGCCCGCGAAGATGCGCCCGGACCGGACGGCGCCTTTCCACCCGTTATGCTGCATTTTGCCATCAACCGTCCGGTGGGTGCGCAGTGGGGCGAACCGGATCTGGCGCCGATTCTGCGCTGGTTGAGCCGCTACACCAACTGGCTGGAGGACCGCGCCCGGCTGAACCGTTTCCGCACTGCTTTCCTGTATGTGGTCAAGTCGCGCTTTAGCAGCGAGTCCGACCGGCTGGCGCGGCAGCAGCGGCTGAACGCCAGCCCGCCTACGCCGGGGTCGATACTGGTGACGGATGAAAACGAGAACTGGGAGGTGATTGCGCCGCGGTTGGAATCGGACGAGGCCAACACCGATGGTTTGGCGCTGAAAAAGATGATCGCTGCCGGGGCGGGCGTGCCGCTGCACTTTCTGGCGGAACCCGAATCAAGCACGCGCACCACCGCCGAAGCTGCCGGCGGGCCGACCTACCGCCGCTTCGAACAGCGCCAGAGCTTTTTCCTGTGGCTGGTGCGCGAAGTCCTGCGGGCCGCCATCAATCGCCGGGCGCTGGTGGACGGGCGCATCGATCCGCAGGCGCGGGTGGAGGTACATGGAGCTGACCTTTCAGCGCGCGACAATGTGGCGCTGGCAATGGCTGCCAACCACATCTCGGCGGTGCTGACCGAACTGCGCGACCGCGGGCTGATCGATGACAGTGAACTGCTGCGGGTGGTTTACCGCTTCTTCGGCGAAGTGCCGGATGTCGCATCCCTGCTGGAACGCGGGCATGAGGCGGATGCAGTGAAAGCGAGGCCGGAACCGACAAAACGCAATCGCCTGAAGCCGGCCGGCAAGGTCGATCTGCTCACGGGCGAACCGAAATGGGATTGAGGAGGGGAGGATGAAGGAATTGGAAAGGGAAGGGACTGTTCACAGTACGCGCATGGCACTGGCAGCACAGGCCGGTCAGGGCGAGTTCGATGTCCTGGCGATCACCGCCGGGGAGGGAAACGGCTGGCAGTTTTCACCGGATGTATTGAGCGGCTCGCTGATGCTTTGGGACGGCTGCGAATGCTTCGTTGACCATGCATTGGAGGGACATTCGCTGCGCGATCTGGCGGGCGTGTGCCACTCGCCGCAGTTCGATCCCGCTCAACAGGGTGTGCGCCTGCGCGTTCGGCCGGTGGGCCCGGCCGGACCGATGTTGGCCGAATTGGGCCGCGCCATGCTTGCAGACGGACCCAAACCGGCGGTGGGATTCTCGGCTGATCTGGTCTTCGAGGCCAACGGCAAGGCAGTTACGCGCATTTTGCGCGTGTTAAGCGTCGATCTGGTGCTGGAACCGGCCCGCGGCGGTCAATTTTTGCGAGCTTTGAACCAGAGCCACCCCTATCTGAATCGGGAAGGACAAAAAACCATGGAAGATAACCCATCCAACACCAAAACAACCGAGTCGACCGGCCCGGCAGCCCCTGAGGTGCACGTTGAGCTATCCGGCCTGTTGTTGGAGACCAGCCTGGCGGCTGCGCATTTGCCGGCGGCGCTGGCTGAGCGAGTACGCCAGCGTTTTACCGGCCGGACATTCGACCCGGCCGAATTGCAGACCGCCATCGCTGACAGCCGCACGCTGGTAAGCGAATTGACCGGCGCAACCGTAGTGCAGGGTCCCGGGCGGGTAAGCGGCATGTTCTCCGGCGAGGATCAAATCAGCGCGGCGGTGCACGATTTGCTCGGCGCGCAGCGTCCGGCTAACCTGAACGGGTTGCAGGTGCAAAAGTTGAGCGGTATCCGCGAGCTGTACACCCTGATGACCGGCGACGCCGAATTTTACGGCGGGTATGACGCCAAACGGGCGCAGTTTGCCGCCAGCGCCGATCTGCCCGGCCTGCTGAAGAATGCGCTCAACAAACTGGTGGTGATGGGCTGGCAGGAGTTGGGACGCAGCGGCTACCGCTGGTGGGAGCCGGTGGTCTCGGTGCAGCACTTCACCAGCCTGCACGACATCACCGGGGTGTTGGTCGGTGAGGTGACGGTGCTGCCGGCGGTGGCGGAAGGAGCCGCTTATACCGAGCTGGGTGTGGATGATTCGGCCGAGGTTGGGGCGTGGGGTAAGTATGGCGGGTATGTTGGTCTGACGCTGGAGATGTTCGAGCGCGACCAGACCCACAAGCTGCGCCAGTATCCGTTCAAGCTGGCTTCGGCTGCCCTGCGGCGTATTTCCGCGCTGGTTGGAGCGGTGTTCACCGCCAATGGCGGGGTCGGTCCGGCGATGGCAGACACTTTCAATGTGTTCAATCTCGCCAACCACGGCAACCTGGGCAGTGCCGCGCTGGATTCGGCCGCCTGGGAAACCGCCAGCAAAGCCATTTACGATCAGCCGATGCTGGTCAAGGCCGGCGGCAGCGCACCCAAACTGGCGCTGGACGGGCGCTACCTGATCGTACCGCGGGCATTGCGCTTGAATGCCATGCGCATCCTCTATCCGTCCTTCGAACGCGAGGCAACCATTTTCTCGGAGAACCTGCAGCGCGGCGAGATGGGCGACGTAATCACCTGCCCGGAGATGACGGATGCCAACGACTGGGCAGCCGCAGCCGACCCGAAGCTGGCACCCGCCATTATCCTGGGCGAACGCTTTGGCCTGCGGCCGGAAATCTACATCTCCGACAGCGAGACCAGCGGGGCGCTGTTCACCAATGACGAGATGCGCATGAAGGTGCGCCACTGGGTCAGCGTGTTCGTGGCCGATTACCGGCCGTTGTACAAGTCCAACGTGGCAGCTTAGCCCTGCCGCAAGAGCGGGGCGGGAGGTGAGCTATTACCTTTACCTGCCCGCCCCGCTGCAGAACCAGGAGGAAGGTACCATGACCATCTGGGATCAAGTTCGCAAGGTGTTACGCTCGCGCAAGTTTTGGGCGCTGCTGGCCGCTTTGACGGCGGTGGCGGCTGGCTTGAGCAGCGGGAAGATCGATGTCTGGCAGGCGGTACAGGCTGCCATTGCGGCGCTGGCGGTGTATTCCACCGGCGTAGCGATCGAAGATGCCGGGCGCGCCTCAACTAAACCGGAGGACGGCGATGCCCCGCAGCAAACGGCGCATTGAACCGACGGTTATCGCTGACCTGCCGGAGTTTGCCGCTGCCGCGGCGCAGCGCATGGGAATCGATCCGGCAACGCTGCGAAGCTGGGTGATGCGCCCGGATGGCAGCGTAGTGCTGTTGTGCGCCAATGGGATGAAGTTTGTTGTCAGCCCGGACTAAAAACCGAGCCGGGGCACGGGCAGTTGGTTTCCGCTTGGGCCCCGGCCAGGGCAAACCGGGAAGGAGGAACGATGAACGCATTGGGCGTGGATGTCAGCCACTGGCATCAAACAGTCGATTGGCAGCGGCTGAAGGCGGCTGGGGTGTGCTTTGCGGTCGTCAAAGCCAGCGGCGGCGTGAAAGGGGTCGACCCGTCGCTGCGGACGCATTTCAACCAGGCTAAAGATGCCGGGGTGGTGACGGGCGTGTTCCACTGGGTGGATCCAACCGAACCGGCGCGCCAGCAGGTGGACCATTTTTTGACAACCTGCAGCGGGTTGGATTACGACTTTGCCGCGCTGGATGTCGAACAGCAATGGCAGTCGTGGCAGGAGTGGGCCGTGCAAAAAATCGTCCGTATCCTCCCGCCGGAGCGCATCAGCGCGCATGCCCGCGAAACAGCCGAAACACTGCGCGCTTCCATCGCAAAACAGGTGGTCATTTATACCCGCACCAGCTTTGTGCAGGACTATGCCCGCCCGATGCAAGCCTGGCTGCCGGAATGGCCGCTTTGGCTGGCTTATTATCCTTATCCGCGCGGGCGGGTGACGGTTAGTTGGGAAGACCTGCTTAAAAAGTACCTGCCGCGCATTGCCGGTCCGCGTTTGCCGCAGGGCAGCAAAGACTGGCGTTTCTGGCAGTTCAGCGGCGACCGGTTTGTGCTGCCTGGCGTGGCGTCACCGCTGGATTTGAATGTCTTCAATGGCGACGAGGCAATGCTGCGCGCCTGGCTCGAAGAACGGCCGGCAGCGCCCCCGGAAATCAGCGACGCCGAAAAATTAAGCCGCTTGTGGGACGCCCATCCCGAATTGAGGTGGTTATGAGCGACTATACAGATATTCTGGTTCGTCTGCGCGCCGGCCTGATCGATGTTAATGGGCTGGTGTGGGAAAACAGCGAGCTGGATGAGTCCCTGCGGCAAGCCCTGGCGGATATGGCGCTGGCGGCTGGGAGCGAGTACAGCCTTGGCGGGCTGGACGGCGCGCTGGTGACCAGCCTGCCGGTGCAGCATTTCGCCACGCTGGTGCGCGGCGCGGCGGCCTACGCCTTACTCTGGCGGGCGGCCGAACGCGTGGATGCTTTTAGCGCGCGACCCAATTTACCCGCTGAAGTGCTGGCAGCGGCGGCGGCTTTGCTGGCGCGTTTTGAGGTCGCTCTGACTTATCTGGCGGCATTGCGGTCTGCCGGGTTGCAAACATCGGCTGTCCCGCCATATCCGGACGGGACTGAAAGCACGCAACCCGGCTGGCAGTTGCCTGATGCGCCGGATGGGGCGGGAGGGTAACCCATGTATTCATTATTTTTCGCCGACGAAGTGCAACAGGATCGTTTTTACCTGCACGGGCCAGGTGTAATTCCGCCGGTACGCGGCGCCTTTCGCCAGCCCGGGCCGGATCAGCTTGCGGACGGGTTTGTGGAAGAAGTGCTGACCCTTGAATGTAAAAACGGCGATATTCGCGGGTTGATCACCTGGTTGGAGCAGCGCCTGGCTCAAGCCAGGGACGGTAATCCACCCCTGCACCTGTGGATCCAGGCGGATCAGAGCGGGGCGCCGGTGGGTGCAAAGGTGCTGGATGGAGCGGTGGAATTGCTTGGCGGCGGAACGCTGGACCGCCAGCACGGCTACCAGGGTTTACGGCTGCGATTGGTGCGCGCCAATTGGCTGACCGAGTTGGTGGCGCCTGTCCCTCTGCAAAATGCCAACGGGTCAAATAACACTCTAGGATTGAATCTGTCGAACCATACCGACGGAGATGCCGGGCATGTCAATTATTGTGACGTGGTAGGCAGCGGAATTCGCGGATCGCAGCCGCTGCCGGTGTGCATGACGCTGGATGTTGGCGCTGGATTGGTCAGACGGTTGGGAAAAATTGTAGTTTCGGGCGGCACGGATCTTTGGGATGCCGGCGGCGGCTTCGACCATGTTCTGGAGGGCGAGGCAGCCAGTGCCGGCGCTGGATGTACTGGCACGAGCAGCATCTCAAACCTGACTGCCAGCGCGGGCGCCTACCAGAATTTTCAGTGGAGCGCCGTGGTGGAAACACCCGTGTGCCGTTGGACAATCGACACCGCCCGGCTAAACTGGCTGAAAGGGCGCGGGCTGCGCCCGGTGGCGCGTTTTCACACGCCGCCAGAGGCCAATATCCGCTGGCGCTGGAAAATTCTGCCGGCCGGCGGCAGCGAAATCCTGGATCAATCCACCCCGGCTGTGCTGGACGCGTCCAGCCGGTTGCAGGTGCTGCCCGCTTTTTTCCCGCCGCTGCAAACCAACCTGGCGCCATTCACTGCCTTTGTCCTGGAAGGATGGCTGGAATGCTCGTCCGCCGGTACCAAACAAATCGATCTGGATTTCATTCACCTCTATCCACTGGAGAATTTTGCATATTTCCAGCCGGTCAGCGGCCTGGACGAGGAGCATAGCCTGGTCATGGACTGGCCGGGCGGTGTGTTCTACGCCGTGGACAGCGCCACGGGAAACAAATCCATCACCCACCTGGTCTCAGGCGCGCCCATGATTATCTATCCGGGGCGCAACCACCGCATTTACCTGTTGTATGAAACGAATTCAGGATTTTTGATCGCGGACACAGCCCAACTGCGCTTGACGGCGGGCGCGCGCTGGATCGATCCTTAGGAGGCAGGATGGAGAAGATGAGCGTCAGGCTGGCGCAGCGCGATTTTTCGACCGGGTTGCAGCCGGCGTTGGAATTGCAGGTCGAGCGGTTAACCTGGAAAGCTCTGGGCGGTCCGCATGAAGCAGTAATGACGGGTACAGCGCGGGATTCAGGCGGGGACGCGTTTTTAGCCCAATGGGCGCCGGATGTGCTGCGCCGGCCCGTGACCGTCACCAACCAGGCCGGCGAACAGGCCTGGTGGGGCTATGTCCACCGGGTGGAGGTGGATCGGGCCGGATCGAGTCTGGTTTATAACCTGGACGAGCTTGCCAATCGGGTATGCGTTCTCTACTGGCAGCAGGAACCGCAGTTGGAATGGAGCGGAGAGCGCAGTTTCACCCCCTGGGTCGATGACCTGGAAAGCCAGAAAATTTACGGCGTTAAAGAGCGCATTTTCCAATTGCGCTCGATGGATGCTGCGGAGGCGCTGCGGGCGCGGGATGCGCTGCTGGCGCAGCATAGCCGGCCGCAGCCGCATCTGGCCGGCAGCCGGAGCGCCGGGCTGAAATCCCGGGTGCGCCTGGAGTGTCGCGGTTGGTGGGAAACATTAACCTGGAAAATTGCCCGTTTTGACGACGGTTACGAAGGTTTTGTAAAACCGGCGTCCATAACCCAGAACCTGGGACGCTCGGCGAGCGCGGATGCGCGAATTGCTCAGAGCTTTCGCACCGCTTACGGGAGTTGGATGTGCGGCGAAGCAGTCGTCAACATCCGATCGGTGGGCGTCACCACCGACCAGGTGGTCTGCGAACTTTGCACCGATGCCAATGGGACGCCCGGTGTCGCGCTAACCAGCGCGACGGTGGACGCCAGCCTGGTCAGCGGATCGCGCTGGTGGGTCAAGTTTTTGTTCGATCCCAGGGTGGAAATTCAGGCCAATACCCCTTACTGGTTGGTGTTTTCTCGTGGCGGAGCGTTGAGCACCGCCAATTACTATCAACTCTATATGGACAATTCCAACAGCTATCCGAACGGCAAGCTGATGACCTGGAGCGGTACTGCCTGGCTCGATTCGGCCGGCGGATTGGGCGACGTCAATTTTTACACGACCGGATACACCGCCCGGTCAACGCGGCTGGCCGAATTAACTGCTCAAGGGAACGGAGGTCAGTTTTTGACCAGCTTGCAGGTACAAAGCGTCGTCGGCGGTGAAACGCCGTTAAAACGCGAGGGCATTCTGGACTGTCAGGCAGAATTGGAAAGTCTGCTGGCGCAGGGCAGCGACAGTGCCAGCAGACTCCTGGCGCAAATCGAGGCCGACCGGAGACTGGTGATCTATGATCAACCGGCTGAGGAAGCCTGGCGTTACATGCTGGATGGCAGCGGGGCGCTGCGCACCCGCAGCGGGCGGGCAGCCTGGAGTCATGATCCGCTTGCCGGGCAGCGCGTCTGGCTGGCGAACCATTGGCTGGACGCGCAACCGATCATTCAGACAGTGGAGTGGACGCTGGAGCGCGGGCTGAGCGTTACCTGGTAGTTCGAGCGTGATCGCGCTGGTCTTTGAAGCGGGCTGCAGGAGACCTTCGGTCGGTCAGCGCACCCTGTGAGTGCTGGCGGAGACCGGTGCGGTCGGGCTAGTCGGGAGACCGGTGCATCAGGGGGCCCACATCTCTTTTGCCCGCGAAGGGGGTGTAGACGGCAGGTTCTCTACTTCAGGCGGTTATCCTGATTAAGCGAGACTTGAGCGGTTCGTTATGCGTCTGGCCGGTCAGGCTCACCGGCATCCATCCCTTTCGGGGAAATGATGCCTGTTTCTCCACCTCAGACGCAAATTTATTATAGCGCAAGAATAACCGATTTTTAACTTACATCGTTGCAATAGCTCTGTAGAATCGGCAGGGCTGCCTGCAACGCCCGGGCGCGATGGCTGATTTGATTTTTGCGCCCATCTGGGAGTTCGGCCATGGTCGCGTCTTCGGCAGGGATGTAAAAGATCGGGTCGTAACCGAAACCGTTGTGCCCGCGCTCTTCAGTAATGATAAAACCGTCGCAGTGACCTTCGACGGTGTGCAAGGCGCCGGTTGGTTCGGTGACAGCCACGGTGCAGTGAAAATGCGCCGGCCAGCCGGGCAGGCCTTGCGGGACGGGTACCGGTCGAAGGGTATCGATCAGCAGCGCGCGCCGGTCCGCGTCCGAGGCGCCCGGTTTTGGGGAAAAGCGGGCTGAATGCAAGCCGGGAGCGCCGTTGAGCGCATCCACTTCCAGACCGGAATCGTCCGCCAGGGTCAGCAGGCCGCTGGCCTGGCAGTAAGCTCGCGCCTTTAAAGCGGCGTTTTCTGCATAAGTAGCGCCCGTTTCATCCACCTGGAGTGCCAGGCCAAGGTCGGCAGGCAGCACCAGCTCCACCGGCAAGCCGGCGAGGACTGCCTGAATTTCACGCAGTTTTCCGCGGTTCGAACTGGCGATCAAAAGCCGCATGGTCGAATTCCTTTAATATTAATAAAATTAATCTTAATTAATTGACATGTCTGAATCGCTATGCTATAATTTTCGTATTCGGTATTATAACTACAAACCAGTTCCAGTGACTCTTCCCCGTTATCCACTACGTATTAATGTTGGCTTCTTAGTTCATCAGCCAATTGGTACCAGCCATGATTTCGCTTTCGAGTATCCGGCGGTCCAATTATCCCCTGATTTCGAACTGACGCAGTTTAACGGGACAGCGCATATCAGCCGCACGCCGCAAGGACTGCTGGTAGAGGCGGATTTTTCCGGGAATCTCTTGCTCGAGTGCGTGCGTTGCCTGGACGAGTATCACCAATCCATTTCCGCCAATTTTGCCGAATTGTTTGCTTTTCGTTACCACCGCGATGCAGAATCGGAACTGTTTGTACCCGAGGATGGACATATCGATCTGGCGCAACTGGCGCGGGATTACCTGCTCCTCGAACAGCCGATCAAACCCATTTGCCGGCCAGAGTGTAAGGGACTTTGTTCCTACTGTGGGGTAAACCTCAACGAGACGGTTTGCGAGCACCAGACCCAACCTGTAGAAGAATAACCAACCAGATCTTATCTCAGGGGATTTCCAATTATTTCCTACCAACTTAAGACATCAGGTGGCAAACCCGGTCCGTAAGGGCTAAACGGGAAGACACCGCGAACCAGGCGGTGTACTTTCATTCTGGATTCCAGAATGAACGCAGGTTCAGGAAGCACTATCTAATCGGTATTCATGTGGGGGTTCGCATTGGAGGAGGGTGGTAGTGACCAATCCGAGTAGGCTCAAGCGTAGTTCAGAAATTCTCAGTCTGCTATTGGAAAAAGCCGATGTTCAGGGTTACCTGACCACCGATGACCTGATCGAAGTGTATCCGGATGTGAGTCAGGATGCCGAGCGGTTGCAGGCGATGGTGATAGCACTGCGCCGCCGTGGGGTGGATTTTCTCGATCACGAGGCCGAACCCTCTTTAAAAGATGAGGATCCGCTGATCGATGTGGAATCGGATATGGAACCGTTTACCAACATCGAATCGATTTCCAGCGACGACACGATTGGCCTGTACCTGAAAGAAATGTCGCGAGTGGCGCTGCTCTCGTGTGAAGAAGAATTGGATCTGGCACGGCGCATCGAGCGTGGACGTTATGCGCATCGCGCAGTAGAACGCCTGAATGGACGCGCCTCAGTGGTGCGCCGGCAGGAGTTGGACCAGCAGTTTGCAGATGGTCAACTGGCTCGCGAACACCTGATCAAGGCCAATACCCGCCTGGTGGTCAGCATTGCCAAACGGTACATCGGGCGCGGCGTACCCTTCCTTGACTTGATCCAGGAAGGCAACCTTGGCTTGATGAAAGCGGTCGAAAAATACGAATACCGGCGCGGTTTCCGTTTCTCGACCTACGCCACCTGGTGGATCCGCCAGACCATCACCCGTTCGATTGCTGACCAGGGACGCACGATTCGTGTGCCGGTGCACATGGTTGATCGCATCCGCCAGTTATATCGCCTGACGCATGAGCTGGAACAAAAACTGGGGCGCATCCCCAATACCGCTGAACTGGCAGCTGAAATGAATGTGCCGGTCAGCAAAGTGGATTGGATGCTGCGAGTCTCGTGGCTGCCGCTTTCGTTGGAGAGTCCGATCAACGATGATGAAGAAGACTCAGAGTTAGGCATGTTTGTCGAAGACCAGTTGACGCCATCGCCCATCCAGAGCGCGTACACCAAAATGCTGCGCGAGAAGATCGAATCGGTCCTGGAGACCTTGCCACCGCGCGAGGCGCGTATCCTGCGGCTGCGTTTTGGCCTGGAAAACGGCCATACCTACACCCTGGAAGAAGTCGGGCAGAAATTTGGCCTTACCCGTGAACGCATCCGGCAAATCGAGAGCAAGGCATTACGCCGCTTGCGCCATCCGCGCCGTTCACGCCAACTGAAAGAGTATTTATAGGTGGATGGCAAAGGAAGAATGAAGGCCAGTAGATCCTGCTGGCCTTTTTCATTTATGAGCAACTATTGGTAAAATAAGAAGAGGAGCCTTTTCAATCCACGTATGAATATCATTCCAACCGACATTCCCGGCCCGGTCATCATCGAGCCCCAAATCTTCGGTGACGACCGGGGATTCTTCATGGAAACCTTCCAGAAACGCATCTTTGCCGAGGCTGGGCTGCCGACCGACTTTGCCCAGGATAACCATTCGGGCAGCCGCAAAGGCATTTTGCGCGGTTTGCATTATCAGTTGGTTAAGCCACAGGGAAAACTGGTGCGGGTTGTGGTTGGCGAGGTGTTCGACGTGGCGGTTGACCTGCGCCGTTCATCCGCGTATTTTGGCCGCTGGTTTGGTTTGCGGCTTTCGGCAGAGAACAAGCGCATATTTTGGGTTCCGCCCGGGTTTGGCCACGCATTCTATGTGTTGAGCGATTGGGCAGAGTTCCTCTACAAGGCCACCGATTTTTATGCGCCCGAAGGGGAGCGCACCATTCTGTGGAATGACCCGCAGATCGGCATTGATTGGCCGCTTTTGAACGGACAACCCCCGCTGGTGTCTGCCAAGGATGCCGCCGGCAGGCCTTTGAACCAGGCTGAAACATTCGAGTAGGGAAAAAGCAGGAGACTGGATGAAAAATATTTTAGTTACCGGCGGCGCCGGGTTTATCGGGTCAAATTTTGTCCGTTACCTGCTGCATTCCGAATCGGACGTACGAGTGGTCAATCTGGACGCGCTGACTTATGCCGGCAGCCCGGAAAATTTGAACGATTTACCTTCGCCGGAACGCCATCTATTTATTCAGGGCAACATCTGCGACCGCGCGCTGGTGGATGACCTGCTGCGGCGCTACGCGATCGACACCATCGTCCATTTTGCCGCCGAGACCCATGTGGACCGGTCGATTGTTGACCCCGGAACGTTCATTCAGACCAATATTGTGGGTACTTTTACCCTGCTGGAGGCGGCCCGCAGCGCCTGGATGGTCGAAAAACTTCTTCCGCTGGAACAGGTGCATTTTCATCACGTTTCCACCGATGAGGTGTACGGCACGCTGGCACCCGGAGAGCCTTCGTTTACCGAGACCACACCCTATGCCCCGCGCAGTCCATATGCCGCTTCCAAGGCTGCCAGCGACCACCTGGTGAGATCCTACGCGACGACTTACGGGTTACCCATCACCATAACCAATTGTTCCAACAATTATGGCCCGAATCAGTTCCCTGAAAAACTGATCCCGCTGATGGTGCTGCACGCGCGCGATGGCAAACCGCTGCCGGTGTACGGCGATGGACAGCAGGTGCGCGACTGGCTGTACGTGGAAGACCACTGCGACGCCATCTGGCAGGTCATTCAAAAGGGGCGCACCGGTGAAACGTATGCGGTCGGTGGCGACAACCAGCCACCCAACCTGGAAATCGTCCACACCATTTGCCGCATCATGGATGAGTTGCAGCCAGACTCGCCTTACTACCCCCACAGCAAGTTGATCCAGTTCGTGGCTGACCGCCCGGGTCATGACCGGCGCTATTCCATCGACATTAACAAAATTCACTCTGAACTGGGTTGGCGACCGCGCCAATCGCTGGAAAGCGGTCTACGCGAGACGGTGCGCTGGTACCTGGAGCATCCTGATTGGATTCAGGCAGTGGCACAGCAGCCCGATTACCAGAGCTGGATTCAGAAGAATTACACTAATCGGGCAGAGGGGGTCAAATGAAAGGCATCATTCTGGCCGGAGGTAAAGGCACGCGGCTGTATCCAATAACGATTGGCGTTAGCAAACAAATGCTGCCGGTTTACGATAAACCGATGATCTACTACCCGCTCTCGATGTTGATGCTGGCGGGAATTCGCGAGATTTTGGTTATCAGCACGCCTGAGGATTTGCCCGGGTACCGCCGGCTGTTAGGCAGCGGCGCGCAGTGGGGTTTGCGTTTTGAATACACCGAACAGGCTGAACCGCGCGGCCTGGCCGAAGCCTTTATCATTGGGGCGGAGTTTATCTCCGGCGAGCCAGTGTGCATGATTCTTGGCGACAATCTATTCTACGGACATGGATTGCCAACAACGCTGCAAAAGGCAGCGGGATTAACCGATGGAGCGGTGGTGTTTGCCTACCCGGTACGCGATCCGGAACGGTACGGCGTGGTCGAGTTTGACGCCAACTACAACGCCGTCAGCCTGGAAGAAAAACCCAAACAGCCGCGCTCGCACTTTGCCGTCCCGGGCATCTATTTTTATGACCGGCAGGTTGCGGATCGCGCGCGCGGGCTGAAACCCTCAGCGCGTGGCGAGCTTGAGATCACCGACCTTAACAGACTTTACCTGGCGGATGGCAAGCTGCAAGTACAGGTGCTTGGGCGGGGCGTAGCCTGGCTGGATGCCGGCACACATGAGTCGCTGCTCCAAGCGGCTACCTTTGTTCAGACCGTCGAAGAACGCCAGGGGATGATGATCTCGTGCCCTGAGGAAATCGCCTACCGCATGGGATTTATCGATGTCGATCAGCTGCGTAAAGAAGCGGTAAGGATGGCGGGCAATAGTTACGGCACTTATCTGCTGCGCCTGGCGGATGGAAAGATCGGGTAATAATGAGCGGTTCGTCCGATCCCCAGAACAACTTTGACGCCTATTACTACCAACACGGCTGTGGTTTACCATACGAGCGCAATGAAAATTGGGTGGAGTTTTTCCAGACAATCGCAGACCGGATCATTGCTGATTTACAGCCAAAAACGGTTTTGGATGCTGGCTGTGCCAAAGGGTTTTTGGTTGAGGGATTTCGCAATCGAGGCGTTGAGGCCTGGGGAGTTGATATTTCCGAATACGCCATTCAGCAAATTCACGAGTCGATCAAACCCTACTGCCGGGTAGGCTCAATCACCGATTCCTTTCCACAAAAGTACGATTTGATCGTCACCATTGAAGTCGTCGAACATATGACGGCTGAAATGGGGAAAAAAGCGATTGCCAATTTGTGCGCGCATGCCGACCGGATTCTATTTTCATCAACGCCCTTTGACTTTAAAGAGACTACTCATTTCAATGTCCAGCCGCCTGAATACTGGTCAAGAGAGTTTGCCCGCCATGGTTTTTTCAGAGATGTCGATTTTGATGCCAGTTTCATAACCTCCTGGGCAGTTTTCTACCAGAAAAGTAACCGGCCGGCGCACCTGCTGGCTTATGACTATGAGCGGCGATTCTGGTTGCTCTGGAAAGAAAATACGGATTTGCGTGAGCTCAATAAAGAGCTGCGCGATCAATTGCGCGATAAAAAGCAAGTCGATGAAATCATAAAAGCTGATATTGTTTCCATTCAAAATTTACTGGATGCAAATTCGGCGGGTAATAGCCAGCCATTAAGCCCGGCACCCGGTCCCAATAGCACTCTGGCAACTGCGTTTCAACAATTAAAAGACTCGATATCCCAGTTTCTTCACGATAAAGAAACGGTAAGCGGACAAACAGAAGAATACAAAAAGCGTTGGGAAGCGCTTGAAAAAACACGCACATGGAAAATACTATCGACCTTTTCTAAACTCAAAACCAGGATTTTCAAATAAGGATCTGGCCCGCTGATGCGTATTCTTTTGTTCGGAAAAAATGGCCAACTGGGCTGGGAATTGAACCGCAGCCTGATCACGCTGGGCGAATTGACGGTGCTGGATTATCCCGATGTAGATTTCAACCAGCCGCAGACACTACCCGAAATCGTGCGCGCAGCCAGGCCGAATGTAATCGTCAACGCGGTTGCCTATACCAACGTCGATAAGGCTGAAAGCGAACCCGATGTTGCCCGACGCATCAATGCCGATGCGGTCGGTGAAATTGCCCGCGAAGCCAAAAACCTGGGCGCGCTGCTGGTTCATTTTTCCACCGATTATGTATTCGATGGCGCCAAGGGCAGCTCGTATGTGGAAACCGATACGCCCAATCCACTGAGTGTGTATGGAAAGACCAAGCTGGCAGGTGAAGACGCTGCTGCGCAAGCAGGAAAGTATTTAACCTTTCGCACCAGCTGGGTCTACAGTAACCGCGTAGGCGGGTTTGTGAGCAAGGTTTTGGAATGGACCAAAACCCAAAACAAATTGCGCATTGTGGATGATCAGATTGGCAGCCCGACCTGGAGTCGAATGCTGGCTGAAGTGACGGGGCAATTGACGGCCCGGTATGGCATCGACAAGACCTGGCTGCTCGAACGGCAAGGACTTTATCACCTGGCAGGCGCAGGTGCTGTCAGCCGGTATGAATGGGTGAAAGAGATTTTGCGGTTAATGGGGCGGGAAGATGTAGTAGTGCTTCCGGCGAAAACCATCGAGTTTCCAACGCCGGCTGTGCGCCCTTTATTTTCTGCTTTGGATTGCAGCATGTTTAGTGCGAGGTTTGGGATAGGACTGCCAGAGTGGCGAACTTCTGCCGGTTTTCTGATGGAAGAAATGGCCGCCCCAAAACAGGGGTCATGAAAAATCCCACAACCGATAATTTTGAACAGGCAGTCAAGAATTATTTAAAACCTTACGAAAACAACTTTAATTATAAAACAATGCTTCATAGACACCTGGATACCAGCAGGTTTTCGTCGTGGCTGGAGCAAGTTAATAGGTACAAACCTATAAGGGGCTCGCGGATCCTCAGTTCAGGTTGCGGTTCAGGAGGAGATTTAAGAGAGTTCTCCAGGCGCAGCGCAAAAGAAATCATCGGTGTTGAAGTAGATTTTACCTTGCAAGGTTGGCTAAACTCCGGCTGGAACAGGCCAACCTTCCCATGCCATCTCTTTTGTTAGATTATGCCGGAAGCTCGCTGCCGATGAAGAGTGACGCAGTGGACATTGTCCTAAGCCTTCATGTGATGGAACTTACCACCAATCCCCTGTTGTATTTACAGGAAATAATGCGCGTTCTCTCGCCCAACGGAATCGTATTTTTGGATATTCCCAGCCGTTATTATATTTTTGAGCAGCATACAAATTTAATAATCGTTCATTGGTTTCCGATGCGTTTGCGAAATTCACTCATAAAAATCCTTTTATCCCTGGTCCCCGCCTCAAAGATTGACTTGCGTTATAAGCTAAGTACGCTGATTAATTTTTATTTTTTGTCACCGGGGCAAAGTATCAGGATTATTAAGAATATGGACGACGTCGAGATCGTTGATTCATATTTACATTCAAACGCAGGGAACAAGGCTGCATTTCCTCAAGGCTTTTTTAAATTACTTTTTGGGTCGCTGGTTAAAATGACGACGTATCGATTGGTGGCAAAAAAGAAAGTATCTGCGTAGTACCTGCACATTCAGGTTGGCTGTTTCTACCCGGGTCAATCCCTCGTCGAGTGTTTTGCTGCAAAGGGTTGGGTCGTTCTGAAGCGCACAGGAAATCCAACAACCGAGTCCCACGACTGAGGTGAACATGTGTATCGGTAAATCGGTAGGGCATTTATTTTAAAAATGATTTAGAATTTCAAGAAATCATTCAATCATTCTTCGTGAAAATTTATTTTGCCGCAGGAGAGGTGGGGATGGGCGATTTACCGGGTTACTCGACACTAAAGCTGCATATTATGTCGTTATTATCATCATTAGATCCTAAAACGCTGCTTGTTTATGCTACCAACGATTTTGCTGCATTAATTCAGAATTTATCCATGGGAATCCCCGTGGAAATGATGGGCGACCCGACTCGTATCGATCCAGGACGGTTGGACAGGACAGGGTTATTTATTATAGAAACTCCCCTGGAGGACGCTATTGCTTCTCAGGTGATCAACCTGACCAACCACTTTCAGGGAGATTTGTTATTGGTTCAAGCAAGTTCAAAAGAAAATAGTGGTGGGATTGCGCTTCCAGAAATAATAACCGGTTTAATCAGCAATGGATTTAATAACAGGTTGGATATTTCCTCAGTGATAGATGACTATTACGTAGCGCACCTGTCGCATGACCCTGCGCCAAAAAATTCAGCAGCGCAATATGAGTTATCCACCTGGCATTTGGCTGAATTATCAACCAGGCAGCGTCAATTACTGATACAACTACGCCGTGAAGATTCGCAACTAAAATCGCTACTTTTTGCCCAGCAAGAACAGTTGATTGAAACACAAAGAAAAACAGCCCAGGTCCTTTCCGAAATTGAACAACAAAGAAAAGAGATGGTCAGGCGGGCTGAATTCGCCGAGGAACAGGGGAAATTTTGGAAGACCAAATGGCAGGCTTTCGAAGCCTCCCGTTCCTGGCGTTTCCTGAGGTTCTTGCAAAAAGTTAAAAGTATTTTATTCAGTCCAATCCGTCTCGCAAAAAAAACAATTCGTTTGTTTAAACTAAGCTTGATGGTGATCCATACCCAGGGATTGCGGCGGTTTATGTTTCTCGCCCGGGAGCGCCTGAAAAATTTGTCCTTGAATAAAAAGACAACTTTACGTGGCTCCGGGCAAATAGCAGATCGATCGCGAATATATGAAATCGATGCCGTAGAACCACCGTCGGCCCTTATTGAAAATGCGGAGATGGTGGACATCGTTATCTGCATCCATAATGCGTTGAATGATGTGAAAGCATGTTTACAATCCGTGGTGGCCAACACAACGCCGCCCTATCACATCATTTTGGTGGACGATGGAAGCGACGAAGAAACCAAAAACTTCCTGATCGATTTTCAACAGGGGAACCCGGCTCTGGTGTCTTTGATCCGCTCTGAACAAGCGACGGGTTATACATTCGCGGCGAATCGAGGTTTAAAAGCATCCACAGCACCTTTCATCATTCTTTTAAACAGCGACACGATTGCCACGCCGCAATGGGTGGTTAGATTGGTGGCCTGTATGAAACATCAGCCGCGTATTGGGATCGTTGGCCCGTTATCCAATACCGCCTCATGGCAATCGGTCCCCCTCATTGAGGATAATGGGGATTGGGCGAATAATCTCCTTCCTTCCCATATAAGCGTGGATAAAATGGGAGAAATAATTGCTGAAAATTCAGCGCGGTTATACCCATTTATGCCTTTGCTTAACGGTTTTTGTTTATTGATCAATCGAGAATTGATCAATACAATAGGTTATTTTGATGAAGAGAATTTTGGACCCGGCTATGGCGAGGAAGACGATTTTGTACTGAGAGCCAGAAAAGCAAATTGGAAAACTTTTCTTGCAGACGATGTTTATGTTTATCATGCTCAGTCCCGCAGTTATTCGAGTGAACGCCGCAAAGCGCTGTCAGAAAGAGCCGGGAAAGTCCTGCGAAATTTGCACGGTGAAGACATGATCCACGAAGGCGTCCTTTATTGTTCCAAGGATCGTGTTCTAGAAGGGATCAGGGCGAGGACAAAGGCGGGCATTGAGCAGGACAATTGTATAGCCGAAGGCTTACGCTACCAGGGGAAGCGTATTTTATTTATCCTTCCTGTAAGTTCGCCTGGCGGAGGAGCAAATGTAGTCGTTTTTGAAAGTCTGGCAATGATGAAAATGGGGGTGCATATCGATTTTTATAATCTCGAAATGAATCGGGAGCAGTTCGAAGAGGCTTACCCCGATTTGCCCATCCACGTGATCTATGGAAACATAACCGACCTGAAAAATTTCATCCCTAATTACGACGCTGTGGTTGCTACTTATAATCCGTCTGTTGGATGGATTAAGAAAGCTCTCCATGCCAAAAGCAACCCGATTGTTGGTTATTATGTCCAGGGATATGAACCTTTAATGTATCCAGAGGGAAGTTTTGATTACGAACAAGCGGTTAAATCCTATTCCCTTATACCCAACATGGTTCGCTTTACGAAAACCCAATGGACACGACAAATGGTTATGGATAACACCGGGATGGATTGCGAAGTTGCCGGAATAAGCGTGAATTTGCCTTTGTTCCGTCCCCGACCCCGTAAGTTCCCAAGTGTCAAAAATCGACCCATTCGAATTATGGCGATGATCCGGCCGGAAGCCACATACCGGCAGCCAGTAGAAACAATGCAGGTCTTAAAACTGGCAGCTGAAAAATACGGCGGCCTGGTTGATATTTGCATATTTGGTACTGATCTTAATAACCCTGGCTTCGCAGACCTTCCTGGCGGATTTCCCTGGCGGTTATACGGCGTTTTGCCGCAACAAAAAGTAGCCAGCCTGTTGAATGAGGCCGATATTTTTATCGACTTTTCTTCCCACCAGGCGATGGGTCTGACCGCCCTGGAGGCGATGGCATGTGGCGCTGCGGTAATCGTTCCACAAAATGGAGGTGCAGTTGAATTTGCACACCACGAGAAAAACAGTCTCATATTTACGACCAATAATGTGGAAGCGGTCTGGCAGGCTTTGCAACGCCTGATCGAGGATGATTCATTGCGCAAAGAGATACAACGTTCGGCAATTTATGATTCCTGCCAGTACTATCCCGAAAAACCTGCTTTGAACATTTTAAAAGCACTTTTCGGAGGACCCGAGTGAAAAGATTGCGAGTTCAAGTTCTCTATGAGCATGGGCCAGATTACCGGCCATTTTCAAGTTCATACATTCGCTTGCTGCGCCCCTTCAGTCACCCGGGACTGTCAGAAGAAGTCGATGTCGTATTTACGCCGACTCTCTTGAATCGTCCCACAGATTTAGTTATTCTGGATCGCCTTGGCGACAGACAAAATGTATCCAGAGAAAAGGCGGAAAGATTGGTGAGCGCCATAAAAGATTTGGGCGCTTATTTTATATATTTTGCGGATGATGATTTATCGTCACCAGCAGTTCTTACAAAAGGATACACTGCTACCGACTCTCTTGTTTTTCGCCATTATCTTGAAACAGCAGACCTCACCGTTGTCACAACAGAAGCTTTGAAAAGCAGGCTCTTCGTTCATCACTCACGCTGTGCAGTGATCCCCAATTACCTGGACGAGAGGCTAATTGTTCGAAACCGGCGAGGAAATTCCCTCAAAAGCGCATTTGTAATCGGGTACATGGGGACTTCAACCCATAATGAGGATTTAGGTGTGGTGCTGCCAGCTCTTCACAAATTACAAAGTGACCATCCAGAAGTGGTTTATGAATTTATCGGCGTGCAAAATAATCAAAATTTCAAAACACTTCCATTTATCGATCATCTAAAATATCGGGTAGCCGCTCCGCAACCCGAGGAAATTGAATACCCGTTATTTTATCTCTGGTGGACATCGTCCGTCGATTGGGATTTGGCCATCGCGCCCCTTCAGGAAAACGAATTTAACCAAAACAAATCCGATATCAAGTTTCTGGATTACGCGGCAAATGGCGTGCCCGGGATATTCAGTGACGTTCCCATCTATCGCCCCACCGTTCAGTCGAAAGGGACCTTGGCGCCTAATACTACTGATAGCTGGTTAACAGCATTGAATGCAATGTATAACGACCGAATTTTGCGAGAATCTACGGCCAGGAAGGCTTCTCATTATCTCTTTTCTGATCGGATTCTGCACAAAGGGATTTCAGAATATAGAGAACTGTTATTGAATTGCTAATACCAGTTTGGTTTTACAGTGATTTTGGCAGTGAAAATGTATAAGCCAGTGGCCAGCATTATTAAGCTGTGCAGAACATTTGCTACGCCAATTGGACTCCCAGATATCCCCGGATGGTTTCCTGAGGCGATCCAGCGCTTTTTATAACTCCATGATCCAGCCAAACTGCCCGGGTGCATAGTTTCTCGATCAGATCCATATTGTGCGAGACCAGCAGTATGGTCGCGCCCATTTCAAAATACGATCTCATCCTGGCTTCGCTTTTTCGCTGAAATGCTTCATCGCCGACGGACATGACCTCGTCCAGGATCAGGATATCGGGTTTGGAGTCAGTGGCTACAGCAAATCCCAGTCGCGCCCACATGCCCGAGGAATAGGTCCGGATGGGTGCATCGATGAACTCGCCCAGTTCAGCGAAATCGATAATTCGTTCAGCTTTCTGATCCATTTCCTTGCGGGTATAACCCAGGATCGCTCCATTGAGGTAAATATTTTCGCGTCCGGTCAGTTCGGGATGAAAACCTGCCCCCAGTTCCAGCAACGGTGCAACTTTCCCGCAAACCCATACCCGCCCGGAGGTCGGTGTGAGGACGCGCGAGACCAATTTTAGCAGTGTGCTTTTGCCGGCGCCGTTGTGGCCGATCAACCCGACGATTTCGCCCCGGTTGATGGTGAGCGAGATATTATGTAACGCCAGAAACTTCTCGTATTTCACCCGGCGCTGCGCCCAGCGGATCACATATTCCTTTAAAGTACCGATGCGCTCGTGTGGTACCCGGTATGCGACCGAGACATTTTCCAGGCGAATGGCGGTGGTGTGGTCAGATGGTTCCATTTGTTACGCCCGGTAGGCGAACTCCTTGGATTTGTAGGAAAAAATAACCCAGCCAACGACCAGAACCACCAGAGAGAAGGCTACAGCCGGGAGCAAATCTGCTGAAGGCGGCAGTATCCCGTCAGTAACAGCGAAGCGGAACAATTTCACATAATAATACATAGGGTTAAGTTTAAATACCCATAGAAGTTGCTCTGGAACGATTGTTTCAGGATAAATAATAGGGGTAAGGTACATCCAGGCAGCCAGGATGATCTGGTACATCTCCACCACGTCCGGGAAGTAGATGCCCATGGCAGATAATAACAGCCCCACGCCTAATGAAAATGCGAACAGCAGTGCAAGCACCAGTGGGAAGGTGATAATGGTCCAAGGCAGGCGCTTTTCAATAACCAGGAAAATCGCAAGAAGCGGAACCAGAGAAAACATCCAGTTGACCACGCCGGTGAACATGGATGAAATGGCAAAGGTGGCGCGCGGGATGTAAATGCGCTGAAATAGACCGCCGCCCCAAACCAGACTATTCATACAGGCAGTGGTGGTTTGCGAGAAAAAATTCCAGACGATCAGACCGCTTAATACAAATGTCGAATAGCTACCGGCCGTCTCAAAGCGAAATATTTTCGAAAAGGCGAAGGTCAATACCAACATCATGCCCAGCGGGTTGAGCATCGTCCAGGCAATACCCAACACCGAGCGTTTATACCGTGTTAAAATATCACGGCGGGTTAATTGATAAATTAACTCGCGGTATTTAAACACCTCGCGCAACTCATCAATCGCGGGGGATATTTTGGATGCGCTGTCGTAGATGGTGTCGTTGGTAACCATTGCACGGGAACTTAATTGCTCGGTGGTTTTTGATTAAGAATTCAAATCAGGAATGAATTATACCTCTTGAAACATAAGCCTATAACATTCCGTTATCCCGTTATTGTTAATTGGGATATCCTGATGGTTTGACCGCATTATCGAACACGTGTCATAATATTTATGAAACATATTTCAGGTGTAACTGTTCAGCAGTAGCATTAAGCCACCCCTTCTCCCCTTCCACATAGCTTTGCAGAAATGTTCATTCCCCGCTTTGTCCCATAAACCAGAATTACCTCCCTCCATCCTCATCATCACCGGCGCCAAAGGCGATACGCGCCGCTACCGGGCGTTCCATCTGTACCAGCAGCTGCGCATGGCAGAAGTGGAAGTTAGCGTGTTCCACGTTTCTGACGCCAGAGCCATATCGCAGGCAGAGAAATGCCAGGTGCTGGTACTGCACCGTGTTCCGTATGACCCAATTGTTGCCCGGTTGATCGATTCCGTCCGGCGCCGCGCCGGACTGGTACTGGTTGACCATGATGATCTTATCTTCGATCCGGCGGCTTTTCAGTGGATCGACAGTCCTGATTTCCAGGACCCGATTCGCGCGCAGCTCTACCAACAGGAGATGGATCGCCAGAAGCAAACTGTCCTGGTGAGCGATGGAGCCATCACTTCCACAGATTATCTGGCCGAAGTTGTGCGCAAGACCGGCAAACCGGCCTGGGTGCATCGCAATGCTGCCAACCTGGAAATGATCGAAGTTTCTACTAGGGCGTTGGCGCAAAAGCGGCAGCCGGACGGCAAATATGTTATCGGTTATGCCAGCGGAACACCGACCCACAATCGCGACTTTGCGATGATCGCGCCAGGCCTGATGGAAACGTTGAGGGCCGTTCCCGAGGCGGAATTATGGGTCATCGGGTACCTGGATCTGACTTCAGACTGGCAGCCGTTCGAGAATCGCGTTCGCACTTTCAAACCGGTGCCCTGGCGCGAGTTGCCTTTCTGGCTGACACAAATTGATGTAAACCTGGCTCCACTGGTCCCCGACAACCCGTTTTCGCAATCCAAAAGTGAAATCAAGTTCATGGAAGCGGCGCTGGTGGGTGTGCCAACCATTGCCAGCCCGACGGATGCCTTTGTGTATGCTGTCCGCCCCGGAGAGAACGGCTTGCTGGCGCGCACTGCGGGGGATTGGCAGGCCGCACTGGCGGCTTTGGCCGATCCGGCACGGCGGGCTGCTCTGGGCGTAACGGCGCGGAATGATGCGCTTGAGCTGTATGCCCCGCAATACCGGGCACAGCAGGCGGTGGAGATGTTGAATCAAATCGCAGCCCATTTTGGACAATCCGGCCGCTGGCAGTTCTCAACCATTCCCGGCGACCCCCTGGAGCGGTATAATTGGCCTGTAGCCTGGGAAAATGTTCCGTCCCTGGCGAAAATGGGGATGTATTCATTGCAATCCCGGGGGGTATTGACCTTGCTCAAACAACTTTGGATCACACTGCGGCGTATCGCAGCCCGCTGGATCCCGTACCGGTAAATTTCATGGACCTTTCAGTCTGCATTGTTTCCATGAACACCCGCGACTTGCTGCGGGATTGTTTGGATTCATTATTTTCTGACACTGTCCGGCATTCTTTCGAGGTTATTATTACCGATAACGGTTCCAGTGATGGCAGCCTGGAAATGCTGGCAAATAATTACCCCCAGATAAAGGTCATTTCGAACGCTTCCAATCTGGGGTATACCCGCCCGATGAACCAGGCCCTGCAAGCTGGCGTTGGGCGTTACTTAATGCAATTAAACCCGGACACGCTATTGCACCCCGGGTTGATCGACACGCTGGTGGATTATATGGATGCCAACCCGCAGGTTGGGATTTGTACGCCAAAAGTACTCAACCGCGACGGGACGCTGCAAAAGCAATGCCGCCGTTCAGCAGCCCGCCCGTGGGATGCCATCTCTTATATTCTTGGCCTGTCCTTGCTATTTCCCAAAAGCCGTTTTTTTGGCCGCTACCTGATGGAATATTTACCCGACGACCAGATCGCCGAGGTTGAAGCGGTTTCGGGTTCCTGTATGCTCATCAGCCGCTTGCTAATCGAGCAGATCGGTTACCTGGATGAACAGTTTTTTGCCTACCAGGAAGACGCTGAATTCTGTTTTCGGGCGCGCAAGGCGGGCTGGAAGATTTTCTTCGTTCCCCAGGCACAGATCACGCACTTTGGCGGGTTGGGCGGCTCGCGCTTTGTCCCTTACCGCGGAATTTATGCCTGGCATCATTCCTTCTACCTGTATTACCGCAAGCACCTGGCGCGCGAATATTTCTTCCTGATAAACGGACTGGTTTATCTGGGAATTGGCATTAAATTGCTGTTTGCTTTGTCGATTAATGCTGTACGCAAAGAAAAAATAGTCGGGACAAGGAAACCTTAGCGTTTTACTGCGCCTACTTCCACGGCTGCCATTTCCACCAGTTCATCCAGATGTGCCGCCACCGCAGGGGTGAGCCCAAGCGATGTTTCGATACTCTCGGGCTGCATGCCCAGCACGACCACTCTGGGCGGGTAGATATCGGTCAGGCGGGCAGTGAACAACAGTTCCGGCAGCCCGATTTCATGCGGCGAGGTCTTGAGTGCCAGGTATGCGGGCACCTGAGCGCCTTCCATGCGGGCAATGCTGCCAGGCGTCTTGCCCAGCCTGGCAGCATCGATAATGACCAGATGATCCACGCCTTCCAAAAATTGCAGCAGATCCAGGCCGCAGGTGCCCCCATCTACAACCAGGACCTCCTCGGGCAGCGTGTACCGTTCTTCGAGTAGCTGGATGGCGCGAATGCCTACCCCGTCATCCGTGAGGAGCAGGTTGCCAATGCCAAGAACCAGGGTTTTCGTCATTTACCGCTAATCCGCCACGATGACTTTCGTGATTTCCTTTCCTTCCGGATCGAGCACGTGTACGGCGCAGGCCATGCAGGGGTCGAATGAATGGATGGTGCGCAAAATTTCGACCGGCTGGTTGGGGTCAGCCACCGGCGTCCCGACCAGGGCGGCTTCGTACGCGCCCGGCACGCCGTGCGCATCGCGCGGCGACCCGTTCCAGGTAGAGGGCACAATTGCCTGGTAATTGGCAATCTTGCCGTCTTTGATGTGAATCCAATGCCCGAGCGCGCCGCGCGGGGCCTCGGTCCAACCCCAGCCCATGGCTTCGGCTGGCCAGGTGGATGGCGCCCAGTGATCATTTTCATGGATGCGCAGGTCGCCGGCAGCGATATTGGCAGCCAGTTCGTTCGTCCATCCAGCCAACTGTTCTGCCAGTACCATTGTTTCCACGCAGCGGGCGGCAACGCGCCCCAGGGTCGAAAATAATACGGTAGCGGGCGCGTTCAATTTATTCAGCACCGCGTCCACCCAGAATTTCACCCGCTCATGCCCCGAAGCATAAGCGATCAACATGCGCGCCAACGGTCCGACTTCCATCGATTTGTCATCGTAGCGCGGTGCTTTAAGCCAGGAGTACTTGCCTTCGACCTCGAGGAACTCATAGGGTGGTTTGGGGCCGGTGTAATTGGGGTTGGTTTGACCTTCTGCCGGGTGCATGGCCTTGGACTCGTCATCGTATTTGAACCAGGAGTGTGTAACATATTCGGTGATGCTGGCTGGGTCGAGCGGGTGCACCGTGCTCAGATCGCGGTCAAGGATCACGCCGCGCGGGATGAACAGATCGCTGGCTTTATTGGGGTCAAAATTGTCGATCAGCGGGAAGTCGCCGTAGGACATGAAGTTGCCCAGGCCTTCGCCGAGTGTGGTCCAATCCAGGTAGAAGGGCGCGACCGCCAGGACATCCGGCAGATAGACTTTTTCGACGAATTCTTTGGCTTTGGCAAACAATGACTGCAAGTGCGCAATTTTGTCGGCGTTGATCGCCGCCTGGCTGTTGGGGTCCACCGGGATGGACATACCGCCTACCAGGTAAGTCTGCAGATGCGGATTCTTTGCGCCCAGAATGGCATGTGCCTTGATCACTTCGCGCTGCCAGTCCAGGGCTTCCAGGTAGTGCGCCACCGCCATCAGATTGGCTTCGGGTGGCAGCTTGTAAGCCGGGTGCCCCCAGTAAGCATTGCCAAACGGGCCTAACTGGCCGCTGGAGACATACAGCTTGAGTTTATCCTGCACCCCTTTGAAGTAATCCGCACTGGATTTGCTCCAATCCGAGATGGATTGGGCCAATTCTGATGTAGCCTGCGGGTCTGCTTCCAGTGCGCTGACAATGTCCACCCAATCCAGCGCATGCAGGTGATAGAAATGAATAACATGATCCTGCACATATTGAATGGCTTCGATAATGTTGCGGATCAAACGGGCATTCGGTGGGATCTTGATCCCAAGGGCATCTTCGACAGCTCGCACGGAGCTGAGTGCGTGTACAGTCGTTCAAACACCGCAGATGCGCTGTGTAAAGGTCCACGCTTCGCGTGGGTCCCTCCCCTGTAAGATGATCTCGATCCCGCGGAACATGGTACTGCTGCTCCAGGCTTTGGTCACCTGGCCGCCGTCCACTTCCACTTCGATGCGTAAATGGCCTTCAATGCGAGTGATCGGATCAATGGCGATCTTAGTCATGAGGTCTCTCCTTCGTTAGGATGGATGAATTACAAGCGTTTTACGGCTTTTGGGGTAGGTTCGGGGAACATGGGCAGGAAACGCACCGCAGCATCGAACATGATCAAACCAAGGCAGGTCAGGCCAACGGTCACCGCCAGTTCCTGCCAGGACGGCAGGTAGAAGGAGCCGTCCATGAAGATCAACGCTGCGTTAACCCGATTGAGGATCAACCCGCCCATGGTGAAGAATGCGCCCCAGGTAATGCCATGCACATCGTTGCGCGTGTGCGAATCGCTGAAGTAGAAAATTGGAATCAGCACGCCGCCAATCATTTCGATGATGAACATCACGGCCGGGGCTCCACCCTCTAAAAGGTAGCGGTATTCTCCAGCAATGAACAATTCGGCCATGCGAATCACAAAGTAGATCCCCAATACCCAGGGGATGCCTTTCACCAATTTGCTCAACATCTTGATCTCGAACGGGTAGCCGTAGGTGCGTGAAGAATGGTATGACTCGAACACGGTCATGGCCAGCCCGGCGGCAATGGCTGTCAGATAGAAATACAGCGGAAACAGCCGTGAGTAGAATAGCGGATGAATCTTGTCGGGCATGATGGTCAGCATCGTTCCCAGCGTGGATTGATGCATGGTGGACAGGGTAACGCCAGCAATGATCAGCGGAATGGTGATGCCACGGATGATTTTGAGTGGGACTTTCCAGCCGAGGGCTTCGAACACCACCGGACTGAATTCCAGCGCCAAAACGGTCAGGTAAAGCATCACACACCAGCCGATCTCGAACAGCGGCGAGTGGACATTCCAATAAATGATCAGATGCCAGATGCGCTGCGGCTGAGATAGATCCACCAACAGGGTGAGTGCTGCCAGGGTGTAGCTGATAAACCCGGTCAGGATGGTCGGCCGGACGATCGGATAGAACTTCTTCAGGTTGAAGATGTATACAATGGCCGCCAGGGTAAATGCGCCAGCAGCCAACCCAATACCGCTCATCATGTCGAAGCTGATCCACAGCCCCCATGGGCGTCCATCGCTGAGGTTTGTGGTGGCCCCCAGGCCAACGATCCAACGGTAAACCGCAACCCCCATTCCCAGCGCGCCCAAAATCCACACCAAAATCATGCCGGGGCCTAACGGGTAGCGGCGCAGGTGAATTTCTCCGAGTCGCACGGCCATGTTACGCCTCCTTTCCCTTCGGTGGTTGGTTGTCGCTGTTGTTTTCATTATTTCCGTTGTTGCTGTTTTGGCCTTTGCGGTGGGTTCGCAGGTAAATGGCTGTACTGAGGGTGACCATCACCCCAATGACGCCCAGCGTGCCTTGCATATACGGCCAGGTGATGTCCGGCAGCGAAACCTCACTTTGTTCGGGGAAGCCCAGCTTGGTAAAGTCAAGATCGGAAATGTACAGCATGGAGGTTCCCCCGGCCTCCTTTTCGCCATAGATGTGCTGGACATAACTCCCTTCGCCGACCAGACGGGTTCGGGCGGTATCCAACATGGCTTTGCGCGTTCCGTAAATCAAGGCGCCTGTCGGGCAGGCTTCACTGCACTTGGGTTGCTCGCCATTTGCTTGCCGGTCAGCGCAGAAATCGCATTTCTGGATAAAGGGGAGTGGTTTTTCCCATTCCGTTTTTGGCACGCTGAACGGGCAAGCCGCCATGCAATAGCGGCAACCGATGCAGCGCTCGCTGTGGTAGATGACCGGGCCGCTTTCCAGCTTCTCCAGAGCTCCAACCGGGCAGACTGAAACGCAGGCCGGATGCACGCAGTGCATGCACTGGTTCTTGACAAAAGAATCGGTTTCCTGATCTTTGTAGAGTTTGATGATCGTCCAGGTTTTGGAGTCTAAATCGTGCGGCATCTCGTACAGACCCGACGGGTCAACCTCATGTTCCAGGCCGGCCCGCCGCTTGCAAGCGACCTGACAGGCGCGGCAGCCCACGCAAATGGTCGAGTCGTACAACATGGACGCGGTGTCATCTGTGTTTTTTTCGATACTGTTTGCACTTACCGGAGAGGCCGGCAGAGCCAATGCTCCCAGGCCGGCTCCGGCCACTTTAATGAAATCCCTTCGGCTGATTGGCATGGCAACCTTCCTTAGTGATGCTCGTGGCCTTCTTCCGAAGGCTCTTCCTGGCTCACTTCCGGTGTGACGCCCTTTGCCCGTCCGGTCATGACCGTGTAGCCGAAGGCCAGCGCGGCGCCTGCCACCACACCCACTGCGCCAGCGGTAACCGCCGCGCCTTCCGGTGTGACTGTGCCTTTAACCTCTCCGACAGCGGGATAGGTAGCAGGCGGCAGGAACTCGTTCAGCTGAATGGGCGAATAGGTGGGCAGGTCCCAGAAACCCGGTTCCGAGCAGCCAATGCAGGGGTGTCCGGCGCCGATAGGCCAGTTCGTCCCATCGTTGTATTTGACGACCGAGCAGTTGTGCGAGCTGATAGGACCTTTGCAGCCCATCTGGTAGAGACACCAGCCGGCACGGTGACCCGCGTCGCCCCAGGTGCGTACAAACTCGCCAGCATCAAAGTGCCCGCGGCGTTCGCAATTGTTGTGAATAAGCTGACCGTAGGCGAACAACGGACGGTGTAATTTGTCCATCTCGGGTAGCGCGCCAAAGGTGAGGTAATGAACTACGGTAGCCGTCAAATTGACCGGGTTCAGCGGGCAGCCTGGCAGGTTGAGCACCGGCTTGTCGGTGATGAGATCCATTACGCCAACGGCCTGAGTGGGGTTGGGTTTGGCCTTGGGGATGCCGCCAAAGGCAGCGCAGTTGCCAACTGCCACAACCGCCACCGCGTTGGAGGCTGCCTCGCGAATGAGGTCTTCGGAAGAACGTCCGCCGACGCAGCAATAAACCCCATTGTCGCCTAGGGAAATCGAGCCCTCAACGATCAGAATATAGCCCCCCGCTTTGATGGTGGCAGCTTTGGCTTCCTCGGCCTGCTTGCCGGCAGCCGCCATGATGGTCTCATGGTAATCAACCGACAAAACGTCAAGGATGATATCCGCAGCGGTCGGGTTGTTCGAACGTAGAAACGCTTCGCTGCACCCTGCGCAGTCCTGCAGCTCGAGCCAGACCACCGGTACGCGTTTTGGGGCCGTGAGCGCGGCTTCGATCCACGCTGCTCCGCTCTTCGGCAGCGCCAACGCCCCCGCCATCACGCTACAAAACTTGAGGAAATCGCGGCGCGATACCCCCCGATTAAATACGGTTTCCCTAATGCTTAATTCCTGGAATGACATAGACCCCTCCATGGTTTCAGGATTGCAGTGAAACAGCGACGATATTCAATTGAGTTGTAAAACGGAGAATTGTGAAAATTATAACAATAAGGCTAACTTAGATCAACTTTGTATCAATAATCAATAGGGATAGATTAGCATAACAATCACGGTATTGCAAGTGCTAAAAGCAGGCAAAAATACAATTAAATGACGAAAATCACCCCGTGCGCAATAAAGAACTGCATTTTTTCAAAAGGAAAATGCTGTTTGCGAAATTTATTCGAATCAGGAATGCGGTTATCGGCCGGAGGGTGCTGTTCGACCCGGCCGTGACGTTTGCCTGAGATGCAGCTTATGCCGATTGGATGGATAACGGGTAATTAATCCCAAGGTATTCAAATACTTTTACAACCTTCAAGATAACCTGAATGGGTTCAGTGAGCATGTCACCCCTGATCAAGTGGCGGGCCATAAACCAAATTGGCCACCCTGGGTCCAAATATTAGATCGGCGAGCCGCCGCCTGAGAATTTCAGGAGGTTCATTCGGAAAACGTGATTGAAGCCCGGACAAAGCCAGAATTTTGATCGTCTCATTCATCTGGCCGAGGATGGCCAGTTTGCGGGCTGGCGTGGCTTCACGAAGAAGAGTGTGCTGTAGCGCAGCAATTTTAGGATTGGTATCTGATTGAAGTTCCATTTCAATATGATTATAGTGTTTCCAAGAATAATTGCGGGGCCCATTTTCAGGCGTCCTAAAAACAATAAAAATTAAAAATGACAAAACTTACTGGCCTGTGAGCGCAGTTCGGCCAACGCAAACCACACAACCCGTGCATCACTTTTATACCTCGATGTCAGCGAATGCACTTGGTGATGGGATATTTAATTACTTCGATTTGAGAAATTTGAATCAATCTTCTTGTATAAACAGTGGCAGGAGAACAGTAACTCTGGTGCCTGTTCCCACTTCGCTTTCGATTTGAATCGTTCCACCCTGTCCTTCGGCCAGCGCCATGGCGATCGGCAAGCCCAGGCCAAAGCCGGGGACACTTGCGTCGGTTTCGCCGCGGTCAAAACGGTCAAAAATGTGTTCCAAAAGTTCGAGGGGGATACCCGGGCCGCTATCCTGCACGCTCAATTCAATACCACTGTCAGTAGCTTTGGCAGCCACGCTGACTGAGCCGGGGGTGTGCTTAAGCGCGTTATCCAGCAGTACCAGCAAGATTTGTTTGACCGCATCGCGGTCCCCCAGAGCGGTGACTTCTTCTACGGTCTCGGTAATTTCGCGCAGCGGGTCCAGCAAACGTATCTGGCGCGTGACCTCGCCAACCAATGGCTGGAGGGGTACCGGCTCCTGCAGCAGGTTGCGGCCGGCGTCAGCGCGCGCCAGAATGAGCAGATCGTTGACTAAGCGGATCAGGCGGTCGCTTTCACCTACCAGGTCGTCCAGAATGTCAGCTCGCTCCTCGGCCGGCAAGGGCGGCTGGCGACGCAGCAGGTCCAGGTTGCCGCGGACAGTGGTCAACGGAGTGCGCAGCTCGTGAGAAACATCCGCCACGAAATCGCGTTGCATCCCGAGCGCATGATTCATCCGCGCATAAGCTTCCTGCAGCCGCGAGAGCATGGAATTGAAAGTTTGCGCCAATCGCCCCACCTCGTCGTTGGGCCCATGGTGATCCACCCGCCGGGTCAAGTCGTTTTCGCCCTCGATTTCACTGGCGGTCTGAGTGATGCGGTTAATTGGGCGCAGTGCGGCCTCGGAAAACGCCCAGCCAACCCCAAATGCAACCAGCGTAGTGAGCAGGCTGGCGATGATCAAGGTCGTGCTGAGCGCCGAAAGCGAACGGTCGCGTTCTGTAAGCGGCCTGGCAACCTGAATGATGAACACGGGTTCGCTGTTGACCGAAACCGGGCTGTTGAGGACCAACAGCCGTTCATTCTCAGGAGCCACCACCTCCCACCAAATGTTCCTTTCATTCAAAGTTTGCATTCCGGTCTCGCTAATGGGCAATGCATCCACCGTCCCAAAAGGGCTGGCAATCAGCGTGCCATCCATTGCCAGAATCCGCACGATTTCACGTTCGCGTAAATCTTTGAGTGCTTGCTCGCCGGAGAGAATTTCGAAAGGGATGGTCGTATGGGGGGCGTTCTGTGGTTCCTGCATGGAGGGACTCAGATAAGTACGAAAAATGGAACTTACCAGCATATCGCTGCTGAGCACAATGTCTTCTTTAATTGCATTAAGCGTGGACTGCGCCAGAATCGCATAAAGTGCGGCGCCAAAAATCATCAGCGTGAGCGCCAGAATACCGGTATAGAGCAGCGTCAACCGCAATCGGATCGACATTACTCAACTCTCAGAGCGTAACCGATGCCGCGCACAGTTTGGATCAGGCGCGGGTGTCCGTTGGCTTCCAACTTTTTCCGCAGGTAGCCCACATACACCTCCAGGACGTTCTGCTCTCCGCCAAAATCATAGCCCCAAACGTTGGTCAGGATTTGGGCGCGTTCCAGCACCTGGCGCGGGTGGCGCATGAAATAGTGCAACAGGTCGAATTCGGTCGGGGTCAGTTCCAGCGCTGCACCGTCCAGCGTTGCCAGATGCGCCGTCGGATCGAGGTGCAGGCCGGCAAAGGACACGGGACGTTTATCCGTCTTATTTTCGATGCGGCGCAGCAGTGCGTGTACCCGCGCGACCAATTCTGGTGGGGCAAATGGTTTGATCAGGTAGTCGTCGGCGCCGCTTTCCAACCCCTCCACGCGGTTCTCGATGGCATCGCGGGCGGTCAACATCAGGATCGAGGCGCGGTTATTCTCCGACCGCAGTTGGCGCATGACCTCCATCCCATCCATTTTGGGCATCATCCAGTCGAGAATGATGATTTCCGGGTGGTAAGCATCCACCTGTTTGAGCGCTTCGACCCCATTGGAAGCAGTAATCACCAGCAAACCCTCGTAGGTCAGGGTGCGCTGCAGCATTTTGAGCAGCTTTACATCATCATCCACAATTAAGACAGTTGCCATAAAAACAATTTCCTGAAAGTTCACCAAAATCAAGTTTTTATGCCGTAATCATAACCCCACTGACTGAGAAATGGCTGTGAAAAGGGATATAGGGGCTATTCACAGCATTTTAACAGGTCCTTCTTGGTGTTTTCTCAGCATGGTTTTATAGAATGGTTTTATAAAATTATTGCGGTAACCAGGCCTTCATCTTCTCCTCCCCAAGAACCGGGGCCGCCGGGGCTCGCTAACCCTCACGGCTCCGGTTGGGGTTTAAGTGCGCATGCTCTTTTCTGGGCAATCCAGACTGTCATGTCCGTCAATTCACATATAATAGACACATGGTTCAATCATCTAAACCGTACACAGTACCAGACTTGGATTGGTACCGCGACATTGTCGAAGGTGCGCCTGAAACCATTTTGATCATCGATCGAAATGGGATAATCCTGTTTCACAACGCGCAGGCGCGTGGTTTTGACCCGCAGTCTTTTGTTGGCACGCCAATCTATATTTATATCGAGCCTGAATTTCACGATACGGTGCGCAAAACCATTGCAAGTGTTTTCGAAAACGGTCAACAAGAAACCTATGAGTTAGCCAGCCATTATGAGAGCAGCGACTTGTTGTGGTACACCACCCGCTTGGCCCCTATCATCCGCCAGAATGAAGTTGTGGCAGTCTCGTTGTTCGTTCGCGATACCACTCACCAGAAACATGCTCAACAGGCGCTCAACCAGGTAAACCTGGATTTGGAAAATCGGGTCGATGAGCGCACGGTAGCGCTAAACGACTACGCCCACCGCCTGGAAGCTTCCGAAACATTAAACATAGCGCTGCGGAAGGCAGAAAGTTGGCAGGGAGTCTTTCAAATTCTGGCAGAACACAGTCTGAAAGCGCTCGAAGCAGACTTGACAGGTATATATCTGCTGCAAGAAGGCAGGCTTGATCATTCCTATAGCCTGGGCCACTCGGAACTTCCGCCGAGTTCACTTTCAGCCGAAAACGACCCATTTTTATTTAAAATGCTGCGTCCCAAGGCTATCCGTTATATACCGTTGGACGAGGAGGCTGAAACTGGGTGTAATTTTTGTGCCTACGTCCACGGACAAAAAATGAAAACCCTTATGGTAGCGCCATTGCTAACGGGAAATACCGTAGCTGGCGTACTTTACCTGGGTACTCGCCACCGTCGCTCCCGTACCCCGGATGATGAACAGCTCCTCAGCTCATTTGTCGAATCGGCCGGCAATACTCTCCATCGCCTCTTGGTGATGGGCCAATTAGAGCAAAATATCAATCAGCGTGAACATGAGCTTCATGTACTTTATGAGGTGATGTCCATTGCCAGCGAAGTGCTGGACAAAGAAACATTGCTGCGGAAATCATTATCTGCCACCCTGCAGGCGGTACACTGTGAAGTGGGTGCAATTCATCTGTCGGACAGTTGTGAAAACAAGTTAACCCTCGCGGTCAGCCAGCAGTTTCCTGATCCGCTGCAAAATTATCTGCTGCTTTCAGGCGCTTCCAAAAATCTGTGGGAAAAAGCTTACGCCGATCGTCAAGTGATTCAGGAGCGCCGGGTGAAATCTCAGTCCTATCATGAGCAGACTGGAGAAGGGGTTTCCTTATGGGATTATCTGGGCGTACCTATTCACGCTAAAGACGCCGTGATCGGGGTTTTAAGCCTGTTCGGCAATCTGGGCATGCTGGATTCGGGTCAAATTCAGCTGGTTAGCACCATCGCTGACCAGATTGGGCTGGCATATGAAACCACAATTAAGCGGCAACACGATACCGAAACTCTGATTTTCGAAGAGCGCCAACGCCTGGCTCGCGAATTGCATGATTCGGTGTCGCAATCACTCTACGGGCTGGTGCTTTCCGCTGATGTTGGCAACAAGCTACTTAAGGTCAAAGCTTATCCTAAATTAGCGGAAACACTTGAGGACATTGGCGATGTCGCATTACAAGCCCTCAAAGAAATGCGTCTGATGTTGTTTGAACTGCGACCGGTCTCCTTTGAATCGGTCGGATTGGTCGGTGCGCTTGAACTACGTCTCAACACCGTAGAGGAACGCGCCAAAATTCGAACGTTCCTGACCATCACTGGCAGGGAGTTCCTGCCGAGCGCATTCGACCTGCAAATCTATCGCATTGCTACTGAAGCTCTCAATAACTCATTAAAACACTCGCGCGCCAGCGAAATTCATGTGGACCTATCCGTCAGTCCTAATCTTCTGGAAATGGTCATTCACGATAATGGGGTTGGTTTTGATAAGGAACAACGCAATCCGGGTGGGATTGGGTTGAGCAGTATGCGGGAACGGGCCAACCGGATAAGCGGAAAATTGGTAATCGATTCGGATCGGGGTGGTGGGACACTGATTAAACTCAGTCTCCCGCTGTGCCCGACGCCAGCCAGTATACTGGAAGCGCTCGAATGAAAAAGGCGCCCATCATGGTGCTGGTAGTGGATGATCACCCGATTGTCCGGCGCGGGTTGTCCGCTGAAATCAACTTGGACCCAGACATGCAAGTGGTGGGAGAAGCGCACAACGGTGTTGAAGCAGTGAGCATGGCGCGCAGCTTGATGCCGGACGTCATCCTGATGGACCTGGTAATGCCAGAAATGGACGGAATTGAAGCGACCAAAGCAATAATCGCCGAGAATCCAAATGCCAATATTTTGGTGCTGACCAGTTTCACCGAAGAGGAAAATATCTACAGCGCAATCAAAGCAGGCGCCTCTGGCTTTATTTTCAAAGACCGGCGGCCGGATGAACTTCTGCGAGCCATTACCGATATCGAGAGTGGCGTACCAATGCTCAGCCCGGGAATGACGCGCAGATTGATGCGTGAGGTGCGTGAACAGACCCACCCCGCCCCCACCGACGAAGTACCGTTAACTGCCCGCGAAAACGAGATTTTACTGCGGGTAGCCCAGGGAGCGTTATATAAAGAAATTGCCCATGAAATTGGCGTGCGTGAAACTACTGTAAGGGCACATGTAAGCAGCATCCTTGGAAAATTAAACCTCTCCAACCGGTCACAACTGGTGCTGTATGCCGTCAACCATAAACTTATTGAACCAAACGAACCGAACGAAACCTTCCACTAGAGCGAGATTACGCTAAACATTTGTGAAAAAGCTACCCAACAAACGCTGGCTTGCAAGCCAGCGTTTGTATATGGTTCAGTGCCACCTTCATGTAATGTGACTTGGGAAATAATTCACTATACTTATATTAAGCCTTACTCTGTGCCAATACTGTGTCAAACATAAAAATCGAGTTTCGGAAAGCTGGTCTCCTGTGGAAAGCTGCCCTGGCGAAATCATTTCCTTGGATTTGACTCGGTAAAAGAGGGCTTAAAAACTGCTAATACACTTTCTGAGCAATTCCCTGAAACCCAAACCATTGTAAACAAGGAGAGAATGAATGAGCACGTCTGGAAACGAACCTAAATTAGTATCGCGCCGCAATTTTCTCAAGAAAACCGCCATGATCAGTGTGGGAGCGGTAGCCGCAACCACATTAGCATCCTGTGCATCCAAGACCACTACTGGCTCAACAGCTAAAATCGAATGGAACAAAGAAGTGGATTTGCTGGTAGTCGGTTCGGGTACTGTCGCCATGGCAGCCATTGCTGCCAAGGATGCCGGAGCGGAATCGGTTCTCATCATCGAAAAAGGCCCTGGATTCGGTGGCACCTCGGCTCTCTCTGGCGGCGGTTTGTGGCTACCGAATAACTTCGCCATGAAAGAAGCTGGCCTCGAAGACAATCGGGAGGACGCCTACAAATTCTTGAAGGCTGTTACCGACGGGCAATCCACCGACGAGCTGATCAACGCCTATCTTGACAATGCTCCTCTGCTAGCTGAATGGTTACGTGACAAATTTGGCATCCCCTGGCAGGTCGGAACCAGCATGTTCAACGACTACTACCAATTGCCAGGCTACCGCCCGCTTGGCCGCACCATCTACCCCGCCAAAGAAGGTAAAAATTTAGGCGGCATGGGCTTTTGGACCAAGATTCGCGAGATTTGCGATCAACTTGGCATCGAGGTCATGCTTGAGACCGCGGGCAAGAAGCTTATTCTCAATGAAGCTGGTGAAGTCATTGGCCTGTATGCCGATTCCATGGGGAGTGAAATTGCCATTCACGCACGCAAGGGTGTCATTCTCGGCACAGGTGGATTTGACTACAACAAGGAAATGACCTCGGCCTACCTGCGCGGCCCGATTTACGCCAGCAATGCCGTCAACACCAACACCGGCGATGGCCACTTAATGGGCATGGCAGTGGGTGCTGATCTGCGCAACATGAATGACTCCTGGGGACTGCCCTTCTTTCCGCTCGATGAAGCAACGCTAAAGGGTGAGGCTGACTGGCAAACCTACCGTGGAAAACCGGGTGCGGTGGTAGTCAACAAACATGGGCAGCGTTTTGGCAACGAAGCCTCTGCTTACGAATTATTCCAGCGCGCCTTTTATGTATATGACTCGGGCACGTTCGAGTGGCGCAATATCCCCGCCTTCTGGATCGCTGACGCCACCTTCCCGGAACATTACTTCATGCCCGGTTCGAACTACAAGATGGGTGTAACCCCCGACTGGATCGTCAAAGCTGACACACTGGAAGAACTTTGCACAAAACTGGGCGTTGACTATAAGGGATTCGAAGCCACCCTGTTGGCATTCAATGAAAACGCTAAAAACGGTGTAGATCCCGACTGGCACCGCGGCGAGTACGACTTCGACAAAGGTACCGCTGGTGACCTGAGTGGCAAACGCACCGAATTAAAGAACAACTGTCTGGCTCCGATTGAAAAAGCTCCCTTCTACGGGGCTAAATACATGCCGGGTACTTGCGGCACCAATGGCGGACTCAAGATCAATGCCAACGGGCAGGTGATGAATGTTTGGGGTCAGCCCATCCCGCGGCTGTACGCCATCGGAAATACCGCGGGCTCCGTTATGGGCGCGGCTTATCCAGGCGGCGGCAGCACACTGGGTGCGGGCTGCGTCTTTGGAATGCTGGCCGGCCGGCACGCCGCTGCCCTCGAATCGTTAGCCTAAGGGAATTGGGTTCCGTTCAGGCCGGGTAGTTATTCCGGCCTGAACAAGCCGTACCCTTCTTGTTGATTTCGTTGAAGAAAAGGGGTCCGCGAGGAATGTTCAAACGTAAACCCAAATCTGTCACCCTTACCGAAGGCGAACAACCGGTAAAAAAGAAATTCGATTGGTTTAAATTCAGCATCATTGTCAATGTAGCCATCATCGCAGTAGTCGTGGTGGCTGTTGCCAGCATGAGAATTATTAATGAAAGCGAGACCAATCCTGGCTTCTGCGCCAACTGCCACAATATGGAAAAGTACGTTAATTCTTATTTGAATGGCAGCACCATGGATTCTGTCCATGCCAAGGCGAATGTTGGCTGTAAAGATTGCCATTCCGACTATACTTTGGTGGCAGAAATCTCGTCTGGGATTACCTACATCACTGGTAATTATGACGAAAGTATGCCGCGCCGCAAATTCAGCGAAGAAATGTGCAACAAATGCCACATTTCTCGTGAATACCATGCCGACCGCACGGATTACCTGGTTCGCAACCCTCACTGGAGTCACTGGCCGGATTTAAAATGCACTACTTGCCACCTCTCCCACGCAAACCAGGTGGATTACTGCTCACAGTGCCACGATAACGGTGGACAACGGTTAACTGGCGGTGAAATCATCCCGCGAGCGGTAAATCCATGGGCTGACAACACGCATTAACATCCCTGAAAAGCCGGTAGCATTGCTCCGGGATGGGTGGGAAGGCTGGGCGCATCCGATTGCGCCCAGCCTTTTTAGTCCTTCGTGTTTGTCCTTCGTTGACAGCCCTGTGCATCTGCGGTATCCTTACCGCGCGTCCGGGTGGGACCGGCGCGGCAGAATCCGCCGAACCCTGTCAGGTCCGAGAGGAAGCAGCAGTAAGGTGGTCACTCTGGGCGCCGCCGGAAGCCCTGCTCGGGCGCATTTTTCTTACCATTCTCCGGAATTTCTCCGTATGACAACCCCTCCCGTTTGTAATTATGAAGGCTCCGATTACCAGCAATCCTTCTGGGACCAGGGTGGCCGCGCTTACGAGGACGCGGTCGAAGCAGTAGCCTTGCGCCGTCTGCTGCCTGCATCGGGGAAACTGTTGCTTGAGCTGGGTGCTGGCGCCGGACGCAACACGCCGCGCTACCGCAACTTTGAGCGGGTGGTGTTGCTGGATTATTCGCGCACTCAGTTGGAGCAGGCGCACGCGCGCCTGGGGGACAGCCAGCGGTACGTATACGTCGCCGCCGATGTGTACCGCTTGCCGTTTGTCGCAGGTCTGTTCGACGCCGCGACCATGATTCGCACGCTGCACCACATGGCGGACGCCCCCGGAGCGCTGGCGCAGGTGCGCTCGGTGCTGCAGCCAGGAGCCGCCTTTATTTTGGAATATGCCAACAAAAAGAATTTGAAAGCGGTGCTGCGCTTTGCGCTGGGGCGGCAGAAGTGGAATCCGTTTTCGCTGGAGCCCGTTGAGTTTGCCAGGCTCAATTTTGATTTCCACCCGGCTGCGGTGCGTTCCTGGTTGAAGGCCAGCGGGTTTAACGTGGAGCGCCAACTGACCGTATCGCATTTTCGCATGGGGGTATTTAAAAAGCTGCTGCCGCTCAAGCTGCTGGTAGCCATGGACGCACTGGCACAGTTGACGGGGGATTGGTGGCAGTTCAGCCCAAGCGTGTTTGCTGCCTGCCGTGCTTCTGCGGAAGGGCAAATCGCAGCCGAAGGCGCCTTTTTTAAATGCCCGGCCTGCGGTCACGCGCCCCTGGCGGAGACCCCGACCGAGGTGCTGTGCGAGTCCTGCGGGCGGCATTACCCGGTCACCGGCGGGATTTACGACTTCCGGGTGAGTTGATTAAAGATGTAGGGCGAACTTCAGTTCGCCTCGCAAACTAAAGTTTGCGCTACCTGCTCTCGCGCACATCGGATTATGGTTTGAGGTGTCGTGCGAGTCTTGTGGGCAGCATTACCCGGTCACCGGCGGGATTTACGACTTCCGAGTGGGGTAGAGATCCGAGACAGAGAATCATTTGTGTAGGTCGGTTTGAGGGCTGGGAACGATGGAATATAACGAAAATACCCCGGCAGCCCGAAAACCGACATCAATATGGCCGATTTAGGATTTTGGGCTCCAAGGACACTTATGGAGCAGGCTAAATTATTCGCCCTCACCCCAAAAATATTTGGGGTCACGTCTTCTCTACCACCCACACGTGCGAAAGGCCAAATGCTTGCAGCGGGGTACGCTCGAGCGTCTGTAATGATCGCCGTAGCAGGCTGCCCAGTAGCGGCATGCGCGCGATGATATTGTCGTAGGCCCCAAAAATAATCCTGCGTGAGACCAACCGTACCGGCAACCCGGCGAACAGGCGCTCCAGGTCGCGGCGCGAATAAACTTCAACATGCGGCGCCAGCCGGTTACGCAGCTTGCGCGGCAGGTAATTGATCAATGGGATATTGCCGAAATGATATTTTCCGCGCCAGTACATGCCGTGCGTTTCGAACGGGTAGCCGCGGTTGGGGCAAAACAACACCAGCCGGCCACCCGGGCGCAGTGCGCGCACCATCTCACGAATGGCGGCTCGATCATCCTGTACGTGCTCGAGTACCTCGTGCGATAGGATCAAATCGAAGGTATCGGCTGGAAACGGCAGGTATTCCCCCGCACCGCACACCACCCGCGTCGTTTTCTGGCGGGCCTGCACGGTGCGCTCATGCTCGATATCCAATCCAATAGCGGGATTGGCGGTTTGAGCCAATTTCTCCAAATAGGTGCCGAGGCCGCAGCCGTCAACAAAAACACGCCCATTCAGGCGGTCTCCGGCTGCTTCGCGGATCATGCTTAATCGTCGTTCCTGCCCGGCGCGCCAGACGTGGGAAGGCTCGCCGCGCTCGGCAGCTTTTTGCAAATGACGCTCGTCCATTTCCATACCGCCCAATCCTATCATTAATTCTGCGCCAAATCGACAAGGTCAGACCGGTTTGCGGCCCCAGTGAATGGCCATGGTGCCAAACATGCGCCGTTGGAAGCCAACTTCTTCGAACCCGGCAGCGCGCAACGCTTCTGCGAGCGTTTCCGCGTCCAGGAAGTTCTCGCTCGAACTCGGCAGGTAGGTATAGGCGTCGCGCTGGCCGGTGATCAGCGAACCGAGCAGAGGGATGATCGTACGCATGTGAAACTGGATGAACGGCGTGAAGATGGAGCGCACGGGGCGGGTGGTGTCCAACGATACCAGCCAACCGCCGGGTTTGAGCGCGCGCAATTGTTCTTTTAACGCCAGGGGCAGGTCGCTCACATTGCGCAGCAAGTAACCGGAAACAATCGCATCGAAGTATTGGCTGGCAAAAGGCAGCGCCAGTGCATCCGCGGCTGACCAATCCGGCGCGGGCGGCGCATGCCGTTGACCGACGCGCATCATCCCCAGGGTGAAATCTGCTGCCAGCGCATGACAATCAGGGTGCTGCTGCAGCGCCTCGCGGGCCAGGTCACCGGTTCCGGCACCCAGGTCGAGCAGGTGGGCGTTCGGTCCAAGCCGGGCACGGCGGATCACCTCGCGCCGCCAGCGTAAATCCTGCCCGCCGGTCATCAGGCGATTCATCAAATCGTAACGCGAGGCGATGCGGTTGAACATGCCCTGCACATAGGCCCCCTTGTTTTCAGCGGACAGGTCAGTTTTCATCACTGGCAGGCACCCAGGCCAGGATGGTCGTTCCGGCGCCCGGCTCCGATGAAAAATCGACGTCGCCGCCCACATTGCGCGCGCGCGTTTGCATATTCGCCAGGCCGTGACCGATGGTCAGGCGCATCTTCTCGACATCAAAACCCTGGCCGTCGTCCGCAACCTCCATCAAGTAACGGTCGGTGGCTTTCCACAGGGTAACGGCGATGGTGCGGGCGCGGGCGTGCTTGGCAATATTTGCCAGCGCTTCCTGACAGATGTGAAACAGCGCCAGCGCCTGGGTATCCGGAATGGTTGCCATATCCTCTTCGGATCCCTGGAGGTTGACGCTCAGTAATGTGTTGGCGCGAAACTCCTGCACCAGCCGCCGGATGCCCTCCATCAGGCTTTCGTTGTATAACTGCCGCGGACGCAGGTCGAGGATATACGTGCGGATGTCGCGAATGGTGTGATTGAGGTCGCTGATGGCCTGCTCGATGCGCTGCACCATACCGCCCGTATCGCTTTTGACCAGCAGCCGGGCATGTTCCAGAGTCAGCCCCACCGCGTAAATAGACTGGATGATGCCATCGTGCAAATCCATGCCAATACGTTCGCGCTCTTCCAGCACCGCCAGACGGCGTCCCTGCAGGTTAAGGCGCACGCTCTCGATGGCGGTGCCGACCCACGAGCCAATTGTTGCCAGAAACTGCATTTCCAGTTCGTCCAGTGGGCGCGGGTGACAGGATGCCAGGCACAGCACCCCGACCACCCCCTGACGCCCGGTAATGGGCAGGCAGGCTACCTGGTGGAACTCGCCATTGAACACATCCGGATGAAGGTCGCTTCCGTCAGGATTGTTCATCGAGATCAAACGCGCCTGGTTGGTCTTGGCGACTTTGCCAATGACCCCTTCACCCAGGTTGTATTTATCCTTGGCCCACAACGCGTTGACGATATGCCCGCGGTGCATCACCCGTTTGAGCTGGCGAGAGTTCTCCGGGCGCAGATAAACCTCACCGATTTCCAATTGCAAATAATCCAACACCTGGGTGAGCGCCTTGTCCAGGATTTGTTCGATATCGGTAGAGGTAGCCAGGGTGGAACTTAATTCGTTCAGCAGGGCCAGGTTTTCATTACGGCGGGTGAGAATGCGGTCGCGCTGCACCAGTTCGCGGTAAATGCGAGCGTTAATAATGGCTACGGCCGCATAAGCTGCCAGCATTTCGATCATCAGTTGATCGGACTCGGTGAACTCGGGCGCGCCAATTTTATCGGTCAGGTAGATCTGCCCAATATGCCGCCCGCCGTGACGAATGGGTACTCCCAGAAAAGATTCCATCGACGGGTGGTTTTTGGGGAAGCCAACGCTGCGTGGATCCTTTGAGATGTGCGCAATACGGATCGATTCCTGCGAGTGCATAAGCACGCCCAATAACCCAAGCCCGCGCGGCGGGGCTGGCATGCGCGCAACCTCTTCCTCGCTCATGCCGACCGGGATAAAAGCCTCCAGGTCGCCCCCGGGACCGACTACGCCGACGGCGGCATAGCGCGCTTCAGCCTGCTCGCAGGCCAGGGCGGCGATACGCTGCAGCAGCGTATCCAGCGCGGTGATCTGTACCAGTTCCAGGCTGGATTTGTGCAGCGCCAGCAGGCGAGCTTCCAGTTGTTCGCGGGTTAATTGTAGAAAATTGGCGTTAACCATGGTATGAGAGATATTTTACCCGAATCGGTTACCAATGACAATTTTGCTCATGCAACGGGGCAGTGCCCGGGAAAAAGGAAGCGGGCTTGACTTAGCCCCCGGTTTTTCTGATAATACTGGTAACAACCACATGATGTCTTGTCCTCACAGTAATGGAACTACCATGCCCGCTATTGTTGATCCTAACGACTATACCCCCAAGTATTTCCAGCTCGCGACCATCCTGCGCGAACGAATCTCCAGCGGAGAACTCGTGCCGCACCAACCGATCCCTTCCGAGCGTCAACTGGAGGAAATCTACTCGGTCAGCCGGCCAACCATCCGCCAGGCAATCGAGCTATTGATACGGCAGGGATTTCTGTACCGTGAGCACGGGCGCGGCACCTTTGTTTCGCCGCAAAAGCTGCAAAAAGGTATTTCCGAACTGACCAGTTTCAGCGAGGACATGCGCGCCCGCGGCATCGAACCGGGGCAGCAGATTTTGGAGTTGAAAATGGCGCTCCCGCCGGAAGAAGTGCGCCAGCGCCTGGATTTGCCGCCGGAGAGCGGCGAACTGTTGTACATTGAACGGCTGCGTCTGGGTGACGGCGTGCCGATGGGATTGATGACCTCATACCATGTGCTGCCGGAAGGGTTGACGCTCGACCGCGAAGGGCTGGAAGCGGCGGGTTCGATCTATACTCTGCTGCAGGAGCGCTTTCATTTGATACCTACCGAGGCGGATGAGACGCTGGAAGCGGTGCTGGCGACCCCGCGTGAAGCCGCGTTGCTGCAGATCGCTCCGGGCAGCCCGCTGCTGCTGAGCGTGCGCATCACCTATTCGCAGTACCGCCGGGCGATGGAATATGTGAAGATCCTGTACCGCGCCGACAGGTATCAATATTTTGCCAAGCTGACGCGGTGAAGGGTTGGGTGAGTAGGGGCGCGCAGTGCGCGCCCGCGAATTGGCTTCAAAAATGGTTCACTGTGAGTGAGCTTGTCGGGGGTTGGAGGGGGTGCATCGTCCGCAAGCCCATAGAGAGGTTCCACGATACCTTGTAGCGGCACGGGGATGGTTACGGTAGTAATAATCGCAAATGATGCCTCGTGCCCCTACCCAATCGAACTGTTCGTTCCGCAACAGGTATAATGAGTATTGAATTTCTCGATTTTGATAATTGACTTTTGCCCACCGCTATGCTATGATTTATCTGGTAATGTGGTCATTACCAGTTGCAAAAAAACAACACTTTCATCTGCCATGACCGATCAAAATCCCACCACTCCCCTCGTGCCTGACGACGAAATTCGCCAGATCGTGCAGCGCGTGCTTAACCAGGCGATGGGCATGAAGCCACCGGCTGAACCGGCTGCTCCAGCGCCGTCGGTGATGCCCGCGCCCGCAACTCAACCTGTTCCCAGTCGCGTAGTTGCCATTGGCGCTGACCACGGCGGATTCGAACTCAAAGAAACGCTCAAAAAAGACCTGAGCGAAGGCGGTTACGAGGTCATTGATGTCGGCACCACCGGCAAAGAGGCAGTGGATTATCCCGATTTCGCTCATGAAATCGCTCGCCTGGTCGCCAGCGGCAAAGCCTGGCGCGGCGTGATGATCGACGGCGCCGGAATCGGCTCCTGCATGGTGGCCAACAAGGTGCCGGGCGTGCGGGCAGCCATGGCGTACGACTATGCCAGCGCGTCCAACAGCCGCGAGCACAATGACGCCAATGTGCTCACCCTGGGCGCCGGATTGATTGGTGTAGCCCTGGCGAAGCAAATTCTCAAGGTTTGGCTGACCACCGATTTCGGCGGGGGACGCCACCAGAAGCGAATTGACAAGATTATTGCGGTCGAGAAGCAGTACGGGAAGTAGAGGTTCGTGATGCTGCCGGATATGCAAAAGGTAGAGCAACTGGTAGAAATAATAACGCGTGAAGTGCTGATTGCTATGATGGAACAGCAGCACAAAGGCGAACCGCACAATGGCGAGCAGTGCAAATTCACCTGCGCCGACGGGTTATGCGTCAAGACATGCTTCGATCGTACCGGGCAGGTGGTCTCTGCCGGCGCCGAACGGCTGACCTCGACCCTGGGCGTGATCCCCGAAGACGTCAGCCTGGCCAAGATGATCGATCACACTCTGCTCAAAGCTGATGCCACCCCCGACCAGATCGCCCAGTTGTGCTACGAAGCGCGCAAGTACGGGTTCGCTTCGGTGTGCATCAACCCAACCTGGGTGCCGCTGTGTGCCAAGCTGCTGGAAGGCTCAGACGTGAAGGTTTGCACGGTAATCGGTTTTCCGTTGGGCGCCACCGCTCCCGACGTAAAAGTTTTCGAAACCCAGAACGCCTTGCATCAGGGCGCCACTGAGATCGATATGGTGCTCAATATTGGCGCGCTCAAGGCGCGTGATCTGGAACTGGTCGCCCGCGACATTCGCGGGGTGGTTAAAACCGGCCACGCGCGCGGCGCGCTGGTCAAGGTGATTCTCGAGACCTCGCTGCTCAACGACGAAGAAAAAGTTTTGGCATCTTTGATCAGCAAGCAGGCTGAAGCCGACTTTGTAAAGACTTCCACCGGATTTTCCACCGGCGGCGCAACCGTGCACGATGTGACACTCATGCGCCGGGTAGTCGGGCCGGAGATGGGCGTCAAAGCCTCGGGCGGAGTACGCACCTTCGAAGACGCTGAGGCGATGGTCAAAGCCGGGGCAACCCGCATCGGCGCCAGCGCCGGCATCAAGATCATTCAGGGCCCGGCAGCCGATAAAGCCCAATCACCCGCCGCCGCTGCGCCAGTCCCGGCAGCCAGGAGCTATTAAGACGGAGCGAAACCATGCTTATTGCGAAAGTCATCGGCACGACCGTCTCCACCATCAAGGACGAGAAATTAACCGGCCGCAAGTTGTTGATCTGCCGCCCGGCAGATGAACATGGCAACCCGTCCGGCAAACCGTATGTCGCCATCGACAGCGTGGACGCCGGTATTGGCGACCTGGTGTTGACTGCCGCGGGCTCGTCGGCTCGCCAGACCAATATCACCAAAGACACCCCGGTTGACGCGGTGATCATGGCGGTTATCGATTCCCTTGAAGTCGGCGGCGAGGTTGTTTTCCGTAAATCCGCCTAGATGGTGGATCGGATGAGAGGATCCCGGTTCGATGGATAAAGATCTTTCCTCCATTCAAGAAGCGCGCGATCTGGCGTCTGCCGCCTATGACGCCTGGCAAAAATGGCGCACAGCCTCCCAGGCAGAGGTTGACCGCGTGTGTGCTGCCATGGCGGAAGCCGGCTATCATGCCTCCGAACGCCTGGGCCGGCTGGCAGTGGAAGAAACCGGCTATGGCGTTCCGGCGCATAAAAAGATCAAAAACGAGTTCGGCTCACGGGTGGTGTGGGAAAGCATCCGGGACGTCAAGACCGTTGGCGTGATCCGCCATGACCCGGACCGCCGCCTGTATGAAATTGCCTGGCCAATGGGCGTGATTGTGGCGCTGGTGCCGTCCACCAACCCGACCTCAACGGCCTTTTTCAAAGTTCTGGCGGCAGTGAAGGCGCGCAACGCCATTGTGGTGGCGCCACACCCGGCAGCCGTGCGCTGCACCTGTGACGCAACCCAAACGATGGCGCAGGCGGCTGAAAGCGCTGGCGCACCCAAAGGGTTGATCTCCTGCATGACGCAGGTCTCGCTGCCGGGCACCCAGGAGCTGATGACTCACCGGCGCACCGCTTTGATTCTGGCCACCGGCGGCTCGCCGATGGTGCGCGCGGCGCATTCCACCGGAAAACCGGCTTACGGCGTGGGCCCGGGCAACGTCCCGGTGTATGTTGACCGCAGCGCCGACATCGAAAAGGCGGCGCGCTACATCGTCGCCAGCAAGGCATTCGACAATTCCACCATCTGCGCCACCGAACAGGCGGTCATAGCTGACCGGCCGATTGCCTCACGCCTGGCAGATTTGATGCGCGCTGAAGGCGCTTATTTCACCAATGAGCAGGAGACCGAAGCGCTGCGGCGGTCGGTATTCAACCCGGACGGAAGCATGAACACGGCGCTGGTGGGCAAGTCGGCTGACTATGTGGCGGGCTTCGCCGGGTTTCAAATCCCGCGCGGTACCCGCATCCTGGTAACCCCGCTCACCAGGGTAGGCAAGGACGAACCGTTGTCTCACGAAAAGCTGACCACTGTGCTGGCGTGGTACGTGGTGGATGGCTGGGAAGAAGGCTGCGATACCTCGATTGCCATGATAGAGACGGGCGGGCGCGGGCATACGCAGATTATTTATGCCACAGACGAACGCGTCATCATGGCCTTTGGTTTGGAAAAACCCGTTTTTCGTATTTTGGTCAACACGATGGGCACGCTGGGAGCGATTGGCTACACCTCCGGCGTGGCTCCTTCGATGACGCTGGGATCTGGCGGGGTGGGTGGCGCCATCACCGGCGATAATATCACCGTCACCCATTTGCTTAATGTCAAAAGGCTGGCGTATGAAACGATGGCGCCACCGCCTGAGGCTTTTGCGCCTGGCGAGCCTGCTCAGAGCCCGTCCCCGGCCGAAGTTGAACGCCTGGTACGCCAGGTGCTGGACGAAATCTTGCAGAAGAAGAATCCCTTTTAACCCATTTTTTGTATCACGAAAGGAATCACCACAATGGCTTTAGACACCTCTCTCATCGCTTTAGGAATGGTCGAAACCCGCGGGTTGATCGGCGCGGTCGAGGCCGCCGATGCCATGGTCAAGGCAGCCAATGTTGTCCTGATCGGCTCGGAATATGTTGGCGGCGGTTATGTGACCGTCATGGTGCGCGGCGACGTCGGCGCGGTCAAAGCTGCCACGGATGCCGGCGCTGCTGCGGCCAAACGCGTTGGCGAACTGGTATCGGTGCATGTCATCCCAAGACCGCATGTCGACGTCGAAATGATCCTGCCCAAGGCCAGCAAGGGCGCTTTTGGCGGCCGGGCTGCTGAAGGCAAAGAGAAATAATTTCGCGGTTCGCGGTTAAAACCGGCTGGCCACGCTTTGCCCGCAGGCGATTGATTCGGTAGCCTGCAAACAGCGTGTTTCGCATCCCGGCTGCAATGCCGCGCATGACTTGATCTGGAGTTGCGCCAAGACTGCCACTTAATCACAGGAGGCCTTTATGGCTGATGAATTCTCGCTGCGTTGTTATTGTTTTCTGGACCGTATGCAGGCCCAGTATGCCGCTTTCGTCGGCACCATCACCCAGGGCGACCTGCCGACCGAGGGCATGGCGGCGCTGTATGTCGAAATGGCTCCCGGCAACGAGGTCTTCCGGGTGGTGGATATCGCCGTCAAGGCCACTGAGGCCCGCCCGGGCGCGCAGATTGTGGAGCGTGAATTTGGCATGTTCGAGGTGCATTCGCCCAATCAGGCAGCCGTAATCGAGGCTGGCGAGGTGGTGCTGGAGCGGTTGGGGCTGCGGGTCGAAGACCGCATCCGCCCGCAAGTGGCCTCCACCCAGGTGATCACCCGCATCGATTCCTACCAGGCGCAGTTGATCAACCGCTTCCGGCGCGGCAGCATGCTGGTGCCCGGCGAGACGCTGCTGGTGCTGGAATGCGCCCCGGCAGCATACATTAACTATGCCTGCAATGAAGCCGAGAAAAAAGCCAGCATTAAACTGGTGCATGTATCTTCGGTCGGCCGTTTTGGCCGCATGTGGCTCTCCGGAAGCGAAGCCGAGATTCAGACTGCTAAAAATGCAGCCATCCAGGCGCTTGAAAGCCTGGCCGGGCGCGAAGGCGCGTAACAGCGGCCTGGCCGCGGTGGAGGTACGATGGCAAAAGAGTTTTATACCGAAAAAGATATCGAGGATATGTGGAAGCGCGGCGTTATGTCGCTCGAACTTAGTGACAGCGTTGTGCTGACCGAATTGGCCTACGAGAAGGCCAACCGTCTGGGCATGAAGCTGGTGCAGCCAACCCCGGATAACCCGCCCAGCGCGCCGGTACGGCCGTATTTGGCGCCTGCCAAACCGATCCCAACTGCTGCGGATGCAGCCGCTTACCTGCCAAAACTGGGCAGCCCGGTCGGGCTAAAATCAGGCGAGCTCGACCTGCAGCAGCGCATCAAGAACGCGGTCATGGCGCGCATGGGTCCGCAAATCGACCCGAAACTGCTGGATTCGATCATCCAGCGCGTGCTGGCAAGCACCGGGTTAAAGTAGTCCATGCTGCTTGGCAGGGTAGTCGGTTCGGCAGTGTGCACGATCAAATATCCCGGCACGGAGGGGGTCAAACTGCTGGTCGTTCAGCCGCTCGATAAGCGGCTGGAGCCGATGGGCGGACTACAGGTAGCCGCGGATGTGGTGCAGGCCGGTCCCGGCGACCTGTGCGTCATGGTGCGTTCGCGCGAGGCCGCCCTGGCGATGCCGAATGTTAAATTTGTGCCGGTTGATCTGGCGCTGGTTGGCATTGTGGATGAACTGGCGGTCCAGCCGGTGGACAACGGGGAATTAATCATGCGCCGCGGCTGGAACCCTTATTATGGAAAGGCGGGGGAATGATTCTGGGGCGCGTGGTGGGCACGGTGGTGACGACCATCAGCCATCCGGCGTTCAAATACCGCCGCCTGCTGGTGGTGCAGCCGCTGGGAATGGATGACGAACCGCCGGACGCCGATTTTATTGCGCTCGATAACACCCAGGCCGGGGTGGGTGATGTGGTGCTGGTCAACCGCGAAGGCAACGGCGCCCGTCAGGTATTGAACAACCCGGACGCCCCGGTGATCTCGGTGATTGTTGGATTAGTGGATTCGGTGTTTATCGCCGAGTGATTCCGGATGGGTAGTGGCGAGGCAAAAAGAACACTCCGGGTCATTCGAACCGTTTTTAGCCTCGCCCTTACGCGACTAACGCACAGCGTGCCCTGTGGGCAGCATGACAAAACAGGACACCCTGCCCTGTGGGTAGCAGAACTAAATGGATGCCACCCGTTTTTTGCTGTCACCCTGAGCGGAGCGAAGGGTCTCCATATCAGCAACGAGAGGCTTCACTTCATTCACGCACAGCGTGTCCGGTGGGCAGTATGACAAAAATAGGTTCTGCAGGCCAACGGCCTGTAACGGATTACCGCCAGATCATCAAAGCGGCTTGCCGCCCAACCCATACCGCTGCCAGGCCGATGAAAATGTGCGCAGCGATGTTAAGCGCAGAGTAAAACCCCTGCCCTTCGCGGAACAAGTTAACCGTCTCGTTGCTAAACGTAGAAAAAGTAGTAAACGCACCGAGGATGCCAATGAACAGGAAGGAACGCGTCTCCGGGGTGATCACCCGGCTGTTTTCGCCTACATGCGAAAGAAAACCGATCACCAGGCAGCCGATCAGGTTGACGATTAATGTCCCAATTGGGAAATTTTGACTTTTACTCCAGCTCTGGGCGGCAGTGCCAACCAGGTAACGCATCACGGCGCCAATAAACCCACCGGTACCGATAAGGAATATTTTTTCCAATGTTAAAAAATCTCGTTTCGGATGAAATGCAGGAGTCATCAGCACGAAGCGGTTAAGGGTGGACTCCATCACCACAGCGGGGTATTGTACACTCTTTTGGCTGTAAAAACGTAGTAAAAAAAGTAGTAAAAAACGTAGGTTGGATTGAGGGGCACCCCAGATCTTTGTTTGGCAATAATCCAGGCAGCCCCGAAATCCAACATATTGGAATGAATAGCCTTGTCGAATTTGGGGCGATTAATCTTCGTCTATTTTATTACCTTTTAGTGTGCCCTCACTCGCAGAGCGCCCTGCCCGCAGGGCACCCTGTGGGTGCGGACAATCCAATCTGCGACAAACGGACGACAGCGGGAAATTATTCCGGCCAAACGCTGCCCGCGCGGACCACGCCGCCGGCCGGAACCGCGGACTTGACCGTGGCGCCGTTGCCGATGCGCGCCCCTGCGCCAACCTCAACATCCAGGTTGACCGTCACCCCCATGCCGATCAGCGTGCGCTCACCGACGCGCACCGAACCCGCCAGCATGGCGCCCGGTGAAATATTGACGATGTCCGCCAGCACGCAGTCATGTGAAACAATCGCGCCGGTGTTGACAATGCAGCCAAACCCTACCTGGGCCGCGCTGCCAATATAGGCATGCGCAAAGACCTGCACGCCTGCTCCCACTTGGGCGCTGGCTTCCACCATTGCGGTCGGATGAATCAGGGTCGGGAAGCCAAAACCGACCTGGGCCAGCCGCTCGAACACTTTCAGGCGCGGGGCCAGATTGCCAATTCCGCCCACGGCATTGACGGCCAGCCGCAGACCGCGCGCGTACAATTCCTCCAATACCGCACTGCCGCCCAGCACCGGAACGCCCAACACCTCCGCGCCGGCAGGCAATCCGTCATCCACAATGCCAACCACGCGGTAGGTGTCGAGCAGCCGCACCAGGTCCACCAGAGATTTTCCATGACCGCCGCCGCCGTAAACGATCAACCCATTGGCATCGAATGCGGTTTCCGGTAATACCACCGCAGCAGGGCTGAACTTGCGTACCACGGCTTCGGTCACCAGCGTATTGCGCGGCAGTTGGCTCATGTCGACGCCCAGCGAGCGGGCCAGCGCCAGAGCCGGTTGCGTAATGCGCAGACCGTCGGGCAGCTCATCCGCTCCTGTTGTACCGGAGGGCTTTGAGGCAGCCGGCAGCGGCAGGTCGGGGGCGTCGCCCAGGTAGCACAACACCTCGCCGGCAGTGACCGTATCTCCCCGGCCAAAAGCCAGCCCGAGCACATACCCGGCATAGTCTGATGCCAGTTCCAACGTCGATTTGGTGGTTTCCAGCACCGCCAGCGCATCACCCGCCTGAATTTTTTGGCCGTTTTGAACGCGCAAATCGATCAGCAACGCCTCGCGTTCATTGGGATTAAGCTGTGGAATAAGAACCGGGATCAGGTCAGGCATGTAGCTGCGCTCCAATCTTTTCAGCGGCGCGGAGGATATCGTCCACTTCGGGCAAGGTACGGCGTTCCAGTCCGGCAGCCGCCGGGATGGGGGTTTCAATTGCCGCCACGCGCCCGGCAGCCGCCAACCGGCTGCCAAGCGACTCGCTGCAGCGCGCCAGTACCTCAGCCCCCCAGCCAGCCGATAAGGTGCCTTCCTCGATGGTCAGCAGGCGGCCGGTACGGTTGGCTGACTCCAGGACGGGCGCAGCATCGAGCGGCGCCAACTGGGTGAGGATGATCAATTCGGCAAATAGTTCGCGTTCATAGGCCAGCCTGACCAGCGCCTGGCGCGCCAGTTCGGCCATATAGCCGTAGGCAGCCAGGGTGAGGGTTGGCGACGGAGCGCCGCGCACGGTCAGGCGGTAGGCCGGAAAGAGTTCGGCGCTGCCGGTGCGTTCGATCTCGAAGTCGCTGGCAGCACCAGCATCGATCACCTGCAGGCCGTAGAGCAGCTTGTGTTCAACAAAAACCAGTGGGTCATCCTGCCGTAAAATGGTGCGGTAGAGCAGTTCGCCAGGGTCGCCAAAATGGCTGGCAGCCACCACCCGCAGCCCGGGCACACCCAGAAAGAGTTTTTCGATAGATTGTGAATGTGTCGGTCCATAACCGCGCCGCCCGCCCATGGGCGTGCGTACCACCAGCGGGACCGATACCTGGTCGTTGTACATCCAGCGCAGTTTGGCAGCCGTGTTGACCAGTGGATCGACTGTCAGGGTGCTGAAATCACCGAACATGATTTCGACCACAGGCCGCAGGCCACGCAGCGCCATCCCGGCAGCCAGTCCGGTCATGCCGGCTTCCGATACCGGCGTGGTCAGAACCCGCTCGGGGAAAGCAGTCGAAAGTCCGCGCGTCACTTTGAAAGCGCCGCCATATGGATCCAGAATATCCTCGCCGAGCAAAACCACCCGCGAATCGTCCGCCAGCGCGCGCTGCAAACCGTTGTTGAGGGCTTCCAGGACGGAGGTCATAGCGCACCTCCGGCAGGCGGATCGCTCAAGGCTTGCTCGAATGCGGCGCGCACCAGCGCTTCCACTTCGGCATCTACGGTCTCACGGTCAATCGCTGCCAGGCGATTACCGTGAATGGTCAGGGGATCGCGCGTGCGGCGCAATTCCTCGATCATTTCGATCGGACGGGTGTCGTCGGACTTGGAATGCGGGCCGAAACGCGCGGAATCGATGATCAAAGCCTGCGGACGCTGCGATTGCCGCACCTCCGCAAGCAGCGCCTGGACGGTCGCTGAGACTTTCAGGACATCCGCAGTATCCAGCCTGCTGGCCGGGATGCCGAAGGCTGCCAGTCGGTCGGCAATGCTGCCGGCCAACCCCAGCGCTATGGGTGTAGTCTGGGCAATATGATTGTTTTCGATGACGATCAGCAATGGCGCCCCCCACAGGCTGGCAAAATTGAACGCCTCATAGACGCTGCCTTCGCCCAGTGCACCATCGCCGGCAAACACCGTGGTGACTGTTTGGCGTTGCTGCATTTTCTCGGCCAGTGCAATGCCGGTTGCCAAAGGCAGGGTGCTGCCCAGGATGCCGTTCGAATAGAAATTGCGCCAGTGCAGGTGCTGCGAACCGCCGCGGCCGCCGCAAACTCCGGTGACGCGCCCCATCAATTCGCCAAACAGCGCCCGGGGGTCGCCGCCGTAAGCCAGAAAATGACCGTGACAGCGATGGTTACTGACCACAATGTCGTCGGGTTGCAAGTTCGTGATAACCCCCACAGCGTTGGCTTCCTGCCCGATGTAAGTGTGGGTGGTGCCGCTGAACGCTCCACGGCGATATTCGGCCAGGATGGTCTCTTCGAAGCGGCGGATGAGAACGAGGGTGCGGTAAAGCGCCAACGCGTCGGGCATGGGATGATTTTAATCGATAAAAGGCCGGGGAAGTTGCCAGCTTGCCCACGCAATTTGGAAATTTGGCTGCATAACGCTCCGACCGGTGGGTAGGGGCGCGCAGCGCGGTCTGTGCATCCCCGGGCGAAGCGTGAGGGATTGCGCGCCCGTGTTTCGGCGCAATCACAGATGGCCCCCCCGGAAGGGTGCTCCGTGCGTGCGGGCAGCTACCGGTTGCTGAGCCTGTCGAAGCACCGGCGGCTGTTGAAGGTGACAGCGTGTCATTTATAGACTTTGGAATGGATCTGTACGCGGCGCGGACGGTCGAGCATGAACTTTGCCGGGATGATTAAAATAACCACGACAGCCCCAAGCACCAATAGCAGTGGCTGCCCGCGCAGCCACATTAAAAGCACAGCCGTTCCGGTGCCGATTCCGGCCCCCAGGTCTGAATTCCGCGTGATCAAGTACACCACCCCATAGATGATCAAGCCCACCAGCATTTCAAAATTGGCCAGCATCAATAGCCCGCCAAGCGTGGTTGCCAGACCCTGACCGCCGTGCAGCCCGGCAAAAATGGGAAAGTCATGACCCAACACCGCAAAGGCCAATGCCAGCAATTGCCCGGCTAATTCAAGCGAAAGCAACTGCGCGATGGCAACGGCTAAAGCGCCTTTTGAAAAATCTACCGCAGCTACGACAATCCCCGCTCGCCAGCCAAATTGCGCCTTGAGGTTATGTGCGCCCATATTGCCGTCGCCCACTGTGCGAATGTCTATACCCCCCAATTTTCGCCCAACCAGCAGGGCGGTTGGTATCGATCCCAAAAGATAGGCAGAAAACAAAGCAATCAGTAACACTGGTTGGTCCCTTCGATTCCATTATAATGAAGTCAAACACGATTCGATCTATCCAATTATTGGCAAGACAACTGGTTTACCTCTTAAACAGGCCATTTTGTGGCTGGATGGGATGAAATAAACGGATGGCTTGTCAGACATGACACTATTTGACCTTAAGAGTGATATATTACAATTGACACTGCACAAGATGCGATTAATATTAAGTAGCCTTGGTTTAACAGGCAACAATCCCCAAGTTCCCCCAATTTAATCCCCGGAGGTAGGTATGCGAAAGTCACGTTACATGATTTTGTTCGTGCTGCTCTTGGTATCCGTATTAGCAGCTCAATGCGCTCCTGCAGCAACCACCAGCACGGAAGCGCCGGCAGCCAAAACCTATAAATTGGCTGCAATTTTCCCCGGCGTCATCACTGATGCCGATTACAACACCCTGGCTTACGTTGGGGTAACCAAGTTACAGGAAACGACCGGCATCGAAACCGCGTATTCCGAAAGCGTTGCCGTTCCGGACGTTGACCGCGTTATGCGCGAATATATTGATGGGGGATTCAATATCGTCTGGACCCACGGGGGTCAATTCGTCAACCAGACCATCGAACTGGCTCCCCAGTTCCCTGAGGTTATCTTCATTGCTGAAGGCGATGCTCCCCTCGAGAATCCGCCTGCCAATCTGTGGTTCATCGACCGCAACTTCCATGTCGGTTTCTACGGTATTGGCGCCCTGGCTGCCCGCGCCACCAAAACTGGCGTTATCGGGTACATCGGCGGCGTAACTCTGCCGTTCTCGTATGCCGAGGCACATGCAATCCAGCAGGCCATTGATGACTCAGGGTTGGATGTTGAATTGAAGGCTGTCTGGGCGGGCGATCTGAATGACCCGACCAAAGGCCGCCAGGTAGCTGATGCGCTGATCGCCGAAGGCGCTGACGTTCTGATGGGCGCACTCAACCTGGGCATGTTCGGTGTCTTTGAGGCGGTCAAAGCGGCCCCGGAGAAAGTCCTCGTAACCGTGAAATACACCGACAAAAAAGAATACGCTCCTGACAATTACGTCACCGCTTTGCTATACGATTTCGCAGGCCCTCTGGCAGACATCTACGCAAAGATCCAGGCTGGCGAGACCGGCGGCTACTACCCCCTCGGCTTTGATACGGGCGTAGCTCTCCAGACTCCGATCAGCAATGTCGACCCCGCTGTTGTCACTGAGGTCGAAGCCATTCTGGCCGATCTGGTTGCCGGCAAAATCAGTGTTGTGAAAGACATCAGTGAAGTTAAGTAGTACCCGCTCAGTCTTTTAAACAACGCTGTACGAAAAGGGGTTTCCGGGGGCACACCATTCGGTTGGGGCGCCGGAAACCCCTTTCTTAATGGTAGACATGGCGGTAAGTCCGCAGACTGGTAGATTCCCACCGGTACTACAATAGTGCTTTTCTGAAGTCAAAATTGAACTTTAAGGTAGAACCAGATGGAAAAAGAAGCAATCCTTGAACTTCGCAATATCCGCAAGGTATTCGATAAAAACGTCGCGCTGGACAGTGTGTCCTTCTCGTTATACCCCGGCGAGATCCACGGACTGTTGGGCGGAAACGGCGCTGGCAAGACGACGCTGATGAATGTCCTTTACGGCCTTTACCGCAGAGATGATGGCGAAATTAATTTCCACGGCCAGAAATTGAATATCCAGGGCCCCAGGGATGCGATCACTCACGGCATTGGAATGGTGCATCAGCACTTTTTACAGATTGGCAACTACACGGTTCTGGAGAACATTGTACTTGGAACGGATGTATCTCATCCGGTTACGATGAAGTTGAGCGCCGAAGCCCAGAAGATCGTTGATCTGGGTAATCGCTTCCGCCTGCCGGTAGACCCGAACGCTGTGGTTGATACGCTGCCAGTCGGCACTCGACAAAAGGTCGAGATTTTGAAGGCGCTTTATCGCGGCGTGGAAGTGCTTATCCTGGATGAGCCCACCACCAACCTTACTCCGCAGGAAGTCGATGACCTGTTTGAATCGCTGCGGGTCATCGTCAATGAAGGTCTCAGCATCGTTTTCATCACTCACAAACTGCGCGAAGTTTTGCATGTCTGCGATCGCATCACAGTATTGCGCGAAGGACGCAACATCACTTCGCTGACCCGCGCCGAAGCCTCGGAAGAGATTTTCGTACGGGCAATGGTCGGCGACCAGATGGAAATCGAAGGCAGCGTGTATTTCTCGCACGGTTCGATGGCCAATACCGCAGCCGATGAAAGTGCAATCCCGGCGTTGGAAATGCACGATGTGGGCTTAAAAACCAAGGAAGGCATCTCGCGCCTGGCGGGGCTTAACTTCCAGATCAGGCAAGGCGAGCTCTTTGGCGTCGCTGGTGTTGCCGGCAATGGTCAGCGCGAACTGGCAGAATGCGTCACGGGGGTCGTCATTCCTACCGAAGGAAAGATTTTGATGAAGGGCCAGGACGTAACTGGGGTTTCAGTTTGCGAGCTGTTGAAGGACTGGATATCCTATATCCCTGAAGATCGCCTGCACGACGGTTTCCTCCCTAAAGCCAATGTGGCGCAAAACCTGATTCTTGGTTACCACCGCCAGAAACCGTATTGCGAGGGCAGCATCATTAAATGGGATACGGTTTACGACAAAGTTCGCGGGTACATCGGTGAATACAAAATCAAAACCAATGGACCGGAAGACCCGGGCGGCAACCTGTCGGGCGGCAATATTCAGCGCGTGATGATTGCGCGGGCATTTTCCATGAATTCGCATTTGATGGTGGCGCATAACCCTACTCGCGGGCTGGACATTCCCTCGATGGATTTTGTGTACAACAAAATGCTCGAGCGCAAGGAAACCGGCGCTTCGACTCTGCTTATCTCCGAGGATCTGGACGAACTGCTGCTGATCTGCGACCGAATTGCTGTGCTTTACCGCGGTCAAATCGTGGGCATTCTTGACCGCAAGGATTTCGACAAATACGCCATCGGCCGCTTGATGAGCGGCATCCAGGCGGAAGAAACTGCTGATCTGAGGGCTGCATCATGACGATTGTACGCAAACTGGTTCCTTATCTGATCGCAATCATCGCCTCGTTCGCAGCCGCAGGTATTTTTATTGCCCTGACTGGCGCGAATGTGTTCCAGGCGTATGAAACGATCCTGTTTACATCCTTCCGCACGCCCAACGGCTTTGTGCAAACCCTGCTAAAGTTTATCCCGCTCACCCTGCAGGCGCTGGCGTTCACCATTCCTTTGACGGCCGGTAAATTCAATATGGGCGGCGAAGGACAGATGATCGTTGGCGCAATCGCGGCTTCAGTTGTCGGCATTCTCGGCGCTGACCTGCCCGCGGTGATCCTGCTGCCGCTGGTCGTCCTGGCGGGTGTGGCGGCGGGCGCAATTTGGGGTTTTATCCCGGCCTGGCTGCTGTACAAATTCAACATCAACGAAATCTTGACTTCGATGCTGCTGAACTTCGTCTCCTTTCAGATCATTGATCTGGTAGCTACCGGTTCGCTCCGTGACCCGGTTGCCGGTCACCCCACCACGGTACAGATTGGACAGGGCGGCTTTTTACCCATGCTGATCAATAATCCACCATTGAACACGGGCTTGATTCTGGCGCTGCTGGTGGCGGCGGGGGTTTACTTATACACCACGCGCACCACTGGCGGTTACGAACTGGTCGCCACGGGCGCCAACCCGCGCGCAGCTTCGGTATTTGGTATCAACGTCAAACGCATGTTTGTGTTCTCGATCGTTCTGGCGGGCGCCATAGCCGGGCTTTCGGGCGTTATCGAGGTCGCCGGGGTACAGCACCGATTAATTGTCGGTTTACAGCATAACTTTCTGGTGCTGGGCGTAATCATTGCCCTGATCTCCCGGGGAAATAACCTGGCAGTTCCATTCGTGGCATTTTTTATTGCCATTCTGGAAATCGGCGCCAGCGCGATGCAGCGCACCATGAATGTCCCGATCGAAATGGTATTCATCGTAGAAGCGCTGGTTTTACTCTTTGTGCTGCTCTCTGATGTGGTCCGCAGGAGGTAAACAACCATGGATTCACTCGTCACCTTCTTGCGCCTTACGCTTTTATCAATGGTCCCGTTCGTTCTTGCGGCACAAGGTACCATGCTGGGCGGGCGAACAGGCGTGTTTAACGTTGCCCAGGAGGGCATCATGCTGGTCGGCGCCTCCCTGGGGTTTATCGGCAGCTATCTGGCTGGCGGCAGCACGCTGGTTGGAATTGCAGCCGCAGTGCTGGTTGGCGGTATCTTTGGTCTGGCGCTGGCGTACTTCACCACGACATTGAAAATGAACCAGTTCGTAATCGGTCTTTCTTTGTTATTCATCGGCACGGGACTGTCCACTTTAATCCCGAAGCTGGTGATTGGCGTTACTCTTTCCCAGCCGCTCATCCCAACGCTCCAGGATTTGCCCATTCCGCTGTTGAGCCAGATTCCGTTTCTTGGGACGGTTCTGTTCAGTCACAACATCCTGGTTTACTTTGCAATCGTGCTTTCGATCGGGTTGTGGTATTTCCTCTTCCGCACCCAGCTTGGGCTGGAATTGCGCTCAGTAGGTGAGAACCCCAACGCCGCTGACAGCCTGGGCATCAACACCAGCAAACACCGCTACGTGACCGCCATCCTCGGCGGCATGTTGATCGGTCTGGCTGGCGCCTATTTGCCCATGGTCTATACGGGAACCTTTACCGAAGGCATGGTCAAGGGACGCGGTTGGTTGACGATCGCCCTGACCTTCTTTGCGGGTTGGAGTCCACTGCCTGTGCTGTACGGCTCCCTGTTCTTTGCGGGTATCGAAGTGGCCTCATACCGCTTCCAGGCGGGTGGCATTGCCATTCCGTATCAATACCTGCTCATGGTGCCGTATCTTGCCACCATCCTGGTGATGATGTTCACCTTCCGCAAAACCCGGGTGCCCGGCTTCCTTGGCAATAATTATGACCGGGAAAAACGATCATTGTAGCGCGATCCTGGTTGCAAGTTTTTTTCAGCGCGGGGCAGAGGTACCTCTGCCCCGCTGCAGTTTCCCCCAAATCCCGGAAAGAACGCGGACGCTCAGTAGGTTACGTTATAAAAGGTTGCGCGAAAGTAATGGCAACCTGCGATGCGAAACCGGTTGCATCCCGCATGACCATGGACGTATAATAAAAATTACACTGCACGAGCCCATCGGGCAAGTTTAAGGAGATTCCTGCCATGATTGAAATTAGAACGCCGAAAACCCGCGAGGATTTCAAGGCCTATTATGATTTACGCTATCGCCTGTTACGTCAGCCATGGGCTCAGGTGCGAGGCACCGAAAAAGATGACTACGAGCCGATCAGTCAGCACTTCATGGCGGTAGATACTGCAAACAACGAGATCGTGGGTGTCATTAAAATTTATGAGAAAGAGCCGGGCGTGGGGTGTTTTTCGCACATGGCTGTGTCCAGCGCGCGCCAGCGCCAGGGGATTGGTAAATTGCTGATGGATGCTGTTGAAGCCCGCTCTCATGAGTTGGGCTACCATACCTTAGGTTGTTTTTCACGCCTGAACACCACCCTTTATTTTGAGCAAGCGGGTTACAAGATCGCCGGATTGCCATCGCATTATTTTGGCACCACTCAGGTGGTCTGGATGGAAAAGAAGTTGTAAACTGAATGTCATTGCGAATGCAGCGCAGCGGAATGAAGCAATCCACGCCGATCCATCATAAACAGATTCCATAGAAGGTTACTCGGATTGACCAACGTAGATTGCTTCCTTCGTCGCAATGACAAGAACCCTCCGCTTACCCGCCTGCAACCCTAAAACGCAAGGACGCTAAGATCGCGAAGAAAACATGGAAGATTTCTTCCTGTGTTTTCCTTCCTGTACTTCGTACTCTTCGCGTTTTAATCTTTAACTCTGGATTAGCGGAAAATTGGGGTAATCAAATGACCCCATTGATCTATTGATCTTCTCCGAGTTCTCCGTGGTGAATTCCGTTCCATGTCATTGGCGTTTTCCTCAGCAGTTAATCCCTTGACAATCAACACAATTGTTGCGGTCGGTGCAAAGCAATCTGCCTCAGTCGACCAGAGTAATTGTCCATGGGCAGTGCCCTGAGTTAATCTTCCTGGATTGCCGCGCTCACTGCGTTTGCTCGCGATGACAGCGTCACTTCACGGTGTTGTAGGTTCTGGCCGCTTTTTAAAGATCTGGCTTATCAGCCACCAGACGCCGCGCAGCGGCTCCAACACCCAGGAAATAATTCCATTAACCAGCCGCAGCCCCTGGCTGAGCCAGATGAGCAGCGGGCGGAAAATTTTCATAAACGGCAGGTAAGCATATGCCAGAGTCAGCCCGATGGTGGCAATGGAAATGCCGAAGCGCGCCCAATCGGAGAATTCCATGACATGGAAGTCTTCCAGCAGCAATTCGACACCAATGTTGAACACCAAAATGTAAGCGGCAGTCTTCAGCACCGGCGCGCGCAGCACCACCGCGCTGAAAATGCCCGCAGCGAAACGCATGACCAGAATACCGATGGCAACGCCGAGCATCACAACCAAAATATGATCGGAGAGCGACACCGCTGCTACCACGTTGTCCAGAGAGAACGCCAGATCCATTAATTCGACATTCAAAACCACCAACCAGAAGTTGCCCGGTTTGAGCTGGCGGTCCGAATCACCTTCCTCGCCGCCTTGACCGGCGGCGCTCAAATCGTCCAGCGCCAGACGGATGAGGTAAGCTGCCCCGATCAGCTTAAGCCAGGGGTTCTGGATGATATAGCTGGCTGCCAGCAGCATGAGCCCGCGGCCAACATAAGCGCCGATCAAACCTACCCGCAGGGCTGCAGTGCGCTGAAAGCCAAGCGGTTTATTCAGAATCTGTCCCAGTTTTGCCAGCTTGTTAGGCCAGGGAATCGGTTCGTGATCTGGTAAAACGGACACCATCGCCCCCAGGATGGCAGCATTATCGATGGAGAGAATTCCCTCTAAAAAGATAAGCTGAATTACTATGGCAATAAATGACCAGTCCACCAGCGTACTCCTTGTTCAAATGGATATATGCTCTCGTAGGATGCCGATCTACCGGACGGAAAATAAATTAAATTGGGTAAAGGGGGATTCGGAAAGCATCCACTTTATACCATAACGATTATGGGGCGTGATCAAACTTAAGCAGGTAGGCTGCGGAATGAGGAGGAAGGTCATACCTTTACGACTGTTTGTCAGACAACCATCCCGATTTCAGCCGACAAACAACACCAGCCGCGCTTCTTCTGTAGAATATGGGGGTTAATTTTCCTATAATCGAGATGTAAAAAATCCAATCTGGTGGTGTTGCATGATTTATTTGTTTGTTGTTTCGCTGATCTGGGCGTTTTCGTTTGGCCTCATCAAAGGCCAGTTGACCGGTTTGGATGCCAACTTCGTCGCGGCTGCCCGCCTGGTGATTTCTCTGGCTGTATTTTTACCATTTTTGCGGCTGCGCAATGTGCCCGGACGCCTGCGCCTGCGCTTGATTCTGACGGGCGCCGTGCAGTACGGGTTGATGTATATCGCTTACACCTATGCCTTCCAATATCTGCAGGCGTATGAAGTGGCGTTGTTTACTATTTTCACGCCGCTGTATGTAACCTTGATCAATGATGCCTACCAGCATCGTTTTCACCCCATTAGTCTCGCAGCAACGGTACTGGCAGTCGCCGGCACGACGGTTGTGAAGGAAGGCAACCTGTTGCGCCCCGAGCTTTTGACCGGTTTTCTGGTGGTGCAGGTCAGTAACCTTGCATTCGCTTTTGGCCAGGTGGATTACAAAGAGACCCTGAAAAAATACCCCGACCTGAGTGACACCCGCATCTTCGGGCTGCTGTACCTGGGCGGCGCGCTGGCAGCCGGCTTACCGGCGGTTTTCACCACCCCCTGGCAGACCATGGCATTGACCGGTAGTCAACTGCTGACGCTGATCTACCTGGGCGCCGTTGCCTCGGGCGTGTGCTTTTTTATGTGGAATGTCGGCGCGCGCAAAGTACACACCGGCACTCTGGCGGTATTCAACGATCTCAAAATTCCGCTGGCAGTGACGGTGTCGCTGGTTTTCTTTGGCGAAAAAGCCAGCCTGCCGCACCTGCTGATCGGCGGGTTGATTGTGCTGGCTGCGCTGCTGATGAATGAGTGGGGCGCCAAACGAGCAGCGGCGCGAAGCCAGGCGATGGAGTCGGCGGTATAGCCACCGTGCATCCAGGCGCTTTGCTCCTGGTTTAATAACAGACCCATTGATCACGAATCAAGGAGCAAGTCCACCAGGCATCGGGTGCGTTGCTCCTGGTTTAATAACAGCCTCATTGATCACGGATCAAGGAGCGATGCACCTGCTCTTCACGCGCCTTTTGTAAAGTATCTGCGAGGCGAAAGAAATGATCTCGATCCAAAAATAGGCTGGGAGCCTCGCCTGGTAAAAGGGTGGAGAAGGCCAAGAGCAGGTGCAAGGCACTTATAAAGTGCCTCGCACCCAACCTGGCATCAGGTGCCATGCGCCCAAATCAAAGTCCGTATCCCTCGGGTGAGAATCTCAGTATAATCAGGTTGAAGCGCCTTCATGCGGCTTCTGCTCTCTTCATTAATGACTACCACCGCCTGATTGGAAGTGTTTTTGAATCTTCGTTGGACCATCCTGGGTGTTATCCTCCTGACCTTCGTTGGCCTGGTGTTAATTCTCTCCATCAGCCTGCAGGGCATCCTTGTGCCCCATTTCCGCGAGGAAGAGAACCGCTCGGCGCTGCTGAATGTCCAGCGTGTGCTGGGCCTCCTGGAAAACGAGCGTGCGGCACTGACCGATGCGGTACACAACTGGTCAAGCCGCGATGAAAGCTACGATTTCATCCGCAACGGCAGCCCGGATTATATTCAGCGCAACCTGAGCGATTCCGTCATGCTTGGGCTCAACATTGACCTGATGGTATTTGTTTCCCCGGAAGGCGGGATTGTCCATGCGCAGATCGCTGGCGGGCAGGCGAATCCGGGAATCGATATTCCTGCCGGGCTGCGTGAGCGGATCCAACCCGGCGATGCACTGCTGCGCACCATCGATGAACGCGAGCCGCGTTCAGGACTGGTTGCCACCGACCGCGGCCCGCTGTTGGTGGTTTCAGCCCCCTTGCTTAGCAGCAGCGGAGAAAGCCCGAGCGCCGGTACGCTCATCATTGGGCGTTACCTGGATGACCGGCAATTGAATCGTATCTCTGCGATCGTGCGTCTCCCACTGACCTTACTGCCTTACACCCAGCCGGATTTACCCGCAGAATTTGCCGAAGCCAAATTAGCGATAACTGCTGAAGACCCCATTACGGCCGTTTCCACCAGTGAGACTCAAATGGCCGGCTACGCGCTTTTGAACGATTTTTACGGTGTTCCGGTTTACATCTTGCAGGTGGAACAGGGACGCACACTCTACCGCAACAGCCAGTTAGTGCTCTTGTATCTCACGATCACCATTGTTATGGGGGCGCTTTTATTCAGTGTCATGACCTTCCTGGCGCTCGACCGGCTGGTCCTGGCCCGCATTCGGAAACTTGGCAATGAGGTCACCCGGATTGGCTCGGGGGGTGACCTGTCGGCGCGGGTGACCGTGGACCGCCGCGATGAATTGACCCTGGTGAGCAACCAGATTAACGGGATGCTGGCCAACCTTCAGGCGTTGTCTCATCGTCTGGTGGAAATTCAGGAGGCTGAACGCCGTAAGATCGCATTGGAGCTGCATGACGAAATTGGGCAGTTGCTCACCGGCCTCAAATTGCAACTGGACACCGGCGCGGAAAATGGGGCTGCCCAGACAAAGACCCGCGCCCTGGCAGATGACCTTATCCAAAAGGTGCGCAATCTGTCGTTGGATCTACGGCCGACCATGCTGGATGATCTGGGTTTGTTGCCTGCTTTGCTCTGGCACTTCGACCGGTTCACCTCGCTGACCGGTGTGAAGGTCAATTTTTCACAGAGCGGCCTACCCGATAACCGCTTCAGTCCGGAGATCGAGACCACCACTTACCGGGTCATCCAGGAGGCGCTTACCAATGTGGCGCGACATTCAGGCGTTGGCGAAGCTTCCGTCCAGGTGTTGCATCGAGACGGCGTCCTGAGCATTCAGGTGGAGGATCGCGGCGGCGGATTTGTGGCAGAGACAGAGTTTACCAACAACCGCACCCGTGGGCTGCGCGGTATGCGGGAACGGGTTGCACTGGTTGGCGGCTCGATTACAATTGATTCAGTGCCCGGCTGGGGGACATCCATACTGGTTGAACTGCCCGCAAAGGCGCAACCGGTGGAAGGGAGCGGCAATGATCACAGTGTTACTGGCGGATGATCATATTGTGATGCGGCAAGGTCTGCGTGCGCTGATCGATTCACAGGCAGATTTGGAGGTGGTTGGCGAGGCCAGCAACGGCCATGAGGCGCTCGAGCTGATCCAGCAGAAAAAGCCCGCGGTGAGCGTGTTGGATTTAATGATGCCCGGTTTGAGTGGTCTGGAAGTTACCCGTCAGGTGTGGCGCATCAGCCAGGTTTTAATTCTATCGATGCATGCCGACGAAGCCTACGTCATCGAGGCGCTGCGCAAAGGAGCCTCCGGGTATGTACTAAAAGATGCCACAGCAAGCGAATTGATCCAGGCCATCCGGATTGTGGCTTCCGGTCAACGCTACCTGGGCTCCCCCTTTTCAGAGCACGCCATTTCAGCCTATATCCAGCGCGTCAAGACCGGTTCGTTGGAACCCTACGATACCTTGACTACCCGCGAGCGTGAGATTTTGCTGCTGGTGGCAGAGGGGCGCAATTCCGCTGAGATCGCGCAACGATTGTCGATCAGCCCACGCACCGTGGAAGCGCACCGCGCCAGCCTGAATCGCAAGCTGGATATTCACTCGCAGGCTGACCTGATCCGCCTGGCGATGAAAAAAGGACTGTTGCCGCTGGATAAGTAGCGGGAGATGGACAAGACTGAAGGTAAAGGAGAACAGGGGGAAACGAATAATTATAGGCAAAATCTATGAAAATACTAAAGATTTTATACGGGTAAATAAGTAGAATTAAGTACCAATACGGATAGTTTTAGGATCGTGTTTTGAGTATTCTTGATTTCAGCGGGAGTGGGCACATTTGCCAACCATTTCGGCTGGAGCCGGGGGATTGATACCGGCACGAGGAGGTAGCAAAAAATGGCATCGATTAAGCTGAATCAAAACAACCGGAAAGGGAACCGCGCACAAGGTATTGTCGAATTTGCGCTGGCTTTCCCGGTATTTTTATTGATTGTATTGGGGATTTTTGAATTTGGGCGTTTATTCATCATATACACGTCTGTCTATGCAGCCGCACGGGAGGGCGCCCGCTATGGTGCGGCTGTCGACAATCTCTGCAACACCGAAATAGAAGCAGAGGCGGAAAGGGCCGGTTTCCTGGCTGGTGATCTCGCTATCTCCACGAGCTATGAGGTCTTTGATAAGAATTTGCAGTTAGTTAGCAGCAATTGTGCGGATGCCAAAGCCGGCGACCGGGTCGTGGTAAAGGCCTCCGCGCCCTTTGAATTTATCACAGGCTTTATCCCGGTGCCAGGCGGCGGTCCGATTACGCTCACCTCAACAGCGAAACGAACCATTATCAAGAAAGTTTATGTGAATTGGACTTTGGCGCCGGTACCGCTTTCTACGTCTGCCACCGGAGCAACGCCTACAGCAGAAACATCGCCTGCAGGGGGTACTCCTACCAATACTGCCACGCCGGAACCCGGTGTAACCCCCACGCCGCCCTTGCCCACCTGTAATGGCACCTTAACGGTAGATACCTCCGGTACATCTCCCTATACGATTACTCTGGTTAATAACGGAGGGGAATACACACTGGACAGTATCACGGTTTGGTGGACGAAAGAATCGGCAGACTTTGTTAAGGTGACAATGGGAACGAACATCTGGGAAGGGAACCTGCCTGATTCGCCCGCCACTTTGACAAAAGACGATCTGGGATGGCCGGTCGGTGTTGGGACTAACGGATTATATGTCTATTTCGACGGTGCGAATAATGCGCAGCTTCAGGGCGTCAGCCTGGTTCTGTCCAATGCCTCCGGAGAGAAATGCACCCTTCCATGACAACAGGGCGAAGCATGAAACATCGAATGGATCGACGCAGTGAAAAAGGCCAGAGCCTGGTTGAACTCGCATTAATTATCGTGTTTGTGTTGATCATTCTTGCGGGTGTGGTTGACCTGGGGCGCATGATGTACGAATACCTGACAATGCGCGATGCGGCTCAAGAGGGGGCCGGTTACGCCGCCATCTACCCCAACTATTGCGATGAGACCGTTAACCGCGTCATGCAAAATTTACCGGATGAAAACTACGCAGTTCTCGTGTCGGTTAACAGCATCGGGTGTAAATCCGCTGCAACTTCGGATGAAGTTAGTCTCGTCAATGGCTGTGCAGGCAAAGAAGTAATTGTCGCACTGGACCATGATTTTACGGTTACCATGCCGCTGATCAGTGTGTTTACCGGGTCAACCGTTCCAATGCATGTTGAGATTAAAGACAACATTGTCCGACCCAAATGTGATTCAAGCCCCTGATGGGAGGTGGCAAATGAACAAAGAATTACCATCCGAAAGAGGACAAATCCTGGTGCTTCTGGTTTTAGCGCTCATGGGGCTGTTGGGTTTTACCGCCCTGGCCATCGATGGCGGAATGGTCTATGCAGACCGGCGCTATATGCAGAGCGCGGCTGATGCTTCCAGCCTTGCTGGCGCCAGCGTGGCGGCCCAATATATCGAAGATCATGGGTATAAAACCCTGGATTTTAATTGCTCACTGAGTGTGGTTCCCGGCATGTTGGCCGATGCAGAAGCTGCCGCGCAATTGAAGGCGCAAGCGAATGGGTTTATCGATATTCCGATCGATGATACGGTAGGGACAGAGGGCGGACCTGATTACGGAATCAATGCAACCTGCAATTATGCCGCCGATAAAGTTGAGGTCCTGGTTATGATCTCAAAGGAAACGGATACTTCCTTTGTGCAATTATTTACCACCGAGCCGATGAGAAACACGGTCCGATCCATTTCCGAAGCAGAACCTGGTTTTACGGCAGGCAGTGGGTCTGCAATTATTTCCACCAGTTTCGATTGCGCTACGAACAAAGGCGGGGTGAAGTTCGATGGCACCCCTGAAACAATCATAAACGCAGGTGGAATTTATTCGAATTCCTGCACGGTGTTCAAGGGCAGCACCTATGTGGATGTGAAAGAAGGAGATATCAATTATTACGAAGATTCATACTGGCTTAAGACGGGCGCATGCCCTGACCCGGATAAGTGTATGGTGTCGCCTGAACCGACCCCGGTATCAGATTACCATCCGATCACTTTTGCGGTGATCGAACCTCCCGTTTGTGAGGATAGCACTAGCGACCCGACCGTAAAGAACATCTTTGTTAACACCGGTGATAACGTGACGATCGACCCCGGGTATTATGGCAGTATCAAAATGACAGGCAAGGGAATATTAACCTTGAACCCGGGTCTTTATTGCGTCTCAGAGGAAATTACGGTTGGTGATGGTGAGATGAGTGGGGAAGGTGTCACCATTTACTATACCAATACCGAACCCAAGTCGGGAGATGGAATTTTCATCACCGGCGGCCTGATTAAACTTGTGGCGCAAAATGAGGCGCCTGAACCGCCGGTTACGCCAGGCGGCCCCGGTTCCGTTGAAGACATGTTGATTTACCTGGGTAAGGATTCCAATGCCCGGGTTGAATTGAAAGGAAATGGCGGGTCGTACTTTGCCGGGACAGTTTATGCGCCGGCCAGCAATATTTTTATCGGCGGCACCCCGGATCTGGTCGATGCGGATAAAGAAGTGGTGTTTAAAACTTCGATCATTGGCTATGATGTTACGGTTGGAGGTACTGCCAGCCTGTCGATCACCTATGAGAAAGATATGGATTATAGCGTGCCGGCATCCATGCAACTGATAAAATAATCTTCGTAATTCGTTCATGAAAAGGCCGGCTTAACAAAGCTGGCCTTTTTATTGCAACAGGATAAACCTCGGAAATATACAGCGGATATGGCTTTCAGCATTCATCCGTTCAGTTTGCATAATTATTAACTCGAATCGGGCTGACAGAGGTTAGAATAAGGTAATCAAATTGTTTATTTTTGGGCGACTTTGGCGTCTCTGCAGACACTGGTTTGACCAGGGTTGTCCTTTGTTTCGCACGGCAGGAGGTTCGTTGTAATGAACTTATTCAAGCACAAACTTCATCGACCAGGACAGCGCGGCCAGGGATTGGTCGAGTTTGCGCTGGCTTTCCCGGTTTTCTTATTGATCATTTTGGGCGTTTTCGAATTTGGCCGTCTCTTCGTCACATACACCTCGATCTATGCCGCTGCACGGGAAGGCGCCCGTTTCGGCGCGGCAGTTGAGAATGTAGTTAACTCGTGTGCGGGAGTAGAGGCTCAGGCCCAACGCGCCGGTTTTATCGCCGGGAATTTGAATGTCTTGATCCAGCACGACAGTGGGCCTGGCTCACCCGTGGCAAGCGGTTGTGGCACGACATTAGGCGAACGCATCATCGTAACTGCGTCCATACCTTATGAATCCATCACCGGCGTTATTCCTGATCTGACCCTGACCTCGGTTGCCAGACGTACGATTATTCGAGAGGTTCATCTGGTTTGGACCCTGCCGCCGCCAGACGCCCCGACCGCAACGCCAAAGCCCGTCTCGTCCGTCGCACCCGTGGCGACCTCTACACCCGGAGCCTCGCCAACCCCACCCCCGACGTCCACTCCAACCACGGAAGGCGTATGTAATGGAACGATTACCTGGACAGCGGGCACAAATGGCGCCTCCACCGCCACATTTACCAATAACAGCGGCGAACAGTATACGCTGACCTCGATTATTGTCACCTGGGCAAAGAAAGATCCCTTGTTAAATGAAGTGATCTATGTGAACGGTATTTATGACCCGATATCCGGCCTTTTGCTGACTTCCCCTGCCACTGTCGAAATTCCGGATTGGGTGGTTGGTACCGGCACGACACAGTTTGAATTCATATTTTCCGAGAACAACGCAAAATTCACGGGCGTAAGCTTGATCATGGAAGATGGAAGCGGGAAACCGTGCCAGGTCTGGTAATTTTGAGAGCAAAGATGAAAAAGATGAACAGAACCACTGAAAAAGGTCAAAGCTTGATGGAACTGGCGTTGGTACTGGTATTTATCCTCATTCTTCTGGCCGGGGTCGTTGATCTTGGCCGCATGATGTTTGAGTACCTGACCATGCGCGATGCTGCCCAGGAAGGTGCTGGTTACGGAGCTGTGTATCCAAGTTACTGCGGCCAGATCATAGAAAGAGCTACGCAAAACATGCCTGATAACACCTATAACGTGGTCGTTCTGGTGGATGGGATGAGTTGTGAAGCGGCCTGGACTGCGGACAAGAGCTTGGCCCGCCCTGCGCATGGTTGTGAGAATAAAGAAATTCTTATATCGATCGACCACAATTTTAGTGTCACCATGCCGTTGCTATCCGCTTTTACCGGGCCAACGGTGCCGATGCATGTTGAAATCAAAGATCGTATTGTTCGGCCGGCATGCAATTAATGTCCCGTTAGGGAGGGCTATTATGAATGCAAAACATTTTTCCGAGAAAGGTCAGATCCTGGTGCTTATGGCGCTGGTTTTAGTGGGTCTGTTAGGCTTTACTGCCCTGGCTGTGGATGGGGGCATGATCTATGCGGACAGGCGGTATATGCAAAGTTCCGCCGACGCAGCCAGCCTGGCAGGCGCGGGAGTTGTGGCAAGCGTGGTTGAAGGCCTGAACATGACCTCCGCCCAGTTTGAATGCAGCCCGTTGGTTTCAGGAATTGCGGATGGTTATTCGGCAGCCATCAGTAAGGCTGCAGCGAACGACTTTACCATTGCAAAGAACAACAACCTGGGAACCGGTGAACATAATAATGGGGTTGATATCACCTGCAGCGCCACCGGCGAATATGTCGATGTGTTTGTGATGCTGACGCGCGATACCACGACTTCCTTTGTGCAGCTATTTACCGGCGCCCCCATGCGCAACACGGTTTCATCCGTTACCAGGGTTAAACCCGGTATCAATGCCGGTGATGGTTCGGCAATCGTATCCTTGAGCAAGGATTGCCAGGCCAACGCGGATGGAGTTTGGATTTCGGGTAACAATGAAACCTTTCTGATTAATGGTGGAATCTGGTCGAATTCTTGTGTAGAGCGGAATGGTAATGCCAAGATCGATATTACTGGCGGCGGAGTCAATTACTATCACAGCGGTTATGTTACCGGAATATCCAACCCAATTCCGGCTCCGCAGCCCGATTATCACCCGCTGACAGATGTCAGGCTCATCCCGTATCCTGAAGATTTATGCTCGAAAACGGATGCCTATGACGACCTGAAATTCACTACTGTCGATCCTGCCAATGATCCGCGATTAATTGAACCCGGTAATTATGACGACTGGGATTTTAATGTGCCCGTAAAATTAAATGCCGGGTTGTACTGCATCAAAGGAACAGTAAGCATGAGTTCCTCGGCCTGGATTGTAGGACCTGAACAACCCGGTGGTGTTGGCGATGGGGTTACCATTTACTATACCGGCACCAGTTTGACGATCAACGGCGGCGCCGACTCCACCATTGCAGCCCCCAATGGCTATGAGGACCCCATTAATCCTCCGCCCAGCGGCGCCATCGAAGACGTGTTGTTGTATATCCCGCCGGGGGTTGTTGCCGACGTAAAGATCAATGGTGGGGCCAATAATGTGTTTGCCGGGACGATGTATATGCCGTCCAGTGAAGTTACAGTTAACGGTACATCGGATTCCAGTTCGCAGACGAATATGTTTGTAACCATCATCGGGAATGCGGTCAAAATAAACGGTACCTCATACCTGAACATTACCTATGATCCGGACCGGGATTATGGGATGACCTCCTATCTGCAAGTGCAGAAGTAAGCATTCTGGATATCAGCAAAAAAGAGCCGGCGCAAAACCGGCTCTTTTTTTCAGGATGGTGCACACCAACCGTTGAAAAAATGGAAGGTAGGTTGGATTGAGGGGCAGCCAACCTGATTTGGTTAATAGTCTTCTCTGTAGCCCAGAAATCCAACAGCTTACTGAGTGTCGTGTGGGCAACCCAACCTGTCCTTACGACAACCGAGAGTAATTCACGGGCGGCTCGCGAGCTGCCACTAACCATCATTATCCATTTTGAATTTTCTCTGATTTGGGAACTATTCAGTGCTTCCAAGCGTATATATAGTAAAGAGAATGGTGGTTCCCTGATTGATGGACGCCCCGTTAATAAGCGCTGCTGCCTGTTCTATTTGCAGAACTGTTAGTTGTATTATAGAACAAACGTTGTATAATAAATACAAGAAACAGCGCAAGTTCAGGGGGCGAAACTGAGCAGATTATCTGGCACGCCGGCCGGAAAAACGCTCCCACCCAGATATCAGGTTTGCCTTCTCAATTGCGAAGCTTATTCGCATAGTGAGGGTTTTATTTAACGAACCTCCTGACGCGCTGGTTTCTCCCGCGTTTTGGCCTGCGGAGTTACGTCCTTCAGGAGGAGGAGGTATGAAATGGCAACTGTGGTTTATTTGGTAGTGGCAGGAGTTGGCGTGGTGTTCCTGGCGTTGAGCCTGGTTACTTTTCAGTCCTCGGATAAATAATGCGCCAAGGCATGATCCATTCAACTGACTGCTCGTCGATCACACCCCTTGATGGGAAGCGCCCTTCTCAAAAGCGGGATACTTTTCTGCGCCGGTAAATCGGGTGGCAGCGCCCGGTATGGGTGCCTGTTGGTCTCTTTCTGATTATTGCTCCTGGAGGGTGTTTCCCTCCGGGAGCTTTTTTTATAGGGTATGCCTTTAAGTCTGGATGGTCGCGTAACCCCGAATGGGTCTTTAGGTTAATAGGTATACACATTCGAGGAGGGCAGCAATGAGTACTGCTGCACAGGTCCGACTGCTGCGCGAACGCATAACCGACGAAGTCTTCCTGGCGCTGGGAATGCCGAAAACCGGCCTGCTGCGCCGTAATTTCGGCTGGTTGCTGCGCCTGCCGACGCAGCGTTTTGCCAACATCTTTTCATCGGCGGACCAGGCTGCCCGGGATCGTGGCCTTCACGGTGCAGGCCAGGAATTGCTGAAAAACCTTTCGGTGCAGGTGCATGCCAGGGGGTTGGAGAATCTACCTCCTGAGGGCCCGTTGATTGTCGCCTCCAATCACCCTGGCGCGTATGATTCAGCCGCATTGGCTGCCAGTATCCAACGTCCGGACGTAAAAATTATCGTTTATGAAATTCCCTTCTATCATGCGCTGGAGAGTATCCAGCAGCACATGATTTTTGTCAGTCCCAATCCCGACCTTCGCATGAGCGCATTACGGGCGGCGATCGAACACCTGCGAACCGGTGGAGCCCTGATCCAATTTGGTACGGGACGTATCGACCCCGACCCGCTGGTACAAACCGGTTCTGCGGAAAACCTGCAAAACTGGTCATCCAGTCTGGAGATTATGCTGCGAAAAGTCCCTGAAACACAGTTGACGTTGGCGATGGTTAGCGGGGTATTGATGCAACGTTTTGCCCGCCATCCACTGACGTACCTGCGCAGGCATCCCATCGACCGCCGGCGCATTGCCGAGTTCACTCAGGTTATCTGGCAGCTTATCACCGGCAAAAAGCCAGACGTCTTCCCGCGCATCAGTTTTGCCCCACCAGTTGCCACAACCCAGTTGCAATCGGAAAGCAGCGGGCGTTGGATGGATAGCATCATTACCCGCGCCCGGACTTTGCTGGCGGAACACAACAGGACTCCTCTCCCCGGTTTTTTTCGGGGAGAGGCAGGGTGATGAGTCTGAATCCTTGTGTCATGAGCAATTCTTGAAATCAGACTCAGGACTGTATCCTTCATAACCACCCTCACCTTACCTCTCCCTGGAAGGGAGAGGAATTTTGGTCCTGTGCTTGTCCCGGAAACAGGTTGAGGTCTTACGGTACCAAAGAGCGGGGGATGTTTATAGAGATACAAGAAGCACGGGTTGGTCATGGTCACGAACAGGTAGACCGCCTCAGGTGCTTATAAAGAAAACACGGCTAAATCGTGTTAAAATGAGGGCAGTTTGTTCATTTTGTGTGCCCTGGAAGGTTTATTATGTCCCCCGATGTTTTTGAAGAATTAAAATGGCGCGGCATGGTTTACGACTATGTCGAAGGTGTGCAGGACCTGTTGGCCCGCGAAAAGGTGACCATCTATAACGGTTTTGACGCCACCGCCGATTCCCTTCACATCGGGCATATGGTGCCGTTAATCGCGCTGGCGCGTTTGCAACGCTTTGGGCACCATCCCATCGCTTTGGCCGGCGGCGGGACAACCATGATCGGCGATCCAAGCGGCAAGGCCACCGAACGCAAGTTGATCACGCGCGAAGAAGTAGAAGCCAATGTGGATTCGATCAAAAAACAACTGGCGCATTTCCTCGATTTTGACGTAAAGGCCAACCCGGCGCGGGTAATGAACAACGCTGACTGGCTGTTGAACCTCAATCTGGTAAATTTCCTGCGCGATATTGGCAAGCACTTCACCATCAACGCCATGATCAATAAAGATTCGGTCAAAACCCGTCTGGAACGCGAGGAAGGGCTTTCCTTCACCGAATTTAGCTATATGCTGATGCAATCCTATGACTTTTTGCACCTCTACCAGCATGAAGGCTGCAAACTGCAAACCGGCGGCTCGGACCAGTGGGGCAACATCACGGCGGGCGCGGAATTGATTCGCCGCGCGATTGGCGGGAGCGCTTACGGTATGGTATATCCATTGATTACCAAATCAGACGGCTCGAAATTTGGCAAGACCGAATCGGGCTCGGTCTGGTTGTCGGCGGAGCGCACCTCGCCGTACCGCTTCTACCAGTTCTGGCTGAACACGGATGACCGCGACGTTGTACCGTACCTGAAATATTTCACCTTTCTGGCCCAGGCAGAAATTCAGGAACTGGAACAGGCAGTCGCGGCGCACCCTGAGCAGCGCGAGGCCCAGCGGCGGCTGGCCCGCGAAATGACTCTGACTGTGCATGGCAATACGGCCCTGGCCAAAGCTGAGCAGGCAGCTCAGGTGCTGTTTGGCGGCGCGATGGACGGCTTGAGCGCGGCTGAAATCGAAGACATTTTCGCGGACGTTCCCTCCAGCACCCTGACGCGGGAACGCCTTGCGGGTGGCGGCATGGCGGTGATCGATGTGCTGGCAGACAGCGGTGTTACCCAGTCGAAGGGCGAAGCACGCCGGGCGGTCACCGAAGGCGGGGTTAACCTTAACAACCGCCGGGTGAGTGATGCAGCCCAGACCGTCACGGTCAACGACCTGCTGGAAGGCGGCTTTCTGGTCATCCGGCGCGGCAAAAAGAATTACCACCTGATCAAAGTCATTGACTAGGTCCTCCACCTTATTAATTATCGATTGCAAGAATTTTCGATCTTGCTATAAGAGTGAATATGAAAATTTTGTTTATTATCAACGATGCTCCCTACGGTTCCGAGAAGGCATATAACGCGCTGCGTATGGCGATGACAGCGCAAAAGGAGCACACCGGCGTGGAAGTGCAGGTGTTTTTGATGGCGGATGCCGTCACCTGCGCATTGCCGAATCAAACCACCCCACAGGGCTATTACAATATAGAGCGAATGCTGCGTTCGGTAATAGGCAGGGGTGGGCTGATCAAAACCTGCGGTACCTGTGCGGACGCCCGTGGCATCCGCGCTTTGCCTTTAATCGACGGGGTGGAACATAGCACCATGAGCCAATTGACCCAGTGGACCGTCGAAGCTGACAAGGTGCTGACATTCTGATTTCGCCAGGTTACTGTATCCAATTCGGAAGGTTTCAAAAGTCTATGGAAAATGATGTCCAGAAAAAGCAAGAAGAGCGTAAGCACCCCGGCGTGGAGCGGGTGTATAAAAATGACCAGATCGCGATTTATTGGGAGCCAAGTCTTTGCATTCACGTAGGGAATTGCTTCCGCGGCCTGCCAAAGGTATTCGACCCACAAGCCCGGCCGTGGGTGGCAGTCGATGCGGACACGGCTGACCGGATTGCCCGGGTGGTGGAAACCTGCCCGACCGGCGCGCTGCATTATGAGCGATTGGATGGCGGAACGCAGGAATCCATACCTGCCGAGACGACTATCGATGCCCGCCCGAACGGCCCATTGTTCATCCACGGCCCGTTGAAAATTATTGAAGTCGGTGGGCATGTAATCCGGGAAGATACTCGCGCGGCATTATGCCGCTGCGGGCATTCGGAGAACAAACCCTTTTGCGACGGAACGCACCGCCTGATTGGTTTCAAGACCACGAAGTAAGGCTCTGTCGGTCGGATAGAGGGGCGACGACAGGTACGGTTACGGCATTATCTGTGCAGCCCCGTTATCCGACATTCATGATCGCTGCCAGCGTTGGATCTCGGGCTACCAGCGTGAACTCCCGAATGGAATAATTTGCACGCCCTCGATCCAACCTACGAAAGGCTGCGAAAGGCTCGTTCCACACAATAATTTTCACGGCGTCTACCATGATTTTCCTGGCGAAAAATTTTCTAGCTTTAGGTTTCTGTAGGTCGGATAGAGGGGCGATGATAGGCGCGTTTACGGCATTACCTGTGCAGCCCCGTTATCCGACATTCACGATCGCCTGCAGGCGTTGGATCTCGGGCTACCAGCGAAACTCCCGAATGGCAAAATTTGCACGCCCTCGATCCAACCTACGAAACGCTGCGAAAGGCTCGTTCCAAACAATAATTTTCACGGCGTCTACCATGATTTTTCTGGCAAAAAAAATTACTATCGCCGCGGCGCTAGGCTGTAGGAAAAGCCAATAACTTGCGAATATGCTCGATGTGGTCGAGTTCATGCCAGATGCTGCGCCGTAACAACTTGCGCGGACTCCAGAATTCGCCGTCCACTCCGCGCACCAGGTTGACGCCCTCCAGCCCGGGTAACACTTTTTCCAACTGTGCCCGCACGGCTGCCAGTTGCTCAAATATATTTTCGGGCAGGCTGCTGCGAGCAACGCCGGCCTGCTCCAGACGGTCCATGTACCACCACTCGGCCTTGGCAATGTGACCCATCACCCCGCGGATGCTCCAGCGCTCCCTGGGGTAAGTGCGGTCGAGAATTTCATCTGGCAGACCCTGCACCAGTTCCAACAGGTCAGCGCGGCTGAAGGCTAACACTTGCAGCCCGCGCCTGACATCCAACCGGGTGACCGGTTTCCAATCATGGCGGAACCAGGCGTTGACTTCATAGCTGCCGTCCGGAGTAGCATTGTAATTCTCATCGATGTTATACACCTCCCATACCTCGCTGAGGCGCACATCGACATCTCGAACGTCTGCCAGCCAATTTTCACGTGTGTGGCGCCCGATCCAGGCTTTAAAAGCCAGAAAAGCCGGCGCCAGGTTGACGACCGCCTCTGCGCTATCGGCGCCATAAGCATAACAGCCGGGGTGATCCAGCGCCCAGGCCAGCGGCCTGCCATCCGCCCCATTTTCCATACCAACCAACAATTGCATATCCACTCCCTTCTTTGATTGCGGCGAAGTTTTTTCCTGGATTATTTTAACCATAAAAGCCCGAAGCCGCTTGAAATGTGTCGTAATTATCATGTGGTGAGGGAGTCAGATTGTTGACTATAATAACATTTATCCAGAGTCGTTTCTCCGGGAACTTTCTCCAACCGCTGTCCGTCTATTTTGTGTCCTCCGCGGATGAGGATATTGTTTTGGCATGGATTGATTTGAATTATTGCTGAAATTAGGTTCAGATTAGGTTTGTCCGAAAGGGTCATGACCACTGATGACTGAAGCTGAAATGGAAGCCACGCTAAATCGTTCAAAAAAGCCGCGCCCCCTGCACTTTGAGTGGGTGCCGGCGTTGTTTTTTCGCCCGGCCCGGACGTTAAAAACAATCGTCGAACGCGACCATCCCGTCTGGTTGGCGCCAATGTTAATCCTGAGCGTGCTGGCAATTCTGCTCGTGCTGGTTGGCGCACCCATTCGCACCGAGCAGGCGCAGCAGGTCGGCGAGTTGCCGCCGGATTTTCAATATTGGGGACCCGAACAGCAGGAAGAGTATCTGGCTGCACAGGGCAATAAAGCCAATCCTATATTTATCTACCTTTTTCCTGCATTGGGTTCGCTGATTGGCATCTGGCTGTCCTGGTTCTTGCTGGGCAGCATCCTGCACCTGGCTCTGACGCTGAGCGGCAGCCGCGGCAGCAGCGGTCAGGCAATCAACCTGGTGGCCTGGGCCAGCATACCGATTGCCTTGCGTTTCATCATCCAGGCGATTGCCATTTCTGCCAATCACAGCCTGATTCAATCTGCTGGAGTATCCGGCTTTATTGCCGCTGATGCAGAGGGTTTCTCTGCCTTCATTCGCACGCTTCTGGGATTTGTGGACATCTACTGGATCTGGCAGGTGGTGCTTTTGATGATCGGGGTACTGCCGCTCACCGGGCTTGCGCGCGGAAAAGCCTGGACGGCGGTGCTGACCTCAGCGCTCCTGCTGCTGATTTTGCAATCTGTCCCCGGTTATGTGGCATCCCTTTTGGGCGGCCTGTCCCTGACCCGCGGATTTTTCTTTTAGGCTATGGCTGCATGACTATCTTCATTCAAATTCGCGACCTGCGCAAAACATACGTGATGGGCAAGTCCACGGTGCATGCCCTGGATGGCATCGATCTGGATATCATTCCCGGCTCTTTCACGGTCGTCATGGGTCCATCCGGTTCCGGGAAAAGCACACTGCTGCACCTGATTGGCGGCCTGGACCGTCCAACCTCCGGCAGTATCGTTGTGGACGGAGAACCGTTGGAAAAAATGGACGAAAACCAGCTTGCGGAGTACCGGCGCAAGATGGTCGGGTTCATCTTCCAATCCTTTAACCTGGTGGCGACCATGAACGCGGCCGAAAACGTCGGTTTCCCGATGCGTTTTGCCCGCACTACCAACCGGGAACGGCGTACGCGCTCCATGGAATTGCTGAAGCGGGTGGGGTTGGACGACCGCGCTCTGCACAAACCCACTGAGTTGTCCGGCGGACAGCAGCAGCGGGTGGCCATTGCCCGCTCGCTGGTCAATCAGCCAAAGATTATTCTGGCGGATGAGCCAACCGGAAACCTGGACACCGCCAGCGGTTACGGCATCATGCAACTGCTGTCAGTGCTGCATAAGGCCGGACATACGGTGATCGTGGTAACGCATGACCCGCGCATGCAGCATTTTTCGACCCATATCATTTATCTGCTGGACGGCCGCATCGTCAGCGAAGCTGAATACCAGGCAGCATCCACCTTTGATTTCGCAGAAACCTCGGAAGGGGAAACAACCCATGAAAGCTAAATTCTTATCCATTGTCCTGCTCATCGCGCTATTTTTAGGAATGGCAGCCGTTCAACCGGGTTACGCCCAGGATACAGCTCCAACGGTAGGATTAAACCAGACAGGAGTTTCGATCACCCCTGGAACAGATGCCAAAAGCGGTCAGCCTGGTGCTGTGGTCTCCTACACATTAACAATAACGAACAACTCTGGAAGCCCAGTAACCTTAACTATAAGTTCCACAAGCATTTCTGACCCTAAAAACCCGTGGAATGTCGAGGTGTCCCCTAGTGGCGAAATCGATTTGGGCGATGCAGCAACGAGGACAGTAGCCGTTACCATTGGCATTCCAGGAACAGTTACACCTGGATCGATGGACGTCACTACCGTAAGAATCAGTGATACTGGTGGAGAGGTTGGAAATGCCGTGCTGACGACCACTGCTGCGGCGGCCGCTACCAGCCCCGCCCCCGGTCGTCCCCTTCTTGTCCTCGATTCCTACTCGGTTGGCGCTGATTCGATCAAGGCCGGGTCGCAATTCGATCTGACGCTGCGGGTGCGCAATAACGGGCAGGATTTTGGTCGTAACGTTGTCCTCACCTTTAGCGGCAGCGAGTTCATGCCGGTGGATACCGGCGGCGTGCGCTCATTGAGCGAGATCGACCCCGGCGAACGGCTGGATGTGGTGCAGCCCTTCATTGCCAGTTCATCGCTTTTCGGGGTGAAATATGGCTCGATCACCGTCAATGTAAGTTACACCGATCTGGCCGGCGTTGCGACGTACACCGAGACTTTTACCATCACCATCAGCCTGAGCCAGCCGTCCTCTTCGGGCGGAGTGGCCCGCCCCACCGCCACCCCAACAGCGGTCAGCCGGCCGCAGTTGGTCGTCAGCAATTACGGGACGGATGTAGAGCCACTGCAGCCCGGCTCGATGTTCACCCTCGACCTTAGCGTGACCAATCTGGGTAACGCCGATGCCCGCACCGTGACGATGGTGCTCGGCGGCGGCGGCAGCGCGGATACCGGCACGCCAGGCGCAGGCGGCGTTTCTGGTGGCGGCGGCGACCTTTCGACCTTTGCGCCGCTGGGCTCCTCGAATTTGGTGTACCTGGGCGACCTGGTTGCGGGCGCCACCCAAAAAATCAGCGTGCCGCTGGTAGTCAACGTGACCGCCAACCCGGCCGCTTATGCCTTCAAGATTTCCTTTGTTTTTGACGACACCAAGGGCGTGCGCCAGAGCAACGATCAAATCATCACCCTGCTGGTTTTCCAACTGCCGCAGGTCGAAATCGGGTTCTACCGCGACCCGGGCGTGTTCATGACCGGTAACATGAATATGCTGCCGCTGCAGATTACCAACCTGGGGCGCAAGTCTGCGGTACTTGGCAACATCAAGGTAACCGCGCAGAATGCGGATGTGACTAACAATGTCTCGCTGGTCGGCGCGCTGGAACCGGGCGGCTATTTTACCCTGGACGCCAACGTCATGCCGTACCAGGCTGGACCGCTCGACCTGGAGGTCACGGTCAATTACACCGATGACTTCAACCAGCAGCGGGTGATCGTCCAAAACATGTCGATCGAGGTTCAGGAAATGCCGGCCCCCGAACCCATGCCCGAGGGTCAGGACCCCAATTTCCCAACCGATGGCAATGGTTCATCTGGTAATGAAAACCTGTGGCAAAAGATCGTCCGCTTCTTCAAGGGTTTGTTTGGGCTGGACAGCTCGCCCTCGGTGCCTGAGACCCCGATCGAAGAAATCCCCATTGAACCGTTGCCCGGCAATACCAAACCCATTCAACCCGGACCTAAGGGATAAAGCGATTCTGAATCTGCAGGTGCGCGTGGGACTATGAACGAGGTATCGCATGCGATTTATCGATTTATTACGGTTAATTCTGGATAATCTGGGACGCCGCAAAGGCCGCGTCATGCTCACGGCCATTGGCGTGGTGATCGGCACGGCTTCGGTGATCCTGCTCATCTCGCTGGCAATCGGCTTGCAGAAAAGCGCCACCTCAAACCTGTGGGGCATCAGCGACCTGCGCCGGGTGGATGTTTACCCCGGTTACAGCGAAGCTCCGGTGATGATGGAAGTCGGCAGATCCTCAGGTAAGGGCGACGTCCCCCCGGGAATGAAAATTCTGACTCCACAGACCATCGAAGATATCAAAGCGCTGCCAGGAGTGACTCTGGTCACGCCAAAGCAAGGAATCTACGGCCAGGCGGTATTAAAGTCTGGCCGGCTGGAAAATTACCCCTGGATTCAGGGGGTCGATCTGGACGATATCGGGGTATTCGAATACCCGATGCAGGGCGGCGTTACCACCCTGGAACGCGGTCAGGCAATCATTGGAGGGTGGGTTGCTCAGCAGTTTTATGACCCCAAACAACGCCCGGGGCAGGACCCCCCAGCGCAGCCGGACGTCCTCGGCCAGACGCTGCGGCTGGTGCTCACCAAATGGACGCAAGACGGCGTGATGATCAACAAAACGGTCAATATCAAGATCGTGGGCATCATGTCGCAAGCCCAGGCCGAGCAGGACAGCGTCATGTTCGTTCGGTTGGATGAATTGACCGCCTGGAATGAATGGATGATGGGTTCGCGCATCAATTACAACCGCGATGGCTACAATCAGTTGGTGGTGCGCGCTGAGGACCCCGACCAGGCAACTGAGATCGCGGATGCCATCACCAATATGGGTTACCAGGCCAGCACTTCACAGTCGGTAGTGCAGGGAATCAACTCGTTTTTTATTGTGCTGCAGGTGGTTTTTGGTGGTATCGGCGCGATCTCGCTGCTGGTGGCAGCCATCGGTATTGCCAACACCATGGCTATGGCAATTCTGGAACGTACCCGTGAAATTGGACTGATGAAAGCAGTTGGCGCCACCAACAAGGATGTGCTTAGCATCTTCCTGGGTGAAGCCGCCGGCATTGGCTTTATCGGCGGCATCGGCGGGGTGATCATCGGCTGGGGAGGCAGTTTGCTGCTCAATATGGTGGCATCCACCTTTATGCCATCCAACCCCTACGGCGGCACCCAGTTGGCGACCTCCACTCCGGGATGGCTGCCGCTCTTCGCGCTGGTGTTCGCCACGCTGGTTGGCATCATCTCGGGGTTGTATCCCTCGCTGCGCGCTGCCACACTGGTGCCGGTCAATGCATTGAAGTACGAGTAAAAGGCCTGGATTTACGGGCGATGCACGTGACCAACCGTCACCCGGCTTTTCCGTTGTCCCCACTCACGTGGGAGCAATCCCCCCATTGAGACACTGAGGATATCCTCGCCTGAGAAGATGCGTCTCTATTCAGGTCAAGTGTATCGTCCCTCACGCTTTGGCGACTGGCTAACCGGTCAATCCAGGTGCAATCCTCCCGGCAGCGTCTTATTGAAAATTCCAGATCAAATAGCTGTCGGATGTACACATCGTGCCAGTTGTCGAGGCGTTCAGGCAAACCTTGAATGAAATCACCGTGCCATTGACCGGCGCCGGTTCGATTGGGGGGATGCTCAGGCTGGCGCGCCCCTGTGCATCGGTTGGCGGCAACGGGTAGATCATCTGAGCACCATCCGGCATTGTCAGGGTTAATTCAGATTCAATGCCGGGGATTGGCTGGTTATCCGCCGCCCGCACCACAAACAGGTCAAAACGCTGGGGTTGGTCAGCCGGGATACGCGGGGTGCCAGGATTGGCTACCATGTGAATGGCTTGCGCTTCCAGTGCGACCGGCGTGGACTCAACCGCCGGGGCAGCCTGAGTCTGGTTGAGATAATCCAGTCCCAACGGCGCCATGCGCACCTGCAGGCTTTCCGCGGCACTGCTGTCAAAATACAGGCAGTAATTCTCAAAGCATTGGCGGTATAAGGTGCCATTGAACGGTGAAATTTCCCCCAATGGCTTGCCGGAGATCTCTCGGCCGCCGTGCTGCGCAATGAAATAATCGAACACCAGCGGCACATGGTAACCCAGATCGCCTTCAGTCGGGTAAAAGACCACACCTTCTGCCTGACTGCGCAATTCTGGTCCTGGCGGATCGACCGGTACACCCAAAAGCAGCGCTACCGGACGCAGTTGCAGGCTGCTGGTATCCTCCTGCGGTGAGTAGAGTACCACGTTCTCGTAAATCTGCTCCAGGTTGCCGTCCGGCGCCACGAAAGGTTCGGTCAGCGGCATGCCAAAGACGTTCAAACCGCCCAAGCGCGCCACCTGTGACAAATACGGCTGAGAGGCGCTGGCAATATTGGCAGTGACAACGGCGGTTTGCGGTGGCGTGAAACGGCAGTCGGTTGAACACGCAAAAACGCCATAGGAAAGCAAATGCACTTCACCAGGCGCATCATTGACGCTGCGGTAAAAGCCAACATTCTGGAAATACTGCTCGATGCGGCTGCCGTTAGCGTTGTAGCGCGGCTGGGTGAGCGGCCGGCCAACATACAAGGGCCCGTACAGGCGGTGGTAGATTTCCTCGAACTCCTCGTAGATTGGATAGCCGTCCACCACCAGATTGCCCGCGGCAGATATCTCGGGGTCCTCATAAATACCAAGGGCATCTCCCAGCGGAAAAAGTGAGAAGCGGGCAATGCCCTCCGCCTGGGGATCAAAGCACATCAGCGCATTCTGAACGTACTGGCACTCTTTGCTGCGGTAATTGAACAGGGCGCTGATGGCTGGCCCCAGAATGTCACGTCCGCCCAGTGACGCATAATATTCACGGAAAGCAGTATCCACCGAGTAAGTGCCAGGTTCAGGCTGCGGGGCGGTTTCCACCGCGTCGCAGCCCGCCAGCAGCAAAGCTGCCAGCAGTAAAATGACACAAATGAAAGGGGTTCGCAGCAGTTTTGCCAGCATGAGCCGATATTGTAGAAATTGGACGGCGACCGTCTGAAACGGTCCATCCGAGGGCAGGATTCGCGGCGGCTACGGCGGGGGCAGACCATCACCGGGGGTAATACTGCCGCAAAATGAATTGCGTATAGAATAATTATACACATTTATCGACTGCAGGATAGTGGCGATTTCAATCACCCGCCAATCCCCCCACTTTTAAAGTCGGGGAGGCAACCTGCTCATGATGCGATCCTGCTCTGTTACCGCACACGCAGCCGGGTGTCGCGCTCCAGGGTCAGGCGCAGACCGGTCTCCAGTCCGATGCTTGGCTTATAGTTGAGCTTGTCGGCTGCCAGGGTCAGGTCAGCGCACAGGCGCGACGAGCCGCGATCCGAGCGCGGATTGTAAACCACCTCGGGGTTGGCGCCGGTTACCGAAATTACCAGCTTGGCCAGATCGCGTACGCTGGTCTCCCGCCCACTGCCTACATTGATGGTTAGCTGGTTGACCTCCGGCGCAGTGGATGCCGCCAGCATGGCATTGACCGCGTCGTCCACATAAACATAGTCGCGCGTTTGCTGGCCGTCGCCGTGTACTACCAGCGTGCCGTTGTTGAGCGCTTGGCGCAGGAAGGAAAGCACCACTGGCGCATGCACCGGCGGGAAATGCTGACCGGGGCCGTAGGCATTGAAGACGCGCAGACAAAGGGTCTCTATCCCCCACAGACCCCCGATGGTTTTGACATAATACTCCGCCGCCAGCTTGGAGACCGCATACGGCGAACGCGGGTTAGGCAGCGCGTCCTCACGCACCGGCTGCTGCTGCTGATCGCCATACACAGCTCCCGACGAGACAAACACCACCCGGCGCACGCCAACATCGCGCATGGCTTCCATCAGGCTGACCGTACCGCCGACGTTGGTCTGGTTATACTCACGCGGGTAGAGCACCGATTCGGGCACCAGTACGCGCGCTGCCAGGTGATAGACGCAGTCCACTTCCTGCAGCAGCGTCCACAGCTTGGGACGGTCGTTGACGTCGCCGCGGGTGAAATGCACCTCGGGCGAGAGCACCGCCGGGTCGCCGGTGGACAAATCGTCCAGGCCGCGCACCTCGTGCCCTTCGCGCACCAGGCGGTTGGCCAGAGACGAACCGAGGAATCCGGCAGCGCCGGTAATGAGAAATCGCATCAATAGGTTTTTTTCTAATAATTCAGCAGAGTATGGCGATTATAGCACAGGGTGAAAATCACGCAGCGCAACACTACCCGGCCAAAAGCACACCTTGCATCAGACCAAACCAGAAATTACATACAAAATGGTCGTTTTAAATCAATGGCGGGTGCAACGTACTTTGCAAGTGCTTCGTACCCAGAGACCATCGGGTGCGTTGCTCCTGGGTTAACAGGTGGGCCAATCATCACAAACTCCAGGAGCGATGCACCTGATCTTAACGCCCATGGATAAAAACCAGGTGCTACCCGCCAGGCAACCGCACAAGTTGCCAGCATGAGGTACGCAATAAGGGAAAACCTTCTGAGAAATACCGGCTTGATTATTTTCTTGGCAGAACGGCTATTTTACGAAAATGACCATTTCTTGTAAATTAGTACTTCACAAAATAGAGGTGTTTTTGTAAAGCACACGGGGTGCTTTCGACCACGGGTACCTCCGCGAACAATTCATGAAAGCCGATTTTTCATTCATCTTGCATGCAGGTTCAATCATCACGACAAGTCTAAACTAGCTCTGAACTTGTTTTGTCTCCATTGCAACGACTTCTTTTCCTCTAACCCTGGCCAGCAGCATAAACAGCCCGGTGCTGACCAAACCTGTCACGCCTCCGCCATACCACATCGTCCGTGGGCCAAAGGTGTCATTGAGAAAACCCCCACCCACCGGGCCAATCCCCTGCGCCACGTTCCAGGTCAAGCCGTAGATGCTCATGTAACGCCCGCGCATGTGCGTTGGGGCAGAGTTGGCAGCATAAGTCGATGAGGTCGGCACCAGCACCAATTCGCCGATGGTCATGATCACCATGCTCAGCCAGAACCCCCAGAAACCGCTGCCCAACGCCACGCTGCCGACCCCCGCTGCATAGAAAAAGGCGCCCAACGCCATCATTACCTGCGGTTTATGCCGCTTTGTCCATTGGGTGACAGGGATTTGGAACAGCACCACCATCAGTGCGTTGGTCATGGGGATCAGCCCGTAGCGGCTTTCCGGCATGCCAAAATTGGTCTTGGAATAGACGGAAAGCATCACCCACAAGATGGATGCGCTGAACTGGGTGAAGAGAAAGGCAAAGACAAAAGAACGGTAGGGTTTGTCGGAAAGCACTTTACCGTAGCCGCCAAAACGTTCGCTCGCTGCTTGCGCAGCCTGAGCGGGATGAATTGCGGGTAGAGTTTCTCTGGCGCGGAAAGCCAGCAGTAGTCCGTAGGTTGCCAGACCGGCCGCAGCGCCGAAAAAAGCCAGGTTATAGGATGCCGATGCCAGGAATCCGCCGACTGCCGGGCCAATGGCCACGCCGACGTTGTTACTCAGGCGCATCAATGAATAGGCATCTGCCCGTTCTTCGGCGGGGATCAAATCCGCCATCATGGCGTCCGAACCGACGCGGTAGAGCGGGTTGACCGCGCCTTGCAGCGCCATCAGCGCCGCAAAAGCCAGCAGCGTGTGCGCCTGGCTCATTAATAGAAAACCAACACCGTTCAACAGCAGACTGATGACCATTACCCATTTCCGCCCCAGGCGATCGATGATGGGACCGGCGATGAACGAACTGATCAGCCCCATGACCGAGTTGAGCGTCAGCAGCATGGCGGTGAAGGTGAGCGGCAGGTTGAGGCGCTCGCTGACATAGATCATCAAGAACGGCCAGATCATGCTGGCGCCAATGGTGCTGATCAGCATACCAAGGAACATCAGCCAGAACTGGCGCGGGAAGTCGAGTTTGAATAGCCGGCGCATGGGAAGGGGGTTAAGCCTGGATAAAGTGGGAAAAGCATTGAATTTTACTATCAAATGGTCAGAGGGTCACGGGCGAATGTAGGGTAAGCTTCAGCTTGCCCATTCGTCAGCCTGCTGGCTCTGGTATTGGACAAACTAAAGTTTGTCCTACATGTGCTTGGCAAACAACCACACAGGTAGGGTAAGCTTCAGCTTGCCCATTCGTCAGCCTGTTGACTGGTTTTGGACAAACTAAAGTTTGTCCTACATGAACTTGGCAAGCAACCACACAGGTAGGGGTAGCTTCAGCTTGCCCACGCAAACGTCCCGTTTGCGCCACTCAACCCATTTGGGATTAGATAAGATTGCCGGGTTCAGCGCGCAATAAAAAAGGCGGCCTTTCGGCCGCCGGGCAAGCTGAAGCTTACCCCACAATTAATCGGGCGTGTGCAATGTGTCCTTATAGCCCTTTGACGAATTCTCAAGCCCAGGCGGCGGCGCGTTCCAGCTCTCCGTCTTTCAAAATACCCCAAATCATCATTATATGAACCAGTTGCCACCGGCGCACGCACGAAAATCTGATTTTTAGCTCGTGGTAAAATAAAAGGCGTATAAATATGTCCACTGGGAGTTGCAATGGTCAATCCGGATTTGCTCGAAATCTTACGCTGTCCAAACTGCGTGCGCGAAAAAGAAGGTCTGCTGGACCTGGTCAAAGAATCCTGGTTGGTGTGCCGCGATTGCGGGCGAAAGTACCCGATTGTCGAGGACATCCCGGTGATGCTGATCGAAGAAGGCGATAAGTGGGTGAAGACCGCGGTCGATGCGCTGCCGGTTCCACCCCCACCCGTTCAATAGTGATTTATAATATACGAATTAAATTCGGTTGGTATTGATCTTGCAACCTCGCGTTGCAGACTTAACGCTGGAGCATGCAAGAAACACATATGGAAAATCGTCGTTTACCAATGGCCAAAAAACGCGGCAAATTTGACCGCACAACCATCATCGTTCTAGGAGCGTTTGCCGTTCTGGCAGTAATCACCGCTATCGTGGCCTTCTCCATCGCACGGGACCTCTTCAAAAGCTGGACCGCAACCGACATCGAAGGCATTCCGGTGGAAGCATCCAACGGTGAAGCGAATAACAACACCATTCCTACCGTCCCGATGGATCAGCAGCTACAATCCGACGGTCCAAACCCTGACCCGTGGGATGGCAAGAGCCGGGTTACTGTGCTGGTCATGGGGCTGGACTACCGGGATTGGGAAGCCGGCGACCCGCCGCGCTCTGATACGATGCTGTTATTCACGCTCGATCCGCTAACCAATAGCGCCGGCATCCTTTCGATACCACGCGATTTATGGGTTAACATCCCCGGTTATGATTATGCCAAAATCAACACCGCCTACTTCCTTGGCGAAGTCAACAATCTACCCGGCGGGGGTCCTGGACTGGCTGTCGAGACGGTAAAGCAGTTCCTGGGTGTGCCAATTAATTATTACGCCCAGATCGACTTCAATGCCTTCGTGCGTTTTATCGATGAAATCGATGGCGTAAAAATTACCGTCGAAGAACCCATGACCATTGCCATCCTCGGGTCCAACAAAAAGGTGGAACTGGAGCCCGGAACCTACACTCTGCCTGGCGACCATGCGCTGGCTTATGCCCGTAACCGTAAAACGGACGGCGGCGATTTTGACCGCGCCAAGCGCACTCAACAGGTCATTATTGGCGTACGTGACCGTATTCTGGATTTCAAAATGCTGCCAACTCTGGTGGTCAAAGCGCCCGTACTGTTTAGCGAACTGTCCGCTGGTGTACGTACGAATATGACGCTCGACCAGGTGATTAAACTGGCCTGGCTGGTGCAGCAAATTCCATCTGAAAACATCAAGCAGGCCGTAATCTCGCCGGACATGGTACAAAATGCCTTCTCGGCAGATGGACAGGATATCCTGATCCCCATTCCGGACGAAATCCGGCTGCTGCGCGATGAAATCTTTTCGTCGGCCGGCGCGGTGGGCCCTGCGGCAGTCAGCCAGGATGACGCGCAATTGATGCAGGCCGAACAGGCGCGCATTTCGGTGCAGAACGGTACCACCACTGAAGGTATGGCCAGTCGCACCGCTGAATGGCTGCGCAGTCTAAACTTGAACGTGGTTGACGAGACCAATGCTGACCAGTTGTACGATGCCACCACCATTTTCATCTACAGCGGCAAACCGTATACAGTGCGTTATATATCGAGCGTCATGGGGCTGGAAAATCCGCGGGTGTACAACCGCTACGATCCGAATGCCCAGTACGACATTGCTGTTGTGGTCGGCGCGGACTGGGCCAACAGCAATAATATGCCATAGCCGTTTCGCAGGTTAAAATCCGTAGAAGCGAGGCGAATACTTCCCGTTCAATGGAAGCTTTAAACGTCAAGCCACGGCCGTAAATAACACGAAAAAGGGCTGTCTCAAAAGCGGGCGGGCGTGGAAACCTGCCCCTACAGGTAGGGGATGGGTTCCACCCCATCCCGTATATGTGGTGGAATAAATGACAAATTTATTCTTTTGAGACAGCCCTTTATTATTTTCCCTTTGGCGACCATTTTCCCAGACTGCGTAAAAAAGTGCTGACAGCCTGCATCACAAAGGCAAACTGGTCGCGGTGAATGTTATGCCCGGCGCGCGGCACATGAATGACCTTTCCCTTTCGCCACAGACGTTCAATTTTGCCTGCCAGCATCGGGGTGATAATGGCACCGTATTCCGGGTCGCCGGTAATCAACAGACCGGGGCAGGCCAGCCGCGGTGCAATCTCCTTCCAGGGGAAGGCGCGGATCATGACTGAATTGAGCGCCTCCGGGTTGAACTGCTGCCTGGCTTTGGCCCATTGTGAAAACTCGCTCTCGTCCCACCCCGGGTTTTCGACTTTTGCCCTGGCCATCAGGGTTTGCAAATCGGTTTCTTTAGCTTTCCAGAATCCGGCTCGGGTAGCCTCATCCAGGCGTTCTTTACCATTCGACGGTATGATTTCCGCTTCGTCACGCCAGGGCGGGTCGATCATGATCACCCCGCGGATGACTTTGGGCAGGCGGGCTGCCACCAGTCCTGCCAGCGCCGCGCCCATCGAATGCCCGATCAACACCGGTTTCACCAGATTCAATTGCTCGATGAGGGCTGCTACATCATCGGCCTGAACATCCAAACCGGCGCCGAGTTCATCCAATCCGGAAAGCCCGTGTCCGCGGGCATCTACCATTACCACGTCATACTCCACTTCCAGCAGCATCGGAAGGCGGTTCCACGACAGAGCGTTATCCGACAACCCATGCAACAGAATGAGCGGCGGTTTTTCGCCTCCGGTGCGGTAATATTGGATGCGGACTCCCTCCCGCATGATGGACCCATAAAAAAGCTGCGGCATCCGCGCCTCCTCGAACAGGGACTAATAAAAGTGTACCCAGTGTACCCCTGCAAGTCAATTGTTTTGGCGGCTGGGGCGGGTGTATACTAAACCCAACCTTGAAACGAACAACGGAGAAATCAACCATGAAGTTATTAATCGCCGTCGACATGGAAGGCATCTCAGGCGTGGTCAATTGGGACCAGGTGGATCCTTCACACGCCGAGTACCAGCGCTTCCGCGCCATCATGACCGAAGATGTGAACGCTGCCATTCAGGGGGCAGCCGCAGCGGGAGCCGCTGAGTTTCTTGTCGCAGACGGCCATTGGAACAGCTCCAATATCCTGATCGAAAAGCTCGACCCGCGCGCCCATTTGAACAGCGGCACGCCCTCTCCCTTCTCCATGGTGCAGGGGGTCGATTCGGGCGTCGATGCTGCCTTCTTTATCGGTTACCATGCCCGCGCCGGTTCACTCCATGCCATTTTGGATCACACCTGGTCGAGTGCGCGGGTTGCCAATGTCTGGTTGAACGGCCGGCTGACGGGTGAATTTGGCCTGAATGCCAGTGTATGCGGCCATTTTGACGTACCCGCCTTAATGGTCTCCGGCGACCAGACGGTCTGCGCCGAGGCACGCGAATGGGTCGCCGGGGTGGAAACCGCTCAGGTCAAAAAAGCTGCCAGCCGCTGGGCGGCGGAATGCCTGCCGCTGGAAGCCTCCCGCCAGGTAATCCGCGAAACCGCCGAAAGAGCGGTGCGCAGCTTCATGGCGGGCAAGTACCCGCCCCCACTGAAGATCAAAAGCCCGGTTGCGGTACGGGTGGAGTTCCTGGCGACGCAAATGGCGGACAGCGCAGTGATCATACCCGGTGCAGTGCGCGTGGACGGCCGGACGGTGGAATTTACTGCGCCGGATATGCCGGCAGCCTATCTGGCTTTCCGCTCCGCAGTGGGGCTGGCGCTACGGTAGTCATGTAGCGCAAACTTTCAGTTTGCGTGGGCAAGCTGAAAGCTTGCCCTACATAAAACCGGGACTCCGGTTGGTAACCTGATCGTGCGAAGGTAATTGCAGGGCACAGATAATTCTGCGAATGAGCCTGTCGTGCTTTGACCAGTACAGAACTGGGTATCGTTGGTTGAGCCTGTTGATGCACCGGCATGTAGCGCAAACCTTCAGTTTGCGTGAAGCTGTCTCAAAAGAATTAATTTGTCATTTATTCCACCACATATGCGGGATGGGGTGGAACCCATCCCCTACAGGTAGGGGCGGGTTTCCACGCCCGCCCGCTTTTGGGACAGCCCCTACATAAACCGGGACTCCAGTTGGTATCCTAATCGTGCGAAGGTAATTGCAGTTCACAGTACACTCTGTAAGTCAACGCAGCGAAACATCTCGCTGACTGGCAGTAGACCCTTCACTTCGTTCACTCACAGAGTGTCCTGCGGGCAGGGTGACATCCAATGTCCCGAAGACAATTATTAGATCAAGGCGCGGAAATTACATCCCTAAAATAATCGCATACATCCTGCAGCGGGCAAACCGGGCAATTGGGTTTGCGCGCGTGGCAAATCTCGCGCCCCAAGCGGATCAGGTTGAGATGGGCCGGCCCGTACGCTTCCGGCGGGAATAATTTCGCCAGATGCACATGCGCCTGCTCCACCGTCATCTTCGGGGGACGCAGTCCAAGCCGCCCGCTGACCCGGTAAATATGCGTGTCCACCGGGAAAGCCGGAATCCCCAGTGCAAATTGCAAAACGATGGCGGCTGTCTTTGGGCCAACGCCCTTGAAAGCGGTCAACCACGCATGTGCCTGCTCGGCCGGCCAATCTTTGAGAAAGGTCAGGTCGAGCGCGCCGCGCTCCGCGCTGATCTGCTGCAGCGCCGCCTGAATGCGCGGGCCTTTCTGGTTGGCCAGACCGGCCGGTCGAATAACCTCGATCACCGCCTGCGGGGCAGCGTCGCGCACTGCTTCCCAATCCGGAAAGGCCTTTTTGAGTGCAAAAAAGGCCACATCCCGGTTACGGTCATTGGTATTTTGCGACAGGATGGTTGAAACCAGCTCGTCGATGCCGGTCAACGGCAGACGCCATTCTGGCGCACCGTACATGTCCATCAAGCGGCGGTGGATAAGCAACGCTTTCTCCGCCACCCCGGAATCGACGGCAGGTGAATCGCTCATGCCCTTCGCCCCCACGCGCTGAGGGCCGACCAATCCAGGTGGAATACGGGGCGCATTTCGCCCACCTTAATTTCGCGCCAGTTCGTCACCGGGCGGGCGGCCAGATGCGCCAGCGGACCGGTAATGTCCGCCGCGGTTATCAATCCAAGCTGGCGTAGAATTTCGACCCCAATCACCGGACGCGCACGCCCGTTCACGTCGCCATCCGCGACCTTATAAGTGATGCCTAGCGCCGGGCTTCCCGGGCCCAGCGCACCTGGGAGAATGCCAATTGCCTGGTAGCCCTCAGCGCCGCCCTTACAGATGAAATGCCCTCCGCCAATTTCCATGGCAAGGGTGTCGAAGCGCTCCGGTCCAGCCACCATAAACGGATATGCAGCCATGGCGCGGGTAACCGCCTGGCAGGCATCAGCCCGGGCAGGCGCCAGTCCGATTGGGTCGCAAAGGCGGGCAAAACCCAGCGCAGCGTTGAAAAGCGGGACAGCAAAAACCGGCGCCGAGCAGCCGTCCACGCCAATGGCTATTTTTTCGCGTGGGAACTCGATCATCTCGGCAAAGGTCTGAGTAATGGTTTGCTGGATGGGATGGTTCGGGTTGATGTAATCTTTCTTGGTTTCACTGCGCAGCACCGCATGGGCTAAAAAACCGGTGTGTTTGCCGGAGCAATTGTGGCGATTAGCGGTGAAGTCCTCGCCGCGCTGACGCATGGCTTCCGCCGTAGCGGCGTGGGTGGGCGCATGGATGCCGCACAGCAGGTCGCCCTCGCTGATCCCAATCTTGGCCTGCAGCGCGGTCACCGTAGCATAATGCTCATCCGTGCCCGAGTGCGAGGCGCACATCAGCGCAATTTCTTTATCGCTCAAGTTAAACGCCTGCACACCTCCCCGTTCCAACAACGGCAGCACCTGAAGCGGTTTGGACGAGGAGCGCAAGTAAGTGACCAGATTGGGATCGCCAACGCTGGCAATCAATTTACCCTGCACATCCACTACGGCCAGCGCACCTGAATGAACCGATTCGACCACCGGGCCGCGGGTGACTTCAACGAGAGGGGCATACGGAGATGACGGCATGGGTTGTTCCTTTTGGCTTTATTCTTCGATCGTTTCGCCGGCAGAGCGGAAATTGCGGGTGAAACACTGGGCCAACCCCCATTTAAGCCGGTTGGTATATTGTTCGGAACGATCGGCAGTAAATTCAAAGAATTTCAACAAAACCGGAACCAATGCGGCTGTATCGGACGCATTCGCGCGTGAATCAGACAATTCCTTGAGCATGGCCTGCGTTTCCTTAAGAAAATCGCGCATTTGATGCACATGTTTCTGCGTGACCAATCCGTTCCGTCCATTGACCAGCAGATAGTTTTGATAAGTTGGCGAACTCAGCACTTCCAGGGTGGTTAACCAGGCAGACAAATCGGCGGCAGCCAGGAAAGGCGGTTGGCCAAACACGACCGCGTCCCCGATGAAAGCCAGGTTGTGCCCGGGCAGAACTGCCCAGATGGCGCCACTGGCCGGGCCAGGATGGGATTCCAATACAAGTTGTGAATCGCTCCCGTGGATTTGCATGCTGGTGTTAAAGGTGATCTCGGGGGGCGCCCAGCGAATGCTGCCCAGGCCGTTGTACATTTCCCATTCAGCGCCGGTCTCTGGGCCCTGAGTCTTGAAAGTCACCGGACGGTTGCGGAAGACTTCGGCCATTCGCTCATGCCCGGCGATTGTGCATTCCATTGCCCGCGCGCCCAGAGTACGATCCACGTGTGCATCCAGGTTGACCAGTAACCGGTCCACTCCGCCGCCCAGGTTTAACAAACTGGTACGCCAGGCGCGGCAGTCCTCGGCGCGGAAGGGGGCGTCAATAAGAATCAGCCCATGCGGCCAATTGATTGCACCCAGCGTGACACCAGGATAACTGCGTTCGATGAACACATGCTCGGAAATTTCTTGCATAATTTGTCCTTGCTGCAGGGATATTGGAAAGCGGCTTATGCGCCGGCCGGCAGGGTAAAGACGAAGCGGCTGCCCGCGCCTGCTGAACTTTCTACCCAGATTTTACCACCATGCGCCTGCACTGCCAGCCGGCAGAATGCCAGTCCCAGTCCAATCCCTTTGGGGTAGCGGTCGGTTTGCAGGCGGCTGTAGCGTTCAAAAATTACCTCATGGGACTCTTCCGGGATACCAGGGCCGGTATCTTGAACCCAGAAGCGGGCTGAACCAGCCTGTTCGGCCAGCCCGGCTTCGATCGCCCCGCCGTTGGGCGTAAATTTGATCGCATTTTCGAGCAGGTTGATAAAAACCCGGCGGATCATATCGTAATCGCCATGGATGACCGGCCCGTTCCCGACCTGGGCAAGGGTGAGCGTCTGGTTTTTGCTCTCAGCCAGCAACTTGACCACTTCCACGCTGTCCCGCACCAATTGCGCACAATCCACATCCTCCTTGCGCACGATTGCCTGACCAGATTCCAACCGGTAGATGTCCAGCAGAGAACTGATTAGCCGCTGAAGGCGGTCGGTGGAACGGGAAGCAATCTGGAAGACCGTAGCAATGGAGTCATCCTGTTCCGCCGGCAGCAAGGTACTGAGCAGGTCCAGGCTGGAAATGATGTTGGCCAGCGGCGAGCGCAGGTCGTGGTAGATCATGGCCATCAGGTCATCCCGCAGCGTATCCAACTGCTTGCGTTCGCGGATATCGCGCAGAAACCACTGCAAGACGGTTTCGACGCCCAACTGAACCTGCCGAACGTGTACTTCGATTGGCATAGTGGCGCCATCCAGGCCATGCAGGCTGGATTCATAGGAAACAGTGCCGCCATTTTTCAGTGCCGCAAAATCAGGCCCCAGGCGCTCCAGCGCAGCGGCGTGCAAATCCAACATCGACAACCCAGCGAGCTGGTCCGGTTCGCGGCCCAGGCTGCGGGCCGCCTGGCGGTTGGCCGCCAGAATGCGTCCATTCCAATCGGATAGCAGGATCGGGTCGATGCTGTCTTCAAATAATTCACGATAACGCTGCCGGGCTTCCTGCTCGGACGCATACAGGTGCGCATTGCGCACCGCCATGGCCGCCAGCCCGGCGATGGCTTGAGCCAGATCCAGATGCTGCGCAGTAAAGAAATTCGGTTGAGCGTGCACCAGGGTCAGCACTCCGGTCAACTGATCGAGGACCAGCAGCGGTACGCATACCGCCGATTTGGACCCGCTGGCGCGCAGGTCATCGTCCGGCCGGCGCATCCAGCGCGCATCCTGTGAGGTATCGCTGACCAATGCGGATTGCCGTTTGGCCAACACCCAGCCAGCCAGCCCATGATCGAGAATTTCAGCCATTTCGTCGGTCGACGGGTGATACAACTGGTCTTTGACGACAATGGCAGCTTCAACCGGCTGTCCTGCGGGATTTAAGGCAATCAGCGCCCCTCGTTCTGCGCCGATCGACTCGGTGGATAAAAATAGAACACGTTCCAGCACCCGGGATAAATCCAGGCTGGCGGAAAGTTCGCGGCTGATGTTGAGCAGTAATTCTAGCGATGATTGAGCTGGATCCTGAGCCATAAAATTCCCCATTGAATTTGTGGTTTTGAGTATAGCACGGTACTGTTTCACGTGTCACGTGCCAGGGGTCATGAAGATGGCGGCTCGCGAGTCGCCTTCCCCCCGGTGGTTGAGCCTATCGAAGCCTGGCACGCGGCACCTGATACTTGACACGTTTCCTTTACGCTTGACACGTGGCATCTGGCGCCTTGGCCGGGTATAATTCGTCTTATTGGTTGAGGGCAACCAGAAAGGCAAATATGATGTTTAATCCCTTTCGCCGGAAAGAAGATGAGGATGAGGCGCGCAACCAGGGCCGGCTGCCGCCGGGGCAATCCCTGACCAACCGCTTCCCGGTGCTGCACTACGGCCCCGTCCCGCGCGTCAACCTGGATACCTGGACATTTCGCATCTGGGGCGAAGTCGAAAAACCGGTCGAACTGACCTGGAAAGAGTTCAATCAACTGCCGCGCACGACTTTAAAGATGGACATTCACTGCGTCACGCGCTGGAGCAAGGTCGATACAACCTGGGAAGGCGTTTCCGTGCGTACACTGATCGATGAAGGCATTTTCAAGCCGCTGCCTACAGCCAAATTCGTCATGCAGCATGCCGAGTACGGCTTTACGGTCAACATTCCGGCAAAAGTGGCCCTTGCGGAAAACTTTCTCATGGCTACCCACTACGACGGCGAGCCCATCACCCCCGACCATGGTTTTCCGCTGCGTGGTGTTGTCGGCGCCATCCCCGGTCGCGATGATTTGATTACGCCGTATTTCTGGAAAGGCGCCAAATGGCTGCGCGGTCTGGAGTGGATGCGACAGGACCGGCCTGGCTTCTGGGAGGAGGCCGGGTATCACAACGAGGCGGATGTTTGGAAAGAAGAGCGCTTCGGGTAAGAACTGGCATCTTAAGGTGCGAGGCACTTTGGCAGTGCCTTGCACCTGCCTTTGACAGCTTAAGAGCAGGTGCATCGCTCCTCGAGTGGTGATAATTAGCCAACTGGTTAGCCCAGGAGCAACGCACCCGACGTTTTTGAGGTGCGATGCACTTGCAAAGTGCGTTGCTCCTGATCTTGATCGATTAGTCTGCGCTCCATATGAGGTAGGTCGGGAGACCTTGCCCCATCGAGAATTAGGTGGGGGTTTACCTGATGCAGCGCTCCTCGAACATGGTGAAACCGGATGCCACTAATGATTTTATAAACATGTTTGTTTCAATCCACATCCCCACGTGTGTGGGAAATATAGTGCCAGCTTCGTAAATCCCGGATGCAATAACGGATCACCCCCGCGTGCGTGGGGCACTCGCTGTTGCAGCATTGATCTTTTCAGGTGGTGGGAGTAACATACCAGCGTGAAATCCCCTGCTTTCCTGACAGCCTTCTTAGCCGCTCTTTTCTTCGGCGCAGCCACCCCGCTCAGTAAACCGCTGCTGACCCGCCTGACTTCCTTTCAGCTTGCCGGTTTGCTGTATCTGGGTGCTGCGCTGGGGGTGGTTCTGCTGCTCCTGCGCGAACGAAAATTTACCCCGCCCTGGCAGATGGACCGCCGGAATGCACTGCTCCTGCTGGGTTCCATCGTATTCGGCGGCATCCTGGGCCCTCTGGCGCTGCTTGCCGGGCTGCAGTTGGCATCCGCTGCGTCCGTTTCCATGTGGTTGAACCTGGAAATGGTCGCCACTGCTGTACTGGGGCATTTCATTTTCAAAGACTATTTGACCCGGCGCAGTTGGATTGCCGCCGCCGGTATTTTCCTGGCAGCAGTCATTCTGGCAGCCGGCGAAGGAGCGGCGGGTATATTGGCCGGTTTGTTGGTGCTTGCTGCCTGTCTGTGCTGGGGCATTGACAACCATGTCACTGCGTTGATCGATGGGATCACCCCGGCCCAATCCACCTTCTGGAAGGGGCTGGCGGCCGGGACCACCAACCTGATCATTGGCCTTAGCCTGGCCCCGCTGACAGGAACATCCCTCGAAGTGCTGGGCGGCCTGGGGATCGGGGTGGTGTCGTATGGCTTCAGTATTGTGCTCTATATTTCTTCTGCTCAACAATTAGGCGCCACCCGCAGTCAGTTGATCTTTTCCAGCGCGCCGTTCTGGGGCGTGCTGCTGTCCATCCTGCTGTTAAGCGAAACCTTTACCTGGCAGCATGGCGTGGCAGCGGTTTTATTTACTGCTTCGATTGCTTTGCTTTACCACGAGCAGCATGGGCATGCTCACCAGCATTTGGTACAGGAACACGAGCATCGGCACACCCACACGGATGGTCATCACCTGCACGTTCATGAGCAATACCCGGAAAGCGGCTGGCATTCGCACGCTCACGTTCACACCCCGCTGGAACATGTACATCCTCACTGGCCGGATTTGCACCACCGCCATGAGCACGTGCATGGCGATTGAGAATTAAGGGTGCGTGGTGCTTTCATCCTGCATGAGGACGCATAAACCGCGCAAACCGGAAGCGCACTGCGAATATGAGGACATTGATCAGCGGAAATGGTGCGTTCAAATTCAGAATGCACTCCGCGACTCGGGCTTATAATATCCACGCAGTAATTCCATATCATTTGCAAGTAAACCCCCACAATCACAATTTAATCACAGGAGAATTTCATGGGGAAAATCAACCCAAAGCACGGCATTAGCACGCTGGTCAACCATGTTGCCGAAGAGGGGCATCCGCAGCACTCTCACATTGCGCCGATTTACCAGACATCCGCTTTTTCCTTCCCGGATGTCGCCACCGGTGCGGCGATTTTCAAGGGCACGGACCCGGGATATACCTACACGCGTTTCAAAAACCCGAATCAGGTGCAACTGGCAGCCAAATATGCCGCGCTTGAAGGCCTTGACCTTCTGCGCGCCCAGCCGGACCGGCCGGTCGAAGAAATCGTCGCCGGACAGGTCTTTACCACCGGCATGTCGGCGATCACATCGGCTATCATGGCCACCCTGCGTCAGGGGCAGACTATCATCGCCCAGGAAGCGCTGTACGGCGCAACCTACGTGTTCCTGAAGGAATATGCGCCGCGTTACGGCGTCAAGGTGGTCTGGCTGCATAATGTTGCGCCGGCTGACTGGGAAGCGGCCTTCGCCGCCAGCCCGGAAGCCGTCATGGCGTATGCCGAGACCCCGGCTAACCCCACCATGGCTATCGTTGACCTGGCGGCAGTGGCGGAGATCGCTCACCGCCATGGCGCCTGGCTGTATGTGGATAACACTTTTGCTTCTCCGTACGGCCAACGGCCGTTGACGCTCGGCGCGGATGTTGTGCTCCATTCTTCCACCAAATACCTGGCCGGTCACGGGGTAGTGGTGGGCGGGGCGGTCATCAGCAGCCATGTTGACTGGGTCAAAGGGCCACTTTTTGGGGCGATCAAGAATTTCGGCGGCTCCGAGTCGCCGTTTGATGCCTGGCTGGCAGTTATGGGGCTAAAAACCTTTGAACTGCGCATGGAAGCGCATTGTAAAAATGCCATGCAGGTTGCACGCTACCTGGAAGCTCACCCAAAAGTCGAGCGAGTTTATTACCCCGGACTCGAATCGCACCCCGATTACGCCCTGGCTTGCAAACAAATGCATTGCTTCGGCGGCATGATTTCTTTTGAGCTGCGCGGCGGCCTGGCGGCTGGTGAAACCCTGCTCAATCATGTGCGCATGATGACGCTGGCGGTCAGCCTGGGGAACACCGACACGCTCATCCAACACCCGGCCAGCATGACCCATTCCGGCATGCCGCGCGAAGAACGCCTGAAGGTCGGGTTGACCGACGGGCTGGTGCGGTTATCGGTTGGCATCGAAAACGTTGAAGACATCCTCGAGGACTTCGATCAGGCCCTGGCGTACGTCTAATTCAATGTAGGTTCAGGCCGTGAATCCCGATCCTGCGCCGCCTCGCCCAGATGCTGAGATTTCGTCGCGGGTTGGGACACAGGTCGATCTCAGCGCCCGGCCGGGCCAAAGCTTGAATTTGGAAGTTCAGGCTGGGCCAAACGGAGCGGTACAGGTCTCATCCCGGGGATCGACGGGCTGGCGAGCGGTGCTGCGATCGGAACGGCTCTACGCCGGGTTCGGGCTGCTGCTGGCCGCCGCAGTGCTGCTGTTCGGCTTGACGCATTTCCCTGCTCAGGTCACCCCGGATGAAGTGTACCCCAGCCTGCGCGCCGTTGAATTGATCCGTAATGGTTTCAAGGGCGAAGACGGCGCCCTGCTGCCGGCCTATTTACGCGGCAGCACTCCGTATGGATTGGGGACTGGCGTTTATTTGCAGGTGCTGCCTCAACTTTTCCGGGTGAATACACTGACCTGGATTCGCGCCTGCAACGCCCTGCTTGGCCTGCTGGCCGGGCTATTATTGGCAGCCTGGCTGCGGTTTGGGCTGCGGCTGCGTCACAGTTGGGTGCTGCTCCCGCTGCTGGCTGGAACTCCCGCCTGGTTTTATTTCTCACGCACCGGGCTGGATATTGCGCTGACTGCCAGCTTGCTGCTTGCAGCCCTGAGCAGCTACGGGTTTTACCGCTCCGGGCGGCTCGGGTTCATTTACGGAGCGGTCACACTGGCCATGCTGGCGTTTTACGCTGCGCCCGCCGCGCGCCTGGCGGTTCCAACCGCGGTTTTGCTGCTGGCGCTGCTGGATTGGCAGTATCACCGCTCGCAGTGGCAACTGGTGAGGCGCGCGCTGGTTTTAGCAACAGCATTGTGTCTGCCACTGATTGTGTTCTTGCTGCGCCATCCAGGTGGGATCATCCAGCAACTGGCCGAATCGGGCAGCTACCTGGTCTCGAACATCAGCAATTGGCAAAAGGCAGGCCAATTCTTTCTGGCGGCGTTGAATGTGATCGATCCCATTGCCTGGCTGGTCGTTGACCCGAACCTGCCAGTGCTTTACCGCATGGGGCCGTACCCACCGTTTCCTTTGCTGTTGGCGCCGTTCACATTATGGGGCGGCTGGTTAGCCATCCAACGCTTTCACCGACCCGAATACCGCCTGCTTTGGATTGGATTACTGTCAGCAAGCCTAGGCGCCGCGCCTTTTGGCGGGAAATTGCCGCATCTATTGCCCGCAGTACCGCTGCTGGCTGCCTTTGCAGTGATCGGACTCGATGCAGCGCTGAACGAGCTGGCGCAACGCTGGCGGAGAATGCCCGGCTGGCTGCCAGGCCCGGCGCTGCTGCTGGCGACGGGCGGGGGCAGTGTGATCCTTTTGTTTAGCGCCCTGACCGGCAGCCCGCGCTGGCAGCAGGACTATGGCCGCGAAGGGTTGCAGTTCGGTGCGCCGCAGGTGTACGGCGCAGCGCTGGTTTATGCTGACAGCCATCCGCAGCGAAAGGTATTGGTCTGGCCAGAATGGTCAACCGACCCGGATGCGCTGCGCCGCTTCTTCGCGCCTGCCCATTTAGAACGAATCCAGAACGGCTTTTTGGATCCCTATTTGTACCGGCGTGACCCGGCGATTGATCAACTTGCTTTCCTGCTGCCCGATGATTTGTATACACAAATCCAGGCCAGCGCTAAATTTGACATTGGCACCATTGAAACGATTCCCTATCCCAACGGGCAGCCCGCTTTTTCGCTGGTTGAACTGGCATATTCTCCTCAATTCGAGCAGATCCTGGCGCAGGAATCCGCGGAGCGCCGCGCCCTGGTCAGCGGGGAGGTAGAACTTGGCGGTGAAATGGTCACCGTGCGGAATTCAGCGTTAGATATCGGTGTATCGGCCAATCTGTTCGACGGCAGCCGGGTAAGTCTGGTGCGGACAGCGGCAGCCAACCCCCTGGTGGTCGAACTGATCTTTCAACAACCGCGCTACCTGCGGGGCGTACTGCTGCTGCTGGGCGCTGAACCCATTAAAGTCACGGTTATTCTCAATCCTGACGATGGCAGCAAGCCAGTGGCTTATTCCTTGCAGACGGAGACCAGCGATGCAATGAAAGAAGCACAGGTGGACTTCGACGGTGCGTATTGGGTTTCGTCATTGCGTCTGGAGGTGTTGGACGAGAGAGCCGGCGAGCCAGCCCATGTCCATTTGTGGGAGATTCAACTGGTCGAATCGCAGGAATAACTGCCGAAATTTTGGTTCGATACTTGCACCTTTAGCCGGTGTAAACCGATAAAATCATCTGTGTTTGCAACAATTCCGGCCCATTTAAGGGGATGAACAATGGCAGAAATCAGTAACGGACGAGAAGGCGAGCTTTACCTTGGTGTGGTTTTTGATTTAAACCGCAAAGAAACTTCGCAGGGAGTAATTACGCGCAAAAACGTGGCCATGAACAGCGATCTGGGTTTGCTGTGGGCTGAAATATCATTTTGGGTTGGTCAGAAAGCCATCTTCAACCAGGAAGTTTTGCTGCATTCCAACGACATCCGGCAGTTTACCAGCCAGATGATTCAAATTATCGAAGCGCCAGCCCACCTGTATGGGCTGCCCGACGAACACCGCACTGAAAACGGCCTGGAACGCGAATTGAGCTTAAGTATTACCAGCCCGGAGTTGATCTGGCGTATCCACCAAAGCGTTTATTTGCCGGGAAGCATGCATAAGATTTTTGATTTTCCGCAATCCGATACAGACGAGTTAACCATCAAGCAGGCGCTGGCGGAAGCATTCAATCAGGAGCCGGACAGCGATTTTGTGCGTGAAGAATACACAGCACTGACTGAAATTTCAACCGGCTATGAGTTTCTGGTGGCCATCGACGCCGGCATCGCCCGCGGCGCACAGACAGTGCGTGGTGAAGGTCCGGCAATGTTCCTTGAACCGGATCGGGATCGTCTGCTGCATTTTATGCGCGATCTACGCTCCGAAGCGGAGATGGCGCTCTTGCTTGGCTGATTTCCGGATGCGAAACTAATTAAAATCAGGTGCCTGGCACTTTTTCTCTGCTTAACTGAGTTATTGTCCATTGAATTGGTCCTTTTTGACATTAAGTGCGAGGCAACCTGAGTAATATAAGGAAAATATCCGCCAAACGTCAACCAATGAGTGGATGAGTTTCAATAGTCTTTCTGCAGCGGGAATGTTACAATATCCTCGTCGACCATCTTCTGTGGAGGGACAATTTGAAACCAGTGATCAAAATCGCCGTGCCAATGGCTGGTTTTGGGACCCGCATGCGTCCGCATACGTGGAGCAAAGCCAAACCATTGATTGCGCTGGCAGGAAAAACCGTGCTGGATTATGTTTTGGCACAGTTCGAGACGCTGCCGGATTCGCTGGAACGGGAATATGTCTTTATCGTTGGCCCCAATCAACTGGAGCAGATCAAAGCTCACATGCGGGAGCAGCATCCGTCAAAACGGGTGCATTACGCAGTCCAGGAGGTTATGCGCGGCCAATCGGATGCGCTTTACCTCGCGCGAGAACACCTGACCGGGCCCATACTGATGGCATATTCCGACACGATGATCGAAACCGACCTTTCCGGAATTGCCGCTGAAACTGCAGATGCTCTGGCCTGGGTGCGCCCGGTGGAAGACCCGCGCCGTTTCGGCGTGGCACAGATGAGCAGTGATGGCTGGGTAACCCGCCTGATCGAAAAGCCCAAGGAAATGGACAATAAATTAGCCCTGGTCGGGTTTTATTACTTCCGGCAGGGAGAAGAGCTGGTGGCGGCAATCGAAGAACAGATGCGCCGTAACCTGACTGTAAAAAATGAGTTCTTCCTGGTTGATGCCATCAATATCATGCTGGAAAACAGCGCAAAAATGCGCACGCGTAAAGTGGATGTCTGGCTGGACGCGGGCATCCCGGAGGCATTGCTGGAAACAAACCGTCACCTGCTTTCTCACGGTTACGCAAATTCCACTGACCTGGGGCTAAACAAAAACCTGGCAATCATTCCACCGGTATATGTTCACCCCAGTGCTCAAATAAACGCCGCAGTGATTGGGCCGAACGTGTCGGTTGGTGCAAACTGTGTAATCGAGCGGGCAATTATCTCCGATTCGATTTTGGAAGACGGTGTCATGGTCTCGGATTGTGTGCTTACCGGCAGTTTGCTTGGCCGCGACGTTCAGGTGGAGGGCAAGGCAGAAGCGCTCAACCTTGGGGATAATGCATGGATGAAGAAATAAGCTTCCAGGTGGAATGCCATTCGGGCTTTGAATATGCCGAGCGGCCGGTTACGCTGGTCCGAGGGGGTCAGCGCCTGGAGGTCGAGGTGATCGAGGACCGCTGGCGCATCCCGGGCGGCAAGTGTTTTCGGGTAAAGGTAAAAGACGGTCGGCGGTTCGAACTTTTTTATGGCGAACTTTACGATGAGTGGCGTGTTAACGAACTATAAGGAAAAAAATGGCTGCTAACCTAAATTCTGATCCGGTAACCCTGCAAGACCAAGGAGCAAAAATGCGTGAGTCTTACATTTCTCAGCGAGTAGCTTCATTGAAACCCTCCGGCATTCGCCGCTTTTTTGATATTGCCGCCACGATGAAAGAAGTCATCTCGTTGGGGATTGGCGAACCGGATTTTGACACACCCCAACCGGTGATCGATGCCGGCGTCCGTGCGCTGAAAAATGGGGCCACCCATTACACTTCCAATGCCGGCATTCTTGGGCTGCGCAAGGCATTATCCGCCAACCTGGAACGGCTGTACGGAGTCAGCTACGACCCGGTGGAAGAGATGATCATCACCGTTGGCGGTTCTGAAGCGCTTTACCTGAGCGCGACCGCGTTGCTGGATCCCGGCGACGAAGTTATCATTCCCACTCCCTGCTTTGTCGCATACCAGGCCGAGGTGTTCATGGCAGGTGGGGTACCGGTCGAAATCCCATGCCACATGGAAGACAATTTCAATATCGACCCCGTGCGTATTGAAGCGGCGGTAACCCCGCGCACCAAGGCCATATTGCTTGGATTCCCGAATAACCCCACCGGCGCGGTGGCGACCCGCGAGCGGCTGCTGGAGATTGCGCGCATCGCCGAGAAATATGACCTGATCGTCATTACCGATGAGATTTACGATCGTTTGGTGTACGCCGGTCACCAGCACGTTTGCTTCCCAACTCTGCCCGGCATGCGCAATCGCACCATCCTGCTGGGCGGATTCTCTAAGGATTACGCCATGACCGGCTGGCGCATCGGTTATGCTTGCGGACCGACCCATTTGTTGAAAGGCATGCTGCGCATTCATCAATACACGGTTATGTCTGCGCCAACGGTAGCGCAGGAGGCAGGCATTGTGGCGATCGAGGACCGGGATGAATCGGTCATGATGATGGTGGAGGAATACGACCGCCGTCGCAAGTTGATCGTGCCAGAGTTCAACCGCATTGGTCTGCCGACGTTTGAACCCAAAGGCGCCTTCTATGCTTTCCCCAAGGTCAGCGTCACCGGACTGGATGATGAGACATTTGCCAACCGGCTGCTGCAGGAAGAGCATGTGGCCATGGTGCCGGGCGTTTCATTTGGCGCCGGGGGCGAGGGGTTCTGCCGCGCATCCTATGCTACAGCTTATGAAAAAATCGAGGAGGCGCTGCGTCGCATCGAGCGCTTTGTGAACCGGCTGTAACCGGGGAATTAAATTGTAAAGATGGGTTATTTTTTGGGGTTGGCGCCTCAATGGAGATGCCAGCGTTAGCGTACTCAATGGTTCCATTTTCCGGGTTACAATTAAGCGGTGTACATCCCGCAGCTGAAAGGTGACCCATGGCCGACCCGAAATGGCTGAGTTGGGTGCAGCAAGTCCAGGCATTGGCGCAGGACGGCCTGGCTTACACTCAAAACCCCTTCGACCTCGAACGCTATCACGCACTGCTATCTGTCGCGGCGCGCATTATTGCTGAGTATTCCACCCAGGATTTTGAAAAAGTGGACGGGCTATTCACCCAGCAAGCGGGTTATGCCACTCCGAAACTGGACTGCCGCGGCGTGGTCTTTCGCGATGGCAAGCTGCTGCTGGTCAAGGAACTAGCCGACGGCGGCTGGACGCTGCCCGGCGGTTGGGTGGATGTTGGCGAGCCGCCTTCGCTGGCGGTAGAGCGCGAAGTGTGGGAAGAGTCGGGTTACCGCGTCAAAGCGCGTAAATTGCTGGCGCTGGATGACCGTTCCAATCCGCGCCATGCGCATCCCCCGTATATCTTTCATACCTATAAGATGTTTGTGTTGTGCGAACTGATCGGCGGGGAACCCGCTGTCAGCATTGAAACCGGCGGCGCTGAATTTTACAGTGAGGATGAGATCCCAACGCTTTCGATCATGCGCACCTCCACCGAGCAAATTCAACGTATGTTTGCCCATTATCGCAATCCGCATCTGCCCTGTGAATTCGATTGACAAACATCTTTATGCACAATCCGAGACTTATCCCCCGTTGGATTCCCAGCCTGTTTGTTTTATTTGCCGTTCTGGTTCTAACCGCTTGTCAGCCCACTGGCGAACCCCCGGTTGTTTCGATGGATTCGACCTCACTGGTCGAAACATCCGTTGAACTGACCCAACCTGCTCCTGAAAGCACGCCCACCAGCATGACGCCAAGTGCAACACCGGCTTACCTGGTGTCACTGACGGAACTGAATGGGCAGAAAATCGTTTTTTCACACCCGTGGAGCGGCGAAACTGCAAATTTGATCGACCAAATGGTCGACAGCTTCAACCAGAGCAACGAGTGGGGCATTCACGTCATGGTGCGGCGAGCCGGTTCGAGCATGGCGCTGGCGGATCAGGTTGAAGGTGACAGATTGGATGCAGATTACCCCCAGGTGGTGGTTGCCCCCTCCGAACACCTGCTTTCCTGGCTGGAAAACAGCGGTTTGGTGCGCCCGCTTAACGACTTGATTGCCGACCCTTATTTTGGTTTGACCGAACAGCAGCGCGCTGACTTCCCCCTGGTTTTCTGGCAGCAGGATCAAGCGGGCGGCAGCCAGGTTGGCATCCCGGCGCTGCGCGACATCCCGGTCATTTTCTATAACACAACCTGGGCAGCCGAGCTGGGTTTTACCGAACCGCCGGCCACTGCGGATGACTTCAAGACCCAGGCTTGCGCGGCGGCATTTGTCAACGGCCACGACCGTTTTGCGGCCAATGACGGTACTGGCGGCTGGATTGTAAATACTGACGGCCTGGTGGTCTATACCTGGCTCAAATCTTTTGGTTTGAAGGATGAACTGGCCGGTGACCCGCTGCAGTTCCACTTCGACCAACTGGTGACGCAAACTACCTTTGCCTTTGTCCGATCCATGGTAGATGAAGGATGTGCCTGGTTTTCGCGAACGACCGCATCCAACGAATATTTTGCCAACCGGCAGGCTCTGTTCTACACTGGCAACCTGACCGACCTGGCATTGCAGGCAAAGACGAACACCCGTTTGGAAAGTCAGGATAGCTGGACGATTCTACCGTTTCCGGCTGGTGATCGGCCGGTGACCGTTGCCGGCGGTTTATCCTACGGGGTGCTGCGCAGCAGCGAGGTCCAGGAGGCTGCCGCCTGGCTATTTGTGCGCTGGATGAACCTGCCTGAAAACAGCGCCAAACTGCTTGTTGCTGGCGGCGGTTTGCCGGTTAGCGCGGCGTCAGCTGAACTGGCCAGGACGCAAATGGACAGCAATCCGCTCTGGACGTCGACTTTGCAGTGGATACCGACCATGCAGTCCGCCCCGCCGGTTGCAGGCTGGCGCATTGCCCGCTTTGTACTGCAGGATGCTTTCTGGCAGTCGCTGCAAAGTTTTGTGCCGCTGGAAGATATCCCATCGATTCTCGAGCAGCTTGATGCGACGATTGTCGAAGTACAAGCTCAACAAGGGCAATAATTCGCTTATATGAATAAGGCATAGCTGGCCCCCAGGTTATCATGGTGGCCAACAAGGCTGTGCCCTGTCCGCACTCACAGAGCACCCTGCGGGCAGGGTGACATCCTTGAGGGTGTCATCGCTTTCCTGTTGTCGCCGTTATCCCGGTGGCTGAGCCTGTCGAAGCCCCGGTAGTATGGCAAACTGACCTTCAATAGGCTCAATCGCAGATTGTCCCACCCGCAGGGCGCTCTGTGAGTGAACGAAGTGAAGGGTCTCTTTGTAGATTTTTTAGATCCTTCGCCTGCGCGGTGCTCCGGATCAGGATGACACAAAAAACTCCGCCTTTTTGCCGAAAATGGAGGAGGTAGAGGTTGAGGCGACGACGGGATTTGAACCCGTGATCAGGGTTTTGCAGACCCTTGCCTTGCCACTTGGCCACGTCGCCTGGAATGCCTGGATTTTAGCGTACAAAGACAGTTTGGTCAAGGAAAGCCCGGCCCAGGAAAGCCCGGCCCTTGTTAGCCCGGCACCCTTTGAAGGCTCGAGTTTGCATTTTTACAAACTCGCTACGCTTGACACTCAAATACCCCTATGCTACAGTTATGAAAGATCCTGTCCCTAATGGGGTTTTCTTTTTCGTATCTTGAAGGAGTGTTACCTTGACTAAGTCACGAACCCAACTCATGGTTGACCGCTTGCGCCAGTTGCAGGCGTCTTCGCCGGATATAGAAGCATCGGCAATTGTCAGTGTGGATGGTTTAACGATTGCTTCGGCACTCCCCCAGGGGGTAGAAGAGGATCGCGTGTCTGCTATGTCGGCAGCTATGCTCTCGCTGGGTGAAAGAATCGCCGGTGAATTGGGACGAGGAAATCTTGCCCAGGTTTACATCAAGGGTGAAAACGGGTATGTCGTGCTCATGTCTATTGGGGAAGATGCTGTACTCACTGCTCTGGCCCGCCAACAGGCTAAACTGGGGTTGATTTTCCTGGATATGCGCCGCGCGACCGAAGACCTCTCCCGTCTCATCTAGGGGTACAACGATGAAATCTATACCAAAAAGCGGGCGTTATCTTCCCAGCAAATTGGGCTACGTCACCCTCGTCTCGCTCGAAGATGTAATGGGCAAAAACGGCGTCAATGCCATCCTTAACCTGGCCAATCTCCGTTCCTGGATTAATTCCTATCCGCTCGATACTCTGGAAAAACGGTTGGACTTTGCGGATTATTCAGCCATCAACGGCTCGCTGGACGATATTTATGGCACGCGCGGGGGGCGCGGGCTGGCGATGCGAGCCGGCCGGGCTTCTTTTGATCATGTGCTGCGCGGTTTCAGTGTTTTCGCCGGCGTTGGGGATTTTGCGTTTAAAATCCTGCCTGCAAGTTCCAAACTGAAGGTTGGCCTTAGCGCGATTGCGCGCGTACTTTCCCAGGTCAGTGACCAGCATGTTACCGTCGTCGAGAATGCTGACCATTTTGTCTATACCGTCGAATATTGTTCGGTCTGCTGGGGGCGGCAAACCACCATTCCAACCTGCCACATCGTTGTTGGTATGATCCAGGCAGCGCTAAAATGGATTTCAGGCGGCAGCGAGTTTAATGTGGTGGAGACAAAATGTACTGCAATGGGTGATAAAGACTGCGTCTTCATCATTCAAAAAGAGCCTGTGCGGCCAGTATCCTAATATTTTGAACCTGACGATCATTATCCCTACCTATAACGAGGCAGAAAATTTGCCTAAAATCAGCGCCGCTTTGCTGGCGCTGCCATTGCCCGGCTTAAACCTGCTGGTAGTGGATGACAATAGCCCGGATGGTACCGGGGACATCGCTGAAACACTGCAACGCGACACCGGTGGACGCGTCCAGGTGCTGCACCGGGCGGGGAAGATGGGATTGGGGTCGGCGTACATCCAGGGCTTTGGTGTAGCTTTATCGCGCGGGGCCGAAGCTGTCTGTCAGATGGATGCGGATTTTTCCCATCCGGTAGAAAAAATTCCAGAACTGGTTCAGGCTCTGACAACCGCCGACATAGCAATTGGATCGCGCTACATCAAAGGCGGCAGTCTGGATGAGCGCTGGCCGTTCTGGCGCAAAGGACTTTCAGCTTTTGGTAATTATTATGCGCGAACCATTCTTGGGTTGGGCATTCGCGACACGACCGGCGGTTTCCGCCTGTGGCGGCGCGAGGCTCTGCTGGGGATGCCATTCGAACGGGTAAAGTCCAATGGCTACGTTTTCCAGGTGGAGACCGCCTACCTGGCGACAATATTGGGTTACCAATTTAAAGAAATCCCTATTTATTTTGCTGAAAGACGCCTGGGTACCTCGAAAATGTCGCTGCGAATTCAATTGGAAGCTGCTTACCGCGTGTGGTTGCTGCCCGGCACCTACGCTGATTTACGCAAGAAACATCCGCTGGTCTAAACGGCTTTAATATTTTCTTCCAAAAATGCGGCAGTCAGGCGAGCCCATTCTTCAATCGTCAAGGTCTCGGCGCGGCGCTGCGGATCGATTTGCGCGGCCTGTAACAGCTTTGCTCCCTGATCCGGTTTCCAGCCCAGCCCCCCCGAAAGCGCATTACGCAAGGTTTTGCGTTTCTGGCTGAAACCAGCCCTGGCCAAACGGAAAAAGGCATCCAGCCGCGCCGATGGGATACGCGGCTGCTGGTGTAGATCGATCCGCAGGGTGGTCGAATCGACATTAGGAGGCGGGTAAAATGCGCCGGCAGGAATGCGCAGCACCGGGCGCGGGCTGCCGTACACCTGCACGCTGAGCGCCAGCAAGCTCAGGTCGCCAGGCGCGGCGCAGATACGCTCGGCCACCTCGCGCTGCACTGTAAGCACCAGACGCTGCGGCCGGTTTTGCGAATCCAGTAAATGACGCAGGATGGCCGAGGTGATGTAATACGGAATATTGGCGACCACCAGATAGGGGTCGCCGCCCATGATTTCCGCCGGATCAAGTTCCAGAATGTCGGCATGGATTACCCGGACATTGGGTTCAGCAACCAACACCTGCTGTAAAAGCGGGATTAAGTTTCCGTCGATTTCAACTGCGGTGACCTGGCGTGCAGCCCTGGCCAGGTGGCGCGTCAGGCTGCCCAACCCCGGACCAATTTCCAGCACAGCGTCTTCTGCTGAGACGCCCGCAGCGTTCACCACTTTGTCCAGTACGGCCGGGTCCATTAAAAAGTTTTGGCCCAGCCCCTTACGCGGCGTCAGACCTTGACTGCGCAGCAGTCCCGGAACGTCCAATGCCTTCAAGGTCATGGCAGGATCCACGGAATGGCCGCCGGAACCGGCGTCAGAAAATACATGGTGACGTTGGAAGCCCAGGATTTGTAGTCCGCGTCCGAGTAGCCCAGATCAACCCAATAGCGACCGGGAATGCCGCCGCCTACGTCCCCCACCACTGCCACGCCGTAACCCGGGATATACACTTGCTGCCCGCGCATCCACGAATACCAGGCCCTCGTCACCGCTACAATTCCCTGGCGCAAGTCAGCGCCGCTGGAGGTCTGGAGATTGCAGTAATTGGGAATACCCAGCCGGCAAGGCGAATAAGATGTGGCAAATACATTGACTGCCCGCCAATACTCCAACGCGCCGTAAGGGGTATCGATGGTTTTGACGACCGCCTGCGTGCCGTAGCCAACCAGTTGGTCCTGCGGCTCCTTGGCCACCCAGGCAGCCTCAGCAGTCCGGTTCGTCTCTGTGCCGTCCTCTAAACGGATGCGAACCCGCGAGACTTCGATGCCGTATTCACCGGCAGTGATCACCCGCCTTTGGTCCAGTTCAGTTTCGTTATCCTGCTGATAGCTGCTGCTGTAGGGAATGGGTTTCTGTTCGAGCGCGATTTCTTCGCGCACGCGCACCACGCGAACCAGACGATCCGCCGGCAGAGGTTGATCTTCAGCGGGGAGGCTGTAATCCATACCTTGCAGCGGAATGCCGGTCTCCGTCAGCAGCTCGCCGACGCGGTCTGCGGTGGATGCAGTGTGTATGGCGCGGTCTGCCAGTTGAATGGTTACCGGCTGGGCGCGTTCGATATCGACTATTAGGGAGTCATTCAGTTGCGTGTCACCTGCCGGCGCGATGCGGTCCGCCAGACTGATGGCAACACCAGACTGCCAGAGCGCTTCGAACAACGTCGCGGCGGCAGAATAAATGGTGTATTCCGTGCTGCCATCTCGCACGCTGAGTTGGACCGCCGGGTGAAATTCCAGGATGGCGGGTTGAATGTGTCTGGGCAGGGAGGTGTACGGGTCGATTGCCGTGCCGTCGAGGGTGAGCAAGTCACCGGGGAATAGCAAAATGCCAGCAGCAGCCAGCAGGTTGGCAGGAATTGATTCCGGTGATTGCAGAACCTGATCTTCACCGCTGCGCATGTTCTGGATCGTGGTGTGCCGCGCGCGGTCCAGCCGGGCAGTGGAGCGCCCAATCATCCAGGTCGCGGAATTCGGGATGGCTCGATCTTCGGGGGTTAATGTGTAGCCGGCGTCCTGGATGACCCCGCTGAGAGTTAGAGCGCGGGTATGGACCGTTTGTATCTGACCGTCGACCACCAGCAGCACGTCGCGTTCCAGCCCAAAAAAGGTCAGTACAGCGCCTGCCAGGATGAGGACAATCGAAAGGTAAGTTAACAGCCGGTATTTTGGCATAGAATTAGATTCTAACAGAGTTTTTCACCGACAAGAATCACAAACACCCCTTGCGGGGTGTTTGGAGTGCCGAGAGCCAGAATCGGACTGGCGACACCACAATTTTCAGTCGTGTGCTCTACCAACTGAGCTATCTCGGCATGTGCCGTGATTTTACTCGTAAGCAGACAGCCTGTCAAGAAAATCGCGCCGGGGTACCCGTGATCTTATGATTACCCGGAAACCGCTCCCTGAACGGCTGCCTTCTCGACTGGCATGGGCGTGGTGGCACGCAGGAAGCCGATGAAGAGAATGATGGCGCCTAATAGTTCGCTGATGTACAACGCACCTGGGATACCAAAGCGGCTGAATGCCCCACCAAAAGCAGGCAAGAGCGCTCCGGTGGCGATGAGTACATTGCCGATGACCCGGTGTAATAAAACGCGCTTGCGGAAGAACAGCCAGGCTGAATACAGCGCTCCACCGACCAGGGCCAATGTGCCATACAGGTTGAAGAAGGGCGTCAGCGTGCGTACGCCGGATGTCTGGATTGCGCCGCCGCTTAACTCACTGCCCGTGTGCACGCTGGAGATCATACCGGTCGGGTCGAGCTGCGCGGTAAACACCCGGTAGGCTGCAAATAACGAGGCCAGCCCGAGGACGACCATAAGAATGTTCGCCAGCCGCGGTTTCGCCAATAAGAATACGGTGCCCTGCCCAAGCCAGGCGGCCACTAAAATCGCGCCAAACAAATACCACAAGCGGAAAACCAGCGGATTCCAGCCAAAAAAGCCATAGAACGCTTCGCAGGCTCCGCCGATGGCATAAAATAGCATTCCAATCGCCCATAACAGGTTATTGGTATGGTGTTTCGCCAGGTAGCGCTTGAACACAAAACCCGAAAAGACAAGGCTGACCACCGCTGAGGTCAGAGGAATAAAAGCCATTGGGTTCATCAGGATTGGGAATCCTTTCGCATATAGGATGGGTTAGCGACCTGAAATGACAATCCCAATTACGACCAGCAATGTAATGACCAACAGGCCAATTACCGCTATAGCAATAGGGACTGCTTTTTCATAAAATGGTGGATATTGTTTTTTAGCCATTGCGGGAAGAATCCGGGGTGGGTGATCGACAAATAAATTCTAATCCGCCAGATGAATTGTTGATTAATTCCCGATGAGGATTAACTAAGGAGGGAATTAATCGGCGCAGACCTCACATTATAATTCTGTAAGCTGCAATTCTTTGACATTCGACCTGAGAATCACTATTATTATTGTGGGTGAAGATTTTGCTAAATTCCCCCGCTGTCCAATCACACTTTGAAAGCTAGGGAGGCTCTCAATGCTGCCAGGCCCATTTCAAATGCCTGTTCTACCCCAATTGCCGTTTTATGTCCATCCGGTACTGTTGTGGGCGATCATATTAATCGCCGCGGTAGGTCTGGCGATCACATTTTTCAAGTTTATTTTTTCCGAGCCAAGTGAACGGGTAAACTCGTTCTTGACGTTCTTTCTGGTCGCGGCCATTATTGCCGGCGCTTACATCATCCTTGCCAACTGGGGGCGCGTTACCGCATTTTTTCAAAAATTCTAGAACTTTTAAAGCCGGGATCTTCGAATAAAAAGTGGATTTTGTGAGGGACACAAAATCCACTTTTGGTTAATTTTCTTCCTCGTCCTCGGGGGGACCGCCAGCAGCATCCCCATATGCCAGCAGCAAGGCAAACTGGCTGATGGCGTCATATACATCCTCAAGCTGGTTTTGCAGCGTCAGATCACGCACGAAGTCGGGTTCGCCCAGGCGCTTTAGCAGCGGTTGGGGGATGGCCGGGGCGCGTACCTGGGCCGAGAACTGGTGAAGCGCGGGACCGATCTCCCAGTAATTTTTCATGCTGTCTTCCAGTCGGGCAAAATCATCCCCGGCCGGTCGTGGCGAGCGGCGCGGCTGAGTGGCAACGGCTGACGATCCGGAGCGCCGCTGTCGCAATGCACCCAGCAACTGATCCTGCGAACGCCCGCGCATGCGGAACAAAAGGAAAGGATCTTCATCGAAGCGCTCGCCAAGGATATAGTGCGTGGCAGCCACATGTTTACAGGGATTGGCTTTATCCGGGCAGGAGCAATCGGTGATCATGTCATAGCTGGATTGCGGGAAAAGGCTGACGCCGGCAGTCGAAAAAGCTTCTTCGATGTTGGAGGGCATTTCCCCGGCCAGAAGCTGTGCGGCAAAAATCGCCTGGTCTGCCAGCACATCCAGCACCCGGTTCCACTGGCGCGCGGAAAGCGGCGTGAGGCGGATAGTAACCTTGTACGGCCGCGGACGCGAACCCTGCACCAGCGCAGTTACTCCCTCTTTGGTTTCCTCTATCGAAATCACCTGTCCCTGGCGGGCGTAATATTGACCGCGCATCAACCGCGGGCCGGACACCAACTGTTCCATGGCCGCAATCCAGCGCCGCGCCCACCAGTTTTTTCCGAAGGTGCCGTGTTCGCTCTGGGCTTTGATGCCCCCGTGCGTTTTGCGCGGGTTCATGCCCCAACTGTTTGATCCATTTCGGTCTTCCATCGCTGGTGCTCCTTACCTGCGCAGCGTGACCAGATCACGCAATTCATCCGTGCTGAATTCGGTCAGCCAATCCTCGCCGCCGCCAATTACGGAGTCTGCCAAACCTATCTTGGCTTCGATCATCTCATCGATACGTTCTTCGAGCGTTCCCAGCGTGATAAATTTATGCACCTGGACATTTTGCTGCTGGCCGATGCGGTATGCGCGATCGGTCGCCTGGTTTTCAACCGCCGGGTTCCACCAACGGTCGTAATGGAAGACGTGACTGGCGGCAGTCAGGTTTAGACCGAAGCCGCCGGCTTTTAGGGACAGAATGAAAATAGGTGGAGCGCTGCTATCTTCCTGAAAGCGGGTGACCAACTGATCGCGAACCGAAACCGGGGTGCCGCCGTGCAGGTAATACACCGGAACATTGAGCATTTGCGGCAGATACTGGTTCAGAAGATGCCCCATCTCCGCATACTGAGTAAACACCAGGGCGCGATCGCCTGCCGAGATCACTTCCTCCAGCATTTCGGTCAGCCGGGTGAGCTTACCGCTGCGCCCGTTGACGTGGTTGCCGCCGGTCTCACGTTCGAGCGGCTGTTTGAGGAACTGGGCCGGGTGATTGCACACCTGCTTCAAGCGGGTGAGCATGGCAAGCACCAGGCCGCGGCGTTCCAAACCGTCGCTTTCAGCCACCTTTTTGAGCGATTCCTGAACCACAGCTTCGTAAAGGGTGGCCTGTTCTTCGCTCAGGTAGCACAATTCCTTCATCTCGAGCTTTTCAGGCAGGTCCTGGATCACCCGTGGGTCGGATTTCAGGCGCCGCAGGATGAAGGGTCCGACCATTTGCTTGAGCAGGGCGGTGGCTTCGTGATCGCCGAAGCGCTCGATGGGAATGGCAAATTCGCGGCGGAACTTTTCCAGCGAGTTGAGGTAACCCGGGTTGAGGAATTGCATGATCGACCACAATTCGTTCAGCCGGTTTTCGACCGGGGTACCGGTCAGCGCCAGGCGGAAGGTGGATTTGAGTTTTCGCGCCGCCTGAGTTTGCTTGGCGGATGGATTTTTGATATTTTGCGCTTCATCCAGAATCACCCCGTACCAGGTCATGGGCTGAAGAATTTCCTGGTCAATCCGCAGCAGCGAATAACTGGTAACCACCAGGTCTGCGTTTCTGGCAGCTTCCGCAAATTCGCTGTTTTTCAGGCGAGCCGGGCCCTGATGCACGTATGTGTTCAAGGATGGGGCAAAGCGGGCAGCTTCGCGCTGCCAGTTGATTGCCACCGAGGTGGGGCAGACCAGCAGCACAGGCGCCGGCAGCTTGCCGAGCGATTCCTTTTCGTGCAGCAGCAGCGCCAGAGCCTGGATCGTCTTCCCGAGGCCCATATCGTCTGCCAGGCAAGCGCCCAGCCCCCAGCGGCGGAAGAAAGCCAGCCAGGAGAAACCAAAGCGCTGGTAGGGGCGCAATGTGCCATTCAAACCGCCGGGCTGCGGCAGTTCGGTCATGCGCTGGCTGTCGCCAATGTTATCCAGCCAGTCGCCAACCCAGCCTTCTGCCTGAACTTCATCCAGCGGCAGGCCGTGGGCCGTCTCGCCGCCCAGCGCCAGTTGCGCCGCTTCCAACAGACCCATCTCACCGGAGTGCTGCTGCTTTTCCCAGAAACGGATGGCCGCATCAACCTGTTCGGTATCGAGTTGCACCCATTGACCGCGCACCTGTACCAGTGGGGTTTTCAGGGCAGCCAGCGCTTCGAACTCTTCGCGGGTGAGGGTGGTGTCACCGAGCGACAGTTCCCACTCAAAATGTACCAGGGTATTGATTCCCAGGCGAGTGGTGCGCGAGATGTCCGTTGGTTCCTTGCCGCGCGGCGTCAATCGCACGCGGACGCCCAGGCGGGCGCCGCGCTGGTTCCACCACGGGGGAGTGAGAATGCCGAATCCGGCCTGCTCCAGCAAAGGGGCAGCCTCGCGCAAGAAAACATATGCCGATTCGGTGTCCAGATCGACGCCGGTGGGATGCCGCGCCTGCAAACTGGTGAGAATCGGGTTGAAAAGGCGCGTGGCATAGCCCAAACCGGCCAAAATGAGTTCCTGAGGGTGTTCCAGCCGCCGGCTGATTTTGGACAGTTCATCTTTAGAGCGGAACCAGACATCTTCGGCAGTGATCAATAGACTGGGGTCAGAGCGCGACTGGAGCAGGAATTGCAAGTCCCAGGTGGTGGCGCGGCCATTCGATTGCGCTTCCGGGGGTGGGTTCAAGCGGAAGGCAATACGGAAGTTTTCGTCACCGGCAGCATGCAGGTTGCGCAACCAGGCGCGTACGCTGCTATGGAGCGATTGCAGCTGCCCGGGCGCAGCCTTGACGCGCCCGTCTGGGGTAAATAAAGCCGCCAGCCAGATATCCAGGGAATTGCCCTTTTCGGGCAGCAGCAGCGGCGCCCGGCTGCGACCCCAATTACGCGCCAGCGCATCGCATGTGGATTTCAGGAAGGTATCCAGCAGCGTATGCGGGGTATGGCTGGTTTGCTGCAGGTTTTTGCCGACATGAGTTTGCATGCCCATTTCTGCGCGGCAAATCGGTGGCATGCTTTTTTCCAGGAACTCGATTCGCGGGCCGTCTTTGGGACTGTCAAGGACCGGCAGCCAGCGGGCAAAGTATTGGTCACCCTGACCCTCGGTTGACGCCTTTTCCAGCACTGGCAGGATTTTCTGTTCCGCCAGCACCTCCAGCACCAGGCTGCAGGCATGCTGCCAGTAGGCTGCATCTGCGCCAAGGGTAAACCCGCTCGCGGTGCTTTCGGTGGGCAGGTTGGCCAGCACGCTAAAGGCTTTTCCGGCCGGCAGCAACAGCCCGCGCACCAACCAGGGTTGCAGACGCGGGTTCGAGTAGTCATCCAATTCCCATTCGGGATTCAGGCTGGGTGAAGGCAGCGGTCCCGAGCGGGTGGAGGGCAGGCGCAGGCGCACTGCTCCCAACTGGGCGCTGTCTAACGGCGTGCCAGAGCCAATCTGCAGCCGGATCGTTTCCGGTTCCAGGCAGAAAGGGTGGTCTTTTAATTCGGTTCGCTTAGCCAGCGTACCGTGGTCACGGATTTGAGGTTTGCTTTCCGGACTTTCAGCCCAGAAAACAAATCCACCCGTATCAGACGGCTTGCGCGGCGGTTGCCAATGTGCGTGCAGTACCCACATATAGAATTACTTCTGCAACCTGTCCTGAATGAAATATGGAGCAATGATCAAATGGTGAACCTTTTACCGGGAACGTTACGGGTCGCTTCTGGGAGAAGGCGCCCGGAGATTTTTAACATGGTAAAAAGGCCGCGCTGTCAGCTCAAGTTCGATGCTGCTGCGAGTACCTCTTTCAAGTGTGACTATTTAATCGTTTTGACAAGGATCAATAGCGAATCGCGATAAACGCTCAGGTTATCCTGATGGTTGAAGGTGAATATAATTCAGAAATTTTCCCCGCGAGACGTGCTCGACGCTATATCCATTCAAGCTTGTATTACAGCGTAACCAATTTGTACGGTAATTATATCCTATGTCAAGGGTTTTGGCGGGGTAATTCGATCGTTAACGAAATTGTTGGGGGTATGGGGATCGAGGAAAACTCAGATTGATCTGCGCTCGCCGCGCAGTGGCGGTAGGAGAGTGTTCGCTGCCCACCGGGCACTCTGTGAGTTAGCCTGTGGAAGCATGCACCGCCCCCCCCTCGCCCGTTTTGCCATCGGTCTGGTATAGGGTCGAAGAGATGCCGCTATTCGTTTCAAAAAACGAATAAAATGGATTGCGGTTTTGGGCACACTGGTGGCGGTGTCATTTTCCAAAACCGGCACATACGGTGGTTTTGGGTGTTTGTATTCGTTTAAAAAATTTTTGAAACGAATGCCCGGGGAGAAGATAAAGGAACCAGTTGGCCAGGTTGTTAATGAGCAAGAATGGATCATCTTATTATAGAACTTATTTTCTATTTGTCAAGGATGAGATTGCGCAAACATGGCGGCGCAAAAACACTCCATTAAGACAAAGGGGCCGTCCCAAAAGCGGGCGGGCGTGGAAACCCGCCCCTACCTGTAAGAGATGGGTTCCACTCCATCCCGCATATGTGGTGGAATGAATGACAGATTTATTCTTTTGGGACAGCCCCGCTTTGCTGGCTGTCCCATCAAAAGGACCTCAGTTCTTCAAACCTGAATGCCCCGTCGCCCTTTACCAGCTTTTCACCGCGATACGCTTTATTTGTTGATCATCGGCAAATAGACTTGCTTCGCGGTGCTGAGCGTGCAAGTGCCATTGGATACCAACAGGTAAGCATTGGTCGGATTCTTGAGCATCAGTGAGAAAAATTCAGTGGGATCACTGAGGTTGCTCAGCTTCAATTCGACATTGACCTGCTGCGTCAGGCTCTGTCCGGATAAGAAGGTCAGTTTTCCCGATCTGGCAATGTAGTCCACGCTGGCAAGCGCCGTACCATCCACCGTGGTGTAATCAACGCTGGCGGATTTTCCCGGCGCAAGCGCTTTATCCATCGTCACGGTAAAGCTGCAATACTTTTTGACGGATGAGGTCGGGCGCAGCACATCCAGGCTGTTGACCGAGAAGCCCACTTCAGCCGGGCTGATGGTGGCGATGAAATTGGCGCTGAGCGAATCGGAGCCAGCCAGTACCACGTTCAACGAAGGCGGAGAAAACAGGTATCCCGCCAGCACCGGCGAAACGATATAAGGCCCGTTCAGCAGCCCGCTGAAGCTGTAATAGCCGTTGGCGTCGGTGATGGCAGTCGTGTCATCCGGGACTTCCCCTTGCAGCATCACCAGCACACCCGGCAGTCCATCTCCAATGGCAGAGTCCTTGGTGATTCGCCCGCTGATGGAATATGTGGCAGGCGGGAAGACCGCGTTCGCCAGCCACGGATCGAATAATACCCGGTCGCTGACCCGGCTGCCAAGCCCGTCCGCGTTGAGGGTTGGGTGATAAGGTCCGCTCGCATCCCCCCAGTAATTGAGGGTGGCATCGAACGCCACCGGGCTGGGACAACCCACCAGGTCCGGCGAGACGCCGTTGAGGTTGTTGTTCTCGATGCCGTTCTGGAGGGTACTGCTGCCAAACAGGTCATTATTGTGCGCATTGACGCACAGGTGTCCGGTTTTCCCGACGTTACTGTTATTGCCCTGGATGTGTATGGTGTTCAGGTTGAAAGTGGAATCCTGGATGGCGGCCAAAATATCGCCGTTGTCCAGCGCGCTCAAACTGATCCCTGTGGTGTTCTCGATGAAGGTGCTGTGGTTGACCGTCGAGTTATTATTCAGGTTGATTGCCCCGTCGAAGTAGATATGCAGCCCCTTGACGGCATAGCGCACTACTGCATTGTGGAAATTGTTCGAGGCCGCCAGGCGCACTTCACCCCAATCTGCTTTCGCCGGGCGCGTGGCCGTGCCATCCCGGTTGGTGTCGCCAGCCGCTGCATCATCTTTGATCGAGGTGAAGATCACCGGTTGGGAATCGGTGGACAGCAGGTTTAACGTCCCCTTGACGGTCATAATCCGGTCTTTACTGAACTTGAAGATCGTTTCAGCCGGGACCGCGACCGCCGCGACGGCAGCATTGACAAACCCGATGGTGACATTATCCGCCGGTTTGAAGTTGATGTTGTTGGCCGTAATCGTCAGGGGGAAATTGCCGGTGACCGCATAGGGCACCCCGTCGATTTGCACCAGTTCGACTGCATTATTCCATGAACCCGCCATACCGATGGCCGGGTACAGGTTTGGCGCAGCGGTCAGGTTGGCCTGCGGGCTGACGAAGGAATCCAACCCGGCCTTTCCAGGTTGAATGCTTTCCAGCAGCGCCTGGTTACCCGGCAGGTCGAAGCCGCCAAGCGCAAGTTCCTCTCCGCTGCTTTCCGCCGGGGATGAATTTGCCGCATTCAGGGTGGTGCCCGCTGCGATCTGGTTCACGCCGACGAAGGAGAACTCCGACGTCCCGCCCAGGAAGATCGGGTAGTTTGCAATATTTGTAAAGGTATTGTTTTCGAGCACCGGATTGACGATTCCCGTGGCTTTGTCGTGGACAACCGTCAAAATACCGTAATTGCTGTCGTGGAAGTAATTGCTTTGGATGGACGCATTGATGTTGCCCTCGCCGCCGTAGATCACCGCTCCGACTTGACGCCAGCCGATCACCAGGGCGATGCCCGCATGGCTGTCGGTAAACTCACTGCGGCGCACGATCGTTGCCGTCTGGGTGTTGATTGGCCCGTCATAGTACAGCCCCAGGCCGGCGGTCGAGTAAAGGACCTTCAGGTCATGGATATCATTGAACTTGCCGGGCACATCGAACAACCAGACCGTCTTCCAGGCGCTGCGGCTAATGGCAGCCGGCGGCGCGCCGTTGGCATCGATATCCCCGCCGTACGCATCATCCGAATAAGCCGTAAAGACGATTTCAGTACCCGGCGCGGAAAGCAGCTCCAGATAGCCGTAGGCATAGATGTACGGGTTCGTCATAAATTTGACGATCAGGCTGGCTGGCAGGGTAATGGTTGGGGTTTCGTATACGCCAACTTCCTGCGTGAGCGTTTCCTTCACCACATACGGCATATCCTGCGCGAAAGTCGCATCGTAAACTTTAGTCCAGGTTGCATCGCGGCACCAGACGCCGCCAACCGCGATGGCAGGGTGAGTGTTATCCCAAAAGTTGTTGCTGTCGGGCGTATCGACGTTGTAATTAGGGTTGGCTGACCCCTGCAGATAGATCGGAAACTCGCTGTGCAGGCTAAAATTGTTCTGGGTGAAATTAGGATTCGCCGTACCGCAATGGGGGATATTTGTCGCCGGGTTGGTAAATGAGTGGAATCCGAAATTGTTTTCGACGAAAACATTGCTGTCCACGGTGGACGTGATGTCCATGTTCGAGCCAATGTAGAAAGTCAGGCCGTTTTTATTCAGGGTGAACGTGTTAGAGGCGATCGGGAAATTGATGGTCCCCGGCGCCGGATCGGTGTTCTTCTGGTAGATCACCAGCCCCTGATCCGAATAACGGATCGTCGAATAGCTGAAATCAATGGTATTTCTGTTATACAAATACAGCCCAAGCCAATCGCCGCGCGCCGGCGCAGGATTGGGCGCCGGGGTGCCGTTGGTGTCGCCGTTGGCGTCCGGAGCGTCATCCCGGTAAGACGTAAACATATTCTGCGCCAGTGGCGTGGTGTACATGGTCAATTTGCCGAAGAAATTAAGGTCCTTGCCTGTGTTGAATTTGACCACCACACCGCCTGCAAGTTCTGTTGGCGTATTCCAGTCAAAATTGGTGCGTTCCCAGACCACATAGGGGACGTGCACCTGATTTTTGGGCGAGTCAGGCCCTTCCATAACCTTTGGCAGGACAATTGCAAATCCTGGGTCAGCGTTGACCGCCCCAAAGTAGCCGCCCAAGGCAATCGCGGTGTGCAGGTTGCCAGTGAACACGTTGGACGTTGCAAAAAACTCCAGCGTGGCGGATCCGTTCAGGTAAATCGGGAATAAGGTGTTTCCGGTAAATGTGTTTCCGGTGATGGTCGGCCTGGATACCCCGGTAGCCTTGGTGGTGACATTCAACGTGTCCTTGGCAAAGGTCCCCAGACCGAACGTATTGTATTGGAACTGGTTCGCGCTGATCAGGCTGGCGATATCGTTGGTCGCCTGGATATCCAGGTACAGCCCGTATTCATTATGATCGAACAGCGAATTGCTGATGACTCCATCGAAGACGGCTTCCAGCGCGGTGCTCTTGTTTTCCACATGCAACGCTTTGTCGCCATACCGGAATACCGTGTTGATCATATCGGTATCCGGGTGGCGGATTAATACGTCGCCCCAGTCTTTCAGCGCCGGGCCAATACCGTCATCTCCATCTGTATTGCCGCCGTAAGCGGCATCGTAATATGAGGTGAAAACAATCGGGTCCGTTGCAATGCTGCTTGCCAATGCCAGGCGGGCGGCTGCCACCAGCCGCGAGCGGACGTTACGGTCGAAGTTATTGATGAAAAATTTGATGACCGATCCCTGCGGAATGGTCAAAACGGCGGAGCTATCCACGCCGCCGGAAATATTCGCGTCGCCGAACCACATTTCGCCGTGAACCAGATACGGCAGCGCGGGTAATCCCTGGCCCGGCACGATTGACAATACGGCATTCGAGCGCCACTTGCCTGTCAACCCGATCGCCGGGTGCAGATTACCGCCGAAGGTGTTATTCAAGTAGGAAGGCGAAACTGTGTTTTCCAGCATAATCGGCACGCCCGGTTCTTTTTGGTCTTTGTTCGCCGGAATAATGCCGTGATTGGTAAAGCTGTTATTGTTAATCTGCGGCTCGATACGGGAATTGGCGTTATTGGATACCGCCTTGAATCGCAATCCGTTGAGATTCCCAATGAAAGTGTTGTTTTGGATAACCGGTATGCGCGCACCGCCGCCGGTCGTCGTGGCCTCATACAACAGGCCGTTGACCGCATAGCGGAAGCTGAGAAATTGGAACGTATAGTTCGCATCACCCGGGGTGCGCGAGTCGACAAAATGCACCCCCGCCCAGTCTCCGGCAAGCGGCTCGGAATTGAGATCATCACCGTTGGTATCCCCGCCCACCGAATCGTCGCGGTAGGAGGTGAAGATGATCGGCTCCGCCTCGGATGAATTGAAGGTGATGCCAGCCGTTACTTTCAAACCTGCCAGCGGATCGGTCAGCTTTGGAATTTCAGCGCGGGTAAAGCCTTTGAACACCGCCCCGGCCGGCACGGTCAGGTTGACCCCGGCCCCGCTCACTTCCATGGGCGCGACCAGCACAAACGGCATGCCGTTGACGATCGTCAACTCCCCGCTGCCGTTGAATACCCCGCCAAGCCCGATACCCAGCTTATCGCCTGCCTGGATATAGCCGGAGAATATATTACTATTAGTATCCACCCCATAGGTTGGAAAAGAGGTGCCGAACAAATAAATCGGCAGGATGGTATTGTTGTTGAAGGTATTTAAATTAAGGGTGGGTCGAATCTGGCCAAGTCCGGCGGTGCGTTTGGTGCAAAAGCCGTACTTGTTCTGAGTGAAGGTGTTGTCGTGAATGTTGCCTTCGACCGAGCCGTTGGCAGTCAGAGAGAGGGTCAGCCCGCAGGTGTTTTCGGCGAAGATATTGTTCTTGAATTCGGGATTCGGCGGGGTGACGGCGTTGGTGGTGTTGTGAAAATTCAATCCGTCCTTGCTGTAACGGATGTTCAAGAATTCATAAGCCGGATCGGTATCCGCCCATTTCAGCAACCGGACGAAATCCCAGTCCCCCGCTGCCGGCAGGGTTTGCGCCCCATCCGCGTTGGAATCGCCGCCGTTGGTATCGTCCCGCCCGGAGGTAAAGATGACGCGGTTATCTGCTGATATGCTGGTGAAGGTCAGAGTGCCGTTGACCGTCAAACCCGTCAGCGCCATGGTTGCCGGGTCGAACGGCACCGAGAATTTCACAATCGCGCCGCCCTGGATGGTGAGGGTCACACCCGTTACCACTTCCACATCCGACAGGAGATAGTACACATTGCCCGCGAACCAGGTCGTATCGGAAATAATATTGCCGGTGACCGGCACCACTGTCGCCTGTAATGTTTGCGGTTCCGGGGCGGCCTGAGCGGATTGAAGGTTGACAAAGGAAAAAAGAAAAACCAGACAAATAATTGCTACAATAAAGCTGCGTGCCGATTTAATGATCATTTTGACCCCTTAATTTTTGGAAATCCTAACCGAAATCGAACTTACTCCTTAATAAAGTATATAGCCTGAAAGGATTAAGTCAATTGGAACGAGTTTTCAAACTTTTTGAATTCTCTATGGATCGCACAGCCGCTTGCAGCACGCGCCCATACCTCGCTTGCCTGGCTGCACCTTGAGCCTGTCGAAGGGTGACCCCGAGCCAGCACTGGTGAAATGGAAATGACGGAATGCAAGAGGTACGGGGAGTCATCCGAGACTCCCCGTACCTCTGAATTTAGTCAGTTTAATTTTGAGGTATGGTGCACCGCACGCAGATCAACTGCGCAACTGGGCTCCGACCAATTGTTCCACCCTGCGCAGGATCCGCTGCCGGATCTGGTTGGCCTCGCCCGGACTGAGGGTGTGGTCAGACGCCTGATAAGAGAGCGCATAAGCCAGGCTCTTCTTCCCGGCGCCAATTTGCTCGCCGCGGAAAATATCGAACAGGCGCACACCGGTCAAAAGCTTACCGCCGCCCTGGCGAATGGCCGCTTCCACATCCGCCGCCAATACGCTCTCGTCGACGATCAATGCCAGATCTTCCAGCACCGGCGGGAAAACCGGCACGGGTTGGATCTCATAACGGCTGGCAGAGGCATCGATCAGGGCAGCCAGATCGAATTCGGCGGCTACCACGGCCGGCGCAAGGAAGTCGTAGCGGGCTTTGACCTGCGGGTGCAGTTCACCAAACACGCCCAGCACGCTGCCGTTGACCGTCACTTGAGCGCTCTTGCCGGGATGGAATGCCGGGTTGTCTGTGTGTGAATACTGCGCATTCCCGACATGCAGGCTTTCCAGCAAACCCTCGATTACGCCTTTGAGGTCATAGAAATCCAACTGGGCGGAATCGGGGCTGTCCCAGGCAGGCGTTCCGCGCTGGCCGGTCATCGCCATTGCCAGCCGGGGCGCTTCATCGGGCAACGCCTGTCCTTCTACTGGCAGAAAGACCGGGCCGACCTCGAACAGAGCCAGCCGGTCGCGCAGGCGGGCATTTTTCTCGAGGGTATCCAGAATGGCAGCCAGCAAACTGCGCCGCATGACGCTGCGTTCAGGAGAAAGCGGGTTCTTGAGCGTGATGTAAGTCGGCAGGGATGCTTCAGGTTGGGCCGCAGCCAGGCGCGCCTCGCGTTCCGGCGCGGTCAGGCGGTAGTTGATCACCTCCTGCAATCCCAGGCGCGCCAACGACTGGCGCACCAGCTTCTCGACCTGAATGGGGCGGCGAACACGCGCTTCCGGCAGTTCTTCAGCCATATAGGTGGCCGGTATGCGGTCGTAACCATAGATGCGGGCCACCTCTTCCGCCAGGTCGGCGCGGCCAATAACGCCCGTGCCAATATCCTGGCGATGCGGTGGGGTTTTTGCGAAAACCGAATTACCTTCGACGCGGCAGGCGAATTCCAGACGGCTCAACAGCGCGGCAATTTCAGCCGCAGTCAGCTCGATGCCGAGCAGACGCTTCACATCCCCGGTCGAGATTTCGGCTTCGGGGTCTGCGGCCGGCAGCGGGTATTCGTCCACCAGGTCGGAGTAAATCACTCCGCCGCTCCATTCCGCCATGCGCTGCAGGCACAGCTTGACGCCTTCCGAGGACAATGCCGGATGCACCCCGCGCGAGAAGCGGTAACCGGCTTCGGAACTCAATTTTTGTGAAGAGTTGGTGCGGCGGGTGTTGACGAAATTCCAGGTTGCGCCTTCCAGCAGGATGTTCCGCGTGCCCGGGGTGATTTCCGATTCCTGGCCGCCCATAACGCCCGCCAGCGACAGCGCCCCGGCGGTATCGCACACCAGTACGGTAAAGTCATCCAGGCTACGCTCAACGCCGTCCAATGTGGTCAATTTCTCACCCGGGTGAGCTGCGCGTGTGATGATGGTGGGCGCTTTGCCGCCTGCGCGTTTGACCAATACATCATAGTCAAAAGCGTGCAGCGGTTGGCCGATCTCCAGCATGACATAATTCGTGGCGTCCACCACCGCATTGATCGGCCGCATGCCGGCCAGGCGCAGGCGCAATTGCGCCCGGTACGGGCTGGGGCGCTGTTCGGCGCCTTCCAGCATACCCAGCACAAAGCGTGCATTCAACTGCGGGTCGGTGATCTGGATGCTGACTTTACCGGCGATCGAAGGGCCATTGGCCGGCAGATTCACCTGCGGCTTGCGCAGCGCCTTTTGGGTCAGGGCTGCCAGCTCGCGGGCAATACCTGTCATGCTGGCATTGCGGCTCATATTCGGCAGGATGTTGACTTCCAGCACGGCGTCACCCATGTACTCCACCAATGGTCTGCCGGTCGGGGCGTCGTCATCCAGAATAATGATGCCCTCATGTTCCTCGGAAATGCCAAGCTCTTTTTCGGAGCAGACCATCGAAAATGAATCGACCCCGCGGATTTTGGTGCGCTTGAGGGTGGTGAGCATCTGGCCGGGCTGGTGGCCGTCGTACAGGCGCGCACCTTCCCGAGCATAGGCCACTTTGAGTGGCCTGGCCAGCGGTCCGCTGCCCTTGTACTCGAACAGATTGGGTGCGCCGGTCAGGACCACCAGTTCGCTCACGCCGTCGTTCAGGCGGCACAGTACCAGACGGTCAGCATTGGGGTGCGGCATGACCTCGTCGATCTGCGCCACCACAATTTTTTCCGGGTCCCATGAAAGCCCGTGAATACTCACTTCGCGGCGTTGCGGCGCGCCAGCCTGCTCATAAGGATTGGGCAAACCAACCAGCAGCACGTCCTCCACCTCGAGGCCGGCCATGGTTAAAACATCCGCCAGCTCGATCAGCGAGAGATCGATATCGACATATTCTTTAAGCCAGGAAAGAGGTACTTTCATTTAAAACTGCTCCAGGAAGCGAATGTCATTTTGCCAGAAGTTGCGGATATCATCGACTTGATATTTGAGCAGCGCAATGCGCTCGGGGCCAAGACCGGCGGCGAATCCGGAATACACGGCCGGGTCATACCCGCCATTTCGCAGCACCACCGGATGCAGCATGCCGCAGCCGGCAATTTCCAACCAGCCGCTGTATTTGCACACCGGGCAGCCTTTGCTGCCGCAAACGAAGCATTCCATCACAATATCGGCGCTGGGTTCGGTGAAGGGGAAGTAGGATGGGCGCATGCGCACGCGTACGGATTCGCCAAACATGCGCCGGGCAAACCCTTCGATGGTACCTTTCAGGTCGCCGAGCGTAATGTTTTTGCCGACTGCCAGCAGTTCCACCTGATTGAACTGCATCTCGTGGCTGGCATTGGTCTGCTCGTAACGATAAACCATGCCCGGCAGAATCACGCGGATTGGCTTGGGGCACATTTCGCGCATGGCGCGGATCTGACCGGGTGAGGTGTGGGTGCGCAGGATGGTACCGGGAACGGTGGTGTGGAAAGTGTCCCACATGTCGCGCGCCGGATGGTACGCCGGGATGTTGAGCAGTTCAAAATTGAGTTCATCGGTTTCCACTTCTGGCGAGCGGTATTCCTGGAACCCCATCTCCTCGAAGATATGGATGATTTCGGAAAGCGCCTGTGCCGCCGGGTGCAGCCGTCCCAGGGTTGGGCGCCGTCCGGGTAAAGTAATATCCAGCCGTTCGGTGTCCAGCTTTTGGCGCAGCGAAGCGATCTTGACCTCTTCGGCGCGCGCTTCCAGGGCGGCTTCCAACGCCAGTTTGACCTGGTTGGCTTTTTGCCCGACCGCCGGGCGCATTTCCTTGCTGATTTGCCCCAGGCGGGTAAAAGCCAGCATCACCGGGGCGCTGCGACCGAGATGTGCGGTGCGCCAGGCCTGCACCCCGGCCTCATCCTGGACGGACGCCAGCGTTTCCAGTCCGTCTTTTTGGATGTCATCCAATTCTTCAAGGATATTCTCATCTTCACCCATACAGCCTCCATAAACAAATAGCCCGTCCCAAATTGGGACGGGGATTTTTACCCGCGGTACCACCCAGATTGACCGCGAACGCGGTCCGCTTGACCCAACAGCCGTGATTGGCGATTGGTCCGCCTCATAACGCTGGCGCTGCGGCTCAGACTAATGGCCCTTTGCGGGCGTTCACCTGAGCGGCTCAGGAGGGAACTTCGGCCGGTTTTCTGCGAGTCGGGGTTTCAGTCATTGCCCCGGCATCCCTGGCGGAGTCCACCGGATTACTTTCCTCCGTCACTGCCTTTCCAGATGTAGATGCTTCTATTATCTATGAATGGGAACGAATGTCAAGGCCTGAATTAGGGGCGGTCAGTAAATAAATGGGGCTGTCTCAAAAGCGGGCGGGCGTGGAAACCCGCCCCTACAGGTAGGGGATGGGTTCCACCCCATCCCGTATATGTGGTGAAATAAATGACAAATTTATTCTTTTGAGACAGCCCCACCAGGAGCTATACAGGTCAGGGCCTCACAAATCGCGCGGACGCCACAATTTTTTCAAATTGGCCACAATATCGTTGGATAAGGCTTTCCAGGAACGAATGGGCAGTTCCAGATAAGCGATCGCGGCGGTTGGCAGTGATTCGACATGGTCGGTAAGAACTTGTAACAAGGTTTCAAGGCCCGGGTTGTGGCCAACCACCATTACCGTATCCAGGCCCTTATCGTCGAGGTTGCGGAGCGCTTCGAGATAAACTTCGGGTTCGCCGAGATAGAAACCCTCGACATAATTGATCTCTTTTTTATAACCGGCTTTTTCAGCCACGATTTCTGCCGTTTTGCTGGTTCGGACAGCCTTGGAAGAGAGAATCAAATCGGGGACGAGGTCCTTTTCTTTTAGCAACTTGCCCATGCGCGGCGCATCTTTTTCTCCCCGTTTGTTCAGCCCGCGCTCAAAATCTGATGCCTGGTTGTCTTCGAAGCTTGATTTCGCATGGCGCATCAGCAGCAAAATTTTCATGTTTCCCTCCGACCGATCCAAAGCCGCTCAATTTAAGCCGATCTTACCCGTATTTTGAGTATATCATAAGCCAATTGGCGTAAAAATGACTCTTGGAATCCTTTACAAGACGTTAATCTTGCGATTCGGGCACATCTTCTGGCATGACTGCCGGATTCTAAAATATCCGTGTTCCAATTTATAATCAAGGGCAGAGGACGAATAGGATGCCCATTCCCGAGCCGACCATGCGTTTCATCGACGAGCCGATCGAAGCGCAATTCGATTCTCCGCCGCTGCTGGAAAAATCACCGCCGTGCCCGCAGGGATTCATCTGGCAGTCGCAGATTTTCCGGATTGTCGAACTGCTGGCCGAATGGAAGGATTTTCGCCGCCGGGGACGCATGGGGCGCAACATGATTCCGCCGCACCTGTCGCGCGCTGAACGGATTGGCTCCTGGGGTGTGGGGCGATTTTTCTTCCGCGTACGCACCGAAGACGGGCGTATCTTCGAAATCTACTTCGACCGCGCCCCGGCGGATGCCGGCGACCGCAAGGGAAGCTGGGTTTTGTTCGGCGAACGGTTGCCGCATACTCCTTTACTTTAATATATTGAAATAATAGTAAAGAATATAAAACCATAACTGAATATAATTAATAAATCTATTGACAAAATTGAATACAGTGCTAGAATAATTTTTGAATACAAAGATTAGGCGATGCCTGGGTAAAAATTGGGGCTGTCTCAAAAGAATAAATTTGTCATTTATTCCACCACATATACGGAATGGGGTGGAACCCATCCCCTACCTGTAGGGGCGGGTTTCCACGCCCGCCCGCTTTTGAGATAGCCCCCTACGAGCAGATCATACGATGGTGGAGGTGGTATGAATCAAATGTTGAATCAATGTCCGGTGTGCAAAAGCGAACTGGTGGTCACCCGGTTATTTTGCCTGAACTGCAACACCACCATCGAGGGGCATTTTCACCCGGAGACCAACCCGTTTGCCTCGCTTTCTCCGGAACAAATGCAATTTTTGCTGACCTTTATCCGCTGCGAGGGGCGTTTTAACCGCATGGAAGAGGAGCTGAGCCTTTCCTACCCAACCTTACGCAACCGGTTTAATGAGATCTTACGCTCTTTGGGCTTTGAGCCCGGGCGCGAAGAAACCCCCATCCGATTGACCGCTGAAGATCGCATGCGGATCCTGGACGAACTGGCTGAAGGCCGCATCTCCTCAGAAGAAGCGCAACAACGCATCCTGGGCAAAAAGGAGGAAGCCGTCGAGAAATAAGCGGCGGTGGAAGGTAAGCATGCCATGGTCAATGGACAAGAACGCCTTAAAATATTAAATCTTTTGCAGGAAGGCAAAATCACTGCTGCTGAAGCGGCCAGCCTGCTCGAAGCGCTGGAAACTTCAGCCGGTGCCAAAGGAAGTCAGCGGGCGCCGTTTGGACCGCCTGTACCACCAGCGCCATATGCCGCCGGACCAATGGGCGGAGGGAAATGGCTGCGGGTCCGCGTAACCGATACCAATTCCGGTAAGACGCGGGTAAATGTGCGCCTGCCGCTCAACCTGGTAGGGTCCGGCATCCGTCTGGGAATGAAGTTTTCGCCGGAAATCGAGGGGCTTGATCCGAACGCTCTGATGGAATGGATTCAATCTGGCGAGATGGGACAGATCGTGGATGTCCTGGACGAAGAAGACGGCGAGCACGTCGAGGTCTTTATCGAGTAGTTCTTGACGTCTGGTAATCGAAAGCTTATGTGAGCCGGAACTAATCAGCGTTCCGGAGCGTATTTATATTGCTTAAATCCGTTGTTTACGGAAGGGACTTTTATGGACAGTACCGCATCGATAGATCCGCAAGCAAAGCACTGGCTGCGCCGTTTTGCACCGCTGTGGGGGGGACAGGCTTTTTCTCTGCTGGGCAGCAGCCTGGTTCAATTTGCCCTGGTCTGGCATTTAACCGTCCAGACCGGCTCGACGACTGTTCTGGCAACCGCCACGCTGGTGGCGTTGCTGCCGCAGGTGTTGTTAGGTCCATTTGCCGGCGCTTTGGTGGACCGCTGGGATCGTCGCAAAGTAATGATCTTTGCCGATGGATCGGTGGCGTTGACCACGCTGGCCCTGGTGTTGTTCTTCCTTACCGGCACTATACAAGTCTGGCACATTTACGCGGCAATGTTTTTGCGCGCCTTGGGAGGGGCTTTCCAATGGCCTGCGATGCAGGCCTCGACCTCGCTGATGGTGCCGCAGGAGCACCTGTCACGCCTGTCGGGCGCCAACCAGGCGCTCAACGGCATGCTGACCATTGCTGCGCCGCCGCTGGGCGCGCTGCTGCTTTCCGTATTGCCTGTTCACTGGGTGCTGGCCATCGACATTGGCACGGCTGCAATGGCCATTCTGCCGCTGTTGTTCATCGCCATCCCGCGGCCGGCGCGCAGCGATAGTGGAGAAATGGTTACGCCAAAAAGCGTCTGGCGGGATGTTCGCGCCGGTTTGAAGTATGTGAACCGCTGGCCGGGTTTGATGACCGTCATGGTAATGGCCATGCTGATCAATCTCCTGGTCAATCCGGCTTTCTCCTTTCTACCCCTGCTGGTGACACGCCACTTCAAAGCCGGAGCGGCAGAACTGGGCTGGCTGGAATCCAGCCTGGGTGTTGGCGTGATCGTCGGCGGGCTGTTGTTGAGCGTATGGGGCGGGTTTAAAAGAAAGGTCATCACTTCTATGTCGGGGCTGATCGGCATGGGCGCGGGAATTTTTGTGATTGGCCTGGCCGGCCCAAAGGGTTACTGGCTGGCGCTGGCCGGCATGGCTATGATTGGCCTCATGAATCCGCTGGTGAACGGTCCGCTTTTTGCAATGCTGCAAACCAAAGTCGATCCGGAAATGCAGGGTCGAATCTTCATGCTGGTGATCAGTGGGGCAGGTTTGATGTCGCCCCTGGGAATGCTGGTGGCGGCGCCGGTGGCCGACTGGTTGGGGATTCAGGCCTGGTATCTGGTGGGCGGGTTGGCTTGCGCGCTGATGGGTCTGTCGGGCTTCCTGATCAAATCGGTCATTACCATCGATGAGCAAAACCCCGGCGGGAAGGCGGCCAGCCCCCTGAATGTTCAATCAGCGCCAGTGGTGAGTGAGTGATTAAACCTGCGTAATCCAAAGGTAAGGGCGAAGCGAGAGGGACATTATTATGCAACAAACAAACAGCCTCGCCCTTACTGAGATTGGCGGGCTTTATTATGTTTTTATGATGTCCAGATTTTCAAAAATGCTACAGCCGCAAAGACGACTGCCACGCCGATGGCCACCAGCATGACTCGCTGCCTGCTGCGCTGGTTCACCAGGCGCAGCCCAACGCCGTCCGTTTGCACATCCCACAACGGCCCGGCCGACCAGGCGAAAGCCAACCCGCCGATCAAGCCGCCCATATGCCCCCAGTTATCGATCCCGGGCGAAAGGCCGAGCACCAGGTTGATGCCCGCAATGGTCAGGGTATTGATCAGCATTCCCTGAGCGTTGCGGATGAGCCGGCGATTCTGGTAGAGGAATACCCCTTGCGCTGCGATCAGGCCAAAAATAGCGGTGGATGAGCCGATCGAGGGGGTCGGCGACATCATGAACGAAATCACATTGCCGGCAAACCCGCTGAGCAGGTAAAGCAGCAAAAACCGGCCATGTCCGTACGCCCTTTCCAGATTGGCGCCAAAAATGAACAGGGCGTACATATTGAAGGCGATATGCAGCAGCGAACCATGCAGCCACATGGGGGTGATCAATCGCCAGTACTGCCCGGCAATGATGGCCGAATTGACCTTGGCGCCAAGGTTGGTCAGCAAGTCGCTGCCGCCCGGGGTCTGGGTGAGCATCTGCCCGATATACACCAGCACGCTGCTGGCGATCATGAAATAGGTAACATACGGCGGATTAGCCGCCGGACGCCGCATCACCCGCGGCGGAACAGGCGGAGGCGTCTGCGGATATTCGGACTGTGAGGGAGGAATGGAATTCATACCTTTAAGATCCTGAACGAACTTTGAGGTGTTCTGCCTCAATGATCGAAGCAATTTGATTTACGGTGATATCCAGGCAATCGGTGCAGTTGACCACGACATAATCGAACTCGTTCACCCGCTGAAGTTCTTCATGGGCAATATTCATGCGCTGCTGCAACATTTCCGCAGTTTCGGTCTTGCGGGAGATAAACCGGTCGCGCCATTTTTCTTCATTTTCCGGCACCAGGAAAATCTGGATCGAATCCGGGAATAACTGGCGCAGGCGGGCTGCACCCTGCACGTCCAACCGCAGCACCACATCTTTTCCTGAAGCCAGTGCATCATTGATCTGAGACTTGGGAACCCCTTTTAAATCGCCATAAACTTCGGCATACTCAATGAACCTATCCTTAGCGATCATGCGGCGGAATTGTTCGGTGGAGATGAAGTTGTAATCCACCCCGTTTACTTCGCCTGCGCGCGGTTTGCGATCGGTGGAAGTGACCACAAAATGAAAAGCCAGACCGCGGCTTTGCATGGCCTTGAGCACCGAATCTTTTCCAACTCCGGATGGACCGGAAAGCACGATGACCAGGGGTTTGTTATGAGCAAGATCAAGCAGGGTGGTTTGATAGCACATCATTAGCTTCTGGAAGGAACCTCTGCATTCGATTAGCGTTAAAATATTTGATCTTGTCGGGCTACCCTGATTATAATGGATAAAAATTGATAATTCCGGTGAGTGTGAGATGCCTGCATACGATTATCGTTGCTTAAATTGTAAAAAACGCTTCGACGTGTTTATGTCTTATTCGGAATATGGTACGCGACCGGTCAAATGCCCGCATTGCGGCTGTGACAATGTCGAACGGCGCATCGGGCGGGTGCGCATTGGCCGCTCGAACGACGCGCGCATGACTGAAATGGCGGATCCGGCGCAACTCGAAAATATCGACCGCGACCCGCGCACCCTGGGACGCATGATGCGCCAGATGAGCGGCGAATTGGATCAGGACATGGGCTCCGAATTTAACGAGGTCGTCTCCCGTCTGGAAAAAGGTGAATCGCCGGAAGCCATCGAACGCGCCATGCCGGATCTTGGTTCAGGCGAAGGATCCGACAGTCTGGCCGATTAATTCGGCCTGGTCAGCCTCTGCAAAGACTCAAACGAGGTTACCCAGGACATCCGGTCGAGAAAATCTGACAGGCTGAGCGACTGCGCGCGTAAAATCCGCACCGCCGCCCCGACCGGGTCGATCCCGGCGGCGCCGCCGGGCTGGTCAGCGTAAGAGCCGTAAAAGGCAAAATAGGCCTGGTTCAATTTGCGGATGCGGTAGCCGTTGTCCCAGAAAACCTGCCGCCGCGCCTCCATATATGTTTCAGCTTCTTCGACTTTACCTTGTGCCAGCAGCGCATCGGCGGTGATGCGCGTCTCATGCATCTCGGCGCGGTAATCGAAAACAGGCGAACCGGTCTCCTCAAGCGGCTTTCCCGGGAATTGTTCCTCGAATGGCACCGGCAGCGATGGAGCGGGCGCATATTCCGGGTAGAACCGCCTGATCACCGCCTTGCCAATTTCGGCGCCGGCAATATTGGCGGTTGTCTCATTGATGGTGCGCATCTCGGGTGCGGAATAGTACAATGCGCCAAGCGGACGCAGGGTCAGGTAATTGTGAATCCATTCGTGGGCAATGGTTTCTACCAGCCAGTTCAGGTTGGCGGAGCGCATGACCATGGTGGGGTAAACGCCAACGCCTCCGACGGGAACAATGATGGTGGAAACATCCAACCCGTCCGCTACCGCGTCCTCCAGCCGCGTGATCTCCGCCAGCGGCAAGTCGGGCATAACCGAAATATCAGCCGTTTGCTGGATCACCTGGCGCGGCGAAACGATCAATGCCATGGGCAGGGGGGTGACATGGTAGAGCAGCGGCGGGAGTGGCTGGCCGCCCAGCGCCAGCCCCAAATCGCCAACAACGGCGCTGATTTGTTGTTGGATGACGGCTTCGACCAGCGCCTGCTGCCGGTTTATCCGGGCGGTGAGCGCCGCTTGTTCGGCCTGGTAAGCTGCGGATGCCGCCGCGGGATCTTGAATTGCAGGGTCGGCGTAGATGGCCGCAATCTGATCCTGGACTTCATTTAATCGCTGCAGCAGTCCAAGGTGTTGATTGACCAGCCGGTGCTGCTGTTCTTCATCGATATAATTTGGAAAATCGAGCGTTCCAAAGGAAAATTTTAGCGCCAGCGCGTCGGCAATCCAACGGGTGTAATCGAACTCTTGCCAGCGGGTGTAAGCGCGGACCTGCTCGACCGGATTGGCGCTATCGTATTCGCTGCGCTGCAGGGTCACCAGCAAAACAAGCAGAATGATGATATTGCCAATTGTCTGCCAGATTTTCGTAAGAGTCATAGAAGGGGCAGTTTGAAAACCTGCTAGCGGTATAAGTGATACCGGCCAAACTGCCGGCAGGTGGAATTATACTGGAAGCCGCTTTCACCGGACGTTAATGATAAACTTGGGACAGTCCTCGGACTGGGAAAAACTAACCAGTTTAATAGAAAGTAATGACCCATGAAACGTCGAACCATTATTGTTGTAATTGTCATTGTTCTGGTTGTCGGTGGGTTCTTTGGTTTTCGAGCCTGGCAGACTGCCCAGTCTCAGGCCAATACCGCCTACCAGACCGATAAAATTACCCGCGGCAGATTAATAGCCATGGTTGGCGCGACCGGAACAGTACGGGCCAACCAGACCGCCGTGATGGCCTGGCAAACAACGGGCCAAATCGGTGAAATCAATGTCGAAACAGGGCAGCGGGTGCAGGCCGGCGATGTCCTGGGTAGATTGAGCCAGAGTTCACTGCCGCAGACGATTATCCTGGCTGAAGCCGATCTGGTTTCCGCTCAACGGGCGCTGCAAAATTTACAGGAATCAGGGCTGGCGCGCGCGCAGGCGCAGCTTGCCTTAGCCCAGGCTGAAGATGACCTCACCAATGCCAGGAACAGGCGCACAAGTAAAGATTATTCCCGCGCCAGCGACCTGACGCTGGAAGAAGCCCGCACACGCTTATCCCTGGCGGAGGATGAAGTTGCGCGTTACGAAGACCTTTATGAGCAGGTGAAGAATTTCTCGGCGGACAATACCGCACGTTTGAACATTTACTCGGCATTGCTCAACGCCCGCCGGGAATTGGAACTGGCTCAGGCCAATTTGCGTTACCTGGAGGGTGGCCCGGATGCGCTGGAAGTTGAAGAGGCGGATGCATCCGTTGCTCTGGCGCAGGCCACCTACGATGACGCCTTACGGGAATGGGAACGCATCAAAGACGGCCCTGACCCGGCAGATATTCGCGCCGCGGAAGCCCGTATCGCCGCCATCGAGGCTTCCCTTGGGCTCGCTTCACTCTCCGCGCCGTTCGGGGGTACCATTACTGAAGTCAACGCCAGAGTCGGTGACCAGGTTACGCCAGGCACGGTTTCCTTCCGCCTGGACGACCTTTCGCGCTTGCTGGTGGATGTTCAAATACCCGAAGCGGATATCAACCGCCTCGCCGTTGGGCAGCCGGTGTCCATGACTTTCGATGCAATCCTTGGCAAGGAATATTCCGGCGTCATCATCGAGGTTGGCCGGGTCGGGACGCCTGTGACGGGCATTGTCAATTTCAAGGTTAGCATCGAACTGCAAGACAAGGACGAAAGTGTTCGACCAGGCATGACCGCTGCGGTGAATATCGTTATCAACCAGTTGGAAAATGTGTTATTGGTGCCCAACCGGGCCGTACGCCTGCGGGAGGGGCAGCGGGTGGTATACCTGCTCAAATTGGGCATCCCGACCGCGGTACCCATCGAAATTGGCGCTCAGTCCGATTTAACCAGCGAGGTCATTTCCGGCGATGTCAAAGAAGGCGACACGGTGGTGCTCAATCCGCCCACCCAATTCGAAGCCGGCCAACCGCCGTTCATGAGGTAAATGCAATGACCGATTGGGTGATCGAAGCCACCGGCTTGACCAAAGTTTACCGGATGGGGACCCAGGAAGTGCATGCATTGCGCGGCGCAAACGCATGCATTCAACGTGGCGAGGTAGTATCCATCATGGGGCCGTCCGGATCGGGCAAGTCGACCCTGATGAATATTCTCGGCTGCCTTGACCGGCCGACTGACGGCGAATATATTCTGGATGGTGAGGTGGTCAGCCATCTTTCCAGCGACCAGTTAGCCGGCATTCGCAACCGCAAGGTTGGTTTCGTCTTTCAAAGCTTCAACCTGCTGCCGCGCGCGACCGCGCTTTCCAACGTCGAACTGCCGATGCGCTACGCCGGGGTTGGAAAAGGCCGCACCCAGTATGCACGAGAAGCCCTTAAATCAGTGGGGCTGGAGGAGCGCATGAATCACCGCCCTCCGGAACTGTCCGGCGGGCAGCAGCAGCGCGTGGCGATTGCGCGGGCGCTGGTGAATGACCCGGCCATCATTATGGCAGATGAGCCAACCGGCAATCTCGACTCAAAATCCGGCAGGGAAATCATGGAGCTGTTGCTGAATCTCAACCGCGAGCGCGGCACAACGGTAATTGTCGTCACCCACGACCCGGCGATAGCTGCCCAGACCCGGCGCGTCATCCGTTTGTACGACGGGTTGGTGGTCGAGGAGCCGGCATGAACCTGTGGCAGGCAATTCTGGAAGCTCTTGAAAGCCTGAGCGCCAACAAACTACGCACCGGCCTGACCATGCTTGGCATCGTTATTGGGGTGGGCGCGGTCATCGCCATGCTGGCGGTGGGCACCGGCGCGCAGGACACCATTACCGGCTCGATCAGCGGATTGGGCAGCAATTTGTTGTTCGTCTTTGGCGGCAACTTCACCGAAGATATTCGCATCGAAAAACCGCTGACCATGTCCGACGCGCAGGCACTGGCCGACCCGTTTCAGGCACCGGCCATTGCCGCAGTGGCTCCTGCCATTCAAGGTAACGGCACGGTCACCTATGGCAGCGAGACGGCCAATACCGAAGTAACGGGTATAACCCCGGAGTACGAAGGTGTTCGCAATTACGGATTACTCGAAGGTGAGTTTATCAACGAGGAGCATGTGCTTGGGCGTGCATCCGTGGTGTTGCTCGGACCGGAAGTGGCGGATAAACTGTTTGGCCGGCGGGATGGAATCACCGGCGAGATCGTGCGCATCTCAGGCCAGCCTTTCCGCGTGTTGGGAGTGCTGGAACCCAAGGGAGGCAGCAGCTTTGGCAGCCAGGACGATCTGGTGCTGGTGCCCTTTACCACCGCCCTAAACCGTCTGATCTACCGCACCCGCGATCGGGTGGACATCATCCTGGTACAGGTGGTCAGCGCCGAGATGGTGCCGCAGGCCACGGATGAAATAAGCCAGATCTTACGCACCCGTCACCGAACTGAGCTGGGCGCAGACGACTTTACCATTTTCTCCCAGCAGGATTTTGTTGCTACTGCCCAGACAATCACCAATGTGTTGACCATTTTTCTCGGCGGCATTGCCGCCATTTCGCTGCTGGTTGGCGGGATTGGGATCATGAATATTATGCTGGTGTCGGTCACCGAACGCACGCGCGAGATCGGCCTGCGCAAGGCGCTCGGCGCGCGTAAACGCGATATTTTGATTCAGTTTTTGACCGAGTCCTCGCTGCTTTCGATGTTCGGCGGGTTGATCGGGATTGGCCTGGGCTGGTTGATTTCGTTCATCGTTGGGAGAATTGCAGCGTCTTCGGGAACGCCTTTCAACCCGGTGGTCGGGCTGGATGCAGTTTTACTGGCGACAATTTTCTCGACGGCTGTTGGGCTGTTCTTTGGGCTGTATCCGGCTAACCGCGCTGCCAACCTCGAACCGGTCGAAGCATTGCGGTATGAGTAAAAGGCATTGTAGGCCGAACTTCAGTTCGTCCGGGCAAGGCATTATTGTCATCCCGAGCGAACGCAGTGAGCGCGGCGACCTGCACCAACCATCAAGTCTGTTGCGTTTTAGTCCGGCTGCCTGTTGCACCAACGCAGATTGTTTCGACCCCTCTGCGGTCTCAATGACAATTAACCAGGGTAATTATCAGGCTGCCGAGGCTTCAATAAAGCTGGTAATTCGCCTTACACAATGATGGGTGTAGCGACGCTGCGCCTTCTACTACGGTCGCAGGACGGTCGTTCACACAGATGCTTCCGGCCAAAACCAGGCTGTCAGCATGACATAACGATGAAGCAGGGGCTTTCCCAAAAGCGGGCGGGCGTGGAAACCCGCCCCTACCTGTAAGGGATGGATTCCACCCCATCCCGCATATATTGTGGAATAAATGACAAATTTATTCTTTTGAGACAGCCTGTCTACCTTTGATTATCCTCATTTGTCTTTCCTATCGATTTAGCATACAATCACTTCAGGCATGGCTCTCCGGGATTTAGTCATCCAAAGCCAATTAGTGGCTCCGAGGCACCGCCGGGGCATTCTTCAACGCCCCCGCATCCAGGCACGCCTGTCCAGCGCGCTCGATTACCCGTTAACTCTGGTGTTGGCCGGTACAGGCTACGGCAAAACCACGGCTTTATCTGGTCTGGCTGATCTGGTGGATCCATTATTCTGGTACGTGGTTACCGAACCTGACCGCGACCCACTGCTCTTTCTGGTCAACCTGATCTCTGCTTTCCATCATCGCAATGATGCCTACGGCGAGGACGCCCTTCGAATGTTGGAAGAAAACGGCGGGCGGCCGCTGCCGGCAGTCCTGACTCCGCTGCTCAACACCCTGACCGCCAATCTGACTACGGATGCGCTTCTTGTCATCGATGATTATCATCTGGTGCAGGATGTGCCGGAAATAGGCGCACTGGTCAGTCAGTTGATTCAATATTTACCGCCCCATTTACACCTGATTATCTCCAGCCGCGTCATGCCTCTGCACCTTGACCTTAATCGCTGGCGCATCAAGGGTAGTTTGAACACCATCAGCCATATCGACCTGGCTTTTAACGCTGAAGAGATCGAATCACTCTTTGGCAGCCACCTGAGCCATCCGGTTACGGCTGAGCAAGCCCGGCTGCTGGCGGAGGAAACCGAAGGCTGGGTGATTGCGCTGCAGATGGTGGGGCAAAGCCTGGAACGCGGTTCCGGACGCACGCTGCAGGAAGTGCTGGCTGATATGCCGGATACCCTGGAGGGTTTGTTCGATTATCTTGCGCCGGAAGTGTTGGCGCATTTGCCGGATGACCTGAGCGATTTTATGATCACCACCTCGGTGCTGCGGCGATTGGACGGACCGGTGTGTGACGCACTGCGCGGCAGCACGGACAGCCTGGGCATTTTGCGCCACCTGCATGAGAACGGTCTCTTCCTGGATTCAATGGGTGAGGATGCGTATCGCTACCAGCGGCTGTTCCAGGATTTTCTCCAAAGCCGATTGCTGCAGGATACTGGCCGTGCAGCGGAATTGCACCATCTGGCCGCCGGTTACTTTGCCGGGACCGGCCGGTGGGAAGAGACTATATTCCACTTGCTGAAAGCTAATCAGGTGGAGGATGCTGCTTCCCTGCTGGAACAGGTTGGACCGGAAATGGTGCGTACCGGTCGGCTGGAAAGTTTGATGTACTGGATTGGACGGCTGCCGGAAACCCTGCTGGCAGTTCACCCTCACTTGCAGTTATTGATGGGTGATGCCTTGCGGTTACGGGCTGAATTCGATTCTGCGCTGAACCATTTTATTGCCGCCGATACCATTTTTCAACAGCGCAACGAAGCCTTTGGCCGCAGCCAGGCGTTGAAAGGCCAGGCCCAGGTTTATCTGGATACGATTCGTCCGCTCAAAGCTGATGCACTGCTGGAGGAAGCCCTGCGGCTGCTCGAACCTCAGGAACACCGCCCTGAAGTGGCTGCGCTGCTCGATCAACTGGCCGAAAACAAACTCAATCTTGGACACCCCGACCAGGCGGAATCGCTGCATCGAGAAGCACAACTACTGCGGGCAGAGACCAGCCCAAATGACGTTTACCTGGAAGGCCGGCGGCTGCTGCGAACCGGCCGATTAAGCGAGGCACGCAACTTGCTGGAAGCGCAAGCTGCTGAAGAGCGGCAAGCCGGTCAACTGCGGCCGCAGCGGTTTCACCGTGAGACTCAGCTCTTGCTTTCTCTGGTGCATGCCATGATGGGTGAAGGCGAGTTGGCCGAGCGCTGTGCCCGCGATGGAATCGAAATAGGGCAGCAGCTTCAGTCTGACTTTGTCGAGGCCGTAGGGCATATGCGGCTGGGACATGCGCTGCAAATTATTCATCATCAACCCTGGGCGCAGGACCGCCGCGAAGAGGCGGCCCGCCACTACCAACGCTCCATCGATCAGGTGAATCCGTTCAAAGTGGCAAGGGTGGGGGTGGAGCCTTTATGGGGTTTAAGTCGGGTGGTCGGCTATGCCGGCGATATTGCGACGGCTGAGAAAAAAGCCGTCCAGGCTCATGAAATTGCTGAAATGGCTGGCGATGAATGGATCGGTGATTTGGCGCGCACCACCCTGGGTGCCAGCTTTGCTTTAGCCGGAATGGCTGAAAAAGCCGAGCGCTGGCTGTCACGGGCGGCTGCCGGAATGCAGCGCGTTGGCGATTTGTACTGTTGGAGCGCCGCCATGCTCTGGCGGGCAGTCAACGCCTGGTGGGGCGGCAATCTTCAAGGCACTATGGATATTTTCGCTGAACTGTTACCGGTAATCGAGCAGTACAGTTATGAAATGCTCTTTACCAGTCAGTCTTTACTGGGGTTGAAAGACGAGCAAGCCGCCATTCCGCTGCTGTTGGAGGCGCGCAAACGCAAGTTTTCGCCGGATTTGGTTCACCGGCTGCTGCTGAGTTTGGATGCTGCCGGGTATGAGTCTCACCCTGGCTACACTTTGTGGGTGCGCACGCTGGGTTCGATGGCGGTCTGGCGCGGCGACGTGCTGATCAACCCCGGCGACTGGCAGCGGGAAAAGGCCCGTCAATTATTCCAATTGCTGGTCACAACCCGCGGGCAATGGCTGCTGCGCGATCAAATTGTTGACCAATTGTGGCCGGATTTGCCGGCTGACCCCGCCCAACGCGACTTCAAGGTTGCCCTGAATGCCTTGAATCATGCGCTGGAACCGGCGCGTTCCCGCGCCGCGCCCGCCTTCTTTGCAGTGCGCAATGAAAATATGTATGGGCTGAATCCCGACGCGCACATTCGGGTGGATGTCGATGATTTCGAGAGGTTTGCAAATGTCAAGTCTGGCGCAAACCAGGAGATGGAAAGCCTGAGCAGCGCTTTACGCCTGTACGAGGATGACTACCTGCCCGAATGCCGTTACGAGGATTGGACAGTGCGGGAGCGTGAACGCTTGCGTCACCTTTACCTTTCGGCTGCCGGCCGGTTGGCGCAACTGCACCTCGAGCGGCAAGCCTGGGATGATGTTATCCAGACCAGCAACCTGACACTGGCTCGCGATCCACTGTGGGAACCCGCTTACCGGCACCTGATGCAGGCTCATGCCCGCAAAGGTAACCTGGCCCAGGTACAGGCGGCCTTCAACCGCCTGCGCGATGGCCTGCAAAGAGAGCTGGGTGTCGATCCCTCTGATGAGACAGAGCAACTGCTAACCAGTTTGGTGCAACCCCGGCGAAAGCCCTGATTTGTAACTGCGTTGTAACCGGGGTTTGGTAGGATAGAAATCTGAGTGTCCCACTGGGCTTTATGTTTGCCAGGATGGAACCAAGAATCAACGGCCGAAAGCAAACAAGCGCCCTGAACCGGTTGGAAATTATCCGCTGCTGAGTGGGGGAAGCCAATTCTGACGCCTGAAGCCGGTTCGACAGTAATTCACCCAACGCACAAATCAATCCAAAATCGATTTTCAATTTTGACCTCTTCTTCATGGAAAGGGATAGGCACATGCGACTGAAGGATAAAGTATGCCTGATCACTGGTGGAGCCGCCGGGATTGGAAAAGTCACTGCCCAGCGATTTGCCAGCGAGGGCGCCAAAGTGGTTATTTGCGATGTCAATCGCGAGGCTGGCGAAACGCTGGCTGCTGAACTGGGCTCCGATGCCAGTTTTTGGGTCGTCAACGTGGCTGACCGGGCTGAAGTTCAGGCCTGGGTGGACGGTGTGGTTGCGCGCTACGGTCGGGTCGATGTTCTGATCAATAATGCCGGCATTACCCGCGATGCCATGTTCGTGAAGGTCAAGGATGGTCAACTGGTCAAACAGATGGACGAGGCTGCTTTTGACCTGGTGATGAATGTCAACCTGAAGGGCGTCTTCAACTGCGCCCAGGCGGTCGCCCCGTATATGATCAAGCAGGGCGGCGGCGTGATCATCAATTCATCGTCAGTCGTCGGGCTTTACGGCAACATCGGCCAGACCAATTATGTTGCCACCAAAGCCGGCGTCATCGGTTTCACCAAAGTCTGGGCGCGCGAACTGGGGCGCTACGGCATTCGCGTCAATGCAGTCGCTCCTGGCTTCATTATGACCGAAATGGTGCAGAAGATGCCTGAGGATGTACTGGCCGGCATGCGCTCGCGCACGCCGCTTGGACGCCTGGGCGAACCGGTTGAAATTGCCAATACCTTCCTGTGGTTATCGAGTGACGAGGCCAGCTATGTCCACGGCGCGACCATCAGCGTGGACGGCGGCATCGTGATCGGCACCTAATCCAAACCTGGAGTAAAGGATATGTCACGTTTTGCTACGATAGTGGGTACAGGGCATTATCTTCCGCCCATTGAGCGTTCCAATGCCTCGATGCGCGAAAAATTTGGCGGGGTGATCGACAAATTCGAGGCTTCCTCCGGCATTACCACGCGCTGGTATGCTCCGGATGACTGGGCAACATCTGATCTGGCGGTGGAAGCGGGCAAAGCCGCGCTCAAAGACGCCGGACTGCAGCCATCCGACCTGGATATGATTGTGCTTGGCACCGACAGCCCCGACTACATCACTCCGGCGACCTCGGTGGTGGTGCAGCACAAACTTGGCGCGGTCAAGGCCGGCACCTTCGATGTCGGCTGCGCCTGCGCTTCCTTTCCGACCGGTTTGAATATCGCGGCCGGTCTGCTGGCAACCAGCCCACACATGAAATATGTCATGGTCGTTGGCGCCTACATGATGCACAAGCTGTCTGACTGGCAGAATGATGTGATGTCGTTTTTCTATGGCGACGGCGCGGGAGCAGCCATTCTGGCGGTGTCCGACAAACCCGGATTTGTTACCTCGACCTTCTTTGCGGACGGCTCCTATCATAAGAACTGGGGTATCTATGCCGGCGGGACCTATGAACCGGTCACAGCCGAGGCGGTCGAGGCCGGGCGCCATTTTGTCAAGCTGGTCACGCCGTTCCCGCCGGAGGTCAATCACCTGGGTTGGCCGGCCCGCATGCGTGAGCTGGCAGCCAACGGCAAGTTCGACCTGCAGGATGTTGATATGGCGCTCTATACCCAGGTGCGTTTGAATAGCATCAAGCTGGTGATGGACGATCTCGGCATGCCCATCGAAAAATCGCACTGGGTTATGGATAAATGGGGTTACACCGGTTCGGCTTGCGTACCGATGGTCTTCGACGACGCCCGCAAACAGGGCAAGATCAAATCGGGCGACCTGGTCACCTTTGTCGGTTCCGGCGTTGGTTACAACCAGGCCGGTTCAGCCTTCATCATGCCTTAATTCACAGGTTACAGTTGCCTATGGATCCCAAGGTTCTCTACCAACAAAAACGGATGACCATTCCCGAAGCCGTCGCCCTGGTCCAATCCGGCCAGACGATTGGGGTGGCAATGGCTGCCTCCGAGCCGCCTGGCTTGCTGGCTGAACTGGGACGGCACGCTGACCGGTTGGACGACATCAAAATTTGGGTGTGCCTGCCCATGCGCCCTTACGATTTCAACACCAACCCGGCGGTCGTCCCGCATTTTTTTACCGAAAATTGGTTTTACGGCGTGGCTGACCGCAAATCGCACCCCATGGGGCGCATGTCCTATACCCCGAATAATTTGCACCGCGCCTCGAGCGATAAACTGGCTGCCACTAAAGGGAATTTGAACATCTTCTGGGGTACGGCCACGCCGCCGGACAGCCGCGGCTTTATGTCGCTGTCGCTCGGCCTGGTGGTGGAAAAACAACTGATCGAAGCAGCCGACCTGGTTGTGCTGGAAATCAATGAGAACCTGCCTTACACCCTCGGTGACACGCAGATTCATGTCAGCGATGTGGATGTTGTGGTGGAAAACCACGTTCCACTCTATCAACTCCCGTCTGTACCCCCATCCGACGCCGAGCGCCAGATTGGCGGGTACATTGCCGATCTAATCGAGGACGGCTCGACCCTACAATTGGGCATCGGCGGCATCCCCAATGCCATCACACCGTTTTTGATGAACCGGCGCGATCTGGGCGTGCATACCGAAATGTTTACCGACGGTATGGTCGATCTGTACGAGGCTGGCGTGGTCACCAATAAGCGTAAGAGCCTGTGGAAGGGAAAAATGGTGGGCGCCTTTGCGCTCGGCACCCAGAAACTCTACGATTTCATTAACATGAACCTGGGGGTCGAATTCCAGCAGGGTAAGGTGACCAATGACCCGAACGTGGTAGGCCGCAATTACAAAATGATCAGCGTCAACACCGCCTTGCAGGTGGATATTTTTGGGCAGGTATGCTCGCAGAGCATTGGTTACAAGCATTTCAGCGGAACCGGCGGTCAACTGGACACGCATCGCGGCGCCCAACTCTCGGAAGGCGGTCGCGGCATTATTGCGCTGCGTTCCACCGCCCGCGACGGGCAAATCTCAACCATCGTGCCGATCCTGGCCGAAGGCGCTGAAGTCACCGTGCCAAGCCAGGACGTGGATACCATCGTGACCGAATATGGCGTTGCCGAACTGAAAGGCCTGTGCGTGCGCGACCGGATGGAGGCGTTGATCCAGATCGCCCATCCGGATTTCCGTGGCTGGCTGCGCGAAGAAGCACACCGGCTGGGAATCGTCCCACGGGTTGTGGTTGCCGGTGCAACCCTGCCTGGTTAAAACAAGGTTTTGTTGGAAGGAGAATAAGCGATGGATAAACCGAATCCTTTACCTGGCATTACCTCCCGCGTCATCGACACTCCGCGTTTGAAGCAGCATGTGCTCGTCAGCGGCGCTGCGGAAGGCGTTCCGGTCATCTTTTTGCACGGCAATTTCTCAGCGGCGCTGTATTTCGAAGAAATGATGCTGGCGCTCCCGGCCGGATTCCGCGGTATTGCCGTGGATATGCGCGGCTACGGCTGGACGGAGGACAAGCTGATCGACGCTACCCGCGGTTACCGCGACTGGGTGGATGACCTGGCAGAGCTGATGGATGCGCTCAAGATCGAAAAAGCCCATCTGGTTGGCTGGTCGGCGGGTTGCGGTACCATCTATCGATTTATCGCTGATCACCCCGGGCGCGTTCTTTCAGCCACCTTGATTTGCCCGGTCTCACCTTACGGGTTTGGCGGCACGCGCGGCGTGGAAGGCACGCCGTTATTTGACGATTATGCCGGGTCCGGCGGCGGGGTGGTCAATCCCGAATTTGTGCGACGCATTACCATTCAGGATCGCAGCGCAGATGACGCCAACTCACCGCGCAATGTGATCAATGCCTTCTACTATGTTGCGCCGTTCCGCTCACCGCGCGAAGAAGATTTTCTCACCGCTGCGCTGATGGAAAAGACCGGCGCTGACCGCTATCCCGGCGATTTCACGCCGTCTGCTAATTGGCCTAATGTTGCGCCCGGCCTGCTTGGCCCGGTCAACGCCTGGTCGTTGAAGTATCACCCCCACGATGCCGCCGACCTGATCCAGACTGCGGTCAAACCGCCGGTGCTGTGGGTACGCGGCAGTCACGACATGATCGTGGCGGATAACTCGATGTTCGATATTGCTGCGCTTGGCAAGCTCGGCTATGTGCCAGGCTGGCCGGGCGATGAAATTGCTCCGCCGCAGCCCATGATCCAGCAGACACGCGACGTGCTGCAAAAGTACGCTGCCAACGGTGGGGCGTTTGAGGAGCATGTCATCCAGAACGCCGCCCACAGCCCCCACATCGAAAAACCGGCAGAGTTCAATGCTTTATTCCACGCCTTCCTGCGTAAAGCGGGATGATTTATTCTTCAAAACAGGAGCGAATCGATGACGGAACGTAAATTAGGCCGTGGAGTAGCGCTCGTGGGAGCCGGGATGAGCAAGTTTGGCGCCTTCCCCGGGAAAAACACCCGCGAGCTATTCGTGGAGGCCTACCAGGAAATGACTGCCTCGCTGGATAAAGGGTTTGACCCGGCCGCCGTGGAAGCGGCCTATATCGGCAACTTTTCCAGTGAATTATTCGAAGGCCAGGGCCACACCGCACCGATTATGACCGATTGGGTGGGTTTGACCCCGGTGCCAGCCACTCGCGTGGAGGGCGCCTGCGCCAGCGGCAGTCTGGCGCTGCGTCAGGGCATCCTGGCGATTGCTTCCGGCCTGTACGATGTGGTGCTGGTGGGCGGCATCGAGAAAATGACTGGCCTGACCACCGACGGCGCTACCGACGCTCTGGCAACTGCCGCTGACGTCACCTATGAAATTCCGGCGGGGTTCACTTTTCCCGGAATGTATGCCGCGATTGCCACCGTTTACATGCACGAATATGGCATGACCCCCGAGACGCTCCTGCAGGTCGGTATTAAAAATCACGAACACGGTGCCCTCAACCCTAAAGCGCAGTTTGGGCAGCGAATTTCCGCCATCATGGAGGCGCGCAAGGCCAGCGCCGCCCGCAAAGGCAAACCGGTGCCAACCTGGGTTACCGAGCTGGATTTTCTGCATGACGCGGCTGCCAATCCGCAAATCGCCTGGCCGCTGCGGTTGTTCGATTGCTCGCCCGTCTCCGACGGCGCAGCGTCGGTCCTGCTGGTCAGTGAAGATATAGCCCGGCAATATACCGATGCCCCGCTGCACCTCATCGGCACCGGCCAGGCCAGCGACACTGCCTTGCATGGCCGTTCGACCCTGACATCGCTGCCGGCAGCCAAAAAGGCCGGGCAGATTGCCTACGAGATGGCGGGCGTTACCCCGGCGGATATCAAGGCGGTGGAAGTGCATGACTGCTTCACCATCGCCGAAATTGTAGCCACTGAGGATCTCGGTTTTTTCAAGCCAGGAGAGGGCTGGAAAGCGGCTGAAGATGGGTTGACGACCCGCGGCGGCGCGCGCCCGGTTAATTCCTCCGGCGGGCTGAAATCAAAAGGCCATCCGGTTGGCGCCTCAGGCGTTGGGCAGGTGGTGGAAATCTTCCACCAGCTACGCGGGTCGGCTGGCGAACGCCAGTTGCCGGGCAGCCCCGGCGTCGGTATGACGCATAACGTTGGCGGCACGGGTCAAACCTGTGTGGTCAATATCTTCGAGCGGAGGTAAACCGATGAGCGACTTCGATTTTACAAGCACCGCTTATAACGCTCAACTGGCCGAAAAGAAATTGATGGGCTCGCGCTGCAAAAAGTGCGGCCATACCTTTCTGCCCCCGCGGGCATTGTGCAGTCACTGCCACAGCAGCGAGATGGAATCGCTCGAATTCTCGGGCAAGGGCAAACTGGCGGCTTACACAGTCATTTATTTTGGCCCAACCTTCATGAAGAATGCCGGGTATGACAGTAAAAATCCGTATTGCGCCGGCATTGTTGATCTGGAAGAAGGCCCGCGGATTTCGGCTCAAATCTTTGGGGTGGACATTGCCCATCCGGAGACCATTCAAATTGGCTCCCCACTTACGGCTGAATTCTTCGAGCGCGGTGAAGGCGAAAGCAAAAAAGTATTCCTGGGGTTTAAGGCCTAAAGGCTTATGCCAAAAATCAGGGTCAACGGGGTGGAACTGTATTACGAGCTGCTCAGCCCGACCGACGGCGATTCTGCGGGGGACGAGGTGATCGTGCTGTCCAACGGCGTGCTGATGAGCACTGCCAGCTGGGGACTGCAAAAAGCCGCGCTGTCTCGCCATCATCGCCTGCTGCTGTATGATTGCCGCGGGATGTGGCAGTCTCAGCACCCGGCAGGGCCCTACACGATGGAGCAGCACGCTGACGACCTGGCCGCCCTGTTGACCGCCCTGAACATCCCCCTGGCGCATATCGGCGGCATATCCTACGGCGGGGAGATCAGCCTGACCTTTGCCCTGAAATATCCGCACATGACCCGCTCGCTCATCGTTTCATCGTCGGTCAGCCACTCTGAGCCGGTGTTGAAAGGGCTGATCGACGCGTGGATTGCGGCTGCCCGCGCCCGCGACCCGCAACTGCTCTTCGAGGTTACCTACCCGCTCAATTTCTCGTCAGCTTATATCGATGCCAATCGTGCAGCAGTCACAGCCGCCGGCGCGCGCTATGCTCAACTGGACATGGACGCCGTACTGGAATTGTTCGATTGTTTCCAGCGGCTGGATATAACCGCTGAACTGCACCGCATCACTGCGCCAACCCTGGTGCTGGTGGGTGAGTTGGACATTCTCAAACCGCGCATGTATTCCGAAGTTATCGCCCGGGAAATCCCCGGTGCGCAGTTGGTGGTGGTACCCGGCTCCGGGCATGCGCTTTGCCTGGAGAAACCGGCAATCTTCAACACGCAGGTGTTGGGTTTTGTGGAGCAGTGGAATGACTGACAGCTTCAGCCGGCCCTCTGCTGACAACCGCTGCGCTCCAGGCAGCCGCGCCAGCTTCTCGAAAACGATCACCGAAGCCGACGTTGCCACCCTGGCCGGCGTGACGGGTGATTTTAACCCGCTGCATGTTGACGCTGAGTATGCCCGCCAGACTCGCTACGGACAGCGCACTGCCCACCCCCTTTTAGCTTCCGGGTTGATTTCAGCCGTGCTGAACACCCGGCTGCCCGGCCCGGGTGTAATTTGTCTGAGCCAGCAAATCGAATATCTCGGGCCGATATTTATCGGCGATACGATTACCGCCGTGGTGGAAGTGACTGCCTGGCAGTCCGAAAAACACTTGATAACCTTAAAAACAACCTGCAACAACCAGGACGCCCGCCAGGTGATCACCGGGCAGGCCGTAATGATGTTCTTAAAGGAGGTGATGGCCTAATCCCAGCCTTTAGAAATTGCCGGAGAAATCCGACCACCCATTCATCCGGAAATTTTGTGAAACTGACTAAAATTTGAAGAAGGAGAAGAACATGAAAATTCGTTTAACCGTTATTAGCATGTTGGTTTTGGTCTCTTTGGTTCTAACCGCCTGCGTTCAACAGGTCACCCCGACCCCGGAACCCACTGCGGCGCCAACTGCTGAAGTTGTCGTTCAACCGACCGAAGTCCCGACTGCGGCACCCACCGAAGAAACTAAAGTGGAGCTTGGCCCCGTCCTGAAGATCGGCCAGATCGGCCAAATGTCCGGCGCTCTGGCGCTCTATGGGCTGCAGCAGTCCCGTGGCTTTGAGCTGGGTCTGGAATATGCCTCCGGCGGTCAGAAAGACGATTCCGGTCGTTGGATTATTGCCAACCGCCCCGTCGAGGTCCTGGTTCGCGACGACGAAGGCAATCCTGAAAAATCAGTTCAGATCGCCCGCGAATTGATCGAAAAAGACGGCGTTGAACTTCTGCAGGGCCCCTCGTCCTCGGCTTCGGCGGCCGCTCTGACCACCGTTGCGCTGGAAAACAAGATCATCCTGATGGTCGACCCGGCTGCTTCCTTCCTGATCACCGGTACGTACTTTAACCCGTACGTCTTCCGCACTTCCCGCACCAGCTATGATGACGTGCTCGTGATCGCCAAGTACCTGGTCGAGAACGTTGGCACCAAGTTTGCCCACATCGGCATCGACAATGCCTTTGGCCAGGGTTCTGGCGCTGCTTTGGATTATGCTGTGAAACAATATGGCGGCGAAGTGATTGCCCAGATCTACGCTCCCTTCGACACCACCGACTTCACCCCCTACATCCAGCAGGCGATGGATTCCGGCGCCGAGGTGTTGTTCCTCACCTGGGCTGGCACCGGTTATGTGACCCTCTTCCAGCAGTTGGCTGACCTGGGCGCTCTGGATGTCATGCAGGTTGCCACCGGTTACGGTGACAATGCCTCCTTTGCCGCTGTTTACGGCGCAGCCGTTGGTCAGATCGGTTTGAATGTCTATCACTACACTGCTGCCGACACTGAAATCAACAAATGGCTGACAGAAAAACATCTGGAAGCCTTTGGCGAACCCCCAGATCTGTTCACCGCTGGCGGTATGGCCTCGGCCCTGGCTCTGGCTGCCGCATTGGAAAAGACCGGCGGCGATGCCACCGGTGATGTCATGATCCCGGCGCTCGAAGGCCTAAAATTTGACGGCCCGAAGGGCATCTATTTCATTCGCCCCGAAGACCACGTTGCCCTGCAACCAATGAACATCCTCAAACTGGTCAACATCGACCCGGGCCTGGATGCTCAGGGACGCCCGACCTACGCGTTCTTTGAGACGGTTTATGTGACCGCTTACGACGAACTGAAGGTCCCGTGCACCCTGGTGGGCGAGTATGCGTCGCGCTGCGGCGATCTCCCCGTCCCCACTCCTTAATCTTTGCTCAACTGTTTCCCCGGGTTCGCAGGAGCCCGGGGAAACAACACCTTACCATTTGGAATTGTCTGAAAAGAATGATTGCGGGCAGGCGCGCAGGTCATCCCCTGCGGTAAGAGCACGCCATTGCTTTTGTCCGCTTATCCGCTCAGACAATCCCTTCACCCGGAGTGCAGCGAAGTCCTGTCCAAAATCTGTGCCTTCGCTGCGCTCCCGATGAAGGCCGTTGCGGCTTTTTTCGTTTTCAAATCCAAAATATCTCATATCCACGAAAGGGACCTTCCATGACAGCTGAGCGGGAGATCCTCCTGGAAGCAAAAAACCTGCGAAAAGAATTTGGCGGGCTGGTGGCGGTGGATGACGTCAATATCGCGATTTACGCACGCACCCTGCACTCCATCATTGGCCCCAACGGCGCGGGAAAAACCACGCTCTTCAATTTGTTGAGCGGCATGATGCCTCCCACTCGCGGGCAGGTGTACTACCAGCGTAAAGACATCACTGGTCTGGCACCGCACCGCCGGGCGCATCTGGGCATTGGGCGCTCTTTCCAGATTACCAATATCTTTCCGAACCTGACGGTGCTGGAAAATGTACGGCTGGCTGCGCAGGCAGTCGGCAGTGATAACTTTCGTATGTTGCACCGCGCGGGGAGTTTCCCGGCTTATGAAGAAAAGGCGCGTGAGGTGCTTGGGCGGGTGGGACTGCAGGGTCGCGAAGGGGCGACGGCGCAGGTTTTACCTCACGGCGACAAACGCAAGCTCGAGTTGGGCATCATGCTCGCCAGCGACCCACAACTGCTGCTGCTCGACGAGCCGACTGCCGGCATGTCCTCCGAGCAGGTGCCAGCCTTGCTGGATATCATCCGCGCCATCATGGCCGATGGAGACAAGACAATTGTGCTGGTCGAGCACCGCATGGACATGGTGATGAGCATCTCTGATCGGATTACGGTGATGCACCAGGGGCAGGTGTTGGCGGAAGGCACGCCGCACGAAATCGCCACCAACCAGACGGTGCAATCGGCTTACCTCGGCGCGCTGTACGGCGACCTGGCGAAGGACCTGGAGGACAACGTTGGATAATATTCTCGAAATCAACGGAATCCACACCTATATCGGCCAGTTTCACATTCTGGAAGGCGTTTCGGTGACGGTGCGGCGCAATGCCATCACCGTGATGCTTGGGCGCAACGGCGCTGGTAAAACAACCACCCTGAAATCCATTCTTGGGTTGACGCCACCGCGTGAGGGGACAGTAACTTATAACGGCAAAGAGATCCAGGGGCGACGCGCCTATGACATTGCCAGCCTGGGCATTGGCTACGTGCCGGAGCACCGCGCTATTTTTCGTAACCTGAGCGTGATGGAAAACCTCAAAATTGCCGAGCGCAAAAAAGGCGATCTGGAGAGCAAATCCGAGTTTATTTTCGGGCTGTTCCCTGATTTGAAGCGGTTATACCGCCTGCCTGGCAACCACCTTTCCGGTGGTCAGCAGCAAATGCTGGCTGTTGCGCGTGCACTGGTGGCCGACAATCAACTGTTGTTGATCGATGAACCCAGCGAAGGGCTCGCACCCATACTAATCGAACAGATGATGGAAGCCATCCGCATTTTGAGCGCTGCCACGACCGTGCTGCTGGTCGAACAAAACTTTGTCATGGCCAGCAAACTGGCGGAACATTATTACATCCTGGATGACGGTCGTACAGTGCATGAGGGAAAAATGGCTGACCTGGTGGAGGATAAAGAATTGATTCATCAATTCCTTGGAACCGCGCTGCACAAGGGGGGGCGGTCATGAGACAGGGATTCTTCCGCCGCAATGCAACCATGGTGATTGTCCTTGGTCTGATCGCCGTTCTGGGAGTTATTGGATGGATCACCATGGGGCAGCAGCCCTTTGTCCGCACCGCCCTCTCGGGGCTGACCATTGGCGCGCTGTATTTCATGGTTGCTTCTGGCCTGACCCTCATCTTTGGGCTGATGGATGTACTCAATTTTGCGCACGGTACGATGTTTATGCTGGGCGCCTACCTGGGCTGGCAGTTCTACACCAACCCGACTTTCCTGTTTGGCCTGTTCCCGTTGGTCCTGGCGCTGCTTGCCGGGCTGGTGACCAGCCCCATCCTGCGTGGCGCCTTTATGCACCTGAAAGTTTCGGAAAAAGCACAAAAAACGATCCAAACGGCTGTGGCGCTGACCGGAATTGCAGTGATTGTGCTGGCAGTGCGCGGGTTGGACATCCTTGGCCTGGCAAAAACCGCCATGGTTGCCACCATGACCATGGGTAATCCGCTGGCAGAAGCCAGTGCGCAGGAACCGCTTGCCCTTTTTTGGTTTCGTCCGGTGTTGATGTTTATTGCGGGGCTGTTGCTGGCGACCGCATCGGCTCGGCCCGGCGACCAGACACAGGTCGTGTACGCTAGCGACAAACGCCGCGCCTGGATTATTACGGGCAGCTTGCTGGTCTTGACCGTTATTGCCACGGTCTTCCGCGAATCCGCTCCAAATGCGGTGCTGCTGTGGAATGGCAATCTGCGCTTTTTTGCCGCGCTGGTGGTCGGGGCGCTGTGCGGGGCTGGTCTGGGGGCTGCGGTAGAAGTCAGTCTGATCCGTCCGCTTTACATTCGCCCGCTCTATCAGGTGATCGTCACCCTTGGGCTGGCCTACGTGCTGCGCGAGACGATCCAGGTGTTGTGGGACCCGCTCGCTTATCAGATGACCCGTCCGCCGATGTTCTCGCAGCCCGGGAAAGCGGAAAACATTCTGGCCTGGTTCAGCGGACAAAACCTGACTGTTGACGTTCTGGGGGTGACTTTCCCTTCCTACCGGTTATTTATCATCGTCCTTGGTGTCCTGATGGTCATCGCCCTGGGTCTGTTGATGAACTACTCGCGGCTTGGCATGATTATCCGCGCAGGCGTGCAAGACCGCACCATGGTCGAAGCCCTGGGCATCAATGTCCGCAGGGTTTTTACTATTGTATTTATGCTGGGTGCTGGCCTGGCGGCTCTGGGTGGCATAGGCGCCGCGCCTTTCATCCCGGTACAGCCCAATATGGGCGATGCGTTCCAACTTCAAGCGTTTATTGTGGTGGTTATTGGAGGGATGGGCAGCTACAGCGGAGCGGCAATTGGCGCGCTCTTACTCGGGCTGGCGCGCGCCTTCGGTGATTACCTGGCTTTGAAGTACAGCTTATCGCCGGCCATTGCCGAGGCATCCACGGTCATCATCATGGCGATTGTCTTGCTTGTTCGCCCGGCTGGTTTGTTCGGGAAGAAGGAGTAGTCATGGCAGAAGCAAAATCAGATCTCACGGCTGCTCCAAACCGGTTTACAAGCGCGGTCAAATCCTTACGCAGCGAATGGTTGGGACTGGCAGTTATTCTGCTGCTGGCGTTATTCCCCTTCCTGTTTGGCTGGTTCAGCGGGACGTCGGTGCAGGATGGGCCTTCCAAGTTCTGGCAAGGCCAGTTGATCACCTTTTTTATCATGGCAGTTTACGCCATGAGCTACGATCTGCTGATCGGCTACACCGGTATTCTCTCATTTGGCCATGCAGCTTTCTTTGGCGGCGGCGCCTATGCCATGGGCTTGTTTTTGACCCATATTGGGCCCAAAATTATTGGCTCCTACAAAATTACCATCGGCAGCGCTGACATCACGGAAGTGTTGGTTTTGGTCGCTGCCATTTTTCTGGTGGTGGTGGTTGTGACCTTGCTCGGCTTGTTGTTTAGTGTCGTTTCGGCGCGCATCAAGGGCGTGTACTTTGCCATGATCTCGCTGGCTATGGCGGAGGCAATTCACATTTTGTCGAAAGCCACTGATTTTGGTAAATGGACCGGCGCAGATGAAGGGTTGCATGGCGTCCCTGTGCCGCTGTGGCTCAATCCTACTCAGCACCGGCTGCTGTTTTACTTTGTCGCCCTGGCGTTCTGTGTGATCATGTATCTGATTGCCCGGCGTCTGGTGGATTCACCCACTGGACGGGTGTTTGTGGCTTTACGCGAAAATGAGAGCCGGGTGCGCATGATTGGCTACAATCCGGTAACCTACCGCACCCTGTCCTTTGTCATCGCAGCGGTAATTGCCGGTCTGGCCGGTGGGCTTTTTGCGATATGGAATATGGGCGCCACGCCGTCCATGACCAGCGCGCTTACCACCATCAATGCCTTGATCATGACCATACTGGGAGGGATTGGCACGCTTATCGGCCCTATCCTGGGCGCCGGATTGATGCAGATCGTCGGTCAGTTCTTCTATCAATGGTTTGGCGCGCGCTGGCCGCTGGTTTTTGGTCTGATCTTCATTGCGCTGGTATTGTTCCTGCCATACGGCGTAATTGGGACGTACCGGCTGAAGCGGCTGGAATGGAAACATGGCTGGCAGCGCCTGAGAGAGCTGGTTGCCGGCAAGCGGTAACTTTGGCTAAGACTTACTGGAGCAAGGGGGATGGGAAAACGGGGGCTGTCTCAAAAGAATAAATTTGTCATTTATTCCACCACATATACGGGATGGGGTGGAACCCATCCCCTACCTGTAGGGGCGGGTTTCCACGCCCGCCCGCTTTTGAGACAGCCCCTCGTTATGGTGAGGTAGGGCGAACTTCTCATTTTATGTCATCGCGAGCGAACGGAGTGAGCGCGGCGACCTGCGTCCATCGTCAAACCTGTTGTGCTTTAGGCTGGTCGCCGGGTGCGCCAACGCAGATTGCTTCGACCTCTTCGAGGTCTCGCAACAATAACCTGGTGTCATGCTGGCGGCCTGGTTTTGGCCGGAAGCATCTCAGTGTGGGTATGAAGCGATGGCCGGTTGCACGCTTAACACCATGACGCAGGCTGGCAGCTTACCCTACATATTTGTCTGAACGGGAACGGTCAGGCCAGCCTTGCCGGTATCGGCCTGGTACAGTTCGTCCAGGCGGCGATCGACAAAGTCAAAGACAACATCGCCAACGCGCCGGGCGTAAAGACTCAGGCTGGCATGTCCGCAGGGCAGCCAGGTGATATCCGGTTCGTCCCAGGCGCGCCACAAGCGGGCGGCATTTTGCGGGGTGATGATCGGGTCGTGCTCGCCGGCGACCATCACGATGTTTTCACGCGGCAGGCGAGAGCGGAAATTCCCCGGACTGATCCCCGCCCAGTATTGCTCCAAATCGGCGTGTTGAATACCGTGTTTGAGCAGACTCTGGCGGATCAAATAAAAAGAATTGCCCGCAAAAACGATATCCGAAAGATCGGCGCCGCCTAACAGGCTGATCAAACCGGCCGGACGCGCATCGACTACCGACGCCATACTGCAGGTGAATGCGCCAAGGCTCATCCCCGCCAGAAAAACGGGCTGCCTGGCTTCACGCTGAATCCAGTTGATTAAAGCGCGTACGTCCATGACCCCCTGCCGGAACGATTCGATCGAACGCACCACATCGGAGCTCAAACTGTACTGCCCGCTCCAGGTGCCAAGCGGGGCGCGCTGCATGTGGTAGGGCAAGGAGAGGTAATAAATATCCACCCCATGTTTTGCCACCAGCTCGGCAAACAATCGCAGCGGCGCAAAGCTGCTCATCATATAACCATGCACCAGGATCAACGCACCGCGGCTCTTGCGGTTTGCCCGTAAATCGGCCAGCCCGTGGACGATATTGTTGGTGGGATGCGGCGAGGTGTAGGGGCTGGGAAAGGTGAATAGCGAGCGTACCCGGTCGTGGTGAAAGACGTAGGGCTGCTCGAAGGTTAAGTCGGGCAGGTCATCAGGGATGGCGAAAAAGGATTCGGGCGGGTTCTTCGACCAATCGATTGCACCGTCTGGAATGGGTTGAAATTGATTGGGCGTGTACCAATGTTTGTACCGACCAAGCGTGTATTCTATGGCATTGTCAACGAAGTGAGCGAAGGCGCGGTTCATCTAGAGTCGAAGGGCAGAGGCAAAAGGGCGGGTCGCTAGTTTGGGATTGGCTGAATGTACTATTTAATTGTGGCTTCTTTTTCCACCAGGCGGCGATCGAAACGTACAGGGTCGATGATAAAGCGCTCGTGTTCGCCCTGCCCGATTTTTTCCACCTCATCCCAGGCCTCGACCTTGAAGGTTAAACGCCGGCCATCCACTGCAACCAATTCCGAGGTGAAGCGGATTTGCATGCCGACCGGGGTAGCGGCCAGGTGTTGAATGTTGACTACCGTACCGACGCTGGTCATCCCCGGCGGCAGCAGCGGCAGGATCATCTCGTGAGAAGTTTTTTCCATGTAGCTGACCAGCCGCGGCGTTGAAAAAACCGCCGGCAGGGATTCGCCGCCAGCAGCGCGAGCGGTATCGCTTTCATTTACGGTGATGATGATCTGGTGGGTCAGACCGGGGGCAAGGGGCATGGGGTTTCTCCGGTGAATGATATCGAGTGTGGATGGCCCTTGAATTATACCGAATTCTGGCGCACGTTTTCCAGGTCTAGCTGGCGGTCATCACGCTTGCGGCAGCCGCCGAATCGCGGTACATCATTACCACCAGATACCAGGACAGCATCACAACCCAGGGGAGTTCAGGCAGCGCTGCTGCCTGCGGTTCAATAACCATGTACGCCGACCGCCGGAAAAAGCCGCCAATGTCGGTATAGCTGAGAATCAACTCATCCCGGTCGTTGATCAGTTCAAGACGAGTTTGCCAGAAATTGGTGCTGATCCGAAAAGAACGGCCGTCGGCTAACACCAGCGTACCGCCGCCGCTCCAGGTGTTGTTGCGGAAGGTGGCAATCTCGGTTTCGGCCTGGCAGGGTCGGACAGTCACGCGGGTGGAGAAAAAGCCGACCCGTTTGAAGGTCCAGCAACCATCGGTTGTTTCGGCAGTTGCCAGCGTACCCCAGGCGCTGCGGAATTTCAAGGTTGCCAGCTGCTCGTCATCACTGCGTAATTCGTATTCTTCTTTGAATGCATTCGGCTGCGTCCAGACCAGTTCTTTTTGGATGGCGCTGGAGATTTTTTCCATGAGAGCCTCCTGGCAAATAGAAATGGCGCGATTCGAATTCATTGTACAGATTCCCGGCGAGGGATTCAATGCCGGGAGGGGAACCGGGCGTTAAATGGGACAAACCACGGTAAGCGTCATCGAAATATGACATTCAACTCATTACTTGTGACAAATCGCACTTTCATCCTTGAATACAGTTCTTTATAATCATCCACATAACAAGTTATAGATTTATATAACAAACTATGACAGATTTGCTCACCACCCGCCAGATACAAGATATTCTCAAGGTCGATCGCATTACGATCTACCGGATGTTGAACGATGGCCGTCTCAAAGGAGTTAAGGTTGGCTCGCAATGGCGTTTTACCACTACAGCCGTCGAACGCCTGTTGAGCGGCCGGGGTCAGGCCGAAGAGGCCGCGACCGAACCGGCTTCCATTTTTCCGGTTCATTGCGTACAGGCCATCCAAAATTTGTTCTCCGGCGTCAGCAGGATGAGTGGATTGGTGTTGGATACCGCCGGCGAGCCGGTCACTGAGTTTAGCGCTCAGGCAGAACTAAGCCGCGAGGTGATGCTTTCGCCGAACGGCATGCTGGCTTATCAGGTTGCCTGGCGCGCTTTTGCGGCTCAGCCAATGGATGTTTTCGTATGCCCGGCTGGCTTGTTTTCCGTTGCCGCACCCATCACAGCGCGCGGCGCAATCACCGGCTGGATTCTGGTAGGACAGGTTTTCCGCGATGCCGCCGCCGTACGCAATGCCGAAAGACTGGCCGTCCAATACGGACTGGATACGGAGCAAATTGCCACCGCTGCCAGCAGCGCGGCGGTTGTCACAGACGGGCAGTGGAAAGTGATGAAGGACTGGGCCATTCAGACAGCGCATGCCATCGAGAGCATTCTGCAGGAACGCACCAATTTCATGCTGCGTTTACAGCGAATAGCTGATTTAACTCAAATGGATTAAAGAGGTTAATGGATGAAAACATTTTTGATACTTGGAGCGGGTACGGCTGGTACGATGATCGCCAGAAAAATGGCAGCGCACCTGGATGCCAATCACTGGAAGGTGATCGTGGTCGATAAGAATGATCGGCATTACTACCAGCCAGGGTTTTTGTTCCTCCCTTTCGGTTACTACAAAGAGGATGACGTTGTCAAACCCATTCGCAATTTCATTGCGAAAGGCGTTGAATACATCCAGGCTGAAGTGGATCAGTTGGAACCTGCCCAAAACCGGGTCACGCTTGCCAACGGGCGCGTGATTAACTACGACTACCTGGTTGTCGCCACCGGAACCGATATCCATCCCGAAGAGACCGAAGGCCTGAAGAACGGCGGCTGGCACCAGAATATCTTCGACTTCTATACTTTCGATGGCGCAATGGCAATGGCACCGGCGATCAGCGACTTCAAGGGCGGGCGGCTGGTGGTCAATGTGGTCGAAAACCCCATCAAATGCCCGGTAGCGCCGCTGGAGTTCCTCTTTTTGGCCGACGCGTATTTCACCCGCAAGGGCATCCGCAGCAAGGTGGATATTGTCTATGCCACTCCACTGCCGGGCGCTTTCACCAAGCCAGTGGCCTCCTCAGTCCTCGGCAAGATTTTGGAAAAGAAACATATTAACGTGGAAGCCGAATTCAACGCCGGGGTGGTCGATGCCTCCCGCAATATTCTCGCGTCCTATGATGAGCGCGAAATCTCCTACGACCTGCTGGTCAGCATTCCGCTCAACAAGGGCGCCAGCTTCCTGGGCGCAGCCGGGATTGGTGATGAGCTGAACCACGTCCGGGTGGATAAGCAAACCCTGCAGTCCACCCAGTTCGAAAATATCTGGGCGCTGGGCGACGCGGCCAACATCCCGGCTTCCAAAGCGGGAGCAGTCATCCACTTCCAGATGGAGACGGCCTACAAGAACATTTTGCAGCATATGGCCGGCCAGTCGCTGACCCATCACTTCGACGGCCACGCTCTTTGCTACATCGAAACTGGCTTCGATAAAGCCACCCTGATCGACTTCGACTATACCCACCAGCCCTTCCCCGGCAAGTACCCTGTGCCAGGCGTTGGCCCGTTCGACCTGCTGGGCGAGACGACTGTCAATCACTGGGGAAAGCTGGCGTTCCGCTACATCTATTACATGATGATGCGCGGCATCGAAGTTCCCCTGCCAACTGATTTCAGTATGTCAGGTAAAAAACAAATACTGGACCAATCGCCGGCGTAACAGTTCTGAATATAGTTTCGAAGTGTGATTCGGCGAAGAAAATTCAAATTTTACTAAAGGATTATGAAATGACTGATCTTGTGAACGTCGCATTGAATGCTGAAGGTTTTATGATCGATCCAAACCAGTGGACGAAAGAAATCGCTGAAATTCTTGCCAGACAGGAAGGGATCGACGTTTTGACCCCCGAACACTGGCGGATCATCGATTTCTGCCGCACAACCGGGCTGGCCAGCGGAAAAGCACCGACTCTGCGCCAGATTACTGTTGGCACCGGCATCTCCACGAAAGACCTGTTCGCGCTGTATCCCAAGGGCCCGGCCAAGAAGGTCGCCAAAATCGCTGGCCTTGGCAAGCCAGAAGGTTGCGTTTAATCCTTAATCTGGAAAACTGGAGAATCGATCATGGAAACCGAACAACGCAAAATCGCATTTATTTGCTCGAAGGGTGACCTGGATATGGCCTACCCCGCGCTGGTGATGGGCTGGGCTGCGCTTGGCAATGGCATCGACGTGACCATCTTCTTCACCTTCTGGGGCATGGATATGATCACCAAAGACCGCCAGAAACACCTGGAACTGGCTCCGGTAGCCAACACCAGCATGAAAATGCGCCTGATGGGGCTGCCGACCGGTACGCTGGGCATTCCAAACCTGATGGGCATCATTCCTGGCATGACCGCCTTCACCTCCTGGTTCATGAAAAAGAAAATCGCTGAAGTGGGCGCCCCGCCGGTGGATGAGTATCTACAAATGTTGGTCGATGGTGGCGCGCACTTGTACGCCTGCAAAATGACGGTGGATATGTTTGGCTTGAAGAAGGAAGATTTTGTAGAGGGTGTCGAAGATATCGTTACCGCTTCCGATTTCATGGATATGACCGAAGGTTCGCAAATTATTTTTATCTAGTCAAACAGCCATTTCTGGCGCAGACAAACTGGGGCGATGGTTATACCCGGGGGCCAGTGTATCTTTCAGGGAAAATCTGCGCCGAGCGAGCTTCGGGGGATGATTGCAGGGATGTCCGCAGGGACATCCCTGCAATGTTGTTTATAAAGGACTTCCGCCGGCCGGCGGAAGTCCTTTTGTTGTAAAATGCCCCAGCCTTGCCCTGGTCGGCCGCCGCACTGTTGATTGAAAAGCGCCGGGTGTTATCCAGGTTGACTGTGTAACAATATTTTAGTATTAAAATTCATATAATTAGAGAAAAAGTGCTATAATATTGGTACAAAACCTCGTTTAAGGAATTTGACGACATTGGTAGATGTGAATTGATGAAGACAATCGTTTCCGATCCTTCTGTGGGGAATGGTCCTGCATTTGCAGAAGTCCTGGTGGGAAAAAGGCTGAGAGATATGCGTGCCAGCCGCGGGCTTTCGCTTCGGGCATTGGCTGACCTCAGCGGGCTGAACGTAAATACGCTCAGTCTGGTTGAAAATGGCAAGTCGTCTCCCTCAGTGGGTACCCTTCAACAACTGGCACTGGCGCTCGATGTCCCGATTTCTGCTTTCTTTGAAACCGAATCCGTTGAGCAAAGCGTTATATTTACCCCTCGGGGTGAGCGCCCCCTGACATCGTTTGGCAGCACGCAAATTCAGAATCTGGGGGAAAACCTGTCTGGCAGGGTGGTTCAACCTTTCGTTATCTTTTTGCAGCCAGGAATGGGCAGCGGAGACCGGATGATCGTCCACACCGGCTACGAATTTGTTTATTGTCTCTGCGGGTCTGTCCGGTACGAGGTTGAACAACAGTCATTTATCCTTAATCAAGGCGACAGCCTGGTGTTCGAAGCACACCTTCCGCATCGTTGGGAAAATATTAGCGAGGATGTCGCTCAGATATTACTTGTCCTTTACCCTTCCGACGAAAGGGAAGAATTAGGTGGTCGTCACTTTTCACTTGCAACCATGAAAAAGGAGTTAACCATGAAAATTGCTGTAATCACTGATGACGGCACAACGATCAGCCGGCATTTTGGCCGGGCGCTTTATTTCCTTGTGCTGACCCTCGAAGAGGGGAAGGTCGTGTCCCGTGAGATGCGCGAAAAAATTGGGCATGCGCACAACCATACACATACCGAGGAAGCCCATGGCGCCGGGCACGGGATGGATCCTGCCTCTCACCAGAGACATGTCGCCATGACCGAAGCAATTGGGGATTGCAAGGCATTGCTGTGCGGTGGGATGGGCCGGGGTGCCTATGAAAGTTTGCGCGCCCTCGAAATTCAACCCGTTCTGACTGAGATTCTGGACGTCGATGCCGCTGTTCAGGCGTTTATTGACGGCAAATTGGTCGATCATACGGAATTACTACATTAGCCATGACCGGGGAAAAATTCCATGATAGTGCCCTATCAGGCTTTAACAGAAATCATCGAACTGCATAAAAAATATTTATCCGGCCAGGAAGGGGGTATTAAGGCCTGCCTGAAAGGGGCTGAACTGTATGGAGCAAATTTAACCGGGGTAAACTTGGCCGAGGCTGACCTGCAAGAGGCAAGTTTGAAGCGGTCGCTTCTCTGGGGCGCCAACCTGGAGAGTGCAGATTTCAAAGGCGCCAATTTCAAGCGTGCTAATATGGAAGAAGCGAACCTGAAAAACGCTTGCCTGGAAGGCGCGCATCTGAAAGGCGCCAATCTCTACCAGGCTGACCTGCGCGGTGCAAACCTGGCAAATGCAGATCTGGAGGACGCCGTGTTTGAAGCCTCGCATTATAACGCGAAGACCATCTGGCCTGAAAAATTTGACCCAATCGCTGCTGGCTCGATCTATGATAACGATTAACTGCAAGTGTCCTTGTTCTGGTGAGACGCCTTGTTCGTTTTGCAGGAAGCGGGATTGGGTTTTGTTCCTCCATGAGTTAATTAATCATTAACCAGGCGCCTGCCTGGGTGCTTCCGAGAAAAACATTATTTGCCGTGGCACAGCTTTTAAACAGCCGCAAGAGAAGCGTTCGCGGCGTGGTCAAACGGAGTATACGTCGATGAACACTTGGATCAAGAGAATTGGGGTTATCCACACTTCACTGGTTGAAAAGAAAGACGCGCCCATCCAATCCTCGCGTTCTGATCTTCCCGGGACAGTTGAAGTATTTCCACAGTACCTGGAAGGGTTGGATGGTGTGGAGGAATTTTCTCACATCTATCTGCTGTATGGATTTCACCGTTCCGAGCCGGAAGTTACATTAAAGGTGCGGCCTTTTCTGGATGATCAAATGCATGGAATTTTTTCGACCCGTTACCCATGCAGGCCTAATCCGCTTGGCCTCTCGGTGGTGCGTCTGGTTAAGCGGGAAGGGAATCTGCTTTTGATAAAAGGCGCAGATATGCTTGATGGAACTCCGCTTTGGGACATCAAACCATATGTGCCGGAGTTCGATGTTTTTTCGGTGGAGAAGATGGGGTGGTATGCCAATCGGAAGTATCTTTGACCCCTCACCCGTTTATGGAATGTTCCGGGCGAAAAACATTGCTCGAAAAATAAAAAGGACCAAAACCCTTGACTTAATTTCAACCATTATTGACAAATTGTGGTATAAATATGTCAATCTGCATGTGTTTGTGCATTAACCGCCGGACCAATAAGAGATCTGGTGGTATTTTTTAAAGTAGAAGAAGGAAGGTTAGGAAACCGAGAAGGATGGAAACCAAACTTTACGTTGGGAACCTCTCGTACAATACAACAGAAGACGGGCTGCGCACGTTGTTTGCTCAGGCTGGCACTGTGGTAGCTGTAGATGTAATTAAGGACCGCATGACGGGCAGCTCTAAAGGCTTTGCTTTCGTGCAGATGAGCAACCAGGCTGAAGCAGAAAATGCGATTCGCATGTTCAACGGCTATTCGCTCGACTCAAGGGACCTTAAGGTCAATGTCGCTCGCCCCAAGGAAGAAACCGGGCACGGCGGCTTTGGTGGACCTCGCCGCGGTGGCGGCGGTGGGTATGACCGCGGTGGTCAAGGCAATCGCGGTGGTGATCGGCGTGGTGGCGGCGGACAGCGCCGCTATTAAGAATTTGTTTTTGAAACAAGGAGATTTACAGAATGTCAGAACGTGTTACCGGAACCGTGAAATGGTTCAACAGCACCAAAGGTTATGGTTTCCTGGCTCGTGAGAATGGCCCGGACGTATTCGTTCACTTCAGCGCTATCCAGAGCACGGGCTACCGCACCCTGGAAGAAGGCCAGAAAGTCGAATTCACCATCGAAAAAGGTCCCAAGGGTTTGCAGGCCGCGAACGTCACCGTACTCTAAACATTTGCAATAAACCCGGAACAACCCCGCCAAAAACGGGGTTGTTTTTTTATGTTCCTTGAATTTTGAGACGGGGTGGACTTATGCAACGCCATCCAGCAGCAGCATGTTGACCTGCGCGCAGCGGTCGCGCAACTGTTTGACCGCGGTGTACTCCGGCGACGATTCCCAGGCTGCGGCCTGTTCCCGGCTGTCAAATTGCAGCAGCACCAGGCGTTTGGGTTGCCAGTTGCCGTGCAGGCTTTCCGTGTGTCCGCCGCGCGCCAGGTAGCGACCGCCATATTGCGCCACAATGGGCGGGGTGCGTTGTTTGACTTTCTCGTATAACACAGGGTCTGTGATGGTGATGTCAACCAGGACGTAAGCAGGCATGGGTCTATCTCCAGGGGAATTGTTGTGGGTGTGCGCTGATGCAATTATATTACCAGGCTATCATTATGTTATAAGGGTGGCGTAGATGCTGTCTTGAGATTAATCAGTTGGCATTCCGAAAGCTTTCATAGCTCAAGTAACGAACATGATTTTCCCCTCACCCCCGACCCCGCTCCCCGGTTTATCACTGACTTTTCACAGACGGCCAAATTTTCGGGGAGCGGGGTGAAAATGAACTTCGAGTGTTGTTGCAACGCCATGGCGTTGCAACAACACTCGATTAAGATAAACCCGCCCCAAGACTGGGGCGGGATGGGTGGGGTTGATAACCTTATGGCAAACAGAAACCAATCAGATCAAGATACAAGGGACACGGGGGATTAATCGATATGTGCAATAACCAAATCCTGACCCCGTGGCCGAATATTAATCTACCGCCAGGTCACGGGGATTAAATCTAACTTACCGAGCTGACGCTATTTCCGTGCTCCTGCGTGTGAGCATATTGGACGAATCTCGATGGGCCTCGCCCAACCCGTTAATCTTTATCCGCGCCGGCGATATCGAGCACGCACTCGGCGGGATATACGTTGTTTTCGCTGACCTCGTGGTTAGGGTACCATACCTGGGCAAAAAACGGGTTAAGTCGCGCCTCCTCGTCGTAGTTCCAGGCGGGCGGCATGCAATCCGGGCACCAGTGGCCTGCTTTTAAGATGGTATACGGCATTGCACTGAACGAATGCCCGCGGGCGCAGCGCCATGCCAGCTTGTTGTACAGGCTGCCATCCCAACCGGTTGCCAGGCATGTTCCGCCGCGAAATTTTGCTGCCTGTTGTAAATCTGCCAGCTCGAGCCTGGATTTTTCTTCATCATATCCATGATTCAGCATCAGGGCCAGCCGGTGCAGGTCCGTATCCGGCATATCCACATTCCAGCCCGGGATGGCCTCGAATGCGGCATAATTCTTATAAAATGCAGTTATCCGGGCGTCATTGCGCCCTACATACCAATGCAGCGGCCCATTACGGTGTTCGGCTGCCAGTCCCTTCAGAATGCCATAAACGAATTTCTCAATCAGGTGGCGAAATGAGTCTATGTGATGGTTGACTAACCGGACCAGCTTTAGGGCGGCTGGCATGCTGGCCAGCAGCTTGCGTTTGTAGGATTCCATATCCGTGCGCCAGTAATGCAGGTACTGGTTGGCTTCCCAACTGTCGTGGTAGTACTGCATGTGAAAATTGCGCAGCGCGAACCATCTGCGTTCACTGACAGCCTGAATGCCCGATAATCCCAGCAACTGCACCGCCAGATTCTGGTAATCGGCTGCCGGGATGCGCATTCCGGGTCCGCCGCCCATGTTATAAACCCGGCGCCAAAAATCGGAATTGTCCGGGATGTCGAGTACATTGGCCATCCCGTAACCGGCATCTGCGGAAGTGATGTTCTCCATACATGCATGGATCGGCATATGGAACATGATCGGATCGCGCAGGCGCATCAGGGCTGAGAAATGGGTTGGCATGATAAAGGTCATGCGTAGCACCGCCCAGTGCTTGATTTGTGACTCGAGCACGATGCGTTCACCGGCAATTTTGGTGACTGCATAGAAATCAAATATGGATGGTTTGAGCGGGTCGCCCACCCGGCCCCAATGAATCGGCGGAGGCCGGTCGCCGGTAGCTGCCACAGTGGAGGTATGCACCAGCCGGATATGGGCTGCGCCATCCGGCTCGGCCTGGATGGCATCGATAATATTTTGGACGGCAGTCGTGTTGACCGCTTTGGCCATCTCAGGGTAGTAATCGGCGGCCGGCGAGATGAAGGCCATGGCGTTCAAAACCCAATCGGCTCCGCGGATGGCCTCCGCTACATCCGGGTAGTGGGTGGCATCCCCCCAGACGATTCTTAACCCATTGCCTGCCGCGACCCCGTGTTCCGGCAGTGCTTTAATCCCGGCTCGTTTTTCATAGGCAGCAAATAGTTTCTTTTCCCGCCGGGCTGGCAGCAAAAGCAAAATGATGTCGATAGTCTCGCGGCGTTTCCACAATTCTTTAAAGACTTCATATCCCATGGTGCCGGAAGCGCCAAACAGGACCACCCTTGGTTTCAAAGCTGTCAAAGATCCTCCCCGACCGATACCCCGCCATGCCTTCACGTTCCGGCACAATCATCTCTGGTACCCGGGCAAAAATTATCCGATTTATCGACCAGGTTGAGCCTTTAAGTCCTGATACCGGTACTGTGCTTAAAGCAAATATAAACGCAAGGCTGCGTTGCAGGATGTGACTCAGGTAGGATGTCGAGTCACGATCTGGGGAGAAAATCTCCGGCTTATAAAATAGTATTCAGGTCAGTTAATATTAATTCTTGTTCTTCAGCTTTTCCACCTGGCCTGCCAGTTGCCGCGCCTGTTCAAGGTGTCGCTCGGCTGTATTCCGATTACCAGCAACTGCTTCAGCCCGGGCCAGCGCTTCGTAGGCGTATGCCTGGTAAAAAGGCGACTGGTTGTTGGCGAAAGACAATGCCATTTGACCATAATGCCGGGCGTTATCCGGCTGCTGCACCACCGCATACACTCTGGCTGCTTGCCAGGCGCCAACCGATCTTTCCCGATCGGTGCAGTCGGGGCGCTGGTTCCAATGCCACAGCGAAGCCAGGCACGCTTGAATCACGGCTTCGTTTTCAGCAGCGCTGCGGTCAGGTTTTTCGAGCAAATCCCAGGTCAGATTGAAGCAGAAAGCGCAGAAATAGCGGTGAACCGCTTCCGGCGTCGATAAATCAGGAGTTTTGGTCATGGCGTTGTTACAGGTTCCGAGATGCGCAGCAGGCTGTAGCCGAAGGCCAGGCAAAAAGCCAGATAAAGAGCAGCCACAGCCCACCCAACAGCATTGATGGTGCCTGAAAGCGTTTCCCGCACGGCCACGATGGTCGCCACGGCATCGCCAACGAAGACTGCGCTGGCAAGCGTCCGCAGGAAGTGGGCGTCATGGACGGTACGTGTCATCCACAAGACTAACCCTATCAAAAACATCGTTGCGCCAAAAAAACGCGCCAAAGCCAGCCCAACCGTGTCCGTTTCTGTTCCCAGGATCACCAGGGCTGAAACCGGTACTAGCAAAAAGCCCAACCCGGTGATCATCGATACCCAGGCCTTGAGGCCCATCCACTTTCTGATCTGCATGCCTGACCCTTTCTGCCGGAAAGTGGAAAAACTACCGGCTTGAATTGAGAAAAACCAACGTCTGGCAGCACCCGCTATGGAAAACGGGCTCCTTATAATTATGTATAAATATACTCAACATAATTTATTTTTCAAGCAATCGCAAAAAACCTGGCTCAAGGCAGTTGCCGTTTCATGGCGCGATTTCGACCAGCAGACCGGGATGATCTGACACCGGCGAGACGATATATTCGGCTGATTTCACCTTAGTCCCCGGAGAGACGAAAACATGATCGATCAAGCGCTCGGGGTCGAGTCCTGCGGTCAGGGGCGACCCGGCCAGCACCCAGGCGCTGTCCAATACCTGATCTGTTAGCGCATATTGCTCGCTGGTGGAGCGAAAGTTGAAATCTCCCATGGCAATGATATTTTGTTTGCCCGCGAGTTCTTGCAGCACTTGCTGCTGCTGGATGATGGGGCCATCGTTGCCAAGATGAGTGACCAGAATATGGTACGGCACGGCATTGACGGTCACCTGGGTCGAAATGGCGGCGGTTTGTTCACCTGCGCTGTACATAAAGAAGGTCCGCGGGTTTTCCAGCGGGTAACGCGAAAGCAGGGCAATGCCAAAGGTACCGGTTACGGTTTTGGGACCGTAGTACGCGTACATATTCAAGCCAGTGGCAAGGGTGCGGACCAGGTCAGCATTGCCGCCTGAAAAGCGAGCCACATCGCTTTCCTGCAAGCCCACCAGATCGGGTTGCAGGCTGCGGATGACTTCAAGCTGCTGCTGGTAGGCGCGCTGACCGCCCTGGTCGTACCCTTGTTGAAGGTTATAGGTCACAACCCGCAGCGTGGCTGGCTTGGCCGTGACCTCCGGCTGAGGTTCGCTGAGCACTGACGATACAATCGAAAGCACCGATGCAATGATTACCAGCGGGAAGAATAACTGGCGCTGCGCCGGTTGCGGCCTCGGGATGGTGCGCGGGCGCGTCCATAAAAGCGGAACAGCCAATGTCAGGCCTGCGATCAAGAACACCAGCCAGAAGCGGTCGCGGAATCCCGGACCTACCACCGGAATGTAGTCGTACACGGTGGTAAAAACCTGCGCCAGCACGACGATCAGAAACACCAGCGCGGCGATGGTGAAACCGCCCGCCAACTGCCGAGTAGTGGGGCGGAGCCAGGCAATCTCACCGCTCAGGACAATGAAATCCAGCAGGATAACCGGGCTGAGCAGCAGAAAAGCAAACAGCGGAATTTGCGCGGGCCAGGGCAGCCCGGGTTGGTAGAGTGGGAAGCTGCCGGCTTCAGCCGGGAAGCGCACCTGATTGATCAGGATGGTCATCGTGCCTGCCATCAGAAACAGGGCGTTCCAACCTGCAAGGTATGGACGCGATACTTGCTGTATGCGGCTGCCGGTCAGCAGCGCGCTAAAAATGCTCCAGGCAACTCCCAGCGTCAAAAGAACGAGCCGGTAATCCACGCCGCTCCAGCGGGATAAAACCGTCGGGCTGGTGAAAGCAAAGTACAGCATGAGCAGCGCGCCAAGAAAACCGGCGCTCAACGCAGCGGTTGGGCAAAAGCCCGGCTTGACGGTGTCTTCCGCGGGATCGAGGGTGAAATTCTCGCGTAAAAGCCACACAGCCAGCCCGATCAACGCAGCGCACAGCAGCCAGCTCACCCAGGGAAAGAGCAGCGAGAGGTCGCTGCCGGCTCCCAGCGTGCGCAGCAATACCGAGATAGACAGGGCAGAGGTTAAACCGATGCCCATTTCCAGCGCGCTGACAGGCGTCTTGCGGGTCAAATGACTCAGCAGAATCGGGAACGTAACCAGCAGGATCCCCACGCCCAGGCCGCTGGCCAGCATTTTACCGCCTGGGTCGAGCACTACTTCCACACCGCGCAGCAAGGCAGCCACTCCGGTTAGCACCAGGGCTGCGCGCAGCGGCAGACGCCGTCGGAATAACAGCAGCGCCAGCGGCGAGAAGAAAAACACAATACTGACGATTTCCGGCGGGATGTTGGTTCCGAGCAGGCCAAAGGTGTAAATCGATTCGATGAAGTCTGAGGTCAGTTGGAAGAAGAATAAAAAGACCAGACTGAGATACAGGGCGAACTTCCACGAGCGGTTGGACAAAGCGGCGGCTGATTCCATGACAACTCCTGAACCGGCGGTTGATGGCTTGATTATAGAATCAAAACCCTGGAAGCGCGGCGGCGTTCTGGAGCGAGGTCGTCTATATAACAGGCCGGGGTGAGACCCGGCCCTTGTATCTTGATATTGTCGGACTGACTCTATGTTGGGTATGCTATCAACCCCCGGTTGCTTTCGGCCTTTAATCGGTTCCCTCTGCCATGACTGCGGTCGGGGCAAAACGCGGCTGCGACTTGAGCCGCGCATGGAGCAGAACATAGCCCAATGCCGAAATCGCGCATAACACCCCGCCGATGTACCACAACAGATCAGGGTTGTAATTATCAAGAATGTAACCGGCAGCACCCGGGCCAATCGTCGCCGGGATCATCCATAGCAGACTGAACACCGCCATGTAACGCCCGCGCATTTCTTCCGGGGCAAAGTTGGCGGCCAGCGCCTGAGAGGTCGGCACGACGATCATCTCACCGATGGTAATAACCACGATGGCCAGGGCGAACAGGTAATAGGCCGAGACCCAGCCAAACATACTGAAGCCGATGACGTAAAAGGCAGTTCCCAGGGCCATCATCAAAAATGGCGGCCGGTGCTTGATCAGCCGCGTCGTGGTGAACTGGAACAGGATCACCGTAATCGCACTGACGGTCAACAGAAAGCCGTAACCTTGCGGCTCTATGCCGTGGTTGTCGCGCAGGTAAACCGAGAGCGAGTTGTACATTTGCTGGTAAACCAGACCCATCAGGATACCGGCAACTAAAAAAGCCATGTAAGCTGAATCGCGCAGCACCAGTCCATACCCGCGGAAAGTCGTCAGAACACTTTCGGCTTTTTGTTTGACTTCTTCGCGCATGGGTTTGGTTTCAGGCATGAACAGGTAAAACAATAAAGCAACCACGCAACTGACTGCCGCGTCGATGATAAACAACGCCAGGAAAGATTTTTTGGCGACGAATCCGCCGATGGTCGGGCCAATGATCCAGGCCATGTTGCCGACCACCCGCAGGATGCCAAAGCCCTCCTGGCGCTGCTTCTCTGGCAGCAGATCGGCGACCATGGCGTCATGAGCCGGACCGGCGAAATGGGACAGCAGGCCAATCAAAACTGCCAGCGGAATGAGCGTGGCGAATCGATTGACCATGCCAAGCGTCAAAGTACTGACCGCGCTGAAAACGAGTCCGATGATGATGATGGTGCGCCGGCCAAACCGGTCGGTCAATGCCCCGCCAATCATGCTGCCAAATAGGCCGAATATCGAGAACAGCCCGAGGACCAGGCCGGCTTCGGTCATGCCGACGCTGAATTTTTGGGTGATGTACAGGGCGAAGAATGGAAAGAGCAGCGTCCCGCCGACCCGGTCGATGAAGGAAACGCCTACAACAACCCAGAACTTGCGCGGAAACTCGTTATAAATCTTCGATAAGTTAGCAAACATGAGCAATCCCTTTGACAGAATGGCTCCATCATAGCACAGTTAATCCGGGTCTATTCGCCAGTATTCACCGCCGCCGCCCTCACGCCCCATCAGCCGATATTCGATCAAACTGCGGCGCAGGAAAGCCGTATCTTCGTTGAAGCGTAGCAGGATTTCGTTGACCTGTTTTTCGGGGTAGCGTTGACCCGGTTCGAAGGCTTTGACCACATAACGCAGAATTACCTGGAGCTTTTTGTCCTGGGCAGGGAAGGTCTTGATGCGCCCCTCTCCATCCAGGAAGCTGGACAATACTTTCCGGTCATAGGCGTCGCTGCTGGCTGGTTCCGATAGCTGGCGGATTTGTTCATCCTGCAGCAGGCGCTGCGACATGTCCTTCAGGGCGTCGGTATGCAGCGAGTAGATAAAGTAATGCCCATCCGTCCGCGCTGACACCAGGCCGGCTTTGGCCAGTCGCGCCAGGTGATGGGAGGTGGTTGACATCCCCAACCCGATGGCGGCGGATAATTCCTCGACGCTGCGCGGCTGTTGGGCGAGCAGCCCGATGATTTTCAACCGGTTTTCATCTGCCAGGGCTTTAAAGAAACCCAGTAATTCAAATTCCTGTTCCTGTGTTGTCATTTCAACCTTTGTGATAATATTTCGATAATCATAGAAATGATATTACGTCATTGAATAATTTTTGTCAAGAAGAAGTTGGAAAATTTCGATTACAATAAAGCCTTCCCACAAGTAAACTCCTCTCCAGAAACAGCCGGCAAAGCGGCCGGGCAGCAGTCATCTACAATCTTCCGAGGTTTACTCATGCGAGCCGCGATCTACGAACAATTCCAGCAACCTTTATCCATACAGCAAGTCCCGGACCCGACGCCTGACCCTGACGGCGTCGTCCTCAAGGTGATGGCAACCGGGTTGTGCCGCAGTGACTGGCACGGCTGGATGGGACACGACTCGGATATCCGGCTACCCCATGTTCCCGGGCACGAGCTGGCAGGAGTGATTGTTGCAGTTGGCCGCAATGTGCGCCAATGGGTTGCGGGTGACCGGGTGACGCTGCCCTTTGTGTGCGGCTGCGGCTCATGCCCGCAATGTGTTTCCGGAAACCATCAGGTCTGCGATCATCAGTTCCAACCGGGGTTTACCCATTGGGGTTCTTTCGCCGAATACGTCGCTATTCATTACGCCGATGTGAATCTGGTGCGCATCCCCGATTCGATAGAATTTTCGACCGCCGCCAGCCTGGGCTGCCGCTTTGTAACGTCCTTCCGCGCAGTGGTTGACCAGGGCAAGACTTCAGCCGGGCAGTGGGTGGCGGTGCACGGTTGCGGCGGAGTCGGGCTGTCCGCCATTATGATCGCCAACGCGATTGGCGCGCGGGTGGTAGCCGTCGATATTTCCGAAGAAAAGTTGGCGTTGGCGCGGCAACTGGGCGCCGCCGCGGTGGTCAATGCGCAGACTCACACGGATGTCGTCGCGGCTGTAAAGGATATTACCGGTGGAGGCGCGCATGTTTCTCTGGACGCGCTGGGCAGCTTGAGCACCTGTTTTAACTCGATTGCCAATTTACGCAAACGCGGCAAGCACATTCAAGTTGGGCTGATGCTGGGCGGTCAAAATCACCCGCCGGTGCCCATGGATAAGGTGATTGCCAACGAATTGGAAATCCTTGGCAGCCACGGGATTCAGGCTTACCGCTACCCGGCGCTGATCGATATGATCGAGGCAGGCAAGCTGCACCCCGAATTGTTGGTGCAGAAAAAGGTCAGCCTGCAGGAATCGCTCGATTTGCTGGTGAACATGGATTCCTTCAATACCACCGGCGTTACTGTAATCACAAAGTTCGATTGAGCGATCTTTATTTGTATTTTTCGACCATTCTTTGGATGGTCGTCATTTGCCGTATGGTAGTTGGCTGGTGTAGCGTCTTTTCCAGTACGGCATTCGAAAATTTGGATTCGCTCTGGCGTACCCGGCATAACCAGTACACCTCACGGCCAATTACTTTGAATTGATCGATTTCGTTTTGCAGCAAGTTCAACCGCTCGACCCAGGTGTTTTCGGGTGGCTGTACCAGGAAGGCAACATTGAAAGCCGCAGCCCGGGCGAAATCCTGAGCGGAAAAGGGTTGGCAGGCGGCGATTGCCGTCAACTCATTAAAAGCACGAAGAAAGACGGATATGTTGAACCCCAACCCGGAATTCAGCCCGGCCTCGATTCTAGATTCCAACGCCGTGGTATCCGTCAAATTGGATTCAAAAATGACATTGCCGCTGGCAATGAAGGTTTCGACCCTGTTGAAGCCGAGGGCTTCAAACTGAAGGCGCAACACCTCCATTTTGACCGTATGGCCGCCGACATTGACCGCGCGCAGGAAGGCAAAATATCGCTGCATGGAAGAATCGAGGGATCTGCGAGATTTTTGCTATTGGGCAGTGGATGAATAAAGCTGCTTGATCTCACCCAGGTGATAGGCGCAGTGTCCCAGGAGGATCATGCTGGCGGCCACCACATCCTCGTTCCAGTCTTCGCGTTTGTTGATAAAGTCGAGTATATCCTCGTAAGTTGCCCGAATTTTCGCGCGCATCTCGTTCCAGGCAGCCTGATCGATGCTGCGGTTCTTCCAACTGCCGGGCCAATCCGCCTTCGGGTTTTCCCCATTAGAATAGGCGGAAAAGAGTTCCATCAGGTAAAGGGTATGCCCACAGTGAGAGGCAATGGTCTCTGCTCCGGGCTTAGGCGCGGCGGATGCCGCTGCTGCATCCAGTGTATCGATTGTCCCAAGTATGCCGGCCCGTCCATTATCCAAAATGTAACCGTATTCGGCATCGGTCGCCCCGAAAATCTCCGGCAGCAGGGTCAGCAGCCATTTCTTTAAGGTGTTGTTTTCCATGGTTCTCCTCCTGATTATCCGGGAATGTGACTTTATTATACTTGCCAGCAGAAATAATTTACAAAAATAGTCATAGATATTTGTTGATTCTACTATAATGCGGTATGTCGGCATTCAACCCAACAGTGAGGGATTTACGATACAATGCTGGCATGACCTCCTTATTAGATGATCTCCATTGCTATATCAGTGTCGATGTGGAAACGGCCGGTCCCATTCCCAGCCGCAACGCATTGCTTTCGATCGGGGCTTGCACCATTGGCGAACCCCGGCAGACCTTTTATGTCGAGCTGCAGCCGGATCATGAACTGGCAGATCCGCAAGCCATGGCAATCCACGGCCTTGACCTGCAGTTGCTTCAACAAACCGGCCTGCCGCCCAGGGACGCGTTGCAGAACTTTGACCGTTGGTTGTCTGCGGTGGTACCGGCGGGCAGCCAGCCGTTGTTCGTCGCGTTTAACGCCCCGTTTGACTGGAGCTTCATCAACGACAGCTTTATCCGCTATCTGGGCATGAATCCCTTTGGGCACAGCGCGGTGGACATTAAAGCGGTTTACATGGGGTTATCCGGAAAACCCTGGCGGGAAACCTCCGGTGCGTATTTGCATCGCCTCTATAATAATGCTCATATGTTGACGCATAACGCCTTGGAGGATGCCATCGACCAGGCAGTGATTTTCGAAGGTATTTTGGCTGAGATCGAAAAGATGAACACCTCCGAATGACCGGGGGCTCTGCGCCTTTTTCGTGTTCAAAACCTGGAGGTAACCATGGTAACATCGCCTGACAACCCGTCGAATGAGTTACATCGTATCGTTGAATCGGCACGGCGCCTTGGCGTGGAAATGGACGAAGGCGAGGCTACGCAATGGCTGATCGCCATCTCGGCTGCCAAGGGCGCTGCGGATGTGGAGGTCAACACCCGCGAGGGGATTTTTGGCCATCGCATCTCGATGCTTGATTTTTCATCCGAACGGTTGGATTATTTCCGCAAGATTGGACATTTGGTCGAGTTTGCCGACGAACCAGGCGTGGTCGAAACTGCCCTGGCGCTTTCCGGTTCGGCAGCCCAGTCCCGCATCCAAACCTTCCCCGGGGATGCTGATTTCTTCGAGCGCGTCAACATTATCGCACCAACCCGCGAAGCTGCCTGCCGGATTCTGGCGCGGGTAATGCGGGAAAAGGCATTGAGCAGCGCAAAAGGGCCCACATACAAACTGATCGAAGTGAAATTCGGTTCTTACCCGTTTGCTCTCGTCACTGCCAGCGGACCGCAAAAGGCCGGTTCTCCTATTGCCTGGGTCCCGGCGGATATTCAGGCAGGTCAAATCGACGGTAAACTTACCGACGGCAGCCCGGCAACTGTCACCTGGGAGCAGGTCAGCCTTGAACCGGGTTGGTGTAAATTGGACTGGGTGGTGGCGGATCCAATCGAAAATCAACTGGTAAACGCCAGCAATATGCTGGATGTGACCTGGGAAGCGCCGGATGGCGCGATCATCCCCCTGGATGGCTATCTCGACCCGTATTTCCAGGAGGTTTACCTGGAATCCGACTCGATTCCGATCTTCACCAAACTGGCCAAACACGTTGACAGCAATGCCCTGGACGATTATGTAGCCAGCCTTGAAAAGGAAGTGCACAAGTACGTGGGCTCTTCCCCTAATTATGGCAAAGCGGCTAAGCGCATGTACAACATCTTCAGATTGACCGGGCGCTATCAGGAGGCGGCGTATTTGCGCGAGTTGTTCGATGAGCCGTCCACCGTTCTTTATCAGGTCTGGTCGCTCATTCGAACCATTGATGACACCTTTGGCGGAGGCAGTGATATTCCGCTCGAAACGCTGCTCGGACAGGCGGATCACTTGATCCTGACGGTGGTGGATGTGCTGGAAGGCGAAAAAGAAACAGAGATCGTGCGTATGCTGCTGCGCTTGCGGGGTATCCTGTCGCAGGAGAAGGCCGGGCAGGAGCTTTCGCCCCAGGCGGAAGCCGCGCGGGACGAGGTTATCAATCTGGTCAATAACTTTTATTATGAAAAATTGACCGGTTTGCCGGGAATCAAAGCCTATATGGAAGGCCTGGCGGGCGAAAAATAACCGCCAGGATCGAACCTTCGAGGGACTGAACAACTGAAGAAACGCTCTTAATTATTTGTTTAGGCTGCAGTCCAGTACGCCTTTCATTTCCGTAACAACTTCTGGCGGCGGAGGAGTGCCTGCTTCGCGCTCGATTCTTTCCCATTGAGTGCAGAGGAAATTTTCAAACCCGGAATTACGGGATAATATTTTCTGGCTGGTTTCAATGTATCCGTGCCAATCTTGCAGGTAGTATTGGGCTTCCAATAGGGGCAGGTATTCAAGGCTGTACCGCGCGTCCAGACCCGAAGTAAATGCTTCGTCCATTAAAGTCGTAATTTCGATCCATTCCTGCTTTTGCCTGGCAAGATCTGCTTTTTGGAAGAAATAACACCAGTTATGCTCGGGTTCTTTGCCAAAAATCATAGGATCCGGTGTAACAGGGGTGGCTTCAAGGTCGATCTGATCCAGATTGGACAGCTTGAGGATGTTTAAATTGGTTGAGTCAATGAGGGGGTTTCCAAGGTAGCCACCATCAAGGATGACTAAACATCCAGATGTTGGACGGTTGAGAACTCCAATTAATTCAGTGGATGATCCTTCATATTTGATACTGCGGAGATCAACTTGAATCGGTTGGTCAATGAGCGGTTCTTCGAATGCTGTTTCAACATCAGTCGGCCGAAGATACCAGACTGGTACGGTCGTACTGAGGTTATCTCCGCCGTATAAAACGTTGAGGGCAAAACCGGCGCTATGGTGCGAAGACAACCCACTCGGAACATTTCCAGAGAGAAAAGCGGTTCCAGGTTTTATATTAGGAACGCGCCAGGCGATTTGCCAGTAATACTCCCGTTGCGCTTGCCAATCGACTGCATAGCTGTGGGTGTTTTGCACCTGAAATGCAATGGATAAGCCAAGAATGACGGTGAAAAGGATACTCTTTTTTTGACGGTTGTCGATGAACCAATCTATCAGGATGACGATCAGCAAAACTGCACCGATCATCGGGGCTAAAGTAAAACGTTCACTCCATTTACCCACCAGCGCCGACCGGTTCGTAACCCACACAGGCAGCCCGCCAAATATTACCCCGGCGCTTCCAAGAATTGTAGCTGGAATATAAAACCCCTTCCCGGGTTTGATTTCGTTGGTTTCGTTTCTTGCATTCAGCCATAAACCAAACAAGGCTGCTGTAATCAATCCAATACCCCAGGAAGCAAAGATAAAGGGTGCTTCTATTCGGGAAAACGATGCTTGAAGCGACCTCAGCCAGCTTTGGCCCATCATGAACATCATGTCCTGGCGTCCCAGGTTGACCAAGGCAATCAGGTTCGTGACAAAATTGCCTTTCAACCCGGACAATAGCACAGGCGCATTGGGTTCAGCAATCGAAGCAGCCGCAATATTCTGTGGATAAACCATCAATCGCCAGTACAGATATCCGACCAGAATGAGAAAGTATGGAATCATGGCCAGTGCCGTTCTGGCAGTCCGGGTTTTCAAGGCGAGCCGGCCATCTTTCCGCTGAAAAGCCAACCAGATCAATATCGGGCGGAGCGCTTCCAAACCGACAAAATATTCCATGGTGACCATCTGGCCAAAAGCGGTTGCCAGGGAACCAAGGCCCCAAATCCAGCGCAGCCAGGAGCGCGATTGAATAGCCTTTACCATCGAGAAAGTCGAGAAGCTGTACAGCAGGAGCGTAATGAAATGCTGATTGAAGGCAACAGAAATGGATTGCAGCGAAAAGCTGGGTAAAACCAATAAAATCACGCCAAACCAGCGCAGCAACCATTGGTGATCTTCCCATAATAAAATCAGGGTCTGGGTCAGCAGCCAAACTGCTGAACAGCGGATGATTAATGTAAAGATTTGCCAGACCAGTGGGGTCATGGGGAGTAGGGGGAACGACGGCAAATAAGTCCATGCTGAAAGTGGCCTGTCGTATTGAAAATACTCCATGAGCGCCTGGACCGAATGCGTCTTGTAAAGAAAGACCGCCTGCCAGTCATCCCAATAAAATCCCAGCGCTGAGGTTGTGACGATATAGCTAATCCAACCAACCAGAAATAAAACCACGAAATACCATTTCGGATTACGAATGATTTCAACGGCACACTTCAACGGAACGCCCCCATCCTGCAGGAATAATTTATTCGATTTATTATTTCTGGGGAAACAAAAAAATTGAATGATCTCTTAACGAATTATATCCAACATTTGAGCTTGGCGGCTCAGTTACAGGTGCTGTCCCAAAAGCGGGCGGGCATGGAAGCCCGCCCCTTGCATCTTGATCTGACTGGTTTCTGTTTGCTATAAGGTTTTCAACCCCACCCCATCCCGCTTATGTGGAGGAATAAATGACCAATTTATTCTTCTGAGACAGCTCCTGAATGTCAGAAAATAACTACTTCTTCAATTCTTCCGGCAATTCAGGGATTTGCAGCTTCATTCCAGGGCGGATGAGGTTGGGGTTGCTGCCAATTACAGCTTTGTTGGCTTCATAGATGAGTGTGTAGTAAGGAGGCGTGGCGTGCTTGTAATACTTGAGGGCCAGAGCGCTCAATGTGTCGCCGGATTTGACTTCGTATTCCGCGATAACTTTGGGTTTGGCGGCTTCCGCGGCAGCTTTGGCATCGGCAGCAGCTTTGGCCATCATGGCGTCAGCGCGTTTCTTCGATTCTGCAGACAGTTGTTTTTCACGCGCCAATTTTTCGGCAGCGGCTTTGGCTTCAGCGGCTTTTTTATCTGCGTCAGCCTTTGCTTTTAACCTCGCCTGTGCAGCTTCAGCAGCCTTGCGGCGGGCTTCCGTTTCTGCAGCCTCTCTTTTAGCAGCCGCCTCTTTGGCGGCAGCTTCAGCTTTTTCATCCCGATCGGTCAGTGCATCCACTGCCATGTCAACCAACGATTTGATTTTCTTTTTCTCGGCCATTAGGTTAGATTCATCCTTCCTTTGGTAAGTTTGCGGCCATAATAACAGGCCTATGGATCAATCATTAAATCATTATACCTAATGTCGGGCATTTCCTTGATCGAAAACATATTTCTGTTTGTTGTCGGTTATAAAAAAATAACAGCCAACTGGTAAGGTTGGCTGTTAACAATCAAATGGGACGAGCCCACTTCTCTGAAAAGATTATCTTACTACTGGCGGGCGGGCATCGGCCGGCGCTGGAAGCGCTCATTTGGCCCGACACGACGGGTTGGTGGCAGCGCAGGCATTTCTTCGCCCGTAACCTTGTAACGTTTAAGCGGCACACCGAGCATGCGCTCGATCGAGCGGATCATGGGCAGGTCTTCGCGGGTTGCCAGGGTAAAGGCATTGCCCAGACGCTCCATCCGGCCGGTCCGGCCAATGCGATGTGTATAGGCGACTGCGGTGTCGGGGACGTCGTAATTGATCACATGCGAGACCTGGGTAACATCGATGCCGCGGGCCGCAATGTCTGTAGCCACCATAACCTGCACCCGGCCGCTGCGGAAGCTGTTCATGGCTGCCTGTCGTTGATTTTGTGACAGATTTCCCTGCAAAGAGGTGGCTGATACGCCCGAGGTGGCCAGTTGATGGGCGAGTTTTTGGGCGCGGTGTTTGGTGCGGGTAAAAACCAGCACCTGACCGCTACCGGTTTGCTGCAGCAGCCCCAGCAGGGTCGCATATTTAGCTTCCTGTTCGACGGGGTAAACCGCCTGTTGCACGGTTTCGACCGGCCGGGAAGCGCCAATTTCAACCGTCACCGGGTTTTTGAGCATGTCCATCGCCAGCGACCGGATTTCCGGCGGCATGGTGGCAGAAAACAGCAAAGTCTGGTGGTCTTTGGTGATTGCGCTCATGATGCGGCGGATGTCGGGCAGGAACCCCATGTCAAACATCATATCCGATTCATCCAGCACCAGCACGTCGATGGCATTCAAATTGACCACCCGCTGCCCCATCAGGTCGAGCAGACGGCCCGGGCATGCGACCACAATTTCCGCTCCGCCGCGTACTGCTTTGATCTGCGGTCCGGCGCTGACGCCGCCGTAGATGCTCACGCTGTGCATGCCGGTCTTTCGACCCAGCACCTTGATGACGCTGTGCGTCTGTTCTGCCAGTTCACGGGTCGGGGAAAGGATAAGCGCTCGCAGTCGTCCGCGCGGTCCGCGCAGCAAACGCTGCAGGATCGGCAGCACAAAGGCTGCGGTTTTGCCGGTTCCGGTCTGGGCCATGCCAAGTACATCGCGCCCGTCTAAAACGGGCTGGATGGTTTGAGCCTGGATGGGGGTCGGGGTCGTATATCCGGCCGATAAGATACCCGCATTAATAAACGGGTGGAAAGCAAATTTTTCAAAACTCACAACAGGTCCTTTTGGCAAACAACGAGCCAAGGCGTACCCAGGCCCTAAAATTGTTCACAATTTAATAGATAATAGATTTTAACAATCCGTACAAGGGTCTGAGTATAACACAGTATTCGGGGAAATCAAAATTGTGGTTGTAAACTGCCCGCTATTGCGTTTTACGCTGGAACGCCGTTTCCATCAGGTCGCGGATTCCCGGAGCTTCCAGGTCGGCCAGGCGCTCGACGTGGACATGCCGCGCAAGTTTACCGGTACCTTGCAGCAGCCCTTGCGGGTCGGGCAGGCTGGCCCCCTGGGCAAACATGATGTTGATATAGGCTTTGTGCAGCGTAATGCCGCAAATGAGACCTTTGTAGCTGTGATCCAGACCATAGGCAATCAGGTTGGCGGAAGGGTCAAGCTGCTCGACGGTTTTGGGCATCACAGCCAGAATCAACACTCGGGCGCTGCGCGCCAGTTCGCGGACCGTGTCTGAATAGTTCATTAAAAAGGGCTCAAGCGCCGGGGGCTCGTTTTCAGTCATTGGCAGATTCTAGCATAGCAGCGAACAGGACAACGCAGTTTCCCGTCAGTAATTTACTCCCTGAAGCAGTTTTTGCGCCCCTCAAGTTTAAACAGGACCGCGCAAGCGTATCTGCACAGCGCCAGCAGGGTTAATGTGTATAAAATAAATAAAAGTTGTTATAATAATTTGCAAGAAACCTTGACCCGTTCATATATAACGCATCTACGAAAGAGGAGGAAAAGATGGATCTGGGTACAATCGTTGTTTGGATTATCGTTGGCGGCATCGCCGGTTGGTTGGCAGACCTGGCAGTCAGAGGCGTGCGATTAGGCGTTCTCGGCTCGATCATAGTTGGTATCCTGGGTGGTGTCCTTGGCGGTTGGTTGTTTGGCGTGCTGGGGATTTCGCTTGGAGGTGGGATACTCGGGTCGATTATCGCCGCCTTTGTTGGAGCAGTGATTTTACTGCTCATCCTGCGCGCAATTCGGCGCGGGTGACCTGTAGGAGTTTAAATAAGCAGCGGACTGTTGTTCAGTCCGCTGCTTATTGTTTCCGCCTTATTCGACCGCTTGTGGAGCGCGGAAGGTCTGGGTGTAAGGATCAAACCGGCTGGAGACTTCGATTAATGTTCTGAGATCATCCCAGCATGCCTGGTCGAAAGAGGTGATGCGGGTAAAGCGTTTTACCAGGCAATCCCCCTCCAGCAATCTGGCCGGGTCAGGCAGGTGTACGCCGTGATTGAAAGCCAGCCGGATATGATCGGATTGGATCAAAATCTGGCAGATGCCGGCGCTGACCGGACCGCCGCGCTCGGCATAATAATAAACCAACCCCTCAGATCGAATATCCTCGCGCGCTTCGGGGGCTATTCCTCTGACAAGGTTACGCAACTCGACAACGATCTCAAACAAGTGCGGGGGCACGTGCTGAAATCGAGTCTCGAGCTCGTGGAGTGATATCACCGCTGTGCCTGAGTATGCCTGAAATCGCCAACAACTTACTTCGGCGCTTTGTCGGTGAATAAGCCGACCATGGTACCGGAGGGATCGGTAAACAGGGCAAACCAACCCATTTGCGGTATTTCCTGCCGGGGCAGCACGACTTTTCCGCCTGCTGCAGTGATGCTTTTGAGCTTGCCTTCCAGGTCGCTGGTCTGAATATAAGCTACAACCGTGCCGGTTTTGTACATCTGCCCATCGACCTTTGCGAATCCACCGCCCAATCCTTCAGGCGATTCAAAGGTGGCGTAATTCAACGCCGGCATCTGTTCCACCTTCCAACCAAACACGTCGGAATAGAAGCTTCCGGCAGCTTCCAGATTTGCGGCTGCAAGTTCAATGTGGACGATCTGATTTTCTACGCTCATTTTACCTCCGTACATAAATGTTGATATATATAATCAACTATACGTCTAAAATAATTGCTTGTCAAAGGCGATTTTAAAATCATTCCCGCAATACCAGGATTAATTCCACTATTTCTTCGCCGCGGGCATTGGAAAATCCTTTATCTTCGCCGATCACTACGAATCCGCATTTTTCCAAAACTCGCTTTGAGGCAATATTATCTACCGCGACCCGTGCATACAACGGGCGCAGCTTTTGCTGCCGGAGGAAGGCTTTCAACGCGCGGGTAGCCACTCCTTGCCCCCAAAACTCGCGTCCGAGCCAGTAAGTCACCTCTGGGTCGCCGAACCAGGAATGGTGCAGCACATAGCCGGCTACCTGGCCACCTGCCAGGATGGTACGGATTTGAATGTGTCTGTCAGCCAGGATTTTTCCCCAGTGGGCATTAAATGCCGCGCGGTCGGTGGCATTCTTGCTGGTAAAAGCCGCCATATAGTTGGCCTGCGGATCGAGTTGCTGCTCGAAATAGATTGCCAGGTCTGAATCGATCACCTTGCGCAGGCGGACTGTGACGGGGGTGGTCGTGGCCATAGATTTACTTCTGTGAAAGCTCGATAAGCTGTCCATCGGGGTCGCGTAAATACGCAGACCGGCCCCAGTCAAAATCACGCGGGGAAACCTCCAGGTTGAGCCCTTGTTCCGCCAACTGCGCACAAACTGCGTCCAGGTCGTTTACCGAAAACGCGAAGTGATTTTCCGGCGAGAGGCCGCTCTCGCCAGTCGTGAATTTGGTATGGATAAGCAGACTGACTCCTCCGACAGTGAAAATGGCGATGTCTTCATCAGCCACATCCGGGGCTTTTCCCAACAGACGGCGGTAATACTCGGTCATTTTTGTGACGTCGTCCGTGAAAAAGGCGATCTCTGAAAGTTCCATATTCTATTCTCCAGTCCAGGGATCATCTCCAGCGATGAACCCAGGCCGATGCTCACACATACCCGGCAGAGTGGTAGCGCTCGAAACCGGCGCGGGTGAGGACTGCCAGTTCTCCGAACAAAGCCGGGTCGGGCTGCCTGAAATTGAAACAGGATTTCCCCTGCATCCGTTTCCGCAGCGAGTTGGAAATGTCGTTCAAGAGATCTGGAAACACATAAACGGGCATCAGGTAGAAACTGACATAGTTCTTGCGCAATTGGACGCTTCCAAAGAACAGGGGTTGCTTGTTCGGCAGAATATGGCGCGTGCCCAGGCTGTAACCGTTATCGCTCGCTGCCGTCCGCACCAGTTGAGCTTCGTATGGTTCGAGGATTGCCCGCAATCCGGACATGACCGCACTGGCCTGGCTTTTGTCGAGCGGCGCATTGGTTGTCAAAATCCCTCCACCGGCTGGCGAATCACAGTTTTCCATTTGGCCGGATCAGCCTTGCGAATATCGCTCAAATAGATTTCATGGTGTTTGCCGCGACGCCGGCCGTGCCTATCGATAAAATCATGCACCCTGGCGACAGTGGGACCTTCAGCGCTGAACGGACCGACATGCAAGGTCTGGGCGCAAAGTCCTTCGTCAAAGGTTTCGAAGCGCAGCCTGGATATTGCGGCTAATCCCTTCTTTTTACCCGTTTCCAATGCGTCATCCACCAGCTCCCGGGTGACCGGGGCAGGCTGCATGATCATCATGGTCCATTTCCAGTCGGATTTTGCCTCCACGCTGAAAGAAGTCATGTCATCGGCCCACCACAACCCCTCCAGCGGCATGACGCCATAATCCAGAGCGGCAGGTCCTTTTTTCACCATGAATTTTATGGCGTAGGCTGTTGAAAACAAAGCTTCGACAACGGCCTGATAATCCGGCGAGGTATTCGGGTCGCCGGCGCCGTCCACCATGAGGAAATTCATGGGCGGCACGATAACTTTGACAACTGATTTTGCCGTGGGCAGGTACAGGTATTTGAACGCTTGCTTATAATCGATCTTTTCCATTGGCGCTCCGGCCTGGTTACGACGGATCGGAATCTTCGGCCGCTGCGATTGCTTCCGGCCGGTAGGGTGCCCGGTCATCGATATTGCCGACGAATACCGGCAATCTCTTGTGTCCAAGCTGCTGACGGATGGCCTGATTTTCACCGTTATGGTACCAGTAGTGATAAATGGTGCGCTGCAGCAGGTTGCCAATGGTTCGATCGGAGGGTTTGCCATTCACCACAACGGTTTCCAATAGTTTGGTGGAGGTCAGCGTATTCAGCCAGGGGTCGACCATTTTGGTGATCTTTTGCCAGATATCCAGTATCTCTGAAATGGCCGGCGTACTGGCCGGTGCGCCGTAAGCAAACATCTTTTGAATATCAGGGAAGGGCATTTGACCCTGCCCGTAATATAAAAAGTAGCGCTGCTCCTGCCAGGCCAAATGGCCGACATTCCAACTGATGCAATTCATCGGAAGGAGGCGCTTCGCGGCATCCTCGTCGCTGACTTTTTTCACCCCAAGCAGAAATTCGCTGCGGGTGAAGCGCAATTGGGTAACGAGCGGGTGAACTTGCATACCTACCTCCGATTCAGGGAATGGGACAACCGCAATGGCCAATGAGCAATGTTGACTGGCAGGGTTATCAAATTAGTATAACCAGGTTTTACCGTCAGTTCCACCCTTAATGGCAGGTTTTTACCGCCCCGGGTTTCAGGGTACAATCTACCCTTGACCGGGGAATGCGATTTTGTGGTCCGCTGATTGAGCCTGCTGAATGGAAAACAAGAACCGCATCAGTTTATATGATTTTATCAAACTGGCCTTTGTGCTGGTTTTGGTGGCTTTTGTGATTGTAATTGCGCAGCCAGCGGAGCGGCCGGTTCAGGTAGCTGAAACGAATTTGCCTGAATTTCCACCGGCTAATTTTGAATGGGAATATGACCCGACCACCCATGAATTAATGAACCCGCAGGGGGTTCAACTCTACCGGTTGGGGCCAGATGGTACGTTCTGGCAGCCGGTGATTCCTGCCAGTGTGTCTTTGCAGTTGCCGGGAGGGTACCGGCGCAGACAAAATAACCAGGGCGGCTGGCAAATCTTTGATAGTTCCGGGGCGATCGTTGCTTCGTGGAATGCAGTGGAGTTCCGCTGGGTGATGGGACTCATCCGCACGGCGACGCCCCTCAGGCCAACCGCCACGCCTGAGCTGAGTGCTACGCCTACTCTCCGGCCGACCCTGACTCCGAGGCCAACATTAACCGGAACGGCAACGGCCACTGCCACGCAAAGCTGTAACACGCCGGTTGAAACGCGTTTGACTGCCGGTCAACCCGCCCGGGTGGTTATCAATTTAAACTTGCACACAACCCCGGAGATGGCGGATAACGTCTTTGATGCCAGCCCGGCTCTCTCGATTGTTGACGTTCTGCAGGGGCCGCTGTGCGTGCCGTACCAGGACGGCGCTTACTGGTGGTGGGAAATCCGCAATGAAAAGGGCGTCACGGGTTGGTCGGTGGAGGCCACGTTGAGCGGCGAAGAATATTTCCTGGCGCCGCTGGAATAGCTATTTACTTACCCTCTAATAACCGTTTTCCGGCATCGGTCACGTTTTTGACCAGCACCGCGCCGCCGAGGGATTTTCCCTTTTTGATCAGGTTTTTCGTTTCGAAAACATCCAAAGTGAAATTGACGACGCTCATCGGGATATTGAAGCGCGAGGCCAGATCGTCATTGGTAGCCAGCCCCTCATTGGCTAACCCGTTGAGCATTTTGATGACCAGCTCGTCATAACCAGGGATGAAGGCGCGCGCATATGCTTCGAAGCCGTAAGGGGTGACGTTGAATATTTCGACCCCGGCCGTCCCCATGATGCGGGCGGCTTTGATCAACCCTTTCTCGTCCAGCAGATCCAGACTTTTGTTGCTGACCTGCGGAGTAAGCCCGTTGGCTTCAAGCATCCGCCGAATGTCAGAGGTGTTGATGAATGTCCGGCCTTTTTCCACTGCATACTCGTTGCTTACCTTCAATGCAATGGTTTCACTGGGTGATAGGCCTGGGATAGCAGAGTCGACTGTTTGTGTCAGCGGTTTGGGTGTCGCAACAATGCTGGGGGGCGCGCTCGGCGCTACGAACGCCGTTGGCGCTGGCGCCGCAATCGGCGCGGCTGGTTCGGCAAGTTCACCCTGAATGATCCGCACGATTTGCTGAATTTCCCGGTCATAGTTGTCCAGGTCGCGGATTTTTACCCATTCGGCGGTGTTCAAAACTTCCGGTAGTTCAGCATTTTCGATCAACACCGGCACCACTTTGCAATGAACCGCAATCCGTTTAATTAAACCAGGGCGCAATTCCTCGGTGACCCAGGGTTTATTGGCGCTGAGGTTGGAGAGGATAATCAGAAATGCGTTGGCGCTTTTGATCCCTTCGGTGAAAATTTTCTCGATGATGCTGTCATTTTGCTGCAATTCCCATTCGTCCACCTGTGACCTGACGCCGTATTCGGCTAATTTGTACGTGAATGGGATAACAAAGCTGTTCTTATCCTCACTGGCGTGGCAAATAATCACAGTCGGTCGAGTTGTGTCCATTTTTCACCTTCCAGAGCGGTGGAAAACCGATCCACCAGAATATATGGTTGCAGGCAGGTTAAACAGCAGCCCGCAGCCGCTGAGGTTCCTAACTAATTCTAGTATCATTTGCCATTTGTGTTAGCTAAATTTTTGCGCAAAATGGCCGACAGCGGCTTAACAGTTATGCAAAGGGGCTTACAAGTAGGGCAAGCTTCAGCTTGCCCGTTTAGCCCGGACAAGCTAAAGCTTATCCTACAATGCCCTACCGCTTTAAACAGCGCCAGGGCTACGCTGTTTAATCAGGCCAAAGGTCCTGGTTTGCACCAGCTTGTAGGTAGGGTAAGCTTCAGCTTGCCCTTATAGTCCGGACAAGCTAAAGCTTATCCTACAATGCCCACCGCTTTAAACAGCGCCAGGGCTACGCTGTTTAATAAGGCCAAGGATCCAGGTTTGCACCAGCTTGTAGGTAGGGTAAGCTTCAGCTTGCCCATCTAGCCCGGACAAGCTAAAGCTTATCCTACAATGCCCACCGCTTTAAACAGCGTCAGGATTTCCTCGGGCTGATCGAAAATGGCATTCGGGGAGTGCGCGTGGAACATTTCCGCCGCGGTATAACCCCAGGTGACCGCGCCAAAGGCGATACCGGCCTGCTGCGCGGATTTCAGGTCGCGCACCTCATCACCCAGGCACAACGCCTGGTTGGGTTGGGTATTGGTTGCCTTAAGCACCTTTTCGAATTTAGCCTTTTTGCCAAAGATCGATACACCGCATTCGAAAGCCTCGAAATGGGCAGCATTGCGCGGCCCCAATACCTGACGGATATTCTGCTCGTCGTTGGATGAGACCACTGCCAGTTTGATGCCCGATTCGATCAGTGTATCCAGCACCTTTTGCATGCCATCCACCAGCCGGATATTCTCGATCTGGCTGGCCATTTTCTTTTGGACGTGGCTGCCGATTCGCACCATTTTCCAGATCGGGATTTTGAATTCCCGCGAAATGTGGTGAATGTCCACCTTGCGCAACTGCTCCAGCGCCGATTTTTCCAGCCGCGGCAGCTTAAAGCGGATTGCCAGCTCATCGAAAATCGACAGGAACCAGGGGTACGAATCCGCCAGTGTGCCGTCAAAATCAAAAATTACCAATTGGTAAACCGGGTGGGTGGTTGAAATTTCAGCCATGAAGTGCATTCTACCCGAGGAATGGATTTTTTGCCCGTGAAATAAAGTGAAAATCCGGTTTAACTCCGCCAAATGGATATCCGATTGCCCCGAAAAGGATAACGATATGGAGGGGTAGAAAGACATTCGCTGCCAGACGGTAAAATCCTTCCAGGACGCTAACGTTTTGACCTCAAGACAGCAACCACAACCTGAACGAATCGGACCAATTTCGCGGTAGAATTGGGCGTTCTCCCGATCAGACTTCCTCAGCTTTATTGCTCGATACCGAACCTGTTCGCTGACGCCAGGGTTATTTAAGATATCCTCATGTGGAGTATAGATTAGATGAATAAAGCGATGCTTATTTATAATTCGAGGGCGGGGAACGGCGTCGCCGCGGGAAAACTGGTTCATGTTCAAGAACTTTTACGCCAGGCCGGGATTGTTTTTGACCTGGTCATCACCGACTGTCCGGGACACGCCATCCAGTTGGCTCGCCAGGCTGGCGAAGACGGATATGCAGTGGTTATCGCCGCCGGAGGTGACGGGACCGTCAATGAGGTGGTAAACGGATTAATGCAGGCGAAAATGAATGGCAGCGGCCGCCCGGCGCTGGCGGTACTGCCGGTCGGGCGCGGAAATGATTTTGCGTACGGCGTTGGCATCCCCCAGGAAACTGCCGATGCGGTGAACGTGTTGGCGGGCGGTCACCGCCGCAAAATCGATCTTGGCCGTTTTGTCGGGGGAGATTATCCCCAGGGACGATATTTTGCCAACGGCGTTGGGCTGGGGTTTGATACCGTCGTCGGGTTCGAGGCTGCCAAAATCAAGTGGCTGCACGGAGCAGCTTCTTATCTGGCAGCGCTGGTGCGGACCATCTTCCTGTACGCCAAAGCTCCAGTATATGAAATCGTGATGGATGGTGAAACCCTGCGCCAACCCTTTTTGATGGTGTCGATCATGAACGGGCGGCGCATGGGCGGATCATTTTATATGACGCCGGACAGCGACCCGGCAGATGAGACTTTCGATCTCTGCCTGGCCGGGCAGGTCAGCCAGTTGGCCATCCTGCCGCTGGCGATCAAATTTTTCAGCGGCACCCAGGGCAAGCATCCGGCGGTGCGCATGGCAAAAGCGCGAAAGGTCAGTGTGCGGGCCATTCAAGGCACCATCCCGGCGCACGCAGACGGTGAGACCATTTGTACAGCCGGGCAGGAATTGTTTGTTGAATTGATTCCTGGCTCGCTGGATGTTATTACCATTCCGGATGGGACGGCAGCATGAACCGCAGAGCACGCCTGATGAATTGGTTTTTGCGGCTTGTTTTCCAGGCTGTCTGCCGTATCGACCTTGAGGTAATCAAAAAAATTCCGACCAGCGGACCTTTGATCGTGGTCTGCAACCACATTAACTTTCTGGAAGCGCCGGTGCTGCTCCCGCATTTGGATAACCCGGCCGTCACCAGCGTGGCAAAAAAGGAAAGCTGGAAGAATCCCCTCTTTAAATTCCTCTTTGACCGCTGGGAGATCATCCCCATTGACCGGGATGCAGTGGACCGCGAAGCTTTCCGCCGCTCGCTGGCGGCTCTCGACCAGGGAAAAATTTTAGTCGTCTTCCCCGAGGGTACACGCAGCAAGGACGGTCGCATGCTGCCGGGAAAGCCGGGGGTGGTCACCATGGTGATGCGCAGCGGCGCGTCCATCCTGCCGGTTGGCTTTCATGGGTACGAAAATTTTTGGGAAAATCTGAAACGCCTGCGCGCGACGGATTTTCATATCGCCCTGGGAACGCCTTTTCACATCCACTTGAATGGGGATGCACCCTCGCGGGATGTACGCCAGGCTGTGACCGATGAGATCATGTATAAGATTGCCGAGCTGCTGCCGGAGCGCTACCGTGGACATTACCAGTTCGATGGCGCGGTGAATTATCGTTATGCTGTAGCGGATTGACCGCGTTAAACTTACCTGTGCTATTGTCGCCAGGCGCAACCGTAGGTTGGATTGAGGGCGTGGCACAGCAGCTTATTTGTAGATCCCGTGCGTTGCCCGAAATCCAGCAATCCCATCAAATCTACTGCTGCATCACCCGGCGCAACCGTAGGTTGGATTGAGGGCGTGGCACAGCGGCTCTTTTTTAGATCCTATGCGCAGCCCGAAATCCAACAATCCCGGCTACTGCTGCTTCAGCCGGCAATTCAGCATCCAGTTGATGCCGAAACGGTCGGTGACCATGCCAAAGCGGGCGCCCCAAAAAGTTGTCTCCAGCGGCATGGTGACTGTGCCGCCGGAAGCCAAAGCGGTAAACAGCCGGTCCTGCTCATTCACGTCGCTTAAGTCTACGCTCAAAGTGACCATGTTTCCCGGTTCCGCCACGAAACCCGGCATGCCGTCTGATGCCATCAAATGAACATCCTCGGCTTTGAAGTCGGCGTGGAGGATGTTGTTTTTGAACCTGTCTTCCACCTGCATGTTGGCTTCGGCATAAGTTTGCAAGGACAGGATTTCACCCCCGAAGGTCTCTTTATAAAAGTAAATCGCCTCACGGCAGTTGCCGGCGAAATTGAGGTATGGATTTAAACTTTTCATAGCGTTTTCTCCTGTAATTTTTAAGTCACGTTGAAACAGGTCTGACTCGCAAGGATTTTAAATATACCCCGAATGAACGCTAATTACAACAATGTTTATATATAAACTCAAAGATATTTGAGCTGAGAGCGTCAATCCATCATTGGCAATTCCGTGCTGATTTGCGGATTTAGCGCTGCGGCTGGCACATTCTCAGCCATCTTTTGGGTTAATTTCATGCGTTTGCCGAAGTATATTCCCAGCCAAATGCAGGCAGCCAGAACATTGCCCATGCGCCAGCCGATAGGCCCGACCCAGTTTGCCAGCAGGGGCGTCCAGGAAGCGAACCAGGTTACGACCATCCAAATAGGGTTCATTCTCGCCAGGGATGGCATCAGCAAAATGAAATGATAGGGAAACAAATGGGGTGTTGCAAAGCTGCCGGCGGCCATGAGTAAATCTTCATCGCCGCGCGACAGCCACAACAAGGGCAGGGCGATGATGATGCCCCACGGGAACAAGGAAATATCTTGCACCCACTCCACCCGCCACTCCGGTGTCAATGTATTTATGAAGTTCAGCGGCCACAACCCCCAGATTGCCAGGGAAAGCAGTCCCCACACCACCCCGGCGATCATGGATCTCTTTTTTGCAAGTAAAGCAAAGGCTGCAAGCTGCGGTTTCATGGCTGCCAGCGGAATACCCCACGGCAGAAGCAGTAATCCAGCCAAAACCAGACCGTCCAGGTTCCCCAGGTAGAGAACCCACAGTGTCGGCAGCGACAGGATCGCTAATGCGATCGGCCAGGGAGAGCGGTTATACCTGAACGACCGGTAAATGACGGCAAACAATGTAATGGCTACAACCAGCGGCCAATTTAAAAATTTTAAAATGACGGCTGTCCAGGGGGTCCAAACCGGGCTTACCGCTCCTTTCGAAAAAAACACGACCCAATCGAACCCTTCCGGCAGGAACAAACCCACGACATAACAAAATCCAAAAAGGGAAACCCAACCAAGCCATTTTCTCCAGGATGTCTTTTGCCCAACCGGTAATTGATTTATCTGCATTTTTTTATTCGCCTTAATCAGAATGGGTTTTGTAATACCACATTTCCGTCACCCTATTCAAAAACCATTCCGCAGATACAGGAACAGGTATCAAACCTTTTGCCGTGACACTTTGGTGGCTGCCCGCTGCTTGAAACTGCGACTTCAGGGCCAGGATGATTTGATTGATGGGTAAACCAGCCGATAATTGATCCAACTTTTTCAGCCTTTACCTGCTGCTGCGGTAACCCTTCAGGCATCTTTCGGGTGCTCGATGGCGTGGACGATGATCAACTTCAGATCTGCCAATGGCAGCGGTTCGGAATTCTTGAAATTCAGGCTGCCCTTGCCGCCCTTGATTTTAGGGTGTTTTGCTTTGAATTCAGCCAGGTGGCCAGGTCCGTTGGTATAAATCGAGACGCCGTCCTTCCAAAAACCCAACCCGACCCACCCTGATTTGGCTTTATAGATCGGGATTCCGTAGGAAATGGCGCTGGTCGCTTCGGGGTACAACTCCATCACCAGCGCATGCATCTGTTTGAAGTAAGATTTGCTGGCTTCGGGTACGGCATCAAAAAAGCGCTGAACGTCGGCGTTCACGGCAACTCCTGGTTTTCCGTTATCTGGCGGCAAGGATGCCAGGCTCAAGGATTTTACCGGTAGGTTAAACCTCCGTTGGAAAACGGCAACCTGTCCAATCACGCACATGGTCCATCGATAAGGAAATAATAGAGATTTCCGGCGCCGATTGCAAGCTTTTTAGTCACCCCAATGTTGAAGCAGCCGCGCCCCTGGTAAATTCCAGGGGCGCGGCTGCTATGATCCGGGAACCCCAACCGTTAATTGCTGCTGCTAAAGAAATCCTTCAGAGTCTGCGTATAAAAATCCGGTGTACTGATGTAAGGGAAATGGCCGTTATCGACGGTCACAACCCGCGCGGAGGGGTAGGTGGTTTTCAACTGCTCACGCAGACTGGCTTCCACAAGCGGATCGTTGCTGGCCTCGATGATCAATAATGGGATCGCAGTAGCGGTTGGCGGGTCAAATTTTTCCACGATGCACGCGTACCGCGCGGCAACCTGAGCTTTATGCATCCGCCCGGCGCTGATTTCATTCAAAAAGGCCAGCGTCATCTCATCATTTCCCGAGGCAGGATAAATGCTGCTGGCAAAGCTGCCCCGCAAAACCTTCATCACCAGCCATTCAGGCAGGTATGGGATCAGGCTGCCGATGGTTCCGTTCTTCTCCTTGATCAGGTCGTTTGGTGGGAAAGTGTTGGCAAGCACAGCTTTTTCAATCCGTGCCGGGTTACGGCTGATCAGGTACTGGGCAAAGTAGCCGCCCAGCGAGGTGCCGACCACATTGAATTTGTCGATTCCTGCCTGAGCCAGGATTGCCAACAGGCCGTTTTCCATTTGCGCCAGCGAAGCGGCAGCCGGGTAAGTGACGGCAATGACCCGGTAGCTGTCCTTGAGTGCTTCGATCTGCTGCCACCAGATGTCGTAAGAGCCGGTCATGCCGTGCAGGAATACAATCGCTTGCTGGCCGGAGCCGGTCGAAAGATATTCCCACTTCAGACCGTCAACCTCCAGCGAGGCCGGCGGGTTGTTGCTCCGGAACGCTTGAAGGCTTTCCACCTGGCCCGTTGGAGCCAGGCTGTACACCTGGGTAAATTCCTGCCGGGGGACCGGCCATAAATAGACACCGGCCAGGATAAGAATGATCAACAGGGGGATAAGAATGACTCGCCGCATAGGATCCTCGATGATTGGAATTTACGTTCACCGGTATGAAACCCCTGATGACGTTTTTGGTTGCCTGCCGGGATTTAATCAGGCTCTTTGGGCTGAAACAGCCGGTCAGGCTCCAGCCCGTTCCGGGCAGACCCTTCAGGGCAGGGATGCTTGCTTGCCGCGCCTGACCTTTTGCGATCTCAGCGCCCGGAGTTGATCAGTCGTTGGAAAATTCCTGAAATTTCAGTATCAAACGCATTCAATAATAAGAGCGCCGCTATGATCAATGCAACTGCAATAAAAATGGTCTGATTCAGACCAGATCGGCGACCATGCTGCAATGTAAAGATTCTCTTCCGGGCTGCTGCCAGGTCCCTCGCAACGGCATATTGCACATTTTTCACACGCGCTCTGGGATGTAAGGTACAACGCCGCTGTGAATCTAATTCGACGACCGCCCGGCAATGCTGGCAATAACCGAGCGCGCTGGCCTTGCCTGTGACCAACAGCTCTGTAAGCTGAGCGGCTACCTTAGGCTTGCCAGCTTCGACTTTTTGCATGACGGCCAATTTCCCGGCAACCACATCGGCGGGGATGACATACTCGATTTCGCGCCCTTTGGTTTTTGGATGGATCGGGCAATGCTCATCTTTGTCCAAAACACTAACCTCGTTGCACTTTGGACAGTACCCGATAGCCAGCGCTTTTCCCGAATATAAAATCGTTTTGATTTGGGAGGAGCGGCGGCTTGCGGCATACGTACCCGAATCCGCGCCGGTGAACATTTTTACTGCATCGGCTTCACCCTTGAAAGCGTTTTGCGACGTGGCAAGCGCCAGGCGGTCGCGAGCGGCATCCTCTACAAACCCGACCATTTCGAATAATTGTGCGCGCTGCTTTAACAGATTGCCCTGCTCTTTATCCGGCGCAATCTCCATCGCGGTTTCCACATCCGCCAGCGATTGCCACGGGTTGAGTTGGATATGTCGTTTGGCGCGGTTGATGTACTTGACATATTCCGGGGTTCTGCGAAGGGGTACGACAATCGCAGTGATGAATGAGATAACGGTTGCCAGGCCTAGGACTACTGGATTCAAGAAGGGTTCCAGAATCGGGATGTCGGGAGCCGAGCCCGGGTTTTGGATATAAAAACGGTAAAGCAGGTACCCAAAAAAACCGGCTGCTATTAGCCCTGAGAAGAAGGTGCTGATACGGGCGCCTGCGCTTTCGGCGAGCAGCAGCTTTGCATCGCACTTCTGACAGCGTACTGAGCTGGATGGGTTTTCCGCCTTGCATTTCTGGCAATGAATGCGAGCTTCTCCACGTACCGGCGCTGGCGTTGCAATCTCAGCCGAATCCATCATGGGCGCGTCGGGTTGTGATGTTTCAGCCGGCGCCGCTTCCACCATCACTGCGGGAACATTTTCTGCTGTTTGGACTGCTTCCGCCTGAACCTCAACGGGCTGTACGTTGGCCGGCGCCGATTCGATTTCAACCGGTGGTGCGTCGGCGGGCATAGCCGCCTGGGTCTGCGCAATCTCTGCAAAACGGGTACAGGGATCGGCAGATTCCTCCCCCAACACTGCCAGGAGCGGCCTGGGTGAGGATTCAACGGCAAAAGCCCGGCATCGGTTGATATTTGGAACATAATTTTTGCATACCGGGCATTGCACCGGATTGAATGGCACGTGTTGAGCGATTTGCATAGACATTGCAACACCTCTTTCTTTGGTCTTGACTGACTCGTTTTCCCGGTGATACATTTTGGTGGAGGTGCTTAAATACCAAGAACGCCGCTGGACGCTGGCTGCCAACCTTAATTTTTCCAACCCGGCTATTCATTCTCCCCACCCCGTACCTTGAATTCAATTGTATACATAATGATAAAAATGGGTGATGAAACCGGCCTTCAATATCCGCGACGGCGGATTTAGCTATGTTTTGAGGTTGGGCGTTTCCCCACAGTATTGGAAAATTACCCGTTAATCGGCCTCGGGGTCTGCGATCAGAAGAGTTGCCAATGAAAATTCCTGATAAGCACCCAATATGGATTATTTCCCCTAAAAGTTTATTTATGTGGTATAGTATTGATGTCTTAGTAACAGGGTTGTCGTTTTGCTGTCAAACCTCTTATGGGTTGACAGCATTTTTTTTCGGCAAAAATCGCCGGAGCAAGGAAAACAAAGCTATGGAAGTAAAACTTTTTATTGGGAATCTATCCTTCACAACGAAGGAAGAAGACCTGCGCACTTTGCTCGCTCAAGCGGGCACGGTGGTATCAGCGGATTTGATTAAAGATCGTTCGACCGGGGAATCCAAGGGATTTGCCTTTGTGGTCATGGGCTCACAAGCCGATGCTGCGAAAGCAACCCAGATGTTCAACGGCTATTCACTGGACGATCGTGAAATCAAAGTTGGAACCGCGCGCGAACGGGATGCATCCGGCGGCGGTTACAACGACCGCAACGGCGGCAACGGATCACGCCGGCCTGTCACCCACAAAAACCGGGGCGGCGCGCGCCGGTATTAAACAAGCGTATAAACGAAGATTTTAAGGAGAATATCAAAATGTCAGAACGAATTTCCGGAACTGTAAAATGGTTCAACAATACCAAGGGTTATGGTTTTTTGGCCCGCGAAAATGGACCCGATGTGTTCGTCCATCATTCTGCGATCGCAGGTGAAGGATACCACTCACTGGACGAAGGTCAGAAGGTGGAATTTACCGTTGAGCAAGGCCCCAAAGGCCCCCAGGCTGTCAACGTAACTATCCTCCCGTAATCAGCACTTTCAAAACACCACCCGAACAGACAATCCGCGGGTGGTGTTTTATTTTAAATCCCAATCTTCCAGTGCCGGATGTTTATCCGTTCTCGTAGGCCTGTTCCAACCCGGCAATATCCAGCTTCACCATCTTTAGCATCGCTTCCATGACACGCTGGCTTTTGGCAGCATCTGGATCATTCAACAATTTGCCCAGGACGCTCGGTACAATTTGCCAGGATACGCCGAATTTATCCTTCAGCCAGCCGCACTGATCGGCCTTGCCGCCTTCCAGGAGCCGGTTCCAGTAATAATCTACCTCTTCCTGGTTTTTGCAGTCCACGAAAAAGGAGATGGCCGGGGTAAAAGTGAAGGCCGGGCCGCCGTTGAGCACCATGAAGTCTTGTCCCTCGAGCTGAATCGTGCCGGTCATAAAAGTTCCTTTGGTTCCGGGGCTCCCTTCGCCGTAACGCGAAACTGAGACAACTTTGGAGTTCTTGAAAACGGAAGTGTAGAAATCAACGGCTTCTTCAGCGTTATCGTTGAACCATAAGAAGGGGGTAATCTTTTGCATGGTGATTTCCTTTTTTTGGCTAACAGGTTGCCAACCCGAAATGATCGGGATGGGGTCACCCAGAATACCATAATATGACAAATTAAGTCAATTATATACCGACCGGACTGATGAAAATCGTACAAGAAGTAGGGGCGCCTCGCGAGGCGCCCCTACTTCTTGTACGGGATTACGAAATTTGTAGGATAAGCTTTAGCTTGTCCTATCTGATGAAATTTACGAGATAAGCTTCAGCCTGTCCGGGATTGCGAAATTTGTAGGATAAGCTTTAGCTTGTCCTAACTGTTGAAATTTACGAGATATGCTTTAGCTTGTCCATGTCACTTCAGCCAACGACTCAACAGAGGCCTTCGGCCTGCGCAAGCTGACAGCTTACGCTACATTAAGCGCCGGCGTCACTTTCAATTTGCCCGGGCGGCGCATGCAACGGAAAATTCATGCCTGAAAATGCCACACTGCTTAGCGTTTTATAGTACAAATAAGGACACTTCGTACCACCATGGAGGAATCAACCATGAACCGTTCGAAAGCCAAACCCGGCAAAGAAGCCAGAATCGCCGCTAAGGAGCCGCTTCCTGCCCCACCGGTGCCAAAGAAGCTGCCATTCTTCAAGCGGCTGTTCAAAAAGCAGCCCAACATCTTCCTGACCTTGATCCGCCAGCAGGCGCAAATCACCCTGGAAGGCCTTGACGCGCTGTCGAACTTCATGGAAACCCAGGACCCAAAAGCCGAAGCGCTGTTGACGTCCAAAGAAAAAGAAGCGGATGAGGTTCGCCGCATCCTCATCTATGAACTCAACAAGACCTTCATCACCCCATTCGACCGCGAGGATATCTTCTCGCTGTCGCGCGCCATCGACGACGTGCTGGATTACGCCTATTCGACCGTCACCGAAATCGATATCCTCAGGGTTAAGCCCACCCCCTACATGGCGCGCATGGCCTCCCTGCTGCGCGACGCCGCCTTCGAGCTCAACGCTGCCGCCAACCGGCTGGAGGATCACCCCGGGGTGGCCAGCGAGCACGCCCAGCGCGCCAAAGCGCTGGAAAACCGGGTGGAAGCGGTTTACCGCGAGGCGCTGGCCGACCTGTTCACCGGCGCGGAAGACATCAAGCATGTGGTGAAGATGTTGAAAAGCCGCGAGGTGTACCGCCACCTCAGCAATGCGGCTGACCGCGGCGACGAGGCCGCCAATCTAATCGCCGATATCGTGATCAAGACCACCTGAGCCGGGGGGATGAACCGCGCATGACTGCCCTGCTCATTATCGTCATTGTCCTCACACTGGTGTTTGCTTTCCTGAACGGCATCCACGATTCGAGCAACATCGTGGCGACCATGATTTCTTCGCGCGCCTTCTCGCCGCGCGCCGCCCTGGGCGTGACCGCTCTGGCAGAGTTCAGCGGGCCGTTCATTTTCGGTGTAGCGGTGGCCAACACCATCGGCAATGAAATCGCCGACGCCTCCGCCATTAACATCACCGTGCTTCTGGCGGCAATTTCTGCTGCCATTTTATGGAACTTGCTCACCTGGTACCTTGGCATGCCAAGCAGCTCGTCGCACGCGCTGATCGGGGGTTTTATCGGCGCGGTGTTGATTGGCGCCGGCTGGGACAAGATCATGCTCGCCGGCCTGGAAAAAGTGTTGATCGCGCTGTTCGTCTCGCCGCTCATCGGCTTCGCCTTCGGTTTCATCATCAACCGGCTGATCACCTTCCTGTTCGCCAACGCGACCCCCAGAGTGGGCTGGCTGTTCAAACGCGGCCAGATCGTGACTGCCGTGGCGCTGGCGTTGAGCCACGGCGCCAATGATGCGCCTAAAAACATGGGCATCATCACCCTGGCGCTGGTGACCGGCGGAGTTTTGCCCGAATTTGCGGTGCCGCTGTGGGTGATCTTTGCCAGCTCCGGCATGATTGCGCTGGGTACCGCCCTGGGCGGCTGGCGCCTGATCCGTACCCTTGGCGCAAAATTCTTCAAGATTCGCCCGCTGGACGGCTTTAACGCCCAACTGGCCTCGGCCGTGGTGATCCTGGGCAGCTCGATTCTGGGCGGGCCGGTGAGCACCACCCAGGTCGTCAGCACCTCGATCATGGGGGTTGGCGCGGCGCACCGCTTTAGCAAGGTGCGCTGGGGCGTGGCGGTGGATATTGCCGTCGCCTGGCTGCTGACCATCCCGGTCAGCGGGCTGCTGGCCGCCGGGATTTACTGGGTGTTGAGTAGGGTGATTCCCGGGTAAAACAGCTAAACAGAGGTCCAGGCTTCCATGCCCCATCCAGGCCAGCCATTGTAACGGCATGGGGATCGCGGGAGTCCGTCAGGGATTTGCGGCACCCCCATGCCCTGGTGTTGGTATGCTACCCGCCTGCCGGTAGGGCCCTCAACATTAAAATGCGACACACGCTGCGCCTGCCGCCGAGAACGCCAGGGTTTTTGTAGGGGCGGGTCTCGACCCGCCCGCCTGCTCTGCGAGTGAGCTTGTCGAAGCCCCCGGGCATCTATGAGGCGAGGCTATTGACGTTCGAGCCAATCAGCCTGATTGCTCCCGCCTCGCAGCTACCGAGATGCAAAAAGGTCGAAGGGCCGCCACTGACTTCACAGAATCTGCTCGCGGATACTTTCTAGCTTCTTGAGCGGCAGCGCGGTGATGTTCTCTCTCACCGGGTAAGTTTCACTTCCCGGGAACACGATCCACAGATGGTCAAGGGCTAACTCAGATACTGCTCTGCGCATCGAAGCAGTCAGGGTCGGCGCTTCGTTGAACTTGATCTCCATCCCATAACGCTTGCCCTGGAGATTAAACAGGAGATCAAGCTCACCGCCGGAATGCGTTCCCCAAAAGTAAGCTGTATTGGGATGGAGAATTTGCAGCGCTTGTTCCAGCGCAAAACCTTCCCAGGAGGCGCCTACCTTTGGATGCCTAAACAGGCTTTGTTTATCGGGAATTTCCAAAAGGCTGTGTAACAACCCTGTATCGCGGAAATAGATCTTTGGCGACTTAACCTGCCGCTTTCCAAGGTTTTCGTACCAGGGTTGAAGCTGACGGATCATGAACGTGCCGGTCAGTATATCCAGATAGGATCGCACTGTTTTATCCGAAAGTCCCATGGAGCGACCTATTTCGGCTGCATTCCAGGTTTGTCCGTGATAATGGGCAAGCATTGTCCAGAAACGACGCATGGCTACGGCCGCGATGTTGATTCCCAACTGAGGAATGTCGCGTTCCAGAAAGGTACGGATAAATCCTTCCCGCCATGCTCGGCTGTCGCCTTCAGAGTTCGCGAGAAATGAACGTGGAAATCCGCCTCGCAACCAAAGGGACTCCCAGTTATCTGCACCCGTTTCAGACAGGTCAAACCCCTGCAATTCGATGAATTCGACCCGCCCTGCCAGGGTTTCAGATACCGATCGGACGACCTGGGGAGAAGCGCTGCCCAGGATCAGGAACTGCGCCTGGTTTTGCGGCCGGTCAACCAAAATACGCAAAACCTGGAAGAGTTCTGGCATTTCTTGAATTTCGTCGAGAACGACCAGGCCTGCCAGGCCGCTTAGCGCGAGTTCTGGATTTTGCAACCTGCGTTGATCCGGTACCGACTCGATATCGAAGAATGTGGCTTTCTGATTTTTGGCAATCTGGCGCGCCAAGGTGGTTTTACCGCATTGACGGGGACCTAGCAAAGCTGTCACCGGCGCGCGACCTAAGGCCTCCTTGACCTGATTAAAGTAGTATGGTCTTTGTAACATATCATGATTATACCTTGAAATCTCGGAGTTCAACTCCGAGATTTCAAGGTTAAAATCTTGCCTGGTAACCCATTCGCTATCCATTTCATAACAAAATAGATTATCCGGCCTGGGTTAATCCATAAAATTTGCCCCTTCCTCTGCCAGGCTTGCGGGCGACTTTACTCGGATACCATGAAAATCCGTCATCCGCTGAAGGAAATTCAGGGTATTTATCCGGCTAGACCTGACGAAAAGACATCATTAGCCAGCGCTGCAATGCAAAGAAGGCTTTAATTATTTGGGTCACGTTCTGCGTCTTTCCCTGCGAAATCTTCGTACTCCACAGGAATCGCAATGCCAAAGCGTTGGCACAGTGCTTTGACGTCGTGATAATCATTGTCGTCGAGTGGATAGCCGGTGTGGAACTTCACCATCCACTCAGGTGTGATGCATTGGACCGGATAGCCATTCACGCTCCCGCGGCCATTGAGCGAGTCGAGGGGGTATGGGACGCCGAAAATTAGATTGCCCAGCGCATCAAAGGTATACGTGTGAATATCGATCTGGCGGCCGCGGTCGTCACCCATGACAAAGTTACACTCGCGCGTGTCGCCGCGTGGCACATCGACAAAACCGCTTTCGCCAAGCAGCCGGCGAGCTAACGCCACATCCTTATGCGGCATGGCGATATCCAGGTCGGAATGCGGGCGGGTTTGCGCTCCCAGCAGGGCGTCCACGCCCCAACCCCCGTCGATGCAGATATCGATGTGATGTTGGGTGAACAGTTGTACGATCTCGATTACATCCTTTGCGGTCATTTCTAGGCGGTCGTTTTTCATCAAACACGATTTTATCCTGTGTAATCGAAGTTATGAAATGGGGAATAGTGAAGGGCTTTTTACCCCGGCGTCTCCGAATAATTATACGAGGATGTAAAAAATGTTTCAGTACCCTTTCGAGCAACCCGCGGGCATCCCTTCGACAAGCTCAGGGAGCGCCCGCTGGCAAAAAAAAGCCCCTCCGGGTCAGGGAGGGGCGGGAATGGGAGCTTATTATTTTACGTTGATGCTGATGGTCTTTGGCTTGACGGCTTCGGCTTTGGGCAAGGTGACCGTCAGAATACCATTATCGAAATCAGCTTTGGCTTTGTCGGACTGCACATCTATTGGCAGCGTGATGGTGCGTTCGAACGTGCCGTAGCGCTGTTCGCGGATATGGTAGGTGGTCCCGTTTTTGCTGTTCTCCTGCTTGTACTCGCCGCGCAGGGTGAGGGTCTCGCCTCGCACAGAAATTTGCACATCGTCAGCTTTGAGACCGGGCAGGGCAGCCTTAACGATCACCTCATCATTGGTCTCGTATAGATCAATGAGAGGCAGCGCGGAGTCTCCACTCAAGCTGAGGGGACGGGTAAAAGCATCGTCAAACAGCCGGTCCATCGCCTCACGAAGAGTCATCATTTCACGTACAGGCTCCCAACGAGTAAGATTGGACATAGTGAACCTCCTTTTTTGAATAAGTTGTCTGAATCTTACGCCCCTAATTTAATCTGAAATTGTATGAAAAACATCAAAGGATGATTAGAGAAATGCTAGAATCCTTCGGGGCTGGCTATTGCCCTAATTGCGCCGTAACCGTGTCGACATCCGTCACCCAGGCGAAACCAAAAGCAACATTGAGCAGGCTTGCCAGGTGCATCTCTTCGGTGACGCTGCCCGTTCCATCGGCCAGGAAAAATACCCGGTAATCGCGAAAATAGGCGTCGCGCGCGGTGGATTCGCAGCACATATTGGTCATGATCCCGGCGACAACAAGCTCTTCCACTTTGAGACTGCGCAGCACCGTTTCCAGGTCGGTATTGTAAAAAGCCGAATAGCGGTGTTTAAAAATGACCTTCTCGTTAGGCCTTGGGGCAATATCCTGGTGAATTTCGCTTTCCGGGGTGCCCTCTTTGCACATTCCTTCCCACCACCAGGCCATGATCCCGGCATCGAGATAATCGGGGTGATGCACATGGCGCGTGTAAATGACCGGGCGATTGGCCTGCCGAAAGGCGCGGATCACCTTTTGCAGCTTTGGCAGAATGGCAGGGCCGCCGCAGGTATAAGAAGGGGAAGCTGGATCGAGGAAAAAATATTGCATATCGATTACCAGCAGCGCAGCCTTTTCCCGGTCGAGCTGCATCGCGTGGGTGTTGAATGGCGCAATGTGTTCCAGCCATTTTTTCCCTTTTGCAGCGACCGTATCTTCGGTTACGTAGGGTTCCATTAAATTCTCCTCTCATTATCGGTCATGCCTGACCAACCATTAATCATGATTTTGAAACACATCGATTATGCCATATTCGCGCCAAAAGCGCGCTTCAACCCGGCGTCATACGCGGGGTTTCCCCATCCGTTCGGTATGGGGTTATCTGTTGGGGCAGCCGGCCAGGCCGCATGAACCGGCAGGCAGACTGCGGCACGCGGTTGGCCAGGCTTCCAGCGCGCTGGAGACCAGCGGGTGAACCGCTACCGCGGTGATGCCAAACTTGCGGGCTGTTTTGATCTGCTCCGGCGGCAGGGTTACGGTCAGCGCATCCCAGCCCTGCAGGGCAACGCCGCCGATGCGGTGAACCAGATCCAGCCAGCGCGCTGAGATAACCGGCCCGGACAGCACGGGAAAGGTGGTCTGGGATTGCTCCAAATAACGCTGCAAAGTCCGGGCGTTGTCGTCATTGGCTTTGAGCAGGTCGCGCCACGCGCCTTTGAAGCGTCCCTGGACGCCGCGGCAAATCTGCCACCAGACGCGGGCAATGTACTGCGGCGCCGCAATGCGCTGCTGCTGCAAGGCTGCCAGTATCTCTTGCGAGGATTTGTAAGCCGCCTGCGCGGGGTCGAACAGCCAGTGGTCGTGCAGGGCGGCCAGCGCGGACCAGCGTTCCGCGTTGAGGTGCCTGGTGTCTGCCACGACGCCGAAGGTCAAAATATTCAGCCGCTGTTCGAGGACGGAGACACTTTCTGCAGCTTTGGCAGGATCGTGCTGCCCGCACAGTCCAAGCGGATGGTCGCTGAAAGCCTGAATGAGGGGTGAGAATAAAGGCATATTTTTCCTGCTGAAATGCGTAGGTTGGGTTGAGAGGCTAAGGAACCTGGTTAAAAAGCCCATTGAATGGCCCCGAAACCCAACTCTTTAGCCCAAATTGGCACTATTCAAAAAAGAAGGAGGTCGTCTCAATACCAGGGCAGACACACAGGCCTGCCCTTACAACCCGTAGGGGTCGACACATGGGTCGACCCCCCAGAGCGGGTAACAATCACAACTCAACTATCCGAATCAGACAACCTCCTCCTAACGAATCCATCTTTTACGGATTGGCTGTACCCTTTGTGGCCGTACAGTTGGCCGCCCAGGTTCCGCCGTTCGGCAGGCGGCAGTATGAAAGGTCATAACTGGTGCTGGTGTAGGTGTAGGCGTCGTAAACCAGGGCGCCGTCCGTACCCAGCAGGCGCACATCGTCGCCGGTATTGTTCAGGTAGCTGGCCATTTCCATGAAGTAATAGCTGCCAGGTTCGAGGATGGTGGCCGCCGGGATTTGTTTGGGCGCGCCGCCGGCTCCCGCCAGGTCATCGATCCACATGCCGCTGATGTCCAGGCGGTCCGCGGTTGGGTTATACAGCTCGACCCATTCGGTGGTGAACAGGGTTTGCGGCGCGGGCAGGAACTCGTTCAGCAGCACTTCACCGACCACCGGTGCGCGCGGGGCGGGTGGAGTCACAACCGGGTCGGTCGCCACATATGGGGTTCCATGAACCGTGTAGTTGACGCCGTCGGTGACCTGTACCATCACATTCCCATTGGCGATGACCGAATCATAGTAATTGCGGGTTGGGTCGCCCATTTGCGTCAGATAACGCATGGTGCCGTTGTTATACAGCCGGTCGAGCACGGTCTGATCGGGATGGCCGTAGGTGTTGGTGCTGCCCGCGCTGATGATGGCCGCATCCGGGTTGAGCGTGCCGACATATGTTGCGTTGGTCGAATGCGAGGAACCGTGGTGATTGACCGCAATCACCTCGACCTCCTGGCCGATACGCGCGGCAACATCGGTTTCTTCATCGTTATAAGAATAACCAAACGAACTGGTGGCGTATTCGCCGTCCGTATCGCCGCCGGTCACAAAGTCGAATTTGCCCCAGTTGAGCCACAGGGTGATCGAGTAATCGTTTTCAGAGGTAGGCAGCGTGTCCAGAGTATGGTTACCGGCAACGGGGGTGACCCCATCCACCTGCATCACGCCCTGAGCGTCCACCTGCACCACCTTGACGGTCACGCCGCTTGCCAGGCCGAGATCGATTTGCGTGGTGGAGTTGATTTGAGCAAGCTGACGAATCTGTCCGCCGATGGTTCGCGGATCGGTTGCCCAGCAGGTCCAGTTACGGGCCGTGCCGGATACTGTCCCGGCATTGTGCCATACGACTTCCAGGTCGGGGTCGCAGATGCCGTCGCTGTTCGAGTCCACCCAGGTGCCGCCATCCCGGTCGATCAATACATCCGCGGTGATGCCCTGTTGTTCGAGCAGCGACCAGATGCCGCCGTAACCGGCGTAACCCATGTGGTCCAGGTGCCAGTGAGACGCCATCACATAATCCAGATGGCTGCTGCCGGTAATGCGGCGAATCTCGCTGGCAACCCAGGTTGCGCCCTGGTTGGTGTTCCAGTTTTCTTCCGAGATGCCGATCAGCAGGGTTTTACCGGTCGGGCCGATGATAAGCTGCGACTCGCCCTGGCCAACGTTCAGGACGTGGATTTCAAGCGTACCGGGCGTCCAGGTGCCGGCGGGCAGGGGCGGTGTATTGGTGCTGCCCTGGGTTGGGCTGCATTCTGTGGCGCTCCAGCTTCCGCCATCCGGTTTGCGGCACCAGCTCATATCGGTCGTGGCCGAGGTATAGGTGTAGGCATCGTATACCGTGGTGCCGTCCTGAGCCAGGAAGCGCACATCGTCCCCGGTGTTGTTCAGATAGGAGCTGAGGGTCATGACATAATAACCGCCGGCTGCGAGGGTCGTGCCGGCAGGGATTTGCTGGGGCGCGCCGCCCCCGGCGTTAATATCGTCGATCCACATGGAACCAATGGTCAATGTTTCGGCTGTGGTGTTGTACAGCTCGACCCATTCACTAATTTGCACTGTGCCGTTTGCTGCGACGAACTCGTTGATCCGAACTTCCCCGCTGACCGGCGCGCGCGGACCGGCGCTGTTGGCAACCGTCACGTTTACGCTGGTCGTGCCTGTCCCGTCGGTGTATTGAGCGGACACGGTGTGCGGGCCGTCGCTAAAGAGGGTGGTGTCCCAGGTATACGACCAGTTCTTGCCGCCGCTGGTGGCCTGCCACGCTCCTCCGTCGATGGCTACCCGGGTCGCGGCACCGCTCCCGGTTCCGGTCACAACTACTGACCCGCTGACCGTTGCGCCGCTGACCGGCGTGACAATGGCGACGGGTCTGCCTGCCTGAGCCACATTGGTGGTGAGCATAACCAAGACAAGCGCGATCGCCAGCGCCCTGCCCCATTTGGAACGATTGAACATAAACATGTTGGTCTCCTCTTTTGGTTTGGAAATTAAGAGCGACCAGCCGGGGTTGAATTTGGCTGATCGCTGATCGAATAAGGTAGAAAAGTTGTTGGAGCGCAGAGCGCCGGGTGGGCGGTGATCCGTGGGCGTATCCTTGCCGGTAAACGGTTTGTCACGACGAATCGCATGGCTCCATTCTATTGGATTGGATGATCAGGCGGGCGTGGGCCTGATCAAGCGCAAATTTTAGTTTTAAGGAAATAACCGCCGCAGAGCGTGCTCTTTCAACGTGCGCAATGCAATAATTATATTAAATTTCGGTGGGGGCGCAACCAAAAAACTCTTGTTATCTCAGAAAGCGCCTTGCAAATGCTTAACAAGGCATGTTCTTGCTGCCCGGTGGGACGGATACCTGCTGGGGAGGGCTGCGCAAAGGGATGCGCCTACCCGTATATGTAGCTCGGATCATGCGCGTTGGTCAAAGTTATCATCTACAATGCACTTAACCTCCGAGGGTCATAATAGCCCTAATTAGGTCGATTGACAAATTAGCTAGCTTTTTCTTTCTGATACTGGTATGTCTCGAACAAAAAATTTGCCATTGTTTTAGCTGTGTTGACGACCAAAGCTGTATGGTGCACCGATGGTTTATATGTCCACACATGTCGATCTCCCATTTGGTTGCTCAGGCCAGAAAGACCAGTGACAATGCTCACCATACCGGTTAACACCTGCTTCAGTGGTCCTTCAATATCTGGCCAACTTGGATCAAGGGTCAAAAGTTTTTGAACTCTCTTGTACAACTTCGGCAGATTGCCATCATATGAAGGAGGGTTTTCCCCTAATTGCCGCGCGATCTCTGCAAAGACCGCCTCCAACAAGGAACGAGCATTCGTGATAGCTCCATCATATTCCCTTCTTGTACTTTTCCTCTGCCTTCTTGATCTGTTCGTCAATAAACAGATGGCCTTCGTCATCCGAACCTTCAAACGGATTTTTAAATACAACCAACATACCCTTCAGGTCATGAATCTTTGCTAAGCCGCTGTCGATCACGACCTCAAACCCGTCATAATGAAGTCGTTTGTTCACGTAGTCGTAAGCATCCTGAACTTTATAATCCGTATCCAAGAACTCGCGCGGGTCAAGCACCTGGCAAATCACACTATCAAGTGCTTGAGTTTCATTGAGGGTATGCAACTTGTTTTCCACATACTTCCAGCGTGATGGAAACCCCTGCCAGTATATGTCATTGGCCGTATTCGTTGAATAGCCGAACACTCTGTGGACCAGTTCGATACTGGGAAAGCTTTTCATCACCAGTGATAATGCAAGCTGTCGCTGCTAGCGTGCATTCAGATATCTTCATTGCGCACTCGTAGCAACATAAATTATTTATTAGATTTGGACCTTTGATACGCTGCAATTATGCCATGTTATTAAATAGTTACCCTCTTTTTGTGCAAAGTGTGCTTCGCGAAAAAGTGCTCTACTATTCATGTTCGGTGCGCTAAAGTAACACTCAGTACCCTTTTCAACGGTCTAAACCTGTTCCTTCGCATACAATTTGGTTTCCGAAGAGTCAATCAATATAACATAATGAAAATGATCCGACACAAATATAGTTGCCATTGACAAGGAGGCGGTGTGATCCTTTCTCGGATTGCCTCTCCAAGTTGCTCAATAATCCCTTCATTTTTCCGGGAAATTTTGTTTTATGTCACGTTGAATGATTCCAGACACTCGCTTTAAAGTGGCAATACAATGGTTAAAATAATCCAAATCCATTATGAGTTTTTCGTTTATTTTTCCTCGAGACTTATCCCCAGCTTTTTGTATATAAATTTCATTTATGATTCTTGCATTATGAATAATGACATCACGAGTAGCTTTAATTTCAATATAATCTGGAAACACTGGATCAGAAATTGTAATTCCAGCCACATTATTGAGGTACTCTAAATATGCTTTGGGCATAGCATACGAAATAGAATTTATCCTTTTTCTTATTACTTCCTCTAAGGCGCTCTCTAAAGTATTTGATTGAAGCAAAACTTCAATTGGAACCGTACGATCTACTTGTATTCCTTGAACATTTAAGGTTAATTTCTGAGGATAAGAATATATTACGAGTCTTAATACATCAAACAGCAACGATTCAAATAGTGATACTGCTGTCACGATAAAATTTTCATATAGCTCATTTTCAATAAACCGCTCATAAATATTCTTAAGCTCCTGGTCTGTTCGACGTGCAAACTTTGTTCGCCCAATTGTTGGAACATAATATCTTCGATCTTTCTCATGCTTTGATGCTTCGTATTTATCACGCGCTTCATTCAGAAGGGGAATAGCCTGTTGTACAAAGATATGGACATCATTTATTTTCCTAACAAAGGCCAAATGAAGACTGTAAACTTGTTTTGAAAGTGGAATATTTCCCATATGTTTTCCCATATAGCAAAATTTAATTAAACTAGCAAGTTAACCGTCACACCTTGTTGGTCGAACTCGAGGGTAGTACACTCCCAGTGGTTGATCTTTTCAGGTCTCTCAATTCTTCAAATCGTTCTCTCTTTCTTGGGGAGTCCTCTAATTGTTGTATGTATTGTTCAATTTCTATGGCAAGTTCTCTGTACATCATATAAGCTCCTTTGCTCTGTATTCCTATCTCCTTTAATAACGGACTACGGAAAGTGTAATCTGCAGCCATACGAAATGCCAAAAGTAATTCCTGCGATTCCTTAGTGTTGCCGGACATTGCGGCTCGGTAAGCTTCACAACCAATCTCATACAGCCAGGGAAAATCTTCGCGAACCAGGCTAACAATAATCAAAATTCCTATCGGATCATATGGGCGTCTTGAAATCATATTCACCATTTCGGGAATTATCCTCGGGTTTAACTGACGATGTCGTGGTCTATAGCGGTCTGGAACCACTTCAGTACCCCTATCCATTCTCAAAGTAAGCTCACGAACGACGAGTTTTACTTCCTCTAGTATTTTTGCGACAGCCCCTTCGTCTGCTGCTTCAGGCTTCTCGACTTTCTTCGGGTTACTAATAGCCTTTTGTGCTTCTTGAACACTAGTAATGAATGAATGAACTTGTGTCTTTACAACATCTTTGTCGGGATCAAGCTCATGAACTCTATGACATAACTGGACGACTAGCTTCGAAAGAGAGTCCTCGCTGTCATCACTGTTCTGGAATTGATAAAAAGGTCCAGCGCTTACTCTGCTTAAGGGGACCCCCAATGCGATTCCATGAACAGGTGTCCCCAATTTTCCTTTAGCTACTCCTGCTTCATATAGTATCCACGGCCGATCAAGGCTACGCTCTGTCAGAAGGCAAACAACATCCGAAGCAGTTTCAAGCTTCGCCATTAATGTCTTGTACCATTCATCACCGAATTCAATGCCTTCCGTTCCCTTTTTGTCTGAGGATCGAAAAGACTTTAACATTCCAGCGCTTACACTCTTGAGGAGCTTGCTGAACGCTTCAGCTAATTCGGCGTCTCTGCTATCATGACTGATAAATATCAAAGGCGATTCACCAGTCTTTGGCGCATTCGATATTTCCGTTGCTTCAGGCATTTTTCCTCCTTATGACATGGTACAGTAAAATTCTAGTTATCCGGTTTCTTATTTATCGTAATTGTTTCTTTTCTCATCAACAAATAAAAGTATAACCCAGATAAATTACTAGTAATTTGGAATTATCTCAACACGAACGGGTCCCCCCATTTTTATTATTATAATACTCTCCCCAATCTGCACAACACAAAAGCGCCCTCCATCATTGGAAAGCGCGCTTTACAATCCATTAACAACACTTCAACGCCTCTTGCAGGCAGACCCACTCACATCGTGATTGGAAATAGCACTCTCACCGCTGGCCTGAAGTTACAGCGAAAGTGGGTGCTGCACAAAGAATTGAGTCTGCCCGTATGCTCGACTTCGCCGCGGCCCGGGCGCGACCTTCACAAATCCCTAATGTCTGAAATGCCGCACGCCGGTGAATACCATCGCCATGCCCGCCTGGTCGGCGGCCGCGATGGATTCGGCATCGCGCACCGAGCCGCCGGGTTGGACGATGGCAGTGATGCCGGCTTTGGCCGCTTCCGCGACCGAATCGGGGAAGGGAAAGAAGGCATCCGAGGCCATCACCGCGCCGTGTGAGCGTTCTCCGGCGCGCTGGGCGGCGATGCGCACGCAATCAACGCGGTTGGGCTGCCCGCCGCCAATGCCAACCGTGGCTTCACCCACCGCAAAAACGATGGCATTGGACTTGACATACTGGCAGGCTTTCCAGGCGAAGCGCAGCGCCTTCAACTCCTCAGGCGTAGGCGCGCGGCGGGTGGCTGTCTGCCATTCGGCGGCAGCCGGGTCGCCATAATCGACCGCCTGGCGCAGCACACCGCGGGTGATCGAACGCAGCTCGAAGGCCGGTTCCACCATCAGGTCAGGCATTTCCACCAGGCGCAGGTTCTTCTTTTTGGCAAAGATCTCCAGCGCAGGGGTAGCGAATCCCGGCGCAATGATGCACTCGACGAATAGTTCGGCAATGGCGGCGGCAGCGGCTTCATCAATGGCGCGGTTGGCGGCAATGACCCCGCCAAAGGCCGAAACCGGGTCGCTGGCCAGCGCGGCCTGATAGGCCTGCTGCAGCTCATCCGCCGAGGCGATGCCGCACGGCGAGAGGTGCTTGACGACGGCGATGCTGGGGCGCTCGTAGCTGACCGCGGCGCGCCAGGCGGCATCCAGGTCGAGTAAATTGTTATAGGAAAGTTCCTTGCCCTGCAGTACCCGCCCTCCCAGCGGACCCTCATTGGGGTGATAGGCCAACAACATAGCGGACTGGTGCGGGTTTTCACCGTAGCGCAGCGTCTGTACCGGGTAGAGCTCCAGCGCTTCGTATGCGCCGTTCGAAAGATAACCTGCGATGGCGGCATCATAGTGGGCGGTATGCTGGAAACCCTTCACGGCCAGTGCGTGCCGCTGTTCGATAGAAATACCGCCGCTTTGCAGCGCAGCCAGCACGGCCGGGTAGTCGGCGGGGTCGCACAACAGGGTGACGCGCTCGTGATTCTTGGCTGCGGCGCGAATGAGGGTGACGCCGCCGATATCGATGTTCTCTACCGCGTCGGCCATAGTCGCTTCCGGCCGGGCAATGGTGGCTTCGAAGGGGTACAGGTTGACGGCTGCCAGGTCGATATAGTCCCAGCCGTTGGCCGCCAGGTCGGCGGCGTCAGCGGCGGTTGGACGGGCCAGCAGTCCGGCATGCACGGCCGGGTGCAGCGTCTTGACGCGCCCGCCGAGCACTTCAGGCGAGCCGGTGTAGTCGGTCACGTCGGTCACCGGCAGGTCGTTTTCACGCAGCAGGCGGGCCGTACCGCCCGAGGCGAGCAGTTCCCAGCCCAGCGCGGCCAGGCCGCGGGCAAACTCGATCAGACCGGTCTTGTCGTGCACGGAAAGTATAGCTTTGGGCATTGCATCTTACCTTTCGAAGAATTGAACTTGGGTGATCAAGCGGTGGAGGGTCTCCACGTACAGGCGGTGTTCCAATGCGTGCATGCGCTGCGCAAAGCTTTCCAGCGTATCGCCGGGTAGAAAATCGACGCGTTCCTGCGCCAGCACCGGCCCCGAATCGATGCCTTCGTCGGGCACCAGGTGAATCATCACGCCGCTGTGGTCGATCTCGCCGCGCTGCCAGGCTGTGAAGGCTCGCTCGATGGCATCCAACCCGGGGAAGGTGCCGGGCAGCGCCGGGTGAATGTTGACCACGCGCCCCGCGAAGCGCCCGAGGAATTCCAGCGAGAGCAGGCGCAGCCAGCCGGCCAGCACGATCCAGTCCGGCTGGAAGGCGGCAGCCTGTTCGGCCAGCGCGCGGTCGTAGTCATGCCGGTCGATCTCCTTGCGCTTGGGCAGGGCCAGCGCCGGCAGGCCGGCCAGCCTGGCGCGCTCCAGCCCGTAGGCATCTGACCTGTTCGAAATCACCGCCGCCACTTCGGCGGGCAGCGCGCCGCTGCGGCAGGCATCCAGAATCGCCTGCAGGTTGCTGCCGTTGCCGGAAACGAGCACCACCAGGCGGGCGGGCGCGCTCATTGCAGTTCCACCTTGCGCTCGCCGGAGACCAGTTTGCCGACGATCCAGCTTTCTTCGGGCAGACCGGCCTGCACTTCAGCAGCGCGCTCGGCGGGGACTACCGCGATCATCCCGATGCCCATATTGAACACGCGGTGCATTTCGTCGCTGTGGATATTTCCTTGCTGCTGGATGAGTTGGAACAGCGACGGTACCGGCCAACTGCCGCGGTGAATGCGTGCGCCCAGGCCCTGCGGCAGCACGCGCGGAATATTTTCGATGAAGCCGCCGCCGGTCAGGTGCGCCAGCGCGCGGATGGGCGAATCAGGCTGCTCGATGAGGCCGATCAGTAAATGGAGGTAACAGCGGTGCGGCGCCAGCAGCGCATCGCCCAGGCTGCTGTTCAGTTCGAGAACGTGCGCGGTCAGATCGGCATCGGCAAAGACGCGGCGGATGAGCGAATAGCCGTTGGTGTGCGGGCCGCTGGAGCGCAGGCCGATCAGCAGGTCGCCGGGGCGCAGGCCGGGGCGCGGCAGCATGCGCTCGCGTTCCAGCGCGCCGACTATGGTGCCTGCCAGGTCGAACTCGCCGGGCAGGTAAACGCCGGGCATTTCGGCGGTCTCGCCGCCCAGTATGGCCACGCCCGCTTCGTGGCAGGCTGCCGCCAGTCCCCCCACCACGGCGGCAACGATCTCGGGATCGATCTTTGCGCTGGCGAAATAATCCAGGAAGAACAGCGGCCGCGCCCCCTGCACGAGGATATCGTTGATGCAATGGTTGACCAGGTCGGCGCCGATGCTGCCGTAGCGTCCGAGCTGCGCGGCCAGCTTGACCTTTGTGCCCACGCCGTCGGTGGAGGCCACCAGCACCGGCTGACGCAGCCCACCCAGCGCGGCGGCGTCGAACAACCCGCCGAACGCGCCAATGCCGGCCAGCACCGCCGGATTGTAGGTGGCGCGCACAGCCTGGCTCATCAGCGCCACAGCGCGGTTGCCGGCATCGATGTTGACCCCGGCGGCTGCGTATGCTGAAGCGGGCGCAGCTTTAAGCGCGCCGGCGGCAATATCGCGGCGATACTGCATCCTGTCGAAGTAAATGTTATCCACAGCGCGGTAGGCAGCCTGCACGGCAGCGGCCAGATCGCGCTCCCAGCAGGTGACCCCCAGCACGCGCCCGCCAGCGGTGGCGAGGCGATCGTCCACGCGCGCCGTCCCGCCGTGAAAGACCGCGCCGTTTCTGAACGGGGTTTCCAGCCCGGTGATGGTCTGCCCGACCTGCGGCCGTTCGGGGTAACCGGGAGCGGCCAGCACCACGCAGGCGGTTGCGCCAGGCCGCCAGCGCACCTCGGTGCTTTCCAGCTTTTCCAGCGTGCAGGCCTCCAGCACATCCAGCAGGTCGCTTTCCAGCAGCGGCAAAATGGCCTGCGTTTCGGGGTCGCCGAAGCGAGCATTGAATTCCAGTACCTTCGGGCCGTCTGCAGTGAGTATCAACCCGGCGTATAGCGCGCCGCAAAAAGGCAGGCCTTCGCTGCGCAGGCCGTCCAGCGCTGGTTGCAGCACCTCGCGCTGCGCCTGTGCAATGAGTTCAGGCGTGGCCACGGGCGCGGGGGCGTAGGCGCCCATACCGCCGGTGTTGGGACCCTGGTCACCGTCCAGCAGGCGTTTGTGATCCTGCGCGGCAGGCATCGGGCGCAGGCTGCGGCCGTCGCAGAACGCCAGCAGCGAAATCTCGATCCCTGATAAGCGTTCTTCGATGACCACCACGCGCCCGGCCTCGCCATACGCCTGATCGACCATCAAGCTGTCGAGCGCGGCATACGCTTCAGGCAGGCTGTCCGGCAGCAGCACACCCTTACCGGAGGCCAACCCGGACGCTTTCAGCACAACCGGGTAGTCCACTGCGTCCAGGTGGACATGCGCCGCCTGGACGTCGTGAAAGACGGCGTAGCGCGCGGTGGGGATGTTGTAACGCGCCATGAAATCCTTGGCAAAGGCCTTGGAGGTTTCGATGCGGGCAGCAGCGCGTGATGGGCCGAAGACAGCGATCCCGGCGGCGCGCAATGCATCGCTCAACCCGGCTTCCAATGCGGCTTCCGGGCCGATCACTGCCAGGTCAATCTGCTCCCGGCGGGCAAAGGCAGTCAGCGCATCCACTGCCAGGGCGGGAATGGCAACGTTTTCACCCAGTTGGGCGGTGCCGGGGTTGCCCGGGGCGCAAAATAGCCGTCCCAGGCGCGGGCTCTGGGCAATCTTCCAGGCCAGGGCGTGTTCGCGGCCGCCTGAACCGACCACCAGCACATTGAGCCGGTTTCGCGTCATGCTTGCTCTCCGGCCGGCTGCTCAAAACCGGTTTTAGCGGTATGCTTGTTGACCTCGAAGGGATAAACGCCAGTGAAACAGGCGTCGCAATAGCCTTCCTCACGGCCGATGGCCTTCTTCATGCCTTCCAGAGACAGGTAAGCCAGTGAATCGGCCCCGCTGATCTGGCGGATCTCCTCCAGTGTGTGGCGGTGCGCCAGGAGTTCGTCGTAGGTGCCCATATCGACGCCCATGAAACAGGGATGACGGATGGGCGGGCAGGTGATGCGCAAATGCACCTCACGCGCACCGGCTTCGTGCAACAGCCGCACCAATGGCCCGGTGGTGTTCCCGCGGACGATGCTGTCGTCGATCAACACCACGCGCCGGTCGAGCACGTTCTCGAAGATGACGTTGTATTTGAGCATCACGCCCATTTTGCGCAGTGAATCCGTCGGTTCGATGAAGGTGCGTCCAATGTAGCGGTTCTTGATGAAACCGTCGTTGTAGGGAATGCCGGAGCGGGCAGCGTAGCCGATGGCGGCGGGAATGGAGGAATCGGGCACCGGCACCACCACATCTGCTACGGCAGGAGCTTCTTCAGCGAGTTGTTGACCCAGCCGCTGGCGCACCTGGTGCACCGAGCGCCCGTCCCAGAACGAATCGGGTCGCGAGAAATAGATGTGTTCGAAGGTGCACAGCGCAGTTTGCGCGGCGGTCGGCAGGGCCTGCGCCACGCTCAGCGCGGTGTTGGTGAGCATGATGACCTCTCCGGGGCGTACCTCGCGAATGGCCTGGCAGCCCAGCGAACGCAGCGCGCCTGATTCGGAGGCAACGGCGTGCCCGCCGGTGGGCAGCATGCCGACCGTCAACGGGCGAATGCCCCACGGGTCGCGCACGGCAAAGAGCTGGTCGCGCGTCAGGACGACCAGCGAATAGGCTCCCTGCCAGCGCTGCATGGCGTTCTTGATGCGCTCGAACCAATTGGCGCCGGGCGCGCCGGCCAGCATCATGGTAATCACCTCGCTGTCGGAGCTGGAGGAAAAACCCATCCCATTACGCAGCATTCCGGCGCGCAGCTCGGCGGCGTTGACCAGGTTGCCGTTGTGCGCCACGGCGATGGGGCCATATTGTGTCTCGATGAGGAAAGGCTGGGCATTGCTCAGCGCTGAAGAGCCGGTAGTGGAGTAGCGTACGTGCCCCAGGGCAAAATCGCCCTTCAGGCTGGCGATGCGTTCAGGCGAAAAGACCTGCGAAACCAGGCCGGAATCCTTGTGCATGTGAATGCCGCGCCCATCAGCCACGGCAATTCCGGCAGCCTCCTGGCCGCGGTGCTGCAGCGCATACAAACCGAAGAAAGCCATGCGCGCCACATCTTCTTTGGGCGCATAGATGCCTAGAACGCCGCATTCTTCCTGCGGGTGTTCGTCGGCCAGCCATTCGATGGGAGTGGCGGAATCAACCATGCAGTTCGCCGTCATCCTGAAGGATTTTTTCAGCCTGTTTACCCTTGAATTCCGCCAGCCGGGTGCGCAGGGCAGGGTCAGAGAGCGCAAAGATCTTGGCAGCCAGCAGGGCGGCATTGGCCGGTTCCAGTACAACCGCCGGGGCAATGCCGGAGGGCATACGCAGCGAGGAGTACACGTCCGCACCGCCGAAGGACTCGGAGGGCGGTGGGCAGGCGATCACCGGTGCGGTCACGCAGCCGTCGACGAAGCCGGAAAGCGCATTGGAGCGCCCGGCAATGGTGATATAAACCAGCGGTCGCGCGCCGGATTCATATTCTTTGAGGATGGCGAGGACGTGTTCGGGCGTCTTGTGCGCCGAACCCACGCGCAAAACGCTTTCGATACCCAGCCCGGCGGCGGCTTCGGCCACCTTACGGGCGTGCGCTTCGTCGGCGCGCGACCCCATCAGAATAACGATCAGTGGTGCGGTCATAGCAGGCCTGCCTTTTTCAGGTTGGCGCGCAATCGCGGCGCCACCGGATACGAGCCGGGGACGAAGGTCTGCCCGGTGAGCAGCTCATAAATACGGATATAGCGTTGGCTGGCGGCTGCCCACAGTGCAGCCGGCATTGCGGGCACGGGGCCGTCGCCGCGGTAACCCTGCCCGGCGTAGGCCAGGCGAATGAACTCTTTGTCGTAGTTCTCCGGTTCCTGCCCGCCAGCGAGGCGTTCGGCGTAGCCTTCGGCCTTCCAGAAACGCGAGGAATCGGGGGTGTGCACTTCGTCGATCAGCGCCACGCGGCCGTCCGGCGCGCGCCCGAACTCGTATTTGGTATCCACCAGGATCAAGCCGGCCCGCTGCGCCACCTGCTGCCCGCGCCGGAAGAGCGCCAGCGCCGCGGTTTGCACTTCGTTCCAGGTGGATTCATCCAGCCAGCCCTGTTCGCTCACCTCGCGGCAGGTCAGGCGTTCATCGTGTCCGGTCGGGCCGCCTTTGGTGGTGGGGGTGATGATCGGCTCGGGTAGTTGTTCATTCTTGCGCAGCCCCTCCGGAAAACGGTAGCCGTAGATCTCGCGTTCGCCGAGGGAATAGCGGTACCACAACGCCGTTCCGGTGACGCCGGTGATGTATCCACGCACAACCACTTCCACCGGGAAAGGTTGCGCCTCGACGGCCAGCAGCGCGTTGGGGTCGGGCACGCTGAGCATGTGGTTGGCAACGATATCGCGCGTCTGCTCGAACCACCAGGCCGAAAGCTGATTGAGCACCTGTCCCTTGAAGGGTACAGTCGCCAGAATGCGGTCGAAGGCCGACAGGCGGTCGGTGGTCACCAGCAGGCGGCGCTGGTTGGGCAGGCTGTATCCTTCACGGACTTTGCCGCTCGATCTGCCCGGCAGCGGCAGGTCGGCGCCCTCGAAGGGCTGGGCGAGGAGTTGGAGAATTTGTTCTTCAGGGATCACGGGTTTCACTCCAAAAGGTCAGAACTGTCCGGCGTAGGCGACGCCGTTGCGGAAGAGGGCCAAACCACTGCCGCGGGCCAGGCCGCGCGTCCACAGTGGGTGCTGCTCGGCGAATATATGGTCCTCGGGATGCGGCATCAACCCCAGCACGTTGCCGGCCGGGTTGCACAGCCCGGCAATGTCGGCAGCCGAGCCGTTCGGGTTGTATGGATAAACACCTTGGGCAGGGCGGCCGTCGGGTGCGGCATACAGCAGCGCAGCCTGGCCGGAGGCGACCAGCGCATCGACCCAGTGCGGGTCGCGCGCCTGGAGGTTGCCCTCACCGTGCGCCACCGGGCAATCAATGGGTTCATTCAACCCGCGCGTCCAAATGCAGGTCTGCGAAACGGGCAGCAAGGTCACCCAGCGGCACTCGAAATGCCCGCACGCATTGAAGGTCAACGTGGCCTGCGCTTCAGCAGAGGCGCGGGCGGGGTCGGGTAGCAGGCCGGATTTAACCAGCGCCTGAAACCCGTTGCAGATGCCGATGACCGGTTTGCCGCTGGCGACGAATTCGGCCATTGGTCCGGCAAAATCATGCTGCAGTTCGAGCGCTAAGAGCTTGCCCGCGCCGAGTGCATCCGCGTAGGAGAAACCACCCGGCAGGACGAGCATTTGATAGTCCTGCCAGCGGCGTTCGCCGCGCCGCAGCCGGTTGAGCGGCACCACCTCGGGCACTGCCCCGGCCTGTTCCAGCGCGCGCGCAGCGTCGAGGTCGCGATTGGTACCGGGAGCGAAAAGAATGAGCGCTTTGGGGGGCATGATATCAGCTCCGCTTCGCTATAATGGCCGCTGGAAAGCGTTGCGCAGTGTGTCCACCGGCAAGTCCAGTAAAATCTGCCCGGCGCTGCGGGCAGTCAGGCGCGGTACAGCGGTGACGACGCCCAGGCGGCGGCAGGGCAGCCTGCTCAACGCTGCCTCGAAGTCGGCGGTGTGCTGCGGCGGCACTTCCACCAGCAGGCAGCCGGTCGTTTCGCCGAACAGAGCGCGCAGCGGCTCGGCATCCTCCAGCGCCAGGTCGAGCCCCAGCCGCCCGCCGATGCACATTTCGGCGGCTGCCACGGCCAGCCCGCCTTCGCTCAAATCGTGGCAGGCAGCAGCCAGTCCACCGCGCATGGCGGCGTGCAGTGCGCGGTAAACCGCGCGGGTGATCGGAAGCAACGCAGGCACGCCCTCGGCGGGCGGTTGATCAGCGGGCAGGCAGGTCAGCGCGTAATGGCTGCCGCCGAAGGTGGGAGCAAACGCACCTACCAGGTAAATTGCATTTCCTGCCACCTTCAGGTCCATGCTGACGGCGGCGCGCGCATCTTCCAGCAGCCCCAGCCCGGAGATGAGCAGGGTGGGCGGGATGGCGTGGCGCTGGTCGTCGGAACCGAGATATTCGTTATTAAATGAATCCTTGCCGGAGATGAACGGCGCGCCGAAATAGACTGCGCCGTCATGGCAGCCGCGCGCGGCTGCCACCAGTTCACCCAGCGTTTCGCGGCGCAGTGGATCGCCCCAGCAGAAGTTATCCAGCAGGGCAATGCGTTCGGGGTCGGCCCCGGCAGCCACGGCGTTGCGCACGGCTTCGTCGATGACATTGAGCGCCATCTGACGCGCGTCCAGTTTCCCGTATTCGGGATTCATGCCGGCTGAAAGCGCCAGCGCCTGCTTCCCGGCTGAACCCGGCGGGCGCAGCACCACCGCATCCGCGGGGGCGTCGGCAGCCAGCCCGGCCAGCGGCTTGATCAGCGTGCCGCCCTGCACCTCATGGTCGTAGATGCGGATGATGCGCTCTTTGGAGGCGATGTTGGGGTGCGCCAGCAGCGCCAGCAGCGCGGCGGCGTAGTCGTGTTCGCGCGTCGGCAGCGGTGTAGTTTGTCCGGCCGGGCAGCGCGGCGGGAGAATAAGCGCAGTCAGGTTGCGCTGCGGCAGGCCGTTGTGCAGGAAGTCATTGCTCAAATCGAGCACAGTCTTTTCGCCGTAGCGCACTATGATGCGCCCGCTGGCCTCGAATTGGCCGATGTCGGTCAGCTCGACGGTATACCGCTCGCACAGGGTTTGCAGCGCAGGCAAAGAAGCGGGCGGCACGGCCAGCACCATGCGCTCCTGCGCTTCGGAAAGCCAGATTTCCCACGGCGCCAGACCGGGGTATTTGAGCGTCACGCTTTCGAGCTGCACCCGCCCTCCCAGCGTGGAGGTCATCTCACCCACGGCGGAGGAAAGCCCGCCCGCGCCGCAGTCGGTGATGGCATGGTAGATCTGCGCGTCGCGCGCCAGCAGCACCACGTCGATCAGCCCTTTTTCCACCACCGGCGCGCCAATCTGCACCGATGCGCCCGAGACCTCGCCGGTCTGTGCGTCCATGGTCATCGAGGAGAAGGTGGCGCCGCGCAGGCCGTCGCGCCCGGTGCGCCCGCCCAGTACGATGATGCGGTCGCCGGGTCGCGGCTGGTGCGGGTGGGCATCTTTGGGGGCAATGCCCAGGCAGCCGCAGAATACCAGTGGATTGGCGGTATAACCGGGGTCAAACCACAGCCCGCCGGAAACGGTTGGCAGACCGATCTTGTTGCCGTAATCCTGCACGCCGGCCACCACCCCCGAGAGGATGCGGCGCGGATGCAGCACACCTCCGGGCAGCGTCTCGAACGGCGTATCCTGCGGACCGAAGCACAGCACATCGGTGGCGGCCACCGGTTTGGCCGAAACGCCCAGCACGTCGCGGATGACGCCGCCCACGCCGGTGTTGGCTCCGCCGAACGGTTCGATGGCTGAGGGGTGGTTGTGCGTTTCAACTTTGAACGAAATCGCATTGACGCCGTCGTATTCGATCAGCCCGGCGTTATCGACGAAGGCCGAAAGCACCCAGGGCGCGTCGATCGTCTCGGTGGCGGCGCGGATGGTGGCGCGAAACAGGTTAGGGATGATCTCCGCTTCAAGCTGGCCAGGGCGCTCGACGCGGATGCGCGCCTTGAAAGTCTTGTGCACGCAGTGCTCGCTCCAGGTCTGCGCGATCATCTCCAGCTCGACGTCCGTAGGGTCGCGGCCTTCGGTGCGGTAGTAGGCCTGAATGGCGCACATCTCATTCAGATCGAGCGCAGCGCGGCGCTCCTGTGAGAGCGTCATCAGCCCGGCGTCGTCCAGTGAGCGGATGGGCAGGATTTCTACGGCGTCGCTGGCCTGGGTGGGCAGCGGGAAGGAAGGTTCGATCTCGCCCAGCGTGTAACGCTGGATGACCGGGTTGGATAGCAGGCGCGCTGCCAGCAGGTGGCAGTCGGCTTCACTCAGCCCGGCGCCGTATACCTCGAAGCGCAGCCCGGTTCCCGCTGCCTGCACCCCCTTGCTGCCCAGCATGTGTGCGGCGCGCACGATCTGTTCGGCCACCGGGTCGGTCACGCCCGGGCGCAGCGCCACCTCGATAACGTATGCATCCCCGGAGACGCAGTCCGCCGCTGACATTTTGCCAGCGGCGGACAGATTTTGTGTCACGTTGTGAGTGATTGGGTCGTGCAGCAGCCGGTCAGCCAGGACCCGCACCTCCGTTGGCGTCAACCGCCCTTGTATAAAGTAGAGATCGGCGCAGCAGATGCGTTCCACCGCCGTCAGGCCGAGAGCGTGCGCGTCGTGCAGGAAACCTGCTGAACGGGGATCATCCAGCGTGCGTGGGGAGACTACAAAGCGAGTTACTTCGGTCAATGTCTCGGTGATGGATGGCACGATCTGCCCTCTGGAAAAATCGAATAAAAAATCATTATAGCGATGCGGGAAGGCCGGGTCAATAGCTCGAGCAGGGAAAAATGTCAGGATTCTGATTGTTACGGGTCACTGTTCGCGGTGGCGACTCGTCTGCGGAATAAATCGCTCCGTTACGGTTGGGGACAAAAAAAAAGCAAGGGGACAAAAATATCCGGCAGCCATCACCCTGACAAAAAAAGATGCCCTGAAAAGGGCATCTTAAGTTCGAGGCACGCTTTTTAGATATATTATTTGACGGGCAGAACTTGATACTCGAATGTATAGCCGGCTTTCTCGGCGATACCCTGCACCATTAACCGAATCTCCTTGAAGTCGAATTGGTAGGAATAGTTTTTACCGAACAGGCTGGATTGCTCCTCGATGGTACCCTGACGGGCGCCGCCAAAGGTGTTATAGCTTTCGGCCTTAAAGCCAAAGCCGGTTGACATGCCGCTATCGAAATCACCGCCGGTAGAAAGGCCGGATCCGGCTTCGATAAGCATCTCGGAAAATTTGACCACTTTTGTGCTGTCGTCAACTCGTACTTTCAAGGAGTAGGTTAATTTCTTTTTGGAGAGAAATGCTTTTCGCTCCGCTACGGTAGTAGAAAAACTCCACACACCTTTCTTTTCAGTCCACTTTCCGTCACGATTTTCCAGGGACTTCTTGATTTGATCCAAAACGCTGGCCATAGTGTTTTTTCCTTTTTTGATGTGGCTTTATGCTGGAAGATTATAGGATCGTCCCTGCCGCGTCACTGGGGCAGGTCGGTTTCTGTTTTGGCGCTGGCCGGTGCCTTCCCTGGCCGTTCCCGAATAAAGATGGCGCCGATCAATGCGAGGAATATCAGGCCCAACCCCAGAAAGATCAGAATCGTATAGGTCTGTATGGCCTGCCGAACCACATCAGGCAATACATCCGCTGCCAGTTGCGCATACCGGGTGATGAAGGTTTCTTCGCCGCCGCCAGTCGGGTTTTGCGCCGTCTGCTCGATCCAGCCGCGCAATCCCAGCATAAAAACCAGACCCGGGATAGCGGTCAGAAAAATGACGCACCCCGGGCTGCCCAGCCGGCCGAAGCGATAACTGAAAACGACCAGCAGACCCAGAAAGAGCAGCGATACCGCTCCGGAAAAGGCGAACGCGATCTTCAGCTTACTGTGCGTTCCGGCATTCATGAAATCCAGCGGGCCGATCCCTTCCTTGACGCTTTTTTGCATATCCGGGTCGGTCATCAGGTTGGCCAGCCCTTCCGGACCGTCATAATACAGCGGCTCAGCCCATTGCCGGAAAAACCACAGGCGGGCTTCACGCGGCGTTTTACCGGCGATATCCTCCGCCCGGACGACGATTTGCATCCCGGGAATAGGCTGCCATTCTCCGTTGGGCGATTGGGCAATTTTCTCCCGCATAATGGCGACATCATCGGGTGTATCCAATCCCCCGGATTCATAGCTGAAGGAACTGGCAAGCATGGTTGTCAGGAAGGAAATTCCCTGTTTCGGTGCGGTGAGCTGCACCAGGATGAAGATCAGAATGGTTAGGGTCAACAGGAATAAGAGCAGGATGCCGGTAATCCATTTAGCGTCCACATGCCAGTACGGTCTGGGTTTACGTACTTTTTCTGAAGCCATTTCGAACCCCTCCAAAATCCAGCAGGCAACCATTTAATGCACGGACGATTAATTCGCTGCAATTATGGCATAAGAATGAAAAAATGCGCCCCAAAGAGCGCCTCATTTTCTCAAAACGGGGTGGCAAACTTGAACAGAGTGTCATACTGCGTCCCAAAAGCGGACAGGCGTGGAAACCCGCCCCGCCTGTATGGGATGGGTTCCACCCCATCCCGCATATATGGTGGGATAAATGACAAATTTATTCTTTTGAGGCATTCTCTGGGGTGGCGCAGCCCGCCCCTTCATAACTTGACGATGGTAGCCTGTGTAAAAATGGGCTCTACTTGCAGGCCTAACCTGCGATACAACTCTGGCGGAACGCCGATATCCGCCAGGTATAAATCGCCGACAAAGCTTTTTGCCGCTTCTTTGAGCAATCCTTCTTTCGGCAATGCCAGGGTCAGGGTCGCCGTAGCCCGCATACAGGGCTCGCCCGGCAGGCCGCTGGTCGCGTCCAGACCGGATGGCAAATCCAGCGATAAAATCGGCGCACCTGAATGGTTGGCGCGCAGGATCCATTCAGCGGCCTTGCCTTGAGGGTTGCCCCGGATGCCATAACCGATCAACGCATCGATGATCAGGTCAGCCTTCGCCAGGTCCGCCGTTTCGGCTCCTTGTAGCTTTAGTTTTTGCAGGATATTCCATTGGTGCGAGGGGATTTCCTTCAAGTTTTCTGGTTTTGTGGCCAGCCCGATTTTTAATTCAACCCCACGATTATGCAAATGGCGGGCCGCTGCCATCCCTCCTCCGCCGTTATTTCCACCGCCGCATAAAACCACGGCCTTTTTCTTCGCCGATGATTCTTTCATTAATTGAATGGCAAGGCTTGCCAGGTGGCTGCCGGCGTTTTCCATCATTTGCATCAGAACAATGCCGTACTCCTCGATCATCAACCGATCGACTTCCATCATTTGGTCTGTGGTGAGAGCGGGTACTTTCATAAACCATTCCTCGATAAATGGATAAAGCGTTTCTTCCCGGTGAGATGCAACGATTCTTGCAAGTCTTACCCTGTGGGGCGGCCTTTTCTTCGTACAAACATATCGAGTATACTGTTCTACAGCGGAGACAACCCATGGCAAAACGCACGAATGAACAATGGCTTTCTGATCTCCATTCAGACGGACCGCAACGCGAAGAAGCAGTAGCGGAACTGAGCCGCGTGATTCAAGCCGGTTTACCTTACGCGCTTTCGAAATGGCTGTCTCCGGACGATCCCCGCTTTTCCGCTCTGGCAGAGGAGGTCACTCAGGAAACCGTAATGCGGGTGACCGCGCGGCTGGACACGTTTGAAGGCCGCAGTCAGTTTACCACCTGGGTTTATACCATTGCCGTTCGTGTGGCCTTGACTGAATTGCGCAGAGCGAAATGGCACGAAGTTTCCCTCGATGAACTCTTCGCGGAAAAAGATAGCGATGACGAACCGCGAGAAATGCCGGATCTCAGCCCTGGAGTTCAATCATCGGTCGAAAAAAAAGAGATGATGGCCATGCTTTTCAAGGCGATGCAAATGAATCTTACGGAAAAGCAGCGGACGGCTTTGATGGCGGTTGCGGTGCGGGGGATGCAGCTGGAGGAAGTAGCGCGCCGGATGGGCACCGAGCGTAATGCACTCTACAAATTGTTGCACGATGCTCGCTTGAAATTGAAAAATCACCTGGAAAAAGCGGGTTTTTCTGCTGCCGAAATTATGGCTACTTTCGAACAAGAGTAATAAATTATCGCTATGCCGCGTCTTAGCTCTCGGAGATGAAATGAAGAATTGGATCAATCGAGTTTTCAAGAGGGATCGCCCTCACAAAATCCCAAATAATGCTCCCATGTCGATGGGTATGCCCGGAATCCCCCCATCTCGAACGGAGGCAATGCTCAAGATGATCGAGAAAACGCAGGAGGTGGAACTCTCATGTGACGAAGTCCACCGTCTATTGGGCGAATTTGCTGAAATGGCTTTGCGCGGGGAAGATGCTGCGAGTTTATTGCCATTGGTCCATCACCATCTCGATATGTGCCCCGATTGCCGCGAAGAATATGATGCTTTGATGCAAATTTTGCAAGCCTCGCCGGATTAGGCGGTTCTGAAACGATATTGATTTCTCGCTCTGCAGAATACAAGACGACTGAAAGGTAGCCCTCAGTCGTCTTTTGTTTTGATTAGCGCGTCCTGAGTTTGTCCGTTTTCGTCAATCGGGCAGTCCTTTTGAGCGACATTTCATGAGCTCCGGTAAGAATCTGCCCACATGGTTTGTCTAAGCTCTCATGAATATAAAAAAGGAACAGATGATGGATGCCAAACTTTTAGCTTTCAAAACAAAACCTGAATCTGTAACAGGATTGGTAGCCGGGAAATTCTCAGCGAATGGCGCACGTGAGGAATACCAAAATCATTTCAAAAGACCTGAGGATAGATTATGCGTGACGCTGGATCAGATTCCTGAATTTAAAATAACCGGAAGCCCGCAGAAATTATCTGGCGGACTGCTGAATTTTGTCTGGCGCTTGAATGGAACCATTGACTCGGTTCCTTATTCCTTGATTGCGAAATGGGCTCCTCCTTATATAGCCAGTTCACCTGAGGTACAACTGGACCCCGATCGTATCTTTATCGAAGCCAAAATACTGGAAGGTTTTAGCGCGGGCGGCTTATTAGCGACCATCGGATCTGAGGAAGTTCGTCCCCCTCGTTTCATCATGTTGAATCGGTCGCAGCATCTGCTTGTGATGGAGGATGTCTGCCAGTGTCCCGATTTGGCAGTCTGGCTCAAAGAAACACACTCAACTACAGAAGCCGCAAATATTGGCAGATCGTTGGGAAAATTCATCGGCAGGCTGCATCGTCTCTCGGCGCAGCGCCCGCAACTGGCTATGGAATTCAACAACCGGAATATCCAACAAACCCGGCTCGCAGTGCTGTATGGCAATATCCACAATTACGCCGTGCGGGCTCATCTACCTAATGCAGAACAATTGGGAATGGCGGCAGTTGAATACGGAAAACTTCTCCAGCAGCCGGGAAAAGCACTCATCATGGGAGATCTCTGGCTTCCATCCGTGATCGTTTCACAGCACGGACTGCGGGTTATTGATTGGGAATTGGCGCATTATGGCCGCCCATCGCAAGACGTCGGTCATTTTGCCGCTCATCTGTGGATGCATATCCATCGGGCGGGTACCCCACGCGCCGCAAAAAATGCCGGGACCATTCTCGAATCATTTCTGACCGCCTACCGGTTTGCCCTTGGACCTGATTTCGACAAGATATTGGGGGTGACGGGGGTAATGGAAAGCGCCATCCATTTTGGCAGTGAAATCCTTGCCCGCACAGTCGGGTTATTTCAGCAAGGTTATCTTTACGATGGGCTTCCCGGCGATCACGCCCTCGTTCAGCAAGCTGCGCAAGTGGCAGCCAACCATATTCTGGACTCACAAACAGTCAACACCTTCGATGCGCTTGGCTGATCCGAGAAATGCATCTCATCGATACTCATTACAGAAACAGAGGACATCAAGATGAAAGAATACGATATTACGGTCATTGGGGCGGGTTCGGGCGGGTTGGTAGCAGCCTTGAAAGCCAGGCGTCACGGAGCAAGGGTTGCCCTGATTGAAAGAAATAAGATTGGCGGGGAATGCACTCATGCGGGATGTGTGCCCAGCAAAACGTTGATAAGCAGCGCCAGGCTTTACCACGCCATGAAGCGGGCTGACGTTCATGGCCTGCCAAAACTGAGTTCCGCCGGCGATTTCGATTTTGCCCGGGTCATGGAACATGTGGATAATGTCGTACAGGGTGTTTATCAAAACGAGCAGCCGGCTCATTTTCAGGATTTAGGCATCGATGTCTATATCGATCCTAGTGGGGCGCGGTTCTTGAGCCGAAATGAGATCCAAATTGGGAATGACGAGATCCGATCCAATTACACGGTTATTTCAACGGGTTCTTCGCCCCGGCCGGCCCCCCGAACAGGCAGTGAAATGCCCCAATTTGTGACCAATGATAACTTTTGGGCGTTGCGAAAGCTGCCGCGCTCCATCGCCTTTCTAGGCGGCGGGGTGATTTCGGCGGAAATTGCCCAGTCTTTGGCACGGTTTGGCAGTGAAGTCACGATCATCGAACGTTTCCCGCGCATCCTCAATTTCGTGGATGAAGAGGTTGGGGCGCTGGCGATCAATGTGTTGAAACGTGAAGGTATTCGCATCCTCGTCGATTCCGAGGTTACCGACTACCACCTGTCCGAAGGCGGGCAAACCAAAATTGTCCTCACTCACCAGGGGTTTCAGCGCGAAGTCTTTGCCGAACAAATTTTTGCTGCATTAGGACGCGACCCGAATATTGCCAATTTACACCTCGACCGTGTCGGGATCGCGTATTCCGCCAGCGGGATAAGCACCAATGAATTCCTGCAAACGACCGTTCCCAATATTTATGCCATTGGCGATGTGACATCTCCGGCCAAGTTTACACATATTGCCTCCTATCAAGCAGAGGTAGCCGTCGAGAATATTTTGAATGGCAATCAGGTCAAGAATGATTTGTCAGTTGTACCCTGGGCTATTTTTATGGACCCGGAAATCGGACATGTTGGACTCACCGAGAGCGAAGCCAGAAGAAAAGGCAAAAAAGTCAATATTGCCCAGGTGAACACCAGTTCGATCGATCGTTTTGTTACGGAAAGCGCGACAGAGGGTTTCCTCAAGGTGGTGATGGATGAAAATGATGTTCTCCTTGGCGCGGACGCCATTGGTGTTCACGCTGGTGAATGGATCCAGTTCTTTACACTTGCAATTCAGCAGAAACTTCCAATCCAGAGTCTCGGGGATTTGATTTTTATCTACCCAACCTTCTCGGAAATTATCAAGAAGGTTGTCACCCGCTACCTGCGCAATAAGACTTTGCCAGTTCCCGAATTGGAGCAGGTGGAAGTTCTGTAAACTTCGAACAGGTTGGTCCTTTCAGGAGCATTCCAGATGACTACCTGGTTAAAGCTGGCTTTTTCGAAGTGGATTGTCCACCGCGCCGGTTTCACTGCGCTCTTTGTTGGCATTGTTCTCAGTTCAATTAATTACGGCGACAGTATCCTGAATGGAACTGTAACCCACGCGCAAATCCTTCGAATGGTTCTTTCCTTTTTCGTCCCTTACTGCGTATCAACGTTTTCCAGCGTGAGCGCCGTCCTGGATAAAAAATCGATGCGCGGCGGGCGAACAATTTCAGGTGGTTGACGAATGCCGAACGGATTGTTCGTTAATGGCGAAGAGATATTCCTGAGGGAAAACGACAAAAACATTTTCGCCGTGCGGTACCATTGCCGCCGGCATGGGCACCCGCGCTCGGATGGCCAGTCCACTTGCCGCGATTTGGTATTCGATATGCTCGCCGCGGTACATGCACCCCACCACTTTTCCAGGGATGGCATTTTGTCCGGGGTGCTGTTGAACCTGGATGTGCTCCGGGCGAATGGCAAACAATGCTGAGTTTGCCATATGACCATTGGTGTTAACCATCAGGTTTCCGTAATCTGTTCTCAGAGTGCCGTGAGCCAGACTTCCTTTCAGGAAGGTGGTGATCCCCACAAATCTGGCAGCCGCCTCGTTGGGCGGCTGTTGAAATAACCGCATGGGTTGATCGACGGCTGCGACCTGGCCATTGATAAGCAAAGCCATTCGGTCGGCCATCGCCATCGCTTCGCTCAGATCATGAGTGACAAGAATGGTAGTGATTTTAAGCTCGCGTTGGATGCGCCGGATAGTTTCCTGTAAATTCATCCTCACTGCGGGATCCAGGCTGTTCAGCGGTTCATCCAGCAGCAGAAGGTGTGGCTGCACGATTAATGCCCTGGCCAGGGCAATCCGTTGCTGCTCGCCGCCCGACAGTTGAGATGGCTTGCGCTTTTCCACCCCCGGCAGGCCGATTATATCCAACAGGCGGGCCACTTCCTTCTGGATCGTTTTCGGCGATTCGCCCTGTACCTTCAAACCAAAACCGATATTTTCAGCCACGCTGAGGAAGGGAAACAAATAGGCTTTTTGAAACATGAGCACAGCCCCGCGTTTGTTTGGGGCAACCGGTAGAACACTTTTCCCGTCAAAGTGGATATCTCCCGTATCCGGACGTTCGATGCCGGTGATCAATTTGAGTAAGGTGGATTTACCGCTGCCGGAAGGTCCCAGCAGCGCCACCAGTTCGCCCGAGGCAATGTTCAGTGAGAACCCGTCCAGCACGGGTCGAATCCGCCCCGGGTAAGTTTTAGTGAGTGAAATTAAGTCAATATGGGCCATATTAGTATTGCTCCCTGACCGTATTACCATGCTGATTGAGATATCGCGCCGAAGCGGCGATGACTAACACGGGCGGCAAGACAAATAACAACGCTAAAGCGGCAATCGAGGTCGGATTTCCCCCAGAGATCGCTGAAAATAACAATAGCGGCAGCGTCAATACCTGCCCGCTGCCGATCAAGAGAGTTAGCAAATACTGACTCCAGGAAATGAGAAATGCGAATAACCCGGCGACTACCAATCCGGGCAGGATTAATCGTAATGTTATGTTGAAAAAAACCCGCAACTGTGTTGCGCCCAGCACCCGCGCTTGATGTTCAAAATTCTTGTCATACCCGGCAAAAACTCCTGCCAGCGTAAAAATTGTGTAAGGTATGGTTGGGACGAGGTGGGAGAGGACTACGCCAAAGAGGGAACCGGCCAGACCCAGGCGCATGAAGAGGATATTCAGCCCCATGCCGACCGCCAGCGGCGGTACTACCATCGGCAGAAAAAAGATCAGCCAGGCTAATTGACGCCCGCGGAATTTCTGCAACCCTAACGTGCGCGCGGCCGGGAATGCGACCAAAAGCGATAGCAGGCTGGATAGGAACGCAACCCCGAGGCTGGTCGCCAGACTTTTACCTGTTTGAGCGTCCGCTACAATCCGGATAAACGGCGCGGTCGTCCAATCTTTGGGCAGGAAAGCCGGGAAAAACCAGTGCTCCGAAAATGCATATAACCCAAACAACAATAATGGCGCCGCCAGTACCCCATAAAGCAAAAAACGCATGGTATAAGCTGGAAGGGTTTTCATTGTGAAGAACCTGCGTGCTTTTCGTAATGGAGGCTGATAGCTGCTGCAATCACAACAATAGCAGCAATAATCAAGCTGATTGCCATGCCTTCCGCTCGATGGTGTAGATCCGGATTGGCGAAAAAATCCAGCGCCAGCACCGGCAGCATACGCGGATAAGGCATTCCCAGTACAGACGGAACCTCATACGCGCTGAACACGAAGGCAAACACGAGCAAAGAACCACTTATCAGCGAAGGAAAAATTTGTGGAAGAGTTACGAAGCGTAGCCGTTGCCAGGGTGTTGCTCCCAGGTTCGCAGCGACGACACCATAATCCTCTGGTTGGGAGCGTAACGCTGCCAGTACAATCAATGCCAGAAACGGGATTTCCTTGGTGACGTAATCCACAATAATACCTATTCCCAGCCGGTCGCGAACAAGTACCGGAAAATCTGCCGGATTTTGGATCCATCCCAATAAGGCTGCCAGGCGAGCCAGCAGGCCGCTCTGCGAAAAGAACAAGAGCAGGCCGATAGCCCAGACCAGATGTGGAAACGCGAGGTTCCAGTTCAAAGCCAACGTATCCATCTGCCGTCCACGGCCGTTTTGGTAATTGAGCCAGGCGGCTACTGGCAGCGCTCCCACGGCTGAAAGCAGGGTGGAAACGCCAGCGACCCACAATGAAAAGCCCAATGAAGTCCAAAATTCTGTCCCTCTCCCTTCCGAACCATACAGGACGTTTTGGTAGGCTGCCAGACTTAAGGCCCGTTGATCGGTCCCGGTCAGGAGTCCAAGACTTTGCGCCAGGCCATAGATCAGGCTGACTCCAAACAGGATTCCAACGAGCAGGATTGCTGGAGCCATTCTGAACCACGGAGAGGATAAAAAAGCGCGTCTTGCCATTTTTATTTTGAGCTGACCAGGACGTTCTGTCGCCAGCCGGTTTCCACTAGATTTTGATATTGCGCGTCCGAATCACCTGCCAGGGATTTAGCCAGATCGACTGGAGAGGTGGCGGCATCTCCCAGCTTTTTGGCTGCATCCTGGAGTTTCACCAGGGCTGCCGGGTCGGTAACGCGGTTTATATCGATTCCGTATCCCAGACCGAAACCGTTTTCTGGCAAGATTTGGGCAGCCTGTAACTCAGGGTCAAGGATCAGATTGGCCAGTACCAGCGCCGCTGCTTTGTTTGGCGCGTTGGCAGGGATGGCAACGTAATTGAAATCGCCGATCATATACTGGTCGAACACGAAAGCTTTGGATGTTGCCGGCACCAGGCCTTGTTCGATCAAAGCGCCTGCTCCAACCGCCGCCTGGGTGATACTGAAATCCACTTCCTGGTTCGCGAACAAGCTGTGCAACTCATTTTCGTCCTTTGGGTAGGTCTCCCCATTTCGCCAGAGGTAGGGTTTGAGTTCGTTGAGGTATTTCCACAATTCCGGCGACCATTGGTCCCAGGTGGCTTGATCGAAAGTACTCCACTGGTCAGCGCCGCCGCTGATTTCGAACAAGGCGCCTTTGACAAAACGGGTGCCCTGAAAGGCTCCTGGTCCCGGTGCGATATAGGTGAAACGACCGGGATGTTCGATAACCCATTCCTTCAGTTGAGCATATGAACGGGGCAGTTCGGCCGGATTCAGGCGAGCAGAATCGTAGATGAACTGGAACTGAGCGGATGACCACGGACTTTCCAGGTTATCGACCGGGGTACCAAAGTCGCGGTTGATCGCCGGATTGTCCCAGTTGACCAGCAGGCTGTTGGGCAGCTTGTTTGCCCAGTCTGGATACAACAGGTTCGCCTGTTTCAGTGATAGAAAGTTCGCGCCATTAATCCAGATCAAATCGACCGCCCCCGGGTCTTTTCCGGCTTGTTTTTCGCTCAGCACCTGGTTGACGGCATCGACCGTATCCGCTACCGGGACGCGATGGAGGGTAATCCCGTACCGATCCTTCAGGGCTTTCCCATAAAAGGCGTCCACAAAGCTGTTAATCGATTCCGAACCGCCCCAGAGATACCAGGTGACCGTTTGCCCTTTGGCGGCGGCTACCACGCTATCCCAATCATTGATATCGAAGGACGTTGAGGATGGATTGGCTGTACCGGCGATGGCACTGCACGCGCTCAGTAAAATCGTGAGCAGGAGAAGAAAGGGGACAATATGTTTCATGACGTTTCCTTTGCAATAGTTTCTGGTTAGGTTAGTCAGCGAAACCACGTTACTGACTGGAACCGCGAGCAATTCCTGGCATGTCAGTGTGATGGCTCCAAAAATTCTCTAACCCTTATCCCTGAGTGAGATGGTCAGTGCAGTGAAAATCTTACGGCCGCCAACCGGAACCTGGTATCGGGTAGGCGATTAAAAAGCCAAAAGCTCATGAATCGACGAAGAGGTGCGGATACACCTCCTCGTTTTCGACCTCTGCCGAATCATTAAAGGGGGTTATTTCTTGCGCAGCAGCACGACGAACAAAACGCCGGTCACCACGCCGTAGATCAGGTGCCCCATCAGGCTTAACCACTGATCCGTTCCGATTTTGAGCACCATTTCCGTCATGCCAAGACCCAACGGCATCAGGATCAGCCCGCCCAGCACCCACCAGATGACGCCATTGATCATCCCCGTGATGACCGCAGAACCCCAGCCGAGTTGAACGCGGCCTAGACCGAGCACCGCGCCGTAAAATCCTCCGATGGCGGCGCTGATAGCCATATGCACCAGGCCGCCAACCACCACGGACTGCGAACCTATCAATCCGGCGACCATTGGCAGCATATTCATCATGGCCATCATCATTCCGAAGATAACGCCGCCGCCTAGCCCGGCGATGATCCCGGACGCCAGATATTTCCCGAACGTATTGCTTTTTACCGCTGAAATCGTTGACATTTTACTCTCCTTAGACTTTGAACCGGTTTGTTTGCTCTATGAATTATGACGAGGATCGCTCCGCTATCCTTACCTGGATCCTCAAATCCCTTGTTCTTATGGGTGCGCTTCGAAGACCTTCTCGCCGGCCCGGATAGGCACCTTTAAACGGTTTTCTGCCGGCGGAATCGGGCAGGACCAGCGGGCGTTATAGGCGCAGTAGGGGTTATAGGCATAATTGAAGTCGATGGCAAACTTGCTCTTGCTCAATGGCCTGGGTTCCAGGTAGCGGCCGGCGCCATAGGTTTCATTACCTGCCAGCGCATCTGCGAAAGGTAAAAAGAATTCGTGATTGCTTTCATAGATCGTCAATTCGACCGGCTGATGATTCACCGTGAATTGAAAGCGACCATAACGATGGTAGGTTTGTACCTCCCCGGTGGAAGTTTGCATCCTGATTTCCTGCTGCTGCGGAAATTTCTCGATATTCACCTCGAACACCAGATCCGAATTTTCCGGAAAATATTTGAGCCCCGAAAAATGTTTCTTTTGTTCGCTGGTCAGTGGGCTTTGGGGATGAAAAGCGAAAAAGTCATCTTTTTCTTTATGAAATTGTTCCAGTTGCGTCATTTCGCGCCTCCAGTTTTGTTTGATTATTAAGACAGCAATCCGATATTTCTTCTTACTTTCCTGTCAGCGAGGTGAATATAGTGAAACAAAAAAGAGGGGCTGTCTCAAAAGAATAAATTTGTCATTTATTCCATCACGTATACGGGATGGGGTGGAACCCATCCCCTACCTGTAGGGGCGGGTTTCCACGCCCGCCCGCTTTTGAGACAGCCCCTCTAGATATTGGCTTCACCCGTCGCGACGTCTTTATCTTTCTGGTAACGAGAAAATTTCCTGCATCTCGACTTACCGGCTACCCTCATCGATCCACGCGGCAACTAGCCGGGCCGTTTCTTCGACGGGCACATTCGTTGTGTCGATTAACTTGATGGCGGGTTGGCTGTCATAAGCTTTGAACCAGAGATTGTAGCGGATATGCCCCTCGATATAGGCTGGTTCGTGCGAACCCCGCCAGGCAGGTCGCTGTTGGAGTCGTTTGGAAAGGGCCTCATCAGTACAAACCAGAGCCAGATATTGCACTTTGGAGTAATATCTCCGCTCGATACAATTTTCAATATTTTGGGGATTGCCCATGCCGGCTCCAAAAAGAACGACCGGCCTGCCGGACTGCGAAATATTCTTGCTGACCCGCAGCCAAAGCTCGAAGAAATCCCGGTATTGGGTATCCGGGATGTTGAACTCGGGCCGCCACAGAATATCAGAGTCCAGTAACACTGCCTGTGTAACGTGGCCCAATAGATGCTGGCAAACGATGGTTTTGCCCGAGCCGCTCGCCCCGCCGATGATCAGCAACGGGATTTGCTGAAAGGGATGTTTATAGCCGCATTCCGGACAGATCGCAAAAGGGCCGGTCGGGTCGATCAACTTGTCGGCATGGTACATGCCACATTGAAAGCAGACATTCATCACAACGAGTGCCACCCGTGATTCAATTCCTGTCGTTGAGGAACTTCGCCTTACTATTTAAGCTGCGCCATCGGGATACGCTGCAATTATGGCACATAATCAAAAGAGGGTATCTGAAAAGAATATTTTTGCTCACATATGTTCCTGCATTTGTGGGTCGACACATGGGTCGACCCCTACGGGTAGGGGCAGACCGCCGATGGGTACGGCTACCGTCTCGCGGGTGACAATCGACCCCTGCGGGTAAGGGCAGACCGCCGATGGGTACGGCTACCGTCTCGCGGGTGACAGTCGACCCCTGCGGGTAGGGGCAGACCTGTGTGTCTGCCCACTTTTCTGAAGTTACTTGTGAGGGAAGGTTGCGGAACGCAGAACCCCCTCCTTTTAGCGGCGCGAATCCCACCATTCGAGCGCCTGTTACGTCAGGCAATGCCTTTTACCGCCCATGCTCTGGCGATCAGGGAAATCGTACCATTTGCGTCAATGGGTAACGACTTGCGCAGTTTGTCTTCAAGGTTTTGCCGGTCTTTTTGATGCAAACTCATGGTATAGATCGACGCCGGACCCACTTTGCCAAGAAAGGGCTGCCAATAATCATCAAAATTTTGGAAGACGGTGTCTACCTCAATGGGTGCTGCCTCGACCTGCTTTAAACCGGTTTCCCGGACGAGAGCTTCAAGCTGCCCTGCCCGGCACAGCGGGAACCGGAGGCCTTCATCCGCCTCCCGGGCGTTAGCATCGAGTTCGATCGCGGCATCCCAGAAGTAGCGCAAAAATTGCATTCCATCCGCATAATCCCACAGAAATATTCCGATTTTTCCGCCAGGCCTGGTTACTCTCAACATTTCCAGAAGCGCGGCTTTGGGTTGTGGAACATAGTTGAGGACCAGTCCAGACACAACAGTATCCATGGAACTTGAAGCCAGTCCCAGAGATTGGGCCAGCCCAACTTTAAAATGCACCGATGGATGCATTATCGAACGCTGCGCAAATGAAACAAAATCAGGCGATGAATCGATGGAAAAAATTTCTCTGGGCCTTTGGACCTCAAGAATGAGCCTGGTAATGGAACCTGTTCCGCAACCCACATCCAGCCAGGTGCGAGCAGGGGGGATATCCAGCCATCCTAAAAATTTTTGCGCAACGAGTTTGCTCCAACGTCCCATAAACCTTTCGTAGGCAATTGCACCCAGCCAGGAATCTTTCATGGTTTAACAATTCTCCTACCAGTAATAGTTATACATTTTCTACAGATGGGCGGTATGGGTTCGCCAGCGCTCTACCCAATTTGCATCCATCCGTACCAACCGCTCTTTCTTCAAATTCTCGCGCATGATCCATTGGATGTCTTTATCCGCATTGACCAGCCACTTTTCCATGGCCGGCATACCCGCAGCAGGTAAGGCAGCCGCGGCCACGCTCCAACAATAACCCAGCCCCTTGCGCAGTGCCAGGAAATCTTCGCCGCGGCGGCTCTCTGTGAACGAAATCGAGGTGGTTATCGCATCCAGTATTTTCAAAGCTGCCAGTGCATACTGCGGCTGTCTCAAGAGCCTCGGTTCGCAGATTGCGGCTGCCGCCGCTCGTTGCTCCAACGGCGTTCCATGGCTCCACTGCTCTAGTTCGGCAATCAGCGCATCCATATCGGTGTCGCCAAGGCGCTGCATGGCCATCGCCACCGCTTCCCTTAACCGCCAACGGGTGTCGGACGCAAAGCGACGCAGGGTTGGCAGGAGGTCCCGGTTGCCTTCCGCCAGCAAACGGCCCAGGCCAACGACCCCGCAGAAGGCGAGGAATTCGTACGGCGAGTTCACCGGAGCCGCGTCCGCCGAATAGCCTGTATAACGCCAAAATAGTTTCGCACCACCCTCGTCCGCCACTGCCTGGGCCAGTTCAAGGTTTCCCCTTGGCCCGGGTAGCCCGGATTCTGCCAGCAGATAGGCATCCCAACGATCCAATGTGCGTAATTTGGCGCGATAATCAGCAACTTTAGACATGGTCCGCCCGGCTTATATTACGAGAGCTGACACTAAACAAGGCTGCAAAAAGTACCCGCTTATTAAACGATGCGGAATTGGCTGCATCAGGTATTATAGCAATATTTAAAAAACCCCAAAAACGCCCTCTATATTTGAAGAGCGCTTCTCACGTTATCTTTGTTCTTTCCGCCGGCCTAAACTTACATGCGATGCGAGCACTGTGTATAAGCGAAGCGGGTCCTGTGGACGACGCCCCCCACCCTCACGCGCCAAACCTCACCGTGGTAGCCCCGCCCCAACTCTGGGCGCATTGCTTATTGTTGGTACGGTGCATATCCAGGCGCACCCGCCCGACATCGCGAACCCACCGTCCGGTCGGCACTACCTGTGCATACGGAATTCTAAAATATTGGCCAAGGCACCATAAGGCATTGTTATCCTTCACGTCATAGCTTACTTCGTGGGTCGTTTCGAGCCGGGTAAGAAACTCAACCATAAAATCTTCCAGCGTTTTACCAGTTTCCCCCTGATACGCCTGCGTCTGGATAGTCCGCAGATATTCATTCGGAGAGGAGCCAATTTCCAGTTGTTTTCTGCCTCCCAGCATCTTGCCCTGACCTATTGCTGGCATGATGGGGGTGCTTTCGCCCAGTCCTACCGACCAGCCCGGAAAGGCGCACATTTGGCTGTTATGAATGACTTCCAACTTGGTCTGTCCCCGATGGCTGCTCGAATATTCTTGCGGAAAGTAAACCAGCTCGTTGGCATCGCAAGCCTGCATTAAGACTTCCCAAACCCAGACCTGCTTTTCTTTGTTGACGCGAACCGGCACTAAAGGGGCGGTGGCAGAACTTCGGGTTTGAAAAATGTTTCCTTCGGCTGCGTGTTTCAGAATCGCATCCTGCAGTCGGTCCATCAACAGAGATATGGGCATGGCCAGTGGCGTTAATTCCAGCCGGTCGAAACCCTGGGGAACCTTTCGACTTACCAGTTCAGTGTTATGCGTAAATAGCTCCACAACCTGCTCTTGGGTAGGTACCGGATACTCGGCTCCATCGATCCCAATCATGCCGGGTTTTCTCGCCCGGGGGAGGGAGATTAATATTCCCGTCCGGCTCATTGCATGGATGATGCGCGCATACTGCTCTTCGAGATTTTCCATGACCCAAGCATACCTCACAATTGTCTGTCGAGATCGGCAGGCGTCCATTTATTATACGGTCCCTGCACACCCTGCACGACGGCTAAAATAACCAAAGCGCCTCCCGTGAGGAAAGCGCTTTGGTGTTGCCTATCGACCGACTAAAAAGGGTAGCGACACCTCGGAAATCCGACCAGGCCGCCAGAGATGCTTTACTTGACAACCAGAGGCACGTATATCATATGCTGAAGCGACCACAACTCGAATCCGAAGGGAACCTCGGGGACGGCTTCAACTTGCTGCGATTTGAGAAGATAATAGTAATTGTAGTCATAATTGCTGGCAGCGAAGAAAAGCCGGCCATTGACGTTGGTGAGAAACCGCGGGCGCGACCCTGCGCTTCCCGGATAGATGTCCTTGACCAGCTCCGTACCCGCCTCGGTGCCATCACTCTGCCATAACTCCTCGCCGTAGGCTACGTTTTCAGCCGTGAAGTAGAGCCGGCCGCCCAGGTTAATTATCGAACGCGGTATCGAGCCGTAATATCCCGGATTGATGTCCTTGACCAGTACTGTGCCCTCTGCGGTGCCGTCACTCCGCCATAACTCGAGGCCGGATGTGCCATCGTTGGCAATGAAGAAGGCTGTGTCATTGACAACGGTCCGACCTTCCGAGTAATAACCCGGGTCCGAACTCATCCCCCCCGGATAAATGTCCTTGACCAGCACCGTATTCTCCGCCGTGCCGTCGCTGCGCCATAACTCGAAGCCGTGGCCTGGATCGTTGGCGCTGAAAAGGACCACCCCATTGACATCGGTCAAATTCATTGGGTTTGAATCCGATGTACCCGGATAGATGTCCTTAACCAGTACTGTGTTCTCCTCCGCGCCGTTGCTGCGCCATAACTCAAAGCCGTTTATTCCGTCCGAAGCAACGAAAAAGAGCGTATTATCGATGGCGAGCCAGCGCTCATAGTAATACGTGGAGAGCGAATCGCTCTCGCCAGTTCTAATGTCCTTGACCAGCTCCGTTCCGGCTTCGGTGCCATTGCTGCGCCATAGCTCAGTGCCGTGGGTGTCGTCCCTCGCACCAAAGTAGAGCGCGTCGGTGGTGGCGATCATAAATATCATCTGCGAACCGTTTACCCCCGGATAGACGTCCTTAACCAGCTCCGTGCCCGCTTCCGTGCCATCGCTGACCCACAACTCGTCGCCGTGAACGCCGTCATTAGCAATAAAGAAGATCCTTCCATCAAAAACGACCCAGTCCAGGCCGTACACACCGGTCGAACCACCGCTTCCCGGAACGATGTCCTTGACCATCACCGTGCCGGCCTCGGTGCCGTCGCTGCGCCACAATTCTTCGCCGTGGATCCCATCGCTGGCCCTGAAAAAGAGCGTTCCGTTTAGATTGGTCAGATATTCCGGGTGCGAATTGAACTTCCCTGGAAAGATGTCCTTGACCATCTCCGTGCCCGCTTCGGTGCCATCGCTACGCCATAACTCGTCCCCGTGAGTTTCATCAATCGCGACGAAGAAAAGGGTATTGCCCACCGCGGTCAGGTAATATGGTTCTGAACCGCCAATCCCCGGATAGATGTCATCGACCAGGTAAGGTTCAGGTTTGGGCGTGGCAGCCAGGGCGGCAGTGATACCCGGAATACCTGCCAGCAATGCCGCACACAGGCACGCCCGGGCAAGTGTCGCCAGGGAAGGAAACCGTCGAACCAATGAATACTTGTGCATTGAAAACTCTCCTTGATTTGCAAAATGTTAACCGCGCCCACCGCCAGGAACAGCAGAGGATCGGTTTTGGTTGAGTGTTCGGAGAAAACAAAAAAAGGTAAGGGTTGGGATTGTGCTGACCAGTTACTTTCTTACCCCTCGCCGGGATCTGGTTTCCGGCAAACTTGACAGACTGTTTCGGCGCGATTAGCTGACTTACGAACGGGCGCGATACCGGTGTGGGTCGGCGAAATAATCGACTGCCCGATAACCGGGATAAATGCGGGCTTGATGCAGCGTACCCGCGGGAATGAAGAATGTATCGCCGCGTGTGAGGGTTTGCGTGCGGCCGCCAATCGTCAGCTCGATTTTCCCATCGATCACCACGCCCCACTGACTGCCGTGCGAATGTTCCGGCACCGTCATTTCGATGTCCGATTCATTGAAGAAAACCTGCCCTGAATCGCTTTGCAAAATCCAGCCGCGCAGACCCTCATACGGCAAGTCCGCCTCCGGCAGCCCTCGCACGAAGGCAGGGAATTCAGACGCATTCATCAACTCTATCCTTTCTGAAACACAGATTATTCAACAAAATTGGACCAATACCTAACGGATTATGGACGCACTCTTGATATTCTACTATTGTGACATAAATAACGAAAAGCGCACGCCAAATAAGAGGAGCGATTTAACGTCACATAGCTGGTATATTCCTGACAGGTGTACTCGCCATGATGGTTGATGCATGAGTCTTCGGGGGTGAAAGAAGCGTCCGTGGTGGTGATTAAAAAGGCTGATGCTCACGTATGTTATAATCCTTTTTGCTTTGTAATCCACTGGGGAGAAAATGTATGAGCGACGTCATTGAAATTGATCTTCGCAAGGTAATCAATACCCTGTTATTGAAACGCCTTTGGATTATCGGCTTTTCTCTATTTATTGGATTGATTGTTTTCCTCTATTTCATCTTACAGCCCAAGATGTTCGAAGCTACAGCGGTCATCACGCTGACCGAACCACGCAGCCTGTTAAACTTCGACTCACACTACGAGACGGTGAAGACCAGTCCGCTCACGAATAAAGTCGCCATGGACATTGCTGAGAGCCAGGAGCTTGCTGTTTACGTGTTCGACGCCTGGAGCGATCCTCAGAAAAAGCCAGACCAATGGTACGACTTCGCCAAAAATAATCTGATCGTCGCTGCCGGCAGTGACCCAAAGGTGGTCACACTGACCGTCCGCCTTAAATCCGGCGAAGAAGCGGCCCGCCTGGCCAACCTGTGGGCCCAACGCGTTGTTGACCGAATTAACGTCCTCTACGCAGGGCAAGATCAGGATCAATTAGCCTTTTTTGAAAGCCAGGTTCAGGATGCCGGTACCAATCTGGAAAAAGCCCAGAACGCCTTGTTGGAATTCGAAGGACGGAACGCGGAACGCTCACTCAAAGTGCAGTTGGATGCTTTAATGCAGCAGCAGAAGGATTATTTGCTGCGGGATCAATTGATTGCTTCGTTAAAACGGGATGCAAACGCACTTTTGCAGGAGGTCGATGATCTGCCGGGGACAGCTTCGCTGCCCGGGGATTTACAAATCCGCTTGCTAACGCTTCAACTGAACCAATATCTGGACCTATCACAAAGAAGTGGGGCATCTCCTTTCCAATATCAACTGCCGTTGGTAAATGAATCTCAACCGGTGAATGCGGCAGACTTCCGCAGCTCGATCCAGGGTTGGTTGACCTCGCTGGACGAACAATCTGCGGAAATCAATGATCTCCTGAAAGCATACCCACAAAACCTTTCACAGCTCCAGCAGCAAATCGAAATGTTGGCAGAGGAGAAGGACCAGTTGACCCTTGAACTTGATATAGCCTCTGAAACTTACTCCATCCTGAATCGGAAATACCAGGAAACGAGTATCAGTTCAAAGGATAGTGGTAATGTTGGCAGTGCTAAAATTGCTGCCCAGGCGTTTTCGTACACTTCTTCCGGTTTTCTAAAAAAAATAGTCTATTCATTGCTGGCATTCGTGGGAGCGGCGGTGCTGGCTGCCACTTTTGTTTTATTTCAGGATTGGTGGCGGCGGAACAGCAGCAGTTCTGAGCCGTCTTGAATAGGGGGGTAAGCAGGGCTGGAGATTTACATATCCCTGGTCGCTTGCCAGTCCTAAGATCCCGTTTTATGATGTTCATTTACGGAAATCACTAGCTGACTGTTGTCCGAGCTGAAGAGGTGTTTTCTATAGACGATGCACTTTTAGAGAACTGATCAAATGGGTAGTTGTAGTTAATAAGATCGACAGATGGATGACAGCAATATAGAACAATAATTCTTTCATGTCAAAATAGCACCTTTACGAGTGAAATAAAATGCGCGATTCGTTTGGATCATTGTTTTCAATTTATTCAGCATTAACAAATTCCGATATTAAGAATCGGTTGGTAAATAATAGTTTCTGGTCAATTATTGGAAATGTCATAATTCAAGGAACAGGATTTGGAGTTGCAGTAGTAGCTGCACGAATCCTTGGGAAAACAATTTACGGAGAACTTGGAATCCTAAATAGCATTATTCTGTTGTTAAGTTTATTATTCAATTTTGGGCTTGGTTTAACGAGTACAAAGTTCATTGCTGAAAATTTTAAAAAAGATAAAAGTCAAAGTGGTAAATTAATTGGTTTTTTATATTTAACTTCCATTGGAATCTCATTAACCTTGTTTATTATTTATTTTTTATTCTTATACAAAATCCCGGTCCTTATTGCTGATGCTCCCCATCTCTCAATTCAAATAAGAGTGTGTGGATTAGTAATACTTTTATATTCAATAATAAATACTCAAACCGGAATATTAATGGGGTTTGAAGGATTCAAATCTATTGTTAAAGTAAACGTTATCAGGGGAACCGCAGTATTCTTATTCTCAGCTGCGGGTATATATTTCTGGCAATTGAATGGAGCAATTTTCGGATTAATCGCTGAAGGCACGGTTGTCGTATTAATCAATCATTTGCTTATTAACAAAATTGCTCAATCATACAATATATCTATCCAATATTCAATCATAAAAAACTATTATCCTTTATTATGGAAATTTTCATTTCCAGCTTTTTTGAGTTCATTAGTTGTACCATTTGCTATTTGGGCTACTAATTCATTTTTAATTAATTCACCCAACGGTTTTGCTGAACTTGGTCAATATAATGTCGTAAACCAGTGGAAGAATATTATTCTATTTATTCCGATGACAATAAATAATGCAATCCTTCCCTTGCTTTCGTCTGAGATTTCGAAACAGAATCTTGCGTCTCCCCAAAAAATCATTAAACTATCGCTAATAATTAATGGCCTAAGCTCCTTCCTTTTGGCTTTGGTACTAATTATTGGCAATGATTATTTTATGTCAATTTTTGGAAATGAATACTTGACCAGCCCGCTTACCACGGGAGTAATTTTATTTTCTGCAGTGATTAGTTCGGTGATTGCGCCAATTGGCCAATGGATCGTCGCATCAAACAAAATGTGGCTAGCATTAATAATGAATTTTGGTTGGTGTTTGATATTATTAGTAGCATCATGGATTTTTATCAAAAATGGCAGCGGTGCTATTGGACTAGGGGCAAGTTTTTTGATTGCATATTTTTTCCATGCGTTATGGGTTATTGGATATTATAATAAATACAATCATTCAGTGCCAAGAATTCCACCGAATGATTGAATTATCAAGGTAGCAACCGTCCCGTGTTTGGCATTGAAGAATTCTTTTTTCCAGCAATCTCCGATTGAGAGTGTTTCATAACAAAATTTATTGATTCAAAATAGGAGCAATTGTGAGTAGGATGGGCGACAATACAACATTATTATCTGGGTTGGTTTCCTCGATTACACTGAAAACTAAAAGGTTGCTGCGTTTTTTGGTTACAGGGGGGAAAAGTTTAGGGTCGAATAAAATTGACCTAAACGAAGATCAATTTGAATATTCAGCCAAGTGGTATGATAATGCCTACCACATTGGTCGAGTTGGCATTCATGAAAAAGAGTTTAAAACTATAAACCTTCAATACGAACGTGCGGGTTATAGGAATAGATTAGAAACTGTAATTAATAAAATAAATATTCCTTCCTCAAAAATTACCTGGTTAGAGGTAGGATGTCACCTGGGGTTGACAGCATATTGGATTGGGAATATTTTGCCAAGTGCATATTTTTACATGTTAGATTTTAGCAATGAATCGATCAAGTGGTGTCAAAAGAATTTTCCTTTTAACGAACGAGCGACAATATGGCAAGCCAATGTTGATAATATTTTTTTCAATGAAGATCGCTTAGCCAACAAGTTTGATTATGCAAGTTGCATTGATGTGACAGAACATTTACCCGAACCCGTTTATAGAGGAATGATTCGAGAATTATTCCGTGTAATAAAACCAGGGGGTTTCCTAATTCTCATGCAAGGCAATACACCTAGAGTAGAGCATATCCATGTACTTAAAGAGGAAGAATTAATTTCTGATTTTGAATCAATTGGATTTGTCCTAAGTAAAAAGTTACCTGAGAGGCATTACTTACTACAAAAACCCAATAAAACTTAAAGAAAATTATTAATACGGGAATTATTACCCCTAGGTACAAGGTAAAGCGGAGCACAAATAATGATCACTTATAATAGCATCACTAAATCGATACAGAAAATTTATGAAAAAATTACATCAAGTGATTTTCTTTTTCACTTACGCCCATTCGTTAGCTCAGAGAAATATTGGATACGGCGCTATCAACTGGGTGGAAACTCAGGTGAAGGATCTTATAATGAAAAGGCAGTATTTAAAGCGGAAACGATTAATAGATTTATCAACGAAAATAAGATTCAAACAATTATTGAGTACGGGTGTGGAGATGGGAATCAGCTAAAATTTTCTGAATACCCTAATTATCTAGGATTCGATATCAGTCCTCATTGTATACAGCTTTGTAAACAAATATTTATCGGTGATTCGACCAAGTCATTTAAATTAATGGGCGAATATTCGGGGGAGACAGCGGAAATCACCCTGTCTTTAGATGTGATTTATCACCTCGTAGAAAATAATGTTTTCAATAATTACATGGAACGATTATTTGGAACTGCGGAAAAATTTGTAATTATTTATTCAACAAATACTGATGAGGCTCTTCCATATCAGGCGAAACATATCAGACACCGAAAATTTTCTGATTGGGTTGACACTCATGCTAAAAATTGGAGTTGTTATCGTTTTATCCCTAATGAAGAGGTCAAAACGAATTCCAAATTCCGGCACTTCGACGCAGATTTTTATATATACAAAAAAATGTCAGGTCTACTGATTGAGGTGATTCCTGAGCTAAGCTTTTCATCCAAAACTGGCTAACCCAGTATGAATATTGGAATTGTTTCTACCTGGTTCGAAAGAGGAGCTGCGTATGTTTCTAAAGCATATCTGCAGACCCTTTCCCGATCCCATAAAGTCTTTATATATGCAAGGGGCGGAGAAAAATTTGGTAAAGGCGACCCCAATTGGGATTCTAGCAATGTACACTGGGGGAAAATTTATAAATCTAGAATCCCCTCATACATTGATTGGCCGGATTTTGAAAAATGGGTTGACCAAAATCAATTACAGTTATTAATATTTAATGAACAGATCAGTTGGGATATTATTCTAAAATGCCACTACAGATTGAAAATTCCCATAGGGTCGTATATCGATTATTATAAAAAGGATACGGTTCAGTTTTTTAAATATTACGATTTTTTGTTGTGTAATACGGAACGTCATTATTCAGTATTTCGGTGGCACGAAAATGCAATCTTTATTCCTTGGGGTACAGACACCGAATTATTAACCCCACCTAACCCCCCGAATTTATCAAATGGGCAGAAAGATATTACTTTTTTTCACTCTTGCGGAATGTCCCCCTATCGAAAAGGTACAGACCTTGTCGTAGAAGCTTTTAAACATCTCCCGGGCGCTCAAATATTAATTATCCATGCGCAATCCAAAGATCGGATCGATGCCGTCCTTCGGAAAGAGATAGAGAGCGATGACCGAATTAAATTAATTGAGGATGAAATTCCTTTACCTGGAGTTTACCATCTCGGGGATATATATGTTTACCCTTCAAGATTGGATGGAATCGGATTAACAATTGCTGAAGCCATGGCATGTGGTTTGCCGGTTATTACAACAAATGAACCCCCGATGAATGAGTTCGTTAAAGATGGTTTTAATGGAAAGGTTGTAAAAGTTAATAATTATAAAAACCGCTATGACAATTATTATTGGCCGGAATCTGAATGTGATGCTGCTGATTTAGCCAATGCGATGAATTATTATTTAGTTAATTCTGATCAGTTACCCATCCACAAAAAAAATGCTCGAATTTATGCTGAAAAATATCTAAACTGGAATACAAATAGCATTTCCTTGAACGATACTGTCTTTACCATTAAAAAAAATGAAAATAAAATCAGTTGGCTGATTTTATTTAAAATAATATTGAACGAATATACATTCTTAAATTATCCTCCAACCTTTCTTGTAACAATCATTAAGACTCTTGGATTGGGAAAGATATTATTTATGATAAAGAAAATTTTTCATAGAGTATAGGAAGTCTATACAGAAAAAAATTATGGAATTGAAAAACACATTCGCTTTTCATCCTAAACGAATATTATTTATTACTGTTTTTTCATTACTATTTGGTTTTAGTTTTCTTTTGGCGATACTTACGCACTTTCAGTACCGGGCAGCACTGGTTTCGTTGCTGGTAATTCCTTTAGTGTTTATCTATGGCTTAAAAATCGATCAAGTTTTTCTGGCGTATATCCTTTTGGCAGGTGTTGTATTTGTTTCGGGCTTTTACAACCTTTCTTCTTTAAAGGAAATTCTCTTGTTCACGCGTGTGTTGGTTTTTTCTTATTTAATATATTACCTGGTAAGAGTTAGCATCTCGCCAACAGCCATTGCGCCAGTGATGAAGGCGGCCATTTGGATTGCCGTTATTCAACTGCCCATTATTTTGCTGCAATGGAAGCTGTATGATTCAATCCCTTTATCATGGAGAGGTGAAGCGATTCTTGTTGATTTTGGTTCAGGAACCTTTAATTACAAGACAGATTACGCAATGTCTTTTTTCCTGGTCATGGTTGTTACTTTTCTTCTTTTTGCAAATAAATCGCATTTCTTCGAGAAATACAAATATCCTATCGCTTTGTGGTTATCGTTGACGGTGTTGATTGCCAATTCCCAGATCGTTAAAATTGCATTGCTGATCGTGTGGTTAATTTATATTTTGAGAAATTTTAAGATTAAAACATTGATAACCTTTGGATTGGGCATCCTGGTTGTTGGCGTGTTCATCGCAATCGTTTATCAGGGTAATTTAATTACAGAAAATATTACAACATTTATTGACAGGCTTTCGAGTTCTGGGGATCTTGATACCTACTTATCGGGTGGGTATTCGAGGTTTAGTGCCATAAAATATTTTGTTACCGATGGATTTAGCTGGCTGGGTGATGGCCCGTCAGCGTACAGTGATCCTTTTACCAGGGCTCTTTTACGGGGGAACACCGGGCATTTTTTTGTATTTTTTTCTGAAGTTGGAGTCCTTGGTTTAGCGGCTAGTTTAATTGTTTTATTCGCAGTAGCATTTCCAATCGTTAATGGCAAAATATATGCAACCTGGTTAAGTATATTAGCGTTTATTTCCATAGTGATTCTTTCATTTACCGCAAACGTGATGAATGACGTTGCTGTATTCTTTATCTATTGTATTATTGTTAGGGTCGGGATTTTAGCTGTGAACCACGACCAAATTACTGCCCAAAAGATAGATTTGGGATCATAAAAAAAGAGGTTTTCATGCCGTACCGATGTAAACTCGCAATATTAAATAATATTGTTCCCCCATATCGTCTTCCAATTTATATTAAGTTGGGAAAGGTCTTTCGCACCAGTGTACTCATCTCTGGCAAAGAGGATAACTCTTTGAAATGGAAAGGAATGGAACAATCGCTTATTCAAAATGGCATCTCCGTAAAAATTGCAAGAGGAATGACCTTTAGATTTAAAAATAGTACCAAGGAGGGCAAAACATTTGAAAAGAGAAACCTGCATATAAACCCGGGTTATCTCTTTGATTTGATCAGGGAAAAACCTGATGTGGTTATTTCTACTGAAATGGGCTTTCGAACCGCAATGGCATTACTCTATGGCAGGCTTTTTCACAAACCCGTTTGGGTTTGGTGGGGTGGAACGCTTCATACAGAACGAAAACGGGTCATTATCAAACGCTGGTTTCGATGGGGAATCATTCAATTCGCTCGCCATTGGATCAGTTATGGCAATACCTCTACTGAATATTTAATGAATGTTGGTGTAAAGCGTGACCGAATTTTGCAAATCCAAAATTGTGTGGATGAAAATCTTTATGCTAAACCAGTCGAACCAGCATATAAACATCAGCCAAAGCCCGTTTTTTTGTTAGCAGGCCAATTTATTTTTAGGAAGGGGATAGATCTTTTTTTGAAGGCTGCGGCTCGATTGCAAAAAGAAGGGTATCGTTTTTCAATTTTACTGGTTGGGGACGGGCCAGAAAAAGGATCGATGCAGCAGTTGGCTAGCGATCTTGAGCTTGAATCGATACTTTTTATCCCGCCTCAACCCCCTGAACTAATGTCTGCGGCGTACCGCAGCGCGGATGTATTTGTGTTTCCCACATTAGAGGATGTTTGGGGTCTGGTAATTAACGAATCACTGTGGTCTGGCGTTCCAGTGCTTTCTTCAATCTATGCAGGCTGTACCCCCGAAATCGTTCCGCCTGAAAACCATTTTGATCCATTAGATCCTCAAGACTTTGATCGCGCGTTAAAGCTGGTATTTGACAATAAGTTAAAACCGGCCGACACTACTCCACTCTTGACCAGCGATAAAGTGGCGTCCATGATTATTAGGGATATTCAACAGAATATAGGCATTGAAGATGAAAATTCAGCCTTGTTATAGCCCGGTATCCGTAAAAACGCAATAAACATGCCGCAACCCATGCCTCAGGTGGCTTTGTGGCTCAACGATAAATCTACGGCGGCTTGTCAAAATATTACCAGCCATCACGATTAGTGAAAACGCATTCCGTTTTACCAAATCCGTAAGATTATTGATATATTGGAATCCGTATGAGAACTAATCTTCCTGATCGGCAAAACGTAAAATATGCATGAGCTGAAGAGCAAATGCTCCAAGGAAGATTAAATTAAAAATTGTATATCGAACCCAAAGGCGTCTGAAGTCTTGAGTAAGGCGGAACAACCATTCAAACCCGCTCGATCGAATCCACTTCGGGGCCTGGCGAATACGTCCGCTGAAAAAGTCGAAAGTTGCTCCTGAGGCAACCATTATGCTGCCTTTAATTTTTTCGCGATGTTCATGGATCCAGAAATCCTGTTTTGGAGTCCCAAGTCCAACCCACACAAAGTCGGGTTTCAATAAGTTGATCGTATCACATAGCGCTTGATCTTCATCTTCCGTTAAGGGTCGAAAGGGTGGGGTGTATTTGCCAACCACCTGGATACCTTCGAATCGTTCGAGTAGATATTGCTCAATTGCATCAACCGATCCCGGAAAACCACCGTACAAGAAAAAGGTGTAACCTTTTTCTTTCGCCTTACTGCTAACTTCCAACATTAAATCCGGTGCATAGAAACGGTCGCTTTTTTTGTAATAAAACAACCTGGCCCAATAGAGAAAAGGGGTACCGTCTATACCACGTAAATCTGCTTTTCGGTAAACCATACCCAGTTTTTTATCCATCATTGCCAGGACATTGTCATAAACGTTGATCAACGCGATTGAATGAGAACGGGAGCTTTTGTCCGCTAACCATTGATCGAAAATGGGATACATGTCTTCGAAAGACAGACAATCAATATTTATCCCAAGGATGTTCATTTTATTCATAAATTTCTACCTGGTTTCGGATATCGCTGACTTACGGCACAAAACATAGATGGATGGTGCAACAACTTCTAAAATATACGGTTTCAAAAGAATTTTCAGAACCGAATTATTTAAACGCTGCCGATATTTAAAAATTAGATAATCTTCCGTCAACCACTGAAGATCAGTAAAATATGGGATCAGCATCTTTTCTAATTCTGCCTTGCTGAATCCTGCATGTGCTCCCATTTCATTGTGAAATTTTCCTAAAAGACGATATTTATAATCTGATAAGTTATTTTTTATTTTTTTGAGTAATGAAATTTTATACGCACCTATATAACCGATTAAACGATGTCGATTTGGGGTTCCAATATATAAAGTCCCATTAGGAACCAAGAGTCTAAAGATCTCGATGAGTGTAGCCATCGGATTTGGAACGTGTTCAATAACATGATGGTAGAAAACGAAGTCAAATGACGATTCCTTGAAAGGTAGTTTCATAGCACTCGCCAGGATGGGAGAAAAAGACGGATTTTGGTTTGCTGGGATGCGAGAGCGAATATCAATACCGATGATCTTTGCCCTTGTGTGATGCTGCAAATATTCAGCCTCATGTCCCTCACCGAAACCGACTACTAAACCGCGAACCCCTTCACGGTCTAGTTCAGCCATATTCATTTTATGTATAAAATGTTGGACCCCGGCATGAGATGAGCTATCAATCAACTTGTCCTCCTTATTCCGCTACGAGTCGAACCTTTATTTTCCCATCTTCTCTTTTATCCAATCGTATGTATACTGCAATCCTTCTCTTATGTCTACCTTGGGTGTCCATCCAAGAATAGAACGGGCCCGGTCGCATATTGCAATTCGGCCACGATCTCCTTCTGGTTTGGAAAGATCAAAATGAATTTCGATGGGTTTATGACTGATGTCCACAATCAATTTGGAAGCCTCGCGAATGGTTGTGGGTATTTCGGATCCAACCTGGATCAATCCCTGATTCAACCCCTTGCTGGCAACCAGAACAAGTGCATTGACTACATCGTCTATATATATAAAATCTCGATACTGATTACCGCTGCCCCAAACAATAAATGGCTCGTCGGGGAAAAGGATGGCTTTTCTGATCAACGCTGGGAGCACTTGTGAACGGCTGGGTTCGTAAGATGCTCCAGGCCCGTATACATTGTGCAATCGAAGCAACCCCACATTTATTTTCCCGGATTTCTGGGCTAAATCGGCTTCATATTCCCCCATTAATTTACTCCAGCCATAAGAAGATTCAGGTTCTGCTGGGTACGTTTGATCTTCAGTTAAGGCAGTAAATCCATCTTGCATTTGTAAATGTTTAGGGTAGCTGCATGCTGTTCCGACATAAATGTAATTTTCAATCTTGTTGAAAATGCTCGCAGAAAGGACATTGCTATTGATGATAATATTTTGGCGGAAGATAAACTCTTGATTACTGAATGCAAAATGAACTCCACCTACTACATCAGCTAAGTGGAAAACCAGTTCAGCATCACGGATTAATTCCAGGCATTTGGAATAATCGGTTAAATCTGCCAGGAAAAAATCTTTCTCGATGTCGATTGCGTAAGAACCATCCGGCAGTTTAAGGTTGTCCAGGCTGCCGCGCCAGAGATTATCGATGACTCTAACTCGAACTCCTTTCTGGGCTAACCGTTTTACCAAGGTGCTGCCAATAAAGCCAGCCCCACCTGTGACGATAATAGTAGATGGAGAATTCATAATCACCTCCCAAGGAAAGTATCAAATATAACACAGGAATTTTACTGGCAGATTTATTCTGTGCCAATATATCAGCATTACTGTAAAAGAATAATTAGCTCATTATATTCAAAATCCGTCCCCAGGATAAATGATCCTGTTCGTAAAGTGTAACAATCTGTTTCAGGAAAGCGGTTCATTATAGTGCAAGCCTGTTTTTCATTTTCGCGTATCAGTGATAGAATATTTTTTGTGGGCGAAAAAATAAATTTCTGCTATAGGGTTGTAAAGAGGGGTGCAAAAAGCCATCGCGAGAAATTTGGTGAACCGATTTAACAATTATCAAAAAGGGGAGAAGAATTATGCTGCGAAGATTTTCAGTCGATTTTGCCATATTTTCGATGTTGCTAGATGCAATCCTGGTTATGTTCGCGCTGCGTCTGGCAGCTCTGCTGCGCCCCTGGCTGGGAGAGGTGTTGACCTTCGCCCAACCGATAGTTCCACCCATAAACATCGAATGGATCCTTTATCCGATCGTTGCATTGTTCTGGGTGGGCATCCAGATTTTATTCACTGTCTATGACGGGCGGCGCAACTTTCGCTTCAAGGATGAAATCCGCAGCCTGATCAGCGCATCGGGGTTGGCCACCGTGGCGCTGGCCGGCTTTCTTTACCTTACCTTCCGCGGCTACTCCCGCATTTTGTTTCTATCCTTTGCCTTAATCGCTTTCACGCTGCTGTTTACAGCAAGAGTGATCTACCGTTTTAGTTTTCGCTATCAGAATCGTCGGGATGTGACCAGACGCCGGGTGCTGGTGTTGGGCGCCGGCAAGATTGGGAAGAAGGTTGCCGAGCAAATCATCCGCAACAACAGCAACGGCGTCATGCTGGCTGGCTTTTTGGATGATGATCCCTCCAAGCAGGCTGAACCCCAGGTGCTTGGGACGATCTCACAGGCGCTGGAAATCATCCGGCAGGAAAATATCGATGATGTCGTCCTCGCGCTGCCTTCGGAAGGCTGGCGGCGCATCAGCACCCTGGTGGGGCAGTTGCATGAGCTTCCATTGCGCGTATGGGTGGTGCCGGATTACTATCTATTGGCTTTGCACAGCGCCCGGTTGGAGGAATTGGCCGGTATTCAACTCATCGATCTGCGCGCCCCGGCATTGAATTATTACCAGCGCATGGTCAAACGCATTTTCGATTTGTGTCTGACCTTGCTTATGCTGCCGGTCTTTTTGCCGGTGATGGGTATCCTGGCTTTATGGATCAAGCTCGACAGCCCTGGGCCGGTGATCTTCCGCCAGACCCGGGTTGGAGAGAATGGACGCCTGTTCAAGATGATCAAATTTCGCACAATGACGGACGGCGCCGAGAAGATGCGGCATGTCATCGAGCAGGTGGATGAACAGGGCCACATTATCCAGGACAAGCGCAGGCCAGATCCGCGTATTACCCGGGCTGGCCAATTCTTGCGCCGCACCAGCCTGGATGAAATCCCGCAGTTATTCAATGTTCTCAAAGGCGAGATGAGTCTGGTAGGACCGCGCCCCGAAATGCCTCATCTGGTCGAGCAATACCAGCTCTGGCAGCGGCGGCGGTTTGCCGTGCCGCAGGGGATGACGGGCTGGTGGCAGGTCAATGGACGCAGCGACAAACCGATGCACCTGAACACGGAGGATGACCTGTATTACATCCAGCATTATTCCCTGTGGCTGGATATCGTCATCCTGTTTAAAACGTTGTTGGTGGTGCTGCGATTGAAGGGGGCCTATTAGCTTGAATAACACACAATACAGCCAGGAGCATCCGCCATTCTCCAAAGCGTGGCTGATCTTACTCGCATTTATGGTGGGCCTGGTTTATGTTTTTTTGCCGCCGCCGTGGCAAAAGAGCGATGAGCCAGGTCAGTTTGAATACGTCTGGCTGGCAGCCAACCTGGACCGCTGGCCTCAACCCGGCGATGTAGATGCCAAAATGCGCCGGGATGTGTTGGCCTCCATGATTAAGCATGATAAATACCGCTATGGCGGCCAGGTAATCGATCTGGACAAGCTTAAGCAGCCAGTAGATATTGGTGTACCGCAGATGGACGGTGGTCAACCACTCTACTACTTCCTGGCGTCGCTGCCGTTGCGCCTGTTTCCCAATGCAGATATCGACCAACAGCTCTATTTGGCGCGTTCTGTGTCGTTGCTTTTGTTTGCCGCCGCAGTGTTTTTTGCCATCCGGACGGTTACAGTGCTTTTTGGCAATCATCTGCTTGGGTGGATGATCGCAGCGTTCATCGCGCTGCTGCCGGATCTTGCCTACCGCATGACGGCTGTAAACGATGATGCCGCGGCCGTTGCCGCAATGACGTTCTTTATCTGGATGAGCGTTCGCGGCATCAAATATGGCGCCGATTGGAAAACATTAATCGGTCTCCCTGTGAGCGTTGCCCTTTGTGTCTTTTCCAAGACCACTGCCTGGCTGGCTGTACCCTTTGGCGTTCTGGCTTTGTTGTTGAGTATTTTCCACGCCCGCCCGCGGCTGGTTTGGTTGAGTGCTTTGGGTGTGGCTGTACTGGTTGTATTGTTCGCTTTTGAGTGGCGCGCCACGCTGCCGGCCGATTTCTATGAATATTATGGCAGTACTCTGCGGGTTCAGCCGCAGCAAGTTGTCGATGGAAAATATACCTTTATAACTGACGACCAGCACGACGGTTTTTATCAGGTGCTGGACAAAGACAAACTGACCGAATCAACCAAAACGACGGATCGGCAGGTAACGCTTGGCGTGTGGGTTTGGTCGAACCAGCAGGTGGAAGCATCGATTCCCCGATTGTTGTTCAAATGGACTGAAATAGTAACGCCCGGCAAAAAAATTTCCATTACCAACAAGCCGGTCTTTATTGCTACCCAGGTCCAAATATCAGAAAACTACAACGCACCGCTGCTGCGTGTGTTTACCAGCACCCTACCTGCGGGCGTTGAGCTTTATTGGGATTGTTTTGTTCTGGTGCCAGGTGCGCGCGATCTGCAATCCGTGCCGCAAACGCGTGAGAACTGCAGCCAGGTGGAATGGGATGGTTACCGCGGCGAGAATTTGATCCGTAACCCGTCCGCGGAAGAAGGCTGGCTTCCATTGCGGGGTATGTTGACGGATTTGGTGTCCCAGACGTTCGGTTTTCAGGCTGCTGATTTTTGGGCCATTTTTGATCCACCTGCCAGCAGGGTTTATTTCAAGGATGCCGCGCAGTTCTTGTTCCGCACATTTTGGGGGCGCTTCAACTGGGGAACGCTTCCATTGGTCGGGAACAACCCCTACCTGTTGTTTACGGTGCTCTCTGGATTGGCTTTAATTGGCAATGGTGTTGCCTTCTGGCGCTACCGGAAAATTGCCGATTGGAACCTCGCACTCTTTATGCTGCTGCTTTTTTTGGTTGACCTTGTTTACACGCTCTTCCGTTTTGCAGGGGGTTGGTCCAACTACTATTATTTACTTCCCCAGTCGCGTTACCTTCATCCGGTCATTGTGGCAACCGCTTTCTTTATCTGCCTGGGTTGGTATGCGCTGTTGGCCGTTCCTCTCAAGATAACAAATTTGAAAGGTAAATTCGCTTACGTTTTTACCGGTTTGTTTATCTTGTATAATGGATGGGCGTGGTATACGATTTGGGCATATTGGTACAAATAGGAAAAATTTAGAGATCATGCGAATTAGCGCCAAAATAACCTTCTTGTTTATGATCGTTGCCTTGTCCATTATGACAAGTGCGGCAACGTTAGACCGTCCCGCTCTTCAGGAATTGCCTCCGTCAAACGTGTATTTGCCTTTTGTGACCAATCAATATCCGTTAACAACCCGGTTTGGTGTCGATGGAAAATGGTCGTTGGATAAAATGAAATCCGCGGGCGTCACCTGGCTCAGGTTGACCAAGCAGTTAAACTGGTCAGAGATAGGAGCGGTGGAAGGCGCCGATCCTGACTGGAGCAAAGCTGCAGATGTCGAAGCTATTTTAATTGACGCCGCACAAAAGGGCCTGAAGCCTATCTTGGTGATCCAAAATGCGCCAACCTGGGCGCAAAAATATTCGGGTTCAGTTTGCGGCCCGATCAGGGAAGAAAAGCTGTCGGCCTTTGGCGATTTTCTCTATAAGGTGGTGGAGCGTTATAGCAAACCGCCTTATAACGTGACCTACTACCAGATTTGGAACGAGCCGGATACGTTTGCAAACACCGCAACAACAGTTTATGGCTGCTGGGGAGAGTACGCGGATAGCACGAACGGTGGAAGTTTTTATGGTACGATGCTGGCGCAGGTTTACCCGCAGATAAAAGCCGCTAATCCGGACGCGCAGTTGGTGATGGGTTCCTTGATGTTGAATTGTAATCCGCTTGATCCCAAGCTGAATTGTTCATCTCCCGAAAAATTCTTCGACGGGGTGTTGCAAACGGCTGGCGGCGCATTCGATGCAGTCATGTTCAACTCGGGGACTTCTTATGATGCAGGCAAGAATCCAGTTTGGCTGGAAAAGAACAACTGGCGTTGGACAAATGCTTTCGGCGGCCTGGTGGATGGCAAAATCAATTACCTGCGGAATGCCATGGCAGCCTATGGCATCGACAGACCAATCATCCATTCAGAAGCGTATTTCCTCGATCGCACGACCGAAAATTTTAATGTGTTCGAAAATCAGAAAGCTGACTATCTGGTCTGGGTGAACGCCAACGGGTGGTCGCAAAATCTAAAGGCGGTAATCTGGTATTCCATTGAAGGATGGAAGGGTTCGGAGCTGATCAACACCGGCGGTACGGAAACCCTGGCATATCAGGCGCTAAAGACGATGAGCGGCCTTCTCCAAAAGTCTGAACTCATTTCACGCAATGACCTCGGAGGGTATACTCACTTTATCTTCCGTACCATTGGACAGGACATCTGGCTGCTGGTGCCTACCGGCGAGACCCATGGCACGACGTATAGCATATCAAAGCCGGCTAACTTCAAACGGGCAGTGGACATATATGGCGTTGAGCAGGCGATTTCCGGAGAAACGATCGAATTCAACCGCCCATTCTATGTGATTGTTAACCAATAATCACGCGGCAAGGTTTTACAGCTCTTAATCGCGCCAGCTTGTGCAGAACAACAGAGTCGCGGGCCGATCAGCGGGCGCATCCAGTCATCATTAGCCTGGTTGCCGTCATCGTGAATTTCGTCTGCAACCGTTTCTACCGGCGTCCCGATTTTCTCAACTATTTCCGAGGATATCCTCGACCACGTTCCTGGCCCAGTACACCGTTTGTCCCTGACGTGATAAACGCCGGACGCCTTCGAGATCGTTACCCAGGGTAACAATAGCGGGCTCTTCTGTCATTTCACCCGGTTGAGTGCCCACCTGACCTAATCCCACGCCGGCCAACAAGCCGTTGCAAAGGCAGCGCTTTCCCTCGGCGTTGAACGGCAGGCCGCGCTTGGCAACGAAGTCTTCGATTGGCGCAGCCGGGCAGCGTTGCAGCAGCCGCCTTGAGCCATCAGCCTCGGGTTTGCTCAGGACACGTTGTTTCAAAAAGCCCAGATCACATAACCTGCGCCGGTCGGCATAAACCGTATCTTCGGCCAGTGTGCCGGCGAGTTGAACGACCTTGAACGGGAATCCGGTTGGTGAATAGAGTGACGTTTGTACCAGCGCTTCGTCCGTGCTGCCTTTTTTTAGTTCCCTGAAAATGGCGCCGCGATAAACCGGGCTCATCCCTGATTCTTCTGCCAGGGCAAAATTGGAGCCAACCTGCACGCCCATTGCACCGGCATCCAATGCCTTTTGCAACCCCGCCTGGCTGCCATAGCCACCTGCCAGCCAGAATGGCAGTCCCTCCTGACGGATTGCCGCAAGGTCAGGCTCATCCATCTCACCGTATACCGGCTGCCCCAGGTCATCTTTTTTCATGGGTCCTTGCGGTGCAGCATTGTGACCACCGGCGGTATGATGCTCGATGATAAAGCCGTCCGGGGGCTGGCTTGGGCCCTGTGCCAACGCCTTGACCAGCATTTCCAGCGAAACGATTGCCAGGAAAGCAGGTCGCTGGAGCGGTTCCAGCGCCAACCTGCCATCAGCTACCTGACGTGGATCAAACGTTAAATTAAAGGTTTCACCTGAGTCGCGGTATAAAACAGATAGCTCAGTGGTCACAGCCTGGTGTTGCGCGAGTTGGGTACACAGGCCGGGCAAGCCTTCGGGATTTCCCGCTCCGACCACGATGCCAGTTACTCCGGCCAGCATGGCGCCGTACATGGCAAAAATCAGCGGAAGCTCGACTTTTTTCAGGAAATTGATAAAAATGTTTCCCTTGTGACCTTCCTTGGCCAGCCACACCTCGGCATATCCGGTCGCAATCAACAATTCAACCAACTCATCTTCCAGGTTGAAAGAAACTGGTTTGGCTGTCCCGTCCGGGCTTGGAAAGGTATGTCTGCCATCCTGCGCATGTAGGGTTTGTACCGGGCCATATTTATAGCGGTCAGCCGGCGCTTTGCCGCCTTCCACAAAGTATCGCTCGCAAATCTTTTTGCCGATTTCGACCCCAAATTGAGCATCGAAGGCGGCAAAAGCCCGGCGCAGGTGACCTCCCGGGTCGCCGAGCTGAAGCAGGCGGACATGCACGACATCCAGTGCAGTACCCGAGACTGTGCCCGCGGTCACGCCCGGCCTTTCCATGGCAACCGCTCTCGCCAGCCGCCAGTTCGAAACATATACCCCCATGCCCCCCTGAATCAATTTAATTTTTTGCAGAAATGTCATGTATCTATGCTCCATACCGTTTTACTATAGTGTGTAACCCCATCATGGCGATCAAGGTATGGAGATAAGCGTTCCCAAAATATTTTTAACCGGCTGCACATTCTCGCACACCACCGCACAGCCTGGCTGTTACGCGCCTCCCGGATTGACCCTGTAAGGTCAGCCTTCGTCACTTTGTACCACAGTGATGACGACATTCCCCCTTTTTTGCCCGGTATCGACATACCGGTGCGCTTCGGCGACCTGTTCCAACGGGTAGCGTCGATCGATGACTGCTTTAATCGCTCCGGCCTCGATTAGTTCTTTGAGAGCCAGCATATTTTGGGTTGAATAGCCTGCTGTCCAGGGGATTATTCTCTTGCCGCTTCGTTTGGATGCCCAACGCATACGAATCCCACCCAATAATCCGGGGTTCGCGTTCAGATAGGCGCCATTTTCCTTGAGCGATCGTAAACTACCCGAAAACGGACTCTTGCCGATCGTATCAAAGATGATGTCATAAGTCTGGCCGTTTTTGGTGAAATCATCGCGCGTGTAATCGATGACATGATCTGCGCCAATTGACCGCAGCGTCTCCAGCTTCCCCGTACTGTCCACTGCAGCCACTTCGGCCTTATAGTGTTTGGCAAGCTGCACTGCACTGGTGCCGATGCTCCCACCCGCGCCAACAATCAAAACCTTTTGTCCGGCCTGGATATTTGCTTTTCGAAGAAAATGCAGCGCTTCGAGTCCGCCGAACGGCATGGCAGCGGCTTCCTCATAGGTCATATTGACCGGTTTTTCTGCCAGCACGCCGGCCAGCCCTGCGGGCTTTTCAGGCAGACATAAATATTCAACATACGTTCCCATGTGTAGGCCGGTATAACCAAAAACCTGGTCGCCCGGCCTGAACCGGGTCACATCCTTGCCCATTGCTGCGATTTCCCCGGCGAACTCCGTCCCAAGTATCGTTATTCTGTTTGGTTTTATGAAACCTAGATATAGCCGCAGGGCGATCGAAAACAAGAGGGGAACTTTGAGCCCGCGGAACTCGGTGTCTGCCCTGGAAACAGTTGCCGCATGTACTCTGATCAGGACTTCATTTTCCTTGGGGATAGGGGTTGCTATCTCTCGGAGCTGAAGTCCGTCCGCTGAGCCGTATTTTGTCCACACAATCGCTTTCATGAGCATTCCTTCAATATTGCCGGGCTTTGCTATGCCACACTGATGACGATTTTTCCCCGGGCGTGGTTTGTGCCAAGATAACGCAGCGCTTCGGGGACTTCGTTCAACGGGTAGCGTTTGTCAATCGTCGGGACAATTGTCCCGGCTTCCAACAGCTCTTTGAGCGTATACAAATCATTCTGGTCGATCTTCGCCGCGACGCCTCCCAGCTTCCTGCCATCTTTTTCCGACAGCCAGTTTGCCAGGAGCATACCCTCGAATAATTGCGCCGGCTTGCCTCCGGCCATGACGTATATGCCCTTGGGGGTTAACGCTCGTTTGTACGCAGCAAGGGAATGGTAGCCGTTGGCAGCAAAAATCAGATCGTACTGACGCCCGCTTTGGGTGAAATTTTCTTTGGTATAGTCTATGACCTGGTCTGCCCCCAGCGTACGCGCCTGCTCCACATTCCGCGTGCTGCACACGGCGGTGACTTCTGCCCCAAACGCTTTGGCAATCTGCACGGCAAAAGTCCCCACCCCGCCGGCGGCCCCGTTAATCAATACCTTTTGCCCGGCCTGGATTTTCCCGCAATCGCGTAAGCCTTGCAGGGCGGTTAAGGCTGCCACCGGGACTGCCGCGGCAGCTTCGAACGATAGGTTGGCCGGTTTAAGCGCCAGGCGGCGTTCAGGCACAACCGCATACTCGGCAAATCCACCATGCCCAATACTCCCAAAGACCTCGTCGCCTGGCCGAAACTGCTGGATGTTTTTTCCAACTGCTTCCACTCTTCCCGCAATGTCTCCGCCAAGCCTGGGGTTTTTGGGCCTGAGCAGCCCCCCGGCCATCAGTCGGATCAGGAATATGTCCGCGGTCAGGAAATGCCAGTCATAGGCATTGACGGAGGCCGCGTGAATTTTGACCAGTACCTCGTCATCCTTGGGCGCAGGTTTTTCCACCTCTTCAAGTTTAAGAACATCGGGTGAACCGTATTTGTAATAAACAATTGCTTTCACTGGAACCCTTCCTCTTTTACTATGAAGGATTATGCCCTGGAGGCTTCTGCCCGGCCGCTTTCGTAAGGCACACCTGTTCCTGGAATTCCGTAAACTGCAACCTGACCGGCTGCCGGGGCATGGCGATCTATCGTTTTACGATCAAAAATGTCATAGACATCGATCCATTATAGTCCACTCCATGGCAGGGACTTGATTTCGCGCGTGTCTAAAAACAAAACGCACCCTTCAAACCTTGAGGGCGCTTTGCTTTTCTGAGCGGTGCGCATTGCGCAGGACCGTGTCCACGCGACTCTGTCCGCAGGACTCTGTGAGCGGCGCGCCAATCCACGATCAGATCGTCATACTAACCCAACCAACCCCTTTGCGCCCGACCCTTTATTGAAGTCACTGAAGAGGGGTGCCAGAACGGCTAAAGTCGGTTGACCCTAAAAACGCCGGCTGGTTAAATCCATTGAGCAGCAACCGTTCTTTCGTTCAGGACGTTGCCGGTGTTAAGGGTGGACTTTGGTTCGAGCAATATGGCCTGGACTTCTTCATCCGCAACCGGGCAATGTTCGACGCCTTTAGGGATGATGACAAATTCTCCTTCATCCAACCATAAATTGCGGTCGCGCAGTTTGATCAGCAGCCTGCCTTTGACAACCAGGAATAACTCGTCTTCGTTTTCGTGCTGATGCCATACGAACTCGCCTTTCAACTTGACGAGTTTTAAGTAGGCGTCATTTAGTTCACCGGCGATGCGCGGGCGATAGTATTCCTGGATCTGGCTAAATTTATCGGCGATATTGATCACGTTCACTATTACCTCCTGCCAACCAGACGATAAGACGAGAAGTTACGCGTGAAATGATTTTAACGCGGGTTCTGAATTTATCAAAGCACCTATCCGCGCAACCAATCCGGCCTGGGTGAGGCTCAACGTGCGCTGTAAACCCGGGCGCGCACTGCGCGCCCCTTGGGTAGGGGACGGGTTCCATCCCGTCCCGTAGATATGGGCTGAAAATAAAAAATGATTACTTTTTGGACAGCCCCTTGCCTCTGCCCGGTTGAAAGCAACCTGGTGGCGACCTCTGACGGGAGGGCTGTGCATGCCTGCAAATTCGGTGCGTTCAAAGGCGAACGCACCCGAGCTGACTGTCCATGTTATTACTTTAAAGGCTCGAGTAATCGAGTTTGGTCGAGAATAGCTGTAACGCGTGATGCAATTTCCAGATGCGTTGGGTTGTTGACAGTAAAACGTTCCTCAGTCAAGATAATCATATTTCCATGGTCGTCAACATCTTCGACTCGAACTGGAGCTGGTAGCAGGGGAAGAATTCCGCGGTCTTCCGAAAGATAGGTGATCCAACTTATAATCGGTGCTTTAGGGCTCTTACGAGGTGCTATATCCGTGAAATTACTGGAATTCACTACTCCCCAATCCGCTTCCCAACTGGTGACCATCCCCTTCAAGATATCGATAAGAACTGGAATACGCATGACCCGCGCCCGGCTATCCTCTCCAGACGGAAGACGAATCAGGCAGTGGTTTGCGATTTGGTGAGCATAGCACCCACAAGTAAAATTGATACCCACAGCATCTTGATCATCTTCGCCCCCATTCCATGCATAAAACGAAAAGCCCAGTTCATGTATCACCTGACGACCAAAATCTGTGCGATTTCTTCCTTTGAGCAGCAGCGCTTGCATTGTTTTTACATCAGTTTTTACCTCATGCTTCAAAGCCTCTTTTCGGGATCTGCCTAACATAAACCATCGTTGAAATATTGGATCACATTCCGCCAGATGATTGAACATGGCACTGGCTCTAGCTGCACAAGTTTCCACGGTCTCTTCGCGAATTCCCCAATAAACTCCCACATAATATGGCTCGAATGGATCGGACATAGGACTCCTTAATCATGGTACTGGTGCAGTAAATATGATCTTTATAATTCCTAATTCATTTTCTGCCAATAATCTGCGAACTACGTTAGCGGAAACCTCCTCCGCAAAATGCCATTCCATTGGCATTCCAATAGAACAATTCTATTCCAGGCAAATACGACCTGTCCAAGTTACGGCAGTGGCTTCCACAACAACCCCTTCAAATCGTGCTCCTCGACTGCAGCTTTAAAGGCTTCTGAAACGTATACCCATGGAAAATATATCGGCACTCTAAAGATATTAATATCCTTCAGTTTTTCTTCATAAAACACATGGTGCCATACTCTGGATACAGCCTTGTTTTCAACCAGCCACCTCACCTCCGAGTGCTCCAGGTCCAAACCATTCACATGTTTCGTCAGATGAATCAGAAACAACTGTTCTTCCTCACACTGCAGCGGAATCACCTGAACGTCACTCTGGATCAACGGCAAGAGAGCATTGAGAGCCTTTTCACTGAACACAATTTGCCCTCCATACAAACTTGGAAAATCCGCCTTGGGTAGTTTACCTTTCCTCAACAAGGCACGTTGCGATGGAGAAAGATCCTTTGGTTGAGTTTCATACTGTACGGTAATCTTTGGAATTGGTTCAGGGATCGGTCCAGGCTGTAAATCTCTGGGTAAAATCCATTTGTCACGCTCAAAATCAGCCAGGACAAGCGTGAAGAAATGGTCGCCGTCTGTTGTATATTTCCAAAATTTCATGGTTTTCCCCTCCCTCTTTCCACCATGCACCGCATATCACGTTCAGAATTTGATTCCCCGTCACCAACCTTGTGAGGGTATTTCTTTCACACCCAACAATTCAACGCAATGATATCTTATTCCATTTACAAGTTGGATCCCAAGATCTTGATAGAGCCATCCATGCTAACCGAAGCCAACAAGGTGCCGGAAGGATTTAGCGAGACCGATGAGATTAGATCGGTTTGAACGGAAACGGTCCTTATCAGGCGGTTGTTTATGAGATTCCACACGTGAAGTCGTCCCAACCCGTCACCTGCAATCAGTAGATTCCCGCTGGGATGAAAAGCCACTGAGAACACCCCCTCGTCGACCCTGAATTCGGTATGTAAGGTGAGCGAAGGGATATTCCATAGTTTCACAGAACCATCCTGGCCGACCGAAGCCAGTTTCGATCCGTCCGGCGAGATCGACACGGCCATGGCCATATCAGGGTGCTGACCTACTGCGATCACATCCCCTGACTCGCTGTCCCATAGAACGACCTTACCGGTCAGATCACAAGCAGCCAGGTAGTCTCCCCTGGGCGTAAAGACTACAGATTGGAATGAATCGCTCCCAGGGACATCGAACTGACGGATTTCCCTTCCCTCGATCACATTCCAAAGACGTACTGGCAGTTTTTCCCCTCCACAAGAAGCCAGATACGTTCCATCTGCATTGAAGCTAACACCTTGGGCCATATAGGGATCAGCGATTAGTTTTACTTGCTCGCGACAGGAGAGCACATCCCACACCCGCACGCTTGTGTCATGGCTGGCTGAAGCCAACCATCGTCCGTCGGAACTAAAGGTTATCCCCGCGATGTAATCAAGATGACCTGTAATAACGTGCCGATTTCCTTGAGTTACAAGAATTACATCTCGATAAGCGGACCATGCCGCCCCATCAGACGACCAGGCAAAGCCGCCGGGTTGCTCGACAAACTCGCATGCGAGGATTGCCCAATCGAAGACGTTCTCAGGAGTGAACTGGGTAAGATCCGTTCGGAAGGGCAAATCAAAGGGGATCATCTATAACCTTTTCTTGATATTCTCAATCGCTTCCCTGGCTGCATCGCTAACCATGTGACCGCTGATAGTCTCCGCGATATCACTTTGCCGTACCTTTTGGAGAACTGGCAAAGCCCGTTCATCCCCGATTTTCCCCAACGCCATAGCAGCATTGAATCGCACCTCGCTGCTCGGATCGTTTAACGCTTTGATGAGAGGTATGGTGGCCCGCCTGTCACCGATTTCGTGTAACAAACCCGCAGCATTCCAGCGCACCAGGTGATCATCATCCGTTAGCATGTCGATGAGCCGTTCTACGGTTTGCCCAGGGTCAAGCCTGGCTAATGCCTCAGCAGCTTCGCAGCGAACATTGCTGTCTCTGTCCTTAAGCGCAGCCACAAGTGGCTCGATCGCCCGCCTATCCCGGCCTTTGCCTAAAACTCGGGAGGCTCGCCAGCGAATTTCACTGTTCTCATTTTGCAGCAAGTGGATCAGCCGCGGGGTAGCACCCAGTACAGACGCTAAATCTTGCATCTCCAATGCGGATGTCGCGCTTGAGCGCACGCCCTCATCCGGGTCTTCCATCGCATCTACAAGAGGTCTGACTGCGCTCCGATCGTTGAGCCGCCCCAATTCCATGGCTGCCTTGGCACGGACAGCGCTGTCACCATTCTTCAGTGCAATGATCAGTTGTTCTAAACGGTCACCTTCGTTATGCATCCATGTAGCCATCCTGCCGATCCTATTCTAATTCTATGGAAAATATCCAAATGTGAACTGTTTAATCCAATATAACCCAATGTCTCCAACTGTCCTGAAGAAACCTGTACAGGCAGGACAAGCACCCCCCCAATTTGAAATACCAATCGCACGAAATGCTTCACTTCCTTTTGCATAATTATATAATGCGATTTCAGCGTGCTCAGCCAGCGAGGCAGGTGAAACAAACCTCGCTCCATTCCTGGCGGCTGCTTGAGCGATCTTTGCGGCAATATCTTTGCCAGCTTGCCCATTAACTGACACAATCTCCTGTAAAGTCCCATCTGTGAGTTGAATACGACTTACCGCTATTGTCGTTCGAGAGCTTTCCGCTCGACTCAAGAATTGGTAGTACCATTTAGCTCGCCCCGCATAGACAGGCCCTTCTAAGGAAGAAGCTGTGGTCTCCCCCAAACTTTGGAGAGCAGGATGCGCTGCCAGTTCCTCTTGATGCCTTGCTTGATACTCCACAAAGGCTTGATTTCCCGTTGGATCAATATTGTTGATTGGGTTATTTGCGGTGTAAACATATCGATTCAGTTCAAGCGGACTGAGGTTATTATAAGCAAAGTCATCCCGACTTAAGAAACGTCCTATCAGCGGATCGAAGTACCTGGCCCGAAGACTAAACAATCCGGTCAACGAATCGAACTGCTGGCCGGTATACAAATAAACATTGGCAGTCGATCCGGTTTGGGCGTAGAGATCCCCGAAGGCTGTATAGGCGTAGGTGCCGGTCACCGCGCCCGAATCATCACTCAGCGCGCGGGTGCTGCCCTGCCCGTCGTGCAGATAGTAGCTCGTCGCCCCGCCGCGGGTTTGCGAGAGCAGTTCCGTCCCGCCCAGCACGTAGCTGGCCAGCGTCGATCCGCCCCCATCCGTTTCCAACACCACGTCGCCGTAGGGCGAGAGCTCATCCCACAGGTAGCCGTGACTACTGATCCAACTCTTAATGGATACTCTGCTAATTCTTCGTTTATGAATATTTGTTTGTGGAGAACCAGAAAGTAATAAGAAAATTCTCCATGAGGAATTTTCTCAAGGGTTTGTTATTTTGATGGACTTCTGAGAATCATATATTTCCAAGAAAGAATCTCTTCCTGGTCGTCACTCTATTCAACTTATGTAAAAAATAAAAAACTTACAATCGCAAAGAACGTACAATCAGAGGGTATCATAGTTTGAGTTACTTTATCCAACGGTCACAAGGGTAATAATCCTTCTGTTAGATATGAAATGGCCTCTCGAGGGTATGTTTCACAAGTTTCAAATCCTGGAAAGCCACCCCACTTAAAACAAATTCTCAAATAATCCACAAATGTAGTATTATGACGTTCTCCAATTAATGGGGCATCAATTGCCGCATTGGGTAGCCCGATACTGTAGGGATCACCACCACTGATATTCGATTTATGATAGATATCTGGGGAAAGTGGAAATTGAAATCCCCCAGTAACTTTATCGCCAAATGTCTCTTGCCTCCATTGCCATTGTTGAAATTCTTCTAATCCAGACTCAATTGGCAATATCACCAATGGGTCTATTAAAAAATCCTTTGTAAAATAATTCTTCCATTCTGGATGAGTGCCCATCAACAGAACAAAACCGATTTTTTCATAACAAATTTGCATGGACAGGGGTATTAAGCCAACTTGTTCTTCTAATTCATGTAAATAGTTTAAATCTCTCTGTTTTGGTAACCCATAGACCATCTCAGGAGCAAAAAACTGAAAACCTATTTCAGTAAGACGAGGAATTAGTCGTTCAATATTTGTCTTGGCGCGTGCCATTGTTTCTTGGGATACCGCCAGTGCGTCCGAGAGAATGGGTTCCTGGCGCACACTTTCACCATATTCAAGCAATTCCGACCAAACCTGAACATATTCACCTTTCAGATATCGATTTAGGAATGTCATCATAATGCCCCCGATTTTCTTTCGAAAAGTAGGATGTGATGAGACTTGATATTATTATTATCTGAATTCAGGTTATCCGAGATATAGAGTAACTGTTCTAAGATAGCTAAAATCATCTGAAAACACCAGATATGATAGTCGCGATTAGGAAATTCGTGCCATATATGGCGCTCTCGAACTGGTTTTACCAACCACCTCTGTTCGCGCCGTTCTCCCGCCCGCAGGGCGCTCTGTGAGCGACCTAGCGCGCCAACTCTCTGTGAGCAACGCACCAGCCTCTTCTCTACTCCCTTTCCCACATTTTCGGCCAATCGTGAAAATCCCCGGCGACTTCCCCATTGACCGTCAGCGAGTACATCACCTCATCCGGGAAGTCATTCAGCCGCACCTGCCAGGAATTCCCATCCACCTCCGTTTTCCAGGGGACGTCCGGGTTGCCGGTGGCGCTCCAGCTCAGCGGCAGGGCAAGGGCTGCTTGCAGCGCTGCGGAGTTTGTCGCCGCCACCTTGCTTTTCCGCCCCCATGCCTCCGGTTGGTAGCGCGCCCAGGCCTCGATCGCCTCCCAGGCTTCCGCATCGTTCAGGTTGCGCTGCTTCGCCTCCACCCATAATCGCCGCAGCGAGGGGCCGTATCCATGCGGGCTTTCTGGCGAGCGAGCATCCAATCCGTTCATTGTGTTCTGGTAAAACACATCGATGGTCCACTGCGCGTTTGCGTCCCAGACGGGAGTAGCGGTTACTGCCTGGTCTTTGGCCCGATTCTTTGCCAAAAGGCGCTGAACTGCCGTCCGGTCCATCAATGGACCGTACTCGCCCGAGAGCATTTGCTTTCGCCGGCTGTACCTGCCCATCCAGGCCGCAAGGTACAGCATGGCTGCCATCTGCGGATTTTTTCGGGGATCCAGACCTTTCGCAGCGCCCTTGATGTCCATTTGGATGATCTGCCGGTACTGCTCGTAAATCTCCTGGTTCGTCCGCCCGACCGGGCCGCTCTCGTCTCTTGGCTGAATCTCACCGGCCATCTGGGGATCTGCCAGCAAGGCCTGCACAGCTTGATAACCCATGTCTGCACTGCCCATAGATTGGATAGTTTCGATCAGGCGCACTTGTTTGTCGATTTCCCGGTGGATGGCGCTATTGTTCCACATCCGGGCCGGAACCGGATCGCCATCGAGCAAATCCGGCTGGACGGCTTCGAGGCCTGAAAGTACCGCCATGAGCGCCGGTGTGTTGTTGTCTTTCTCGGTGCAGCAGTCGATGGCATATTGGACCATCGCGCAGGCGCATAACGCCTCAATCGCGTCGAAATCGTCCATATGCGGCGTAATGTTTTGCACCTGTTGACTCAGGGAATGCCAGTTCACTGCGGAAGATGCCTGGCCGCCCAGCCTGTTCCATCCCGCAGCCAGACTCCGTCGCAAGACGGCCGGGTCCCCCCAATTCTCGCTGTTGGAGAAGGTTTCATACGCGTGAAGCCATCGCTCTGCCATGCCGGCCGCCAGCGCAATCCGTTGGGCAGGTGACCAGGGCTTTATGCTGGTCTTGATAAAGCTTTCATACGCATCGAGATTATTGAATTTCTGCTTGGCCACGCAAAGCGCCTCCGGATTTCGCAGATTCGCCCCGTCCATTATTTACACTTCGGACTCGGGCTATGCTGCAATTATGGCATAAAATGAAAAATCGCCTGGTATTTTCCCCGTTCGCGCCGGTCTCCGCCCGCAGGTCACTTCCTCCCTCTCCATTTTGAAAAAATGGGGAGGGCCGGGGAGGGGTTGACACCCGTGTTATAATAGAACATAAATACTATTAACTTGCTGGACCCATTCGTTTATATTTTTTTTACAAAACGAATACGAATAGCCAAACCCCCAGCAATACGGGTTTTTGACCCAATCCCCACCGCATATCGGCCCTAAAACCTTAATATCACCTATTCGTTTTTTGAAACGAATACCCTTTTCAATCCATCCGCACCTTAACAACCGCCATCATTTTGTTGCGAGCCTCCCTTTTCGGGCGTAGCAATATGCCTGAATCTTCACGGGTGATCGTCCTCGAGCAAGGTCCATCGTCAACCTGTAGAAGCACGCCCACCAAAGAATCCATTCTGTCGCAAGGTCTCGATAAATCGCCTGTACCGGCGATTGGGCGGTAAATCCGCCCTACCTGAAAACTGTGAGTTCAGGCCAGACATAAGCCACTTTCAGCAAGTCCTTCCCGCCAATCGTAATGCCCTGCTCGCCGATCAGCCGGCCGCCCAGCTTTTCGTAAAAACGCCGCGCCGGATTGTCTTTCATCACCCAGATGACCATCGAACGAAAGTCCCGCCTGGCCAAATCCTGCGCCACATGAGTGACCAGTTGCTTGCCGTAGCCCAGTCCCTGGAAGGCCTTCAACACGTACAGCACGTACAATTCCCCGTCCCACTCGCCCAGGGTCTCCTTGATCGGGCCGCCCGAAGCAAATGCCACGATTGCACCGCCCGGCTCCTCGACCACAAAAACTTGTTCCACCTCCGGCCGCGAAAGATGCTCGATCCAGCCTGCCTGGCAGCGTTCGTAGCTCAGGTTGGCCAAATGCTCGTCCGGAATGATGCCCCCGTAGGTTGTCCGCCAGGTGTCTACGTGGACATGGGCAATCGCGAGTGCATCCTCAATTTGGGCGGTGCGGATAACAGCCATGGGCGGGTTAGCGAAACATATGAGTTGATTTTTAGTCCGGAGGACGCCCGCGCTGAATCAGGCTCATATCCGGGAACCAGGACTTGCTGCGCAGAAAAAAGCTCGATCCTTGCAAAGCTGACCAATTCACAAACGCGGGAACATGACGGACTTATGCAGGCTGAAGGGGTTCACCTTTGGCCCGGCCTGCGCGATTCTCTATGCGAATGACCAGTTTCAAGCCCGACCAGATTTCATCCACTGCACACACTTTGACGTCCACCAGGCCGAGCAGGAGCGCCACCTCCCGGATTGTGTCTTCAGTGATATCGGTTGGCACCTTCGATGCCTTCTTGGGCCATGAAACCCATACCGCGGCATCTGCTCTCAGATGCGCAACCGTCCTTGTCAGCGCGCTGGTCAGGTCGGCTCGTTGCGTGCAAAAAAGATGAACCATGTCCGTTGACTCGCTGACTGCGCTGTGGATGGTTACCCCATCCGGCATGGGATCGACGAGCTGGCGATATTCTCCCGGCGGGTTTACAACCGCGAGCGTGAACCCGGGCTGGATGCCCAGTTTCTTTGCCAGCGGGGTACCTGAGTAGCCGGTCATGAAGCCTCCGTCCGATTTTGCACTTATGGATAGCGCCCATAACTCAAATGTGCCCTCGCGAACAGGGCGGCGCAGCCGGTGTTACCTGACAATATTTTATAACGATCAGCGGTGGTCAGGCAATACTGGCTCGAGTAAATGGATGTTCTTCATTCTTTACAATCCATGGTAAACCTGCCCGCTCCTATTTCAGCAATTTCTCGATTCTCTGCCAGTTCTATGGTAGAATTGTCCGGCTTTGCGACTGGCAAAGCAATTTCACACGCTCCCCGACCGACCCTGGCGTGCCGCCAACGCGGTTCAGGCACGGGAAGACGGGAGCGGAGGATCTAACGCAAAGGAGAACTTAATAAAATGGCATCAATTATTTCCATGAAAGCTTTGTTGGAAAGTGGTGTTCACTTCGGGCATCGCACCAACAAATGGAACCCGGCCATGCGCCCGTTCATTTTCACCGAGCGCAACGGCATTCACATCATCGACCTGCAGCAAACGGTTAAATCCCTCACCCAGGCCTATCAAATGGTTTCCAAGACCGTAGCCGACGGCGGCACGGTCCTTTTTGTTGGCACCAAACGCCAGGCGCAGGAGACCATCAAAGAAGAAGCCACCCGCTGCGGTATGCCCTACGTGACCGAGCGTTGGCTGCCCGGCACCCTCACCAACTGGGTAACCATCTTCGACCGCATCCAGGAAATGGAGCGGCTTGAACGTATGCACGAGACCGGTGAAATCGAGCGCATCACCAAAAAAGAAGCCCTGTTGATCGACCGCGAGATCACCCGCCTCAATATCCGCCTGAACGGCATTCGTGGCATGAAACGCTTGCCCGAGCTGGTATTCATTGTGGATGTTATGCGCGAAGATACCGCTGTGCGTGAAGCAAACGCCAAAGAAATCCCGGTGATTGCCCTGGTCGATACCAACTGCCCTCCCGGCGGCGTAGATTATGTGATCCCCTCCAACGATGACGCCATTCGCGCCATCAAGCTCCTGGTCGGCAAGATCGCCGACGCTGTCCTCGAAGGCAAAGCGATGCGCAAGGACGATGTCTCTGTTGCGGAAGGCGCTGAAGCCGGAGTAGCAGCGACTCCTGCCGCTCGTGTCCCACGCCGTCAAATGCTGGAAGAAGAAATGGATGACGCAAGCCTGCTTGGGGCTTCCACCCTGGCTAAATTGAGCCCGCACACAGAAGAAGTGGAAGAGCCCGGCGAAACCGTCGAAGCGGTAGTTGAGACAATTGAAGAAACCGCTGAAACCCCGGTTGAAGTAGCCGAAGAAACCACTGAGACCCCGGTTGAGGTAACCAAGGAAGTCAGCGAACCCGTCGCCAAGAAGACCAGGAAGACAAGCAAAACCGCAGCCAAAGTGGCTGATGAAGCCAGTGAAACACCAGCCGCATCGTCAGACGAAGCAAGCGAGTAATCTGGCTGCTATTTCAGCGATCGAACCTACCATAGAAGGAACCCATAAATGGCAACAATCACCACTGAAATGATCAAAAAACTGCGCGAAGCAACCAGCGCCGGCATTCTCGATTGCCGCAAAGCACTCGAGGCTGCTGATGGGGATTTCGACAAAGCTCTCGATTATTTGCGCGAAAAAGGGCTGGCTACCGCCGCCAAGCGCGCCTCCCGGCAAGCCTCGGAAGGCGTCATTGACGTGTATTCGCACGGCGCAGGCCGCGTGACCGTTATGGTGGAAGTGAACTCGGAGACCGATTTCGTTGGCCGCAGCGATAAATTCCGCGAATTTGCCCACGAAGTCGCCCTGCAGATTGCCGCCACAGCTCCGCTGTATATCCGTGAAGAGGATGTACCCCAGAGCGTGATCGATCATGAAGCTGAAATCGCCACTACCAAAGCGCGCGAAGAAGGCAAAAAAGATGCGATCATCCCCAGGATTGTCGAAGGGGCTGTCACCAAATTCAAAGACGAATTCGTCCTGATGCGCCAGAAATACATCCGCGACGACAGCAAAACGATCCAGGATCTGATGAACGAGACCATCGTTTCGACCGGGGAGAACATCGTAATCCGACGTTTCGCCCGCTGGGCGCTCGGCGAGACCACCAGCGAAGATTAAGCTCCAAAAGCCAACCGGAAGGTTGGCTTTTTTCTAACCCGCAGGAACAAAGGACCAAAGATGGACGGCCTAAAATACCACCGAATCTTGCTAAAGTTGAGCGGCGAAGCGCTTTCGGCTCCGCAGGGAAACGGCATCGACCCAACATGCGCGCGAGATATTGCCATGCGGGTACGCGAGGTACGTGAATTGGGGGTAGATGTCGCCATTGTAATCGGCGCCGGCAACCTGTGGCGCGGCAAAACTGGCGACGCGCTGGGCATGGACCGCGCAACAGCCGATTATATGGGCATGCTGGCTACAGTCATGAATGCCCTGTCGCTGATGGATGCGCTCGAAAGTATCGGAGTAATTACCCGTGTACAAAGCGCTATCGAAATGCGCTCAGTGGCTGAACCTTACATCCGCCGGCGCGCCATCCGCCACATGGAAAAAGGGCGGGTGGTAATTTTTGGCGGCGGAACCGGTAACCCGTACTTTTCAACCGATACTGCGGCCGCGCTGCGGGCGTGCGAAATCGATGCCGATGTGTTGATCAAAGCCACCAAAGTGGATGGGGTGTACGATAGCGATCCGCAGACCAACCCCAATGCAGTCAAATTTGAGAAATTGAAATATATCGATGCGCTCCAGCGCCGCCTCGGCGTTATGGACAGTACGGCGATCACGCTGTGCATGGAAAACAAGCTGCCGATCCTGGTGCTCAACCTGTGGGACCCGGACGCGCTGCGTCTGGCACTGCTGGGAGAAAACCGCGGCACGTTGGTATCTGATTAATCGTGCTTATTACCTGCCATCCTGATACCTTGCTATCTTAAATGTAAATTTATATCAGGACGACACACGCCCCATCGTGACGCGTGACGCTTGGCACATGACACGCCCTCCTCTAGCGCATCTTACGAATTTCCGGGTAGCGAATCGCGACGAACAACCCGTATACCAACGAAATCCCTGCGCCAATTCCAACGGAAAGCGGTGCGGTCAGCCAATCGGCCACCAGGCCAGCCTGCAGCCCGCCTAACCGCATCATCCCCTGAAAGGTCATGGTGTAGAAGCTCATTACCCGGCCACGCAACTCATCCGGTGAAGCAATCTGAAGCAAGGTGTTGGCCAGAACATTTTGCAGCACAAAGCTGACGCCGGTGAAAAACATCACCGCAGTCGATGCCAGGAAAGAACGCGAAAAGGCAAAAATCAAGAGCATCAGCGGGAAGGCCAGATTGCCCAGGGTCAACATGGCACCGCGCCTGGATGAATCGGGCATGGAAGAAATGATCAAGGCAGATACAACCGCCCCCACTCCGACCATGGTGAGCAAAATGCCGAGCGGCAGGGCTTCGGGTGACTGGCAGGTCAAAAGCCCGGTTTGCGAATTGCAGAAAAATTGAATGACCGGCGCCGCGCTTTCTCCTAGAATATCCCCCGCAAACACGGGCATCAATGTATTGTATGGCATGGAGAGGAAGGCGCTAACGGCTACCAGGCTGATCAACACTGCAATTGCCCGGTTTGATTTGATAAATCTGAAGCCAGCAGCGATGTGTTCCCACTGACCTTCCCGGTTGTCCAGCGGGTGGGAAGACTGGGGCAATTTTTTCATCAGCACCAGGCTGATGATGACTGCCAAAAAGGTGAGCGTATTAAAATAGAAGGCATTCGCCTCGCCGGTCGCCGCCACAATGATCCCTGCCAGCGCAGGCCCCAACGCCCGTGCCAGATTGAACATTGCAGAATTCAGCCCGATGGCGTTGGTGAGATCCTCTTTCCCATCGACCATATCAACCGTAAAAGCCTGGCGGGCTGGCAGGTCAATGGCAGTTGCAGCCCCCATGATGAATGACAAGATATAAACATGCCAGACTTGAACGACGCCGCTGCCGGTCAGAATTGCCAATGCCAGGGCCTGCAGCATCATGACGATTTGGGAAAACAATATAATTTTTCGCTTGGAGATTCGGTCGGCCAATGATCCGCTAATGAATGACAGCGGGACAAGCGGGATAAGCGCAATAAAGTTGACCATCCCGAGCGCTGCCGCTGATCCGGTCAAGCGATAAACCAGCACCTGCTGCGCCATCGTTTGCATCCAGGTGCCAATTAAGGAAATAGTTTGTCCGGCAAACCACAGGCGAAAGTTATAATGGCGCAGCGCACGGAAAGTGCCCGGCAGGCGCGTTTTGGATGGCCCTCCGGTCAGTGGCATAGATTTCGTAGTCATCTAATAATCCCAGAGAATGAAAGCTGGGATTATTATAAGCCCGCCCGAAAATCCTTGCTGGTTGGTAAATCCGCCCCCTGCGCCTGTCGAAATACCGGTTGCTGGCTGTAGCACCCGGTTACTGACTGTAGCATCCGGTTACTGACTGTAGCATCCGATTGCTGACTGTAGCATCCGATTGCTGACTGTAGCACCCGGTTACTGACTGTAGCACCCGGTTGCTGACTGTAGCACCCGGTTGCTGACTGTAGCACCCGGTTGCCAAGCCCGCCGAGGTGTCGAAGCCCCACAGCCGGCCTGTGACCTTCGACAAGCGGGGGTACACTGGGCCATTGATGTGTCGGTAAATCCCCGTGCCGCTACGGTTGGACTGTGAACTGACGGGGTAAGTCAATGTCACTGGTTCAGGGGTCAATTGAAACGGGATTCGAATAGCATCCCTCGATGGGGCCCGCGGTCGAACGGTTATTTCAGCGGGGAGGGCGGGATTCGAATAGCATCCCTCGATGGGGCCCGCGGTCGAACGGTTATTTCAGCGGGGAGGGCGGGATTCGAATAGCATCCCTCGATGGGGCCCGCGGTCGAACGGTTATTTCAGCGGGGAGGGCGGGATTCGAATAGCATCCCTCGATGGGGCCCGCGGTCGAACGGTTATTTCAGCGGGGAGGGCGGGATTCGAATAGCATCCCTCGATGGGGCCCGCGGTCGAACGGTTATTTCAGCGGGGAGGGCGGGATTCGAATAGCATCCCTCGATGGGGCCCGCGGTCGAACGGTTATTTCAGCGGGGAGGGCGGGATTCGAACCCGCGGTCGAGATTTATGGTCCCGACAACCGCTTAGCAGGCGGCCCCATTCGACCACTCTGGCACCTCCCCAGTATTCTCTTGTCAAGCCAGCGGAAGGAGAGGGATTCGAACCCACGGTGAGTTGCCCCACACCTGTTTTCAAGACAGGCGCCTTAAACCACTCGGCCATCCTTCCAGGTACCGCCGGGGTTGCGGCGCGTACATTCTACCATACCTGCTACCCCTGGACAAGGATCGGGCAGCCGTGTGTAAGTTCAAATTCGCAGTTTGCAAACTTACGGATACGCCTCTACCAGCATGACCACGCGATCGATGACCGCGCCGGCGGCATAGACCGTGAACTGAAAGTCCACCGGCGCGCTGCCGCTCAGCGGTTCGAGTGACTCCCAGCGACGTATACCTGTGACCCGTCCCTGCGAATCATACGCAATTGCCGCCGCCTGGATGCGACTGGCTGACGCCTGTGCGTTGCTCAACCGAAAGGTCCCCCTGGCAATCGCGCTCAACCCATCTGGGCTGATTTGGATGTCTGTACCCGGTTGCTGCACGGCTAAAAAGCGGCCGGCGGCTGGCGGCACTGGTAATGCAGTGAGCAGCTCGGCAGTGACGTCAAAGACTACCGGAGCGGGAGCCGGGAAGTAGGCTGAAAGCGCCATCACGCCGCCTGGCGGCACCAGGTTAAGCGGCGCATACGCGGTTTGCGACAGGATTTCGCCGGTGTCCTGGGCATACAAGCGGATGGCAGCAGAAAGCGCTTCGATGCTGAATTCCTGCGCGTTGACCGCGGTCGTAAAACACCACAAGCCGCCTTCCCGCGAAGGGTAACAGACCGGGGAGGCCAGGTCCAGACCAACCGGCGTGGGCAATGGAGGATTGGCTGCATCCGGTGTTGGGGTGTACAGCGGGGCGGGGATCATCAGGTTAGCCCCGATGCTCAAAAAGCGCGGATCCACTGTCGGATTGGCGGTCAATAAATCTTCCAGCGACAGGCCGTAGCGCAGGGCAATGCCCCATAGGTCCTCTTTGGCGCGCACTACGTGTGTACGCGGGGTAGGGGTGGCGCTTGGCAGCGGCGTGACTGTGGCGGCGTTGGTCGGTGAGGGCGTTATTGTAGCCGCCGGGCCGGCGTACGGTTTTAAGTCGCCGGTGCGGGTGGGCAGGGGTGTCAGGGTACCAATGGATTCAGACGGGGTGCAGGCTGAAAGCGCGATGACTAGCACCGTTAACGCCAGCAGCGGCAGAACAATCTTCATGCTGGCGATTATACCTCACGCAAATCACCCCTATCAGCACCTTGACAAAGGCTTAAAATAGAACGATAATAGAACATATATTCTACAACATGACCCGTATTTTGTACCTCCCCTCTGAAAGCTCCTTTTATACGCTTGACTCCAACCTGCCCCCGGGCCGGTTAATTCTGGCGGTCAATAGCGGCAGATGGCGCCCCCCGGATGGCCTTCCCCGCCGGGATAAGGCGGTTGCCGGATTGCGCGCCGTGCGTTTGGGCCGCAACACCATCCTTATTTTCCAACTGCTGGATAATGAGTTGACCCCATCGGACTCTCACCCAGCGGGCCCGCTTGGACAACGCCAGATGCAAGTATTGCAATGCGTGGCGCAAGGGATGACCACCCGGCAGGTTGCTGCCCGCCTGGGAATGTCGCGCCGCACCGTCTATTTACACCTGGCTGCCATCCGCCAAAGTTTGAGCGCGGTGTCAACTGCCGAGGCCATTCAACGCGCCGCTGAACTGGGATTATGCCAGCCGCCAGTCTCTGATAATCCTGAGTAAGGCTCTGGCGCGCGAATCTTATCAAAACCGTAATGTGACTGCAAATTCAACGTCCTTGCCGCATACACTCCGCTATGTTAAACTGATATCATGCCAGTTGACGATTCAATAATTAAAGAAGCCCGCAAGGCCATCGAGCAGGGCGACCGTGCTCGCGCCAAGGATTTACTAACCCGCCAAATGCGGCGGGACCAGGACAATCCTGAAGTGTGGTTATGGATGAGTGCGGTGGTCGATACCGCCAAAGAGCGGGCTTATTGCCTGCGCGAAGCGCTGCGAATTGACCCGGGAAACCGGGCAGCCAAACGCGGGCTGGCTATGATGGGTGAACTTGCGCCGGAGGAACAAACGGCTGAACCGCAGCCCGTGCCGCGGCGCAACTGGCAGGCGCATATCGACAAGGCGGAACGTCCGCCTCTGAAATTACCGGGCAAAAAGGTCTTCCTGTATGGCGGCGCCGGGATTGCTGTACTGGTACTGGTGGGTTATGCTATTTTTGGTACCGAGAATCTGAGGAAGCGTCAGGCGCAGTTTGTTCCATCACCCTATCCCAGCGCCACCTCATCGCCGACCCCCGTCCCAACCGCTACTCCGGTGCCAAGCGGCCCCACCCCGCCGTGGCAGGTGTTGGCTGCCCCCTACACCCCGACGCCCATTTATGTGAATACACCTCACCCGATCAGCGAGGCTTACCGGTTAGGATTTGGCGCTTTCCAGCGGGGCGAGTGGGAGAAGGTTGTCCAATACATTGGCCAATCCATCCAGTCAGAACCGGGATCACCCGATTTGCCCTACCTGCTGGGTGAGGCATACCGCCTTTCTGGCAGCTACGATCAGGCTGTAGCTGCTTACAACCAGTCGCTGCAAATTAATCCTGCCTTTGGGCCGGCCTTCCTCGGACGGGCGCAAGCGGTCTGGGCAATCGACGCCGGGCAGGTCGATCAAATTCGCGCCGATCTGGAATCCGCGCGCGCGGCTGATCCCAATTTACCGGAGACGCTGACGTTGATGGGCCGCCTTTACCTGCAAACCGGCCAGGCTGATGCGGCGGTGGAATACCTGAATGCCGCCATCGACCAGAATCCAAATACACCGCTGGCTTATTTTTACCGGGCTCAAGCATTTCTACAGATGAAGAATCCGGCTCCAGCTCTGGCTGACGCAGACCGGGCAGTTCAATTGGACTTGACTTACCTGAATGCCTACCTGGTCCTGGGTGATGCACTGCAGGCCAATCAGCGCGTGGCTGACTCGATTCCACCGTATGAAATTTACCTGCGATATATCACCTTCACCCCGGATCCGGCGGTTTATGTCAAAATAGGCCGGGCCTACCGGGCGGGAGGTAACTTCCCGGCCGCGTTGGAAGCCCTCGATACTGCGCTTGCGCAAGTGCCGGACAGCTTTACGGCTTTGTTGGAGCGTGGTCTGCTCTATGTGGATACCGGCGATCCAGCTCGCGGATTGGAAGACATCAATGCAGCGCTGGACCTCAACCCCGACTCGTTCGAGGCAGCTGCGGCAATTGGCTGGGCCTATTTTGGGCAGGGAGATTACCAGGGCGCAGTCGATCAGCTAAACCTGGCTGCCGAGCGCGCTCAGGATGACACTCAGTGGGCAATGCTCTTCTTCTGGCGGGCGCAGGCGTTGGAACCGATCGATCAGAACGCTGCCCTGGCGGATTGGCAGCAATTATTGACGCTGCCCGAAAGTTCTGCCCCGGCGGCCTGGTTTGAAATCGCTCGCCAGCATCTGGGTGCCTTTCAAACTCCAACCCCGCCCACAGATGCCATTGCGGCAACCCCTACGCCGTAAATTAGCCAAAGTGCGGATAAAATAAAGAAGAACTGCCCGGGCGCTGACCCCTGCAAAAATCAAACCAGCGCCGGGTTGGGTTTTCCTGGCCGGAGATTTTAACTTGCGTTCATATCAGCGTATTCTTTTGGTGCAGCGCCGCCGCCATAGACAGTTCGTGCGCCAGTCACGCGCAATGCAACGGCTGACGAGGGGATTGCAGGGATTGGCAGTTGGCTTTCTTGCCGGCTTGCTGCTCGCTGCGGTCGTGCTGGGAACCGCTTATGCCAGTCTGACCGCCAGCCTGCCGCCCATCGATTCGCTGCCGGTGATGCTTGATCCGCAAATCGGGACGCTGTTGCAGCCCACGCGAATTTACGATCGTACCGGCGAACACCTGCTGGCCACCCTGGAGAATCCCGGTATCGAACGACGCATGCTGCCGTTAAATGCTGCCTTTCCCGAGGCGCTTAGCCCCGCGCTGGCTCAGGCAGTTGTGCTGATCCTTGAGCCGGACTTCTGGGATCAGCCGGCTTTGACCTGGCAATCACTGACTGGTGAACATGCGCCAACTATCGCTGAACGGCTGGTGAACAATCTGTTGCTGGGTGACTCAAAGATTGACATCACCTATCGGCTGCGAACGCGTCTGCTGGCCAACCGGGTGCTGGACCGCTATGGCCGCGCTCAGGTGCTGGAGTGGTACCTCAATAGCGCCTCGTTCGGTCATTTAACCTTTGGGGCCGATAGCGCAGCCCGACTTTACCTGGGCAAGAGCGCCAGTCAGTTGGACGGATACGATGCCGCTGTGCTGGTTGCTGCCCTGGAGGCGCCCGCCCTAAATTGGATCGATGCCCCTGTTGCTGCTCGCGAGCGCCAGTTGGATGTGCTTTCGCGGATGACGGCCGGCGGCCTGATCAGCCAGACCGATTTGGCTGCGGTTACCGGATTGCCTCCCCTCAACACTCCGCCGCAATCCCCGGACACTTCGGCTGCCCGGGCTTTTTCCAACCTGGTGGTCGAGCGGTTGGCTGGCGCGCAAAACAGCTGGTTGTTAGAGCGCGGCGGCCTGCGCATCATCACCAGCCTGGATTATGACTTGCAGCAGCAGACGACTTGCGCCATCCAGGTCCAGTTATCTCGCCTGGAGCGGGCGGCCAGTCCGTTCGACGCAGCGGATTGCCCGGCTGCGCAAGAGCTGCCCAACTTGCCGCTGGCGGCCAACGCCAACCCGATTGAAGCTCCCCTGGCGGCCAGCGCCGTTCTACTGGATCCGCTCACCGGGCAGGTATTAGCGCTGACCGGCGAAATCTCTCTGGCCGGCGGCGAGGCTGAGCTTGGCAGTCACCCGTTCGGGTCGCTGCAGACGCCATTTTTAGCGTTGGCGGGCTTTGCCCGCAGCCTTGGGCCGGCCAGCCTGATCTGGGATATCCCACTCGGCGGAACGGCGGAACCCGCGGCTGCTTATCACGGGCCGGTTCGGCTGCGTACTGCCCTGGCGAATGATTATCTGGCTGCCCTTACCACCCTGTTCCAACAGGTCGGCGCGGTCGCAGTGACGACCACCGCCAGCTCGCTTGGACTGGTGGATTACACCCTGCCGGGTGATCTCAGCCAAACGCTGACCGGCGGCCCGGCGCTCGACCCTTTGGAGCTGGCGCAGGCTTTTAGCGTTTTTAGCACGCCTGGCACGATGTCTGGAACGCAAGCTAAAGACAGCAACCGCCTGGAGCCGCAACTGATCCTATCGGTCGAAGATGCTGCCGGAACCGCAGTTTTGGGTGAATTTGCCACGGAAACCCGCCAGATCGTCAGCCCGCAACTGGCCTACCTGGTGCATCACATATTGGCGGATGAACCGGCTCGCTGGCCAGGCCTGGGGCAGGCAAACCCGTTGGAGCTTGACCGGCCGGCTGGCGCCAAGACCGGCAGCGCCAACCAGGGACGCTCCACCTGGGCGGCCGGGTATACTCGTCAATTTGCGTCTGTTGTGTGGCTGGGCTATCAACAACCTGATGCTGCTGCAACGCCATTGGACGCTCGGGCGACTGCCGGTATCTGGCATGCGCTGATGCAGGTTGCTTCGCAGGACCAGCCTGTGTTGGGCTGGAACATGCCTTCCGGCGTAACCCAGGCGGTAGTCTGCGACCCGTCCGGGCTGCTGCCCACCGCCGAGTGCCCGAATGTGGTGACCGAGGTGTTCCTGACCAGCAGCGAACCGGTCATCGCGGATGATCTGTACCGGCGCCTGGAAATCAACCGGGAGACAGGGCGTCTGGCGACCATATTTACCCCGCAGGAGTGGGTCGAGACAAAGACCTTCCTGATCGTTCCGCCTGAGGCGCAGGAATGGAGCCGATTGGCCAACCTGCCGGTGCCGCCGCTGGAATACGATAACATCCCGCCGGTAGAGCTGGATCCCGCGGCGCACTTCACCAGCCCGGCCCAATTCTCTTTTGTTCGTGGCAAGCTGCCGCTGACCGGGACGGCTGCCGGCGAAGGATTTGTCTCCTACCGGCTGCAGCTTGGACGCGGCATAAACCCCACGCAGTGGCAGAACATCAGCGAGCCGGTGACCAACCCGGTCGAGAACGGGCTGTTAGGTGAACTGGATACCGCCGGTCTGGACGGCCTGTACATCGTCCGGCTGATGGTCGTGTATGAGGGACAGCGGGTGCAACTGGCGTACCTCCAGGTCACAGCGGACAACACCCCGCCAACGACCCGCATTCCGTATCCGCTGCCGGGCCAGGTGTTTGCCGGGCCGGATCAACGTACCGTCACGCTGCAAACAGAGGTCTCGGATGCCGTTGGCGTGGCGCGGGTGGAGTGGTGGCTGGATGGGCGAAAAATCGGCGGGCGCACATCCGCACCCTATGCCCTGATCTGGGATGGAACGGTAGGCAGGCATACCCTGCAGGTGCGCGCAATCGATTTGGCCGGCAACGAATCCCGCTCCGAGGAAATAGAGATTACCGTGCAGTAGGGGGGGCTATATTGCTACTGCGGGTACTGAGAAAAACATGAAAAAAAATCCCGCCGGGTGCGTTGCTCCTGAGTGGACAGGTTGGCCCACATCATCGACGCATTAAGGAGCGATGCACCTGCCTTTCCGACCAATATATAAATATCAGTGGTAGGTCGGGTTGAGGGGCAGTGAGGTACCCCACAAGGTGATTCATCTCTAAAGCCCCGAAACCCGACTTCTAGAATAGCAAACGGTGTTTGATCATTCAAGTTGTTGGTTTTCGGGGCTACAAAGGTTTTTTCTATTTTCCAATCCAAGCAAAGCTATTCAAGCTTCCCACTGGTAAGCACCTGCTTGACCTCGGCAATGGCCTGGGTAATTTTGATCTCGCGCGGGCAGGCTTCGGTGCAGTTGAAGGCGGTGCGGCAACGCCACACGCCAAACTGCTCGTTAAGCACTTCCAGACGCTTCTCCGCACCTGTATCGCGGCTGTCGAAAATAAACCGGTGCGCATTGACGATCGCTGCCGGGCCAACATATTCTGTATTCGACCAGAACGACGGGCAGGATGTGGTGCAGGCTGCACACATGATGCATTTGGTGGTGTCATCAAAGCGCGCGCGCTGCTCCGGCGACTGCAGAAACTCTTTGCCATCCGCCGGGATGTCATCGTTGATAAAATACGGCATCACCGACTTGTAATGTTCAAGGAACGGACCCATGTCCACGATCAAATCTTTGATCACCCGCAGACCAAGCAGCGGTTCCACCGTGATCTCGCTGGTGCCCAGATCTTTTACCAGCACCTTGCAGGCTAGCAGGTTGTGCCCGTTGATGCGCATGGCGTCAGAACCGCACACGCCGTGCGCGCACGAACGACGGAATGCCAGGCTGCCATCGATATCTCCGCGCACGTGTTCGAGCAGGTCAAGTATGCGTTCGGTCGGATCAGTTTCAATGGTGTAAACGTCATAACGCGGGCGTTGATCTTTTTCTGGCTGGAAGCGAAAGACGCGTAAACGAATTTCCATAACGGCCTCCTGATTAATAAACCCGTTCTTTGGGTACGTACTTGGTGATCACCACTGGCTTGTAATCCAGGCGTATTTGGTCCCCGTCCATCCAGGCTAAGCTGTGTTTGAGCCAGTTTTCATCATTCCGCTTCGGGAAGTCCTCACGGGCGTGCGCCCCGCGCGATTCCTTGCGTTCCAGCGCAGTTACTGCGGTCACCAGCGCCAGATCGAACAGGTTTCCCAACTCCCAGGTATTGAGCAGCTCGGTGTTGAATATTTTGCTGGTATCGCCAACCTTGACCTCCTTGAAGCGCTCACGCAGTTCCTTGACCTTCTCCACCGCCGACGCCAGACCTTCCTCGGTACGGAAGACCCCGACGTCATCGGACATCACCTTGCGTAGCTCGCGGCCGAGGTTGGCAGCTTTTTCCTTGCCGCTGCCATTCATCAACCGGTCAATTTGCTGGCGCGCAAAGTCAGCCGGGTCGCCGTGCACGACCGGCAGGTCGGCGCCATTGGCATATTCCGCTGCTTTCAGTCCAGCGTGCTTGCCAAACACGATCAAATCAACCAGCGAATTGGTGCCCAGGCGATTGGCGCCGTGCACCGAAACGCAGGCACACTCCCCGGCGGCGTACAGCCCCGGCAGGATGGTGTTCTGCGCATCCACTACCACCTGACCGTATTTATCGGTGGGAATTCCGCCCATGGCGTAGTGGGCTGTCGGCTGGATGGGCATCGGGCTTTTGACCGGGTCCACGCCGAGGTACGTCTTGCAGAAATCCGCAATATCCGGAATTTTGGCCAGAATTTCCTCGGCTGTGACGCGGTAAGGGCTGCCGTCGGGATTGGTGCGCCCGTCTTTCTCTGCATATAAATTGACCGTTTCCGGGCGGATGTCGAGGTAAACGTAGTTCTTGCCCTGGATGCCGCGCCCTTCCTTCACTTCAAGATAAATCGCACGGCTGGTCACGTCGCGCGAGGCCAGGTCTTTGATGGACGGGGCATAGCGCTCCATGAAGCGCTCGCCCTTGTCGTTGAACAAAACGCCGCCTTCGCCGCGTACTGCCTCCGTGATCAAAATGCCAAGTTTATAGATGCCGGTCGGGTGGAATTGGAAAAATTCCATATCTTCGGCGGGAATGCCGCGCCGCAGCGTGACCGCCACGCCGTCGCCGGTGTAAGCGTAGGCATTGGAGGTAATGTCCCACATGCGCCCGTGACCGCCGGTGGCAAAAACGACTGCCTTGGCGTGAAACACATGCAGTTCGCCGGTCGCCAGCTCAACCGCCACCACGCCGGCAGTGACACCGTCTTGCAGCAACAGATCGAGCACCTGGAATTCGTCGTAGAAATTGATGCCGTTGCGGATGCACTGCTGATACAACGTTTGCAGGATCATATGCCCGGTGCGGTCGGCAGCATACGCGGCGCGGCGCACCGGTTTTTTGGTGACATTGTTGGTATGGCCGCCAAACGGCCGCTGGGCAATCTTTCCATCCGGGGTGCGTGAAAAAGGCAGGCCAGCGTGCTCCAGGTCATAGACCGATTGCACCGCCTCCTGGCACATAAAGTCGATCGCATCCTGATCGCCAAGGTAATCGCTGCCTTTGACCGTGTCAAAAGCATGCCATTCCCAGTGATCTTCCTCCAGGTTTCCGAGCGCAGCGCCAACGCCGCCCTGGGCAGCGCCGGTGTGCGAGCGGGTGGGATACAGCTTGCTTAAAACAGCGGTTTTGGCAGTGCGCGAGGCATTCAACGCAGCCATCAAGCCGGCCCCGCCGCCGCCAACGATGATGACATCAAAAACATGGGTTTGGGTCATGGAAGCAGCCTTTCCAGGTTAATTCAATGGAAAATCTTGCCGGACGCCGCCAATCAACGCCGCGGCGCCAATTGCGGTAATGGCCAGCCAAAAAATGAACAGTGCCCAGCTCATAATCGTGCGGGCGCGCTCACCTTTAATAAAATCATTGGCTACCTGGCGCACGCCGTTCATTCCATGCGCCATGGCGAAACCCAGCAGCAGCGCGTCGTAAACCCGCCAACCGATGTTCGCCCAGCGCTGGGCAACGTAGTCCAGGTCCATGGCGTGCACCCCAACGATCACGTCCTGCAGAATCAAATGGAACCAGACCAGGGGGATCAGCAGCACCGCCGAATAACGCATCCACTTCCAGGCTATATGATCATAATTGGGTCGAACTTTCACCCGGCGAATTTGTTCAGAAGTCGCAGTCATTTCTTCCTCCTACCCGCCAAACAGGCCGTAATTATGGATGAGGATGTTGCGTGCCATAAAGAAAGTGGCGGGCAGCCATAAGATCAGCGTGGCGATCAGCGTGATTCGCGTGGATTTGCGCTCGGTTTCGATCGACCAGTTGGCCGGTTTGAGCATATCGAAATAAGCGATCCGCAGGCCATTGATGCCGTGGAAGAACACGCAAAATACCAGGGCTATCTCTCCGATGCCAAAGAGCGTGGTCTGGTATAAGGCGATCACGTCCAAAAAGCCTTTGGGAGACAAATAAACCAGCGCAATGTCGATGATGTGGATGACGAGAAACAATACGGTTCCCAGCCCGGTGATCCGGTGCAGCAGGAATGCGTAGTGGCCCTCGCGACCTCGATAGCCGGTATACCCGGTCAAGGTGGTCTTCAGGGTTGACATATTCACCTCCGTTTTGTAGTTGGGACATAAAGATTGTAGCATGCCTTTGTTGATTATGTGCAGAAATTTGACCTTATTTTTTATGTTTAGTTGACGTAGGGCAAACTTTAGTTTGTCCACGCAGGCTGAATGCCTGCGCAATCGAGAACCATGTTTCGCCGCGCAAGCCACAAGTTTGCGCAACACAACTTTAGTTTGTCCACGCAGGCTTAATCCCGCGCGACCGTAGGACAAACTGCCCGCGTCCCTTTCAAAAATTTCTGAGAAAGGTATAATCGGGGTGGATTAAACCCCCCACGCAAACTCTACTTCACATCGAAGGAAATCCAATGGTCAAAAAATCTGTTCCTGTCTTGCTGTCCATTTTGCTATTGACCAGCGTACTGCTGGCTGCCTGTGGACCGACCCAACCCGCTGCTCCGACCACCATCAAAGTAGCGCTCTTACCCGTGCTTGATGTCCTGCCCATGGTCGTGGCGCAGCAGGAAGGCCTTTACACCAAACACAATCTGGTCGTCGAGATCATTCCGGTCAGTTCGGCGCCGGAGCGCGATCAACTGATCGCCGCCGGTCAGACCGACGCCATCATGAATGAGCTGACCTCGGTCATGTTCCTCAACCAGGAAAAAATCCAGGTGCAGGCAGTGCGTTATGCCCGCGCCGCCACCGCTGACCAGGCGCTGTTCTCGATCATGGCTGGCAAAGACAGCGGCATCACCGACGCGCAGGGCTTGAAAGGCCAACCGATTGGTATCTCTCAGGGCACGATTATCGAATATCTCACCGACCGGCTGCTGACCGCAGAAGGCTTCGCGGCCGCCGATATGAATTTTGTGGCCGTTCCCAAAATCCCCGACCGCATGTCGCTGCTGGCCAGTGGCGAGTTGAAAGCCGCCACTCTGCCCGAGCCGTTCGTTACCCTGGCCAAACAATCGGATGCGGTCACTGCGCTGGACGATACCGCCCACCCGGAATTCAGCTTCAGTATTATCACCTTCAGCAAAGCCTTCATCGACGCCAATCCGGAGGCTGTCAAAGCGTTTTTGGCTGCCGTCGAAGAAGCCGTTGAATTGATCAATAAGGATCCTCAAAAATATGCTTCGCTGATGGTCGATCAGAAGATGGTGCCTGCGCCGCTGGCCGAGACGTTCAAAGTGCCAACCTACCCGGCCAAAGGCGTACCGACCGAGGCTCAATTCCTGGACGTGCTGGAATGGGTGAAGGCCAAAGGTTACCTCTCGGTTGATCTTTCCTACGCCGATAACGTCAACGGCAGCCTGCTTCCCTAAATAACATGATCGAAGTCGAGCACCTGACCTTCGGTTACGGTCACGGTGCGCCGGTTTTCCAGGATTTCAGCTGGAGCGCTGCGCGCGGCGAAGCCTGGGCGGTGCTCGGGCCTTCCGGTTGCGGTAAAAGCACCCTGCTGAACATTCTGGCCGGGCTGGTAAAACCAGGCTCTGGTGCGGTGCGCGTGGACGGGCAGAATCTCAATCGTCCACGCCCGCAAACCGGGCTGATCATTCAGGATTACGGCCTGTTGCCCTGGGCGACCGTGCGTGAAAACGCCCGCCTGGGGCTGCGGGTGCGCAATTACTACGGTCCGGACGGCGTGCATGCTCCGAAAGACTATACCCGCACGATGGATGTGGAACCCTGGCTGAAACGTCTTGGCTTACTGCCCCAGGCTGCGCAATTCCCGGGGCAGCTTTCGGGTGGACAGCGTCAGCGCACGGCCATCGCACGCACGCTGGCCTTGCGGCCCGATCTGTTACTGATGGACGAACCCTTTTCTTCGCTGGATGCGCCCACCCGCGAGGGTCTGCAGCGTCTGGTGTTGGAATTGTGGCATGAGACCGGTCTGACGCTGGTGACCGTCACCCATGCGATCGAGGAAGCTGCGGTGCTGGGCCAGCACATTTTATTGCTCAATTTGCCGCCCAACACCCATCCGCAAATCATCGAAAATCCTGACATCCTGCAGCCCGGTTACCGGGAATCAGATGAATATGTAGCCCTTTGCCGCTCCCTGCGGGCCAAACTGGAGATTGCATGAAGCGCCGCGACCTGCTGCTGGCTACCCTTGCTCTCCTGTTCATCTGGCAAATCGCCGCCATGCTGGTCAACCAGCCAATTCTGCCCACACCCGTTCAGGTGGGAGCGGCTTTCATCGAAGAAATGAATAAGGGGTTGGCCGGTCACTTTCTGGCCAGTCTGTGGCGGGTGATTGCCAGTACGCTGTTATCCATCCTGCTGGCAGCCCCGGCCGGTTTGGCGCTCGGTCAGTCCAAACGCGCCAATGATTTTTTCGCGCCCCTGATCTACATACTCTACCCGATCCCCAAGGTAGTCTTTGTGCCGATCGTCCTGCTTTTCCTTGGCATCGGCGACTTCCCCAAAATCGTTATCATCTTCCTGATTCTGTTTTTTCAGATTCTGGTGCTGGTGCGCGACCAGGCCGCTGGCCTGCGTCCGGAGTTGATTCGCAGCGTGCGCAGCCTGGGCGCTGGCCGCATGGCGCTGTTTCGCTTTGTATATTTGCCTGCAAGTATCCCTGGCATATTGACCGCACTGCGCCAGTCGGTTGGAACCGCGGTAGCTGTGTTATATATTGCGGAACTTTTTGCCACCCAAAAGGGGCTGGGTTACTATATTTACTTAAATGGAAACACGCTCTTCAACTATCCGGCCATGTACGCCGGGGTGGTTGCCATGAGCCTTCTCGGGTTGGGGTTGTATTTCGCGGTGGATTGGCTGGAACGCAAGCTTTGTCCCTGGTTGTTTGTCAGTTAATCAGCGCAGGAAGCCGCTAACCACCAGGCCAACGCTGTAGAGGACTGAAAACAGCAGTACCAGTTGGCCGGTTGCGCCCAGCAGCCGGTTCAGTTCGCGCCCGCGCGTAACTGCAACCTGACGCGCCAGCGAAAACGCCTTTGGCGCGGAACCAAACGCCAACAACGCCCACGGGCTGACGGCGCGGGTCAATGCGGCAAATGCCAGCACCCCATAAGCCAACGCCAGCAGCGTATTGTATTCGCGCAGCGTACCAAGCTCGCCCAGTCGCACTGCCTGGGTGCGCTTGCCTGAGGCGCGGTCTGTTTCGATGTCGCGCAGGTTGTTGACCACCAGGATCGCGCAGATGAGCAGTCCAACCGAAATGGCGGCGTACAAAACTGCGGCGCTGACCATACCTGTTTGAACAAAATAGGTGCCGCAGGTGGCTGCCAGGCCAAAGAAAATGAAAACAAAAACTTCGCCAAGGCCGTTGTAGCCCAGCGGGTACGGCCCGCCGGTGTATGCCAGCGCTGCCATGATCGACAAAAGGCCAATCACCGCCACCGGCCAACCGCCGACCGCGATCAAGTAGCCGCCGATCAATGCTGCCAGGCCGAAGACTACGATCATGCCGCCTATCACCTGGGATGCGCTAAGCAGCCCGGATTGCGTCACCCGCAGTGGTCCCAGGCGGGCAGTGGTGTCAGCACCTTTTTTGTAATCGAAGTAATCGTTGGCAAAGTTCGCGCCAATCTGCAGCAGCAGCGCGCCTGCCAGTGCAGCCAGCGCCGGACCCAGGCGGAAGCCGTCTTCTGCAAAAGCCACTGCTGACCCCAGAATCACCGGCGCGGCCGCAGCAGGCAGCGTCTTGGGTCGGGCAGCGATCAACCAGGATCGCCAAAATCCGGGATGCTCAGCAGGCAGTTGTTCAAGCGTCATGGAAAAATAATCCTCGCGCGAATTATACGCACTTACACGAGATTCGGAAGGGAATTGAGAAAACATTAATGTGGGGCATTCGTGTTTGTCATTGCGATGTAGCACCGGGCGCTTTTTTTTTGTGTGCCTGAAGCAATCTGCGTCAGTCCTAAAGACATCTGATTTTTTCAATCTGGCTCGGATTGCTTCATTCCGCTCGGCTTCATTTGCAATGCCAGCACACCGCATTGTCACCGCAAGCGAACAGCGTGAACGCAAAGAGCCGCACCCTGCGCATTATGTAGCGCAAGCTTTCAGCTTGCGTGCGCAAACTGCAAGTTTGCGCCATAGGAGAACTCAGCGCCATATAAAATAGTTTTCGCAGGTTGGGTTGCCCACACCCACAGGGTGCCCTGTGGGCAGGGCACTCTGCGAGTGAGGGCGCTTCAATCGGATAGCTCACAATAGACAATCGCAGCCCGAAACCCAACAACACGGCCTATTTATATTCGTTGGGTTTGGGGGGAATTCCTCATGGAACAGGCGAGCCTCTCGCCCCTTAACCCAACGAATAATCAATTGCGGTAGAATGGGGTATATTTTTGAGACGATCAAGAAATATTCAAGGAAAACTGCATGCAGCGTGCAATTAAATTATGGGTTCTAAGCCTTTTATTTGCCTTAGCCATCACCCTGCTCAGCTTTTTGCCTGCCGGAGCGCAATCCGCCGAACCCTACACGGCCCAACCGCTGTGCCTGCCGGACGCCTACCCCGTTGACCCGGGCGACTGCCTGGCGTTAGGCCCTTCTGCCCGGTTGGCTGAAATGGCCAAAATCGGGCTGACCGTGCCAGCGCGCCCGCTGCCGGCGGTCAAACCCGACCCGGCACTCAACACCAGCCCGGTATCGATCGCCCGCATCAACCTGGATGTTACCGAAAAGGCGCCGCTTTACACCACCTTCGAAGATGCCACCCAGCAGGTCAACCCGGTGCGCTACATCGACCCCGGCCAGTTGCGTTACGTCTCCTTTATCAACGTCGGGTATTTCAACAATAAACCTTACGTGCAACTGCGCAGCGGCGAATGGATGCGCGCCTCCCCGGTGGCCTACACCGACTTTCAAGGTCTGGTTTTTAGCCGCACGCCGCGTAACTCCTTTGGCTGGATCGTGGATACCGCCGAGGTGCGCGCCGCCCCCACCTATTCTGCCGTATTGCTGGAGAAAGTACTCCTACGTGAAGATGTGGTGCAGATTTACAGCGTGCAGAATGCGGACAAAACCGATTGGTATATGATCGGACCCGGGCAGTGGGTCGAACGCCGCTACATCCGTCAGGTGCGGATCAACACCACCCCGCCTGAAGGTGTTACCAACGGCCGCTGGATCGAAGTCAACCTGTATGACCAGACCGTTTCGGTGTACGAAAACAACCAGCTAATATTTGCCACCCTGGTGGCGACCGGCGTCGAACCGTTTTTTACTCAACCCGGCCTGTTTCAGATCTATTCCAAAAAAGCCACCGAGACCATGTCCGGCGCATTCGAACCCGACCGCTCCGATTATTATTACCTGCAAGACGTGCCCTGGACGATGTACTATGACCAGGCGCGCGCGCTGCATGGCGCATACTGGCGCGCCTGGTTTGGTTACGAACAATCCCACGGCTGCGTTAACTTCTCGCTGGGCGACTCGAACTGGCTCTTCCAGTGGGCCAGGGAAGGCGATTGGGTGTACGTCTGGGACCCCTCCGGTCAGACTCCCACCGACCCGAGCTACTACGGCGCTGGCGGCGCTTAGGAAGCTGATTGTTCGCGTCTGGCCCGGCGATAGATCAACCAGATCACCCAGGCAGTAACCAGCACCAGCAAGCAGGCAATAAACACCGGCACCACCACCGCCAGAATGGACACCACGGTCGAAAGCAGGTCCTCTGCCATGCTGACCGGCACGTTACCGGCGCCGCCGGTAGTGGCTGTAACTGCCGGGCGCACGGCCAGCGTTTTAACAGCGTTCACGCCGCCTGCCACCAGCAGACCCAACCCGAGGGACAGCACCGGATGGACGTCTGTGACCAAATTGGCGCTGGCAGCAAAGACGATCGCCCCGGCAGCCGGCCGGACAAACGATTGGATCAAATCGTTGACATGATTGACCGCCGGAAATTTATCGGCAAAAAATTCAATAGTGGAGAGTACCACCAGAATCCCAATCGTCCACCAGGATGACAGTGCATCCCATGGCGGCTGCAGTTTGAGCAGGTCGGTGAAACGCGCCAGCAGCGCCACCACCAGCAGCGGGATATAAGCATTCAGTCCGGCGCTGGCGGATAGTCCAAATGCGGATAATACCCCAAATAATTCCAGCATAACTTCTCCTCCAGGGTTATGACCCTACAATTGAAACCCTGCCCATGTTCCGGTAAAACGATAACGCAGCAGGTCGATCAGCCCGATTTGCAGCATGGCCGTGGTTAAACCCGCCAGCAGCGGTCGCCATGCCTGTTTTAAGCTGGCATACCGGTTCTCTTTATGGAAAGCCAGTATCCACAATAAAGCATAGCACATCCCCAGAATGAGCGGAACCGTCAATGCGCTCAGGAACGCCAGGGGAACCAGCAGCGCCGGTATTTCGGAATATACCGCCCACGCAACCAGCGCGATGACAACCAGCAAACCCACGGCTTGCGTCCACCGTTCCAGCGCCGGACGTTCCTCGCTTTTATCCCAGAGCGTCTGGTGAAAAACCGGCAGCAAATAGAGCGGCACCAGCATCCCCAGCCCGGCCCCGGTGAACAAGCGCAGCAGGTTGGTCGGCTCGTACAGCAGCGGAGCGTCGGGGACAAATTGCATGAAGGAGTTTAGCCCATCCACGCTAAAGGCGATGAACAGGATGCTCAATGGGATCGAAATTTTCAGCGGTGGAAACTGGGTGCGCCGGCCGAACGGCAGTTGGAACAGCAAACCGGCCAACATGCCAAGGTACATGCCAGAACAGCGGGCGCACAACGGGGTTTGCCGCCCGCCAATAAAGAACGACCGGTCGGCAATCCGATGGCAAACGGAATAGCCAATAGCATCGGCTTTTCCCAACAGCCCCTCCGGCGTCAGGATCAGCCAGACGCCAAACAAAGCAATCGCTGCCAGGATCAGCAGCCCGGTGGCAACGGATTTAAACTTCGACCAGGTTTCAGGCTTGGGGATCATCGTGAGGTAAATTATACCCTCGCGCCGGTTGGCTCATCTTTGTTCTTGAATCTCTAAAAACCACAGTGTAACTCTCTGGTTAATTTACGTTGATTAGGCCTCGCGGTTGCAAAAAGGCCGACTTGGCAGTATCATCCAGGGGATAAGCCTGCATTGAGAACCGGGAGTGGACATGAAACAACCTCGACTGCTTGTCTTGATCATCCTATTCAGCATCCTCCTGACCGCCTGTGGGGTGACCTCGACGCCGACGCCCGTTGCTTCGGCCACTGCTGCACCGCCAACCGCGACCGCCTTCCTGCCGCAGGCAACCGCCACCCCCACGGAGATCCCACTCCCAGAGGTGACGACAACCGCTACCCCGCTTTACCCGCTGGAAGGTTACGGACCGGCCGACTTCCCCCTGGACGTCAACCCGCTAACCGGGCTTAGAGTGACTCATCCGACGCTGCTGGACCGCCGGCCGATCATGATCAAAGTGCAAAACCTGCCGCGCGCCGGTCGCCCGCAGTTTGGCCTGTCACACGCGGACATCGTATTTGAATATTACAGCGAGCTTGGCACCACGCGCTTTGCCGCCTTGTTTTATGGCGAGGATGCCGAGAAGGTGCGTCCCATCCGCTCCGGGCGCCTGATTGATATTAACCTGATGCGCGCATACAAACCGATATTGGTCTTTGGCAGCGCCAGCTACCAGGTCTATGACCGGTTGGCCAGCGAATTCGGCGGCCAGTTGGTCCTGGAGGCTGAGGGGACCTGCCCGGCCATCTGTCGAGAAAATGAAGGCAGCAACAGTTACTTGATCAGCAATACCACTGCTCTGCGGGGACTGTTGGAGCGACGCGACATGGATAATACGCGCCAGAATCTGGACGGGATGTTGTTCAAGCAGGAAGCCCCGGTGGATGCCCAGCCCGGCGAGCAGGTGTATGTGCGCTTTTCGAGCGCCATTTATAACCGCTGGGATTACGATGCAGCCAGCGGCAAGTATCTGCGTTTCTCAGATGCTGCCAATGATTTCAGCGGTAATAACCCGGTTTATGAGCAGTTGACCGATGCAGCTACCAGCGAGCCGATCGCTTTTGAAAATGTGTTGGTCATCTACGCGCGCCACACCGACATCGACCCGCGCCCCGAAGTGGAGCTGTTGGAGGTCAACATGCAAGGCACCGGCCCGGCCTTCCTGGCGCGCGATGGGAAAGTGCTGCCGGTCAAGTGGCAGCGGCTGGCTGAGTCGGATGTGATTACGCTGGTGGATGACAACGGCAAGCTGGTGCCGTTCAAACCCGGTAAGACCTGGGTGGAGGTATTGACGGCCAATGCCACCTTCGAGCAAGACGGCAGCGCGTTCAAGTTTCTGCTGATCAGCGACTGGAATTGAAAACGCCTGCGCCGACTCGCATCCCACTTGCAAGGTGTGGTTCTGTCGCTTGACATCCTTTTCCTTTTATGCAATACTACCCATACATTGACCGCAAGGTCAACCTTCTCCGCCATCCCAATGGAAGAGGAGGTGGTGCTAGAATGACAGATCGTAGTAAGCGTCTGGCTGCGGCATCCCTCCTCGATATTCGATAAGGTTGCCGCAGCCTAATAATACAGGAGCCGCCTCGCAAAGGCGGCTCTCTGGTTAATGCCTGCTCATTGCCCTTTGTAGAGCAAGCTTTAGTTCGCTGCTGGTAGGGTAAGCTGTCAGCTTGCCCACGCAAACTAAAGTTTGCGCTACAAGCAAACACAATTCGAGCGCTTTGCGCAGGGTGGATGTTAAGATTAATTAGTCCACTTGCACGCGCCAGCCGAAGTCCGATGGTTGCCCGCAGGGCACTCTGTGAGTGAACGTAGTGAAGCATCTCGGCGTTAGTTGATAGACCCTTCCACAGGATGCTTCGCGATCACTTCGTTCAGGGTGACAAAGGCCTTTCAGTTGTCATGCTGCCCACCGGGCACTCTGTGAGTGAGTCTGTCGAAGAGTCTCGGAATGATTTCTGCCGAACGTGGCACTTGACACTTGGCACATGGCACACGTCCATTCACTCCAACCTCACACACGCCTCAACCGCCAGCCAGAACATCAACTCGCGGTCAGTTGAGCGTGTGTGCCAGCCGCGCCCATCCCAACCCTCCGGGACTACCAGATCGCCGCCGTAAACCAGTTGTCCCAGCGTGACGCCGCGGAACTGCGCCACTGCAAACAACGCCGCCGCTTCCATCTCGACGATCGAGCAACCTTCGGCCACCCGCCGGTCGCGGCGGCGCGCGGTCTCGCGGTAAATCGCATCCGTAGTCCAGGTTTTTCCGGTGCGATATTCCAGCCCGCGTTCCTTCAATACCGCCTCAAGCACTGCCGAGGCGTGCGGGCTGGCGGTCACCTCGCGCGAGGGCGGCAGGTAATGGTAGGAAGTGCCTTCGTCGCGCACCGCGCTGGTCACCACCACCGGATGCCCGGCAGCAATGCCGTGATCCAACACCCCGCAGCCGCCGGTCACGATAAAGCGGTTGATACCCAGGGCAATTATTTCTTCCAAAAACCCGGCTGCCAGCGGCGCGCCTACACCGGGATGCGCCACCAGCAATCGGGCGCCATTGTATTCGAGCACATAGAGCGGGTTCGGCCCGATCTCCGACTTTAACTGCCCGATGCGGCGCAGCGCCTGTCGTTCAACCAGATGCTCGATAATCTCATGGAAAAAGCATAAAACACAGCGGTCGGGAACGGGTTCGCTTGTCGGGGCGCCGTCCGGTTCGAGGATCGCGCTGCGGGCAGGGTCGAACTCCAGAATGGGGCTATCGTGATTCAATGTTTAAATTTCTCCGCAGGTAAATTTTCGAGCTCGCGCAGCGCATCGGCTGCAATCCAGCGGGCCGCCGGCGATTCGATTGCCTGGATTTCACGCGCTGCAATAATCGCCGCCTGATTGAGCGCCGGGTTGCGCTTGCCGATTTGCCGCAGCGCCCAGTTGACGGCTTTTTTGACAAAGTTGCGCCGGTCAGTCGATTCGCGTTGAATGACCGGAAGAAATTCCAAAAAACGCTGGTCCGCCGCGCCCTTATCATGCCACACCAGGCACGCCATCAGGGCAAAGCCGGCCCGCTTGACAAACTCCGGCTCGCGCCCGGCCCACTCGCTGGCTTTCGCGAAGGCCAGCGGGCTGCGGTCGAACAAGTTCATACACACCTGGTCGCACACGTCCCAGGAGTCGAAATCCTGCACCCAGTCCTCCATCTGCGCACCGGTCAGCAGCGCCGGATCATCGACCAGAGCTGCCAGGATGCGCGCCTCGTGGATGCCGCTGGCCCATAATTCCTGCGCTGTTTGATGGTTGCGCTGCCCGCGCGCCAGCGCACGCAACTGCGGCATGGAAATGCCGAGGGTATCGGCCGGATTGATGCCAAAGCGCGCCATCCCGGCTGCATTTTCCGGGTTAGCCATTTCACGCATGCGTTCAATTAACTGCGCGGCAGTGAGGGGTTCTGGTTTCATCAAATTTCTACCGGTTCTATCGGGCTCAGGCCGGTATGCCAATCCATTCGATCTCGGCTGCGCTATCGAAGCGTTTATGCATCACTTCCAGTGCCTGGGGATTGTCGTCAATCAGGATGAAGCGCCGCCCCAACTCCAGGCAGGCAGCGCCAGTAGTCCCGCTGCCCGCAAAGAAGTCCATGACCGCACCGTCCGGGTTGGACGATGCACGCAGGATGCGTCGCAGAATGCCCAGCGGTTTCTGAGTCGGGTAACCCGTTTTTTCCCTGCTGTTGGTGGGCACGATGGTATGCCACCAGGTGTCAGTTGGCAGTTTGCCGCGCTCCGCCTTAACCGGACCTACCAGACCGGGCGCCATGTACGGGATGCGGTCGATGTCATCCACATTGTATATGTAGTCTTGCGGATTTTTGGCATACCACAGAATATTATCGTGTTTCGCCGGCCATTTTTTCCGCGTCCGAGCGCCGTAATCGTAAGCCCAGATGATCTCATTGAGAAACGACTCGCGCCCAAAAATGCCGTCCAGCAACACTTTGCAGTAATGCACCTCGCGGTAATCAATGTGAAAATACAGGCTGCCGTTGGGCGTCAGCAGACGGCGAGCTTCCACCAGGCGCGGTTCAAGGAAAGCCAGGTAATCGTCGAACAGGTCGGCGTAGGCCTGCGTGCCGACTTTGATGGTCTCATAGCGCTGCCCGGCAAAGCCGGTGCGGTTGCCATTCTGGTTACGTTCCGTTTTGATCTGGGTGCGTGCCTGGGTCTTGCCGGTGTTGAACGGCGGGTCGATGTAAATCAACTCGACCGATTCTGCGGGCAGCGTCCGCAGAATGGATAGATTGTCGCCAAAGTAGATGCGGTTTGGGAGCATGCTTCTATTTTAATCGAAGGGGACACCCAAATAAGGTTTTTCGGTCGGCAAATTATTACGTTAACTCGTGCCCTGAGCATGCCTGCACTGAGCTTGTCGAAGGGTCGAAGGGTCGGAGGGCATGCGGTGAGTAAGCGCTGGCTTCGACAAGCTCACTCACCGGGCTTCGACAGGCTCACTCGCAGAGTGCCCCACCCACCGGGTGCTCTGTGAGTGCGGGCAGCCACCGGGTTCTCCTTGCCCTGACCACAGTTAAGCCCTCTGGTTTAAAAACTAAACCGGCGTGACCCACTCGCCATTGCGCATCAGCGGCTCAGTTTTACCGTCGGCAAAAACGCCGTCGATATCCATCTGGCCGGAACCGACCATGAAATCGACATGCGCCAGGCTGACGTTACCGCCGGCAGCCGCAAACTGTTCCTCGTTCATTTGCTCGCCGCCCTGCATGGTGAACTGGTAAGCGCGTCCCAGCGCCAGATGCGAAGCGGCATTCTCGTCAAACAGCGTGTTGAAGAACATTAATTTGGACTGGGCAATCGGCGAATTGTGCGGCACCAGTGCCACCTCTCCCAACCGGGCCGAGCCCTCGTCCATTTCCAGTAGATTCTTCAGCGCATGCTCACCTTTTTCAGCTTTGTAATCCACCACTTTACCGCCCTTGAAGGTCAGACTGAAATTTTCGATCAAGGTTCCGCTGTAGCTGAGCGGCAGGCTGGAACGAACCACGCCATCCACCCGGTCCTTGTGCGGCATGGTAAAGACTTCCTCGGTAGGCATATTGGGAATAAAGTTGATACCGTTGGCTGCTTTGACGTCTCCGCCGTACCAGATGTGCCCATCCGGCAGGCCAATGGTCAGGTCTGTCCCCGCAGCGCGGTATTTAAGCGCGGCATATCGCTTGTTGTTCAGCATTTCTTTTCGGGCGCCCAACTGGCGAATATGTTCTTTCCAATCTGCCACCGGATCGGGCCGTTTCAGCCGGGTCACTTCAAAAAGGGCGTCCCACAATTTTGTCATCTGCTCGTCGGCGCTCAGGCCGGGAAACACCTTGGCGGCCCAGGAGGGGATCGGGATACTGACCACCAGCCAGTTAGTGTTGTTGCGGGCAATCAACTGCGAATACGGCCTGGCATGGGTGGCAGTTGCTTTGGTAGCAATCCCAATCAGGTTCGGATCCTGCCCCTTGAGCAGATCGGGGTTCTCGGCGTAAATCGAAAGCATTGCGTCGCCGTTGGCTGCATACTCTTCCAACACTTTGGCGCGGTAAGCCGGGAATTCTGCGAACGAATCGCGCGGCGCATTTTCGAAACGGGCCAGGGTGATTTCCTCATCCGAGTACAGCACGTCCACCAACCGCGCTCCGGCGCGGTAAGCGCTAATTGTGACCAGCCGTGCCAGCGGCGCCGCTTGAATCGGCGCGCGAACGATCAACTTTTGGCCTGCACGCAGGTTCAACCCTACCTGAACGATCAAATCGGCATATTTCTGCAATGTTTGGTCAAAATCGCTGGTCATAATTCTCTCCTTTATGGTTGGATTGCTAGATTAGAACATCGTATTGTAACAACTTAAAATGGATTTTGCACCCCGCGCTTGTGCGCTTTATGAAACTACTCATTGCCTTGATAAAAGAATCGAGCTAATTTCTCAAACGTCGCCGGATGTAACGGTCGATCCCCAGGAGTTAAGGTGGCAGTCAATCCTTCTGCCTGTGATAGCTAAACAATCTCTGTTCTAACGCCTTTGGCATTTCGTTAATTTTAGAGATATTTGGGCTGCCGGAGCAGGTCGTCATCGAGGAGCAGGTTGATAACACCAGGTCATCAATAGCAACGCCTTCGTAATAATGGGGATTGGCTGAATTACTGGCAAACCAGATCGCGATCCATACCTGGGGTTGGCCGGTAATATTCCCCAAAGTGTAAACACTTTTTAAATCCATCGTATCCGTGAACCAGCTTCCGCTGTATCCGGTGAAAGCATTTCCATACACCGTATCATTATTCAGCGATATGCCCCAGCCAACGAAATCATATTTGTTTTCTATGTCCAGCCACAGTTTGATCGAGATATATCCATCCTTTACCTGGCTCAGGTCAAGTGGTCCATAGACCATCCACGTTTCAATATCATCGGCATAGCCATCCAGGCATTGCAGAGCGCTCCCGTAGGTTCCACCCCCAACTGGCCACCCACCGTAACTCCCGCTGTTTGCCTGGCAGGTCCGCTTCCCCCAGGATATGGCACTGGTCACGTTCTGCCAATCTGAGCCGTTGAACCAATAACTATATAGACTCCACTCACCCGGGAATGCGCCTTCGAATGTCTCCGAGAAAAGGTTGGTCCAGGGTGGCAGCGGCGTGTTGGACGGAGTTGGGGTCACTGTATGTGTCGAACTTGGGGTTGAGGAATGGGTTGGTGTTTGCGTTTGTGTGGATGCAGGATTAGGCGATAGGGTTGAAGTCGGGACGTGTGTTGGTTCTCCCGTGAGAACGGTAGTTGCTGTCGGGGGAAGCGGCGTGGTTGGCAGCCGATAATCTTTCATGATCAGCGGCCAATAGATATAGCCTGGCGTTTGAAGAAGATTGGGCGAATTTTCTATCAGGACGTTTCCGGGATCATCTGAATTATTTTCGTCCAGGTCACCTTGCATCAATGCGGGACTTGCAAATGCCTGATTGGCCCCAATCATCCCGATTAGGACGATGCAAAGGAATAAAGTCAGTAAACCGAGGAAATAATTCCTACTCCTGGCGGTAAGGGAGATCAACTGCTTCATTCGCCCCCTCGATTACAAAAAATGGATCGAAAAATAGCCCTGGTGGTAAAAATAACATTACCATTTTAGTGCTATATGCGTATAAATCAATGGATTTAATTGACTTTTTCTCTGATAGCAAGCAGATAAGGTTTTCGCTCAACGGATCCGGTGGCTCTTAATCAATCTGTTGCACTTAAATAATGCCCATCCTTATAGTACAATCCACCCTATGGAATCGGACAGAAAACAAATCCTGCTCACCAACGATGACGGCATCGAATCGCCTGGCCTGTGGGCAGCCGCTGAAGCGCTCTCTCAGCTTGGCTTTGTGACGGTTGCGGCTCCCAGCCAGCAGTTCTCCGGCGCCGGGCGCAGCCACCCGATACACACCGACGGCGTAATCACCCCGCGCCAACTACAAATCGGCCGGCAAATGTGGACTGTCTACGCGGTCGGCGGGTCGCCGGCCCAATCGGTGATTTACGCCGTGCTAGACCTGCTGCCGCATAAGCCGGATCTGATCGTTTCCGGCATCAATTACGGCGAAAATGTTGGGAACAGTATCACCAGCTCAGGAACCGTGGGAGCTGCGCTCGAAGGTGCGGCCTTTGGCATCCCTGCGCTGGCGGTTTCCCTGCAAATCACGGATGGGAGTTATCTGGGGTACTCGCCGGATGTGCAATTCACTGCTGCCGGGTATTTTACCTGCCTGTTTGCTGAACGCATGATGAATGGACGCCCACCATCCGATGTGCATGTACTCAAAATAGACGTACCGGCTACAGCGACGCCCCAAACGCCCTGGCGTGTGGTCCGCCAGTCCATGCAGCCGTACTATATTCCGCGCACAGTTCGCCCCGGCGTGCTGGAGTCGCCCGGCCCCATTGGGTATGATATTCGCATCGATCCCAGCAACGTTCACAAAGACACCGACGTCCATGCCCTGGCAGTGGAACAGGTTGTGGCAGTCACGCCGCTCAGCCTGGATATGACCTCGCGCACGCCGATGGATGAATTGGAATCCTACCTGCGTAAGCTGTAATCAACCCGAGCGGGAAAGCCATCCTCGCTTGAAATCGCTGTGGATAATAAAGGGGCTGTCCCAAAAGCGGGCGGGCGTGGAAACGCATTTGTGGTGGAATAAATGACGACAATTACCATTACAAAGGACAATCACCCATTGCCGGTTGATCGGGACGGCGGAGGTCATCGCGAATGAGTTATGCGGCGACACCCAGAGCCGCAAAACTTGTGTTGCGCAGGCGTTCCGCCAGTTCGGATTGCGCATCACACCAAACCGGGCGGATCGGGCAATTCTCACCGAAAGGGCAGCCTTCTATGGAGTGTGTGCATTCATTCAACGTCAACGGCCCATCAATCGCCTCGACCACTTCAAGGATGGAGATAGATTCGGGGGGTCGGGCCAGCGAGACTCCGCCGCGCGCACCCCGGGAAGTGTGAATTAAACCCGCGATCGAAAGCTGCGAGATGATTTTTGCCAGGAATGAGGGGGGAATCCGCTGTTCATCTGCAATCAGACTGGTAGCTGCCCGTTCTGACGGCTCCAGTTTGGACAGGTAATACATCGCCCGCAGGGCATAATCGGCTTGTCTGGTAATTTGCATGGTAGCGGTTCCTTATCAATACTATAAATCCGAATTTTCGACCTTATTTATCAGGTTATTAATTTAGTTTATTGAAACGTGAATTATTACACAAGTGACTAAGGTCACGCATTGGAATGACATTTAGCTTCTCAGGTAACGCAGCGAAATATTTTGCTCGACATGCGTACGCCGCCCAGTTATAATCACACCCATGAGTGAATTTCGCTTTTATCTCCCCTTGCAGCTTCGCTATGGCGATCTGGATCCTCAATGGCACGTTAACAATGCGCGTTTTTTGACCTTTATGGAGCATGTGCGCTTTACTTATGTGCACCAACTGGGTTTGTTCAAAGGCAATAATTTCCTTGACTTTCCATTAATCGTCGCAGATGCGCATATCAGCTTTCTGGCGCCCATCGAATACGATGAACAGATCAGAGTCGGGATGCGGATCTCGCGCATTGGCAATAAAAGTTTAACCATGGAATACATCATCGAAAACCAGGACACCGGTGAGGTAAAGTCGCGCGCCGAGTTTGTAATGGTTACTTACAACTATAACCAGAAGAAGAGCGTTCCTGTCTGGCCTGAGTGGCGGCAAATTATTTCTGCCTACGAGGGAATCGAACCTGGCCCGTAAACGCCCCGGTGTAGTTGGCATACCGCACGAACATCGCGAGGACACCATGCCCATCCCATCCATAGACACTGCATATCTGCTCGACTTTCTGGTAGGGCTGCTAAACACACCCAGTCCAACCGGCTACACTCAAGATGCAATTGTTTATACCCAAAAGGCGCTGGCTGCTTTTCCCCAGCTCAAGCTGAAACAAACGCGCAAAGGCGCTCTGCTGGCAACCTGGCCGGGCCAGGCAGATGACCGCCCGCGCGCACTCACTGCCCATGTCGATACGCTGGGTGCAATGGTCAAAGAGATTAAATCCAACGGCCGGCTGCGCATGACGCAGCTTGGCGGTTACCCGTGGAATGCTGTGGAAGGCGAAGGCGTTACTGTATTTACCCGCAGCGGGCATAAATTGCGCGGCAGTATCCTCCTCCAGGCTGCATCCAGCCACGTTTACGGCAGTAAAGTCTCGTCGATGGCACGCGATGCCGAAACCCTTGAAATCCGGTTGGATGAACGGACAACTAATGAGCAGGAAACGCGCGCCCTGGGCATTGAGGTGGGCGACTTTGTGTCCTTTGACCCGCGAGTGGAGCTCACCAATGGATTCGTCCGTTCCCGCCACCTGGATGACAAAGCCTGTGTGGCCTGCCTGGTAGCGGCAGTCCAGGCGCTGCAAACTGCCGGAATCCAACCCAGGCAGACCACATCCTTTCTTATCAGCAATTTTGAAGAGGTCGGGCATGGCGCTTCTACCGGTTTCCCGGCCAATGTAGGTGAGCTGGTGGTCGTGGATATGGCTGCCGTCGGCGATGGCCAAACCTCAGACGAGTTCCACGTAACCCTGTGTGTCAAAGATTCTGGCGGACCTTACCACCACGAACTCAGCACGCGTTTGCGCAACATAGCGGATGAAAACCAGATCCCTTACAAGGTCGATATCTATCCTTACTATGGCTCAGACGGCGGCGCGCTGCTGCGCACCGGCGCCGATCTACAGGTAGCGCTCATCGGTCCGGGGGTGGACGCCTCGCATAATTACGAGCGCACCCACACCGATGCACTGGTTGCCACCACACAATGGATTCTGGCATATTTGCTCAGCGATTAGGCAGTAATTAATTCCTGGTTTGCTTTACCTGCCGGCCAAAAAAACGGGCATACTGGCCAACCATTCCTGCATGGTTGGTAAACTTGTTTCCAAGGGCATTTTCCGCGCCATGAGTGTTGAGATTATGCACAAGAATCCAGCCGCATAAACTTCATAGAAAACCCGTATTTCAAAAGCGATTCCACCGAACATAAAGAGTACAAGCAAGAGTAATCCCGGGGCGGCTCCGAGCACCGCAACAGCCGGTTTTTGGCGCCATTTGTGAAACACGAGCAGGATCATCCCTGCCGCAATCAGAATGCTAATGATGCCGATGACCGGATAATCCCGGAACATTTCGATATGGTCAGCCAGGTGAGCTTCAAAAAATCCGCCGGGATTATTGCGATAGAGCAGACTAACCGGTACTCGAAGGGCCAGAAAAATACCCAACTGTGCCAGTGTTCCAAACAATACTTTTTTGAATGAGGGGTACTGTAAATCCCAGAAAAGAAGAATGGCCGGCACAGCCAGCACAATAGCCGTTTCTTTGTTGAGAACGGCCAGAGCAAGCACAAGGAAATAGCTTCTTTTAAGCTTTGCAGCAATGCAATAAAGCCCAAGGGTTGAAAGGAACAGGTTCGGTAAATCGTACAGATAACCTAAAAACAGCATCGGTGCCAGTCCAAGTAATACGACCAGTGTAGTCAGTTCTGAGATGAGGGCGGGAGTTTTATACACCTTGCGAAATAACCCGCGAAAAGCAAACGCGAAACCCTGAACACACAATAACTGCAACCCAAGGCTGATCAGTGCTTCCAACGCAAAATCGGAGGGAGCATTGTATTCGCCCAGTAGTGAGCCCATGAAGTCACTGCTTGTTGCCAGGGTTTTGGCCGCTTCGTGGACGGATGCCGGAAATAAGGCTGTGATCCCGCGGGTCAACCATGGCAGAAAAACGCGCGTCACGAACGGGCGATGGGCCTCACCGGTAATCATACCGGTGAAAGACGCCCTGGTGTTCGCGTTGATTCCCGAATTAAAAATAAAGAAAAAGAAAACGCCCAGGCCGAACAAAACAATAAGAGCCGTCAACAATCCCTTGACGAAATGAAACCTGAACGCATGGTTACTGGTTGTTGTGGTAGAAAGCGAGTGCATTTTCCCTTGTTTATTCTCGAGAGAGGTTTCTTATCCGAAATTTAAGTATATACGAAACCGAATTAGCGATGCCTTTCCGCCAATTTCACCCTGCCTTTCCGGGGTAATCCCCCGAATAGGTGACTCGACAAGCTTTTAAACTCTGGTAGAATCGAATTTAGAAGATAATTATTGTATCTGGCCGCTTTGGCGGCCGCGGGGAAGCAATTCCCTATAGCTTGAAACGTACCCTTCGTGGGTTTTATTGTTGGTAGAGGAGGATTTTGCCTTGTCTGGAATGGAACGTTTCACCCAACGTGCTCGCAGGGTGTTGAGTCTGGCACATCAGGAAGCCGAACGGATGCGTCAGGCCTCGATCAACACCGAGCATTTGCTGTTGGGCCTGATCCAGGAGGAAGGCGGAATTGCAGGGCGTGTTCTACGCGACTTAGGCATGGAACCGGAACGGGTCCAGGAAATGGTTGAACGCCTGAGTGGAATTGGACAAACACGCTCCAGTAAGATCGATCTCTCATCAGGAGTCCAGGAAGTACTGGAGTTTGCCATCGAAGAAGCCCGCCGTATGGGGCACCACTACATCGGAACAGAGCATATTCTGCTTGGCATGGTGCGCTCCAATGAAGGCAAGGCGATGGATGTCTTGCGTAAGCTTGGCATCACCCCAGAGCAAATCCGTCGCCAAACACGTCGTGTACTCCAGGAAAGCAGCAGCGCCCCCCAGGGAGCCAGCGGCCGCGCCGCTGCGCCTGCTCAACAGCAAAAGGAAGCCAAAGGGCAAAAGACCACCCTGGTGGATCAACTTGCCACTGACCTGACAACAATGGCCGAAGAGGATAAACTCGATCCCGTTATTGGCCGCCAAATGGAAATCGAGCGTGTCATTCAAATCCTGGCACGCCGCAATAAGAACAATCCTGCTCTGATCGGCGAGCCGGGCGTGGGCAAAACTGCAATTGTCGAAGGCCTGGCACAGCGCATCGTGGAAGGTGATGTACCCGCGCCACTGCTTGGCAAACGGGTGCTGCAGCTGGACGTCGGTTCGCTGGTGGCCGGCACCATGTATCGTGGGCAATTCGAGGAGCGTCTGAAACGCGTCATTGACGAGTTAAAAGCATCCGGCGCAATCCTGTTCATCGACGAAGTACATATGCTGGTTGGAGCCGGATCGGCAGGTTCATCTGTGGATGCTGCCAACATTCTCAAGCCGGCGTTGTCGCGTGGAGAACTCCAGGTGATTGGCGCCACCACCCTTGACGAATACCGCAAGCACATCGAATCCGATGCCGCGCTGGAGCGCCGCTTCCAGCCGATTACGGTCAACGAACCCTCGGTGGAAGAGACTATCCAGATTTTGCACGGCATCCGCAGCGCCTACGAGGAACACCACCGCCTGATCATTTCCGATGAAGCCATCGAAGCCGCTGCCCGACTTTCAGCCCGCTATGTCACCGAACGTTTCCTGCCAGACAAAGCCATCGACTTGATCGATGAATCGTCCTCACGGGTACGGATGTACAAAAGCCAGGCTGCAACCAGCGCCAAGGAAATGATGACCAAGCTGCGCGAAGTGCGCGAGAATCATCAGCTGGCATTGGAAGACGGCCGTTTCGATGATGCCCAGGAATTGCTCGACGAGGAAGCCAAACTCGAAAACGAACTGGAAGAATTGCGCACCGGCTGGGATCGTGCAAACAGTCCGGTTGTCAGTGCGGATGACATCGCTGAACTGGTTTCCATGTGGACCGGTGTGCCGGTCATGCAAATGGCCCAGGCGGAGTCCGAGCGGCTGCTGCACATGGAAGACGAACTGCGCCAGCACATCATTGGCCAGGAAGAAGCTTTGGAAACGATCTCGAAGGCTGTCCGCCGCGCTCGTTCGGGTCTGAAAGACCCGCGCCGCCCGATCGGCTCGTTTGTTTTCCTCGGCCCGACCGGTGTGGGAAAGACCGAACTGACCAAAGCCCTTGCGCGCTTTATGTTTGGCAGCGAAGATGCGCTCATCCAGTTGGATATGTCTGAATTTATGGAACGCCATACCGTCAGCCGCCTGGTTGGAGCGCCGCCCGGTTATGTCGGCTACGATGACGCCGGTCAACTTACCGAAGCCATTCGCCGCCGGCCGTACTCGATCGTGGTGTTCGACGAGATCGAAAAAGCCCACCCCGAAGCACATAATATGCTCCTCCAGATCATGGAGGAAGGTCATTTGAGCGACGCACGTGGGCACAAAGTAGATTTCCGCAATACTATCATCGTCATGACCTCGAATATTGGGGCAGACGTGATCAAACGCCAGACCGGCTTTGGTTTCCAGCACAAGGTGGACGAAGCATTGGAAGAAAAGCTGGCTTACGATGAAATGCGCAAAAAACTGATCGAGGCGCTCAAACGGGTATTCCGCCCGGAGTTCATCAACCGCCTGGATTCAGTGGTTGTCTTCCGCGCGCTAAGTCGCACCGATATCCAACAGATTGTCACACTTGAGCTCGATAAAGTTGCTGAGCGTCTGAAGGACAACAATATCACGCTGACGGCGTCACCCGCTGCTGTGGATCAATTAGCTGAAGAAGGCTATGACCCCGATATGGGCGCTCGTCCGCTGCGGCGCATCATCCAACAAAAAATAGAGGACCGGCTTTCGGACGCTTTACTGGCCGGTGAATTCTCAGAAGGCGATACCGTCGAAGTGCATGTTAACGAGGATAAGGAGCTTGCCTTGCGCAAAGTTCAAGGAGCAAGCGAACCGGAAATGACCCCGGAAGCTGCTGCCTGATTGGTGGATTGAAGTTAATCGCAATGGGCGGCCATTGGCCGCTCATTTTTTAATGGATTGAAAGTAGGATAAGCTTTAGCTTGTCCTACATACTCCGCTATGACAAATATTCGCGCAAATGCCGGCTGCGGGTTGGATGTCGCAGTTTGCGCAACGCCTTGGCTTCGATCTGGCGAATCCGCTCACGGGTCACATTAAAATAGCGGCTGACCTCTTCCAGCGTGTGATCTTTGCCGTCGATCAAGCCAAAACGCAGCTCCAATACCTGCCGTTCGCGTTCCGAAAGCGCCCCGAGTGCGGATTGAACCTGCTCGCGCAGCATTTCGCGGGCAGCCGCATCCATCGGTTCCAGCGCCTCATCATCTTCGATAAAATCGCCAAGCTGGCTGCTTTCCTCATCCCCAACCGGACGCTCCAGCGAAACCGGTTCTTCCGCTGATTGCAAAATGCGTTGAACCTTGGCCGTCGCCCAGTTCCAGCGCCGTTGAACTTCAGGGTCCAGCAGCGTTTCATTTTCAACCGACTCGGCGATGGCCTTCACATCTTCCGGGGTCATCAAATCAGCCCGCAGCGCCAATTCCTCCAGGGTAGGCTCGCGCCCCAATTCCTGCACCAACTGGCGTTGAACGCGCAGCAGGCGGGTAATGGCTTCAAACAGGTGCACCGGAATGCGAATGGTGCGTGCTTGTTCGGCGATATAGCGGCTGATTGACTGCCGAATCCACCAGGTGGCATAGGTGCTGAACTTGAACCCGCGGGTCGGGTCGAATTTGGATACGGCCCGCAGCAGCCCCAAATTTCCCTCCTGGATCAAGTCAAGGAAGGAGATGCCGCGGCCAAGGTAACGTTTGGCAATACTGACGACCAGCCGCAAGTTGGCGCGAATCAGCGTCTGGTTGGCTTCTTCTGCCCGCCAGTGGATGGTGTCCAACTCATGCGACAGGTCTTCGGATTGAATTGCTTCTTCATAAAAGCTGATTTCCGGCAACTCCTCGCCATGATCGAACCTGGTCTTCAACTTGGCTGCCACATTGGCAGGCAGCAGGTATAGCCCAAGGTAAAGCGTAAAGGCATTCCGGACCAGTCCATCCCACAGGGAGTCCTTGCCCCACATTCCGTTATCCAGAAAAGAACGCAGGTACGAGGGCACGTCAGCCTGCCAGGTCTGCCGCAGGGACTGGGCTTCCAGCAAGATCAACGCCAGATCGGGGATTTCAGTTCCGCCGTGTTCGAAATTCTTCGCGTCCTGCTTGAGGCGTTCCCAGCCTGTTATCAGATTCTCAAAAACCGAGATAAAAAGCGCCTCATTGCGAGGCTCGCCCTTGAGCCTGGGATCCAGGTGTTTTTTGAGGGTTTCGATCAATCGCTCGGCTTCGATCCGGGCCGCCAGGCGGAATTCACTTTCGGCATCCAGCAGGTTAATTTGACCGATTTCTTTGAGATAGAGGCGGACCGGATCTTCTGAAAGCTCAACCGCCAGGGCAGGATCTTCCAGAATCTCGAGCGGATCCTCCATCGGGACCTCGTTGTCGCCCCACTCTTCTATTGCAGGTTGAATGCCCGATTCCTCCAGATCATCCTTGCTGAGCGCATCGTCAACACCCCCATTTTCAACGCCAACAGACGTATTGCTACGGCGCGCCGGATTGTTTCCGGGACGACGGGATGGCTGGCGATCTTGCGCGGGTTGTTTCGGGTTTCGAGGCATAGACTACAAATATACCATAATCCTTAAATATTCATCTCAGTCAAACCGGAATGGTCTGGACAAGGCGGATTCAAGCCGGCTGCGCGCCTGAATATATTGCGGGATTAATTCCTGGTAAGGCATCAGAATGGTTTCGCCTTGCTGCTGCAAATCCTCCTGCATAAACCGCATCTGGCGAATACCCTCATTGACTCGCAGCAGACGCAATTTCATTACCGTCCGCACCAAATCTTCCAGGCGTTGAGCGCTGTTCGGCTCGCCCTGCGGTGAAGGCGCCAGCAGTTCACGCTGCAACTCGCCCAATGATTCGGGTACCTTTTCAATCAGGTGGGCATGCGGCTCCATTTGATCCTGCTCCAATGCTTCCAGCACGAATCGTGCCAGCGCCTGATATTCAGCATTTTCAAAATCCTGCGGGCTAAAGCGGCCCAGGCCGGCTCCCTGCAGCACCCGATCCACTGAATAAATATTTTCCGGCTGGCGCAGCAGCAATCGCAAACAATGACCTTCCATCGCTTTTCCGAGCGTTTCCGGCCCCGTTTGCACAGCCGGGGTTGAGCTGGCCGCTTGCTGCGCAGGTGGAGCGCGCCGTCGGGTTCGCTGGGCTGGCCCCGAAGCGCCCTGCAATGCCCGTTCATCCACCTTAAGCATGCGCGCCAGCCGCTGACGGTACGCGTCGCGCTCGACCGGGTTGGGTACGTCGGCGATAAGCGGCAGGACCTGAGCGGCAATTTCGCTCTTGGCTTTCGGGTCGTCAAGGTTATGCCCGGCAGCCAGCGATTCCATGACATGGACAACGATGGGTTTGGCGTCCTCGATAATTTTCTTCCAGGCATCCGGATCGCGCAGCACCACATCGTCCGGATCGAGCCCCTCGGGCAGGGTGGTGACGCGCACATCCGCTTCCAGACGCGCTTCATGGCGCAGTAAACCATGGGCGTCGAAGGCAATCTCATCGCTGTGGTCCAGCGCCTGGCGAGCGACCTCAAGGCCGCGCAGCGTAGCCTTTTCACCGGCTGCGTCGGCATCCAGCGCCAGCACTACCCGGCGGGTGAAGCGTTTGACCAGTCGCAATTGATCCTCGGTAAGCGCGGTGCCCATGGGAGAAACGCTGTTGCCAAACCCGGCCTGGTGCAGCGCAATTACATCCAGATAACCCTCAACGATGACCACCTGATCTTCGGCGCGAATCGGTTTCCGCGCCAGGTGCAGCCCATACAGAAGGCGGCCTTTGTCAAACAGCGGCGTTTGCGGTGAATTCAGAAACTTCGGCACGTCGTCTGGCCTCAATATCCGCGCACCAAAGCCGGACATACGGGCCATGCCATCCCGAATGGGGAACATGATCCGGTGACGAAAACGGTCATACTTGCGGCCGCTGTCCTCGCGTTCGCTTAGTAATCCGACCTCGAGCATTTCCGGAGGGCTATAACCCTTGCCTGAAAAATAGTTGGCGGCAGTATCCCAACCCTCAGGCGCATATCCCAGCTCGAATTTTTCGATGGTTTCCGGCAGAATGCCGCGTTGTTTCAGATACTGCTGAGCATCTTTTCCGGCTGGCGTTTGCAGTAGTTGGTGGCGGTAAAACAAAACTGCTTCCTCCAGCAGAGCTCGCAGCCGTTCATTCTCTTTATCCTCGACTTCGCGTTCCGGTGATGGCGCCTGCAGTACCACCCCTGCGCGTTCCGCCAGGTAGCGCAGCGTTTCCGGAAAATCCCAGCCCTCTTTTTTCATGACAAAGCGGAAAATATCGCCGCCTTCGTTACATTGACCGAAACAGCGCCAGGTGCCCGAATCTGGGAAGACCACGAAGGCGGGCGTGCGCGTATTGGTATGGAACGGGCAGAAGCCGGTGTAGCTTTTGCCAGCCCGGCGCAGCTTAACCGTTTCGGAAACCAGTTCCACAATATCAATACGGGCTTTAATCTCGTCGGTTACCGACATCGCGATTGTCCTCACTTGAATTCTACCCGGTATTTAGGTAGGCCGCAGGCATGGGACGGGATGGATTCTAAGAAAATCCTATAAAAGTGGTGGTGGTAATAAAAAAAATAACTATATATAATGGAAATGAATCATTACCGTAATCATCCTTTTCGATCCTTTTTATGGTTGTTAATATTTAACAGAAAGGAGGTTAATCACCATGTTTCCCATTCGTGCCGTTCGTGGCCAGGGTCTGGTTGAATATGCTTTGATCCTGGTACTCGTCGCCATAATCGTGATTGTTATTCTGGCAGTATTTGGCACCCAGCTTGGTGAGACCTACAGCACCATCGTCTCAAATATATAGACCCACGGAATAACAAGATTTATTCAAAGCCCTATTTTTTTATCTTCATAACCATAAACGGCGGAATATTTTCCGCCGTTTATGGTTTTTTACATCGGCGATTAAAAACCTTCGAGTTTCGAGAAATCAGCGGTGCCTGCCGCCAACCGGGCGACGCGCTGTAATAGCCCCAGCCGATTTCCCCGCACGACCGGATCGTCCGCCATCACCAGCACCGCTTCGAAGAAATGGTTGATGACCGGGATGACCGGGATAAAGACCTCAAAGAAATTGTCAACGGAAGCCGGGTTGCGCCGGTCTGATTCAGCCATCAGGACAGCCTGCAGCAGCTTCTTTTCGGCTTCGTCCACAAAGGCTTGCGGTTTGATTTCGAATTCCTGCTTCTGATCGCGGGTGATGCGGACACAGCGGGCATACGCCGGGAGGATTGCATTCCACTCGTGGTGGTTGACCCATACCGAAAGCTGTTTGACTCCTCTGGCAGCCAGCGCCGGGTTGGCGCCTTGTTCCGCCAAAACAGCCGCCACCACATCGTGCCGGTAGCCTTGCTCGAGCAGCAGGTTTTGCAACCGCCCAATGATGAAGTCGAGACAGGCTGTCTGGCTTTCCGGACTGGCAGGGATGGGCAGCCCTTCAGCGGCAGCCTGCAACCCGGCCTTCAAGTCAAAATTCAATTCCCAGGTGATCAGGTTTTGCACCAGCCCAAGCGCTGCGCGGCGCTGGGCAAAGGGATCTTTGGTGCCGGTCGGCGCCAAACCAGCGGCAAACAACCCCGCCAGAGTATCCAACCGGTCAGCCATACCAATCAGCAATCCGGCTGGTGAACCGGGCGCCTGGTCGCCGGCCGAACGCGGCAGGTAAGCTTCAAATATAGCGTCAGCCACTGCCTGCGGTTCGCCGGATTGGCGGGCGTAATAGCGCCCCATGACTCCCTGCAGAGAGGTCATCTCGATGACCATCTGGGTCACCAGATCGGCTTTCGAAAGGGTGGCGGCGCGCCGCACAGTTGCCAGGTCCGCTGCATCCGGCTTGACCATGGGAATCAACCGCTCGACCAGTTTTTCGATCCGGCGAGTCTTATCCAGCATCGATCCAAGTTTTACCTGGAACGCCAACGTTCCAAGGCGCGGCAGGAAATCTTCCAAATTCGATTTAGCGTCCTCACGGATGAAGAAAGCAGCATCGGCGAAACGGGCGCGCACCACCTGCTCGTTGCCGTCAGCAACAACGGCCAAATCCTGGGCGTCGCCGTTGCGCACCACGATGAAATACGGCAGCAGTGAGCCGTCCGCCTTGTAGACCGGAAAATAGCGCTGATATTTCTGCATCACCGAAACCAATACCTCGGCGGGCAGTTTGAGGTGTTCGGCTGCAAACGAACCGCGCAGAGCGGTCGGGGCTTCGACCAGGTTGGTAACCTCTTCCAACAACCCGGCATCGAGCCGCTGCGGGTCGCCGCCGCATTCTTCGATCAACCGGCGCGTCTGCCCGGCGATTGAAGTACTGCGCTCGACCGGGTTTAGCTGAATTCCCTGGGATCGAAGGAACTTAAAATAATCCGCCTGGCTGTCCACTTTGAACGCATCGGGGGAATGGAAGCGCAGCCCGCGGGTGAAATTATCCGCGGTCAGGCCGGCATAGGAAAACGGCACCACCTCGCCGCCAAACAGCGCCATGAGCCAGCGGATCGGGCGAGAAAAAGCCGCGCCGCTGGAATTCCAGCGCATGGTTTTGTCAAAGCGAATGCCCGCGATCAACCCGGGCAGCGCTTCGGCCAGCACGGCTGGCGCCGGCCGCCCGGTTTCGAAAACGCGCGCCACCACATAACTGCCGCCGTCCATTTCTGCGATTTGTAGATCTGCCGGGTCGATGCCCCGGCTGCGGGCAAAGCCTTCGGCAGCCTTGGTAGGCGCGCCAAGCGTATCGAAAGCGCGGCTGGCCGGCGGTCCTTTGACCAGCGATTCGCGGTCCGGTTGACTGGCAGCCACCTGCTTGACCGACACCACCAGGCGGCGCGGGGTACCCAGCACCTCAACCGCTCCATGCGCCAGATGCAATTCATCCAACAGCGCCGGCGTCCGTTCCTTAAGTTGTTCCAATGCGCTGGTTAAATCTCCGGCGGGCAGTTCCTCGGTGCCAATTTCCAGCAGGAAATCACGCGGTTCAGGGCCAGCGCCTGGGACGGCTGCCGGAAGCGGTGCAGCGAGAGCAACGGCTGCCGCACCATCGCCCTGCTCCAGCCACGGAAATTCCAACCGGGTGCGTTCCGCTACGTAGGCTTCAGCCACCCGACGCGACAGGTCGCGCATGCGCGCAAAAAAGGCCGCCCGTTCGGTCACGCCAATAGCGCCGCGCGTGTCAAGAATATTGAAGGTATGCGACATTTTTAAAACATAATCGTGCGCCGGCAGCACCAGGTGATTTTCCAGGGCTGTTTCGGCTTCTGCCTTGTACAGTTCATACAACTGGCGCGTGCGTTCCACGTCGGCAATTTCGAAATAATATTTGCTGTGCTCCTGCTCACCCTGCAACTGAATGTCGCCGTAGGTGCGTTCTGCTGACCAGCGCAGGTCGCGGAAATTGCGCACCCGCTGCAGCGTCATGGCAATGCGCTCGAGACCGTAGGTGATCTCCACCGAAACCGGCTCCAGTTGAATGCCGCCCGCCATCTGGAAATAGGTAAACTGTGTGATTTCCTGACCATCCAGCCAGACCTCCCAGCCCAAGCCCCAGGCGCCCAGCGCGGGCGATTCCCAGTTGTCTTCCACGAAGCGGATATCGTGCTGGCGCGGGTCGATGCCAAGGGCTTCGAGCGAGCGCAGGTAAATTTCCTGCGGGTTGCCCGGATCGGGTTTCAAGATCACCTGGAACTGTGTGTGCTGCACCAACCGGTTGGGATTTTCACCATAGCGCCCGTCATCCGGGCGCACCGAGGGTTCGACGTACCCGACGTGCCAGGGTTCGGGGCCCAACACCCGCAGATAGGTGGCCGGGTTGTAGGTGCCGGCACCCACCTGAGTATAGTACGGCTGCCAGATCAGGCAGCCCTGTTCGGCCCAGTAACGCTGCAGGGTCATAATGATGGTCTGAAAATCGAGCGGTTGGTTCATGCGGGCTCCAGGCGGGAAAATTCAAGCATAAAACTGCCATCCGATTATACCAGCCGTAGAAAGTTGTGGACGGGCGCGCATGGGAGAAGTCAATCATGGTCATCATTATTCAAGTCTGTACGCACCGATTTGAAATCCCCGGAGGTGTCCGTTTCAAAAAAAGAATCGACCAGGTCATACCCTGGGCTGGTCGAGGGGGCAATGTACGCGGCGCCACGCGATGCACTTCTTGGTTATAATGAGAACCATCCTGCTGTGGCAGGATTTACCGAGCCCCAAAGGAACCTTGCATGACTGATCGCCATCGAATCTTCGCCATTCTCCTGCTGGCTGCTGTGCTGCTGGCAGCTTGCAGTGGAACACCCTCCGCAACGCCAACCGAAGCCACGACCGAACCGGTTGCCCCAACCGCTCCTCCGGCGACGCCGGAACCGCCCAGCGAATTAACCGTCTGCCTTGGCAAAGAACCGCTCGGGCTGTACCTGTACGGCGGGTCATCGCGGGCGCAGTGGAGCGTGCTGGAAGCCGTCTATGACGGCCCCATCGATCAGCGCGGTTATACCGACCTGCCCGTGATACTGGCTCAAATCCCCTCTGCAGAGAACGGTGATGAACAGATCACCGCGGTCCCCGTCCAGCGCGGTCAGATGGTGCTGGCGGCTGATGGGAATATCACGCCGCTGGATACCGGGCTGACCGTTCTGCCCGCCGGCTGCGCGGACGAAACCTGCGCAGTCACCTGGGACGGCGCAGCCGCTCTGGAGATGGACCAGCAGCAGTTGACTTTCCGCCTGCTGGACGGGCTCAAATGGTCGGATGGCGCCCCGCTGACGGCGGCCGACTCGGTTTACTCGTTCCAGGTCGCCGCTGACCCGGCTACCCCGGTCAATCCGCTGGCGCTCGACCGCACCGAAAGTTACGCAGCCCTCGACGAAACCACGGTCGTCTGGACCGGCGTGCCGGGTTACCATGCTTCTGAACCATCGGCTTACTTTTTCATTCCGCTGCCGCAGCATGCCTACGGCGCCATGTCGGCAGCCGACCTGCTGACCGATGAACAATCGAACCGCGCGCCGTTGGGCTGGGGGCCATACATCATCGAGTCCTGGACGGGCGGCGAATCGATCGAACTGGCGCGCAATCCCAATTACTTCCGCGCCGGCGAAGGGCTGCCCCGCTTTGACCGTTTGACCTACCGCTTCATCGGCGACCACGCCGATAACAACCTGGCTGCACTGGTGGAAGGTGGGTGCGACATTGTGGACGAGACCACCCTGCTGGAAGAGCAGTTGCAATCCGTGCGCAATACCACCCTCAACGGACGCATCCAGACGTTTATCAGCCTCGGCCCGGATTGGGAGCACCTTGACTTTGGCATTCGTCCGGCAGCATACGACGCCGGATTGAATCCCTTTCAGACAGCCCGCCAGGACTTTTTCAGCGATCTGCGCGTTCGGCAGGCTGTTTCCGCATGTATCGACCGGCAGGCGCTCGTCAGCGAGCTGCTCTACAACCAGTCCCAGGTTCCCGTGGGCTTCTTCCCGCCGGACCACCCGTTATATGCCGCCGATCTCCCGCAGATTACTTACGACCCTGCCCACGGCGCGCAATTGCTGGATGAGACTGGCTGGCTGGATCATGACGGCGACCCCGCCACGCCGCGGCAGGCTGTGGGCGTTGCCAATGTGCTGGATGGCACTGAGTTTTCCGTTATTTACAGCACCACGCCTGAAAAATTGCGCGTTTCGACTGCCAGCCGCATTGCTCAGATGCTTGGCGATTGCGGAATTAATGTAACCGTACAGCCGCTGGATGCCGGGACGCTGTACGCGCCCGGCCCGCAGGGTATTTTGTTCGGCCGCAACTTTGACCTGGCGCAGTTTGCCTGGCAGTCCGGCCGTGGTTCGCCCTGCTTCCTGTACGCAGGCGAGCAGATTCCAGCCAACGATAACGGCTGGCTGGGCGTCAATATCACCGGCTGGAGCGACCCGATCTATGACGCGGCCTGTCAGGCAGCCTTGACGGCAGACCCGTCCGATGCTGCATCGGTATATGCTGCCAATCGGGCGGTGCAGGAGCAATTTGTGCAGCAGTTACCGGTCCTGCCGCTGTATTACACCATCCACCTGACCGCTGCCCGCCCTGAGATTTGCAACCTGCAGGTGGACAGCAGCGCCCGCAGTGAATTCTGGAACCTGGAAGACCTGGCTGCCGGCACCGACTGCCCGTAAGTGTTTGACCAAAGTTTTTGGGGATGTGGGTTCGTAGAACCGCTCTCCGAAGTTGACCCAAAAACGGGTGGGCATGGAAACCCGCCCCTTGTATTTCGTCAATTTCAAACCGCCTCAATTCATTAATCCAGTGTTTTGCGCCGACTCGGCGCAAAACACTCGAAAATCATTAAACCCCCGCTCCCCGGTGCGTTATGATCTTTCCAGGTGGACCTATTTTTCGGGGAGCGGGGGTAGGGGGTGAGGGGAAAAACCAAATTTGCTGCCCTGGCAATGGTACCATCAGCGAAACAATTGTTTTCTGGCAAGCCAGCCCCTACCTGTAGGGGACGGGTTCCATCCCGTCCCGTAGAAATGAGTTGATGGCTGTTATATCTTCCTTTCATTTAATCCCCTGCTATAATCAAATAATCTCAATAAGCCCCATATTTCGAGGAAAAATATCCGTGAAACGGGTTCTGATAGTCGATGATGCGCTCGAATTAGGCCGGATGCTGCGCGCTGCGGTCGAAACCCTGGGTGCCGGGCTGGAAGTCAAATTGTTTCCTTCGGCGGAAGAAGCACTGATGGAAACCGCCCACCTGCCGCTCGATTTGTTGATAGCGGACATCCGGCTGCCTGGTATAACCGGCTTGGACCTGGCCAGGCGGTTGCGTGAACGCAGCAGCGAGATCAAGATTCTGCTGATCACCGGTCTGACCGCCAAAGATTTGGATGCCAGGGCTGGCGCTGCCGGCGCAGACCGATTTTTACGCAAACCGTTTCTGATGTCGGAGTTCATGGCCGCCGCCAGTGACCTGCTTGGCCTGAACCAGCCGGAAAGCACGCAGTCGCAGGCTGTACCTGCCGCTGCAGAACCGCCTGCACCGGCAATCGACCTTTCCGGGGTACTGCAGCATGTGCGGAAGAGCCTGGGAGCGGCGCTGGTGCTGCTTGCCGATGAGCGCGGAAGAATAGTCGCCCAGACCGGCGACCGAACGGACTTCGAATTCGAAAAACAGTGGGCGCCCGCAGTCCTGGCTGCCCTGAACGCGGCGCAAAAAGCGTCCCGCCTGGTGAACAGCGGCATCCCCCGGGGCGCGCTGGTGCTGCGCGGCAATGAATTGCAGCTAATTTTGGCTCCGGTGGGCGATTATGCCTTCGTGATTGTGCTTGGCCCGGATGCCGGTGGGCTGCGCTCCGCTCTGGCATTGGAGGAAGCCCTCATCGCCCAGGCGCAACTGGTGCGCATTCTCGACGGGATGGGCGTTAATTTCCACGCCGTGACTGCAATCTCGGCTCCACCGGCAGAGGTAACCCTGCCGCCTGAAGCGCAAAACCTGGTCAAATCGTCTGCGGTCGTGAAACCAGCCGCAGCCGGAGATATCCCTGGCAAACTGCAGCATAAGGGGGCTAAACCAGCGGCTGAGAAGAAACCAGGGCCCACCGCAGAACCCGTGGAAGCCCCGCCGCCGGAAGCAGCGCTCGCGCCAGGCCTGTCGCCGACCGATAAACCGGTTGGGCCGTTTACCGATTATTCCGAAGCCGCGCTCGAAGGCCTGGGCGAGATTTTGGAAAAGTCAGAGCAGACGCTGGACCCGCAAAAGGCCGATGAATTTTGGGAGCAAGGGCTGGCAGACATGACCGGCGCGGTTGAGTCTCCGGATGGATTGACCTTCGACCAGGCCAACCAGTTGGGCTTAACCCCTGATCCGAATTAACCCTCACTTGAAAGCGCATCCTGGCATGGGCAGACTAAAGCATCTTATCTTCACTGCAAGTGCGGCAATATTGTTAATAACGGTCGGCGGTGGCCTGGCGTTAACGCGACCGGCGGCAGCCCAGGGGGTCACCCCTCCGCAAGGGGGGCGGGTCGACTCTCAGGTGTTGGCAACGCTTGCCGCCTCCGGCAGCGCCGATTTTGTGATCGAAATGGCCGAGCAGGCCGACTTAAGCGCCGCCTACGCGATCAGCGATTGGAATGAACGCGGCCAGTACGTGGTGGATACCCTGAAAGCCACCGCCGAACGCAGCCAGAAGGATGCCATCGGCCAGCTAAACCGCCAGGGAGCGCGTTTTACGTCTTATTTTGTCAGCAATGTGATTGTGGTGCGGGGCGGAAACCAGCACGCCCTGGATGCCGTTCAGAACCTGCCGGAGGTGGCGCGGGTGCGCGCGCCGGTGGTGGTGCGGCTTGAGCCGGTCGAAGAGCTGCTGCGGCGGGCAGTGGAGATCAAATTGCCGCAGGCGATATTGGCGGGCACGCCCGCCTGGGGGCTGACGGATACAAAAGCGCCGGATTTTTGGTCTGCCTTTGGCCGCCAGGGAGAGGGGATTATCGTCGCCAACATCGATTCCGGCGTGCAGTACGATCATCCGGCGCTGGTCGCGGCCTACCGTTGCGCAGGTGGCGCTATTCCTGATACTGCTTGTTGGAAAGATGCCACAACCACTGCAATTAGTACTGCGCCATACGATGATAACGGCCACGGCACCCATACCATGGGTACCATGGTCGGTACCAATGTCAATTATTATTCCACGACTTACACAATTGGAATGGCTCCAGCCGCAGACTGGATTGCCTGCAAAGCTTTTACGGGCGCTGGAACCGGTTCTGATCCTGACATTATTGAGTGCGCGCAATGGCTGTTAGCCCCCGGGGGGAGTGCCGCCAATCGGCCGCATATTATCAATAACTCGTGGGGTGGAGAGCCGGGCTCCTATAATAACTGGTTCTTAACCAGCGTTCAAGCCTGGCAGGCGGCAGGTATTTTCTCGGTATTTTCGGCTGGTAATGATGGTGTAGCTGACACCTGCTCAGAAATAGGTTCTCCAGCCAACTATCCCGAAGCATTCACCGTTGCAGCCCATGATAGCAGCCGTAATATCGCTTCGTTTTCCAGCAGAGGCCCGATTACTTTTGGCGTAATGCCTTATACCAAGCCCAACCTTTCAGCTCCTGGGGTCGATATCATTTCCGCATATAAGAATGGGGGGGTGGTATCCTTGCAAGGCACGTCTATGGCTGCCCCGCATGTCTCCGGGGCAGTGGCGCTGCTATGGTCGTGCAACCCTTATTTAGTCGGTAATGCTGAACTTACCTTTCATTTATTGGAAAAAAGCGCGGGTATACCCCAAAATGGAGGGTCTTGCGGTGCACCGGCTTCGAGCGGCGGTAACTATACCTATGGTAATGGCTATCTCGATGTATATAAGGCGGGGCAAATCGGTTGTGATCTGTCGTCAGCATTGTATTTGCCAGCAGTCTTGACAAATAAAAGTGTACCGCCGGATCCCATTCAAAATGGCGGTTTCGAAGCAGGCGATGTAACATGGTTTGAATCTTCGTCGTTTGGTTATGATTTAATTTTGAACGCTGCCGAAGGGCTACCAGTAACGCCCCACACGGGTTCCTGGGCATCATGGTTGGGCGGAGATAATAATGAATCTGCCTGGATTTCGCAGAGCATCTCCATACCCGTTGGCAGAAGCATCCTTCATTACTGGTTCGCCAGCGGCTCCACAGACATATGTAATTACGATTATTTCAAGATTTTTATTGGGGTTACTGCTGTATTAACAGAAACTCTCTGTGATTCAACCGAGACTAACGCCTGGGTGCATCGGACATTGGATCTGACAGCCTATGCGGGGACAGCACAGACAATTGAGTTTTATATTGAAACAGATTTTTTAAATTTTAGCAATGTTTTCCTGGACGACATCTCGTTTGAGACCTCGACAGCGCTGTATGGCAGCGCTGTGAACGGATATTCAGTTCCTCTGCCGGTTGACGGGTCCGCCTCGGCGCGGCTCAAGACCAGCAAGCAGGATTAACGCTGAATCCTGTAGGAGAGCGCATCGCGCTCCCGCTCAAAAAATACTTCATTCCGCCTGGACGGGCGAGAAATCATCTGCCAAGACCGGCGGTCGGATGGCACGCGTGGTTGTAGGGCAGGTGCAACGCACCAAATGCAGGTGCAATGCACCCGAGACAGCCAGCAGACAAAAGCCGCGCAGCGGCCGTAGGGGCGGGTAGCACCCGCCCGCTTACCCTTACCCCCTGGACGGGCGAGGTATCAGCCGCTAAAACCGGCGGTCGGATGGTGCGCACGGTTGTAGCGCAGGTGCAATGCACCAAGTGCAGGTGCAATGCACCCGAGGCAGCCAGCAGACAAAAGCCGCGGGCGACCCCCTCCAACCCCTCGGCAGACTCGGGGCACCGCCTCCACCACTCGCTTCACTCGGGTGTGCAAAAACCGCGACCCCAAAATCCAGATTGCGGATTTTAGGGGAGACAGAGACCTATAATGCCGTTGGGCAAAAGATCGTTGCAAGCAGGGCACGGGCGGATGCATAAACCACAAGGTCCGCCGCTATGGCCTGCCGAGCGCTATCCCTTCCTCTTCCCCAGCGAGGCGACGTAGGCAACAAACTGATTGGTGCCGTCCAGCCCCACTTCCTGGTTCAGCCGGTCATCGTCATAGGCGGCGATGGCGCACACCCCGCAGTTGATCCCTTCGGCTGCCAGGTAGAGGTTCTGGCACACATGCCCGGCGTCCAGCAGAATATACCGGTAACCGCGCACCGGGTAGCGCCAGGTCATGCGCTCGATGACCGCTGCCCAGATAAACGTCACCGCTGAATTCGCTACCTGCGATTGATCCTCACAGGCGGCGGTGATGCGGGGGTTGATGTCATTTGCCAGGTCGAGCGCAATCAGGGCATGTTCGATGGCTGCATAGCGGTACAGGCCGGGGGTCAGGCCTTCCACCCGATTGATGAGCAGGTAGGTCTCGAAGGCATGCCGCGCGCCGGCTGATGGAACGGTGCGCAGGGTTGCCGGCCGCTTCGATACCCGTTTTACCCCCTGGGTGGCCCACAACAGCAGCGAGAGTTCCGCCAGCGTCAAGGCCTGTTCGGCATAATTGCGCACCGTGGCGCGCTGCTGGATGGCCTGCCACAGGTCGAGCGGCGGTTTTGGCGTGACGGCCGGGTCGGGCAGCGGAATCAAAGGGACCGTCGGATCGGTTGGCACTTCAAGCGGCGGCTGCGGTCTCCCCAGATCCTGCGGTGAAATGGGCAGATAAGCGTATTTGGTTTTTTCCCAGAAGGTTCGTCCGTCGAAATCGCTCATTTTTCCTCGCCTGAAGATTTATGGATCGGTCCGTTTTTATTCAGCCTGGCGATGCGGCGGCTGATAACGGCGGCAACCTGCGCCAGTTCGGGTACTTTAAGCAGCGCCAACACCAGCGCGTAAAGACTGCCGCCCAGGGTGACGCCCAGCAGCAGCACCAGCCAGGAAGGCATGCGACCGGTGAGCGCCAGCAGGCCCCATAAGCCAAGCCCCATCACCGCTGCGCCGGTGGCGGATTGCCCGGCGGCAGACCAGATCGTCCGGCCCTGAATCCCGTTCATACGGCGGCGCAGCAGCGCGATCAGCGTCGTACACTCCAGCGTGGTCGCCAGTGTGTTGGCCAGCGCCAGACCCCCCAGCGGCAGCCAACCGCCGCGTTCGAACAGGCCGGGCAGGGTCAGGCTGAAACCGATGTTGAGCAGCATGGCCGCAAAAGTCACGCTGACCGGGGTGCGCGTGTCGTGCAGAGCGTAGAAGGCGCGCACCACTACCTCCAGCAGCGAGTGGCTGACCAACCCGAGGGTGTACCAGAGCAGCGCCCAGGTGACCAGCCGGGTCGATTGAGCGGTGAAAGCCCCTCTCTCGTTCAACTGGATGAGCGGGGTGCGCAGCAGAATCAGGCCAACAGCGGCGGGGACGGCCAGCAGCAATACGCCGCGCAAGCTGACCGCCAGCGAGCGGCGCATTTCATCCCTGCGGTTCAATGCCACCTGCGCCGAGAAGGTTGGCATGGCGGCAATGGCGATCGATTGGGCGATGGCGGTTTGCGGCATCATCATGAGCATAAAGGCCAATGCCAGCGCTGAAACACTGCCGACCGGCAGGCTGATGCCAATCATGATGTTGACGATAAAGTTGATTTGCACGACGGCCACGCCGAGAATACGCGGTCCCATCAGGCGCAGCACTTCGCGCACTTCCGCCAGGCGCAGCCCGAGCATGAGGTAATACCTGCCGTGCAGCCGCAGCAAACCGGGCAACTGCACCAGCAAATGCAGCAATGCGCCGGCCAGGGCGCCAATTGCCAGCCGGGTGACGCCCCACCACTCCGGCATGAGCACGACGGCTAAAATTTGCCCCAGCGAGTACATGGCCGGGGCAATGGCGGGCAGCCAGAACTTTTGGTGAGCGTTCAAAATGCCCATCACCAGACCGCTCAGGCCAAAAATGACCACGGTAGGCAATAACAATTGCAGCAGGGCAACCGTCAACTGTTCCTGGCCGGTGGGTTGGTTGGGCGCCAGCACGAACAGGGCGTAATGTACGATTTGCGGCGCGAAAACCCAGGCCAGGGCTGCCACTGCGGTCAAAACCAGCAGCAGCAGGTTGGCTATCGAGGAAGCCAGCTTCCAGGCGCCGGCGTGATTCTCGCGGGCCAGCATTCCGGTAAAGGTCGGGATGAAGGCCGAGCCAAGCGCGCCGCCCGCCATCAGGGTAAATAATAATTCGGCTACCCGGTTGGCTGCAGTGAATGAGTCTAATTGCTCGCCGGTTCCGAAGGCCCGGTAAATGATAAAGGTGCGCACCAGGCCAAGCACCTGGGTGAGGATGAAAGCCGCCATGACCGTTCCGGCGGCGCGGGCGATTTGGCGGGTTGCGGAGGGGGGCGGGGAATCCGGAAGGACGGCGCTGGCTGCCATGCTCATGATTATAATCGCGAAGGGCGGCTGGAGCCCACCTTTGCAATCTTTGACCGTTATGGCATAATACCTGCGCACTCTTTTTCATCGATCAGGAGCTTCCCTTGAAATTTCAAAAGATCTGTGTACTCGGGCTGGGTTATATTGGCCTGCCAACTGCCAGCACCATCGCTACCCACGGAGTCAGGGTTGTGGGCGTAGATGTCAACCCACTGGTGGTCAACAGCCTGCAGAACGGGCATGTGCATCTATACGAGCCGGGTCTGCAAGAGCTGGTGGACGAGGCGCTCAAGTCGGGCAACCTGGTGGTCAGCAGCCAACCCGAGCCGGCCGACGCCTTCGAAATTGCGGTACCGACCCCATTCTTTGACGATAAACGCGCCGATATGACCTTTGTCAGTAGCGCGGCGGAAGCCATTGTCCCGCACCTGCGCCCGGGCAACCTGGTGCTGCTCGAATCCACCTCACCCCCGCGGACGACCGTCGATCTGGTAGTCCCCATCCTCGAAAAATCGGGGTTGAAAGCCGGAAAAGACTTTTTTGTAGCCTACTCTCCCGAACGGGTGCTGCCCGGCCAGATTCTGCGCGAGCTGGTCGAAAATACCCGCGTGGTTGGCGGCATCACCCCGGCTTCGGCGCAGGCAGCCAGCGACTTTTATGCCATTTTTGTGAAGGGCGAGATCGTGCAGACCGACGCCACCACCGCGGAAATGGTCAAATTGATGGAAAATACTTACCGCGATGTGAATATTGCCATTGCCAACGAATTTGCGCGCCTGGCCGACCGGTTTGGCGTGGATGTCTGGGAAGCCATCAGCCTGGCAAACCGCCACCCGCGCGTGAAAATCCTGCGCCCCGGGCCGGGGGTCGGCGGGCACTGCATCAGCGTGGACCCCTGGTTTTTGGTTGAGGCCGCGCCCGATCTGGTCAACGTGATTCGCGCCGCCCGGCAGGTCAATGATTCGCAGCCGCCCTTCGCCGCCGCGCTGGTGCAGCGCGCCCTTGGCAGCCTGCCAGGTAAACGCGTTGCCGCGCTGGGGCTGGCCTTCAAACCGGATGTGGATGATTTGCGGGAAAGCCCGGCCATAGAGGTGGTGCACCTGCTGCTCAAAGCAGGCGCGCAGGTGACCGTTTACGAGCCGTTCAAGACCGATTTCACCATTCCCGGCGCCCGGACCGCTGAGACCCTGTCTGAGGCAGTAGGAGACGCTGATGCATTGCTGCTGCTGGTGGGGCACAGCCAATTGAATGGGCTCGATCCTGCTGAAGTGGCGAAGATGACCCGCGCCCGGGTCGCGGTAGATATGGTCAATGGGTGGCAGCCGGCCGGCTGGCAGGCCGCCGGGTTTGATATCTACCGCCTGGGGGTGGGGAGCGAGCATGCATCATAAGCTGCGGGTAGTTTCCATTTTTGGCACCCGGCCCGAGGCGGTCAAGATGGCGCCGGTGGTCAAGGCGCTGGCCGCCGAGCCGCAGATCGAATCCAAAGTGGTGGTCACCGCCCAGCACCGCGAAATGCTCGATCAGGTGCTGGGGCTGTTCCAGATCACCCCGGATCTGGATTTGAATTTGATGCGCCCGGACCAAAATCTGGCTGAACTCACCGCGAATATTTTTGCAAACCTGGACCCGGTTTTACGCCAACTAAAGCCGGATTGGATGCTGGTTCAGGGGGATACCACCACGGTCATGGCAGCCAGCCTGCTGGGCTATTACAATCGCATTCACGTCGGGCATGTCGAAGCCGGCCTGCGCACCGGAGACCGCTGGCAGCCGTTTCCCGAGGAACTCAACCGGCGCGTGGCAAGCGTGGCTGCCGATTTGCATCTGGCGCCAACCGAACACAGCCGGCAAAACCTGCTGCGCGAAGGCGTACCCGACTGGCGCATCGCGGTCACGGGAAACCCGGTCATCGACGCGCTGAACGAGATCTCAAAACGGCCTGCTCCCCCTGAAATCCAGGCGCTTCTGGCAGAAAAGGGCATCCATCCCGGCGGACGCAAGCTGATCCTGGTCACGGCTCACCGCCGCGAGAATTTTGGCCAACCCATCGAAGATATTTGCGCTGCCCTGCGGATTCTGTCTGAAAAATATGCGGACAGCGTCCACCTGGTTTACCCCGTGCACCTCAATCCCAACATTCAAGCGCCCGTCTACCGGCTGCTGGACGGCGCGGCCAACATCACCCTGCTGCCGCCTTTGGATTACCTGCCGCTGGTCCATCTGGAGCGCAACGCCTATCTGGTTTTGACCGATTCGGGCGGCATTCAGGAGGAAGCTACCGGATTGGGCGTGCCGGCGCTGGTCATGCGCCAGACCACCGAGCGCCCGGAAGGGGTCGAGGCGGGGGTTTTGAAGCTGGTCGGCACGCAGACCGGAACCATCGTGGCCGAAACGTCCCGCCTGCTGGACGACGAACAGGCCTACCAGGCAATGGCGCACGCGGCCAATCCCTTTGGCGATGGACATGCCGCTGAACATATTGTGAAGGCCTTGCTCGACTTCCGCGAACAATAAAATGGCAGCCATTTCGGGAAGTATTGCATTGGTGCCGGTGATCAACCGGGTGGCGGGTCCGGGTTCATTTCAACTGAAACTCAAGGCAGCCCTGGAACGCCGCGGCTACCGGGTGCATCATGACCCGACGCAGGCGGATACCCGGGCAATCCTGATTATCGCCGGAACGCGCCGCCTGGGTGAAATTTTGGCTGCCAAACGGCGCGGGGTGCGCATCGTCCAGCGTTTGAATGGCATCAACTACGTGCACCGCCGGCGCCATCTGGGGGTGAAGTACTGGCTGCGGGCCGAAATGGGCAATTTGCTGCTGGCCTACACGCGCCGGTTCATCGCCGATCAGGTGGTGTACCAGAGCAACTTCACGCGCGACTGGTGGCACAATTGGTACGGCTCGCATAAAGCGCCATACACGGTCATTCACAATGCGGTGGATTTGCAGGCCTACTCGCCGGCAGGCCCCGAAACGCGGCCCGTGGATCACTTCCGCGTCCAGGTGGTGGAAGGTCACCTGAACTGGGATAACGGCCCGGCGCTGGAGAATGCCCACCGCTACGCCCGGGCGTTGGAAAAGGCAGCCGGGCAGCGCGTGGAACTGGTCATTGCGGCTGACGTGCTGCCAGCGCTGCGCGATTCGGTTCATGGGCGGGTGCCCGGGGTCTGGGCCGAATATTTGGGTGTGACTGCGCGCGAACAAATCCCGGTCATAAGCCGCCAGGCGCATTTGCAATATTCGGCGGAGATTAACCCGTCCTGCCCAAATTCCGTGATCGAGGCGCTGGCATGCGGGCTGCCGGTGGTCGGATTTGACAGCGGTTCGCTGGCGGAACTGGTGCAAGGCGATGCCGGCAGGGTGGTGGCTTATGGCAGCAACCCGTGGAAGCTGGAAACACCGGATATCGAATCCCTGGCGCAGGCTTCCCTGCCGCTGCTGGCCAATCCGCAGCACTATCGGTTGGCCGCCAGGGCGCTGGCAGAAGCGCAATTTGACCTGGAAACCATGACGGAGGCCTATTTGCGAACCTTGATAGACGGCCAATGAGTCTCGTCATTATTAATACAAATCTAATCTAAATAGATATAATTGACTGTGCTGGTGAGATACTCCCGGCGCATTTTTTTGCAGTTCCGGTGCGTCACTGGCACAATTTATTATCCCTGGTTCTCTCGTAGGAGGTTTTGTGACTACCCCATCCCGTCCAACGGTTGTAAATTTTTCTGATCCACCCGTTGCTACCAGCCTTTTCGGCAGCCCAAAATGGTCCTGGTTGTGGCTGATTGCTCGCCTGTACGTCGGTTACACCTGGATTACCTCCGGCTGGGGCAAGCTTTCCAATCCGGCCTGGGTACAAACCGGCGAAGCGCTCAAAGGTTTCTGGGAGCGCGCAGCCGCCATCCCTGAAGCGCCAGCCCGGCCGCAAATTGCATTCGACTGGTACCGGGTCTTTATTCAATCCATGCTGGATGCCGGCGCTTATACCTGGTTTTCCAAGCTGGTGGTGGCAGGTGAAATCATCATCGGCGCAGCGCTGATTCTCGGGTTCTTCACCGGCGTTGCTGCCTTTGCCGGCGGCTTCATGAACTGGAATTTCATGATGGCCGGGACTGCGTCCATCAACCCGGTATTATTCACCCTTTCGATTCTGCTCATTTTGGCCTGGAAAAATGCAGGTTGGATCGGGCTTGATCGTTGGTTGCTGCCGGTGCTCGGCACACCCTGGCAGCCTGGCAAAGCCTTTAAAGCCGAGCCAAAAACTGAATAATCCATTCAGTCGAAAGAAATAAAATACCAGCCGCCGGACAAAGGCGGCTGGTATTTTTTATAAATCACGCAGCATGCGGTAAGGGCCGCGCGAGATTTCCCAGGGATAAACAATATGCGCATCGGTTGTGGCCGCGTAGTAGTCCGGGCGCACCGAGCCAAATAAGTTGCGATTCGGATTGAAATGCAGCACGCACGTATTCGGCTGACCGCCTGCCGCGGTCACGCGGTTTTTGACTGCCGTAATCGTTCGACCGGAGCCCCAGACATCATCGACGATCAGAATACGGCGCCCGCGTAACAATTCACTTTCGGGAAATTGCAGGAATTTCGGCCAGGCCATCCAGCGTGTCTTTTCTTTTTCGGCCTCTTGTTCCAATTCAGCCGGAAAATCCACCGAGGCAGTCAGAATGATACTCATTTTGAGGGCATCCGCCAGTAGCCCCCCTGGAACAATGCCCCCGTGGGTAATCATAACCATGGCGTCAAATTCGGTCTCAAATTGCGGGATGAGATGATCAATCAATTGGTCGACATCGTTCCAGGTTAATACTTCACGCCGCATGAGTCCAAGCCCTCGAATTTAATATTCAATCCCTGAATAAAAATCTTGTCACCTGACAGTTTATCATCCATTGCGCAGGACACTTTGCTAATGAGGACAACGTTGTCACCCTGCGGGCAGCATGACATATGCTTGTCACCCTGTTCAAGTTTGTCACTCCGGCTGAATAAAACTGTCTGGCAGCCAATTAAAAATTATAGCAGGGATTTTAAGATCATTCTACCTGTTGCTCCAGAACTCCTCTTTTTAGCGCTACAAAACAGGGAAGGTTGCGTAAGGCACGAATACGAATATTTACCCGGCGGAATTGGGTTCAATGATGCGAAAGTTGGGGGCAGATTTAGGAGTAATCGCGTTAATGCCGGTCTGCATGAACCTGGTTGCGACCCGATTGTTTGGCCTGATACATTGCCATATCCGCGCAGCGGAAAAGATCATCTGCGGAGCGGCAATGGTCGCCAAGGGTTGCCACACCAGCGCTAACCGTGACGGTTATATCCCGATCGCCGGCCGTGACATGATGGTCTGCCACCAGACGGCGCAGCCGTTCCGCAACATCGATAGCCCTGTTGAGCGCCGTTTCTGGCAGAAGCAATACAAATTCTTCGCCGCCATGCCGTCCCAGAATGTCGCTTTCGCGCACCGCTTTTCGAATAAGCACGCACATTTCTTTGAGCATGAGATCGCCGACAGTATGCCCATAGCTGTCATTGACCGTCTTGAAGTGGTCGATATCGATCATTATTAATGAAACAGCGTGGTGATATCGCCGGGCACGCGCCAGTTCCATATCAACCAGTTCGTAGAAATAACGCCGGTTGTAAAACCCGGTCAATTCATCTGTCACTGCCAACAGTTGAACCTGCTCGAAAAGGCGCGCGTTTTCGATGGCAATGGAAGCTTCATTGGCGAAAATTTCAGCCAGGCGAGCATGCTCGTTGTCGTAAACCGCAGGCGCATCTGAGTAGATACTGATGTAGCCAAGGATTTGACCACGGCCCATCAGCGGCACGCCCAGCCAGCTTTGCCCGCAGTTAAGCCGCCCAAGCGTCAGAAAGGGGCGGTACTCCAGTGCGTTGGGCAAAAATAACGGCTGACGGTTGCGGTTGATGGCCTCGAATTGCGGATTACGAACCGGGATACTGGAATCGAGCGGGTCGTCTTCCTCTGAGAAGCCGCCGGAAGCCTGGACGTGCAACCGGCTCTCCTCGACCAGATAGAGGATCACGTGGTCGTAAGGAATTAGTTTATTCAAGTAACTCAATACATTTTCGAGCACCTGGTCCATGTTCAACACAGAGGTGAAGGCGGTCATTGCCTGGCGCAGCAGTTCGATCTGGTTGCGGTCATTTTCATCCAGGCGCTGCCGGTCTTTTTGCTGGCTGATATCACGCAAGATGTTGAGCACATAGCGATCTGAAAGGTGAATGCAATCGCAGGATACCCACTTGTGGTCCGGCGATGAATGGCTAATGAACGGGTACTCCGATTGGCGCGTTTCACTGTTGGAAAACGCAGCGTGTACCGGTCCAATAAAATGCAGGGAACGCGAATAAAAATCATCGAGGAGTAAGCCATGAAGGTCGTCCATACTGCTGCCGGTGAGGTCTGCGGCAGCCTGATTAGCAACGGCCAGGCGGATCTCGTCCTGGTCATCTTTTTCCCAGATCAGAATTGGATCTGGCAGGCTGAGGAAATTTTGACGAAAAAAGGTTTCGCTGGCTTGCAGTGCAGCCTGAGATGATAAGAGCTGCTCGATATCCATTCGCAGCTTATGATTGGCCTCTTCTAACTCCGCAGAGCGGTCAGCAACCCGTTCCGCAACCGGTATATTCGGTTCACTGCCCAACACTTTATCTGAATTGGAGGCGTGGGTTTCGACGATATTGAGGAGAATTATGTCAGGTTTTCCCTCGAGCGGGTACAGCGGTGAGAAAAGCAGGGTGTATGTGCGAGCGCCGAGGTTTAAGTCCAGACTGAGATCAAGACCGTCCAGCGCCGTCTGAATTGGTTCTGCCAATAATTCATGCAAATTAGATGGAAAAATGGATTGGATCGGATCATCTTTGGCCGGAAAACGCGCACTTAATGACTTCGCCATTTTCGCAGCCGCTTGATTAAACGCGATCACCCTTTGACTGCGGTCGAAAAGGATCAACACCTGTGAATTTGAATCCAGCGTGTTAAATAAACTCTTCCAGGCCTCAGCCTGGATCTGGTTTAAGCTGCCCGCATGAGTTTCCTTCCCCCATTCCAGCATAGTTCAACCTGCGCGACCAAGAATCTACAACCTGGCATCGAACTTTGGTTGCAGCTCAGTGTTTGTAATACTGATTATACTGGATTCGATAAAAAATACCTTCATCAAAAAGAATTGTTTATCGAAAAACTTATTTTATCATGCAAGACCGAAATGGATTTGCCTGGAAAGCAGGCAGGCCCTGTAAGCGACCTTATAGTAAGATATAGCCATGCCCAGGATGAAGAACTCGCATGTCTGATCTCCGCTCGACCCTGCTGCCGTTGCTCCAGGCGCGCTGCCTGCCGGGGCTGAACGCCGGTCCGGCAGCCGTTTACCCGGCTTACGACGGCTATTCTTTGTCCAACCTGCCGGCATCGATCTGCCAGTGGCTTGGCCAGCCTACCCTGAGCGTAGCGCCGCTGGCGCCTGTCTATCTTGAATCACTTGGCAAGCGTTACCGGCACGTCATCGTGGTGTTGGTCGATGGGCTGGGTTTGCATCTATTTGAGCCTTTTTGGGAGCAGACACCCTGGAAGTTCTGGCTGCCTGATTCGCTGCTGGCGCCGCTGACAAGTGTCAGTCCTTCCACCACTGCTGCGGCTTTAACTACTTTGTGGACCGGCGCCAATCCATCGGAGCATGGCATTCTGGGTTACGAGATGTGGCTGAAGGAGTACAGCCTGATTGCCAATATGATTCTGCATTCGCCGGCAGCTTTTAATGGGGATGCGGGTGGGTTACAACGCGCCGGTTTCGACTCTGCCAACTTCTTACCGACGCCACGGTTGGGGCAGCATTTAACCCTGGGAGGTGTGGACGTATTTGCGCTGCAGCCGGCTGCCATTGCGCGTTCAGGTCTCTCAACCATGCTGCTCACAGGCGCGGAGGTGGTTGGTTATCGTAACCTGAGCGACCTGTGGGTCACCCTGGATCATTTGCTCCAACGCCAGCGCGGAAAGTCGACCTATGCAACCGTTTATTGGAGCGACGTAGACGAACTGTCTCACCGATTTGGTCCACAGGATGAACGCGTGGCTTTGGAGCTTGAGACTTTCAGCCGCACCCTGCAAAATTTTGTCTCCCGGCTGCAAAAACGCGCCCAGAGTGATACATTATTGGTCATGCTGGCTGACCATGGGCAAATTTCCACCCCGTTAAATCCGCGCTTTGAATTGCAACGTTATCCGGATTTGCTGGCCGACCTGGTTATGGCACCTTCGGGTGAAAACCGCCTGCCGTATTTCTTTCTACGTCCGGGACGTGCAGATCATGCCCGGGAATTTATTCAAAAGATCTGGCCTGATGAATTTTTGATCGTACCGTCGGCAGACGCTTTATCGGCGGGGTTGTTTGGCCCCGGTCAACCCTATGCGTGTACGCCGGAACGCCTGGGCGATTGGGTGCTCATCCCACAGGGCGACGCATACCTGTGGTGGGCCAATAAAGAAAATCCTCTGCGCGGAAGACACGGCGGCCTCAGCTCGCAGGAAATGTTGGTGCCTTTCTGGGCGATGGAGCTATAAGGAGCCTGTTAATGGGACGCAAATCACGCGCCCTTTTGATTCCCGGTTGGTTGCGGCACGGGTCTTTGGACATTTCTTCAACCATGAATAAATCCCCGTGGTTCTTGTAACATGATCTAATCAACTCCTGTTTACAATAAAATTATCAACCCCATTCCCCTGGCTCTGCAAAGGCCGGATAAATTCCGAGCGCCCGCCACTACTGGCCAAACTTCTGCCAGTGCGAACCAAAGATGACATTTTCATCTGGCACAACCGGCGGGATGGGCATGGATACCCAGGTAGTATTGATAAAGTGCTTCCAGTGTACATTTTCCGAGGTGATGTTGCCGCCCCAGGTACCGCAGCCCAGGGTGAGCGCAAACGGCATTCCATTATCATAGTTGCCGGAGTTGCCATACACCTGCGTTTGGCGTACCATCATGCGGCTGACCCGCGCGCGGGTGGCCAATTCAAGCACACGAGCCTGATTGGTGGTGTGAATGCCGCACGAGTGACCATAGCCGCTGTAGCGGGTAATGTCGCGCACCAGACCAATGGCTTCTTCGAATTCACCGTAACGCCAGAGGGTTAGCACGGGGGAAAGCTTTTCTCCGGAGAACAAATCAGCCGCCCCCACTGCCTCGCCCTGCACCATGAGAAAGGCAGTGCCGGCCGGAGCCGGGATTCCAGCCAGGCCGGCGATTTTGAGCGCAGGCTGACCCACCACCTCCCGCCTGAGGTGCTCCCCATCCGGCCACATCACCTGGCGTAATCGCTTCTTCTCCTCCGGACTGCACAGATATCCGCCATATTCGGTAAACCGCTCGACCATCGTGTCGTAGATCGAATGTTGCATGACCACCGAATTTTCGGAAGAGCAGGATGTGGCGTTGTCGAATATCTTCCCCAGGCGGATCTTGTTGGCAGCATCTGCCAGGTCAGCCGTCTCATCGACAACCACCACTGAATTGCCGGCGCCAACGCCATAAGCTGGCGTACCGCTGGAATACGCCACCTTGACCATGGCGCTGCCGCCAGTCGCTACCACCAGGTCAACATGTTTCATTAATTCCTGGGTCAGTTCAACCGTGGGGTCGGTGAGGTTTTGTACCAGGTCGAGCGGGGCGCCTGCCTGCGCCAGACCGGCGCGCATGAAATTGCAGGTCAGCTCAGCCGTAGCCTTGGCTTTGGGATGCGGTGCAAAAATGACTGCGTTCCGCGTTTTTAAGATAGGAAGACCGTTGACCGCCAAAGTGGATGAGGCATTGGTTACCGGTGAGAGAACGCCAATCACGCCGGCCGGCTTGGCGAGTTTTAGCAGTCCGCGCGCCGGGTCTTCTTCGATGACCCCGGTGGTTTTCAACCCGTGCAGGTCGCGAAGCGTGCCAAGCGTTTTCTTTTGGTGTTTGAGCACCTTGTCGGCGTACACGCCCATGCCGGTCTCGCGTACTGCTGATTCCGCGCAGGCTTCGGCATGCGGCCGCTGGTAAAGCTGCCAGCCAACCGCTGCGACCATTTCATCTACCCGCTCCTGCGACCAGAATTCGATCTGTTCCTGCGCGATGCGGGCTTTGCGCACCAATTCTGCGATATTATCGGTCATTCCTGCTCTCCGATCTGGTAAAAAGTGAATCCCGGAAATCAGTTAACGATCTCCCTTAGAATGCTCAAACAACATTGTCTAATTATATAAATAATATCTTAATTTTGAATGTGGGGAAATAATTTTGAAATGCATTGCCTTGACCCTCACCACTCTCTCACTGGACAGGGAGCGGTATCAGGCGCGTTCCGCCCAGGCCAGTTCTACCTCGAAGGCGCGCTCGCCGCTCTCGGGTTTTTCACCCACCACCAGCCAGCGTGAGGCGTCGCCATTTCTGACCCCAGCACAGATTCGCACCGTTTCACCGGCGCGCACTTCATTGTTATAGTTGATTTGCAGCCAGGCCAACTGGTGCGTCTTGAATTGTTCGAACGGGAAGCAGTCCATCACCCATTCGATGTAGCGGGCGTTGTTAACGTGCCCGAGCACATCCACAACGCTGTAGTTGGCCCGGGTGGTGAACTTTTCCGCCAATCCATTTTCCGGGGCGAGTTTCGTTAAATCCTCGTCCAGCGCATTCAGGCCAGCGTTGTTTGGCAAGGTACCGGTCAGCGACCCGGGGAGTTGCATCCGCCGGGTCTTTGGGTCGATCAACAGCCAGGCGGAAGTGGCAGCGGCGATCAATTGGCCGTCTGGCGTTGCAATTTGAAAATCGCGGGTGAAGAATATTTTTTGCCGGATGCCCTTCGGCCAGGTGCAAATGGTCAACCGGTCGCCCATGGTTGGAAACCGATAAAAATAGACTTTCAGCCGCGAGAGCACCCAGATATGATCAGCGGCTAGCATGGAGTGATAATCGTAGCCCAGGTTGGCGGCGTGCGCGTTGGCTACTTCCTGAAACGCCTGGAAAACGGCCGCTGCTTTCCATTCGTTATTCAAGTCGGTTTCGTAGGGATGGACCCGGATTTCATCGGTCCAAACAGGGATGGGCAGCATAGGGCGTCGCTTAATCCAGGTGATACTCAAAATTTCCGAGCATCTCGCCAATAAATTCCGGCAGGTCGGTATGTCCCAGCACCTGGCGGTTGGCGTGAGCTTCGCCGGTGTGGAAAAAGTAATGGTAAATGACATGCAGCAGCATGGTGCCAATGCTTTCCGCGTGCGGCTTACCTTTCCATTCCAGGTGGGTGGTTAGCATGGGTGGGGTAAGGGTATCAAGAAACACGTCAGCTTCCCGGGTGATGTCGCGCCAGGCCTGCCACATCTCGCCCAGCGGCGGCGTGCTGGCCGGTTTGCCGGTACCCACCAATTTATACAGATCCGGGTAAGGATTCTTGCCCTGGGCTACCAGCACCCACAGGGCATATTCATGGCTGGCCAGGTGGCCGACCCGCCAACTGAGCGAATTCAACGGCCCAATCCGCAGCAATGCGTCATCGGTCGAAAGTCCGGCGAGGCAGCGCACAAATTCGCTGCGGGCAAAGCGGAGTTGGTCAACCAGCATAATCGCCATGGCACACCTTTTCAGACTATGGTTTCTGATTCAATCATACATACTGGAATGCGGTCAGCTTCCCGGGGTGATATCGATTGGCAACTGAGGAGAAACGTCCTCGATGCAAACCAGTTCCACACCGGCGCGGGTTAAAAAATCCAACGCAGTCGGGTCAACCCGGTAGGAGTTGGCATACACCAGCCGCGAAATACGCGCATTGATCAGCATTTTAGTGCAGTTGAGACAGGGGAAATGGGTCACGTAACAGTCAGCGTCCTTGGTGGCCTGGCCGAAGACCGCTGCCTGGATGATGGCATTGACCTCGGCATGCACAGTCCGGACGCAGTGTCCGTCCACCATCAGGTGTCCGATGTCATCACAGTGCTCCAGTCCGGCCGGCGAGCCATTGTAACCGGTTGCGATGATATGTTTCTCACGCACCAGCACGGCACCAACCATGGCGCGGTCGCAGGTGCTGCGCAAAGCTACATCTTCCGCAATTTTCATAAAATAAGAATCCCAGGATGGCCGCATTTCGCTCTCCCCGCCGTTAAGATTGGGTTTGCTTCTACACCCGGTTAATTTTAACCCATGTCTGCCAGAACAGACCCGCCGCGATGAGATATTTATCCAACTCCCGGGTGTGCATGGCGGCCTTTGAACCGGCAGGTTTCATTGAGCGCGCAGTACGCGCAGGGCGGGCCTTCGGCGGGGGTCATGCCGGGACCCAGTCCAATAACTCCCGAGGTGGTTTTACGCGGGTACATGGCCAGATTCTCATTGACGCTCACCCCGATGGCTGCAGCATCGACCAACGCGAAAAGCTGCGGCTGGCCTTGTTCCACACTCCAACCGATCATACCCGGGTTGAGGAAGATCGAGGTCTGCCAGCCGCGTTCAGCTGCCAGGCGGTTGACATAACGGTATACCAGCAGCGACAGGGCGTCATGGGCAGCGTTGCCGACCCCATCCAGCGCGAAGGCATAAGGGGCATCATTTCCCATCGTCTGCTGGATGCGGGATTCCAGCGCCATTCCGCTGGTGTACACCACCACCGCCACTTGCTGGACTCCAGCCAGGTGCTGACCGATGGCAGCGCCGGTCAATGAATTCTTCCCGGGCAGTTTCAATTGCTGATGGGAAAGACTTTCCACATCCAGTATGCGCACCAGGGCAAGCGGCTCGAGCAGCTTCAGGCCATCGGCCAATGCGTGTTCAGCAACCTCGACCACTTGCGGGCGGCGGGAACGGATGACGGCCGGGTCAGCGCCTTGCGCCTGTAAGACCCAGTCAGCGGTCAACTCCAGTTGATCCGGTTCGAAGCGCAGGATGGCGGTTCCGTTATTTTGCATAGCGCGAGTATAAGCGATTTAACCGGTGAGACGCCACCCCGGCCAGCGATGGGTGCACCGACGCTGTGATATACTTGAGTTGGAACGATACCACCACCGGCAGTCCATCCCCCGCATGAAGCTCATCATTCAAATTCCGTGCTACAACGAGACTGAATCCCTCCCTGAGACGGTGGCCCAGTTGCCGCGCCAGATCGACGGGGTGGATAAAGTCGAATTTCTTGTAGTTGACGACGGCAGCAGCGACGCGACAGTTGAAACCGCGCGCGCCTGCGGGGTGGACCACGTGCTAAGCCTGCCGCACCATTCCGGTCTGGCCACTGCATTCGCTGCCGGGTTGGAAGCCTGCCTGAGGTTGGGGGCGGATTTGATCGTCAACACTGATGCCGACAACCAGTACAATGCCGCTGACATCCCGTTGCTGGTTCGACCGCTGCTGCGCGGCGATGCTGAAATGGTCATTGGCGATCGCGGGGTCGCCACATTGCAAACTTTCTCGCCGCTCAAGCGCCGCCTGCAGGTGATCGGCAGCCAGGTGGTCTCGCGAGCTGCCGGACTGGATGTGCCGGACGCAACCAGTGGCTTCCGCGCTATGACGCGCGACGTGGCCTTACACACCATCGTCCTTTCGGATTACTCCTACACGCTCGAAACCATCATCCAGGCAGGTAACCGCAGCACCCGGGTTATTTCGGTGCCGGTGCGCACCAATCCGCCAAAACGGCCCTCGCGCTTGATGACCGATATGGGGCAATACCTCAAACACTCTTCCGCCACTATCATTCGTTCGTATACCATGTACCGTCCGCTGCGGGTGTTTTCCACGGTTGGAACGATCTTCTCCCTGTTAGGATTGGCGCTGGTGATTCGCTTTCTGGTCTTCTACTTCCAGGGGATCGGCGGTGGGCATATCCAATCGCTGGTCCTGGCCGCGGTGCTGTTGATCGTCGGCTTCCAAACCTGGTTGATTGGTTTGCTGGCAGACCTGGTGGGGAAGAACAGGCGATTAATGGAAGAGGTGTTGTGGCGCGTTCGGGGAGACGGGAAATAGGTTTGTAATCATTCAGATGACCCTTGAACAAATCTCCTTTCTTTCATGGGTCCGGCTTGCGGCCGGATTAATTTTATTTGCAGGGCCAGGCTTTTTACTACTATCTTTTTCATCCTTTCGCCAAAAACTCGATTTTTCAGCAAAGCTGATCGTTTCATTTGGGTTTTCAACAGCCTTATGGGCCATATTTCTGAGCGTGACCTTGTTGCTCAGAATCAGAATCCCAGCCATCCTGGCTGTTGTATTGTTCGCCGTATGCTGGGGTGTCGGCATTTGGAAAAGCAAGGGCTGGAGAATACCGGTCAAATCACTCAAAATGACCAGAACCACAGTCTACACCTTGTTGCTGTGGAGTTTTTTAATCCTCGCTCTTATTTCACGGTTGTGGATCGTTCGTCAAGAAGTTGCCGGTCTGGGAAGCGATAGCTATCACCATACGCTTTTTACTCAGATGATCATGGATCAGGGAATGCTGCCGCAAAATTATGGGGCAGATTCACCGGTGATTACCTTTACTTATCATTTTGGCTTTCACGCATCTGCCGCCTTTTTGGGGTGGGTAAGCGCTATTCCAGCGCGGTTGCTGCTACTGGTGTATGGCTACATCCTGGTCATCCTGTGCAGCGCGGCTGTAGGGCTGGCCGCTGAAAAAATGATCGGAACGAAAATTGCCGGTCTTGCTGCCACAATCTTAACGGCAAGTTTTTTTGTTTTTCCTGCCTTCATGCTTTTATGGGGAAGGTATACCCAGCTTACCGGCCTGACCTTGATGACCATGTTTCTGGCCGTATTCTGGCTTTGGATAAAGGATGAGTTTACTAAAGCCGGAATTTTGGAGCTTGGGGTGCTCGCGGCAGGAATTGGATTGGCACATTATCGAATTGTGACTCTGACGGCCGTTGCTGCGATTGTAATGGTCCTGGTAAGCATTCCAGGCGATGAGTTTAAACGCATTTGGAAAAAAACCACACTCAGGGGCATGCTGCTGATATTGGTAGCCGCGGCAGGGCTGGCACCCTGGCTTTTTCATATATGGAAGGCGTATCAAACGGGTTATCCGGTCATAACTGCCCCACCAACCGAAGCCTATTTTTCCTTGCAGCGGTTGGGGCAGGAAATTCTCAATTACCCGCTCAATCTCGTTGGGTTAATTTTGCTTGGCGCTTCGCTTTTGGCTGGCTGGCTCACGCGTTCCAGAATTGTGATCGCTATGACATTATGGAGTGTAATTTCGCTTATTCCTTCCCGCTACTTGATGCTTCTCGATACGATAAGCGTGGTGATTTCGTTGTTTGTACCCGCAGCAATTGTTATTGCCTGGGGTCTGCAAGCCGTGGTGCATTCGCTGAATAAAATCAATCTTCCAAAAGCCGCTCGAATGGGATTAGCGCCTTTGTTACTTTTCCTTCTGGCTATGAACGGAATATGGGCAACTCTTGCTTATCCCGTTACCCTGGATGGTTATCTAAGTCCGTCGGATTTAAAAGCATTCGCATACATCGCTGAACAATTACCGGAAGATGCAAGGTTTGCAGTAAATCTGGAACGTTTCCCATTCTCTGATTTGTTAATGGTAGGCAGTGACGGCGGGTATTGGCTCCCGCTTTTGACAAATCGACAAACGGTTGTCCCGCCCATGACTTTTACCAATGAAAGAGTTGCCAGCCCGGATTATGCCGATAAACTTCGTCGGATGGAACAACTAAATGGTCAATTGGCATCTGATGAAGGATTGGAGTTGTTGGCAGAAGAAAATATTGGATACATCTATATCGGAGAACGTGGTGGGCAAATAAGAGCTGACGATCTAATGAGTTCGCCTCATTTTAAAGTTGTGTACGAAGATAAACCCCTGTATATTTTCGAAGTCGTCCAATAATTTTTGAGGAAGATGCGCATCGGCGATATCAAAAAGTGTAATATGCGAAAATGATTATAATCAAGTTACACCGGATAATTCGATGCTGCGATACACTGATCCGCTGTATCACTCCGCAGACCTGATGAATTAACCAGGACCTCACCTCAACAACCCCTCCACCAGCAGCCAATAACCGATCCTGAGCCGACGCTCATTTTAATGACTTGCCAGGCCATCAACCTTACCAATACCACCATACATTGAACAGAAATTAAAGGGCCGATTTGAAAGTTAGCATCATCACGACCGCCTTTCCCAGCCATATGGGTGATCAACGCGGGACATTTATCCTTGAGGCAGCCCGGGCTATTCAACGCGCCGGTGCTGATGTCAGTGTGTTGGCCATGCATTCACCGGGGGCAAAAACCCGCGAAATCTGGGATGGCATAAAAATTTACCGTCCCCGTTATCTACCTGATAAATGGGAAATATTACAGCGTGAAGGGGGTGGGCTGCCAATCATCTGGAAAAAGAATCCCTGGTCTCGCCTGGCAATCGTCCCATTTCTTATGGTGCATACCATTCAGGCTACCAGGATGGCGCTGAAAAGCGACGTCGTTCACGCAAATTGGTCTCTGTCGGCGACAGCAGCCTGGCTGGGTGCATGGCTCCATCGACGTCCGATCGTTGCGACCGTGCAAGGCAGTGACATGTTCCAGGCGACAAAAATCCCTTTTGTTCGTCGGGTCACGCAGGTTACACTCAAAAAAATCCAGCGGGTCCTGGCGCTAAGTCGGTCGCTGGCTGACGAAGTTCTGGCGCTCGGGGTTTCACCTGAACAGGTCGAAATCATCCCCAATGGGGTGGATATTGCCAGATTTCGAGTTGGAGATGAAATTCGCCAGCCGATTATTTTATATGTGGCTTCCTTGATCGAACGCAAAGGGCTCATCTATTTGTTGCAAGCCTTCAAAGAGGTATTAAAAACCTCTCCCGATGCACAGTTAATCGTCATAGGGGATGGCCCCATGCGGAGCGAACTGGAGGAGACCGCCTCATCCCTGGAGATCGCAACTGCCGTGAAATTTCTCGGCTGGCAGACCCAGGAGCAAGTAAGCGAATGGATGCAGAAAGCCCGCGTTTTTGTTTTGCCATCGGTCGAGGAGGGGCTGGGCGTCGTATTGCTGGAAGCGTTGGCCTGTGGCACACCCTGCGTGGGCAGCGCTGTCGGGGGAATACCCGATGTCATCACACCGGATGTCGGCAGGCTGGTTCCTCCCCGCGATCCGCAAGGCTTAAGCGAAGCGCTTAAATTCTTTATGGAAAATTCTTCCTGGAGCCAATTTAGCCGCAATGCGCGCAAACGGGCCGAGGATGTTTACAATTGGGATCGGATTGCGTCCAAGATTATGGCCATCTACCAGCAGGTGATCAATCATTGACGGGGGTTAATTGGTCTTTCCTGAAAAAAATAGAACCCTCCAGACTCCATTTCTGGCGAAAATGGTTGTATTGGTTTGGAATGGCGCTGGGCGCCAGCTTCTTTTTTTACCAAATATTTCAGGGTATTAAGTCTCTAACCCAACAGAAAATTATTTTTGGGCAGCCTTACTGGATTATCCCGGCATTTTTTTTAGCCATTTTGGTCACAAGGTTGCAGATGCTGGCCTGGCAAATGTTGATGACCGGTTTACAGACGCACCTGGCCTGGGGGGACGTCCTGCAAGGGTATGTTCTCTCATTTATTCCCAGATACATTCCTGGCACGGTATGGGGTTACATAACCCGCGGAGAGTGGCTGAATAAATCTTTTGCAATTCCCTTCGGGGTCACCAATCTTGGCTCTGTTCTGGAAATGGTCTTTATTCTGATTGCCAACCTGACCTGGATTGCCTCGGGCTATATTTCAACCATATGGTGGAAATTCGCGATCCTCATCGCGCCATTGTTTTTGACCTGGGTTGTGTGGACAATCACTCAATGGCTGGCCCCGAAACCTGTTTTTCTAATCGCCTTTGGCAAAGAAGCGGAAGCGGCTGTGCGGTCTTTTTCACTTCCACGCTGGCTGGCGCTAACCATGTTGATAATCATCTTCTGGGGATTGCAAGGATTATCTTTTCAAATGGTCATCTGGAGCTTTTTGCCAACCGGGCAATCCCTTGCCTGGTCCTTAACGGAATACTGGACGGCGACCAGCAGTTATAACCTCGCCTGGTTCATTGGTTTTATCGTTTTGTTCGTTCCTGCCGGTTTGGGTTTGCGGGAAACTTTTTTGAGCAGACTGATTCAAGAGAAGTTGAGTCAGCCTGCAGGAACAGCTTCGGTTATTGCCATTGCATTCAGACTGGTATTGGCATTTGGAGAGTTAATTTGGGCACTGGTTGCCTTGATAATCAACCGGTGGCGGGTGCTCCCCGGTTCCAAGCCAGGCAATTCATCATCGGTTCTCACAACCCCGAAGAAATAGTACCAAAGAGTTATTGAGGGCACCGCTTTTAGATCGTACAATTACTCTAGATTTTAAACTAGTAAAGGAGTCCGTTAACAATGAAAAGATCATCCATTGTACGCCTGGGTATAACTCTCACGAGCATGATGGTTATTTTGAGCTTAACGATTGGGGGTGCTACTGCCGCATCCACGGCCAAATCGCTCAGCACAAATTTCACATTGATTAATATGAGCACCACCGACAACGCAACCGTCACGGTTCAATATCTAAAGGACGACGGTTCAGTTTGGGATGCGCTGGATACGAACGAATCCTTCACTGTCCCCAAAAACTACGGGCAGATTCAAGTTCGCCAGTATTTTGATACTACGATGACCGGTGGACGGGGATCAGCCGTAGTTACATCGTCTCAGCAGTTGGGAGCAATTTCTCAGATCCAGGCGCGTGGGCAAGTTCCGACCCAGGGCGCCTATTCTGGAGTAAATGCCGGCAGCGATAAATATTATGTGCCGCTGGCCGCGAGCAACCGCAACACTGCTTCTGGTCTGGCGAATACCCAGATCGTCATCCAAAATGTAAGCAACACCGCAGTGAATGTCTCGGTTGCTCTGATTAACGGGAATGCAACCACAGCCTACACCAAACCCATTAACAGTTTAGCCGCGGGCGTTTCCTACTATTATGATCTTTCGGAGGAAACCAACCTGCCAGCCAATTGGTTGGGTTCCGCAGTTGTCACCAGCACCGGCGGAGATGTTACAGTCATATCCAACTTCTTTACCGGCCCTGATGCAATGCAGACGTTCAACGCATTTCCAATCGAATCACTGGGCCCAAAATGGGTTGTTCCGCTGTTTTTCGTTCGTCTGTCAAATGGCCTCAGTTCAGTCGTTACGGTGCAAAATTTGAGCGGCGGTACGATTGCTGCGGGTGGAATCACCCTGCAATGTACCAAGAACCCGAATAACCCCGGTCCTACCACTTTGACGGTTCCGATTCCAGCTTCATTGAGCAACACTGCATCCTATTCCTTTAATCCTGTGACGGACACCACATTGTTCCCGAATGCTGGCTGGGGCGGTTCCTGTCTGGTGGATGCCGGCTCTGCCAACGTTGTCGCAATTGTGCAGTTGCGCTATGTAAATTCGCCAACCGGCTTTGCCGGTGCTGCTGCCTATGAGGCTATTCCGCAGGGCGGCACCGATAATACCGAGATTATCCCGTTAGCTGCCAAGCGGTTAGCGAATGGCTTTGCGTCTGTTGCTATTATCCAAAACATGGATTTTATTAACAGCGCCACTGTAAATCTTGTTTACACTCCTGCCGTTGAATGTGCACTCTCAATTTGCGATCTCAATGATGATGGCGTGTTGAATGATGCGGATAAGGTAACAATTAATAACGTGCCCATCCCCGCAGGTGGATCCATCCAACGGAATCACCGGCTGGCTTCCGGCGCAGAAGCCGAGACGCTGCTCCCGGATGGCTGGCAAGGTTCTCTGGTGGTCAGTTCAAACCGGGCGGTGACTGGTTTCGTCCAACTCACCAATATTTCCAATGCCTCCGGCGACACCTTCATGGCGCATAATGCCCTGACGCAGTATGTTCCTTAGGACATCCTGAACAAACTTTACCAAAACAACTGGGGCAGTCTGTATCTGCCCCAGTTGTTTTGCAAAGTCTGGAAATCCGGCATGGTTAATAAAAACTGGTTCGTTCTCGTCATTCTTATGCTTCTTCTATCCGCCTGTAGTAGCCAGGCGCCTCAAGTGGCCATTGCGACGCCCTTCGAAGAAGTTTACCCTGCCCCCGGTCCGGTTAATCAAGTGGAACAAGCTTACCCACCCGCTTCGTCCCTTCCTACGTTGAAACCCGGAGAGCTGCCTGAACCGCCGACAGAAGTTTTAAAACCGGACGAAGGAAAATCCGCATTAAATGGCATTGTTTATTCTTACACGATCCATGCGGTCATACCGGGTACTGTTTTCTACCTGACCAGGGCGGTGGGGGAAAATAACGACCAGGTGCCATTGGCGCTGTTAGGAAGCCAGGAATCGCGCGGCGATATTGCCGGTTCAACAAACGAAAATGGGTTTATTCAGTTGAACAACATAGAACCTGGCAATTATTACATGGTTGTGTGGGCTCCTCTCAATTGGGCAATTGTTGAAACAGAAGCTCAAAATCAAACACCCTTATTGATCACGCTTGAGCCAAACGAAAGTTTAAATCTTGGAATTGTTTATGTTTCCTGGCCTTAGCCTATAACCCAAACACGCCACCTCACCCTACTCTTCATGCCAACCGCACTCATCACCGGAATTACTGGACAAGACGGCTCTTACCTGGCGGAATTCCTGCTCGAGCAGGGTTACGAAGTTCACGGCATTGTACGCCGCGTAGCCCTGGAAGACCCGGCCCGGCGCCTGAGCCGCATTTCTTCTTTCATCAACCGCCTGCATCTGCACTCCGGCATGCTGGATTCTTTTGCCAGCATATTCCACATTGTGCGCGAGGTAAGGCCTGACGAGTGCTACCATCTGGCCGCCCAAAGTTTCGTCAGCTACTCCTTCGACGATGAATTCTCGACGCTCAGCACCAACATCAACGGCACGCATTTCATCCTGGCAGCCCTCAAAGACCTGGCTCCTCAATGCCGTTTTTATTTTGCCGGCTCGTCCGAAATGTTTGGCAATGCGCCTGTTTCGCCGCAGGATGAATCCGCCCCTTTCAATCCACGTTCGCCGTACGGTATTTCCAAGCTGGCAGGGTTTCACCTGGTGCGTAACTATCGCGAGGCCTACAACCTGTTTGCCTGCAATGGGATCATGTTCAACCATGAGTCCGAACGGCGCGGTTACGAATATGTGACTCGCAAAATTACCAGCACGGTGGCGGCCATCAAGTTTGGCCACGCGCAGGAGCTGGCGCTTGGCACCCTGGCTGCGCGCCGCGACTGGGGTTACTCGCCGGAATACGTGCAGGCCATGTGGAAGATGCTGCAGCAGCCCTTGCCGGATGACTATGTGATCGCGACCGGGGTTTCGCATTCGGTGCGCGATTTTGTCGAGCTGGCTTTCTCGCTGGCAGGCTTGAAATGGGAAGACCACGTGCGCACCGATCCCAAATTTTATCGTCCGGTCGAGATCAACGAGCTGCGCGGCGACGCATCCAAGGCGCAGGAGGTCCTGGACTGGACCCCGACGGTCACTTTTGAGCAGTTAGTCGAGCGCATGGTTAAACACGACCTGGACCTGGAAAAACAGCCCCACCGCTAAGTTAAGCGCTAATTTAGCCGTCAATTTAGCTTGAAAAATGCGTCCCTTGACCAATCGGGCGCGCCAGTTTATAATTCAACAACTGAATATTGATTATGATGACCACACCACCTGAAACCAGTCGCGATCTCATTATCCTTGAACATATCGAGAAAGATCCCGACGCGACCCAGGCATCACTGGCGTCTCAGCTTGGGGTGGCAGTTGGAACAATCAACTGGCATCTTAAACGCCTGGTTGCGAAAGGATATGTCAAGGTGCGGCGTGCCGAGCGCCGCAAGCTGCGTTATATCATTACCGCAGACGGAATTGCGCTGCGCGCCCGGTTGACCATCGACTATATTCAAAATTCCTTCCATCTTTACCGCCTGGTGCGCGGTCGAGTTATGGAAGTGATTAAAGATGTGCGCGCCCGGGGTTACCGGGCGGTGCGCGTGGAGGGCAGCGGCGACGTGGCGGAAGTTTGCCGGTTAACTTGCCTGGAACAAGGGCTGGTTATTGTGGAAGACAACAATGCCCCCCGGTTGGTTGTGCGCGACCTGAAAGTATTCCTTGAACCAGAGGAGCGAGATTAATACCATGACCGATTCAAATTTTTGGACGACCCGCAAAGTTTGCCTTACCGGCGGCTCGGGTTTCCTCGGCTCATTCGTCACCGAGAAATTGCGCCAGCGCGGCGTCAAAGAAATTTTCATCCCGCGCATCGAACAATACGATCTGGTCAACCCGCAGGACGTGGAACGCATGCTGGATGATTCCCGCCCGGATGTGATCATTCACCTGGCGGCGCATGTCGGCGGCATTGGCGCCAATCGCCTGCACCCGGCGGAATTTTTCTACGATAACCTGATGATGGGTACGCAGTTGATGCACCAGGCCTGGAAACGCGGCACCGAAAAGTACACGGCCATTGGCACGGTCTGCGCCTACCCCAAATTCACCCCGGTACCCTTCAAAGAGGATTCGCTCTGGGACGGCTACCCCGAGGAGACCAACGCCCCCTATGGGCTGGCGAAGAAGATGCAACTGGTGCAGGCGCAAGCCTACCGCCAGCAGTACGGCTTTAACGCCATCTTTCTGCTGCCGGTTAACCTGTACGGCCCGCGCGACAATTTCGACCTGGAAACTTCGCACGTGATCCCGGCGCTGATCCGCAAATTTATCGAAGCGCAGGAATCTGGCGTGGCTGAAGTGGAAGTTTGGGGCGACGGCTCGCCCACCCGCGAGTTCCTCTATGTCGAAGATGCCGCTGAAGGTATCCTGCTGGCGACCGAGCACTACAACGGCGCCGAGCCGGTGAATCTGGGCTCGGGCGCTGAAATCAGCATCAAAAAACTGGCGGAACTGATCCAGCGGTTGACAGGGTACCAGGGGAAGTTGGTCTGGAATACCAGCAAGCCCAACGGACAGCCGCGTCGCGCGCTGGATACGACCCGCGCGGAAAAATACTTCGGTTTCAAAGCAGCAGTGACTTTTGAGGACGGTTTACGCCGCACCATCGACTGGTACCGCGCCCTACGCGCGCAACGCGACAAAGCATGACAGCAACTGGCTCCAGCCGGTTGACCGCCGCTGATATTCAGAAAGGGAACATGACGGTTCAATCTGATTCACCGGTAACTCTTATTCGCCCGCCGCGTGGTTGGCAAGCCATAAACCTGCGCGATCTGTGGCTGTACCGCGAGCTGGTTTACTTCCTGACCTGGCGCGATATCAAGGTGCGCTACAAGCAGGCGGTGTTGGGCATTGGCTGGGCGATCATCCAACCGATTGTTACCATGGTGGTCTTCACCTTCATCTTCAACCAGTTCCTGGATGTCAAACCCGATGCGGGCATCCCTGATGACTGGTATCCGATTTTTGCTTTTGCCGGGTTGTTACCGTGGCAGTTCTTCCAGGGAGCGCTGCAGCGCGCCAGCACCAGTCTGGTTTCGAATTCCAACCTGCTAACCAAGGTGTATTTTCCCCGTTTGATCATTCCCTCTTCAGCAGTCGCGGCCGGATTGGTCGATTTCGGTTTTTCGTTTTTGATCATGATCGGGCTGATGATTTACTTTGGCGTGCCGTTTACCCTACAAATGCTGTGGCTGCCACTTTTTCTGATGGTGGCGCTGCTGACCGCGCTGGCAGTTGGTTTGTGGCTTTCGGCGCTCAATGTGCAGTACCGCGATGTGCAGCACATGGTTCCGTTCCTGCTGACCATCTGGATGTACGTCTCACCGGTGGTTTACCCGATTGACGTGATCAATGTCAGCGGCTTCTGGAAAGCGGTTTATGCGCTCAATCCCATGGTTGGCGTGATTCAAGGCTTCAGGTGGGTGCTCTTCGGCACCAATCCACCCGGCTGGATGTTTGCCATTTCCATGACGATGGTTCTGCTGCTGTTAGGCAGCGGTTTATTCTATTTCCGCCGCATGGAGCGGACTTTTGCGGATCTGATATGAGCGATATCGCCATTCATGTTAATGGGTTAGGCAAGCGCTACCGCATCGGTTCGCTGCATACCTCGAATTACCACACTCTGCGGGATTCGCTGGTTTCGCTGTTCCAACCGCGCGAAAAGCAGCCAAACGGTCATATCTGGGCGCTGCGTAATATCTCCTTCGACGTCAAACAGGGGCAGGTGTTGGGCGTGGTGGGGCGCAACGGCGCCGGCAAAAGTACTTTGCTCAAGCTGCTCTCGCGCGTGACGGAGCCGACCGAGGGCGAGGCTGAAATTCGCGGGCGGGTTGGCAGCCTGCTCGAGGTGGGCACCGGTTTTCACCCGGAGCTGACCGGGCGAGAGAATATTTATCTCAACGGCGCCATTCTTGGCATGAAGCGCGCGGAAATCGAGCGCAAGTTCGCTGAAATCGTCGAATTTGCCGAAGTTGAAAAATTTATCGAGACGCCCGTCAAGCGTTATTCCAGCGGTATGTACCTGCGGCTGGCGTTTGCCGTAGCGGCTCACCTTGAGCCGGAAATTCTGGTAGTGGATGAGGTGCTGGCGGTAGGCGACGCTGAATTCCAGCGCAAGTGCCTGGGCAAAATGGGCGACGTCGCCCGCGAAGGCCGCACCGTATTATTCGTCAGCCACAACATGTCGGCGGTGCTGCGCCTGACCGACGAAACCGTCGTGATCGACAAAGGCGGCCTGATCATGCAGGCCCCAACAGCCGAAGCTGTCGATTTCTATCTTTCGCGCGGGTTTTCCCAGGAAGGGCAGCGCGTCTGGGAGGCTGACGAGGTGCCATTCGGCACAGCCCCATTCCGTCCGCGGGCAGTGCGGGTGCTCAATTCTCAGGGCAAGGTGGTCAACACCATCCGTTCGGTCGAAGAAAACGTCATTGAAATCGAATATGAGCTGTCAGCGCCGGTGACCGGTTTGCGCGTTGGTATCTACCTGATGAGCACACGCGGCGAGTATGTCTTCACCTCCTTCGACACCGACGATGCGGCTGAGTTTGAACGGATGACTGTCCGGCCGGCCGGCCGCTACATCAGCCGCTGCACGCTGCCAGCGAACTTATTGAACGAAGGGCGTTTTGTTATCGGCGTCAATGCCAGTTCCTACCGGGTAAAGCGCTATTTCCAGGATGAACAGGCATTGACCTTCACCGTTGATGCGGCGGGGGCACCCGGGATGCACTGGCCAGAGGCCAGGTTGGGTCCGGTGCGGCCGCGACTAAATTGGCAAATAGAGGCAATCCAAGCATGACACCAACCGGAACAGAGGCCATCAAGCGCATTTTGGGGGGCATTCCCTTTACAGCCGAGCTTTACTGGTTGATCCGCCAGCGCGGTAAACCGATCAACACGCGCTTTTCGCTGCGCGGCTTGCAGGCGCACATGCCGGAAATTGCACCGGTAGTGGCCAGCCTGAACAAAGCTGCACCAGTTGGGAAAAAGGTGCTCGTTTTTGCCACACTGCATTATTGGATTGAACATGCTGCCCTGTTGAGTCTGTCGCTGGCAGCCCAGGGGCACAAGGTCACCATGGGATACTTGCCCTATGCCGACTGGCAGAAGGAAATCAACATGTTCGACCTGCGCCGGCAAAATGCGTATGCCCGCAAGGTGCTCGAGCAGGCCGGCCCGGTGCTGGACATTGTTTCTTTCCTGACCGCCCGTGCGCCGTACATGCCCCTGCCGGCTGAATTAGTGGAAGCCGTCAAAGAAGTGTCGTTGTATGATACGCAATATACTCTCCAGAATGAGGAAGTGGATTTCGAAAGCGATATCTATAAGCTGCGGCTAAACCGTAACCGCGAGATCGCTCAGGCTGCCCTTGCCTGGCTGCGCCAGTCCAAACCGGACGTGGTTATCGTGCCGAACGGCACCATTCAGGAACTTGGCGTTTTTTATCGGGTCGCGCGGCACTTGAAAATTCCAACCGTGACCTACGAGTTTAGCGATCAGCGCCAGCGCATCTGGGTGGCGCGCAACAGCGAAGTGATGCGCCAGGACACCAATGCCCTGTGGCAGGCTAAGCGTGAAAACCCGTTGAGCGAAACGCAAATGGAACGGATGCGCTCACTGATGATGGCCCGCCAGCGCGGTTCGATGTGGGAAAATTTTGCCCGCATGTGGCAAGGGGTCCCAACTGAAGGTGGCCAACAGGCGCGCCAACACCTTGGCTTGGACAAGCGGCCGGTTGTGCTGCTGGCAACCAATGTGTTGGGGGACAGCCTGACCCTGGGACGCCAGGTGTTCTCGAAAAGTATGGCGGAATGGATCAGCCGCACGGTGCAGTATTTCATCGGCCGGCCGGATATCCAGTTGGTGATCCGGGTGCATCCCGGCGAGGTACTTACGCATGGCCAATCCATGGTGGACGTGGTGCACGAGGTGTTGCCGCGCTTGCCGGAGAACATTCGCCTGATCAAACCGAAGGACGAGATCAACACCTATGACCTGATCGACGTGGCGGATGTGGGTCTGGTGTATACCACCACGGTAGGCATGGAAATGGCGATGACGGGCGTGCCCGTGGTTGTCGCCGGTCAGACACACTACCGCGGACGCGGTTTTACCCATGACCCCGACTCCTGGGTAAGTTACTACAAATTGCTTGGGCAGCTGCTGGAACACCCGGCAGAATTCCGGCTAAATCGCGAGCAGGTTACGGAAGCCTGGCATTACGCGTATCGTTTCTTCTTCGATTACCCACAACCCTTCCCCTGGCATCTGGTACGGCTGTGGGACGATTACAAAACGCGTCCGCTTGAAAAGGTGCTCCAGGGCGAATGCTGCGAGCAGTATGCGCGAACCTTCCGCTATCTGGTGGGCGAACCCATCGACTGGAGCCTGGAACGTGGCAACGGTCAGTGCGACTAGACCGTTTTTAACGGTTTATATTCAAAGGAACGGGTGAAAGGAGATACAGGCAGTGGAAACAAAAATGGAAAATCTTTTGTATCGGTACCAGTTCTTTTACGGGAAAACCCCGCTTCCGGTGGATGGTTGGGCAGTTTATGCCATGCCCGACGAGACCTGCCTGTCGACTCATCCTGAATTAAAGGTCACTCAGATCGAACGTAACGGTTTCAAGGTGACCCTGCTGGGTTTTATCCTCGATCCCGACCGGCCGGAAGACACAGATGTTGAAATCCTGGCGCGCCTGAGCGATTCAGCTGCCAATATCGAGCAGTGGATCGAGTCTACCGAACCAATGGGTGGACGCTGGCTGATTTTCCTGCACCAGGGTGATTCAGCGGTCGTTTTCAATGATCCGGGCGGGCTGCGCACCACGTTCTACCACGTCGATGTGGATGGCAACCCCTGGCTTGGCACGCAACCGGGACTTTTCCAGCTCAAATTCGGTTTCGCGGTTTCCCCGGAAGGCGCCAGCTACATGGCCTCGCCGCGCTATCAGGAAAAAATCGAAACCTGGTGGGCTGGCGACAGCAGTCCTTTTGCAGAAGTCAAACACCTGCTGCCCAATCACCTGTTCGACCTGAAAACCAGGAAGGCTGTACGTTTCTGGCCGGTGAAACCGCTCAAGAAATATTCCCTTGAAGAAGGGGTCAAAATTGCGGCGCAAACGCTTAAGGGCATGATCGCTGCCGCTCACAAACGTTTCCCACTGGCTGTTGCGCTTTCTTCCGGGCTGGACAGCCGTATGATGCTGGCTGCTACCAAGGACTTTGCCGAAGATGTGTTCGTCTTCTCGATGATGTACCGCCATTTGACCACCGAGAGCGATGACCTGAAGGTCCCAAGTGAAATTACCCGTTCAGTCAACCTGACGCATCATATCGTCGATGCGCGCGTGCCCATGTCCGCCGAGTTCGCCGAGGTTTACAACCGCACGCTGACCGGCACTAAAGATGACTGGGGCAACCTGGTCGAGGCGCGCTACAAGCATATTCCGCAGGGACGGGTGATCCTCAAGGGCACCATCTCAGAGATCGTCCGCGTCCGTTTCTGGTCGGTGGGTGTATACCCCTACCGCGTGACGCTGCGCGACCTGGTCAGGCTGCTCAACCTTGGCAATGACCCGCTGGTGGTCAAGAGTCTGAAGGCCTGGATGCAGGACGCGCTGCCCGCCGAAAAGTTGGGCTACAAACTGCTCGACCTGCTTTCCTGGGAAAATGAAATCGGCAACTGGCTGGCGCTGGGGCATGTGGCCAACGACCTGTCGCACCAGGATTTTGCGCCCATCAGCAACCGCCGCTTCATTGCCACCATGCTGGGGGTGGACCCGAAATACCGAAGCTACCCGGATCACATCATGGAACGGCAGATTACCGCCACCCTGTGGCCTGAGTTGGCAAAGTTCCCCTATTCACCCAGCCGCAAGGTGCCACACAAGCGCTTTTATGACGGCCCCATCCTGAATGCACTGCGGTGGGTCCGATATTTGTTGTTCGAGGAAAAACATGGTCGATTGGAAGAATAGCGTCGTACTGGTAACCGGCGGGACCGGTTCGTTTGGCAAGAAATTCATCAAACTCATGCTGGAAGAAATACATCCGGCCAAGATCATCGTCTTCAGCCGCGATGAACTCAAGCAGCATGAAATGCAGGCCGCCGGCTACAACCACCCCTCACTGCGCTACTTTATCGGCGACGTGCGCGATTACTCCCGGTTGCGCCGCGCCTTCAACGGGGTGGACATCGTGGTGCACGCTGCGGCGCTCAAACAGGTGCCGGCCTGCGAGTACAACCCGATGGAAGCCATCAAGACCAACATCCTGGGCAGCAGCAACGTGATCGATGCCGCGCTGGATACCGGGGTCACGCGGGTGATTGCCCTCTCCACGGATAAAGCGGTCAATCCGGTCAACCTTTACGGCGCGACCAAGCTGGCAGCCGAAAAGCTGTTCATCCAATCCAATAGTTACGCCGGCGGCCGCTCTACCCGTTTTGCCTGCGTGCGCTACGGCAACGTGGTTGGCAGCCGAGGTAGTGTGGTGCCGGTATTCCTAAAACAGCGGGATAACGGCGCGATCACCATTACCGACGAGCGCATGACCCGCTTCTGGATTTCACTGGAGCAGGGGGTACGCTTTGTCATCCGCTGCACCGAACAAATGCAGGGCGGCGAGGTGTTTGTGCCGAAACTCCCCAGCATGAAAGTAGTCGATCTGGCACATGCAGTTGCCCCGGATGCCAAAATTAACACCATTGGCATCCGCCCGGGCGAAAAACTGCATGAAGTGCTGATCTCAGATGATGAATCACGCAGCACGGTGGAATTGGACGACATGTATGTGGTGCAGCCGGCTGAAGCGCTGTGGTTTGGCCGCGACTGGCAAAACCGCGGTAAACCGCTGGCGGATGAATTTCGGTATGCCAGCAACACCAACACGGAATGGCTCAGCATTCCGCAAATTCGCGAAATCATTCGTCCGTTCGAAGAGGGGTACAGGCAGGGAACCCTGGAATGACGCGCATCCTGGTGACAGGCGCCAGCGGGTTGCTTGGCCTGAATTTCGCCCTGACCTATTCCCGGCGGCATCAGGTGACTGGAGTGGTGAACGCCCATTCCCTGACGGGTGCGCCCTTCCAGGTACTGAACGCTGACCTGGCAAAACCGGGCAGCATCGGCGAAATTCTCGACCGGGTAAAACCGGATGTGGTGCTGCATTGCGCAGCGCTGGCAAATGTTGACCAGTGTGAGCGGCAGCCGGAACTGGCCTTGCGCCTGAATACTGACTTGCCGGAAGAAGTGGCGCGAGCGACAGCCGACCGCGGAATCGTTCTGGTACACATTTCCACCGATGCCGTTTTCGATGGGAAAACTGGCAGGTATACCGAGGAGTCGCAGCCCAATCCGCTCGGCGCTTACGCCCGCACCAAACTGGCCGCCGAACACGCGGTGCTGCAGGCTTACCCGGAGGCGCTGATAGCGCGGGTCAACTTTTACGGCTGGAGTCTTGGCGGACAGCGCAGCCTGGCGGAATTTTTTTTCAATCATCTCTCGGCTGGCACCCCGGTGCGCGGGTTCACCGATGTTTTCTTTTGCCCGCTGGAAGTTACCGTTCTGGCTGAGACACTGATGCAGCTGGTCGAGGCGCACTGTAGCGGGATTTACCATGTGGTCAGCGGGGAATGCCTCTCCAAATATGAGTTTGGCTGCGCAGTGGCGCGTCGTTTTGGCCTGGATGAAGGACTGATCCAGCCGGTTTCCGTGCACGAAGGCGGATTGCTGGCGGCGCGCTCACCGGATTTACGCTTGCGCACTGATAAATTGGCCGGGGTGCTGGGTTCGCCTGCGCCGGACCAGGAAACCAGTATGCAGCGCTTTTTCGAGCTTTATCAGGCAGGGCACCCGCAACAGTTGCGCGCGTTGGCGCTCGGGGTTGACAGCCATATTTCCGGATGATATTGAGGGACGCAAAGGAGTTGGCAATGGACATAAAAATTGGCAACCGCTTGATTGGGGATCAGCACCCTACTTATTTTGTAGCTGATATCGCCGCCAACCACGACGGCAGCCTGGAACGCGCCAAATATTTGATCCGCCTGGCAAAAAGAGCCGGCGCGAATGCTGCCAAGTTCCAAAATTTCAGCGCCCCCAAGATTGTCTCTGATGCAGGCTTTAAATCATTGGGCGGGCAGCAATCGCATCAGGCTTCCTGGCGTAAATCGGTTTTTGAGGTCTATAAAGCTGCCTCGATCCCCTTTGAATGGACTTTCGAGCTGAAAGCAGTCTGCGATCAGGAAGGCATCGATTATTTCTCAGCGCCGTACGATTTCGAGGCCATCGATTTCCTCGAGGAGCATATGCCGGTTTACAAAATCGGTTCCGGCGAGGTGGATTGGCTGGAAGCCATCGAGCGCATTGCCAAAAAAGGCAAGCCGGTCCTGCTTGCGACCGGAGCGGCAAGTATAGGTGAAGTGCAAAACGCGGTTCATACCGTCCTGACGCACAACCCGCAACTGGTGTTGATGCAGTGCAACACCAATTACACTGCCAGCCTGGAAAACTTCAAACACATTCATTTGAATGTGTTGAAAACATACCGAAGCATGTACCCGGATGTGATACTGGGCCTTTCCGACCATACCCCCGGACATGCCGCCGTATTAGGCGCAGTGGCGCTTGGCGCGCGGGTGATCGAAAAGCACTTCACGGATGACAATAACCGCGAAGGCCCGGATCATAAGTTTGCGCTGGACCCAACTGCCTGGGAGCAAATGGTGCTGCGCACCCGCGAGCTGGAACTGGCGCTTGGTTCGGGCGACAAGTTTGTGGCAGAGAACGAGCAGGAAACCGTCGTGCTGCAGCGCCGCTGCCTGCGCGCTGCCCGGGACATCCAGGCCGGCGAAACGCTGACCCGCGAGATGATCGATGTGCTGCGCCCGGCAACCCGCGGCGCCATCCTGCCGCCAGAGATCGACAAGGTGGTTGGCACCCGTGCCAGCGTCGATATCCCGGCAGGGAAAGAACTAAGATGGACGTCACTAGGGGAATAGGGTGTCAAGTGCCAGGTGTCAAGTGTCACGTAAGACCAATGCGCGAGGATGAGATATGCCTTTGATTAAACGGTTTGAAGAGATAAAGGATTGGCAGGAAGCCAGGGATTTGACGCAGAAAATCTACCGGCTGACCATGCAGGCTCCTTTTTCTCGCGACTTTGAGCTGGTCAACCAACTGCGCGGTGCGTCCGCGTCAGTTATGGCGAATATCGCCGAGGGATTTGATTGCGAATCCAAAGTCGAACAAAGCCGTTTTCTTGGTTATGCTCGCCGTTCGTCTGTAGAGGTGCAATCCCTTTTATATGTAGCCCTGGATGCCGGATTTATTAACCAGGAAACCTTTAACGCCCTCTATCAACAGGCCGATAAAGCTAAAGCCCTCATCGGTGGTTTCAAACGTTCCCTCGACGCTCACAAAGAAGGGTTTACACCAACCAACATAGCAAAAGAATCACCACGATGACCGTGACACGTGGCACCTGGCACGTGACTCTTCAGCACCCAAATCCCCATGTCCAAAGTCCTCTATTTCTCCCGCTCCTACACCCCGCACGACCACCGCTTCCTCAGCGCGCTGGCCGGGACGCCGCATTCGGTGTCCTTCCTGCAGTTGGAGCCGGCGAAACGGCAAACCGAAATTCGACCCGTACCTGCCGGGGTGGAGGTGATCCCGTGGCTCGGCGGGCAGGCCCCCTTCCGCTGGCAGGATGCGCCTGCGCTGGCTGCCGACCTGCGGCGCGTGGTCAAAGAGCGCCAGCCGGATGTGATCCATGCCGGGCCGGTGCAGTCGGCTGGCTACATTGCAGCAAAGAGCGGTTTTCAACCGTTGGTGACCATGTCGTGGGGCTCGGACTTGTTGTTGGACGCCGATAAAAATGCCCGGTGGCAGCAGGTGACGCGCTACACGCTTAAACATACCACCGTTCTGGCTGGCGACTGTCTGGCTGTGCGGCAAAAAGCCGCCCGGTTTGGCTTCCCGGCGGATCGCACGATCCTGTTTCCATGGGGCGTGGATTTGCAGCGTTTTGCTCCCGGGCAGGCTGAGGATTTCCGCGCCAGTCTGGGGTGGCAGGACGCCTTTGTGGTGCTCTCGCTGCGTTCCTGGGAACTATTGTACGGCGTTGATGTGCTGGTACGCGGTTTTGCCCGCGCTGCGCAGCAGGCGCCCGGCCTGCGCCTTCTCCTGCTCAGCGGCGGTTCGCAGGCGGATGTAATTCGCGCCATCCTCGAGCAGCATCAGGCGCTGGATCGGGTGTATTTTGCCGGTCAGATCGGGCAGGAAGAGCTGCCGCTCTATTACCATGCCGCTGACCTTTACCTCAGCGCATCCCACAGCGACGGCTCCTCGGTCTCGTTGATGGAAGCGCTGGCCTGCGGCCTCCCTGCGCTGGTCTCGGATATACCGGGAAATCGCGAGTGGCTGGCCAACAGCCCGGCAGGCTGGCTTTTCCCGGATGGCGACGATCAGGCTGTAACCGAGGGCATCCTCAGGGCATACCGGCGCCGAACCGAATTGCAGCCGGTAGGCACTGCTGCCCGAGCGCTTGCCGAAAAACGCGCCAACTGGCCGGAAAACTTCAAACGCCTGCTGGCTGCTTATGAACTGGCGCAAGAACTGGTTCGATCTCCGATCAAGGTTAATGCATGAGTGCTTCAGGTTCAAACAACGAGCGTGTTGTCGCAATCATCCAGGGGCGGATGAGTTCCAGCCGCTTGCCTGGCAAGATTCTGCGCGACATCGACGGGCAGCCCATGCTGCTGCATGTGGTCGAACGCGTGCGCATGGCTCAAACGGTCGATGAAGTGATCGTGGCCACTACTACTGACCCTTCCGATGATCCTGCTGCCGAATTGTGCGCGCAGCGTGGTATCCCATGTGAACGCGGCAGTTTATTCGATGTATTGGACCGCTTTTACCAGGCTGCCCGGGCGCACCAGGCGGATATCATTGTGCGTATTACCGCGGACTGCCCGCTGGTTGACCCGTGGGTCATCGACCGTGTGGTGCAGGCCTATAACGATGCGAAAGCCGATTTTGCCGCCAACCGCCTGCCGCCGCCCTGGAAGCGTACTTACCCCATCGGGTTGGATGTGGAGGTGTGCAGTTTTGCTGCGCTCGAACGCGCCTGGCAGGAAGCCAAAGAGCCCCACGAGCGCGAGCACGTTATGCCCTACCTGTATGCAACCCCCGGCCGTTTCCATGTTCATGTGATCAACGCCGAAGCAGATTACGGCCATTTGCGCTGGACGGTGGATACCGCGGAAGATTTGGAAGCCGTACGCGGTTTGTACGCTCTGCTAGGCGGCCGGCGCGACTGCACCTGGCAGGAAATTCTGGCTGTCTGGCAGGCGCACCCCGAGCTGGAGGGGATCAACCGCGGCGTAGCCCACAAAAAATTCGATGATGTCGATCAGAAGTACAACGGTGCGAAAGGATAATCTGCGGTTTCGGATTAACCTGCTCTCATGGCCCTTTTAACCATCTTCACCACGCCAAAACCCTTCACCAACCCACACATTGCCGTCATTCAGCGCAACGCGCTGGCAAACTGGCAGGCATTGGGGCCGGACGTGACGGTGATGGTGCTGGGAAATGAGGCTGGCGCCGCCGAGGCCGCCGCTGCGTTTGGCGCGCTGCACCTGCCGGAAGTGGCGCGCAACCCGGAAGGAACGCCGCTGATTAGCGATTTGTTCGACCAGGCGCGGTCTCATGCCGACAGCCCGCTGCTGGCTTATGTCAATGCCGATATTTTGCTGCTGCCCGATTTTGTGGAAACAGCCCGGCACGCCATGCAGCAGCGTAAAGATTTTCTGCTGGTCGGACAGCGTTGGGACCTGGATGTGACTGAACCGTTGGCTTTCGCAGCCGGCTGGGACGCATCCCTGCGTCAGCGCGCCCAGCAACAGGGCAAGCTCCACCCGCCCGCCGGCAGTGATTACTTCATTTTCCCGATTGACGCTTACCGGGAGATGCCGCAATTTGCCATCGGACGCGCGGGTTGGGACAACTGGATGATCTACCATGCTCGCCGCAAGGGTTGGGCTACCATCGACGCCACCCACGACATTTTCATCATCCATCAGAACCACGACTACTCGCACCTGCCCAACGGTCAACCACACTACAAACTACCGGAGAGCCGCGAAAATGTACAGGTGGCGGGTGGGCGGATGATCACACGTTTCCTGCTGACGGATTGCAACCAGCAGATCGAAAACGGTCATATCCGGCCGCAACCTGGTTCATCCCGGCGGTTTTGGCGTGAAGTGGAGATCTTTCCATTGATACACCTGCACTCCCGCGTTCTGGGGTGGTTAAGTTATGCCCTGTTTCAACCGAAAAATGCTTTCCGGGAAGCGCGCGAATGGTTCAGACGAATGCAGCCCCATCCCGAGCAGCAAAAATAGAAAGATAGATCATGCGTATCGGTCAAAATCCTGCCAAATATGTCCAGACGGTCGCCAAACCTGAGCGCATCACAGTTGCGGTGCTCAACTACATCCCGTTTCAGAGCGGTTTTTATGCCGAAGCTCTGGAAGTGCTTAAGGTCAGTTTGAACAGCCTGTACCAGAATACGACGGTTGCTCACGACTTGCTCGTGTTCGACAATGGATCCTGCCGCGAGGTGCAGGACTATCTGCTGGAAGAGCATTTGGCCGGACGGATTCAATTTCTCATTCTCTCGGAGAAAAATTTGGGCAAGGGCGGGGCCTGGGATATTATCTTCCCGGCTGCCCCGGGCGAGGTGATCGCTTATTCCGACAGCGACGCATTATTCTCTGCAGGCTGGCTGGAAGCTTCGCTGGAAATTCTCAATACCTTTCCCAATGTCGGCATGGTCACCAGCCGGCCGTTCCGCACCCGCGAGGAATTGTTTACCCGGACGCTCGATTGGGCGCGGAATGACCCGGAAGCGGAGCTACAGGAAGGTCAGCTGCTACCCTGGGAAACCTTCCTTGAGTTCAACTTAAGCCTGGGAGCCGAAGAAACAGATATCCGCCAAAAGTATGCCGAGACGCGTGACTTTCGCATCACTTACCGCGGGGTGACTGCGCAAGTTGGGGCATCCCACTGGCAATTTGTGGCATTTAAAAAGGTATTATTAAATTTCACCCCCTTCCAGATGGATCGCCCGATGGGACAGGTGTTGCGCCTGGACGAGGCGATGAATGAGGCTGGCTATTTGCGATTGATGACCGCCGGGCCTTACGCGATGAACATGAGCAATACCGTTCCGGCCGGGCTGCGCAGCCAGACTCGCTCGCTGCCCGAAGCGCCGCGCGGTGCAAGTCGATTGCTGCTGGATTTTCCGCCAGTGAAGGCGGTTTTAATGGGTTTCTACAACCGAATTTTTCGCTGGTACAACGCCCGGTGAATAGCAAAGATTTAATGGACAGGCCAGGAGCAAGCTTGAAAACGATTTTGATTTATGTAGATCATGGATTGACCATCGGATATTACCTGTACACCGGTCTGGCGGAGCGGTTAACTGCCAAAGGAGTGCGTCTGGTTTTTCTGGTTCAGGACGAATTGATCGATCGGCTGCGCGCTGAAACCGCCGGAAATGAATTACTGGTTTTCGAGTCTTCGCGGGAAGAGCGGACCCTGCATTACCAGAACCACATCATGCCGGGTTTGCAGGAAATGATCGAATATGTGCGTGGGGCAAGCATGTCGCCGCGCATCCCCATGACCTATGTAGATACACACCGACAGCGTAAAGAATATGAGGCCAAAGGCCGCTGGCAGATCGCTCTGAAAGCCATGCGACCGCTGATTTATCTGCTGCGTTCATCGAAATTGGCCCGGAAAGCCTTCCGCTGGAAACAGAACGCCCTCTTCTCGCCGAAACTATTTTCCGATCTGTTCGACCGCTACAAGCCGGACCTGGTTATCTCCTCCACTGCGGGTTGGCGGTTGGACCGTTACCTGCTGCGGGAAGCCAAACGACACGGCATTCCCACCGCCATGACCGTAATCGGCTGGGATAACCCCAGCGCGCATGGCCTGCCCGGGGCGGATGTGGATTATGCCAATGTCTGGTCGAAGATCCATGTCTGGGAATTGAGCGATGGCCTGGATTGGCCCAAAGAAAAAATCCATGTAGGCGGCATGCCGCTTTATGACGGCTACATCAATAAGACCTGGTTGATCCCGCGGGAAGAATATTTCTCGATGCATGGCCTGGACCCGAATAAAAAGCTGATTGCCTACGCCGCCACCGCTCTGAGCATCTCGCCCAATTTACACATCGTGGAAGCATTAACCCGCATTATCGTCGAAAACCAGCTTTCCACGCCGGCACAATTGCTTATTCGCCTGCACCCAAACCACTTCAAATCGCAGGAGCATTATCAGGAAGAGCGCGAGAAGATTTACGAAGTAACCCGGCAGTATCCGGATGTGCACGTGGTTGCACCCAAAGCTCTGGCTGGCGGCTTGCCTCGTTATTCCGGTGAAGATTTCCCTGAAAAAGCCTCGATGCTGGCGCATTGCGACGTGCTGGTCTCGATCTATTCGACCATGGTGGTCGAAGCCGCGCTGCATGGCAAACCGGCTATCAGCGCGTGTATCGACTCGCCGACGGGTTGGCCCAAAAATTTCTGGATCCCGCTGCATGATGTTCCCTCCTGGCCTACCGCGGCCCGGGTCAACCAGGCTGGCGCCGGGGTGAATGCCTTTACCAGTGAAGAGCTGGTCAACGCGCTGGACGCGTATTTAAAGGATCCTGACCTGCATCGCGCCAACCGTCAAAAATTTATCGAACAGGAATTGACCTATTTGAACGGCGAATCGACCGGGGAAACCGCTCAATATTTGCTGAAACTGGTAGGGTTGTCATCATGAACAAAACCTTGCAAACCTTTAAAATTGCAGATCGTCAGGTGGGGGCGGGCGCGCCGGCGTTGATCGTCGGCGAGGTGGCGCAGGCCCATGATGGCAGTCTGGGGACGGCGCACGCCTTCATCGATGCCATCGCCGATGCCGGAGCAGATGCCGTCAAGTTCCAGACTCACATTGCTGCCGCTGAAAGTTCTGCGTTGGAAACGTTTCGGGTCAAATTCAGCCAGCAGGATGCCACCCGTTATGATTACTGGAAGCGGATGGAATTCTCGCCGGAAGGCTGGAGCGGTCTGGCGGAACATGCCCGCCAGCGCGGTTTGATTTTCCTTTCCTCGCCTTTTTCTGAGGAGGCGGTGGACCTGCTGGATCGAATTGGGTTGCCAGCCTGGAAGATTGCCTCTGGCGAGGTCACCAACCCGCTGCTGCTGGAACGCATCGCCGCCACCAAAAAACCGGTGCTGCTCTCCAGCGGAATGAGCACCGTGGCTGAAGTGGATGCGGTGGTGGAACAAATACAAAAGTTTGAACTGCCGTTACTGGTATTTCAATGCACCTCCAAATACCCATCCGGGCCGGAGGATGTTGGCTTGAACATGCTGGATTTCTACCGGCAGCGCTATGGCACGCCGGTTGGTCTCTCGGATCACTCCGGCAAAGTTTTTCCCGGTCTGGCGGCAGCCGCTCTGGGTGTGGATATGATCGAAGTGCACGTTACGCTCTCCCGGCAGATGTTCGGGCCGGATGTGGTCGTGTCGCTGACACCCGCTGAGCTGCGCCAGTTGGTAGAAGGCGCGCGCTTCATCCAGACCGCGCTGGCACACCCGATCGCCAAAGATGATCGAGCTGCCGGTATGACGGAGATGCGCAGCTTGTTCAGCAAAAGCCTGGTTGCGCGCCGGAACTTGAAATCCGGCCAGAGTTTGAAGCGGGAAGATATTACCACCCGTAAACCTGGAACGGGAATTCCAGCCGCCCACGTTGCGCAATATCTTGGCCGTACCTTGCGCCGGGATGTGGCAGCCGAAACATTTTTAGCGCCGGATGATTTTGAGGATTAATTATGGCCAAACGTAAAGTATGTGTTGTCATTACTGCCAGACCATCCTATTCACGCATTCGCTCGGCCTTATTTGCCATCCGTAACCATCCGGACCTGGAACTGCAAATTGTGTCGGCAGCTTCCATGCTGCTGGACCGCTATGGTCAGGCTGTCAATCACCTGGAACAGGACGGATTCAAGATCGATGCGCGGGTATACATGGTGCTGGAAGGCGAGAATCTGGTCACCTCGGCCAAAACGACCGGTCTGGGACTGATCGAACTGGCCACCACTTTCGATAACCTGCGCCCGGATATGGTGGTCACGATTGCCGACCGTTATGAAACCATCGCCACAGCCATCGCCGCCGCTTATATGAACATCCCGCTGGTGCACATGCAGGGCGGCGAAGTAACCGGCAGCATTGACGAGAAAGTGCGCCACGCCATCACCAAACTGGCCGATATTCACCTGGTAACCACCCGGAAGTCATCCGAGCGGGTGGTGCGCATGGGCGAGGATCCGGGACGGGTGTTCGTCACCGGCTGCCCATCCATCGACATTGCAGATGAGGTGTTGCGCAACCCGGGCGAAGTTATCGACCCCTTCGAGCGGTACGGCGGGGTGGGCGCAACCGTTGACCTCTCCAACGGCTACCTGGTGGTAATGCAGCATCCGGTGACGACGGAGTATGCCGACGGCCGGGAACAAATTACCGAAACGTTGTACGCCATTAAAAACCTTGGTCTGCCGACCCTCTGGTTTTGGCCGAATGTGGATGCAGGTTCGGACGGTGTTTCCAAAGGCATCCGTTCTTTCCGGGAAATGGAAGGCCCAACCAACATCCATTTTTTCAAAGATATCCCGCCGCTGGATTTTTTGCGCATGATTAACCGCAGCCGCTGTATTATCGGTAACTCCAGTGTGGCGATCCGCGAATGCTCCTATCTTGGCGTGCCGGCGGTAAATATTGGCAGCCGCGAGGCTGGCCGCGAGCGTGGGCCGAATGTGACCGATGTCGGTTATGACCGCAATGCAATCATGGGCGCGATTTCAAAGCACCTCAACGGCTCACGCCCAACCCGCGTTACGCTTTACGGCGACGGTCACGCGGGTGAGCGGATTGCGGATGTGCTGGCCACCGAAGAACTGAGTTATTCCAAACGATTGACGTATTAGGAGTTCGTTATGCCGGTTAATAACCCCAAAGTTTTGGCTGTGATCCCTGCCCGGGGTGGGTCCAAGGGTGTACCGCGGAAAAATATCCGCATGGTGGGCGGGAAACCGCTCATCGCCTACACCATCGATGCAGCCCTGGCGGTCAAAAATCGGCTGCACCGGTTGATCGTCAGCACCGACGACGCGGAAATTGCGGCAATGGCGCAGGATTACGGCGCTGAGGTGCCCTTTATGCGGCCGGTCGATCTGGGGGGCGACAAGGTGCCGATGGTGCCGGTATTGAAACATGCCATTCAGACCATCGAGGAACTGGACGGAATAAAGCTTGAATGGGTTCTACTGCTCCAGCCAACCTGCCCTTTCCGCGCCCCCGAGGATATTCTGGCCGCGCTCGAACTGGCAGCCGCCGGCGGCTGCGATTCGGTGATATCGGTGGTGCGGGTGCTGGCTCATCATCCGATTCTGATGAAAAAAATCGAAAACGACCGCCTGTTGCCCTTCATGATCGAGGAAATCGAAGGCACCCGCCGTCAGGATTACAATCCACCGGCTTACATGCGCAATGGCAGCATCTACCTTACCCGCCGCGATAATTTGATGAACAATAATTCCATCTGGGGCAAGGTTATCCGCCCATACATCATGCCTGAGGAGCGGTCGGTGAATGTGGACAGCGAAATGGACATGAAACTGGTGGAATACATGCTGCAAGACCGCCAGCAACGAGCAGGGCAAGGGTAAGCGAAAATGTGTGGAATTTCGGGCATTGCAGGCGCAGGCTGGGCAGCCGAACGATTGGACGCCATGGTGGCAGTTCAGCATCACCGCGGGCCGGATGATACTTTCACCTGGGTCAGCCCGGACGGATTGGCCGGGTTGGGGCAGAATCGCCTGAGCATCATCGATCTCTCCAGCGCCGGGCGCCAGCCTATGCCCGATGCGACCGGTCGGTACTGGATCACCTTTAACGGCGAGGTTTACAACTATCTGGAATTACGCCAGGAACTCTCCGACTATCCTTACAAGAGTCGCACCGACACGGAAGTGGTTCTGGCGGCCTTCATTCGTTGGGGAACCGCTTGCCTGGATAGGTTCATCGGAATGTTTGCCTTTATCATTTGGGATATGCAGTCTCAGTCGTTGTTTGCCGCCCGGGACCGATTTGGCGTCAAGCCGTTGTATTTCCATCAATCCGTCAATGGCAGGCTGACATTAGCCAGCGAGATCAAGACGCTCTTCGCTGCGGGTGTTCCGGCAGCACCGGATGCCGCAGCCTGGGCGACCTATCTTGGGCGCGGCTTATACGAACATTCCAACCGCACCTTCTGGAAGGATGTCTATGCTTTACCGGGCGGTCACTTTCTTACCTGGCATGACCGGCAGTTGAATATCACCCGCTGGTACGATCTGGCGGATCGGACGCAGGCATGGGATGAACGGCCGCTGGCTGCAGTGGAAGATGAATACGAAGCGTTGATGGTGGACAGCGTCCGGCTGCGTTTCCGCTCGGACGTGCCGGTTGGTATTAACCTGAGCGGCGGATTGGATTCCTCAGCGCTGCTTGGCGTGGTGCGGGCAGTGCAGGGCGCGCAAAGTGCGGTGAAGGCTTTTACTTTCGTCACGGGCGACCCGGCTTATGATGAGCTCCCGTGGGTAAGGCAAATGCTGGAGCACACGCACCACCCTTCGGTGGAATGCCGGTTGACTGCCGCAGAAGTCCCCAACCTGGCGCTTTCTGTCCAGCGGGCGCAGGACGAACCTTATTCCGGCCTGCCAACCTTGGCTTATGCGCGCCTTTTCGAAATCGCGCGCCAGCAGGGCGTGATCGTCCTGCTGGATGGTAACGGCATGGATGAACAATGGGCCGGTTATGATTACTACGAGACCTCGCTGACGGGCGGCACCGCCGGAACGGTGCAGGGGACGAAAGAAAGTCCCTTCCGCGTGGATTGTTTAACGCCGGAATTTGCCGCGCTAGGCGAGAGTTTTGCGCCGCGCCAGCCGTTCGCCGATAAATTACGCAACCTGCAGTATCGGGATGCAATTTTCACCAAAATCCCGCGCGCCATGCGCTTCAACGACCGGATATCCATGCGGGTTTCCTGCGAGCTGCGCGAGCCGTTCCTCGACCACCGCCTGTTCGAACTGGCGTTGCGCCAGCCCGCCGACCGCAAGATTCAAGGCGGGGTGAGGAAGTGGCTGCTGCGCCGCATCACGCGCCGCCTGGCCCCGGCTGGGGTGGTGGAAGCGCCCAAACGTCCCTTGCAGACCCCGCAGCGGGAATGGCTGCGCGGCCCGCTCAAAAAATGGTCGGAGGAGCACATCGAAAATGCCATTTCCCGCCTGGGCGGCAGTTGGCTGGATGGCGCTGCGGTGCGCCGGGTGTGGCGGCAGTTTTGCGCGGGCGAAAGCGACAACAGTTTTTACGTCTGGCAGTGGATCAGCCTTTCCTTGATGGAGATCGGCCAATGAATCGCTGGCAAATCTTGAATGCGGAGCCGGAAAATTATTCCGGTCAGGCGGTGGATCTCCTGTCCACCGTCGGGGACGTCCGATTGGCGCAGCAGGACCGGGACAGCCTGCTGACGGCGCTGACAGGCGTGGATGCATTGATCGTCCGGCTGGCATTTCAGATCGACGAGCAGGTATTGGCAGCCGCCCCGCGCCTGCGCGCAATCGTCACTGCGACGACCGGTTTGGATCACATCGATCTGGCGGCAGCCGAACGCTGCGGCGTGAAAGTGCTTTCTCTCAAGGGAGAGCTCGATTTCCTGCGCAGCATCCCGGCGACCGCCGAATTAACCTGGGGGTTGCTGCTGGCGCTTACCCGCAATATCCCGACAGCTTTCGGTTCGGTCTTGCAAAGCGAGTGGCAGCGGGACCGTTTCAAGGGGCATGACCTGGCGGGTAGGCGGCTGGGCATTCTCGGCCTGGGACGGATCGGCCACATGGTCGCCCGCTACGGCCTGGCGTTTGGCATGCGCGTTTTGGCCTATGATCCGACTCCGCAGTTATGGGTGGAGGGTGTAGAACGAGTCAGCAGTCCGGTTGAGTTATTCAGGCAAGCAGATGTACTTTCGATCCATGTGCCCCTTAACCCAGAAACGGTACGGTTGGTTGGTAAATCGGAATTGGATCAGATGCCACCCGGCTCTTTCTTAATCAATACTTCACGCGGGGATATCCTCGACGAGGTTGCACTCCTGGATGTTTTGAATTCCGGGCAACTGGCAGGCGCGGCGTTGGATGTGCTCTCCAATGAACGTTCTGATTCACTAACATCCTCACCTCTGATTCGCTATGCCCAAACGCATTCGAATCTGGTCCTGACGCCGCATATTGGCGGGGCCACGTACGAATCAATGGCTGCCACCGAAATCTTCATGGCGAAGAAGTTGGTCGATTATTTGAAGTCCCTGGAAAAAAACGGATGAAATTCCTAATAGCAGGTTACGGTTCGATTGGGCGGCGGCATATGCGCAATCTGCTCGCCCTGGGTGAGCGCGATATCGTTCTCTATCGTTCCAACCGCTCAACGCTGCCGACGGATGAGTTGGCCGATTTTCCGGTCGAGACCGATTTGCGCGCGGCACTGGCGCACCGGCCGGACGCGGTCATCATCTCCAACCCGACCGCCCTGCACCTGGATGTCGCCATCCCGGCTGCCGAGAGCGGGGCGCATCTGTTGATCGAAAAACCAGTTTCGCACTCGCTGCGCCATATTCCCGAGCTGGAAAAAGCGCTGCGGCACGGCGGCGGACAGGTGCTGGTCGCCTTTCAGTTCCGCTTTCACCCCACGCTGCAGCAGGCACATGATTTATTGGCTGACGATGCAATTGGCAAAGTTATCTCCGCGCGGGCGCACTGGGGCGAGTATTTGCCCGGCTGGCACCCGTGGGAGGATTACCGTACCAGCTATTCAGCGCGTCCGGAGCTTGGCGGCGGAGTGGTGCTCACCCTTTGTCATCCCTTCGATTATTTGCGCTGGTTGCTGGGTGAGGTAAAATCACTGTATGCGCTGACCGGCAGACTGGGAGGCCTGGATCTGGCGGTGGAGGACACCGCAGAGATCGCGATGCGGTTTACGTCCGGCGCGTTGGGCAGCCTGCATCTGGACTACGTCCAGCGGCCGGGCGCTCACCATCTGGAGATCGTTGGCACGCAGGGCATGCTGCGCTGGGACAATGCAGATGGCAGCCTGAGTTTGTATCGCCCCGAACCCGGAACCTGGGAAAATTTCGATCCCCCTTCGAATTTCGAACGCAACGAATTGTTTCTGGCGGAAATGCGCCATTTTTTGGCGGTTGTGCAGGGAAATGCGCAACCCGTTTGCACGCTGCAGGATGGGACTGCTGCGCTGCATCTGGCGCTGGCGGCTTACGAATCAGCAGAAAACCACAGAGAAGTTCAGTTTTAACATTAATAATGTGAGCTAAAGGATGATCCTGGGATGAGCAATGTTCTGGAAAAATTCCAAATGCAAGGCCAGGTGGCCATTGTCACCGGGGGAGCCGGGCTACTTGGCAAACAGTTCGCCCGTACCCTGGCGCAGGGCGGAGCGGCCGTGGTTGTGGCTGACTTGAACCGGATGACCGCCAACACCATCGCTGAGACGCTGGTCAAGGACGGTTACAATGCCCTCGGCGTTGGCGTGGATGTGACTGACCCTGCCTCGGTGGCAGAAATGGTCGAAACCGCAGTCAATGTTTATGGGCGGCTGGATGTGCTGGTGAACAGCGCGGCGCTCGACCCCAAATTTGATCCCGAGGCCATGGCGCGCGGTATCCCGGCGGGCAGCTTTGAGGATTTTCCATTGGATCAATGGCGGCAGGCGTTGGACGTCAATCTGACCGGCATGTTCCTGTGCTGCCAATCGGCAGTCAAACCCATGATCCTGCAGGGCAAAAGAGGCTCGATCATCAACATTTGTTCGACTTACGGCCTGGTAGGCCCTGATCAGCGCCTTTATCAGCGCCACGGCATTCAGACAGCTTATAAGCCGGTCTATTACTCGGTCACCAAGGCCGGTGTTTTGGGTATGACGCGTTACCTGGCAGCTTACTACGCCGGCACGGAGATTCGCTGCAACGCGCTCACGCCGGGCGGCGTGTTCAATAACCACGACGAGGGATTTGTTACCTCCTATTCAGCCCGGGCAATCATGGGGCGCATGGCTCACATCGACGAGATGAACGGCGCGCTGCTCTTTCTGGCGTCGGATGCCTCCAGCTATATGACCGGCGCAAATCTGGTGGTGGACGGAGGGTGGACGGCATGGTAAAGCGCCCTGAAGTTCTGGTAATTATTCCCGCGCGCGGCGGCTCCAAAGGCATCCCGCACAAAAATATCCGCCCATTTGGCGGGCACCCGCTGATAGCATATTCCATTATGGCGGCCCGCCAGGCGCAGACCGTTACCCGCATCATTGTCTCGACGGATGACCCGCAAATCGCAGCCGTTGCCCGCGAATACGGCGCTGAAGTGCCCTTCATGCGTCCCGACGAGTTAGCCCAGGACCACACCCTGGATTTGCCGGTGTTTCAACATGCGCTGGCCTGGTTGATTGCCAATGAGGCCTATACCCCTGATGTCGTAGTGCAATTGCGGCCGACTTCACCGGTACGTCCGATTGGCCTGGTGGATGAAGCTGTGCGCATTCTATTGGATAATCCGGATGCTGATTCAGTGCGCGGCGTGGTTCCGGCCGGGCAAAACCCGCACAAGATGTGGCGCATCGACTCGGATACCGGGCAGATGCGCAATCTTTTGGATGTCCCCGGCGTACCGGAGCCTTACAATGCGCCGCGCCAAATCCTGCCGCCGGTGTACTGGCAGACCGGGCACATCGATGCGATCCGCCCGGCAGTCATTCAGGAACAGAATTCGATGAGCGGCAAGGTTATCTTGCCGGTAAAAATCGACCCGCGCTACACGGTGGATATCGATGGACCCTCGGACTGGCAGCGGGCTGAATGGCTGGTTTGGTTTGGCGGGCTGGAGATGGTGTACCCTGGCAGCCGTCGTCGCCCGATACCCGAAAAGGTAAAGCTGGTGGTATTCGATTTTGACGGCGTGATGACGGACAACCGCGTCTGGGTGGATTCTGAAGGGCATGAATTTATTGCCGCTTACCGCTCGGACAGTATGGGCATCCATGCTTTGCGCAGCGCTGGCGTCGAATCCATCGTCCTCTCGACCGAAACGGACAAAGCGGTAGAAGCGCGCTGCCGTAAAATCGACATCGAGGTGATGCAGGGCGTGAAGGACAAAGCTGCCCGGCTTAAAAATTATCTGGATGAGCGCGGTATCGACGCGGCCCAGGTGCTTTATGTGGGCAATGACATCAACGACCTGCCGTGTTTCCCGCTGGTTGGCTGTGCGGTGGCGGTTGCGGATGCCCAACCGGAAGTGCTGCGTCAGGCTGACCTGGTGTTATCCCGCAACGGCGGGTTTGGGGCTGTTCGTGAAATTTGCGAGCGCATCCTTAAACGGTAACCTGTACATTATATGAAATGATTCAAAACCTTTTCACCACGGAGGTACAGAAGGCACGGAGTAAAAAGAATAAAAGTTTTTTCTCAGTGTTCTCCGTGTCTCCGTGGTAAGTAGTTTTTTTCGGTGGTAAGCATTTTTCTTGAGATATTAAGGAGTAACTTATGGCTAAAGCTGTGAAAATTGGTGAGCGCTGGGTGGGCGAGGGGTATCCAACCTATATCGTCGCGGAGATCGGGATTAATCACAACGGCGAGGTTGAAAATGCCAAGCGGCTGATGGACGCCGCGCGGCACGCCGGCGTCGATGCAGTCAAGTTCCAGAAACGCACTCCTGAACTGGCAACCCCGCCCGATCAGCGCAATGTCATGCGCGAGACGCCCTGGGGTTACATTACTTACCTGGATTACCGGCATAAAATGGAATTCGGCCTCGAGCAGTACAAAGAAATCGACGCCTACGCCCGTAAAATCGGCATCACCTGGTTCGTTTCCGTGTGGGATGAGCCTTCGGTCGATTTTATGGAAGCTTTCGATCCGGTGACCTACAAAGTGCCCTCCGCCGCTTTGACCGATCACGGTCTGATGAAAAAGTTACACTCAACCGGACGACCGATCATTCTATCAACAGGCATGTCCACGATCGATCAAATCCGCTCCTCGGTCAAGCTGCTCGACCAAGATAACCTGGTTATCTGTCACACCACCAGCGCTTACCCCTGCGAGCCGGAAGAACTCAACCTGCGCATGATCGAGACGCTGCGTAAAGAATATTCCTGCCCAATCGGCTATTCCGGCCACGAGGTTGGATTGATCCCGTCGGCGGTGGCGGTAGCGTTCGGCGCTTGCCTGGTCGAACGGCATATCACGCTGGACCGCGCCATGTGGGGTTCTGACCAGGCTGCCTCGGTTGAACCCGGCGGCTTTGAACGACTGGTCAAGTATATTCGCGTCACGGAACAATCGCTGGGTGACGGCGTAAAGAAGGTTTATGAAAGCGAGATCCCGTCCATGAAGAAATTGCGGCGGGTCAATAGCCAGTAGCATCCCATGAACCCGTCGATTGCGCGCATTTCTAAAGGCATCCAGCGCCGCTGGCTGCAGGTTCAAAATAACCGGAAAATTGCCAGTCTGGCGGCGGATATCGAGCGCCAGGCTGCGGGAGGCGATTCCGGCGGCCCGGTGGCGTTCTTCAATGCCTCCAGCCGCCTGGTCTGGATGAGCCAGAATGCCGCTTTTACGCTCATTTCAAGCTGGGCGCTGCGCCTGGCAGGGACGCCGGTGGTGCATTTTGTCTGCCATGCTGGCATGACCCGCTGCCAGTTGGGCACCAATCGCTTGAATGCGGATGAACCGCCGCCTTGCGCCGTGTGCGTGGCGCAGTCGAAACATCTTTACCCGGCAGCCAAAACGGCCTGGTTTGACTTTAAACTCGACTCAGAGCTGGAACATGCCATCCGCGGGCTTTCGTTAGCCGAATTGATGGTCTTCGAATGGCAGGGATTGCCGCTGGGAGAGCTGGTACTGCCTTCGCTGCGCTGGGCTTTGCGCCGTCATCATTTGCTCGAAAATCCGGATACACTCTATTTATTCCGCCAGTACCTGCTTTCCGCCTGGAGTGTAGCGGTGGAGTTTACCCGCTTTTTGAATGCGTACCAACCTCGGGGCCTGGTGGTGTTTAATGGCATTGCTTTCCCGGAAGCGGTCGCCCGCCGGCTGGCGCAATTGCGCGGCCTGTGGGTGGTGACCCATGAGGTCGGGCTGCAGCCCTTTACAGCTTACTTTACCCACGGACAGGCTACGGCTTACCCGATCGATATCCCGCCTGGTTACCGGCTGACGGAAACCCAAAACGAGCGCCTGAATCACTATTTGACGGAGCGTATGAAGGGTAATTTCACCATGGCCGGCATCCGTTTTTGGCCCGAAATGGCCGGGCTGAGCGCAGAATTTCTCAAGAAGGCGGCTGAATTCAGGCAAATCGTGCCGGTCTTCACCAACGTCATCTTTGATACCAGTCAAAGCCACGCCAACGTCATTTTCCCGCACATGTTTGCCTGGCTGGACGAAGTAGCGACGCTCATCCGCAACCATCCCAAGACCATGTTCGTCATTCGCGCTCATCCGGACGAAGAACGGCCCGGTAAAGCTGCTGATGAGAACGTGGCCGGCTGGGTGGAGAAGAATCACATCACCGAATTGCCCAACGTGGTTTTCGTCCATTCGAGCGAGTATCTTTCCTCATACGAACTCATTCAGCGCTCCAAGTTTGTGTTGGTCTATAATTCAACCATCGGGTTGGAGGCCTCCATCCTGGGAGTACCGGTGTTATGCGGAGGCAAGGCGCGCTTTACCCAGATTCCTACCGTCTTCCTGCCAGGTTCGGCGGAAGAGTTCCATCACATGGCTGAAAAAATGATCAAAGCCGACCAGATCGAAGTCCCGGCAGAATTCCAGCAAAATGCACGCACCTTCCTGTATTACCAGCTTTACAAGACCTCACTGCCGTTTGGGCATCTCCTCGAATCAGATATCACCCCTGGTTTCGTGCGCTTCAAGAACGATGTCCACTGGCAGGATTTCCAGGCCAGCGAATCAGACTCGATCACCGCGCTGGTGGACGGCATTTTGCATGGCGGTTCCTTCCTGCTCCCAAATGGAGACGATTAATTGCCCATGAGCCAACCGGTTTGCTCGATTGTCATCCGCGCATACAACGAAGAAAAGCACATTGCCCGACTGCTCACCGGCATTCTTGAGCAGACGGTCAAGGATGTGCAGATCATTCTGGTGGATTCGGGCTCGCAAGACGATACGGTGGCCATCGCATCACGCTTTCCGGTGGACATCATTCATATCCAACCGCAGGATTTCACCTTTGGCCGGTCGCTCAACCTTGGCATCGCCGCAGCCAAAGCCGAACTGGTGGTTATGGCATCCGCACACGTCTATCCGGTCTATCCGGACTGGCTGGAAAAGCTGCTCGAACCCTTTGTTGACCCGCAAATTGGCCTTAGCTACGGTAAACAGCGTGGCGGCAAAACTTCCAAGTATTCGGAACACCAGGTGTTCCGCAGTTGGTTTCCCGATCAGTCTGTACCCCGTCAGGCGCATCCCTTCTGCAACAATGCCAACGCCGCCATTCGGCGCAGTCTGTGGCAGCAGCACCCTTACGATGAGCTGCTAACCGGGCTGGAAGACCTGGCCTGGGCGCGCTGGCTGCTGACGCAGGGACAGTCATTGGCCTACGCTGCTGAGGCCGAAATAATCCACGTCCACAATGAAACCTTGCGCGGCATTTACAACCGCTATCGCCGCGAAAGCATGGCATTCAAGCAGATTTACCCGCATGAGACCTTCCACTTTACCGACTTTATCCGCCTGTGGGTCAGCAACGTCTGGAATGACTGGCGCGCAGCCTCTGGCGAGCATGTGCTCGGCAAAGAATGGGCCAATATCATGCGCTTTCGCGCCATGCAGTTCTGGGGCACCTACCAGGGCTACCGCCGTTCCGGTCCGTTGACCTGGAAGTTGAAGCAAACCTTTTATTATCCGGCGGCAGCTATGGAGAAACCAGAAAGCAAGCAGCGCAACATCGAACCGATTCGTTATCATGAAGGGCACGATTAACCGGCCAGGAGGGAAACCCGATGAAACAACCTTATAAAATCGCAGCCCTGGTACCCATGCGGCACAACTCGGTGCGAGTGCCCATGAAAAATTACCGCCTGCTGGCAGGCAAGCCGCTGTACCAGCACATCATCGCAACGCTGCTGCAGTGCCCCGAAATTTCTGAGGTGGCCGTAGACACCGACAGCCCGGTGGTGGCGGATGGTCTGCGCGCTCACTTCCCGCAAGTGCGCATCATCGAGCGCCCGGTGCATTTGACCGCGGATACCGTGCCGATGAACGAGATATTAATGTACGACACCGGTCAGATCGAGGCTGATTTTTATCTGCAGACCCATTCCACCAACCCGCTGCTGCGTCCCGAAACGATCTCGCGGGCGATGGGCACTTTCATAGAGCACTACCCGGCCTACGACTCGCTCTTCTCGGTTACCCGCGTGCAGACCCGTTTCTGGGATGCGCTGGCGCGCCCGGTCAACCATAACCCGGCTATATTGCTGCGTACCCAGGACTTGCCGCCGTTGTACGAGGAAAATTCCTGCCTGTACCTTTTCAAACGTCAGACACTGGAACTGCACCGTACCCGCATTGGCGAGCGGCCTTACATGTTCGAGATCGAAAAGACCGAAGCACAGGACATCGACGAAGAGTCCGACTTTTTGATCGCCGACCTGCTGCTGGCTGACCGGCTAAAGTCTGAAAAGAAAGGTTCCGAGTAAAAGCGCCCATGTCCACCACCATTCTTCTTTCGGCCCCCTACATGCTGCCGTTTGTCGACCGTTTCCTCCCGGTGTTCGATGCTTATGGTATTAACCTGATCCTACCGGAAGTACACGAACGCCTGTCAGAAGACGAAATTCTGGTGTATGCCGGCCATTTTGACGGCGCCATTTGCGGCGATGACCGCTACACCGAGCAGGTTTTGCAGGCCTGCCTGCCGCGGCTTAAAGTGGTGTCCAAATGGGGCACCGGCATCGACTCGATCGATAAAGAGGCTGCCACCCGCCTTGGCATTCAGGTGCGCAACACCCCGAATGCCTTCACCCTGCCCGTTTCCGATAGCGTCCTGGGTTATATCTTGGCTTTTGCACGCCGCCTGCCGTGGATGGACGCCCGCATGAAAGCTGGTGAGTGGGAAAAGCTGCCTGGAAGATCGTTGAGCGAATGCACGCTAGGCGTGATCGGGGTTGGCAACGTTGGTAAAGCCGTGCTGCGCCGCGCGCGTCCCTTTGGCATGCGCCTGCTCGGCAACGATATCGTGCCGATTGCCCCCGACTTCATTCTGGAAAACAATGTCGAAATGACCAGTTTGAAGGACCTGTTGCAGCGGGCCGATTTTGTCAGCATCAACTGTGATTTAAATCCGACCAGCCGCCATCTGATCAATAGTGAGACGCTGGGGTGGATGCAACCGCATGCAGTGTTGATCAACACCGCCCGCGGTCCGATTGTGGACGAGAAAGCGCTGGTGACTTCGCTGCAATCCGGCAAGATCAGTGGGGCAGCACTGGATGTCTTCGAGGTGGAGCCGCTGCCGCTTGATTCGCCGCTGCTGTCCATGAACAATGTCATGCTGGCGGCGCATAACTCCAATTCCAGCCCGGCGGCCTGGGAGCGGGTGCATTGGAACACCATCCGCAACCTGTTGGAGGGATTGGGGCTGGACGCCAGCCAATTAAGCGCCTTTCAGAGTTCGGCACTGGCGTGAACTACTTGGCGGTAGAATTAGCTTAAGGGATTGGAATTAAAACGCGGGAAGAAATGAGCGAAAAACGGATGACAGATCAACGCGCAGTGTTAATCACCGGGGCAGCCGGGGGAGTCGGGCGGGCGACCGTGAAGTTGTTTGCTGAAAATCATTGGCGCGTCATTGGAGTCGACCGGCAGGCATTTGGCGCTGATTTCCCGGCAGACGGCCTGTTCATTCAGGCAGATATCGCTGATCCGGTCAATATCGAGATGATTTATGCCCGTACCAGCACATTCACGACAACCTTAAGTGCAGTAGTGAACAATGCTGCCATGCAGATTACCAAGTCATTGTTGGAAACCAGCGTCGAGGAATGGGATCGGGTTATCGCTTCCAACCTGCGCTCGGTGTTCCTTGGCGCCAAACTGGCCCACCCACTGCTCAAAGCCAGCGGTGAAGGAGCGATCGTCAATGTATCGTCGGTGCATGCTGTGGCAACTTCTGCCAATATTGCCGCCTATGCCGCCAGCAAGGGCGGGCTGCTGGCGCTGACGCGCGCCATGGCGATCGAGTTCGCCGCTGATGCCATTCGGGTTAATGCCATCCTGCCGGGCGCTGTGGATACGCCCATGCTGCGCGCCGGCCTCAACCGCGACCATGCCGGCGGCGGCAGCATGCCGGAACGCCTTGAAAATCTGGCGCGCCGCACCGTAAACGGACGAATTGGCCAGCCGGAAGAAATCGCACATGCCATTTACTTTCTGGCAGACCATGTCCAATCATCATTTATCACCGGGCAGGCATTGATTGCGGACGGCGGCGCAACCGCCCGCCTGAGCACGGAGTAATGTATGAAGCAAGCGCTCAAAAATATTCTCACGCCGCGCATGGTGGAAACATTGGGTAATGCCTACGACGCTGTTTGCCGCCTGCCGGAGGTGCCGGCAGCCTATCTGCATCCCTGGCGGCGCGAATCGATCCGCAAACTGGCTGCCCTCAAGGATACACACCGCGGCGAGCGCTGCTTTATCATAGGAAATGGCCCCAGCCTGCGCAGCACCGACTTAAGCAAACTGCAGGGCGAGTTCACCTTTGGCTTCAATCGCATTTTCCTGGCGGCTGCTGAACTTGGCTTCGCCCCTTCCTGCCTGGTGGCAATCAACGATCTGGTGATCGAGCAATCCATCGCGGAACTGCAGGCATTGAAAATGCCGAAGTTCTTCGCCTGGCGCGCGCGAAAATGGCTGCAAATGGATGCAGATACCCATTTTATTTATACCAGCTACACCGGTCCCGGGTTTTCCCGCGACGTCACCGGGCGGGTGTGGGAAGGCGCTACCGTCACCAATATTGCGCTGCAACTGGCTTACCACATGGGTTTTTCAAAGGTTATCCTGATCGGCGTGGATCATAATTTTGCCTCACAGGGCACCCCCAATACAACCGTTGTTTCAAGCGGCGCAGACCCGAACCATTTTTCCGGTGCATACTTCGGCAAAGGATTCCGCTGGCAACTGCCCGATCTGGAGACTTCGGAGCGCGGTTACGCCAATGCCCGCCATGCTTTTGAATCCGATGGCCGCCAGGTGGTGGATGCCACCATTGGCGGGAAATTAACTGTTTTCCCCAGGGTGCCGTACGATTCGCTGTTTTAATGGACACTCTCCCGCTGGTTTCCATCGTTACCCCGTCTTACAACCAGGCTGCATACCTGGAAACTACCATGCAGTCGGTGCTGGAGCAGGATTACCCCCATTTCGAATATCTGGTGGCTGACGGCGGCTCGACGGATGGCAGCACGGAGATCATTCAACGCTATTCTAGCCGGCTGGCCTGGTGGGTTTCCGAGAAGGATCAGGGGCAGGCAGATGGCGCCAACAAGGGCTTCAGGCGCGCCCGGGGTGAAATCGTAGGCTGGCTCAACTCGGACGATGTTTATCGTCCCGGAGCGATTGCCGGGGCAGTGGCAGCTTTTCAGGCCAATCCACAGGCCGGCCTGGTGTTCAGCGACGTTGATTCCCTGGACGGCGCCGGTAATTTGATCAATGTCATGCGCTTTGGGCCGCGTACGCTCGAAGATTTGATGGCGTTCAAGATCATCTCTCAGCCCGGAGTTTTTATGCGCCGCTCGTTGTTGGAGCAAGTGGGTTACCTTGATTCGAGCTACCACCTGCTGCTCGATCATCACCTGTGGCTGCGCATGGCATTGTACGCGCCGCTGGTGTATGTGCCGGGGATGCGCTGGTCAGCGGCGCGTTTTCATGCTGCGGCAAAAAATGTAGCGCAAGCGGGTGCATTTGGCAGTGAAGCCTACCGTCTGGCCGAATGGTTAAGCTCAGCGCCTGAATTCCAGACGCTGATGGCCCGGAATCGAAAAAAGGTGTGGGCAGGCGCGCACCGCTTGAACGCTTTTTACCTGCTGGACGGTAGTCGACCGGGCGCAGCGTTGAAATCTTACTGGAAAGGGTTCCGGTGCCAGCCGGCTGCAGTTCTGCCAGACTGGTACCGCATTATCTACGCATTACTCAGCCCGCTCGGTTTAACCGGGATACGCCGCGCCTTTTTGCGTCTTAGAGCTGCCCGCATGCAGCGAAAAGAGGATTAAAAATGGAAATGGTGAACCCGCACACCCAGCAGCCCCCCCGTTTTTTTGCTGCATCCCCCAGAGCCACCTGGATTGCCGTTGTGCTCATTTTTCTGGTTGGGCTGGGAATTCGCTTGTTCCAACTCAGCGATCCGCCGCTGGAATTGCACGCTGCCCGGCAACTGCGCTCATTGTTTATCTCCCGCGGCATGTACTATGAAAACCTGGCCAGCGCCCCGGCATGGCAGCGCGAGATCGCCGTCAGCCAATACCGCGGCCAGGGACTGATCGAGCCGCCGATTATGGAACGACTTACCGCCTGGTCATATGCGCTGGCGGGTGGGATCGACCTGCGCATTCCACGCCTGATCGCCATTCTGTTCTGGTTGCTGGGCGGGTTGGGGATATTTTTACTGACGCGCGAGCTGACGGATGCCAACGGCGGGGTCATCGCGCTGGCATTCTATATGACCCTCAGTTACACGGTTATGGCTTCTCGCGCCTTCATGCCCGAACCCCTGCTCATCGCTGCCATTATCTGGGCCTGGTGGGCGATGGCGCGCTGGAGCCGCAATCCAACCTGGAAGCATGCCGTCGCCGCCGGCTTATTGGCCGGATTTGCCATTTTCGTCAAATCGACCGCCGTGTTTTTTATTGCAGGCGCCTGGCTTGGGCTCCTTCTGGGTGGGCTGGGCTTGCGTCAGGCGTTGAAATCGCGCCAGGTATGGGTCATGGCGCTGCTTACCGCTTTGCCATACGCGATGTATCATGTTTATGCGGTATACATCACCGCTAGAATGGCCGGGCAATTCAGCCTGCGCTTTTTCCCTGAGATGTGGCGCGACCCGCGTAACTACTTTGCCTGGTTGAATGTCATCGACGACGTCGTTGGTTTCGAATGGCTGCTGGCCGCGACAGCGGGTTTTTTCCTGCTGCGCGAGCGTTTCGCACGTGGGCTGTTCCTCGGTGGCCTGGTCGGGTATGGATTGTACGGCTGGGCGTTCATGTACTACACCACCACGCATGATTACTATACCCTGCCGCTGGTACCCATGGTGGCAGTAGGCCTCGGCTCGGTTGTAGCCGTGGTAATCGCTCATTTGAGCGTCAAGCGCCCCTGGGCCGAGCTGGCATTTGCCGGTTTGATGCTGGTACCCATGACGCTCAACCTGTGGGATGCCAATGTTGCCATGCGCCAGCGAGACTTTCAGGCGGATGTAGCCCTGGCAGAAGAAGCCGGGGCATTGTTCAAGCCCAACGACCAGGTGATCACCATTGCGCCGTATTCCAGTGGAACTCTGCAGTACTGGGGCTGGATGAACACCCATGTGTGGATGTCAACCGCGGATTTTGCGCTGCGCGCCCGGGCCGGTCAAAGTTATGATATAAAGGCCTTATTCGATGAAACCATTGCCGGGATGGACTACTTTTTTGTGATGAATTTTGACGAGTTTAACGCCCAGCCGGAGTTGAAAGCCATTTTGCAGGACGGATATAAGATTGTGACTCAGACCCCGGATTACATCTTGTTTGATTTACACCAACCGCTGACTCCTTGATGATCGAGAATCGGATTACTTTACCCAAAATAACGGTTGTAACGCCTTCCTATAACCAGGCTGCATTTATCGAGGAAACCATTCACTCTGTTCTTGATCAGGATTACCCCAACCTCGAGTACATCATCGTGGATGGCGGCTCAACCGACGGCAGCGTGGACATCATTCGCAGGTATGCGGACCGGCTGGCCTGGTGGGTCTCGGAAAAGGATCGCGGGCAAACAGACGCCATCAACAAGGGATTTGCCCGCGCTACGGGCGAAATTCTGGCCTGGCTCAATTCAGATGATACCTATCAACCCGGCGCATTGCGCGAAGCGGCAACGGCCCTGGCGGAGCATCCGCAGGCCGGCCTGTTGTACGGCGACGCCAACTATATCGACGAGAAAAGCCGGGTGATCGGCCGCTTTCCGGCAGCGCAGACCGATTATGGCCGCTTGCGGCGCGGTTATGTCCACGTTCCGCAACAATCGGCATTTTTCCGCGCAGACCTGTGGCGCAAAGTTGGTCCGCTCGATCCCACGTTCTTTTTTGCCATGGACTATGATCTGTGGGTGCGGCTGGCGCGCCAGGCGCCGGTGGTGTATATCCCGCGCCTGTGGGCCAATTTTCGGCTGCACTCCAATGCAAAGACCATTTCGGCGGACGACCGCTGCTGGCCGGAAATGCTGCGTGTGCATTTTCGCGACGGCGGGTCATGGGCGGCGCCCATCGTGGTCAAACACTGGGTGCGCAAACTGGCAGCACCCTGTATCAACTGGCGCCGCCGCCGGTTGTTTCGGCAGTAACCAGCTAAAGGAGGTGAACTTTGAGCTCCCAGGATAATCACCCCGTTAAAGCTCCTTCCGGGGGATTGATCGGCGAACTGGCATTGCGCGTCAAGTTGATCATGCGCTTGATGGCAGATAAACGCGTCTTTCCATTGCTTAAATTGCTCCCGGTTGGCACGCTTTTATACCTGGTCATTCCGGATATTGTGATCGGTCCGCTGGATGACGCCGCCGTGGTTGGACTCGGTATGAGCCTGTTCGTTGAGTTGTGCCCTGAACATGTGGTCGCTGAACACATGCGCGCGCTGCGGCCTCCCACGCCTCCTGCGGGCAATCCCCCGCCGCCTGATTCGCCTGTGTATCATGAAGAAGACATTCTTGAAGGTGATTTTCGCGAAGTCGATGGTTCCCAACCCTCAACAAATAATGGCAATGAGAGGGAGAAAAATGAACACTAGCCGAATGCGCACGTCCCTTGTGTTGATCCTGGCGGTGATCCTGCTCGCGGCCTGCACGGCCAATCGCTCCGAACCGACTCCCGCCATATTGATCCCAACATCGGAACCAAGCGCCGTGCCCCCTGCGGCGGCGCCTACCGATACGCAGGCAGCCGCGACCGAACCTCAGGCGACGGTCATTCAGCCTGTTCAACAGTCCGATGTCACGGCTTTTCCGGAACCCGGGTTGTTCGATTGGCAGTTGGTGGTTGCCGGATTAACCAAACCGACCGACTTTGCCGACCCGAACGATGGTTCAGGCCGGTTGCTGGTTCTGGAGCAGGGCGGCATTATCCGCATTGTCGAGGATGGAGCAATCCGTGACGAGCCTTTTCTTGACCTGACGGGCCGCGTTGGCGCCGAAGGTTCCGAGCAAGGCCTCTTAGGCATTGCGCTCGACCCGGATTATGCCGCCAACGGCATTTTCTACCTGAATTACACCGACAAAAGCGGCGACACTTCGATTTCCCGCTTCCAGCGCGCCGCTGACGGCATCCACGGCGACCCGGCTTCAGAGCAAGTATTGTTCAAGGTTGATCAGCCGTTTGCCAACCATAATGGCGGCGACCTGGAATTTGGTCCGGATGGCATGCTCTATATCGGACTGGGCGATGGCGGTTCGGCTGGCGATCCAAACGGCAACGGTCAGAATAGCAATGTGTTGCTGGGTAAAATGCTGCGCATCGATGTGCGGGGCAAAGACACCTATACCATTCCATCTGATAATCCTTTTGCCAACGGCGGCGGCAGCCAGGAAGTGTGGGCAGTTGGGCTGCGCAACCCCTGGCGCTACTCTTTCGATCGCATCACCGGCGACCTGTATATTGCCGATGTAGGCCAGAACAAATATGAAGAAGTCGATTTTCTGGCCGCGAGCAGCCCGGCAGGCGCGAATTTTGGGTGGAATTATCGTGAAGGCGCCCATGAATACAAAGGGAGTCCTCCCGCTGGCGCGAGCCTGAGCGAGCCAATTTTTGAGTATGATCATGGACTGGGCTGCTCGATCACCGGCGGCTATGTTTATCGCGGCGAACTGCTGCCTGAATTCTACGGCATCTACCTGGTCGGTGACTACTGCACGGGCTTCATCTGGGGACTGCTGCGGGATGCAAATGGCCAGTGGTTGTCGGAGCGCCTCTTTGAGATTCCCGGTAACATCAGTTCGTTTGGGCAGGATGCGAACGGTGAGGTTTATCTGCTGGATCACCGCACAGGCAGTGTATTCCGCCTGGTACGCCGCTAGGCCAGACCGGAAGTGAGTTATTATTAAACAGGCGATTCGTAACCCCAAAACAGGATGCATGTACCTGTTTTCGCAAGTCGAAAAAACCGTATAATCCAAATAAGGTTCCATTAGTCATATTTGGAGACAAACAATGGCAGAAAAACACTGGGAGACGATCAAAGTTCAATTTTGCGACCATGCGGGCTGTGAAGTTTCGTTGGATGGTGAATTTGTTTACCCGGCGGAATTTCTGCCTGACCAGCCGGCCAGGTTGGTGTCGCAGCGTTGCTCGCGCGGGCTGGATTGCAACCAATGGAATAACATGACTTGCATATGGGCTGGCACCAATCCCGTGCATGACCCGTTCAGGCAGAAATAAGATAATCCCTGATGGGGTAGGGCTTCCTGCCTACATCCGCAAGACGTGCACTGTGAGTGACCCGCGCCATAGGGAATATGAACGGACGTTATTTGAGCGCCTTGCAGGCGTGAAACGGGTGCAAGCAGAGGAGTATTAAATACAAATCCAGGGCTGGCGAAAGTAGCCAGCCCTGGATTTTTTTTCGTGCAAACCGGTCCAGGTTAAATTACGGGAATCCAAACAGGCCAAGTTCCTTGACCTCATCCTCCCGGACTTCGGGCATCTTTAGCACCAGTTCAAGGTCCGTATACAACGGCTCGGGCAATTTCGTTTTCATGTAATCTGCAGTGATAATCACGGCTTTACGAGCCGTGTCCTCGGGAAGCCCTAATTTATCGGTGAGTTGTTTTATTAAATTGTCCATGTCTTACTCCTTCAACCAATTGAACCATCGGTTAAATTAATCATAGTATGAAAATGTAAGAATTTTGTTAAATCTATATAAAATCCGTCAACATTCTGCAAGTAGAATTTGCCAAAATTACCCCGGTCAAGTTCCCTGCCATCTGGTCAAATCGCGATACAATCTGTGTCTATACAATCCTCAATATCAGGAGCGATAGGCGATGCAGGCACTCAAAGATCGTATTTTGAAAGATGGTAAAAACCTTGGCGGTGGGATTCTCAAGGTCGATAATTTCATCAACCACCAGGTGGATGCTGTGCTGATGGACGCTTGCGGCGCAGAACTGGCGCGTCGGTTTGCCAACAGCGGCGCAACCCGCATTTTGACCGCTGAAATTTCGGGAATTGCACCGGCGATCATGACCGGACTGCACATGGGCCTGCCAGTGGTTTATGCGCGCAAGAGCAAGCCAATTACCATGCCGGACACGGTCTACTTGACGGTGGCACCCTCCCATACCCGCGGGCGTCCAGTCGAATTAATTGTCTCACCGGAATTTCTGGGACGCGGTGAAAAAGTCCTGATCATCGACGACTTCCTGGCGTCGGGCGCAACCATTTTGGGCCTGATTCGCTTGACCGAAGCAGCCGGCGCCTCGCTGGTTGGGGTCGGTGCGCTGATCGAAAAGACCTTTGAAGGCGGACGCGACGCGCTGGGCTTTTTAAACATCAAGATCGAAGCGTTAGCGCGTATCGTTTCCATGGTCGAAGGTAAGATCGTATTTGCCCCATGACCGGTTCCATCGCCATTCTTGATTTTGGCTCGCAGTACTCGCAAATCATTGCCCGGCGGGTACGCGAAGTGCAGGTCTATTGCGAGTTATTCCCCTGGGACGCCCCTGCAGAAAAAGTCCTGGCTATCCAACCGGCCGGTTACATTCTCTCCGGTGGACCGAACTCGGTTTATGATGACGGAGCGCCCTTCCTGCCGGCCTATGTATTGGAGTCGGGCAAGCCGGTTTTGGGTATCTGCTACGGCATGCAGGCGTTGACGCACGCCTTAGGCGGGCGCGTGGCGCCCGCTCATCAGCGCGAGTATGGTTTTGCTTCCATCGAAGCGACGCGAAACAATCCACTCATTTCTGCCGGGACGCAGGACGTCTGGATGTCCCATGGCGACCGGATCGAGTCACCGCCGCCGGGTTTCGAGACCCTGGCGAGCAGCGCCAACAGCCCGGTAGCTGCCATTGGCGATCTGGCGCACCGGCGCTATGGCGTTCAATTTCATCCCGAAGTGCAGCACACCCCGGGCGGCAAAGAGATGCTGCGCCGCTTTGTTCTGGATATTTGCGGCTGTACGCCGGATTGGACGCCGGAATCGATCATTACCCAGGCCATCCAGCGGATTCAGGCGCAGGTGGGCGGCCAGCGGGTGCTCTCGGCGGTCAGCGGCGGCGTCGATTCAAGCGTGGCGACAGCGCTGGTGCAGCGGGCGATTGGAACGCAACTGGCGACCGTGTTTGTCGATACCGGCATGCTGCGCCAGGGCGAACGGGCGCAGGTCGAAGCCGCCTTTGCCGCTCTGCCAGGCGCTCAACTGGTGGTTGTGGACGCAGTGGACACCTTCCTCAATGCGCTCCATAACGTAGAAGAACCCGAACAAAAGCGCAAAATTATCGGCGAGACTTTCATCCGTATTTTTGAACAGCAGGCGCGGTTATTGGGTGAGCCAAAGTATCTGGTGCAGGGTACCATTTACCCGGATGTAATCGAATCGGCTGCGCCGGAACGCGGCAAAGCGCAGCGGATCAAGACCCATCACAACGTCGGCGGGCTGCCTCAGGATCTGTCATTCGAACTGGTAGAACCGCTGCGATACCTCTTTAAAGATGAAGTACGGGCGGTAGGCGAAGCGCTGGGGTTACCTTCTGAAATGGTCTGGCGGCAGCCCTTCCCGGGGCCGGGGCTGGCTGTGCGCTGCCTGGGCGTGATCACCCGTGAAAGGTTGGAGAGGCTGCGGGCAGCAGATGCCATTTTCACCGGTGAATTGGTCGCTGCCGGGCTGCTTGGGCGTTCCACGCTGGATAAGCCTGACGGTATTTCGCAGGCCTTTGCGGTGCTGCTGCCTGTGCGCTCGGTGGGCGTTATGGGCGATCAGCGCACGTATCAGGAAGCCGTCGCGCTGCGGGCAGTGACCACGCAGGATTTTATGACCGCAGCCTGGGCGCCCTTGCCGCACGACTTATTGGCGCGCATCGCCGGGAGAATCGTAAATGAGGTGGCGGGTGTAAATCGGGTGGTGTACGACATCACCAGTAAACCGCCGGCGACTATCGAGTGGGAATAAATAGCCTGTCAGGGCGAGGAATGAAGCCACCCGCTCTGGTGGTATAAGGTGACCTTTCGTGGCAATAGATGGAGGTGCCGTCGGTATAGCTTGCTTCGACCTCGCCGAGGTTTCGCAATGACAGTTGCGCTGCAGGCTCGTGACGATGATCAAAATACCTTACCACCCGCGGAATACAACCATCGGTAGTAAACAGTTAGGGTAAAATCAATACCATGCTGCAAATACGGCGCCTGCCATCCAGCCGTTTACTGTATACATTTCTTATCACAATCATTCTGGGGGTCATGATTCCTGTTCCCCATGCTTCGGGGCAGGACACAACCGGCAAGGTGGTGCTGTCCGGGATCAACAGCGATTCTTTTCCGACCATGGGGGTCGAGTTCGAAGTTTATGATCCGTCAGGCGGGTTTGTGACTGACCTGCAAGCCGGCGATGTTACCATTCAGGAAGACGACGGTCTTCTGCCGGCCACCAGCCTGGAATTGCTCCAGCCGGGGGTGCAATTGACCATCGCCTTCAACCTTTCGCCCGAGTTGAGCAATCGCTACGCCGGAGTGACGCGTCTGGCGAATATTCTCGAACGCCTGGCGCAATGGTCACAGGCACAGCCGGCCGGGTCACCCGACCAGATCAGCCTGGCAACCAATACCGGTCTGCAATTGATCCGCAGCCAGTCGCCGCAGGAGTTGGAAGCGGTTTTGTTTGACCTCGGCAATATCGATTTGCAAGCCGAACAATCCAGCCTGAACGCGTTAACCCGCGCCGTGGACCTGGCAGCCGAACCTGGGACAGACCAGAAAATGAAAAGCGCGATCCTTTACATCACACCGCTGCCAGGCGCTGCCTCGCTCGCAGCGCTGCCCAACCTGGCAGACCGGGTGCTCCTGCAGGACACGCCAATATACGTCTGGCTGGTGGGATCCGCTTCAGCGCCCAGTTCATTACCGGAACTTTACACACCGCTTGAAAACCTGGCAGTGCAGAGTGGCGGGTCGCTCTTTCTGTACACCGGTCAGGAAGCGCTGCCCGACCTGGACGGCTATTTGAATCCGCGCCGCTACCGATACCGGGCAATCTATGACTCCAAAATTGACGCAGGCGGCTCCTACGACGTCAACCTGAAAATCCAGCGCGGTGACTTGCAATTGACCTCGGAGTCACGCCCGGTGTTTGTGAACGTGCTGCCGCCCAACCCGATTTTCCTTTCCCCGCCGGCCAAAATCGAACGCGTTTGGGAAAAAGCGGTCGATTCAGATGAAGCGACATTACAACCCGCCAGCTCAGCTATTCAGATTGTGGTTGAATTTAGCGACGGCCACCCTCGTCCGCTAAAAGCCACCCGTCTGTTTGTGAATGGCGAACTGGCGGTTGAAAATACCCGGGAACCGTTCGAATCCTTTATCTGGGACCTGACAGATTACCAGACAGACGGCCGCTATATGCTGAATGTGGAAGTCGAGGACGATCTTGGGCTGGTACGCCGCAGTATCGATACGCCGGTGGATATATCGGTTGAACCAGCCGAGCCTGACCTGGTCAAATCGATATTAAACAGTGATGACCTGCTCATCTTTGGCGGCGTCCTGGCTGCCGGGGTGGTGTTGGTACTGGCATTGGGTCTGGTAGGCCGGCGCGCCCATCAAAACAGCCCGGCCAGCCGCCGGGCGCGGGAAGACCCGCTCACTCAGCCGGTCGGCCCGCGCAAGGACAACGGAAAACCGGCTGCATCCTTCGCCCCTGTTGACCGGCCTACCTGGCCGCGTTATGCCGTCGGCAGCCTGTCCTCAGCGCCTGCCTGGCTGCTGCGCGTGCCGGACACGGGAGGTTTATCCGCCACTCCAAAAAGCCACCTTTCGCCGTCATCCAACCCGGCCAGCGCCATTCCACTTTCACGGCGCGAGACAAGCCTTGGCAGCGACGCACAGGTCGTCCATTACAAAATCAGTTCACCCACCGTCAGCCCACTGCATGCGCGCATTTTACAGACATCCGAAGGCGGCTTCATGATCCAAGACGCCGGTTCGGTGGCTGGCACCTGGGTTAATTATGCTCCGGTCCCGGCACAGGGTGTACTGCTGCGTCACGGTGATCTGGTGCAGATTGGCAAGGTTGCTTTCCGCTTCGAGTTGGCAAATCCGCCTGAAGAGCGCCAGCCGCGTATCAGTAACCGGCAGGAGCCGCTATGAGGCGCGTACATCGCTCTCATATCCCGGTACTGGCGCAGACCCATCCAGGTATGCGCGGCAAGAATAATGAGGACCGCTATGGCGTAACCGCCTTCCGTTTGGAGGACGCCAGGCGCACCCCGGCCTTGCTGGCGGTGCTGTGTGACGGAATCGGCGGTCACCGGGCAGGCGAAGTGGCGGCTGAAATCGCGGTCAACCGGATCAGTTCAACGGTGGCAGAAAAGGGGGAACGCTTACTGCCGACGGATGTGCTCCAAAGCGCCATTGTGACGGCCAGCCAGGCCATTTACCAGCAAGCCCAGCATAACCATCATCAAGAAGGCATGGGGGCTACCTGCGCCTGCGCGTTCATCATCGACCGTCGCCTGTACCTGGCAAACGTTGGCGACTCGCGCATCTATTTGTTGCGCAGCGGCGAGATTCGCCAATTGACCACGGACCATACCTGGATTCAGGAGGCGATCGAGAAGGGAGTTCTCACCCCGGCTCAAGCTGAAGGTCATCCCAATACGCATGTCATTCGCCGCTTTCTGGGTTCTCCGCAGCCGCCCGAGGCTGACTTGCGCCTTCATCTTACAGACAATGAAGGTGATGCCAATGCCCGCGCCAATCAGGGGATGCTGTTACAGGACGGAGACCTGCTGCTTTTGTGTTCTGACGGTCTGACCGATCTGGTGACGGATGAAGAAATCGCGCAAGCGCTGTCTCAGCAACCCCTGCAGGAAGCTGCCAACGGGCTGGTGGAACTGGCCAACTTGCGTGGCGGGCATGACAATATCACCCTGATCACCATTCAAATCCCGCAGAGCACAAGGGGTAAGCGTCGCTCACCGGCAGCCTGGCTGTTGGCGGGTGTCGTGGTGATGCTTCTGGTCGGTTTAGCCACAGCAGTTTGGGCGCGCGGCTTCCTGGAAAGACCCCGGTTGCCGACCGCCGTCCCAACCTCTACAGTGCATGTTACCCTGGAACTGCCCGCCAGCCGGGTGACTCAACCCAACCCGGTCATATTTCCAACCAGTACCTTCCTGCCGCTGCCAACCGCCGCGTTGACACCCAGCGCCACTGCACCAATTTCGTCCATTGCCACGCTGACGCCCTGGCCAACCAACACCCGCCGGCCGTAAAATGAACGCAGTCCAGACCCTTCCCGAAAATTACCGTCGCAGCGCCGGGTTCAGCATGAAAGATCGCAGCACGCTGCTCAAGATGAACATTGCCGGTTTCTTTTTGCTGGTGCTGTTTGGCTGGCTGTTCACGGCTGCCGCAGTTTATTTGCGACCAGACGAAGCCACCACTTTCCTCCTTCTGAAATGGGAAGGGGCGAACGGCATCCTGACCATCGCCATTGTGCTCGCGCTGATGTTTGTCACCATTGTGGTTCACGAGGCTATTCATGGCCTGGGTTTTATCCTGCTGGCCAAAGCCCGTCCAATTTTTGCTTTCCGCGGCGTTTATGCGTTTGCTGCTGCCCCGGACTGGTTCATCCCGCGCGACCCCTTTCTGGTGATCGGTCTGGCGCCGCTTGTGGTAATCAGCCTGGTTGGCGTGGCGCTGATGGCGATTGCCCCGGCGGCGTGGATTGCCCCGTTGGTGCTTGTTTGCGTGGTAAATGCATCCGGCGCAGTTGGCGACCTGTGGGTGGCGGTGCTGTTGCTGCGCCATCCGTCGGAAGCGCTTTCCAACGACACGGGTGATGAAATTACGATCTATACACCCGGACATATCCTGGTAAATCATGACATTTATTGATTATTCGCTTTAAATAGTCTCCCTTGCGAATCTTTTTAAAAGGTGTACAATCAAATATTGTTTATTCAATATCTGATGCAAGAGGAAAGTAGAAATGCCGGTTTATACTTATCGGTGCGAAAATTGCGGTGTGCAATTTGAGCGAACCCAAAAATTTAGTGAATCACCCCTGGTGATTTGCCCGGAGTGCGGTAAGAAAACGCTCCGAAAAGTTTACACGCCTGTTGGGATCGTTTTCAAGGGTTCTGGCTTTTATGCCACGGATCACCGGTCCCCTTCCGGCGCGCCGCGGCCTTCCGGCTCTCACAGCGAGAGCAAATCCACTGAGACCAGTTCTGAGAGTAAAGAACCTGCTGCACCCAAGCCGTCCGAAACCAACAATTAGTTTCGGAACCGATATAACGTTCCCAAAACCTTATCGAACCTGAACAGCCCGGATAAAGTCGGGCTGTTTGTGTATTATTTACAAGGTCTTTTCGCCAAAGCGCTTCCGCTTACAGAATTGTTGCTTTGAATGGTTAATACAATCCGGGAAGCGGAGACAGGGGATCGGCTTATTTATCCGTGCAGCACCGGCTGAGCAAACCGTCAAAAGTTATTTTACAAACTCCACCATGTCATGCTGCCCGCACTCACAGAGCACCCTGCGTGTGGGGCACGCTGCGAGCGAGTGGAGCAAAACATCTCGATGGTTGTCGTCGAGATCCTTCACTTCGGTCAGGGTGACATCAAGTTTCCAGTTACTTTCAACGAAGCACTTGGCACGGCGGATGTAAAACGGAAAGAGTTTGAAGGGGTAGTGGATCGCGGATCCCGGCGAAAAGGTCATCCTCCAGCGCACGCCCGCTATTGACCAGGCTCATCGCGCGGAAAAATGTCTGCGTGCTCCATAACCGGCTGGCTGCCAGCGCACTGCGGAAACCCGGGGCATCTGGAATCTGCGTCTGATGGCAGGAGACTGCCTGCCACACCACGTCGCGGAAGGCGCTGGTGTCGATGCGGGTGGTGACTGCCCAACTCTCCCAGGCCATCGGGCAGCGTTCGACGCCGTCCACCACCAGGCTGATATCGCCAAACAGCGAAAGGTAAAGCTCATAATCTTCGGTTGTATCCACCATGTAGTACAACTTCAACACCTGGTGAGGTTCGCCATCCAGCGGAGCGCACGAATCGGCCGAAAGCATCAGCGCCGCGTGCGTGTACTGGCAAATCGCAATATGATCGGGGTGGCCGAAGGAGCCCTTGGGATCGAAGGTGACGACCACTTGAGGGCGGATCTGGCGGATAAACGCGGCTATTTGAGCAGCCACCTGGCCTGGGTCAGCCTGATCGAGGTCGCCGTCGGTATAGTTGAGCAGATGCACCCGGTGTACCCCCAGGACGCGCGCTGCCTGAATCAGCTCTCGTTCGCGAATCTGTCCCAGCCGCTGCATTCCGGGGTTGGCGTGCTCCGGACCAGGCCAACCGCGTTCGCCGCGGGTGGCGCAGATTAAGGAAGTGGCTACTCCCTCAGTGGCATACCTGGCCAGAATCCCCCCGACCCCCAGGGATTCATCATCAGGATGCGCCAGTATACACATCAGTCTCAAGGCACTGTCCATTCGACCTCCAACCGATAAAAACAAAACGCTCGAAAAGGATTGGCGTACATCAACCCCGCGGCCCGTTAAGTTGCCGATTCTCCCCACATTGAAACGGGAGGCAGGCAGCGGCGCTTCTCGAATACCTTTAATTGGACAAATAATATCCTAATTTAATCATTATACGGATTTTTAATCAAAAGAGAAGTCCTTGTTTGTGGGAGGGAGCGGCCGACCCCGGTATAAATTGATAGATTTTGACAGGCGGGCTGTAGCTTTTGACAGCCCGACCGGTCTATGCTGTACTAACGTACGTACTTCTTGCTTGCCGCCTGCTTTGCGTATTGCACCCCCTTAAGAAAGAGAGTAAAATGCAATCGATTCTTGGAGGTACGGAATGCCGGCAAAAGCAAAAAAGAAACAACCCGTGCGTGCCAGCGGCGACCAGCACCGAGTGCGCACTCAGCAGGTGATCTTCATTGTCATTTCCATCTTTATCATTCTGGCGATGATGCTTTCCTTCGTGATCAACCTGTAAATCACCCCCACTCTTACAACTGCTGGTCCCGCATCATTTGCTTGGAGAAGGGACCTGAACGATATGCCACGTTATGCAAACCGCTTCTGGTTGGCTGCACTGGTCGTTGCCTGGACTGTCGATTTTTTGTTTTTCTCGCAGAATCCGGGTGTTTCACTTTTAATTTGGCTGCTGCTGGCGCTGGCAGCCGGTCTGCTCCTGGCGCGCAGTGAGGGCATTCGACCCGCTCCCCTGACCTGGGTGCTGGCTGGCTTGCTGGTAGTGTTGAGCGCCATCCCGTTTTTACGGGCTGAACCGTTCAGCACGGGAATAGGTATGCTGCTGTCCATCGGGGGATTGATTCTGCTGGCAGCAACTTTTCGAACAGGCAACTGGTTCTATAACCGTACCTGGGATACCATTGGCGCACTGCTTGGCGTAATGATCGCAGCCCTTTTTCGGCCGTTCGATTTATTCAAAGCCCCGTCTGCGCGGGTTGAAGATGGCGCCCCGGATGCAGCCGGTAAGCGCAGCTTTTGGAGGGGAGCAGCGCCGGTGCTGCGGGGTGTGCTGCTGGCCATTCCGGTGGTGGCCGTGCTGGCTGCGCTGCTTTCTTCGGCTGACCTGGTTTTTGCGGACCGGTTGAAGTCGTTGTTAAGCTTTTTTGATATCGAAAAGTTGCCGCAGTATGTCTTTCGGCTGGTCTATATCCTAATTCTGACTTATTTGTTTGCCGGGGTTTATTTACACGCCCTGCTGCCGGTGAAAGCAGCCGCCCGCCCGGATTCGAGCCAGCCCGTGGTCAGGCCTTTTCTTGGCTGGACGGAAACGGCCATTGTGCTGGGGGCAGTGGTGCTGTTGTTTGCCTTTTTTGTGGTGTTGCAGTTCCAATACCTCTTTGGCGGGCAAGCCAACATTACCACAGCCGGATATACCTATTCCGAATACGCCCGGCGCGGCTTTAGCGAGCTGGTGGCAGTGGCGGTGTTAAGCCTGCTGCTAACCCTCACGCTTGGCAGTGTAGCGCGCCGCGAGACCGCGCGTCAACATGCCACGTTTACAGTGATGACGGCGGCACTGCTGGTTCTTGTGCTTGTGATTCTGGGATCCGCGCTGCAGCGGTTGCTGCTTTATGAACAGGCCTACGGTTTTACCCGTTTGCGCACGTACACATTGATCTTCATCCCCTGGCTGGCGCTGTTGCTGCTGGCAGCCCTTGGGTTGGAGTTGAGCCATCGCGGCGGGCGCTTTGGGCTGGCGCTTTTGATCGCCATCGCCGGGTTTGGCCTGACGGTTGGAGCCTTGAATGTGGATGGTTTCATCGCCCGTCAGAATATCGAGCGCGGGCTGCGCGGTGAGGAGTTTGACCGGGCCTACCTTGGCGAGCTTTCGACCGACGCAGTGCCGGTGATGATGCAGTATTTCCAGCAGCCCGGGTTGGACCCGGCCATCCGGGACGGGTTGGGCGCGGGACTGGCCTGCCAGGCACAGGTCGTGCTCAGTACCCCGCAGCAATCGTGGAAAGCTTTCACGCTCAGCCGGGCGACAGCCCAACAGGTGTTGGCCGGACGGGATTGGAAAGACTACCCGGTGGCGCTGCGTGATGGGACGTACTATGTGACGGTTGGCCCGAAACAGGACCCCTGTTTCGGCTATTCGGGGATGGATTGAGCTTTACGAAGCAGTGCCCCGCACTCTAAAACCTGTTGGGTGCGAGGTACTTTATAAGTGTCTTGCACCTGCCTTTAACCTCGGAAGCACAGGTGCATCGCTCCTTTATTGGTGATCAATTGGCTTTGTTTTTATCCCAGGAGCAACGCACCCCAAAATCTATTGGGTGCGAGGCACTTCATAAGTGCCTTGCACCTGCCTTTTTAACTCCGATCGCGCCGATCTCCTGCCCATAGGACGCTCTGTCAAAGCTTGGGTGCGACATACAATCGAAGGTCTCCAGATTTTCGCCACCCTCATACCCCCTTCACCTAAGACCCGCCGCATTAAGATGGTAAAATGACCCTATGCTGAAACGCTGGCAATTCTGGCTTGGGATCGCGATTAGCGCGGTCTTTTTGTATTTGGCATTGCGCGGATTGCACCTGGGGGAAGTCTGGCAAACGGTAAAAACAGCCCGCTATTTATGGCTGGTGCCCGGGATTGCCGTCTATTTTGTCGGGGTATGGGCGCGTGCCTGGCGCTGGCACTACCTGCTGCGCCCGCTGAAGAAAATTCCAACGCGTACCATGTTCCCCATTGTGACCATCGGTTATATGGGCAACAACGTTTTCGTTGCCCGGGCTGGCGAGGTGCTGCGGGCTGCCATCTTAAAAGACCGCGAGGGCGTGCCGATTTCAGCTTCGCTGGCAACCGTAGTGGTCGAGCGCATCTTCGATGCGGTGGTCATGCTGGGGTTTGTTTTTTTCAACCTGGGTGCGCTGGAGAACCTGACCCATAACTCAGGCTTTATCGGCAACATTCAGCAGTTGGCAATCTGGGGATCGGTAATCTTTATTGGCGCGCTGGTAGTCTTCCTGCTGGCAGCCATGTTCCCGCTGGTCACCGAGCGCATTGTCATCCAAATTATCGATAGGGTGATACCCATGCGCATCCGCGAAAAGACGCGTGGCATCGCGCTTAAATTTCTGGCCGGGTTAGAGTCGCTGCGGTCACCGAAGGACGCCTTGATGGTACTGGTGACCACTGTAATCATCTGGCTGCTGGAAACCGGCAAATACTGGTTTGTCATGCAGGGCTTTGACTTCCAGGTCAGCTTCTTTGCGCTGATGTTGATGAACGGGATCGTCAATATTGCCACCACCCTGCCGTCAGCGCCGGGTTATATCGGCACCTTCGACGGACCGGGCATCGCGGTGCTGGCAGCTTACGGCGTCCCGCCCGAGATTGCGGCTGGCTACACCCTGGTGCTGCATGCCGCCTTGTGGTTCCCGATCACCATCCTGGGCGCCTATTATTATCTACGCCAACCGCTGCGCTGGGGGAAAGACCTGGAAAAGATCCAGCACGATCAGGAAACACAGCCGGTTTAAAGGAGAATAAATGAATATTGCCATCATTGGAGCAGGGATTGGCGGAATGGCTGCCGCCCACGACTTTGTCAATGCCGGACATAAAGTGACCATCTTTGAATCGGCTCCCGCGGTTGGCGGACTGGCGGCGGGTTTCAAGGACGAAAATTGGGACTGGTCGGTGGAGCATTTTTACCATCACTGGTTCCAGAAGGACCATGATATTCTTGGCCTGATCCGCGAGCTTGGGATGCAGGATAAAGTGGTCTTTCCGCAGCCTAAAACGGTGGTATATCACAAGGGCGACTTTTATCCGCTGGACAGTCCAAAGGCAGCGCTGACCTTCCCCGGTTTCAATTTGCTGGATATGGCGCGTTTTGGTTTTGTAACCGTTTACCTGCGCTACCTGGCAGCCTGGAAGCCGCTGGAAAAGGTGACTGCGCATGAATGGATGCGCAAATATTACGGCGAAAAACTGTACCGTTTGAATTTTCAACCCCTGCTCGAGGGAAAATTCGGTCCGTATTACAAAGAAGTCAACATGGCCTGGTTCTGGGCGCGGTTCAAGGCGCGCAGCACCCGTCTGGGAACTTTCCAGGGCGGCTTTCAGGCATTTTCAGATGCGTTCGCCGATCAGCTGCGCCAACGCGGGGTCGATATCCGCTTATCTACGCCGGTCGAGCGTATCGAACCGATTGCCGGCGGCCGGTTGCGCCTGGTGCAGCCGGGTGGGCAGTCCGAGGAGTTCGACCGCTGCCTGGTGACGGTTGGGCCCGGCCTGATGGCGCGCCTGGCGCCGGATTTGCCGCAGGATTACCTGCAGGGGCTGCTCAACCTCAAGTCGATGGGGGCAGTGGTGATGGTGCTGGCGTTAAAACACCAGTTTTCGCCTCAGGGTTACTACTGGTACAACCTGCCAAAGAGTGCGGGGTTCCCCTTCCTGGCGCTGGTCGAGCATACTAATTTTGTATCATCAGAGCACTTCGGTGGGGACCATATCGTCTATATCGGCGATTACCTGGAGACGGACCACGAATACTTTAAGCTGACCAAAGAGGAACTACTGGAACGCTTCTTACCGGTACTCACGCGGTTTAACCCCAATTTCAATCCGGATTGGGTGCGCAAGACCTGGTTGTTCCGAGCGGCTTATGCCCAGCCTGTGCCGCTGGTCAACCATTCTCGCAACATCCCGGCCATCCGTACGCCGCTGCCCGGCTTGTTTTTTGCCAGCATGAGTCAGGTATATCCATGGGATCGCGGCACCAATTTCGCGGTACAGATCGGTCGAAAAGCTGCGAAAATGATTTTAGCAGAGGCAAATGGGTGACAAAAAGAAATGTTAAAGAAAGGTTTCCAAACGAGCCGTTTTTTTGAACATAAACCGCATGGAGTAAAAAATTTCTACGACTCATCATATTTTTGGTTTAGCCTACCACATGTGGCAACTGACGCCCTCTAAAGGCTTAAAACCACCATATATAGACTTGTTCTATTTTCGAAAACCGCATTGGTGGAGTATCCCGTCAACTAAAATATCACGAATTAAAAACGGTTTCGCGGATGAATTTGTTAAGGTTAATTAAATTAAAGAATCAAAAATTTTTAGGCCAGCGGAGGGGAAACGGCTTGTTCAGCCCCGTTATATCTGCTAGAATGTTCAGAGTGACTTACGGGGAAAACACAAACGCGGAAGCCCACCCGCTCTCCCGTCGCTGACCTAAATTTAAGATTTTCCTTCATTTCCCACATGTACTTCGGTGGGCTACGTTTTACGTCGCTGCAACTCATCTTTTTCCTGGAGGACCGCTTATGAATGCTCAACAAGCATGGCAAGCTACAGTCGGCCAACTTCAAATGGAAATGCCCAAGGCGTCGTTTGATACCTGGGTGCGCAGCGCCGAATTGGTCAACCAGGTCAACGGAAAATTTATCATCGGCGTCCAAAATGGATACGCCCGTGATTGGTTGGAGAGCCGTTTGGCCGGAACTGTTGCCCGCTTGTTGACAGGATATAGCGACGGTCCCGCTGAGGTTGAATTTATCATCTGGCATCGTGATATGGAAACCGAATTTCCGGGTCTGCAGGATGAACCCGGCCCGCTCGCCGGTGAGGGATGCCTGACCAACCGGACGCTGATCTCCCGCTATCATTTTGATAATTTCGTTGTGGGCGCCAGTAATCGCATGGCGCATGCCGCCTGTATGGCGGTGGCCGATAGCCCGGCAAAAGCCTACAACCCGATGTTCCTGTACGGTGGGGTGGGTCTGGGCAAGACTCACCTGCTCCATGCGATTGGCAATGCTGCCCAGCAGCGCGGGCTGGAAGTCCTTTACGTGTCCTCCGAAGAATTTGCCAATGAATTGATCAACGCCATTCGCGCCCACAACACCCAAACTTTCCGCGATCGCTACCGCAGCATCGATGTGCTGCTGGTGGATGACATCCAGTTCATTGCCGGCAAAGAGTCAACCCAGGAAGAATTTTTCCATACATTTAACACGCTCCACAACCAGGAAAAACAAATCGTCATGTCTTCTGACCGGCCGCCCAAGGCGATGGTCACACTGGAAGAAAGGCTGCGCTCGCGTTTCGAGTGGGGATTGACGGTCGATATCCAACCGCCCGACCTGGAGACGCGGATTGCCATCCTGCGTTCCAAGGCGGAACGCGCCATGCGCAACGTGCCGCCTGACATTCTCAACCTGATCGCCCGCCAGATTCAATCCAACATTCGTGAGCTGGAAGGCGCGCTGACGCGGGTGCTGGCCTACGCCGACCTTTCCGGTCAGCCAATGACCGCCGAACTGGTGCAAATCACCCTGGCGGATATGCTGCCGCAGCGTACCAACATTGAACCGGCGCACATCGTGACCGCTGTCGCGGCCGCTTTTGGGCTGACGCGCGAGCAATTGCTCGGGCGCGACCGCTCGCGCGAGGTTGCTTTGCCGCGCCAGATTGCCATGTACCTGATGCGCGAGGTGGGCAACATCTCCCTGCCGCAAATCGGCGACGCCATCGGCGGGCGCGACCATACTACGGTTATGTACGCCTGCGATAAGGTGCGGGACATGATCGAGCGCGATGACCGGCTGCGCCGTCAGGTAATTCAACTGCGCGAGCAATTGTTCGGCCGCCCACTGACAGCCTGAGTTGCATTGACTGTTTCGAAGCGCCGGCAGATCCTTCAGCCTGCCATATAGGCAATGCTGATGGTTCCCGGCCCGGTATGCGCCCCAATCACCGGACTGACCTCGCTGAGAATGCCCTCGACGGCGTTGAATTGCTCGACGCAGCGCTGCAGCAGCTCCTGGGCGGTATCGGGCAAATTGGCATGGAAGACAGACACGCGCACCGGCGTGCGTCCGGCGATGTCCCGTTCCACCAGTTGTACCATGCGCTCGATGGCTTTACGGGTCGAGATGACGCTCTCCACCGCTTCGATTTTGCCCTCGCGAATCTCCAGCACCGGTTTAATGTTGAGCACAGTCCCCATGAAGCGTTTGGCGCTGTTGATACGCCCCCCGGCAGCCAGGTATTTGAGTGTGGAAACCGTGAAATAGACCCCAATTTTGGAATAAGCGTCTTCGGCAGCAGCTTTGCATTCTGCCAGGGTGGCGCCAGCGGCAGCCGCGCGGGCCGCAGCCAGCACCTGGAAGCTCAACGCCATCGACACCAACTGCGTGTCGAACACTTCCAGTGGCGCACCCGGGAACTCGGTTTGCGCAGACAGCGCTGATTGCATGGTGCTGGAAATGCCTTTCGAAATGGGCAGCGCCAGAATTTCGTACCCTTCATCGAGAAATTGTTTGAAAGCTTGCTCGAAGGCGTACTCCGAGACCTGGCTGGTGCTAGGCAGGGAATTAGACTGCTCCATTAATTTGTAGAAATCACTGGCAGAAATATCCACCCCATCCCGGTAGTCCTTGCCTTCCCAGTGCAACGTCAGCGGCAGGACGTGGATGCCGTATTGCTTGACATAGGTCTCGGGCAAATAAGCACTGCTGTCGGTGATGATTTTTACGGGTGACATGTCCCTCTCCTGAGCTGCGATGACGATAAACAAATCGGCCAGCCGTGTGATGAAGTCGGGACGTAAGCGGCCGGCCGAATGCATGACCAGTATACTCAAAGGATGAAAATAGCGCAAGCAAAACAAACCGTTCGGTATGGTTTTTGGCAGGCAATCTCGTATTACCAATGCTTTTGGGAGTTGCAGTTTGTCCTGGCAAGCGCCGGGCTTATCGAACATCCGGCAAGCAAATGATCTCGTCGCCCGTTTCACCTTGGCAAACCGGCCTAATTCTGATATTGTAAGTATATAGCGCCGGTATCGGATGGCTGGAAAAAGGGAGGGTCGGATGCGCTCGCGCGGCTTCATGTTCCTTGGCATTTTGCTCATCCTCTTCGGGCTGCTGGCGCTGGTCAGCAACCTGACGGGCATTGAATTAGGCAGTTTTTGCTTCCCGGCCGGCTTGATTTTGCTCGGGTTGTGGGTGCTGGTGCGTCCGAAGATGGTCAAAGACGGTTCAGCAGTGGAATTCAACCTGCTGGGGGAATTCAAACGCAGCGGCGGCTGGACGGTCAGGCCGGTGGAAATCTGGTCAGGGGTCGGTGAGGTCAAACTGGACTTTAGCCAGGCTGAGGTTCCCCCTGGCGAAACGCACCTCCACATTTACTCTCTGGTTGGCGACATCGTGTTGCGCCCGGGAACAAACATGGGGCTGCAGTTGACGGCCAACGGCATGGTCAATTCCATCAAATGGATGGGCGCCAAACAGGACAATTTTCTCAACACCGTGCAACTGGCCACCCCGGAGTTCTCACAGACGGAACGAAAACTTTTGGTAGAAGTTACGGCGCTGGTCGGCGATATCAAAGTGATTCCGCCCGGAGATTTGGGCTGAGCTGCGATTAAAATTACTCGTCCGCATTATCCTATTACGTTGGAGAGGCAATTCTTGAGCAAAACCAATTACTTAATCGACATGGACGGCGTGCTGATCAAAGGCAATACGATCATCCCGGGCGCCGACGCATTCATCGACCGGCTGCGGTCGAAGGGACATAAGTTCCTGTTATTGACCAACAATCCGCTGCTTACCCCGCAGGATTTGTCTCACCGGCTGCAGCGCAATGGGTTATCCATCAATAAGGATGATATCTTCACATCGGCGATGGCGACTGCGCGCTTTTTGCATAACCAGAGGCCGAAAGGAAAAGCCTTTGCCATTGGCGAAAGCGGCTTGATGGTCGCTTTGCACGAAGTGGGCTATATCCTGACCGATTTCGAACCGGATTACGTGGTGCTTGGGGAGACCAACAGCTATAACTTCGAGCAAGTCACCCGGGCAGTCCGGCTGGTCAATGAAGGTGCGCACTTCATCGCTACCAACCCGGATGCAACCGGCCCAACCGATCACGGCATCGTGCCGGCGACCGGAGCCATGGCGGCCCTGATCGAAAAAGCAACCGGGCGCGCCCCGTTCTTCATTGGCAAGCCTAACCCGTTTATGATGCGGGCTGCGCTCAATCATCTGGGGGTGCATTCCGAAGATACGGTTATGATTGGCGACCGCATGGATACGGACATTGTGGCCGGGATTCAGGCCGGCATGGGAACGATTCTGGTACTGACCGGCGTCACCAGCCACGAACAAATTGGCTCCTTCCCTTACCAACCGCAGCGCGTTTTCAATTCGGTGGCTGAGATCGAGATTTAACCCGCGTTTCGATCGTCAAGTTCGAGCGTCTTCCAGACCGGCCAGCCATTGCCGCACCTGTGCCGGCGTTTCCAATCGAAACTGAGCGCGGGTCTCGACTGCATCCTGTGAAACCCGAATGCAATAACCCCCGGCGTCTAAAACAGGAGCAAATGCTTCTTCGTCATGCGTATCATCGCCGGCAAATACAGGCAACGCGTCTGGCGGCGTGTATTGGGCCAGGATGCGGTCGATCGAGCGGCGTTTGTTGGCTTCGACGGGATAGATTTCCAGAAATCGAAGGCGGTGCTCGATGGTAAACGCTGGCCCGGGCGAAAACGCTTCAGCTTCAGCGCGGGCGGCCGCCAGCACCCGCTGGGCATCATCGGGCGCAGCAAAGCGGGCATGCAGCGCCAAAGCCCAACCTTTATCCTCCAAAAAAAAGCCATGCTGGCCGTCCATCTGCTGCTGCCAGATTGGTTTAATTCTTTCCATTATTGGCCGTACCTGCTCAAAAGTCACAACGGCGTGGCTGGAGCCGTCAGGCAGTTGCATTTCCAGGCCATAGGTGCCTGCCAGCAGCATCCCCTTGAAGGGCAGTAATTCGCGCAGGTGCTGTAGACTGCGCCCACTGACGATGCCAAGCAAAAATTTATCCCGGGTCGCCAGGCGGTAAAGCAGTGAGATCAGTTCCGGGTCTTGCAGAATTACGTCTGGCGTGGGAGCAAAATCTGCCAGGGTGCCATCATAGTCCAGCAGCAAACGCACCTTGCTTGCACTTGCCAGTCGCAGTAAAAATTCCTGCCAGGCGGCATCCGTCAACGGCTACCCTCGAGCAGGGGTTTAATTTCGCGTTGGAAGATCGCTTGCCAGGTAAAATCCCGGCGAACCCGCCGGCGCAGTTGGTATTGTGAATTTTCCTCGATCCAGTTCAACAATTGTTCGACCAGCATATCCGGCGCGGTATTTAATGAAAAGACGAATACATCTTCGAGCGCAATTTCAAGGGCTGCCGGTACCGCTGTGGTGACCACCGGAACTCCCACCAGACCGGCTTCCAATACAGGCATGCCGAAGCCCTCCTGATGGCTTGGCATGAACATCAAATCGCTCAATCTCAACAGGCTCGCTACACTTGACTGATCAATTTTGTAGGGTTGAGCCGGGTTAGGACCCGATTCATACACAAAACGAACTTCCTGCTGCAGATCCATGCGGCGGCGCAGGTCGAGCAATTCCTGAAAATAAGTGCCGCCTATGACCTTATGCGGATCGGGTGGGCCGGTAATAACCAGGCGCGCCCGATAGTCGCTGCGTTTCAAGGCCGCCATCAATTCCATTGCATATTCAAAGTTTTTAGCCTGTGTGATGCGCACCGGCATAATCAGCACCAGGTCTGCATCCAAAATCCCCAGCCGGTCTGCCAGCGCATAGGCCTCCGACGAAATTCCCAGCAGCATCTGTCGGTCGACGCCGTTGTAAACTACCCGTACCTTCTCCAATGGCAGGCCAAAGGTCTCTGCGGTTTCCTTTTGGCGCTGCATGGACACGGCAACGTAAGAAACGTCCGGGCGCGCTGTTCGCAGCAAATTCCAGGGGTAGGTTTCCAGGACCTTGTTGTGCGAGGTCGGGCTCGTCCAGGTAAGGTCGTGGCACCAGGCATACACTCCATGAGCAGCGCCTTCGTCCATCAGCCGGAATAAAGCGGCGGTTAGCGGGAGATTGAAATGCTTGGTAAAAACGTTATGCACCAGCAGCCGGTCAAACCGGGTAACGATGGGGCGCAGAGCATCTGTCAAGCGGTGAGTTAGCGCCTCAAATTCCAGCGGGATTTGCCCTTGTTCCAGCGGCGCAGATAACTGCAGGATTTCAGGATGCTGGCTGGCCATCTCGGGGATCTGAAAAAATTCACAGCCCGCTGGCAGCGCGGAGGCATCCCCATTGCCGGCAATGACGGCAATGGGCATACCGGCCTGGATGAATTGGCGGGCGTGCGCCAGCATGACGGCTTCCACGCCGCCAATGACCGGTGGAGCCGAATAGTGCAGGAGGGCGGTTTTTATGGCCATCAGGGCATCCTTGCGAGAATTATAATTTACAACCTCAAGGATCGCAGGGTATCGATCTGGCTGGCAAACCAATCATTGATATCATGCTCCTCCACCAGCCGGTGCAGACGGGCAGCGCGCAGCGCGCGCTCTTCAGCGGGCATGGTCAGCGCCTGATGCAGCGCTTCAGCCGTGGCATACACATCGCACGGTGAAATCACCAACGCGCCAGATTCGAGCTGCTGGCGCGCCCCGGTTCGTTCCGAGAGCACCACTACTCCGTCCCTGCGGTTGACCAGCGGGCCTTCTTTGGCGACCAGGTTCATGCCGTCTGCAATCGAATTGACCAGCAGCACATCGTAAAGTTGCAGCGCCGCAAGAGCTCGTGGATAACTTTCACCGGTCAAAATGCGTACCGGTTCCCACTCGCTGGTGCCGTGCCGCGAATTGATCCAACCGGCGGCAGCGGTCAGTTCGTTGTGATAATTTTGATATTCTTCCACATTCAGGCGGGATGGGACCAGCAGCGCATAAAATTTGACACGTCCGCAGTGCTCGGGGTGCAGGTCGAGCATCTCACCAAAAGCCTGAAAGCCGCGCACGATGTTCTTGCTCGGTTCAGTACGATCAACGCGCACGATCAAAGGATAGCCCTCGACCTCTTTTTCCAGTTGGGCGGCCAGTTGCCGCACCTCAGTGGATTGCGCCAGGCGCTGAACTGCCGTAACATCTACCGATATGGGGAAGTCGCGCACATGGGTCACATGGTTGCGATAGGCAATCCGTCCGCGCCCGTAACTGACATGCGACCCCGGCAGAAAAGTCTCGACGGTGCGTAAAAAATTAAGGCCGTCCTCACGCGTCTGAAAACCGAGTAGATCGACTGCCGTCAATCCTTCCAATATCGGCTGGCGCATACCCGCCGGCAGAAACCCCCATTCTTCCGAGCCGGGCCAGGGGATATGGATAAAATGCGTCAATGTGTAGTTCCGGTGTCGGCGCAGCAGATTGCGGAGCAGTCGCGGCACCAGATAGAGGTGATAATCCTGCAGCATGACCACCGTATGGGTTTTCGCAGCCTTCAGGCGGTGGGCAATGACCGTGGCAAATTCACGGTTGGCTGTCACATAACCCTGTTCCCAGGCATCCCATGTGGCGCGGGTAATGGTAGGTGCACTGATGAAGTTCCACATGGAATGCTGCAAAAACCACAACAGTGGGTTGGCGATGACGTTGTAGTAAGCTTCATACACCTCATTGCCAAGCGGCACCATTTGTAAGTTAATCGAGGGGGCGCCTTCACCCAGTGAGATTTGCCCGGATTGCCAGGAAGTTTCCAGCGGATTGACGGCGGCTGCGACCCAGGTCATTTCGACATTCTCCGCCAGACCGGTGAGCGCCGTGACCAGGCCGCCCCCGCTGCGCTGGAATAAAAGGTCGCCCTGGTCGTCCTGAAAAAAGCTGACCGGTCCGCGGTTGGAGACCACCATTATCGAACGGCCTTGCAGCCATTCCTTGCTGCTACTCCGGGAAAGATTTAGTTCTTCCGGTTGGGCCATCCTGAACTCTTTTCTGAAGCTGATTCCTGACTGGCTTGAATAGCCAGATCAATAAATATCGCCGATGTCCAGCCGAAGATATTGGCTGCCCGCACTGCGGGAGCGCCGGTTTCCGCGTTGTAATACTCGTAAATGTCATCTTGCGCCATGACCAGCTCCAAAGTCCGGCTGCGCAGTTCGGCGGCGAGATCACCCTTGCCTACTTTCTGCAGGGCTTCGATGAAAAAGTAGTTCACGTTGGCCCAGACGGGGCCGCGCCACATCGTCTCCGGGTCGTAATGGCGGTCAGTGCGAGCGACTGTGGGCAGGCAATACGCCCCCCAGAACTCCCTGGGGTTGGTAAGATGGTTCAGCAAAGGAACGGTTATTTCCTGCGGCAGGGAGCCTGTCCATAACGGCAGCAGGTTGAACGGCGTCACCACCCGCACCGGTTTTTCGTCTCGGAGTGCCCAGAACAAGCCTGCTTCCGGGTCCCAGAAATCCTTGATCATGCGCTGAACCAGTGACGCCGCCCGCCGGCGCCACATGGCAGCTTCGGTTTGCATGTTGAGCTTATCCGCAATCTGCGCCAGACAAATCATCTGATTGTGCAGATAAGTATTCAAATCCGGCGATTCAACCGGCATGCCCTCGTCCCACAATGGGCTGTCGTCTAACCCGGAGGAATAAGGGTGGTTGTACTGCGCCAGGCCATCGCCATCGTCGTCGTTCATCGAGAACCACCAGGCATTCAGGCGTACCAGCGGCACATAGATTTCCTGCAAAAATTGCAGGTCGGGATCTGTCTCATGCAGTTTCAATGCTGACCAGGCCAAAATTGGGGGTTTGGTTACCTCGCCGGTGATCGGGTGATCGATGGAAGCAACCACGCCGTCGTCGAACACGGCATCCGGCAGCATGCCGTTGGGAAGCTGATGCGCCAGCATGGAGCGGATCTGATTGCGCGCCAGATCAGCATCGATGTGGCGGTAGGCCAGTGCATGCAGCGCATTGTCCCACAACCAGAGACCCACATAATTGAGCTTGGAGGGCGCCATGGCCTCCATCGTGACCATGCCTTGCGGGCTGATGAGATTATTGGCCATCACCCACCAGGCGTAAGCATAGGTCCGCTGGTATTGCGGCTGGACAGGGGGAACACGGCCAAACCAGTTTTTCCACCGCTGCTGGGCGGCCTGTAGCGCCATGGAAAAAGGTTTTATTATTTGCTCGGGTTGCTGCGAAGGTTGGATGCTGATCGTCACGGCACAATCCTGCCCGCTGGAAACCAGAATATCCACTTCATAACCGCCTTCGACGGGCGTGATCTGGTTGCGTTCCAAAACACCGGTGGTCGAATAAGTCACGTTGCGCACGGACATGAATTTCCCGCCCTGCGGAGTGCTCTTCCAATATTGTGGGAAAACGCGGAAACGCATTCCGGCGCGCACATCCGGCGGGTAGCCGAATGAGAGGCTGCGTTCATCCTGAAAGGTCAGGTAAAAATCGCCAATGCGAGTATGGAAGGTGATTACAGACGGGCTGGTGTCCATCTCGAAGTCCAACTCAGCGCCGTCCTGGTCGGTAAGATACAAGCCCTGGATAAATGGCGGACGGTGCAGGTAGGCTTCGATATCGCTTTCCAACTGCGTAAGGCGTTCGGCCAGCTTGACGTACAGGCCGCTCAACTGGGGATAGCGAAATACCAGCAAACGCGAACCCCGGTCGCTAAATGGGACCCGGGTGATGTCGATGTGATTCTTCAGTAAATCGAGGTAATCCAATCCATTCACAGAGTTCGCTCCTTTGTAAGGGATGAAGACAGCTAATTGGACCGACCGACGACTGCTAAAAATAGTCTATCCTAATCATATACGCCTGTCAAACATGGCGGGATTTGCCCGGAGGTCTTAAGTGTGCATCCAAAGCCGTAAAACCAGCAAAACCTGACTTCAAGCCTCTGCCAGGCTGTTTCATGGTTCGGTATTTGTTCCCGTGTAGTCGAACGGCAGCAAGTTATAATAGGACAGGAATCAACCCGGTATGTACCTCCACGAAAATAAGTCTTGCGGGGTTTGTCATGGTTACCATCGATGATTTATTAAAAAAGATGCCCCCAGAATCGCGCGACGTTTTACGCGTAGTCTGGGATTCCCTTTCCCCAGCGGACCGGAAGGGATTTCTTTCTCTGCTAAGCAGCCTGCCGTCCAATTCCAACCTGGTGCGCTTGCTGTTGCGGTTGTCGACGCAACAGTTGCGCATGGCATTTGGTCAAAAACATCAGGTGGCAATCGTAGGTCCGACCAATGTCGGCAAATCGACGTTGTATAATCAGTTCATTCATCAAAAAACCGACCGGGCAGAAACCAGCCCGCTGCCGGGCACTACCCGTACGAATCAGCGGGCTGATGCCGGATTGTTTGCCATCATCGATACACCCGGTGCGGATGCAGTGGGAGAGGTTGGCGCACGAGAACAGGCTGAGGCGCTGCAGGCGGCTGAGCAGGCGGACTTCCTGATCATTGTCTTTGATGCCATCCAGGGTATCAAGCAATCCGAACTGAACTTGTTCAGCCGGCTGCGCGCGTTGGGAAAACCCTATGTGGTTGCGCTGAATAAAATCGATCTGGTGCGTAAAGAAACTCCGGCGGTAATTGCTCACGCGGCCCAAAACCTGGGATTAACTGTTGAACAGGTGCTACCGTTAATCGCTAAAACCGGCGAAGGCATTCCGGAAATCCTGACAGCAATTGCTGCGACCGAGCCGGAAATGGTTGCAGCCCTTGGGCGCGGATTGCCGCAATATCGCTGGCAATTGGCCTGGCGCTCGATCGCCAGCGCTGCTTCGGTCTCGGCGGTAATTGCGCTGACCCCGTTGCCTTTCATTGACTTTGCGCCGCTAATCATTATCCAATCAGCCATGGTTTTGAGCATCGCGCGCATCTACGACTACCGTGTCACCGTCCAGCGCGCCCGCGAGCTGGCAGCCACTTTTGGACTGGGGCTGCTGGCGCGTACATTGTTTACCGAGTTGAGCAAGCTGGGCGGCCCGCCTGGTTGGCTGCTGGGTGCGGCCATTGCCACATCGACCACTGTGGTGATGGGCTATGCTGCTGCCACCTGGTTTCAAAGCGGAGAAAAATTATCCAAAGATCGGGTTAATGCGCTCACAAAGGAGCTCACCGCATTTTTCCTGGATTCGTTAAAGAGCATCGGAAAAAAACGGCCCAGCCGCCAGACTTTGCAGGAGCGCATCAACGCAGCCATGCAGGAATTACCGCAGAGTAAGGAAATCGAGCTTTTTGATGACCCGGACAAAGATTAACCTTCAAAACCTGGCAAACACCCGCTTCGCCATCGCCGCCGGCCTGGCATTGGGTAAAGGGCTGCCAAATTTCATCGGCAGGCCATTGGCCTACCTGATCGCGGATGGAATCAGCCGCAATCGCGGCACCGCGATGGTACGAGCGCTGCGTACCAACCTGTGGGTTGCCAGCGGCTGCACTTTGAATGCCGATGCGTTGGACTTACAGGTTCGGCAAACCTTTCGCAAACACCTGCGGTCGCTGTGGGACTTTTACCACAACCTGAACAGGCCGAATAAAGTGCTCGATATGGTGGATTTCGAGCCGAGCTTCCAGGCCCTTTTCGATCAAGCGAAGGAAGACAAACTACCCCGGTTATTCGTTACCGTGCACACTTCCAATTTCGAAATGGCAGGCCGGGCGCTGGCATTGCGCGGGCTGGAATATCAAATATTGTCCTTCCCGCAGCCCCCCAGCGGATACCAATTGCAAAACAAAATTCGGCAGGAGAGCGGTATCGAAGTTACGCCCATGTCCGTGGAGGCGTTTCAAAAAGCGCGCGAACGGCTGCGTAACGGCGGTACCGTTTTGACCGGAGTGGACCGCCCCCTGGCGCAGTCGCGTCACCTGGTGCGCTTTTTTGGCCGGCTTGCGCCGCTGCCGGTAGCTTACGTTCAACTGGCGTTGCAGACCGGCGCGCCTATTATCATCGTCGCCTGTATTTCCAGGCCGGGTGGCCGCTATGGCCTGATCTGCTCGGAGCCGATCATTGCCCGGGCGGGCTCAGATCGTGACATCGAGTTGGTCAGTAATGCCGAGGTGGTATTGAGGGCTGCTGAGGATATTATCCGTCCGCGGCCAACCGATTGGTGTATGTTTTATCCGGTTTTTCCCGAGGCAGAAAGCGAAGCGCCGGTGTAATGGCAATTTGCCCGATGGCAAATTAGATCGTCGGGGTGGTATTTCTACGATCGAAAGGCTATAATGAGCTTGGAGGATCAGGGAGATGGAAGAAGAAAAATTACGGCACCACCAGCGGATCAATGACATCTTGTTAGGCCCACTGGAACGGCCTGCTCTGGCCTGGCTGGCAAAAAAGATGCCGGCTTGGATTACTCCTGATGGGTTGACTGGGATTGGTTTTTTTGCCAGTATTCTTATTTGCATCAGTTTCTGGCTCACCACCTACAACAAGAACTTTCTCTGGCTGGTCACCTTTGGTATTATCTTAAATTGGTTTGGCGACAGCCTGGATGGCAGTCTGGCGCGGCACCGTCACATCGAACGCCCGCGTTACGGTTTTTTCATCGATCACGTGACCGATACCTTCAGCGAGATATTGGTCTTCGTTGGTTTGGGCCTGTCACCGTATGTTGATTTTCGCGTGGCGTTGATCGGTTTGATTGCCTATTTGAACATTTCCATTCTGGTGTATCTGATCATGGTGACCAAAGGGGTCTTCCAGATATCACTGTGGAAAATTGGACCAACCGAAATCCGGGTTATCGGTATTTTGGCAAACGTCGGTATTTATTTTTCGAGTAATCCCAAACTGCCTGCGCCCTTTGGCCAGTTCACCTACTATGATGCAGTGATTACCGGGCTGGGCTTGCTGCTGCTGGTCTTCTTCTTCTATCAGGCGGTCACCACCGGTATCGATTTATCGGCGCAGGACACCTACACCCGCGAACGCCGCGAGCAACGCGCGGTTGCAAAGCAAAACCGCCGTGAGCGCAAGGAAAGCGAAAAAGTACAGCGCCGCGCCCGCAAACAGCAGCGGGTTGCGAAAAAGACGGCGGGCGATGTAACAAATCCCGTAAACTAAAAATTCGGGAGCTGCGCGTCGCGCAGGGCAGAGAGCACGCCCACCAGGCTGGGGTAATCGTCCCGCAACAGGGTGATCAGTTCCTGGGTGGCGCTGCGGATCCAGACAGAATTGCCTGCCGCGCTATGCGCCAGGCCGGCCTGCTCCAGGTGGGTTGCCAGCAACTCACCCAACGGGATGTCTTCGTTTCGCAGTACATGCCGGAAATAGCCGAATTGCCCGGCCCCGGTGAAACGCACCAATTCTTCCGGGCTGCAGGTATAAATGGCATCCAGCGAAAGCGGAGGACGCGGCGGCAGCAGGTGACTGATGCGGCCGGCCAACTCGTAACCGCAGAAAAGCACGCTGATTTCCACCGGCACATTGCGGTTGATACGGTTGTCGAGCAGAACATCTTCACTCAGGTCCGGCGTGGTGACCAGTTGCCGCACCAATCCGTCATCGTCGATGTGAATATCATGTATCAGGCCGTACACCTGATAGCCCGACTCGAGCGGGATGCTCACCAATCCGCCAAAGACCGGAATATCCAGTTGCGATACCCGACAGCCGATCACGCAGCCGGTCGTTCCGGCGCGCAGTAACCGTCCGATTTCGATTGCGCTCATGCTCCGTACCTCTTGCGGCCTTCCAGATCTTTATGCGTCTGCTTGTACGATTTTTCGCCCGTTTCTGCGCCTGCCCGGTGCAATTCAGCCTCGATCATTACCTGCAAGTTCTGCTTCTCCTGAAAGCTGACCAGCGCCACTTCGTGCGCGCGGTGCAGCGCATATGGATATGGATGCGTGCCCATCTGACCGCATTGCTGCAGCAGCGTAGCCTGCAGCAGGTCCACCAGTTCGGCTTGCCGGCTGACCCAGGCCGGCAGTTCGACGCGCACCAAACCCGGTTTTTCGGCGCGCCCGACGTTGAGATAGAAGAAGTGCAGCGCCATTTGACCTTCCAGCCGCTGTTTGAATTTCTCGGCGGAGGGGGATTGGATAGCAAAGATGGCTGTCCGCTCCCCGGGTTTCAAGCTATCGCGGAACAGATCGATGTCGCGCAATCCGCCGAGTGGGCGATCCTTGCCCGCTTTTTGCAGCGCTTCATCCGGGTAAAGCGCCAGCTCGAGCAGGCGCACCACCAGGTCAGAGCCAGGTTTGTCCACATAGCCGGCGGTGACCGTATTCATCGAAGCCAGGCTTTCCATGACGTCCAGGTAATCTTCGAACAGCCGGTCGAAACGCGGATCCCCTTTCGGTTCGCGGAACAGTTCCAGCGGACCGTCGGTGAGAGTCAAAACCGTACCCGCCTCAGCAGCCGCCAGACTGGCCAGTTCCTTGCGTTCTTTAAAGTCGCGCATCAATGCGACCAGTTCTTCGGTCAGCGGGCCGGTATCGTCTTCCGGTAACGGGTAAAGGAATAGTTCGCTGCTGGTGATCTCGCGCGGAGTGGTCGCCTGGTTTGGCTGCATGCGGATGACGCCAACATTGACCAGACCAAATTCGACCGCGTCGTGGCGGTTGGGGTTAATCTGCGACCCATCGGCGGCCAGTAGTACCGGGTAAATGTCGGGGACAGGAGCAGTATGGGTCTGGTTTAATGATTCGGCCAGCGGAACAGCGCAGCGCAGGCCTTTGTCCTGGGAAGCAGCGCGCGCGACTTTATTCTGCAGGTAAGTGAGGCCGTCTGCATGACGCGACAGCAACTCATGCGCGCGATCCAATCGTTCACGCTGCTGCTTTTGCCGCGCCGGAGCTAACTTTACTTGCTCCCGAACCTGTTGCTGAACCTGCTGGTAATTGACCGGCATTCGTTTCCTTTATTGATCGAACATTTGTTTGAATTATAGCCAAGAGCAGCGCGCAAGGCAAGTGAAAATGCTTGGGTGTGGTCTTTTGGGTGCGTTACTCCTGGGGTGACAGGTCGGCCAATCTTCAATAACTCGAGGAGCGATGCGCCTGCTCTTCCGAGGGTAAAGTCAAGTGCAAGGCACTTTTGAAGTGCCTCGCACCCAAACCTCCTCGGGCGGGTTACTCTTGGGATGACAGGTCGGCCAATCTTCAATAACTCGAGGAGCGATGCGCCTGCCTGTCAGATCTCAAAGACAGGATCGGCAAGATGGCGCGCGGCGCACAGCCAGAATGCGTTACGCGCAAATATCACCAGACTGGATATAATTAACGCTGGAAATTAGATCAACATGCAGCCATCGGACGAAGACCTACTACGACAGATTTCCAGCGCGCAATCCAACGCACTTGCCACCCTCTATGATCGTTACGGCCGGTTGGTGTTCAGCCTGGCATTGCGCATGGTTGGCAACACTTCGGCGGCTGAAGAGATCACGCAGGATGTGTTTGTTCAAGTATGGAACAACGCAGCTACCTATCAACCAGCACTGGGCAAAGTAACCACCTGGTTGACCAGCATAACCCGTTATCGGTCGATCGACTTATTACGCCGCAGGAACGTCAGACCGGACGGGCACATGCTGGAGGACCCACTGGAAGATTTGGTCCTCTCGGGTGGGAGGGAGGAGCTGCCAGAAGTACAGGTTGAAGCGAAAACCGATAAACAGCAGGTACGCCTGGCACTGGCAGATCTACCGGAGGAACAGCGGGTAGTGTTATTCCTGGCGTATTTTCAGGGGCTAAGTCAGCCGGAAATGGCGGCCGCCTTGAACCAGCCTCTGGGAACGGTGAAAACTCGCGTGCGGCTCGGTTTGCAAAAGTTGCGCCGCATGTTGGATGAAGGTGAACCCACCTCGCGGTGAGATCTGATCTTTCCTGTCATACGTAATAATGGAACGAAGAGAGATTTTTTATCGATGATTCAGCAACACCCGATTGACGAATTACCGGCATATGCCCTGGACTGCCTGGAAGAATCTGAACGCCTGGCGGTCGAGCGGCATCTTGCCGTCTGCGCGGACTGCCGAACGGAAGTCACCGCGCTGTTGAATGCTGCTGCCAACCTGGCGCTGAGTGTAGAACCGGTGGAACCCGCCCCGCAGTTGAAAAGCGCCATCCTAGCGCGGGTCGCACCCGCCCAGACGCCGGCTCGCTCGATGAAATTGGGGGATTGGCTGAGGAATTTACAACCGGCCTGGGGTATGGCAGCGCTTGCCGTCATCGTATTATTGGTGGTCAGCAATCTGATATTGTGGAATCAGGTGCGCACGCTTACACAAAATACACCTGTACCCAGCTTCCAGGTGGTCAGCCTGGCCGGCACCGGACCCGCAGAAACCGCCCGCGGGGTGATGATCGTGACCGAAAATGGCCGGTTTGGCACGCTGGTGGTGGACGCCCTGCCAGAACTGGGTAAAGAGCAGCAGTATCAACTGTGGCTCATCCTCGATGGTCAGCGGACCAGTGGTGGGGTATTTTCGGTTGATTCCTGGGGGTACGGCGCGCTGGTCATCAGGGCGCCCCTGCCGCTGAATGCTTATTCCGATTTTGGCGTGACGGTCGAGCCGGCAGGCGGCAGCCCGGCCCCCACCGGTGACAAAGTGCTGGGCGGGTCTTTTTAACCGCGCCTATTTCCCTGATTTCCGAACTCAGAATAAAGTTCAACCGGTTGCTGCCCGCACTCACAGAGCACCCTTCGGGTAGGGCAATCTGTGATTGAGCCTGTCGAAGCACCGGCTGCTGCCCGTACTCATTGGGGCTCGTCTCAATCCAATCGATACATCCGCTCCCGACTCTCCTCCGTAATCATATGTAACTTGATCATTGAGGTAGATTTAGGAGGATGTTTCTTATGGATACGAAGAAGACGATGATATATCGGGTACTCGGGTTGGCAGTTCTTACAACACTCATCATTTCTGCCTGTCAGCCGGTTGCCGGCGACCAGGGCGCCCCTGCAGCCCCGACTGCAAACGCCTACTTTACTTTGCCCACAGCCGTGCCGACCATGGCGGCAGTTGAAACCACCGCGAAGGTGACCGTCACGGATCAGTCCGTGGACGGCGGCCAATTGACAATTGCCGAAGTAGACAGTCCGGGCCCCGGCTGGCTGGTTATCCACGTCCAAACAGACGGGAAACCAGGCGCTGTTTTAGGGTACACGCCGGTCAAAGCCGGCGTGAATACGAATGTGATGGTTACAGTGGATGATTCCAAAGCCACGCCGGTTCTGTACGCCATGCTGCACACCGACGCCGGTCAGGTTGGCGTGTATGAATTCCCGGGCGCAGATGGGCCTGTGCAGGTCGATGGTCAAATGGTCGCGCCAGCATTCAATGTCACCGGTGGGTCCGGTCAGTCAAAAAGCACTGTAGACAGTAGCGGCGGCTATGATTATTCCTACGATGATTACGGTAAAGGCTCCAGCAGCAAACCAACCGCCGCTGTTGGCAGCGCGGGAATGGAAATCAAAGTCTCAAGCAAGACCGGACTGGGTACTTTCCTGGTGGATGAAAATGGCATGACACTGTACCTGTACACCAAAGACACGCCCGGCGTAAGCAACTGTAAAGACGCCTGCTTGACGGCCTGGCCGCCATTGTTGACCAGCGGCGACCCGCGCGCCGATGACGGCGTGACCGCCAGTAAATTAGGCACCATCACCCGCGACGACGGTTCGCTACAGGTGACCTATAACGACCTGCCGTTGTATTACTACATTACGGATGTCCAACCCGGTGATACGACCGGGCAGGCTGTCGGCGGTGTGTGGTATGTGGTCGCTCCATAAGTGAGTGGTGCTTCGCAAAAATTAGTCACCCGGTTAGAAGCGAACCTCACAACCAGTGAAAATATGCAGGCGTCAGTCGATCGACTGGCGCCTGCCGCATTGCTCCGTAGATTGAAGGTATTCCTTACGTACTAATACCTTTTCTGAATCAGTAATAATTACGATTGCGACCGGTGATCGATTTAGTATAATGAAATCAGATGGATTTAGTGTAATTTGCGGTTGTTGCATACTGGTTTGGCAAAATCGACCACGTTCATCGGCTCTTCAACTCTTCCTAAAACAGGTTGGGCATAAAAGAGGGTGAACCATGCAAAGGGTCGAGAAGGGTGGTGGAAGATTGAAAATAAATCCAGGGACAGGAATCCACGGTTTTCAGTTTTATACAATCTTTCATTTGATTGGAGGGAACCATGACCACGCGTAGAGAATTTCTAAAATTGGCCGCCATGGGCGGATTCAGTTTGTTTTTACCCTTTAAGATTGATCTGTCCAGGCTTTCGACCAGGGCGCTGGCTGCTGCCATCGCCACGCTGCCCCCAACTGCCATTCCGCAATTTGTCACCCCGCTGGTGATTCCACCGGCCATGCCGCGCACCAGCAAAATCAAGCAAAAAGCTGCCAAAAATATCGACTATTATGAAATTGCAGTGCGCCAGTTTCAACAGCAGATCCTGCCGGCAGGCATGCCGGCCACCACCGTATGGAGCTACGGCTCTGTCAATCACCCGGGAACATTCAACTATCCCGCCTTTACCATCGAGGCCAAATACAATAAGCAGGTGCGGGTCAAATGGATCAATGACCTCAAAGACCCGGCCGGCAACTTCCTGCCACACCTGTTAACGAACACCGTTGACCAGACCCTGCACTGGGCGAACCCGCCAGGCGGACCCGGGGGCACCGACATGAGTGGGATGGATGCCGCGCCATATAATGGCCCGGTACCCATTGTGACCCATGTCCACGGCGCGCATACCCATGAGGAGAGCGACGGTTATGCTGAAGCCTGGTTTTTGCCGGCTGCCAACGATATTCCCGCCGGTTATGCAACTGGTGGATCTTTTTATGGCACTTTCGCAGCGAAAGCCGCGCCGGCTACCGGCGCCTGGGAACCCGGTACCTCTGTTTTCGATTATCCTAATAATCAGCGGGCCACTACCCTGTGGTATCACGATCACTCCCTTGGCATGACCCGCCTGAATGTGTATGCCGGGCCAGCCGGTTTTTATCTGCTGCGCGGTGGGCCAGCCGATGCAGTTGTGGATAGTGCAACTGGCTTGCGAGCTGTGCTGCCCGGCCCGGCTCCGGCTCTGGGCGATCCGGCCGGGATGAATTATTTCGAAATTCCGATCGTGATTCAAGATCGCTCGTTCAATGATGACGGCTCGCTGTTCTACCCGGATAATCGCGCCTTCTTCGAAGGGTTGGACAAGTCGCAGTTGCAAATCCCGTTCATTCCGGATGCCACCTGTGATGGTGGAGTGAGCGACATTTCGCCCATCTGGAATCCAGAATTTTTTGGCAACACGATCGTGGTCAACGGCAATACCTGGCCGTACCTGAACGTTGAGGCCAAACGCTATCGCTTCCGTTTTCTCAACGGCTGCAACTCGCGCTTCCTGATCTTGCGAAACGATGCCGGTCTTCCCTTCCATCAGATCGGCGCGGAAGGCGGCTTTTTACCGGCGCCCGTGGAACTCAACGAATTGCTCATAGCGCCCGCCGAACGCGCGGATGTGATCATGGACTTCGGCGCGCTGGCCCCCGGCACTGTGGTCACGCTGCTCAACCTTGCCCCGGATGAGCCGTTTGGCGGCGGTTTACCCGATGTCGACTTTGCGCCGGCGGATCCAAATACGACTGGCCTGGTGATGCAGTTCATTGTCGGACCGGCGTTAACACCGGACCCCAGTACCCCCATTGATCAACTGGTGCTGCCAGCGCATGTCCCGCTGCCAGCTCCGACCGCCCCGATCCGTATGCTCTCGCTCAACGAGTTGGATTCGAACACCGTGAAAATCAGCGTGGCAGAAGATGGGAGCATTTTTGAGGATTGCCTGAGTTCTGAGCCTTTTGGCCCGCGCGAGGCTCATCTTGGCATTGCCGTGGTGGATGCGGACACCGGTATGATCATGCCAATGCCGATGGAATGGATGCACGCGATTACCGAAAATCCGGCAATCGGCGCGACCGAGATTTGGGAAATCCACAACTTTACGGCGGATGCTCACCCAATTCACATCCACCAGGTGCAGTTCGAAGTGGTCGAGCGCGTCGATATGAATGGCAACGTGCGCGGCCCTGAACTCTGGGAAAGTGGGCTTAAAGACACGGTCATTGCGTATCCTGCCGAGATCACGCGGGTCAAAGCCACGTTCGACTTACCCGGGCTGTACGTCTGGCACTGTCACATTGTCGAGCATGAGGATAATGAGATGATGCGCCCATTCTTCGTCGGCCCAATGCCGTAAACCAGCCGTAGTTAATTCACAGGTCGGGTCGCGGGGCGTTCGGGAACCCTGGTCATAAACCATCCATGCCGCCTCGAGACCCGACCATCCATCTGTCAATGGTTGTTTACCAAAAATAAAGGTTAATTCGTAGGTCGGGTCGAGGGGCGGTCGGGAATCCTGGTTATAAACCATCCATGCCGCCTTGAGACCCGACAATGCATCTGATTAACAAAAATTGAGTCACGAAGGTTGTGAAGAAGTCCTTACCTTTCCCTGATTGATATTGTCAGGCTATAATCCGGCTTATGCAGGCCATGAGGTTGATTAAACCCGCTCCGGTCGAAAACTTCCCGCTGGAGCTCGTACATAGCGATATTCCCCGCCTGCGCGCCGGCCAGGTGCTGCTGCGCGTGCTGACCTGCGGAGTCTGCCATACGGATCTCCACATCGCCGAGGGCGACCTGACCGCGCCGCGGCTGCCGCTCACCCTGGGGCACCAGGTAGTGGCTGAGATCGAGACGGTGGGCGAAGGAGTAACCCGTTTTTTGCCGGGGCAGCGCGTGGGTGTGCCGTGGATGCATACCACCTGTGGTGCATGCGAATTCTGCCGGCGCGGCGAGGAAAACCTGTGCAAACAGGCGCGTTTCACCGGGTTCCACGTGGACGGCGGATTTGCCGAATTCATGCTGGCAGACACACAATTTTTGTTGCCGCTGTCGCCAACTCTGACCGATTTGCAGGCGGCGCCCATGCTGTGCGCCGGCATCATCGGATACCGCGCATTGCGGTTGACCGGTCTGCAACCGGGAGAACGGCTCGGTCTTTTTGGCTTTGGCGCCAGCGCCCACCTGGCCATTCAGGTTGCGCGTTATTGGGGCTGCGAGGTATATGTTTTCACCCGCTCGCAGCAGCACCGCCGCCACGCAGAAGAATTGGGCGCGGTTTGGGTTGGATCCGCGGAAGATAAAGCGCCTCAACTGCTCGACCGCGCGGTCAGTTTTGCGCCCAGCGGCAAGCTGATCCCTCTGGCGCTGGCAAAACTGCAGCCTGGCGGCACGCTTGCGGTCAATGCGGTGTACAGCTCGCCAATCCCTGAAATGCGCTATGAACTTTTATACGGTGAACGCACGCTGCGCTCCGTAGCCAACGCAACCCACCAGGATGGCCTTGAATTTATGCAACTGGCGGCTGAAATTCCTCTGGCTGCCAGCGTGACGGAATACCCGTTGGAAGACGCCAACGAGGCATTGTTGGATGTCAAAAATGCGGCGCTTAATGGGCAGGCAGTGCTGCGGCTGGCGCAGAGCCTTTCGAAAATGTATTAAACAGCCAGAACTGGTTCGGTTTCTTCTTCCGGCAGAATGACGATCTCGGTGGTAATTTCCGCCACGCCGCGTACCGTGGAGGCAACCGAGCAATATTTTTCTTCCGATAATCGTACAGCCATTTCTGCGGCTTCTACCGTCAGCCCTTTACCGCGCACTCGATAAACCAGGTGAATTTTGCGAAAGGTCCAGGGCGGGTCGGCCTGCTGTTCACCGGTTGCACTGATCTCCAAACCGGTCAGGACGATGCGTTTTTTGTGCAGAATCTCGACAACGTCCACTGCTGTGCAGGAAGCTAGGGCCACCAGCAGCAATTCAGAAGGCTTCATGCCGACGCCTTCGTCAGGGGTCGAAATCACCACCGAATGGTTGGTGGAGTCGGTGCCGATGAATTTTTTTCCGCTTAGCCAGCGGACGGTTGCAGTTCCCAATGGTTTCTCCCGGTTACTCAGGTGGTTTTTTCCAACATGCCGATCAATTCCGTCGCCAATTTTTCACGCTGCGAGCGGTCGTTGTCCTTTTCCAGTTGTTCGAGAAGGCACTCGCTGATATAAGTCTCCATATACGCCAACATGGCGCTGTTGACCGCCGACCGCGCCGCTAGCAACTGCTGAAGCACATCGCGGCACTCTCGGTTCTCGTTCAGCATGGTTTCCACGCCGCGCAGTTGTCCCTGAATACGGTGCAACCGGTTGGTCATGGCTATGCGGGTCTCTTCGCTCTGCACTTTCATTTTAACCCTGCCTTTGTTTCACGAGACTATTCGGGCATGGATGTGAGCTGGGCCTGGCACGCAGGCCGATCCCTTTAACCTCAGCTAAATCCACCGTGCGACGTGCCGCAGGAACTGGCGCTCGCACTGTAGCCCCCGCCGGCGGATTGGGTTGCGAAAGCGCTAATTTGCTTGCGGGTTTCGGGCGAATGGCATTGCGGGCATTCCGGCTGGCGGTCGAGTTCGCTGAAGCGCATCATTTTTTCAAAGCGCTGCCCGCAGTTGCTGCAAACATATTCATATACTGGCATCTGAGTTCACCTCAAAATATATACTATACTGGAGTATAGCATTACCCGAGGGAAACGGTCAAGTGACAGAAATCATGTAAACAAAACCGAACCGGAACTGACCTGTTGAGCGCTATGGCGTACCAAAAAATCGGGCAGGGCATTCTCATTTAAGCCGCGGCTCATCCGCGGCATTACCGGCCTGAGTCATCTCCTGCCGCACGGCGTAGTACAGGTTTTCAGCCTTCAATTCGGTCAAGGAGTAGCAGGGCGCTTCAAGGTTGTCGGCCAGCGCCTGTGCCAGCCCCTGGTCAAAGGCCGCATGCTCCATATTGATTACTACGCTGTGAACCTTGTCTTCGGCAATTTGGGATGCAAACAGGTAGGCTTCCTCGTTGGGCGCCATTTTCCCCATCGCAACATTACCTGCGCCGTCCGTCAGCACGATTAACAACGGCATCACGTCCGGGTGAAGCAGTTGCTCGCGGCGCAGCACATCGTACGCCAATTTCAACCCGGCAGAAAGCGGCGTCTTGCCGCCAACCGGAATATCGACCAGCGCGCGGTTGGCCAGGACCACCGAATTGGTGGGTTGCAGCACCAGCGTGGCACGGTCTTTCTGGAAGACAATCAAACCGACCCGGTCGCGGCGTTGGTAGGCATCCGTAAGCAGCGAAAGGATGGCGCCTTTGGTAGCTTGCATGCGTTCCGCCACTGCCATCGACCAGGATGCGTCCACCAGGAACAAAATCAGGTTGGCCGCGCGGCGCACGCGGATTTTCCGCATATAATCTCCGGGTTTTACCGAAAAGGCGACGCGTTTGCGGTCTTCCGCGCGCTGACGCTGGAACGGGGCGGCTGCACGTAAAGTGGCATCGAAGGCCAGATCGTCGGCTTTACCGGCTGAAGGTCGGGCCTGAATATAGCGACCGCGTTTGCGCTCGGTATGAGTGCGCGAACGGCGTCCCGGGAAGCGGCGCATCATTTTGTCCAGCGGCGTGTCCAGGCGGCGCGGTTCGAACTGCGGACCGACACGCACGCGCTCACCGCCGTCCCACCAGTTCGCATTCTTCTGGTCAAAGACGTCGTCTTGTTGCCCGGGGTTGGGGTTTCCCTGAGGGAGCGTTTCCTCGGTGGTCGCGCCCTCAGTTATACTTTTTTTTGGCGCGCTTGCTCGTCTTCCGCTTCCACCGGTTCTTCGCTGCGCTGCCCGGTAGTCGAGCTGGCGCCTTGCAAGCCCTCGATGCGGTCCTGCAGCTCCTCCATGGTGATTTCTTCCTGTTGGAAGGGTCCGCGGCGGATGCGGTGCGGCAGCGCCAGTTCAGCCGCCAGGGCAATGTCGCGTCCGTTGATTGCGCGGCGTCCATCGAAGGCAGCCTGCGCGCGCGCAGCCTTAAGAATAACCAGGTCAGAGCGGTGACCATCCACATGCAGCGAGGCGGTCAACTGCGCAATCGAAAGCAGGTCGCGGCTGGAATAACCGACCTCTTCGATGAGCTTCCGCGCCAATTCGATCTGCCGCGAAAGTTCGGTTTCTTTTGCCAGGAATTCCTGGCGGAATTGTTCGGGGTTGGCCTCATAAGCCAGGTTGCGTTCCATGATGAGCACGCGTTCGCGCGCCTCACGGATGCCGTAAATTTCAACCGAAAGCGCGAAGCGGTCCAGCAATTGCGGGCGCAGGTCGCCTTCCTCGGGATTCATCGTCCCGACCAGGATGAAACGCGCCGGATGCGTGAAGGAGATGCCTTCGCGCTCGATGATATTCATGCCCATCGCCGCCGAGTCGAGCAGCACATCGACCACATGATCGTCCAGCAGGTTGACCTCGTCGATGTACAGCAGTCCACGATTAGCGGCAGCCAATACGCCAGGCTCGAAATGTCGCTCACCCTTCTGGATGGCTTTTTCGATGTCCAGCGTGCCCACCACGCGATCCTCAGTGGCTGAGATCGGCAGGTTGACAAACGAGGTGGACCGGGTATGGAATGGGAGGATTTCGCCGCGGGCGGTACGTTCGCGGCATTCGGTGCACCAGGTGATCGGCCGTTCCGGGTCGCAGCCAAAGCGGCAATCCGTCACCACATTGACTTGCGGCAGCAAGGCAGCCAGGGCGCGCGCGGCCGTCGATTTGGCGGTGCCGCGTTCCCCGCGAATCAACACACCGCCGATACGCGGATCGACGGCGTTGAGAACCAGGGCGCGCTTCATGCGCTCCTGCCCAACGATGGCGGTAAATGGGTAAATTACAGGCATAGGTGATTGATTCCTTCAAATCCCAGGTTGGATTTTCTGCTGTAAGTTTACCACCGGGGGAGAAACCTGCGCAAGCGAAAGAATGGGGCGTGTCGGCCGGATCAGACGTTTAACCCTTCCCTGCCTGGAATGAATTGACTAAATATCCATGCCCTGGATAGCCCTAAAAATCTCATCCGCCTGGAAAATACGATTTCGGGCATAACCGGTGATCTCTCGCACAACGCCAGCTTGTTCGAGTTTTGTCAGGTAGTCCTGAGCCGTCGAGAACTGGATTCCCAAACCTTCTGATACTTGCCTGACCGATACAATTGGCCGCGAAAAGAGGAAATCGACCACAGCCGACATTCTCTTTGGATTGCGGTTCTTGTCCACAAGGGCTTGGTATTTGTTTCGTATCTCCTGCAGGTGTTCCATGCGGAGCACACTCGCACGGGCTTGTTCGCTCACCCCGCGCAAAAAGAAACACAGCCAGGCTTCCCAATCTCCTTCCTGTGAGACCTGGAGGAGAAGGTCATAGTATTGCTGACGATAGCGTTCGATGTAGGCGCTAAGATTGAGCAGCGGCTGCGACAGCAAGCCCCATTCGTTCAACAGCAAGACGATCAAGAGCCGTCCAACCCTCCCATTGCCGTCCAGGAAGGGATGGATGGCTTCAAATTGATAATGGATCATTCCAATTCGTATCAAAATTGGAATTTTATTTTCGGTATGGATGAATTTCTCCAGGTCGTCCAATGCCAGATGCATTTCGTCCACGGGTGGCGGGACAAAAACAGCAGTGTCCGGGGTACTCCCGACCGGGCCGATCCAATTCTGGCTGCGTCGGAACTCTCCAGGGGTCAGCGTACCCCCGCGAACATTTTCGGTCAGGATGGCATGCAGTTCCCGGATCAAACGCAAACTGACCGGCAAAGTCTTTAACCGTTTCAACCCGTACTCCATAGCCTTAACGTAGTTGTACACCTCGCGCACATCATCCGTTTGTTCGAAGAAGGAAAGCTGAGCGGATTCATATGTGTAGAGATCAACCAATGAAGCATGCGTACCTTCGATACGCGAGGAAATAACTGCTTCACCGCGAATAAACGGCTGGATTAAAAGGCTTGGGAACGGAAATGAGCTGACCAAAACTGCTAACCGGCCTAGATCCCGTTCAGCCTCCCCCAGGATGGTGACCAGCGGTAACGACCAGGTAAACTCTGGCGGTAATGGGTTGGGTAAAAACGCCCAAAAACCAGTGGGGGTGAGTACGGCCTTCCCGGCGGCATGGCTACGAAATTTTTTGGGGTTCATTGTGCAATTTCCATCGGACAACAAAGTGCTAATATGGCAATCCCATATTAGCACTTTTAGTACATAATGCAAATAAGGTAAGATTAATTGCCATTTTGGCAGCCAATTTAAATAATTGGATGTTCTACCCCCCTCACCGATCGCAGGCCTTCAGATTATTATCGAACAACCATGGTCATTAACAGCGGCAGGGGTGTCTGCCCGGACGCCCCTGCTTTTGAGCCAACACCGCTGAACAGGTTTTCCAGCTTATGCGCTCATGACCCCCTGCGCGCCCAGCCACTTGCTTATGGTTGCATCAATCTGGTCACGTACCTCACGGAAGACCGCCAGCGTTTCTTCTTCGCTGCCGTGAAAAGCTGCCGGGTCATCGAACGGCCAGTGCAGCCGCATGCCCATGCCCGGAAAAATGGGGCATTTCTCTTCTGCATTCGAACAAACGGTAATCAGATAGCCAAAGTGTTGTTTACCGATAAATTCCGTCAACGCTTTAGAGCGCAGTTCCGATGTGTCGATCCCAGTTTCATTCAAAACGCGCAGCGTGTAGGGGTTCAATCCCTTGGGCTCGAGCCCCGCGCTGTACACTTCGAAATAATCGCCGGCGCGCTTGCGCAGGATGGCCTCTGCCATCTGACTGCGGGCTGAATTACCTGTGCATAAGAATAAAACCCTGGTTTTTTGCACTGCTGCCCCTTTGTTTTCTTCTATTCTAAATCACTTGTATTAAATTACGTCAAACGTACGTTTATGGATTGGTTAACAAATTTTATATCGGTGGAATTCAAGAATTCCTGCTCCTTTGAGAAAATCATTCAAGTATCACCCTCTCATTTCGTCTGTTTACCCATATAATAGTTAGATTACCTTAAATATCATAAATCAACGAGGCCGAAAACGATGAAAAATTACTGGGTAGGAATAATTCTCTTCATATTTATAGCAGGATGCTCATCAAAGGGATCGACCGGGGGAAATTCGTCAACCAAACAGGATGTCAAGGCCATCTTTGATATTCCGGCGGACCCCATCGCGGTCACGATCACCGCCGACGCAGACCGCCAGGCGGAGAAGGCGATTCCGGTGGAGGGCGGCTCACTCAGCGTCACTGCCAGCGACGGCAGTATCTTCACCCTCGATGTTCCTGCCGGGGCGCTGGTTGTCGAAACGGTCATTCGGATGACCCCGGTCAATGCGATCACGGGTCTGCCTTTTGGTGATGGAACAGCCTATACGGTGCAACTGGAGCCGGAAGGTCTCCAGCTTTTTGGCGATGCCATTCTGACCATCAAACCCGCCGTTGAAATTCCGATCGACCACCAGCTATTTTTTGGCTACCAGGGTCATGGCACGGACTTGATTCTCGCTGCCCCGGTGGTTGAATCGAGTGAAATAAAAATCCAGATCTCGCATTTCAGCGGCTATGGCGTCACCAAAGGGCTGCTGGCGGATATCGAGCCGGTGCGTAAACGGCTGGGCGGCAGCGCGGAAGCCCGCCTTGATAGCCAAATTGCCGAGCAATTGGCCCTTGAGCGGCAAAGACAATTATCAGGCAACGGCGAAGAGGGTTCGAATGTGGATTTTGAGGCGTACTTTAAAGAGTATGAAGAACAGGTGGTCAAGCCGCGTGTTGCCGCAGCCGGCGAGAGCTGTGCTGCCGGACAACTGGCGCTGCAAACAGTACTGGGACATGAACGCCAAAAGCAATTGCTCGGGTCTGGCGACAGTGAAGCCGGTTTGCCCTTCGACATTGATTTGTTGGATACCGTGACCGACGTGTGCATGAAGGAAGAATACGAAATGTGCCGCGACGACCATGTGATCCAAAGGATTATACCTGTCTGGCTGGGAACGGAAAGGCAGTACCAATTATTGGGGTTCGCCGAAGGCAGCCCGGCATTGGAGAATGCCAGGGATTACGTGCGTAAATGTCTGCGGTTCGAGCTCGAGTTTCATTCAGACGGGATTTTTCATGATGGCGGGGGCGGTGGCTACGACTCGACGGTGGAATCAAAAACTATCCTGCAATTTAACCCGCAGGACTTATCCATGAAAGGCAATTCACCTCTAATCAACACTGCGTTTGAATTCAGGGTCACAGACTGCGCGGTCACCAGCAACCGCGGCGGCGGCGATTTTGAGGTGCTCGATCTGGCAATTGTCCCGGGCGAAACTTCGACTGCCAACCCGCTTGGCAGCGTCGAAGATTTCAATATGCTGTACTACCCGGGGAATACCAGTGAATCCGTATCGATTACCTGTGAAGATACGCCCACATACAATATGCCCCCCAGCCCGTTATGGACCGGTTTTTTCCTGCCGTTGCACGAAAGCGAAATGAACTTTGAAAAAGGCGGATTTGAAGCCAGCGGCTGGGAAATCCTTGGCGGTGAATATTTTGCCAGGAAAGAATGGACAAAAAATGATGCCAGCGTCGACATCACCGAGGTTGGGACTTTCAAACTCTACCACCGGCCGGAATAATTTTCGGAAGAAATAATGTCATTCGACAACCGGGGCGGTTCCCTACCTGGCGGGCATGAAAACCCTCCGGGTAGGGGACGGGTTCCACCCCGTCCCGTTAAAATAGCCCGGTAAACCACTTTTGGAACAGCGACGAAATATCTCAATGGCTGTCGCCAAGACCCTTCACTTCGTTCAGGGTGACACATTGTGTCATGTTACCCACAGGGTGACGCATTGTGTCATGTTGAGCGTAGCGAAACATCTCGTAGCAGGTTAGGAGACCCTTCACTTCGTTCACTCACAGAGCACTCTTCGGGTGGGGCACGCTGTGTGTGAGCGCAGCTAAACATATCGATCGCTGTCTTCGAGACCCTTCACTGCGTTCAGGGTGACAATTTTTGATGTTTTTTTTAAATTGAGATATCAACCAGTTCGCTCGAAGGCCAGCGGTCGCATGCCGTTGAAGGTCACAAGCAGGGAAACGCCCATATCTGCCAGCACCGCCATCCACAGGGTGGCTGCGCCGCTCAAGGCCAGCACGATAAAGATTAGCTTGGTCGCCAAAGAAAGGGCAATATTCTGCACCATCACCCGCTGGGTGAGACCGGCCAGCCGGAAGGCGTACGGAAGCTGGCGTAAATCTTCGCCCATCAACACCACATCGGCGGTTTCCATGGCCTGCGCCGAAGATGCCCCGCCCATCGCGATTCCAACACTGGCAGTTGCCAGCGCCGGCGCATCATTGATGCCGTCCCCAACCATGACCACTTCACCCAGTTCACTGCGCAGCGCCTGCACCGCTTCGACCTTGCCAGCAGGCAGCAAGCCCGCGTGCACCCGATCCACATCCAATGCCTGCGAAACGGCCTGGGCGGCACGCGGATTGTCTCCGGTCAACAGGGCGATCTCTTTGCCAAGCGCCTTCAACTCCGCGATCACCTCCCGGCTCTCCGGGCGTAACTGATCGGCCACGGCCAGGTAACCGCGCACCCGATCACCGTCGCAAACCAGCATGGTCGTTTGGCCTAATTCTTCGGCAGATTCGACCCAATCGCACAGGCGGTCGGCATGCGGGTGCTGCTCATCGAACAGATGGTGGTTGCCAATCGTGGCGAGACGTCCATTAACCTTGCCCTGCAGTCCCATACCGGCCAGACTCACCACCGCTTCAGCCGGGGGATAACGTTCCGCTATGCCGCGCTGCGCGGCCGCCGTCACAACCGCCTGCGCCAGGGGATGATTGGAGCGGCGCTCGATCGAAGCTGCCAGCGCCAGCAAGTCGTCACAGGACTCGCAAGTTTCTTCACAATCGCACTCCAGTGTCCGGGCGGCGGAAACCACCGGCTGACCGCGCGTCAGAGTACCGGTCTTATCGAAAGCAACTGCTTTGATGCGCTGCAGCGCTTCCAGGTGTACGCCGCCTTTGATGAGGACGCCGCGCCGGGCTGCTGCCGTTATAGCCGAGACAATTGTCACCGGCGTGCTGATGACCAGCGCGCACGGGCAGCCAATAACCAGCAGCGCCAGCCCACGGTAGAGCCAGCCGTATGTCCCATCCGCCAGGTTGAGGAAAGGCTCGCCAAGCAGCAGCGGCGGCACGACTGCCACCAATACTGCCAGCGCCATCATGGCCGGTGTGTAAATCTGGGCAAATTTGTCGATAAAGCGTTGGGCTGGCGCCCGCATGGACTGCGCCTGCTCCACCAGTTGAATGATGCGTGCCAGGGTATTGTCCGTCACCAGGCGCATGACCTTGATCTCAAGCGCGCCAGCGCCGTTTACCGTCCCGGCAAAGACTTCATCACCGACATTCTTTTCGACCGGCAAGCTTTCGCCGGTAATCGGCGCCTGGTTGATGCCGCTTGTACCGCTCAGGATCATCCCGTCCATCGGGATACGCTCGCCCGGTTTCACCAGGATCCGGTCGCCAATTTTCAGATTTTCGACGCCCGTTGTCACTTCCACGCCGTCAGCGGTGATCAACAAAGCGCGCGCCGGGGCCAACGCAGCCAGATCGCGCAGTGACCCACGTGCTCGCTCGGCAGTATAGCCTTCCAACGCCTCGGCAATGACGAATAAAAAGATGAGTGAGGCAGCTTCTGGAATTTCACCAATAATCACCGCGCCGATGGCAGCCGCGGACATCAAAAAGTTGATGCTGAAGCTGCGATTGATCAGCAAATTGTTGATTGCGCTGCGGGCGATTGGAAAACCTGCCAGCGCCAGCGCCGCAATTTGCAGGCTATTCGACCATAATTCGGGGATTCCGATCTGACGCAGCAGGAACCCTATTACAATCAGCCCGCCCCCTACCAGGGCAAAGCGGTTCTCGCGCGAACCCAATAAATATTGAATAAAGCCAGGGAAAAATTTTGCCCGTTGCGCGGTCCTGGGCAACGGTTCGGGATCTTTAAGGCCATAGCCAAGCGCTTCCACTCGTTGGCGAACAGTTTCGGGCGCAACCTGGCCTTCGATGACCATGCGGGTGGTAACCAGGTTCACTTCCACCGAGTGAACGCCGTCCAGTTTCCGAATGCCGCGCTCGATGGTCAGCACGCAATCGGCGCAATCCATTCCGTCAATTAAGTAGGTTTGTTTTTCAGTCAACGGCTTTATGCCTCCAATTTTTTCTGATGAGCAGTGTGCTCCAGTCCACGTTCGTACAGTTCACGAATATGCTCGTCATCCAGCGCGTAATAAACGATGCGGCCTTCCTTGCGGTATTTGACCAGGTTCAGGTTGCGCAGCAGCCGCAACTGGTGCGAGACCGCGCTCTGACTCATGCCAAGTACGACCGACAGGTCGCAAACGCATAATTCATGGTCTGAAAGGGCCGATATGATGCGCAGCCGGGTTGGATCGGAGAGCGCAGAAAAAATCTGCGCCAACCGTCCGGCGGTCTGCCCGTCGATCAATGTGCGGCTGGCAGCCAAAACCTCATCCTCATGGATAACAGTTTCTTCACAGGCGGCAAGAGATTTAATCAATAGGTTTTACCTCTGAATATATGAACAAGTATTCATATTTTATACCCAAAACCAACATTTTGCAAGTGACAAATCGTCATACGTGCAGCTTTAACCTCTACTCAATGGACGTCTGAGGTACTGTGACCTCTATTTTTGTTCCTTTATCACCCGACCAAATCTTCAAATCTCCCCCGATCAACTCAGCGCGTTCAGTAAGGCTTAAAAGCCCAAAATGGCCCTGTCGGGCATACACGTCCGGCATTTCAGGCACTTCGAATCCTGCGCCGTCATCGTTGATGGTCAAAGTCACCGTTTCTGGAGTAAAAAGAATTTGCAGCCAAATTTGATCGGCTTGAGCATGCTGCTGTGCGTTGCTCAGTGCCTCCTGCGCCATGCGGTATAAAGCCACCTCAACCTCGGGCGCCAGACGACGAGATTCCCCGCTAACCTCGAATTTTACCGGTGTGCTGCCAACCTGAGTGCTTTCTTTCGCCAGCATTTCCAACGCAGCTGCCAGTCCCAGATCTTCCAGGTAGATCGGGCGCAGCCCGCGCACGATGCGGCGTAAATTGGCGATGGTCTGTTCGGTCATTTCCTGCAGTTGGGTGATGGAAACGCGTTCTTCATCGGTTGCCGCTGACGCTCGCGCCATTTGAAAACGCTGGTTGAGCGCAATCAATGCCTGCAGGGTATCGTCATGCAGTTCGCGGGCCAGCCCGCGCCGTTCCTTCTCGACCCCAGCGGTGATTGCCCCAATATAGCCACGCAGTGCATCCTGGGCAGATTCCAAATCGTTGGCCGTGCTGCTCAACACATTCTGCAACTGGTGAATTTCGGCAATTCCGCCAACCGATTCGCGGATCGAGTCAAAATCGCCATGCGCCAGACGAGAAGCCTTCACCTCTAATTCCTGCAGAGGTTGAATGATCTGCCGCGCCCCAAACCATAAGGCGATCAACGCCAAAACCAGCAGTGGCGCCAGCAGCAGTGGCGCAGACTGGGTTGTGCTCAAAAACGGGGTGGCGATTTCTTCCCAGTTCTCTTCCAGCACCAGTGCCCAACCAGCCTGCGGGATGGTGCTGAAAGCTGTTACCAGATCACCGTGATGGCTGGCAACCGTGTTGACCCCACTCTCTCCATTGAGCGCTTCAGCCACGCCTGGCATATCCAGCGGCTGTCCCAGCGTGGCCCGGTCGCCGGAATAATATAATATCTCCCCTGCCTGATTGACAACCAGCATCCGCGCCTGATTGGTGGTTAAGATGGAAGCTACGGTCTGCTGAATGACCTGTTCAGATAAAAATCCGCCGACCAGGACGCGGCCGTCTGATAGTTTCAAGCCGGCCCAAACAAGCGTGCCGCCAGGAAAATACGTGTCCGTGGTCAAAATAGCTGATTGCGGTTGGGGAGCCTTGATCTGGACCCAGAAATTCGACTGGCTGGCAGGCAGCGACTGCAAATAATTCGCTCCATTCAGGGAAGTGATCAGGTTGTCCTGTGCATCATACAGCCCCAGCCCGCCGTCGAATTCTGCGCCAATCAGGTCGAGTGCCGGGCTATCCCCGGCCAATGTCGCCCCGACCTCGAGGATGCGGGCTGCCGTGCGCAGGCTGTACACCTTCCGGTCTAACTGCATGGAGAGGGCATCCGAGGCTGCGCGTACCGCGCGCAAATTTCGGTCACCGACCAGTTGTACCATCGCCTGGTGATGCAGCGACTGGCTGAGGAGCACCGCGCCGAACACCAGGACGGTCAGTGGCAGAATAGTCAGCAAAAAAAGCTGAAGCGTAAAGCCGCGCCAGCGCAACCCGGGAAGCGGCAAAATTGTACTTGACCCCTTGGTCACGCTTAAGATCCCGATTCAGCGCCTGCCAGACTGGCTGGCAGCAGACCCAGAGAAACCCCTCGCATGACGGCTTCCGTCCGGCTGGCAGCCTGCAATTTCTGGAATATATGCGCCAGGTGATTTTGCACCGTGCGGTCGCTGATATGCAACGCCACACCGATTGCCTTGTTGGTCAATCCTTTGCCCGCCAGGGTCAGAATTTCCAGTTCGCGCTCCGTGAGAGGCTCGATCAGCGGCGCCGGCTGTTCGGTGCGCGTAATCAAACGGCGCGCCATGGTTGCGTCCAATACATCCCGGCCTTCAGCCACGTCCAGAACCGCGCGCACAATCTCATCGGGCCCGGCGGTTTTGAGCACATAGCCGTTCGCGCCAGCCCGCAATACAGCCTGGACGTATGGTTCGTCGTCGTAGGCAGTCAATACCAGCACACCGACGGACGGGTGGTTGGTCCGAATCCAGCGCGTGACCTCTATGCCGCTCAGTTCCGGCATCTGGACATCCAGGATGGCCACATCCGGCGTCTGCTGGTCGACTAGCTGGCAGGCTTCCCGCCCATTGTTCGCCTCTGCCAGCACCTGTATTCGGCCGCTTCGTTCCAGGAATTGGCGGATTCCGGCACGCACCACCGCGTGGTCGTCCGCCAGTATTACCCGCACCTTGTGATCGATTCGCGGCTCTGCCATTAGCTGATTATAAATCAAACCAGGCAGTGGCGGGCAATGCTGCCTCTATAGCTGCCCGCCACTGCCTGGCCAATTATTGTAAAATTACTCCTAGGGGGCATTTCCACCGTAAAAAAATCTGTAAGCAGCGCTTCCGCATTGGTGGAGCAAGCGAAATTGTAGGGGAGCGCAGTGCGCTCCCGAACCAGTGAACTTACATAGAGGAAAATGCTGTGCGCTCCCGTATCGGAAGTTCGAGCTAAAATTAAGGGAGACACAGCACGCTCCCGCAAATGGGATGATTATGAACTTACCGAAACGTAAGTTAAATCGACTGGCTGGTTATGATTATTCACAAAACAATGCATATTTCATTACAGTATGTGTAAAAGGAAAGAGTCACATATTGTGGAATGCCGTTGACCATTCCACAACCGTGTCGATTGATGATATTCCCCTTTCAAAAATAGGGAATTTTGCCGATGCGGCGATAAACAACATTTCCCAATTTTATCCGAATGCCTGCGTAGAAAAATACGCAATTATGCCGAACCATATTCATATGATCCTGCTATTAACAGAGAATAGCGGGAGCGCAGCGCGCTCCCCCACGGTTTCAACGATCATCAATCAATTGAAAGGGTTCATCACAAAGCAGGTGGGATATTCGATTTGGCAAACATCATTTTATGACCATATCATTCGAAATGACGAGGAACACCGTTTGGTTTGGGATTATATCGATGCTAATCCGATAAACTGGCGAGATGATCATAAATTTGGGTCCTGAAATTTCGTCCTTCTATCCGACAATCTGTAGCGGGAGCGCACTGCGCTCCCCTACGGTTTCAACGATCATCATTTAAGTTCATCACTAAACCTGTCCATTTATCAAATGGCAGCGGTGACGAGCAGAGCGCTCACCTACATGTAACTAGGCAGGGCTGGCGCATGGGACACGTTCCTGCCTGGACTGGGAGGTCGGGAGCGCACTGCGCCCCCTTTCCGGCCGTAGGGGCGCGTATCACGCGCCCGCATCCCCCAATTCTTCAGAAACACGCCGCATTCAAGACTGATGCTATAAAATTATTCCAAACTGGTTTTCAGGATCTTGCGATGCCGCTCCCGGAACGCAAAAAACTTCGGCTTGTAGATTATGATTATTCACAAGCTGGTTTATATTTTGTCACAATATGTATTAGCAACAGACGAAATCTATTATGGAATGATACGAATCCGTCTGCATCCACACAATTAGTTATAGTTTCATTATCTAAGATCGGGCAGATCGTAGATTCGGCGATCCAAAATATTCCTGTTTATTATCCGAACGTTTCAGTCGAAAAATACGTGATAATGCCCAACCACATTCATCTAATTTTGCAAATATTCGGTTATGGCGGGCGCGCATTGCGCGCCCCTACAATTTCTCAAATCGTTTTACAAATGAAAGCCTATATTACAAAACAATTGGGAGAGTCTATCTGGCAAAAGGGGTTTTACGACCGCATCATCAGGAACGACGAAGAATACTGCTTGATATGGGAATACATAGACTCAAACCCTATTAATTGGCAGGATGACACCCAGTATGGATCAATATAAACTCTAAGCTAATTATTTATGGCCTTTCCTCTAGTTCCATCTGAAACGAATACAGGTACAGCACCAGGCTGCGAATTTGCTCGCTGGTGAAAATGTTCCCCCAGTAAGGCATGCCGGTGCCCATTCCGCCGCGGATGATTTTCCCTTCCAGCAGCGCCGGGCTGGCGCCAAGCAGCACCGCCGGGTCAGAAAAATCGGGTGGGCGGGTCGCCTCGCTGCCCATTTTGTCGTGGTTCATAGGCGGCAAATCGCGTACCATCACCCCATCACCCCTACCGCTCTCACTGTGGCAGGCCAGACAGTTCTGCGTGTACAATTCGCGACCTTGCCCCATCCACCCTGAGCTGCCCTGCTGATTCAACCCCCAGGCAACCATGTCCCATACGGATTGATCGTCCAGGTCTTCATCTGCCTTCAAATCTTTCCAAAGCGCCTCGGGGCTTTTCGACCAGATATTCTCGCCATCCGTCAACCCATCGGGCAAAGCATTTGTTCTCTCACTTGCTCGGGCGCTTTCCGGCCGGTTTGATGGGATGACCCGGGCAAAATGTGGTGCATCCAGATCCAGACCGAGTTGAAGAAACAGCGGCGGGACGCTGGTCGGCTGGTCTGAGGAAGCTGGGCCTTCGATCACAATCGTTCCACGCATGCGCCAGTGGTTCGCCCCGCACCAGCGGGTACAGTAGAAAGTGTATTCGCCTGGCTGGTCGAAGACCAATTCAGTTTCACTGAACTTGCCCGGAAAGATTTCCACGGAGGGCAGGCTGCTCTGCGCGAGTGCAAAGCTGTGCACCACATCGTCCGAGGTCATGCGCAGCTTGATGGGCACATTGACCAGGCCGTAGATAAACTCCTGCGACCAACCGCCGTTTTCCGGCATGCGTGCCCGCAGTTCTATGGTCTCAGGCTGAGCTATGATCTGCTGGCCAAGCAGCGGCACAGCCGCCACCAGCAGGATCAAAACCACAACCAGGATTTTGGCTAATTTTTCCATGTCCTTACCCGATCAGTAGCCACAACATGGTTAAGGTTCCCGCCAGCGCGAACAATAACACCGGCGCAGCCGCCCACCGCCGCTCGCCACGGACTCCCAGTTGCTCGGCGGTCTTCAGAATGGTCCTGCCCGACCAGATCAAACCTGTTACCAGCAGCACCGTCTCGATCACCGGGGTTGCGCTGAGCAAATACGGCTGCCACTCCACGCTGGCAGTGCCAAACAGATTCCAACCCCAGCCAAATGGGTCTGATAGTACCGGCCACAGGTAGGCCAGCTTGCCGAATGCAAAGGAAACTGTAAATGCAATCCAGGACAGTAATCCAAGCGGCAGAAGCGCCCGGCTGAAAAGGGTGAAAACCATTTGGAGGGGCTGAGCGAGGTTGCCAGTTCGCCTGACCAGCGCGGAGGCCCCGGCTAATAATGCTGGCAGCAGTCCAAAACTGGCCAACAGGAAGAAAGCTGCAAAGCTCCACCAGGCACCTGAACCGGCATTCAGTGCTGCATTTTTAAGCGCGCCCCACGGACCCTGAAATACTGCGGAGTAGATCATCACGCTGCCAAGCAGGCCAAGCGACAGGAAAGCTTCATCCAGTCGAAACGCCCCCGGCTGACCTAATTCGGCATCGAAGGAGCGAACATTGAGCGCCATATTCGCGCCCGATTCGGTTCGCAGGCATTCCAGGCACAGGCCGCAATTGGCGTTGGCCTTCAACGCCGCCGGATTATTGATCCACGGGCAGCCGCGCGGCCATTCCCGCGCAGCAGCGCCTTTTTCGACCGGGGTCAAACCCGGCTGCGGGCGCAGTTCCAACGGCGCCATGGTAGCGTAAAGCCCAATAAACCCGCCCATGGGGCACAGGTAACGGCAGAAAGATCGTTGTTCAAAGATGACCGACACCGCCACCGCGACAACAATCAGCCCCACAAAAATCCAGGCGGTGACCACCGGAGTGGTTAAGGTCAGCGCCGAAAACAAGCCAATGGCAGCAAATCCGGCCGATTGCAGCCAGGTATTGCGTAGACGGCGCGGCCAACGCAAGCCCAGATTAAACATTTTCCCGCCCGGTTTAACCAGCCAACCCTGTTGCAGCCATTCGCCCGGCATAGGGATTGGGCAAATCGAGCACCAGGCGCGGCCGCCGAACGGCAGCATGATCAATTTGAGGGCGGACCACCACGCGATCCACACGAACATCACCGCAAAATTGCGGCTGCCAACCGGTGAGCCGATAAATCCGGTCAATATCACCAGCACAAAGCCGGCCAGCGTGATAGCACGCAGGATAAATTGCGGCCAGCGCGATGTCAGGAGCCGCCGCAGCCAGGCGTAACGGGTCAAATCGAAATGGTAGAGAGCGGCTTTTTCCATAGCACCAGTAAGAGACCTGCCAGGCTTAACAAAACCGCCCGCAGGAAAAGCTGATTGGGACCGACTTGCAGCTTGCCCAACATGAATGGATGCAGTTGGCCGCAGGGTACCAGACAACGAAAGCGGAATAATCCCGCTTGATCGGCGGTAAAAGTCAGGCGGGCAGTTTGACCCGGATCAGCGCTGGCTTGCAGTTCATAGTTGTCGATATATATGCCGTGGACCACATCGGTAGCGACCAGATCGATGGTCACCTGATCGCCCGGGTTTACCTGCAAGACGCCCGGCGAATAAGCAAACTGGCTGGCTTCGATGCGAAAGTAGCGTTCCACGGGTTGAGTTGGCGGCAAGGATAGCGGCGCCGTCAGGGCAAGGACAGCCAGGGTCAATCCCAGGATGGGCTTAGCGAGGATGGAAATGAATTTGGGAAGTGTCACCGGCTAACCTGTTTTCTGCAACGCAGCGGCTCAAGGCATATTCGAGGGGCCAAAGCGCGAGTAGTCTGCGTCGATAGCTGCCCGAATTTCAGTCATGGTTTTTCCATCCCGCAGCATCCGCATGGCATCCTGGGTGATATCTACACAAATGCCGCAGCCAAGCGCGTGAGTATCAAAAACGATTTCTTCATCCTCAGCAGATTGTACGTAGCAGGAATAATTGGAAGTGTGCCCCATCGGGCCGCAACCGCAGTAACACGGCAGGTTTTGCAAAACGTCCGGATTGGCAACAGCAAACTGGTAGGCCTCGCGCACGGTGACGGCCGCCTTCTGCACTTCAGCCGGCATATCCGCCATCGGCGCCATCTTGAGATCACCGGCAGCGCCCCCGCCATTGGGAGAGCATGCTGTGAGCAGCATAGTTACGATGCCAAACACAGTCAGCATCAAGGCTGGAAATATATTTTTATGGATAGGAGAAACGGGTGTCATCTACACTCCAATTGGGGATCACTTATCGTATTGTGAGTGTATCCCCCGCACCCTTTTGGCTGAAGTGCCAAATCGCGCAGAATGCCTTAGGCCAAACGGCCTATGGACACCGGCGCAATGTGCCGATGCGCATATTGGGTTGCCCGGCGTAAGATAAATGCATGGATTTTGGGAAATCTCCTTTTATTGGTATCCGCCGCATGCGGCGCAGCCCGTTCCTATGGGCAGCACTGGCTTTGTTCGTTTTTGGAGTCGGCGCTGCCCTGGGATGGGCCTGGCTGGGCTCGCCTGCCCAACGCTCCGATCCGGACCGGTTCGTTTATGGCGAACCAGTCCAATTGATGCACGACCAGATGCATTACCGTATGATGAGCGTGACAATCGCGCAGCAGGATGCGAACAATGCTCCTGATATCTACTTACCCGTCACCTTCCATAATTTTGGAGCGGTGAAGCGAACGCAGATTGCCAGTTGGACGTTCGAAATTGCCAACCGCGGCACTGCCGCACTGCTGATTTCATCCGGCTATACCACCTGTGGCTGCACCACGGCTGAATTAAGCAGTGCCGACATTCCACCTGGTAAATCCGGGCTGGTCACAGTCTATTTCGACCCGCAGCAGGCTTCACCGGGGGCGGTGGTACGCCGCGGGGTCATTTTGGAAACCAACGACCCGCAGCGTCCCGAAGTTGAAGTCTGGGTGCAGGCATCTGTGGAAAATTAATGAAGAATAACCATTTATGGAGGACAGGATGAACAAAATATTACTGGGAATTGTTATTGTATTTGCCGTGATTGGCCTGGTCGCTGCCGGTGTGCTGGCGGCAAGCTGGTTCTGGACCGGGCAGACGCTTCCGGGCCTGGGTTGGGGCAATATGCCGATGATGAGCGCGCTGCGCCTGCCAGGTTTTGCGGCGAACTGGGCTTCCCCTTCCAATCCTGCCGGCGCCGGCTGCGGGCAAACTTCGGGCGCGTATTCTAATTATGGCGGTATGATGGGCGGACGCGGCTACGGTGGTATGATGGGCGGATACCGGGGATCGACCACAGATAATTTTGCAAACTCGTGCCCGTTTATCAACCCCAATGGAACTACGCAGACTGGCGCACGTTTAACCATCGAGGATGCTCAGGCCAGATTGGAAACTTATCTGGCGGGTGATTCTACGCTCGAACTGGCCGAAATTATGGAATTCGAGCAGAACTTCTATGCGGTCGTGTTGGAAAAGGATACCGGCCGCGGCGCGATGGAGTTGCTGGTTGATCCCTACAGCGGGTCGGTATACCCCGAGCACGGGCCGAACATAATGTGGAATGAAAAATATGGTCACATGGGCGGATGGTATGCAACGACCGGCGAATCCCTGACGCTGGATGAAGCCAAAACTGCAGCTCAAACGGCGCTGGATGAGCAGGTTCCCGGCGCTGAGGTGGAAGGCATGGGCATCGCGTTCTATGGCTACTTTACTTTCGATTACACGGTAGATGGACAAATCGCCGGGATGCTCAGCGTACACAACAACGGCCAGACCTGGGTGCATACCTGGCACGGCGCGTTCCTCAGCGAAGTCGAATTGGCAGAGTAAGCCGATTTAAATATCAATCAGGGTGAGACATTTCTTTGTCTCACCCTGATTTTTTATAGCTCCATCGCCTGGAAAGGTGCTAACATTTCCTGCAGGCTGAGGATATAGATTTGTCGCAGGCGTACTCACGGCTGCTGAATAACCCCGATGATGTTACCAGCGGGGTCTCTTACACGTGCGATCAGTCTTTAGCTCGCTGCTTTCTTCACGAGCGCGCTGATCCTTGCCTCATCGGCGGCAGTCAACTCCTTCAGCGCAAAGGCGGTCGGCCACATGGCGCCCTCATCGAGGTTCGCTGCGTCGTTGAAGCCTAACGTCGCGTACCTGGCGTTGAACTTCGACGCGCTTTGGAAGAAACAGACGACCTTGCCGTCCTTGTTGGCATACGCGGGCATCCCGTACCAGGTTTTCGGCGAGAGAGCTGGCGCGCTGGCCTGGATGATCACATGGAGCCGCGTGGCCATGGCGCGATCCGGTTCCGGCATCTCGGCGATCTTCGCGAGCAGGGCGCTTTCCTCGTCTGCCTTACTTGCAGCGGCCTTCAGCTCCCGGGCTCGCTCCTTCATCGCAGCTTTTTCCTCAGCCGTGAATCCTGTGTCCTTCTTTGGGCTCATAGAAACCTCCTAATGGTGACTGATTTTTTTTGAAGTCAGGCACTCTATCTTAGGACATTTATCCCGGAAATTCAAGACGGAAATTGTCCGAATAACCCGTCATCTGCCTTCTGCAGGCTGGCGCCGATGACCTTCTGCACCTTGAGCATGGCGCCTGTCGCGCGTTTGGATTTTTCAGGGTCAGGGTCATCCACTAACTCGTCCAACGGTTTGCGTCAGTGGCGGGGCGGACATGAACAAGGTCTGGGGGCAGTATAAACTCGAACCTCGAAAATGCTTGTAAATGGCGACGAAACTCGCCAATCCACTGCATGCTTTGTTAGCCCGCTGATGGTTGGGAAGGTAGCATTGCTTCTGCTCGTCTTTTTATGCCAAGCATACATTTGCGCATCATCAGGATGTCGAAGAACTCAATAAGCAGGTTGAATACAATAACAGGCGAAAACCAGCGATATTTCACTCGTACACGCGTTACAAGACGAGAGTGGGTTTCCCCGTCAGTGTAGATTTCCCAGACCCAGGAAGTGTCGCCTATTTTATCCCACCACAACATCCATTTATTTTGACTAAAATCCTTAACCAACAATCCTTGTTTTCCGTCCGGGCTTAAAGGAATAACATCGCCAACCTGGATGTTTTGATGTTCAGTAAGGATACTTTCTGCACTTTTCCTGCCCAAATTATCCAACAGGTCATAGCTATACCAACCAGCCCGCTTAACTCCCATTTGAACGATCCAGGGATATATATTTTTCGCGGGTGCATGGATCGTCACTGCACGAGTAGCATTGAAGGAAGGTTTGCCAACAATGTCATCCCCAGGCATAGAGCGTTTGATTTCATCGTCTGTAGCCCCCCAACGAAGCTGCCAGGGGCGAAAAAGTGTAAGATAGACAAGCACGAGAACGATGAAAATGGAAACAATAACAAAAGTGTAGGGTTGCATTCAATCTCCTGATTCAGGTAAGCGGGCAAACGGTTTGCGTTAGTGGCGGAGCGGGCGAGGACAAGGTTTGGGAGCAGAAAAAAACTCGAAGTCACGCTTCGCGACATGATCGACGCGAAGCGCAGTCACCACTGCCCGATGCACGCTTTGTTGGACGTGCGATGTTGTGCAAGACGAACCGGTCAGAGTGAATGCTTTATCATTTTCACGGGCGCCTGGAGTTTTGCCGCTTTCCACGCATTGCTCTTGCTATTTTTGCTGAGTCTTCGTCTTCACGCTTGTCCAATTCTCGAACGATATTTTCATGGTCTTCATCGTTTCTGTTCTGGCTCAATTTATAGCCTGCGTCTATGCGAGTGACATCTATTGCAAAACCAACAGTGCCTTTCATTTCTTTTTCTACAAAATCTCGAGGAAGGCCTTCAAGGCTATATGGAGTATTCACTTCGTGGTTATGGACCAGACGGCTAAATAAGGCAAACAAATCGTCCCCTTGCAAAAAACGTACAGTTCCGTATACATGAATTATCATGTAATTCCAGGTTGGTACATTCACATGGTTATACCAGCGCGGCGAAATATATGTATGGGCGCCTTGAAAAATCAGGAGTATTTCCTGCTTGCCAAAAGTCTTCCATTGCGGGTTTGCCCGTGAAATGTGTGCATAGATTGTAATTTTGCCATTTTCATCTTCTGCTACTTCAATGGGAGCATGCGTCGCAATGGGTCTTTCGCCGTCAAACGACACAATTGCCGGAAAATTATTGTGTCTGAGAAATGCCAAAATTTCTTCACGGTCTTCTTCCCGGTACAATGTTGGAATATACAACGCGACTCTCCGTTTCTTATTGATCAGGTGGTTTATTGAACCATGACAAGCGCCAGCGACATGCTGATTTTAGCCAGGCATTACTCGAACACTACGGTCTCCTGGCCAACCTCAACTTCCCCATACTTGAGGTCCCCGGTACGCTCGTAAACATGCAGAACCGCGCCTGTAGTATTGAACTGAGTCTCGACAAGCCTGAAACTGCGCGGGATGGCGCCGTCGCCAAACAGGCGCTTGCCGGTTCCCAGGACAACAGGAAATTGCCAGATACGCAGAGCATCCACGAGATCGTGCCTGAGCAGCGTCTGTAAAAGATTGCTGCTGCCGTGAACCTGAATCTCGCCGCCTTCTTGAGCCTTGAGCTTAGCGATTTCCTCGGCAACATCGCCCTTGAGCAGGGTGGAATTGTTCCAGCTAACAGCATCGAGTGTGTTCGATGCGACGAACTTTGGGCGGGTGTTGAGAGCTGTGGCAATCTCGTCTGCTGGGTCGGTGGAATTGGGCCATGAGCCCGCGAAAATTTCATAGGTCTTACGCCCCAGGAGAAAGGCGCCGGCTCGCATTGTCCATGCGGTCATGATTTGAACAAATTTATCGTCGAAGTACGGGACCAGCCAGCCGCCATGCCGGAAGCCGTTGTCCCGGTCTTCGTCCGGACCTCCCGGCGCCTGCATAACACCGTCCAAAGTGGTGAAAGTACCCACGACCAGTTGTCTCATTCTATTATTTTCCAAAAAGAGTCCTTGCGGGTGATTTTACCGTGATCGAACTCCAACAGGTCAACGCCCCGAACTTCTATTTGTTGGCCTGCCAAAGAAGTGCCGGTAAGTGTCCATTCAGAGACTCCGAAATTGCCACAGAGCCAGTGCTGGTCGTCTCCATAATGCACATCCGGAATTCCCTCAAATCGCTTTGCCAGGCCTGCCCGAACCTCATCCTTCCCGACGAACCGATCGCCACGCGGCCTTGCGCCTCTCGGCATGTAGAAGACGCAATCCTCTGCAAAATAATCCATAATGGAATCCAGATCATGGCGATTGAACGCTTCCAGGAATCCCTTCAATAATTCATAGGACACATTATCGGACATTAGCAGTCTCCTTGGTTGATACCCGATCGAGAAAGCTTGATCTACCGTACCACAAATTATACAATCTCTTGAAACACTCTAATGTCATCGTAAACTAAAAAAGCACTCGCCATTTCCGGCGAGTGCTTTTTGAATTCCTTTTATTCAAAACTTAAAATCGTGGGCGGAACTTATACTCGTACTTGCGACTTGGTCCGCGATTTGACGATAGACGTAGCTTTATGGCCCTGTTTGGCAATCAAGAGATCCGCGGGGATGCCGAGGCCAGCATGTAGCCGCTGGACCATCTGAAGAGAGAGCCCGCGTTTGCGGTTTAGCACTTCTGAAACGCGTTCCTTGCTGCCCAGGTATGCAATCAAATCGGAACGGCTCAGTCCGCGGCTTTCCATGTAATATTCCAACACCTCTACCGGATCATCAGGCTCAGGGATCGGAAAGTGTTTTGCTTCATATGCCTCAACCAGAGTCACCAACACATCCATCCGGTCGCCTTCGTGGGTGCCAGGCTGAGATTCTATCAGTATCTCGATTTCTTTCAATGCCGTTTGATAGTCGGCTTCGCTGCGAATAGGTTTGATTTCCATTTTTAACACTCCTTATATCGTGGCCACATCAATCCGGTCATACTCTTCGTGCGTTCCTACAAATCGTATGTGAACCACGCCATGTTTATAAACGACCACCACCACCAACCGGTAATGATTTCCTTTGATATTGAATACGACCCTGTTATTGGCTAGCAAGCTGGCATTCTTATAGACTGTTTTGACATCAGCAGGTGTGTTCCAGGTCGTGCGCTCCACATCATGAAACCAGGTTTGTAAGGGAACACTTGCGTCTGGGTGCTTTTCCCAGAATTCGCGAAGAATGCGTCGGCTGATGACCCTCATGAGAAGATTATACCACGATGTTACCAATATGGTAACCGAATTATATCAAAAATCCCAGGCATTTTTATTGCCAGGGATTAAGGATCGTTTTTTGCTAACCTGTCCAGGCAAACACCGGCCTGAACTTACGACCAACGGGAGTGCTGTGCACAAGCATCGCGAGTGCTGTACACGACCAACGGGAGGGCTGTGCCTACCCGTACATCCGACTCGATCCACAAGGGGAGAATAATATTATTGTCTAACGATCTGCGCATCCACGGCGCCGAAGGCGTCCGCTGCATGCGCGTGTTGACCCGCTTTGCAAATACACTTACTAAGTGCAACACGGCCAGGCGACCGCCGGCGGCCCTATAGATCAGGAAAGGCGACTTGGAAGAGCATAGCCTTCAGATGGCTACCTTCTCGGCTCATATCGCATCGCCACCGCACCCGAGCCAAACTCCAGCCGGCTGACGAGCTTCAAGTCGATAGGCTTCGATAGCCCTGCGAACAACGTCGGCCCGTGGCCCGCCAGCCTGGGATGCACCACGAACTCGTACTCATCGATCAATCCCAGCTCCGCCAGCGCCAGCGGGAGCTTCACGCCTCCCACGAACAGTCCCTTGCCTGACTCCCGCTTCAACTGCTGAACGGCCTTCCCCAGATCCCCGCGCACGAGCTCCGCGTTCCAATCGACCCGCTCCAGGGTGCTCGACACGACGTATTTCTTTGCCGCGTCGATCGTCCGGGCGAAGGGTTCCATCCAGGGTTCCATCCAATCGGGCTTCACTCCCGTCCGCGCCGGCAGCCGCCACGCTGCCTCCATCAGTTCGTAAGTCACCCGGCCAAAGAGGAGGGCATCGGCCTGGGCGATGTTCTCGGCAGCGTGACGATGCAAGTCTTCGTCCACGATTCCTTCACGATGATCGCAGCATCCGTCCAACGTGACGTTTATGGAATATCGAAGGGGTCGCATTTCATCCTCCTGAAGCAGGCTAGCGGGTGAGCGTTACCCGCGCTGGGGCGGGCGGCGGAACGCCGTCCGATTGGAAAAGTTATAAGGGGTAGAAAACTGCCTAAGATGATACCAGACTCCCCAGCGTCAGGTGCACGCGGTGTTGGGCCGTGTTATGGAATACTCAATCACCTGTACTCCATCCTTGTTCTTTATATTCCTTCCAGGTTTCCCTTAATCCCTGATGAAATGATTGCGGTTGCCAGCCTAATAGCTCTTTCGCTTTCCGATTGCTAAAACACCAGTCAAAACCGATCATTTCAAAGAAGTCTGATGGAAAGATAGATTTTCCAGTAAATACACGACTTGCAGACGAGATCAGCTTCAAAACAGATAAAGGAATACGCCTTCGTGGCGGTTCTTTGCCAAGCACATCGGCTACCACATCCCAGATTTCTTTGAACGTCAGATTGTCATTCCCCAAGATATAACCTTCACCAGCTTTCCCTTTCTCGTGGGCCAAAAGGATGCCAGCTACGGTGTCTTTATAATATGATAAACAAAGTCGGTTCTTGCCACTCCCCATAATTGCTACCGGCTTACCCGCTGCCATACGCAGGAGCGTTTGGTCTTGTAGACTCGGATGGCTTGTCGCTTGTGAACATCCATATCCAAATGCCGGGTAAACAACCTTGACCGCCAAACCTTTAGCCGCATAATCTTGAGCAATTTCATCCGCCGCGTGTTTTGTCTTTTGATAGAGATTTACATATTTACTAGTATCGATTGGCCGAGTTTCATCTGCGGTCTCTCCAGGTTGGGTGAAACCTAAGACGGAGAGCGAACTAACTTGTACCAGGCTGTCTACATGAAGGTTATGTGCCGCCTGAAGAACATTTCTACTGCCATCTCGGTTAACACGCCACCATTCTGCCTCTGAAACGTTATGACCAACGATTGCGGCCAAGTGGGTGACGAATTGACACCCTTCCATTCCTTTCAGTACGGCTTCTGTATCGGTTACATCCCCATCCACAAATGTGACACCCGGAAATTCGAGTAAAGATCGATTTGAGTTCTCACGGACCATCACGCGTGTCGGAACCCCTTTTGCGGATAATTCCCTTACCAAAACGCGCCCAATCGAACTTGTTCCACCTGTGATGAACATGGTCATAGTATCTACTCTTTGTGATTTGAAGTGGTATCTCTGAAAATCGGCAATGAATAATATCGCCTGTGCGCAGCGGCCCAACGGTTTGCGTTACCTGCTGGCGGGCGGGCGTGGATTTTGCTTTCTTGAAGAACTCTTACTTTACTTTTCCTTAAGAAACCCCACCCAATTCATTATATACACTGCCCCAATTCCCGGCAACAAAAAAGCGCCCTCCACGCATAAGCGGGAGGGCGTCTCATCTTCTTTATGTTTCTTACCTCATCACCGGCCTAAATTTGTACCTGTACATGCGACTCGGTCCGCAGCGAGGAGATAAAGGCAGTATTCTAACTGCAGCGGATGCAAATGCCATTGTCACTTTTGCAGAGATCAACTGGCAAAGCTTTCAAGATACCGGATGTCTGGTTCTCACACCGATGTTCCGAAACGGTTATTGCCGAAACACGCCAGGCAATAGTTGTGGTTGGTATGATTATCAGCTTATTGATGGTTATTTTTTATTATCTTGATGTCAGCCATAACATCAACCAAGTCAACTTTATCAACAATGGATTTAACCAGTTTTCGCTTTTGCTTCAAAGGCAAATCGAGGTTTTGAATAATGCCGAAAAGTTCTATCCTCTTACTTACATTGGATAATCTTTTTTCTTCATTAGTTAAATGCGCTTCAATTATCTTTTGTTCTAGCAATTGTTCCTCTAGTGATGCGAGTCGGCTAGTTTGCAATGCCATTTCTTTTTCATGACGCGCTTCCCATCGAGTTTGTTTTGCGGCATGCTCAATAAATTCTAATATTTTTCCCACTCCCAACAAATCTATATTTATTGAGCCCATGCTTATTGCCACTAAAGTAAGCGGTTGGGGAGAAACCGGGCATTTACCTAAAGATTTCCTGTTAAATTCGAGGAGAGGGTTTGCTAACGAAGCGAAAGGATATTGGTCAAATGTATGTATAAATTGGTCATCCCTGATCTGTTTGTGCGAAACTGCATGGATTGCTGTATAGTAATACTCTTTCAAATAGGATCGTGCGTCTTCTTCATATGAAAGTGCTCCTTGAATATCTCCTGTTACGATTAGGGCTAAATGAGTATAAAGGCCATCGATTGTAGTTATTGCATCGTCAATATGCCTCAATACATCTGGCAACTGAGTAATTCCAACATAATTTGGCATTAATAATTTGGCACGCAACATGGCTTCTGATTGAGAAGATTCATCATTCATAGAAAGAAATCCTTAGGGGTTCTTCGACTGGCAAAAACTGGTAGGGTTTTATGCTAGTTACAAGTAAGTGATGGGAAATCCTCCACTATGGCAAAAATTGGGCACACAACTTAAGTTTGCCATAGGGGAAATACCTTGATGGTATCAAACTTTGAAGATTTGTGCACCTGAGTATTTGTTGTCATGAACAATATCTGAAAGACGATGGTTCCTTTCTGCAAATGACTTGGGCCTAAACCGGAATGCACCGATAGCGAGTTGATCGCCATGAACCTGATTGGAGCGTGTCACGATAGGCGTGTGGAAGCCCGAGACGCTGAGTTGTTGGCAAGAATATGGCATCTGTTTCCAAACATTCCTGCTCAAAGTGGATTCAACTGGCGACGACGCAATCCGATGCAAGCCATCAATTGTGCCGCAAAATAACACTAAGAGATGGACACGGATTATTAAATACAACCATACCCGGGCCGGATCAGGCCGATTGTGTGGAATACATATCTATCCGAATGGTTGACGAGAATATCACCCCCAATATGGGGCAACACATCCGTTTTTTTTGTAATTTTCCCTATTTGGCGGTGCCAAGTCCGACTGGTCTGAACTTATACCAGTATACACGACTCGGTCCGCGCGGAGGAAGTTCGGGTGGAAATTTAACCTTCAAAATCTTTATTTTCTATATTGTGTAGTGCTTTATCAACCATTCTTTAGCCAAAACGGACAAGAATGGAACTCTATAACAACTTCCGAAATTCAACTAATGGAATCATACATTTTGCATGCAATCCGTAACCGGCAAAACTAGCAACATAAAATTTGAGGTCAAATAGCTGTGACTGCGCATATTTATCAATTTCAGGATCACTGAGTATCGTTTTTAACTTCGGACTTCGTGGATTGTGGTTGGCCAATATAAAAATCACTTCGGGCTTTTCATCGGCATTCAATTTGACCTTTGCATTACTTGTGCCTTTATTAAACTTCAGCAATCCAAGTTCATCAAGTTGATTAAACTGGCTTTCCATTGTTTCCAATAGTTTAGCGTAACTATCTTTATTTGAGACCAATTTTTCCATATCTTTGAGATGCTTAAGCAAGCCGGCACTACCCCTAAGCGCACGATCACCATATTTCATCTCAATCAAGGCAACTTTACAGTTACTACCGTTTTTTCGCTGGGCGGCCAACCAACGGATGGCCATAATATCAAATCTAGCATAAGGTTCAGTAACTTCGATATCCGAAACGAAATATTCGCTTTCATTCGAAATGGTCGAATTATTATTTTCACGAGCAATCAACTGTTGAAACTCTCTCTCTGCCTTGCCATAGGTTGAGAAGTATTCGTCCATAATATTCTTGCGGATTGGGAATGAATCGATCCAACTTCTTGAATCGTTCTGATTGTTAATCACAGTTGGAGAGCCAGGAATGAGAAGCCCAGATTTATTATATTGATCATCAAATGAAGCTTGATAAAAACCTTTGTTGTGCTCCTTAAGATTGAGAATATTTCCACCACGATAATAGATATTGATGAAATTTTCTCGAATTGCCAGCATTAATGTATGGTCTTTTTTTACTCGAGTTAAGATCGGCTGAAGCACACCATTGGAATCAACAAGATCGCTCATAAATTGTGCAGATAACTTTCTCATTTATACCTCCCACCACTCGCCGTCATTATGCACTTCCACATTTTGAAATAACTCGCCATATCGTTCAGGGAAAAAAGTGTGGATTGGAACCACCTTGCGCGGATTGATTGCCGTCACGATTTTCTTTAGATCTCCGGGACTGGCATGACCTGAAGTGTGAATACTGATTTTAGGAATAGCATACCGCTCCAACCATTCTTTTAGCTTATTGTAGGAATCTCTCTCCCAATATCCTTCCCATTGAGAATAAATATAAGTGGCTCCTTTCAAACAATTACCCCTCTCGAGGTCAGGGCAATGCAGGGGGCGAAAAAGCAGTGTCGATTTGCTCTGTATCTCATGCAAATTCTCAATGAAAATACGGTTTTTTGCATAGTGTTTGAGAAGATCAAACCAGGCGTTTTCTTTAATCTGGATGCGTTGAGCTTGGGGAATGAATAACGCGACCTCCGGCCAGTTAGATTGAGGGATATGAAGATTACCAGTTGCTTCTAGAATGGCAGCAGTGTAAAGATCAATGATTAGTTTTCTACCAGTCCGTTTGCAAGCACGCAAGATGGAAACAACACGATCAATATTTTGGGCGGAAGTATGAACCAGTGCCAAACCTTCGGTAGCGGAAAAAGCCTCTACAAGTTGTGTCTCACTATCAGCTTCAGTAGGAAAATGTTGGTCATTTTTGAGCCTTCCTAGTGAAGATCCTCCCAAAAGTAGTGCATTCTATATTCGTAGGAGGATATGCAACCAGGTGCTAACACGAAGATCGCCGCTATGGAAGAGGCGTTTTTTCAAATACGGCCGAGTAGTAGCAAAAAGAACATCATCCTTTCTTACTACCTTTCTAGCTCGACTAGGAGCATCTTTCCCTAAAATTTGGTTAACGGATTTAATAGTGCCTTTTTCATTGTCAATCGAAGAAATATCGATGTAATAAAATTGCTGATTAGGCAATTGAGATGGATTACGAGTAGAAGCATCTTTTACAACCTTTCGTATTGTTGTCCATTCCCATCCAACAGGAAGAACCCATTTTTCCATTGTTTATTCTTCCTCCCCATTACTTAAGGAATGATGTAATTCCTCCATAATAGAATTCAATTCTCTTATCTGTTCTAATAAACTAGCAGTCAACTCCCATGGTTTGGGTAAATCTTGCTCAGGTGAATGGTGGGGGTTCGAAGCAGAAAGATCGAAAGCCTTCTTGCAGAGATCGGTATACGTTTCTACCCAGACATTCACCTGATCCGTTGGTATTGGCCCTTCTGCCTGGTGCGCCTTGATTGCCATTTCTGAATCCCCGGCGCTCGCTTCTGGCCTCGGCACTTTTCCTGTTTTGTCATTGCGGTAGGCTTCCCACAGGCGATGCACGCGCCACTGCTCGCGCAGATCCGCTGCCAATCCAAATGGCCGTTCTCCGCCGTGCTGGCGGTGCTGGTTCCAGATCTGCCAGACCTGGCGCAGCTCGTCAAAATGTTCATCGCCAATTGGGTTGCCCTTGCTGAATTTCTTCAACCCTTCGGGAATGGGCAGTTCGTAATACAACACCTCTTTGGTCGGCCCTGGGCGCTCAAAGAACAGCTATGCAGTCTTCACATCGGCGTACGGAGCAAAAGAGCCAGGCGGTAGGCTGCCCACCATAAATAAGTTGAACTGTTCCAGCAGGTCCTTCTTTACAGTGGCAAAAGCCCCGCCGCCAAACAACGTGCCTTCGGGCACCACTATGGCGCAACGCTTGCCGGGTACGGATTTGAGCTTCTTCATGATGTGCTCAATGAAGAGCAACTTGGTAGCGTTGGATTTAACCGGAAAGTTATCCTGCACAGCTTCGTTTTCGGTACCGCCAAAGGGCGGGTTGGTCAGCACCACGTCAAAGCGCTCCGTTGGCGTGGTCTTCATCGGCTCTTCCAGCGTGTTGCGCCGGCGCAGCTTGGGGGCGGTCACACCGTGCAGCGCCAGGTTCATCATCCCCAGCAAAGCTGGCACAGCTTTTTTTTCATTGCCGTAGAATGTTCGCGTCTGTAAAAAAACATCCTGCTCAACAGTACGTTTCGAATTGTGACTGCGAATGTGGTCAAAGGCGGCTGCCAAAAAACCACCTGAACCGCAGGCCGGATCATAGACCGTCTCGCCCGACTGCGGATCGATCACTTCAACCATAAAGCGAATGATCGGGCGAGGGGTGTAAAACTCGCCGGCTACTTTGTTTTCATTACCAAGGCGCTTGAGCAATGTCTCGTAGACATGCGAGACGGTGTACACGTCATCCTGGTTGAGGAAGTCGATCTCATCCACCAGTTTAAGTACGTCCTTGAGGTTATATCCCGAAGCGCACACCACCACATCGCGCTCCGAAAAAATGGAGGAAATGGTCTCGCGGAAGGGATCGCCGTGCAGGTTCTGCAGGCTTGGGATCAGGCGGGTATGAACAAACTGGATCAGGTCATCTGCCGGCCAATCTTTGCGCGCCCAGTTCGTCCAGGCCAGATCGCCTTCCAAAATACGCTGATAGGCCTTACCTTCCAAAGCCGCTTCGGTTTGCCAGATCTCTTCCTGGGCATCCAAAAAGCGCAGGAAAAGCAGCCAGGCCAGGTGTTCAATATATTCCATCACCCCGCCGCAGTTGTTGTCGCGGCGCAGGATCTTGCAGGCTTGCCACATGTCACTTGCGAGTGTTTCGCGCGTTTGTCCGTTGGTTAATGCCACAATATCACTCCCATATCGATAAGATCAATGATTGCACCTTCGGTAGAAGCTCTTCAGCCGGGGGCGCATCCGGCACAAAGGGTAAGAGCTGCTGCGACCATTCCGAGCTGGCCACAGTGAGCAGATCATCTGAGATGAAATCATGCGGGGACACATAAGAAACGTCCCTCACGGCGCACTTCTGCGCCAGCAGAGGGATTAAATCGGGCGAATTTAACCCGGGAACCTGCAGCAGATTCCACAAATCATAATAATCCCGACAAACCCGGCTGGCGCCCCAACCGCGCTCCTGCAAACGCACTTTGCTCTGCAACAGCGCGCGCAATTTCTCAGCGGTAATTTCCGCCAGGGAATAGACTGGGATATGCGCTTCAAAATCCTCGGCAAAACCGTGCAGCACAGGACGAGTTTCGGTGGATAAAAGGATCGGTTCATCCACCGTGATTTCCACCTTAAGCCGGCACAACGCCTGGCGCTGTTCCGGGAACTGCACCCGCACCAGATAGGCTTTCTGGTCGCCTGGGTGAGGCTGTTTTAGAATAAGCGGTTCCAGTTCAACCTGAAATGGTCCGCGTTCACTCAACATTTCGTCCATGGAGTGAACGACAGTCTTTATAAGGGAATCGATTTGCTTGATTGGTCCCATCACTCGCGTAGAATAATCCAGGTCTTCAGAAAAGCGATAATCCGCAAAATAGAGCTTCTTTAACGCCGTACCACCTTTTATCACCAGATTTTCGCCCAGGCCGTCCGCTTGAACAATAGCAGCCAGCAGGTAGCTTAAGGCATAGTCCTTCTCAACGATGTATTGCTGGACATGTTTCTGTCGGGTGACCGACCGGATCATCTGAGGGACGCTGGGCATTTAGTACCTTTTTAGATTTTCAGATATATGCCAACGAGAATTCTTGATTGCACTTGTTTCTTCAAGGCCAGGATCCAATAGATAGTAGCGTTTTACTGGATAATCTCGTAAACGTTCGAGGCTATTCCCAGCATAGCCAAGATTTTCAAGTGACCAACCCAACCGCTTGATCACAGAGCCTACATCGTACTTTAAGGCATAATCCACCAATTGATCTACATTGATTTGGTTAATGGAGTTTTCTAGAATTTCAATTGCGGCAGAGAAACCGCCGAAAATATCTGGGCGAGCGATTAAATCCAAAGCGGTGCGTTCGCGATCTGTAATGTTCACCTGTTGCCATGAATTTACCCACAATTTCTGGAATCCCCAAAAGAGGTTGGGGGTAACATGGATGAATTCAAAATCATGTCCCGAAACTGTCCACACAGCTCGGCCTCTCGGGCTGTGTGCCTTTCCAATTCGCATTTCAGGTGTAATCACCTTTGTTGTAGTTATTGCCTGTACCATAACAGGATTCTGAGTCGTAAAACCATGATGCGAGCAAGCTGACCAATGGCTAATCGCCATAGGCTGGATTAATGCCGCGGCAATTGCATAAACCGGGACTTCTTCAGAATACAATGGACTCTTGACTAAATAGGTGCCCCGTTTCAGGATCTCAATCCAACCAGCATCAGCTAACGTGCTCAAAAGGTAACGAAGGTGGCTAGTTGATAGTTTCTGCGTGTTGGCAAGTGGCTTGATCTGCTCCAATGTAAACAAGGGACCATATTCCTTAACTGCTGCCTCAAGCAACATTAAGCCTTGTGATTGTGAGTAACGGGGTTCGTTGTTTATCATTTGCACTATTATACTGCGATAATTAGTTTTGGACTAATTATCGCAGTAGGTTAGTTTGATTAATCGTAAATACGTCTCTGTGACTCGGCTAAATTCGATTGTAGTTTTGGCAATGAACCAAAGCGGCGTGCCACACCAGGTGCTTGTCCCATTTCAAAAAAAGGCGGTAAGCGAAAAATTCTTGGATCACTGATTTCATCCACGCCAGTTGCGCGGTACTTTTCTAAAAGCGCCAGCAAAACTTCTTGGGCCGCCTTGGGTTGTGCCTGAAGAAACCGCGATTCGCGGTTAATGAAAGCCGCTGCTCTTTCAGAGCGGGTCCGCAATGGTGTGCCAAAGGTTAAATGTCCCAGCAAGTCAAACTGGTCTGCTTCGCTTTGTCCAAGCACGTCGGCGATTACATCCACATAAACCGAAGCGTCTTGAAGGTCAGTCAACAGCTTTCTGCGCATTGCGGCATTGATCCAGATAACGCGCAGATCGTCTATCTTCTGAGCCTGGCTAACCTGCCGTACTTTATCTCGGGTGTAATCCAGATATTGCTGCTGGGTGAGCTGCTGGCCTGAGCCTTCGATGACAAAGACCGCTTCGTCGGCGATTCGTACTTCCAGACCTTCTACTCGAATACGACCGACCGGTTCACCTTCAGGGCTCAACTCAACATCTACGGTCGTGGTTTCATCGGCAAGGGTCTGAACTTGAAGCTGCCTGCGTCGAAAACCGGTTCCGTTGACAATGAGAGTTAAACTACCTTCGGGCAGCTCTGTAAAGCGGAAGCAGCCGTTTTCATCGGATCGAATTGGCCCCCGCTGTGCGTTTGGGCCGGTAATCAATGTAACTACGGCTCCGACAATCTTCTCGCCGGTTTCAAACTTGATAATTTGACCTTCAAGAATTGCAGTCTGAGTACCCTGGGGTGCCTTTGGCGCGGGACCAGGTGGGCGGTCCCACTCATCAAATAGACGTGTAGCCCCGGTGTAGTCGATGATCCTAAACCAAAGTTTATCCGTGGCGGGGTCAATCCGACTACCACGGCCAATTATTTGCTTGAAAAGCACCGGCGAAGAGACCGTCTTCATAAATACAATGTTGCGGCAGGCTGGAACATCCACTCCAGTGCTCAACAGTTCTCCGGTTGTAGCTACAACCGGAGCGGCATGGTCGCTGTCCTGGAACTGCTGCAGCCAGACCGGTGCCTGACCTTCTTCCGCTACGATGGGAACCGCGTAAGGCTGCAACCCCAGATGACCTAACGCATCATTTAATAATCTGGCCACCAGTTGAGCATGGGGAATATCAACGCAGAAAACCATGGTTTTTTCTGTTGGCCCAAATTTTCTCAGTAAACCCGCCAGGTGATCCACCATCATCCTGGTGCGGTCTGGAACAGTAATTTCGCGCTCGAACTGCGGCGTAGTATAGAGTTCCCTTGTCTCCACATCTTCAGGAACGAATACTTCCGCACCCTGCTCGACGGCTTCCTGCAGCTTCAAACCGTTCTGATCAACAGTGGTACGCACTCGGTGTACTTTGTAAGTAGCCAGAAAGCCATCTTCAATGCCCCGCCCCAAACTGTATTCATAAGCTGCTTGTCGGCGAGATCCTTTTACAGGATCTTCAGCATCAACGAGTATTTCGGGCTCATCTTTACAGAAATAGTCATAGGTATCTACATTATCTGTGGTTTTTGGTGTTGCCGTCATACCCAGATGAATGGCATCGCTAAAATGCTTCAGAATTTCCTGCCAGGTGCCAAACCCTGACCGGTGCGCTTCGTCAATGATGGAGATATCAAAGAAATCCTTGGGAAACAACTCGAATAATCGTTTTCCCTGGTCATTTTCAATCCAAAGAGATTGGTAGATCCCAAAATAGAGATCTCGAGTCAAAATGGGTGGATGGCCTTCGATTAACCAACGGGAATCATTTCCATCTCGGCAAACGGAGAAAATGCATTGTAGGACTGATCACGCAACACCACACGGTCAGCAAGAAAAAGAATTCTTCCCGGCCTTCCGGATGTTGGCGCTGGAGCCAGCCAGACTTGATTAACTTCCAGACCAATTGCATGGCCGTAAAGGTTTTTCCTGTTCCAGTAGCCATTGCAAGCAAGATTCGTTTCTGGCCTTTGACAACACGGCGAATGACCCGGTTAATAGCTGATTCCTGAAAATACCTTATGTTCTTACCCGTGATTGTTTCTGGACAATAAGGATATAGGAGCGGGTTTTGCCTTCGAGCAGTTGCATCATCCAGACTATAACTTGCCCGGTTCTGAGCAATTCCCGGAGATCTTAAGCCGGAATTAATCATCCAGCTCCGCCAGCGCCAGCGGGAGCTTCACGCCTCCCACGAACAGCCCCTTGCCTGACTCCTGCTTTAACTGCTGAACGACCTTCCCCACATCCCCGCGCACGAGCTCCGCGTTCCAATCGACCCGCTCCAGGGTGCTCGACACGACGTATTTCTTTGCCGCGTCGATCGTCCGGGCGAAGGGTTCCATCCAGGGTTCCATCCAATCGGGCTTCACTCCCGTCCGCGCCGGCAGCCGCCACGCTGCCTCCATCAGTTCGTAAGTCACCCGGCCAAAGAGGAGGGCATCGGCCTGGGCGATGTTCTCGGCAGCGTGACGATGCAAGTCTTCGTCCACGATTCCTTCACGATGATCGCAGCATCCGTCCAATGTGACGTTTATGGAATACCGAAGGGGTCGCATTACATCCTCCTGAAGCAGGCTAGCGGTGAGCGTTAGTGCCAGGTGGGTGGGCGTTTATTCTGTTTGCGAGCAGAAAAAACTCGAAGCCAGAAAATGCTTGAAAATGGCGACGAATCCTCGCCGTCCGGTGCATGCGGTGTTCGGCGGCTCTTTAGCTTACCAGGATCTATGGTTTGGTAAGTGAAAATGTAGACAAACAGGTGAACCCAACCGGTGCTTGTGGTTCAGAGTATGAATATTCATCAATGTAAAGTGTTACAATTTTGCTTAAACCTGTTATGGCAAAAGCATCGAGTATTGTATCTCCAAAATCACTAGAGCCCGTTCGTTCATAGGAAATTTTTTCGCCGTTTGGCCCAGCTAGATTATCTAAATAGGCTCTTTCACGCGGAGGTCCGTTAAAGGCATCGCCACCAACCTTAATGGGATTCTCTTGAGTATAGCCATAGCTTGGGTCGCTAGCTATGGCGCATGAGCCAGTTGCAGAACTACTTACCGGCTCATAAAATTCAATCGAACTGATAATAGCATCAAATACGTGGCTACCTTCGGATTCCCACCGCTTTCCATCTGCCCCGTCAACCACTAAAGCAAATGCAACGAAAAATCCGGATTGACCAGAATCAACAACAGTTACCCGGCCTGTATTCTTAACTCCAATTAGTGTTCCTGCAACATCTACTGCCAAACCATCAATCTTACCAACTGTGGCAAGGTATGGCTTGTCAGCTTTAAAGTCTTTAACATTTTTACTGACGTTTGCCAAGAAGCTAGTTAATACAGTCTCCACAGTTTGAGAATCATCACTGCGAGGAGCAATGGCCATGGAAATAAGAATGGTGTTATCTTTATTATTGATAGTTGCTTGTGTGGTGCGGATTTGTGATTCAAAGCCGAGCGGCATCTGGAAGAAATATCCTCCGGCATCTACTTTTTGTCTTTCACCAAGAGCCAGCGTTGGTTGTACAGTTGGTATAGGTGTATGAGTGGGCTGCGGGGTAAAAGTGGCGGTCGGAAAGGGAGTATTGGTTGGTACTGGCGAAGGAGTAGGCAGTATTTGACCGCCACAAGCAGTTAGAGCTAATATACAAACTACAGCGATGCCACGAATTTTTAGATAATTACTCATTGACATGTCCTTGTGTGAAATGTAACGTAAGTATTTTGCGATGTCGTCCAACTATTAATTATATGGAATATTGATACACTGCAATACTGCCATATAACTAGACTCCTTAGACATCATATACTGCAAGAACACTTGATTATCCAAACCTTTCACGCGTGATTCAACCTCAAAATAATTTTACATCAAAAATACTTGCGGCCAACTTTCATGAGCGATTTACCCGCTCCGAAGCCCAAAAAGCTGCTCAATCAAAGGCATTTCTTGCTCAACCACGGGCTGAGGGAGGTTCGCAGCCCGGTAGATTGGCAATCGCCTCTGAAGTCAAATCAAAAAAGCGCTCTCCAGATCGGGTGAGCGCTTTTAATATTCATATTGAAATTGCGGTTACCGCGGACCGGCAAGCACCGGTCTAAACTTATACCCGTACACAATGATTCCGCGCTGATTGCCGTCGTCGCGAATCTTGCGCGTGACCATTTCCACCGGCATACCGATTTTTACGTCCTGGCCGTCCAGGTCGGTCAACTGGGCGGTGACCACCGGGCCTTCGTCCAACTGCACCAGCGCCACAGTATAGGGGGCGTTATGCTCGAAGCCGGCCGGCGCGTCACTGACGGTGGTGAAGGAGAAAATCTTGCCGTGACCGCTGAAGGTGAAGGTGGTGCGGGCGTCGTTGCCGCAGTGCGGGCAGACGTCGCGCGGGGGGAAGATTTTGTTCTCACAATGCGGGCAAACTTCACCGACCAGTGCATACCGTTGTTGTTTTAATCGCCAGTGGCGTGGGATTTCCATGAAAAGACTCCTAAGGGTTTAGATCACGCTACAGTTTATCGGCAAGCGGCTATCATTTCCTATCAGATTGGTCAGAAAAGACTGTCAAAGCCTATCGACCCGTGTCGCGGCGCTGCAGCACGTGGGCATAAGCCGAGGAAGCCGGACCGCCCAATGAAAGGGTAAGCGCCAGGCGCGCATCGGGCACCTGGTTGGCGCCGGCCTGGCCGCGTAACTGCTGGGCTGCTTCGACGATCTGATACACGCCGGCAGCGCCCAGCGGATTGCCGCGCCCTTTGCTGCCGCCCATGGTCAGCACCGGCAGGCGCGCATTGAGGGCCAGATCGCCGTTCTGTGCCATGCGCCAGCCCTGCCCGCGTCCGGCAAACCCGGCAGCTTCCAGCTCCAGCACGGCATAGATCGAGAAGGCGTCGTCCAGCTCGAACAGGTTCACCTCGCCCGGCAGGGTACCGGCCATTTCACAGGCGCGTTGCACAGCGTAGCGGGCGGCGTCGAAGGCCAGCGGGTCGGGGCGGTCGTGGATGGCCAGTGTATCGATCACCCCGCCGGCGCCGCGCACGGTCACCAGCGGGTGCGGCAGGTGTGAGGCGATTTCCGGCGTGGTCAAAATGACAGCGGCCGCGCCGTCGGCATAAGAGGCCAGGTCGAACAGGTTGATCGGCTCAGAAAGGATGTCGGCCTTCTCATAGGCTTCCTGGCGGATGGCCTTGCGGTACATGGCGTTGGGGTTGTTGACGGCGTTGGCGTGCGCCAGCACCGGGAAGGCGCCGAACACGCTGCGCGGCGCGCCCGAGTCATGCAGGTAGCGCTGCATCAATAAACCGGCCTGTCCCGCCAGCGTCAGCCCGACCGCGGCTTCGTAGTCGGCGTCCATCGACATGGCGATGGCGGCTTCCTGCTCCGAGCCAAGCGCGTCGGTGAATTTTTCCGCGCCGACCACCAGGGCGATATCCACCAGCCCGGAAGCGATCGCCATGAAACCCATTTGAAAAGCAGCCCCGCCTGAAGCGCTGGCAGCTTCGACGGTGAAGGATTCGATGCCGTCCAGCCCGGCATTGTCGGCCAGCACGGCCCCAAGGTTGCCCTGGTGCGAGGTCACCGACGAAAGGAAATTGCCGACGTACAAAGCCTGCGGCAGCAGGTTGCCGGCATCCAGCCGGGCCGCCTTGATGGCCCGGTAGGCCAGGCTGCGCAGCGAAATATCCCATAATTCCCCAACCGGGGTCTGCCCGATTCCCGCAATGACGACTCCGCGCATCCGTCCTCCCTACTCCGCCAGCTTGCCGCGCAGGCGGACATACATGCCGTAATCGACCTCAGTGCGGCGGGCGATGTACTCCTGGGTGGCGATGGCCAGACCCTGGCGTTCGCTGACGGCGGCGGTGGTTTCCAGCAGGAAGGCGTCCGAACCGGCGCCGGAGCCGTACGAGACCATCAGAATTCGTTGGCCGGGCCGGGCAATGTCGAGGATGGCGGTCAGACCGATCATGGCGGCGCCGGCGTAGGTATTGCCGATCACCGGTGAGAGCAGGCCGGTCTTGATCTGTTCGGGTGTGAAGCCCAACTGGGCAGCGACCCGCTGCGGAAATTTGGCGTTGGGCTGGTGAAAGACGGCGTAATCGAAGTCGGCGGGTTTCAGACCGGCCTCTTCCATCAAACAGGTGGCGGCTTCGGTGATGTGTTTGAAATAGGCTGGTTCGCCGGTAAAGCGCTGGCCGTGTTCCGGGTAGCGCTGGTGGGCGCGCCGCCAGAAGTCCGGCGTGTCGGTAACGTAGGAATAGGCCGCCAGAATGGTCGCCAGCGATTCGGCAGCCGGACCCAGGATGAAGGCCGCACCGCCGGCAGCGGCAGTGTACTCCAGCGCATCTGCCGGGCGGCCCTGGGCGGTGTCCATGCCGATCGCCAGCGCGTAGCGTCCCATGCCGGCGCCGACCATGGCCATGGCAGCTACCATTGCCTCGGTACCGGCCTTGCAGGCGAATTCCCAGTCGCCGGCCTGGATCGACACCGGTGCGCCAATGGCCTCGGCCACGATGGTCGAGCTGGGTTTGACCGCGTACGGGTGCGACTCCGAGCCGACCCACACTGCGCGCAGTTCCTGCGGGTCGATGCGTGCGCGTTTGAGCGCGTTGCGCGAAGCTTCGATCGACATGGTGATCACGTCCTCATCGACGCCCGGCACCGATTTCTCTATGATGGGACCTGCTTCTTTGCCGCCCTTCCAGATGCGCGAGACTTCGGCGGCGGGCAGGCGGTAACGCGGGACGTATGCGCCGTAGCCAATGATGCCTACCGGGCGGTCAGGTTTGTGCAGTAAGGGGGTATGTTCAGGATTTTCCATAATAACCTCGAAGAGAAGGATTCACCACGGAGAAGGGCTTTCGGAAGAAAAGATCAAGATCAAAGATTTGAACCACGGAGAAACGGAGAGCACGGAGAAGGGCTTTTGGAAGAAAAGATCAAAATCTTTCACCACGGAGAAACGGAGAGCACGGAGAAGAGCATCGATATTAAAGGTCAAAACCTGAGAATTGCAGAGAACCCAGAAGACGCGGAGAAGGGCATAAAGATGTAGAAGAATGCAAAGGAAAAGATGGATCGACAGGCATTGTTAATTTGCCAATCTTTCGATGCCTTTGATGAGTTGCTGAACATTGAAATTGATCAACAAGCCCACTTTGCAGCCGGTTAATTTAAGGTAGGTTATGAGCTGCGCTCGATGGATAGGTAGAACAGCCTCGACTGCCTTAAGCTCTACAATAACTTGATTGTCAATCAAGAAATCTATTCGATAACCGCAATCAACGTGAATGCCCTTATATTCAACCGGCAGGTTTTTCTCCTTTGCAAAAGGTACTTTCCTTAAGGTTAATTCCTGAGCTAAACATTCCTGATAGGCAGATTCGAGCAGACCTGGCCCCAGGGTTCGATGCACTTCTATCGCTGCGCCAATGATTTTCTCAGTCAGGTCCTCAAGGTAAAGCATCTACAAATCTCCGAATTTGGTTTTTCTTTCACCCAAAAGGGTTTTTTCCCGTAGTTGATCTTTCTTTCGCTCTATAAAGGGTTTTCTCCGTGAACTCTGTGTCTCCGTGGTCAATTTTTCTTTTCCAATTGCAGCAATATCTCCTGAGCGCGTTCGACGCGGATGTTTTGCTCTTGCACCATCCGGTCGGCAACCTGGTCGATCTGGTCGCCGATGGCGCCAGCAGCAATGGCGATTTGCCGGGCGTGCAGCGCCATGTGTCCGCGTTGAATCCCTTCAGTTGCCAGGGCGCGCAGGGCAGCCAGGTTTTGCGCCAGCCCAACCGAGACGATGATTTCCGCCAGTTCCGCGGCGGTGGTGACGCCCATCAGTTTCAATGCAGCCTGCGCGCCGGGGTGTACCCGGGTCGCGCCGCCAATGATCCCAACCGCCAGCGGCATTTCCAACCTCCCGGTCAGGTTACCGGCTGCGTCCTTGCCCCAGGTGGAAAGACTGGTGTAGCGTCCGCTGTGAGCCGCATAGGCATGCGCCCCGGCTTCGATGGCGCGCCAGTCGTTGCCGGTTGCCAGCACGACCGCATCCACGCCGTTCATGATGCCCTTGTTGTGGGTGGTCGCGCGGTAGGGATCGGCCGCGGCAAATGCCCAGGCTTCGATGATTCCGTCGCGCACCTCTTCAGCGGAAAATTGACCGAAGGCCAACTGGTCCAGTTGAATAGTGGTCGCAGCGCGCGCCAGGCGGCGGTCAGCCAGATTGGAGAGGATGCGCAGGTGCACGCGGCCGCCGGAAATGGCCTCGACACGCGGCGAAAGGCGTTCGAGCGCGGTGTTGACCGCATTAGCGCCCATGGCGTCGCGCACATCGTAAATCAGGTGCAGCACCAGAAAGGGGCCAATGGGCGACTCTTCGATCAGGCGCACTTCCAGGTCACGCGGGCCGCCGCCGCGGCTGATCAATACCGGATCGAATTGGGCGGCTTCCTGCAGCAGTTCAGTCTTGTGGTTTAGCAGCCGCTGGCGGGCAGCCGGCAGGTCGGTGATATCCAGAATCTGAATTTGCCCGATCATTTCCGGCGCGTCCGTAGATGCGACAAAGCCGCCGGTTGCACGCGCCAGCTTGGCCATGTACGAAGCACCCGCCACAACCGAAGGTTCCTCGATGACCATCGGCACCAGCACTTCGCGCCCGTTGACGATGAAATGCTGGGCAATGCCAACCGGCAGCGCATACAGCCCGGCCACATTTTCGATCATATGGTCGGCCTGTTCAAGCGTCAGGCCAGCATCCAGGTTGAAGGCGTCCAACGCGCTGCGGTCAAGGCCAGTGTGGTGCACGATCCAATCCTGGCGTTGCTGGGGCTTAAGTTGATGAAATTTTGGCGGCCGGGGTGCAGTCATTTGGCGGCAAATACTCACAGAGTGATAGGTTTGCGCGGTCTTTGGACCGGCAACTATCGTATGTTAGCCTGAAAGATCACTCAAAACCTATCAGGTTGATCATCTGCAAGTACACTCTGGCCAGGAAACGCGCTATAACGTCAGGCTCTCACCGGGTTTCAGCAAATGGACTTTGGCGCTGGTTTCCTGTTCCACCAGGCGCGCCCAGGCGGATGCGTCCTGCTGAATCACATCGAAGGTGTTGTAGTGCATCGGGATGACGTGCGCCGGCTGTAGCATCTTGACCGCCCGCAGCGCATCCACCGGCCCCATCGTGAAATTATCGCCAATGGGCAGCACCGCCAGGTCGATGCCCTCCTCGCCGATCAGGCGCATGTCCCCGAACAGGCCAGTGTCGCCCGCCATGTAGATTTTTTGCCCGTCGAGGGTGGTCAACAGCAGGCCGACCGGGTTGCCGCCGTTGCTGCCGTCGGGCAGCATCGAACCGTGCAGCGCTAGGGTCAATTTGAGGTAGCCGAACGGGTGGTGGTAGCCGCCGCCGATGTGCTGCGCATGGGTTTTGAGCCCCTTGGCCGACATCCACTTGCTGATCTCGGCGTTGCTGATCACTGTTGCTCCGGTGCGCCTTGCAATCTCGACTGTATCGCCAACATGATCGCCGTGGCCGTGTGTTACCAGGATAAAATCTGCGGCTACTTTGTTGGGAGTGATCGTCGCTGCCGGGTTGTCATTCAGGTAGGGGTCAACCAGGACGTGAAAGCCGCCCGTTTCGAGCGCCAGTACTGCATGGCCGTACCAGGTAATTTTAAAACTCATCGGAAGGTCCCTCCTATAGGCCGGATATTAGCGTAGTAATTTTATACAATGATGATACGCGAATCTGAGTGTAAGGGCAAATAATGACTGTGTAAAATTGTATTGCGAGACTATGTCATGCTGTCCGCACTCACAGAGCACCCCACGTTCAGGGTGACAAACGGGCGAGGGCTGGAGACTGAGACAAAAAAAAGGAGAAGCACTGGTTGTTCAACCGGCGCTTCTCCTGAAGAAATTCAATGGTGAGGGTTAGTATTGCACAACTCGGGGCAGCGCCTTGGCTTGTGCGACCCAGTTGGTGACCATCTTCAAGGTTGGCATCTGGCGTACCAGCTTTTTGGCGGCATTGGCCTCGGCCATTTTCTCGACCAGGTTGGCGGGAATGCGCTTGGCCAATTCGACCACGGTATCCACGCCGGCTTCTTCGAGCAGGTCCGAATATTCTTCGCCGACACCCTTGATGCGGAACAGGTCGGCATGGTTGACCCATTCGAGGATCAATTTATCGCTGATTTTGGAGGCTTCTGCCAACTCTTTGCGGCCTTTGGGGGTCGAACCGGCTTTCAGCAGTCCTTCCACTGAGGTGATATTGGCTTTTTTTAAATCAGCCTGGTATTTAGGTCCAATCCCTTCGATTTTGCTTAATGCTGTCATTTTTCCCTCTCTGTTGAATATGAAAAATTGAAGTGGATGTGATGGATTTTTGTCAGGTCTATTTTTTGCCGGTGAGGTTGGCTAAGCCTTTGGCCAGGGCTTCTTTACCACCGCCCTTCCCCAGGACCAGATCGATTTGGCCGGTTAGCGGCGCCGGCAATTTCTTCTTGAGAAAATCGATCACAGTCGCGACTGCTTTGCGGGCAACTTCTTCAGACAAGCCCGTCTTTTTGACGACCAGTGCAACCAGTTCATCCATAAAAAGACCTCTTCGAAGAAGGATATGTTGCCTTGCTTAACTTCATTATACATATTTATGGTTTCGATTGGTCGAAAAAACATATGAATTAAACGCCATTTTGCAAAAATGTAATCTCCGCTATGGGACTATTGCGTGTTGGCTGAGGTTTCGATCTATATTCTTGTTGTAATCATGCCAATAAATATTATTTTCGGATTAAACCATTTACAGGGAGGCAAAGCGCTTGCCTCCCTGTTTCGTGTGATGACAGTTGGTTGGTAGCTGCTCGTCAGGCGGCTGTTTCAGCAACTTTCTCTTCGATAATCTCGATTTCGATGTTGATTTTGATTTCATCGCTGACCAGAACGCCGCCAGTCTCGAGCGCCATGTTCCAGCCCAGTCCCCAGTCTTTGCGGTTGATTTTGGTTGTGGCGCTGAAGCCGGCGCTGCTGAACCCCCAGGGGCTCTGCGACATACCGTTGAATTCGGTATCCAGCACAACTTCTTTGGTAACCCCGTGAATGGTCAGGTCACCGGTGATGCGACCGTGCGAATCATCCACGACCTCGACCTTTTTGCTCTTGAAGGTCAGGTAGGGATGGGTTTCGGCGTCGAAAAAGTCAGAAGAGCGCAGGTGGGTGTCCCGCTGGGCTTCGCGGGTGTTGACGCTGGCAGCTTCGATTTGGACGTCAACCGACGAATTGGCAGGGTTCTGCTGATCGAATTCCACGGTACCGGTGAAGGCTTCGAAACGGCCGCGCACGTTCGAAATCATCATATGGCGGACAGTGAAATTAATTTCAGAGTGAGCGGGGTCGATTTTCCAGGACATGGTGTTTTAGTTCTCCTTTGAACATTGATAATATTGGTTGATAATACTTATTGTTAAGTATTTTAACATCAAAATAATTGGCTAAAAAAAGAGGATGCTTTATCCTTCTTGTTTGCCAAGCTTGCGCAGAATCTCTCCCAGCGTGCGCTGTTCGTCCTGCGTCAAGACCGAAAAAAGCTCCGTGACAAACGCGGCGTGTTGCGGGAAGATGATGCTGACGGTTTGTTTGCCGAGCGGGGTAAGGCCCACAAAGCTTACCCGGCGATCGTTGGCATCCGGCTGCCGGCTCACTAACCCGAGTTTCTCCAGGTTGTCCACCACCAGGGTCATATTGCCGCTGCTCTTGAACACGCGGGCGGCCAGTTGACACTGAGACAGAGGGCCGAGATGGTAAAGTGCTTCAACAACAGCGAATTGAGTGGGTGTCAGGCCGCCCATGGTGCCGCTCTGGTTGACCCGGCTGACCAGTGATTCGACCGAGCGATTCAGCTTGATCCAGGTATCCAGGGCTAGTACTTCTGTTGGGTCGCCTACGTAATGAGTGGGCACACTAAATCCTTTGATGTTGAAATATCTTAATTGAAATATTACAGCCTATAAACAAATTTGTCAAGGGGCCAATTTTAAGCAAGCACATTTAAATGGCGCAGGTTCACAACCACGCTGTTTTTGACTTTCGTATTTATAATGGCTATAATCCTTTGACGCAGTTTGCGCGGCAAATGTTTGAATCCAGCATCACTCCAATAGTCCTGCATGTCCAATCCTTTTGAGCCCACACTGTTAAAGCCCGATTCGCCCGAGACCTGTAAGGTTATCTTCCAGCCCTCAGGGCAGTCCGGGAAAGTCAAGGCCGGGCTGACCCTGCTGGATGCTGCCCGCAGTCTGGGGGTGGGCATTGAATCCATTTGCGGCGGAGCAGGCACCTGTGGCAAATGCCAGGTGATCATCGAAGAAGGCCATTTTGCCAAATACGACTTAACCTCCAGTTCAGACCACGTCAGTCCGGCCAGCGAGGATGAACGGTCGATTTGCGCCAGGCGCGGGCTGCCGAACGGCGTCCGTTTGAGCTGCCTGGCGCACGTCAACGGCGATCTACTGGTCACTGTGCCCGAAGAAGCCCGGGCCAATCGTCAAATTGTGCGCAAGGCTGCTGCCGAACGCGTGATTCGGGTGGACCCGATTATTCAAATGGTCCTGCTGACGCTCGATCCGCCGATATTGGGCGACCGCTCTGACCAGGAGCGCATCCTGGCGCTGCTTGAATCCCGCTTTGGATTGAAAGCTCCTGCTTTCGAGCTTTCAGCCCTGAAATCGCTGCCGGCTGCGCTGCGGGAGGGGCATGGGGAAGTATCCCTGACCATCTGGAATGACCAGACGGTTATCCGGGTGCAAGCCGGGCTGCATGATACCCCGCTTGGCCTGGCTGTGGACATTGGCTCCACCTCGCTGGCAGCCTATCTGTGTGACTTGCGCACCGGAGCATTGCTGGCAACGACCTCGGCGATGAATCCACAGGTGACTTACGGCGATGACATCATGTCGCGTATCTCGTATGCCGTTGAAATTCCGAACGGGCGCGAGCGGCTGCAGCGGGCGGTGATCCATGCGATCAACGACCTGGTGGCGCAGGCAGCCGCGCAGGCTAATGCCGCGGTGGAAGATATCGTTGATTGTGTCCTGGTCGGCAATTCGGTCATGCACCACCTGGCTCTTGGGCTCGATCCAGCCCAGCTTGGGCATTTGCCGTTTGCACCGGTCGCCGGTGGGCCAGTGGATGTGGCTGCCCGCGACCTTGGGTTGAAATTCAATCCGGGCGCACGCGTACACGTTCTGCCGTTGGAGGCTGGCTACGTCGGCGCCGATAATGTCGGCGTTATTCTGGCAGAAGAACCGCATAAGCAGGATGATATCGTCCTGATCGTGGATGTCGGCACCAATGGTGAAATCCTGCTCGGCAACCGTGAACGCCTGTTATGCACATCCAGCCCGACCGGCCCGGCATTCGAGGGAGCGCAAATCACGCACGGCATGCGGGCAGCGCCAGGGGCAATCGAACGGGTGCGTATCGATCCGCATACGCTGGAAGTTAACATCAAAGTTATTGGCCAGGATCAGTGGGGCGCCGAACTGCCGGATGAACAAATTCAGGCGCGCGGAATCTGCGGGTCGGGCATTCTGGAGGCGGTCGCGGAGTTATTTACGGCCGGATTGGTGCTGCCTTCCGGGAAATTCAATCCAAAACTCAACTCCCCGCGGCTGATTCGCGGACCGAAGGGCCAACCGGCATTTATTCTGGCGACTGCAGAACAGTCCGCCACCGGCAGCCCGATTGTGTTGACCCAGAACGATGTGCGCTCAGTGCAGCTTGCCAAGGCTGCGTTGTATGTAGGCGCTCAACTACTGATGAAAGAACGCGGCGTGCAGCAGGTTGACCGGATTGTGCTGGCAGGCGCTTTTGGCAGCTTGATCGATCGGGAGCGTGCGATGATCATTGGCATGATCCCCGATTGCCCGCTGGACCGGGTAACTGCAGTTGGCAACGCTGCCGGAGACGGCGCACGCATTGCGCTGTTGAATAAATCCAGCCGGACCGAAGCCGCTCAGGTGGCGCGGTGGACAGAGCACATCACCGCTCCGCTGAAAACCGAATTTCAAGAGCAATTTGTGGCGGCGCTTCCGTTCCCGCACGCCAGTCATCCCTTCCCTGACGTTCAACGGATGATCGCCGAGCGGCGAGAAGCAGCAAGGGCAGGCAAACTATTCTCTCAAGGTGAAGCTGAAAATGACAAGTAAATTTCTTGATGCTATTCAATCCGGAAAAATAATCATAGCTGATGGAGCGACCGGCAGCAACCTGCAGCAGCGCGGCCTGCCGGATGGAAAATCAGGCGAGGCCTGGGTTTTGGAAAATCCGCAGGCTATTTTGGCGCTTGCCAGGGATTTTATTGCTGCGGGCGCTGAAATCCTGTTAACTTGCACCTTCGGCGCCAGCCGGCTGCATCTCGCTAACATGGGTCTGGATGCAGAATGCGAACAGATCAACCTCACTGCGGCCAAATTGGCGCGGCAGGCTGCTGAAAGCAGGGGAGCGTTCGTTGCCGGATCGATTGGGCCGACCGGGCAAATGCTCGATCCTTACGGTCCACTGGCTGTGGCAGACGCAGAAGCAGCCTTTGCCGAACAGGCGCGCTTTCTAGCCGCAGGCGGGGTGGATTTGATCGTCATCGAGACCCAGTTCGACCTGGGCGAAGCGGCTGCAGCAGTGCGCGGCGTGCGCTCAGCCTGCGATCTACCGCTGGTATGCTCATTCAGCTATGACCGCGGCACCCGGACCATGATGGGCGTTTCACCCGCCAAAGCAGCCCTGGCTTTGAATGACTCGGGAGTAGATCTTTTGGGAATCAACTGCGGGCGCAGCCTGACAGACAACCTGGCTGCGCTGCGGGAACTTCAGGCTGCAACCAGCCTGCCGATCTGGTTCAAACCGAATGCCGGTTTGCCGGTTACGGATGACCTGGGAAATGTGGTGTACCAGACCACACCGCAGCAAATGGCCGAAGCGGTACCTGCCTGGATTGCCGCCGGTGCCCGTGTAATTGGCGGCTGCTGCGGCACCAGCCCGGAACATCTGAGCGCAATCGCCGCTGCCCGTCTGCCCGCCATCTAGACCCTGATCCATCTCATTTCAGGATAAACGGGGGTTCGACTATGATTGCTGCTGCTATCCTGATTGCCCTGATCCTCTTGGTCAGTTGGCTGTACGGTCGGGCTGCGATCCACGGGTTGGGCAGGTTATTCAATGCCACTGGCGAAAAGGATATCCGTCCCTCCATCGTCATTCTTATCGGTTTTTGCGCGCTAATTTTCATCGGGCAACTATTCTCGTTGGTTATGCCGCTGGGTTTGGCTGCAATCCTGATTGTTGCTGCCGGAGGAATTGCCATTGCGTGGCTCCTCAATCGGTCGAGCGGCCTGAAAATCGCTTCAATTGCACGGTTACCGGCATTGGGCTGGTCGCTGTTCGTGCTCGTAGGTCTGGCCGTGTTGGAAAACAGCACCCATGTCCCCGCAAATCCGGACACCGGCATTTATCATGCCCAGGCCATCCACTGGCTGGAAGTCTACCCGGCTGTTCCCGGACTTGGCAATCTTCACACTCGCTTGGCCTTTAACTCGAGCTGGCTGGCGCTCAATGCGCTATTTAGCTTTTCATTCCTCGGGTTACGCTCCTTTCATTTAGTCTCAGCGGCACTGACCTTGACCGCAGGCATTGATTTTGCCAGAGGCGCAATGGAATGGTACCGGGGACAGGCGACAATTGCGAACATTTTACGCACGATTTTTCTGCCGCTGGTTTTCTTCGTCCTTGGGTCGCAGCTATCATCGCCGGGAACCGATTTACCGGTGATCCTGACGCTGTGGATCGGATTGACCGCCTGGTTGGATGCTTTACCCGAGGTCAAAGGGAATAATTCCCTTCGCGAGATCATCCTGTTTGCAATCGTCGTGACACTGGTAACGGTAAAACTTTCGGCAGCCCCCGTGCTGTTCTTAGCCGCCTGGATCGGGCTGAGAAATTTGAAAAACCCGGGTACAGTCCTGAAATTGGCCGGTCTCGCCGGCGTGATATTGCTGCCCTGGATCGTGCGCAATATCATCCTCTCGGGATATCTGATTTACCCACTTCCGGGCATCGATTGGTTTAATTTTGATTGGAAGATTCCTCAAGAGGTTGCCAGAACAGAAGTGCTGACCATTCAAGCCTGGGCCAGAGATCCGGGCTCGGCAGTAGAGGAGGTGCTGGCAAAGCCGTTCCTTTCCTGGCTGCAATTGTGGTTTATCGAAAAGACCGCCAATCAGAAATTAATTGTCCTGGGAGCAGCAGTTTCGCCGGTCATTTTTGCCCTGGGGCTGGCTATCGGGCATCAGGCCAAAAAATTAGGACAGGAGCGATTGGCCAATTTAGTCAGCGGTTTTTTGACCGTTCTGCTTGGGGCGGTTTACTGGCTGTTCACCGCACCGGACATTCGTTTCGGCTATGGTTTTCTGCTGGCATTAACTGGGATGGCTGTACTACCCTGGACTGCATTGATGGATATTCACGCCGGAGCATCAGCCAAAATTTTCCGCTCTATTTTGATGGTCGGATTGATTGCTTACCAGTTATTTTTCCTGGTTCAGTCGTTCGAAGCTCAATCGATCGGTCAGCGCCTGGTGCTGCCGGTGGATTACCCGCAATTACCATCTGAGCCCTGCCTGGTAGGTGAATCACAGGCGTGGTGCGCGGCTCCGGAAGCCTGGACGCAATGCTGGTATGAACCGTTTCCCTGCATTCCAACGCTGAATGATTGGGCAGAAACGCGCGGGGAAGACTGGCGCGACGGTTTTCGCCCAAAGTAAACCGAGATTGATGTTCGTGCCTGCTGCTTATGGAGCCGGAACTGTCCAGGTTCGACCGCCGTCGCTTGTGCGATACAGGCCGGCATTCCCGTCACCATCCATCCAGGTGACCCAGCCGTTTTGCTCATCCACAAAATCCAGGGCGGCGATCATCCCCTCCAGGTTGATATCGGGCGTGACTGCATCCCAGGATTGGCCCTGATCACTGCTGTGGTAGAGCGTGTTGCCATCCCAGACGATGAAATTATCCAGCGAAGGCGCAGAATAACTTCCGAGAACGGGCACCGGCGAAGTTGGCGTCCAGGATAGTCCGCCATCGTCAGTGGCATAGAACACGGTGGCTGAAGTATCCGGGGTAAATAAAAGGACAGGCAGCACACCATCCGTATTCGTGTAAAAAATGGGCGCTTCCAGCGACAACATGGCGGTGGAAATGCCGTCCGGCAGGGGAATATCCTGCTGCTGGAAATTAACGCCGCCATTTTCGGTTGCGTATAGATATACAATATTGTCGGCCGGAACGCTGCCTGCCACCCAGCCGTGCTGCAGATCGCGGAAGGTGATGCCCTGTTTCGACCCGCCAAGCGGAATTTCACCGGCTGGTTCGGGTTCGCCGGTATCGCGGCGGTAGGTCTCCGTCCAGGTTGCGCCGCCGTTGTGCGTGGCGAAAATGGCAATGGCCTGCGACCCGGCGCCGGCGCCCAGCCCGACCATAATCCAGCCGTTGACGTTATCCACGAAACTCATCGTGCCGGCGCCGAAGGGGACGTCATAACGCTCCCAGGTGGCGCCGCCGTCACTGGTGTGGTAGAACACCCCGCGTTCAAAATCCACTGGATCGGTTTGAGCAATCCAGGCATGATCTTCGTTTTGGAAAAATGCAGAAGTCGGCAGCATTGCATCGTTCCAGTCTGCCGGAGCGACATCTGTCCAGGTCGCACCGCCGTCCGTGGTGCGCACCACCGTAGTGGTGGTCAATGCCCAACCGGTGGTGGTTGTAATCATATCCAGTCTGGTAAAAATGATCGCTTCGCCAGCGGGTATTTCGGTCGGCGTATTGAACGGAGTAACCGTTGGAGGAACAGCGGTTGGCGGTACGGGAGTCAGGGTAGGCGGGGGAGGTACCGGCGTTTCGGTGGGCGGCGCGGGGGTGGGCGTCGGTTTACAAGCGCCAGCCAGGAAAGGTACCAGCAAGGCTATCAGGATAACCATCGTCAGACGATTTTTCATCACGTGTGGACCTCCAGGCCGCTTCACTTGTTCAGAGCGATACCTACAAGATTATACGGTTCGAACGTCCAGCGCGTCAATATATCTGCACCGGTCCGAAACATGCCCAGCCGGCAATAAATGGGCTGTTTTGAATCATGCCATCGCATATCGACCAGCCGGTCTTTATGCTGCGTGGTAATTCAGTAAAGAAGATGTTTTAAGGGTTGAGCAGTTTCATCAAATCGGCATTCTGGCCGGTGCGCCGGTCGACAACGTTCATATGCGTATGAAAGCCGCAACTGCGCCGCCAGCATGATCGCCCGTAGATGTCATAGGTGTAGCCGATGTTACTTTCTGCACCAATCGGGTTACCAATGCCGACCCAATCCCCTTCTGCAGGGTAGAAAGCGCCGTGCAGGAGTTTTACCTGCCAGACTTCGTTTTCGATGATCAGGATGGAGTTACCGTAAATGTCGAAATCGTTGCGGATCACCTGTCCGCTGATGGGAGAGAGGATGTCCATCCCGGGCCCGGCGGAAATATCGATAGCCGCGTCGCCGTAAGCAGCGCCGTGCGTCTTTTGGGTAAGAACATAATCGTCATACGGCAGGCGAATATCTTCCGGGCGATCGGGTGGATCATCGTCAACCACCGGCGGCAGTTCAATTGCTGTTGGAAGGGGGGTGGGAGTGGGTAAAGGTTGAAAGGGGGTATAGGTGGGCGTCGCCGCCAGGACGAGCGGCACTGCGGCAGCCACCGTGTGGGCAGGCGCGCGGTCGACAGAGAGGGTGACAAAGGTACCCATTGCGATCAACGCCAGTGCTACAATGGATAGTCCGTTAAAACGTTGGTGCATCAGGGTGCTCTCGGCAGTGTTTTTGGGCTGGAGTGGTGAAAATGACTTTAACCGGAATGAATTCATCCATTTTTTCACATTGCACCCGGATGTGCAATCGACAAAGTTGTAAATAAAAAGAATGTTCTAATCCCTCTGCAACATTTTGAGGAAAGGAAAGGGGAGTTTTCTGATGATTGAACTGCAGCCTATGTCGCCGGCCGAATTTCAAGTCTATCTGGAACGCAGCGTCGCAGAATACGCTGATGACAAAGTAAAGGCCGGCAATTGGCCGCAAGAAGGAGCGCTCGAACGCTCCCTGCAGGAATTCAATAAGTATCTGCCGCAAGGTCTGGATACCCCGGCAAATTTTCTCCGCAGCCTTAGCGACCCGGAGACCGGAACACAGGTCGGTATGATCTGGTATGCCCCGTTGCCTGGCTCCACCGACTCGACCTGGTTTATTTATGATTTTTATGTCAACCCCGGGCAGCGCCGGCGCGGGTATGGCGCCCAGGCGCTGAAGGCGTTAGAAGATCACGCCAGGGCGCAGGGCATAAAAGCCATCGCACTGCACGTTTTTGGGCATAACACAACCGCCCGCGCCCTGTACGAGAAAATGGGCTATGAAATTACAAATATCAATATGGTGAGGAAGGTGGAGCAGGGTTAATTCAACCCGACCACCACCGTCTCCGGAAACTCGATGCCGTTGTAGCGTTCCATCGAATTGGAGTAAGCCCCGGCCGTCAGTACGTACACCCGGTCGCCCAGGGTGATGCCCGCCGGTAGCATGGCCTGGTGATGGATTACATCCGCGCTGTCGCAGGTGGGGCCGCTCAGCACAAACGGCCTTAGCGGCTCGCTGTTGCGCTCGCTGATTACCGGGTATTGAAAGCCGTAGAAATCCAGGCCCTCGATCAACCCCTGGAAGGCGCCGACATCCAGGTACAACCATTCGCGTTCACCGCGCGTTGCGCGGTTGATGACCGTCGCTGCCATGATTCCGGCGTTCCCGACCAATCCGCGGCCGGGTTCGACCCATAATTTGGCTTTGTTGCCATATAACCGCTCGAATGCTGAGCGGATGGCGGCTGCTATTTCTTCCACACCCGGGACCGCTTCATGGAAGTGGGTGGGGTATCCGCCGCCGGCGTCGATCACCTGCAATGGGATGCCTCTGCCTTCCAGTTCATTCCAGATGGGACTGAGGCGCTCCAGGGCGCGCACCCAGGCCTGCGGGTCTTTGTTCTGCGACCCTACGTGGAAGGTCAAGCCGAACGGTTCCAACCCAAGTTCCCGGGCGTACAACATATGTTCCACTTCCTGGCCGGGCTCGATGCCGAATTTGCGTTCCAAAGGCCAATGACTGCCGTTGTTATCCACCGCGACCCGCCCGATCACCTGAGCGCCGGGCGCTAGTTTGGCCAGTTTTTCCAGCTCGATACGGGTATCGAAGGAGAAACGGCGGCACCCGAATTCGTACGCCCGGGCGATATCACGCGGGAGCTTTGTGGGAGCGCTGAACACCATGCGGCTGGCTGAAATGCCATACCCGGCCAGTTGGCGAATCTCGCCCCATGAGGCGACATCGAAGTGCAGTCCCTCTTCGTTGAAGATTTGTAGTACGGTTGGATCATTATTGGCTTTTACTGCAAAACACACCTGCCCGTCGGGGAAGGCCGCTTTGAAACGGCGTGCATTTTCGCGGACAGCCGCGCCATCCAATATCAGGAAAGGAGTTTCAGGCTGCGCAGCAGCCTCAACCAACCGCCGAACATCTTCAATCGAATAAAGTGACACTCTTCATATCCTCGCTGTGACCAAAATTGGGTTCGGAGAACAGACAAAACCCCGCTCCGGGTAGTTCAATGACGGCTGCTGGCAAATAAAAAGGACACGGGAGTTGGTTACCGACCTTTCGAGGTAAACCTCTGTGCCGTGCCCCAGGCTGCATGCAAAACGCAGATGTTGCCAGAACGTTTAACTTTCCAGCAAGGCGATATTATACACTTCTGGCGCAGGATGTAAAGATTTTTCGCAGAACGATTTTTCTTCGAGTGGTTCAGACAATCTGGCCTGATCAAAGCGGGGAAGGCTTGAAATGGCGATATAATTGTCCCCACTGACTTAAACTTCTTAAATCATGGGCAGAGGGAGTCTTCCAAATGATTGTTACTACCAAGAAATTATTCGAAGCCGCCTACGGCAAATATGCCATCGGCGCCTACAACATCAACAATCTTGAACAACTCATGGGACTGTTCCGCGGAAACCTGGACAGCAAAGCGCCTTTCATTATTCAAATCAGCAAGGGTGCGCGCTCATACACCAACAAAATCATGCTGGAAGGGCTCATCCGGTCTGCTGATCAGGTCTTTCCGGATGCCATTTTTGCCGTGCACCTGGACCATGGCGACGAAGAAGCCTGTTACGACTGCATCAACAGCGGTTTTTACTCCTCGGTCATGATCGATGCCAGCGGTGAAGATTTCGAAAATAACATTGCCACCACCCGCCGGGTAGTGGACGCCGCGCATGCCAGAGGGATTGTGGTGGAAGCTGAGCTTGGGCAGCTGGGCGGCGTAGAGGAGCACGTCGCCGTGTCCGAGGCCGATGCCAAACTCACCGATCCGGAAAAAGCCAGAGAATTTGTGGAACGTTCGGGCTGCGATTCGCTGGCGGTAGCTATTGGCACCAGCCACGGCGCTTACAAGTTCAGCGGAACGCAAGGTTTGCGCCTTGACGTGCTGGAGCAAATTCAAAAGCGCCTGCCCGGTTTTCCGCTGGTGATGCATGGCAGTTCCTCGGTACCGCAGGAAGAAGTCCAGCGTATCAATGCAGCCGGCGGGCAGCTCAAGGGCGCCAAGGGCGTGGACGAAAACTCTTTCAAACGGGCTGCAGAACTCGGCGTTACCAAGGTGAACATCGATACCGACGGCCGGCTGGTCTGGACGCGTGTCCACCGGGAATATTTCCTGGAGCATCCCGAAAATTTCGATCTGCGCCCGGTTGGCAAGGTTTTCATGGGTGAATACGCCAGATTCATTGCCAGCAAAAATGAAAAACTCGGCAGCGCCGGACATCTGGACGAGGTGCGCAAAGTCCTGGCGGGATAATTGTTTCTAGAAATAATATTACAATCCGGCAGGGGTGGAACACGTCGTTCCACCCCTGCTTCTTTTGTAAAAGGTGCCATTTGTTCACAAACGGTATTTATCTTCTATAATTAGGTACTATGACTGAAACCTTGCCCATTGCAACGTTCGAAACCGACCTGCCGGTTACGGTTTACCTCAGGCCAATAGGAGCGGCGGCCCAGGAATGGGTCGAATTTGATCAGGGACCTGGACGGTTGAGCATCCCGCCCCAAAATGAGATTTACCTGCGGGTAAAAAACATCGATGATGATGAGCTTTACCGGCTGGTCAAATCGGTCAGCAGCCTGCCAGGATTGACCTATTTGAACCTGTCCGAAAACCGCAAGGTGACCGATGGCGGACTGGCGCGGCTGGTGGCGCTGCCTTGGCTAACTCGCTTGAATCTATCATCCTGTAACATCACCAATCATGGGCTGCCTCATCTGACAGCGCTCAAAAAACTGGAGCATTTGGATCTCAGCTACTGCAATCGGATCAGTGACGAAGGTCTGCGGGCGCTGAAATCACTGCGCCGTCTGACATTTCTGGACTTGCAAGGCTGCGTGAAGACATCGCATGCCGGAATCCGCAAGATCGAGCGCCGCGGCTTGACCATTCATAGCTAGCTCTAAAAGAACCTCTTTTTGCCGTCATGAACCCACAAGTCGTCCCGTATATGCTGGTGCTGTTATTCGCCACAGTGATTTCATTCATACTGGCGGCTTATTCATTACTTAAACGCACCATTCCGGCAGCGCGGTTTTTTGGGTCCCTGGCAATGGGCATTGGCATCTGGTCGTTATTTTACCTGTTCGAAGTGGTCAATTTGCTGCTGCGCCTGAAGCAGGTCTTTTTTATATTGAAATACATTGGAATCGTCATGCTTCCAATCAGTTTACTGGCTTTTGTTATGGAGTTTACCGGCATTCCTTTACGGAGGGTGCTCAAACTGCTGCCATTTTTGCTTGTCCATCCGTTCATCACGCTGGTTATGCTTTTTTCCAACCCGCTTCATGGCTGGTTTTACACCAACCCGCGTCTGGAGATTGCGCAGGGATTTATTGTTCTGGGATTTACACCGCAGTTCGGGTATTACCTCAATTCGGTGTATTCGTTATTGATTGCGTTTATCTCGCTAATCCTGATTGTCCGTTATTTTAAAATCTCCTCCGGCTTCCGCCGCCGCCAAATTTTCGTCTTCATGCTGGGCGGTATTGTTCCGGTAGGCGTAATCCTGCTGATACTATCGGGGGTGGTTCCTTTACCAAGCCTGGATTTCACCTCCATTGCCCTGGTCAGCAGCCTGCCATTTCTGGCGATCAGCGTATTCCAATACCGATTGCTGGACGTGGTGCCCGAGGCGCGCGACCTGGCGATTGAATTTATGGATGATGGCGTCATTGTGATCAACCGCCGCTTTCGCGTTTTGGACCTCAACCCCGCGGCTCAGGCGTTGTTTGGGGTCAAAGCAGTGGAGGTGATCGGCCAGCCGCTCGAGGAATTGCTGCCGCTAAGCCCGGAATTGCGGATTGGCATCTCGCAGCCGGAACGCTTCCAGAAAGATATCGAGATCACCCGCGATGGGGAGGTGGTCCAGTTTGAATTGCGCTCCTTCCGCCTGGCGTCCTGGTACGGCCGGCCGGCCGGACGGTTGGTCCTGCTGCATGACGTCACTGAAACCAAACAGTTGGAGCAGAGTCTGCGGCAGGCAAAAGACGCTGCCGAAGAGGCCACCCGGGCAAAATCGCTCTTTCTGGCTTCGATGTCGCATGAAATTCGCACGCCGCTCAATGCTGTGATTGGGATGACCAGCCTGCTGCAGGACACGCGGTTGGATGCCGAGCAGCGCGAGTTTGTCAGCACCATTCGGGCTGGCAGTGATGCGCTGTTGACTTCGATCAATGACATCCTCGATTTTTCGAAAATCGAGGCCGGCCGCCTGGAGCTCGAGACCCAGTCCTTCAACCTGGTGGGCTGCGTGGAGGATGCTCTGGACATTCTGGCGCCGCAGGCTTCGGCAAAAAGGCTCGAGCTGTATTATGCGCCGGCTGAAGCCGTGCCTGCCTGGGTGCGGGGCGATCCGACCCGTCTGCGCCAGGTGCTGGTCAACCTGCTTTCCAATGCGGTCAAATTCACCGATCAGGGTGAGGTGATCGTACGTTCGGAAGTTGAAAGCGAGCAGGACGACGAAATCAAGCTGCATTTCTCGGTGACGGATACCGGCATCGGCATCCCGATACGCCAGCTTGGCCGGGTATTCGAGACTTTTACCCAGGCTGATGCTTCCATCGCCCGGCGCTACGGCGGCACTGGCCTTGGGCTCACCATCAGCAGCCGGTTGGTGCAAATCATGGGCGGAAGCATTTGGGCTGAAAGCCAGGAGGGAAAAGGCTCAACTTTCCACTTCACCATTCAGGTGGAAAGGGCCAACCTACCGCCAGGCGCTCAACCTGGTTTCCGCGGTGATCTACTGGTGGGCAAGCGCATATTGGTCGTGGACGATACAGCCACCAACCGGACGATCTTGCTGAATCAAATGAAAGCCTGGGGGATAAAGGTCGATGCGGTTGAGTCGGCTGCCCAGGCGCTCTCCTGGCTGCGTTCGTCTCCTGATGTCGATCTCATCCTGCTGGATATGAATTTACCCGATATGGATGGGGCTGAACTTGCGCGCAGCATCCGGCATCAACTGAAACTGGATCAGACTCCGCTGGTGCTGTTGTCATCCATGGGGCAGCGTTCGGCGGAATCAGACCGGCCGTTGTTTGCCGCTATTCAAAACAAACCCATTCGTCCCACCCAGTTATACGACCTGATGTCGAGTATATTAACGGGCCGGACAGCGGTTGGGAAAAACCTGGCGGCGGAGCCCAATATTCCCCTTTTTGATGCCACCTTTGCAATGCAGAACCCGCTGCACATTTTGTTGGCGGAGGATAATCCGGTCAACAAACGAGTGGCGGTGCGTTTCCTGGAGCGGCTGGGTTATCAGATCGACACCGCTGCCAATGGCCTTGAAGCGGTGGAAGCGGTACGCCGCCAGCCTTATGATCTGGTGTTGATGGATGTGCGTATGCCCGACATGGATGGATTGGAAGCCACGCGACGTATCCGGGCTGAATTGTCAGTCGAACGCCAACCGCGCATCGTCGCTATGACCGCCTATGCCTATCAGGAGGATTTGGCCGAATGCCTGGCTGCCGGCATGGATGATTACCTGACCAAACCGATTCAAAATGATCGGCTGGCGGCAGTGCTCACCAAACATGCAGCGGCGCCCCCGGATGAATCAACCAGAGAGCCTGCGACCGGCGGGATACAGCCAGCGCGCATTCTGGACGAGCTGGGAGATGACCGGGAAGAAATCATCGGGCTGTTATTTAAGAATTTGGGCGAAAAAATTGTTTCTTTAAAGGAAGCCTGGCGGGCGGGTACTGTATCCCAGGTGCGTGAATGCGCCCACCAACTGAAAACCGATGCGGGCTATCTGGGAGCTGATCAACTGGCGCAGGCCATGCTGGCCATGGAGCGAAAGGCGATTACCGGCGGCATGCCCGAGCAGGCTGACATACAGCAAATCGAACGGTTGGTGCGGGAACTGCGGGAAAGTTATAACCGGTAAGTTGACAAAAACGCGGACAGATAAAGATCTGATCGAGTTAAAATCATTAGCGTAAAAAATTTTCGTCTTCTGCCCATTTACGAGGATTGTCTAAAATATATTCATGGATATTCTCCAAATCGGTTTCCCCGCGAATAATAGGATCATAATAATTTCGCTGCCAGAGTTTCGTTGAATAATCTCTGTATAAGTTCTGATGTTGTTGTGTTACTGAAGATTTGAACGATCGGATTATCGTTGGGATAGACCCAGGGATTGAGGATCCGAATTGCTCCAATGGTTTAAGTAAATCAACATTCTCGAAAGGATGCTGCACAATCTCGGATTGGATTAGGTGAATGATCCCATGAATATGATTGGGCATGACAATCCATGAACCCAATTGAATGTGACTAAACCTTTGCTCCAAATGCTGCCATTCAGATTCAACCAATCGGCCGATTAAAGTTTACCTGGTCTACGAAAATCGTCCCAAACATACAAGCTCGGTTCAAAGTAACAATCGTAATAAAATATGCACCGGGTTGGGAATAGTTGAAACCCTCAAGCCGGGTGGAACGGCGGCGGGGATATTTATTATTTTTCATTCAGATATCCCTCCAGACATTAATTATAGATTGAATAAAATGTAGGGGCACGGGGATTGGGGAAGGGAATCTGGAAAACCGAGCACCCCCGTGCCCGGATTGTCAGTGCGACCGGGGTCGTGGGAGTGCCTGAATGTACGGACACGGGGTTACGCTTTGGGTCGGCTATCTGTGATGATCCCCGTGTCCCTACCGGCGACAAAAATGTCCAAAGCAGACAAGCGCGACCGCTTTGGACTTTGCCCACACGGATCGATTAGCCTGGTTGGTAGATAAACCCGACAACACCGGAGGGGGGTAGGGGTAGATTTTGCTAGTTTCAGGTTGGTCTTCACGCCATCCTTGAACAGCTTGATCCCTTTGTCTGGGGTACCATGCCTTTTCTCATGAGGATTCCTCGCTGTGAAAACGCTGCGCTGCGCGGGCTTGCGCCCGGGTAATTTCCAGGATGCGGCTGCGCGGCGGGGCGTTGGTCTCCAGTTTTTGCAGCAAGTCTGCCGAGGCAAGGGCGATTGCGTCAACTGCGGCCTTGAAAGCCGCTTCATTGGCCTGTGACGGCTTGCTGAAGCCGCTTATCTTTCGGACATATTGCACCGCAGCGGCCTGAATGTCAGCTTCCGTAGCCGGCGGATCGAAATTGTAAAGGACTTTTATGTTTCGACACATAGTTGCTCCATGATCGCCTAGCGCGAAGGCACTGCGGGCAGCGGCTTGATCCGATGTCCCGCAGTGCACCTTTATGGATTGGCCGGGTCTTAAGCGCTAACTCTTGCCAGTATTTCCTCGAGGCGGTCCATCATGTCCACCATGCCGCTTTCTGCTCCGGATTCGACCATCCCGTCACGATCGGCTACGGATTGGAAGACGGACTGCCCAATGAGCGTTGTTTTGCCGTCCACCTCTTCGAATTTCACGGTATCGAGGGTTACATGCCCGGGCATGCCTTCAAATTCGAAAGTCGAAACAATCTCCTCGGAGGGAGTGAGCGAATGGTACACGCCGTGAAAGCCATATTCGTTGCCCTGGGGGTCGTGCTGCACGTAGCGCCATAATCCGCCGGGCCGAACCTCCATCTTGTCCACGTGGGTGGTAAGGTAGCGCGGTCCCCACCACTGCGGGACGAGGGCAGGGTCGGTGTAGATTTTATACACCAGATCGCGCGGCGCATCGAAAGTGCGGGTGTACAGCATTTCCTGTTTGCCAGGTTCGATAATCACATTCAGTTTAGCCATTTTTCTCACCTTATACCAGTAAACTGTCGGCAAGTTTGTCAAAGGACTGATTCCAGCCTTGACCGGTCATATCCTTCATTTCTCCCATTGGCAAGCCGGCGTGCTTGAGGGTCATCTTCGTTTTGCCGGGCAGCTCTTCGAACAGTACGGTTACAACCAGCTCACTGGGGAAATCGTCACCCATGCCATAATAGGAGCCTGGCACAACATTACCCTCTGCGTCGGCAAAGCTGTCGGTATAGACCAGCCGCTCCATGGGGACAATCTCTTTGATGACGCCGGTTGACCAGTAGTCCTGCCCTTCGGGGGAGCGCATACAGAACAGGTATTTTCCACCCACGCGAAAATCAATGGTGCAAGATGGAGCGGTGAAATCTTGCGGGCCCCACCAACGCATGATGCGTTCTGGCTCAGTCCAGGCTTTCCAGACTTGCTCGATGGGGGCATCGAAAACGCGGGTGATGACGAGGTCGGATACATTTTGAGTAACCATTAAAATTCTCCTTTCAGTACCACTAATCCTGTTTGTGTTTTTCTGCCTCGATGATTTTTTCCAGCGCATCGAAGCGTTGTTCCCAGAGGGCGGTCAACCGTTTGGCCCAAATTTCCATTTCATGCACGGCGGCCGAGTCGATAGCGTAGATGCGTTTCTGGGCCTTTTTTTTCATCTGGATCAGGCCTGCTTCGCGCAGGATTTTAAGGTGCTGAGAAATGGCTGACGGACTGACGGAAAATTTCTCCGAGATTTCGGTGGCAGTCAGCGGGCCTTGGTTGGCGAGCAGTTCGACGATACGGCGCCGATTCGGGTCACCGAGGGCAGAAAATTTATCCATGTCGGTATAATACAGTATCTACTTAATTAAGTCAATACTGAAATAACATAATTCCCATATTTAAAGGTTCAGAATCTCAGGCTTTACCCTTCCACAGGCCGGCATACTTTTTTCGGTATTTCAAATCTGTTTCCGTTTCGATCAGTCTGAGCGCGGTTTCTTTAATGGCTTCGTCACGAACAACGTCATAGGTATTCTTCAGACTCTGGCAAATGTCATAGCGGGTGAGGGTACCGTTCTTTTCAACCGCGCATTCAGTAAAGCGGGCAGTCAGGCCGTCCAGATAGGCTTTGAGCTGTTCCCCGCCTGCAACCCCGACCTTCCACAAAGCCTGCATACAATGGCGGGCCGTCACGTAGCGTTCGTCTTGGGTGAGAGCCAGCAGCGCCGGGAAATCCCGCAACATCCGCTTTTGTGGGTCAGATTTGGCCAGATTGCAGAGCACCTGAGCCGCAATGGCGCGTACATGGTTGTCGCGGTGTTTGAGCGCCGCTACCAGTTCATCCCAGACCTCGTATGCCCAGGGCACCGGTTGATCAGTTTCCTGGATCAATTGCTGAAAAGCGGCATTTTGCAGGTTGCGATCTTCCGAGTAGATATCCGTGAAAGCCTTCCGCGTATGGCGGTCCATTATGAACACTTTTGCTCCAATTGCAGCGTGTTTTACCGGGTTGCATTGGCGGGCTGGTAATACAGGAGCACATTTCCATTTTGAAACGTGCGCGTCTTTAGATGCTGCAGGTTGATTGGCCCGGTCAAACCTTTGAACAATGGCGTGCCCTTGCCCAGCAGGATCGGGTTGATGATCACCCGGTATTCATCGATCAGGTTATTTTGCATCAGGGTGGTCGAGAGGTCGGCGCTGCCGAAGATAAACAGATCTCTGCCCGGTTGCTCCTTGATCTTCCGGAGTTCAACGACCGCATCGCCTTTTATCAGGTGGGAATTAGCCCAATCAACCCGATCCAGTTTGCGCGAGAATACATATTTTGGCAATTTGTTCATCCAATCCGCAACAAGCGGGTCACTCTGAATGGCTTCCCGGGTTGGCCAGTAAGCTGCCATAAGTTCATAGGTCACCCGGCCAAAAATCAACCCGTCGGTATTGGAGATTTGCTCGATGGCGAACTCGTTGAATTCTGCATCCACATTATGCCAGTCAATATTATGGTCAGGACCTTCAAAATACCCGTCAAGAGTCATTAAATTGAACAAAATTAATTTTCTCATGCCAACTCCTCACTCTGCCCCAAGCCTGCTTTATGTGTAAGGATACAGCCATCGAATACGCAACCTGAAATGCTCTCCAATTGTAGAATATATACTTGTTTTGTCAAGAATTTGCATTTAACCCATGATCGTTGGAAACGGTACGAACCCAAAAATTGCCAAAAAACGTTGGATTTTGGCCAACGGACGGCAGAACCAGCCATTCTCGCGAATCGGGCTGTCAACAATCAGATATGGCAGATAATCTGCGCATTTTGACCTCGCAACGCCTCAGCATTTTTGAGTCAAGGATCAACAAGAGGACGGTAAAAGTGCTCGACATTGACGAGAGTTTCAAGTAGACTTTTTTAGATATTGCATACCCGCAGGCTTTTGATTCGCCAGGCGTTTGGATTTTTTTCCTCATGAAACCACCTGCAAGTCTGAAAATGCTCTTTCATTGGGTAGGCTGGCTGCGACCCTGGATGCTCACAACTCTTTTGGCGCTGGGATATGTGCTGTTTACGCTGGCGCGTAATGCCTGGGATCCCATGGCTTTTGTCATGATTGGCCGGCAATTCGACCCGGCCCACGGAGTTTATGAAATGGGCTACGACGGCCAGTTTGCCTACCAGATTGCGCTCGACCCGGCTGGCGCTGCCCCTTACCTGGACATACCGGCCTACCGCTACCAGCGCATCCTTTACCCGCTGCTCGCTCGCGCCCTGGCCCTGGGTAACGCCGCTGCTATCCCCTGGACATTAATTCTGATCAACCTCGCCAGCCTGGCATTGGGCACTCTGGCGACTGAGAAGATTTTGGCAGGGCATGGCCGCAGTCGTTGGTACGCACTGGCGTATGGAGCTTTTCCTGGATTGCTCCTCTCGCTGCGCCTGGATTTGACCGAGCCGCTGGCTTTTGCTCTGGTGCAGTGGGGCGTGCTGTTCTTTGACCGCCAGCGAATCTGGCGCAGCCTGCCGTTTTTTGCGTTGGCGGTTCTGACACGCGAACTGACCCTGGTTTTTGCTGCTGGCTGCGCGCTTGCCATGCTCACCAGCGGCCAGCGTAAAGCCGGCCTGCTCTGGGGCCTCGCCGTAGGGTTGCCCTTTGGGTTATGGCAGCTCATCATGCGCCTCTGGTTGGGGAGCTGGGGTATCGGCTCAGGCGGCGCACTGGCCAGTTCTTTCGAGCTGATCCCTTTCCGCGGCTGGTGGGGGTACCCCACGCAGGATGTTTACTTGTTTGTGCTGCTTTCGCTGGTCGTGCTGTTGATGGCGCTCATCCCTGCCGCCGCTGCTCTGGTCGCCAGCCTGCGGTCGCTCTGGAAAGGCCGCCTGGCTCCGGGTGTGTGGATATTGCTGTTGAACGCGTTGCTTTTTCCATTTCTGCCGGCATCGACCGTCTTGAACCTGCCTGGTCTTGCCCGCATCACTATTGGCCTGATGGTGGCTGCCCTGGATTACGGCGCGCTGGAATCATCCCGACGGGCGCTTTTATACAGCCAGATGTGGTTGTTCTGGCTGGTTTTTGGCGAGGGGATTATGGCGGTGCATTGATCAGCACAACACCTTATCCAGCCGCGGTGGTGAGTGATTTCACCGGCAGATGAACGCACTCAGATGAACGCACTCAGATGAACGCACTCAGATTGACACGGCTGTCCGAACCCGGTATAATCGATACAATCTTAATAATTGAAATACCAAAAGGAGTAGGCTGGTCAGTAATCTGCCAGAGAAGGAGCGCCGTAGGCTGAAAGCCTCCACAGTGCACTCCGGCCGAAGTCGTTTGGTTCACTTGCCGAAGAAATCCTGTTAGGAGAGTAGACCGGCACGGGTAAGCCCGTTAGCGCGTAACCCGGATCATCGTCCGGGGAGAGTGCGCCAGTTTTTCCAGCCTGGCGAATAGAGGTGGTACCGCGGAAGAATCCCTTTCGTCCTCATTAGGCGATTGGGTTTTTTATTTAAGGGAATAAGGATCATTTCTTAGCGCAGGTAGCCTGGTCCACACGAGACAGCGAAGAAAATCAAGAAGCGAGAGGTGCAAGGATGACTGAAAACGCATTACCAAAAGCCTATGACTTTAATGCCGTAGAAGAACGCATTTACCAGGAGTGGGAAAAGCGCGGTTTTTTCAAACCGGTCAACGATCCCAACAAACCGGGTTTTGATCCAGCGCGCAAGCCGTTCGTCATCTCCATCCCGCCACCCAATGTGACCGGTGAGTTGCACCTCGGGCATGCCATGTTTGTCGCCATGGAAGACCTGATGACCCGCTACCATCGCATGAAAGGCATTCCGTCTCTGTGGGTGCCGGGCTCCGATCACGCCGGTATCGCCACCCAGTTGCAGGTGGAAAAAATGCTGGCAGCCGAAGGCCGCACGCGCGAGGAACTGGGCCGGGAAGAATTCGAACGACGCACCTGGGCCTGGAAACAAAAGTATGGCGGCCTGATTACCCGTCAGATTCGCCGGCTGGGGGCCTCATGCGATTGGGACCGCGAGCGTTTTACGTTGGACGCTGGCCTATCCAGGGCTGTGCGCGAAGCCTTTGTCCGCCTGTACGAAAAAGAGCTTATTTACCGCGGCCCGCGTATGATCAACTGGTCGCCGGGGTTGAAAACCGCTGTGTCTGACCTGGAAGTGGAGTACAGCGAGGAGCCCGGTTTCCTGTATTTCTTTAAATACGTGCTGGCTGACGACCCGCAGGCCTTCATCCCGGTGGCCACTACCCGCCCGGAGACCATCCTTGGCGATACCGCTGTAGCCGTCCATCCGGAGGACGAGCGCTACGCGCACCTGATTGGCCGCAAAGTGCTGGTGCCCATGCTCAACCGCGCCATCCCGGTGATCGCAGATGAATATGTCGACCGGGCTTTTGGTACAGGCGCGCTCAAAATTACGCCGGCGCACGACCCCAATGACTATGCCATCGGTCAACGTCACGGCCTGGAAGTGATCAATATCCTGACACTGGATGCTGCCATCAACGACAACGGCGGTCCGTATGCCGGCCTGGATCGCTTCGAGTGTCGCAAAAAAATCTGGGCGGACATGCAGGCCGCCGGGCTGGTAATCAAAGAACAGCCGTATACACTCAATGTGCCGCGTTCCCAGCGCGGCGGTGAAATCGTGGAACCGATGATTTCCACCCAGTGGTTTGTCGAAATCAAGCCGCTGGCGGAAAAAGCGCTGGCAGCCGTGCGCGAGGGACAGATTCGCATTGTGCCTGAGCGCTTTACCAAGGTGTATTACAACTGGCTCGAAAATATCCAGGACTGGTGCATTAGCCGGCAGTTGTGGTGGGGGCACCGTATCCCGGTCTGGTATTGTGATGACTGTGGCGCTACTCTGGCATCACGTCACGATCTGACAGTATGTACCAATTGCGGCAGCACGAAAATTCACCAGGATGAGGATGTGCTGGACACCTGGTTTTCATCCGGGCTGTGGCCATTCTCGACGCTTGGCTGGCCGGAAAAGACGCCCGACCTGGACTACTTTTACCCGACCAGCTACATGGAAACCGGCTATGACATCCTGTTTTTCTGGGTGGCGCGTATGATCATGCTTGGCCTGGAATTTACCGGCCAGGTGCCGTTCAATACGGTGTACCTGCACGGTTTGATCCGTGACGGCGATGGCGCCAAAATGAGCAAATCGAAGGGTAATGTAATTGACCCACTTGGCCTGATGGATGAGTTGGGCACCGATGCACTGCGCTTCACTCTGTTGGTAGGCTCCACCCCGGGCAATGACATGAATCTGAGTCCAAAAAAGGTCGAAGCCAACCGCAATTTCGCCAACAAAATTTGGAATGCCGGGCGCTTTGTGTTGAATACGCTGGATTCGGCGCCTGCGCAGGCTCAATCTGCCCCGGATTGGACTCTGGCGGATTCCTGGATCTGGGCGCGGCTGCAATCCCTCGAGCGTGAAGTCGACCGGTTGTTCGCCGGCCTTCAATATGGTGAGGCAGGTCGTCAAATCTATGAATTTTTCTGGTCTGAATTTGCCGACTGGTACCTGGAAATTGCCAAGCTGCAAATGGCGGAGGGCGGCGACCGGGCTTACTACACCGCGCAAACACTTGCGCGTGTGCTGGATGCGGCCTTACGTATGCTGCATCCCTTTACCCCATTTGTCACCGAAGAGTTGTGGGGTCACCTGAAACGCGCCTGTCAGGAAAAACCGAGCCTTTATCAGCCCAAAGAGGGCTGGGCAGAAATGTTGATTGTGGCCAAATGGCCTGAACCTCAGAACCTCGAAGGTTGGGAGGCTGAAAAGCTGGCTGATTTCGGCTTGCTGCAGGAGATCATCCGGGCGATACGCAATTTACGTACCGAAAAGAAGGTGACGCCGGGCAAGCGCATCCCGGCAACCATTGTTGCCGGCGATCGATTGGCCATTTTGCAGGCTCAATCCGCGACTCTGGCTGCGCTGGCTTACATTGTTCTGCAACAGTTGGCGCTGGTGGAATCCTTACCGGAAAAGCCAAAGGACCAGGTCGGGCTGGTGGTGTCCGGAATTGAAATTTACCTCCCTTTCTCCGGTCTGGTGGACCTGGAAAGCGAGCAGATCCGCCTGCAGAATGAACTGAATGAAGTCCAGACCCAGATCGCCCGGCTGGAGGGGCTGCTCGCCAGCCCATTCGCGCAAAAAGCGCCGGCTGCGGTGGTGGATAAGGAACGCCTGAGGTTGGCGGCTTTTCAGGAAACGGCTGCCAGCCTGCGCGAGCAATTGCAAGCTTTGAGGTAATCTTGCGGAGGTTGCTAAAAAATGGTCAGCCGTATCTACCGCCTCGACGGCTGTGAGCGCTGAACCATCTCTCGTAGAGGCACGGGGATGTTACACAATTGACAATCATCCTGTTATCCCCGTGCCCCTACCCGAATAACAGATCATTTATTTTTTTTGGAGACCTTTATGCAGACCATTCGTATTGCCCGCCTGCGCCCTGATGCCATGCTGCCGACCCGCAAGCACCCCGCTGACGCCGGGCTGGATGTCTACGCTGTAGAAGCGGTGCTGGTTGCGCCGCGCAGCTTTGCCATCGTGCCAACCGGGATAACGATAGAAATTCCGGACGGCTATGTGGGGCTGCTCAAGCCAAAAGGTCGCAATAATCATCTGTTGGGCGCCGGGGTGGTGGATGCCGGCTACCAGGGCGAGATTCTGGTTAAAGTTGCCAACCTGACCGATCAGCCGGTGGTGTTTGAGCCGGGCGATGCAGTTGGTCAGTTGGTAATTTTGCCGGTGCTTACGCCGGCAGTGGAAGAGGTGGAGCAGGCGGTCATCCACACGCAAAAAACCACCCGCGGGGGCGCGGGTGGGATTGTCAGCCAGCACACAGCGCCTCGAAAATTCGACCAGTGAGACGGCGGCCATAATATCCTTCCCCATTGGGGCACGTAATACACGCCAAAACCGCGCGGGCGGGTCGCGACCTGCTCGCTCTTCGGTATGCCCGGCGTTCAACACCTGACCACGAAGAACGCAAAGGCCGTCAAGAACGCGAAGGTTTTTGTAGGGGAGGGGGGCTTCCATGCCCTTCCGCTGCTCCGCCCGTCAATGCCCCGCTCGCTGCCCACAGGGCCTTCTACGAGTGAGCCTGCCGAAGCGCCGCGGACGCCACTCGTCGTTTCACCCAACCCTCACCTAACCTCTCCCTGGCAGGGAGAGGAAAATTTAGCCGTAGGTCGGATTGAGGGGCGATGGCTGTGAAAAATGACAATAGCTAAAGGTCGCCCCGAAATCCGACATCTTGCTGGTCGCAGAGTGCCCCGCGGGGAATCCAACCTGCATAAATCATCCGGGGCAGGTCAGGAGACCTTGCCCCAGCTTAGCTGTGGGCAGGAGTAAACATTGCTTATTCTTATCCCTTGCGGTTGCCGTAGGTCGGATTGAGGGGCGATGGCTGTGAAAAATGACAATAGCTAAAGGTCGCCCCGAAATCCGACATCTTGCTGGTCGCAGAGTGCCCCGCGGGGAATCCAACCTGCATAAATCATCCGGGGCAGGTCAGGAGACCTTGCCCCAGCTTAGCTGTGGGCAGGAGTAAACATTGCTTATTCTTATCCCTTGCGGTTGCCGTAGGTCGGATTGAGGGGCGATGGCTGTGAAAAATGACAATAGCTAAAGGTCGCCCCGAAATCCGACATCTTGCTGGTCGCAGAGTGCCCCGCGGGGAATCCAACCTGCATAAATCATCCGGGGCAGGTCAGGAGACCTTGCCCCATCTTAGAGCTCAATCGCAGATTGTCCAGCCCGCAGGGCACCCTGCGGGTGTGGACAGGGCACGATAGTTTATGTATTATTAAAATCCTTCACCGCTTGATAGAAGGCGTCTAATTTATCCAATGACATGTTGGGGGGCAGATCGCAGCCGGAAGAGAGCAGAAAATTGCGGTGACCGGCGGTGGCGTGCAGCAAATCGGTAGTCTGCTGGTAGACCTCAGCCGGAGTGGAACTGACAAATACACTGGCCGGGTCTAAATTACCGGCCAGAATGGTCTGGTCATCGACCTGCTGTAAAGCGGCGACCATATCCATAGGGTTGCCAAAATGGTGCAATGCAGCGCCGTCCTTCAAAATTTCTTTCAGGTGAGCCAGCTTTGCTCCGCAATTGTGATACAGGAAAGAGAATTCTTCGGATTGCAAAGGTTCAACAATCTGCCGAACATAAGGTGCAGAGAAACGCGCTAACATGGCTGGTGACATCAGCCCGGCTGCTGGCTCCGCCATGATGATTCCATCAGCGCCCACACCGCGGAAGGCTTCGGCATAACGCAGCAGGAAATTGGTCGCCAATTTCAAAAGGTCGCCTAACAACTCAGGATCTTCACGGGTGAGCATCAAAGATTCAGTCACACCAAAAAGGCGTCCGACCAACGAAAAAGGGCCAATAATGGAGCCTAAGACAAATCCATCGTCTCCATACCCGTGGTCCTTGAGGTATGTCACCACTGAAAGCGGCACAATGGTCCGCTTGTGACCGATCTTCGGCGCAAACAATTTAGTCAAATCCTCACGACCGGTCACCAGGCGCCCAATTATGGTGGGGATTTCCCCTTCGTCAAAGCGAACCTGCGCGCCGAAGGCTTCAGCCTCGATGCTGAGATCCATGGCTGCCTGTAAAAAAGGCGATGGGTTTCGCTCACGGAGTGCCAGGATCGCATTGGCCTGCACCATGTAATCGTTGGTCGCTTTCGCGACCGTTTTGCCGGTGAGATGTAATCCCGAATAAACGCCGACAGGCATGGCTAAGCGCTGCTGGCTGCCAAGGATAAATTCAGTCAGGTTTGTTTGCATGGATGATGCCCTTTTCTATTTTGATGATGAGGCCGCAAACTAATTAAACCGCAGAATGGCTTGGTCGATCAAGATCGATCTTTATCCAGATACAACCCGGTATCAGCAGCTTCCAACAATCCCACTGGCGATTGCGCATTCTCCGGATAATTTCCCAGTCCAAAGGAGACAGAAACACAGCCAACTTTGCCATCTGGTAATTGTAAATCACAAACTGATACAAATTCCTGTAATTTCGAACCAATCACATAGGCTTCGTCTTTTGTGGTGTTCGGAAAAAGAATGGCAAATTCGTCCCCGCCCAGTCGTGCAATAAAGTCGGTCTTGCGCACTCCTTCATGCAAGCGGGCAGCGATGCGCCGCAAAGCCTCATCTCCAATCCGGTGTCCATAGGTGTCATTGATACTTTTAAAATGATCCAGATCGAGCATCATCACTGTAAAGCTGCCGCCAGTTGCTTTAGTGTGATCGATCATCTGGCCGATTGCAATTTCGAAGGCGCGGCGGTTTGGCAGGCCGGTCAGCCAGTCGGTTTGTGCCTCTTCGCGAATCAGATTGTGCAGCCGGGCATTTTGAATGGCAATTCCGGCCTGGTCTGCCAACATGCGCAATTGGTGCAACTTGGATTCTTGAAAAATATATGGCTCGAGCATTGCCAGGGTCATCACACCAATCACCGCCCCCTTCATCTTCAACGGCAGCCCGACGATTCCTCCCTTCCAGGCGGCAGGGGCGGTACTGTAAAGCGGGTGGGTGCGCATATTCTCGACCACAATCATCTCGCCGGTGCGCGCGACGGTATAGGTTAACCCCTCGTTCCGAGGCATCGCCCATACCTGGCCGGTAGAGCCATCGCGGAACATGGCAGCGCCAAATGTCAGTTCATGGCCATCATAATAGAAAACGTGAGCGTCGTTGGCTGCGGGGATTAAGGCAAGGGCGTTCTTTAAAATCGTATTTAATACATCCTCCAGGTTAAGCGTCGCTGTCAGGTCCAGGCTGGCATGGAAAACGCGCTCCAATTCTTTCAGGCGTTGTTCATTTTTTACCAGTTCAGTTCGCATGGCATACATCGAGATGGCCAGTTGGACAACCTCGTTGCCTGTTTCTGTTTCCAACCGGTTCCAGGCAGGTTGATCATTTGCTCGCCCCAGCACCAGCATACCGCGCACTGAATCTTCAAGGGAAATCGGCAGTAGTTGAAGGCTGACCATTCCGGCTTTGCTCATAAAATCTGCCAGCCCGCCAGATACAGCCTTGGACCCAAGGGTCAGCAGTTGACAATCTCCGGTTTTGAGTAGATTGGAGGTACTCAAATCGATTGCCAGCGGAGTTTTTTCGAACAGGCTGCCTTTTTCTCCCGTCACCGATTCCCAATGCACGCCTGTTCGTGGTGAGGTAATCCAGGTCAGGTAGCCGCAAGCGCTGGCGTCTAATAAAACGGGAAGCGTGTGGGTTAACACCTGAATAATTTGCGCAAGGGATTGTGCCAGACGAATATCGCGCAACAATTCAGATGCCTGGGTTAGTTTTAAGCGGGAAAAGCGGCTGGGAGACCGAGGCATATCATCCTGGACTTCGATTTTTTCGGTTGAAGGTTTAATGGGATAGAGTGCTTCCATGAATAAAAGGCCACCTACCAATAAGAAATTTCAGCTAATTTTAATATTGTAACCGATTTGGTATCGATCTGCATTCACGCAAGCCCAAAAAACATGCTGTCTGAACAACCTTTGAAAACTCTAAGAAATAGGCATTGGCACGAAGCCTGTCCACAGACTAAAATAAAAAAACCCCGTCACCAGAAGAAGGGTGTGACGAGGTTTTATGATCGGAGATGATCACGCAGCGGGTTTTATTTTGGAAATTTCTAGCTCGATCTGTCTGGCTGTTTCGCGGGCGCGTACTGCTGCGAAGCCTGTATAGCCTTCCACCTGCAATAAATCTTCCAATTGATCCGGCTTCACCAGTGCCCCGATCTCTGCATCTGCCTTCAATATTTGGCTGAGCGGATTAGGATTGCCTGTCTGAATGCTCCCCCAGGCTGTCAGGGCATGCCCGCGCAGCTTTTCATGCATCACCTGCCGGTCCGCGCCTGCGCGCGCCAATGCCATCAAAATTCGTTCAGTGGCGGCAAAAGGCGCGTATTGATCCAGATTGCGTTGGATGGCAGCCTGATTGAACTGCATGCCTTTTACCAGTTTAGCGGCCCCGCTCAATAATTCATCCGTGATTAAAAATGCCTCTGGCAGCAAAGTACGGCGATTGGCAGAATCATCCAGCGTACGTTCCAGCAGTGAATGAGCGGCATTGTGCCAGGCCGTCTGCGGCAGGCTCGCCAGGGAACGCGCCAGTGAGTCGATTTTTTCTGCCTGAATGGGATTTCGTTTGAAGGGCATGGCCGAAGAACCAACCTGTTTTTTGCCAAATGGTTCTGCCCATTCGCCAATAGGCGGCGATTGCATGATACGCAGGTCAAAAGCAAATTTGTAAAGGCTGGAGCCGATTCCTGCCAGGACGCTTACGATCTGGTAATCCTGCTTACGGGGGTAAGTCTGTGTGGTGACCGGGTAAAAGGCCAGCCCAAGTCTTTGAGAGAGACTCTCCTCGAACTGATCCAGCCGGTTTACTCCCAGCAAATCACCGTAAGCAGCGGCGGTGCCTACCGCGCCCTTGAAGCCTTTGCCTTTTATCTCCTGGCGCACCTTGCGCAGGTCAGCCAGGTCAGCCAGCAGATCCTGGGCATAACTGGATAGCCGGTAACCGAGGGTGGTGGGTTCAGCGGGTTGCAGATGGGTATATCCCATTACCGGCGTTGCGGCAGTTTCGGTTATGCGCTGCGCAAAGGCCTGGAGCAATTCGCCCAAACGCTCCAGGATCAAATCCAGCGAGGCTGCCAGCCGCAGGGCATCCGCATTATCCTCGATGTCCATCGACGTGGCGCCAAGGTGCAAAATCCCTCCGCCGACCGGGCATTGTTCCGCGTAGGTTTTGAGTTCAGCCATCAGGTCATGGTGAATTTCGGCTTCGATCTCCAAAGCGCGGGGTATATCAAGCTGGTTTGCATGAGCTCGCAAGTCCGCTACCTGGTCGGAACGCACCAGGCCGAATTCATGCTGAGTCTCGGCTAATGCTAACCAGATCAGCCGCCACAGCTCCCGTTTATACTGTTCGCTCCATAGCCGGCGCATGGCCGGGCTGGCATATCGCCACGAATAAGGTGATTGGTAATTTTCCCATCGGCTCATGCTTTTATTTTATCCGAAACGATCCAGACCGGGGCCAAACAGGTATTCTTTTGTTCCGGGGTTGTCCCAAAGCGGGCGGACGTGGAAGCCCGCCCCTACCAGTAGGGGATGGGTTCCACCCCATCCCGCATATGTGGTGGAATAAATGACAAATTTATTCTTTTGAGACAGCTTCGGAACAACCTGATATTAAAAGGCCATCCCTGATAGGAATTGAAATCAGGGGTGGCACTGGTTTGTTTATTTACGTAAAATGCACCTGGTGCAGAGTTTTAATCCTCAAATAGCGACGCCGGTCCTACTGCTAAACCGACAATACCTGGGCCGGTATGCGCGCCTAAAACCGGTGCGATGGGCACGGTTGGCAGCCAGACGCAGTCAAATACTGCTGCCATTTTTTCACGCAGAATTTCGATCCCTTCCGGGTTGTTGCCGTGCAGCAGTTGAACCCGCAGCCTTGAACCTGCTCCATATTTTTCGGCCACCACATCGGCAATTGCCTGGATGGAGCGTTTGATGGAAACCTGACGCGCCAATTGAATATACTTGCCGGTAATCTTGTCCACGCCAATGATCGGTTTAATGTTGAGAACAGATGCCAATAACCCTTTGATGTGGCTGATGCGGCCCCCATGGATCAGGTATTTCAGGGTGTCCAGGGTGTAAATCCCTTCGCATTTGTCGCGCAGCATTGCCAACCGTTTCAGAATTTCTTCGACCGAGGCGCCGGCTTTGGCCATGCGGGCTGCCACCTCGACCTGCCAGCCTAACGGACAGGAAAGGGTCATCGAGTCCCAAACGGTTACCTTGGCTTCCGGCGCCATTTGCGCCCCGGTAGTTGCTGCGCTGAAAGTGCCGCTTAGACCGGATGAAATGTGAATCGAAAGGATTTCTTCTCCGGTTTTAGCCAGCTTGCGATAAAGCTCCGCAAATTCACCGGCTGACGGCTGCGAAGTGGTAGGAAAGCTATCCGTTGCGCCAAGGATTTTATAGAAGGTTTCGCCATCCAGGTCGACGCCGCTCTCATACGTTCGGTCGTCAAGCGAAATTCGCAAACTGGCAAAATGGACGTCCAATTCTTTCAATAGATCAGGGGCAATATCAGCGGCGCGGTCAGTCACAATAATCATAAGTTGCCTCCATCCTTTCCATTGGGAGTTATTATTCCGGCTTTTTTGCGGCAGGCGCTGCAACACCTGGGAAAGGAATCGCAATTCCACCCCATTCCAAAGGTAATATATCATGCCGGTCAGGTTTGCTAAATAGGACTTAGCTCACATTTATTTGAGCGCACAATAGGACTTATCCGGAGAATCTGTCTTCTGGCGCGCATAATTGCTCGGATAATGCCCATAATTTTGCAGCCTCATCAGCGCGCAGGGCGTAACGGCTGGGGGCGATGGAACGACAATCCCGCCAGTAAATGCCGTCCGGCGGATCCAATTTTGGCCGGCTGGCGACCATGGCGATCGTCCTGGCCGGTACGCTCGGATCTGCTCCCTGCCTGCGGCGCAAATCCCAGGCCCAGCGGACGATGCCGTGATTATTCTTCGACCCAATTTCTGTGTTCACCAGGCCCGGGTCAATCGCATAGGCGCGAATACGGGTCGTGTCCGCCAGGCGGCGATTGAACTCGGTGGTGAAGAGCACATTGGCGAGCTTGGACTGTTTATAGGCCAGCAGGGGGTTGTAGAACCGGCGCAGCATCACGTTGCCCCACAGGATGCGCATATTGCGGTGCGAGCGGGAACTGACAGTTAATATCCGCGCGGCAGGAGCAGCCTGCAGCAATGGCAGCAGTTCGCGAGTCAGTAAAAACGGCGCAAGATGGTTGACTGTGAAGACGGTTTCGTAACCATCCTCTGTATCGGTGTACCGGCTGGTGATCGTACCGGCGTTATTGACCAGGACGTCCAACTTGCCGTCATGCCTTGTTGTGACATACTCCCCGATTTCTTCCGCCAGCCGGCGAACCTGTCGCAAGGCGGAAAGGTCCGCGGTGAAGAAATGAACCTGCGCACCCGGAACAGTCAACCGGATGTCTGCTGCCGCCTGGGCAGCGCGTTCTGCGGAACGCCCCATCCCCAGGATGGTTGCCCCCTTGGCGGCTAATACCCGGGCGGCTGCCAGGCCAATGCCGGCGGTGGCGCCAGTGATGCCAATGGTTTTTCCGATCAATGGTTGGTGTTCGATCAATTTACCCTCGCTATTGGATAGGTCGGCGCCAGGCTGGCGAATAAACCCGGCTGGTTTTGCCGGCTATCCATCTCCTTCATCGGCAGGGTAATCGCCAACCAGTTCATCGAAATAGTCTCGCAGCGGGCGCAAATAGTGATCCTCCCACCACTGCATCATTTGCCTGGTGCTGCCAGCCTCCACCCCGGTTTGCGTTACCTTCACCTGAGAACCGGTACAGGTAGGCTCAAAGGTCAATTCAACGGTTGCATCCGGTTGATTTTGCGGAAATTCGGCCAGATTCCAGGTTTGTACGATCCGGTTGAAAGGCGTCGAAACCAGGGTAACCCCTGCTGCCTTTCCATCGAGCGTTGAAAATGGTTCACCGACCCTGCCGGAAAGGCTTACCGGGTGCCCGGTGAAACGGCTGTGCTCGTAACTGTCCAGCCAGGCGCGGTACACCCTTTCAGGGTAAACGGGAATATCTACCGTCATACTTATCGTTGCAAACATGCTTCCTCCAGACGCTACGGGCGGTTATGCAACCCGGTGGAAACACCCGTAACGCTTAAAATTTCGTCAAAAAGCAGCCAAATGTACTTAAAATTGATTATACCCGGTCGAAAAAGGGCTTAAAATGCCTGTTTCAGGCGTAAATTTCCCCTAAAATCTTGACAGAGGTAGTAAAATAAAGGTAGTTAACCTTTCACAACCAGAAAAGGAGAAACAAAATGGATTTCAATGGTTACTGTGTAAAATGTCGCAAGAAGCGTGATGTCAAGGGTGGAACGATCACTAAAACCACCACGGGCCGCCAGATGGTTAAAGGCACCTGCCCGGTTTGCGGAACGACCGTGACTCGCTTCCTTCCGAACAAGTAATCCAGACCTGTGACGAAGTAAGATCTTAAACCTCTGTCGCTATTCAGAGGAATCAGACCTTACCCGTATGGGTAAGGTTTTTTTTGTCTCCAATTTTGAAAGAATTGGGGGGGTAGATGCGACAAGCTATCCATCAGCCAGGATGCGGTAAAATTCTTCCTCATTGCCATTTTCACTACGACAGGAATGTAAGCCATGAACCAGGCCAACAATCATACGTCACAACCATTGCCCGAGCGGATTAAAGGTCTCTATAATGAATTCCCCAGGCAGTTCTGGATCCTGGTGGCAGGCATGTTCATCGACAGGCTGGGCGGGGCGTTACTCTTTCCGTTTTTCTCACTTTACCTGACGCGAAAGTTCCAGATCGATATGACCCAGGTCGGGTTGATCTTTGGCCTGTTTGCCATTTCCAGCTTCATTGGGAGCATGGTGGGCGGCGCACTCACCGACCGCTGGGGGCGGAAATCCATTTTACTGTTTGGCCTCTCGATGAGCGGGCTTTCCAGCGTGCTGATGGGTGTGATCGACGTGCTGCCATTGTTCATGGTGGTCACCCTGGTGGTCGGGATTCTTTCCGATGTAGCCGGTCCGGCTTATCAGTCGCTGGTGGCTGACCTGCTTCCGGAAGAAAAACGGGCGCAGGGGTTTGGCATTCTACGCGTGGTCGCCAACCTGGCGGTCGTCATTGGCCCATTGGTTGGCGGCTTTCTGGCAGCCAAGTCCTACCTGATCCTTTTTATCACCGACGCAACGACCAGCGTGATCACGGCGATCATCCTGTTTTTTGCGCTTCAGGAAACGCATCGCCCGAAGGAGACCGGCCAACCGCAGGAGAGTATGGCAGCCACCTTCAAGGGCTACTTCACTGTCGTGCGCGATAGCGCCTTCGTTGGGTTCTTGATAGCATCCGTGTTGATGGTGGTGGTATATATGCAGATGAACACTACGCTGTCCGTTTACCTGCGGGATTATCACGGCGTGCCGGAACAGGGCTTTGGCTATATTTTGAGTTTGAATGCCATCATGGTGGTGTTGTTCCAGTTTTCCATTACCCGCTGGATCAATCGTTACCGGCCGCTGATCATCATGACGGTTGGTTCGCTGCTGTATGCAGTCGGGTTTGCCATGTATGGTTTTGTCTCGGCATTCGCCTTGTTTTTGGTGGCGATGGCGATCATTACCGTAGGAGAGATGTTTGTCAGTCCGGTGAGTCAATCGATCGTTGCCCGTCTGGCGCCGGAGGACATGCGCGGGCGTTACATGGCGGTTTACGGCTTTTCCTGGTTGATCCCTTTTGCCATCGGCCCGCTGCTGGCAGGATTGGTGATGGACAATCTGAACCCCGACTGGGTGTGGTACATTGGCGGTGTACTCGGCCTGGCGGCTGCCGGCGGATACTACTGGCTGGAATTACGCGCCGGTCATTCGCGCTTTTCCTCCATCGATGCGCGTCTGGCGATTATGCAAAACCTGGAGGAAGGCAGGATCACGGCTGAAGATGCCAACGTGAAACTGGAATCGATAAAAAATAATTCCTGGGGCAAATTAGCTTCCCACGAAGAGATTAATCCTCAGCGGAATGTCCGCATCCGAGTGAGCGACCAGCTCAATCAAGTTGTTAAAAGCGACCTCGTGCTCCCGATCGGTTTGGTGAATACCGTTCTGCATGCCGGCGGCAAGCTTTCTGTGCAGCTCGACCGGTATGACCCCCAGGAGCTAAATAAGCTGATCGCCGGAACCGCCCAGGGACAAAAACCGCAGCAGATGATTGCGGGGGACGACTGCATCGAGGTTACGGTTGAATAAATCAGCGCATAAACCTGGTACTCGCGCTGGAACTATTTCGCTATAATAAGGATATCCGTTTGCGGATGGATGGCAGCGGGATGATACGGTTCATTTTGCAGGTCTGAGGAGAATATCAAAATGACACTTGAGCAGCAGCGCGCGCGAATGAAAAGTGCCGTCTGGAAAGCCATTAGCCAGAGCGGAGTGGATGTTTCGGTTCTGCCCTCGGAGCAGCAGGCTAAAATCGTCGACGCCGTGGCTGATGAGGGTCTGGTAGTGATGAATGAGATTCTGGATGAGGTTTATAAGAAAGAAGCCGGAAAACCAGCAACCGAGGGTGAGGAAACAATCATTTGGGAAGGTCGACCGTTCCTGTCGCTGGTTGAGAACTATGTGATCACGAGTGAACGCATCAAAATCTCGCGCGGATTACTGGGTAAAGATTACGAAAACTTCGAGTTGATCCGGATCCAGGATATTGATGTGTCGAAGGCTGTCACAGAACGGTTGTTTGGCCTTGGCGATATTCACATTCGTGGCGCCGACCCGTCTACGCCGGCAATCACCTTGCGCAACATCAACAACCCGAACGAAGTTTACGAAATGCTGCGCAAAGCCTGGCTGGCAGCCCGCAAGCGCTACGGACTGATCTTCCGCGAGGAGATGTAAAACAAACATACACAAAAGGCAGCCTGCCCTTTACCGTTGGGGCAGGCTGATCCTTAATCACGCGTTTCTAATGGATGATATCTGCGACGCCCTCGGGTGGTTCTGAAAGGCGAATCCATTTTCAACGAGTTCCTGTGCGTTCTTAACGTTCCAGGTTAGATCCTGGGCTGCCTGATTATTATTGTGCCATCCAATATTCATAGCCTGATACAAAACGATAGCCTTATTTTTGCTTCCCTAATTTATTACCTTGCTATAATACTATTGGTCACACAGGTTCAATGCGCGTTATTGAACATTCGTTAGCTGTTCCCAATTTCCCTTTTCTCAACTAAATACGCAAGGAGGACAAATGTATTCCAGGTCTTTTGTCAAATGGGTTGTGATTGCTTTGCTGGCGGTCATGGTGCTGGCTGCCTGCCAACCCGCCGCAGAAACACCGGTAGTCACGGATACCGAGCTTAATCTGCTGTGCACCCCGCAAGAAGAGTGGTGCCAGGGGATGAAACAGGAGTTTGAGGCCAAATACGGCATCACCGTCAACTACGTCCGCATGTCTTCGGGTGAAGCATTGGCGCGCGTGAATGCCGAGAAGGACAACCCCCAGTTTGATATCTGGTGGGGCGGCCCGATCGACAGCTTTATTTCGGCTAAAGAATCTGGACTCCTGGAACCCTATGATTCACCCAATTATGCCAATCTCGTCGATCCGGCCAAGACCAAGGACGCGGACAATCAATGGGTAGGCATTTACATGGGCTCACTGGGTTTTGCCACGAACACCGATTGGCTGGCGGCTAACCCGGGCGTGGAAGCCCCCACATCCTGGGACGACCTGCTCAAACCCGAATTCAAGGGCCAAATCATGGTGGCGCATCCCTCTTCATCCGGAACATCTTACACGGCGTTAGCGACCATCCTGCAGATCAAGGGTGAAGAAGCCGGCTGGGAGTTCCTCAAGCAGTACGCTGCTCAGGTTTCTCAGTTCACCAAGAGCGGCGCTGCACCGGCCAAGTTCGTCGGCCAGGGCGAAGCAGCGGTTGGCATTGTCTTCTCGCATGACATCGTCAACGAGATCGACAACAACAAACTGCCGTTAAAGTTAACCTTCCCCGCTGAAGGCACCGGTTATGAAATCGGCGGCATGGGTATTATGAAGGGCGCCAAGCACATGCAAGCTGCCAAGCTGTGGTTTGACTGGGCATTAACCGCTGAAGCTCAGGCGCTTGGACCAACGTACAAAGCTTACCAGGCTCCGACGGTCAAGGGCGTAACCCTGTCGCACCCCGAACTGATGGAAGTTAATCTAATCGACTATGACTTCCAGTGGGCTGGTACCAACAAGAAGGCCTTCGTTGAGAAGTTCACCAACGAAATCGTCTCTGCTGACAACCTGAAACAATAAAAGAACGTTAATGGAATACTGGGCGGGGGTTACCCCGCCCAGTATCATTTATAGAGCGAATTATGGCAGAAACTGACACAACGGTAGAAGTTCCCTCTACAAGGTTCACAGGATTAACTCGCCGCTATCGTGAATTTTCATTGATTGCCAGAGACCCGGTGCTCTTCATGAGCCTGTTGTTTTCCGGGATATTTATCACGGTTTTCGTCGTCGTACCCCTCTTTCGAACGATTTCCGGTGGTTTTTTTAATGCAGAGGGCGCATTTGATCTGACCTATTTTGGGCGTTACTTCGACGATTATTTTGGCCCCGGAATGCGCCGGGTCTTTGTTGATACGATGACCATGGGGCTGCTGGCAGCGATCGGCGGCACCCTGGTCGGTTTTATTTTTGCGTACGCCCTGGTTCGCTGCCGGATTCCCGGGCAAAAAGTTATCCATTGGCTGGCGCTGCTGCCGACGGTCTCCCCCCCGTTTGCCCTGTCGCTCGCCATGATCCTGCTGTTTGGGCGCAACGGCGTAATCACCCGCCGCGTCCTTGGCATTACCTACGTCCAGGGGATGAACGACATTTATGGTATGGACGGGCTGGTCATCGTCCAGACTATCACCTTCTTTTCCGTGGCGTATTTGATTTTACGCGCCATGCTGGAACGCTTGAACCCGGCCATGGAAGAGGCTGCTGCCAGCCTGGGCGCCGGCCGATTTCATATCTTTTTCACGATTACCCTTCCCCTGCTCATCCCGGGAATTGCCGGTTCATTTCTGCTGCTTTTTGTTGAATCGCTGGCGGACCTTGGCAACCCGTTGTTCATTGCCGGTAACCGCACCGTTCTTTCGGCGCAAATATTTCTGGCAGTCATTGGCGAATACGATTACCAGAAGGCATCTGCGCTTTCGCTGGTGTTAATTATTCCAACGCTGGTGATCTTTTTAGTCCAGCGTTATTATGTCAATCGCCGCGCTTACATTTCAGTCACGGGAAAACCGAGCGGGTCCCAGGTGGTTGAAAAATCACCGGTTATCCGCTGGGGTTTCAATGTGGCTGCCTATCTGATTTGCGCCTTTGTCATTTTGATGTATGCCACCATCATTTACGGTTCTTTCAGCGAAGCCTGGGGAGTAGATTTTGCGCCAACCCTGCGCCACTGGCAACTGACCCTGACCCGCGGCGTTGAAGCCATCCTCGACACCACTTTTTTGAGCGCGCTGGCAACTCCATTTGCTGCCATCCTCGGCATGGCGGTTGCCTGGCTGGTCGTCCGGAAAAATTTCAGCGGCAAGCAAGCGCTGGATTTCACCTCGAACCTGGGCGGCGCGGTACCCGGGACCATCCTTGGTATTGGTTATGTGATGGCCTTCAACAAGCCGTCGATCGCGCTGGCAATCGGGGTTTACGGCGTGCTGGCATTATTTTTCGCTCAGGTGGTCGGCAAAAATGTCCGCGACCGGTTGGTAATATTGGGGCTCGCTACCGCAGCCGGAGTAGGGCTGGCCCAGGCGCCGTCGCCAACAATCTATACAGTTATTGGCCTGCTGTACTTTGTTCTTGCCGGGATTCTGGCAGTGGCCAGGCAAGGAAAGCTGCGGGTCATACTGGCAGTGGCGGCCGGGATTTACGTTATGAGCAATAATTGGGCTGCTGCGATCGCTGCTCCGATAGCCAACCTTTCCCGCAATATGGAACGCGGATTCTGGAGCAACGCCATTTTCCAACTATCCGATCAAATCAAAGTGTTGATCCAGCCGCCTCCATCCCTGCTGGCTATCGCCCTGGTCTTTGCCGGTATCCTGCTCACCCTGGGGATTCGCCAACGCGGCTTGCGTGTCGGCGCAGGGGTGATCGCCTTACTGATTCCCTGTACATTGTCCTTCATGGACGTCCCCTTTTCTCTGGTTGGCGGGGCGTATATCATCCTGGCGGCGTATATGGTACGCAGCCTGCCGGCTTCGGTGCGGGCGGGCGTGGCGTCGCTCCAGCAAATCGATCCATCCATCGAGGAAGCCTCCAATATTCTGGGAGCCGATGCCCAGTACACCTTCCGGAAAGTGACTCTGCCACTGATTTTGCCGGCGCTGGTTTCGGGCTTGATTTTTAGCTTCACCCGCCACATGACCAGCCTGTCGGCGATTATCTTCCTGGTCAGTGCTCGCTGGCGCATTGTAGCAGCCTCGATCCTGAGTGAATGGGAGCAGGGTGGGGTCAGTATCGCGGCAGCTTACTCAACCGTGATTATTATTTTTGTCCTCGCGGCTATTGGAATTCTCAGTTTGGTGACCAACCGTATCTTCCGTGGCAGGGGCGGGGTCGATTTGAGCATTGGGCTATAGCTCAGGGGCATAAAGGGAACTAACACATGTATCTTTTATTGAAAAATATATCTAAAATTTTTCCTCCACGTGGCGGGGTCGGCGAGGTGACCGCTGTCAACCAGGTTTCACTGGAAATCGAAAAAGGAGACCTGGTGACCTTGCTCGGCCCATCGGGTTGCGGTAAAACCACCACCCTGCGCATGATTGCCGGTTTTGAATTTCCGACCACCGGAAAAATTATCCTGGACGGCGAAGAAATCAATGAACTGCCGCCGCATAAACGCGATATGTCGATGGTGTTTCAAAGTTATGCCATCTTTCCACACCTGAACGTGTTCGAAAATATTGCTTACGGGCTGAATGTACGTCACTTTCCCAGACCGGACATCACCGAGCGGGTAAACCGTGTCTTGGATCTGGTTCACCTGGATGGCTACGGCGACCGCGCTCCCAATCAACTTTCAGGCGGGCAGCAGCAGCGTGTTGCGCTGGCACGCGCACTCGTCATGGAACCCAAAGTTCTGTTGATGGATGAGCCGCTGTCCAATTTGGACGCCAAATTGCGCGAGGAAATGCGCACGGAAATTCGCCGCATCCAAAAAACGCTCAACATCACCAGTGTGTATGTGACCCACGACCAGATCGAGGCCATGACGCTTTCGGACAAAATTGTGGTCATGAACGAGGGCATCATCGAGCAGATTGGCACCCCTGGCGAGATTTATCGTTATCCAAGCAGCCGGTTCGTGGCCGGGTTTATCGGCCGGGCGAATTTTATTGGTGGAAAGGTGCTGGAGCAGAATCACAATCAAATGACAGCCGAAATATTTGGGCACACCATTACTCTCTCAGGCTTGCGTGAATCATTCAACCCCGGCCAACCGATCATACTGATTGTGCGCCCCGAGATGATCGACATTTATAAAAGCGGCGGAGGTTTTCCGGGTATCATCCGGCGGGCAGTTTATCTTGGCAATGTGATCGAATATGACGTAGAAATTGGCGGAGAGTTGGTCACAGCCGCTGAAACCGACCCGGCCAAGATGGTCATGTACCCTGAGGGGGAGGCGGTAACCGTCAATTTTTCTGAAACCACCATCCAGGTATTACCCGCCAGCGGTTGATCATGAAAAAATTTGACATCCTGATGATTGGCAATTTTGCCAGGGATAAGCTTATCGTCGACGGCGTCGAAGAGATTGCCTCTGGAGGAGGGGTGTATTACGGCAGCGTGGTCGTGCGCCGGCTGGGGTTGAAGGTGGGGGTCATCACCCGGCTGCACCCGGTAGATTTCCCGCGGCTGGAGGAATTGCGCGCGGAAGGTATCGAGGTGTATGCGATTCCCGCCGAAGGCACCTCCGGGATTGCCAATTATTATCGGTCAGACGATATGGAACGGCGAATTACCAGGCCGATCGGGTTTGGCGGGCAGTATCAGCTCGAGCAGCTGCCCGATTGGCAGGCCAGGGTCATCATGCTAACGCCTTTGTATGCCGGCGAGGTCGATCTGGACTTCCTTAAGGCACTGGCCGCCCGGTCGCCGGTCGCCATGGATATCCAGGGGTTCTTGCGCGTGCCCCGGGCAGAGGATTTGATCTTTGAACCGTGGGATCAACTGGCGGAAGGGCTGCGCCACGTAACGTATTTAAAGGTTGACCGGGCTGAAGCTGAATTTGTCACCGGGCTGACGGATTTGAAAGCTGCCGCCCGCCAACTTGCCGGTTTTGGTCCGAAGGAAATTGTGCTGACGCAATCTTCAGGGATCACGGTCTTCTCGGATGGTCAATTTTATGAAGCGCCGTTTACTCCGCGGTCGCTTGTCGGGCGCACCGGGCGCGGCGACACCTGTTTTTCGACCTATATTGCCATGCGGCAGTCGAACAGCGCGGAGACTGCCTGCAGTTGGGCGGGCGTGATCACCTCGCTCAAACAGGAAAAACCCGGACCGTGGAAGGGCACGCGCGCTGAGGTGGAAAAAATTCTATCAGCGGCGGCTTAGATATGCTTTTTCGTTCGAAAAATCGGCGGGTTCCGGTTCCTTAACCCTCGCTACACCAGGCAGGTTTTTGCGGAATCTCAGACAGTTTCCTGGTTTTGATATAGCAAACCAGGCTTTGATAGTCGATGTTTACTGACCCGGGCGGTCAGGTAACTTCCGCATAAATATAGCGGGCGGCCTGAAAACCAAGGGTAATCGGCCGCTCTTTTATGCGGATGGTCAAAGTCTGATTGAAGGGGAGCACTTCCGTGATTTCTGCGGCGGCCCCAGGCGCAATACCGTTCTCGACGAGGAAACCCAGCAAGGCATGGTTGTCTTCCGCGAACTCATGAATCCGTCGAATGACACCCTTTTGCCCGGCTGCAAGCTCCGTCAATGGGATCCAGTGGCTGGTGGCAGCCTCGTGGCCTGGAAACGGGTTGCCGTGCGGACAAACTTCCGGGTCGCCGAGCACCTTGCGCAATCGCTCTTCCAATGCAGGGGAAATGGAATGTTCGATGCCATGTGCTTCATTGTGAGTTTCGGCGATGGGCACCTTGATTAGCTTCACCAACAGTAATTCGGCTAACATATGTCGCCGAATAACCGAGTAAGCAGCGGAACGACCGCTCTCCGTCAGATGCACTCCGCCCTTGCGCCCCTTACCAACAACCCACTGGTCTCGTTCCATGCGCTTGAGAGTCATCGCGACTGTGGCGGGAGTGACGTTGAGCATTTCCGCCAGGCGGGCGGCAATGATCTCGCCGTAGTCGCGCTCCATGACATGCATGGTCATCAGGTAATCTTCAACCGTTGGGGTAGGACGATCGGCAGGTCTGTTGGGTATCGAATGTGACATATTTTGTCTTAAATGACTTGATTGTATTGACTTATTTGTTATGTTAGTATATACTAACTCATTGAATACGCTTAAGCAATAATTCATTCTACCAGAGCGCTTTGGATTGTCAAGGAACCGTCTCCACAACCACCTCAATCTTTTTTTGCCCCGTGCCTGTAGGCAAGAAACTCAACCATCCTTACCTTATCCAAGGAGTCACATGTCCTTCTATCGCCTCACCTCGCTTCTATTCATCCTGGTATTGCTGCTCACTGCATGCACGCCAGCATCGCCCGTCACGCCGGAGGTTCCCACCGCTGCCGCTAAACTTCCTGATTCGACCGATGTTCCCACCGATGTTGCAGCGACCGAAACCGTTGATCAAACCATCAGCGGCAAGCTTGTCATTTACTCCGGACGGTCCGAACCCTTGATCCAACCGGTTATCGATGCCTTCAAAGCTGAACATCCTGAAGTGGAAGTTTTGCTGAAAGCCGGTAGTAACAGTGAGATCGCTAATGCGCTCATCGAAGAGCAAGCCAACACTCAGGCCGATTTGTTCATCACCACCGAACTCTTTACGGTGCAATCGTTATCGCAGCAGGGGATCTTCCAGCCTTACCGGCCAGCGGCTGCTGACCTGCTCCCACCCGAATTTGTCGACCCGAATAATAACTGGATCGGTTTGACCTTGCGAGCGCGCGTGATTATGTACAATACCGACCTGGTAGCGCCCGAGGATCTGCCAACTTCTATTTTTGATCTGACTGACCCTAAGTGGAAGGGCAAGATCGCTGCGGCAGGTTCGACCAACGGTTCCATGCAGGCGCAGATCGCTGCCATGCGCCAGTTGCTGGGCGAAGAAGAGACCGAAGCCTGGCTACAAGGGTTGCTGGACAACGAAGTGACCTTCTTCGGCGGACACACCGACGTACGCAAAGCGGTCGGGGCGGGTGAGTTTGCCCTCGGTTTGGTCAATCACTATTACTATCACCTGCAACTGGATGAAGGCAGTAAGGTAGGCGTGATCTATCCCGACCAGGGAGACGGCCAGCTTGGCTTGATCACCAACGCAACTGCTGTAGCAGTGGTCAAGGGCGCTCAGAATGTTCCTGCTGCCCAGGCTTTTGTCGATTTCCTGGTCTCAGAACAAGGGCAGAAGATCTTCGCCGAGCAGAATTACGAATATCCCCTCCTGCCCGGCGTTCCTCTCCGTGAGGGAGTCCAGCCTTTGGAATCTTTCCGCCTGGCAGAAGTAAATATTGCCGAAGCGGCGCTTGACTCGGATGCAACATTTGATCTGATGGAGAAGTTGGAACTTCCATAACGCAATGAACCGCAGCGATGCACCGATGCCGCCGGCCCTTGTCTCGCCATGGCAACGCCTGCGTGCGGCATCCAACCGCCTGACAACCCGCTCCGCCTCTCCGGTCTTACTGGCCGGATTGGCGGGGCTGGTCGCTTTGTTTCTGGCGGTGCCGGTCGTGTATATCTTCTTACGAGCTGTAGGCGCAGACGCGGAAGCCTGGCAGCGGCTGCTTCAAGTCCGTCTGTGGAAACTACTCGGCAATACCCTGCTGCTGATGCTGGCGGTCACCGGCGGAGCGCTGGTGATTGGCGCGAGCATGGCCTGGTTGACCGAGCGAAGCGATCTCCCAGGGCGCAAATACTTCCGCTGGATGTTTGCGCTGCCGCTGGCGATTCCCGCCTATATTGGCGGTATCGTTCATCTGGCTCTTCTGCGTCCGCGCGGAGGGATGCTCCCCCGACTTTTAGAAAACCTGCTTGGGCAACCTGTTTATACACCCAGCCCGCTCGGTTTCTGGGGCGCGGCATTTATCCTTATCCTGTTCACATTTCCCTACGTCTATCTTCTCTCTGGAGCAGCATTCCGCTCCCAGCACGCCTCCCTGGAAGAAGCCGCACGCATGTTGGGGTACCGTCCCTTGCGAACGTTCTTTTCGGTTACCCTGCCGGCGATGCGTCCTGGCTTGCTGGCTGGCGCCCTGCTCGTTGCGCTGGATATCCTGGCTGAATACGGCACTGTAGCCCTGCTGCGTTATGAAACCTTTTCCTCTGCCATCTTTGTCCAGCTTTCCGGGCGGTATGATCGTTCAGCCGCGGCCGTGCTAAGCGGTGTGCTGGTCGGATTGGCAGTCATCATCTTGTGGGCCGAATTGCATTCTCAGGGGCAGGCGCGTTTCACCCAGATGGAAAGCAGTTGGCGGCCAGCGCCGATTGTCCGATTGGGCAAATGGAGAATTCCAGCCCTGCTGGTTGCAGCCGGAGTGACTTTTACCAGCTTGCTTGTTCCGGTCGGGGTTTTGACAACCTGGAGCATTCAGGCAGTGCTGGACCCCGAAACTTTGCGGTCGGTGCTTCATAGCGGGTCGATGGGCTTTTCCAATTTTGCCTGGAATAGCCTGTGGACTTCATTCCTTGCTGCCTTGCTGGCTATAACCCTCTCCGTGCCGGTAGCGCTATTTTCCGTCCGGCATCCCAGCCGCGTATCGCGTCTCATTGCCCGGGTTTGCCAGGTTGGTTACGCCATCCCAGGCGTGGTTATTGCTCTCAGTCTGGTTCTGCTGGTCAACCGGGCGCTGCCTTTTTTGTATGCCACGCCGTTGATTGTGGTGATTGCCTATGTTTTACGGCATGTGCCCCAGGCAGTGCGCGCCAGTGAAGCGGCGCTGAATCAGGTGTCAGCGACTCTGGAAGAAGCCGCACGCGTCTCGGGTCGAACAGCGGTCCAGGCCTTCGTACAGGTAACCTTTCCGCTGATTCTTCCGGGCTTGCTGGCAGGCGGCGCGCTTGTTTTCCTTACCTCTCTAAAAGAACTGCCCGCGACTCTATTGCTGCGCCCGGCAGGGTTTGATACCCTGGCAGTACGGGTGTGGGTGTGGGCCAATGATGGTTTCTATGTTCAGGCGGCGCCGGCTGCGTTGCTGCTGGTGCTGATTTCAGCCGTGCCGCTCTCCTTTTTACTCCGCAGGGAACAAATTTTCAAATGATTGCACTCGACGTTCGACATCTCAGCAAACGATTTCATTCCGGTCAATACCCGGCTGTCAATAATGTCTCCTTCTCCATGCAGCAAGGAGAAATCCTCGTGCTGGTCGGGCCAAGCGGCTGCGGGAAGACGACCACGCTGCGGTTGATCGCCGGACTGGAACGGCCGGATAGCGGAGAAATCTACCTCGACGGACAGGTTGCTGCATCTCGGGAGGTCTTCCTGCCGCCGGAGCAGCGCGGGATCGGCATGGTATTTCAGGATCATGCGCTTTTCCCGCACCTGAACGTATATGACAACATTGCATTTGGTCTGCGCGGCAGACCTTCCGTTGAGATTCGGCAAACTGTACACGAATTGCTCGATATGGTCGGGTTGGAACCGCTGGTGAAGCGTTTTCCGCATGCGCTGTCTGGCGGTGAACGGCAGCGCGTGGCTTTAGCCCGCGCTCTGGCGCCCCACCCGGTGCTGGTGTTGATGGATGAACCATTCAGCAGCCTGGATACTGACCTGCGCCTGGAGATGCGCGAGCAAGTGCGCAGTCTGTTGAAAGCGATGAATGCTTCAGTTGTTTTTGTCACCCACGATCAGGAAGAGGCGTTGTATATGGGTGACCGTCTGGCAGTCTTCCAACAAGGGCAGTTGGAACAACTGGGAACGCCCGAGCAGGTTTTTCAGAACTCGGCGACCCGATTTGTGGCCGAGTTTATGGGTAACAGCGCCTTCTTGAGCGGGGAAGTCATTCCGGGTGGAATCCGGACGGAGGTTGGTCTGGTATCCCAACCGGTTGACCTGCCAACTGGTTCGCGGGTCGAACTGGCAGTCCGAGTGGATGATCTCGATTTTTATCCCGATCCAACCGGCAATGCTGTGATTGTTGAGCGCATTTTTCGCGGCGTGCAGAATGTTTACCGCCTGCGATTGGATTCCGGCTTGACCCTGCAGGCGTTCAAAGAGCATATCACGATGCTGCCGGTCGGGCAGCGCATTCAGGCCAAATTGAATCCTGGCCATCCGTTGAATGTTTTTCTGACTTCGCATTAGCTCTGCTTTGTAAATTTTTTACCCCAGGTAAGTTTTACACCGGGGTTTTTCTGGTCTGGTAGGATCATTTAAATTTACCTGGCTGAAATCCAAACCGAGAGAACTGTTTGGGGGTTATCATTCATTATTCCCCTCGGAGAGCTCCATGCCTGAAAATTCATTCCGTCTTTACCCGTACCGCTGGGTGGTGTTGGCGGTTTTTATGTTCACCAACCTGACCATCCAGGCGCTGTGGATTTCGTACGCGCCGATTACCGGGCCAGCCGCCCAATTTTACGGCGTTACCGATTTGAAGATCGGCCTTTTGGCAATGACCTTTATGCTGGCCTTTATTCCGCTCTCCATCCCGGTTTCCTGGGCGATCGATACTTATGGGTTTCGATTGGCAGTCAGCATCGGCGCAGTGTTGATGGCCGTTTTCGGGGTCGTGCGCGGTCTGGCAGGCGCGGATTATAACCTTGTGCTGCTCAGCACCATTGGAATTGCCGTTGCGCAGCCTTTTTTGCTCAATGCCTGGACCAAGCTGCCGGCGCAGTGGTTCGGCATTCATGAACGCGCTACCGCCGTCGGCCTGGTGACGCTGGCCAACCTGGTCGGGGCTGGCCTTGGCATGGTGCTGACCCCCCTTTTGATCGAAAGCATGCCCATCCCAACCATTCAACTGATTTACGGCGCAGTTACTGCTTTCTCTGCGCTGTTGTTTATACTTTTCGCCCGAGAAAAGCCTGCCACCCCGCCGTGTCCGCCCGGCCAGGAGGTGCGCGCTTTGATGCTGGACGGGTTGAAACACGCATTGAAAATCCCCGAGTTTTGGCTCTATCTGACAGCTTTTTTTGTGGCCATGGGTATATTCAACGGCATCTCTACCTGGGTGGAGAATATCATCCGCCCGCGCGGCTTTTCTCCGGCAGACGCGGGCACGCTGGGCGCAATGATGCTTGTGGGCGGCGTTCTGGGTGCAGTGGTCTTGCCGCCTATCTCGGATCGGCTGCACAAACGCCAGATTTTTATCCTGATTGGGTTTATATTCGCCATCCCAGGCGTGCTGGGTGTCGCATTTGCCGTCAGCCAGTGGGTGTTATTCGCTTCAGCGTTTGTGATTGGCTTTTTCCTGGTCAGTGTCGGCCCGATTGGTATGCAATATGCGGCTGAAATCACCTACCCAACGCCGGAAGGCACCTCCAACGGGTTGATTCAGTTGTTTGGGCAAGCGTCGGTTGTGTTTGTATATGTTATGGAGGCTGCGCGGTCCGGCAACGGCGCTTTCACGCCCGCGCTGCTGCTCTCGGCGGGTTTGCTGGCGCTGGGGTCGGGGCTGATCCTGCGAATGAAAGATCCGGTGTTTTTGCCGGCTAAATGAATCACGCCTTTATCGGATGCCCAACCTTGTCTTGAGAAAGGGGAGGAAGGCGTCCCTCCCGGCGGCAGAGATGTCCGGATGGCGAAAAACAAGCAGAACCGATGGACCAGAGCCCTTGAGGGGAAATAGGACTTTGACTGTGACCCTGGTCACATAGACTATTTTATCTCTTCCGGTAAACTGGGGGTTGAGGTGAAATATGACTAATCAGATAAATATAAGTGAATTACCTTCAATGAAAGACCTGAAGGGTGTGGTGGAACCGTTTTCCAAAGCGGAGACACAGACAGCGGTACGCCAGTTGGTTGTCACGCTGCTGCTGTACGCGACCGGCTGGGCTGCCATGTACTTCAGCCTGCAGGTTGGTTACTGGTTGACGTTGCTGCTGGCGATCCCGACTGCCGGGTTCATGATCCGCATCTTCATATTCTTCCACGACTGTGGGCATAACTCCTTCTTGCCTTCTACGCGCGCCAACCGCCGCCTTGGGTTCTGGCTGGGGATCCTGGTTTTTACCCCGGGCGAACAATGGTGGAAGGCGCATGCCATTCATCACGCCACCAGCGGCAATCTAGACCGGCGCGGCGTAGGTGACGTGACCACCCTGACGGTGGATGAATATCTAAAACTGCCTATTCTGGGACGTCTGGGATACCGCCTTTTCCGCCACCCGCTGGTCATGTTTGGGCTGGGTCCTCTATTTATGTTCCTGATTAAACATCGCATTGCTTACCCTCGTTTTGGCAAGCGGGAAACGATGAGCGTCGTTTGGACGAATCTGGGTATCCTGGCCCTGGCGGTAGGTCTCAACCTGCTGATGGGGTTCCAGAACTACCTGCTTATTCAACTGCCGATCCTGTGGTTGGGCGGCATGTCTGGCATCTGGATGTTTTATGTTCAGCACCAGTTCGAATCATCCTATTGGGCGCGCCACCCGGAGTGGGAATACATCGCTTCGGCCTTTGAAGGTGCATCTTATTACCAACTGCCGAAGGTGTTGCAGTGGTTCACCGGCAACATCGGCTTTCATCACATTCATCACCTCAGCCCGAAGGTGCCCAATTACCGGCTAGAAAAAGCCTACAACGCGAATGAAATTCTGCGTCGTCCGCTTACCCTGACCTTACGCGAAAGCCTGCGCACCATCCCGTTAACCTTGATTGATGAGGCCAACGATCGCATGATCAGTTTCCGCGATTTGCGGCAAATGAAAAACATACCGGTTGCGCAGCCCGGGGACTAGGCTAATCCTATCCAATAACCTGGATAGGCTGGGGTTGGGCTGGTTTTGGTCGGCCGGGAGCAGGTTTCACGGCCCTCCCCGCCATCATAAAGAAGATCCGTTTATGCGGGTCTTTTTTTGTTATTTATCGGTGATCCTCGTGCAGGGGCGTGCATCGCGGTTTGTGCATCCCCGTCTGCCCTGCGGGCGGGGCGCTCTGTAAGCGAGCGAAGCGAGAGGGGAGTGCGCGCCCGCTACCTGCTGGCTGTCCTTGCTTGCAGAGTACTCTGTGAGTGCGCGCAATATTGTTACCCTGCCCAGAGTGGAACCATTTCACTGCGCGCCCGCTACCTGGTCAAAACTTCGCGGAACGGCTTTTTTCAACACACTAAAGAAAAAACCACCTCAACAGTGTGTTTCTCCCCTGCTTTCGTGATCACACACTCATTGTCTACCAACAAGTAGGTGTTCTGACAGTATGGCAAATGCCCACGAAAGAAGGCCAGAATATTTGCGCCCTGGGAATGACGGTATGGAAGTGTTGAACCGTTCAATAACTGTCACCTTTTTCTGGCGAACTGGACAACCCCAGCATGATTACGCGGCCTGTTACGGCAATTATCGCAGGAATGATCTAGCTAAATTGCCACAGTGTCGTCTTAGAAACGTGGTTCTGCCTCGGTTGTAAAAGTGATAAAATGCTCATCGGAGGTTTTTTTGTTGGGGTGAGCAGTTGGTTTCAAAAACACTCCTCTACAAAATCCCTCTTAACTTGTTTTGGGCTAAGGTATCGACCGATGACAAAGAGTTTTATTTCTGCTCAAAGGGGTTTCTTCCCACAACCGGCTTATTTAATTGGCGCTTATGACAAAGAAAAAATAGCAAATTTCACTTTAATCACATGGATCACCTTTTGTTCTGTAGAACCTCCAATGTTAATGTTTGCTTCCCGTGGAAAAAAATTAATGCGCGAATTGGTGGAAACAACAAAGCAGTTTTCAGCCAATCTTGTCACCGAAGAGATGAAAAATATGGCTGATTATTGTGGAACTACTTCGGGATACAAAGAAAATAAATGTGCGGAATTTGGTATAGCGTACACAACTGGAAGCGCATTAGATGTTCCGATTCTGGAAAAGTCGCCGTGGATTTATGAATGTAAATTGGTAAATATGATTGAAGCAGGTAGCGGATTTATATATGTTGGTCAAATTGAAGGCATAATTTTTGAAGACAAAATAGAAGAAACTGGATACGGCAAGATTAATATGGAAGATATCAAGCCGTTAATCTATTCTCCAGGCAGTTACTATGGAATCGGCTCAAAAATAGGAAGTGTAGGCGATTCAAAACATTAGGCCTGGATTCAGTGTTCTGAGGAAACGAATCATTAACAGCGACCCGCCGCGTGCAGGCTAACCACTAACCGGTTACAGCTTCTTCACTTCTTTTCTCATCCCTCACGGCAATGCCAGTGCGGTTACCGTGAGGGTTTCAATAGGTGGGGGTGTGATGGGTGGATTGCCAGTGGGAGTGAGGAAAATGGTCAGCGCAGTTTCCTGGGTGAGTAGCACATCGGAAAGGTGCATGGGGGTTTAGCACTCTACAGGCGCGCTGCGCGAACCTGCTCACAGGAAAAAGTAATACGCCATCGAGATTTTACATCGTTATCTGACTCTCTTGCCGTTATAGCGAATATATAATAAATATATTATGATTTATCATAAGTGATATTATTAATATTACATTAATCGAAAAAAGAATAGATAAGTGGCACTTATCACAATTGCTACATTGTCTATACTTTTACTAGTTCCCTCAACCAGGCTGAAATTCAAATTAAAAGATGCGGCTGGAGACCAGTCTGCATCGGATTCGGCTTGTTCATTTTAGGGTTCATACCCTCACTATTTTTCGCCCCGGGAGGAAAGAAATGAAAACGATCGATGCAGCCTCAGATTTACCGGAGAGCTCGCTGCGCTCCAGAAGAAAGTTCTTGAAGGAAACCGGCCTGGCTGTAGCGGCTGGCGCTGCCGTGCTGGTTGGGTGCGCCCCCACAGCCCCTACTCCCGAACAGGTCATCAAGGAAGTGGAAGTGACACGGCAGGTGGAAGTGGAGGCAACGCGCCAGGTCGAGGTGGAAGTGCCGCAGGAAATCCCAGCCTCCCCCTGGCAATACGTGGAATTGGACGTGGAAGAAGTTCGTAAACGTGGGCATGAAGGTTACTATCGCGGTGACTGCTGCTTTGGCGCTTTCGTTGGGATCTTAGAAGCGTTAAAAGATAAGGTCGGATTCCCCTTTACCCAAATTCCGGCCGAGATGATGGGGTTTGGAGCGGGCGGCGTGTCCGGGTGGGGAACGACTTGCGGGGCGCTTATTGGCGCTGCAGCTGCCATCAACCTGGTGACGGAAAAAGATCTGGCCCGGAAAATTGTAAGCGAACTGTTGGGCAAGTACTCAGTGACCCCCTTCCCCAGCGAGACCAGTAATAACTACGCTGTCAATCATGAATTCCTGGTCACCGAATACAAATCAGACAAAGCACTGCCCCAGAGCGTCTCCAATTCTCCGCTGTGCCATGTTTCTGTCACAGAATGGTGCAAGGCTGCCGGAATTGCCTCCAAAACTCCGGAACGGGCAGAACGCTGCGGGCGGCTGGCTGGCGATGTGGCGGCGATGGCTGCTGAATTACTCAACGCCAACCTGGCGGCTGCCTTCGTTCCTGCATTCCAGTTTTCGCAGGAAGCTCAAGGCTGCATGAGCTGCCACACTCTCGGCGACAATTTCGCTGCAGGCAACTTTATTCAGGGCAAAGGCGAGTGCTTGTCCTGCCACGAACCTCACCAGTAAACCTGCGCCGACTTCCTGTTTCCACATACGAAAGCACCTTGAGGACTTGCCTCAAGGTGCTTTTTTTTTGTGGGTGATATGCTCGATTGGCAAAATTGCCGGTTTAGCGGGCTGGCAAAAAATAACCCGGTTCTTCCTCTGTGCCCTTTCCACGGGACTTTGTCCGCAGGATTTTATGAGGAGCGCACCAACCCGCGCTCTGGGCGCTATATTAACCCTTTTAAGCCTGATCAATGCCCGGATAAAAGCATCTCGACGGGAGTGCTGTGCCCGACCAACGGGAGTGCTGTGCATGACCCGTAAATTCGATGCTGCCAGCGTAGAATGGGTAAGCATTGATTATTTAAATCGGTGCGTTCAAAGGCGAAAGCACCCTACCCTACTAGCTGAATGACAACCCCACTTCTATTTGCCACCTTCAATAAAAAATATCATGTCTATAACCTTTGCTCGCGTATACAATCTGTGTGTTGGTTGCCCAGTAATAAAATCTAATGTGGCTAAACGTGAATTTTCGATAATTATATTGTTCGCTTTGTAAAAATCAGAAATTTTTTCAAGCGCTGATTTGTCAAATGTACTTACCCCAAAGCCTATTTTAAAAAACGAGTCAAATGCTGGAACATTTCCAAAGACCCCGAGCATTATTTTTGTAACTAAAATGTCTGATGGTCCGTTTTCGTAATCTAAATTTTCTACTATCTTTTTTCTTAAATCAAGGATTAGATGAATATTCTCAGGAGTATAACAATTAACATCAATATCCCACAGAATAGGGTTTGCACTTGCTATAGACCTTACTAGTGATTCATAGACTTTCACACTTTTGCCTAACAAAAACGACGAGCCACGCAACATACCCCAACTTGCTAAATAAAATCCCAAGTGCAAACAACTTTCTTGGATGTGTTGGGGACTGGCTAATTCGGAAATTCTACTTTGATCTCGAAAGGATTGAAAATGATTAAAACAATAATCGAATGATGCATAACGCTCTAAAGGTTTTCTCCCATGAGAGCTATTATTACCATAAATATACTCGTCGATGTTTTTCTTAATATCCATTGCGCTCATCATTTACATTCGAGGTCGATCTGCCTAACAGTTTGCTTTAGCTGCTTGTAGGTGGATGTGGATTCTGTTTGGGGTAAAAAACTCGAAGCCAGAAAAATGCTTGAAAATATCACAAAATCCCATGAATCCGCCCCACGCTTTGTTGGATGTCTTTATGTAATTACGAACCTTCTCTTTGTAAACGTTTTATGTGTTGAAAAACGGTTTTTGCATCATCAATCATATCAAAACTTGGTGCAATATTGTATCTGCCCATGGTTGGGAAGCTGCTTCCTGAGTACATCCAGGCCATTGGATGAGAAGGCCCAAAGGTTATTGTTCCTTTCCCATTGTTTTTCGTACTAATGTTCATCTCAGGTAACTTCTTTATGTCCAAAGTCATGGTGTTTTGGTTAAACAACCCAGAAATGATGATGACGCGTTCGTTTGTGAGGGCGTAAAAAGTCTTACTGCGTTTTGCACTATCAAGGAAGAATCTACCGAATATCATGTACAAACCTACCAAAACAAACGGGACCCCCCAAAGCGCAAAAAAGAACGACCCGCTGGCTGACAACACACTAAATTCCCAAAATATTGCAAACCCTCCCCAAAAGAGGCTAAAAGGGATCATAAGAGCATCAGATGGTCTTAACATCAGTCCCTTTTGGGGTTGCCCGCTCCAAATCATTCTTTCTCCTGGATTCAATTCATCATGGAATTTATCTGACGAGTTATTTAACATATTTTATTAACCTATCAAGGATTTTCCATTAACTTCGGATTGCCTGCGCAGCGGTGTTTATTCGCCGGCGGGTGGACCCGTTTTAAGTAATGTGGTTAAGCAAGGGTTAATGTCGGTCTAAAGCCCCCGATACGGCTAATTATACATATACCTTGCACCATTGCAACAAAAAAGCGCTCCCATCTCTGGAGAGCGCTTCATTAACATTTCAATAATCTTACCCCGCCGAAACAGCAGACCGAGCTACCGCCGGCCAAAACATATACCCGTACCCGATGATTCCCCGCTGGTTGCCGTCGCCGCGGATCTTGCGCGTGACCGCTTCCCTGTTCGCGCCTGCCTTTCTCCCTCTCCATTTTGAAAAAATGGGGAGGGCTGGGGAGGGGTCCTGGTTCTAATCCTGGGGCCTGCATATTCCCCACACACGGATTCTACGTATCAATGAAAGCGCCCCCCACTTTCAGAAAAGCGATCCATACCTTCAACCTCTGCGCCCTGCTTGCACATGCTCCGCGAGCGCCGTGCCTGCCCATACCCGATAATTCCCCGCCGGTTGCCGTAATCGCCAATCTTGCGTGTGGGAATTTCGACTGCATCGTCAAATTTCTCGTCCTGGCTGTTCAGGTTGGTCAGTTGGGCGGCGACTACCGGGCCTTGGTCCAGTTGCACCGGCGTTTCCGCCGCCAGCTGGGGTGATCCAACATTCATCTCATGAATTGGTCCGAACCGGTTGAATGCGTAGTAACGCAGAGACTGGGATGGTCTCGGAAAAGCAGAATTGGTAAGCATGGGATCTATGGATGAGAAAGTGTAAATCCAATATCAATCTTAAAATATGTAAAATAAACTTTACATTTAGTAAAACATATGTTACTATATGTCCATCTTGCATTACATACCTAAAGGAGATTTCGCGACGTCATACCAGGAAAAGAGAACAATTGTAAGTATCGTTACAGGGGCGCTGGTTTTAGCAGCATACTGCATCTATGCATTCGGGCAATATCAGTCAGGCACAGTTGTCCCAGGTGACTTAAAATTTTGGGCGCGTACCATCCTGATATTTATCGGTATCGGTATCGCCGCATCCATCGTCATTCAAATCGTTTTTCACATTCTGCTTTCGATTGCAACTGCCGTGAAGCGAAAAATACTGGATGAAAATATAGACGATAAAGAAATCGAAAAATCGATCGAAGCGGAAATGGTTGAGGATGAAATGGACAAGCTGATCGATCTGAAATCAACGAGAATCAGCTTTATTTTTGCTGGGATTGGATTTGTCGCAGCACTTTTGTCACTGATCTTCAACTATCCGCCTGAGGTAATGCTCAACATCATGTTTATTTCCTTCAGCATAGGCTCGCTGTTTGAAGGATTTACCCAACTGTATTTTTACAGAAAGGGTATAAGAAATGGCTAAAAATTTTGAAATTTCGAATAACATCAGGAGATTGCGTTTCTTTGCGAATGCAATGACGCAACAAGAGCTGGCCGAAAAAGCCGGGGTATCACGACAGACCATCATTGCGGTGGAAGCTGGTAAATATTCGCCATCCCTGGAACTCGCTTTTAGAATTGCCGATGCCTTCGGAGTAAAAATCGGCGAGGTTTTCGATTACCAGGTAAAAGGAGATTCTTGAAATGGTCTCTACCCTCAAGGCTGGGCTGCCCGTGGCGGTTGATTTTTATCTGGCTGGCTGGGTCATATCAATACGACCATCCATTAATATCCATTTGTTATGTAATCGAGGCGTTTTAACTGGTCAAGGAGCCGGAATATGAAAGCAGTTGTATACGACAGGGGTGGTTCGCCAGATTTTCTTGAGTGTCGTGAGGTGGAAAAGCCCACTCCGCGCGGGAATCAAGTATTGGTGAGAATTATTGCGGCATCCGTCAATGCAGCAGACTATCGCTCCATGCGCATGGGGATTATTCCGAAACGGAAGATCTTTGGCGCTGATATTGCTGGCAGGGTTGCAGAAGTTGGAGCAAGCGCCATTAAATTGAAGATTGGCGATGAAGTATTTGGTGATATCTCAGATTCCGGATTCGGGGGTTTTAGTGAATACGCAACCGTTCCTGAAAACATACTGGCACTAAAGCCTTCCAGTGTTTCATTCGAAAATGCTGCAGCAGTTCCAATGGCGGCGGTCACTGCGCTTCAGGCAATGCGTGATCAAGGAAACATTCAAGCAGGGCAGAAGGTCCTTGTATACGGTGCCGGCGGTGGAGTAGGCTCCTTTTCGGTACAACTGGCTAAATACTTCGGAGCCGAAGTAACCACAGTGTGCAGTTCAAGAAATGTGGACATGGTTCGCTTACTTGGAGCAGACCATGTCATTGACTACACAAAACAGGATTTTATCGCGAGCGGCACACAATTTGACCTGATTATGGCTGTAAACGGAAACCGTCCCTTGCCCGTCTACATGCGCATGTTAGCTCCAAGAGGGATTACTGTGGTAATAGGTGGTGCTCTATCTCAGGTAACCAAAACCATACTTTTCGGTGGGTTAATGTCTATCGGTGGTAAAAAAATTCGGATACTTGCGGCAAAGCCAAGCACAAAAGATTTGGAATTCATCATAAAACTTGTTGAAGAAGGAAAAGTAAAGCCCGTCATCGACCGGCGTTACAACCTTCAACAAACTGCTGAAGCCATGCAATATCTCGGTCAGGGTCATGCGTGTGGGAAGGTGATCATAAATGTCGGCTAAGTTGCCTGCGTGGGGGATGGGTTTGAGCAGCGCCTTTTTATAATGTTCCCAGATAAGCAGATCTAACTTCAGCAGGTCTGAATTTATACCAGTACACGATTTTTCCCGCTGGTTGCCGTCGCCGCGGATCTTGCGCGTGACCGTTTCCCTGTTCACGCCTGCCTTTCTCCCTCTCCATTTTGAAAAAATGGGGAGGGCTGGGGAGGGGTCCTAGTTCTAATCCTGAGGCCTGCATATTCCCCACACACGGATCCCACGTTTCAATGAAAACCGCTCCCCATTCTAAGAAAAGCGATCCATACCATCAACCTCCGCACCCCGCTCGCACACGCATCGCGAGCGCTGTGCCTGCCCATACACGATTTTTCCCGCTGGTTGCCGCCTCCGCGGATCTTGCGCGTGATCGCTTCCCTGTTCACGCCTGCCTTTCTCCCTCTCCATTTTGCAAAAATGGGGAGGGCCGGGGAGGGGTTGACATCCGTGTTATAATAGAACATATATACTATTTATGGGTTCGCCTATTCGTTTTTAATTTTTTTTACAAAACGAATACGAATAGGCAAACCCCCGGCAGTACGGGTCTTTGATCCAACCGCCGCCGCATGTAGGCCTTAAAACCTTAAAATCACCCATTCGTTTTTTGAAACGAATACCCTTTTTCACCCTTCCGCACCTTAACAACCTGTTCAGGTAACAAAAAATGCACTCCACCTCTGGAGAGCGCTGCATCTTCTCAAAACCGGTGCGCTGCTCGCAGGGCCCTGCGGGAAACGCACGCTATGGAAAATAAATTTAATGCCCCGCCATCTGACAAGCCTTGCCACCTTTGCTTGACGCTTTTTCGCCGTTAAGGTACGATACCTTTGTGAGTCGCCCTCTTTCCCGCAATCAACTCGTCTTCCTTGTCGCCGTCGACCTGCTCGTGCTGCTGGCAGTCACCTGGCTGGGTTTTGCCACCCATGACCGCAGTCTGGCGGATGGACGCTGGCTGACGACCTTCATTCCGCTGGTATTTTCATGGTTCCTGGCTGCGTCCGGATTGGGACTATATCGGGCGGGGGTGGCGGACAGGGTGCAGGATTTTTGGAGGCCGGGTCTTGCTGCCGTATTGGCAGCGCCGCTGGCGGTGCTGCTGCGAGCGTTGTGGCTGCAGCAAACCGTCATACCTATATTTGGGCTGGTGATGATCGCCACAACCGCCGCGGGTATGCTGCTCTGGCGGATCGTCTGGGCTATATGGACGACCAGAAAGATGCTGGGGGATGGACGAAGCTGAATTAATCCACCAGGCCATGCAAGGCGATCTGGACGCTTTCAACCGCCTTGTTTTGACCTACCAGGAGATGGCGTTCAACCTGGCTTTCCGTATGCTGAATGACGACGCGGCAGCCGAAGACGCTACCCAAACCGCCTTTATCTCGGCATACAGAAATTTACGCGCTTACCGCGGCGGGTCCTTCCGCGCCTGGGTCATGCGCATGGTGACGAACACCTGTTATGACGAATTGCGCCGCCGTCACCGCCGCCCGACCGTGCCGCTCGAGCCGGTCAATGTCGAGGATGAGGAGGAAATCGAAAATCCCTCCTGGCTGGCGGATGACAGCCCTTCACCGGAAGATCAGGTGGAAAGCAAGGAACTGGAAAAAGCCATCAGCCATTGCATCCAGGGCTTGCCCGAGGATTTCCGCGCGGTGGTAGTAATGGTGGATGTCCAGGGGCTGGATTATGCCGAAGTTTCGGATGCAATGGGCAAACCGCTTGGCACCATCAAGAGCCGTCTGGCGCGCGCCCGCGGCCGCTTACGCGATTGTCTGGCTGGCTTCAGGGAACTAATCCCCTCATTTTTCCGTCTTGGGGAAGAGGTTATTAGTTCATGATTAAAGGGCAACTCTCTTCCAAAGACTGGGAGCTTCTTTCGTCCTATATGGACGGCGAGCTCAACCCGCGGGACAAAGCGCGGGTCGAAGCTCGTTTAAGCGCCCGGCCGGAATTTCAGGAAGCCCTGGATGGCCTGCGCCGGACGAAAGCCATCTTGCGCAAAGCTCCTATCCGTAAAGTGCCGCGTAATTTCACCCTCAGAGCTGCGGATGTTCAACCGGTCAAAACTCTACGCTGGATTCCCACCATGCAGTGGTCGTCCGCGGCGGTGGCGCTGGTAGCCGTATTCCTGTTTGCATCCCAACTGGTCCCCGGCTTCCGGGGATTGGCAACGACTGCTTCCGAGAAGGCAGTCGATTCCGAAATGGGCGCCCCGGAAGTGGCTCAACCGGCTCAATCCCTGGCTGCTGTTCCGGCAGCGGATCAGGCAACCCCTGAAGTGATTTACTGGGGTGGGCCGCCAGCGCAGCAGGCGAATGGACTCGGCGGTATGGGCGGCGGTGGAGGCGGAGACGGATCTGTCGATTGCGGTTCGCCCGGAGCAATGTGCGGCGGTGCCGATCCAAAATTAGAGGTTGGCGGTGGAGCAGAAAGCGTGTTAACCACGCCGATGCCTTTCCCACAGCCGCCCATCCCCAACATGCTGCCAGACCTCCAAACCCAGCCAACCGAACCCGCTCGCAGCGCGATTGCTGCCGAACCGGTGACCGGCAGCGGACCGATCCTGGGCGTCCGTCCGGATGCTGATCAAGGCGCAGTCCTGCCCGAGACATTTGCCGCTGTCGAACCATCGGTGGCGAGCGACATGCCCGAGCCGCGTTCGACCGGGCAACTGCTGCTGATTACAGCCAGTATCTTGTTGGCGCTGGCAGCCGGGTTGATGATCGCTGCACTCATTCTGAAGCGGAAATTGCTGCGGTGAGCGTAGCTCTTTACCGTTATTGTCCGCAGTGTGGCACGCCCATGGAAACCCGCGTGGTCTTCGACCGCACCCGCGCAGTCTGCCCGGCGTGCGGCTTCATCCATTTTACAGACCCTAAGGTGGCGGCGGGCGTAATCGTCGAACTGGACGGCAAGGTTCTGCTGGTGCGGCGCAACAACGAGCCTTTTCGCGGCTTTTGGTCTTTCCCGGCAGGTTTTGTGGATGCATTCGAGGATCCGCTGGAAGCTGCCCGGCGGGAATGTCTGGAGGAGACGGGCCTCGAAGTGAACATAACCGGCCTTTTGCAGGTCATTGGCGGTCGGGAGCACCCCAACGGTGCAGACATCGTCATTGTTTATCGCGCAACCGTGACCGGCGGTCAACTGCATGCCGGCGATGACGCCGATCTGGCTGAATATTTTCCCTACGCCAGTTTGCCGCCGCTTGCCTTCCGCGCCACCCGCAAAGCCCTCGGGCTGGAATAGCCTTAAAACCCCTGTGCTATAATTAGAACAGCTTTTCCGTACTGGGGAGCCCCCGCGTGGCAAAAACCGTAACCAGTAAAACTAAATCCAGCTCCAAAAGTCATTCGACGCGTGCTGCGCCGGCCCGCTCCGGCGCGAAAAAGAGCGCGCCCACCGCCCGGACCGTGCACAGACCGCGTAAGCGGAAAGCGTCTCAGCCGTCTTTCTCCTGGGATAGCATTTCCAACGACCGCAAACTGGATATTCTGGGGGTCTTTCTGGCGCTGGTCGGTTTTCTGACCCTGCTCAGCCTCATCTCCAGCGAAAATGGCACGTTGACCGGCATGTGGATCAGCACCCTCAACAAGATATCCGGCTGGGGCACCTTTGTCTTGCCGGTAGGTTTAATCGTCATCGGTTTATGGTTGGTCATGCGTAACGTGGAACAGTTACCGCTGCTTTCCACGGAGCGTATTTTTGGCATCGTTCTCCTTTATCTCAACTTATTGGCCTGGCTGCACTTTATTGCCGGCGGCACCTGGGAACTGGCAGCCCAGGGGGTTGGCGGCGGCTATGTTGGTGCATTTTTTAACATCACCCTGGTGAATGCGCTAGGCAAAGCCGGCGGCGTGATTGTCATGGCGTCGTGGCTGGTGATCGCACTGGTGTTCGCTTTTGATCTGTCCATACCGGAAATCTATCGGGCGATAAAACCGGTGCTCAGCGGGATGCAGCGTCAGGTGGATAAGCGCCTTCACGATCCCTCACCTTCGCATGGCCGTGGCTCTGCCCATGCACCTGATGGTCACGATTTAGCTCCCGGAGAGTTGCCTTCTGATTTCCGCCCGCTGCCGGGTCATGCCGGTTCGCATTCTCCGGAACCAAAACGCAGCCGGTCTCCGTTGGCGGAACGCGCCAGCGCTGTCAGCAAGGCAGGCACGGCGCCAGAATCGGAAGTAACAATACAGCACATTACCCGGTCTGGAACCCTGGCATCCGCCTGGAAGCTGCCGCCCGTCGATCAGATTTTGGAACCGGCTACCCCGGCGGCGCAGCAATCCAACTTTGACCAGGACCGCGCCCGGTTGATCGAAGAGACGCTGGCGTCTTTTGGTGCGCCCTGCCATGTGGTCGATATTTCTCGCGGGCCGACCATCACTCGCTTTGGAGTCGAGCCGGATTTTATCGAATCGCGCACCGGGAAGATGCGCGTGCGGGTCAGCAAAATTGCCTCGCTGGCTGACGATTTGGCGTTGGCGCTGGCTGCGCCGCGCATCCGCATTCAGGCCCCGGTTCCCGGGCGCTCTTATGTCGGCATCGAGGTGCCTAACACCGAAATTAGCCGGGTCGCCATGCGTGAGGTATTGGACAGCGACGTCTTCCGTCGGATGAAATCGGCGCTGCGCTTTACCCTGGGCAAGGACGTGGCAGGTAAACCGGTTGCGGGTGACCTGTCTGCCATGCCGCATTTGTTGATCGCCGGTACGACCGGTTCCGGCAAATCGGTATGCGTCAACTCGATCCTGACCAGCCTGCTGCTCCATAACACTCCCGCTGATATCCGTCTGGTGCTGGTGGATCCAAAACGAGTCGAATTGACCGGCTACAACGGCATCCCGCACCTGCTCGCGCCGGTTGTGGTCGATACCGAACGCGTGGTGGGCGCCTTGCAGTGGCTTCAGCGCGAAATGGATGCGCGCTATCACAAGTTCTCCTCGTCCGGCACGCGCAATATTCAGGATTACAACGCCAAAAACGCTGAACGCTTGCCCTATCTGGTGGCGGTCATCGACGAGCTGGCTGATTTGATGATGCTTTCGCCGGATGAGACCGAGCGCGCAATTACCCGGCTGGCGCAACTGGCGCGTGCGACCGGCATCCACTTGATCATTGCCACCCAGCGCCCGTCGGTGGACGTGGTCACCGGCTTGATCAAGGCCAATTTCCCGGCGCGGGTGGCGTTTGCAGTCGCCTCATCGGTGGACAGCCGCGTCATTCTGGACCAGCCTGGTGCAGAGCGGTTGCTCGGGCGCGGCGATATGCTGTTCCAGGCGCCGGATGCGCCAGCGCCGGTACGCTTGCAGGGTGTTTATGTTTCAGACGTCGAGATTTCACGTCTGGTAGATTACTGGCGCACACAGGCGGCTATGTTGCAGGGCCAGCAGCCGCAAGCTGATGGCGAGAGCGGGCCGGACATGCTGCCCGAAGGTTTGCCGTTGAAGCAGGCGCCGCTTTGGGATGCTGCAGAGGTCGGCGGGGATCCCTTGTATGCCGATTCTGTTGACCTGGTACGCCGCGAAGGCCGCGCGTCCATTACCATGCTACAGCGGCGGCTGCGCGTGGGGTATACCCGCGCGGCGCGGTTGATTGATGCGATGGAGGAAAAGGGGGTAATTTCGCCGGCGCTGCCCAATTCGCAGGTCCGCGAGGTGCTGGATTACGGGGAGAATTTGCCGCCACAAGTAGGGTAAGCTGTCAGCTTGCCCAGACCCGTGAGAGCTTGTGCGCGATGACAAACTAAAGTTTGTCCTACAAGAGCATGTAGGGTAAGCTTCAGCTTGCCCAGACCGGTGACGGCTCGCACGGGGTGACAAACTAAAGTTTGTCCTACAAGAGCATGTAGGGTAAGCTTCAGCTTGCCCAGACCGGTGACGGCTCGCACGGGGTGACAAACTAAAGTTTGTCCTACAAGAGCATGTAGGGTAAGCTTCAGCTTGCCCAGACCGGTGATGGCATGTCACGTTGGGGATCAATTTTAGGCTGCCCAGGACTGCCAAAGCCGAACACAAAATTCATCGGTTAAAATAATGGGCGAATCATATAATTACATCAGAAATCTTAGAATCTCGAGATCGGAATCCCCAAATGACCGTTCCCGAATACCCAGTATTTTATGAACGCCACTTACCTCATTTCCAACCCGAGGGTGCGACTATCTTTGTTACATTTCGATTGGCCGGTTCCTTACCGATTAAAGTATTGCAAATTCTCGATGAGGAAAAACGATTAATGTCGTCCAGGATTGAAAAAATTGCAGACCCTGGTGCCAGGCGCGAAGCTATAACGAAGGGTAACAAGTTACTTTTTGGGAGATGGGATTCAGCGTTAGGTTCTTCAAAGACAGGAAATAATTGGTTATCGGATACCAAGGTGGCAGAAATTGTTTGGGAAGCCATTCACGGACAAAATGGCGTAAATTATGTCCTTGACGCCTGTTGTATTATGCCAAATCATGTCCATATGGTAATCACGCCGCTGAAAATTGGAGAGGGCTATAAGCCACTCTCGGAAATCATGCAATCACTAAAGGGTAAGACGTCCAGGCAGGCAAATATAATCTTGGGTCGAAATGGACAATTTTGGCAGCACGAAAGTTACGATCACGTTGTTAGGGATGATAACGAATTAGGACGAATTGTAAATTATGTGGTCGATAATCCTTCAAGGGCGGGGTTACCAGCGGTGTTGGTTTATAGCAAGGTAGAAGCAACATAGTAGGGCAAGAGGCCGGCTAAGGGTTAAGCTGAGGGTTAACCACGTGAATATGGTCAAGCTGAAGCGTAACCTACATGTGCCTGGTCAGGCTGAAGGTTAACCTGCGGGAACGGGGTCAAGCTAAAGCTTAACCTACGGAAACGGGATCAAGCTGAAGCGTAACTACATGGGCCTGGTCAAGCTAAACCTTAACCTACGGGAACGGGGTAAAGCTGAAGCGTAACCTACAAAAAACTGCCTGACTAGACGGCCAGGCAGTTATGTGCGCACGAATTTTGAGTTTAATCTGCGGGTTGCAGTTTTACTGCGGCAGCGGCTTTAAGGGCTTCCGCCTTGTCAGTGCGCTCCCAGGTCAGGTCCAGGTCATCGCGACCGAAATGGCCATAAGCAGCCAACTGCTGGTAGATTGGCCGGCGCAGGTTGAGATGTTGGATGATCGCACCGGGGCGCAGGTCGAAATGCTTGGAGATCAGCTCTGCGATCTCCTCATCCGGGATGGCGCCGGTGCCGAAGGTTTCAACATTCACGCTCAACGGGTGGGCAACGCCAATGGCGTAAGCAACCTGAATCTCTACGCGTTCGGCCAACCCGGCTGCCACGATATTTTTAGCCACCCAGCGGGCGGCATACGCTGCTGACCGGTCAACCTTGGTGGGGTCCTTGCCCGAGAATGCGCCGCCGCCATGACGCCCCATCCCGCCGTAAGTATCGACGATGATCTTGCGGCCGGTCAGGCCGGAGTCGCCCATCGGGCCGCCAACCACAAATCGCCCGGTCGGGTTGACAAAGATTTTTATATCTTCATCCACCATCTCAGCCGGCAGCACCGGCAGAATAACATGTTTGATGACTTCCTTGCGGATGTCTTCCTGCGAGATTTCGGGGGCGTGTTGCGTGCTAATCAAAACCGTGTCCACCCGGTGAGGTTTGCCATAGCGATACTCAACTGTCACCTGTGACTTGCCGTCCGGCCGCAGCCAGGGTAATGTGCCGTTCTTGCGCACTTCGGCCAGTTTACGGGTCAAATTATGCGCCAGGTAAATCGGCATGGGCATCAGCACCGGCGTCTCGTTGCAGGCAAAGCCAAACATCATACCCTGGTCACCTGCGCCGACATCCTCGATACCATTGTCGGCTAATTGCCCGGCTTTTCCTTCTTGAGAATGATCCACGCCCATGGCGATGTCACCCGATTGTTTGGCGATGGCCACCTGCACAGCGCAGGTGTTGCCATCAAAGCCCTTGGCGCTGTCGTCATAGCCGATCTCGTTGACCACTTTTCGCACCAGATCATTGAAATTGATTTGCGCACGGGTGGTAATTTCACCTAACAGGATGACGAAGCCGGTCTTGGTAGCGGATTCACAGGCGACTCGCGAGTAAGGGTCCTGCGCCAGGCAGGCGTCCAACACTGCGTCCGAGACCTGGTCGCACAGTTTGTCCGGGTGTCCCTCGGTTACCGATTCAGAAGTGAACAGGTATTTGGGGGAGTTCATAAAAGTGGTGTTCATGTATCGTATCCTCCATTTCGGATAAAAAAAGCCCCTTCTGAGACAAGGGGCAACCGAATTGATCGTTTGTAACTGCCCTCTCATCTTCCAGAATTTCGATCTGCCGGAATTGGCACCTTCGAATACCCTTTTCAAACCACACCCAGGGTAATCAGGTTGTCGAGGCTTCACAGGGCCGGTCCCTCCGCCTCTCTGGATAAGAGCGCCTTTATGGGGCTTATTTGAATGTACCTGCTATATTAACACAGGATTTTTTAGATGTCAATTCATCTTGGGTCACAAAAACGACCTGGTAGGTCATAATTCTATTCCTACCCATTGTCAGGGTGAACTACTTGCTCTTTCCCGCTGGCTTGAGGGCTGCTTTTTTTCGTACAAGGTTTCGCGGCTTGTTTTACAGCTCGGACGAACGGGCAGCAATTTTGGCTTTTACCGATTCGATGAATTCGCTGACCGGCAGGTCGTTCTGACGCGAGCCGTCGCGGCGGCGCAGGGCAATCGTCCCGGCGGCCATTTCGGCGTCACCGACCACTGCCATGTAAGGCACTTTGAGCAGTTGCGCGTTGCGAATCTTGGCATTCATGCGATCTGAACCAAGGTCGGCGGTTGCGCGAATGCCAGCCGAGCGCATTTGTTTTGCCAGCGCGGCGGCGTAATCGTTGTGCTGGTCGGTGATCGGCACAATGGTTACCTGGTCCGGCGACAGCCAGACCGGGAAGTTGCCGGCATAATGCTCCAGCAGGAAGCCGACCATGCGTTCGTGGGTACTGAGCGGGGCGCGGTGAATGCACAGCGGCACTTCATCTTCGCCGGCGCTGTTTACGAACGACAGGTCAAAACGGGCAGGTACAGCAAAGTCAACCTGATTGGTGGCCAGCGAGAACTCTTTGCCGATGGCGCTCCAGATCTGCACATCGATTTTGGGGCCGTAGAAAGCAGCTTCGTCAGCAGCCTCGACATAAGGCACATTGTGATTGCGCATGGCGCTGCGCACCATTTCTTCGGTTTTGAGCCATAGGCGTTCGTTGTCCACGTACTTTTTGCCCAGGCCTTTTTTGTGGTGGGTTGACAGCCGCATGACGAATTTCTCGATGCCAAACAGGTCGAAATACGTCTGGTACATGGCGACAACGCCCATAAATTCGGATTCAAACTGCTGCTCCGAGCAGTAGATATGAGCGTCATTCATTTGCATGGAACGCACGCGCATCAACCCGAACAGTTCGCCGCTTTTTTCATAACGGTAGCAGGTGCCGTACTCTGCCAGACGCACTGGCAGGTCGCGGTAGGAACGTTGCTTGCTGCCGAAGATTTTGTGGTGGAAGGGACAGTTCATCGGTTTGACGTAGTACTTCACGCCTTCCAGTTCCATCGGCGGGTACATGCTTTCGGCATAATAGGGCAGATGGCCGGAGCGCTTGAACAAATCCTCTTTGGTCAGGTGGGGCGTGCGCACACGGTCATAACCGGCCTTTTCTTCCATTTCCTTGGCCAGTTTTTCCAATTCTTCGATCATGACGCCACCGCGCGGCAGCCATAACGGCAGTCCAGGGCCCACCTCGTCGTCGAAGATGAATATTTCCAGTTCTTTGCCTAGCTTGCGGTGGTCGCGGCGTTTGGCCTCTTCCAACATTTGTAGGTACTGGTTGAGTTCATCTTTGGTCTTCCAGGCGGTGCCATATACGCGCTGCAATTGGGGATTGTGTTCGTCGCCGCGCCAGTAAGCCCCGGCTATATTCATCAGCTTGAAGGCAGACGGGTTGATTTTGGCGGTGTTGTCCACATGCGGGCCGCGGCACAGATCCACAAACGTATCGCTGGTGTAGATGGAGATCTCCGGCTTTTCGGTCAGCGGATTGCCGTGCTCATCGGTCTCGCCCAGTTCAAGGTCATGAATCAACTCGAGCTTGTAGGGCTGATCTTTGAAGATCTGGCGCGCTTCATCGGCGGTGACCACTTTGCGCACAAAGTCGTGGCGACCGGCGATGATCTGGCGCATGCGCTTCTCGAGTTTTTCCAAATCCTCGGGCGTCAGAGTGCGCGGCAGGTCGAAGTCGTAGTAGAAGCCGTTTTCGACCGGCGGCCCGATGGTGTACTTGGCCTCCGGGAACATTTCGATCACCGCTTCAGCCATAATGTGGGCCAGCGAGTGGCGAATGCGATAAAGTTCGCTTTCGTGATAATTTTCCTGTTCTTCCTGTGCCATGCGCGCCTCCGTAATTTCAAGTATTATATCAGGGTGAGACGCGTACCGGGAAAAATTTATTACCCCGGAGAAACGGCGTTCACCGAGAAAATCAAGTTTACTGAGGCAACTTAATCGACGATAATTCGGATGAGCCTTTACCGGATGCATGTGACAGGAATTCATATTATTTTGCGAGGAAAAATGATCTACCGACAGGCTGTCCCCTCCGATTTTCCCCGCCTGGCGCAAATGCGCTGGGATTTCCGCACAGAACTACTGACCGAACCATTATCGCCAGAAACCTGGGAAGCCTACTTGCCGGTGATGCTGGATTTTCTGGAGGATGCCTACCAGAATGGCCGGTGGGTGATGTGGGTGGCGGAGCAGGAAGGGGTCATCGTCTCGCACGTGTACATCGAGCGCATCCGCAAAGTGCCGCGCCCGACCAGCTTTGACGCCGAGTACGGTTACCTGACCAATATGTATACCCTTCCGGCCCACCGTGGACAGGAAATTGGCGCCAACCTGCTGCGTGTGGCGGTTGAATGGGCGCGTGAGCAACACCTGGAGATGGTCATTTTGTGGCCGGCCAGGGGGCGCGAGGCGTTTTATAAGCGCAGCGGGTTCATCGCCGAACCAAAGGCCATGTCGTTGGAGTTGGAGGAGGGTTAGCGTGCCGTGTGAAGCGTGGCATGAGGATTATCGCAAGGGCCTTAAATTTCTTGTCACATCCGAAAATATATATTTGCTAGTGACGAGACATGAGTAAAAAAATTGCTTGAAATTATTTAAACCCTGGCGGAGGAGTTAAGTCGAACATATCTTCACCTATTATCAATGGATCTGCTATAAAAAAGTTCGCATGAAAACAATTTTCACAAATTAGTATAAGAAATGGTACCAGTAAGCCACTGGTATTAGGTAAGTAAATCAGATCAACGTCCAATCTTAATTTCCCATAATTACATACATTACAAGTCTCGCTTACATGTTTTTTGGATAGTCGGGACTTAATATCTTCACTTTGTTCTTTTGATAGTGCTGGCATAGAGTACTCACCTTTCACTTTGGTCAGGTTGGCGTAAGGCCAATTATACCCTGATCGCGCCGGTCTCCTGACCGAGCGCGCATCATGACCGCAGGTCTCAGCCCTCCCATTCGATTTCCGATAATGGCAAATCCACCTGCTTTCCATCCAGCCAATAAGCCGCCGACGAGTATCGCCAGTCCTGCGGCGATCGCACCAGGCCTTTCCGGCATGGATTCCAATGCAGGTAATTCACCTTTTGTTCCAAGAAGGATTCAGAATAAATTCCTTCTGCATGCCAGCCTGATTGCCAGAAGCGCCGCTCGCGATCTTTGAGTTCGTCGTTCTTCAAAACGGATGATATTGCACTTGAATACCTGAAGCCGACATAATCTGAAAGCTGCCTGCCCGAAAATTTTCTGAAACCCGTCAGAGCTCGTTTCAAGTTAAGCGGATCAAACGCTGCATCAAAAACGATGGCATGAAAGTGGTTCGGCATGATGACATATGCGTTAACACGTAAATTTTTATGTGCGATGCAATACTTCAGGCTGTCGATCAGGGTAGTAATCGGAGTTTCATCGACAAATACAGGCAGCCAATCTACGATAGTGAAGGTGATGAAGTAAACTCCCACGCCGTCGACGATGCGGTATCGATCCATGAACGGATTATAGATGAAAAATGATAGGAGACCTGCGGTCAGCGGGCGCACTCGGTCAGGAGACCGGTGCGATCAAAGGCCTGTTCCCTGAGCTTGTCGAAGGGAAGGCGCACCCACAGGGCGCTCTGTGAGCAACCGAGCGCGATCAAAGTACCCGCTCCATGAAGAATACCGGAGCGAATTAGAGAAGGGTGTTTAGGATCCCAGCCGCCACATAACCGGCAAACAGGAGCAGGCCGGTGTAAAAGTGAGCGAAGACAGTATTGGCATTGGCTGGAATCAACCGGTAAGGATGAGAATGATGCTGGCGCAGTAAGCGGTAGGCCTTCCATCCCATCGATAAAGCCAGCAGGCCGAGAAGTGTCGCAAACGGCATAACGCCAAAAAGCACACCTGCAATGATGATCAGATAGGCGGCCCCAATCTGCATGGCGTAACCTCGGATGGCGGCTGTGGTGGACAGGCGTGTAATGACAGTCTTCTTGCCGGCGCGGGCGTCCCAGGGTTTGTCGGGGAATTCATTGATATACAGCACCGCGGAGATCAGCAATGCCAGCGGCAGCGAAGCCAGCAGCGCCTCCCAGCTCCAACGTCCGGTCTGTACCCAGTACGCCCCGAGCACCATCGTCGGCCCAAAGCCGATGGCGACTGCCAGTTCACCCAGGCCGCGATTGACCAGCCGCAGCGGCGGCGCAGAGTAGAGATATCCGATGAGAAAGCCGACCAACCCGAAAGCCAGCATGGCGGGACCTACGACGACGGTCAGGTAGAGACCGATCACAGCGCCAAGCGCGAAGAAGACCACAGCCAGGTTGCGCACGCTCTCAGGGGACATCAGCCCGCGCTGGATGACCCGTGAGCCGCCGCTGAACGGCGTGGGAGTGAGGTTGGCCTCATCGGCGCCGGTGGCGTGATCGAAGTAATCGTTGATCACGTTGGTGCCGAGGTGGAAGCACGCCGCGCCGATAAGGGTGAGGAAAAACAGCCAGAAATGGAAAGCATCTCGCAGGTACCCATCCTTCCAGGCGATGGCCGTGCCGAGCAAGACGGGCGTCAGCGTTGCAGTGAGGAACGGTAGACGGGTGGCATTGAAGAACAACGCCCACTTCGAGGGTTGGTATGCCTGCTCAAGAATTTCCCAGGTGACGTGATATTCGTCGCCCAGTTTGCGGACATCAGCCTTTGCGCCGACGATCTGGCAAAAGCCTTCGATGAGGCCGACTTTGAAGTCTTCCAGCAAATCATTGTCCAGACGCATGACGAAGTGATCGGGGGCAGATTTGACAATGGCGCTCGCTCCCCCATCGTTGAGGAAATACGGGTGAACTTCGGTGCAAAAGATTTCGAGCATCTTTTGCGGACGACCGGGCAGTTGTTTGACGAGATTCTTGAACATGCTTGCCCAGCGGTCCACCGAGGCACGGGTGATCTCGCGGATCATGCCGCCGTCTCCTTTGTCGAGGACGCGGTCAATATATATCACGGCGTCGTTGAAAGGTTTCATGGGGCAGTCCTCGTCCGGATCCATGGAGCGGAAATCCGGCGCATTGACCGTCTCCGTCATTTCTTTCCAACCTTCCGCGCCAAGTTTGGGGCGGTAGTTGCCGTAGAGCAAATGCCATGAAAGGGCCTTGACTGTTTGTTGTTCGATTGGTTTTTCTAAGGGCATTTTTGTTCCTCCTGTAATGGGATCATTGATTATTATCATCTGGAAACCCAGATCTTTCAATCTGGTTTCTCAACTGGGGGACTCACTGGCCGTAGGCGCACAGGCCTCGTGGGCAAGATGGGACAGGTCAGGAGGCTTTGCCCCACCCAGGCGCTGGCTTTGGCAGGCGGTCGAGTGGGCGCGCGATCAAATACGCACCGCTTTCGTTAATGCCCGCAGCACGGGTATAATTACCTCATGAGCACACCACCTGTCGAAGTTCTCATTACCGTTTCCTTTCCCGACGAATTAATCGCGCCGCTGCGCCAGCTTTCACCGCGCTTGCGCATTACTTTGCTGCCAGCGCGTGCGCCGGAAGACATTTCTGCCGAAATCTGGAACCGCACCGAAGTGCTTTATACCGACCGGCTGTTGCCAACGCCAGACGCAGCACCCAACCTGCGCTGGATTCAATTTCACTACGCCGGCATCGACCACGTCGCAACCAATCCGCTGCTGAGCAAACCCAACCTGGCAATCACGACCCTGAGTGGGGCGGCAGCACCACAGGTGGCAGAATATGCCATCATGATGATGCTGGCGCTTGGTCACAAAATGCCGGATTTGCACACCAACCAGTTCAAAGCCGATTGGCCGAAAGACCGCTGGGAGCGTTTCAAGCCGCTTGAACTAAGCGGCTCCACGGTCGGAATTGTAGGTTACGGCAGCATTGGCCGAGAAATTGCGCGTTTGCTGCAACCCTTCGAGGTTAAAGTACTGGCTGCCAAACGCGACGCGATGAAACCGCTGGACGATGGGTACACGCCAACTGGATTAGGCGATCCAGAGGGCGATCTGTTCACCCGACTTTATCCGATTGCTGCGCTCAAATCGATGGTAAAAACCTGTGATTTTGTGGTGGTATGCGTGCCGTTGACCCCACAAACACGCAATTTGATTGGCGAGGCAGAACTGGCTGCCATGGGTTCCAATGCCTATCTGGTGGATGTCAGCCGCGGGGGGATCGTCCAGCCGCAGGCATTAATAGCTGCGCTGCAAGAGAAAAAGATCGCCGGCGCGGCGCTGGATGTGTTTGCGGAGGAACCGTTGCCGCCTGCCAGCCCATTATGGAAGCTCCCCAATGTGCTCGTTTCACCGCACATTTCGGGGATCAGCCCGCATTATTCCCGCCGGGCAGTTGCGCTCTTCACCGATAATCTGGCGCGTTACCTTTCAGGCGTTAAATTGTTTAACCTGTATGAACCGGATTTAGGCTATTAACTTCACTTACAGCCTCTTGACTGGAAAACTGATCTCATGTTCAAAGCAATCTTCTTTGACCTTGGCGGCACGTTGATTTATTTCGATACCTCATGGGAAACGATCCTGCACCAGGCAAATCTGGCGTTGGGAGTGCAGTTGAAGGAGGCCGGTGTTGGCATGGATCCCGTGCAGCTTGCAGCCGATTTCAACTGGCGCATGCAGAAATACTATGCTCAGCGCAGCAGCGATTATGTGGAGCACACCACCGAATTTGTACTGAACGAAATGCTGGCTTCCTATGGTTTGCCGGAAGTTAAGCCGGAGTGGACACGTATTGGTCTGGATGCTTTTTATCACACCTTCCAAAACCACTGGCAGGTCGAACCTGACGCCATTTCTACGCTGGGGCGCTTGCGTGGTGTCGGCTATAAACTGGGGCTGATCTCCAATGCCGGTGATGCTGCCGACGTTCAGGCGCTTATCGATAAAACCGGTCTGCGACCGTACTTTGACCGCATCTGGATTTCTGCGAATGTTGGCGTGCGTAAACCTCACCCGCGTATTTTTGAAATTGCGATGGATTCGTTGCATTGTTCACCGAAAGAGGCGTTAATGATCGGTGATACACTCAATGCGGATATTCTGGGCGCTGCTAATGTCGGTATGTCCAGCATTTGGATCACGCGGCGGGCAGATATGTTGGAAAATAATCCATACCGCCTTTCGATCGTACCAGACGAAGTTATCCCCACTCTAGACGAGCTGCCGCTGCTCCTGGCAAACTGGTAAGCGCTTAATTCAACTTGCTTTGTGTGGGTTCGTCGTCCGGGCGCGGCGACGAAAGTGGGGTTTCCGATTGGGACTCCGGTTCGCCATCCGCCAGCCCATCGCTCCGGTCTTCGATAAATGTCAAAAAAGCCGATACCACCCGCGGATCGAATTGCTTGCCACTGAGAGCGGTGATATGTTGGATGACTTTCTCTTTTTTCCAGCCTTTGCGGTAACGCCGGTTATAGATCAGCGCATCCCACACATCCACAACCGCGAAAATACGCGCCGGCAGGGGAATTCCTTCGCCTTTGAGTTTGTGCGGGTACCCTGAGCCGTCCCACCATTCATGATGCGACTGAGGTATATTCAAGGCAGGGCGCAAGAAGTCAATCGAGGACAGCATTTCGACCGAGTAGATCGGGTGCTTTCGCATGATCTCCCAGTCCATTTCTGTGAGGTTATCCTGCTTTTTCAAAATGCTGTCAGGGATGGCCATTTTACCGATATCATGCAGCAGCGACCCGCGCCGGATATGGAGTAAATCCTCACCGTGCAGGCCCATTTCACCGGCAAGCGCCACAGTCAATGCTGCCACCCGGTGCGAGTGGCCTTCTGTTTCGCCGTCGCGCAATTCCAATGCGCGTGCCCAACCTTCGATGGTAGCATCATACGCCAGAGTCAAATCCAGGTTGGCGGTTTGCAGGTCTTTGAGTAGCTGAGCGTTATCGATGGCGATTGCCGCCTGGTTGGCGATGGATTCCAGGAAATTCATCCAGGCCGGATCGGCGCCAAGCGGCGAACGTTGGAAGATTTCCAACACCCCCAACACCTCACCTTTGGTAATCAGTGGGACGCCGATATATGCCGAAAAATGTTCAGCTTTCACCCAGCGCGGTGGGAGAATTCCATCGACACCTTTTGATAGGTCATCGACTCGCAGCCATTTGCGCTGCACAGCTACCCGTCCGGAAAAACCGCGTCCGACTTCCAGACGCACATCACGGATGGCATTGGTCAGAAATCCCTGCCCGGCTGCGTAGGCCAGTTGCCTGGTGTTTTTCTCTAACAAGAGAACGGCTGAGGCATCCACACCGAGCTGTGCGGTGACTTGCTCCAGCAAAACGCGCAGTGTGAGCGGCAGATCCATCGAAGCGGTGATCGCCATGTCCACGGCACGCAGCGCTGCCATGTGTTTGAGTTGTTGTTGAATTTGCTCCTCCGCCCGGCGGCTTTCGGTAGAATCCATAAACATATCTAAAGTCGCAGGCTTGCCTTCCCATTCGATCAACACTGAATGAATGGTTACCCAGCGCAGTTCTCGCGTTTGCGTCATGATGCGGAACGAATATTGGGAGAGGATGTCTTCACCCTTCAGCCTGCGTTGGTAACGGTCCATCACCATGTCCACATCGTCAGGATGGAGGGTATCCCGGATATTCATCCCGATGAACTCTTTGACGGTATACCCAAAAATTTCAGCGGCGCGGGCATTGGCAAACACATATTCATCGCCACAGGAGACGATCACCCCTTCCGTGGCGTTATCGACCAACAAACGGTATTGGTTCTCGCTTCTGCGCAACTCTTCCGAGCGGGTTTTGATCCGGCGCTGAAGTGATCGGCTCCAAAATAGCACTACAACCAGCAGAATCAACGCGGTTCCCATCCCATAGATATATGGATGGATGGTCAGCCATGACGTTTCCCTCTGGTAAACCCCGAACCATTTTTCCTGAATGTCATGCAGCTCACCGTTGGAATGAACTGTATAAAGGCCTTCGTTTATTTTAGCAAGAAGTTTGTAGTTTCCTTCGGCAACCGCGACAGCGTATTTGCGGGTCATCAAATCAACCTCTACGCGTCGCAGGTTGGTGACTTCCATATTTCTGATTAAATACTCAGCTTGAATGCGGCTAAGAATGGCGCCGTCATAATTGTTTTGCGAGAGCAGCCGTATGGCATCGGCGGGGTCATTAACTTGAGAGATGCGAGAAGTAAAGCGTTCAGCCACCAGATATTCATAGACGACTGAATTGGAAATGACGATAATTTCCTTTCCGCGCACATCTTCCAATGTGCGGACAGGTGAGTCGTTGCGCACATAAAGATCGAAAGTTGTGTAGGTGATTGGAACTGAAAAATCAAGGGCAGAGTCGCGATTGGTCGAATATGCCATTCCAGCCAGCATGTCTACTTTGCCATCCATCAGATCCTGGCGGGACTGCTGGGAATTTGTCAAAATAAACTGCACTTCAAAGTCCATCGCGTGTGCTACCGCTTTAACCAGGTCAACGGCAAAGCCAGCCGGCTGCCCGTTTTCCAGGTATTCATACGGCGGATTGGAAGCGGATCCGCCCACCCGGATCACCGGGTTTTCGGCTTTCGAGTCCGTGGGAGCGATCGACGGCTCAACGGGTGCAGGAGTCTGGGCGCTGGCAATGCTTTGTCGGCCAGGCAGCAAGGCTGTCCAACCGGCCGCGACGGCAGCCAGTATGAGTATCGAGGTCCATTTTTGAATTCTAGTCGGGTTCATCGATCATAAATTAGCCCGGATGAAAACCTGAACTGCAAAACCCGGTCGGGCCAACCGGATCACCAGTAACGAACGATAAATGCAGCCGGACAAGTAAGTTAATTGTAAGGGGTTTTGCGATTATTTCATATGCCTTAAAACAATTACTTAATAGATGATAGCGAAACTCGGCTTAGCCCGACGTTTTTTCAACCTCGGGCTTGAAAATCAGGAAAGCAGGCCGCTGTTTGTCAGAGCTTGATCATGATCTTCCTCTTATTTCCCTGCGCATCACGCCTGAATGTTGTACAATGAGTTCATAATTTTCCCCTTTGCTACTCGACAATTTATCAACTGAATCAAGGAGCTTAAGGAATGGCCACGTATAAAATCTTGCTGACCGATGGTCTTGAAGAGAATGGGCAGGTTATCCTGCGTGCAAACGCTCAGGTTGACAACAATCCAACCATCACCGCTGATGACTTGCTAAAAGTTGTCGGCGAGTATGATGCCTTGATTGTTCGTGGACGCACCAAAGTAACGCCAGCAGTCTTTGAGGCTGGCAAGAAACTGAAAGTGGTCGGTCGAGCCGGCGTTGGCGTAGATAACATCGACCTGAACGCTGCCAAAGCGCACGGCGTGACGGTGGTCAATTCACCCACTGCCACCACCCTGGCTGTTGCAGAGCTGGCGATGGCCTTGATGCTTTCAATCGTCAGGGACATTCCACGCGGCGATGCCGGGATGAAAGCCGGCAAATGGCTTAAGAAAGAAATGGAAGGTACCGAACTCTGGCATAAAAAGCTGGGCGTGATCGGTTTTGGCCGCATCGGCGAGGCCACCGGCAAACGCGCAGCCGCATTCGACATGGAAATTCTGGGCTATGACCCACTCATCCCCGCTGATGAAATTGTCAAACGCGGAGGAAAGCCCGTTTCTTTTGACGAATTACTGGCCGAGTCCGATATCATCACCATGCACCTGCCGCTAACTCCCGAATCCAAGGGAATGCTCAATGCGGCTGCCTTCGCGAAAATGAAAGATGGTGTACGTATCATATGCGCTGCGCGCGGCGGTGTGATCGATGAGGAAGCACTGCTGGCTGCTTTGGAATCGGGAAAAGTAGCTGCTGCCGGTCTGGACGTGTTCGCCACCGAACCCCCAGGCCTGACTGCTCTGGTTAGCCACCCGCATGTGGTTTGTTCACCGCATATTGGCGCTCAGACGGCTGAAGCCCAGATTCGGGCTGCGGATGATATTGCCCACGAAGTTCTTGCCGCGCTGAATGGCAAGCCGTTACGCTGGAAAGTAGCCTGAAGATCAAGTAAAATTACAGGGTGGTCTGGCGCACACACCCTGCCTTAATGCTCTCCAAGATTTGTGGGGCGGGTCGATGTACCCGCCCTTTTTTTGACTCAATTTTGTAATCATCGGAAATACGGAGGAGCAAGATGAAGGAAAAGTTAGCAGCTTTCAAAATCGAAATGGGCGAGATTTGGGACCTCAACATGGCTGGTGCGTTGCTTGGCTGGGACCAACAAACCAATATGCCCCCAAACGGTGCCGAGGAACGCAGTGAACAACTGGCGACCCTATCGAAAATCGCGCATCACAAAGCAACCTCGGACGAAATTGGCAAGATGCTGGATGAGCTGCTGGTTTATGCCAGAAGCCTGGAGCCCGATTCAGATGACGCGCGGTTTATTCGGCGTTCGAAAATCGATTTCGATAAAATGACCCGTGTTCCTTCCGAAAAAGTTGCTGAGTTCGCCCGCGTCACAACTCTGGCGCAAGAGAAATGGGTGCAGGCAAGGGCTAAATCGGATTTTTCGCTTTTCCGCCCACATCTGGAGCGAATTGTCGAACTACGACGGGAATATGCCGATTACTTCAAGCCTTACGACCATGTGTATGACCCGCTGCTGGATGATTTCGAGCCGGGTCTCAAGACCGCTGACGTGAAAGACATCTTCTCCCGCTTGCGCCCGCAGCAGGTTGAACTCATCCGGGCGATCGCAGCCCGCCCGCAAGTCGAAGATGGCTTCCTGCACTTGAAATATGACGACAAAAAGCAGTGGGACTTTGGCGTGGATGTTATCACCCGCTTTGGTTATGACTGGAATGCTGGACGGCAGGACCGCTCGGCGCACCCGTTCACCACCAGCTTTGGCATTGGGGATGTTCGCATTACGACCCGCATCCTGGAGAATCTGGTTAGTTCCGGCTTATTCAGCACCATGCATGAAGCCGGTCACGGCATGTACCAGCAAGGACTGGCTTCCAATCTGAGCCGGACTGTCCTGGCCAACGGCGCGTCCATGGCGGTGCACGAATCGCAATCCCGCATGTGGGAAAACCTGGTTGGCCGCTCGCGCGCATTCTGGCGTTTTTTCTACCCAAAACTCCAGGCAGTTTTCCCCGCTCAACTGGGAAATGTTCCCATGGAAAAATTCTATAAGGCAATCAACAAAGTCGAACCGTCTTATATCCGTACCGAATCAGATGAAGCGACCTACAATCTGCATGTCATGCTGCGGCTGGAGCTGGAAATTGCCCTGATGGAAGGTACCTTGAAAGTGGCAGACCTGCCGGCGGCCTGGAATACGCGCATGCAGGAATATCTTGGCATCACCCCGCGCAACGACAGCGAAGGCGTTTTGCAGGATGTGCATTGGTCGGGTGGAATGATTGGCTACTTCCCCACATATGCTCTCGGGAACCTGGTTTCCGTCCAACTCTGGGATGTTATCAACCGAGATATCCCCAATCTGGAAAGCCAGATTGAAAAGGGTGAATTTAGCGCCTTGCTTGGCTGGCTGCGTGAGAAGGTGCATCGTCACGGTTCCAAGTTTGATCCGCAGGAACTGGTACAAAGAGTTACAGGCTCCAAGATTGACCCGCAGCCGTATGTTGGCTATCTGCATAGCAAGTACAGCGACATCTATAGTTTGTAGAATGTGCAGAGGATTTTTTCAAAAGGTTATCTACTTCTTTTTAAGCGCCCCCTTCGTTTCTACCAAGGCTCAAATGAAATTTGGCATTGTACTGCCCAATTACGGCCAGGACGCCACGCGATTGACGATCGTTGATACTGCCCTGGCCGCTGAAAATCTGGGGTTTGACTCGGTCTGGACGACTGATCATCTAGCGCTGCCGCGAGAAGATGCGCAGGTTTACGGATTGATTTACGAGGCGATCACCACCCTGGCTTACCTGGCGGGCAGTACCAGCCGCATCCGGCTGGGGATTTCCGCGCTGGTGCTACCTCAGCGCAACCCGGTGGAGGTTGCCAAGCAATTAGCAACCCTGGATGTCCTGTCGGGCGGGCGGGTGAACCTGGCAACTGGAATCGGCTGGTCGGCAGGAGAGTATCAGAATTTGGACCAGAATTTTCACAACCGCGGCAAACGCATGGACGAAGCACTCAAAGTGTTGCGAACCCTGTGGCGCGGCAACAAAACGGTTTCATTTCAAGGCAAATACTATGCCTTTGATCATGTTGCCTTTGCTCCGCAACCTGTTCAGCCCGGCGGACCGCCGCTGTGGGTCGCCGGCGACTCTCCGGCGGCGCTTAAACGCGCCATTTATTATGCTGACGGCTGGCACCCGCACATGAAGGCCCCCGAGGATCTCGCCGAGGCCCTGAAACCCGCCCGCAAATTGATAGGGACGCGTCCATTTACAGTATGCCTGCGGGTGCGGGCGGAATTCACCTCCCAGCCGGATCCAGCGACAACGCTCGCCGGCAGCCCGATGAATATGATCGAGAAGTTGAAGGCTTTTCAGAGCGCCGGCGCCAGCTATGCTATCCTGTTTTTCCCCGGGCAGACTAAGGGTGTGCGGGAGCGGGGCATGCAGACTTTTGCCAAAGAAGTCATGCCTGCCTTATTGGATTAGCCCGGCCTACAATTTAATAACAATTTGAATTTCGAAGGGCTACAGCATTGGTACGTCGTTTAACCGGTATATAATCGCTGTATGATCTCGACAGGATTCAAGCGGGATATTAAACTGGCAGCTTTGATGCTGACAGTTTTGTTGATCAGTGTTGGATGCCAGGCGGAAGCGGCGCCTGGGTTGCCTAAAACCAGCCCAGTCGAGCGAATTCCGGTGACCAGCACCCCAATGGATTTGCCTTCCTTGCCGGTTCCCGCTTCAACTGAAACACCTTCGCAGGAGAAACCGGTTAACCAGGCAGCTCAAACGGCAGAACTGGCCGTCTCTAATCTGTCCGTGGTGGTCGCAACCGCTACGCCAATGGCAGAACCGCTGGCATCACCGACTGCTACGACGCGATCTTTCCGTCAGGCAAGCGTCACACCCCCGCCGTCGATGGCGAAAATGCGGATCACCAAGCCCGGTCCATACTCGAAGCTCTCTTCACCGATCCAAATGGAAGCCTTGATCAACTCGGGGGACGATGGGCTGGTGTATGTGGATTTAATCGGCGAAGATGGCCGTTTGATGGTCAGTGAAGTGCTGGATTTTCGCAATTATGACGCCAAGAACTTTTATATCTCTCCCGAAATACCATTCCAGATCAACAGCGCGGCGGAACTCGCCCGGCTGGTGGTTTACACCAGGGACATGTTTGGCCAGATGATCTCGCTGGTATCGGTGGACGTGCTTCTGATGCAAATGGGCAGCAGCGACCTTACCCCACCGGAGGTCGAGCTTGAGCCGTATCGGGTGGACACGCCGCGCGAGGGTACGCTGATCACCGGTGGAATGGTGTCCATCAATGGCAGCGCCCGATCGGTCAATAACAATCCATTAATCGTCGAGTTGATTGACGAAAAGGGTGCGGTAGTCGGCTCTGGTTCAGTTCAGGTCTCTCAACCATCGGATGGAAGCACGCACGTGCCGTTTCGAGTAGATGTACCTTACACTGTCACTCACCGTGTGCGCGTGCGTCTGGCCATCCATCAGGAGAGTGCCACCCGCATTCCGGGAATGGTTTGGATGACCTCGACGATTCTGTTTTTAGAACCTTAGCCTGGTTGAGTGGTGTCGGAGCTGTTCAATAGCGCCTGGAAAGCCGGGTCTTCACGCAGGCTGGCCAGGTCGCCATCTTCACGCGCCCAGTTGACCAAATCCGGGCGCAGTGTAAAGCTCCTGGCAAGGAAATCCACTGCCTGTTCACCATTGCCTGTGAGCGCATAAAAACAGGCGCGGTCATAATATACCGTTCCAAACGACCCGGGGGTGTCATCGATGGCAGTAATATCCTCCACCATTTGATCCTGGAGTTGGTTTACCTTGGCGATGTTGCCAAGCTTAAGGTACGCATCGGTGACGTGGTAGAGCGGATGAAAATAACCATCGTTTATTGCATATCCAAGAAGGGTGCGGTTCTTCAAGTATGGGTGGAAGTTTGGTTTCCGAAAATCTTCTTCGCTAAAGCGTGCCAGGGCTAATGGGAAGGCCGATAAAACAGTTTCTGCTTCACGGAGCAACGCCTGGATCGATAGATTTTTGGTTTCCTCGAAGTTTTGCCGGTTGCATTCCTCGTATTCGGGATATTCCGGCGGATTTTGACCGCGTGATAGATAGGATAGCGTTTCAACCGAGCGCCGCCGCCAGTAGGTAATGTGCGAAATGCGGTCTTTAGGCGCCCACTGCTCATAGGTGCCAGCCGCCTGGCGTTCCCCCTCGCTTAAAGAGTTCAGGTACTCCAGTTCAAGGCGATGAGCCTTTTTAATCAGGCCCATCAGGTGGGACGGAATGTCTTTGGCCGGCATATTTGTCCTTTCAGTTTACTCGCCGATGATTTTGACCAGGATGCGTTTATTACGGCCGCCATCGAATTCACCATAAAAGATCTGTTCCCAGGGACCAAAATCCAGGCGTCCGTTGGTTACGGCTACCACCACTTCACGCCCCATAATTTGACGTTTCAGATGGGCATCGGCATTGTCTTCGCCGGTGGCGTTGTGGCGATATTGGCCGACCGGCTCGTGCGGCGCCAGTGACTCGAGCCAGCGGTCGTAATCAGCGTGCAGCCCGGCTTCGTCGTCGTTGATAAAAACCGATGCGGTGATATGCATGGCGTTGACCAGCGCCAGTCCTTCGCGAATGCCGCTCTCCCGCAGACAACCCTCAATTTGGCCAGTAATATTTACGAATCCACGGCGAAACGGGATATTAAACCAGAGCTCTTTGCGATAACTGATCAACCAGACTCCTCCATCTATCAGCGGCCAAAGGTGTTGCGCCGCCTGGCCATGAACAGCGATTGAACATTAACTGGCTCTTGATCTTTTTGAGGTGCTAAACGGGTATAGGTGCCGTCCGGGTTCATCAAGCGCGCTTTGGTATTGTCTTGCATGTAGGGTTCCAGTATCTGGGTGCGGATATGGCGAATCATATTCAAGTCTTCCACCGGGAAAAGCACCTCCACCCGCTGGTTGAGGTTGCGCGGCATCAGGTCAGCGCTGCCCATGAAGATTTGTTCATTGCCGCCGTTATGGAAATAGTAAATACGGCTGTGTTCCAGGTAACGGCCTAAAATACTGATTACCCGGATGTTCTCGCTCAACCCCTTGATGCCCGGGCGTAAACAACAAATTCCCCGGGTGATCAGATCGACGCGCACACCGCATTGCGAAGCCAGGTAGAGCAACTGGATCATCGGTTTATCGACCAAGGAATTCATCTTGAAAATGAGGTGGGCGGGGGCGCCGCTGCGGGCAATCTCGATTTCGCGCAGCACCATCTCCTCAAAGCGTTCTCGCAGGTTGATCGGTGCAACCAGCAGCTTGCAGTAGTCGGACTTGAAGGAATAGCCCGTCAAGTAATTGAACAGGTCGGTAGCATCGGCGCCAATTTGATCATCACAAGTAAACATGCCAATATCTTCGTACAACTGGGCAGTAACATGATTGTAATTGCCAGTGCCCAGATGCACATACCGGCGAATATGTTCGCCTTCCTGGCGGACAACCAGGGCGATTTTGGAGTGCGTTTTTAGGCCCAGCAGGCCATATGTGACATGTACGCCTTCCTGCTCCAGCAATCGGGCCCAACCGATGTTGCTTTCTTCGTCGAACCGGGCTTTCAATTCCACCAGCACAGCCACCTGTTTGCCGTAATCGCGGCGTGCTTCTAGCAATGCCTGCACCACCGGCGAATTGGACCCGGTGCGGTATAGGGTTTGCTTGATCGCCAGGACTTTTGGGTCGCGCGCTGACGTGCGCAGGAACTCGACGACCGGTCGGAAAGAGTCATAGGGGTGGTGCAGCAAGATGTTGCCGGATCGAATGGTGGTGAAGATCGCATCATCCGGCGATTCATCCTCGAAGTGCAGCACCGGGGGAGTTGCCGGCGTGAACGGGCGGTCCTTTAGTTTATGGCGTTCGATGCGCGTCAACTGCGCCAGGCTTGTCAACACCATGGGACTGTCAATGGTGTACACATCATTGCGGTCCACCTTCATATTGTTGACCAGAATATCCTTTAGAAAATCCGGCATATCCTTGCGAATTGCCAGGCGCACCACCACGCCAAAACGGCGTTTGCGCACCGATTCTTCCATGGTTTCCAGTAAATCTGAAGCTTCCAACTCCTGAATTTCCATGTCCGCATTGCGAATTACATGAAATGGATGGACTTCCAATACTTTAAGCCCCGGGAACAAAGTAGCAATATTGGCGCTGATCAAATCGGACAGCCAGATAAAATAATGATGATAAGGCACTGTACCATCTTTGCGCAGCCCACCAGACGAGCGCTTTACCGGCACCAACTGAGGCAGGCTATCGGGTACTTTGATGCGGGCGAACAATGTCTGCCCATCTCTACCCTCCAGCAGCACAGCCAGATTCAAACTTAAATTGGAGATATGCGGAAAGGGGTGCCCAGGGTCAAAAGCCAGCGGCGTCAGCACGGGATACACGACTTCGTGGAAATAGGCATCCACGATTTGCCTCTGGCGCATGGAGAGGGTTTTATGCGCGCGAATGTGAATGCCAGCCGCGTCGAGTTCCGGCATCAATTCCTTATGCCACAACTCCCGGCTTTCTTCCATCAGTTTTTGCACCACCTTACGTACTTCGACCAATTGTTCAGCGGCTGTCAGACCGTCAATAGACAGGTCGGGTACGCCCTCATCGCGTTGCATGATTAGCCCGCCGACCCGCACCATAAAAAATTCTTCCAGGTTGGATCCCAAAATAGCGAGAAATTTTACCCGTTCCAGCAGTGGATTGGTCAGATCCTTGGCCTCATCCAGTACGCGTCGCTGAAATTCGAGCATGCCAAGCTCGCGATTGATATAGAGCTTGGGATCATCCAGGTCGATATGATCCGGGAATACGGTTTCGAGTTGTGCCATTCGAACAGTGGTCGAGGTTGCTTTTTTTTTCTTCATACAAATCCCGCTCGTGAGATGGGTAAGGAGTTAAGAATTTTCGCGTCTGGCCAGCAGCCCAAACCCGACCAGAAGCGCGCCGAGTGTGAATATTCCGCCCAGGACATATCCGATAGCTCGTTCGAGCAGATTCACCGGCGATTTCGAAGCCCGAGATGTGGTGGTAGGGTGTGGCGCGGCTGGCGTGGATGATGGAGTCGACCTGGCGGTAGTTGTAATGGCTTCGACTGGCTCAGCCAGCGGTACAGCGGTCACTGAGCTTGTCGAAGTGGCGACAGTCTTAGTCGGCGAAGAGGCTGTGCCCTGCGCCGGCTGAAGCGCAGTGCCCTGAGTTTGGCCAAGGGCGGTGCCCTGAGCCTGTCGAAGGGTCGGCTGGGGCGTTACCGGAATATTCAGTTTTTGCCCAATCCAGACCACCTGCTGCTCTGGCGACAACTGGTTGAAACGCAGAATATCGACAATATGGGTATTGTACGCGATGGCGATGCTCCACAAAGATTGCCCCATTTTTACTTCGTGAATCACTGCGCCGTCAGCCGCCGGGGTGGCGGTGACTACCGGAATGATCCACTGGCCAGCCGGGGAGGTTGGTTCAGCGCCGGTTGACCCTGGCGGTTGGGTGCTCGCTGCACCAGAGCCGGAAGTGTAGGCTGCGTGCACAATATAGTAAACGGAACCGTCGGCTGCCGTAGCGACCCCCGCGCCAATGTGCCGGTAAGCCGGTTTGACCATCGGAATCATGTGGTCAGCGTCAGACCACATCCAGGCCAGATCTTCCAGGCTCATGGGTCCAATGGCAAAATTTTCAGTAGCCCAGGCAGTCGCCCCACCGCCGTAACCAGCCGCCATGACCCGCCCGCGCACGTCCCCAATGTGCCAGCCCATGCGGTTAGCCGCCATGATTTCCGCGGTGCTTTGGGCCGTACTCATCAAAATGTTGCTGACTTCCAGCGCAGGCAGGCCGTTGCTGGTGCGAATATTGTTGACCAGGGCAATCAGGTCATACGCGGTGATATTGTTGCCCGATTGTGCCCTTGCTGGAGCAACCTGCAAAGCGGTGAGCAGGACCATCAGCAGGCAAGCGATCCGAAAGCGTTTTATAAAGCTGGCCATTTCGTCAATTATACGGTAAGAACCCGCACAGGGTACAATTCCGTATATAGACCAGGAGAATCAAAATGAACCGAAAAAATGTGATTGCAGCCGTATGGCTGATTGGCCTTGGTATATTATTCATGATCGGATATATCTGGCCGGGTATTTTGATCCTGATCGGTATCACCATGATCGTAAATGCCACCATGCGCGAAGAGCAGACGGTCACGCCGCCCTTCGACAAGCTCAATCGCAGATTGTCCTGCGGACAGGGAACGGTTGCTTCGCCGATAATCGAGCCTGTCGAAGCGAGGGTTGTCGGCACTTCGACCACATCGACTAGCTCAGGGCAGGCAAGCTCAGTGGCCGCGCCTTACGAACTCCCGTCGGCTGAGCCTGGCGACGCTTCGACCAGCTCTGCTACCGCCGCCCCCGGCGAAACCCTCCCGGCCATTCTGGCATCCGAAGCGGAACGTCTTTACCTGGCGAGCCAATTGCCCGAAAACTGCCCGGCCTGCGGCGCTCCAATGCGTGCGAAGGCCGAAAAACTGGTGTGGCACGAAGATAATTCAGTCAGTTGCGGGTTTTGCGGTTATCGGTTGAAGATTAAGACGGAGTAGGGGTATTGTGATATAATAGTGTAATAAATACACTATGTGCGCCATAGAGCCTGATTGTCGCAACCGGTGTCTTGAAAACCGGTGATCAGCAAGCAACTGACGCTGCTTACACCCTTTTCGCTATAAAATGGATTGGAGAGGTATCTATGTCCCGATCTTTAATGGAACGCAGCAAACCCTTTTTGATGTTTCTGGACGAATGGATGGCGGCCTTGCCGCAAATTTCGCTCCATCAAGCCATTCAAGAGCCGCGGCGAACGGCGATTATCTCGGTGGACGTGATCAACGGCTTTTGCACCATCGGCCCGTTATCCAGCCCGCGAGTGAATGCCATAGTTGAACCCATTGTCCATCTGTTCAGCGCTGCATGGGAGCTGGGCGTGCGCCATATCTTACTCAGTCAGGATACCCATGAGCCGGACGCCGTGGAATTCGGCGCCTGGCCGCCGCACTGCGTGCGCGGCACCGCTGAAGCTGAAACTGTGGCTGCCTTCAAAGCCCTTCCTTTTTTCGATCAAATGATACTGCTGGAAAAGAATTCGATATCGACCGGGTTGAACACTGGTTTGAGCGAATGGCTAACCGCACACCCGCAAGTGAATACATTCATCGTGGTTGGCGACTGCACCGATCTATGCGTTTACCAGTTGGCCATGCACCTGCGATTGGATGCCAACTCGCGCCAACTCACCCGGCGGGTTATTGTCCCGGCGAATGCGGTGGATACTTATGACCGCACGGTTGATGTGGCCCGCGAGCAAGGCGGTTTGCCGCATGATGCCGAGCTGCACCATGCTTTTTTCCTGTGCCACATGGCGCTGAACGGCATCGAGGTGGTTGGCGGGTTGATGTAGTAACCTCAATAATTGTCGGTAGCGGTGCGGCGGAGAAAAACATCTAATCGTACAACGCGGTGACAGCCTCGCCATAAGGACTAAAAGGCAGGTGCAGCGCACCAAGGCAAAGGGCAGGTGCAGATGCAACGCATCAAGATCAGGTGCATCGCACCAACAATCTACTGTTCCGGATTCTCCCAGACGCGGACCTGGTCCACCCGGATGGTGAACTTATCAGTCTCACGAGCGCCGACAAACATCCCAAAATAGCCGGTTGCGAAGGTGCTGTCCCGCACCTCGGTTAACTGCTGACCGTTGGCGTATAAAACCAGGCGGTCGCCGATGGCCATCAACCCCAAACGATTGGTTTGGCTGGAGCCGGCGTTGACAGCCGTGCTGGTTTTCCATTCCACCAGGTTGACCATTTCACCATTGGCGCCAACGCTGGCATTCCAACGCCGCAGCGAATACTTACCGTCGCAGGTGAAGCCGAACAGGTAGCCGCGGTCCGGGGAATTAAGTTGGGGAACACGCGCGATGACACCGTAGCGATCGTCGCCGCTGCAGTCGCTCACCTGAAAAATGGCTTCCAGATAAAAATTGGTCTCTTCGGGGAAAGTCATCCGCCAGCCGTCAGTGGTAGAAAGACCGGTTAGCTGCATGGCGCCACCCGAGAACGCAATATCGGTAAATTGGTCGGCTCCAGTCGGCCAGTAATTGGAGTTATCCATCGTATCACTCCAATCCGGTCCGCCCAAGCGGGTGGTTGGGTCGCTGGCAGGTGGGATGTAGGTGCTGGCGGGTTGCCCGGTTGGCGCAATTGTTGCTGTGGCAGAGGGAGCAATGGTGAGCATTACCAGTGGGGTCGCAGAAGGCGCGCTGGTCGCTGTGGGTACGCTGGTTGCAGTTTCGACCAACCCGGTCGTTGGCGACGATATGATGGTGGGCAGCAATGGAGACGGAATTTGACCTCCCGTCTGGCTGGTGGCTGTCGGCATGCTGGTCAAGATTTGAGCAACCCTGGTGGCCATTTCGGAATCTTCCGGGATGGCGGTTGGGGTGTTGATCAGACTGCAGCCTGAAAGTAGGACCGCAAGCACGAGAATGGGTAGGATCTGCTTCATGGTGCAATCACTCCTGTTATTATTGCCAGGCCGAATCAGCCTGCCAATACCAAGACGGATTTGCCCGTTGTTGAGTTCCTTTGACCGTCTCTACGACTTATAACCAATCATCCGCAAAAACCCCTTGCGCCAGGCGATATCCTCTTCACCCTCTACGCCAAGGGGACTGAAGCCGTCGATCACCCCCAAGATACCGCGTCCCTGATCGCTTTCCGCCACAACCACCTGTGTTGGGTTGGCAGTGGCGCAGTAAATGTGGCAAACCTCCGGGACGGCTTGCACAGCGTCGAGGATGTTGACCGGGTAAAAGCCTTCGCCCAGGAAGAGAATGAAGCTGTGACCGGCGCCGATCCCTTGTGCGTTTTTTTGCGCAAGGGCGATCATTTCGGGGTTCGTCCCGCTCCAGCGGATCAACCGCTTGCCGGATGCTTCACAGAAGGCCAGCCCGAACTGGATGCCCGGTACGTGGGCGACCAGCGTCTCATGGATATCTTCGACGGTTTTGATAAAGTGCGATTGCCCGAGAATGAAATTCGTGTCTTCCGGTTTCTCGATTTGAACCAGCTTTAGTTCCATCGCTTCCCTCCGCGGTTTGGAATTATACCTATTGTACCCGAGAGCGGTGAGTGGGTTGGGTAATAATAGAAGATTGGGAACGGGTGCGTTTTCTGTAAAGACGATATGTACGCCCTCAATCCAACCTACAAAAACTCCCGCATATTTTCGTAGGTCGGGTTGAGGGGCGACGAAAAACGTTATTCGTAGATTTTGCTTTCAGCCCCGATACCCGACGTCATTTTTTTGGTGGACAATTTTCATCGGTCGGGTTGAGGGATGGTGAAAAAGGAGAGACCACAAATTACGATTTCAGCACCCAACCTGGCGAAAATAAACAGACTCCATGCATTCATTGTTGGATTTCGGGCTGCGGATGCGTTTTCTGTAAAGACGATATGTACGCCCTCAATCCAACCTACAAAACCTACACGATGAGTGCAGATTGCTTCAGTCACACCCAAAAAACACTTCTGGTGTGCCTTCGCAAAAACACAAAGAAGGGTATACTACGGCTACTCTACACTAGAAATTGGAATCGTCCAATGCCTGACGATCGCAAACCTGTTGACCGGGTATTCCGGTTTTTTGACTGGGTGATGGCGCTGTTTGTCACCATATTAATTGTCAGCAACATTGCTTCATCAGCAAAAATCGTGGACTGGGGATTTTCGGTGTTTGGCCTGCGTTTCGCCTTTGACGCGGGCACTATTTTGTTCCCCATCAGCTACATTTTCGGCGATGTGCTGACCGAAGTATATGGTTTCAAGCGCTCCCGGCGGGTAATCTGGACCGGATTTGCCATGCTGACGCTCTCGGCCGTGGTCCTATGGCTGGTGCGCATCATGCCGGGTGAAGCCATGTGGGAAGGCTACGCCGGGCAGGGAGCCTACGATGCTATTCTTGGCGGCATGAGCACTGGCGGGATTGTGCTGGCCAGTCTGGTGGCGTATCTCGTGGGAGAATTCAGCAATTCGACCGTTCTGGCGAAAATGAAGGTAGCCACTCAGGGGCGCTTTTTATGGATGCGCACCATCGGCAGTACGCTGGTAGGCGAGGGGGTGGACACGGCCATTTTTATTCTGGTTGCCACGCTGGCAGGGGTCTTCCCCTGGGAACTGTTTGGCACACTGGCCGTCACCAACTATGTTTTCAAAGTAGGTATCGAAGTATTAATGACCCCGCTGACCTATAAAGTGGTCAACTGGCTGAAACAGGCTGAAAACGAAGATTACTACGACACACAAACGCGCTTCTCACCGTTTGCGGCTGATTAATCCGCGCGCTCGGGGTTATCTTTTGTTTGCAGTCCCTCTATGACAACCACATATTCACCGCGAATCGGTTCGGTCTTGAATCGTTCCACCAATTCACCGAGCCGCCCCCGATAGAGCGTCTCGAACATTTTCGTCAGGTCATTGGCGACTGCCGCGCGTCGGTCGCCATACACCGCCAGTGCGTCATCCATGAAGGCGATCAGGCGATGCGGACTTTCGTAGAAGATGAGGGTATGCGGTGACGCGTCATCTACCTGCAAAAAGCGGCGGCGGGCGCCAGATTTACGGGGCGGAAAACCACGGAAGGTGAAGCTGTGCACCGGCAGGCCGGAGAGGATCAGCGCCGGGATCAGCGCAGTTGGACCCGGAATGGCGGTCAGCGGCAAACCGGCTTGCAAGACGCTGCGTACCAGCAAAAAGCCGGGGTCCGAGATACCCGGGGTGCCGGCGTCCGTCACCAGCGCGACGGATTTGCTTTCGTCCAACAGCGCCAGGACTTTGGGAAGCGCGCGTTCCTCATTATCTTCCCGAAACGAGATTTGCGGCTTTTTAATATCGAAATGCTTGAGCAGCATGCCCGTTTTACGGGTATCCTCGCTGATGACATAGTCAACCGTGCGCAGGGTGTCAAGCGCGCGCTGTGAGATGTCACCCAGATTGCCGATGGGGGTGGAGACCAGATAAAGCATAGGGTTTAGTTTCCCTTTGTCGTACTAGAGATGCGCATAGCCGATAATATAACCGGGGCTACTGGATTACAATCCCGCTTAAATCTTCAGCCGGGTGCGGGTATTCCATATTCAATTTCTTCAGCGCATCGACCAGAACACTGGCAATAACCAGGTTGCGGTACCATTTTTTGTTGGCCGGTACGATATACCAGGGCGCCTCGACCGTGCTGGTTTTATTGAATGCGTCCTCATAAGCCTCGATATATTTATCCCAATGGGCGCGCTCTTTCAGATCGCCGGGGTTGAATTTCCAGGTCTTGGTCGGGTCATCCAAACGCGCCTGCAGGCGTTCTTTTTGTTCATCCAGATCTATATGCAGGAAGAACTTTAGAATGATCGTTCCTTCCTGAACCAGGTGCCGTTCAAACTCGCGGATCTGGTTGTAGCGTTTCTTCCATACCATCTCGGGTACCAGTTCATGAACGCGCACAACCAAAACGTCTTCATAATGGCTGCGATTGAAAATGACGATTTCACCTTTGGCAGGAGTTTGCTTGTGGATACGCCATAAGTAGTCGTGATCCAACTCCTCGGGGGTGGGCACTTTAAAGCTGGCGACCCGCACTCCCTGCGGGTTGACGCCTTCGAACACGTGGCGGATGACGCCGTCCTTACCGCTGGTATCCATGCCTTGCAGCACCACCAGGACGCGGTGCTTGTGTTCGGCATACAGGAGTTCCTGCAGTTTCTCCAGTTCCTGATTCAGCCTGCCAAGCAGTTCAAGTCCTTCATCTTTTTCGCCGTCATATTTGCCGGTATCGCCTGGGTCGATGTGCTTCAAATGGACTTTTTCGTCTTCTTTTACGCGGTAACGCTCCATGCAACACCTCCCTGATGGCTTAATGGGTACGGTTGGATTATAACCCCGGCCAGACAACGAATGCATAGGCTTGAGCAAACTGAAATTTGCCCTACATGTAGGGTAAGCTTCAGCTTGCCCAATCGCCAACCTGTTGGCTGGCAGAGGCTGTCTCAAAAGAATAAATTTGTCATTTATTCCACCACATATGCGGGATGGGGTGGAACCCATCCCCTACAGGTAGGGGCGGGTTTCCACGCCCGCCCGCTTTTGGGACAGCCCCGTGGAAGGTAAGCTTCAGCTTGCCCAATCGCCAACCTGTTGGCTGGTACTGGACGAACTAAAGTTTGTCCTGCGTGGAAGGTAAGCTTCAGCTTGCCCAATCGCCAACCTGTTGGCTGGCAGTGGACAAACTAAAGTTTGTCCTACTGTTGCCGAACTGCTTAACTTAAATCCTGGCGACCGGCGAGCGCGCGCAGCAGGGTGTTTTGATCGGCGTATTCCAGGTCACCGCCAACCGGAAGACCACGCGCCAGACGTGTGATGCGCACTCCTGACCCGGCCAGTTGCTGCTGCAAATACAACGCAGTGGCATCGCCTTCCATACTAGGGTTGGTCGCCAAAATTATTTCACGCACCTTGCCGGCATGGACGCGTTCCAACAACGGCCTGATTTTTAGATCCTCGGGCCCTATGCCCTCGATGGGAGAAAGCACTCCATGCAAAACGTGATACCGCCCAAAATACCCGGCGGTGCGCTCCAGCGCCAGCACATCCAGTGGTTCTTCAACCACACACAACATGCCCTCGTCGCGCTTGTCGCTGACGCAAATCTCGCATTTGGGCTGGTCAGAGCGGGTAATGTTGAAACACTCCTCGCACAACCCGGTGGAGGATTTCAAAGCGGTCAACGCTTCTGCCAACGCCAAAGACACTTCTTCAGGCGCGCGCAACAGAAAGAATGTCAGGCGTGAGGCTGTTTTGGGGCCAATGCCGGGCAATCGCTCCAAAGCCAGCGTCAGATTTTCGATTGGTTCCGGCATTACAGGCATGAAATCGCTCGCCTTTGGTTTACAGTCCCAACCCGGATAAACCGCCTGCCAGCGGGCCCATGCGATCCTCCGCCAGCTTGCGAGATTGGTCCAGCGCCAGGTTGACGCCGCTCAAGATCAGGTCCTGCAGCATTTCCGCATCGGCATCCTTGAGCAGGTCGGGGTCGATTTCGATCCCTTTGCAGACTTGCGCGCCGGTCATGGTCACCTTAACCGCGCCGCCGCCAACCGTAGCGGTCACAGTTTCCTCTGCCAGCGCTGCCTGGGTGGCTTCCATTTGCTCTTGCAGCTTTTTGATCTGCGACATCATCCCGCCGCCGCCCATACCGCCTGCCATACCGCGGCCAATTCCTCGACCTTTTGCCATATTATCCTCAAATATCCCTTAATTGGATGTTATTCTGCGCCTGGCTGGTTGGATTTGCGAGGGCAGTTATTCTTTCTGAACTATTTTACCACCCAGGTTGAGCGCCGCATTGACCATCCCGTCGGCATCAACGTCCGAATTGGACTGCATTTGCCCGCCCTTGTTGGTAGCGTCGATACAGGCTACCGGGATATCCCAGCCAAGCACTTGTTTCACGGCGCTGCTGACGATCTGCAGGTTATCATCCTTTTCCATTTTGGCCTTCAAAACCGGACTGCCAAAACTCAACTGCAGCACGCCCTCGCGCAATTCGACCGACTTGCACGAGTTCAGCAACGCCTCGATCATGGGCTGTTTGCGTTTGACCACTGCCCGAATTTTTGCCCAGTTATCCCGGATCCCGGCCGGGGTTGGATGGCCCTCGCCAGGGGGAGGATTGTCAGCCGGCGCTTCGTCAGCGCCCAATTGGGCGGCAGGGCGTGCTTGCTCTGCGCTCGCCTGCGGGACTGCTGCCGGGGCCGGGGTTTTAGCAGTGAAGGATTCGTTTGCTGGCTGCGTTGGCCTGGGTGCGGTTACCGCCGGTGGAGCAATGACAGGTTGATTTTTCTCGGGTGCAGCCGTTAATTCCTCGCGCCTACCGATCGCGTGCGCCAGGGCTAACTCTAGGGGAAGCCCGGGTTGCCAGCCGGAGCGGACCTCACTGGCCGCGCCGTTGAACAGCCGCAGTGTTTCCAACAAATGCTCTTTTTCAAAACTTTGCGCCTGTTTTGTCATGGCGGTGCGCTGTTCTGCGGTAGCATCCACCTGATCGGCATTTCCCAGGCGCACCAGGAGCAGATTGCGTAAATAATCCACCATCTGGCGGGCAAACTGACGCGGGTCTGAGCCGCTGTCCAGCGCGCGATGGATGCAGACCAGACCGCTGGCAGGGTCGCGTTGGAGGATGGTATCAACCAGTTCGACTACAGCCTGGCTGGCAGCCGTGCCGAGAATCGTTTGGGCTGCCTCCAACGTAATCGGAATGCCGGATGAGGCTAACTGATCGAGCAGCGAAATCGCGTCGCGCATCGAGCCTGTCGCCTGGCGAGCGATGAGGGTGATGGCCTCCTCAGCGACATTTATTTCTTCCTTTACGGCCAGTTCTTTCAAGAGGCTGACGATCAGGTGCAGTGGAATGCGGCGGAACTCGTGACGCTGGCAGCGGGAAAGAACCGTCGCCGGAATTTTGTGAACCTCGGTGGTTGCCAGAATAAATATGGCATGGGGCGGCGGCTCCTCCAGGGTTTTAAGCAGCGCGTTGAAGGCAGCCGTCGAGAGCATGTGGACTTCGTCAATAATATAGACTTTGAATCGCCCCTGAGAAGGCGCAAAATTGATTTTTTCGCGCAAATCACGGACGTCATCCACCGAAGTGTTGGAGGCTGCGTCGATCTCGATCAAATCCAGGAAGCGCCCATCGTTGACCGCCTGGCAATGGTCGCAGTGGTCGCATGGGCGGTCATTGAGTTCCTCGGCAAGACAATTGACGGCTTTGGCCAGCAGCCGCGCTGAAGTAGTTTTTCCCGTGCCGCGCGGACCGGCAAACAGGTAAGCATGTCCAACCCGCCCGCTGCGAATTGCGTTCTGGAGGGTTTGCACAACATGTTCTTGCCCGACAACCTCGCCCCATAAATGTGGGCGGAATTTGCGGTAAAGGGCTTGCGACATGAATTACCTGCCTTTTGCTGGTGAGGGTTGGGCGCCATCCCCACTTTGGATTGCGTCGATCTCGCGCACCGGGTCGAGCGGTTGCCGGTGAAATTGCGGGGAGGGAGCCTGTAAATTGTAATGGAAAATGCGCTGGTTTAGGGCTTCGATTCGCTGTTGAAAAACAACTTTTTGCTTTTCCCAAAATTCAAAATCGCCGGTTTGCCAGGCACTGCGGGCGGCAGATCGGGCGACCTCGATGGCTTCTTCGATTTCTTTGCGCAATTCAAGCCATGGCAGGCTGTAGCCGTTGGAACGCAGCATGCCGTAAGCGGTGCGCCATTCGGCTGGTTCGTGCGGGTTCTCGTCCAGTTTGAGCGGCTGGCCTTTGCCCGGCAAATTGTCAAAGGCGCCATCTTGCATCGCGTGCTTGATATATTCATCCGCTATCTTGCCAAACAGGCTCATATTCGGCGGTCCCAATGCTAGGGGATGGTATAGGAAGCGCGTTGATTGCTCTGGGAATCATACAGGGTGATGGTATCGCCCGCTTTCCAGGCAGCCGATTCAAGGCCCCAGTACAATTCGATGACCGTACTTTGGCCGGAGCGGCTGTAGAGCCGGACCGATCCGTTTTCATTGAGCGTGAGCGCCGGGAAAGTGTACTTCAGGCCGTTTCCTTCCAGCCACCAGCCTGCCAGTTGAAGCTCGTTCTCGCCGATGCGCTGCAATTGCACCGTTTCGGAGGCAAGGTCGCCTGCGCCAATAACCGTCTCGATACGAATTACCGGCTCGTCCAAAGGCGGAAGCGTGGGTTGGGTCTGCGGCGTGCTTGCGTTTGGATTAATGTTGGACGCTGCTTGCGTCGCCGGGACATCGCCACTGGCAGATAACTGTGGATGCTGAACCCGGTCCCATACCGCCAGCACGATCAGGGTGACGGCAGCCGAGAGAATGACGTTGATGATCAGGTAAGGAAAGATTCGTCTCCAGAAATTCATGCGCACTCACAAAACCGGCCAGATAGAGGGATTGGTACTGTGCTTTAAGCCTGACACTGGTTGAATAATAGCATATTTTCCCGGTAAAATAAAATTACGCGCGAGACGCGCGTGGAGGCATTATGCCGTATATGATCGATGGACACAATTTAATTCCCAAGGTACGGGGGTTAAGTTTGCAGAATCTGGATGATGAGCTGGAACTCGTCAAACGATTGCAAATTTTCTGTCGGGTACGCCGCCAGACAGTTGAAGTTTATTTTGATAAAGCAGCAGCCGGTCGCAGCGGTACGAAGAGTTTTGGCCTGGTGAAGGCGCATTTTGTCCCGGAAAAATCGAATGCCGATTCCGCCATCCGGCAGGCGCTCAAACGGCTGGAGCGGAAAGCCCGGAACTGGCAGGTGGTCAGCTCTGATCGCCAGGTTCAGGCAGAGGCGCACAGCGCACATGCCGGGGTGATCAGCGCCGAAGCGTTTGCCGTCCAGCTCGAAGAAGCGCTGATTCAGGCGGTCAAAAGCCCGTCGGCGGAACAGGGGCTCTCGCCAGAAGAAGTGGACGCCTGGCTGGAGCTTTTCAACCGTGACCGAGGTGAAAATACAAGGCTGTAGCTCGCCCGGGGAAATTCTTATTTGATTTTAATGATATCTTGACTAATATGGTGTATATTATCCACAAGACACCCCAAATTTTATCGGTATATGGTGTCGGACCACTCCAAGCAAAACCAGCATGTCCCCCCCATGTTGGCGAAAAGGCTGAAAGTGGCATTCCCTCCCTGAGGATCGCCAGGCGTGTCCCCCCCACGCCTGGCGGTTCGTTTAATCAGGCTGATCTTTGGGTTTACACTGATTATTCCGACCTCTGTGAGGTCCCGCAATGGAGTCCAATTCGATCTGGCTGCCGGTAGCACAAGCGCAGATTGCTTCGACCTCTACGAGGTCTCGCAAGGACATGCCCTGGTTTACCATCCATTCTTGTAACCTGACCGCCAGGATGCTATAATCCGTCTGAACCTGGCCACTGTAGCTCAAAAGGACAGAGCAAGGCACTCCTAACGCCTAGGTTGGGGGTTCGATTCCCTCCAGTGGCACTTCCTGAAGTTTCCATAAGTAGCGAAAGCTTTATTTCGTAAGCGCAAACTTTAGTTTACGCCACATACAAGGTCCTTAATTTGCTACAACAATAAAAATTGCTCGCAAGTTTTGAAAGGTGCTTATAACAAAAAGAATTTGTCTGTATGGACAAATTCTTTTTTGCATATCAATACTACGCGATCAAGATCTAGAATTCTGTTCCTGGATCATCTTCATCGTCATCGATGTCGATTTCGATTTCTGTCTCATCATGTTGACGGCGGACCCAAAGCAGCAGGACCTGCCCATCGCCCGTTTCCAAAGAGCGGGCTGCCATGATGGGGGCGCGTTCTTCCATACCAATAGGGGTGCGGTAGTGCAGGTATATGGGCTCCTGTTTGCGCCAGGCGCGGTGGCAACGTTCGACCAGCGCCGGGCCGTTGAACGTCCGCAGGCGGGTCAACGATAGATCATATAAAGCGGGGCCTTCGTTGAGTCCCAGCGCCCAGCCGTCATCGATATCTTCAAAATCGGGCGGGGGGCCTTCGATAATTGTGATTTTGTCGTCCATTTGTTGGTTTCAACCTCGGGGCAAAATCATACCACAATATTTTCCTCCGGTACGCGGCGAAGCAGGAAACTAACCTTTCATACAAAACACTAATATTTCACTTATCTGACTCTTACAGCTCGAGCCTAAAATAATTTCTGTAAGCAAAAACCCTATTTGTACAGCGTATTGGATCATCAAAAGTTAAGAATTGGAGGCAACCATGGCTTTTTATCTTACCACCCCTTACAACCGGATGATGGCTCACCGCCGGATGTTCAACCGGATGATGAATGACGAATGGTTCGGCGATGCCGCCCGCGTGGCTTTCCCGCTGGATGTCAGAGACAATGCCGAAGATTATGAAGTATCAGCTCTGCTGCCCGGTGTGTCGGCAGATGACTTGAGCATTCAGGTCGTTGGCGATACCGTGACCATTCAGGGTGAACTGAAGGTCGAATATGACGAGCAGGCCACCTATTTGCTGCGCGAGCGCCCGGTCGGCCGCTTCATGCGCACCCTGCGCCTGCCTGAGCCGGTGGATTCAGCCAAGGTCGAGGCCAGCCTTAAAGACGGCGTATTGACCCTGCGCATCCCCAAGGCTGAGGAAGCTCGCCCGAAGACCATCAAAGTTAATGTGAATTAAACAGATCGCCTTTCGGTTTTATCGGTTGTAAAAGCCGCAGAGATGCGGCTTTTACCGTTTAAATGAAGGTAAAATAGGCCAATGCAAACAGATCGACTCCAGCAAACTCTGGCCGACTTGCCGCTTCCAGCAATCCGGACGTTTGACACCATCGGTTCCACCAACGATGAAGCCCTGGCCTGGGCTGAAGCCGGCGCAATGGATGGCTCACTGGTGGTTGCCGACCAGCAAACCAAAGGGCGCGGGCGGCTGGGACGCGCCTGGGTGACCAACCCGGGCGCAGCGCTGGCCTTTTCTCTGATCTTGCGCCCGACGGTCGCGGAACAAGAAAACCTGGGATTGTTCTCGCCATTGGCAGGGCTGGCGGTCTGTCTGGCGCTGCAGGGCCTTGGCCTGCCCGCCGAAATCAAGTGGCCTAATGACGTGCTGCTGGCGCGCCGAAAGACTTGCGGCATTCTGGCAGAATCAGCATGGCAGGCCGGGCAGGTGCACGGGGTGGTGGTGGGTATTGGAATCAATATTGCACCCGCTTCTGTACCGCCTGCCGATCAGGTTCAATTCCCGGCGACCTGCGTGGAAGAGCAGCTTGGCAGGCAGCTTGACCGCTGGAAGTTGCTGCACGCAGTGTTGGAATCCTTCTTCGAGTGGCGCAGCCGGCTGGGATCGGCTGAATTTTTCCGGACATGGGAAGAACGCCTGGCGTTCAAAGGCGAACAGGTGACTCTGAAGAATTCTGGCAGTCAGTCCTTCGATGGATTGTTATTGGGTGTGAATGATCAGGGCAACTTAAGGCTTCGCATGGACGATGGGACAGAAAAAATGGTATCGGTTGGGGACGTGCATTTAAGGCCGGTTCGTGGTTAAATAAGGGTTGGGAGGGTTTGGATGTTAGACGATCTGCGAAATTCCGCTACACAGTCTTTCATAGATGATATGCCGGTTGAGGAGTCCGCTGGCGGCTTATCGGACGGCCACTTTCTTGGCATGACCGCACCACAGCGGTTTCTGGTCTCTGTGTTGCTGCTGGTGATGACCTGCGCGATGGGAAGCTTACTGCTCATTGCTTTTAACAAAGTAGGTATTTAACCCTGTTTAAAAATTACAGGCGCAGCCGGTATCAGCCTGCGCCTGTTTTGTATTAAAACCGAGAACTATTCTTCGCCAACTTCTTTCAAGTCGGATTCTGCAATGCGCGCAACGGTAACCACCGTATCACCGGGGCCAAGGTCCATCACCCGCACCCCGCGGGTCGCCCGTCCCGTCTGACTGATATCTTTAACCTTCATGCGGATGATTAAGCCGCTGGCAGAGATGAGCGTGACTTCATCATTTTCTTCCACCACCCGGGCAGTGGCAATTTTACCAATCTTGTCCAGATTGCGCTGATCGATGGTCAAAATACCGTTCGTGGCGCGGCCTTTGACCGGGTAATCTTTAAGCGGCGTGCGCTTGCCATAACCCCACTCGGTCACAACCAATAACTCGGCGTCCGCTTTGACCACCTCCATAGAGGCGACCCGGTCATCTTTAGCCAGGTGGATGCCGTTTATGCCCGAAGCGGGGCGTCCCATCGGACGGATCGTTTGCTCGATAAAACGCAGCGCCTGGCCATTTGCAGTCACCAGAATCAGGTCGTCTTTGCCGCCGGTCAAGCCCACCCAGCCCAGTTCATCGCCTGTTTCCAGGCCAATGGCGATCAGGCCGGAGGGCCGGACGCTGGAAAATTCTTCCAGGGAGACACGTTTGACCTTGCCTCTTACGGTTGCCATGGTGCAGTAAGCGCCGGCCTTAAATTCAGGCACAGCCACTGCTGCCGTGATCGATTCGTCCGATCCGAGCGCAAGCACGTTTTGAATGGAAATCCCACGATCGGTACGTCCGGCGTCTGGCAGCTGGTATACCTTCTCAGAATAAACTTTGCCCTTGTTGGTGAAGAACAGCAGCGTCTGCAGCGTACGCGCTGGAATCACCATCAAGATTTCATCTTCATTCTTGAGGTTCTGGCCGGTGACGCCGCGGCCGCCGCGTAACTGGGTACGGAAGGACCTGGCTGCCACGCGCTTGATATAGCCCTTGGTGGTGATGTTGATGAGCACATGCTCGTCCGCCACCAGGTCTTCTTCGCTGAAACCTTCTTTGCCGTCATGGGCAATCCTGGTGCGGCGGTCGTCGCCGTATTTCTCGCCAATCTCATTCAGGTCGGCTTTGACGACATCCAAAATCTTGTGGGGGGATGCCAGCAGGTCTTCCAGGTAAGCGATGCGTTCCAACAGCGCTTTGTGTTCCTCTTCGATTTTCTGGCGCTCCAGGGCGGCCAGGCGGCGTAGCTGCATATCCAGGATGGCCTGGGCCTGAATTTCTGTCAGGTTGAAGTTGGCCATCAGGCGGTCGCGGGCTGTTTCCACGTCCGGCGACTGGCGAATGGTCTGGATGACAGCATCCAGGTTAGCCAGAGCAATCAGCAACCCGTCCAGAATGTGCGCACGGGCGCGGGCTTTATCCAGTTCGAATTGCGAGCGGCGGGTGATGACAAGCTGGCGGTGCTCGATGTAATGTTGCAGCGCGCGTTTGAGCGAAAGCAACCGCGGCTCGTTTCCCACCAGGGCCAGAATATGCGCGCCAAAGGTGGTTTGCAGGGGCGTGTATTTGTACAACTGGTTGAGCACTTTTTTGGCCTGTGCGCCGCGTTTGAGTTCCAGGACAATACTCATGCCGCGCCGGTCTGATTCATCGCGCAAGTCGGAGATGGCATCCAGCCGGCCCTCGCGCGCCAGATCAGCAATGCGTTCGATCAACGTGGTTTTATTGATCTGGTACGGGATTTCGGTGATGATGATGTTGTAACGCCCGTTTTTCGCTTCTTCGATGTGCGCCTGTCCACGGACGATCAGGCGTCCGCGCCCGGTGCTGTACATTTGTTTGATCGTGTCGGCGCCGACAATGATACCGCCGGTTGGAAAGTCGGGTCCGGGCAGGAAGGCCATCAAATCGTCCACGCTGACGTCGTCCACCTGGTCATAGTGATCGATCAGATAATTAATGGCATTGCACAGTTCGCGCAGGTTATGCGGCGGAATGTTGGTTGCCATGCCGACCGCGATGCCAACCGAGCCGTTTAGTAGCAGGTTGGGCAGGCGAGCTGCCAATACGGTTGGCTCTCTGAGCGAGCCGTCAAAATTATCACTGAAATCGACGGTGTTCTTGTCGATATCGGCCAGCAATTCTTCAGCCATCGGTCCAAGGCGGGCTTCGGTGTAGCGCATGGCGGCTGGTGCATCGCCATCGACCGAGCCGAAGTTGCCCTGTCCGTCGATGAGAGGGTAGCGCATGGAGAAATCCTGCACCATGCGCGCCATGGCGTCATAAACGGCCATGTCGCCGTGCGGATGGTACTTGCCAAGCACTTCTCCAACGATGCGCGCCGACTTTTTGTAAGCGGTGGTGGAGCGCATGCCCAGCTCGGACATGGCAAACAGGATGCGGCGGTGAACCGGTTTGAGCCCGTCGCGGGCATCCGGCAGGGCGCGCGCCACGATCACGCTCATGGCGTAATCGAGGAACGCCTCGCGCATCTGGCCGTCGATATCTACATTTTGGACCGTACCGATATCCATGAAATTTTCCTTCGCGCAAATGGTTGGTAACCTTATAATTATACCAAACCGGAGCTCGCTTTCCTAATTTTCAGGGCGCTCAGGCCTGGGCAAGCTATCACAAAATCAATTGACAGGCTGCACCACCTTTATGTGTTACTCTGAGCGTTCCGTTGGTCTTTTCGGAACGCGAAGAAAATGGATGCCCGGCCGCGAGATCCTTCATGCCCCTGCTGCCGCTCTAAAATTAATGATCATCTTCCCCGGGGCATTCAGGATGACAAGGATTTGGAAATATGGGCGATCCGGTTAAATCGCTGCAGGCCAAACCACCACTTTCCTGCGCCACAGCGACGATCCGCAAAATCTATTAGTCCTTGGTTTGACTTCCGTCGGTTATAATTTATCTGTATGAGATTCGTTGCCGCGCGCCGATGGTTGATCGGGTTCATGCTATTGCTGACTGCCTGTTCGGCTACCCCGAGTGATTCGACTGCCCCATCCGCTTCAACCTACATCCAAAATAAAGGCTCCGACACCATCGTCAACCTGGCGCTGGCCTGGGCGGAAGCCTATCAGACCGTCAAACCGGAAGTGCGCATTTCGGTCACCGGCGGCGGGTCCGGCACCGGATTGACCGCCCTGATCAGCGGTACGGTGGACATTGCCAACGCCTCGCGCAAAATCAAAGCTGAAGAAATCCAGGCAGCCAAGGCCAACGGAATCGAACCGGTCGAGCATGTGATTGCCCGTGACGCCATTGCGGTGATCGTCAACCCGGAGAACCCGATCGGGGAACTTTCACTGGAACAAATCGCGCGCATTTACCGCGGCGAGGTCAATAACTGGTCGGAGTTGGGCGGCGAGGATCGTCCTATCGTGCGCCTATCGCGCGAAACCAATTCCGGGACGCACGTTTACTTCCTGGAAGAGGTGGTACGCCTGGGGGATAAGGAAAATAAAGAAATTTTTTCCGCGGATACGCTGCTGCTGCCATCTTCCGAGGGGATCATCGCCGAAGTCAGCGAGAACCCCAACGCCATCGGTTATGACGGTTTGGGTTACGTGACACCCGAAGTCAAGATGCTGGCGGTAGCGCGCACGGCCGATCAACCGTATGTGTTGCCGTCGGTTGAGTCGGTCAACAACGGTCAATACCCGATCTCGCGCGATCTGTATATGTACACTCAAACCGGTGCGCCGCAATCCGTTCTGGATTACCTGGCCTGGATTCTCTCGCCGGACGCTCAGCAGATCGTTACCGACCTTGGCTTTGTCCCCATCCTTAGCCCAACGGCTGGAAAGTGAGCGCAAACAGGCATGGAAACGGCTAAAGGCGAACGCTGGATCACCTGGATCATCAAGATTTCCGGCTATTCCAGCATTTTATTTGTCAGCCTGATCCTGTTCTTCCTGGCGCGCGAGGGTTTCCCGGCGCTGGGTGAGGTGCCGCTCAAAGACCTGTTTGGCGCGCGCTGGTATCCGATCGAGGGGTATTTTGGCATCTGGCCGCTGATTTTTGGATCGGTGCTGGTAACGGTTGGCGCGCTGCTGATCGGTATTCCGTTTGGCATCGGAACGGCGGTGTACCTCTCCGAACTGGCGCCGGCCTGGATCAAGAATATTCTCAAGCCGATCATCGAAATTTTGGCCGGTCTGCCTTCGGTGGTGCTTGGCTTTTTAGGTATCCAACTGGCAGCGCCGTTTTTCCGCCAATTTCTCAACCTGCCAACTGGTTTGACCGCTTTTACCGGTGCGGTACTGCTGGGTTTCATTGCCATCCCGACCATCGTCTCGATCTCTGAAGACGCGTTGAATACCGTACCGAGCACCTACCGGCACGGCGCGCTGGCTCTTGGCGCCAATCACTGGCAGACCATCTGGGGGGTGACCGTTCCGGCAGCGCGTTCGGGCCTTTTGACCGCGGTGATGCTGGGGGTCGGGCGTTCCATTGGCGAGACTATGGCGGTGATGATGGTCACCGGCAATGCGCCGGTACTGCCGCGCAGCTTGAATGCGCTTTTCCTGCCGGCCCGAACCATGACCGCCACCATTGCATCCGAGATGGGCGAGGTGGCGACTGGATCGACGCATTACCATGTATTGTTCTTTATCGGCATCGTGTTGTTTGGCATATCGCTGGCGGTCAACCTGACTGCCTCATCCTTAGCTTTGCGCAGCCGGAAACGGGCCGAGCGTTTGCTCTCCTGATTGGATAAGCGTGATGGAAAACTCTGACGCCGCTCGAACTTCCCGCCGCAATGCTTTACTGGGTGTCAACTTGCTGCGCCTGATAACGCTTTTGACGGCGTTGCCGGTCATTGGCGTGATTGTTTACATCATCGTGCGCGGCGCGCCGGCGCTCAGTTGGGAATTCATCAGCGCCATGCCGCGCGAAGGCATGCGCGCCGGCGGGATTCTCCCGGCGATTATGGGCACCTTCTACCTGACGCTGGGGACAGCCGTGTTTTCGGTGCCGCTGGGGGTGGCCGCTGGCATTTACATCGCCGAATACGCGCCTGACAACCGCGCTACCCGGCTGGTGCGCATCGCCATCATCAACCTGGCGGGCATCCCATCCGTGGTATATGGGCTGTTTGGGTTGGGATTATTTGTGCTCTTCCTGAAATTTGGCACCAGCATCCTGGCGGCTTCGCTGACCTTGTCGATCATGACGCTGCCGGTGATCATCAGCACAACCGAAGAAGCGCTGCGGCAGGTGCCCAACGCCTTCCGGGTGGTATCCACCTCACTGGGAGCAACCCGCTGGCAGACGATCAAGCGCATCACCCTGCCACAGGCATTGCCCGGGGTCATCACAGGCGTCATATTGGGGTTGGAACGAGCTGCCGGTGAGACTGCGCCGATCATGTTCACCGGGGCGGCGTTCTTCCTGCCGTTGCTGCCGCAATCTCCGCTGGATGCCACCATGGCGCTGCCATATCACATTTTCGTCATCTCGACCTCGGTGCCGGGTATGCCGGTCGAAATTCAATACGGCACGGTTCTGGTACTGTTGATCTTTGTGCTTGGGATGAATGTGATCGCCACCTTAATTCGCAACCGGGCGCGCGCCCGGCGGCAATGGTGAGGTCAGGATGAGCGCAAAAATTTCGGTGCAGAATTTGACGCTGATGTATTCAGACGGCGTGGAAAGCCTGCAAAACGTCAGTATCGATATTATTGCCAATGCGGTGAATGTTTTGTTTGGCCCGGCCGGGGGCGGAAAATCGACGCTGCTGCGGGCGCTCAACCGGTTGAACGACCTGGCGGATGTAGATACCGCTCAGGGCAAGATTGTATTTAACGAACAAAATATTCTGGATCCGGCGACAGACGTGATTGAACTGCGCCGCAAAGTGGGAATGGTCTTTTCACGGCCGGCGCCGCTGCCGCTTTCGGTGTACGAAAATGTAATTTACGGCTTGCGGCTGATGGGCGAACGCAATAAGTCGTTGCTGGACGAGCGGGTGGAACAATCGCTGCGTCAGGCGGTGCTGTGGGATGAAGTGTACGACCGGCTGAATGACCCCGGGACGTCGCTATCGGGCGGACAGCAGCAGCGGCTGTGCATTGCGCGTGTTTTGGCTTTGGAACCCGAGGTGATCATGCTCGATGAGCCCACCTCAGCGCTCGATCCCGTCTCCACCGCAAAAATCGAGGGCATGTTGGCCACGCTTAAAGAGCGCCTTACCATCATCCTGGTGCCGCATAATGTGCAGCAGGCTGCCCGCACCGCGGATTATGCCGGTTTTTTCCTGCAGGGCCGGCTGGTGGAATATGCGCCGGGAAAAGAGTTATTCCTCAAACCGCGCGAGAAGGAAACCCAGGATTACGTCACCGGACGCTTTGGGTAAAACGCCGGATCAGGCTTCATCAGAATTTTTATCGATAAACTGGCGGGCAAAGTCGATCAGGTGGTAGACGTCGGCAAAGTTGGAGACCAGCCCGACGGAAACCCGCACCGCGCCAGTGCTTTTGTCGTCGATGCAGCGCTGGAAGTCCTGGAACTCCATGCGCGACTTGAGCGAAAAACACGTCTGTAACTCGCCAGCGGTAAGCCCTAGCGCCAGTTCACCCCCGCCGGGATTGCAGAAACAACCCGTGCGGATCGAAATTTGTTTCTGGTTGGCGCGACCTTCAACCCGCAGGTGGTCTACAAAATGACCGCGCGGGTCGAAGAAGTTCAGGGTGATCGTCCCGCCGCGCATGTGGGTGTCCAGCGGGCCATAGATCTTGACCACAGGCAGGCCGTTACTGTGGCGCAGGCCGGAAAATTGCTCCAGCAGCCAGCCGGTCAGGCAAGCCACCCGGGTATGGATGGCATCGTAGCCAATGCGTTGGATGTGCTCGAGCCCGATTTCAACTGCCGGCAGTGTCAGATAGTTCAAGGTGCCGTCTTCGAACCCTTCAGCGCCGATGTGCAGGAAATACCGGTCGCCCTGCACCGACGCGACGGTAATCGTCCCGCCGGCGAACCAGGGTCGGTGCAGTTTTGCCAGCGCCCCGCGGCGGGCGATCAGCGCGCCAACGCCAGTCGGGTAGCCAAAGATTTTATAGAAGGAGAGGCAGACAAAATCGGGGTGGACAGCGCTGAGGTCGAGCGGGTTCGTCGGAGCAAAAGCGGCCGCATCCAGCAGCACATCCCAGCCTTTTTGCTGCGCCCGATCGATCCAGGCCAGATCGTGCTGCACCCCCGAGAAATTGGACTGTGCCGGGTAGGCAAACAGGTTGTGCGCGTTCGGGTTGGCCTGATCGAGCAGGGCGGCAAGCTTGCCGTCTTCGATGCGCATTTCAGGCGGGTTGACCGGGGCGTAGTGGATGGCGGCGCCGCGGGTGCGGGCAAATTCACGGATGCCGTTGACCGAGTTGTGATTGTCGAAGGTGAGCAGGTACTGGCTGTCCGGGGTGAAGGGGTAAGCCTCGCCCACCAGTTTGAGCGCGCCGCTGGCATTCTGGGTGAAGATACATTCATATTCATCGGGGGAGGCATTGAAGAAGGATAGAACGCTCCTGCGGGCCGATTCCACCTGACGAGTCGTGACTTGCGAGGTCGGGTTGGTGGAGTGCGGGTTGCCAAATACATTGTTTTGCAGCAGGTGCAGATGCGTTTGCACCTGGTGATCGCTGTAGAGACCGCCGCCAGTGTAATCCAGGTAAATCTGCCCCTGACGCTCCAGACGGGCGTATTCGGTCCGGCGCAGCTCATCCAGCAGGTGAGTTCTTTCATAGGTTGGATAACGCTGCTGAAACGCGTTGAATTCTCCCTCAAGCATACTGTTCGGACGGATCGCCTTGACTGCGTGGATCGACATATCTTTCAAGGAATGCTCCTGACCAAGAAAGGTTGAAGAATATTATTGCACAGTTTAAGGATAAACGGAATATTCGTTGGGGAGGATATTCGACGGGGGGTAAGTCCTGAATCTGTCACAGCCTTGGAATCCTGCCTTGGAATCCTGTTAGCGTTGGAATCCTGTCAGCGCTGGAATCCTTGACGATTCAAGCACTTGGCAGTATGATTATGCGGCTTGTGGGGCGGGTACCACCCGCCGGCTGGCCCTCTTAGCTCAATTGGACAGAGCGTTTGCTTGCGGAGCAAAAGGTTGCAGATTCGAGTTCTGCAGGGGGCACTAAACAGTCCTGAAATCCAGGGCTGTTTTTAATAGAAGGTTGCAGACCCCATCCCCTGAGATGGGGCAAGGTCTCCTGACCTGCCCCATGCGGAACGCGCCAAGGCACTCGCGCGCCCGATAGCCTCGTGATCAGTCGAGGACGAAGTGAACTGGCAGCGGCGCGGTTTCGCGCAAACCACTTTCCTGTTGCATCTTGATAAACGCATCGACAACACGCGGGTCGAATTGCGTATTGGCCCGTGAGTGAATGTAATTAAGCGCTTCCTCTTCCGGCCAGGCAGGGCGATAGGGTCTATCGTGAGTGAGCGCATCCCATACATCGATGATGGCAAAGATTCGGGCGCTAAACGGAATATCTTTACCCTTCAGCCCGCGCGGATAACCTTTGCCATCCCAATGCTCGTGGTGACAAAAGGCTACTTCAAGCGCGCCTTCCAGGTACGGGATATTTTTTAGTAAATTAAAGGCAAATTGTGGATGCTGGTGCATGACCACCCACTCTTCGTCTGTCAACGGTCCTGGCTTGTGTAATATATAATCCGGCACGCCCATTTTACCTATGTCGTGCAGGAGTACGCCCCGGGCTATAACTTCCAGATCATGTGCATCCATACCTAACCGGCGTCCAAGGCGCATCGTCAGGTCCATCATCCGCTCGGAATGACCGCGGGTTTCTTTATCGCGCAGTTCAAGTGCGCGGGCCCAGCCAATTAATGTGCCCTCATACGCCTGCACCAGTTCATGGTTAGCATGCTGAATGCCCTGGATCATTTTATCGTTTTCCAGGGTTATGGTTGCTTGAAGCGCCATGGAGTTATAGTGCTCCAACCAGCCATCATCGATTTCAATGGGTTGGCGCCCGAAAACTTCGAGAACGCCGATCAGCCGGCTGCTGGAGATCATAGGCGCGGCCCCATAAAACTCGATCCATCGGCTGCCTCTCAGGCGCGATTTGGTCCATATGGGGAGTTCGGCCTTGGATGGACTGACCAAAATGAGCGGCTCGTTGTTTTCCAGCAATTTAGTTAAAACCGGATCAGAAATGATGAGAGGCTGCTCCTCGAGGAAATCCGTCGAAAGTCCCTTTGCGGCAATTGGAACCAGACTTTTTTTGTCCTGATCAATCTGCAGAATATCTACCCCATCCACATTAAGTGATTCCTGGATGGTGATTAGGACACTGTCTAACTTCGCCACGGTGTCCATATTGCTGGTGATGGTTGTGTCAATGTTTCGCAGAGCTGTCAAACGCGAGAGGTGCAGGCGTGTTTCGCGCAGGCTATCACGCAGCAGAGATTCAGCCTTGCGCCTTTCCGTAACATCCTCGCCAATTCGCACGATGCCGGTCACGATTTCATCTGGTGAATAGAGCAACGTATTGCTCCAGGTAAAAGTTCGGGTTTTACCGTTACGCAGCAGGAACAGGGTATCTTCATGCGCTGTAATTCGGCCGGAGCGAGCGGCTTCCACAATTTCCCGGCGGCATTCCGCCTGCTGCTCTTCCGGGACGAAGCGAGCGCACCAGGAATGGCCGATTAATTCCTTGTGCTGCCAGCCGGAAATACTAACAATATGATCGTTGCAAAAAACAATTCGTCCATTCGGATCCAGAATTACCGCAGCCAGGCTTAAATTTTGCAGTGCTTCCCGGAACTGCTTTTCTGCCTCTATCTGGCCTTCCTGGAATTGCCCAAGCTCGATAATTGTGGCATTCACCGCACTGGCCAGATGAGCCAGTTCATCATTCCCTTGCACCTCGATTTGCTGATCAAAATTATGCGTTTCCCGAAAGCGGTTTATTCCATCATCGATTACCAGCAGCCGGGAAATGAGAGAGCGGTCAAAATATAAATACGCAGCGCCGCCACAGATCAATCCGATGAGAATCAGAACGAAACCATAATTTCGCACCGATCTTACCCCTTGCTGATAGAGATGGCGCTCGTCATCGACCCGCAAGATTAGCTGTGGATTTCCATCCAGATCATTTATTGGAAGGTAAGCAGCAACATGCTCTGAAGTGTTGGACAACTTAAGTTCACCCGGCGTTTGAACCACAATCTGGTCAGTCGTTTTTTGCAAAGTACGCATTGCCTGCTGGTAATCATTTGGAATCGCGGGATCGTCGACCGGCTTTACATCCAATGAAAGCTGAGTCAACTTGCCAAGTTCATCCACAAAACCCCGGTCGAAATAACGGCCTAATACCAACATTCCAACAGGAGACCCCTCCGAGTAACCTGGATTCACCAACCTTGCGGAAAGGATTAATGGTCCCTGGCTGGAGCGTAAGATGCCGCTAGTGCCTTCAGTGGCCAGCAAGTCTGACTGGAATAATTCGTGATCCTGAGGTAACGCGCGTAGATCGGCCGGAACAGCCTGTTGTTCGCCGGTGAGTGGATTATTAACATGACCGTATATCAGTTGTTGGTGGTTGTCAAAATATAAAACTGCATCCATATCCAGCGATTCTAATTCTGCATCGGGCGGGGCTGAGTTTGCACTCCCTGGATCAAAACCACGAATGAACCGGTAGGTTTCATTGCGAAGCGCCCAGTTCTCTGTGATTTTATTGAGGGTATCCAGTTCTTTGTTAATCGCTTCTTGAGCGCGTTGTGCATCCAGGCGGATATCTTGCGATTCGAGTTGTAGGAATTGTTTAGTAAGGACCGACTGTGTAATCGCGAACACGATTCCCAGCGTTACAATCACGATGAGCATGGAATAAATAAAAGTTCTGATTCGAAAACTCATATGCTTGCACTGACAGCGCCTGTTCTAAAATCGAATACGATTTTTTGAATCCCACCTTAAAAGACGCTGTCCCCAAATCATTATAAAGATATTTGGGCTGCGTCACATTAATTACTTTCTTACAATATATTAAGAATTTACCCGCCGCTCAATGCGCCGATAATCCGAATCTCATCGGCGTCCGTGACTGGCTGATGCAGACCCAGCGTCATTTCCTTGTTGATAAAAATATGGATATGCTGACGGATGCGGTCCTGCTCGTCGATGATGCGGAAACGCAGACCCGGAAAGCGCCGATCCAGTTCATCCAGCACCGCTCCCAACGTATCGCCGCTGCACTCCACCCGGCTGGCGTGGGTATAGGAGCGCAGTTGGCTGGGAATCATCACATTCATGCTGCAAACACTACCGGTTCGATGGAGTAGATCTCCGGCAGGTAGTCCACCAGTTTGCGCCAGCGTTTACCCTCGTCCACGCTGCCCCACACCTGACCGGCGCTGGTGCCGAAATAAATGCCCAGCGGAGCCTGGCGGTCAGCATTCATAGCGTGGCGTTTGACCGTAAAGTAGCCGTGACGGGCCGGCAGCCCCTTATGCAAGGACTCCCAGTTTTTGCCGCCGTTTGTACTGACGTAGACCGCCGGTTTGCCTTTGGGGCTGGTTCGCGGCCAAATTTCAGTGCCATCCATCGGAAAAACCCACACTCGCTGCGGGTCGCGCGGATCGAGTACGATCGGGAAACCAATATCGCCGACATCCTCCGGCATGTTGGAGCCGATGCGTACCCAGTAACCGTCCTCGCGGTCCATGCGGTAGATACCGCAATGGTTTTGCTGATAGAGCACGTCTGGGTAAAGCGGGTGAATGCGCAGCGTGTGCGGGTCGTGGCCGAAATCAGCTTCAGGGTCGGGCAAAAAGTCGGCTTCACAGCCTTTATTCAACGGTTGCCAGCTCCTACCCTGGTCGAGCGATTCGAACACGCCGCCCATCGAGCATCCGATGTACATATGCGCCGGGTCGCGCGGATCAATTTGCAGTGAGTGCAGCCCACCGCCTCCCGGTGGCGCGAACTCAATCGGGCCGATCCAGGTGCGGCGCATGGGATTCTCGTTGAAGCCGGCTACGCCATCCCAGGTTTCCCCGCTGTCCTCAGAACGAAACAACCCTACCGGGGATGTACCGGCATAAAAAACGCCTGGTTCGTCGACATGCCCTGGCCACAGGGAAAAAGTGTGGTTAACCGCTTCGCCGGTTCCTTCTGGTTCAGCTTTGGGGAATGCCGGCGGGCGCGTGGCCTCCTTCCAGGTGTGTCCCTGGTCGTTGGAGCGGAAAATAGTCGGCCCAAGATGGCCGGTACTGGCAGCCATCAGCAGGGTATGCCCGTCGCGCGGGTCGAGGATCATATTATGGACGATCGCCCCAAGCAAAAAAGGGCCTTCCAGTTTCCATTTTTCGCGGTTGTCACTGCTGCGCAGCAAAAAGCCGCCTTTACGCGTTCCTACAAGTAATGATACGTTTCCGTCTTTAATGGCGGTTTTCGGTTTGCTCATGAAGCGCCTCCTTGCGGCAGTGCCTGAAATGAATTGTATATCAAAATACTACACGATTCTTTCCCGTCAGGCAAGGTTGAATTATTCCTCTTGTGCAGGGATTTCCCGCGCCGCCCGTATCAAAATCCGATAACTTTGAGTCAGGATTGCATCCAATTCGTCCGGAGCCGGTTTTCCTGCCTCCAAATCTTCCAGCGCTTTGAGCAACCCGCCCCGCATCCCGGCAGCTCGGTGCGCCCAATGCGAGTCAACCGACAACCGCTCGAGACGGGCAATCAATAGATGTAATTCGACTATTTTAGGGTTTCCAGACTGCATATGGAACCATCCTGATGTCCACAGCGTCAAACGCTTGGTACAATGTTAATCGCAAGTCCGATTATAGAAGGAGAAAATGATGTCCCTTTTAAGAAAGATCACGCTTGCCGCGGCGGTGGTAGCTCTGTCAGCCGCCGGCTGCGCCCAACAACCCACTCCCAGCGTTCCTGGCCCGGTAGCCGACACACCGTCCGTACCGGGTATTGACCCGACCTCTCTCCCTTCTGAGCCCACCCCTATGACTGAACCGATCCGCTTGCAATCCGATAAACCGCGTGAGAATCCGCCTTCGACTGCTTACGACAACCTGCCAGCCTTATCCAGTGGCAACACAGCCTTTGCGCTCGACTTATATCAGCAGTTGCGCAGCCAGGATGGCAACCTGTTTTATTCGCCGTTCAGCATTTCCCAGGCGCTGGCCATGACCTACGCCGGCGCAAAAGCGGAGACTGCGTCGCAGATGGCTGCTGCCATGCACTTTGACCTGCCCCAGGCCGACTTGCACCCGGCCTTCAATGCGCTCAGCTCCGAGCTGGACAGCCGTGCTGGTGAGGGCGAGCAGACCGGGTTCAAGCTCAATATTGCCAACGCCCTCTGGGGTCAACAGGGGTTTGCCTTCCTGCCTGATTTCCTGGACACACTGGCACTCAATTACGGCGCTGGCATGCAGGCGGTGGATTACAACCAGCCTGATGCTGCCCGCCAGACCATCAATGACTGGGTTGCGGACCAAACCGAGGACAAAATTAAAGATCTGATCCCGCAAGGTGCGCTCAATCCAATGACTCGCCTGGTGCTGACCAATGCCATCTACTTCAATGCTGCCTGGTTGCTGCCTTTCGAAGAAGATGCTACAGAGGATGACTCGTTCGATTTGCTGGATGGCAGCGAAGTCCAGGTGCCGATGATGCGTCAGACGGAGAGCTTTGGCTACCTTAAAGCCGAAAATTTCCAGGCAATTGAGCTATTTTACGAAGGCAACGCATTATCGATGCTGATTTTACTGCCCGACGAAGAGCAATTTACCGCTTTCGAGGACGGTTTGGATTCCGTGCAACTGCAATCCATCCTTGACCAGCTAACGATGCAGCGGCTCGACCTTTCCATGCCTAAGTTCAAGATCGATTCCGCATTCGGGTTGGCCGATATTCTGGCAGCTATGGGCATGCCGGATGCCTTCGATGTTGCCAGAGCCGATTTCTCGGGCATGACCGGCCAGCCTGATCTGTTTATTACCGATGTCGTGCATAAAGCTTATGTAAATGTCAACGAGGAAGGCACGGAAGCTGCCGCCGCCACCGGGGTGGTGATGGGCTTGAAATCGATGCCGGTCGGCGAACCCATTGAGGTCAAGGTGGACCGCCCGTTCCTTTTCCTTATCCGCGACAGCCAGACCGGAGCAGTATTGTTCCTCGGCCGGGTGGTTCAGCCATAAGATTCAGCCACCCGGACCGCGCACTTCGTACCCTGTCCGCAGGACAATCTGCGATTGAGCTTGTCGAAGGGTCAAAGGGCATGCGGCTGTAGGGGAGCGCACTGCGCTCCCGCCATGCGTGCTGTGTGCAAGCATGTCAAGGGGGTGGCCCGCCGTTGGCTGAGCCTGTCGAAGCCCGGCGGGCTGCCCACCGGGGCGGTTCAGCCACCCGGACCGCGCAGCGGCGTAGGGGGCTGTCTCAAAAGCGGGCGGGCGTGGAAACCCGCCCCTACAGGTAGGGGATGGGTTCCACCCCATCCCGTATATGTGGTGGAATAAATGACAAATTTATTCTTTTGAGACAGCCCCGCCATGCGTACTGTGAGTGAGCGCTGGCTTCGACAAGCTCAATCACAGATTGCCCTGTGGGCAGCCACCGGCTAACCGCCGGAACGCCGCGTTGGCGGCTTCCGGCGCGCCGGGGAGGACGCGCCTGCCATGTAAGGCGGTGCGGTAATACCGTAAATGGTGCACAGGCGTTTATCCAGCATGCGGCTGCGCACGCGCGGATCGATTTCGTCCAGGCGTTGCGCGGTGGTAATCACGGTCGGCAGTTTGGCATTGTAGCGGTAGTTGAGCAATTGGTAGAGCTTTTCGCGCGCCCAGGGGGTAGCTGATTGGGTGCCCAGGTCATCCAGGATCAACAACGGGGCCGAGCGCACTTCCTCGAAGCGCCGGTCATACGATGTGTTGCTGGATGGGCTGAAAGTGGCGCGTAAATGGTCGAGCAGGTCGGGCACCACTACAAAAATGGGGTCTTCGCCCATCGCTTTGCGGTAGTTGCCAATGGAAGCCGCCAGATGGGTCTTCCCGGAGCCGTATCCGCCCATCAGCACCAGCCAGCCCTGAGGATCCTCGGCGTAGGCTGTGGCGGCGCCAAACGCTTTTTGCAGACTTTGCTGCTCTTCCTGGGGTAATTTCTCATACTCGCGCAGCGAGAAAGAACCAAAGGTGCGGTCGCTTAACAACGCCAGTGAAGAGATGATCGAGCGGCCTTCATCCGACACCGGCGAACGGTAATCGGGGGCATGAATCTCCAGCAGGGTCACCAGGTCCGGGTCCTGCAAACGGGAGGAAATGCGGCCATCGATCTCGTTCAGCGAAAGGTTGGTGGTAATCACCATCGGCAGCCGGTTGACATAGCGGTGATTGATGATCTGGTAAAGCTTTTCTTCAGCCCAGGGGGTTGCATTTTGCGTCCCCAGATCATCGAGCACCAGCAGGCGGACGTTGCGAATTTCTTCCAGGCGTTGCTCCAGGCTGGAATCGCCGCCCTCGAAGGAAAACCGCAGCCAGTCCAGCAGGTCCGGCACGGTCACGAACAGGGTCGAGCCGCCCAATTCAACCATCTGATTGGCGATGGCGGCTGCCAGGTGCGTCTTGCCGCTGCCGTAACCGCCCATCAACAGCAGCCAGCCGAGCGGACTGCGGGCAAACTGCTGCGCCTGGTTAAAGGCAAACTGCAGCGACCGCAACTGCGCTTCCCCCAGCCCAAGCCGGCCCTGCACCTTGAAGGTCTCGAAGGTCATATTCTGGAAGGCGTCCAAATTGCTCAGGCGGTAAAGCCGCTGGCGTTCGGTTTGCGCAATCTGGCTCTGGCGGCAGGTGCAAACAGTCGATTTGCCAAAATCAGGGTGATCGACCGGCAGGTCGCGGCGGACAAAGCCAACCCCGCCGCAAATCGGGCAGTTGGGATCCCCCAGGAACTGGCGTGCGCGGTCGCCAGGATCAATGCTCGATGAAGTCACCAAATTCCCCTTCGACATATTTTCGGCGATCTTTTTCAGTTTCTCTTCGAGTGGTTCCATTGGGTTCTCTCTCCAAACGAGCGCGCAAAATCGCATCAATATAGCGCCAGCGGCGCACATTGGCCTCGACCGCGGCGCGCACGGCCTCGGCGATCCATTCCATCGGGTAAGTAGCTTCGGCTTCGCGCAGGGCGTCTGCGATCAGCGGGGTGAGCGGGCCTATGTTCTGCTCGTACAGGCGGAAGATGTTCGGCCGCTCCATTTCCAGGGTCTGCGGGACGCGGGCGGTATCCTGCGGCGACCATTCCCTGTTTTCCAAAGCGGCGGCAGCAGCTTTTCCGCGCGGTGAATTAATGAAATAGATAGCCTCGTCCAGGTTGCCGGCAGGTTGCACACGCAGCATGGTACCGCGCTGCACGGATCGTTCCAGGGACTCGTTCAAGGCTTCAAGCCCGGCGTCTGGCTGGCCGCCCAGCCCGGCGAGTAAAACCTTGTCACGGGCAAAGTCCTGATAACGGATAAAGCGCAACTCCCCTTCCATCCGGTCCAAAAACCAGAAAGCATACAGGGTCACCTTGAGCTCGCCAAGATGGTCAATTTCGGACAGCAAATCCGTAAAAAAAACAGCCGGCAAGCGAGTCAGCCGCGATTTACCGGCGGGGAACCCAGCAAAACGCGCCATGCCCGTTTACCTGCCCTCGCTGCTCGTAAATCGCTCGGTGGCGGCATTATCAAAGCGGGCCAGGTTGCTGCGGAAGAGAACTTCGATGCCGCCGTGGGTGGGGCCGTTGCGGTGTTTGGCAACGATCAGGTTCGCCAGATCCTGGCGCGGGTTGTCTTTATCCAGAGCGTCTGGCCGGTGAATGAACATAACGATATCCGCGTCCTGTTCCAGACTGCCCGATTCCCGCAGATCAGAAAGAATCGGGACTTTATCGGAGCGCTGCTCGACTGCACGCGACAACTGGGCGGCTGCCAGCACCGGAACATTCAACTCGCGCGCCAGAATTTTCAAGTTGCGCGAGATGTATGAGACTTCCTGCACGCGGTTGTCGTTGCGTGTGTCGCCGGACATTAATTGCAGGTAGTCCACAATGATTAAGTCCAGCTCGTGTTCCAGGTGCAAGCGGCGGCACTTTGTGCGCAGTTGCAGCGGGGTGATCGCGGGGGTATCGTCCAGCCAGATTTGGGTGCCGGAAAGCACCTCGATGGCGTTGGCCAAAATACGCCATTCGTCGTCTTTTAGCTTGCCGGTGCGCAGGCGCTGGGTATCGATGCCGGTTTCCTGGGCAATGAGCCGCTGGACGAGCTGCTCAGCGGACATTTCGAGCGAGAAGACAGCCACATGCTTTTTATGTTTCTGGGCAGCATTCTTGGCCACGGACAGCAGAAAGCCGGTTTTACCCATGCCAGGCCGCCCGGCGATAATCAACAAGTCGGATTTCTGCAAACCGCCCAATAACCGGTCCAGATCGATCAGGCCGGTGGGTACGCCAAAGATCTCATCCGTGCGCTTGGAAAGTTCATCGACCCGGTCGATGAAGGTAGTCAAAACTTTGTTGATGGGCTGTAAATCGTGCTGCAGCCGCCGTTCGCTCAGTCCGAAGACACCTTTTTCCGCTTCACCGATCAATGTGTCCACATCACGGTGTTGGTCGAGCGCCAGCCGGGCCATTTCATTGGCAGAGGCCAGCATGCGCCGCCGGATCGAAGCTTCTTCGACCATTTTGGCATACGCAACGGCATGCAGAGAAGTAGGGGTCTGGGTGATCAATGCGGTGAGATAAGCCGCGCCGCCGATCTCGAATAGCTGCCCTTTTTGTTCCAGCTCTTTTTCGACGATCAGATAATCAACCGGTATCCGCCGCTCGTGGAGGTCGACGAATACCTCCCACACCCAGCGGTTGCGCACGATGTAAAAATCATCCGCGTGCAAGGTCTGGGCGATCTCGTAATAAGTTTCCGGATTGACTAAAACTGCGCCCAAAACAGCTTCTTCCGCCTCGCGGTTATGCGGTTGAGCAGCTTCCATGGTCGAACTGGTATTTTCATAGGGAGGAGGAAAATCGCTCATGGTCACCGGATTCTAATCTGCTGTTGGTCGTTGAGGGTGAAGGGACAGGTAAAGGGAGCTTCTCTGGTTCGTGAACCTTTAAAAACCCGGGGCAGCAATCCGGCCCCGGGCTGGCTGTACCTGGTGCTAAGTGGGTTTCTGCGGTCCGTCCTTGTCCGGATCTTGGTCCCCCTCACTGGAGCCTTCGGATAAATCATCGATGTTCAGGTTCTTCAAAAAATCTTTAAAGACCGACAGGCGTTCATCTGTTTCGGGTACGTCCACTTCCGGAGCCGAGTTTTCAGATGGTCCAGAATCATCGGGTTGGATGTCTTTATCCGGGATGATGCCTGCCGTTTCCATCACTTCGCGCGAGGCCATGATTGGGACATGCGCGCGCACGGCCAGGGCAAGCGCGTCGGATGGACGCGTGTCGATGTCGAGCAGTTGGCCGTTATACTCAATGACCAGATTGCCGAAAAAGACGTCATCCCGCAGAGAAATAATTTCCACCCGAACCAGCCGGGCATTCAATGTGGTCATCAGATTTTTTATCAGGTCGTGTGTTTGCGGCCGGGCAACTTCGATTTCCTGCAGCGCAATGGTGATCGACTCTGCTTCATACGGCCCAATCCATATCGGCAGGTAGCGTTCAGCGTTGACTTCACGCAACACCACGATCCGCTGCTGATTGGTCAGGCTGACACGTACACTGTCGATCACGACTTCGACCATTTTTGCCATAAATTATCCTCATATACTTACGGGGGCTAAGACGGCGTTGCATGGTGCGCCGGAAAGACCCCGGCAGATGACTTGAATTATTCTAACACGTGCATAAGTTGGATGCAACTGCGTTGGACGGCCAGGCAGCCCACAAAAAAAAGTTTTTTTCGTCTGCCAACTTCGGTTTTCAAAAAGCGGAGCGATTCAATAGGGTTAATTGCGCAATGTTAACAATTCTATTAGCTAGACTTTTGTTAAGTTTTGGTATAATACCATGATCATTAGCGGTAATCGTTCTGCCTGCGATATTCACCGTTAACTCAAATTGTATTTTCCCGAAGCTGCCCGATGCGGGGCTGATTTAACGTCCGTGTAAAGGCCGCTGTTATGCCTGGGGGAAAATATACGTAGGATGTCCAGCGTCCTGCGCATAAGGCACAATTGTCTGCCAGATCGAAGTTATATGCTCATCAAAGGGACCAGGATCGCTTACTATGCAGAGGAACGCTAAAATACTGCTGGTGGAAGGCAAACGCAACGACCGAACCTCATTCTACGGCGGGCTGACTGCCAAGAATTATCAGGTTCGCAGCGTTTTAAGCGGCAGCGCCGGCGTAAAACTCTTGCATGAGTTCTTCCCGGATATGATCATCGTTGATGCGGCTTCGCTGCGTACCAGCGGCAAGCGGATTGTTGCGGCGCTGCGCGAGAAAGCCCAGCGCATACCCATGGTGCTGATCCTCGACCCGGAAGCAAAACACGGTAACGACTCGGGAGCAGACGTAGTTCTGCGCATGCCCTTCACGCTGCAGAAGCTGCTCAATCGACTTAAACCATTCCTGCCGATGGAACCCAAAAATGGGTTAACCGTAGGCCCCATCGTTTTGGATCTGGAAACCCGTTCGATGCGTTGTAACGAGCACCAGGGGCAATTGACGCCTCGCCTGGCAGCGCTGTTGCGCGCATTAATGGACCACCCGGGGCAGGTGATCAACCGGGAAGCGTTGTTCAGCCATGTCTGGGAGACGGAATACACCGGCGATACGCGCACATTGGATGTCCATGTGAGCTGGCTGCGCCGCGCCATCGAAGATGATCCGCGCCACCCGCGCTACATCAAAACGGTGCGCGGTCTGGGTTACCGGTTGGATGTAGAAGGATAAAAAATTTCCTCCCCGAATTTCGGGGAGGAAATTTTTGTCATAGGAAAATCGTTATACCTAGATCAATCCGACAACCAGCGCGAAGAGCACGCTGCCAGCCACGACTGATGCCAATTGTCCGGCAGTGTTGGAACCCATGGCATGCATCAGGATGAAGTTGTCCGGGTCCTCTTCCAATGCCACCTGAGCCGATAAGCGCCCGGCCATGGGGAAGGCCGAGATACCGCAAGCGCCTACCAACGGGTTGATTTTGCCTTTGGTGACTACGGCCAGGAGTTTCCCAAACAACAATCCACCGACGGTATCCAGGACGAAGGCGAACAGACCCAGGACGAGGATAAGGAGCGTGTCGATACGGACAAAACTCTCGCCCGTCATGGTAGCGCCAACTGTTAGTCCAAGGAAAAGGGTAGCGACGTTGATGATCTCGTTTTGCGCCGATTTACTCAAGCGTTCCACAACACCCGCCTCGCGCAGCAGGTTGCCGAGCATGAGCGATGCAATCAGTGGGGCTGCGTCTGGGGCAATCATCGCGACAATGGCAGTCACCACGATCGGGAAGATGATCATGACCGTGTCTGAGATCTGGTGTTGAGCATAATCCATACGGATCATGCGTTCTTTCCGCGAGGTGAGCGCCTTCATTATGGGGGGCTGGATGATCGGTACCAGGCTCATATAGGAATAAGCCGCCACCGCGATGGGGCCAAGCATTTCCGGGGCTAATCGGGAGGTCACGAAGATGGCAGTCGGGCCATCAATGGTGCCGATGGCGGCGATCGATGCGGCTTCGTTGAGTTTGAAACCCAACGCAGCGGCTAAAATCAAAGTGCCGTAAATGCCGAAATGACCGGCTGCGCCTAACATTGCCATGCTGGGCATAGCCAGCAGCGGGCGGAAGTCGAGCATGGCACCCACACCGATGAAGATCAGCAGCGGGAACAATTCGGTCTCAATGCCGGCTTTGTAAAGGATGCCAAGGAAGTTTTCTCCGTAGGCAGACATCCCGACATTGGCCAGGATACAACCAATCCCGATCGGCAGCAGCAGCATGGGTTCGTATTCTTTGGATACGGCGAGGTAAATTAAAATACCTCCCACCGCGATCATGACTGCATTCTGCCAGGTGAAGTTCGCGAACCCTTGAGTGAGGATTTTAAAGACTTCGCTTAAGTCCATATCTCATCACCCCTTAATCGCCAATCTCGAGGAGGGCCTGCCCGTGCTTGACCTGGTCACCGGGATTGACGTGGATCGCCACAACTTTGCCTGCGCGCGGAGAGCGGATCGAATTTTTCATTTTCATCGCTTCCAGCTTCAGGACTTCCTGACCCTGAGTTACTGTGGATCCTACTTTTACCTGGATGCTGTCGACTGTGCCGGGTAAGGGGGCGACAACTACATTGCCGCCGGCGGCAGCTACTTGAGCGACTGGAGCTACATAAGGCCGCGGAGCCGGTGCGGGTGCGGACGGTGTTGCTACGGCAGCAACCACTGGAGCGGCGATTTCTTCGGGAAAGACCTCAAAAGTCTCGCCATCGATGGTCGCCAGGATGGGACGGCTGTCCAGATCTCCCACCTCGACATCATAGGTTACGTCGTTTATTTTTACTTTGAGATTCATAGGACCTATCCTCGTTTGCGGGAATTAACCTGGTTGCGGCGGCTGATGTGGTTCGCCCTTTGGGCAGCCTGCCAGGGGGTGGTGCTGATGTTGCCAGGCTTGGGAGCAAGCCGGGTGGTTCGTTTACTGAGTGCCAATGCGGTCGCGACTGCCAGGACCGCTGCTTTGGCTTTTTCCATACCGCTGGCGGCAGGAACTACTACAGCGGCAGGTGCCGCTTCGCTTCCTGGTTCGCGTGTTTCCGCTTCATGCCTGTTTTTTTTATCTGGAATTCGGGCCATCAAAGCCATTAATCCCCAGATCAACGCCATGGCGCTGAACAGCAGGAGGAGGCTGATGCCGGAAATTCCAAGTGTTTGTTCAAGTGTGGACATAACCCTCTCCTCTACAGCGGGATGTTACCGTGTTTTTTGGCAGGGGTCGCTTCAGCTTTTTCACGCAATGCAATCAGAGCGGCAATGACACGCTTGCGGGTCTCTTTCGGCTCGATCACATCATCGATGTAGCCATCCGCAGCGGCAGCGTAGGGATTGAGGAAGGTCTTGCGGTACTCTTCTACCAGCCGGGCGCGCTCAGCGTTCTTGTCTTCCGCAGCTTCGATTTGGCGGCGGTAAACGACATTGGCTGCGCCTTCTGGACCCATCACGGCGATTTCAGCGCTTGGCCAGGCGAAAGCCAGGTCGGCGCCCAGTAATTTGGAGCTCATGACGATGTATGCACCGCCGTAGCCCTTGCGCGTGGTCACCTGAATCTTTGGCACGGTAGCCTCGGAGTAGGCAAACAGCACCTTGGCGCCGTGGCGGATGACACCGTTATGTTCCGATGAAACGCCGGGTAGGAATCCAGGAGAGTCGCAGAAGGTCAGCAGCGGAATATTGAAAGCGTCGCAGAAGCGTACAAAGCGGGCGATCTTGTCGGCGGAATTCATTTCCATCGAACCGGCCATCACGGCGGGATTCTGCGCGACGATACCAACTGTGCTGCCGCCCACGCGGGACAGGCCGATGATAGCGTTGGTGGCAAAGGTGGCTTGCAGCTCAATAAAAGTGCCGCGGTCAACGATGCGTTCGATTACTTCATGCATGTTGTACGGCTCGTTGGCATTATCCGGCATGATGTGGTTGAGTTCTTCGTCCATACGGTCGGGATCATCACCGGTGTCAACAAACGGCGGATTCTCAGTGTTATTGGAGGGTAAGTAGCTGAGAATACGGCGGGCAACAGCAATAGCTTCTTTATCGCTTGGCGCGGTCAGGTGAGCGGTGCCGCTGGTGCCGAGGTGGACGGCAGCGCCGCCCAGACTTTCCATGTCGATGATCTCGCCGGTGACCGATTTAATCACTTCAGGGCCGGTCAGGAACATGAAGGACTGCTTCTCGACCATGATGATCATATCGGTGACGGTGGGGGAGTAAGCCGCGCCGCCGGCGCATGGGCCCATCACCAGGCTGATCTGCGGGATCACGCCGGAATACAGGGTATTGCGGCGGAAGATCTGGGCATAGCCCCACAGGCTGCGAGTGCCTTCATGAATACGGGCGCCGCCCGAGTCGATCATGCCGATAACCGGCGAGCCGCTCTGGGCTGCCAGGTCCATCAGGCGGGCAATTTTACGTCCGTGAACTTCACCCAGGGCGCCGCCCATGACGGTGAAATCCTGGGCGTATACGTAAATAGTGCGCCCATCCAGGGTGCCAAAGCCGGTGACGACGCCGTCGGTCTCGATACGGTCGCCAACGCCAAAATCCTCACTGCGGTGGGCCGAATACAGTTCCACCTCATTGAAGGAGCCGGCGTCGAGGAGTTCGGCAATACGTTCGCGGGCAGTCAGTTTGCCTTTAGCTTTGTGCTTGGCAATTCGTTCTTCTCCGCCTGCTTTTTGCGCTTTAGCGCGTCGCTCGCGCAATTCAAGGATTCGGGGATCTTCCTCAGCCATACGGTTTCCTCACTTATGGATTAATGATGGGGATAGAAAACAAGAATGGGCTTTCCCGCAGCATAAAAATCGTGGATGAATGCGGGTTACCCTCATCTATTGTATGAGAATAAACGGTGAATTGGAACGATTAATGTACCCGATTCCCGAATGATCTTCATCCTTGTTTCCAGTAGATTGTCAGATGTCTAAACAACAAAGTTGTGCTAAAGTTGCGATTCTGAGGCAATTGATCTTTCAGGCGTCCTTTCTCCATTTTTAAGCTGCCGCAGCAGCGGTAAAACCGGGAGTAGCAGCAGCACTGAACCCAGCAAACCGGTGCGAATCCCATAACGCCGGGCGATGATACCCAGCAGCGGACCGCTGGAAATTTGGCCAATCGAATCCACCTGACCGGACATGGACAGGACGGTTGCCCGAACGCTCGAGTCCAGGCGGTGATTGACCCAGGCGGTATACAGCGGCCAAATCAGGCTGCGAACCACGCCAATGGCAATGACCGATACAACCGCCAGCCAAAAGTTTCCCGCCAGCGCAAAAACCAGCAGACTGACGATCAGCGCAGTACTCAGTGCGGTCAAAGCGCGGACGAGTGACGGAGTTTGACTGGTGTCGGCGCGCTTTTGCACCTGGCGGACTGCCAGAATGGTCAACAGTTGCGGGGCTGCTTCCATGACGCCGAACCAGGTGATCATTTTTAAGCCAAACAAGTCGGGGAAGGTAAACTGCTCCAGAATGTGCGCGTTCCACAGGCGGTCGAACCCCTCGGAATACAGACCAATGAATAAGCCGATGGTAAGGATACCGACCAGTGCCGGGCGTACGCGCAGCATACTGGCACCGGTGCGCAAAGTCTGCCCCATATGCTGCCAGGTGGTGCGGTTTTCACGTGGAGCAGGTGTGAAACCGGTCTCCGGCATGAAACCAATCAAATAGAAGCCCAAAAATCCGAACAGCACGCCGCTGACCAGGATGGGCGTGGCAATATTGCCCTGGGCCAGCAGGATGCTGACCGGGATGGCCGCCAGACCGCCGAACTGGCTGACCTTGGCGCCATGCAGGAAGATCGCCCCGGCGTTCTCCTCGCCAACCTCATCACTGATCCAGGCATCCAGCGCGCCGCTGGTGAAGGTATACCCCAATCCCCAGATCACCTGGGCGATCAGGATGGGGAGGAAAACCGGGATCAAGCCGGAGAGAAAAGTGCCAAGTCCCATCAGAAACACGCCCAGAATGACGGATAAGCGCCGTGAGACGGTATCGGCAACGATCCCGGTGGGAATTTCGAACACGAATATGGATGCTTCCAGCGAGGTGCCGACCAGCACCAGTTGCAGGGGATCAAGTTTCGCCGCCGTGACGAAATACACCATGTTTACAGTGAACGCCAGAGCAAAAAAGGCAGATATCAACAGGTTGTAAACGGAATAAACCGTTTCAGCGCTGTGTTTTTTGATCACCGGATTACCCAGGTCTTATCCAGGCCTTCAAAAGATTGCGGCGAACAGCGATGCCGCCAGAGCGCCGGTCAAAGCGCAGGCCAGGTTGACAAGGTCATTGTTCAACCAGTTCCAGCCGCGAATCTGCTGTGTGGCCGTACTGCAGGAATGTTGTGGGTGGCGTTCGGTTTCCCTGGCGCACGTTGGACAGTAGTAAATCGCTTGCACCGTCGCGCCCAGCAGTGAATCGACGAAGGAGCCGGCCAATCCGGCCAGGGCGATCGACCCAAGACGAAGGGGGGTTGCCGTCAGATTGACTCCACCGGCATACCCCGGCCAAACCATCACTGCCAGCACGCCAATGGCAGCGGCACCGGCCAGAGCCGCCGCCGTGCCAACCCAACTGACAGCTCCGGACGTGCCTTTCTCCACCTTTTGGCCGGTGGTCAACAGGCGCGGCTCGCCGCGGCTGAGCACTCCCAGTTCCGTCGCCCAGGTATCGGCGTTTACGGCTGCCAGAGTTCCAGCCGCCGCCGCCCACAGAAACCCGGCGGATGGGAAAATTGCCTGGGCAATGACCAGCGCTCCGGCCACACCGCCATTGGCCAGCACCTGACCTGCATCCCGTCGGCTGCCCTTGGAAAACTTCTCGTTCACAGCAGCCTTGTGATGTTTAAATAAGCGGGATAGCAGCGAAGAGGAAACAAAAAAACCAACCAACAGCACCGCCCACGGGAGGCCGCCCAGGCCAAAGATAGCCGTGCCAAGCAGCGCAGCGGCTATTGCGCCGGAAGCGGACAGGCTGCGGGCGGCAAAAGCCGCGACAGCGATCAGAACCGCCAATCCGAACCCGGCAGCCAGTTGGAGCCAGAAAAAATCAGTTGTAAAAGGATTTATGGTCATCGTCTGGCAGATTCCAGGATCAAAGAATTAAGAGGGTAGCCAGGATTAATAACAGGGGTGTGACGGCTGAAGCGATCCAGAGCATAAGCGCCACCGGTTGTTCAACCTCGCGGCGGTAAAAAAACAGGCCAACAAACAGGCTGATGACATAAGCAAAAATGCCCAGCACCGGCAGCAAGAGCAATTGTTGCGCCGGGACGGGTTCCAGGGGCAGCCCCTGGGCGTTGTAACCCAGGGTTACTTCCGTGCGGCCCGGTATTGCCAGCGAGACCAGCAGCAGCAATCCAATGGTCAAAACCAGACCGGCAATCAGAAAACCGCGCGCCACGCGGTCATCCCAAACGCGGCGGGCGAATGCTGCCGGTTCCGCGGAGTAAGCTGGCAGCGGTGAAATGCTGCCCATTTCTATGGCATTTTGGAAGGAGCGTAGGAAACCGCGAGTATCTTCGGGAGAAATGACGTACACCTTTCGCGGGGCGGCAATCAAGAGCAGCGTACCGCTGTCTGAGGCCAGATATTCGACCTGGCCCAGTTCTTCCACCTGGCGCAGGCCTAGAATTGCGCCCGGGAACGATAAAGGCGGCAGCGGCAAGTGGAAACCCAAATCGCTGGCAGGCCGAACCCATTCGATCTGGGTCAACGGAATATCCTCTGCCCGCAGTCCCCAGCGGATGCGCAGCCCGTCGCGTTCGAGCGTGTATGCGGCGGTGTAAAGCGCATAGGCGCGGTATAGAACAACCGGCAGGGGAATAAAAAAAACCAGCGAGACCAGCAGGAGAATCGCAAAAATGCCGCTAACCTGCTGCTGCAGAGCAAATACCAGACTGATTGCGCTGATGGCCAGAAATGCGGCCGCTGCCAGGATGTGCATCAGCAAGGCACGCCGGCGAGGCGGAAGAAAAGTTATAGGCAGCCCGGCAGCCATTCGTTACAGAACTTCCTCCAGGGTGCGGCAAACCAGGTCAACCTGTTCTTCAGTCATCACGCCGGAAAAAGGCAGCGCCAGGCCGCGCTTGCCAAGATCCTCGGTGACCGGAAAATCGCCGGGTTGGTAGCCAAAACGATCGACCATGTAGGGCTGCAGGTGGATGGGCAGAAAATACGGCCGTACCGGTATGCCGCGGTCTGCCAGCCGCTGTGCCAGCGCTTCACGGTTGACGCCGCGATCGACCCGGATGACATACACGAACCAACTGGTGCGGGTGGTATTTTTGTCGATACAAGGCGCTGTGACGCCCGTGATGCGGCTCAAGCGCTGGCGGTACCATTCAGCTACCCGCTCGCGTTTGCGCAGCAGCTCTTCCAACCGGCTCATCTGCACTACGCCCAGCGCGGCGCTCAACTCATCCAACCGGTAGTTGTAGCCCAGGTGAGTGTGTGAAAGCCAGGTATCGCCGGGGGCGCGCCCCTGGTTGCGTAGCGCGCGCATAAGCCCGGCCGCCTGACCGTTATTGGTGATCACCAGGCCGCCTTCACCCGTAGTGATCTGTTTGTTGGGGTAAAAAGCAAAAACGGCCATTTCAGCCAGGGTTCCGGCTTTGCGGCCTTTATACTCCGCGCCAAGCGCCTCGCAGGAATCCTCGATCAGGGACAGGTTGTATCGATTGGCGACCGCATGCAAAGCATCCCAGTCGGCGGGTTGGCCAAACACGTCCACCCCCAGAACGGCTTTGAGTGTGGCGCCTGGTTGGGCGCCTTTACGTGGCAGCCAGCGTTGGGCAGCGCTGCCGCCCTCGTGTAGATCGCGGGCAGCCTGGGCAGTTAGCTGGGGATCCATGTTACCGGTCAGCGGATCCACATCAACGAACACCGGAACAGCCTGCTCGAAAAGCAAAGCGTTGGTGGAGGCTACGAAGGAAAAGGGGGTGGTAAGCACCAGATCGCCAGAACCAATACCAGCGGCGCGCACACACAGGTGCAACCCGGCTGTGCCGGAGTTCACACCGATGGCATGGCGAAAGCCCGTATAGGCGCTGAATGCTGCTTCAAAAGCTGTGATTTGCGGGCCCATGCTCAAGTTGGGTGTTTGCAGCACGGCCAGAACAGCCTGGCGTTCTGCATCGGTCAAATCAGGCGATGACATGGGTACGATGGGCGGGATGGATTTGCTCATAAATGGAGTGACTTTCTGGAAAGGATGAATGTCGAATGGACTAACCTAAAAAGGCAATCCAGCCGGAGATGGCGCGATACAGCCCGGGCGCAAGCACATGCTGGCACTTTTGCATCATCCAGCCGGCCACAAGACCCTGCACCAGTCCGATACCAACTCCGATCAGCACGGTTTCGACCGGTTCGCCTGAAAGCCGCGGAATCTGCCAGAGAGCGAACAGCCCCGAAGTTATCAGCCAGCCCGGGATATTCCCCAGGCGCGCGGACAGGCGGGGTTGGACATAGCCGCGGAAGAGGGTTTCTTCGGCCAATCCCAGTGCAGTGACGACCAGCAGCGCGCTGGTTTCGGCAGTGGTAATGCCATCGAAGAGCAGGGTGATTTTGCCGCGCAGGAAAATGGTCAGCAAGATGACAGCAATGCCCACCTGGAAGGCAGGCGTCAGCAGCGGGCGGTTCCAACCGGCGCTGCGAACCGGTTGACGGCGGTAGATGAGGGCAATTGCCACCAAAACAACGCCCGCGCCAGCAACGGTCAGGTGTTGGAGTAACGCGTCGAGCGTCGGGGTCGAGCCGGACAACCCGGTGATGGGCGCCGGGCTGGGTCCGCGAAAGACCACAAACCCGACAATAAACGCGGCGGCAGTCACCAGCGCCGCGGCGACGACTTCACGCTGCGGGTAGCGGAAACTGACTGGCGTATGCTGCTTGAAGCGCGGACTGAGGGTCAACAGCATGGTCGCGGCGATGACGCCCAGCACTTCGCTGACGAACGCGATGATATCGGTAATGGTCAAGCGGGTTGTTCCCCCTGGGATTCCGCTGGGGTGGCTGAAGTTTCATCCGGGGAGGTGGGTTCTGAAGGAGTCTCGAACTGCAATTCGATTTTTTCCTCCATGCGCACCTGGCCGCGCAGGAAAGCGCCTTCCTCGGTGGCGAAAGCGACCGTGGTCACGTCGCCCCAGACGCGACCGGTGGAGCGGATCTCGATTTTTTCGGCAATAATATTGCCGCGCACCGATCCGGCAATCACCACGCTATTGGCGCGCAGTTCCTCGCAGTTCACCCGGCCGGTCTCGCCGACCACGACCAGGCCGCGCACCGCGATTTCACCGTCAAAGGTGCCTTCGATGCGAATGCCGCCGCTGCCGTGGAGGTCGCCTTTCCAGTTAATGCCAGGCCCGAGCACGGATGTGACGCGCTCGATGGGCGTCATTGCAACCGGGCTGGTAGGTGGGTTTTTACGAAACATCGTCCTCCTGAAGGTGGTGCAGAAACAAGCGTGCGAGGGAATTATAAAGAGATTCATGCGATTGTACAATCTTTGAAACCATCTCACTACGGCACGCAGGGCAAGCTGCTGGCAGATCGACGTTATGTTAGACACATATGGATGTAGGGCGAACTTTCAGTTCGCCTCGCAAACTAAAGTTTGCGCTACAGGTTCTTGTAGGTCGGTTTGAGGGGCGAAAGTAGTTCCAAAAAGGAGAAACATTTGCAGCCCTGAAAACCGACATTCCAGGGCTGCCGGACGTTGGATTTCGGCTTTGGGGATGTTGCCTACCCGCCATAATTTCCATGCCCTTACTCTCAGTATGCACTATGGGCAATTCAACCTGTAATAACGATTTCTCCGCACCTCTAAGGCTGGACTTTACTCGAAAAAGGACCCTCACCTAGCCTCTCCCTTCCTGGGAGAGGAAATGGGTTCGGAAGCGCCACGGCAATGAACGCCAGGGTTCTGAGACGTTGTGGATACCCACGCGCGGGCCGGTGATAACCCGTTCATCCGGCACAGGCTCGCCCGCCTCGATCCACAGGCCGCCGGCCTGCGAGGTCAGGTCCACGCCGTTCTGCTGCCCATCGACGCCGAACGCCTGGGTCAATTTGGCCGGCCCGTCCGTCCACCGGGCGCGCAGCCGTCCCGCGCGGCGGGCATTAATCACCGCCAACCCGTCAACCGGCTCGACGGCGCGAATCAGCACCGCTGCCGGAAAATCCGGCGGCAGACAGACCGCGTTAAGGCACCAGTGCATACCGTAGGTGAAATAAACATAAGCCACCCCCGGCTGGCCGTACATCACCGCCGTGCGCGGCGTCCGCCCAACCCGTGCATGGCAGGCCAGGTCTTCCTCGCCGCGGTAGGCTTCGGTTTCGCTGATCACCCCGCGCAGCACCTGCCCGTCCAGCAGGCGTACCAGGTGCATACCCAGCAGTTCGCGCGCCACCAATAGCGGATCGCGGGCGTACCAGTCTCGCGGCAGGCAAGATGACAACCCCATGGTTGTATTGTACAATACCTGTAGACCCTTATTGCTGGTGAGGTGTGTAATGAAACTCCGCCCGGATATTGCCTTAACTTTTGATGATGTGCTGCTTGTGCCGCGCCATTCCTCCATCCGCAGCCGGCAGGATATCGATGTGTCCTCCCAGTTGACCCGTGAAATCCAGCTTCACCTGCCGATCATCTCTGCCAATATGGACACCGTGACCGAGGCGGCCATGGCCATTGCCATGGCGCAGCACGGCGGGATCGGTATTCTGCACCGTTTTATGAGCATCGAACGGCAAGCCGAACAGGTGCGGAAGGTAAAACGCGCGGAAAGCCTGGTCGTGCATAACCCGCTTACGATTTCGCCGGATGCCAGTGTTGCGCAAGCACGCCAGATGATGGCGGAGGAAAATGTCGGCGGGTTGGTGGTGGTTGACGAAAACGGCAGGCTGGACGGGATGGTCACAACCCGCGATGTGCTGCTGGCGACCGATCCTTTATTGCCGGTACGCACCGTGATGACCCCGCGTGAGCGGTTGGTAGTGGCTGGCACTGATGAAACCCTTGAAGCAGCGCGCGAAAAACTGTATCAGGCGCGCGTGGAGAAGCTGCCCCTGATCACCCCGGCCGGAACCCTGACTGGATTGATCACTGCGCAGGATATTGTTAAAATTCAGGAGCACCCGCATGCCACCAAAGACCAGCTTGGTCGGCTGCGAGTGGGAGCAGCGCTGGGCGTGCGCAGCGAAGACGTGGAGCGAGCGGCCGCCTGCATCGAGGCGGGCGCCGATTTGCTGGTGGTGGATATTGCCCACGGGGACTCGGACCATACGATCCAGATGGTCAAAAGGCTAAAGCAATCGTTTCCTGGCACAGCGGTCATGGCGGGAAATGTTGCCACGGGCGACGGCGTACGCGAACTGGCGGATGCTGGCGCGGATTCGATCAAAGTTGGGGTTGGGGCAGGTTCGATCTGCATCACCCGGATTGTCACCGGGTTTGGTGTACCGCAGTTGACGGCCATCGCAGATTGCGCTGAGGTCAGCCGCAAACTCGGTCTACCGCTGGTCGCGGATGGCGGCATGCGCACTTCAGGCGATGTGACCAAAGCCCTGGCAGCCGGCGCCAGTACCGTGATGCTGGGGTCGATGCTGGCTGGCACTGAAGAAGCGCCCGGTGCTGAAATTGTGCGCGATGGCCGGCGCTACAAGGTAGTGCGCGGCATGGCGTCGCTATCAGCCAATGTCGAACGGCGCAAACTGGATAACACCGTGGTGGAGTTCACCGAAGAGGACTGGACCGAGGTCGTACCGGAAGGTGTGGAGGCATTCGTGCCCTACCGCGGCGACGTTGCGGATATATTGATCCAGCTTGCCGGCGGAGTGCGTTCCGGGATGAGTTACGCCGGGGCGCGCACGATTCCGGTATTGTGGGAGAATGCTGAATTTGTCCGGGTTACCCCGGCAGGAACGAAAGAATCGGGGTCGCACGACGTAAATCTGATTTAATGGCCGGGCAAGCCCCATACATGAAGAAGGAGCAGTGTTGTGATGGAAGTTGTCATCGTAGATGCAGTCCGCACGCCGATTGGCGCGCTGGGCGGGACGCTTTCCGGTGTGCGCCCGGACGACCTGGCTGCGCATATCATCCGGGCTCTGGTCGAACGCACCCATGTGCCTACCGACCAGATCGAGGAAGTTTATTTCGGCTGCGCCAACCAGGCCGGCGAGGATAACCGTAATGTTGCGCGCATGGCGGCGCTGTTGGCCGGTCTGCCGGTTGAAACCGCCGGGGTGACGGTCAACCGTTTGTGCGCGTCCGGGCTGAACGCGGTCAACATGGCGGTGCGGGCTATTCGCGCGGGCGAAGGCGATATTTTTATCGCCGGCGGCGTGGAAAGCATGTCGCGCGCGCCATACTCGCTGCCCAAAGCCGAGCGCGGCTATCCCTTCGGCAACCTGACAGCCTATGATACCTCGCTTGGCTGGCGTTATCCCAACCCCCAAATGGAAGCCCTGTACGGCACCGATTCGATGGGTGTGACCGCTGAAAATATTGCTGATATGACCGGCATCAGCCGCGCCGACCAGGACGCTTTTGCCCTGCAGAGTAACCAGCGCGCCGTGGCTGCCATGGATTCCGGGCGTTTTGCCGCCGAAATTGTCCCGGTGCCGGTACCGCAGCGCAAAGGCGATCCGGTCATGGTCAGCCAGGATGAACGCCCGCGGCAGGATACCACGCTGGAATCGCTGGCGAAGCTCAAACCGGCTTTCCGCAAGGACGGCTCGGTGACCGCCGGCAACTCCTCCGGGTTGAACGACGGCGCAGCCGCCCTGCTGGTGATGAGTGCTGAAAAAGCCGCCGAGTTGGGCATGAAGCCCATGGCGCGCGTGCTTTCCTCGGCGGTTGCGGGTGTGCCCCCGCGCATCATGGGTATCGGTCCGGTACCGGCGGCGCACAAGGCGCTGGCCCGCGCCGGACTGCGTATCGAGCAGCTTGGCCTGGTGGAGCTCAATGAAGCTTTTGCTGTTCAGTCGCTGGCGGTTATCCGCGAACTGGGGCTTTCCGAGGAAATTGTCAATGTCAACGGCGGCGCTGTGGCGCTGGGCCACCCGCTGGGATGTTCCGGGGCGCGCATTTTAACCACGCTGCTGCACGAGATGTCGCGCCGCGCGCCGCAGGCTGCCAAACCGTATTACGGCATGGCAATGTTGTGCGTGGGCGTCGGCCAGGGCGAAGCTACGATTGTCGAGAGCCTGGTTTAAGCGCGCTATCGTAGCTGTAGGAGATTGCCTCAAAAGAGTATTTCGTAGGGACTGTCCCAAAAGCGGTCAGGCGTGGAAACCCGCCCCTAACTGTACAAGGGGATGGGTTCCACCCTATCCCGCATATATGGGATGGAATAAATGACCAATTTATTCTTTTGAGACAGCCTCGGTTTGCTTTTGCGGTGGAAACTGGTTTCCAATCGCGGCCTGCTATCGGGTCAATCCCGAATTATTGTTCCGACTGTCTTCGGGCGTGATACCTGGCACTTGGTACGTGACACGCCTTCGCTATCCCCCGATTTCGCTCATGACGCGGTTGGTGGCAAACTCGCCTTCCGCCAGCCCATGTCCCCACGGCTTGACCCACACCCCGTCCAGCACAATTTGACGCAGTTGCTCGAGCGATGCGCCCGCGCGCAGGGGAGTTAACAGGTCCACCTCTTTATCGCGCAGCAGGCACAACCGCAGCTTGCCGTCGGCGGTCAGGCGGGCGCGGGTGCAGGCGGCGCAAAATGGCGCGGTGACCGAGGATATGAAGCCAAGTTCGCCTTTGGCGTTCGGCAGGCGGAAAATGCGCGCCTCGCCGTCCAGCTTGCCGTTGTTGCCCGGCGTCAGCGGTCCCAGCTCGGCTTCGATCTGGCTGCGCATTTCCTCTGCGGTGACCACCTGCTGGCGCTGCAAATCGGTAGCGCCGCCAAACGGCATCATTTCGATAAAGCGCACCTGCCAGGGGTTTTCCAGCGTCAGAGCGGCCATGCCGGCAATGTCCTGGTCGTTGAAGCCGCGCACCACCACTGCATTCAGCTTGACCGGGGTCAGCCCGGCTGCTTCGGAGGCCTGGATACCCTCCCAGACCTGGTCAAACGACCCCCAGCGAGTGATTTTCTTGAAGCGGACGGTGTCGAGCGTGTCAAGGCTGATGTTGACGCGCTGCAGACCGGCGTCTTTGAGCGGTTGAGCCAGCTTACCAAGCAGCACCCCGTTGGTCGTCATGGAAAGCGACCGGATGCCCGGCACCGCGGCAATTTCGCGCACCAGATCGACTACGTGCGCCCGCACGGTGGGTTCCCCGCCCGTCAGCCGGATTTTGTCGAATCCCAGGCTGGCAAACAGACGCACCAGCAGCAGCACTTCGTCGTCCTGCAGCATTTCGGCATTGGGGCGGAAGGTCATATCCTCCGGCATGCAGTACACGCAGCGCAGGTTGCAGTGGTCGGTCAGACTGATGCGCAGGTAATGGATGTTGCGTCCAAAGCGGTCGTAGGCCATAAGTTCCCTTAATTAAAATCAATTGTATCATATAAATTGCATAAAACCTGAGAGGGGATTAACCCGGGATATTTCAATCCGATCGGTTTCTGAGAAGAAAGACCGCAATGGATGTCACCCTGCCCGCAGGGCACTCTGCGAGTGAGCGTAAGCGAAGGGTCTCCCGGCCCATCGCGAGAGGCGTCACTTCGTTCACGCGCAGCGTGCCCCACCCGAAGGATGCTCTGTAATTGTGGGCAGGATGACATTCAAGCTATTATTTATGGAATAGCTGCTGCCTTCCAGATTACGGGATTCAATTCTTTCAATAAGACAAATTTTACCTTCATAATAGCAATATTGAGGAAATATGTTTTTACCCTGTGTGACGGTTGACACTATGTATTCTCTGAAAACAGCCCCATAATCATAAAGCACCGAGCATTGCGGCTGTTTTTAGTTTTAATCCTGCAAAAACTGAATGAGGAGGAACTGAATGCCCCCCAAGGGACGAATTATCGTCAGCGATTTGTACTGCAAGGGATGCGAGTTGTGTGTTGGGGCTTGCCCGCAAGCGGTTATTGCGCTGAACCCTGACCGCATTACCGCCAAGGGTTATCACCCGGCTTCATTGTTCAAAGACGGCTGCACTGGCTGTGGAATTTGCGCCATCGTATGCCCCGACGCCGCCATCACGGTTTACCGGGAAGATCTGCGCGCCCGGCGTGCGATTCCCGTAGGAGCATAGGAGGCGGATATGACACGCGAATTATGGAAAGGGAACAATGCCATTGCCGAAGCGGCAGTGAGAGCCGGATGCGCCGCCTATTTTGGCTACCCGATCACCCCGCAGACCGAATTATTGGAGTACATGTCGGCCCGCATGCCGCAGTTGGGGCGCGCATTCGTTCAGGCGGAAAGTGAATTAGCCGCGATCAACATGGTGTACGGCGCGGCCTGCACCGGGACGCGGGTGATGTCTTCGTCCTCCAGCCCGGGCGTCAGCCTGATGATGGAGGGGGTTTCCTACATTGCCGGCACGGAAATTCCGGCGGTTCTGGTGGACGTCATGCGCGGCGGGCCGGGCCTGGGTAACATTGCTCCCGCGCAGTCCGACTACAATCAGATCGTCCACGGCGGCGGCCACGGCGATTACAACCTGATCGTTTTGGCGCCATCCTCTGTGCAGGAATCGGTTGACCTGACTGTTTTGGCCTTTGACCTGGCGGAAAAATACCGCTCCATTTGCGTGGTGCTGCTGGATGGCAGCATCGGTCAAATGATGGAACCGGCGGAAATGCCGCCCTTCCAGCCGCTGCGCACCGAATATCCCGAATGGGCGGTTACCGGCGCCAAAGACCGCGAGCGCCGCTTCCTCAGTTCCATTTACCTGGACCCGCCGCAAGAAGAGGCCGCCAACCTGCGCATGCTGCGCCGCTGGCAGGAAGTCCAGGCCAATGAAATTCGCTACAAGACCTATTACATGGAAGACGCCAAATTTGCCGTCATCGGCTTTGGCTCTTCCGGCCGGGTGGCGCTCACTGCCGTGAGGGCGGCCCGCGCCGAAGGCATCCCGGTTGGGCTGCTGCGCCCCATTACCCTCAATCCCTTCCCCGAAAAAGTGGTGGAAGATTTGGCCAAACAGGTCGAGGGAATTCTGGTGGTCGAGATGAATTCGGGCCAGATGCTGGAAGATATCCGCCGCATCGCCAAAGGCGCGGCGCCGGTGGAATTCTTTGCCCGCCTGGGCGGCATCGTGCCGCTGCCGGATGAAGTCCTGGACGAAATCCGCCGCCTGGCCAAAGGTCCGCTGACGCTGGAAGGTCACCCCCGTGACCGTTGGCTGGCGCGCATGGGTACTTTGAACTAAGAGGAGCAGCGAATGGATACTCAAGAAGAAGTTATCGTTTACGCACGGCCTGATTCGCTGACGAAAACCAACACCCACTATTGCCCGGGCTGCACCCATGGTGTGGCGCACCACCTGATCGCGGAAGTGATCGATGAGATGGGCTTGCGCGAGCGTACAATTGGCGTCGCCTCGGTTGGCTGCTCGGTTTTTGCCTACAATTACATGAACTTTGATTTTGTCCAGGCGCCGCACGGCCGCGCCCCCGCCATGGCAACCGGCGTCAAGCGCGTGTTCCCTGACAAGGTGGTTTTGACCTACCAGGGCGACGGCGACCTGGCTTCGATCGGCATGGCTGAAATTGTGCATGCAGCCGCCCGCGGTGAAAATATATCAGTCTTTTTCCTGAATAACGCCAATTACGGCATGACCGGCGGTCAGATGGCTCCGACTACGCTGCCCGGTCAAAAGACGACTTCATCCCCCAGCGGCCGCGATGTAGAGACGCAGGGTTACCCGATCCGCGCTTCGGAATTGCTGGCAACGCTGGACGGCGCCAGCTACGTGGTGCGCCGCAGCCTGCACGACCCCAAGAATATCCGCCTGGCGAAAAAAGCCATCCGCACCGCCTTTGAGGTGCAATTGCGCGGTCTGGGCTTTTCGATGGTCGAGCTGCTTTCCACCTGCCCGACCAACTGGGAAATGACCCCGCAGAATTCGCTCAAATGGCTGGAAGAGCACATGATTCCATACTACCCGCTGGGCGACTACAAAGTCAACCCGGCTGTCGCCGAGATCAAGGGCTAAAGGAGAACGCCATGCAGACTGAGATCATTTTTGCCGGTTTTGGCGGTCAGGGCGTGCTGTTTGCCGGGCAGGTCGTGGCGTATGCGGCCATGGACAATGGCCTGGAGGTCACCTGGATCCCTTCATACGGCCCGGAGATGCGCGGCGGAACCGCCAACTGCACGGTCATCGTCTCCGATGAGGAAATTGGCTCGCCGCAGGTGCGCTACCCGGCGGCGGTGGTGGCCATGAACCTGCCCTCGTTGGATAAATACGAACCGCTGGTCAAAGAGGGCGGGCATTTGATCGTCAATTCATCCATGGTGGATCGCCCCGTCACCCGCAAGGAGATCCATTCTGTGATGGTACCCGGCAACGAGATTGCCGAGGGACTGGGCGACAAGAAGATGACCAACATGGTGCTGCTCGGCGCGCTGCTGGCCAACGTACCGCTGCTGCCTTTGGAAGCGGTGGAGAAGTCGCTGCGCGAGCACCTGCCGGAAAAGCATCATCGATTGTTGCCGCTCAATTACCAGGCGCTGCGCGAAGGCGCGCGGTTCCTGGCCGAGAAGGTGTAGGATAAGAAGGAAAGATGAACCGGCGGGAAATCCCGCCGGTTTTTGTTTTGATTTTGGTGTTGATTTTGGTGCGTTGCTCCTGGCCTGCTCACGCGCCTAGTTAACCACGGTCAAGGAGCGATGCACCTGACCTGTAACGTGTTTTTCGCAAATGCACGTGCAATGCACCAAAGGAAGGTGCATCGCACGCAAGCCGCCGGTTTTTGCTTATGCCGGCATCTGTCATTGCGATTTTTGTTTTGATTTTAGTGCGTTGCTCCTGGCCTGCTCACGCGCCTAGTTAACCACGGTCAAGGAGCGATGCACCTGACCTGTAACGTGTTTTTCGCAAATGCACGTGCAATGCACCAAAGGCAGGTGCATCGCACGCAACCCCCCGGTTTTTGGTGCGTTGGTAAAATCGTGATAAAGCTCATCCCCGGATTTATGACCGTTGACCATAGCCGCGGGCTCGTTCATACCCTATAATATATTCGTGACTGCGAATATATCTCCTGCGAGCTCCCCCGAAACCCAAATTTCTCACCTGTTCGCCATCATCGGGCAGCCCGTACGCATCCAAATATTGGCGATTATCGGCAATGAGCCGGCCTGTGTTTGCCATCTGGAGGCGGTGCTGGGGCTGCGCCAGGCCAGCATTTCCCAGCATTTGATGGTGCTGCGCAAGGCTAACCTGGTGACGGCGCAGCGCGAAGGCCGGAACATTTTTTATCGGCTGGTCCAACCGGGGATACTTGCGGTGATCGAGCAGGCTGCCGTTTTCGCCGGCATGACGCCGGGCGCCTTATCTGCCCTGGCCCTCCGGCCGGTTGCCGGCTGCCCCTGCCCGCAGTGCAACCCGGGCATCGACCCGGGGCTATCCTGCAAGACTCTCAGTTCATCCAGGCCATCATAATTCTGAGCGAGGCATTGAATGGAAAATAAAAGTGTGACCAAACGGCTGTCATTTTTGGATCGCTATTTAACCCTGTGGATTTTCCTGGCCATGGCAGTGGGCGTGGGCCTGGGCTATTTATTCCCCAGCGTGGTCGAAGGCTTCAATACGGCCGTTTCGGTGGGCACCACCAACATCCCCATTGCCATTGGGTTGATCCTGATGATGTATCCGCCGCTGGCCAGGGTGCATTACAACGAGTTGGGCAAAGTTTTCCGCGACTGGAAGGTGCTCGGCCTTTCGCTGCTGCAAAACTGGATCATTGGGCCGGTTTTGATGTTCGCGCTGGCGATCATTTTCCTGCGCGGTTTTCCGGAATACATGTCGGGGCTGATCATGATCGGCCTGGCGCGTTGCATTGCCATGGTCATCGTCTGGAACTCACTGGCGAAGGGCGACACCGACTACGCGGCAGGGCTGGTGGCTTTCAACAGCGTCTTCCAGGTGCTCTTTTACAGCGTCTATGCGTACGTGTTTATCACCGTGCTGCCCACCTGGTTTGGACTGGAAGGCGCGGCCGTTCACGTCACGATTGGCGAGATTGCCAAATCCGTATTCATCTACCTGGGCATTCCTTTTATCGCCGGTTTCATCAGCAACATGGTGCTCACCCGCGTGAAAGGCAAGGAATGGTTTTACAAAACCTTTATCCCAAAAATTAATCCGATTACGCTGATCGCGCTGTTGTTCACCATCCTGGTGATGTTCTCGCTCAAGGGCAATCTGATCGTCCGCATCCCGCTGGATGTGATCCGCATTGCCATCCCGCTGCTGATCTACTTTGTGGTTATGTTCCTGGTCAGCTTTGCAATGGGTAAGGCGATTGGAGCGAATTATAAGCAGACCACGACGCTGTCCTTCACGGCGGCATCCAATAATTTCGAGCTGGCGATCGCCGTCGCGGTGGCGGTATTCGGGCTCAACTCCGGGCAGGCCTTTGCGGCGGTGATTGGTCCGCTGGTGGAAGTGCCGGTCATGATTGGTCTGGTCAATGTGGCTTTCTGGCTGCAAAAGCGGCTGTATAAAGGCGAAATAACGGCTGGCGCGCCCAGTCCTGACGTCTGCTAAGAAGGGGGCAGGGCTGCTTTCAGGGGGAAGGAGCAGCCCTGATTTTTATCCATGCGATAGCTGTCCATCTGGATGAACACAATCGGTATATGTGGCGTCCAGAGCTGTGCACCAGTGCAGCGCAGTATGGGTGAATAAAGCCCGGCCAATTCCGTTTGTGTTTATTCTCCTATCCAATTCGGATCAGAGACAACCGCTTACAGGCTGGCGATGACAACGCCGAAAAGATAGCCAGCCAGTGTGCTTAGCACGGCAACCAACCCGACATAGACGCCGGTCTTCTTTTTGCCCATAACCCCATTCAATACCAGGATGGACTGGAGCGAAAGTTCGGGATCGGCCAGCAGGTAAGCCAGCAGCGGACCGCGCGCCATGCCAAGGTCGAGGAACATGCGGGCAATCGGGACTTCGACCAGCGTGGGGAAATACATGAATACGCCAAATAGGACGCCGATGATATTTGCCCAGATGGTGTTTTGACCGGCTACGGTGCGCACCCAGGTCTCTGGAATGATCACCTTGACGATGCCCGCGGCGAACACGCCGATGATCAAGAGCGGGAAAATCTGCTTGACAAATTTCCAGGTCTCGAAGACCCAGCCGGCCAGTTCATCCTTGGTAAAAGAGCGGGCAGCAACAATGCCGGTGGCTGCCAGCAGAACCGCTTCGCCAACCAATCGGCCGTTGATGCCAATGATCAGCGACCCGACCTGTTCCTTGGGTGCAGCAATCAGGATCGTCAGGGCAATTAATGCGATTGCCGTATAGGTCCAGCCGTTGAACCCCTCGAATATATTCTGGAAGCCCTTCCAGGCGGTTATCCCGATGAAGACCAGCATCAGGATGAGCACGGCCCCCTGCACCGTCAGGTTTAAGGTGGAAAGCATGGATGCCCAACTCGCAGTGAGATCTACTGGCAGCGTAATTTCAGCATAAACATTGGTCAGCAAGCCTACCTGCAGGGTTCCAACAATTAAAACTGCCAGCAGCAGACCAAAGATAACCCACACCGCGGATTTGACACCAGCGTTTTGGTCGAACACGCCGTTGGCAGCCATTTCAGTTGTGCGCGCAGTTTCTTCTTTGCGGAAAACCCGGGCCATGATCATCCCGATGATGATGCCAAAGGCGATGGATAGCACCAGGCGGCTGATGGCGACATCAAACCCGATGGCCGCGCCGGTGTAGGTGATCGCCAGGATGTTGATGGCTGGCCCGACGAACAGGAAGGTGATGGCAGGCCCCAGCCCTGCGCCGCGCTTCCAAATGCCGGCAAAGAGCGGCAATATGGTGCACGAGCAAACTGCCAGGATGAAACCGCCAAAAGCGGAGGCAGGGTAGCTGATCCATTTGGAGGCTTTGGGACCAAGAAAGCGGGTGATGGCTTCCTTGGGGACCATGGAACTCATGAAACCGGCAATGACAAATGCCGGCACCAGGCACAATAAAACATGGGCTGCCAGGTAATCCAGCAGCCCGGTCCAGCCAGACCAGAGCAGGTTTCCAGCGTATGCGAGTATTGAATCCATAATTTCTTCGAAGATGCAGGTTATGCAGCCTTCAACCAGTTGGCCACTTCGGCTTCGCTGGGAATACGGCCGGCTGAAACTACCTTATTGTTGATCACCAGACCCGGGGTGGAAAGAATCGGCCATTTCATAATTTCGTCAAAGTCGGTCACTTTTTCCACTTCAGCCTCAAGGCCGAGGGCTTCTACCGCTTTGCGGGCAACGGCTTCCACCCGTTTGCAATTGGGGCAGCCCGATCCAAGAACTTTGATGTTGATCATATTTTTTGTCTCCTTTTCGAAAATTAGTCTGAGGAAGTTTAAAACGCCAGGTAGTTTGGCTATTCTTTGGGATTGCAATGCGGGCAGGGGCAGGTAGTTTCCGGTTTTGCAGTCCCGGCCGTGGGTTGACCGGTCAACTGACTGGCTGCGTCGAGAACAACGTAAATCTGGGGATTGGTCACCCGATAATAAATATTCCAACCGTCACGCCGGTCCTGAATCAACCCGGCTTCACGCAGCACGGCTAATTGCTGCGAGATGTAAGCCTGCCGGAAACCAAGGAAGGCTTCCATGTGGCAAACGCAATGTTCTCCATCTCGCAGCAGATTGAGAATGGCGATGCGCGCGGGGTGGGTCAGGGTTTTAAACACCTGAACCTGGGCATCCAGTGGTTTGAGTGACGGGGCAGTGCCATCAATCACATTCAAAGTCATGAATATGATTATAGTGTCAAGTTAACTTTGTTTAAATGGTAATTTGTCATAATAATTGCGGACAAAGGTAAAAGAAATTAGCCGGAGACGGAATATTCTTGATATCGATGAAGTTCTCAGCCCCTAGAAAAGATCGATCCTTCTTGTGTTTTTCCAGGGGAAGCAAATACCGGAAAGGGTTTATAAATAGGGGTGAATCATTGGTTGCTGTGATTCAGCCGTCAATTCGAGTTGTTTTTGAAACCCTTTTACCCGGTTCACTCCCAACAGAAGATATGTCATGAGTGCAAAAATGCAACCCCAAAAAGCATTTCGAATGGAATGGAAAAAAAGCACTGGCAGCGAACTGCCATTGGCTAAATTGCAGCAGCAGCGTCTTGACCGGATGATTGCCTGTGCCCGCAGCCATTCTCCGTTCTATCGCCAACTGTACCAGCACCTGCCCGTTAGCGGCGTAGCGCTTCACGACCTCCCACCCACTACCAAAACCCAATTGATGGAGGCCTTTGACGCCTGGGCGACCGACCCGGCTGTCAGCCGTGCGAGCGTGGACGCCTTCATCCGCGATAAGCGGTTGGTCGGCCAGCGCTACCTGGGAAAATATTCCGTCTGGACGACGTCCGGAACGACCGGCGAACCGGGTATTTTCCTGCAGGATGCCGCCGCGCAGCGTATTTACAACCGGCTGCTGATTCTACGCGGCTTCCGTTCCTGGTTAACCTGGGGAGACTTGGCGGCCATGCTGCAGCGCGGTTTTCACTGCGCGATGATCCTGGCAGTCGGCGACCATTATGCCGGCGCTGCCAACTGGGCGCGGGTGCAACGTTCACTGGGGCCGTTTGCCGACCGTTTGAGGATCTTCCCCATCCTTGAGCCGCTGCCCGCGCTGGTCGCCCGGCTGAGTGTTTTTCGGCCGGTGATCATCATCAGCTACCCGAGCGTGCTGGCCCTGCTTGCCGGTGAGCAGTCAGCCGGCCGGTTGAATATCCAACCCTTTGTATTGTGCAGCCTGGGCGAAGGGCTGGATGAACCGGCCCGGCAGAAGATCGAATCGGCCTTTCCGAAGAGCCACCTGGTGGATATCTACGCTGCCTCGGAATTTCTCTGTATCGGCTTCGAGTGCAGCCAACATTGGCTGCATGCCAACAGCGACTGGGTGCTGCTGGAGCCGGTGGGTGCGGATCACCAGCCGGTTCCAGCAGGCCAGCCCTCCGCCAACGTGCTGCTGACCAACCTGGCGAACCGCGTCCAACCCATCCTGCGCTACAGCCTGGGGGATAGCGTCACCTTCAAGCCTGAACCCTGCCCATGCGGCAATCCGCTGCCGGCATTTCGGGTTGCCGGGAGGACCGATGAAACCATGATTTTCCCCGCCCGCACCGCTGGCAATGTGGCGGTGCTGCCGATGGCGATCGCCAGCGTGGTGGAACAGGTTCCGGGGGTGCTGCGTTACCAGATCATCCAAACGGCTCCGGACCAACTCAAGGTGCGGCTGGAGGTCGAATCGGGGGTTGAACGGGAGGCAGTCTGGGATGTTACGGCGGCGGGTTTACAAGCCTTTTTTGCAAACCAGGGCGCGGTGACGATTGGAGTCGCTCTGGCAGGTGAAGCGCCGCAGGCTAACCCGGTCAGCGGCAAGTTCCGGCACGTGTATAAGGAACGGTGGGATGCAGAGGAAAGTAGCGTAGCGTAGAGAAGGGTTACGTTGACCACCTTATTACAATAAAATTCACCCTTGACACATTCTCTTTGCAGGGTGTATATTTCTGCGCCGTATAGTTCTATGTATTACTAATTTTCTGTGAGGAAACATGCACCCTTTTGCCGATACTGAAAACGACCAGGTTCGGGCCCACATTCGCGAACACCTGAAAAAGCTGTTCGACATCGAGGATACCAGCGGCATCGAGTTTTTCGTCACGCTGCAGCGAACGGCGCACCTGGTTCGGCGGCTCGATGACCAGTCCGACGAGGATTTGGATATATCTGGCCCGCGCTGGAGGCTGCTGATGCGCCTGTTGATCGATGAAGAGGCTGGCAGCGGCGCAGGTTTGACCCCAACCGTCATCAGCCAGTCGCAGCGCGTTAGCAAGAACACCATCAGCGCGCTGTTGCGCGGCCTCGAAACGCAAGGTCTTATCCAGCGCACGCTTGATTCGACCGACCTGCGTGCCTTTCGCATCCAGCTCACCCCGGCAGGAAGGGACTATGTGCAGAAGGTTGCCCCTGAGCGCATCCATGCTCTCAACCGCCTCCTTTCCGGACTGGATTCAGCCGAGCAGGAGCAGCTTACCCGGCTGCTCGAAAAGCTGCAAGGCTTACTGGCCGAACAATTCAAGGCCAGGTGCAAAGATGGCAAACCCCATTCCGGGTTTACAGCGCATGGACCCTTTTCTGAGGAGTAAATCACCCGATGATTCGATTAGTCAGGTATCTCAAACCCTATTTATCCATGATTTTGCTCACCATCGTGCTGTTGTTCGTGCAGGCCAACGCAGACCTGGCGCTGCCCGATTATCTATCGCGCATTGTAAATAACGGTATCCAGCAGGGCGGCGTGGAAAACGCAGTCCCCACCGCCCTGCGCGCCAGCACGATGGACCACTTGCAGCTTTTCCTGACGCCGGACGAACAGTCGCGCGTGATGGCAGCCTACACCCTGGTCGATGCCGGTGCGGCCAATTACGCCGAAACGCTGAAAACGGTGCCCGGCGTTGCCAATGAACCGGTTTACGTTTTGACCACCACCAACGCTGATGAAATCGCTGCGCTCGATCCGGTGATGGCCAGAGCGCTGCTGGCGGTTTCCGGCGTCGAGCAGGTGATGGCTGACCCGACCAAAGCGGCCCAGATGGGCGCGGCGGCCGGTTTTGATCTTTCTCGCCTGCCGGCCGGCGCCGATCTGTTCACCCTGCTGGGCAATTTACCGCAGGCGCAGCGCGAACAGATCAGCGCGCAACTGCAAGGCCAGTTCGCTGCGCTGGGCGAGAGCGCTGTGCAGCAGGCAGCCACTCAGGCAGTAAAAGCCGAGTACACAACGCTTGGCATGAACGCCGCCAGCCTGCAAACCAACTACATCTTAAGCACCGGACTGCTGATGCTGCTGGTTACGCTGGTATCGGTCGTCAGCAGCATCGCGGTGGGTTACCTCTCGGCCAGAACAGCCGCCGGTCTGTCCCGCGACCTGCGGCGCGCAGTCTTCCAAAAGGTGGAGGGCTTCTCATCTACCGAGTTCGACCGCTTTTCCACCGCATCCCTGATCACCCGCACCACCAACGACATCACCCAGGTCCAGATGGTGGTGATCATGATGATGCGCATGGTGTTTTACGCGCCGATCATGGGCGTAGGCGGCATCATCCGCGCCATCGACAAAGATTCGTCGATGTGGTGGATCATCGCCGTAGGTGTGGCAGCCCTGCTCAGCCTGATCGTGGTGGTCTTCTCGGTCACGCTGCCAAAGTTCAAGGCGATGCAGAACCTGATCGACCGCCTCAACCTGGTGTTGCGCGAGAACCTTTCCGGCATGATGGTCATTCGCGCCTTCAACATGCAGCCGTTCGAGGAGCAGCGTTTCGACAAGGCCAACCAGGATTTGACCGGCACGACCCTGTTCATCAACCGGGTGATGGTGGCCATGTTCCCGACCATGATGCTCATCATGAACGGCTTGTCGCTGCTGATCATCTGGATCGGCTCGCAGCAGGTGGCTGCGGCCCAGATGCAGGTAGGCGACATGATGGCCTTCATGCAATACGCCATGCAGATCGTCTTCTCGTTCCTGATGATGTCCTTCATGTTCATCCTCTTGCCGCGCGCGTCAGTTTCGGGCGGACGCATCGCTGAGGTGCTGGGCACAGAGCCAACCATTCGCGACGCCGAAACCCCGCGCAATTTCCCCGCGCCGTTCAAGGGAACGGTCGAGTTCCGCAATGTATCCTTCCGCTATCCCGGCGCGGATGAAGATGTGCTGTGCAACATCAACTTCACTGCTCAGCCGGGGCAAACCACGGCCTTTATCGGTTCCACCGGGTCCGGCAAGTCAACCATCGTCAACCTGATCCCGCGCTTCTACGATGTGACCGGCGGGCAGATCCTGATCGATGGGGTCGATATCCGCCAGGTGACGCAGCACGAGCTGCGCGACAAGATCGGCTACATCCCGCAGAAGAGCACACTCTTCTCCGGCACGATCGAGAGCAACCTGCGCTACGCCGACGATGGCGCCACTAAAGAAGCGCTGCTGGCCGCTGCCGGAACCGCCCAGGTGACTGAATTCATCGACTCGAACGCGGACGGGCTGGCGACTGAGATCGCTCAGGGCGGCGCGAACGTCTCCGGAGGGCAAAAACAGCGTCTGTCGATCGCCCGCGCGCTGGTGAAGCAGGCGCCCATTTACATCTTCGACGATAGCTTTTCAGCGCTGGATTTCAAGACGGACGCAGCTCTGCGCCATGCGCTGAAGGAGAATACCGCCGACAGCGCGGTGCTGATCGTCACCCAGCGGGTTTCGACCGTGATGAACGCCGAGCAAATTGTGGTGCTGGATGAAGGCCAGGTGGTCGGCATTGGCACCCATTCGGAATTGATGAAAACCTGCGAGCCGTATCGCGAGATCGCGCTGTCGCAGTTGAGCATGGAGGAATTATCATGATGATGCCCGGCGGAAATCCAAATCGCAGCGGGGGCGGATCCAGGGAACAGGCGGGCGGGCCAGGTTTTGGCCCGGGACGCCACGGCGGCCCAATGGGCATGATGATAAAGGGCGATAAGGCGCGCGACTTCAGGGGAACGATGCAAAAGCTTTTGCAGGCCCTTAAGCCCTACCAATGGTCCTTTGCGGTGGTGTTTCTGTTTGCCGCGGCCTCGACCGTGTTCAACATCCTCGGCCCGAAGATCCTGGGCAAGGCCACTACCAAACTGTTCGAAGGGGTCATGGGGCAAATTGCCGGCACCGGCGAGGGCATCGACTTCACCTACATCGGCAACATTTTGATCACCATGACCATCCTGTACCTGCTGGCGACGCTGTTCAGCTATGTGCAGGGCTGGATCATGTCCGGCGTCTCAGCCAAGGTGACCTATCGCTTCCGCCGGGATATTGCCGAGAAGATCAACCGCATGCCGCTGGGTTATTTCGACGGCACCAACCACGGCGAGGTGCTCTCGCGCGTCACCAACGATGTCGATACGGTCAGCCAGACGCTCAACCAGAGCCTGTCGCAGATCATCACCTCCGGCGTGACGGTTGTGGGCGTGCTGGTGATGATGCTGACCATCAGTTGGCAGATGACGCTGGCGAGCCTGCTGGTCATCCCGCTCTCGCTGGTTTTCATCCGGCAGATCGTGAACCGCTCGCAGAAGTACTTTTCCGAGCAGCAGGAATATCTGGGCCACATCAATGGGCATGTCGAGGAAATGTACGGCGGCCACCTGGTGATGAAGGCTTTCAACGGCGAGGAAAAGAGCGTCGTCAAATTCGACGGTTTCAACACCACGCTGTACAGCTCGGCCTGGAAGTCGCAGTTCCTCTCGGGGTTGATGATGCCGGTGATGAGCTTTATCAGTAACCTGGGCTACGTGGCAGTGGCGGTGCTTGGCGGCTGGCTGGCAACGCGCAGCCTGATCACCGTCGGCGATATTCAGGCCTTCATCCAGTATGTGCGCAACTTCACCCAGCCGATTGCGCAACTGGCGAACATTTCCAACACGCTGCAGCAAACCGCCGCCGCGGCCGAACGGGTTTTTGGCTTTCTGAATGAGCCCGAGGAAGTGCCCGACCCGGCCGGTGCGCTGGAACTGAGCGATGTGCGCGGCCAGGTAGATTTCGAGGCGGTGCGCTTCGGTTACAACCCCGAGAAGGCGGTGATCCACAATTTCACTGCCAGGGCAAACAGCGGCCAGCGGGTGGCCATCGTCGGGCCGACCGGCGCGGGCAAGACCACCATCGTCAAGCTGTTGATGCGCTTCTACGATGTCGACTCCGGCGCGATCCGCGTCGATGGGCGCGACATCCGCAGCCTGACCCGCCGCGACCTGCGCAAGCTGTTTGGCATGGTGCTCCAGGATACCTGGCTGTATAACGGCACGATCATGGAGAACATCCGCTACGGCCGGCCGGATGCCACTGACTCCGAGGTTTACGCCGCGGCCAAAGCCGCGCATGTGGATCACTTCGTGCATACCCTGCCGGACGGCTACAACATGGTGCTCAACGAGGAAGCCAGCAACGTCTCGCAGGGGCAAAAACAACTGCTGACCATCGCGCGCGCTGTGCTAGCCGACCCGCGCATCCTGATCCTGGACGAGGCCACCAGTTCGGTGGACACGCGCACCGAGGTGTTGATCCAGCGCGCCATGAACGAGCTGATGAAAGGCCGCACCAGCTTTATTATTGCGCACCGCCTGTCCACCATCCGCGACGCCGACCTGATTTTGGTGATGCGGGATGGGGATATCGTCGAGCAGGGCGACCACAAGAGCCTGCTGCAGGCCGGCGGCTTCTACGCCGAGCTGTATAACAGCCAGTTCGAGCCGGAGGCAGCGGCGGCGTAAGGCAGAGGTTGAACCACGGAGTAAACGGAGAAAACCTGAAAATAAGACGGCTGGAGCAAGGTCCCCGAGGTAGCCAACAGACAATAACCGCGCAGCGGCTGTAGGGGCGGGTCTTTCGGTTGGGGCAAGGTCTCCTGACCTGCCCCATTTACAACCTTTGGTCAGGTCGCGCGCCTGGTCAGGAGACCAGCGCGATCAAAGTTACCGGTAGGGGCGGGTCGAGACCCGCCCGAGCACGACTCTCGTTTCTGGTTGGGGTAAGGCCTCTTGACCTGCCCCATTTAAGACCTTCGGTCAGGTCGCGCGCCTGGTCAGGAGACCAGCGCGATCATTTGATGCAGGTGAAATGTACCCGGGGTAGCCAATGGACAATAATCGCGCAGCGGCTGTAGGGGCGGGTAGCACCCGCCCGCTCATAAAAATACCCACGTTCCCATCCGAACGGGCCAGGGATCTTCTTTGAAGCCTTTCGGTAGGGACAGGTCGCGACCCGCCCGGGCATGGGGGCTCACCTGGCCTCTTGATCTACCCCCTAAGACCTTCGGGCGCGCTGTGCGCCCCCCTACCGCCGCTCCGCAATCACGTCCTTGACAAATAGAAAATAGTTTCTATAATAAGACTATCCATTCTTGTACCTTAACAACCTGGCCAACTGATTCCTTTTCCTACTCCGCAGGTATTCGTTTCTATATTTTTTTTAAAACGAATACGAATACCCAAAACCACCATATATGCCGGTTTTAGCAAATTCGACCGCCACGGGTGTGCCAAAAACCGCTATTCGTTTTATTCGTTTTTGAAACGAATACCGCCGCATCTTCGACCCTGTACCAAACCAATGGCAAAGCGGGCGCGGAGTGCGCCCCCCCACCGCCGCTGCCCGGCGGGCGCAGAGCGATAATCTTGCCCCATAAATTATGATAGAATTTATCAACAAATATTGACAACCTGCGGTTTACCGGTAAAGGAGCAAATAAAATGAAGAAAATAATCCTGACCCTGTTGGCAGCCCTCGTGCTGATGATGACCCTGGCTTCCCCAGTGCTGGCAGCCGGACAAGCGCCGTCCACTTGCCCGCCCAATTATGAGCTGCATGCGGTTGGCGATCATCTGGATCACCCCGATCACCATATTGGCGTGGCAGTTGACCTGAACGGCAACGGCTTTTTATGCATGCTGCCGCTGGCCAATGGCCTGCATGTGCATGTTGACGATGTAATTCCATAGCCCCGGGTATTCCCTGTATTGTGATGCACTCTGCGGGTCTCAAGGTCTGCAGAGTGCATTATGATTAAGGGGGATTACCTGAAAGTTCATAGCAGGGTTTGTGAAAGGACCAGCCATGAAAGACGACCATAAGCACGACCACACTTCGCCGCCACCGGTCCCTGAGCCTGTCGAAGGGGCTGGTGACGAGCATGACCATTCCATGCACGACCACGCCGGTCACGACCACGCTTCGACACCGCCGGTCCCTGAGCCTGTCGAAGGGGCTGGTGACGAGCATGATCATTCCTTGCACGAGCACGCCGGCCATGAGCACGCTTCGACACCGCCGGTCCCTGAGCCTGTCGAAGGGACTGGCGATGAGCATGACCATTCCATGCACGAGCACGCCGGCCATAAGCACGCTTCGACGCCTTCCGCCCCTTCGACTAGCTCAGGGAGCGGGGCTGAACACGACCATTCCATGCACGAGCATCCCTCGGCAGCGCACGAGGGTGCCCACGCGGACCACACCGGGCATGAGAATCTGTTCCGGCGCAAGTTCTGGGTGTCGCTGATCCTGTCGATCCCGGTCATTCTGTACAGCATGGGCTTGCAGATGATGACCGGGTTGACCATGCCGGCCTTCCCGGGCAGTACGTGGATTGCGCCGGTCTTTGCGGTGATCGTCTTCTTCTACGGCGGGCTGCCCTTCCTGCAAATGGCAGTCCCGGAGATCAAAAACCGCCAGCCTGGGATGATGACCCTCATCTCGCTGGCCATTTCGGTGGCCTTTATTTACAGCGTCGCCACCCTGTTCCTGCCGGGTCAGGCCGATTTCTTCTGGGAGCTGGTCACGCTGATCGACATCATGCTGCTGGGCCACTGGATCGAGATGCGCAGCGTGCGCCAGGCTTCCGGCGCGCTCAACGCGCTGGCTAAACTGATGCCCGATACCGCTGAACGCATCCTGCCGGACGGCAGCCTGGAGACGGTGCGGGCGTCTCAACTGCGCACGGGCGACCGCGTATTGGTGCGCCCGGGTGCCAGCATCCCCGCCGATGGCCAGGTTGTGGAAGGCGAATCGGCTGTCAACGAATCCATGATCACCGGTGAATCAAAACCGGTGGATAAAGCAGTCGGCGCAAAGGTCATTGGCGGTTCGATCAACGGCGACGGCAGCCTGCGGGTGGAGGTCACTGCTACCGGCGACCAGACCGCCCTGGCGGGAATCATGCGCCTGGTGGAACAGGCGCAGATGTCCAAAAGCCGCACGCAAATCCTGGCCGACAAAGCCGCCGGCTGGCTGTTTTATGTCGCGCTGGGCGTGGCAGCCCTTACAGCCGTTGCCTGGGTTATCGCGGACGGCTTTAATATTGCTGTTATCGAGCGGGTGGCAACCGTGCTGGTGATTGCCTGCCCGCATGCGCTTGGGCTGGCCATCCCGCTGGTGGTGTCCATCACTACCGCAATCGGCGCCACCAACGGCATCCTGGTGCGCGACCGGCTGGCGCTCGAGAAAATGCGCCTGGTCGATACCGTGCTGTTCGACAAGACCGGCACCCTGACCGAGGGCCGCTTTGGCGTCGTTGGGCTGGCGGCGGCAGACGGCTTCAAGGAAGATGACGCGCTGGCGCTGGCTGCAGCGGTGGAAGGCGATTCTGAACATACCATCGCGCGCGGCATCCGTGAAAGCGCCGAGAAACGCGGGCTGGCGCTACCCGCGGTGCGCGACTTCGAGGCCATCAAAGGGCGCGGCGCTCAGGCGCACAGCGACAGTCACATGCTGTATGTTGGCGGTCCGCGTCTGCTGGAAATGCTCGCCACGCAGCTTCCGGAACCCCTGGCGCAATTTGAGCAGCAGGCCAGCGCCAAAGGCCAGAGCGTGGTCCACCTGCTGCAATCCAATCATGACGGTTCCGGCGTGCAAGCCGTGGCTTCCTTTGCCCTGGCGGATGTGATCCGGCCTGAAAGCCGCCAGGCAGTCGAGAAATTGCATGAGATGGGCGTTCAGGTGGCCATGCTGACCGGCGACAGCCAGGCAGTGGCCAAAACAGTGGCGGATGAACTGGGTATCGACACTTACTTTGCCGAGGTGCTGCCGGAAAATAAGGATGCCAGGGTGAGCGAACTGCAGGCCAGGGGGCGCAAGGTGGCGATGGTCGGTGACGGCGTCAACGATGCGCCGGCCCTGACCCGCGCCGACGTGGGTATTGCAGTCGGCAGCGGCACGGATGTGGCCGTCGAATCGGCCGGGATCATTTTGGTGCGCAATAACCCGCTGGACGTGGTGAAAATCATCAATCTCAGCCAATCCAGCTATCGCAAGATGATGCAGAACCTGGGCTGGGCGGCAGGTTACAATGTGGTGGCGCTGCCGCTGGCAGCCGGCGTACTGGCATCGGCTGGCATTCTGCTCTCGCCGGCGGTCGGTGCTATACTGATGTCGCTCAGCACGGTGATCGTGGCGATCAACGCCCAATTGTTGCGCCGTACTGCCCTCTAATTCACGCCTGCCGGGAGGCAGTTTGACCAATCCAGCATCCAATCCTGAAGTCCTGCCCTGGACCCGGCGGGTTTTGAATTTCCTCGGGCTGCGCCGCAGCATGGCAGCCATGCTGGCTATGGCCATTCTGGTTGGCATGGGCGAGAACATGGCCGAGCGCTTTTTGCCGGTGTACCTGCTTGCCCTGGGCGGCGGTGCGCTGGCGGTCGGCGCGTTAAACGGCATGGACAACCTGCTCAGCGCGTTGTATTCCTTCCCCGGTGGTTACCTCAGCGACCGGCTGGGCTACAAACGCGCGCTGCTGGTCTTCAATCTGGTCGCCATGGCCGGTTACCTGATCGTAATTCTGATCCCGGCCTGGTGGGCGGTTATTGTTGGCGCCGTGCTGTTTTTGTCCTGGTCGGCGATTTCCCTGCCGGCCACGATGAGTCTGGTGGCGGCAGTGCTGCCCAATCAAAAGCGTACCATGGGTGTGTCGATGCACTCGCTGGTGCGGCGCATCCCCATGGCGCTTGGGCCGGTGGTCGGCGGGCTGCTGATCGCCTGGAAGGGCGACATCGTTGGCATTCGCTATGCTTTCATAGCCGCGTTGGCCCTGGCAGCAGTGGCGCTGGTGGTGCAACAAATCTTTGTGGAAGACCGCCCGAGCAGTGCCAAAGCCGAGGCCAATCCTTTCAAGCTGTTCAACCGTATGTCCGGCTCGTTCCGCGTGCTGCTGGTCGCCGACATCCTGGTACGCTTCAGCGAACAGATCCCCTATGCCTTCATGGCCATCTGGGTGGTCAAAAACAACGGCCTGTCGCCGGTCACTTTTGGCGTGCTGACGACCATCGAGATGGTTACCGCCATGCTGGTGTATATCCCGGTGGCCTATCTGGCTGACCGCGGCTCGAAGAAACCGTTTGTGGCCGTCACCTTCGGCTTTTTTACGCTTTTCCCGCTGGTATTCATGCTGTCGCATGACTTCTGGATGTTCGTAGCAGCGTTTGTCATCCGCGGGCTGAAGGAATTTGGCGAACCGACGCGCAAGGCGTTGATCATGGACCTGGCGCCGGAGGGGCAAAAAGCCGGCATGTTTGGGCTGTACTACCTGCTGCGTGATGTGATCGTGTCGCTGGCAGCCTTTAGCGCCGGCTTCCTGTGGAATATTTCGCCGGAGGTCAATTTCCTGGTCGCTTTTGGCTTTGGTCTGCTCGGCACGCTGTTTTTTGTCATTTTTGGCCGGGATGTGACGGTGACCTCAGAGTCGGCGTGATCGAGTCAGCCAGCCGCTGATTGAAAATCACGAATACGCCATGCCCACAATAAGCAATTCAGGACTAAAATCAATCCATCGTTATTCGTCTGACCACCCGACTAAGGATTTGGTTATGCCTGGTACCCGCAGCAATCAGGAATGGCTCGATGCGTTGAGCAATCAGGGTATACAGCAGGAAATAGCGCTGGAAGAATTGCGGCGGCTGCTTTTACGCGCCGCGCTGTTCACTCTGGTGACCCATCTGGCAGATCTGCATGAAATGCCTGAGGAGGAGCGGTTGGCGCTGGCGGAGGAGTGCGCCCAGGAAGCGATGATGACGGTTTTAGTGCGACTCGGTGATTTTCGCGGGGATAGCAAGTTTACGACCTGGGCCTACAAATTTGGCATCAACATAGCGCTTTCACGAGCGCGGCGCTGGCGCTGGAAACAGGTGTCGCTGGATGACCTGGCGGATGACGATGGTACCCTTAACTGGTTTCAGCGCGATGAACGCCTTCAGACCGCTGATTCCGAACAGCCCGTACGCCAAAGGGAAGTTGTCGAGGTGATTCGCGAAGTGCTGCGCACCCAGCTTACGGCCCGTCAACGGCAGACCCTGAAGCTGATTGCCTTTGACAATGTACCAATGGATGTCGTTGTCCAACGCCTGGATTCCAACCGAAATGCAGTCTATAAATTGCTGCACGATGCCCGGCTGAAAATAAAGCAGCAGCTAGTCCGGCGCGGCTACGACCTGGCGGAAGTCATGGATCTTTTTCAATAGGATTGGTAAGATTTGCGGGTTTACTGCAACGAATAGTAGAAGCGGTGAAATGGTGAAAACAAATTTAACGAAATTCGTCAGGCGCGTTCATGATACCCGGGACACTGAGATCAGTTGTTCGGTATGCCTCGATCTGGTTTCGCAATATGTGGATCTGGAGATTTCCACCGGTGATGCTGCCGGTAAACTGCCGCAGGTAAAACAGCATCTGGATCAGTGCCAGGTGTGCTCCGAAGAGTACCAGGTTCTGCGCCAATTGGCAGTTCTGGAAGCTGAGCAGCGGTTGCCAATTGACGAAGAATTAATAAACCAATTAAAAAAATAAACTGAATTTCTATCCGATTTACCCAAACACTGGAGCGAAAAACTCCAGCGTTTTTCATTTTAGTAAGAATTCTCCCTTTCGGGACACACATAAGCAGACGAAAAAATAAGGCAGACCGAACCTGAAAAGGAAATGAATAAAAATGGTTTGCCGCCAGGCTTAATGTTTACAGGAGAATGAGATGAAAAACAATTTCAAGTACGTGATCTCGGCGGTTTTAGTGGTTTTGATCGTTGCAGCCGGGCTGATGTCTGCAACCAATGTTTCTGCTCACGAGAAAATGACAGCAGAGCAAACCGCTTTCCATGACGGAATGCGGAAATTATGGGAAGATCACATTACCTGGACCCGCCTCTATATCGTCAGCGCGGCGGCTGATCTACCCGACAAAGGCGCAACTGCCGGGCGATTGCTGCAGAACCAGGTGGACATTGGCAACGCCATCAAGCCCTTCTACGGTGATGCAGGCGGCGATCACCTCACTGCGTTATTGAATGATCATATTTTGATCGCTGTCGCCTTGATTGATGCTGCCAAAGCCGGAGACTCCGCTGCATTTGCCGATGCGAACGCGCGTTGGTATGCCAATGCGGATGAAATCGCTACTTTTTTGAGCAGCGCCAATCCCGAAAACTGGCCGCTGGATGAGATGAAAGCCATGATGCGCACTCATCTGGATCTGACACTCAAAGAGGCCGCGGCAAGGCTGAATGGCGATTACGCGGCTGACATCGCTGCTTACGATGAGGTTCATGTGGAGATATTGAAGATGGCAGATATGCTCAGTAATGGGATCATCGACCAGTTCCCGAAGATGTTCAAATAATCGCCACTGCTTATTTACAAATCGTGCCGGTCTACCTTCCACAGGACGGGAGACCGGCACAAATAAAAAACCCCGTTTTTTTTGTTTTTTTTTCATTAGCCCGCGCTGTCGTAGGCGGTACGAAGCCAGGCGATCAATTCGGCATCGACCTGCTCAGGATCGGTCAGGTTGACTTTGTAATTACACATGCCGCCGGGGGGCAGCAGAATCAGCCGTTCGGTGGGCTCGATGCCCTTCATGTTCAGGCCTACCTCAACCCGGGCTTTGGTTGCCGGGCCGAGCATGGCAAACTGCCGTTTGCGCCGCAGACTCAGGTAAGTCTTTTTGGGCGCGATTTCGAACTCGCCAAAGGACATGATGGCCGCCATCACTCGCTCGTGGATCGGGCGCAGGGCAGCTTTGGGCCCGGCATATAGTTCGTTGACGACATCTTCTGTGGATAACCCTTTTTCCTCTGCAGCCCTTTTGGCATCGGACTTCAAGGCGTAATGCACCAGACTGTTGGCATCGCCATAACCCAACTGGAAGCGGTCCATGAGCATCTGCCGGATATCAGCATGTTTGGTCAGGCCGCTTTGCTGAATGATGGCGGATAGTTCATCCAATGGTTTACCCGTCTTTTTTTCGATGTTCTTTAACTGGGTCTCGACAGCTTTATCCACGCTGTTCATGATGTTCCTCCCGCGGATAATAATCCTGCACCTCTTTGACCGACCGTTCGACAAGCTTGCCCAATACCTTCAGGTCAATATCCTCAACAGTTTTGATGTACAAGCAGGATTTTCCGGTTTTAAATTTCCCGAGTTTTGCCATTAAATCCGCATACCGTTCAAAACCCATCTGGATATAGATGGTCAGGTTTTGTTTACGCGGCGAGAACCCGGTTAGCGCCATGTCGCCTTCATGTCCGGTAGCGTATTTGTAATGGATCGAGCCAAACCCGACAATACTGTCCCCCCACATCCTGGGTGGATAGCCGGTGATTTGCTGCATAAGGGACAGGATGACGAAGCAATCCTGCCGTTTCTTCTCATCCTCTATGCGGTTGAGAAATTGTTCCACGCTCCGATCGTTTTCTCTGGTTATTTGTTCTGCCATCCGTATTACCCCGCTTAATTGGAACCTGGTTGCGCAGAATATTATACCTAAATTGTCAATAAATTTTATATTACCCCGGCAACCTCGTAACCCAGGCGCTTAACCTCAGCTTTGATCTGATCCAGAGTCAAGATTGCATCGTCGTATTCCACCACCATCTGCTCCTTGCGATAGCTGGCCTCAGCAAAGACAATGCCTTTAAGTTTATCCTCGATGCGTTCCAGGTTCATGGAGCAGTTGGGGCATTCCATGCCCATGATTTTTAAGGTGACTTTTTTTGCCATAGTACCTGCTACAGATCAAAAATGATCATCCCGCTATACATGCCCATGGAGCACGAATATGGCATCCGTGTACCGGCTTCCTGAGGCGGGATTGCAATTTCACGCACCCCGGTTGGGTCTAAAATTTCGAACAAATCCAGGGCGGGGATGATGAGCGCCAACGAGCACGAGCGAACATTTTTCGAAACCATTCGCAGCGTGACCGGTACGCCAGCTTTAGCGTGAATAACTGCAGGTTGATAGCTGGTGTTTTTGACCGTGACTGTGATTATCGTCCCGTCCCCCTGATCAGAGGCTGCGCCGCCCAGAGTAAAACCGTTCGGTGCGGCCTGGGCGTTGGCCGGGCTGCCAAATATACCGCTTGCCCAGCGTGAAAGACTAACCGGCGAGCCGGCCAGCGTGATGCCGCTATCGATGGTGAGGATAGCGAGCACCAGGATAACGACAGCGACTGCACGGACAAAATTGCGCTCCAGTTTTTTACCCAACTGGGTGGCAAAGTAGGACACTGCAAAAAAGACCGGACTGGTACCCAGGGTGAAGGCAAACATCAGCGCAGCGGCCTGTAGAGGATTCCCCGTACCGAGAGCGACCGCCATCATTGCCTGAGTCACACCGCAGGGGATCAGCACGGTCATAAACCCCAAAAATAACGGCGCTGAGAGCGAAGAAGCCGATCCATCTGCTGCGACCTTGCGCAGCTTGCGGCGCAGAAAGGCGGGCGGTTCGAAAGCGAAATAACGGAAAATGGGGTGCACATTCAACATACGCAGCCCTGAGCCGAGCATGAAAATGCCAATGGCGATTTGTAGAAAAGCACGGGTGACCGGAGAAAGTTGGAACATTTGCCCAACCCAACCGAGCAAAAAACCGAGCAGGGTGTAGGCAGCCAGCTTGGCTACTAAAAAAGCCAAAATGGGCGCAGCCAGCTGTGAGCTTCTGGTGCTGGGCTTTCGCAAATCCCTGCGTTGTTTGCGCGAACGCACGGACATTTTTTGAACATCAGCCTCGATTTGACCGGCAAGCGAACTGGCCAGCAGTCCACCTTGCACGGCCAGGCAGCTCAATCCCCCTGTTGTCAGGCCGGTTACGAATGCAACCAGTAGGTTTACCAAGAGACTCTCCGAAATTGTTTTACTGTTTTATATAAGATACAAAAATGACTTGACCAGTCTATCATCTCTTGATTGTGAAGACTATAGGCCATATTGCCAGTATTTTCTTTGTGGGAATTGCGGATCGTAAAGGCTGTCTTTTCCTTTATGATAGTCGCTATCGAAACCAATTTGTCATCCCTATCAGGAGATTCTATGAAGTTTAATCGTAAACATTCTGTAGTTTTAGCCTTGTCGGTTCTGATATTGACGCTGACTGCCTGCACCGCTCAGACCTCCGGCGATTTTGCCAGCGTCCCGGCCGGCAAAGCGTACGCCGAAGGCAAGGAAATATACTTTTCGCATACTGAGACATCCGACGCGGATATCGCGGCGATGCTGACGGATATGATGAAATCACCGGTGCTGTACGTTCCTGCCCTGGCTCAGGTGCCGGCTGAAGCATTGGCAGATGTGTATGTTTTTGAAAATGGGTTGAAGGGAATGGGGCCGCTCGGCTACCAGCCAGATGTTTTCAACAATCCGCCCGGAACCGACGGCTATTCACCATTGCGCCAGATTATTCTGGTTATATGGATTGACGAAGGCAAAGCTCGTGAGTTGAAGTCGGTAACTGAAATCAGCGCGGCAGAGACTGCCGGAGAAATCAGTACAACGAAACCGGGAGTGGTGGTTAACATGCCGTTTATGGTTTGGGACGGCGGCAAGCGCTAAACGGATTACCGGTTATCAGGGCTGCTCTCCCCGGCGGCCCTGATTTTTATTTAAACATCTGGCGGCAAGACGCATAATCCTATTGTGAATTTGGTTTGGAGAGGATAGGATTGTAAATATAAAGATTATCGGCCTTTCAACCAACTAAAAAATTTCGGAAGGTTTCCATGCGCACAGAAGCTGAAATACTCGGCCTGATCCTCGAGTTTGCCCGCAACCAGGATGGCATTCGGGCGGTGGTGATGAACGGCTCACGCGTCAATCCGAATGCCAAAAAGGATCCTTTCCAGGATTACGATATAGCCTGCTACGTTCTGGATGTCAAACCTTTTTGCGGCGACTTGCGCATCCCGCAATTCTTCGGCGAGTTGATGATTTTGCAGACGCCTGAGGACTTGGGCGATCCCGAATCGAATAAAGATGGCAGCTATGCCTATCTGATGCAATTTTTGGACGGCAACCGCATCGATCTCAGCTTTCACTCATTGGAGTGTATTGCACGCATCCAACAGGATAGTTTATCGCTGGTGCTACTGGACAAAGACCAGCGCATTGTACCGCTGCCGCCACCCAGCGACCGCAGCTATCTGCCCGCGAAACCCTCCGCTAAAGCCTTTGCAGATTGCTGCAATGAATTCTGGTGGGTAACGCCGTATGCCGCCAAAGGGCTGTGGCGCGGTGAGCTGACCTACGCCCACACTGTGCTCGACACCTTTCTTCGCGATCAATTATTGAAGATGCTGACCTGGTATTTTGGCATTCAGACTGGGTTCAAAAAATCGGCCGGAAAATTTGGCAAATATCTCAAAGCAGGCCTTGATGATGATCTGTGGCAGCAATTAGAACAAACCTATGCGGATGCGAACCCGGAAAATACCTGGCAGGCTTTGTTTGCCATGGGAAGTTTGTTCCGCCGTGCAGCTCAGCCGGTGGCGGAAGCTTTTGAGTTCATTTACCCGGAACAGGAGGATGAACGGGTTTCCGCCTTTATCCGGCGCATCCACGATCTTCCACGGGACGATGAGAGCAACTGAGGTGTAAAGATCGCATCGGGTGATCTAAACGTTCACTGAGACAAAGGGGGTGTTTACAAATATCCAAATTTTGCCTTATCCTGAGCGGCAAGGCAAAATTTTGGATCCAACATAGACTAAAGGGCACGCAATGCAACCTAACGCAGGGTAAAACCAGACATAACTTCCGTTAATTTGTTCACCATCGACAAACCTCCCCGGTTTATTCCGTTGCCTAAGCTCGCGCCTTGAAATTGATCCCGGTCAATGTTTCCCCCCAGCGCTTGAGATTCAAGGCAAGCGCGCTTTGCCAATATAGCGGCAGCGGCCAAACCTGTGTCCTTGTTTGGCTTCGCCAAATTGGCGCTCGATCTTATACCGCCCTTTCTGTTCCTCTTGATGCTGAGGGGTTTGACTCAAGTCAGCCAGACCCCTTGTTGTCGGAGGTGGGTGTTCTTCAGGTGGATGGCGGAATGCAGCCCGCGCATTGGCAGCCAGAGATATTCGTGGTTTGATCAAGCTGGTAACGGACGAATCCTCAGGGCGCATTTTGGGAGTTCATGTTCTGGCAGCAGAGGCCGGCGAGGTCATTCAAACTGCAACATTAGCTGTCAAGTTTGGCCTAAAGGTGTCGGATCTCACCGAGACATTATTCCCATATCTGACGCAGGTTGAGGGGTTAAAACTGGCGGCATTATCTTTCACCAAGGACGTCGAATAACTATCCTGTTGTGCTGATTAGCAAGGTATTTTCCCTGGTTCAAAATTGGGCAAAAATGCTGCTTAATTTTTAGGCAAAAAGTACATTGTGTAATGAAACAAAAAAAATAATAATTTGGTTATTCTGCATCCAAGCTATCCAATTTAATCTCAAGGAGAAATATATGGGCACTCTATCTCTAGAGCAAGAAACCAGCTTTTCTAATCCGCCTTTTGTGAACAAGTTATTCAATAGTAAACCCTGGTCTTTTTTGTGGCTGATTGTCCGATTGTATGTAGGATATGAATGGCTTTCGTCCGGCATCGGCAAATTGAGCAACCCTGGTTGGGTACAGACCGGTGATATTCTCAAAGGGTTTTGGACCCGCGCTGTTGCCATTCCTGAAGCACCTGCTCGCCCACTTATTGTCTTTGACTGGTATCGCGCTTTTCTCCAGGGGTTGTTAGAAAGCGGATCTCAGGTCTGGTTTGCAAAGCTTTTAGTGGCAGGAGAAATTCTGGTTGGATTGGGTTTGATCCTCGGTTTATTCACCGCCATTGCGGCTTTCTTTGGCGGCTTCATGAATTGGAATTTCATGATGGCAGGAACAGCCAGTGCTAACCCGGTTCTTATAATCCTATCGATTTTATTGATACTGGCCTGGAGGACCGCCGGTTATTGGGGACTGGACCGTTTCGTTCTAAAGCTGCTAGGCACCCCTTGGCAACCTGGTACCGCCATAAAAAGTAGTAGGCGCTCGTAGCATCAGGTAAATTATCGACCCCTCGCTTCGCAAAAACAGCAGGAGCGAGGGGTTTATTAATACATTCTGAACGCAACCCCGGAAACCTGTATTTGATCATGAGATTGCCATCGTTGTGCACCAGCCTGTGTGAGCTTTGTGAGCGACCAAAGCGAGTTGCACAGTATGCCGGATATACGCCCCGCGAGGCGCAGTTTGTAAACTTGGAACTTGACACGTGACACACAGGGGACTTGTGCCCCCACGCACAGCGCGCCCGTTGGGCGGAGGAATTCAAATCCCCGTTTTGGCCTTAATTATCCCTCGATGGGATGAGAGGGCCAAAAAACATTTGTGCCCCCACGCACAGCGCGCCCGTTGGGCGGAGGAATTCGAATCCTCGTTTTGACCTTAATTATCCCTCGATGGGATGAGAGGGCCAAAAAACATTTGTGCCCCCAGAGGAATTCGAATCCTCGTTTTGGCCTTGAGAGGGCCACGTCCTGGGCCACTAGACGATGGGGGCGTAGGGCGGCTGGATTCTATCATGCGCCTATACCCTTGTCAATAATTCATTGACACGCCTGCCAAGTATGCTATGATTGAATGACTTTATTATTTATTCCTCATATCATTTGCCTGTTCGTTTTATCCCGCACTTTAACAGCCCTCATTTTTTAGGAGCCATTATGAGCACTGATTTTGTTTTTCGTTTGATTGGCATGGTTGCGTTTACGGTCATCGGTGTAGTTTGGGGCACTCAGCTTGGTGGCATGGCGAATGTCAACCTTAGCCCGAATGTCTTCACCACAGACCAGTATGCAATCACCTTCGGATTGGTTGGAGCGCTGGTCGGGTTGATCTTAACCCCTTACCTCACCACCCGGCCAGTACGGGCGCTTCGCGGTTTTTTACTAAAAGTCTCGGCGCAGACCTTATTTTCCGGACTGATTGGATTAATTTCCGGACTGACCATCGCCGTACTGCTATCTTTCCCGCTTTCGCGGTTGCCATCCCCTTTTGGGGAAGTTTTTCCATTCATCGGGGTCCTGGTTTTTAGTTACCTTGGCGTCGCCACCTTCTTAATGCGTCAAAACGACCTGGCCATGTTCCTTGGCAGTTTCAACAAGGGAGGGCCTGTGTCTGCCTCAGTGGACCAATCGGCTGGTTGGGCTGAATCCCGCACCATTTTGCTGGATACCAGCGTCATCATCGACGGCCGAATTGCCGATATTGCCCGCACTGGTTTTCTGCCCGGGTCGCTTCTGATTCCGCGTTTTGTCCTCAACGAGCTGCAATACATTGCCGACTCGCCGGACAGCCTGCGCCGCCAGCGCGGCCGGCGCGGCATGGAGGTCCTTTCGCAGTTGCAAAAGGAACCTGTGATCCCGGTCCGCATCACAGACATCGATGTAGAAGGCGTTCGCGATGTGGACGATAAGCTGGTGATCCTGGCGCGCCAACTGCGCTGCCCGATCCTGACCAACGATTACAACCTCAACCGGGTCGCTGAACTGCAGGGGGTCAATGTCCTCAATGTCAACGAATTGGCCAACGCGGTTAAATCGGTGCTGCTGCCAGGCGAAGCGCTTGCCATCCGGGTGATCCAGGAAGGCAAGGAATCGGGCCAGGGTGTGGGTTACATGGACGACGGAACCATGGTGGTGATCGAAAATGGGCGCGAATACCTTAGCCAGGAAATATTGGTCACCGTAACCAAAGTATTACAAACCGCAGCCGGGCGCATGATCTTTGCCCGTCCGGATTCCGAACGCTAATCCACTGCGGTCAGGGATTTCACCTTATGCGAGATATTATCACCGGGCGCAATCCGGTCTATGAAGTTTTTCAGGCCCACCGCCGCCAGGTTTTTCGCCTGCTGGTGGCTGCTGGCGTGGAAGAAAAAGGCCGTCTGGCCGAAATCTTATCCCTGGCAGCAAAATATAAAATCCAGGTCGAACGGGTAGCGCGGCAGCGATTGGATGCGCTTGGCGAAGGTCACCAGGGAGTCGCAATTGAAGTTAGTGAGTATCCCTTCAGTACCCTCCCTGATATTTTAGCTCTGGCGCGCAAACGGCAGGAGTCGCTGCTGGTGCTGCTACTGGACATGTTGCAAAACCCGCAGAATCTCGGCACACTGCTGCGCAGCGCTGAGGCTACCGGAGTGCACGGAGTGGTGATTCCCTTCCGCCACGCTGCCGATGTGACCCCCGCGGTGGTACATGCTTCCTCTGGCGCCACCGAGCACTTGCTGGTAGCCCAAATGAACCTGTCTCAGGCCATAGACTCGCTCAAAGAACAAGACGCCTGGGTAGTGGGTCTGGAAGGTGGCCCGGACTCCCGGCCGCTGACCGAAGCGCCGTTATCCGGCCCACTGGCGCTGGTGGTCGGTAATGAGGGTGAAGGCATGCGCCGCCTGATCCGCCAGAAGTGCGACCTGCTGGCTCAACTGCCGATGCGCGGGCGGGTGGATTCACTCAACGCAGCCGTGGCAGGTTCCATTGCGCTGTACATGGTGCTGCAAGCGCGGTCTTTGCGCCCGGCTACCTCCTAATTATTTCTTCCGTAAATTACAGGTTTCCTTGTGAAAAAAGGCGTTCTATTTGCTCTGGCAGGATATGCGATCTGGGGATTCTTCCCACTTTATTTCAAAACGCTGCAGGCTGCACCTGCGTTTCAGATCATGGCCCATCGGGTGGTATGGTCGTTCCTACTAATGACGGCTATTCTTATTTTCCGCAAGGAACTGAAACCCATGCTTTCGGCCGCGACCCCGCGGATTGTTTTCCTGTACGCAATTGCCGGCACGCTGCTGGCGATCAATTGGGTCACCTATGTCTGGGGGGTAAATGCCGGTTACGTGGTGGAGGCCAGCCTGGGTTACTTCATCAATCCGCTGGTCAGTGTGCTGCTGGGGGTCATTTTCCTGCGCGAACGGCTGCGCCCGCTGCAATGGGTGCCCGTAGTTCTGGCAGGTGTGGGGGTCACCTACCTGACGGTCAGCATGGGCAAGCTACCGTGGATCGCGCTGGTTTTGGCGCTTTCGTTCGGGTTATACGGTCTGATGAAGAAGATTACACCGCTAGGTTCGCTGCAAGGGTTGACCCTTGAGACTGCCGCAGTTTTCCTGCCAACGTTAGCCTACCTGATCATCGAGCAGGTCCGTGGCGTTGGCGCTTTCGTTAATGCTGGCGTCAACACGACCTTGCTGCTAGCCGCTACGGGTGTGGTCACTGCCATCCCTTTGATATTTTTCTCAGCCGGAACAAAGCTGATTCCATTGACCACTGTCGGACTGCTGCAATACATTACGCCCACCACTCAATTCCTGCTGGGCGTGTTTGTATTCAAGGAAGGATTTTCCAGCAACCAGGTGATCGGATTTGTTATTATCTGGATCGCGCTGATTCTGTTCACCATGGAAAATTTGCTGCACTACCGTCCGGTGGCCGTTGAGACGGCCATTTCTTCCAGTCAAGCGAAAAATTAAAGCATTTTGAAGGATAAGCTTCAGCTTGTCCAATTTTGGGAACTATGCTCGCCATAATCCGGTAGTTCACCATAGACGCTGCAGTCGGTTGCTGCCCACACTCACAGAGCGCGGGTGAAAAAAGCCTGGCTGGCCTCCGGTGGCTAAGCCCACCAAAGCCCGCGTTCCTTAACCCGCTGCGTTTTGTCTCGCGTGGGAAGATGCGGTACAATTAGGCACTTTTCAGAAGGATTACCAACCCAGTGTTTGAACTCGTCTTCCTTGGCACCTCCGCTTCCGCTCCATCGGTGCGCCGTAATTTACCGGCGTTAGTGGTCAAACATGACGAGTACCGTTTCCTGGTTGACTGTGGCGAAGGCACCCAGCGGCAGATCCTGCAATCCGGCATCGGATTCAAGCGGCTCAATCGCATCCTGATCACCCACGGTCACCTCGATCATATTCTTGGGCTGGCCGGTTTGCTTTCGACCTTCATGCGCTGGGAATCGATTGATGAGTTGGAAGTAATTGGCGGAAAAGGCGCCCTTGACCGCGTCCATGACCTGCTTTACGGCGTGGTGCTGCGCGGGCAGGAACCGCCCATGCCGCTAAATCTGCGGGCAATTGTTGCAGGACCGGTTCTAGAAGAGGACAATTTCAGCCTCAGCGCCTTCTCAGTGCAGCACCGTGGCCCTGATAACTTTGGCTATTTGTTCGAAGAAAAGGGGCGCCGCCCCTTTTTGCCGGAAAAAGCCGAAGCGCTTGGCGTCCCCAATGGACCGCTGCGACGCGAATTGGTGGAAGGGCGTAGTGTTCTCCTGCCAGACGGACGGAAAATCGAGCCAGACAGCGTCCTGGGCGACTTTAGACCGGGTACACGTCTGGCTGTCATTGGCGATGCTGGAGATACCAGCAGCCTGCTGGAAGTTTGCAAGGGGGTGGATACGCTGGTGATGGAAGCCACCTACCTGGACGAAGAAGCGGCAATGGCCCGCCAGTTCGGCCACATGACCGCCCGGCGTTCCGCAGAGCTTGCCCGCGACGCGGGTGTCGGTCAACTGGTGCTGACCCATGTTTCCCGCCGCTACCGTGAAAAAGATATATTAGCGGAAGCTCAATCGGTGTTCGAGAATGCTATTGTCGCCCGCGATTTTGATGTCGTCCAGGTCAAACGGCCCGAAGCCTGACCGTCCGATGGCTGTATGAGCGATGCCCCTGTTATCGACCACATTATCCGCAGCCGGCGGAAAACGGTTGCGCTGGTCGTTACTCCCGAAGGTCAATTGGAAGTACGCGCGCCTCAACGCTTGAGCCGAGCTCAAATAGAGGATATCGTTGCAAAGAAGGCCAACTGGATTCTCAAAACTCTGGAGCGATCGCGGAAAGCATCTATCGCGATTAGTAAGCGCGAGCTGGTCGAAGGCGCCCGCATCTGGTATCTGGGAGCCAGCCATCCACTGCATGTGAGTGAACACGGCACAGCCCGGGTTCAATTTTCTACCGGTTTTTACCTGTCTGAGTCTGTGCTGCCAAAAGCCGCCGATGTGCTGACCGTCTGGTATAAAAACCAGGCGCGCCATCTACTCAGCGAACGGACGGAATATTATACCCGGCAGTTTGGCCTGAAATACCGCTCGATCCGCATCACCTCAGCCCGGACGCGCTGGGGGTCTTGCAGCCGATTAAATGCCCTGAGCTTCACCTGGCGGCTGGTCATGGCTCCGCTCGAGATTATCGACTACATCGTGATCCACGAACTGGCGCACATTGTACAGAAAAACCACAGCCGGGCTTTCTGGGAACAGGTGGAAAAAATGCTGCCGGACTACCGCTCCAGGCGTACCTGGCTCAAAGCCAATGGACGGTTGCTTGACCTGTCGATCGAGGCAAATGAATCCTGCCTAAAAGTAGCTGACTGATATATTTGACCACTTCAAGAAGGTGACCTTATTCTCCTTGCGTGTGACACAACATTGCCGAGACACGAGGCGTTTTATTTTGACTATCCCCGTGCCCGTAAAATACACCCGCGCCTGATCTGGGAAATGGATTTCATCCATGATAAGGCGCGGGGTAATGTTGTACGATTGGGCTTAGGCGTCCTTGAAGTCGCCTTCCACCACTTCGCCCTCAGGGTTCGAGTTGCCGCTGCTGCCATTTTGACCGTCAGATCCCGGCTGGGTGCCGCCAGCCTGCTGGATGCGCCCGATCAACTGCTGTGCTTGTTGTGAAAGGGTGCGGATGCGGTTGGTCTCATTGCCAGCCGCTGCTTGCCGCAGCTGACTGACCAGACTCTCAGCTTCGCCGCGTAGATCAGAGGGCACGTCGGCGCCTTTCTCTTTCAATTCTTTTTCAACCTGGTAGGCCAGGTTATCGGCCATATTGCGCGCTTCCACCAACTCGCGTTGGCGGGCATCATCTGCCTCGTGTTTTTTGGCTTCGTCCACCATCCGGTCGATATCGCTGCGCGACAGGTTGGTCGTGGCTGTGATGGTCACTTTCTGCTCACGCCCTGAAGCTTTATCTTTGGCGGTCACATTCAGGATGCCGTTGGCGTCCATGTCAAACGTGACTTCCACCTGAGGTGTTCCGCGCGGCGCAGCAGGGATGCCGTCCAGGCGAAAGCGCCCGAGACTGATGTTATCGGTCGCCGTAGTGCGTTCACCTTGCAGCACATGGATGTCCACAGCAGACTGGCTGTCTTCGGCAGTCGAGAAGATTTGCGATCGGCGCGCCGGGATCGTCGTGTTCCGCTCGATAATCGGAGTCATCACGCTGCCCAGGGTTTCGACACCCAATGTCAGCGGGGTGACGTCCAACAGCAGCACATCTTTTACTTCACCGCCGAGTACACCGGCCTGGATGGCCGCGCCAACAGCCACGACCTCATCCGGGTTGACGCTCTTGTTGGGTTCTTTGTCGGTCAACTGGCGGACAAGTTCCTGTACCATCGGCATGCGGGTTGCGCCGCCGACCAGCACAATTTCATCCAACTGACTGGCTTTGAGCCCAGCATCTTTCAAGGCGGTTTCAAAGGGCGTGCGAGTACGCTCCAGCAGTTCTTTAGTCATTTGCTCGAAGTGAGCGCGTGTCAGTCGCAGTTGCAGGTGTTTGGGCCCGCTGGCATCTGCGGTGATGTACGGCAGGTTGATCTCAGTTTCCATGATAGTGGAAAGTTCGATTTTGGCCTTTTCCGCAGCCTCACGTAATCGTTGCATCGCCTGACGGTCTTTGGTCAAATCCATTCCCTGTTCTTTTTGGAAGGTTTCCACCGCCCAGTTGACAACCTGTTGATCCCAGTCATCGCCGCCCAGGTGTGTGTCGCCGGAAGTTGACTTAACCTCGAATACGCCGTCGCCGACCTCCAGGATGGACACATCGAAGGTGCCGCCACCCAGGTCGAAGACCAGAACCTTTTCATTCTTTTTCTTATCAAGACCGTAGGCCAATGCGGAGGCAGTCGGTTCATTGATGATGCGCAGCACCTCCAGCCCGGCAATTTTTCCGGCATCCTTGGTGGCCTGACGCTGACTGTCATTGAAATATGCCGGCACGGTAATCACCGCCTGAGTCACAGACTCGCCAAGGTATGCTTCGGCATCCGCTTTAAGTTTGCCGAGGATCATGGCGGATATTTCCTGCGGGGTGTATTCGCGGTTGTTCACCGGGATTTTAACCCGCGCATCCCCGGATGGGCCGCTGACCACCTGAAACGGCGCATTCTTGCGCTCTGTTTCAACTTCATCATAGCGACGTCCCATAAACCGCTTGATGGAATAGATTGTGTTTTCCGGGTTGATCACCGCCTGTCGCTTGGCGGTTTGACCCACCAGGCGCTCGCCATTCTTATTGAAAGCCACCACCGAGGGCAGCAAGCGTGGACCTTCAGCCGTGTTGATGACGGTCGGCGATCCGCCTTCCATGACGGCCACCACGCTGTTCGTAGTTCCCAGATCAATACCAATTATTTTAGACATATCAATCTCCTTCCCCTCCCGAGGGCGGGGTTTTTCAATTTCAGTTCGGTTACCACCTTGTTGCTATTTCCATAACAAATGGGTATGGCCTTTGCAACAAAGCGATACCCAACACTACAACGTTAACATAACGCAGCTTTGCAAGAAAACCATTAACGCGGTATCGGAATCGTATAAGCGCTGGAAAGAAAGAGTTCATCTTCTTTTTAAATCGCCGGGCTATAATAGAGGTAAGGTTTTATATTGTTGGGCCTGGCAGGAGACAAGATGAGCAAGCACCATGTACTATTCATAATGAGGTTGGCAGTTATTCTGCTGGCGGCGGTCTTTCTGGTCCAGCCGGCTGCTGCGCAGACTCCCGCTGGCACCCCCCTGGTCTTATCTCTGAAAGTCGATGGGCCGCTTACGCCGGTCATGATTACATCCATTGAGCGCAGTTTGGATATTGCCGCCAGCGACTCGGCAGAATTGCTCATATTGCAATTGAACACACCGGGCGGCTCGATTCAATTGATGAATACCATCGTGCAGGTCATTCGCGCCAGCACAATACCGGTGGTGGTTTACGTGTCTCCGCAGGGAGCTATGGCAGGCTCTGCCGGGACCCTGATTACACTGGCCGGTCATGTGGCCGCCATGGCACCAGAAACCGCCATTGGTGCCGCCAGTCCGGTGGGTTCACAGGGCGAAGACATCGGCGAGACGTTGGCCGCCAAGGAAAAGGAAATCCTGCGCGCGACGGTGCGTTCCCTGGCTGAAAGAAGGCCACCGGAGGCCATTGCAGTTGCCGAGCAAACCATAGAAACCGCCAAAGCGGTATCCTCGAGCGAGGCGCTGGCCGTCGGATTGGTGGACTACATCGCCACTGACCTGAATGACCTCTTACGCCAGATGGATGGCCGGTCCGTGACGGTGATCGACCGCGAGGTCACAATCCACACCCAAAACGCAACAATCCGTGAGATTCCGTTAACCGCCATCGAACGCGCTTTATCCCTGTTGACCAACCCCAACATTGTATTCTTGCTGCTGTCCATTGGCGTGCAGGCCATTTTGATCGAGATGTCCAGCCCGGGTGGCTGGGTGGCAGGCACCATTGGCGTGGTTTCACTGGCGCTGGTGGTCTATTCTTTCGGCATATTGCCCGTCAACCTGTTCGGGCTTATTTTTCTCGTGCTGGCCTTCGTGCTATTCATTTTGGATATTAAAGCGCCAACCCATGGCGCCTTGACCGCGGCCGGAATCGGCTCGTTTATCGCCGGGTCGTTGATTCTGTTCAATTCTGTGCGCGCGCCTGGTTTTCCATCCGTATCCGTGCCGTTGGTGATAGGCACCGGTGTTTTCCTGGCGCTTAGCTTCAGCATCATCATCAGCTTCGCCATCCGGGCGCTCAAAGCGCCAGCGGTTATGGGGAAGGAATCATTGGTTGGCAAGACCGGCGTGGTCAGTCAAATGCTCGACCCGGTGGGCAGCATTCAACTGGCCGGTGAACTATGGAGCGCTGAACTGGCAGAACCTGGCGAACCTCTGCCGCAAGGCACCCGGGTGGTTGTCACCACGGTCAATGGGCTGAAGTTGAAGGTTAAGAAAGCGGAATAGAAGGCCGTTGTCTCCGACGCCTTTATGTTCTATCCTTCGTCGGTAGGGGCACGGGGATGTTAACCGACCCTCCATCAACCAACTAACCCCGTGCCCGTTTTATTATCCGTCTCAAGGATCAAGAACCGAATCGCGACCCCCTTTGCAGGTAGAGAACGGGCATGGGGTTGTAGAAGATTCCCGAAATTCGCCTAAACCCCCATGCCCCTACCATCCGTAAAAGCCCGTGGCTGCCTGCACTCACAGAGCACAGGAAGCCCATTGACTAAACCGGTGGCTGAGCCTGTCGAAGCCAAGACCCTTCGACAAACTCAATAGCAGATTGTACTGCAGACAGGGATCGGGTAAAGCCTACGCCCGCCAGAACCCGCGCCGGATCGGACGGACATCCTCGGCGGTGACGAATGCCTCGGGGTCTGCTTCGCGAACCAGCTTCTCGACTGCCTCGAGCTGCTTGCGCATTACATCCACATGCAGCAGAGTGACCATACCCTGCAGCCCGCGAGCTGATAATTCGGTTACCGCGTAGCCCTGCTCGCGCAGCATTTCGGCGATTCCAACCCCGCGCGAAGGGCTGACAATACTCAAATGAATATGTCCGACCGCCAGGCGTTCTTCGATGAGCATGCCAACCACATTACCGGTCGCAAAACCGGCAGCATAGGCAAGAATGGTTAAGAAACTTTGTTGATTGGTCAGCACGCTGCTGATTGCAACGATGAACACCGCTGACTGGAAAAATCCAAGAATCCAGGCCAGCAGCTTGCGCCCGCGTACCACAAACAACACCCGGATGGTGTCCAGGGACATATCGACGACGCGTAAAAAGAAAATAATTAGCGCGATCAAAAGCGGTGGGAGTGCTAACCAGCTTTCCATTTAACCCTTCACCACTGGTTTTTTCTCGCCTGCCATGCAGGGCAAATACATTTCCTGCATGTATTCCTTGACCATCCGGCGAGTGCTGAATTGCGGCACCAGTGTGCGAATGTTTTCTTTGACCAATGCCAGATATTTGGCAGGAATATCATCCGATGTCCGCTCTTTGTAATACAGCGGAATAATTTCATTTTCCAGGTGATCATAAAGGCTGTGTGAATCGGCTTCGTCCTGCTGATTGGGGTCCACTGCATCGGCATCCTCGCCAATTGCCCAGCCATTTTTGCCATTGAAGCCTTCCCGCCACCAGCCATCCATCACAGACAGGTTGAGCACGCCGTTCAGCGCGGCTTTCATCCCGGAGGTTCCCGAGGCTTCATTGGGTCGCCGCGGGTTGTTCATCCAGATGTCGACCCCCTGCACCAGGAAGCGCGCCATATTCATGTCATAGTCTTCAAGGAAAACCAGCCGGCCACCGGAGCGAGAATCCTTTACCGCCCGGTAGACCTGTTGGATAAGCAGCTTGCCGGGCTCATCCGCTGGGTGCGCCTTGCCGGCAAAAATAATTTGCACCGGCATATCCGGGTCGGTGACCAGGCGGATTAGCCGTTCATAATCGCGCAGGATCAGGTTGGCGCGTTTATAGGTCGCAAAGCGTCGGGCGAACCCGATGGTCAACGAATAAGGTTCCAGAAAAACTCCGTCTGCCAGCGCCTGGATCGGGTGAATAGCGCCGCTTTGCCAGGCAGCACGCGCCCGGTTATCGACGTACAGGAATAATTTGCGCTTAAGGTGCCGGCGAACCGCCCATAATTCGCGATCGGGGATGTTATTTACCAGCGACCAAAGGGCTGGATCATCCAAGCGCGCTTTCCAATCGGCCCCAAGGTATTCGTCAAACAGTACGCTCATGCGGCGCGCCAGCCAGGAAAAAGTGTGGACGCCGTTGGTGATGTGCGTGATCGGCACATCATCCGGACGTTTATTAGGCCACATGAAGTTCCACATCCGCCGCGAAACCTGACCATGCAGTTCCGAGACGCCGTTGGCATGCTCAGAAAGGTGTAGCGCTAACACAGGCATACAGAAGCTTTCGCCCCAGGGCGTCGCTTGCCGTCCCAGATCAACAAACTGATCGCGGGTCATGTTTAAATCAGCCCAAACATTAGGGAAGTACTTATCGATCAACCATAACGGGAACTGATCGTTACCCGCTGGAACAGGAGTGTGGGTGGTGAAGACATTGGAGCGTTTTACCACCGCAGCCGCTTCCGTGTAAGTGGAGCCGGCATGCACCAATTCCAGCGTGCGCTCCAGCGCCAGGAAAGCCGAATGACCTTCGTTCATGTGCCAGACAGTTGGTTCGATGCCCAGCCGGCGCAGCGCGCGCACCCCACCCATGCCCAGCATGATTTCCTGCGAAATGCGTACTTCCAGATCGTTGCTGTACAGACGGGCTGTCAGTTGTTTATCCGCATCTGAGTTGGCTGGCAAGTTGGTGTCCAGCAGATATAGGGAGATTCGTCCCACCTGCACTGCCCAGACGCGCGCGATAACGCTGCGACCTGGCAGGTCGATGGAAATGGTAATCGGCTGGTCGTCTTCGCCATACAGCGGAACGATGGGAGCATCCTCGAAGGCGAGGTAATGGGTGCCGGTCTCCTGCCAGCCATCCTCGGTAATGCGCTGGGTGAAGTAGCCCTGGTTATAGATAAAACCGACGCCAGACAGGGGCAAGCCCAAATCGCTGGCCTCTTTCAAATGATCGCCGGCCAGAATGCCAAGACCGCCGGCATAAACCGGCAGGGATTCATGCAGTCCGAATTCAAACGAAAAATATGCTATGGCCGATTCGCTCAGGCCGGGATGCTCCCGCGCAAACCAGGTGGATTCATCCGCCATATAAGCGTCAAACTGCTGGATGACCCGGTCGTATAACTCCAGGTAGAAAGAATTGTTCGCGACCGCGTTTAGCTGGCTGCGTTCCACTTTGCGCAGGAATGCAACCGGGTTGTGGCCTACATCATCCCAAACCCGTTTGTTGATGGTGCGGAAAACGTTCAAGGCATCCGGATTCCAGGCCCACCAAAGATTGTAAGCCAGGTTCGACAGGCGGCTGATGCGGCGCGGCAGGCTGAAATTGTTAGGGAGTTCTTTCTTAATCAATGGCTTCATTGATCATCCAATCTAAACTAAATATCGTTAAATAAAAAAATAATTTAGTGCGATCGTAAAGCTGCCCGCAAGCGTGCAGGTCTATACAACGGCGCGAAATTATACCATAGAGAGAATTATATCCAATTTTCAACGCCGTGGAGAATAAGCTGTCTGCTTGCCTGTTGTTTCAATGTCTCCATGAGCGAACCAGGCGAGCCTGCGGTCTGAATACACCTGCAAGGCAACTGCGCCATAGACAGGCTGCCCGAATGCCAGCCTAGATTGCTTCGACCTCTCCGAGGTCTCGTAAGGACAACCGGCGTATTGTTCTACAAAATGCCCGCGATTATGGCAAATGTTATAATTCATTCATGCGAAAAGCTGTTATCTTCCTGCTCGGACTGCTGACAGTGGGATTGCTGGCGATCGGGGCAATATTGCTCATTCCTTCCCTGCGTGAGCCTGCGCTTTTCCAGTTGAATAAGCTGCGGGTCAATATCCAATACGCCATTTCGCCGCCGCAGGAAGCTGTTTTTGTGCCGGAGGCTCAACTGGCAACCATGGTGCAGGAAACCATGCAAGCCCAGGCGACCCTCACCGCCACCTCTACTCCGCTGCCGACCAACACTCTGGTCGGACCTACGCCAACGCTCACGCCAACTGCCACCCCTATCCCGGCGACAGTCAGCCTGAGTGGCGTCCGCTACATCGATCAGCACGGGCTGTGGAACTACTGCGCGCCGGCCACCCTGGCGATGGCACTGACATACTGGGGCTGGCAGGGCGAACGCACAGATGTTGGGCAGGTGGTAAAACCGTTTGAACAAGATAAAAACGTCATGCCTTATGAGCTGGCCGATTATGTCCTCAGTAATACGCAATTCAAAGCCGTCGTACGGGTTGGCGGCACCCTTGACCTGCTCAAAAAACTGGTTGCTGAAGAATTTGTTGTATTGGTCGAAAAAGGCATCATCCTCAAAGATTTCAACGGCAAGTTAGGCTGGGTGGGACATTATGCCGTGGTCACCGGTTACGATGATGCCAAAAAAGAGTTCATTACCCAGGATTCCTATTACAGCGCCGATTACCTCATCAGCTATGACGATTTATACACCCAGTGGCGCAGTTTCAATTACACTTATCTGGTGATTTACCCGCAGGATCTTGAACAAAATTTGATGCGTATTCTTGGCGCATCCGCCGACGAAACCACCAGTTACCAGATTGCCGCCCAGACCGCCGCGGATGAGGCCATCCGCTTGACCGGGGTGCAACAATTTTTCACCTGGTTCAACCGCGGTTCCAGCCTGGTGAGCCTGCAGGATTACGGCGGGGCCTCCAGCGCCTTCGACCAGGCGTTCCGCCTGATGGCAGCTCTACCGGAGAACGATCGCCCCTGGCGTATGATGTGGTACCAGACCGGCCCGTATTTTGCCTATTATTTCACCGGCCGTTACCAGGACGTCATCAACCTGGCTGACAACACCATCCAATCAGCAGCCGAACCTTACCTGGAAGAGAGCTTCATCTGGCGTGCTCGCGCCCGGTCATTGTTGGGCGACACTGCCGGTGCAGCGGAAGACGTCCGCAAGAGTCTGGAATATCACCCCGGATTCCTGCCGGGTTTAGAGCTGGCGCAGCAATTGGGCATTCAACCCTGAATAAAGTCATGATCAAAGTCCTCCACTTCGCCGACGCCCATATCGATATCGCCAATTATGGCCGCCACGACCCGGTGAGCGGTCTGCCATATCGTGTGTTGGATTTTCTCAAGGCGCTCGATACCATCGTGGATGCTGCCATTCAAGAAAAAGTTGATCTGGTGATCTTCGCCGGCGACGCCTACAAAGACCGCTCCCCGTCTCCCACCTACCAACGCGAATGGGGCAAACGCATCATGCGGCTTTCGCGGGCTGCGATTCCCACATTGCTGCTGGTTGGCAATCACGACCTTTCACCGGCAACCGGCCGCGCCCACGCCATGCAGGAATACGATACGCTGGATGTTTCGGGCGTGCACGTTCTTGGTCAGCCGGCGCTGCTCACCCCGAAAGACCTGGACGGGCTGCAGGTGCAGGTTATGGCGCTGCCGTGGATTTCACGCTCCAACTTGATGGCCGCCAGAGAATTAAGCGGTGTACAGATAGGGGCTGTTTACGAACAAATCGAAAGCGCGCTCTCACATTTGATCGCGGAGTGGTTCAAGCAAATTGACCCGCTCCTGCCTGTGATTCTGACCTCGCATGGGTCCGTGCAGGGTGCTGTGTTCGGCAGCGAGCGCAGCGTCATGCTGGGCAACGACCTGATCCTGCAGGGTTCGCAGGTGCGCGACCCGCGCCTGGATTACGTCGCACTCGGGCATATCCATAAATCCCAAAACCTGAACGAAAACCAGCATCCGCCGGTGATCTACCCCGGCTCGATCGAGCGGGTAGATTTTGGCGAAGCCGCAGACGACAAATATTACGTGATTGCCAGAGTGGAGCGCGGGCACACCGAGGTGGAATGGCGCAAGCTTAATGGCCGGCGCTTCATCGACCGCCGGGTAGACCTGGCCAAAAGGTCTGGCAAAGGGCTGCCCGCAGCCGAGGATTTATTAAAAGCTATGCTGGCTGCCCTGGCCCCTCAAGAGCAGTTGAAGGACGCTATCGTCCGGTTGTCTATCGAGTATCCACGCGACTGGGAATCGCTGATCGACGAGGCAGCTCTGCGTAAATATGCGGAAGAAGCCTTCGATTTTCACCTGGTGCGCCGTCCCAGATCCGAATCCCGGCTGCGCCTGGCGCCTGACCAGGCCGTCAGCACACTGCCGCCGCTGGAGTTGCTGGGGCTGTACTGGAAGACTTACGATCAGGAAAATCGCGAGGTCGCGGAATTGAACGCGCTGGCCAGCCAGATTATGCAAGCCGCCGAAAATAACGAAGAAGAAACAGGTTAGCCAACGCCGGTCTTATGAACAATTCGCTGGTCGAAATCACGATCATTTTTTTGCTCTTGATCATCAACGGCGTTTTTGCCATGTCGGAACTGGCTGTCCTTTCCGCTCGTAAGATACGCCTGCAACAGAAGTCAGATGAAGGCGACACATCTGCCCGGGTGGCATTGGAGCTGGCTGAATCGCCCAATCGCTTTCTCTCCACGGTTCAAATTGGCATCACCCTGGTCGGGATTTTAGCTGGCGCATTTGGCGGCGCGACCCTGGCGGAACGACTGGGAGTCTTGCTGGCCCGAATTGACTGGCTAAAGCCGTATGCAACCGGCGTCGCTTTTGTCATTGTGGTACTGCTCACCACCTACTTCACCCTGGTGATCGGCGAGTTGATTCCCAAGCGGCTGGCCTTGAATAACCCGGAAAAAGCCGCCATGGCGATGGCCAAACCCATGCGCTTCCTTTCACGCATCGCCGCGCCAGTAGTCAGCCTGCTCAGCGCATCGACCGATTTCGGCCTGCGCCTGCTCGGCATCACCCCACCGGCTGAACCGCCTGTCACAGAAGAAGAAATCCGGGTTTTAATGGAGCAGGGCACGCAGGTCGGTGTATTCCAGGCTGCCGAACAGGACATGGTTGAAGGTATTTTCCAACTGAATGCCCGCTACATCGATGCCATCATGACGCCCCGCACCGAGATCGAATGGCTCGATCTCACCGAATCGCGTGAAGAGATCCTGGCCGATCTCCTCAGCAGCAAACACAGCCGCTTCCCGGTGGGTGTGGATAACCTGGATAATGTGCAGGGTATCTTGCGCGCCAAAGATTTCCTGGAAAAACTGGTCGCGGGTGACCCTTTTGAAATCCGTGATTTGCTGGTGCCGCCGCTATTTGTCCCGGACAGCATGTCCGCGTTGAAGGTATTGGAGTTGATCAAAGAAGCCGGCGTTCATGAAGCACTGGTCATCGATGAATATGGTGGGCTGCTTGGCATGGTCACGCTCTACGACGTGCTCAAGGCTATCGTTGGTGACATTCCCGGCCCCGGTGACGATACCGAACCGGAAGCCGTGCAGCGTGAAGACGGCTCCTGGCTGCTCGACGGCCTGCTGGATATCGTCGATTTGAAGGAGATCCTGGACGTGGATGAACTGCCCGACGAAGATAGGATTGGTTATCAAACCCTGGGCGGCTTTGTCATGAGTCAAATCGGCTCCATCCCGACCGCTGGGCATTCTTTCGAGTGGAAGGCGTACCGCTTCGAGATTCTTGATATGGATGGCCGGCGAGTGGATAAGGTGCTGGTCACGAAAAAACCGTTAGAGGATGAAAGCGCTGCTATATGAACCCAGTCCGTCTGAAACTCAGCGGCTTTTTGTCTTACCGGGATCCGGTTGAGATACCCTTCGAAGGGATCAACCTGGCCTGCATTTCAGGTCAAAATGGGGCCGGTAAATCTTCCATTCTGGACAGCATCACCTGGGCATTATTTGGCAAAGCGCGCGGCAAGGATGAGGATATTATTAACAGCCACGCCGACGCCGCTGAAGTCATCCTGGATTTCACCTATGAGAACAGCCTTTACCGGGTGCAGCGCAGCAAACCGCGCAACAAGACCACTGTGTTGGAATTTATGATCCAGGATGATGCCGGCCGCTGGCGCACACTGACCGAGAGTTCGCTGCGCGCCACCGAAGACCGTATCCAACAGGTGCTACGCCTGGATTATGACACGTTCATCAATGCCTCGTTCTTCCTGCAGGGTAAAGCCGATCAATTTGCACAGCAGCGTCCCGGTGAACGCAAGCACATCCTTTCCAATGTCCTCGGGCTCGAGATCTGGGAAACCTACCGGGCGCAGGCGGCCAAAAATATTCGCGCGCAGGAATCTGACAAAAATGGGATCGCCGGGCAGTTACAGGGAATCGATGAGGAACTGGCGCGCGAACCGGAATATCAAAATCAACTCAAACAGCTCGAAACTGAATTGGGACATCTTACCGAGTTGCTCGATACGAAATCAGCCGCGCTGGAAGCTGCTGTTCAGCAGGAAAACATGCTAAAAAGCTTGCAAAAGTCGCTGGAGGAAAAAACCGTCCGGTGGCAAAGCGATCAGCAGCGATTAGCCGGTGTGCAACAGCAACTCAAGCAGCGCATCCAGGAAAAAGAAAAATATCAGCAGGCGCTGGCCGCCGCACCTGAAATCGAGCAGGAGTACCAGGCCTGGCTTAAGGACCGCCAACAGCTCGAGCATTGGGAAGCGCTGGCTGCCCGGCAACGCGCAGTGACCGAGAAACGATCTACGCAACAGGCTGTACTCGAAAAAAAGCAGGCCGAGCTTACCACCCTGTTGAATGCGCTGCGTCAACGCCAGGCCGAGGTGGATGCCAAAGCAGCGGAAACATCGGAAATCGAACAGTCGTTGGAACGGCTGCGTGTCGAGGCCGAACTCCTTGCCGGGCAGAAGCAGCACATGGGTGAGTTGAACGAGCAGCGTGAAGCGCTGCGCCTGGCCAACTCTGAAGTGGATCTCAATCTCCAGGCAGTAGTGCGTGAATTAGGCTCATTGACCGAACGCATCGCTCGCCTGGGTGAAGCGGAAGAGGAATTGTGCCCGGTGTGCAAGAAACCCCTTTCGGTTTCAGAACGCCAGCGAATGGTGAGCGACCTGCAAGCTGAGAAAAGTGGTAAGGAAACCCGCCAGCGGGAGCTTGCCGGGCAATTACAGGCCAATAAAGGCCGCATGAAGGCGATTGTCGATCAACTGAACAACCTGACCAGCCTGGATGCCCGCATCCAGCAGAATCACCAGAACCTTTCCCGCGAGGAAGCCCGCCTGGCTCAAATTCGCGAGGTGAGTCAAAAATTCCAGGCCGAATTCCTGCCCCAATTGACTGCTGTGGAGACATCACTGGAAAACGAGGACTATGAACCCGCTGCTCGGGCCGCAATTCTGGCGCTAGATGCCGAAGCCGGTCAGATCGGCTATGATGCAGCCGTCCACGAGGCCGTGCGCCAATCTGAACAGCGCCGCCGCACCAGTGAAGATCAGAAACGCACGGTGGATCATGCCCGCGCCACCCTCATGCCGCTGGAACGCGAGATTTCCACTCTCGCGGCATCCATTGCCAGCGAACAGCATTCGCTGGAGCAATTGACAGTTGAAAAACAGCAGTCGGAGCAAGAAGTTCAGCAGCTTAAATCCCGCCTGCCTGACCGGAAAGGCCTGGAAAGTGAGGTGGTCGCGCTCAAAGAACAGGTCAACCGTAAAAACATCGAGGTTGGCGGAGCGCAAGGCCGGATCAAGAATCTGGACTACCATCGCAAACAACAAAAATCACTGCTTGCCAGGCGCGACGAGATCCAACGCCAGATCAGCCTGCTGAAGCAGTTGGAACGAGCTTTTAGCAAAGACGGCATCCCGGCCTTATTGATCGAACAAGCCCTGCCGGAAATCGAAACCCAGGCCAACGATTTGCTGGAACGCTTGAGCAACGGCGCCATGGCGCTCAAGTTCGAGACTCAGGCCGATTACAAGGACAACAAACGCTCGGATAAAAAAGAGACGCTGGACATCAAGATCAGCGATGCCAGCGGCGCCTACCGTGAATATGAAATGTATTCCGGCGGCGAGGCATTCAGAGTTAACTTTGCCATCCGCCTGGCGCTTTCGCGGGTGTTGGCCCACCGTGCCGGAGCACGCCTGCAAACCCTGGTCATTGACGAAGGTTTTGGCAGCCAGGACGCAGACGGCCGCCAGCGCCTGATCGAAGCCATCAACCAGGTGCGCGGTGATTTCGAGAAGATTCTGGTCATTACTCACCTCGAAGAACTCAAAGACGCTTTTCCGGCCCGCATCGAGGTTGAAAAAGGGGTTGGCGGGTCAACCGTCCACGTGCAGGTGCTATGAACGCGATTCCTGTGCGTTTGGGCATACAACAGCGTATCTTCCCGGTTTACCGCGCTCCGTTTTTCGAGGCGTTAGGCGAGGCTTGCCCGCAAGGTTTACATCTGTTTGCCGGGCTGCCGCGTGCCAGCGAAGCGGTCGACTCGCAAACCAGCCTGCAGCATGGCGAACTGGTGCGGGCGCATAACCTGCACATTCTGGGCGGTGCTGCTTATTTCCTCTGGCAGCGCGGCATTCTGGACTGGCTGGAAAGCTGGCAGCCCGAGGTACTGGTCATGGAGGCCAACCCGCGCTACCTTTCCACTCCCCAGGCCGTCAAATGGATGCACGCGCGCCGGCAGCCGGTCATTGGCTGGGGATTAGGCGCGCCTAACGTCGGCAGTTTGCGCGCACGGTCGTGGCAGCGCTTCCTGTCGCGCTTTGACGCGCTGATTGCCTATTCCTGGCGCGGCGCGGAGGAGTATGCACGCATCGGCTGCAAGCCCGAGCGTATTTTTGTTGCGCCCAACGCCGTCACGCCTAAACCGACCCAACCGCCGCCGGTGCGTAAACCTTTGACCGATCCGCGTCAGGCTAACGTTTTATATGTCGGCCGGTTGCAACCGCGCAAGCGAGTCGATTTGCTGCTGCGCGCCTGCGCAGCATTGCCCTTTTCGCTTCAGCCGCAGGTTTGGATTGTTGGTGACGGTCCGGCGCGCCAGGAGTTGGAAACCCTGGCCGATTCGGCTTACCCCTCGGCGCGGTTTTGGGGCGCGCGTTACGGCAATGAGTTGGATGATTTGTTCCGCAGCGCCGATCTCTTTGTCCTGCCAGGTACCGGCGGGCTGGCAGTGCAGCAAGCCATGTCCTTTGCGCTGCCGGTCATTGTAGCCGAAGCTGACGGCACCCAGACCGATCTGGTGCGTCCGGAAAATGGCTGGTTGCTGCCCGGCAGCGACCTGCAGGCCTTGACCGGTGCGCTTTACAAAGCGCTGAGCAACCCTGGCCGTCTGCGTGAAATGGGCGCCGCCTCCTTCCAGATCGTAGATGTCATCAACCTGGAAGGCATGATCCAGGCGTTTTCCCGGGCAATTGCCGCCGCATTAAAATCCTACTCTGAGCCTTCCGGGTAATTATTTCTTCCAATAATTAAGGATGTTGACAGGATGCACATTTTACTCGTTGCAGACGGGCGCAGCCCCATCACCCACCGCTGGCTCGATAGCTTATTGGCGCTTCAGTATCAGGTGACGTTGATCTCCTCGCATCCCTGCGAACCGCCAGAGGGCATCCAGGCGCTGCATGTTGTGCCGATTGCCTTCAGCCGTTTGACTGCGGGGGGCAAAGCGGGGCAGGTTGGCAACCGCCGGTCTGGCTTGCGCCGCGGGTTGGTTAAAACGTTTCGCAACGCCTTCTTGACAGCCCGTTACCAGCTTGCACCGTTCAGCGTGCGCTATTATGCCCCGCGTTTCCGGGAAATCGTGGCGCAGGTCAAACCTGATCTGGTGCACGCGCTGCGCATCCCCTTTGAGGGCATGCTCGCCAGCCATACCCCGGTGGGCATCCCGTTGGTGATCTCTATCTGGGGCAATGACCTGACGCTGCACGCCCCGAAGACGGCTGCAATGGGTAAGCTCACCCGCCAGACTCTGCAGCGCGCCAACGGCCTGCATACCGACGCCCAGCGCGATTTGCGCCTGGCCTATGAGTGGGGCTACCCGGCAGATCATCCTGGCCTGGTAGTACCCAGCAATGGCGGCATGGATCTGGAACGCGTCCAGCGGATGCGCGCCGCACTGCCTCCTGAATGGGAAACCCGCATCCCGAAGGACCATACTCTGGTCATCAACCCGCGTGGGGTACGGGCCTATACCCGCACCGACACCTTTTTCCAGGCAATCCCGCTGGTGCTGGAGCAGGCGCCCCAAACCGCATTCCTTTGCCCGTCGATGGCAGGAGAAGCAGTGGCGGAGCGTTGGGCCGCCGCAATCCATGCCGATGAGCGCGTGATCTTACTGCCCGCTCTTGGTCAGGGTCAGCTCTGGGAACTATTTACCCGCTGCCCGGTATCCATTTCTGTCACCGACCATGACGGCACCCCCAACACCCTGCTGGAAGCCATGAGCTGCGGCAGCTTCCCGGTTGCCGGGAATATCGAAAGCCTGCGTGAATGGATCGACCCGGGTGTCAACGGACTGCTGGTGAATCCGGGTTCGCCCCGAGAACTGGCAGCGGCCATTCTTCAGGCGTTGAGCGACCCTGGCTTGCGGGAAAACGCCAACCAGGCAAACCTGAATATGATCCGTGATCGCGCCGAAGTCTCGCACGTCCGTCCTAAAATTGCAGCTTTCTACCAGAAGGTACTCGAAATAGGGTAAAATTGCGATTGACTCCAGGAGGAAATGCATCCATGAACCTGCAAACCACCCATCGTTTACGCGGCGTTGCCGTTGGTGCTGCCGTAGGCGATGCCCTTGGGATGCCGCTCGAATTTGGCCTGGCCTCACCCCCTGCAAAATTAATCCGTGACATGCATGCCGGTCGCTTGCCTGCCGGCACCTTCACCGACGATACAGAAATGGCTCTAGCGTTGGCCGAATCTTTGCTGGCGCAGCGCATGCTCGACCCACAAGATGTCACCGCCCGGTTCCTGGATTGGTACAAGCGACAGCCGCCGGATGTCGGCATTCACACAACCAACGTATTGGAAAGCATCGAGCTCGGAGAAACCTGGCAAACCGCAGCGGTTACGGTGCAGAAGAGGTATCCTGACAGCGCCGGTAATGGTTCGGTCATGCGCTCCTGGCCGGTGGCGCTGATGTGCTGGCATGACGAAGGTGCATTAAACGCCTGGTCGCGTATGCAAAGCCAGGTGACCCATGCTCATGAAGAATGTATTGCCAGCAGCGCATTCATCAATTCCATGATTGCTCAAATGATCAATGGCAAGAGTCCTCTCGACGCCTACCAGTACGCACTTACCCTGGTCGAGATGCCGGAAGGGCTCAGGCAAACCATTCGCCTGGCGCCGCGTCGTAAGCGCGAAGAACTGCGTAACACCGGCTGGGTACGCCACACTGTCGAGAGCGCCCTGTGGGGGCTGCTTAACACCGACACCTTCGAAGATGCCCTGGTCAGTGTGATCAACCTTGGCGCAGACGCAGATACAGCCGGCGCAGTTGTCGGAGCACTGGCAGGAGCCGCCTACGGTCTGGAAGCGATCCCGGAAGCCTGGAAAACGATGTTGCGCGGTGAATGGCCTTTACAAAGCGGAGCAATCTGGCGGCTGCCTGACTTTATCACGCTGGCAGATCATCTGGCGGGATGCCTGACCACAGACGCTGCTAAGTCTTTCAAAAGCCAGGACCAGGCCGCATAATCCTACCCTGCGTTCTCATCACTGCTTATCGGTTGAACGATTCGAAACATGCAGCGGGTGATGTCGGGAACTTGAACCCCGCATCAATCGTCCATTCAGAGGAGGTGTACCCATTTAAGGTAACACCCCTAAAAGGAGAACCCCAAAAATGCGAAAATTCAGGTTTGCAAGTCTATCTGCCGTCTTTGCCTTGATGCTGATCCTTAGTGCGTGTAATGCATTCGGACCGCAAATCCCGCCAACCCCCAACCCGCTGGTGATTCAGTCCACCATCGATGCCGCAGCCACCCAGGCAGTGCTGACCATCGCAGCCCAGTTGACTGGCACCGCTCTCGCCCAGCCAACCCATACGGCTACCGCCACCCAGATACCGACGCTGGCAGCCACTGCCACCCCGCTGGCAACCAGCACGCCGCTGCCAACTGCCACCAACACCCGCATCCCCGTCACCCTGGCGCCGACTTTCACTGCCACCCCGGCTAACTTCGGCTGCAGCGTGTCCAGCTCATCCCCGGCTGCTGGCGCCAAATACAACGTCAATGACGAATTCGATGCAGTCTGGGTGGTCAAAAACACCGGCCTGAAGAACTGGGAAGTCGGCACGCTGGATCTGAAATATGACAGCGGTCAAAAGATGCAAAAAGTAGCGGACGTCTTCGATGTCTCGACACTGGTCGAGCCTGGCAAGGAACTGACTTTGATCGTTGACATGGCGGTTCCCGCCAATGCCGGCAAGTACTCCGCCACCTGGAAGCTGCTAATGGACGGCACAACGTTGTGCACGCTGCCGGTCAGCATCGAAGCGGTTACGCCGTAAGGGAAATCCTTCCCGGGCGTCTGAAAGGCGAATTAATTGTGGGGTTTGCGCCATTGCTGCGCAAACCCCACAATCCTTTATTATTCACCGTGAGTTGTGTGTTCGACCCAAAATCCCATAACCACATCTCCCTGCTTTGACGATAAATTCTTCCTGGGCTATACTTAATCATGCCTGAGCGTTCAGGCCATCCTTGCGATGCTTTGCGTTCAAGTGTGAAGGAGGGCTAAATAAGTATGACTGCAAACAGCACGTTTAAGCTTACCTACGCCACCATGTTCAATCCGCCCGAAGAACTGCATGCTAGCTTCGAGGCTGCCCTGGAAAAGCTGCGCAGCAACCTGGGCCAGGAACACGCCATGATCATCAACGGTAAAGATGTGTTTGCGGATGACAAATTTGAAGACCGCAACCCGGCCAATACCGATCAACTGCTGGGTGTGTTCCAAAAAGGCGGCGCCAAACATGCTGACGAGGCGCTCTCCGCGGCTCGCAAAGCCTTTCCCATGTGGAGCAGGATGAAATGGCAGGATCGCGTAGCCCTGGTGCGCAAAGCCGCTGACCTGATGGACCAGCGCATCTTCCAGATCGGCGTCGCCGTTTCGCTGGAAGTAGGCAAGAACCGCATGGAAGCGCTGGGAGATGTGGCTGAAACGGCTGACTTGCTGCGCTATTCCTGTTCCCGCATGGAAGCCAACGAGGGATTTGCCATTGAATTAGGCCGAGACCCTTTGACCGGGTTCGAATCCTCCAATGTCTCGGTGCTGCGCCCATACGGCGTGTGGGTGGTCATCAGCCCGTTCAATTTCCCCGCCGCATTGACCGGCGGCCCGCTGGGCGCTGCACTGGTGGCCGGCAATACCGTCGTTTTCAAACCAGCCACGGACACTCCATGGACCTCGCGCCTGATCGCTGAATGCCTGCGTGATGCGGGCATCCCCGACGGTGTGTATAACTTCGTTACCGGCCCGGGCAGCACGTTAGGCCAGGCCATCATCGAAAGCCCGCAGGTGGACGGCATCACCTTTACCGGTTCATACGACGTCGGCATGAAGATCTACCGCGACTTTGGCAGCGGCCGTTGGGTACGCCCGACTGTCCTGGAATTAGGCGGCAAGAATCCGGCCATTGTCAGCCGCCATGCTAACCTGGAAGATGCCGCCGTGGGCATTGTCCGTTCGGCCTTTGGCCTGCAAGGGCAAAAATGTTCGGCCTGCTCGCGCGTTTTCATCGAAGAGCCGGTATATGACCAGTTGGTCGGACGCATCGTTGAATTAACCAATAAACTCGCCATCGGCGACCCGACCGATCGCCAGGTTTACCTTGGCCCGGTAGTCAACAAAGGTTCATACCGCGATTACCAGCAGTTCTCCGAGGACTTGCACCAGAACAGCCGCATCCTGACCGGCGGCAAGGTGCTCCTGGACGGCCAGTACAGCAAGGGTTACTTCTGCACCCCGACCATTGCCGTTGACCTGCCCGCCGAGCACAAACTCTGGCAGCAGGAGATGTTCGTGCCCATCACCACCATCGCCAGAGTCAAGAACCTGGATGAGGCCATGGTGCGCGCCAACAACGTCGAATACGGCCTGACAGCCGGGTTCTACGGCGCGCCGGAAGAGACTGACTGGTTCTTCGATAATATTCAGGCTGGCGTAACGTACGCCAACCGCCCGCAGGGCGCCACCACCGGCGCCTGGCCTGGTTTCCAGCCGTTTGGTGGTTGGAAGGGCTCCGGTTCCAGCGGCAAGAACTCCGGCGGCCCGCATTACGTTCAGTTGTACATGCACGAGCAGATTCACACCCTCGTGCGCCGCGCCTGATCTGAAAAAGTGGCATTGGGCAGCCCGCAGGCTGCCCAATCTCTTCTTCCTATGAAGCTCTATCGGGTTGGCACATTTTTCATGCTGGTTGGGCTCATCATCCTGATGCTGTTTGTCTTCGCCGTTAAAGCCGGCGTGGACAAAAGTGAAGGAATGCTGCTATGGGGGCTGTTGGCTCTCGCATTGGGAGCATTCCTGTACTTTCGCTTCCCAAAACCGCCGCCTGAGCCGAGTGGCCGCTTCCGCATTCTGAAAAAGGGCAACAAACGCAATCAGCCGCGGCCGAGGTGGGAAGAGGAAGAACAAGAAGAAGACCGTTAACCCCTTACCCTGTCCAAAAATCCACCCCATCCGAATTTTTTCTAGAAAAAATCACCCTTATGACCAAACTATGTTCCCTCTCTGAAGCCATTAACCAGTTTGTCCAGGATGGCGACACGGTTTATGCTGCCGGTTTTACGCACTTGATTCCATTCGCCGCCGGGCATGAGATTATTCGCCAGGGACGCAAAAACCTTGTCCTGGCGCGCGCCACACCGGACCTGATCTACGATCAAATGGTGGCGGCCGGCTGCGCTAAAAAAGTCATTTTCTCGTATATCGGCAACCCCGGCGTCGGCTCGCTGCGCATCATCCGCGAAGAATTGGAAGCCGGGCGGCTGGAATGGGAGGAGTATTCGCACTACGGCATGATTTCGCGGCTTCAGGCTGGCGCCAGCGGACTGCCTTTCTTCCCGATGAAGCCAACCGCTGCCGGCGATCTGGAACGCAGCAACCCGCAATACCGCCGGGTAATCGACCCGTATTCCGGGCAGGAAGTGGTCACCGTGCCGGCCCTGAACCCGGAGGTCGCCATCGTTCATGTGCAGCGCGCCGACGCAGCCGGCAATGCGCACATCTGGGGCATCATCGGCGAACAAAAAGAAGCCGCTTTCGCTGCCAAACATGTCATCCTCACTGCTGAAGAAATTGTCGATGAGGAAATCATCCGCTCCGACCCCAACCGCACCCTGATCCCCGAATTTATCGTGGACGCCGTCTGCCACGTGCCTTATTGCGCCCATCCCTCGTACACTCAGGGCTATTATGACCGCGACAACGCCTTCTACCTGGACTGGGACAAGGTAACCGAGTCGCGCGAGGCAGTTCAAGCCTGGCTGGACGAGTGGGTCTTTGGCGTCAAGGACCGGGCTGCGTATTGGGAAAAACTGGGCGCAGAAACCCATGACCGGTTGAAAGTGGCGCCGCTGATGAGCACGCCGGTCAATTATGGAGCATATTGATATGACCTTCACTGCTGCCGAATTAATGACCGTCAATGCGGCCCGCCTGCTGCGCGACGGGGACACCGTTTTTGTCGGCGTTGGCCTGCCGAATTTAGCCTGCAACCTGGCGCGCCGCACCCATGCGCCGGGCCTGGTAATGATCTACGAGGCCGGTGTGATCGGCGCCCGTCCGGCTCGCCTGCCGCTCTCCATCGGCGACCCGACACTGGTGTCCGGCGCGAATGCAGTTTGCAGTATGTATGATATCTTCAGCTTATACCTGCAGCGCGGCAATGTCGACGTTGGCTTCCTGGGCGGCGCCCAGATCGACCGCTTTGGCAACATCAATGCCACCGTCATCGGCGATTACGGGCGCCCCAAGACCCGCCTGCCCGGCTCCGGCGGCTCGATGGAAATTGCCGCCTGGGCGAACCGCTGCTACATCATCACCCCCCACCAAAAACGGCGCTTCCCGGAGAAAGTCGATTTCCGCACTTCAGCCGGGTTCCTGGGCGGGCGCGCTGAACGCGCAGCTTCGGGCGTGCGCGGCGGCGGTCCGCAGGCGGTGGTAACCAACCTTGGCATCCTCGAGCCGGACGAGACCGGTGAACTGGTGTTGACCGCGTTGCATCCGGGCATCAGTGTTGACCAGGCGCGCGAAAATACCGGTTGGGCGCTGCGCTCCCACGGTACGATTCGCATCACTGAACCACCCACTGCCGAGGAGTTGCGCATCCTGCACGAGGAGCTCGACCCGCAGGGAATCCATTTGAAATAAAACAGAGGTCAATTAAACCTGAAACCGGCGTTAGGCCGGTTTCGGTTTTAATCTTTAGCGCATGATCAATGGCTGGAAGGTGGCGTAAATCACTCCTTCGAAGGCGCCAATATCGCAGCCGGCCAGAGTACGAAAGACCCCGCGTTGATCGTTGGTTAAAAGATAATTGTTGAAATCTTTGCAGCCCAATGGATCGCCGGCGTTGATTGCTGGACTGCCACTTAATAACCCGTGGGTCCAGGTCGGCCCACCCCAATCCATGAGCGAAGTTAATTTTGGGTCCTGGTTTATTTTATCCACGCCAGAGTTTAACCCACACGAAGCGTCACTGGAAAGATTCACACCCTGCGGTGTAACAGTGCCTGAAAGCAGACTGCAATTCGGCTTCCCGGTGGCCGGGTAGGCGATAATGCTGTTGCGAATGATCGGCGGAACTTTGACAACAAGATTACTGGCAGTTCCCGAGCCTGTGGTATTCATCGCCAGGGTAACATTAGCCATCATCAGCAATGCGTCATTCATAAACACCCCGCCTGTTGAATTGGTATCCGTGTTCCCACTGATGGTCGAATTCAGCATCGTGAGCGGCGCAAAAGAATTGATTGCCCCGACCGAGGAAGCGCCATTATCAAAAACGGTCGAATTAATGAGCTCGGTACCTGTAGCAGATCCTCCAATAAATATTCCTCCTCCGCGATAAGCATAATTTCCACGGATGGTGGAATTAAATATTCTCAGGGTACCAAGGTTGTTAATACCCCCGCCTACAGCTCCGGCGCAGCTTCCGGATTGGGGGCTGCAGGTCACTGTATTGTTTTCAATCAGTACAGTGTTCAAATCCAGATTGGCGCTGTTTAAAATCCCCCCTCCCATCCGGTTATAGTCATTCAAATTGTTGATTTGTCCGTTCCGGATAACAAGATACCGCAATTCGACGTGTTGACTCCCGTCAATCCCAAAAATCCGGTCAAGATGATTCCCATCGATCACCGGTGGATGAAGCGGGTCGGTACCTTCCAATAAGATATCTTTGTGAGGGTTGGAGATATCTAAATCACCGGTAGCATTAGAATTTTCATCCTCCCCGGGGATTAACAATTTGTACACTCCAGCAGGCAGGTGAATGTATACCAGATCACTCTCGCCATTGTACGCGACCGCTTCACTTACAGCCGCTCTGAGCATACATTTCGTGAACATAATTGAAGCTGTGCAGATTCCATCCCCGCGCTGAATATCATCCAAATCATCGGTGGAATTGACGGTGATCTCGAATGGTTCGGTTTGCGCGGCTGCTTGCGTTGTAGGCCAGCCGGCTAAAGCCACAACGATCAGCGCAATAAAAAGCTTGCGCAAGAATGAAATATTAATCATAAAACCCCTCCGAATAGAATACTGAAATGTGGCTGCGATACCTCTATTTATGGGGACAGATGCAAAGTGGATACAAATAATTATAGTGCTTTACTTCACAATTACATTATGCGGAATTACCCTTAATATAATTTTCGCGCTCTGGCAGCCTGTGGGATTGCATAAAACCAGCCAAAAAGTGGGTGAGGTGCCCTCTGTACTGTTCTGCCTGTTAGGCAGAAAGCCGGTCGACCTCTTTCAATAAGGTAACCACTGGAGCACCGATCACCCCGGCCCGTTGGATGGCGTCTTTGAAATCCTTCGACGCGTACATCTCGATCGCCCGTTCCAGGTCTTCGAATTCGGTAAGGACCACAACCGATTCTGGATTATTCGAGACACAAAACGCGCGAGCGCCCTTTGAGCTGTAATGCCTGCGGATTGGGACAAACTCATCGAAAACGACTTTCCACTGGCTAAAATTTTTCACTGAAAATTGAGTTAAAACGTACGGCATGACCCCATCCTCCCTTCCACCCGATTAGCGGTCTTAAATCCATTATAGAGAGGGAAAAGATGGATTTCAATATGTTGCACGAAGGGCGTCCAATGCAGTAGGGGCTTGCGGTAGAGGCGGCTCGCGATGGCGGTTTTGGCATCCCCACCCGCAGGGCGCTCTGCGAGCGAACGTAGCGAGTGGGAGCCGCCTAGCAAAATCAACATTTGGGGGCGAGCCGTGCCCTGAGCCTGTCGAAGGGCTGGGAGAAAGCAAACGCGCCTTCTTAATGGATTTTGGACGGATGAGGTGTATCACATTTTTCGCTTTGAATTGATTGATTAAGTCACCCGAGCCAATGCTTAACACCAGTCGCCTTACAAATAGAGGCACAGCTTTGCTGTTTGCAGCCAAGGCGGGCGAAAACCATTGCATTGCTAAAAGCGGCTAGCCAGATCCTGATGCACAGCAATAAGGAAATTACAGTCGGGATCTATAGCAAGCAAGTAAATGACGATGTGAGAGACCTCATTACCGGATTGGGTGGGTAAGAAATGACCAATTAATTCCCTTTGATTATCAATGGCCTTCTTTCTTCATCGTTCGGATTAAGACTCTTTTGTGCGCTAGAATCTGGCACTGGGTTTGTTGGGGGAACCGGCCTTTTCGGGATTTTTGGCGACGATGATTGTGAGTCTGGCTTTGTTTCAGGTTTTGGGTCAGGTTCTTCAAGCATATAGATCCTCCTTCTACAAATTGATAATTAGGAGATTTCATTCAATCGGTATCATCATTTACGCATGCTTATTATTTCTTTATTATGAATGGGCCTCCTTTATCCCTATCAGGCAAACTACCCTCTTGGATGGTACGATCCGGTTCTGGCCTCGTTGGTGGAATTGGCCGCGGTGGAATTTGAGGGGATGAAGGGCTTGTTTCTGGTTTCGGATCCAGAGGGTCGGGCATGTGAATTCTCCTTGCTAATGATTTATTTTTCGAAATGGTTACAATAGAATGAAATATCTAAGGAGTAGCGGAAATGGAAAACACTGAAGACGACATTATTGCAGGCTTAAAAGTAGCGGTCAGTGAAGTTTCTGGATATATGGCCGATCAAAGGCACAGCCTGACTATTCTCAGGGATACAGCAAAATCATTTTTCACGGCTGCCAGCGTGGTGATTTCCCTGGTCATTTCTCTAAATCTTTTCTTTGTTAAGGTTGAGCCTTCCTGGAGAGTTCCTTATTGGATTTTGTTAGCCCTTCTGATATTGGCATATTGCGGCTTCACCTTCTTTTCCATAAAAGGTTTTCTGCCGACGCCCATTACAAAACCGTTTCCGGATGATTACGACATCTTAACAAAAAACCTATGTGTTCCAGAGATTGGTCGGCAGGCAATGATTTTGAGTAGTTATTTGGAGAGTATGAAATTCAACCGACCAATAGTCATTAAGAAAACAAATTACGTAAAATGGTCGGCGATATTGTGGGGCGTCATTATCATACTTGTCATCTTTATGGCTGCTATCCCAAAAGTGTAATTTCGAGCACATTAATCTTGGTTAATGGACGCTGATACTTCCTTTGAATTATGGAAATTGCAATTTCCTTGGTGAGGTCACCATCAAATTCGACAATATCATCAAATTCGAAAGGTTTGGGCTCTAATTTCTTCGGCATTGTAGCGTCGGAAGTCCAGGCCGTTGCTGTTAGGTAAACTCGATATTTCATTTTTATCCCGTCTTCTCCTTACTTTTCGACCGGAGCCTTTATGAATCCAGAAATCGTCGTAATTATCGAACCCAAATAAAGGTTGGTCCGGGGTCAAATGATAAATTGACATATTCCGATTCTGTGCTGTTCAAATATGCGAAGACAGATTCTGTGCTGTAAGGACCCTTTACCACCTGCACAATTCCATCTGGAATAATCCCACCATTATTACGTCATTATAAACTAATATAGGTATTGATTTATAGAACTATTATTCTATAATTAATGTTTTGGCTAGGAGATGGAATGCAAGTTAGCTTTCATTCTGACGATCATCAGCAATGCGGACTATTCGATCGACAACGCCACCATCACCGCACCATTTTACAGCTACGCAGCCTTTCCGCAGGGATAACCAGGATCGTTCAATAACACGCGAGTAGTCACCACCGGATCCTGGACCTTTACAACCGTAAGCGCGACCGGAAAATTTGGCATCGTTGGTTTATTCGTCTTCGCAGGCATCAATATTACCATCACAGTCAACGACACTGCTGCTGGCGTGGTTTACGCTACCTTTCCCATAGCTACAGTTGCATATCCGGGTAGAGACGGTCACCAAATCGTCTGCAGCGGCATTTATAAAATGAAGATTACAAATGCAGGCTCTGGTCACTGCCAAGGCCTGGGTTTCTAATCATTATAAATCAGAATGGCCACTCATCATCAACAAACCGTTCACGGATTTTATTAGGAGTCCGAGGGGATCTACGGATGCCGCTCTTAATCCTTTTGAATAACTCTTCCGAACATGGATCTTGAGGAATAGCAAATCGATTTTTTACCAAGTCCAATAACCGAGTAACTTCGACAATCCTTGCTTTGGCATAGTTGACGGATGTCTTATGGGTTATGCTGGGATGCTCACCTTGCCGAATAACTGTGGTGGTATCGCAACCACGCCAATATGATTCAATACCTACAATAATTACTGTCCCTGTTACCGGGTCAATGTCGGTGATTATGATGTTGAGATGTTTTCTCGCACCATTTGGGTCATTACGATTCGGCGTTGGGATCAATAGTGTTTCCCCAGGAATGGCAGAGAATGTCATTTAATCAACCAAATAGGGCATCCAGATAGGCTTGATCTTTGAGTTCGATTTCTATTTGATTTATTTCGTCTTCGTTTTTTCCGATAGCCAATAAAATCTCTTTAAGATCGATGGGAATTGATGAGGTCGTCTGTTTATATTCTGGGAGTGTGTGGCAATAATCACGCAATTTCCACCGATCCCAATCCCCAAACTGGCGATAAATTATATCAATTAATTGAATCTCAGCTGGAGAAAGTTCGGACACACTACAAGGCGTTATTAATTTCACCTGATAATTCTTCGGCTCTGAAATACAGTTGTACCAGTATGAATCAACATCAATTGGGCTGCGATAACGAATACGATCATATGTATTACTTAGTACCGGGCCGTGACGCATAGAATAATACTTGTCATTTGTTAATGGCTCTCTCCAAACTTTCAAAGCAGCTCTATCAAGTAAATAGAGGAGCTTCAGGAGCTTAAGGTAGTGCATAACACCACCTGCCTTCTGCAACAAGTAGGCAGCTATTTGTGTTGTTTTCTTTTCGTTATACTGCGGGAACATGACATCCTTCCAGATCGTGGAAAGGAAATATAGAACACAAATAGAACATAATACCTTATTTGCATTATAGCATAATTTTCACTGTTCTATCCGATCAATACTTTGGTTTTTCGTTTTTCCGTAACATAATGCGATTAAAGCGAAACCTAGACCTGTCAGGGCCTGGGTTACTGATCATTAGGGGCGCATGCACACTCGAATGATTTCACAATGACAAAATATTTGCGGTATAGTGGGCGCGGAGGGGCTCGAACCCCCGAACCTCACGGATGTGAACCGTGCGCTCTAACCAGCTGAGCTACGCGCCCTGGGTGCCAAAATTATATCATCTCCCCATACTGCTGGCAAGGATTGCCTCCTTTATTTAAATGTTTGCTGATCGAATTGGGCAATCTCCTATGGTTTGTAATGGGTAATATAGTCTAATTGAACCTTAATTTTACAAAAATGGTAATATTGGTTATAATATTGCCGAAGAACTCAAACCGACCAACAAAGGAGACGCGCTATGTCCAGTGATCATGAATGTGCTTGCGGTGGATCGTGCGGTTGCCAGACTGCTGAATTAGAGACGGATGTTGTCGAACTTTCCCGCGACGAATATATCGTGCGTTTGGAGAATTACCTGCGCGATTTGAAAGCCGAAATAATTGCTGTGGAACAGGAACTGGTCTCGCTGCGCCAACCCGCTTAGCTGGCAGTGTTTCACAAAAAAAGTTTATTGGTGCGCAAGCGCTTACTTATCGGTATTAAACAGCCGCTTTTGGGCGGCTGTTTTTATATAATCAGGGGGAAGAATGTCAGATTAGTCCCAGAAAAAAGAGGTAATTTGTTATCCTACTTGTAGTATCTTTTTCCTAAGTTTGGCGTATATTAATCTATAGCAATTTGATAATGGTATAATGAATTGCGTTTGTGAAAAGAATTACCAACGACAAACGAATTATTGGCTTTACCGGTAATTTTAAGAATCACAGAGCATTGCAAACCAGTCCCTTCATTTACGACTGATGATTTTGTAAATGCGTTCGCCTGAACGCTTTTTTAATAGTACCCCTGATTTATTGGTTTTCCCAAGGCGCAAGCCATCTCCCGAGGTAAATCCATGGCAATCCCTGATTTGACCCTGCTTCACGCTCCAAGCGTATATGATTTCCGGCGAGAATCCATTCTTTACGGGCCGGTCAGCGACCTGGTACCTTCAACGCCGGTCTTCGAAATGTATCCGATCGGTTTTACCACCATGGCGGAGTACCTGGAACGCCATGACCTGCAAACACGAATCGTCAACCTGGCCGTCCGTATGCTGGATGATATCAACTTTGACGTCGAAGACTACATCCAGAAGCTGGATTCAATGGTATATGGGATTGACCTGCACTGGCTGCCGCATGCCCACGGCTCGGTTGAAATTTCAAAAATCGTCAAACGATACCATCCCAAATCGCCGGTTTTGTTCGGGGGTTTCTCATCGAGTTATTTCTATAAAGAATTAATCAGCTACCCGTCCGTTGATTTCATCATTCGCGGCGATTCAACCGAACTCCCGCTGTTGATGTTGATGCAATACCTGCGGGCCGGCGGCGAGATGCGGCCTGAACCATTATCGTTGGACGCTGGCCGGCTGGAAGCCATACCCAACCTGGTGTACAAGACCGGTGACGGCGAGATGCACGCCAACCCGATCTCATACAGCCCGGATAACCTGGACGATTTGCTGCTGGATTACACCCATGTACTGCGGTCAGTGGTACGTTACCGCGACCTGGCCAGCTATAAACCCTTCCGCAACTGGATGAAGTACCCCATCACTGCGGCGCTCACAGTACGCGGCTGCCGCTATAATTGCACCACCTGCGGCGGTTCGGCTTGCGCTTTCCGCGGCATTTCCAACCGCCAGCGCCCGGCATACCGTTCGCCGGAGCTGTTGGCGCAGGACATTCGCCGCATCGGCGAATATTCCAAAGGCCCTGTATTTATCCTTGGCGATATCCGGCAGCCAGGCGAAGAATACACCCGCCGTTTCCTGGATGCCATTTCTGGATACAAAAAGCCGGTTTTCATCGAATTGTTCGATGCAGCCCCTAAAAAGTTCTTCCAGGACGTTGCCAAAGCGATACCTAATTTCACCGTCGAAATTTCGATGGAATCACATGATGAACCGGTACGGAAAGCCTTTGGCCGACCATACTCCACCGTGGACATCGAGCGCAGCATGGACGATGCCCTGGATGCCGGCTGCAAACGCCTGGATTTGTTCTTTATGGTTGGCCTGAAAGGCCAAACCTATGAGTCGGTAATGGGCACGGTCGAATATTCGCGGCAGATGCTGAAAAGATACGACCGCGGTGGTGAACACCGGGTGATTCCTTTCATCTCGCCGCTGGCGCCGTTTGTTGACCCAGGCAGCCGCGCCTTCGAGGAACCGGATAAACACGGCTACCGGCTGTTCGCCCGCACCCTTGAAGAGCACCGCCGCCAGTTACTGGCGCCTTCCTGGAAATACGTGCTCAATTACGAGACCATCTGGATGAACCGCGACCAAATTGCAAACGCTACCTATGAATCCGGTCGTCAGTTGAACCTGATGAAGGGTGAGTTTGGCGTGCTCAAGGCTGCTCAGGTGCAGGCCACCGACCAACGCATCACGCGCGCGGTAGCACTGATGGCTGAGATCGATCGCATTGTGCAGACCGTTTCAGATCCGGCGCAGCGTCAGGTGCACCTGAATGACCTTAAACACCACGTGGATGACGCCAATCTTTCGACGGTTTGCGATAAACGCGAGCTTGAAATTCCGATGCATGGACCGACGATCAATTTGTTTCAGGCTGCTGCTCGCGTGGCGGGGGACTGGTGGCACGACCGGGCCAAGATTTTTCGCGATAACTAACACGAGGAACCGCGGCAGAAATGCCGCGGCCTTTTTTATGATTATTTTGTCATCGTGAAACATCGTAGGTTGGGTTGCCTACACCCACAGGGTGCCCTGCGGGCAGGGCACTCTGCGAGTGAGGGGCAGTTAAGAGCGATGATTAAAGAATTTTTCGGGCAGCCCCGAAACCCAACAATATCCAACAGGCACAGAGGGATAAACCAATAATAATCGTTGGATTTCGGGCTGCAAAAGCGTGTGACCGAAGGGAAACTATTGTCCGCCCTCACTCGCAAAGGGGTGACGAAAGCCGAACGGCAGAATATTGCCTTTTTTGGCCAAAAAACCCAACAACCAGAACGCGGCGAACCGTTGGATTGAGGGCTGCAACACAGTCCTTTTTGCAATAATGCCTTACTCGCCCTCAATCCAACCTACAAATGATCGTCAATATTTTCGTAGGTTGGGTTGCCTACACCCACAGGGTACCCTGCGGGCAGGGTACTCTGCGAGTGAGCGGCGACGAAAGCCGAACGACGGAATATTGTCTTTTTTTGGCCACAAAACCCAACAACCAGAACGCGGCGAACCGTTGGATTTCGGGCTGCAACACAGTCCTTTTTTTCAATAATGCCTTTCTCGCCCTCAATCCAACTAACGGATACCACTTTCGGTTAACGCAGATTGCTTCATTTCGCTTCACTACATTCGCAATGACAACAGGTCCAACTGCCATCGCGAGTGACCGAGGGGCGCGCAGCGATATTCGTCTGTCAGCCGGGTTGTCTGGCTTCAGGCTGGCAGCTTTAAATTCCGGCTCGATTGCTTCGATCTCCTGGGGGTCTCACAACCAAAATCGTTCCACGGGGGTATATAATCATGCATAAACCTGTCCGCTCGGATCGAATTATTGGAAGAAAAAACTGGACTTTTCGGGGTAAACAATGCACATCTTAGTGACCAATGATGACGGGGTGAATGCCCCGGGTTTGCTGGCTTTAACTCGGGCTATGCTGCCGCTGGGCAAAGTATCGGTGCTTGCACCCGACCGTAACTGGAGCGCTTCCGGGCATGTAAAAACCCTGCACCGCCCGCTGCGCGTGACCGAGGCCCGGCTGGCTGACGACTACCCGGCTCTGGCGACCGACGGCGCACCCTCAGATTGCGTTGCGCTGGCGGTCCTTGGCATTCTGACAGAGCCGGTCGATCTGGTGGTCTCGGGGATCAACCCGGGCGCCAATGTCGGTCACGACATGACCTATTCCGGTACGGTAACCGCTGCCATGGAAGGTGCGATCTGCGGACTGCCGTCGCTGGCGTTTTCACTGGATACGAGCGAAACCGGCTCAACTCTCTATTTCTATGACACAGCAGCAGCCATTGCAGCCCAGGTGGTGGGAATGGTGCAAAAAAATGGGCTTCCTCAAAATGTCCTGCTCAATGTAAATGTGCCAAATCTTCCCATGAGTGAAATCAAAGGTTCCCTGGTGACCCGGCTTGGCCTGCGGATTTATCGGGATGTGCTGGTTTCACGCGAGGACCCGCGCGGCAAACCCTATTACTGGATCGGTGGAGATGCCCCGACCGGAGTGCCAGAGGAAGGCACAGACATTGGCGCGTTGGCCGGTAATTTTGTATCGATTTGTCCGGTCCAATTGGATTTTACTGCCCACCGCTCGCTGGAAACCCTGCGCACCTGGGATTGGCATATCGGAGGGTAACTTTCTTCCGTGTAGTTTGCCCGCCGAACAGTTGATTTTCAACAGGTTGTCTTTTATCTTCCATATGCTATACTGATTTAAGCGGTACCTGTTCTACGCAATCAAATCATTGCAGATGCGCAAAAGCACGACTATCATAAGAATTCTCAAGGAGAAGGGGTTATGTTAAATACCGTGCGTGATTGGATGAACGACCTGGTCGTTTTCGTCGATCCGAACAGTACAATCACTGAAGCATTGGGAATCATGCGCAGAAGGTATGTCAATAACTTGATCACCAAGAAGACCAAGGAGTCGCCTGAATACGGCATTGTCACCTCGATCGATATTTGTGACAAGATCGTTGCTCAAGGGCGCGATCCTTCGACGGTGAAAGTTCATGAGATTATGAGCTCACCCTTGATCACCGTCACCACCCAGATGACGATCGTAGAATGCGCCAAGGTCATGAAAGATCACCGCATTCACCATCTGCCGGTTGCGGATGCCAACGGTACGGTGGTGGGTATGATTTCTGCCAACGATTTCCTGATTGTGGCGGAACAACTGGGGCACGGCAACGGCGAACGAACGCTCCATTAGCAATTCATTGACCAAAATGACCCAGGGCGCATCGATTATAATCAACACGATGCGCCTTTTATTATTAATTTCCCGCTTGATCTTGACAATGGTGATTATTGGTCTGGCTGTTCTTCCGGCGCCCCCAGCCGTGCGGGCACAGGGCGGTACTGCCTATGACCTGGTGGCAGCCGTGAATGCCGTGCGCACATCCAACGGGCTTCCGGCTCTCGAAATCGACGGCATTTTGATGGGAACTGCCCAGGCATCCTCGGATGTGATGGCTGCCAACGGCAGTTGTTCCCACATTGGCAATGCGAGTGGACGCATCGCCGCAGCCGGGTACGGCGGCGGAGCGACGGTCTTTGCCACTGAAAATATTGCCTGCGGCATCACCATGACGGTCGAGGACGTCGTCTATCAGTATTGGGCGGATGCCACCCACATGATGCCCATGACCGACCCGAAATACACCCATATTGGCGGCGGAGTGACCGTGGTCGATGGGCGGGTCTTTTATGTTATTCATGCTGCTTATGTTTCAGGCGGCTCGTATAGCTCTGCGCCGGTTGCTCCTACAACTTCAGGGTCGAGCCAGCCTATAGCCACCAGCGGCGTTGTGAAACCGGTCATCACGGCCACGCCGGGAGATGACGGGTCGATCGTGCACGAGGTGCAGCCCGGACAGGCGTTGTGGAGCATCGCCATTGCTTACGGCGTTAAAATCGTCGATTTGATCTCTTTGAATCAACTTCCTGCAAATCCGGTGCTGTCAATCGGCCAGAAACTCATCGTGCGCCAGGCATTTACACCAACGGTCTCACCGACAGTCACCCTGACGCCTCGCCCGCCGACCCGCACGCCAACACCGACACCCACGCCGCGCACCTCGACCGTTACACCGACCGTCACGCTCACACCCACCGCAACGCCGCGCCCGCTATTCAACTGGACTCCGCCAGATTGGGCCGGGCGGAATACGCTGGGAGTAGGCATTATCGCCATCAGCGGCATCGGCCTGTTAATGGTGGTGCTGTCTTCGCTGCGGAAAAAATCCTAGCGCAGTTTTAGATCGAAAAATCGTCTCCGCGCCAAACACCGTGTTCAGGCGCATGGATCAATATCGGGTGCTCCAGGATTTGCGATTCGCGTGATCCCGAGACGGCGTGCCCGTTGCCGCCATTGCGCTCCAATTGATGTGTGTGCATCTCCGTCTCCAGGGCCTCAAGCCGCGCCATCACGGATGCCAGGGTTTCACCGATAGCGTCCGGCATTTTGTCGTGATCCAGGTCGGGTTGGTGCTGAGGTTTGGAGCGCACCATCACCTGACCGGGAACTCCCACGACCACCGAGTTCGGCGGAACAGAATGCACCACAACCGCATTCGCGCCCACCCGGCTGCCGCGGCCAATGGTGATGTTACCGAGCACTTTGCCGCCGGCGCCGATCACCACGTCATCTTCGATGGTCGGATGGCGCTTGCCCTTATCCAGGCTGACGCCGCCGAGGGTGACGCCGTGGTACAGGGTCACGTTATTGCCGATAATCGCGGTCTCACCAATGACCACGCCCATGCCGTGATCGATGAACAACTTTTCACCGATCGCGGCGCCGGGGTGAATCTCGATTCCGGTCAGGAAGCGATTGATATGCGCCAACCAGCGCGCAATCAGCTTGATGCGATGGAGCCACAGCCAGTGTGCCAGCCGGTACCCCCAGATGGCATGCACACCGGGGTAGGTCAGCAGGACTTCCAACGGCCGGCGAGCGGCCGGATCGCGCTCAAAAGCGGATTGAATATCGGATTTGGCTTTTTGAAATAAACGTACCATACTTCACCTTCCTTCTCGTTTTCTCCCCGGAGGGGGAGCGGTTGCGAGAGAGGATCAGTCAACCAGATCGGCGTATAAGGCGGTGCTCAAGTAGCGTTCGCCGAAGGATGGGATGATGACTACAATCAACTTGCCCGCGTTTTCCGGGCGTTTGGCGACCTGAATTGCCGCCCAGATGGCTGCGCCTGAAGAAATGCCGACCAGCAAACCTTCACGAGCCGCTGAATCGCGGGCGGTGCGGAAGGCGTCTTCGTTTTTGACCCGGACGATTTCATCGTAAATTTTGGTATTCAACACATCGGGGATGAAACCCGCGCCAATACCTTGAATCGGGTGCGAGGCCTTCGGTTCACCCGAAAGCACTGCGGATGCATCCGGTTCGACGGCCACCACGCGGAAGGACGGCTTGCGGGCTTTGATTGCCTCGCCAACCCCGGTGATCGTACCACCCGTACCAACGCCGGCCACCAAAATATCCACTTTTCCGTCCGTGTCGTTCCAAATTTCCTCGGCAGTTGTGCGCCGGTGGATTTCAGGGTTGGCGGGGTTTTGGAACTGCTGCGGAATGAAGTAGCGCGAGTCGCTGGCAGCCAATTCTTCTGTTTTACGGATGGCTCCGGCCATTCCCTCGCTGGCTGGCGTCAAAATCAAGTCGGCGCCGTAGGCGCGCATGAGGATGCGCCGTTCTTTACTGGCCGATTCAGGCATGACCATGGTGGCTTTATAACCGCGGGCAGCCGCCACGAATGCCAGGGCAATGCCGGTATTGCCGCTTGTCGGTTCCAGGATGATCGTGTCTTTGTTGATCCTGCCTTCGCGCTCGGCTGCATCCAGCATGGCAGCGCCAATGCGGTCTTTGACCGAGTGGGCCGGGTTATAGAATTCCAGTTTGGCGACAACCTGGGCTACGGCCCCGTCCGTGATACGGTTAAGGCGGACGAGCGGGGTATTGCCGATCAGATCGGTGACGTTATTGGCGATTTTCATTCATGACTCCTCAAAAGTAAAAAGTGTGATTAAAACAATAGCCAGCAGAATTAAAAACAGCGGACGGCTGCCGCGCAAAACCAAAATTCCTGCGGGGCTGCAGTCCACTGCCTGAGTCTGCTGGCTGACGATAAATTTATCGGTTCAGTCTAAGGCAGCGGTGCTTGCAAACCCCGCCTCAGACACATGCAATGTTGCATATCAAAAGCCTCAATATTTATCATAAATCTCATAATATTGCCTGATTATAGACTGAATAAAAGGTTTGTCAAGAGCTTAATGCATAAGTGACCCCGCACATTTGCCTGGCATCGATATTTTTCAGGTGGAGAAAAATTAACGGGAACGACTTCAATAAGAAAAGATGCACGGGAGGAAATAAAAATACTCTTCTCGGATGGGAGTAGATGTCACGGCCAGTGTAATGGTTTTTGTAACCGTGGCCGTTGATGTAACGGTTCTTGAGGCGGTTAATGCAGGTGTGATCGTTTCAGTCTCAGTAGGAGTGGGAGTAAAAGTTTCAGTGAAGGTCGGAGTAGGAGTAAACACTTTTGTTACTGTGGCTGTTGGTGTAAATGTATTGGTTAAGGTCGGAGTCGCCGTGACTGTATTTGTAAATGTGACGGTGGGTGGAATTATCTGTGTAGTAGTTGGCGTGGTCGTCGTTGTGTCGGTCGGGGTTCGTAGATCCGGGGTCGTGGCTGGCGGACTGGCCGCAATGATCTCAAGGAACGGTGGAAACTCTCCTTCCTTTGAAGAGTACTTAGCGGCGTCGGTAGTGGTAGAAGATACCCGCAGGGAATACAGTCCGTCATCCGTGATTAGCGAGGTTAAATCAATGGAAACCCAATTGTTAATTGCAACAGTATCGAGCGAAGCCACCAGGGTTGAGTCCGCGATTGGAGCGTTATACCAATTTATTGTTTCTTCAGCCCAGAAATTATCCAGTACCAGATAAAAGTCACCTCCCCTGGTCGATTCGTTGTTTACGTACAGATTCAAGGTGGCTTGGGTAATTTCAAGCCCATTCAGTCCATCTACCTGGAATTTAATCAGGAAATGTTCAATCGGAGAATTATCAACAATTAGCAGGGCATCTGAGGCGTAATTCGTTCCTGGGGAGAAATTGTTAACTGTTGCATCGTCCAGCGGAGCAAAAGTAAAAGTATCGCCGGGCCTGGGGGTTGATGTTGGCGGGATGGTAGGCGTGTGGATGGCTGTTGGCTCGTTGAGAAAATTACTTTCAAGCCATCCCAGATCGGGAGCTGTCCCGAAATAGGTACTTGGTAAATAATCGAATATGGTGCTTCCCTGAAAGATGAATTGGGCTGTACCCGCGTCGATTGCCGGGCTGCCATACTGCAAGCCAAAATCCAGATCCAGCAGAGGGTTGGCGAATAAAGAAGACGATAAATCGACATTGCTGCCAGAATGATCAGTCCCGTTGTTCCAAAAGAGGTTGTGTGAGACAACAGAATTGCCGTCAATGTTTTTTATCCCCATGGTCGTCGAACCCGTAAAAATATTGTTCACCGCTACCAGGTTGTCCCCGCCTGTTATCGCATATTTATTCCCGGAAAAAGTATTGTTGATCACATTAATTCGTTCAAGAAGGCTGGCAGCCCGGTAATCTTCACCGCTCTGGGCATTATCCATCAGTCCGACGCCAACCCGCGAATTGTCCTTGATCAGGTTATGTTCGATGTTGATGACCCGATTGCTGGTGGCAGGATACCCAATAAGTTGGATACCATTTTGCCCGTTGCCAATAAGTTGATTGTTACGAATAGTGATATTGAGGGTTGGGCCAACATAGTCCTGGAAACGGATTTCGATTCCATCCTCATGGTTATTCCGCATTATATTGTTTTCAACGATAGCCTCGGACTTCATATCAAAATCCACACCGTCATCGGTGCCATTCTCGAAGATATTGCCGCGTACCAACCCACCACTGTCGCTGAAGTCGATGCCATCGTCGTTCGCGTTGAAACGGTTATCGAGTATGTTTAATTTTGTAAAAGCACTAATTCCGTCTAACCCGTTATAAATCGTTAATCCCTGAATGGTCGTTTCAGGACCAACGGAGCTGCTGACTTGAATAACAGGGCCTAACAATCGTCCGTTGATAATGGTGCTGTCGATGTACTGCCGGTCGCCGGTTGTGTAATAAAGAGATGTCAGAGTAATGGTTTTTCCTGCAATCACCAGGTTTTCGTTGTATGTTCCCGGGGAGACAATGACCACATCCCCAGTGACGGCTGCATTAATGGCCGCCTGGATGGTGGGATAATCCTCCGGAACCCGAATATTTCCGGCACGAGCAGGACGCGAGAATGTCAACAGACTGGTTGTAACAGCCAGTATGGTTAGCATCGTACTAAAAATACGGTTTTTACCTCTAACCTTGATATTCAAATTGCCCCCTATCCCCTTAACCGCAATCGAAGAAAACCCCACTCAATATTTCTTGCACTTAAATCCTTCGATTTTGGTAATTATACAAGATTTGTGCAAGTCTAGAGATACGCTTGGCTTCTAAAAAATGTACTGCAACTTTGCACCCCAATCCGCGTTATGTATAAACCATCTTGCCGTATAATCGCTTTAAACTATCATTCACCATATCTATCATTATTGCACCTATGGCGGGAGAACAACTGTGACCCGTCAGCAGTCTGTTTGGTTTGGAACGTTGATCGTCATGCTGATGATTGGCATTTGGCGCTTTATAACCGCTGTAGTGGCTGCACAAAATGGGTGGTGGGCGCCGGTGTTTTGGCCAATTTTATCTGCGGCCGCTGGAGCGGGGTTAATCTTGTACGGCTGGCAGGCTGCGGTTTCAGGTCCGTTCGTTCTGGCGGGGGCGCTGCTCGGAATGAGTGTAACTTTCACCTTGCGCATCCTTATTCCGGAACATTTTTTCTGGCTGGCAGGTTTGAGCCTGGTTCCTGGGCTGGCGGGGGCAGGGATGCTGATTGAAATTTCCCGCGGGCAGGGTTGGCGTTTTACGCGGCGTTTAAGTTATGGGTTGATGCTGACTGGCATGGCGACGGCTCTGGTGCTGGCCATTTCATCCTGGCAAAATACATTGTGACCCATTTATCAGACTCTAGTGAGGTAATTATGAAATCAAGTCGTTTGTTTTGGGGTGTAATCCTGGTGGTGCTCGGCGGCCTGCTGTTACTTAAAAGCCTTGGCATCATCACCTTCAATGTTTGGCTGATCTTTTGGCCGGTGATCCTGGTTATGGCTGGCGTGTGGCTGCTGTTCGGCCCAGCTCTTACTAAAGGGAAGGCAGAAACGGTCAATCTGGATTTTCCGTTGGAATCGATCCAGGAAGCAGTCATCGACGTCAACCACGGCGCCGGTACGCTGAAGATCAGCGGCGGAGCAGGGCCGACTCAGTTGATGGCAGGCGTTTTCGCTGGGGGGGTCGATTCGCGTATGGAGAAAATTGGCGCCGGCGCAAGTCTGACGCTCAATCCCCCGAGCAATGTGGTGTGGGGTTTTCCCGGCGGCTTTGGCGCAGAGGGTTTCCGTTGGGATTTTCACCTGACGGATGCAATCCCATTAGACATGCGCCTGCACACCGGCGCGGGAGAAGCGCGCATCGATTTGAGTACGCTGCGCGTTCAAAAACTTACTCTGGAAACCGGCGCCAGTTCGACTATCATCACCTTGCCGGCCAAAGCCGGTTTTACCAATGTCGATGTGCACGCCGGGGCTGCTTCCGTAGTGCTGCAGGTCCCGCAGGGTGTGGCCGGCCGGATTACCATGAAGAGCGGGCTGGTTGGGACCAACATCGACATTGGTCGCTTTCCGTTCAACGGCACTACTTATGAAACACCGGGTTATGACAGCGCCGCAAACCGGGTTGAGATTCGGGTCGAAGCCGGCGTTGGTTCGATTGAAGTAAAAAGCGCGTAACGAGAAAAGGATAAGTGATGAACCCTATGCGATGGCGAATTTTGGTTGGAGGACTGCTCATTCTGGCAGGTGTTTTTGCAATGATCAATGCCGTTACTGGAATTGATCTGGGCGGTTTTGTCTGGGCAGTATTGTTTGTGCTGGGCGGGCTGGCTTTCATCTCCGTGATGGCGAGCAACCGCAATCATTGGTGGGCGGCTATTCCGGGCTTTACCTTGCTTGGAATAGGGGCTTTGATTGGCCTTGACCAGATTGCGCCGCGCTCCGCCAACCAGGTCGGCGGAGCGTTGGTGCTGGCAGGCATCGGCGTCAGTTTCCTGGTGGTTTACTTGCTTAACCGCAGCTTCTGGTGGGCCATCATCCCCATGGGCGTCATGTTCTCGCTGGTGGCGCTCATCCTGCTGGACCCGTATCTGTCAGAGCCGGCCATCATCTTTTTTCTTGGCCTGGCAGCCACTTTCGGCGCTCTGGCGCTATTGCCAATCGACAACGGCAAACGGTCCATCTGGCCGGTTTACCCTGCTGGCGGTCTGCTGTTGGTGGCGCTGATCGTAGGAATTGGCGCGAGCGATTGGGCGGGTTATATCATGCCGGTGATCGTGATCGGAATTGGCTTGTTTTTAGTACTGCGGTCGTTGCGGACTCACGCTTAAATAAGAAAGGGTTTCAATATGGGAAAGAATCATCGACACAGTATATTTTGGGCGCTCATCTTAATTGTGGCGGGGACAGTCCTGCTGCTGAACACGATGGGCATCCTGCCCGGCAATATCATTGACCTGCTGATCAAACTATGGCCAGTGTTATTTATCACCGGCGGCCTTGACAATATCGTCCAGGGGCGCGGCTGGGTTTGGGCAGTCATCTCTTTAGGTCTTGGCACTGTTTTCCTGCTGGCGAATTTCGGCTATCTGCCGTGGGACTCCTGGAACCTCTTGCTGCGCATGTGGCCGTTGATCCTGGTGGCGCTTGGGCTCGACCTGATCTTTGAGGGGCGTTCAGCGCCGGCAACCATCATCGGCGTGTTGATTGCAGTAATCATCATGATTGGAGTTGCCTGGTTCGCCATTGGCAATTCGCCAACCAGCAAGCTGGGAGCCACCCCGGTTTCACAGCCCCTGGAAGGGGCGGCCAGTGCGAATGTGCGCATCTCTGACCCGGTGGGACGGATGGAATTGACCAGCGGCGCCAGCGGCGATTTACTGGTCGAGGGAACCGTGGAGTTACCCGGCAAGGTTAAGTTGGCGCAGGACTACAATGTTCAGGCCAAACACGGCAGCCTTAACCTTTCGACCAGCGGCGAAGGTTGGGCAACCTGGTCGGGTGGGTTGGGTGAGCCGCTCTGGGTGTTGGAGTTAACCAACGATGTTCCCCTTGACCTTCGGGCTGAGACTGCTGCAGGCAGCCTGTCATTGGATCTGACCGGTCTGGATATAGAAGAACTAAACGCAACGGTTGCGGTCGGCTCGCTGGATGTCACACTTGATCCGCAGGACGAATTGCAGGGCAAGCTTTCGAATCCGGTTGGCAGGCTTACCATCCGCATTCCGGAAGGCGCTTTAATCGAATTGCGCCTGGATACAGCCATCTCCACACACAATGTGCCTGCCGGCTTTGAAAAACAGGGAAACGTGATCTATTCACCCAACGCGACCGCGGCCAACGCCAAAATTCGGTTGACGGTTGAGCAGCCGGTCGGTCTGGTCTCCCTGGTCGTGGTGAATTAGCGCTAATTTTCCCCCTGGAAAATCTGCTACCAATTACGGGAACAAACCATTCACCTGCATCGTCTCAGACCTAACAAAAAATATTGTGCCTTTGCGCATAGGAGGAAGAATGAAGAACAAACTTTTCGTCGTTTTAGCTGGATTAATGATTGTGGGTCTGCTGGCAGCCTGCCAGGGAGGAGCGCCGGTGAGTGGTAATGGTGGTTATAACCAGATTCCCATGATCAGCGTCTCCGGTACGGGCAAGGTCTATCTGGCGCCCGATATTGCCAATGTCTATGTCGGCGTCCGCAGCCAGGCAGATAATGTTGGGACCGCATTGAGCCAGAATAATTCACAGGCGACCGCAATTGCTTCAGCATTGGAAGAAAAAGGCGTTGCGCCGGAAGATATCCAGACCACGGCTTTCAATGTTTACCCGCAGCAAAACTACAGCCCTGAAGGCCTACCGATGGAGACTGTGTACGTGGTCGAAAACACGGTTTACATCAAAGTCCGCGATCTGAGCAGCCTTGGCACACTGCTTGATTCAGTGGTTCGCGCCGGCGCCAATACCATCAATGGCATCAGCTTTGACGTCGAAGACCATACAGCAGCCGAAAAAGAAGCTCGCCGTCTGGCGATCGAAGATGCCAAAGCCAAGGCTGAAGAACTGGCAAGCCTGACGGGCGTAACCCTGGGCCAACTGTACTCAGTCAATGTGTACAGCTCGGGCGGCCCGCAGCCGGTTTATGAAGCCAAGGGCGGCGCCGCAATGGCCTCGACCACCCCGATTGCTGCCGGACAAATGGTCATCCAAATGGAAGCCAGCCTGTCTTACGCAATCAAATAACCCGGGTTTTCCGGGTAACCAAAACGAGACCGGACGGTCGTGCCCGGCCTCGTTTTGGTTTAATATTGCGATTAATAGGGGATCTGGCTGATCTGTGATAGTTTTGTCAGCCGGTGGGTGGCGATGATCCGGCGGCTGGTACCGGTCAGGCCGCGCATAATGACCGATTCGGTGGTTGCGCCGTCAGCGAAGTAATCCACTCCGGTTAAAAATTCGCCATCGGTAATGCCGGTGGCGGCAAAAAACACATCTTCGGACGAAACCAGGTCGTCCAACGTTAAAACTTTGTTGAAATCATATCCCATTTCGATACCGCGCCGTCGTTCCTCGTCATTGCGCGCATATAGTTTGCCCTGAATGTTACCGCCGAGACAACGCATGGCGCAGGCCGCCAGTACGCCTTCGGGGGTGCCGCCGATACCCAGCAGCATATCCACTTTAGAATTTGTCATGGCGGTCATCAGCGCGCCCGAAACATCGCCATCCGGAATGAGTGTGATGCGAGCGCCATACTCGCGCACACGGGAAATCAGTTCAGCGTGGCGCGGCCGGTCCAAGATCACAATCAGTAAATCGTCCACATCCTGACCGGTGGCTTTGGCCACTTTGCGCAGGTTGTCTTCCACCGGCGCTTCGATATCGATTACATCTTTGGCTTCAGGGCCAACCGCGATCTTATCCATATAGACTATTGGCCCGGGGTTGAACATGGTACCGCGAGGCGCCAGCGCCACCGTGGCGATTGCGTTTGGCAGACCGTGGGCGGTCGGCCGGGTACCATCGATTGGATCGACGGCGATATCCACCAACGGCGGTTCGCCGGTGCCAAGGCGCTCGCCATTGTACAGCATGGGCGCTTCGTCCTTTTCGCCTTCCCCGATAACAATGACCCCATCCATTTGCACCGTGTTAAGAATCAGGCGCATGGCATCCACGGCGGCTTTGTCGGCGCCGTATTTATCGCCGCGCCCAACAAAACGCCCGGCAGCCAGTGCGGCAGCTTCGGTTACACGGACAAGTTCAAGAGCCAGGTTGCGGGTTGGCCGGCTGTCGATCATATCCATTCCTCCTTGAGGTTAATTTCTGAAATAGATTTCTAACAGCCAGTATAGCAAGACTGGCTGGTTTACCACAACCAGGTGATCAGGTAATAACTGATCACCGCCCCCCAAATCCATGAATCCATGCGGTCCAACATGCCACCATGGGCCTGAAATATTTTTCCGGAATCCTTGACGTTAAACTGGCGTTTGAGCATGCTCTCGCCCAGGTCGCCCAGCGGAGAAAGCACCCCGAGAACAGCGCCAAGGATAAGGCCCTGCTGCCATTCGAGGGCTGGCGCGCGCATGCCCCATATTAGTGCAAGCAGAATCCCGCCAAGCGTTGTGGTTATGATTCCGCCGATCAACCCTTCGACCGTTTTATTGGGGCTGATGTGCGGCGCCAGCTTGTGTTTACCGAAATGACGCCCAACGAAATAAGCCCCGGTATCGCCAATGGCAATCGCCGGAATTGCCAGCAAAGTCCACCACATGCCGTTTGGTAAATTCCGCAGCGAAATCAAATAGCTGCCAATCCAGCCAATGTAAATCAACCCGGCTGTCGTGATGGCAAAATCAATGGCAGGCGTCTGGCAGCCCTTGCCGCATTCGATGGTGTGATAGGCCATGGTTGCCAGAACCAGCACGGAGAGGATGGCGTCGTTGTGCTCGAAACCCCAGAAATAGCGGGCAAGCGTGATCAAAACAACGCCCGGCACGAGCACCCATAATGCTGGCGAGTAACCGCCAAGCTTAAATAGACGACCGAATTCCCAGGCAGCCAGCCCTAACATAAAAAGAATCAGGGCGAGAAAAAAATAGCCGCCAAGCACCACACAGGTTACAGCGATTGGGATGAGGACGATGGCAACTTTAAGGCGGCTTGCCAGCATCCTCGTCAATCCTTTTCGCAGCCGTTGGTTAATTTGCCAAAACGGCGGTCGCGTTGACTATAAGCCTGCAGCGCCTTGTACAATTCCTCGCGGTTGAAATCAGGCCAAAGGGTGGGGGTGATGTACCACTCTGAATACGCAGATTGCCAGATGAGGAAGTTGCTGATGCGCATTTCGCCCGAAGTACGAATGATCAAATCCGGGTCCGGAATGCCGACGGTAAACATATAGTTGCTCACCAGTTCTTCGCTAATTTGCTCGGGCTTGATGCCGTCGGCGATCAAATTTTGGATGGCGCAGATGATCTCGTCACGCCCGCCGTAATTCCAGGCAATGCACAGCACCAATTGGTCGTTATTTTTGGTGAGTTCCACCGCGTTGAGGACTTTTTCCCGCAGCCGTGGATTAAGGCGGTCAAGGCGTCCAATATGGCGCAGGCGTACCCCTTCCGCGTGCAATTCATCCAGCTCGCGATCGATGACGTCTTCCAGGATCATCATCAGGCCTTCCACCTCGTCACTGGGCCGCCCCCAATTTTCAGTGGAAAAAGCGTAAATCGTAAGAACCTTGACATTAAATTCTACGCAGGCGCGAATCACGCGCCGCAGATTTTCTGTTCCGGCCCGGTGGCCTGCCAGGCGCGGCAATCCCCTGGAAGCAGCCCAACGACCATTACCATCCATGACGATAGCAATGTGGCGGGGAACCTTTTGAATGGGTTCAAGTGGCTGAATGGGCGACTCGGGCATCATAGAAAGATAATTAAACTTCCATGATTTCTTTTTCTTTTTTCTGGCCGATCATTTCGATTTCGCTGACCATGTGGTCGGTCAGTTTTTGCAGCTCTTCTTCGGCTTTCTTGAGATCATCTTCTGAGATCAATTTCTCTTTTTCAAACTCGCGCAATTCTTTGATGATGTCACGGCGAATATTGCGGGTTGCAACTTTACCTTCTTCCAACCGGTGGCTGACAACCTTTACCAGCTCCCGGCGGCGCTCTTCATTTAGTGGAGGCAGATTCAAACGGATCGTCTTACCGTCGTTATTAGGCGTCAGACCAAGATTGGAAACGACAATGCCGCGCTCGATCGCTTTCAGGGTGGTGGGGTCGAACGGCTTGACGAGCAGCGTGCGCGGATCGGGAACGCTGATGGAGGCTAACTGCATAAGGGGAGTGGGCGCGCCGTAATACTCGACCGGGAGTTTTTCTATCAGTCCCGGGTTTGCCCGACCAGTCCGAATTCCGGCTAAATCTTCTTCCAGGCTTTGAATTGCACCTTTCATCCGGTTTTCGGCATCTTTTACAGTTTCTTTAATCACGAGAGCCTCCTTGATTATCACGGATTGGGCAAAAAGAGAGATTACCCCCATTACGGCGTAAGAGGTTTAGAACAAGGTTAAGGATACCGCAAAATAATAAAAAAAGCCACGATTTTACCCTGCGGGTACGCTGCTGCGGTTCATGGGACGGCCTGAAGAAATTCAAAATTGACGCTTGACAAATTGAAATTATGTTCTATAATCTAAAAATAGAACATAATTTCAATTATTGATTTTTTGAAAAGGCGGCGATCATGTTACAAATCCCAATTGTCCGATCGAATATTCAAAAGGCATCTTTTCACCCGGCGCTGGATTGGAAATTGAACCGGCGGGTGACCGAAGCTCCGACTGTCCAACCTGAGCCGTACACCTTGAGCGGCATATTGAAGCGCCTGCCACCGCTGCCAAAACGCACCGGTTTACTGGGTGCCAGCGCCGAAGGCCTGCCGCTACTGTTCAACCTGACTGATCCTCAACCCGGCTCATTACTCGTGATGGCAGACCGTTTTGCCGGGAAAACAGCCCTGCTGAAGACCCTGGTGAATTCCCTGGTGCGGCAAAATCGACCCGAGGACGTGCGCTTTGCCGTGATCACCGCCAAACCGGAGGAATGGGCAGAGGAAGCAACGCGTTTTGCGCAATATTTTCTGCAAATAACATCCAATATTGACAGCGCAGCCGTTGATCTGATCTATCAGCTTGGTGACCTGGTCGAAGGACGGCAGAACGGCGGCCATGTTGGCACAGCATACATACTGCTCTTCGATGGCATGGACGTCCTGCCGCACATGGATGTTGATCTGCGCGCTAACTTCGAATGGCTGGTGCGGTATGGCGCGCGCCAACAAATCTGGACGGCAGCAACTCTGGACCCGGCTTCCATGCTGGAACAGCGTTATTACGCCGACCTGTTCCGCACACGCATTACCGGTGCGGTCAATGACCCGAACATGGCAACACGCCTGCTGCCCTCGCGATTACAAAAACGAGCAGCAGAAGGGCTTAACCGGCGGTTCACGGTTCGCATCCAGCAAAATTGGCTGCAATTTTACCTGCCTGAATCCCTGGATTGAATTTTGGAGGACACCATGGTTACCGGAATGTTATGGTTCGATAACGATCCCAAATCAGACCTGAACAGCAAAATCCTGCGCGCAGTCGATTTTTATCAAAAAAAGTACGGCACCAGGCCAGATCTGTGTTTTGTGCATCCCACGATGATCAAAACGGACAGGGACGGGCGCAACGGAATTGAAATCCGCACCAATACCCGGGTATTGCCGCATCATTTCTGGATCGGCAAGAACGCTTAGTCCGGTTTTTCTTCCGAGGATTCAGACCCTTCAGGCGGCTTCTCGACCTTGGGCAGGTTCTCGCCACTGTCGTTCATCGCGTCTCCCGGCGTCATGCCAGGTTCGACAGGCGTGACATCCGCAAGAATTTCGGCCAGATTGCCGAATAACCGGTGCAGGCGAGCGAGCGGTTTTTGCGAGTAATTTTGCGCAAAGTGTGAAGCGGCTTCGCTGAGGCTGACATCCTTTTGAAATTGATCGCGCAAATACCATAAATGCTCGATTATCCATAAATAAAGGTCAGCTACCGTTCGGCCGGGGAATTCCTTGAGGATTTTTTGCTCCTCGATTACCGTGGCCAGGGGCATATACACTTCGTCGAACCACCCAGCCACTGCTTCAGGGTAAGGCACTTCCTTCTGAACGCGTTCACCCATAAACCAGCGGTGGACGCTGATGTGTTCCAAAAGTTTGTCATACTGACCGGGAATGGTCAGTTCGACCTTAGCATCCGGACGCAGGGAAATCAGTTGGGTTTTATGGTAGAAATCGATCCGTTCTTGTTCTCGAATCAGGGTATTGATATCGGTCTTGGCCGTGATGGGCACCTCGGTGACAATTTCCACGATCTGCGCATCAATAAAAGCCTGCCCTTTTTCCCGGGCTACTGAGACCCGGTGGTTGCCGTCCTTGACGAAGTAAATTTCGCCAATTTTATAAACTTCGATCGGCGGCAGAACGACGTCCTGGAGATTGGCCACGTCGATACTGACCCAGCGGGAGCGAGTGTGGCGCTGGCGCGGCAGAAATGCGCGGTCGAAATCATTGTAGCGCGCCACACTGCCCACAATTTTATCCAGCGGGATTTCATGCAGTCCGGCGTAATACTGTCCATGTACCGGCAGGATACGTCTGATTTCATCAAAGGGCAGCAGCTTGTTATTTTGCTGGGTTAACCAGCCCATGACGCTGCGCCAAAAACCGCGTCGCAGCGCCGTTTCATACTCGCTGTGGGCTATTTGTTTCAAAAACGAAGAGTTGACATTATTCGAATCGGTCATCGTGTTATTTACCTTCAGGCTGGGGACTTATCCTTTTTTGTCTGGATGAAGTCCTCCTGTAAAATTTCCGTGTTTAATTCATGGTAGCCGTAACAGTTGATCACTGTGGTTTTGCCGACCCGTGTCTGCCGCACGATATCATTGCGGTAAACGTGAATATGGCCATGCAGATGATACCGCGGTTGAAAAGCCTGGATCAACCAGCGGAAAGCTTTGATTCCCTGGTGAGTTGGGTCATCCATGTCGTGGATATGCCAGGGGGGAGCATGACTGACAAAGATGTCCAGGAAGCGTCCGTAGCGGATGCGATTATACAGCAAGGCAGGGGCCAATTCATACACCATTTGCCACATCTCGGACTGGGTGTATTGATAGGGGCCGTTGTTGTAACGATTGCTGCCTTCGATGCCTGCCAGAAGCAAGCCGCTTTCCGTTCTCACTACTTTGCGGTGCAGATCAACTGCGCCCCAGGGAGCGCGACGCTCACCCCCCGTCGTAATTTCGACCTCGTGCGCGTGGTTGCCGCGGATGAAATACAAAGGGCGGTCCAGCATGCTGATCATAAACTCGAGGTAAAAATACGGCAAATCGCCGCAGCTTATTAACAGCTCGGCATCTTTGAAACGCTGCGATATTTGCAGGTTGTAGATGTAGCCTAGTTCGATATCACTGACTGCCAGGATTTTCATGCATCCCTGCGACCGATCCGGTCTGGCCCATGGCGACTGCTACTGCCACCGCGTGATTGCGTGAATGGCTAATGCTGACAGACCAAGTGTCCAGCCCCAGTCGTTCTGCAATTTTAACTGCATTCCCGTAAAGATTGAGAATGGGTTCGCCGTATCGACCATCAAGAATTTCGATATCCTGCCAGCGAACAAAGCCGATACCCGAGCCAAGCGCTTTGGAAACCGCTTCTTTCGCTGCGAAGCGACCGGCCAGAGCTTCGTTGTCCTCGCCGAGGATTTCTCTTTCAGCGGGAGTGTAGACCCGTTGGATAAATCGCCTGCGAATCGCCAGTGATACCGAATCCAGCCGGTCAATTTCCAGTATATCAACACCTGTACGTAAAATCATCATTCCTCACTTGGATGTGGCCCGGCTGAAATAGTAACAAAATGAGCCGGGACAAGATAACGCTGAGCAGTTTCCAGGATTTGCTCCGGCGTAATTTTTTCGATCATACTCGCATAATTCACTAAATAATCCAATCCGAGCTGGTAACGCTCGATATTCAATATTGCCCGGGAAACCCCGGCATTTGATTCTAATGATAGCGGTAATCCCCCGATGTAGCTGGACTGGCTGTCTTTCAGCTCCTCGCTGCTCACCGGTTGATGGATAAAATGCCCGACCTCCGTCATCATTAACTCGATGACTCGTTCCAGATTCTGCGGGGCGACGCCGGCAGAGAACTCCCAGGATCCGGCAGCGCGCGAGCCGTTCAAGCTGGTTGAAGCGGAGTATGCCAGACCGGATTTCTCGCGGACGACACTGCCGATGCGTCCCATCATGCCGAACTGACCCAAAATATTGTTGCCAAGCGATGCGGCCTGGTAGTCTGGATCGGTGCGTTTTGGCCCGAGGGAACCGAGTACCAGATCGACCTGAGTTTTGCCGGGGATGTATATATGCCGGCGAACCGGTTCAGTCAATGGTTGAACATCTGAAAGAAGAGGCTCAGGCGGTTGATCCGGGTTAGCCCAGTTGCCAAGCGCCTCCACAACCTGGTCAACCACCTGCTGAGCGGTGACGGCGCCTGCAACTGACAAAACCAGACCGCGCGGGCCATAGTGCTGCTGGTGAAATGCAATCAGGTCCTCGCGCTGGATGGTCGCAACCGTTTCAATGTAACCATCATCAGGCAGCGCATAAGGGTGACCGGCAAAAAGGATTTCATCGAAGGTAAGCGAAGCCATTGCGGCCGTGTCCTGCGCTCGGATGGCGAAGCTTGTCATCGCCTGCGAGCGCAGCCGGTCAACTTGTTCAGGCGGGAAGGTGGGCTGACGCAGACATTCTGCCAGCAGTTTCAGCATCATGGGTAAATCTTCTGCCAGGCTGCGGCCGCCAAACCCGATCGTATGGGTGCTGGCGCCAAATCCAAGAGACGCACCGGCAGTTTCCTGGTCGTCATAGATTTGCTGAAAGCTGCGCTGTGCCGTGCCGCGCATCAACCCGGCTGCGGTAAAGCCCGCCAATCCTAATTTTTCACGCGGGTCGAAAACGCTGCCAGCGGGTAGAAAGCCGCTGAAAGCAACGGAAGGGCTGGTCTGGTTGGTCCATATCAAAACCGTGATGCCGTTAGGCAGGACGGTACGGATAATATCTTCAGGGCCAGGCAGCGCGTGCGGTGAAACGCTTTGGCTGATGGTCATGGCGACCGCTCCGGGAGATATATCCCAACCACCCGCTGTTGCGTTTGTAGATAGTTGCGCGCCACCCGCTGCACGTCCGCCGGTGTTACCTGAGCCAGGTTTTTGACATAATCCACGAACCAACCGTACCTGGCGAACATTTCGGCATAACCCAGCCAAAAAGCCTGGTTGGTAATGTTTTCACTGCCGTAAACAAACATTGCACGGGCCTGTTTGGCTGCCCTGGCAATCTCCGCTTCGGGCACAGGCTCTTCCTGTAAGCGCGCAACCTGAGCATTTACCACGGCTAGCACCTGGTCCGGCGTGCGCTCTTGCCGTAAAGTGACGGAAATCTCGTAGAGAAAAGGATCGATGGTCGCCTGGATACCCCCGCGCACACCGACGGCCAGTTCGGTCTCGACCAAAGCTTTGTACAGGCGGGAAGTCTTGTTGGTGGTGCCGCCACCGCCAAACATATTCAGGCTGGTTGGACCACACAGCAGTGAATCAAGGATGGCCAAAGGGAAGAAATCGGGATTGCTGGCTGCCGGAGCGCGGTAAGCCAACTGCAGGAATGTGGTTGATCCAGGGCCGGTTACCTCGACTCTTCGTTCGGCTGTCAGCAGCGGCTCAAGCGGCACTTCGCCCGCTTTCATTGGGCCGGATGAGACACCTGCATAGCAGTTTGTCAGCCGATCGAGCATCTTGCCGGTGTCAAAATCGCCAGCAACGGCGATGACGGCATTCGAAGGCTGGTAATAGCGCTGATAATGGGCAAATAAGTGACTGCGTTGGATCCGTTTAAGGTCTTCGCGCGAACCAATGACCTCATTGCGATAAGGGTGATGATCAAAAGCAGTCTTTTGAACCGCCTCGCCCAGGCGAAAGCGCGGTTCGTTTTGATTGCCTTCCAACTCTGCCAGAATAACGCTCCGCTCGGCTTCTACCTCAGCCGGATCGAAGAGACTGTCCGTCATGCGATCGCGTTCCAGATCCAACGCCAAATCGATCTGGCTGGCGGGCAATGTCTCGTAGAACGTCGTCCAATCCAGGTAGGTGAATGCATTCCAGACGCCGCCGGTGCGCGAAATGGCTTTATCCAGATGGCTGGCGGGAAACCGCGGCGTCCCCTTGAACTGCATATGCTCCACCCAGTGCGAGATACCCGTCAACCCGGCGGTTTCATAACGCGAACCGACCCGGTACCAGACCCAATGGCTGATGATCGGAGCCGTGTGAATTTCCAAGAGATAAATGGACAGGCCATTAGGCAGCAATTTGTAACACGGTTCGGAAGTCATTGGTTCTCCTGGTAGTCGCTTTGTAGTTGACAGGCGTGCCGCCAACGAAAACCCTTGACAACCACTATAGCATAACTCAGATAAACATAGGCGGAAAACACGGTATAATATTGTTCAGGCTGGACGATAAACCATTACGAGAAGAGACATGGATGGATCATTGAACCAAACTGTTGCAATTGTTGGCGCCGGTCCCGCCGGCCTGTTTGCAGCAAAAGAACTGGCTACCCAGGGCGTTCAGGTAGTGTTACTAAATCGGGATATTAAACCCGGAGGATTGGCAGAATACGGGATTTTTCCCACCAAGTTGAAAATGAAAAATGGCCTGCGTGCACAATTCCGGCAGGTATTAGTTCATCCGAATGTTGAATATTATGGCAATGTAACGATAGGCGACCATGCCGATATTTCATTGCCCGAACTGCAAAATATGGGTTTCGGCGCAATTTTAGTGACTGCGGGAGCCCAGGGAACCAAATGGCTTGGATTGCCCGGTGAGGATTTGACCGGTGTGTACCACGCCAAAGAGGTGGTTTATCATTACAACAAACTGCCGCCCTTCAGCCAGAGACAACTGGTTATTGGCAAGAAAGTGGCGGTGATCGGCGTCGGCAACGTCATGCTGGACATTGCCCATTACCTGATTGCTGACCGGAATGTCGATGAAGTCATTGCCGTCGGGCGGCGCGGCCCGCAGGAAATCAAATTTGACCGTAAGGAACTGGATTATATAATCGGCAACCTGGACGTCCAGGCGGTTGAGTTTGAAATCAATCGGGTGGCGCACATTATGACCTCCCTCGGCCAGAATCCTGAGATGGCCAAGGCTTTTTACCACGAGGCCAAGCAAAAAATGACCCCACCCATCGGCTCTGGATCCTTTAGCCTGCGCTTTCTTTCCTCACCGACGCGGATGCTGGATAACGGCCGCGGCGGAGTGGGCGGGTTGGAAGTGGAAGAAAATACCCTGATTGCCGTGGGAGATGATACCAAAGCCCGCGGATTGGGTACCTGTCACGTATTGGACGTCGATACGGTTATCTTTGCCATTGGCGATAAAGTGGATGAAAATCTGGGGCTGCCCGTGCATGCTTCGGCATTTGATAAAAACCCCAGTCCGCTTTACCCGGTGGATGGCGACTCATACGAAGCCTACTCAAAGGACGACAACCAACCGGTCGAGGGTGTTTTTGTGGCGGGGTGGTCGCGGAATGCCAGTACCGGTCTGGTGGGATTGGCGCGAAAAGATGGTGTCAATGGCTCTAGAGCTGTGATGCAGTTCTTGCGCAGCCGCTCTTTCAGCCAAAATAACGCCATCGGTAATTTGAAATCGGCTATCTTCGCACTGCCGCATCCGGTGGTAACCAAGGATGCCCTGGCCGCTCTGGAAAATGTCGAACAGCAGCGGGCAGCAACACTCGGGGTGGAAGAGTTTAAGTTCGTTACAAATGCAGAGATGCTGGAAGCTATGGGTTTAATGGGGGTTACGCCGTAAGGTGACGGAGGTTGAAAGAATTTTACGGGTCTTTCGACGGTAAGGTCTGGCCGGACTCTTCCGGAAGGGTGATGTCGGTTCGAAGAGATAGAAGGCTGCCCCACAAACGGGGTAGTATGCAACCCGGCTGCTACTGGTAAGAGATGGAGCCCATTTCGTCCCTTACATAGCGGTCAATGTTTTACAACATTGTTGCGTTTGGACAGCTCAACTTGAATTAACCTTTATTGCGAGCAGCGGATGAACAGACCGCCGCAGGATGGAAAAAACCGCAGCGAAGCATTATTTCTAGAAATAATGCTTCGCCCATAACCAAATACGGAGGTGGAAACGCATGAAATTATCCAATGACATTCAAGTAGAAATGTACTGGATGATGTTACTTTCCCGGCGTTTAGATGAACGCGCCTGGGTGCTGCACCGCCAGGGAAAGATCGCTTTCCATATCTCTGGCATCGGACAGGAAGCTGCCCAGGTCGGGGCAGCCTTCGCCTTGCGCCGAGGTGAAGACTGGGTTACACCTTATTACCGGGATCTGGCTTTAATGTTATGCCTGGGTTACACCCCGCGTGATTTTCTACTGGCGCTGAGCGGCAAACAAGGCGAGCCCACTTCCGGGGCGCGCCAGATGCCCAGTCACTGGAGCATGCGCAAAGCCAACGCCGTCAGTCATTCAGCGCCGGTTGCCACCCAATGCCCGCATGCGGCCGGGATTGGGCTGGCGATCAAGATGCGTAAAGAAGATAAAGTAGTGCTGACCACCCTGGGTGAAGGCTCTACTTCGCAAGGTGAGTGGTATGAGGCGGTCAACTGGGCGGCTATTCACCATTTACCGGTAATTTTTATGGTAGAAAACAACGAGTACGCCATCTCGGTGCCGGCCGATAAGCAAATGGCCGTTGCCAGCTCAGCGGACAAGGCTTGCGGCATGGGTCTGCGTGGTATTTCAGTAGATGGTACAGATGTGTTCTCGGTTTACCGCACCGTTGCTGAGGCGGTCGCTGACGCACGGGCCGGCAAAGGGCCAACTTTGATCGAAGCCCGAATGTACCGTCTGACCCCGCATTCCTCCGACGACGACGATCGCACCTATCGCTCCCGGGAAGAGGTGGAGGAGGCCAAGAAAAAAGATCCACTGACCGTTGGCCGCCGTATTCTGGAAGAGGCCGGGTTACTTAATCAGGCCAAAATTGACGAGATGGAAATGCGCGCAAAGGAAATGGTGGACGACGCGGTTAAATTTGCCGAGCAGGCGCCGTATCCGGATGTTGCCGACGCAATGTTCCCGGTGTACGCAGAGGAGGTGCGTCGTGGCTGAAATTACCATGATCGATGCTATTCGCCAGGCAATGGACGATGAACTGGCGCGCGATGAAAATGTGTTTATCGTTGGAGAAGATGTTGGCAAACGCGGCGGCGTGTTCCGCGCCACGGTAGGGCTTTTCGACAAATACGGCGGTGAGCGGGTCATCGATTCACCGCTGGCGGAACTGTCCATTGTAGGCGTGGGGATCGGCGCTGCCTTATACGGCATGCGGCCGATTTGTGAAATTCAGTTCGCCGATTTTATTTACCCGGCCTTCAATCAGATTGTCAGCGAGGCCGCCAAGATGTGCTACCGATCCAACGGCGAGTGGACGGTGCCCATGGTGATCCGCGCCCCTTACGGCGGCGGCATTGGCGGCGGGTTGTACCATTCGCAGTCAGTGGAAGCCTTATTTGCTCACATCCCCGGGTTGAAGGTCGTCATTCCGTCCAACCCATATGATGCCAAGGGCCTGCTCAAATCCGCGGTGCGTGACCCCAACCCGGTGATTTATTTGGAGCCCAAAAAAGGCTACCGCTTGATTCGCGGTGAGGTGCCCGAGGGTGATTACACCGTGCCGATTGGACCGGCCCAGGTCACCCGGCAGGGCTCGGACCTGACTGTTTATGCCTACGGCATGATGCATTATTACACACTGCAGGCTGCTGAGAAGCTGGCTGGCGAAGGTGTTGATGTGGAAGTGGTTGACCTGCGTACGCTTTATCCGGTCGATAGGCAAACGGTACTTGAATCAGTGAGCAAGACCGGCAAGGCGCTGATTGTGCATGAGGACAACCTGACGGGCGGTTACGGCGGCGAGATTGCTGCCATCATCGCCGAAGAGGCTTTCACCTACCTGGACGCCCCGGTGCGCCGCCTGTGCGGTCCGGATGTGCCCGCGGTGCCATTCAGCCACCCGCTGCAGGACTGGTTTATGCCTAACCCGGATAAAATTGCCCAGGCAATGCGCGACCTGGCTGCTTACTAGCCATATATGTCATAAGGAGTGAACCATGGCAACCAAAGTCATCATGCCGCAGTTGGGCGAATCGGTGGTCGAGGGGACAGTTACAACCTGGCTGAAAAAAGAAGGCGAAACCATTGCGGAGTTCGAGTCGCTGCTGGAAATCAACACCGACAAGGTGGATACTGAAATCCCCAGCCCGGCCGGCGGCACAATTCTGAAAATCATTGTGCCTGAAGGTCAAACGGTGACTGCGGGGACGATTCTGGCATGGATTGGCGAACCGGGTGAGGTTCTCCCTGCATCGTTGGCTGAGCCTGTCGAAGCCAGGCCTGCCGATACCCTTCGACAAGCTCAGGACATCGCCCTTCCGCAAGCTCGCCCGCAGGGCGCCCTGCGGGCGGGCACGGAACCCCCACTGGCGGAGCCTGTCGAAGCCAGGCCTGTGGACACTTCGACAAGCTCAGCGACCGCTCCAGTCGCAGCCGCCCGCGATCTTGGCTTCATCTCACCCGTGGTCGCCCGGCTGGCAGCGGACAAGAAGGTCGACCTGACGCGGGTCAAGGGCACCGGTCAGGGCGGGCGCATTACCAAAAAAGATGTACTCGATTACCTGGAAAAAGGCGAAAAGGCTGAGCCTGCCGCTGTTGCCGCCCCCTGGGAAACCCCCGGCGAAGGCGATCTATTCCGCCCGACTGAATTGCAATTTGGCACAGAAAAACCGCAGGCTGAGGCGCCCGGGCTTCGACAGGCTCAGCCGACGGCGCCTGTTCAGCCAGTAGCGCCTGTACAGCCGGCGAAAGGCGGAGAGCAGTTAATCCCGCACACAACCATGCGCAAACGCATCGCTGAGCATATGGTGAACAGCAAACACACCTCGCCGCATGTGACCACCGTCATGGAATCGGATTTCAAGCGGGTTGCGGCGCATTACGCGAAAAACAAGGACGCTTTCGCGCGTGACGGAGTCAAACTGACGTATACCGCCTATTTCGCAGCCGCAACGGCTGCTGCGCTGCGCGCTTTCCCGCTGGTCAACTCTTCCTGGTCGGATGAGGGCGTGATCATTCACCCACAAGTCAATCTGGCGATCGCCGTCTCGCTTGGCGCCGAAGGACTGATTGTGCCGGTCATTCCCAACGCAGATGGGTTGTCGCTGCTTGGGCTGGCCCGAGCCATCAATGACATCGCCACCCGCGCCCGCGCGCACCGGTTGAACCCCGATGAAGTTCGCGGCGGTACTTTCTCGATCACCAATCATGGCACCAGCGGTTCGCTCTTTGCCACGCCGGTGATCAACCAGCCGCAATGCGCCATTCTGGGCGTCGGCGCGGTTCAAAAGCGCGCCGTGGTTGTGGAAGGCGACGCCATCGCCGTGCGTCCCATGGTTTATCTATCGCTGACATTTGACCACCGCATCCTGGACGGAGCTTCAGCAGACGGCTTTCTGGCTAAAGTTGTCGAAGTTCTTAACAATTGGCCAGACTAAACGACCGGCGCGGATAACGAATACGCTTCACACCGCCGCCATTTCACTCCGATACTGATGGAGCCGGTGTAAAATGGGGAAAGTGTACCAGCTATTCTGTCCTGTTAAATCAGAGTCAACACAAGAATTGGAATGAGGAAAATATGGCTGAATATGATGTGGTTGTGATCGGCGCGGGTCCGGGCGGTTATGTTGCTGCCATTCGCGCAGCCCAGTTGGGGCTTAAAACCGCTATCGTCGAAAAAGAATTCATGGGCGGCATTTGCCTCAACGTCGGCTGCATCCCCTCGAAAGCACTGCTCAAGAACGCCGAACTGGCGCATACGCTGCGCGAACGCGCGGATGAATTCGGTATCAGTTTTGAAAATTTACAGCTCGATTACGCCAAAGCTGTTGATCGCAGCCGCAAGGTCTCGAAACGGCTGGTGCAGGGCGTTGGCTTTTTGATGAAGAAAAATAATATCGACGTCTTTACCGGACGCGGCAAGCTGGAATCCGCCAACAAAATAGTTGTGACCGGCGCAGACGACAAAGCCCAGGAGTTGCAGGCGAAAAACATCATCATCGCCACCGGCTCATACGCCGCGGCCATTCCGGGGGTCAAGGCGGACGGTGAAAAAGTATTGACTTTCTGGGAGGCCATCCTGCAGACCCGCAAGCCTGCTTCCGTGGTCATCATAGGCGCCGGTGCGATTGGAGCAGAATTTGCCACCATTTGGAATTCCTACGGGGTCAAAGTGACCCTGGTCGAAATGCTGCCGCGCATTCTCCCGCTGGAGGATGAAGAGGTCAGCGTTGAACTGGCCAAGGCATTCAAAAAACGCGGCATCGAAATTATGACGGGCACCAAAGTACTGGGTATCGAAACCACCGATGCAGGTGTCAAGGTCAAAGTGTCCGACGGCGCAACCGAGCTGGCGCTTGAGGCTGAGCAAACACTGGTGGCGATTGGGTTTAAACCCAATACCACTGACATGGGGCTGGAAACCGCCGGCGTTAAATTATCCGCACGTGGATTTGTCGAAATCGATGAGCGCATGGCAACAAACGTCCCGGGAATCTGGGCCATCGGAGACGTGACCGGCAAATTGCTGCTGGCGCACGTGGCCTCCGCCATGGCGGTCATTTGTGCCGAGAACATTGCCGGCGTCGAAACCCGCACGCTGGATTACACCATGATGCCGCGCGCGACCTACAGCCAGCCGCAGGTGGCATCTTTTGGGTATACCGAAGCCCAGGCCAAGGAAAAGGGCTACGAGATCAAAGTCGGGCGCTTCCCGTTCCAGCCCAACGGCAAGGCGCTGGGGCTTGGCGATTATGTTGGCTGGGTGAAGATCATCAGTGATGCAGCCTACGGTGAAATCCTGGGCGCGCACATGATCGGCCCGGATGTGTCAGAATTGCTGCCGGAATTGACCCTGGCGCAGAACATGGAGCTCACCGCCGCCGAAATCGCGCACAACGTGCATGCCCACCCGACGCTCAGTGAAGCAGTGATGGAAGCCGCCCACGGGGTGGAAGGGACGTCTACGCAGATTTAGGTATTTTTTAAAAAAAGGCGGGGTGGTTTAATTTTCCGCCCCGCCTTTACATTAAAACAAGCACTTCAATTTATGAAGGTAATTCCATTAATGAAACTCACGTGAAATATTTATCCAATTCCCATTTCATCGGATTATATTCTATATAATCCCAAATATGGCTGTAATCATTCTCGTCCCGTATTATATGGTCGTGGAATGATTTCTGCCAGACAGTAAGAGATGGGTTAATTTTATGAATTTTGTTCGTCACGCCTGATTTATACAGTCCTACAATTGTCGAGACAGTAGGGAACGGTCTTGACCGTTCCGCTAAACCTTGGCATTGATTTTGATTATTAATCACAATTATTATGTGGATATGGTTAGGCATTACGACAAAATTATCGATGGAAACGCTCGGATGGTGATCGGGGATTCGCATTAATTCTGATTTTATGATTTCACCGAATTGATTTAAATGCATAACCCCATTATCAATTATCCCGAGAAGATGGCCCCTCTCAAAAGTGCAAATTGTTAAGAAATAAACGCCGTCTCGGCGGTAGTCAAAATGCTTCAGCCTTTGATGTTTCCGCTGTGGAAGAGTCATTTTCTGCTGGGAGTTCCTGATTAGATTTCCCACTATTTCAATTTATGGTTGTGATTATTTTACACGTTAGGCGGAACGGTCAAGACCGTTCCCTACCGGAGGAAATAATAATTATCCTCGTAAATCGAGTTGTAAGGATAAAATAATAACGAGCAAATTATCAAATAAAGCATATTCGTCCAATACCCCCCGGAGAGGGTCGCGGTGGGAGCACCCGCAGCCGAACTGACCTTGTGAGGCGGAGAGGGCGGGATTCGAACCCGCGATACCTTGCGGTATACGCGCTTTCCAGGCGCGCGCGTTAGGCCAACTACGCTACCTCTCCAGTCGCCTGGCTGCCTTGAACCGCCAAGCGTGCGGATTATACCATAACATGCCCAGACGTTAACGGTTTTTTCGGTTGGGTGGTATGGGCGGCTCGCGAGCAGCCGATTCGAAATCAAAGCCAAAGACAGGTGCAACGCACCAAGACCAGGTGCAATGCACCAACGTCATGGGCGTCTGCAACCAACCCGGCACCTGACACGTGGCACGTGGCACGGTTCCCCCCGAATTTCTTGTCAATATGCGTACCTTCGATTATAATAACGGGCACTTCGGGCGGTTAGCTCAGTTGGTTAGAGCGCTGCGTTGACATCGCAGAGGTCGTAGGTTCGAGTCCTATACCGCCCACCATCCACCGCCATTTACCGGCGGTTTTCGCTTTAATCCCCGGTATTGAATCGGAGTAATTAACTAGTAAAATTATCAATGATATTTGCTAATCTTAGACCGCTGGCCCGAAAACAGGATGAGACGCGGCCTTTATCTTATCCATCGTACATTTTACCGTAAGGATATGGAGATGGCAATGGAACCAGTTGACGACAGCATACGCACGGAAGAAAATATTGACCCCCAGGATTGGCATGCCATGCGGCATCTGGGTCACCGCATGGTGGACGATATGCTCGATTATTTGCAGGGCATTCGCGAACACCCGGTCTGGCATCCGATCCCGCAGGCGGATAAGGATTTTCTCATTCAGCCGTTGCCGCTCGAACCTCAACCCGTGGAAGAAGTCTACGCCGAGTTTCTTGAGCACATCCTGCCCAACCCGATGGGCAACATCCATCCGCGTTTCTGGGGCTGGGTGATCGGCACGGGGTCGCCGACGGGGGTGATGGCGGAGATGTTGGCGGCGACGATGAACCCGAACATGGGCGGCGCCGATCATATTGCCAATTATGTCGAAAAACAGGTGATCGAATGGCTGCGCGAGATTGTCGGGTTGCCCGAAGGCACTTCCGGATTGCTGGTGAGCGGCGGTTCGATGGCCAATCTGGTCGGGTTGACGGTTGCTCGTTCGGCCAAAGCCGGGTTTGACGTCCGCAAGGAAGGGTTGCAATGCAGCAATCACTGCCTGACGGTATACGCCTCAGTCGAGGCGCATTCATGCATCAAGAAGGGTGTCGAAGTGCTTGGTATTGGCAGCCAGTCACTGCGTTTGATTCCAGTCAACGATGCGTATCAAATCGATCTGGAAGCGCTGCAAATTGCCGTCCAGGCTGACCGGGCCGAGGGGCGGCAGCCGATTATGGTGGTTGGCAACGCCGGGACAGTCAATACCGGCGCCATCGATGACCTGCGCGCTCTGGCTGATTTCTGTCAGCGCGAGGATCTGTGGTTCCATGTGGACGGAGCCATCGGCGGTGTGGCAGGCAGCTCGCCGAACCTTAAGCTGTTGTTTTCCGGCATGGAACGCGCTGATTCGGTTGCCATTGACCTGCATAAGTGGATGTACATGCCTTACGAAATCGGCTGCGCTTTTGTCCGGGATCCACAATTGCACCGCAACGCCTTTGCTGAGACGCCGGAGTACCTGGCACACGCCGACCGCGGCCTGGCAGGCGGGACGTTGTGGTTTTCAGAACTTGGCATCCAGCTTTCACGCGGCTTCCGGGCGCTCAAAGCCTGGATGATGATTAAAGAGCAGGGGGTGCATAAATACGGGCGGATGATGGAGCAAAACGTTGCCCAGGTGCACTACCTGTCCGAGCGGATCGACCGGGAACCGGAACTGGAGCGCATTGCGCCGGTGCAGTTGAATATTGTCTGCTTCCGCTACAATCCGGGTGGCATGGATGATATGGCGCTCAACGAACTCAACAAAGAGCTGCTGATCCGTTTACACGAAAGCGGGGTGGCGGTGCCTTCATATACCACGCTGAAGGGCAAGTATGCCTTGCGCGTCGCCAATACCAATCAACGCAGCCGGCTCGAGGATTTTGATATTCTAGCCGATGAAACTTTGCGCCTGGGCCGGCAGTTAACTCAGGAGATGAAGAAAGCATAAAGAGAACTTGAATTGTCCAGGCTGAATGGCTATAATAAGTAACTAAACACTTCGACCAGGACGAGTAACTGATTTCTCGACCAACAGAGACAGGGATGTACGGGTGAGAGTTCCTGAAGGCCAGGATCAGTGAAAACCACCTGCGAGTGGAAGCCTGAACCCGGACGCAAATTCCGGCAGTAGGGTAAACGGCAGACACCGTTATCCGTCGCCACGAGAAAGCTGCCATGCGCAGCTAACCTGGGTGGAACCGCGAGCCGCAACGCTTGCCCCAGTAAGGGCAGGCGTTTTTTTATTTCCGGTGTGCACACTCAATTCCAAGGAGGAACGAACTCATGTCCGCAAATGCCAGACAACTTGAATATCAGCAATCGCTGCTCTATCGCATCCGTCACTCGACTGCGCATGTGATGGCCGAGGCAGTGCTCCAGCTTTTCCCGGACGCCAAAATCGCCATAGGACCGGCTATTGAAGACGGCTTTTATTATGATTTTGACCTGCCGCGGGCTTTGACACCAGAGGACCTCGGGGCGATCGAGGAGCGTATGCGGGTCATCCTTCGCAGCGGGTCGGACTTCAACAAGAAGGTGATCACCGCTGCGGAGGCGCAGGACATTTTTACCAGCCAGCCCTATAAACTTGAGTTGATCGATGGCCTGGTGCAAGGGTCAGTGGATGAACATGGCAACCCGCTGAAAGAACCTCCTGAATTATCGATCTATGAATCGGATGGGTTTGTCGATTTGTGCCGCGGCCCGCATGTTGAGAATATGCGGCAGATCAATGAGCAGGCTTTTCGATTGATCAATGTCGCCGGTGCTTACTGGCGCGGAGATGAAACCCGGCCGATGCTGCAGCGCATCTATGGAACCGCGTGGAACACCCGAGAGGAACTGGATGCCTATTTGTGGAGAATGGAGGAAGCCCGCCGCAGAGATCACCGTAAGCTTGGCAAGGAACTCGATTTGTTCAGTATTAATCCGGAAGTAGGAGCAGGATTGGTTCTATGGCACCCCAACGGAGCCATGGTCCGCCACCTGGCCGAAGCTTACTGCAAGGACGAACACATTAAGAATGGCTACGACTTGGCCTACTCGCCGCATATTGGGCGGGCGGGGTTGTGGGAAACGAGCGGGCATCTGGTCTGGTACAAGGAAAACATGTATGCTCCCATGCAAATTGATGATGAAGCCTACTACGCCAAGCCGATGAATTGTCCGTTCCATATCCAAATCTATAAGAATAAAACCCGCTCCTATCGGGAACTGCCTATTCGCATAGCCGAGTGGGGCACAGTTTATCGCTATGAACGTTCGGGCGTCCTGCATGGCTTGCTGCGGGTACGCGGCTTCACTCAGGATGATGCCCACATTTTTTGCCGGCCCGACCAGATGCCGGAAGAAATAGACAGAACGCTCCAATTTTGCCTGCACATCCTGCGTCATTTTGGCCTGGGCAATTTTCACGCTTATCTTTCGACCCGCAACCCGGATAAGTTTGCCGGTGAGCTGCCGGATTGGGATATGGCAACTCAGGCGCTGCGCCAGGCGTTGGAACGAGCTGAACTTCCGTTTGACCTGGATGAAGGTGGGGCAGCCTTTTATGGCCCAAAGATCGACCTCAAGATGATCGATGCGCTCGGGCGGGAATGGCAGCTCAGCACCATTCAATTTGACTTCAACCTGTCGGAACGATTTGGCCTCGAATACACCGGCGATGATGGGCAGCCGCACCGACCTTTCATGGTACACCGCGCCTTGTTGGGATCAATGGAACGCTTCATGGGCGTCCTGATCGAGCACTATGCCGGGGCTTTCCCGGTTTGGCTGGCGCCGACCCAGGCAATGGTCATTCCCATTGCTGACCGCCATTTTGACTATGCTCACCTGGTTGCGCAGCAATTGCGTGAGGCCGGACTGCGGGTGGACGTGGATGAACGCGATGACCGGATGCAGGCTAAAATCCGCGATGCGCAGAATATGAAAATCCCCTACATGTTGGTGGTCGGGGATATGGAAGCGGCCGCGGGACAGGTTGCGTTGCGGCTGCGTTCAGGAGAGAATCTGGGCGCAATCAGCGTGGAAGGGTTCCTGGCACGCGCCAGAAAGGAAATTGTGGAACTGGTTTGATGGAAAGGGTTGGCAGGCACGACAGGCGTATGGATGGGGTGTTCTGCGATGCACATTGCCACCAGAACTACCGGGTTTTTTTACGGCGAAACGTAATTGAGTGGATTAACCTTGCCGTACAGATCGCTGCGCATTTCGAAGTGCAGGTGGGGGCCGGTCGAATTGCCCGTAGAACCCATCAAACCGATCAAGTCGCCCTGGTAAACGCTCTGGCCGCAGCCCACATTGAGCGAACTCAGGTGCGCATAATAGGTTTGCCAGCCGGTGCCGTGGTCGATCACGATCAGATAGCCGTAGCCAAAATCACTCCATCCGGCATAGACAATCACGCCGTTGTCGGAGGCATAAATGCCGACGCCAATCGAACCGCCAATATCGATTGCCAGGTGATTGATATCCGGATCGTAACCATAGCCCGATATATAGGTCGTAGCTGACGGCCAGATGAAGGTGTTGGAGCCCATTGCGCCGTCATAAATGGTGCCGCAATACCCCGGGCCAACTGTCCGCGCCGAGGCAGGATTATCGCGGGTGATACCTGGCATGGTCCAATTGACAAATTGGCCAATCCCGCCCGGCACAAAAATTCGCGTGCCAGGTTCGATGTTGGGGTCGGAAAAGTCGCCCACACCCTCAGTTGTCAAATTGTTGCCAGGCCAATCTATGATGGTTTCCGGGGTAACTTGATAAAACTCAGCCACGCCGTTCAATCCGTCCCCTTCATGCCACTCATAAACCACGCCATCCACCGGCGGAATTTCCAATACCATTTCAGGTTGGATTAACTTTGCATCCGGGATCTTGGCTGGATTGCTCCACATCAATGAGCGGGGATTCAAGTCAAAGCGCTCGGCAATATCATAGATGTTGTCGCCCTTTTGCACCGTATAGGTAGTCATTTCAAAGCGTGGTCGAGAGGGCAGGGTGGTGTGCAGCGTTACCTGACGCATGACACTGCGGATATTGGCCATTCGATCCGGCGGCTCGAACATGGGTGGGCGAGCAACTGGCGTCTGAGTGGGGGAAGCAGCAGCAATTGCGGCTGCCTGCGGACTCTTGACCGTTCCCTTGAGGTAGAAATTGCTCATAACCCATACGACCATTAATATCAGCGCGATCGAAACAATACCGGTGGCGATTCGCAGGACCATATCGCCTAAACCCATGCGTTGAATACTCCCCCAGATTTCCAAAAAACTACGGCGCGGGCGGTCTGGCTGCGGGCTTGTAGTTGAGGTTAAATTGTCCAGGGTATTCGGAATCGGAATTTTTGTTTCCGACGGATCACTCATGCTAAAAATTCCTCTTTTGTCAATATAACATAACCATTAATGTCGGTCAAGCAACGGTATACCTACGGATAAGTACGCTTTCCGTAGGCAAAAATGCTTATTTAGTCGTTGGCAGGTTTTTGACTTGAACCGCCCTGGCGACGGACGATGGGGATCAGCAGCAGAAACCCGAGTGCAATTACCGCCTGGCCAATTTCGACGCCGCGGGCCTGCCAGGCGCCAAAATAGGGGATGCCCGGCAGCGGGTGGCTGCCGAAGCCGAAGATATCTGCCATACCGGCAAAGACGGCGATCACATAACCCGTGGCTACCAACCGCAGACCGATATCAGCCAGGATGCTCGTCTGGCGGTCTTTCCACAGGGCCATCAGGCTCAGGTAACCGCCCATGCAAACCAAAGCCAGGCCAATCAGGAAGACGGCAATTTGAACAAACCCGATCACCGGACTGCGGTCTGCGCCAAAAAGAGCAGGGCGGGCGCCAAGCAGAAAAATGACCAGACCTGCCAGGGTAATTGCCAATCCAGTGCGAATCCGCCGGCCCGAAAAACCATTTTTGGGAGGTTTTTGCCAGGCAGGGATAGGGCGCGGAGGTGTTTTCAGGTCAGTGGTTTGGCTCATGCAGGGAGAGTATGCTCCAGAAGCCGCTGCCAGTTCCCGGAAAAGATCGCTTCGATCTCTTCTGGAGAGTAGCCGCGCGTGGTAAGTGGCTGCGCCAGTTTGGGTAAATCTGCAATCGTGTTCAATTCAAGGGGAATAGCCGGCCAGCCGAAACCGCCATCATAATCGGTGCCAAGGCCAACATGCAGCGCATCACCGGCTATCTGGCAAATGTGATCGATGTGATCGACTACCATTTCCAGGGTTACCTGCTCGCGGGGGTCGGTGTTCTTCCATCCGGAAAGTAAAAAGCGGTTGAAGGGCACCACCCCGATGATGCCATCCCGTTCCACCAGGCTGCGAATAACCGTATCGGTCAGGTGGCGCTGAGTAGGATCTTCTTTTAAAAGGGCGCGGGCATTGGCATGGCTGGCAATAATCGCCCCAGAATAGCGGTCCAGCGCTTGCAGCGCGGGTTCCTCTTTCATGTGCGCGATGTCCAGAGTATAGCCCAAATTCGCCATATTTTCTAGCAGGCGGAATCCCTCAGACGTAAAACGACCGCCTTCATAGGTGCCACCGCAGTAGCGGGTGCCGGCCCACACCGGGCCAATCAGCCGCACCCCCTGTTCCCACCATTCTTCCAATTCGGCAGGTCCTGAGACGCCTTCGGCGCCTTCCATGGAAAGCACCAGGCCAACCGGATGGGCACCGGTGGGGTCGCCTTCCCAGGCATTCAAGACCTTTGCCAGGCTGGTAAGGTCTTTGACAAGCGTGAATTGGTCCGGTGATTCATCTGCCAGCCGGTTATAAATATCCATCTGCGCGTGTGTCAGGCGGTACGCCTCTTCCAGGGTGGCAAAATCAACGCGCTCCGATTCATTGGTCTTGTACTTGCGAGGTAGAACGAATAAGGTGGCAAAAATCACAGTCAATTGTGCCTGCTGGTATTCCGGCCAGCCTAAAGTCGATTGCCCATTCTGAAGCTCCGGGATGCGCGTACCTGTTTCACGGGCGCGGGTTACCGCCGCAGATTGACGGTAGTCCCGGCCAAATGAGTACATGTTGTAGGCAATATCCTGGTGAGCGTCTATTATTCGCGGCATAAAGGGTTCAAAAGTGAGGTGAAACAAAACGCACCCGTACGGTGCGCTTTGTTTATTCCGTATTGAAGATCGAATTACTTGGTTTCTGAATCAGACTCAGTCGGGGGTTCCTCAAGGGTGGCTGGCTCGTCGCCATCAACTGAAGGTGCTTCAGCGGCGGGCACATCATTTTCTTCCAGAACGCCTTCGAGCGATTCCCAGTCCATATCTGCGTAGGCCATTGATTCGACGCGGCGCAGGCTCAAGCCGATGCGGTGATTATCGGGATCGACCTTAATCACGCGAAGCGTGACAACGTCGCCTTCTTTGAGCACTTCTTTGGGGTGCTCGATGCGCTTATCATGAATTTCGGAGATGTGGATCAAGCCTTCGATGTCGTCTTCGATGCGGGCAAAGGCGCCGAACTTGGTAAGCCGGGTGATGGTACCTTCGATCAACTGACCGACCTGGTACTTGGCAGCCTTATGGCTCCACGGATCCTCCAGAAGCTGGCGAATGGACAGGCCGATGCGTTTCTTGTCGCGATCGATCGAAATGACCTTGACTTTCACGTCCTGCCCGACTTTTAGCACTTCGCTGGGATGCTGAATGCGGTCCCAGGAGATTTCGGAGAGATGCACCAGTCCATCTGCGCCGCTAATGTTGACGAAAGCGCCAAACTCAGCCAGGCTGGTGACCCGACCGGAGCGGATTTCGCCTTCATGCAGTTCATCGATGACGCGTTCTTTGATGGATTCGCGGGTTTCGGTGCTGGCCTGGCGCTCGGAAAGGATCAGGCGGCGGCGTTCGCGGTCCACTTCGATCACGCAAACGTCGATTTCCTCGCCGATCATCTTGCTCCAGCGCGCTTCAGGGGTGTCGCCGGTCATGGCGGCGCGGCGCGACAGGCTGACCTGCGAAGCGGGCACGAACCCGCGCAGGCCGCCCACCGGAACGATCAAACCACCTTTGTTGTAGCCAATAATCTTGCTGTGGAAATTTTCTTTCGATTCCATCAGCGTGTCGGCATCTTTCCAGCTCATTTCCTCGCGTGCGCGAACGTAGGAAAGGACAACATTCCCGCTGGAATCTTCGGGGTTGATCACAAAAACGGGTACTTCCTGGCCGACCTTTATTTCGGCTAACTCATCGGCAGGAATTGCTTCGTATTCTCGCCCACTGATGATACCCTCGGATTTCGTCCCCACGCTCACAAGAATTTGTCCAGGTGAGATGCTGGCGATCATACCGGTGCGGATTTCACCCTGCTTGGGGAAATCGATGTTGCTTTCTTCCTGTTCCAGCAAAGAAGCAAAATTATTCTCTACCTGGTCGTTCTCGGGCGCTGCCCCCTGCTCGAGTTGGGCGTCATTCTGGTCCATGCTATGTAGTACTCCAATGGTGAAAAGATATCCACCCATTATAAGGGTGAAGGTACGACTTGACAACCGGTTAAGGGTAGACAAGCCATACCATTATACCTGATTAATGTCTAGAGAATACCGACAATACTGGCAGCCAGGCAAAGTTGTATTACTTTTATAAACGATCTTTTATGTCTGAAAAGCCCTAATGTCTGCGCCGTTTCTTTTTACGATCTGCGCGCGAGTCGCCATTGTCCGATCCCGCTGCCGGGGCAGCCAGGGGCGTCTCTGCGGCCGGTTTGTCCTTGTCCACGCTGGCAGTGGATCGCCGGCTGGGTTGGTACGTCAGCATGCGACCGACCACCCCGCTGCGAATTTCAGCCAGCAGGGTTTGGAACATTTCTGAGGCTTTGCCCTTGTACTGCACCAGCGGGTCGCGCTGGGCAAAGGCTTCCAGTCCAATCGAGACGCGCAGCGCGTCCACGCGGGTCAGGTAATCGACCCATAAGTTGGAAATGACGCTCAAGAGCACTTCGCGATAAATTTCATTTTGCAACCGCCTGCCAAGCACTCCCACCACCTTGCTGATTTCTTCCGGCGCCAGGTCTTTAAGATTCAAGCTGGCGGCCTCTGCGTAACGCTCGGCGCCCAATTCATCAGCCAACTGGTCTTGCACGCGTGCATCCAACTGTGACAAAGTAACCTCGGATTGCGCCAGACGTGCGAACTCGAACCGACCCCAGAGCTGTTGCTGTGCGACCTGAGCACCCTGCAAGTGCTCCAAAATGTACGCTTCCAATTCGCCAGGCTCGCGATCATCGATCAAATGAGCGGCATGGAAGAAATAGGTCAACCGGATGATGCGCTGCTGGCCGCGGCGGTGGGTACGCCGGTCAAAGCTGACTTTTGTGCCCTGCGCCATCACCGCCAGCAAACCCATCAGGGCGTGCAGGTTCTGCTCCAGGTCGATCAGGCCGTCTCCGGTTTTCTCGAAGGCAGCCTCCAGATCGCGGTCGATTGCCGCGCCTGGCGCTGCCAGTTGATCGGTGCGGCGGGCGAGGGTGGCGTCCAGTTGATTCAACACCTGGTTGGCGATATCCTGCCATTCCATCCCCTGGAATTGGGCCGGCTTCAGGTCCAGATCATCCACGCGGCGTTGCAGCGTGCCGATCAGACGCACCAGGTTAAGCTGAACGATGAGCGTATCAACCTGTTCGCGCAGGCTATCGCTGACGCTGTCATCGCCGGAAGCGAGGCGGCGCATTTCGTCAGGTGAAAGCCGCAATGGAATGCGAACCAATCCCGAAAGTTCGTCGAGCACCTCCTGCGCGCGCAGGCTGCCGCCGGCTTCTTCAACACGATCAGGAAGCCCCTGAAAGAAGGTGTCCAACGTTTCGAACCGCTCCAGTCGGGCCTGTTCAATCGTTTCTTCGGTGCGCTGCAGCAATGTCTCGGCCGATTTCATCAGGTGCTGTCGTTCCGCTTCGAGTGAATCCGCTGCCAGCTTAAGCAGGGCGTTACGCAGCAGACTGGCGTTCACAGTCGGCTCTGCCAGGTTGTTTTTTAGATCGTCGATCAATAATCTCTGGGTGAAGGAAGGGTAAACAACGCCCTCGCCGTCCATGGGGGGCTGGGTTTCTTCAAGGAAAGCCAGCAGCTTCCAGGGACCTTCTTCATCACCGGCGACGGCGGCGACGCGGCTGTGCAGCTCGCTGCGCAGCATGTCATCTACATCTTCGCTGAGGCTTTCCTTGGTGAACACGCGGTCGCGCTGCTCGTAAATACGCTTGCGCTGCATGTTGAGTACATCATCGTATTCCAGCAGGTGCTTGCGGACATCAAAATTGGAACCTTCTACCCGCGTCTGCGACTGTTCGACCAGACGCGCAACCAGGCCATTTTCGATGGGCAGGCTTTCGTCGATTTTTAGCCGCGCCAATAGTCCTTCGACCTGATCTCCGCCGAACAGGCGCATCAAATCATCTTCCAGCGACAGGTAGAAGCGGGAAGAACCGGGATCGCCTTGCCGCGCGGCACGACCGCGCAACTGGTTATCGATACGGCGAGCTTCATGCCGTTCCGAGCCGATGACATGCAAACCGCCCAGCTCATGCACTTTGTCCATCTCATCCATGTATTGCAGGAAGGCATGAACATCCTCTGCATAGATGCCGTAATCTTCCTCGGTCATCCGGCGCAGAGCCTGGCGGCGTTCTGGATTGGTCATTTCATAGGGGTCCATGCCAGGCTGATTGAGCACGCGAATGACCGCATTGACCCACTCGTCGTTCAACATGCCGCCCAATTTAATATCGACCCCGCGGCCGGCCATATTGGTGGCAATCGTCACGGCGCCAAACGCGCCTGCCCCGGCAATGATCTGCGATTCCTCATCGTGCTTGCGCGCATTCAATACTTTATGATCGACCCCGCCCTGCAGCACCTTGACCAGACGCGGCGCATCGGCCGGCGCAAGATCCAGCAACGCCAGCAGTCGCTCCAGATTGCCGGGATCTTCCGGGCTGATCGAATTCATACCCACGGTGCGGGCAAACTGGCGCATTTCGCCGGCGTTAAGGTCAGGCAGCGGCCGGTAAAGCCATTGCAGTTCCGGGATGGCAATTTCACTTTCCTGGCGGTTGTTTTTCTTCAACCAGGCATCGCGAATCAACATGGCCTGGGTCAGCCGGCGCAGTAATTCGGGCTGCAGGCGCAGGGAAAGGCGGTCGGAGTGCTCCACCGAGGTGGTTCCAACCAACTGCGGTCGGCCAATCACGTTATAGCGGATGATTTCCTGAGTAATGGAGCGGATTTTTGCTTCTTCGGTGCGGTAGATCACATCCGGGTAGTCCTTGCGTTTCCAGAACACCGGCGTCAGGTCATTACCGTCCCTGCGTGCATAGTAAGTGTATTTGTAGCCCTGCTCATCCTTGTCGTTGACTTCTTTAATCGTCGGGTTTGGCCGAATGGCGTTGTATTCCAGGTTGGTGGGAATGGGCAGGACGTTTAGTTTATAAATCTTGTGGAACTCTTCCGCCTCGGTCAGCGCAGTACCGGTCATGCCGGCCAGTTTTTCGTACATGCGGAAATAATTCTGAATGGTGATGGTGGCGTAGGTAACGTTCTCCGGCTCGACCTTTACGCCTTCTTTGGCTTCAACTGCCTGGTGCAGGCCTTCCGACCAGCGCCGCCCGGGCATTAAGCGGCCGGTAAACTCGTCGACAATAACCACCTTGCCGGTTTGAACCAGATAGTCTTTATTGCGCCTGAACAGGAATTGCGCCTTAAGTGCTTGTTCCAGGTGACCCAGAACGCGCGCCTGCTCTGGCGCTATGTCCTCCGGTCTCTCCGGGTCGCCAAGCGACATATCGAGCATTTCTTCCACATGCGCCTGCCCGATTTCAGTCAAGGTAACCGTGCGGTCGCGTTCGTTGATTTCATAATCTTCCGGATTGAGCGCGCGTACCACCTGCGCCATTTTTACATACCATTCCGTGTCATCTGAAGCCGGCCCGGAAATAATCAGCGGGGTACGCGCTTCATCGATCAGAATGTTATCCACCTCATCCACAATGGCATAATAATGGCCGCGCTGTGAGCGGTCCTGCAAGCGGTTCGTGAGGTTGTCGCGCAAATAGTCGAAGCCAAATTCGCTGTTGGTGCCGTAGGTGATATCCGCCTGATAGGCCTCGAAGCGGTCAACCAACCGGAGTTGATGCTGGTCTTCGAACGGAGAGGTTTTTTCCAGATCCACGATGAAGGCTTTGCGGCCGTTTTCAGTGCGGGCTGCCATTTGCAGCACGCCGACGGATAAACCCAATAAATGGTAAACCGGCGCCATCCAGCGGGCGTCGCGGCGCGCCAGGTAGTCGTTAACGGTCACCAGGTGCACGCCGCGGCCGGTGAGGGCGTTTAGGTAGAGCGGCAGGGTGGCGACCAGGGTTTTCCCCTCGCCGGTGCGCATTTCAGCGATCGTGCCCTCGTTCAAGGCCATGCCGCCGATAAGCTGGACTTCGTAATGCCTGAGCCCAATGGTGCGCTTGCTGGCTTCTCGAACCGCGGCAAAGGCTTCATCGAGCAGATCGTCGAGAGTTTCGCCTTCCGCCAGACGGGCGCGGAACTCGTCCGTTTTATTTCTCAGTTCAGCGTCGGTGAGTTTTTCGAACTCAAGTTCGAGGGCGTTGATTTCCTCGGCGCGGGCGGTGAGGCGTTCGATTTCACGTTTATTGGGGTCGCCACCCAGAATTTTCACAAATTTTTGCAGCATAAAAGTACCCTTTCCGGGGAAAAATTATAGCATACGGGAGCGTGCATGCGCATTTTATTGCTGAATACGATGCGATGCAATTTGAATTCCTCTCCCTTTTAGGGAGAGGTAAGGTGAGGGTTGGGTTTGGTGTGATGCTCGCAGGAAGAAAAATAATATGGGCCGCTCACCTAGCCTGGGCTGTCCCAAAAGCGGGCAGGCAGGGAAACTATCGCGGCCCACTCACGGAACCCGGATTTTGTTCACGCGCCGGGCATGGGGATTAATTTACGGCACAGTAGCTTGAGGCGAGATTCGTAGGTCGGGTTGAGCGGATAATAAAAATCCGTAAATCACAAATTAGGCCAGCGAAACCCGACATCATTTAATCCCGCGCTCTTATTTACCTCTACGGTAGCAGCAGCATGGTGCTCTTTTGCTGGCCTTTGCCCATGGACCTTTGTCCACATGCACATAATTGTGATAGGGTGCGCATTCCGCAGGACGCTGTCCACGGGACCTTGTGCGATGCGCACCAAACAACGCCCAGGGTACGATGGTGACCCGGCCTGGCTCGTTGCGCCTCGCCTCTACCCGGTTGAAAGCATCCTGGCGGTGACCCCTGGCGGGCTGTGCATACCCCTCTGACTGCGCTTGCCACCACTTCCATACAGTAACACAATTAGTTTTTATTTCCTTTCCCCTCTTGACATCCATGTTATAATAGAACATAATAACTATATTTTCCACCGACTATTCGTTTCTAATTTTTTTTCAAAACGAATACGAATAAGCAAGACCCCCAGCGGTGCCGGCCCTTTACCTGAACCACGCCGCATATAGGTAAAATAACCTTAAAATCGCCTATCCGTTATTATTCGTTTCTTGAAACGAATACCCTTTTTCCTCTCCGCACCTTAACAATCTGTCCGGGCAACAACAAACGCCCGCCATCCCTGGAAAGCGTTTCATCTTCTCAACGGAGCTGTCTAAACAGTAGGGGCGGCTCGCGAGCCGCCCCTACTTACTTACTGCGCGCTGGATTGCAAGAACCGCACGTAATTGACCACATCCCAGCGCATTTCGGCGGTCGGCAGGTTGTCGCGCAGCGGCGGCATGCGTCCCTCGATGCCGTCGGTGATGGTCATGAAAATCGCCCCGTCTGAAATCGAACGGGCATTTGCATCCGGTTTGACCAGGTTGGCCGGCGGGAATTTGGCTAAAAAGCCAGCGAAAGCGCCGTCACCGCCGCCTGTTGGTCCGTGGCATAACGCACAAGCGGTATCATAAGAAGCTTTGCCGCGCTCCAGTGAGGATTCATCGGCCGAAACCGGGTTGACCGGAACACCCAGTTCGCGAATGTAGGCTGCGCCTTGAATGGGGATGGAACGCGCCGGTAAGGGCAGTGGATCCTCCATTGGCCGGTAGTCCGGTTGAATTTCCATGAAGCTGATCCAGTCGATTTTGATCACATCGTACGTGAAGAGCAGCCCCACCACCAGCGGGCTGGCCAGGATGGCCAGAACAATGATCAGGCGTTTTACTATAGCCATAACTTCTCCTCCTCGACGTCATGCTCCAGCGTCGCGCCTAATTCTGCAAAGGTGGAATGGAACTGCTGGTCCAAATCCATTGGGCCGCTAAAGAGGATCGCGATATGCCCGTCACTGACCTTTGGGTGATAACCCTGCGGGCCGTAGGAAGGCGAAATGGTCTCGACGAAGACCCCGATGAAGGTGCTGATGAGCAGCCCCAGCATGATCAGTTCGAAGGCGACCACGATCGAGGTGGGGATGGGGAAGAAAATGGGCATATCCGCCACCCGCAGCGGGTAGAGAAACGGCGTGCCGAAATTAAGCAGCAGCGCAGTGATAAACCCAAGAATCGCGCCCGCCAATCCGATGCGCCCGACATTGGTCCAATTCATCGGCCGGTCGAGGATTTTCTCGGAGAAGGGTATTCCGGATATCACCGAAATGTCCTTGTCTGAAATACCCAGTGAGCGCAGGCGGGTAATGGATTCTGCGGCGTGATCCAACTGTTCTTCCTTGAAAAGCGCCATGTGGACAACTTTGGTGTACATGCTGCGCTCCTTTCTTAATCCAACTCGGTGACGGAAGGCACTTCTGCCTTGCCAACTTTGCGCAGGGAATGGGCGACCTGCCCTTCCTGCACCTCCCACACCGGCACCAGCGGAATCAAGCGCGACATGATCAGGTAGAGGAAGGTGAACAGGCAGAAAGTACCCAGGACGATGCTGATTTCGATCGGTTGGGGTGTGTAAACGCCCCAGTCGAAGGGGGTTCGCTGATGGCCGAGGGTCAGGGGGATGATGGTATAGCGTTCCATGTACATCCCAACGTTGATCAGCAGGGTGATGATGAACATCAACCAGGGGGTGCGGCGGATTTTCCGGTTCCACAGCGTCAGCCAGGGGATGACAATATTACAGATCAACATGGTGTACCATACCCAGGCGGCCGGGCCGGTGGCATGCACCGTCAGAATCTGGCGCACTGCAGCCTCACCGCCATACCAGCCGAGCAGGTAGTCGTTGAAGAAGAAGTATGCCCATGACATGGAAAAGACCAGGATCAGTTTGCCCAGAGCGTCAAAATGCTCGGGTCGCAGGAAGTAATCCATGTGCTTGAGCGAAGATCGCAGCACATAGAGGATGGTCACCACTGCCGAGACACCGGAAAGAATAGCGCCAATGATGAAGTAGGGGCCGAATATGGTGGAATGCCACCCGGCTACCTGGCTTACGGCAAAATCCCACGACACAATGGTGTGCACCGAGAACATCACCGGAATGATGGCAAAGGCGAAAATTTGAATGGCTTTTTTCAAGCGGAACCATTCGGCTTCGGTGCCGCGCCAGCCAAGCGCCAGGATTTTGTAGGCGGTGTGGCGAATTCCGGTTGTGCGGTCGCGCGCCATGGCCAGGTCAGGCACCAGCGGCAGGTACAGGTAAATGGTGCTGCTGAGCAGGTAAGTGGTGATTGCCAGCAGGTCCCATACCAGCGGGGAACGGAAGTTAGGCCAAAGCCAGCGCGCGTTAGGATAGGGCACCATAAAATAAAACACCCAGACGCGCCCCAGATGGATAAGCGGGTAGAGCGCGCCGGCGGCCAGGCCGAAGGTGGTCATGAGTTCAGCCGCCCGGGTAAACGGCCGGCGAAATTCCGACTTGAAAACCCGCAATATCGCCGAAACAAAGGTCCCGGCGTGGCTGATGCCGATCCAAAACACAAAGGTAACGATGAACACGCCCCAGTAGATGGGCCGGCGCAGTCCGGTAACCCACATGCCGGTGCTGATCATGTAACCCCAGGCGCCAAAGAGCAGCACGACCACCCCCGCACCCAGACCGATGGCCCACAACCAGAATTTCCGGGTGGTGGTGGTCATCATTTCCATCACCATGCGGTTCAACTCCTCGCGCGGGCGAGGATCGAACATGAGCTGTTCTTTGGGATCTTCATGCTCCTGCTCGCTGGTTTTCAGTTTGCCAAAAAGTTTCGTCTCAGCCGCCATTGCGTCCACCTCCCTTGAGATAGGTAACCTTTGGCCTGGTACCGAGTTCATCCATGAGCTTGTACTGGCGTTCGTTCTGCGCCATTTGGCTGACCCGGCTGTTGGGGTCGGACAGATCCCCGAACACCAGGGCGTCGGATGGGCAGGCTGCCACACAGGCCGGCGTCACTTCGCCGTCGCGCAGCGGGCGATCTTCGGCAGAGGCAGTTTGCCGGCCAGCCACGATGCGCTGCACGCAGAATGTGCATTTTTCCATCACGCCGCGCCGCCGGACGGTTACATCCGGGTTCAGGTATGAATTCATCGGTTCGGGGATGTTGGGATCCTCGAAGTTGAACTGGCGGGCATGGTAGGGGCAGTTGTTGGCGCAATACCGCGTACCAATGCAGCGGTTGTAAATTTGCAAATTGATCTGTTCTTCCTCGCTGTGCACCGCGGCAAACGTGGGACAGACTGGCTCACAAGGAGCGCTGCCGCACTGCTGGCACATCACCGGCTGGAAGGCAGGCGCCACTTCGGGGTAAGTCCCCTCCCACATGCGCTTGTTGTAAATCCAGTAGGTTCCCCGGCCAAAAGCCACATTGTCTTCGCCGGTAAAAGGGACGTTATTTTCCATCGAACAGGCCACCACACAGGCATTGCAACCGGTGCAACGGTCCTGATCCACCACCAGCCCCCATTTCTCGGCAATTCCTTTGCTCACTTCAGCCATGGCTCAGTCTCCTTTTTTGTTGTGGGTAACATTAATGTTCACCATAGACCCCTTCACGGCTTTCCACCCGGGCCAGCGGCCGGCGTTTGCCTGTCAGCGCAATACTGGCAACAACGTCGTTATACGCCAGATCGCCGGATTCATTGACTGCGGCCGGCAACAAGGCTGCCGGGTTTGCCCCACGGCCCTCTGCCCAGCGCCCCAGGGCGGTGTGACCCTGCCCAAAGGGGATCGCAATGGTATCCGGGCGGATGGCCGGGTAGCGGTAAACTGAGGCTTCCAGCGCGCCGTAAGGCGTTGTGACGCGCACCACATCGTCATCATGAATGCCAAGCCGGTCGGCTGTTTCCGGATTGATCTCAACCCAGGTATTCCAGGTAAGGGTGGTCATGGGATCGGGCATCTCCTGCAGCCACGGCCGATTGGCGCCGGCGCCATCGCCCAGTTGGGTTGGGAAAACAACCAGGTGGAACTGCTTGTCCTCTTCCAAAGCAATCGGGCCACTGAAAGCAGCAGAGCGGCTGGGGGCCGCAGAAATATCTGTATCTAATCCCTGCTCGGTAACCCACCAGCCGCCATACTGCAGCCAACGGCTCCAGAAGGTTTGAATTTCAGGCGCAGTATAGAAGCCGCCTGCGCTGATGAGCGGGACGATCATTTGCTGAATAAAATCGACTTCATCCGTATAGGGCAGAGGTGATCCAGCCGCGGCGGCTGCTGCCAGCAGCACATCGGCAGTTGAACGGGTATCGTAAAGCGGGGCGACCACGGGCTGGATTGAGGAATACACCGGTCGGTCGGCAGCCGCCAGCATGCGCTGGTAGCCGAAGGATTCGAGTGGGGAATGATCAGGCAGAACGTAATCGCTCAGCATGGCAGTTTCATCCGGAAAGGTCGCGAAAGAGATTACCAGCGGAACCTTTGCCAGGGCTTCTTCAAAACCGAGTACTTTGGGGAGTTCAAAAACGGGGTTGGCGCTGTGGATGAAAAGAACCTTCACCTGGCTGTTGTTCATTTTCTGGACCAGGTTGTAAACTTCTGCCAAGGAAGTGGTCGGTTGTTCAGTATTGGTCAGGTAAACGCCGCCGGGAACCCCCAGGTTGTTCACCTGGACGTTTAATTGCAGGATGGCCTGAGCGGTTGCCAGTCCCTCATGCTGGCAGATTGCGCCGCCGCCGGGAATGGCGAGCGAATGCTCGCTGGCGGCGAATAAGCGCGCCAGTTCGGTCAATTTGGCGGGTTCGATGCCGGCCGTTTCTGCAACTGTTGCCGGATCGATTGAACGAGCAGCCGCGGGAACGTCATCCCCACGGGCTTCTGCGATCAGACGAGCCAGAGCAAGCGCCACCAACCCCTCGCTGCCGGGTTTGATGGGAATCCATTCGTCAGCATTACCGGCGGTCAACGATTGGCGCGCTTCGAAGGCTACCAGGTAACCGCGCCGGGTCGGGCGCGCCTGACGCATATCCCCATAGGCAGACGAATAAGAGACCGGGGAAAGCCAGGTTTCGAGGAAATTGGCGCCAAAGGAAAAAACAACTTCGGCATTGGCCAGGTCAAAGAACGGCAGGGCAGGTTTGCCAAATGTACGGTTGGCGGCTTCCTGAAGCGTGGACCGGCCCTCGAAGGAAGCCAGAGCTGAATAACGCAGCGGCGCCGGAGCGCCGTTGGAACGGGCCCATTCTGCCACCAGATCGAACAGGTGGTCTGGCGCAGTTCCAAGTAAGAAAGCGATCTGGCTGGCCGGGCTTTTGAGCGCATCGCTCACCACCGGGATTACCTCATCCCAGGTAGTTCTTGCCTGGCGGCTTGTATCTCCGCGCGCCTGAAAAATGGGTCCAAATACCCGGTCGGGGTTGTACAGACCCTGCTGGGCGGTGATGCCGCGGGCGCACAGCCGCCCGCGATTGAGCGGGTGCTGCGGGTTGCCCTCGATGGTGATGGCGCGGCCCTCTTTGGTGCGCACAATAATACCGCAGCCTGCGGCACATTCGCGGCAAGTGGAGGCGTAGTAGGTATTCAATCCTGTCTGGTTATACTCGGGCATTTCCGTGTACGGGCGGCGGACGATATAACGCGACATCGGTCCGCAGCCGGTCAAAACCGCTGAAATCGCGGCCCCAGCTCCGGCTATTTTCAGGAAATTTCGGCGAGTGATCTTATCGCTCATACTGCTTCCTCTCTATGGATCAATAATGGCAGGTCGCGCAGTCGGAGAGTTTCGTCCACTGCTCAGGCGCAGAACTTTTGTGGCATTGTAAACACCAACCCATATTTTGCCCTTTTTGTGCTTCGGCTACCGTCATCTTAGCCAGATCACCGTGGCAGGCTGAACATTGCAGGCCAGCATTCACGTGCGGACTGTGTTTGAAACGGACAAACTCCGGTTGGATAGCCACCGGCACCCAGGGAATCGGTTCATTGCGTTCGACATACCCGGCCAGTTTTGTCAGTTCAGGCGATTGCTTCTGAACTTGTTGGTGGCAGCCCCAGCACTTTTCGATACCTGGCAGCCCTGCGCTTGGTCCAAGCGTTGCGCCTGCGTGGCAGTACAGGCAGGAAGCTCCAATACCAACATGCCGGTTATGGGGGAAGGCAATCGGTTGTTCGGGCGGTGTTTGTGTCAAGAAAATTCCCCCAATGATTCCACCGATAACAATAAACGCCACCAAAACTGCGCCAATTTGAATACCGGGCTGCTTCCACCAGGGTTTCTTATGCTTCATACTCGTCTCCTTTACGCTGAGCTTCAATGTTATTTACGACCGCGCAGGAACCAGACAACCAGTAAGATGATTCCAATGAGCAGTGCACCCAGTATGATGGCAAAACCAAGTCCGGTCGCTATCGCGCCCAGGGCTGTCAAAATGCCGGTAAAAATGTTGGATGCCGGTCCACCCGGCTGTTCGCCGCTGCCGGAGGGTTGTTCACCAATCGAAGGCGTATTTTCCGACTCCAAACCGGTTGGCAGCGTTTGAGCGTATAAAAGAACATCGCGCCCTTCCTGTGCAGTCCAGCCCAGGCTGGCACCGACGACCATTTCGGGCGCCCGGGCAGTGCCAAAACGCGTGCGGTGCAAGAAGCGCCAGGGATCCTGCCCGGCCAGCTTGCCCAGGTTGATATCCTGTCCTTCGTAGCGGAACTGGATTTGCCGGCCGTCATCACCATGACATTGCGCGCAAGTGCCTGAATACAGCGCCTGGCCATTGGCCAGGTCACCGCCAAGCACTTTCAGGCTGACCGGGTCGATGAACTCGTTGTCATCAATCAAGCCATTTTGGATGAAAGTCGCCAGCGCTTGCAGGTCACTATCAGGCAGGTAGGTGCTGAAATCATGGTCTTCATTGTTAACCCCGGCAAGGATGCCTTCCACTTCACCGGGGTCCATTTCGCGTGCAGCGTAAATGCCGGGGAAGCCGGTGTAATTTGGTCCGGAGCGGAAAGCGCCTTCATTGCCTTTGTAATCCCACCCGTGACAACTGACGCAGCGCCAGGTATCGACACCGCCAAGCGTGCTGGTCGTCTGTTGGCTCCAGATCGGCTGGTCTCCTGACAGGGTCGGAGCAGGCTCAACGATTTTTGTCCAGTCATCGTAAAGTTGGGCGCCGCGGATTACTTCTTCATTGACCAACTTACCTAACGGCGACGCGTAGCTATTGTCTACCAGCAGCCCGAGGAGTAAAGCCAAAATCAGGATAAGGAGACTTCCAGAGATAATTCTTTTCATAGTGTATCTCCTTTACCATTGCGCAAAATTATTTATCTAAATGATATTCATACCCACCTTTGTTGACATTATACATTAAAGGGGTCTGAGATTCAGCCTATTTTCGGGTGATTTAAAAATAACCCGGTAAAGAATGTCCTCAAACTTGACAATCCGGCGCTTTTTGCGATAATGAAAGTAGTCACCGGTACTTTCCAAAGTATTGCAACTTTATTTGTAGAAATCCGCGTCTGGCTTATGTGGAGCAACCGACTGATTTTCTATTTGTTATTTTCCGAAAAATAATTCGAAAGGAACAAGCTGATGGCGACGGTGAACAACTTGTTACTCCATAAGGGGAAGGATGTCTGGTCTGTCCAGGCAGACAGTACCGTGAGGGAGACCTTGCAACTGATGGGGGAAAAGAACATTGGGGCTGTTCTCGTAATGGAAAACCAGAAGATCGTCGGGATTTTTTCAGAACGGGATTACGCCCGGCATTCTTCTAAAAAAGGTTCCATGCTCCTGGATGAGCCAATCCATACCTTGATGACCCATTCGGTATACTATGTCAGCCCGAACCAGACTGTCGAAGAGGTGATGGCATTAATGACCTCCAAGAAAATCCGCCACCTTCCTGTCATGGATAACGAGCGATTGGTGGGGCTTATCAGCATTGGCGATGTGGTCAAACAGATCATGTCCGATAAAGAGACCACTATCCTGGGGCTCGAGAATTACATTCTCGGACGGGACTACAGCGGATAAACACGGATCAGACGAGGGAATGAGAAAGGATTTCCGATGGCTACGGTAAAAGACTTGCTCAAAGCAAAATTCACACAGGTCTGGTATGTCACCCCGACTTCGACCGTGTCTGATGCCCTGAAATTGTTAGCCGAACAGCAGATTGGCGCAGTTTTGGTCGTGGAGGCCGGTAAAATTGTCGGTATTTTCTCCGAGCGTGACTTTGCCCGCAAAGCACTCCTGCCGGAGGTCAATCTTGGTACGCCGGTGGGTGACTTGATGGTGCGCGGGGTTTATTATGTGACCCCCGACCAGTCGGTGGAATCCTGCATGGCAATGATGACTGCCAAACGGTTCCGCCACCTGCCTGTATTGGAAGATGGCAAGCTGGTTGGCGTGATTTCCATCGGTGATGTGATCCGGCAAATCATGTCCGAAAAGGATTCCACCATCCAGAGCCTGGAAGATTACATCTGGGTGCACATGATATAAACCCGGGGGCCGGCATCCACTCAAGGCGGATCACCACCCCATGAGCGAAACAAAACAATCCATTCTGCACTTTTTTTGGATTTAATAACCTTGCCTTCGCCGGGCATTTTCCCGTTCCAATTGCCGCGATCACGCCCTTCGGTTTACCCCAAGCATTATCATAAGAATTGGCGCAAAAATATTCTAATAGTGCCTGGCTTACCCAGGCAAAATGCACCGTATGTTTATCGATCAGCTTCTGTGTGAGTGAGCACGCATTTGTCAGTTCGGCTGACGAGTATGCCCCGGGTGGTCTTTTGGGACATCATTCATGTTGCTCCGACCACTTGTGCAGCGCCCTGAAGTCCGTGATTCGTATTCACTTTCCGCTACTGTTTCCGAGACGCCTCGACATAGGCGTTTTGGTTTACGCATTCTTTATCAGGCATATATGCAAATATTTATAACTCCTCGTCACACCGACCCGTTTCCTTATTTAACAACTAACAAAATTGTCAGGCATGAATATTGCACAGATTGATACAATTCTGTAACCAATTTTCATTGCCGCTCACATCATTAATGCTTCTCCCGGTTTCATCCTTCAGTATTTTCCATATCGATTGGTCGATAATCCTGCTGCGTGGGTATTCAATCCACACGGCATTTGCGTGTTATACGGCGCAATATGACTTTCGCGCTCGATTCAATTCAATAAATCAAGCGCGCGTTTGATCGCAAAGAGGTTTCTACGAATGATATCCTCCAAAACACGAACATCGCTCAATGTATTGATCCTGGGGGAATCTGCAACAGAGGTTGACCTCCTTATAACTGAATTGTTGCGCTCTGGCTTTGATGTGTCAACCCAGACAATCGACAATGAAGCGGATTTCATTCCTGCCCTTGATAATCGGCCCGATGTAATACTGGCCCATTACTCGTTTTCTCGAATGGATCCACATCGGGCGCTTGCCCTTCTCCAAGAGCATGGTTTTGAAATTCCGTTGATTGTTGTAAACGTGCCCACGGACGATGACGCCGGGCGCCGGTGCATGGAACTGGGAGCCGCTGATTATCTGCACAAAGATCACCTTGAAGGCCCAGGCGACGTTGTTCGGAAAGCCATCGAGCGCCAGCATTTCCATGACCTTAATGGGCAGATCGATCCTAACTACCGCCTGCTTTTTGAAACCAATCGAGATATTCTCCTTTTTGTACGGCTCTCCGATGGGCAGATCCTGGAAGCCAACCCGGCAGCGGTCGCCGCCTATGGCTACACCAGGAGCGAGTTGCTTGGGTTGACCATTAACGCCCTGTGCCCCGCATACCCCACTCCCGATGCCGCTTCGCGAACATGGAAGGTATGCTCGCAAGGCGTTTTCGTTCAGGCCACCCACCGTCGTAAGGATGGTTCTGAGTTCCCGGTTGAGATCAATGCGACGAGAGCAATTCTAAGAAGGCAGCCGGTCTATTTGAGCGTTGTCCGGGACATCAGCAACAAGCTGCGCACAGAGAAGGATCTGCATGACACACACCAACTGTTGGAGAGGACTTTCGACAGCCTCGGTGATGTTATTCTGGTACAGGACCCGACTACCCGCATCATTTTGCGCTGCAACCAATCCGTGCAAAGGGTGCTTGGCTACGAACTGCACGAGTTGATAGGCGCTTCCACCGAACGCCTTTTTGAGAATCGAGAAGACTATCTCGCCTTTGGGCGGCTGTTTTATGCCGGGCTCGATCAACATGGGTATTACCAGTCCAGGCGACGCCTGCTGCGCAAAGATGGGCAGGCGATCGAAGTCGAAATTCGCATCACCGAGCTTCACGATGAAAAGGGAAGCCGCGTCGGATTCGTGGGCACAATCCACGATATTACCGAGCAGGTTTGCTCAGAGCATGCCTTGCGCGAGAGCGAGGAGCGCTACCGACAGTTGGTGGAGCAATCCCCTGAGGGGATCGGTGTTTTCATTAATGAGCGACTGGCCTACGTAAACCCGGCTGGCCTGATTCTCTTGCGGGCAGATACCCCGGAACAGGCAATTGGAATTTCACTGGTCGATTTGATCCACCCTGATGACCTTAACATCAGCCTGGAAAAATATCGCCAGGTGCTTGCAGGGGAGTCTGTACCTTCAAGTGAATTGCGGATTGTGCGGCTGGATGGAAGTATTGCCTATATTGAAACCAAGCAAGTTCTATTTTCCGACCACGAGAAACCGGCGATGATGTTGATCGCCCGTGACATTACTGCGGATAAGGCAACTGAGGAGGCCCTTCTTCAGCGGGAGCAGGATTTTCAGAGTATCGTGGAAAATTCTGGAGATGGGATCATCATTTCCGATAATCAAGGGGTCATCTGTGAGTGGAATCACGCTATGGAGGTTTTATCCGGTTTACCCCGTGACACAATCGTAGGGCGAGAACTGTTCGATGTGCAAGTCCAACTGATACCGGACACCCGCCGTTCCCCCGAACTTGCAGAACGAATAAAACGGATCGGGCACAAGTTGTTGAACGGAGAAGATTTTCCCGGAAAAAATCAGTGGGCGGAAATAACTTTGCAACGTCCGGACGGACAATTCCGTCAGGTTTTGTCGAAACAATTTACCCTTGCTGATAATGGTAATGTCAGACTTGGGGGGATTTTTCGAGATATTACCGAGCTGCGCCGGGTGGAAATGCAGGTACGCCGGCAGGCACAAGAATTCGCTACCCTGTACGAGACGACCCTTGCATCAACCGATCAGCGCGATATGACCCGAATGGTCAACATGCTCCTGGAGCGGGTAACCACTTTAATGGGGGTCGATTACGCCTTCATCTCGCTTTATCACCCTCTCAATGGACAGTTACAGGTGATTGCATCCAGAGGTGCTGAATCGCTGATCGGTTTGATCATTCCGATCAGCAATGGCGTGTCTGGCCAGGTGGCAACGAGTCTTCACCCCCTTACAGTCGATAACTACCAGACGTATGAATATGCTTTACCCGAGTTTGTTGCTTATGGTCTCAGCAGTGTCGTTGCAGTACCATTGCATTACACAGGCGAGTTGATCGGAGTATTGACTCTGGCGAAGACCGGGGCGGTCGATCGGGTATTTACAGAGAAAGAGATCAACCTGTTGAGTATGTTTGGCTCTATCGCTGCCAGCGCGATCCATAATGCTCGCCTGTTTGATGAGGTCAACCAGCATGCGAATCACCTTGTTTCATTGTATGAGGCTGGCTTAGCGATCAACAGCATGTTCGAGCCCCACGCTCAATTGGAAAAGCTGTTCGAAGTAGCCTGCAAGATGCTGTTATCTGACCAGGTGCTGTTCTTCCGGTACAATGCCCACAAACAGAGTTTCCATTACGACATGGGGGTTGGTATTCCAGGGGAAATAGAACAAAGACTGTCCGAGCTACAGTTGAGTTCGGATGCTACAAAAAGTGTCGTTGGGTGGGTAGGGACGCATCGCAAAATATACAATTCGCCTGACATACATGCTGATCCTCGCGTTCAGGTTGTTGATAAGCGCGTCCATTCGGGAATATGGGCTGCTATCCAGCACGGAGAAAGCCTGTTGGGGGTGATTACTATCCTCCGGGAAAGGGAGGAAGCATTTACCGCTCAGGATGAACGATTGTTAGAGATGATCGCCAACCAGGCGGGTGTCGCGATGGAGAACGCACGCTTATTCCAGGAGACCCAGCATCAATTCCGCCATATCCAATCTTTATGGTCAATTGATCAGGCCATCCTTGGCAGTCTGGATTTAGAAGGCATCATGAATGTTTATCTCCAGAGTATCGCGAGCGAACTGGAGGTGGATGCAATGAATATTCTCTATTACTCTCTAGAAAATCATACGCTGAAAACCCTGGCGTCCCGCGGTATGCCTGTGGAAAAAATCCAAGTGGTAAACCAACCTGTCGATGGCAGTTTTATCGGACAGGTTGCTGCCAAACGCGAAGTGGAGTTTATCCAGGACCTGAACGCCAGGAAAGGCATCCTTCCCGATCGGCTGATTAAGATGGGAAAAAACTTTACCAGCTATGTGGCCTTGCCGCTGGTTGCCAAAGGAGAGCTTCAGGGGGTAATGGAGTTGTGCAGTCGTACCCGGCTAGAGCCGAATGATGAATGGTTTGCCTACCTCCAGGCTTTTGCCGACCAGGGAGCGATTGCGATAGAGAATGCTCGTTTGTTCGAGCAGCAGCAGCGAGCCAACCAGCAGCTCATGATGGCTTACGAAGCGACGATTGAAGGCTGGTCACAGGCGCTCGACTTACGCGACAGGGAAACTGAAGGGCACTCCCAACGGGTAACTCAGCTTACCCTTGAAATGGCAGCAGAACTTGGCGTGGATCGTTCTGAAATTCCAAATTACCGTCGCGGAGCTTTGTTACATGACATCGGAAAAATGGGAATACCGGATCAAATTTTGCTCAAACCAGGCCCGCTGACGGATGAGGAGTGGGATGTCATGCGGCAGCATCCCGAGCTTGCATATAATCTGCTATCGACGATTGAATATCTCCGCCCTGCGTTGAATATTCCTTATTGCCACCATGAAAAGTGGGATGGCAGCGGGTATCCGCGGGGGCTGGCAGGGGAGCAGATTCCGCTACCCGCCCGGATATTTGCTGTGGCTGACGTCTGGGACGCGCTTACCTCTGACCGGCCCTATCGTGATGCCTGGCCGCGCCAGCAGGCGCTGAAGTACATTCATGACCAGTCCGGCAGGCATTTTGACCCAATGGTGGTGTCGGTCTTTAAACGGCTGGTTGGAGAATAAAGCCTGTTGCGTCTTGATCTGATTGGTTTCTGTTTTCCATAAGGTTATCAACCCCACCCATCCCACCCCAGGACTGGGACGGTCACAGGTTTGTCTTATTTGGGACTTGTTCAAAATCGGGCGGGCGTGGAAACCCGCCCCTACCGGTATAGGATGGGTTCCACCCCATCCCGCACACATGGTGGAGTAAGTGACAAATTTATTCTTTTGAGACGGTCCTGATATTTATTCGGGGTGCTCAACTTATCGGGATTGAAAAATCTGCTTATACCGGTAGCAAGTATTCGAGATGAACAAAAAACAGGCTGAAAAAACACTGAAAAAAACAGGCTTGACAAACCTTATTTTAAGACGTAAAATAACTCTGCCTATTATTTTACGTCTTAAAATAAGTCTCGCAGAGTTTACATATGCGATCTCCCCAAAGAACTGTCGATTTACGCCATCAGAACCGATTGGCCGTCATGCGGCTCCTGTTTTTAGAAGGACCAATGAGCCGTCTCGAACTCAGCCAGCGAACCACGCTCAGCCCGGGCACGCTCACACATGTCACCAGTGAACTGCTGCAGGAAGGTATTATCGTCGAAGGTGGCCAGGTCGAGTCGGTCGGGGGGCGACCGCGCGAGCTGCTGGCAGTCAACCCGCAATACGGCTGCCTGGTAGGCGTTGACCTGGGGGAAACCCACGTCCAATTGGAGCTGTTCGATCTCGTCTGGCGCAAACTGGCCAGCGTACGCACCATCATTGACCCGCAGGCGAAAGCACCCGACCGCTATCTGGATTTGATCTCCAGCGGCCTGGACGGCATGATTGAGTCGGCGGGGGTAAACCGGGAAGACATACTGGGGGTGGGAGTCGGGGTGCCAGGTGTAGTAGAGCATAACGGCCAGGTACGCGTCTCGGCGCCGATGTGGAACTGGCGTAGCACCGAATTCTTGTCCTCGCTTGAAACCAGAATCGGTTTACCGGTGTATATCGACAACGGCGCCAAGGCCATGACGCTGGCGGAAACGTGGTTTGGAGCTGGACGCGGCGTGAAAGACATAGCGGTCATCCTCATTGGTACCGGCATCGGCGCAGGGGTGATCACCGGAGGCGCGCTCTACCGCGGGTCGTCTAACAGCGCAGGCGAGTGGGGACACACAAAAATTGCATTGGACGGACGTCCATGCCGCTGCGGCAGCCATGGTTGTCTGGAGGCCTACGCCAGCGCAACCGGCATTATTACTACTTTGATCGAGACCGGCGGTGAAGCATTGCCTGCAGGTCAAAACCAGTTGGATACGCTCAAAGATATCCTGGCAGCCTACCAGCAGCGCGAACCGGCCGCCGTTCAAACGCTGCAGCAGACCGCCCACTATCTGGGAGTCGGTCTGGCCAACCTGGTGAACTCATTCAACCCCGAGAAGATCATCATTGGCGGCTGGGCAGGGTTGCTGTTAGGCGAGTCGGTGCTGGAGGATGTGACTCGGTATACACGGCAGTATTCGCTGCCGCCCTCGGTTGAACACTTGAGTATCGGGTTGTGCCAGTTGGGTGAGGATGCCATTTGCACTGGCGCGGGCTGCCTGGTGCTGCAAGAAATATTGAACGGCAACCTCAAATTCATGCGCCGTACGCCTTATCCCGCAAAGGATGCCGCATTATTATGAATCTCTTCAACGCACCGCTAACCATCCATCAGGGTGCCGTAACGATTTCCGATCAACCGGTTATGTTGGTGAGCGCCGATTACCCGTATTATCGTGATCGCCCGGATAATTGGCGCGACCGTTTGACGCAACTCAAAGCACTCGGTCTGCAAGTAGTCACCTGCTATATCCCCTGGCGTCACCACCAGCCGGATGCAGCCAGCCAGCCTGATTTCACCGGGGCGACACAGCCGAACCGGAATGTGATCGGATTTTTACAACTGTGTAAAGAACTTGATCTGGCGGTGGTGGTCAAACCCGGTCCTTTCATCCACGCGGAGACCAATTATGGCGGCTTGCCGGATTGGACCTGCCCGGTGCTAAACTCAAAGATCGAACCATTGCGCGATGCGCAGGGTAACCCATGCATGTGGGGTGGTGCGACGCTGGACGCCAGCGGTAAACGGGTGGTGGATTGGTCGCTTCCGGCTCCATTTGACCCGGAATTTTTACGCCTGACCCGCGAATGGCTGGCGTGGGTCGGCCAGCAAGTAATAGCGCCATTTGCGTCGCCCCAGGGGCCGATTGTAGCCGCGCAGGCTGCCAACGAAGGTATCTATTCCAACGGGCAACATGCACCCTGGGCTTACGATTATAGTAAATCCGGTTTGCAACAGTATCAGGCTTTTGTTCAAACCAAATATACCACGCTGAAGAACTACAACCGGCTGCATGAGCCTAAAATTACTACCTGGGAGGAGGTCAGCGCGCCGCGTGAGTGGGACGCACCCGCGAAGCTGACCCAACTGCGTAAATTCATCGATTGGGGCGAGTTCCAGGCCAAATACATGGCGCTAATCTTTACCGAATGGTCGCAGCCGCTCGGTACGCACCTGCCGGTGGTGGTCAACCAAAATCCGCCTCTGGATACGCCCTATGGGTTGGACGCCTGGTTGACGCGTGTCGAACCGGAAGTGTGGCAAGGTAAGCATTACGGTTTCACCAACTGGGTTGGCGATGTCTCAGCGCGCCCTTCGGCTTTCGGTCGTTACCTGCTCACCGCCAAACGCGCTCCGGGTATCAACTGGGAGGAAAACTGGGGTTTTGCCGAGCTGTACGATCCGGCTTATGTGGAAGCCTCGACCAGCTTCTACCAGACGCTCCTTGTCCTCAACGGCGGCGCGACCGGTTTCAACATCTATACCGGGGTCGCAACTGCGCACGTGGATGCTAATATGGATATTCTGGGCAAGACACCTTACCCGGATGCAGCGCCGGTCAACGAACATGGCGAGTTGACCCCTAAAGCCGAAACCGTGCGCTGGTTGACGGATTTCCTGGCAGTCCACGGCAGTGAATTCATCCATTGCCAACCATTGCAGGTGGCCGGGTGGGGTTTTTACCTGCCCTATGTTCGTGCGGCTGCCTGGGCGCCGCCTGACCAGCCGGGCGTTCCGAAACACGGCCAGCACCTGGCGGATTTCCAGGAAAAGATGCGTGCGCAGAACCTGGACTATGCGGTTTTTCATCTGGAACGTGCTACCCAGGCTGAACTGGCTGCTGTGCCGCAATTATTCGTGGCGGGCAGCATGTTCATGTCTGCAAATGTGCAGCAAAAGCTGGCTGACTATGTACGCCGTGGAGGCAACCTGAATTGGGTTGGCGAGCTTCCCGAAGTGGATGAAAATGGAGCGCCCTGTCGCATCCTGGCCAATATAAAGTCCAGCGTGCGGGTTATGCCGGCTGTGGATATTGCTCCACTGTTGGCTGATCCGGGCGGCTTTACTGTTAATACGCCAGCAGATCTTTGGCTGCGCGTTCACCCGCAAAAGGATATCCAATTTTTAACGGTACTCATCCCGGCAGACGGCAGCCCACAGGTTGAGGTGCAGTTCTCCATCAACCGACGGAACCACCACCTGAGGTTGAGCGCCGCGCCTTCCGGTGGCGCCATCTTCCGATTGGAAGGCGGCAAAGTAACCAGCTACCTGATTAAAGGCTGGAATGCTTTCCTGGGTCACACAGTTGTGCCGCACGCCGTTTTTGACGGGCAAGAATTGGGCGCCAACCTGCCTGGTGATTGCGTCTGCATCAACGGGCGGTTTTACTCGCTCCAACCCCAACTTTCTTGAAAGAAATGCAAACTATTCGAATCCGGCTGGCAGCCCTCACCCTGATTATCACCGCATTGGCTGCCTGTAACCCCCCAACTCCTATGACCAGCGAACCGACCCCTACTCCAGCAGCTTTTCCCACTTCCCAGCCCATCCCCCGCGACGTGGTGCAGGTGTGGTTGACGCTGCCTGACCAGTCTAAAAAGCTGCAGCGTGAGCCCGATTTGCAGTTTGGCACCAGCGCAGGGACGGGCGGCGCGGTTATTCCAATCGATGATCAGGTGGTGTATCAGCGGATGGAAGGGTTTGGCGCGGCAATGACCGATTCGTCGGCCTTTTTGATCATGAACGCAATGAATGAGGCCAACCGTCAGCAGTTGATGCGAGACCTGTTTACCCGTGAAGACAATGGCATCGGTTTGAGCTTTTTACGGGTGCCAATGGGCGCTTCCGATTTTGCGCGCGAGGATTATACCTACGACGATATGGAAAAAGGTCAATCTGACCCGACCCTCAAGCGCTTTAACATCGAATATGACAAAAACGCGGTTATTCCGGCGCTCAAACTGGCGGTGGGACTCAACCCGCAACTGGGGCTACTGGGGTCGCCCTGGAGCGCGCCGGGCTGGATGAAACGCGGCAGCAACGTGCATGGCGGACCGCTTTTGGAAGAATACTATTCTGCTTTCGCAGATTACCACGTCAAGTTTATTCAAGCCTATGCGGCAGAAGGGTTGGCCATCGAGGCCGTCACTCCGCAGAATGAACCCATGTACTCCACCAACAACTACCCGACCATGTTCATATCAGCCGCCGGGCAGGCCAAACTGGTGCGTGATTATTTGGGGCCGGCCTTCGAAAAAGCCGGTCTGAACACCAAAATTGTTATTTTCGACCACAACTGGGACATCGTTGATTATCCGCTGGAAGTGCTCACCGACCCGCAGGCAGCCGTATTTGTGGACGGTGTGGCTTTCCACTGCTACGGCGGAGACGTCAGCGCGCAATCCAAGGTGCATAACGCTTACCCCGATAAAGGCATCTGGTTTACCGAGTGTTCGGGCGGTGGTTGGGCGGATAACTGGGCAGACAACCTTAACTGGAACCTGCGCACGCTGGTGATTGGTAACTTCCGCAACTGGGGTAACTCGTTAATGCTGTGGAACCTGGCATTGGACGAAAACGACGGCCCACAAAACGGCGGTTGCAGCAACTGCCGCGGGGTGGTGACCATCAACCAGAAGACCGGCGAAGTGACTTACAACGAAGAATACACCATCCTTGGGCACGTCAGCAAATTTGTCGACCGCGGCGCTTTCCGGATCGATTCTGGCGAACTGAATCATTCATTGCCGGATAATGTAGCTTTTGTCAACCCGGAAGGCAGCATTGTATTAATCGTACAGTCTGATTCGGAACGCAGTTTCACCGTCAGTTGGGAAGGTAAATCCTTTCAATACACCCTGCCTGCCCGCAGCGCAGCGACCTTCAAGTGGCAGGGTGATGCCAAATCGCGCGCGACAGCGACGCCAATCCCCACTGCAACTGCGGCAATTGCTGGCACACCCTTACCGGTTGGTGCCATCCCCCAGGGTGAGATGCTGCTGGATTTTGAGACCGACAGTAAGATCTACGCTGACCTGAACGCAGTTGCAGCAATCGACGCTAAAGCTCACACCGGAAAGGCTGCGCTGCTGTCAGCCAGCACAGGCGGCTATTGGCACCGGGTAGGAGCTGAAGTAAATTCCCACTCACTTGATTTATCCCATTCAAAACAACTGTGCTTCTGGGTGTTGGATACCACTTCAGGCGATAAAGGCACAGGGGACAACACCGTTGGTGTCCGCTTGAATGATTCGGCGGGAGGAGGTGAAGAACGCTGGACGGATCACCCCGAGGTTGGCGTGAATCCGAAAACGGTCAAAGATCAATGGGTGCAGATGTGTGTAAACCTGTCTGCTTTCGACCAGGTTGACCTGACCCGCGTGGAAAAGATCGAATTCATGGTGTACTGGGCAGGTGACTGGTATTTTGACGATGTCAGTGTGAAGAACTAGCCAGAGGACGATTATTTTAATCAAAGCGAGGGTCAGCAATGACTCGCTCGCAGCTATTCAAACCCTAAAGGAGTAGAGAATGAAACTAAATCGCTTTCCGTATGCCTGGCGGCTCACTGCTCTCCTGCTGATTGCAGTGATGCTGTTGGCTGCCTGTGCAAGGGCTACTGAGGCGCCAGCCTCAACAGCCGAACCAACCGTCGTTCCAACCGAAGTACCGGCTCCCACCCCGGAACCGGCAGTGACCAAAGTCATTCAGGATTTCGAGACTGCTGCCACGCCCTACGATGTTTCAGGTGCGACCGCCAGCCTGGGTGATGTAGCCTACAATGGTGCCGTTTCGCTCAAGAGCGCCAGCACCGAGGGTGAATGGCACACAGTTGGCGTCAATTTGAGCAGCGGCCCGGTGGACGTCAGCCAGTATGGCCAGTTGTGCTTCTTTGTTTATGACACCACCGCTAATAACAATGGCAAAGCCGCCAATACTGTTGGCGTCAAGCTGTACGATGCCACCGGCGCGAGCGTCGAACGTTACACGGACAATGAAGGCGTTGGCGACAATCGAAAGACCAAGACCAACGAATGGGTTGACATGTGCATGAACCTGGTTTCGTTCACCGAGATCGATCAGACCAAGGTGGAGAAAATCGAGTTCACCATGTACTGGGCGGGCGATTACTACTTCGACGACATCACCCTGGTAGCCAAGGGAGATGAGTTGGCGGTTAAAGAAATGCCAAAGCCAGCAGGTCCTGAAGTTGCATATACCTTCCAGGATTTCGAGGCCGAAGACACATACTATACCGACTACCAGGCCGAAGTCAGCCTGGACACTGAAGTCTTCCACGGCGGCAAGTCTTCCTTCAAAGCCTTCAGCACCGAGGGAGAATGGCATGCTTTTGGCGCTTATCCTGCCACCCGCCCGCTCGACCTGAGCGCAGCCAGCAAAGTGTGCTTCTGGATCAATGACACTACCACCAATAATGATGGCAAAGCCGATAATACGGTCGGTGTCAAACTGTTCGACGCTTCCGGCGCCAACCAGGAAGTCTGGACGGATGCCGAAGGGACTTCGAATGGCAAAACCGTCACCGGCGAATTCGTTCAGATGTGCCTCCCGACGGAACTGTTCGACCAGGTGGACCTGAAATCGATTGACAAGATTCAGTTTGCCATGTTCTGGGCCGGCACCTACTACGTGGACGATATCGAATTCTTTGCTCCGGGCGCCGCCGGCGCGGAAAAACCGGTTGTTGTGGCTGATTTCGAATCTGGCGAAGCCTTCTATCCTGACTACCAGGCCGATGTCAGCCTGGACACCGAAGTCTTCAAGAACGGCAAGTCTTCGCTTAAATCGGTCAGCACCGAGGGTGAATGGCATGCCTGGGGCGCTTACCCGACCCCACAGCCGTTCGATGCCAGCGCCGCCACCAAGTTATGTTTCTGGATCAACGACACCACCACCAACAACGACGGCAAAGCCGATAATACGGTCGGTGTGAAGCTGTTCGACGCATCCGGCGCCAACCAGGAAGTCTGGACGGATGCCGAAGGCACCTCGAATGGCAAGACTGTCACCGGCGAATTCGTCCAGATGTGCCTCCCGACCGAACTGTACGATCAGATCGATCTGAAAACTGTGGACAAGATTCAATTTGCCATGTTCTGGGCTGGCACCTATTACGTGGATGACATCGAATTCTTTGTAATGACTGCTGCCGCTACCGAACCGGCCCTGGTTGCCGACTTTGAATCCGGCGAAGCCTTCTATCCCGATTATCAGGCCGAAGTCAGCCTGGACACCGCTGTCTTCAAGAACGGCAAGTCCTCGCTCAAATCGGTCAGCACGGAGGGTGAATGGCATGCCTGGGGTGCATTCCCGGCTCCGCAGCCCTTCGATGCTTCCGGTTACAGCACGTTGTGCTTCTGGCTCAATGACACCACCACCAACAACGACGGCAAAGCCGATAATACGGTCGGTGTCAAGCTGTTCGACGCTTCCGGCGCCAACCAGGAAGTCTGGTCAGACGCCGAAGGTACCTCGAATGGTAAAACTGTCACCGGAGAGTTTGTCCAGATGTGTATCCCAACCGAGCTGTACGATCAAATCGACCTGACTGCGGTCGATAAGATCCAGTTTGCCATGTTCTGGGCAGGCACTTATTACATCGACGATATCGAATTCCTGCCGTAACAAATAGTATCCATGGGGCTGTTCCAAACATCGAAAAGGGACGGGGTGATACCCGTTCCCAGCCGGTGGAGGATGGATTTTCGAACCGGTGCGCTGTTGGGACAGCCCATGGACTTTTATTCAGGCAGACGTTTGATCCGCCGCAGTGGAAAGATGGCTTAAAAATGGATAAAAAGAAAAGAATCACCCGGCGAGACTTTCTAAAAATTGGAGGCGTTACAGGCGCTGGTGCATTGCTTACAGCCTGCAGCGTTGCTCAAACCAATACCCCTACAGCCACAGCAGTTCCCATGCCAACCGAGACTTCCATTCCCCTGCCAACCGTTACCCCCGAGACACAACCAGTGCTGCGGATTGCGCATATTTCAGATATGCATATCGATCTGAGTCAGAAAGCCAATGAACATTTCAGGCGCGCTATTCGTAATATCACGCAGCATGCCCCGGCTTTTGATGTAGTGTTCAATACCGGTGATTGCGTGATGGATGCCATGTGGGCTGGCCTGGATGATGCCAATGCCCAGTGGGATGTCTTCACTTCGGTCATGGAAGGCTGTTCGTTGCCGGTCTATCATGCCATTGGCAACCATGATGTGTGGGGTTGGGGCAATAGCGAGGAAGTTCGGCAGACTTTGCAGACCGATCCACTTTACGGTAAGGGACTGGCTGTTCAACGTCTTGGCCTGACCAACCGCTATTATACTTTTGACAAAAACGGCTGGCGTTTTTTTGTCCTTGATAGTACTCACCTGGCCGACCAGTCTTTTTTTCAGCCGTATACCGGCAAACTGGATGATGAACAATACGAGTGGCTGGCAGCAGAGCTGGCAGCTACTCCGGCGGAAACCCCGGTGTGCATTCTTTCGCACATCCCGATTTTGGGCGCCAACGGGCTGCTGGACGGCGACAACGAAAAGTCCGGCGACTGGCTGCTGCCCGGGGCGTGGGTGCACATCGATGCCCGCCGTTTGTGGAAGCTTTTCTGGCAGTATCCGAATGTAAAAATTTGCCTGAGCGGACATTCACACCAGGTAGAGGATTTAAAATATCATGGCGTTAATTATTTGAATAACGGCGCTATTTCTGGCAACTGGTGGAACGGCGCATACTTCGACTTTCCACCCGGTTACATGAGCGTTTCATTATATATGGACGGCTCAGTCACGACCGAGTTCATTGAATATTAATGGCATCATTGCTTCGACCCGGTATGAGGACGCGCCATTCGCTCAATGGTTTTGCTCGCGATGGAGGTAAAAAATGACGAACCCTGCTTTTAGACTAAATCGCCGCGATTTTCTCAGGATGATGGCGCTGTCCGGCGGCGCTGCTGCCCTGGCATCCTGCGGTGTAAAGTCACCGACCGGTGTCCCCGGCACGCCGAATACCCCCGGAGCAAATGCCTCGGTCAATGTTACGTTGAAGACCTCAGGCTGGCCAATCGATATTGCCTTCACCGATGCCGCGCCGGGTACATTCAATGCCGGTTATAACAAAGCCTTGCAAGCCTGGTTGGACCTGAACCCTGGCGTGACACTCGAACGCATCGAGTTCAATCCCTGGGATGCTGCCGGGCTGCGTACGGCGGTCGCCGGCGGCACTGCGCCCTTCTGCTTTCCCATCGGTGTACTGGGCGGCTGGAACGTCCCCGGTATCCAGGCTTCCAATGCGGAAGGTTTGTTTGCCGATATCAGCGAGGCTGTTGCTAAAAACGGCGTGCTGGATAAGCTGGCGCCGCAAGTGGCGGCCAGTACCTCGCGTTGGAAATCCCAGGATGGGACGTATTTTGGCATTCCTTACGAAATTGTCTCGAGCGAAGGCTTTTTCTATAACCGTGAACACCTGGCCGAAATTGGCATGGAAGACATTCCGTTGACCTGGACCTGGCAGGATATGCGCGAAATGGCGCTCAAGCTGACCAAGGGCGATCGGAAGGGGCTGGCAATGGCTGCCTATGCACTCGATTGGATCCTGCCATCCTACGGCATCGACTTCGACGGTCTGCTCACGCGCTATCCCATTCCCGGTCGCAGCTTCAACTGGAAATGGGACTTCACCACCTTTGCGGATGATATCGTTGAAGGCGTAGATCTTTGGCGCGGTATGCTCTTTGAAGACCAGTCGGTTTACACCGATCCCAATTTCTGGGACTTTTCGCAAAATGGCCAATTGGCTGCCGCCTTCTATGAAGACCGGGCTGCCATGACCCCCGGTATCCACCTGTTCTTTTCTGATATGGCTGGCAAGATGAATAAAACCATCCTGGAAGCCGATAAGTATATGAGTTTTGCCCGCCAGCCGCTGGGTCCGAAAGGCTATACCTATCAACTGCCGTTTGCGGTCAGCGCCTGGGGTTTTAATCCAGACCTGAAACCGGTGGAACTGGATAAAGCGGTCTCGTTGTTTACCTATATGCTGCTTGGCGACGGTTTTGTAACCACGACCAACGAAATCTACTCTGCCAACAAGGACGCCAGTGAGGTCATTCGCGCCATTCGCTGGCCATATGCCAACAAGTTCTCGGAGAATATTCCTGGGATCGAAGGTTCGCTTAATGACGCTGCAGGACCCTATTATGCCAAACGGTTGCAGACCATTTTCAATCAGCCTAAACAACCCGAGCCTGGTGAATACACTCCTGCCGAAGTCAACCGCGGCCCCGGGGATACGCCCTGGTACGACAAACTGACCCGCTGGGCGTACTCGCAAGACCCATTCGATGTCAAGACGGACGCTGCCGAACTGGAAAACATATTTAACCAGCAGGCTAAAACCTTCCCTTCCGGCGTGGACGAAAACGCCTTCGCCGAAGGCATCCAACGCTACTACGCAGAAGTCACGACTTACCTGCAGGCTAACGCTCCGGAATTCTACGATCAGCGTTTCAAACCATTCTACGATCTGCGCATTAAACCGAATTTCGGGTAAATCAGGTGAACCCTGGAGGTTGAATAAACTTCCAGGGTCTCGCTGGAGAGGTAAAATCTATGGCTATCAGCTCAGAACAGGTTGCTCCTGTCGAGACTCCTGCCGCCGTCCAAGCTGTCGATACCACCAAAGGAGCCAATCGCTGGCAGTATTGGCTTTTTGCCATTCCGGCGCTGGTTTTCCAGTTCTTCTGGGGGTGGTATCCGATGGTCATTGCATTTTTCCTGAGTCTGACCAACGCGCCTATCCGTGGAGCGGTCACCTTCCAGGGGCTGAATAATTATTCTCGCCTGTTGGCTGACCCACTGGTCAGCATGTCCTTCAAGATCACGTTTATCTACGGCATCGGCTCTATGCTGCTGACCTTTGGCATTCCCATCCTGATTGCCATCTTTTTGCTGGAGATTCCGGCCAAATTGATGCGCGTCATGATGCTGCTATGGTTCGTCCCGTTGAGCGGCATCGCCAGCACTTTGTTCTGGCGTTACTTGTACAACGAACAATTCGGCATTTTCCAATGGATCGCCACTGCTGTGCTGGGCATGGAACCGCAGGCCTTTTTAAGCAGCGAAAGCTGGGTCATCTTCTGGTTGATATTCCCCGGGATTTTGATGTTCGGGCCAGGCCTGTACTATATGACAGGCTTGCAAGGAATTCCGAAGTCGTATTATGAAGCAGCCGAGATCGAAGGGGCCGGTTTCTGGCGCAAGATTTGGACAATTTCATTGCCACGCCTGCGCCCGATCATTTCGATGACGCTGGTGTTCTCGATAATCGGCTCGCTGCAGGAATTCACCTTCCCCGATCTGATGACCCGCGGCGGCCCGAACGGCGCCAGCCGTACGGTGGTTATGTACATGTTTACGCTGCTCAACGAGGGTCGTTACGGTGACTCGACCTCGCTGGCGGTGCTGCTCTTTATCGTCATCATGGTGTTGGTGCTGTTGTATCGCGCCTTTTTCAAAGATGATCCGGATGTGTAGGAGGATACCGTGAGCTTATTCCCTTTGGTTGGCCGAAAACAACCACGCATGCGCGTGGCCTGGTCATTGATGAATATTTTGCTCTGGCTGGGTATTATCCTTCATCTGATTCCGTTTTTTATCATGATCTCCACCAGCCTCAAACCGGCCGCCGAAGCCATGGCCATGCCACCCACGCTTTGGCCGAAGAATCCCACCCTGGTGGGCTGGTCGTTGATCTGGAACATCTCGGATATCGCCAAATCGTTGCTCTCGCAACCGCTCAGCCGCTATTTCTTGAATTCCACGTTGATGACGCTGGGAACGATTATCCTTTCCATACCGGTGACCTCGCTGGCAGCGTATGCCACCAGCAAATTGATCAAGGGGCGCGCGACCAAGCCGCTGTTCATCTTCTTTATTGGCACGTTAATGCTGCCGGGGATTGTCACGCTGATTCCTTCCTTCCTGTTGACCCGCAACTTTCCTTTTCCGCTGCCTGTGCCGCCTAACATCCCCGGCACCGATATCGCATTCCCGACTCTGCGGATTTGGAACACGATCTGGGCGGTGATTTTACCGGCTGGCTTTAGCGCTTCCAATTTCCTGTTGTTCAAGGGTTTTTTCGATGGCATCCCCGATTCGATCATCAATGCTGCCCGGGTAGATGGCGGCTCTGAGTTCAACATTTTCCGCCGCATTATTGTGCCCATGAGTTTACCGGTGTATGCTGTCACTACCTACTTCACCTTTGGTGGGGTATGGGATAGTTATCTTTGGCCGTTGGTGGTGATTCAGGACAGCGCCATCGCTCCGTTGACACTGGCAATCCGGCGCATTTCCGACGCTTTTTCGGGCGCCGGTACGACCAGTACCATGACCGCTCTGGGAGCGTCATCCGCCATAGCGCCGTTGGTCGAACAGGGCCTGTCGTGGAACGGGCTGATGGTGCTGGGCTTGCTGCAGGCGCTGCCGGTGTTCATCTTCTTCATCTTTGCCCGCGAATACTTGCTAAAGGGCGTGCGCATCCAGGGACTTAAATGAGCAGCGTCACCGTAGAAAATGTGTCCAGGCAGTACTACCCGCCGCTGGGTTCCAGCGAGACCAGGCCTGTTTCCGGGCTGGTGAACGTCAGCCTGAAAATAGCGAACGGTGAAACTGTTAGCGTGGTAGGGCCGTCTGGCTGCGGCAAAAGTACACTGCTCAAGGTTATCGCCGGGTTGGAGCCGGCCGATTCCGGACGCATCCTGTATGATAAAGTGGATGTCACCAACATCTCACCACAGGCGCGAGGTGTTGGCATGGTCTTTCAGGATTACGCGTTGTATCCCAGCAAAGAGGGCGAAGATAACCTGAGCTATTACTTCGAGGTGCGCAAGAAGACCGAGGAAGAAAAGCAGCAGCGGCTGAAAGAAGTGGCTGAGCTGATGGGAATCGGGTTCGACCTGCTGATGGGGCGCCAGGTCGATACGCTCTCGGGCGGCGAGAAACAACGGGTCGGTATTGCGCGCTGCATTGTGCGCGACCCCAACGTTTTCCTGATGGACGAACCCATTTCCAACCTGGACGCCAAGCTGCGCGAACGCACCCGCACCGAGATCAAACGCCTGCTAAAGAAATTTGGCATCACCGCTTTATATGTCACCCATGACCAGCAGGAAGCCATTTTCATGGGCGATCGCATTGCGGTCATGCGCGCCGGGCAGGTTGTGCAGTTTGGCACTTTTGATGAGTTGTATTACTCGCCGGTTGACCTGTTCGTCGCCACATTGATTGGAACCCCGCCGATGAACGTCCTGCCTGCTGAAGTGCAGGGGCAGTCATTGTGTATCGAGAGTGTAGAAATGTCGCTGCCGTTGCCGCCAGAACTGGTTGATAAACTGCCGGCAGGAAAATTACGGCTGGGTGTGCGGCCGGAGGGTTGGCTGGTGAACCAAGCCCCCACTGGCGGCATTCCTGTCGTTGTCACGCGCGTGGAGCGTCTGTTCACCGAGCGGGCCGCCTTCCTTGGCGGTCAAATTGGACGATTGTTTGTCAATGCACTGGTTGCGCTGGACTTTCCTGCGGAGGTCAAGCAGGTGTTTTTGACACCCGACTGGACACAAGCTCATTTCTTTGCCGCTGACTCCGAAACTGCCATTCTAACTCCGGGCGTTCCGGATTTATTTTAGGAGGTGAGGCATGCCTTCCACCCGAATATCGCATTTGACCAAAGAATTTGACACCAAAATTGCTGTAAACGACATCAGCTTCGAGCTGGGTGAACACGAATTCCTGGTGCTGGTCGGGCCGTCCGGCTGCGGGAAGACCACCACGCTGCGCATGCTGGCCGGGTTGGAACAGGCATCGAGCGGGGACATTTTCTTCGGCGAAAAACGCGTCAACGACATCCGCCCGCGCGATCGGAATGTTGCTATGGTATTTCAGGATTACGCGGTCTTTCCCCATTATACGGTCTACGAAAACATTGCCTACGGGCTGCGTTCGCGTCATGTGCCCAATGCCCTGGTGAAGGAAAGGGTTCCTAAAGCCGCCAAAACCTTTCGCATCGACCATTTGTTGGGGCGCAAACCACGTCAGTTAAGCGGAGGTGAGCGCCAGCGCGTTGCCCTGGCGCGTGCCATGGTGCGCGACGCCGAGTTATATCTGTACGACGAGCCTTTGGCCAACCTGGACGCTCAATTACGCTATCAAGCGCGCGAAGATATTATGGCGTTGCACAACGAAAAGAAAAAACCGAGCGTGTATGTCACCCACGATCAATCAGAAGCCATGGCAATGGGGGATCGCATTGCGGTCATGCGCGACGGGCACATCGTGCAAATTGGCACCGGTGCTGAACTGTACGAACGTCCGCACAGCCTGTTTGTGGCCTACTTTATCGGGACGCCCAGCATCAACCTGTTTGATGTTGACATTGTGTCTGAAAACGGTACACTGTTTGCCCGCCATCCGGCTTTTTCGTTGGAAATCTCTGAAGCAAACCGGTCAGCCTTGCTGCCGTATGTCGGCAGACAGGTCAAGTTTGGCGTGCGGCCTGAGGATTTGCATGTGCCGCGCATGGCGCCTTTTGCGGTGACGGAATTCAACCAATTGCAGGGCGCGGTTAATGTGATCGAACCATCCTCGACCGGTTGTGCGGTGTACTTGAGCACGCTGGATGAAACAGCCGCCGATTATACCGCCACGCTGCGCACACGCATGCCGGCCAGCTACATTGGTAAAGAGGTGCCTTTGGCAATCAATATGGCCAGGGCGCATTTCTTCGACCTTGAGTCTGAACGTTCCATCCTGAGTCCCTGACCATGCCATTTTTTGACGACTCCGGGCCGCGCCCGGAAGAAGAACGCGGACTGCTCTGGCGCTCGATTGCCCTGATCGGCGATCAATTGGAGCGCATGATCCTGCTCAATGTTGCCTGGGCTGTGCAGTTGTTGCCTGCGCTGGCAGCCTGGGCGTTCCCCGGTTTGCCGGACTGGCTGCGCATCGGGTTGACCACTTATACTGCGTTTGCGTTCATACCCGCTTCAGCAGTGCTGTTTGATTCGCTGGCACAGACCAGTCAGGGTGTTCCGCTTAGCCCGGATCTGGTGAAAAGCAGCTTGAAAGCCCAGTTCAAACCGTCACTGGTCAAACTGCTGCCGTTGTACAGCCTGTTTTTCTGGCTGGTGATGGCGGCAACTCTGGCAGTTCAGAACAAACTTCTCGTCCTGGATGTGCTGACTCGGGCAAGCATCCTGTTTTTAGCGCTATTTTCACTGTACTGGGGAACGTTGTTTATCTATCAGCCGCATGCTTCGCCTGTTCAGTTATTCAGCGCGTCAGTCCGTCTGGTCTGGCGGCAGCCCGGCAAGACGCTCCTGGCAGGATTCATTTCGCTGCTGGCTTTGGCGCTGGGGATCATTTCGATTGGCGGTCTTTTTTTGATCGTGCCGGTGTTGGTGGTGTTGATTCAAGTTCAACTTTATCATGCCGTACATCCTGCGAGGTAATAATGGGACAGCTCGAAGTCCAAAATCTGGTTAAATCCTACGGCTCCAAAGAAGTCATTGCCAATATTTCCTTTAGTGTCCGCGATGGCGAATTCTTCGTGTTGTTAGGCCCATCAGGTGGTGGAAAAAGCACCATCCTTAAAGTAATCAGCGGCATCGAGAAGGCAGATAGCGGGCGTATCTTGCTGGCAGACAGGGATATCACCAATATCCCGCCGCGCGACCGCAACGTCGGCATGGTATTTCAGGATTACGGTCTCTACCCGCACATGAACGTTTTCGAGAACATCGCTTATGGCCTGGAGGCGCGCGGCATGCCCAGGGCTGAAATTGCCACGCGGGTCAAAGAGTCTGCCGACCGGTTGGGCCTCACCCCGCTGATCGACAGGGTGATTGTTGACCTGTCAGGCGGCGAGCAGCAGCGGGTTTCACTGGCGCGGGCGCTGGCCAAAGATGCCGAAGTGTATCTGTTCGACGAACCCATTTCCAACCTGGACCCGAAATTACGCGCACAGGCGCGCCGCGACATCATCATGCTGCACCGTATGAAGCAGAAGCCAAGCCTGTATGTCACTCACGACCAGAACGAGGCGCTTGCAATCGCCGACCGCATCGCAATCATTGCCCAGGGTAAACTGCAGCAGGTGGGTACTTCGAATGATCTGATTCAAAACCCAGCCAACCTTTTTGTGGCGGGGTTTATTGGCACGCCGCCCATGAATCTGCTCTCAGGGATTTTGGCGACAGACGGACAAGGTCGGCTGCGGGTTGAATTTACGCCCGGGTTGGCGCTGACGTTACCGGATTACTGGAATCCTTCACTGCTGAACTACCAAGGCAAAAGAGTTGTGGTGGGCATCCCTCCGGCCGCCATATATCCGGCCGGCATGGCTGCTGACAGCGAATTGCAGGCGCCGCTCAGCCACCTGGAAGGGGAAATCACTTTCGTCGAGGCGCTGGTAAGTGAGATCATCGTCGCGCTAAAATTCAATGACATCGTGCATGCCTCGGCCGTGTTCACCGGCGTGGATGAGAGTGAGCTGGACATTGGCAGCCGGTTGCGCGTCGCCATCGACGGCGGGCAAATCAGATTGTTCGACCCCGAAACGGAACAGGCTTTTCAAGCGGCTGAATGAAGCTATTTATTTCGATAAGTCTGCTGGTCTCCTCAATTATGGCATCCTGCAGCCCAACTGGATTGAAAATGACGCAATTACCCACATCATCTCCGGACCCGACGGTATTACCTGGCGGCTGGAGCCTTATCTGGAATGACGAATTCGGTGCGCCCGCCGGAAGCCCTCCTGACCCGGCCAAATGGACATTTGATCTGGGGGGCGAGGGCTGGGGAAACCAGGAGTGGCAATATTACACGGACCAGCCAGAAAATGCAGCTACTGACGGCGCCGGTTCACTGGTAATACGCGCCATCGAGATAGCAGAAGGCGATTCCCGGTCGTTGAACTGCTGGTATGGGCAATGTAGATATACTTCGGCGCGCATCCTGACCCGGGAGCGCTTTGATTTTACCTACGGACGAGTAGAAGCGCGGATGAAGCTGCCGTACGGAAATGGGATTTGGCCGGCTTTTTGGATGCTTGGCAGCGATATTGCGGCAGCCGGTTGGCCAAACTGCGGCGAGATCGATATCATGGAAAATATCGGGCGTGAACCGGAAAAGGTTTATGGAACAGTTCACGGCCCGGGTTATTCCGGCGCCAACGGGATCAGCCACTTCTACGCGCTGCCTGCCGGACAGACTTTCAAGGACGATTTTCATGTCTTTGCTCTGGAGTGGGATGAGGCTGAAATCCGCTGGTACATGGATGACGAGCCATACGGCGTGCTGCCCAAAGAACGCTTCTCAGCATCGCGCCCGTGGGTATTCGATCATCCTTTTTTCCTTATTCTCAATGTAGCTGTTGGCGGCGCCTGGCCGGGTTACCCGGATGAGACCAGTACCTTCCCGCAGCAGATGCTGGTAGACTATGTAAGGGTTTATCAAAAATAACATGAAATCCGATTGCGACGTACTCCTGTTCGGAGATTACTTTTGCGATGTGATCATCACCGGGCTGAGCGGTGTGCCGATGCTGGGCGCCGACCTGTTCGGCCAGTCAATGGAGATTGTCCCAGGCGGCGCCTATATCCTGGCTGTCTGGCTGCACCGTCTGGGAGTCAAAAACCGCTGGGCAGCCCGCCTTGGCAATGACATCTTCAGCCGCTTCATTCGTGAGGAAGCCCAGCGCGAAGGTCTGGATACCCGCTTGTTCCAGGAGTATTCGCATCCACAGCGTTCAATGAGCCTGAGCTTTTCGTTTCAGCATGATCGCGGTTTTATCAGCTACATGGACCCATTCCCGCAAGCCATGCCGTACCGGGAACTGATCGAGGACCAAAAGCCGGGCTGGGTGGTCAACAGCCCGTTCGATGGCTCGCTGGAGACGCGTTTTCTGGTTGACCGCATCCACCAACTGGGCGGGCGGGTATACACCGACTGCCAGTATGTGACTACCACATTGGATGAGCCCGGCCTGGTTGACCTGCTGCGGGTAATCGATATTTTTGCGCCCAACCAGAGCGAAGCCTGTCAATTGACCGGCGAAAACGACCCGGAAAAAGCGCTTGGCCTCCTGGCTGAATTTTGCCCGCTGGTGATCATCAAGTGTGGGGCTGATGGTGCATACGCCCAGGCCGGCAAGCAGGTCTGGCACTCGCCCGCACTGAAGCTGGAAGTAGCGGATACCACCGGTGCAGGGGATTCATTCAATGCCGGTTTTTTGGCTGGACTGGTTAATGGCGAACCGGTCGAAACCTGTTTGCGTTACGGCAATATTTGCGGCAGCTATTCCACCACACAACACGGCGGCGCCAGTGCGGCTTTCTCGCTGGAACAGCTTAAAAAATACCTTTAGGAGTGCGTTATGAAATTGGTTTTGGTCGGGGGCGGCGGAGTACGCTCGCCATTATTTGTTATGTCCCTGTTAAACTGGCAGAAAAGAATTGGCGTCGATGAATTGTGTCTGATGGATATCGACGGGCGCAAGCTTGACCTTTTTGGCGCAATCTGCCGGCAAATCGTCAAGCGCGCCGGCGACCCTTTCAAAATCACGACCACACTGGATGCCCGAGCTGCTTTCGAAGGCGCGCGCCATGTTGTTACCACCATGCGCGCCGGGCAGGATATTGGCCGGGCGATTGACGAGCGCATTGCCCTCAAACACGGCGTACTGGGGCAGGAGACTACCGGTCCTGGCGGCTTCGCCATGGCCATGCGCAGCATCCCGGCGTTGTTGGAGTATGCCCGCTTGCTGCAAGAAGTCAGCCCGGGTGCCTGGATGTATAACTTTACCAACCCGGCCGGCCTGGTGACTCAGGCGCTGCGCGATTCCGGCTTCACCCGGACCGTCGGGATTTGTGACGGCGCAAATGGCGGGCAGGGCGCCATTGCCGCCTGGGCAGGGGTTGACATGGCGCAGGTGCGCGCCGAGGTATTTGGTCTAAATCACCTATCGTGGTGCCGGCGCGCCTTCATCGGGGAAGAAAACGTAATGCCCGCCGCCCTGGCGGATGAACGTTTCCTGGTAGACATGCAGCATCTCTTCGAGCCGGACCTAGTTCGTCAGATCGGCATGCATTGCAATGAGTATCTCTACTACTATTACTACGCCGAGCAAGCCCTGCAGGCCATCCTGAGTGAGAGCAAATCGCGCGGCGAGGAAATTGTCGAGCTTAACCAGCGTTTGTTGGACCAGTTGGAGGAAGTGGATATCGAGCGCAACCCCGAACAGGCGCTGCGCATCTTCTTCGGATATGAAAAACGCCGCGGCGCGACTTATATGCATTATGCCTACGGCGGCGCCTCCATCGCGGAAGCGGACCGGCAGCTCGTGTTCGATGCCGATATCCCCGAGCAGGCTGGTGAGGGATATGCCGGGGTGGCGTTGGCGGTGATCGAAGCGCTGGAACATGGCGGTCCGCTGCATATTGCGCTCAATGTACCCAACCAGGGAGCCATCCAGGGCATGGCGCGCGATGATGTGGTGGAAGTGAGCTGCCGGGTGGATGGCGATGGCATCCACGTGATGGACATCGGCCAAATCCCGCCGGCGCAGTTGAATCTGATGAAAACCATCAAACTGTATGAGCATCTTTCGATCGAGGCCATCCTGACCAGCTCGCGAACCAAAGCGGTGGAAGCATTGATGGTTCACCCCCTGGTGCTTTCCTACCCGCGCGCCAGGGCGTTGGTGGATGATTACCTGAAAGCCCATATCGAACTGGTGGGAGAGTGGAAATGAGCTACAGAAACGCAGCTTTGCCGGTTGCAGAACGGGTGGCTGATCTTTTATCCCGTATGACCATCGACGAGAAAATCGCCCAGCTTTTCCAGACGTTTATCACCGACGAAAACCGCGAGGAAGTCAAGGAGCGGATTCGGGCAACCGGGTTGGGTTCACGCATTCTGGCGGCCTCCAATTTGGCCGGTAACATGATGCTGCGCATGGCGGAGCTGGACGACCTGAATGAAATTCAACGCGTTGCGGTCGAGGAATCGCGGCTGGGCATTCCGATATTGCACGGGCGCGACGTCATTCACGGCCACCGCACCGTTTTTCCGATTCCGCTGGCAATGGCCGCCACGTTTGATCCGGCCGCCATGGAAGAAGCGTTTCGCATAGCCGCGCAGGAAGCCAGGGCAGCGGGTGTGCATTGGAGCTTCGCCCCGATGATGGACATTGCCCGCGACCCGCGCTGGGGCCGAATTATCGAGGGCTTTGGCGAGGATCCCTATCTGGGTTCACGCATGGCGGAAGCAGCGGTGCACGGTTTCCAGGGAGATCATCATGAAGATGGATATTGGCCGTCTGACCGCATTCTAGCCTGCGCCAAACATTACGTCGGTTACGGAGCTGCCGAAGGCGGACGGGACTACAATACCGCCGAAATCTCAGACCACACTTTGCGGAATATTTATCTCCCGCCGTTTCAGGCGGCGGTCAAGGCCGGGGTTGGTAGCGTCATGTCGGCCTTCCACGATTTGAACGGCGAGTCCGCCTCGGGCAGCCGCTACCTGCTGACGGACATTCTGCGCGGCGAGTTTGGTTTTGACGGCTTTGTTGTCAGCGATTGGGGATCGGTGGACGACCTGATTCACCACCGCGTGGCCGCCGATGAACGGGATGCTGCCCGCATTGCCTTTGATGCCGGGGTGGACATGGAAATGGTCTCCCAGTGTTATGTCCGCCACCTGGCAGAATTGCTTCAGGCTGGCGAAATCGGCCAGAAGCAGTTGGATGACGCCTGCAGCCGCGTTTTAACCGCCAAGTTCAGCCTGGGGCTGTTCGAAAACCCATATGTCGAGCGGCCGAATCCGGTAAACCTGCAGATGCCGGCTGAAAACCTGCGTGCTTCGCGGCGGACAGCAGCACGCGGCATGGTTCTGCTGGCGAATAACGGACTGCTGCCTTTGAGCAAGGAAACCCGGCGGATTGCGGTAATCGGCCCGTATGCAGACCAGCGCCGCGCCATGCTGGGTTCATGGGTCAATGACGGGTTGACCGATGAGACCGCTACCCTGGTGGAAGCCATGCGAGCAGCCTGTCCACAGGCTGAAATCTTGACAGCGCCGACCGGCTTATATGATGAAATGTTGATGGCGGCCGCTGGAGCAGACGTGGTTATTCTGGCAGCGGGCGAATCCAATGCGCGTAACGGCGAAAGCAATCATGTTGCCGTGCTGCATCTACCCGCCGGGCAGGATGAACTGGTGCGCGCCGTGGGCAAGATCGGCAAGCCAACCGTTCTGGTTGTGTTATCCGGCCGCCCATTGGTGCTGACAGACCTGGTGGGTAGCGTCGATGCCGTCCTGTGGGGCTGGCACCCGGGGTCAGCGGGTGCTTTTGCCACGGTTGATGTCCTTTTTGGCGACACCATTCCGGGCGGCAAACTGCCGGTCAGCTTCCCGCGGGCGGGCGGTCAAATTCCGATTCACTACAATGCCAACAGCACCGGAAAAGGGTGGTCGGATTACCTGGATTTGCCGGGCAAGCCGCTTTACCCATTCGGTTTTGGTTTGAGCTACACCACCTTCGAAATTTCCGATTTGCGCCTGTCGAGGGATCAGTTCAAGGCCGGCGAAACGGTCAACGTATCGGTGTTGGTGCAGAACGCCGGTCAGCGGGCTGGCGATGAGGTCGTTCAATGCTATGTCCAGGACTGCGTATCACGCCTGACCCGGCCTGTGCGTGAGCTGAAGGGTTTCAAACGCATGAGCTTGCAGCCCGGTGAAACGCGCCGCGTCGAATTTGCGCTGGGGCCGGATGAGTTGTCCTATTACGGGCCGGGCGGAAAGTGGGTACTGGAGCCAGGAGCGTTCAAGGTGTGGGTCGGCAACGACAGCCGGGCAGAACTGGAAGGCTCCTTCACGGTCACCCCGTAGCGGTTTCCTGTCAATCGGGCATGCCCAAATCCGGGCAGTCTATTAGCGCGCCAGATAACCGCCGTCGATTGGATAATAAGAGCCGGTAATATAGGATGCGCGATTGGAGCTTAACCAGACCACCAGTTCAGCCACTTCTTCGGGCTTCCCCAGGCGGCCCAGGGGGTGAAGCGCGACCAGATTGTTGTATGCCTCCGGGTTACTTTCCAGGGCTGAAATCAGGGGAGTGCTGATGAATGCAGGCCCGATCGCATTGATGCGAATCCCTTTGGCTGCGTATTCGAGCGCCGCGTCCCTGGTCAACCCAATCACCCCATGTTTGGCAGCCACATAGGCCGGGGCGCTGGCAAAGCCGACCTGCCCCAGGATGGAAGCCATATTTACGATGGCGCCGCCGCCGGTTTTGAGCATTTCGGCAATTTCATACTTCATGCAGTAAAAAACACCGGACAGGTTGACGTCGATCACCTTTTGCCAGCCATTGACGCTGTAATCGGCCGTCAAATTCGACTCGCCGCCGATGCCGGCGTTATTACAGGCCAGATCGAGACGGCCATATTTCTCCACCGTCTTTTTGACCAGTTCTTCGCAATCGGACGGATTGGAGACATCGGTTTTGACAAAAAATGCGTCGCCGCCGGCGGCTTGAATCAACTGGACGGTTTCCTGGCCGCCATCCTTGTTGAGGTCAGAAACGACCACTTTTGCTCCGTCGCGGGCGTAAAACAGAGCGCTGGTGCGGCCAATGCCGGAAGATGCGCCGGTCACAATGGCAACCCTACCGTTAAATTCATTCATTTCAGTTCTCCTTTTTGGTACCGGTAAAATATATTTTTGATGGCGGGGCTTTGGCTGCCTCCGCCGCAACCGATCAGAACCTGGCCGATATCGGACTGCTGATGCGACAGGCCAAACTTTTGGTTAAGGATTTTAGCACAGCCCAAATTTCGAGGCTAGGCCGTTACCTCCCGGGTGGAACGTGACAATGCCCGTTCCATCCGCTCGATCTCCTCTGCCGTATTCATCTGATTAAACTCAGCGGCGTGGATTTCCTGCACATGAGCCAATGCCTGCCTGGTGACTTCTTCCAGGGTGTCTCCTTTGACCATAAAGGAGCAATTCAGTCCCATATCTTTACACGAATATCTGATCAGCATGTTTTCCTCGCCGAAACTTACCCTTTTTAAATCCTCGATTGCGGTAATCCCAATTGGAACGACGCGAGAATTTATTTTGTATAGACAATGCTACCATCATACCCCGGATCGAGGATTAGCGCCAACTTTCGGGTCAAAGCGCTGGCCAGAGATGGGGGCGTTTATTTTTCTCGCATGCTATAATCATCGTATGGATATCAATGCTCTTTTATCCTCCCACCAGATCAAAACTTTTTGCCAGAAACATCACATCCGGCAGTTATCTTTCTTTGGCTCGGTGGTGCGAGAGGATTTCGGCCCGCAAAGCGACATCGATGTGCTGGTTGAGTTTGAAGCCGCTCATATCCCAGGTTTCAATTTCTTTTTGATAGAAGCAGAATTGTCCCGGTTATTAGGGCGGAAGGTGGATTTGCAGACCCTCAACTTCCTTGGCCCGGAAATCCGAGACGCAGTGCTTTTGGAAGCTGTACTGGCTTATGAGCAAGCGCGATCCTGAAATAGCATTGAAGCAAATCCTCACCCATGCACGTGAGGCAATTGAAATTTGCCGGGGGAGAAAACGGGCTGATCTGGATTCGGACCGCCTGCTGAACCTGGCATTGACCAGGCTGATCGAAATCGTTGGGGAAGCCGCAAATCGCGTGCCCGAATCCGTGCAGACAAAACATGCTGACTTGCCCTGGCTGCAAATGATCGGGGCGCGCAACCGCCTCATTCACGCTTACGACAGCGTCGATTTCGATATCCTGTGGGCGATCGTGACGAACGATCTGCCAGGAGTGGTAACCCAGATCGAAGGAATTCTTGCCCGCGAGTTCGAAAACGAATAGCTGGATATAAGTTCCCGGATGCCTGGCAATTGAATTTTTGCCGGTGAAAATTTAGTCGAGCGGTTCGAGGCTGACCTAAAGGAATGTCGAAACGCTCTCCAACGATGGGGGCGTTTTTTGTTGCCTGGATAGGTTGTCAAGGTGCGGAGGGAAAAGGGGTGTTCGTTTCAAGAAAAGAAGGAAACGAATGGGCGATTTTAAGGTTTTTAGGCCGATATGTGGTGGTGCATGGGTAAAGAACCCGTACTGCTGGGGTCTGGCCTATTCGTATTCGTTTCGTAAAAAAAATCAGAAACGAATAGGGAGATCACATAAATAGTATATATGTTCTATTATAACACAGGTGTCGAAATGTGGCAAACACATGATACGCTCTGTGAGACGTACACTGTGTACTGAAATGGTGGACGCTTTTTTTAATTCCATGACAAAATTGCTACGTATCAAGAGTCCGTATAATTATTAGTTGGCACCGCATAATTAATAGTTGGCCTGCTCTTTCCTACCAAGAAGGGGGGTAAGAATATGACACGAAAATCTGACTATTCTATTCTCGACCAGTTATTAGAGGGATGCCAAATCATTGGTTATGATTGGCGTTATCTCTTTATCAACGATGCCGCGGAGACACATAACCAGCGGCCTAAAGAAGAACTATTGGGCAAGAAATATATGGATATTTGGCCTGGTATTGAAACAACCGAGGTATTTGCATTAATCAAACGTTGCATGGAAGAACGAATTACTCACCAAACAGAAAGCGAATTTATCTTTTCCGATGGAACAAAAGGATGGTTTAGTTTTAGCATTCAGCCCGTTCCCGAAGGAGCCTTTATCCTTTCCATAGACCTTACCAAATGGAAGCGGATGGAAGAGGAATTAATTACTGCCAACAAAGAACTTGTCTATCAGAATGAAGAGAAAGAAAAGCGGGCAGCGGAGTTAGTCGTTGCCAACAAAGAACTGGTCTATCAGAATGAAGAGAAAGAAAAACGGGCAGCGGAGTTAATCGTTGCCAACA
>SLTK01000007.1:0-164791 GCA_004347695.1 Chloroflexota bacterium | reverse complement strand
CAACAAAGAACTGGTCTATCAGAATGAAGAGAAAGAAAAGCGGGCAGCGGAGTTAATCGTTGCCAACAAAGAACTGGTCTATCAGAATGAAGAGAAAGAAAAGCGGGCAGCGGAGTTAATCGTTGCCAACGAAGAAACTGTCCGCCACCTGCAAAACATCCAGGCTTTGCACAAAATTGACCAAGCCATAGCAGGCAGTCTCGACTTAAACCTTACTTTGAATGTCGTCCTCGAACAAGTCAAAACTCAGTTGAATGTAGATGCCGCCGCTGTCTTGCTTCTCAACCCGCACACTCCGATATTAGAATTCACCTCTGGGCTTGGTTTTCGCAGTAAAGCCATTGAGCGTTCACGCCTGCGGCTGGGTGAGGGACACAGCGGACGCGCTGCGTTGGAAAGAAGGATGGTGAGTATCACTGACCTGCTCGAGAATAGCACCCAATTTGACCGCGCATCGCTTCTGGCTGACGAAGGTTTTGCAACTTATTTCGGGACTCCACTCATTGCCAAAGGTCAGGTTAATGGTGTGCTGGAAATCTATCATCGCTTGCCATTTTCACCTGACGAGAACTGGTTGGAACTCTTCAAGATTCTGGCCGATCAAACGGCTATAGCAGTGGATAACGCCAGTCTTTTCACTGAATTAGAACACTCCAATGCGCAGTTGTTTGCAGCTTATGATTCCACCATTGAGGGTTGGTCTCATGCGCTGGATTTGCGCGACAAAGAGACAGAAGGTCACACACAACGCGTTACGGAGATGACGTTGAAACTTGCACGAGCGGCGGGAATTACCGAAGCAGAGTTGGTACACGTGCGGCGCGGCGCACTCTTGCATGATATTGGAAAGATGGGCGTACCTGACCACATTCTACTCAAGCCAGATAAACTGACAGACGAAGAATGGGTTGCCATGCGTAAGCATCCCACATTTGCCTTTGAGTTACTCTCGCCGATCGCATACTTACGCCCCGCGCTGGACATTCCCTACTGCCACCATGAAAAATGGGATGGAAGCGGCTACCCACGCGGGTTGAAAGGCGAGCAAATTCCACTGGCGGCGCGTCTCTTCGCGATAATAGATGTATGGGACGCCCTCCTCTCTGATCGCCCGTATCGTCAAGGTTGGCCAAAGGAAAAAGTGATCGAACATATCAAATCACTCTCCGGATCACACTTCGACCCAAAGGCGGTGGAATTGTTTTTGAAGAAAATATATGAAGACACAGAGGGCGCGGGCTAACACTGCGTGCAGTGGACGGGTCGGCACAGCCCTCCCGTTGGTCGTCCACAGCACTCCCTTCGGTCGTGCACAGCACTCCCTTCGGTCGTGCACAGGATTCCCTACAGTCATGCACAGCACTCCCTTCGGTCGTTAGTTCAGGCCGGCGGAAGCCCCACGCGACGGGGTAAGAGCGTAATTTCCGCTCACTCGCCGCGTGCTCTGCGACACCTCGACAAGCTCGGTGCAGGCAGGCTCACTCACAGAGTGTCCTGCCCGCAGGGCACCCTGTGGGTGTGGACAGGGCACGGTTTAACCCGCTGGCTGAGCTTGTCGAAGCCGGGGGACCATTCGCCACGCGCCCTTCGACAGGCTCAGGGCACGGATTAACCCGCTGGCTGAGCATGTCGAAGCCGGGTTGGGGTAACCCTGTGCAACGGGGGTAAGAGCGTGATATTCGATCACACTGTGAGTTGGTCTGCTTGTCCGGAGCTTGTTGATGCGTCGAAGTGTTTTTAAGTAGTTGGAAGGTGCCCATCAGTGGTTGAGGGCACTTTTGTATTGTGTAAAGATAATATGTTTGTATAATTAAGTCTATGGTGGGATTTAAAAAAGCTCGGATCAGCAATTATGTAATTTGACAAGCCACCTGCCCACAATTCTAGCCACACCAGTAAGTGGCCGCTCATGCAAACCGTTAATCCACATCTTCTTAACATAGAATCAGAACCATGGAGATCGCAATGTCAGATTTGCACGAAAAAAGACACCCTGATATGGAAATTGTTGAGGCCGATGAAGTTGTGGCTAAAGTTTCTAAAGAGTCCTTGAAGGCTTTGCTTTATTTGACGGCAGGCAAACCCGATAGCTATATCAAGTTATTTCATGGCCCAATTTGCATCCAGCCAAACGATATAATTGAGTTAAACGACCTGATACAACAAAAACTCGGAAATCATGATGTTCAAGCCGCCATAACAACAGTAAATATTAACTATTCCAAGGATGAAATTGAACAATTCGGAATATGGGCTGAATTTGTTGAACACCAATGGAATACTCACAAAGAAACCGAAACACTAACAATTAAATGGGATTTTCTTGTTAAGTTACCGCTTTATAAATTGCCACAAAGGCATACAGTGGTTTTGAAAATTGCATCAAAGTTAACCCCGCTACATTTTATGCAAGCTATGTTTTCGCAAGACCCGGATGAACTCGAAAATTTAGAATCGGAAATGGCCCCAGTAGTATGCAGAATTGACTTTATCAATCACATTCTAAGTGATGAACTTATGCGTATTATTGAGCAATGGCATAAAGCGCGTATCAAGCCTTTATATGACCCGTCCTATGAGAAGTATATTGAAAAGCACAAAAACACAATTGCAAGGGTTATTCATTATTCTATTCCCTTCTTTGTAACAGCAGTTGCCGCCGGTGTCTTAAATAAGTATGTCTCAGATGCCTATCTTGACACCTCTTCAATTACAATTGGCATAATGAAAGAATTTATGTTTTGGCTTTTGGGTAGCGGCATAGCCATTGCATTTATGAATCTAGTCGGGCGTTGGATTGCAACGCAGGTATTTGACGCTATTGGGAGTTATGGTGTCCACGCAGTTTTAGTTTTTACAAATGGTGACAAAAATAAGCAAAGAAAATTGGAACAAAAGAATAAAGTTACGATCCGAAAGATAACTTGGAACGTAGCGAAAGCCGTTGCTTTAGATGTCATTTCATTCTTGGTTACATATTTACTATTCCGGTGAAGTGGGGTTAATAGGGCATACGGCTAACGATAGGTGTTCTGCGCGTTCAGAGGCACTTTCTAAGCACGCCTGACCGCGCTAACGCAAGCATTTCGTGTGCTAAACATGCTTTCCAAATTAATAAGAGGAGATATAATAAGATAAGTACTTGCGAAGTTAATTTATTTTGTCGTGAATACGCGACAACAATCAATAATGTTGAGCCAATACGCGCCCAGCTTCTGCTTTTCTTGTTCTGGCTGGTGGCGGCGATAAGCATGAATCACTTTGCAAGTACTTTATTTTTAAACTTTAGATATGAGCACTGAATTATTTGCTAGCAACGAAGTATTGATTGCAGCATTTTTTCAATTAAAAACTCGGCATGATATTGCCAAGCTATTGGAAGTTACGGAATTACAATTAAACTATTATCTATATATCGTTCCCAGGGATAAAAGATACAAACGTTTTGAGATACCCAAAAAACACGGGGGAAGTCGTGAAATTTATGCTCCAGCAACGGCATTAAAAATTATCCAGCAAAAACTAAATCAGGTTTTGCAGAGTGTTTATAAAGTAAAACCCTCAGCTCATGGGTTTGTCCAAAAAAAAAGCATCCTAAGCAACGCCATTCCTCATGTAAGTAAAAGATATGTCTTGAATCTTGATCTTAAAGATTTTTTTCCTTCAATAAATTTTGGTAGAGTTCGGGGACTATTTATGGCTCCTCCATACCTACGAAATAATGAAGTTGCAACAACATTGGCACAGATTTGTTGTTTTAATGGCTATCTTCCACAAGGCGCGCCAACCTCACCTATTGTTTCAAATATGATTTGCTCAAAACTGGATTCGCAGCTACAAAAGTTGGCGAAAAAACATCGCAGCACATATACACGATACGCTGATGACATAACTTTTTCCACTAGCCGTCCAAAGTTCCCATCTGGATTAGCGTATTTCTTAGAAGAAACCGGAAAACTTGAAATAGGCGATGAACTCAAAGCCCTAATTCTAGAAAATGGTTTTGAAATCAACGAGCGAAAAAATCGCTTACAGCCATATTCGAAGCGTCAAGAAGTTACTGGATTGACCGTTAACGTATTTCCGAATGTTAGGCGTGACTACGTTCGTGAAATTCGTGGTATGTTGCATGCTTGGCAAAGATATGGTTATGACGCTGCGGAAATGACATATCGAGAGAAATATGCTGGAAAGCACCCTGAAAGTAAACGCGAACAAATTTCTTTCAAAAGAGTTGTCCAAGGAAAACTAAACTTTTTAAAAATGGTAAAGGGGGAAAATAATAGAGTTTATGTGAACTTAGCCAAATGGTTTTGGCAACTTGCACCAGAATTTGCACAATCAGAAGTTCTCACTCCGCTACATTTGCCCAAACCTATAATTTTTACAGAAGGAAAGACCGATTGGAAACATCTTAAAGTTGCTTTTACTTCGTTGAAAAAGATGGGGATGTTTACAGAATTAGATGTTCAATTTCACGAATTTGGTGATGATGTCCAAATGGGGCATGGCGAATTATTGAAAATGTGTAAAGCGTATTGCAAGCGCGAGAACCGTCAGCCAAATATTTTCATTTTTGACAGAGATGTACCAGCCGTTGTTAATGAAGTAATGGAAAAAGATAAGGATTACAAAAATTGGGACAATAATGTATTTTCGTTAGCTGTTCCAATTCCTGCCCATAGAACAAATACGACAGATGTTTGTATTGAATTATATTATCAAGATAAAGATATTAAGCGGAAAGATGGAGACGGACGCAGGTTATATTTGAGTGATGAGTTTGACAGCAATAATAATTCTCACAAGCAACAAAACGATGTGTACACATTAAGTAATAAAACTCGACGCCTCGTAGGAGTAACAATTGTTGATAGCCAAGTTTTTAATTTTATTACTAAAGAAAGCGTAGCGTTATCAAAAGATAGTTTCGCTGAGTTAATAGCAAATGATGACCCAAATTTTCACAACGTAGATTTTAGCGAATTTGGAAAAATATTTGATGTAATTGTAACAATTTTACGCGAACACCAATAACCGTATGCCGACAGTGAATCGCAGGATAAATTCAGGCTTTGGCTATACATGAGCGTTCAACCCAAAAGGCGGATTCCAACTTTGTTTTCTTAGCCCAATGCCCTGCTCGTCGCTAACAGTTGCTGTTGGTTTATTCACTTTAACTCATTCTGTACGGAACCTATCGTATCTACAGGCCTGTACAGCACTCCCCCGCAGAGTTCTTGCGTTTCAGTTGTTAAAACAAAAAGAAAGTAATAAAAGCCTGCCACAAAAACGGGCAGGCGTGGAATCCATCCCATCCCGCAAATATGGGAAGGAGTTGGCAAATTTGTTTCTTTTAGACAACCCATAAACTTATAAAAGGCAATATTTTTAAAAGTCAGCGTTTTGCCTATGGCTGCATTCCGCACAATCTTAGGGCTAAGCTTTAACCTGTGTCTGTCATTCTATCTCTGCCGGGCAATGACTCTTACATCTCCGACGACCAGGCCGTCGGGGCGGAGAAAGACCGGGTTGAGATCGACTTCGCTGATTTGCGGGTAGATGAATGGCAGTCGGGAAAATGCGGCGAGGGTTTGCGCCAGGGCTGCCAGGTCATACGGCGGTTTGCCGCGCGCGCCCTGCAGCAGCTTGATGCCCCGAATCTCATGGATCATTTCCATGGCTTCTTCCGGTTCGACCGGGGCGACGCGCAGGACGATATCGCGGAAAATTTCTGTATAGATTCCGCCCAGGCCGAAGGCAACCACCGGTCCGAACTGCGGATCCGTGGATAAGCCGAGCAGGACTTCCTGCGCATCCCTGACCAGCGGGTAAAGCACCGCGCCACGGAAATCTTTACCCCGGGCTGACTCCTGGATGGCTGCAAAAGCCTGGCGGGCAGCGTCCGCATCGCGGATGCCGACAATGACCCCGCCAACATCCGACTTGTGCAGAATATCCGGCGATACGACCTTCATCACGGTGGGGTAGCCAAGCTTTTCGCAGGCCTGCACCGCTTCTTCAGCGGTGACGGCAACGCAAAAATCGGGTATGGGAATGCCATTTTCTTTCAGCCAGGCCATGGCCTCCGGTTCGAGCAGCTTCCCGTCACCCGGCAGCCTGCGAGCGTTCACAGCCGATGGAATATTCTTATTCCCGACCGGTTTGCTGCGGTGCCCTTCGTAGCGGGCGATTTCTGCCAGAACGCTGACCGCCTGTTCACCGCTGGGGTAACAGGGGATGCCGGCCTGCTTCAAATAGTTCGTGCTCTCGGTCATCAGTTGTTCGGGGACAAAACTGGCCAGAACGGGTTTGCCGCTGCTGCGGGCGCCATCCGCCACGCCGCGCGCCAGCGCCAGGTTGTCCAGGTAGGACGTGCCAACATTGATGGCCACGGCAGCATCGTACACCTGGAGCGCGCTGGTCAGGGTTTGGCGATAGCCTTCTTCCGTGCCTTCCACGGTGAGGTCGATGGGGTTTTTCAAGGAACAATGCCCCGGCAGGAAGCTGCGCAGTTGAGTTTGCAGGTCATTGTCTGGCTCGGCAACGCTCAACCCTAGCTCTTCGGCATGATCGGCCGTCAGGACGCCCGGGCCGCCGGAGTTGGTGACGATGATGATCTTTTTGCCACTCAAATGCGGAAGCCGCGTGAAACCTTCGCAGGTGTCGAGCAGCGATTCGACTGTGCGGACGCGAATCGCGCCGCTGGCGCGGATGGCGGCCGAATAAACCGCGTCAGAACCGGCCATCGAGCCGGTATGCGAAGCCGTGGCGCGTGTGCCGGCCGATGTGCGGCCGGCTTTAATGACCAGCACGGGTTTGCGCCGGGAGCATTCAGCCAGCGCGTCCATGAATGCCCGCCCGTTCGTCACGCTTTCGATGTAAAGGGCAACCACTCTGGTCGCCTCGTCCCCGGCCAGGTAGTTCAGGAAATCAACCTGGCTCAGGTCGGATCCATTGCCATAGCTGATGAATTTTGAGATACCAAGCTCGCGCTGCTGCGCCCGGCCCAGGACAACGCCGCCGAGAGCGCCGCTCTGGGTGATCAGGCCAATTCCACCGGCCGGCGTCCGCACTTCGAGCGTAGGGAAGAAGTCGGAACCGGCGTTGGCGATACCGGCGCAGTTCGGGCCGATAAAGCGGATGCCATGACGGCGGGCGACTTCCTTGATTTCCTTTTCGCCGTCATGGTTCCCCACTTCGGAGAAACCCGAGGTGATGATCACCGCGGCGCGGATGCCCGATCGGCCGCATTCATCGAGAACGGCAGCTACCATCGAGGCCGGGGAAACGATGATGGCCAGGTCAGGGACGCCCGGGATGGCCGAAGGCGAAGCATAACCGGGGATGCCCAGCGCGCCTTCTGATTTGGGATTAACGGCGTAGAGCTTACCCTGGTAGCCTCCCTGCAGAATTTGTTCGGTAAGAATCGCGCCCAATTTGCCCGGCGACATCGAGCCAATGATGGCGACGGATTGGGGATTAAAGAAACTCGCGAAATCCATCAGGAAACCACCAGCGGCATTCCCAGGCCGGAACGATAGGCGAAGCTATTTGCTTCGGTGTTGCGTTTAAAGCGGGTCTGGATGATATGTTCCACGTCTTCCGACCGGATCAAGGTTCCAAGCGCCGTCTGGCCCATGATCACGCCCAGGACGTAAAGGTTGGGGTGCACCCGTTCGCCGGCATATTCGGGCAGCTGACCGGGAGCAATATGCACCAGACGCGCCCCGGCGAGTTTGACTTGTTCCGTAATTTGGGCGAAGGCCGGGTAAGGGGCCTTCCCCAGAGCGACGGCGGTGGGCGCCCAGATGTCGCTGTAGAGGACAAAATCACCGCCGGGCTTGATGAAGGGAATGGCTTTGAGCGATTCGGACTGTTCCATGGCGATGACCATATCCGCACCCCGCTGGGGGATGTTTGGGCCAACATTTTCCCGTCCCAGGCGCAACTGCGCTTTGACAAAACCGCCGCGCTGCGCCATGCCCTTGCTTGGATAGAAATTGGCCGGGATATCTTTGTAATGAGCGACTTCGGCCAGCACTTCGCCGATGGTTAGAATGCCCTGACCGCCTACTCCGGCGAAAAAGATGTCATATTTCATGCTTCCTCCGCTACCAGGGCGTCATGGTGACAGGTTTCGATGCAAACCCCGCAGCCGTAGCACAGTTCCGGGTCGATCTCGATGGCGTTCGCGCCAAGGCTGAACGCCGAACAGCCGGTGACCATCAGACACAATTTGCAAAGGTTGCAGTTTTCTTCGACCACGCGGACTTTGCCGGCCTGTTTTCCCTGCCGCTGGGCCTGGATGGCGCATTCCTGCCTGGCCAGCACGACTTTAACGCCCGGCAGGGTCATTGCCTGATGGATCACCCCGGCTGTTTCTTCCACATCAAAGGGGTCCACCGTCCAGAAATGTTCGATGCCCAGCGCCGGGATGATGCGGGCAATATCGATTTCCTGGTAGGCACTCGCGCCGTTATTGCAGGGTGTGCCGGGATTGACCTGCATGCCGGTCATGGCCGTCCAGCGGTTGTCCATGATCACCAGGGTCAGGTCAATTTGATGCTGGATGGCGTTAACCAGACCGGCAATCCCGGCGTGGAAAAAGGTCGAATCACCGATGGTGGCGATCACGGGCGTTTTCACGCCGGCATGGACATAGCCCTGCGCAAGGCTCACGCTGGCGCCCATCGAAATCTCGGTCCAGATCAGGTCAAAGGGCGGGTTCATGCCGAGGATAGTGCAGCCGATATCGCCGGTGACCATGACTTCATTTTTCTTCAATCGCAGCTTCTTGATCGCTTTATCAATGGCAATATAGGTGCCGCGGTGCGGACAGCCGGCGCAAACTGTGATGGGGCGCGCCGCAGCCAGCTTGAGAGCCTGGGTGTTTCCGCTCAACAAATTCTCCGGAATCCCAAGGCGCAGCACGGACTCGATGCCCTGAACGACTTGCGGCACACCATACTCACCGATGCGGCTGAAGACACCATCGAGCTTTCCGGTGATTTTTCCGCGGTAACCCATCCGCTGCGCTTCTACAATTATGCCGCGCTCGATGAGCGGCTCAAGTTCTTCCAGAATCAGGATCGTCTGGCAGTGCTCGAGCATTTTGCGCGCTTCGGCGACAGGAAAGGGATGGACAACTTTTATTTCGAGGGTGGAGACATCCTCTCGATTGAACCCGAAGGGGGCGGCTGCCTCGAACCCTTCCTCAAGGTACGCAGCGGCGATCCCGGAAGCCAGGATGCCCAGTCCGCCGGGCTTAACGGATAAGCTCAGCTTATTTAGCCTGACCTCATCCGTAATTTGCCCGGCCTGCTCGAGGCGTTGAATTAAATCCCGGTGCTGGTTGGTGGCAATGACCGCACCGGCCTTGGTGAAGCGCTGGATATCCTTGATCAGCAGGGGGGCGGCCTGCGAGACCGGAACCGGCTGCTCGATCTCCACTTCAGCGTATGAATCGGCAATGCCGGTGACCAGACGCAGGAATACCGGGCCTTTGATTCTTTCCGAAAGATCGAACGCAAATTTGGTCAGCGCGTAGGTTTCGGCAACCGTAGCCGGTTCGAGCATGGGCATATCCGCCATCACCGCGAAGGAACGCGAGTCTTGCTCGCACATGCCAGCGTTGGCGCCAGGGTCGTCGGCAACATAGACCACCAGACCGCCATCACAGCCTGAGTAGGCGACTGAGATGAGGGAGTCATAGGCCACATTCAGGCCGGACATTTTCATGGTACACAATGCGCGGTGCCCGCTCCAGGCCACCCCGGCCGCGACTTCCAGCGCAACTTTCTCGTTAACACTCCACTCGACGTAGGTGTCAACCAGATTCATAGCTAACAGACTGGACAGACAGCCCGTAGAAGGCGTGCCAGGATAACCCGTGACGGCTTTGACGCCGGCCCGCAGCGCGCCATAAGCAATCGCTTCGTTTCCGGTAATCAGCTTTTTCAAATTACCCTCCAACTGGAACTTGCAGTGCACGCTCCAATGCAGCTAAAGCGCGTTCATTTTGGTCAGGCGTGCCAACAGTGATTCGCAGGCAGGTGGGCAGTCCCTGGGGGCCAAGCGGGCGAACGATCACACCCTGGGCTAACATGGCCTCATAGACCGGGCCGGCGGGAATACCCAGATCCACCAGAATAAAGTTCGTGTGGCTGGGGGTGGCTGCCAGGCCCATTTTCGATAGTCCCTGGTAAAGCTGGTCGCGGCCTTGTCTGGCAGTGCGAACGCTGCGGTCAATGAACTCTTGATCATCCAACCCGGCCAGCGCCCCGGCCTGGGCGACGCGATTAACCGGGAAAGCATCGGCCACCTTTTGCAGAACCCGAATGATGCTTTCATGAGCAATGGCATAACCCACACGCACCCCGGCCAGCCCCATGACCTTCGAAAAAGTGCGGGTGATGATGAGGTTGGAGTGATCTTTTAAATACGGGATTGTTTGCGGGTAATCCGGGTGATCGACATATTCATAATAAGCTTCATCCGAAATCAGCAGGCAGTTTTCCGGAACGGCAGCGAGCAGCCGTTCGAACTCATCCCGGTAGGTGATGGTCCCGGTGGGGTTATTCGGGTTGCACAGGAAGACAATTTTGGTTTTCGGGGTAAGCGCTGCGATAATGCCGTCCATATTAAAACGACGATCCTGGGTTTGAGGAACCAGGATCATCTTGCCAGCCATGCGGGATGTGACACTTTGGTACGAGAAAAAAGAATACTGGCTGGTCACAACCTCGTCGCCGGATTCGATGAAGGCCATCGCGATCATGGAGAGGACACCATCGACGCCGTTATTGACAAAGAACTGATTGGGCTTGAGCTGGAATATCCGGGCCAGTTTTTCCACCAGCAGGGGGGATTGAGGTTCCGGGTAATAATGAACGTTTTCTTTAATTTCGTCGATCATTGCCTGGAGCGCCAGGGGGGAAGACCCGAGCGGGTTCTCGTTGGAGGATAGTTTAATCACGTCTTCCAGGCCTAGCTCCCGTTTAACCTCTTCGATGGGCTTTCCGGGTACATATTCCTTGATGTCGAGAATGGCCTGCCGTGTGATTTTATGGATATCGATCATGGGCTCTCCCTGGCTGGTTCTGGTGAATATGGAAAGGATTCAAGTTTTTCCTGCAAGCATCCCATCAAATTTTTAACGGCTGAGAAGATCAGTATGAGATCAAGTTTTCTCTTTCAAATGCGCGATCAAGATCTGAATGGTCTTGGTGATGTGTTCTGTGTTGATTTGAGCTGCCTTTTGCCCGTCACCGGCTTCAAGGGCGGCTATGAGCTCGCCATGCTGGGTGAAATCATTCTTGCTGATATCTACTTCATCCGTGTTTGGATACAACAAGTCATAGGCAAACATCAGTTCCCATAATTGCTCCAAAATCGTCGCTAGTATTCGGGAGCCCGCTGCCCGGATGGCGATCCAGTGAAAATCGCGGTTGGCGGCCTGGGCTTGTTTCACGGAATCCGGCAGGGTCCCGGCAACCGTCAGGGGCAGCAACTCGCGCATCCGCTGTATGTCCTCCGGACTAATGCGGCTGGCCGCCAGCTCCATGGCCCGGCCTTCGAGCAGGGCGCGCATCACATACACTTCGTGCAAATCATCCAGCGATAAAGCAGTGACCTTGACCCCTTTAAACGGCTCGTGGGTTGCCAGCCCCTTGGCAGCCAGGCGCGCGAATGCTTCGCGAACCGTCCGCTCGCTTACACCCAACTCTCGCGCAATTTCGACCTGGCCCATCCGTTCCCCGGGCTTGATGCGCCCGGTGATGATCGCCTCGCGAATGGAATCGTAGGCGATGCTGGCAAGGTCTGCGTGTTTGCGTTTTACGTTCGAGGGTTTTGGGGGATTGGTGTTCATAAGCATATGCTGACTTTCAGGGATTTGCTGCGATATGCTGTGGGAACCTGTTCGATTGACGCCAAAATGGGGCTTTTCGATGCGGGAAGCCTGGTCTGGCAATCGCCGAAAAGCATGGCTACCTTCTATCTGAGCTGGAGTTTCAACTTAAGGGGTAAGTACGTCTTAGGGGATGGCTGCGCAACAACCACCCAGGTTAAATTGTGCACAATTTATAAATCATTATAAGAAACCAGAGAACATAAAGTCAATATGACAAATGTCCATCCGGCTGCAAAATGCCGGCAGCTATTGGGCCAATCCTTACAGGCGCAGATTGGCGGCTAAACCGGCTCGCTGCAATGCTCAAGGGTGGGCAGGAATTGACCCTGGCCAGGTTCGGCGACAATTTCGCCGTTCCAGAGAATGCGCTTGCCGCGCTGGAACGACATCTCCGGCCAACCTAATACTGTGCGCCCCTCAAAGAGGGTGTACCCTACATTACTGTGCTGGTTTTCAGCGCGGATGGTAAATTCGCGGTTCGGGTCGAATACGACCAGATCGGCGTCTGCGCCAACCGTAATACTGCCTTTGCGCGGAAACAGGCCGAAGATACGCGCCGGGTTCTCGGACAAAACCTGCACCAGACGTACCAGACTGAGATGACCTGCGTTCACGCCGCCCAGATAGGTCATGGGCAGCAGCGTTTCGATTTGCGGCGAGCCAAAGCCCTGTACCAGAAAATCGCCATTTACATCTTTGGCCTTGGGGGCATGGTCTGAAGCCACCACCGATAGTGTGCCGTCGCGCAGGGCAGCCCACAACGCCTCATTATCACCAGCCGAGCGGATGGGCGGGCCAATTTTTGCCAGTGCGCCGCGGGTTTCGATGATATCCTGCGTCAGGTTCAGGTACTGCGGGCAGGTCTCGGCATAAACTGGCAAGCCTTCCTGCTGCGCCATGCGGATTGGGCGCAGGGCGCGCTCAGCGGTGACGTGGGGGATATAGACCTTACAGCCCACTACCTCAGCCAGGCGAATGGTGCGGAAGATGCCTTCTTCTTCCAGCGCTGCCGGGCGCGAGGCATTAAAGAATCTGGCGGAAGCATTCGGTCCTTTGAGATATTTATCTTCCAGATAATCTATAGCGCCGCCGTTTTCGCAGTGCACGATTGCCATGCCGCTGCGCTCCGCCAGGATGTCCATCGCTTTGATCAACTGGTAGTCGTCGGTATACCAGCCCTGCTTGAGGTAGGTCAGGAAGAACTTGAAGGTGCGGACGCCGAGTTCCATTACCTTTGGAATCTCGGGTACTTGCCGGGGAGCTTCGAACATGCCGCCGTGCAGACCAAAATCAAGCAGAGAGCGGCGCTGACCATCCAGCAGCATCTTCTCTACCTGTTCATAGAGGCTTTCACCGGTGCGAGCGTAGGCGAAATGCAGCAGGGTGGTCGTGCCGCCGTAAGCGGCGACGCGCGAGCTGGCCTCTACATCATCGAGGTATACCGGGTGGACGTGCACGTCAATAATCCCGGGGAAGATATATTTTCCGGTCACATCCAGTACTTCGCGCGCATGTTCAGCGGAAAGGTCCGGTCCAAGCGCTATGATGCTTCCATTTTTGACGCCAACATCGGTCTTGCTGATGCCGGTTCCGGTGACAACGATCCCACCTTTGAGCAGTATGTCGAAAGCCATGTCCATAGTCACCCTTGTTTCATTTCAATCGCTCAGGCTCGTTCGAGCGCGGCCAGAATTTTTTCCGGGGTTATCGGGATTTCAGGGATGGAGACGCCGAGCGCATTCGCGATGGCGCTGGCGGCAGCAGGCGCGGCTGGCGTCAGTGAAGGCTCGCCGATGCCTTTGGCGCCAAATGGGCCAAGCCCGGTGCCCGATTCCAGGATGATGGCCTGAATGTCGGGGAAATCCATCGAGGTTGGGATCAGATACTCGGTCAGGGACGGCGTCTTGATCACGCCGTCTTTGACGATCAAGTTTTCCATCAGACCGTAGCCAAGACCCTGCATCCCGCCGCCGATTATCTGGCCTTCCGCCGCAGCCCGGTTGATCGCCCGGCCGACATCATGACAGGCAGCAGCCTTTAGAACAGTAACCTCGCCGGTCTCGGTGTCGACAGCTACTTCGACGGCAAAGCTGCCAAAGGTGAAATCGGGAAATACCTGTCCCTGGCCGGTTTCGGGGTTGATCGGGTCCGTGAAGGGCGCCTTGAAGAGCGCCAGGTTGGACAGGTGCATGCCCTCAGAAGCGCACATTTTTGCCAGGTCAACCAGATCGAGCGTCTGGGAAGGGTCGCTCTTGATAAAGGCTTTGCCATCGGCGAGGTCGAGCGCCTCAATATCTTCCTCGAAGTACTTGGAGGCGCGATTGAGCAGCACATTGCGCACCGCCGTGGCAGCCATCAGGGCAGCGTTGCCCGACATATACAACTGGCGGGTGGCGGTTGAAGTGCCTGAAAGGGGCGTCAGCGCGGAATCGGTGGTGTAGATGGTAACCCGTTCGAGCGGAACTCCCAGCACCTCGGCAGCGATCTGGCACAGGCTGTTGGCCTGCCCGGCGCCCAGGTCCGGCACGCCCGCGCGGATGGTGACTGTGCCATCCAGTTCGAGGCCGACCCAGGCCTGGGAGGTATCGTGCATCCAGGTTATGCGGCCATAACTCTGGAAGTACGATGCAAAGCCCTGGCCGATTTTTACGGAGCCATAATCCGGGGTTTGCTCGCCCAAAGCCGCCATTGCACGCGTGGCCGTCTCTTCCAGCCAGGCGGCGCTTTCGATCACCTGACCGGTGGCAGTGAGGTCGCCGGTGCGCAAATAGTTCACTTTGCGCACTTCCAGCGGGTCCAGGCCCAACTGGCGGGCAATGTCATCCATTTGTTGTTCGTAGGCGAAACAAGCCTGCGGACCGCCAAAGCCACGGAACGCACTGGTGTAGGGATTATTGGTAGCAACCGAGATTGCATCGACCTGTACATTGTTGATGCGGTAAGGTCCGGGAGCCATAACTGTGGTGTAGAGCAGAACGTAAGGCGAGAGATAGGGATACGCGCCTGAATCGGAGATCATTTCGATTTTCGAGGCGGTAATCAGGCCATTATTTTTGACGCCGGTGCGATGCTTGATGATGTACGGATGGCGTTTGGCATGCGCCAGGAAAGATTCTTCGCGGGTATATACCATTTTTACCGGGCGGGCAGTGTGTTTGGCCAGTAAGGCCAGGTAGATCTCGATCGTGATATCTTCCTTGCCGCCAAACCCGCCGCCAACCATGGTTCCCTGGATGTGGATCTTATTCTGCCGGACGCCGACTGCCCGGGCGATCGTGCGGAAGTGCTCAACCACCTGGGTGGAAACGCGGATAGTGATTGCGCCGCGCTCATCGATCCATGCAACGCCGGCTTCCGGCTCCAGGTAAGCATGTTCCTGGTAAGGAATTCGGAAGGTGTTTTCTACGATCAAATCCGCCTGTTCGAAGCCGGATTCCACGTCGCCTTTGCGAATCTTCCAGCGGGCGACGATATTATCGGGGGGAGTGACGATAGGAGCGCCGGGTTTCATGGCCTCCAGCGGGTCATAAACCCCAGGCAGCGGTTCATAATCGACCTCGATCAGCGACAGGGCTTTATCGGCAATTTCCGGGGTTTCCGCAGCGACCAACGCGATTGGTTCGCCGTAAAAGCGAACCTGTTCGCTGGCCAACACCGGCACATCCGAGCCAGCGCGCTGTTTTTGACCGGTCTGTCCGGGCATGTCACTGACCAGCCTGGCATTGGGCACATCGAAGCCAGTAATGACGCAGGCAACGCCGGTCAAGGCGCGGGCTTTGCTGACATCCAGCCGGGTAATGCGAGCCGAAGACTGGTTGCTGCGAAAGACTTTTCCGTACAACATGCGCGGCATGGAGTAATCGCCGGCATAGACGGTATCGCCCACGGCTTTACCCATAGCATCCACTTTGCGCAGCGGTTTTCCTACTGTGCGCAGTTCGGGCAGGTCAACCTGGGGAAGGGGTTTTACCTGATATTTCATCCCTCACCCCCAGCATCCATCTTTTCGGCCGCGGACTGAACGGCCTGGATGATCTGAGCGTAACCGGTGCAGCGGCAAAGATTACCTGAAATCGCGTCGCGAATTTCTGTGTCGGTTGGATGAGGTTTATGATCCAAAAGCGCCTTGGCTGATACGATCATTCCGGGCGTGCAGTAGCCGCATTGAATGGCGCCTGCATCGGAAAAAGCGGTTTGCAAGGGGTGCGGATGTTCGCTTGTGCCAAGTCCGGCTGCGGTGAGGATTTCGCCTTCATCGGCCTGCCCGGCCAGAACGAGGCAACTGTTGACGGCAACCCCGTTCAAAAATACGGCGCAGGCGCCGCAATCGCCTTTTTCACAACCGCACTTGACATCGGTGTAGCCCAGGTCACGCAGCGCAACCAGCAGCGTCTGGTTTGGATTGAGTGCAACATAGTGGGTGCGCCCATTAATGTGGAGTGTAATCATTTGGGGTTTCATTTCAATACCTCCGCGGCTTTGGTCAACAAGCGCCGTACGGTTATTGCAACGACGCGTTTACGGTAGGCGGCTGTTCCACGAATATCGTCGATCGGGCGGGTTGATTCGGCTGCCAGACGGGCAGCCTCTGTAATCAGCGCGGTGTTCAGTACTTTACCTATCAACAGCGCTTCCGCCTCATGGGCGCGGTAGGGTTTTGGGGAGACCGCTCCCAAAGCAATGCTTGTTTGTACGCACACCCCGGTATTATCCAATGTCATCATAACCGCCGCGCTCAAAACCGAGATGGCGTCTGCTTTGCGCAGGCCAACCTTGGTGTAAGCGCCGGCGCTCCTGGCGGAGGGAACCGGCCAGCGAAGGGCAACCATCAATTCGCCCGGCTGAAGCACAGTTCTTCGCACCCCGGTGATGAAATCCTCCAGTTTGACCCAGCGGGTGGCGGCCTGGCTCATCAACTGCACCTCGGCATTCAGCGCCAGCAGCGGGGGAGCAGTATCGGCGGCGGGGGAAGCATCGACCAGGTTGCCGGCAACCGTGGCGCGATTGCGTACCAACGGGTTGGCAAATAGACAGGCGGCTTCCTTGAGAACGCCAGCGTGCGCGCCAATGAGCGGGTGGTCAATCAACTCAGTGATGGTCGTTCCACCACCAATCACGATATACCCATCTTGCTTGCTGATTCCGCGAAGTTCTTTGAGGCGGCTCAAATCGACCAGCGATTTGCCATTATAGTGGCCATCGCGCAGTTCGACCACCATGTTGGTGCCGCCGGCCAGCAGTTTTCCATCCGGTCCGTAATGCGCAAGCAGATTCAAAGCCTCAGCCAGATTTTTGGGGTGGTGGAGTTCAATCTCTGATTGCATGATGCCTCCTTTATTCCGGGTGATCGGCGCAACTCAAGACAGCCCGCACAATGCTGGCATAACCAGTACATCGGCAGTTATTCCCGCGCAGATAGTGCCGAACCTCTTTTTCATCGGGGTCTGGCGTCTCATTGAGCAAAGCTTTGGCGGTCATCAGGATGCCCGGGGTGCAATAGCCGCATTGAAAGGCTGTGTTCTCGATAAATGCTTCTTGCAAGGGATCCAGCTCACCCGTTTTAGGATCTTGTAACCCTTCGACCGTGGTGATCTCCTTCCCGGCGGCTGAAACAGCCAGCACCAGGCAGGAAAGCATGGGCTTGCCATCAATTTGCACGGTGCAAGCGCTGCATTCGCCAATGCCGCAGGCGTATTTGGTGCCTGTCAACTCGAGCTTTTCGCGCAGCACATTCAGCAGCAGCTCATTGCCTGCTACCCAGACTTTGGTCTTGCTACCGTTGACGTTCAGCTCAATCTCGGTCAGATGATCCGTTTCCAGAGCCCTGGTCAGGGGCAGGTGGTGGTGACCATTCGCCTGAGGTGCAGCAACAGCGGCCGGTTTTGGATTCAGTGCGAGAGGCCAGGCCTGGTTCATGGCATCCTGGAGCAGGACGTTTGCGATTCGCCGGCGGTACCAGGCACTCGACCGGACATCATCGATCGGAGATATCGTTTCTGCTGTCAATTTGCCGGCATCTGCCAGTAAATCTTGACTGAAGACCTGTCCGTTGAGCGCTTCCGCCACGTTGGGCAGCAGAATTGGTGTCGGCGCGACCGAACCCATGGCAACCTTGCATCCAGTAATGCGCTCGCCCTGGCGGGTAAAAGCTATCGCCAGGCTGGCTTTGGCCAGATCAGCCACGACGCGCGAGGCTTTTAAGAAGACACTGGTCGAACCCGGTTCAGGGGCTGGCAGCGTAATCCCGACTAGCATTTCGGTTGGTCTTAAGTCGGTCTTTCCAGGGCCAAGGAAGAACGCTTCCAGCGGAAGCGTGCGCTTACCCTGCCGGCTGGTCAGCGTCAATTCTGCTCCCAGAGTTAACAAAACCGGTGCGGTATCTGCGGCGGGAGACCCATTGCACAGGTTACCGCCAATCGTCCCCATTGTCTCGATCTGCGTGCTGCCAAAAGAAAGGCAGGCCGCGGCCAGGCCGGGGAAATTAACCCGGATATGCGGATGCAGGGCCAGGGTGTGGATGGTCACCAATGGACCGATATCCACCGAGCCGTCCGGATTCACTTTTATTTCGTTCAGGCCAGGGATTTTGCTGATGTTGATGATCGCACCGGGGTTAAGGCGTTCCATCTTCATCAAAACGATCAAGTCGGTTCCGCCAGCAAGCAGCCGCGCCCGGCCGTCATATTGTTCCAGCCAGTACAACGCTTCGCCGATCGTGGAAGCTTCCAGATAATCGAAATTGCGCACCAGTAGATGGGAATTCGTCATTTCGTTGGGAGCGTGTTTTTCCATTAATGCACCCCCTCCTTCACCATGTTTTCCTGTTCCATTAAGGCTCCTAGAATTTTTTCCGGGGTGATCGGCAGTTCGTAAAAACGAATGCCGATGGCATTGTAAATGGCGTTTGCATAGGCTGCCGGGACGGGGTTGAGGGCAGCTTCACCGATACCCTTGGCTCCTAACGGGCCGGTAGGCTCGTAGGTATCGGCAAAATGCGTATTCAGGTCCTGCAACGCCGGTGTTTCCATTATGCCCGGTGTTTTGGCATCCACCCAATAGCCTTTGGAAAGCAGTTGTCCCTGGTCGTTCCATTCGTTATCTTCATAAAGCGCCATACCCAGGCCGCGGGATAAGCCGCCTTCCAACTGGCCGATGGCTCCATCCGGGTTGACCACGGTACCGCAGTCCACCCCCAGGGCAGTCCTCAGCGTGCGCACGGTACCCGTCCAGGTGTCCACTTCGATTTCCAGGAAGATGGTCACATAGGCTGGCGGGCAGTTCGTCGGGCGGTAGCTATCTACCGCGGCGATGGTCTTCCAGCTTTCGGACCAGGTGCGCGAAGCCAACTGCTTGAGCGTCATTTTTCGATCCGGAATGGAAGGGACATAGATCACAGCCTGGCCCTGCTCATGATCCATACGCAGTTTGAGCGCATCGGGCTGGACGTTCATATAATGCGCGGCTGTCTCGAAGATCTCCTTCTTAACCTGTTCGGCAACTTTGACGGCTGCTCCGCCGCCGGCGTATGTGCCGCGGGTGGCGTGGGTGCAAACATCGTAAACGGTCGAGAAAGTGTCCGAGGGAACCACATTGACTTTATCCAGCGGAACACACAGCGTTTCTGCTACCAGTTTGGCGATGGCTTCCCACGTGCCCCCGCCGTGATCGACCATAGCAGTAACGACGTCCACCGAGCCATCCTGGTTGACTTTGACCAGCGCGCCGGAGAAGTCGATCACATCGCCGGGTTGCGGAGCGCCGGCACTGGTGGTATGGAAACCGCGTCCCAGGCCAATTCCACGGCGGAAGCGCCCGCTTTTTGTGTCGGGGCTTTCCCGCTTATCCCAGCCGATAAGTTCCTGGCCTTTGCCCAGCAGTTCGGGTACGCCATCGCTCCAAACGATCGAGCGCACCATTGGCCCCTGGCCCCAGAAGGTCATGCCCAACCCGACATAGTTCTTCAGGCGTAGTTCCAGAGGATCCATGCCAAGCTTCTCTGCCAGTTCATCCAGCAGGGATTCGACTGCCAGGGTGGCCTGGGGATTTCCATAGCCCTGCATGGCGCAGCCGGGAGCCTTATTGGTATAAACACCAACGCCTTTGTAGCGCACATTGGGAAGGCGGTAGAGCGAAACCACCCAGCCAATGGACACACCCAGGAACGAATATCCCTGGATGATATGCGCCCCGAGGTCGGCGATCATTTCCATTTCGACCCCGGTCAGGGTTCCATCTTTTTTGGCGCCGATCTTGATGTGGGCATCCGTCCCGAATCGCCCGTGATCGTGCATGTCTTCTTCGCGGGTCAGGGTCAGCCTGACCGGGCGGCGGGCTTTGAGGGCCAGGGCCACTCCAATCGGAACGACTGAGTTCATCTGGATGCTCGATCCAAACGTCCCGCCAACCGCCATGCGTTTGACATTGATCTTGCTCAAGGGGATATCGAAAATCTGGCCAAGGACGATACGCGTGTTATGGATGGACTGAGTGGTAGCCCAGACCGTAATGCCGCCGTCGGGTTCCGGGCGGCACAACACGGATTTTGGCTCCATTTGCGCGTGATAGATTTTGTGGGTTTTAAAGGTGCCTTCGACGAAAACGTCGGATTCTGCAAATGCTTTATCAACATCGCCCTCGATAACCTCACGGGTGCAGGCGATGTTATTTTCGATTTTAATTTCCTTGTCGCCGTACATAACCGTGTCATACAGCGGCGCGGCACCGGGTTTCATGGCCTCTCTTGGATCAATAAGCACCGGTAGTGGTTCATACTCAACCTTGACCGCCCGGGCAGCTTTTTCTGCCAGTTCTTCCGTCTCGGCAGCTACAGCAACGACCGGTTCGCCCATGCGACGAACTTTGTCAGCCAGGATGTAGTGATCTTTGTGCAGGGCCCACTCGACGGTGATGATGCGTTCGTTGTAGCGAATGGGTGGAATATCTTTAAAGGTCAGAACGACGGCTCCCATTGCCTCCGCGGCGCTGGTGTCGACCGATTTGATGCGCGCATGGGCATAAGGCGAGCAGACAGTCCGCCCGTAGAGCATGCGCGGGAGCGTCGTATCGACTGTATATTTTTCCTGACCGGTGACACGCGCCACCCCATCCTTACGTGGGGTAATCTGCCCAACAACTTGAAAGTTCTTATTCTCCATATGGTTTCCTCCGGAGATATTGCCTGGTCTCCTGTTTGTCTCCGATCCTTTCGAAAAAAAACCGGAGTAATCGGGGACCCTTTATACTTTGCCCAATACGGATGCGATTAATGCCATTCGGACAAACACCCCGTTGCCAACCTGGCGAAAATAGGCTGCATTGGTCAAGCTGTCGACATCGGTGGTAATTTCATTCACGCGCGGTAGCGGATGCATGATTGTCAGTTTGGGTTGAATGCGCTCCACCATCTCTCGGGTGAGAATGTAGCTACCTTTCAGCCGTTCATATTCAGCCGGATCGGTGAAGCGTTCTTTCTGGATACGCGTCATGTAAAGTACATCGCCTTTGGCCAGAGCAGCTTCCAGGTCGGTGGTTTCTTCGAACGCGACGCCGTGATCCCGCAGCTTGGCGAGAATATCTGCCGGCATTTTCAACTGTTCTGGCGCAACCATAATCAACTTGCAGTTATAGTGCTTGTAAATTTCCACGCCAGCATGAACTGTGCGTCCATTCTTGAGATCGCCGCACAGTACAATGGTCGTTCCATCCACGTGGCCGCGTTCGCTCTTGATCGTATACAGGTCGAGCAAGGCCTGGGTGGGGTGCTGCCCGGCGCCGTCTCCGCCGTTCAACACCGGCGCTTTGGCTACGGCAGCGGCTTCTTTAGCGGAACCGATCTGCGGGTGGCGCATGGCGATGACATCTGCGTATTGGTCCACCGTGCGGATGGTATCAACCAGGGTTTCTCCTTTAGCGGTGGAGGTCGACTCGGCTGAGGAGAACCCGACCACGTTACCGCCCAGGCGGTGCATGGCGGTCTCAAAGGATAAGCGGGTGCGCGTGCTAGGCTCGAAAAAGAGCGAAGCCATAATATTACCTTTCAGCAGATCGATCGCCGGTCTTTCCTTAAGCTGTTTTCGAAAGTCATCGGCCACCGACATGGTGAAATCTATTTCCTCTCGGGAAAACTGCGCCCCATCGAGAATATCTTTGCCTTCCAGGTTTACCATAAGACCTCCATGTATGTGCAGAGTAATTTTGTTTTGTTTCGAAGAGGATTAAAAAGTGCCGACGACCTGCGCCAGCCGGGCGACGCCTTCTTCAATTTCATCGGGCGTCAACGCACAGAATGGCAGCCGAACAAATTGATCGCCGCCGGCAGCAGTGAAAAAGTTGCGCCCATCCGTAAGCTGCAGATTAGCTCCTTCGGCGCGTTTGAGCAAATCATCCGCATTCACATTGGCTTTGAGGGTTAAGCCTACAAAAAAACCGCCTTCGACTCTACTCCAGGTGGCAGCGGATGCCATGTGCCGGTCGAGCGCTTTGAGCATGCCATCCAGACGCTGCCGGTAAAGATTCTTGAGGCATTGGATATGCGGTTCGAGCCAGCCGCGCTGTTGATAATCGTATACAATGGCCTGATTGAGATAACTGCTATTAATGTAGGAATCTTCAGCCCAGCGAGCGATCGGGTCCGCCATACCTTCAGGCGCGATCACATAACCCACCCGCAGTCCCGGGCAAATAAGTTTGCTGAAGGAAGACATCTTAAAGACGCGATCCGGGGCAAGATCAAAAATCGAAGGTACGTCCTGGCCGCGGTAGCGCAAATTGCGGTAAGGCGAATCCTCGATGATCCAAAATTCATATTCGCGCGCCAGGTTGGCAATCCTCTGCCTTTTTTCAAACGAGAGTACTGTACCGCTGGGGTTTTGAAAATCGGGAATAATATAAAAAATGACAGGCCGGTCACCACGTTTTAAACTGGCTTCGACCGCGTCAACATTCAAGCCGTCCTGCTCGAGTGGAAAGCCGGTAATTTGCCCGCCGGCGCGTTTAAAAACTGTTAATGCGCGGTCGTATGAAGGATTTTCAGCATAGACCAGGTCGCCAGGTTTAAGCATGACACGGGCGCTCATATCCTGCAACTGAAGCGAACCCTGACCCAGAATCACACGCGGTAGATCGACGTTATTCTGCTGCGCAAGCTGCTGGCGCAGCGGCGTAAACCCGCGGGAGGGCCCATATTGCAGGACCACATCGGAGTATTGCGCCAGGACTGACTTTGTGCACTCCACCAGTTGATCAGGGTCAAAACTTTCGGTTGGGGGAACGCCACGGGTGAAACGGATCAACCTATCCTTCATTTTTTCGATATCCTCCGCGAAGCCTTCAAAATTTTTATTGATTGTTATTATGCTTGCCAGGCGTACTTAAAGCAGTTGAGATGCGGCCAGCGTATTCCCGGCACAAAGCAGCATATTCTTTGACTTTATCATCGCTGTAGCGCAGCGTCGGACCGGCCAGGCCTAATGCGCCCACTACTCGACCTGTCCAATCCTGGATAGGTGTGGCAACACCCCATGCACCAGGGTCGGTTTCTTCCAGACTGTGGGAATAACCCTGCTTCCGGATTTGGGCCAGCTCGGCTTTCAGCGCATCTACATCCGTGATGGTGTTGGTGCAAAGCTTCGGCAAACCCTTATCTTTGACAATTGCCATGATCTCCTCTTCCGGCAGGAAAGCGATCAAGGCTTTAGAGGAAGCTCCCGCGTGCGCGGCGCGCTGCAAGCCAACCTTCATTTTCAAGCGCACGGGATGGTTGGTCTCGGTCATTTCGATGCAGATGACTTCATGGGCGTGGTAAACAGTCAGGATGGCCATTTCACCGGAAGCAGCCACCAATTCAGACATGAAAGGTTTGGCAATTTCGCGAATTGTGGAATTTTCAGCCGCGATACTGCCCCACACAATCAGGTGATAACCCGGGCGCCATTTTTTGTCGTTTGCACCCCTGCGTAAAATGCCGTGGGATTCAAGACTAACCAGGAAGCGGTGAAGCGTGCTTTTCGGCAACTGGAGGTGCTCGCTCAACTCCGCCAGTGATACAGCATCGTGGTCCTGGGTGAAGTAATCCAGGAGATCGACGAGACGATCGATGGTTTTTACCGCAGAGTTTTCCATAATTTGATGGGGGAATGGGTAGAAAAGGGGGAACAGTGAAATTCCATATAATGGAATTAAGTTCTATTATATAGAATATTATCAAATTCCCATTGGGGTGTCAAGTATCTTAATGCCTGAATTCAACATCGTAGCGTTTTGCAATCTTTTGGATATCTGCCAGTACCTTGGGATTTAAGGGTATGCCTTCGCGTGACCTGCGTTCGATCTGCTCATATTCCTTCTCTCCGTGGATGTAAATCCGATCCTGTCCAACCGCCTTCGCGGAATTTTTCATTCTTTGCTGCAGGTCGTCCATCGAGGCCGCGAATTCCTCCACTGGACGGAAAGCGTCCACGCGCAGGGCGCCGAATACGTGTCCGATGCCTGCCGGCAGGGGTTTGCCGTCTTCGGTATGCGGGTAAACCAGGTCGGCATACAGCGCTCCGGGCAGTACGCCGCACAGAACCTCAACCAGCAGTCCCAGGCCGTAGCCTTTGTGGCCGCTGAGCAACTCGCCGTTCCCACCCAGGGGCTCCAGGCCGCCGCGGGTTACCGGGGAATTGGCGTTCTGAATGACTTTGGCTGCATCCGTGGTTGGAACTCCGTTCTCGTCCGACGCCCACCCTTCCGGGATTGGTTTTTCCAGCCGGTTGTAAACTTCGATCTTGCCAAATGGCACGGTGCTGGTGGCCATGTCGAGGACGAAAGGTTTTTCCTTACCGGCCGGTGCGGCAACTGCGATTGGATTGGTCCCCAACATTGCATCGCGCCCAAATGTTGGCACCACAAACACGCGCGAATTGGTCATGGACAGGCCGATGCAACCATGCGCCAACGCCATCATGGCGTAATAACCGGCAATGCCGTAATGGTTCGAGTTACGCACCGTTACGAAACCCATGCCATACGTTTTGGCTTTTTCGATGGCCATGTTCATCGCGCGGTAAGAAACCGGTTGGCCCATGCCGCCACCGGCATCGATTAAAGCCGTGGTCGGAGTCTCCGTCACCAGCTTCGGTTCCACTTTGGTGTGGACTACGCCGCTTTGGATAAACCCTTCGTACATGCTCAGCCGCGCAACACCGTGGCTGTCAATTCCGCGCAGGTCTGCTGCAAGGAGAACATCTGCAATGATGCTGGCATTTTCCTTTGTTTCGCCCAGTTTTTGCATAACCTGGACGCAAAGTTCTCTTAATTGTTCATGACCTACCCGTGTGAACTCAGTTTCCATGTATTTTCCTTTTCTATCCAGCCGTTCTTCGTTTGTGAAATCTGCCGATGTAAATCTTCAATGTGAGCTTTAATGAGTGTTCACTAAACGCGGGATTGTCGCCGAACCCACCGGTAAAACCGCCAGGCGCGCTTTTGGACCGTGCGATTGCAAAATTGCATCAACACCCGATTGGAGTGAGGCGACCGGGTGGATACCGATCGCTTCAAGCTCCGTTCCTGTAATGCCGGGCATATGCCCATAAACCTGTTTTTCGGCGCGGATGAGCGTCAGAAAATAGCCAAGGACATTGTAAGTCACCTTGCCGTTGCGGCTGGCAATGTTACGCAGGAAATCGTCAGGGTGACGGTCCGGGGCGGCCAGCAATCGATAAAACGTCTCGCTGCCGATCCCGTCCGGGCAGGGCGCCACGACAAGAATACTCCCCCCAGGGCGCACTATGACGTCTGCATACTCAACAGCGCGGATGGCCTGGTAATAGTCCACATCGTAGGGGTAGGCCGAGACGACGGCGATATCAACCGGGCCGGGACATTCAACTTCATATACCTGTTTGGCCAGTTTGACTCCGGCGCTATGAATCTCTGCCGGCGCGCCGGCGAATACACGTCCAATTTGACCATCCTGGCAGAGTACCACATTGATAAATTGGTCCACCCGAACCATCCCGCCGGCCTCATTGATATCCTGCCTGCACGGCAGATCGACGCTGCCGTAATGCCGGAAACTCAGCGTAGCAAGGGCATGATTGCTATCAATCGTTTCCAGAGCCGCAACGCCGGGCACAATCAGTTTCCAGCCGCCCGCATAACCGGCATAATCACTCGGGTCGATATGGCCAATCCCAAAAATGCGGTCGTTTTCCAACAGCAGATGGTTTACCCACACCGGAGTTCCACGGGTGGTCAAGCCCAGGAACGCCTGACTGCTTTTATCGGTGCAATCATGTTGTTCGGTGCGATAGCGACCATACAGTTCTTCACCCAACTTCTCGCGCAGTTCGCTCTCACTGCAAGGGCGGTGGGTGCCGGTTGAAACCAGCAAAGTGATATCCTGGTCGCGCACCTGGCGGGATTTTAGTCGTTCGAGCAGATGCGGCAGGATTAACGGAACCGGCGTGGCGCGGGTGTAATCATCCACCAGGATCAGCACTTTTTCTCCGGCGGAAACGATCTGTTCGATCCGCTGCGTGCCAAGGGGATGGTCCAGTGCTCGTTCGATTTCCTGGTGAGGATTCGAACAGGCCTCTATGGCAGATGGCCAGAACACACCGACCAGGTTTTCGTCAGGCACGTTGAAGGAAATATGTTGTTTCCCGTATGGGAGAGAAATGCCGGTTGCCATACCTTATCCTTTTGCGATAAACCTCCAAGGTATCAACCCGGCCTCTCAAAGGTGGAAAGGATGGCGTTTTCGTTCCTTATCCAGAGGAATGCCTGGCTGATGAAGAAGGTGATCCTGTCAATATTGCGTCGATACGGGTTGCCTTTAAATTTGTCTTTCGACAAAAGTTAATAACCTGGCGTTTACTTCAGGTTATAACCGTACTTTGCGAACCAGGTTTTTTTTATTCTTCATCCCGAATCAACGGCACGGTGATACAGGTGGGACCTCCTCCCCCTTTCGTGAACTCACTCATATCAATTTCGATGACCGTAACGCCCCGCTTCCGTAATTCTCCTGTTACATAAGGATTACCGGCGGGCATAACCAGTTTTCCCGGTTCCAATACCAGGAAATTGGATGGACACCCATTTACCTCCTCTTCCGGGATTTCGATAAGGTCGAAATCCTTCTGGTGAAGGAGATAATCGATGAATTCGTATCCCACTCCCGGCGGGTAGATCACCCCAACTTTTGGCGCAGCTACGCCAAAGACCATATCCAGGTGAAATGCCCCCCCTCCACTGCCCGTTTGGGCTTTGCGTGTATTAAGTGGGCCCGGTAAATGGACAATGTGAGTGTCTTCGACGCCAAATTCCCGGACAATCGAAGCCACTTGTTGAACACCAGCCAAATTCGAACGTTGACTTATTGCCAATGGAAGACTGGTCTTATCCAACCATACTGCATTGCTACTTTCAAAAAAGCCCATCCCGTGTACTGTAAATATGATTGGACAGCCTAAGCCGCCAATGGTCCTTGATTGATAATATTCCAGGCCTCGCTTGTAACCAGGGACGCAACGGCAAATAATTGCGCCCCCTTTAACCATCAAGGTCTCATGAGTGTATGTTGCGCTGCGAAGTGGAATACCATACGTCCCAAGGATTGGCTGTGGAGCATTGAGCGGGATTGTTTCAACCCCATTTTCGTTTAAGACCCGGACAAACTCATCGTGTTGCGCTTGCATCTTTTGTAGGTCAATTGAACCTGAAGGCAAGTTTAGATAATCGGGATCCTCTTCTCCAAAGGCAGCTTCCGGTCCTGGACGATGCACGATAACTGCGCGTAACCTGGCATAACTTGATTGACTACCCCAACTGCGATGCCAGGTCTTCTCGAATTCCTCCATGTAATTGCTATCAAAATAGCTTAAAGGAGGCTTTCCTGGGCGGTAAAGAGGGATTTGTTTTAGTAAATTTGCGTAACTGTTTCCCATATTAACTCCCTTTTTGTAGCTTTATGGAACCCGTCGTTAAGAATGAAGCTGGATCAAGAAAGGAGGAGCGTTTACCTTTCCACCCGCAACAATGGCTGGTGACTGTAAACATACATTCTGAAGCGCAAATCGGTAGAAAAAATCAGGCACGTTGCAGCATCCACTATCCCGAACTCACACAAGTTTACAGCCCCAGATAGAATTTTTTGATATGGTCGCTAGTGGAAAGATAAGCGGCAGTGCCTTCCATTGCAATCTGACCATTTTCGATCACGTAGCCACGGTCAGCCAATTCCAGAGCATAACCTGTGTTCTGTTCGACCAGGAGCACGGTTAATCCGATGCGTTTCAGAGCATGAATTTTTTCATAGATTTCATCGACCAACTTGGGAGCGACCCCCAGCGATGGTTCATCGAGCATGATCAGTTTGGGGCGTGAAACCAGCCCGCGCCCAATTGCCAGCATCTGGCGTTCGCCGCCGCTCAAGGTGCGCGCAAATTGGGCGCTGCGATTTTTCAAAATCGGAAACAAAGTGTAAATCTCATCGAGAATGCCTGTTTTGAGGATACCCGGGTTGCTGTATGCGCCCATCATCAGGTTTTCTAGAACAGTCATATTCGGAAAGACGCGCCCGCCCTCCGGAACATACGCAAGGCCGCGCCGCACGACCTGATCCGGAGAAAGACAGAAGATACTGTCGTTCTCGAATTTAACTTCCCCCGATTGCGCCCGTACCAATCCGGAGATTGTCTTCAGCAGTGTGCTTTTTCCGGCTCCATTTGGTCCAATAATTGCGACCATCTCGTCCTGATCGACGTGGAAGGTCACATTCCGCAAGACCGACACTTTTCCATAACCCGAATTCAGATTATTGATTTCTAGCATGGACGGCTCGCTTTCCAAGGTAGGCTTCGATGACTCTCGCATTGTTGCTGATCTCATTGGGCGTGCCGGCCGCGATAATTTCGCCGGAATCAAGCACGACAATCCGCTGGCACAATCCCATAACCATTTGCATAACGTGTTCAACCACACAGAAAGTGATCTGACTTTCCTGGTTCAGCTTCTTGATCAAATCCATGAAGGTTGCCAGCTCGGTGGCATTCAATCCGGCTCCCGCTTCGTCCAGCAAGAGCATTTCTGGTTCGGTTGCCAGCGCGCGCGCCAGTTCGACTTTACGCAAGGATGCCAGACCCAAGTCTTCGCAGACCCGCTTGCGAATATCGACCAGCTCGCAAACTTTAATCACCTGGTCTACCTTATCCTGCACATTTTTTTCATTGAAGCGATTATATGCGCCCACCCGGACGGTATCTTCCACCGTCATATGCGTAAATGCGCGGGTAACCTGGAAGGTGCGCGACATTCCCAGCTTACAGATTTTATGCGGCAGCCAGTTGGTGATATTCATTCCCTTGAAGAAGACTGTGCCTTCTTCGGGTCGATATAAGCCGGAGATCGCGTTGAAAAGGGTTGTTTTCCCGGCGCCGTTTGGTCCAATTAACCCGACGATTTCGCCGCGGTTCACCTCCAGACTGGCGCGGTTCACGGCGACCAGGTTGCCGAACTTCTTTGTGACATCAGCTACTTTTAATATCGGCTCTGCGTCCACGGGTTAACTCCACAAAATAGGTTTGAGCTTTCTTTATCCCACGCTCGACAAGAGGCGCAATCCCGCGTGGTTGATACAACGCAACCACGATTAGTATGATCGCATAGACTGCCAGGTATAGCCCTGCCAACTGGCTACCCAGGCTGGCGCGCAGGACTTCGCGAAAGCTGACCATGACAATCGCTGCCAGCGCAGGCCCATAAATAAATCCCATTCCGCCGACGATCCCCAGGATCGCAATCTCCATGCTCATGGAGGTGTCAAAGAAAGCGGGATGAACGTATCCATAGATGCTGGCAAATATCCCACCGACCACACCACAGATAAATGAATAAATAGCCAGCGCTTTGAGTTTGGATGACTGGGAATTAACGCCCAGGACCTCCACTGCGTCTTCATCTTCGCCCAGCGCCAGCAGGGAATACCCGAGTTTGGAGTAGCGGATCCAACGGTTGACCAGCAACACAACCACCAGAATGATCAACATGATGTAGTAATAAGGCATGTAATCGTTGAAGCGCAGGCTGTACCACGGCGAGGTTCCAACAGGCAAATATTTTTCGGTGGGTCCGCCCACTTCGTTCCACATCATGAACAGCGACTGCATCACAACGACCAATGCTGAAGAAGAAAGGGCATACCACAACTCTTTGACTTTGAAGCCAAATAATGGGAACCCAATCAGCATCGCCAGGAGAGTTGCAACCAGGCCACCGATTATCATTCCCACCCAGGGGGTGATGTTCCAGCGGATCAACAGGGTACCGGTGGTAAAGGCGCCCAGGCCAAGGTAGGCTGCCGCTGCCAGATCGAGTTGACCGGCCATGCCGCCAATGATGTTCCATGCGCTGGCCAGGATGGCATACAGGAGCACCGTGGTCATTAGCAACATGGTGTATTGGCCTGCCTTGAAAATCAGCGGGATTACCAGTGCAATCCCAACCCCGAATAGGATTAGAATATTCCGCGGGTTAAAAAATTTTTTGACATTCACTAGCGCCTCCCAAAGAGCCCTCTGGGCCGCAGCCAGAGTACCAGAATGAAGATTGCATAAACGCCCAACAACCGGCTGCGGGGGTCAAAGAAGGATACCGTCAGCGATTCAACGACGCCGACAATGATGCCGGCTACGATCAGTCCGGGGAGCGAGCCCAGGCCCGCCAGCGCCAGAACGGCCCAGCTCAGCAGACCAAAACGGATACCGCCAACCGGGTCGGTTTGCTGGAAACTCATCACCAGACCGCCCGCCAGGGCGGTGATACTGGAACCGATCGCGAAAGTCAGGGCATAAGTTTTATGATAATTGACGCCCATCAACGAGGCCGCTCCCAGGTCATCCGAAGCGGCGCGCATAGCCCGCCCAGCCCAGGTTTTGTTCATAAAATAAGCCATGCCCGCAATAAAAATGAGGCTGACTACCGCCGAAAAAAGGCGAGAGGTCAGTATCTGGAAGTCTCCGATTTGAATATTGCCCTGGATGAATGAGTACTGCAAAGCGCGGGGTTGAGCTTGCCAAATAATTAATGCCGCCGAGCGCATTAATATCTGGAGGCCCACGGTTACTGCCAATTGAACCACATACATTTGACGCAGCGTTCGGTCAATGAGCAGGTAGTAGGTGATAATGCCGAATAAGAACATGAGTGGGGCTGTGATTAATGGTGTGGCCACAGCATCCCAGGCCAGCGCGGAGCCCACTGCGAATGAGAGATACATGGAAAGCATCACGAAATCACCGTGGGCAAAGTTCGTGACGTTCATGATGCCAAAAACGATGGAGAGCCCGAGGGCAATCAAAGCATAGATTGCTCCCATCAAAATACCGGTGATAATCCCCTGGGTGGCAGTTTCAAACATATTCTTCAGAATCCTTATTGGAATGGGTAGCAGCCACAACCGCTTACCTGGCTTTCCCCGGTTATTTTTCTCTCCCGGGGAAAGCCATCTGCCATGACGTCCAGGCCTGGAGTTAAGTCAATTAGCCTGGACCTGTGATTTGGAACTTATTTTGCCACGTAGTATGGGTTCGGGAAGACCGGTTTGGCTTCAGCGCCATCGGCCGGGTAAACCACTACGGGTTGGCCATTTTGAACCTGCAGTACGACCACACCTGGGAACAGGTTATCGCCGGTCGGGCTGAATTTAATTTGATTGCTGGGATAGGTTTCCACTGCCGGGCCAGATGTCAGATCGAGCGCCAGGAAGGACGCGCGCAGGTTGTCCGGGTTGAGGGGATCATCGGGGAAATTCGTGCCAGCATACTCCAACGCTTCGTACAGGACCATGGCGCCGTAGTAATTCATGCCCGCGCCTTCGGTGGGGATATAACCGTACGTAGCTTTGTATTCGTCGACGAACTTCTTATTCTGCGGGGTGTCCTTGGCAGGGTTGTAGCTGAAGGTCATCGATATACCTTCGGCCGCATCACCCAGCGCTGCGATCGAGGCGGGATCGACATAACCGCAGGCGCCGGCGCCAGCGATGAATTTTGGATAGTAACCCGTCTCTTTGAACGCCTTGCCGAATACGATCGCGTCATTGAAGTAGGGGGTGTGGATAATGACGTCGGGATTGGCCTTCTCCAACTGCTGGACGATTTGCGTGGCATCGGTGATGTCGTAGGGGTATTCCAGCGTCGTCACGATCGAGATTTTATCCTTCAAGGCTGCTTCAGTGGCGCCCAGCGAGTTCGCGCGGCCGTTAGCTGAGTCCTCGTTCAGGATAGCCAGTGATGTCACCTCAACTCCAGCCGCGGCTGCAGTTTCTTTGACAAATTGATAGGCCATCGCACCATGATTGGTGGCGGTAGGACCAGGTCGGAATAGATATTGACGGCCCATCTGCGTAATCTGAGGTACCAGCGCATCCGCGATCAAGATCACTTTTTCACGATCGGTCACTTCTGAAGCGGCCATAACGAAGCGGCTGATATATTCACCCAGAATGGCGACGGGACGGTTCTTGCTGATCATGCTTTCTGTGGCCAGTTTTGCTGAGTCGGCGGTGCCACCTGCGTCCTCCACCACGATCCTCAGTTTTTTACCGCCCATGGATTTAATGCCGCCAGCTTCATTGATGTGCTTGATGGCTAATTCAGCACCGATCTGTCCTTCTTTGCCAAAGACAGCGAATGAACCGGTGAGGGGCTGAACAACACCCACCACGATTTCATCCGGGAGTGCTTTCGCAGTTGGGGCGGCCGGGGCCTCAGGGGCCTCAGGTGCTGCAGGCGCTGCAGGCGCACATGCCCCGGCAAACAAGACGAAGATCAACGCCAGCGTCAGAAGTACAGTACTGAACTTACGGTCCTTCATTGTTCCTCCTTACGAAAGTCGATTGAACAGTTTGATGGAAGTCGATAGGCCACATGAATTGATTCCTGTTACCTCCTTCGATCTTTACGCTGATCGACTCGCTCTGGACGGGTTAAAATCACAACATTTCAGGAAAGCAAAAATTTTCCCGTGGGGATGAGAGCACCGATAATCCACAAACAATACGCTTGCGTCAATAATCAGAGAAAAATTGACTCAACTCGATTGTGGATACAGGGTTATTTAATTGTGAAACAAGGGGATTTCAGCGATGTTCCGAATAGTGGAATGCAATTCGCATATATAGAATTATAGCGCCGCCCAAACAAAAGTCAAGCGTTTTTCCTGAAATATTGGCGAAGAATGTCATCAAATTTGACGATTTTTGGTGAAAATGATTATGACTGCCTGTATAAAGAAACTCACCTTTTTCTTTGCTAAGCGACCTCGCTGCACTCGGTGATATGGTTGGTAAATCCAACCAGTCTTTGAGTTGTTGATTTGCGGGACACCCGGGTATTCTCAAAGGGCCAAAAGTAATGGAGGTTGTATCTGAGAATTAATCTGGAGCCCAGTGTGGCACTAGCCCAAAGTTACCTATCAAAGATCATCTTTTACAATTTAAGCGACCCGCGCCATGCCGGGAAAATCGGTGGACAGAACTGAGAACTGATAGAATAATATTTAATATTGGAAATATCACCTCTAGGCTGAAGATTGTCGAATTACTTGTCCAATAAATTTTTGGACTTTTTGAACACATGGGATTTTGTATGAACAAAACAAGTTCTCCTTCATTCTCTGAGAAACTTTTCAATCGCGCGGGCGGGTTTTATCCGATCCGATTGCTTTTGTTCATGCAAATTGTCAATACTCCATTGCTAATATTATTAACTGCAATGCCTGCCCAGCAAAACGCAGAATTTAGCAAAGTCCAGGGTATGAGCCTGTTGGTATTTGGAACCATTGCCGTGTTGGTAAGGAATGCCCTGCTGCTCGGACAATTTTATCTATTTAATAAAGATTTATTATTTCATCTTTTGCAAATAGGTAAACCGGGAGCAGTCAATATCGACCCAGCGCAAGAAAAACGTGCCTGGAAGCAAGCGAATACCGCAACCAATATTTATATCCTGTTCGAATTCGTGGGGCTCATTATTTTGGTGCTTGTACCCACATTGGTATTTGGGTATTTCAGTCTGAATCTCAGCTTTGAGCAAATCATTCAACTCAGCCTGGCGGCGGTGGCAGCCGGCCTGGTAAACCTAATGGTTGGAATTCTAGTCCTCGATCAATTATTCAAGCCTGTTATCCATGCCTTGCTCCCCAAACAGTTTGAAACCCAACTGACCGGCTTGAAAGGCATGCGGATATGGGTGAAATTATCGATTGCTATAATTGGGGTGGCGCTCATTAGCCCGCTTTTGATGATACCCGCTGCCTATCACCAGATGAATCTTATTTTTTTGGATTTTTCCCATTCCCCTCAGCTCGTGAAAACTTCGTTGTTAATTGTCGTGAATTCAGGCATTGGTGCAATTGTCGTGGGAGTATTCCTATCTTTCCGGCTGGTAACCTATTTCTCCATCCCCTTCCGCAAGTTGATCGACTTATTTCGAGTGGTCGAAACAGGCGACCTCAGCCGGCGCATCGAGGTTTCCTACTCGGACGAATTTGGCGAATTGAATATTTACTTGAACCATATGATCGAGCGTCTCCAGATACTGACTTCCACGCTGGAACAGCAGGTTGCCGAACGTACCGCCCAGCTCAGTCAGGTCAACGCGCAACTGGTAGTCGAACTCAAGGAACGCGAGCGCATGGAAGAGCAACTCGTGTATACCGCCCTGCACGATCCGCTTACGAATTTGCCTAATCGGGTTTTATTTAAGGATCGCCTAACTCATGCGATGGAACGCGCCAGGCGGCACAAAAATTTTACCTTTGCCTTATTCTTTATCGATTTGGATCGTTTCAAGGTGGTGAATGACAGCCTGGGCCACAATGTCGGGGACTTATTGCTGATCGAAAGCGCACGCCGTCTGGCAGCCTGCGTCCGCAGTGAAGATTCTGTCGCGCGTCTGGCAGGCGATGAGTTTGTCGTCATGCTTGAAGACCATAATAGCCCAACAGATTATATTCAGGTTGCGAATCGGATCCTCCGCGAACTGGCAATGCCGTCTGATTTTGAAGGCAAGATGGTATTTGTATCCGTAAGTATGGGCATTGTGTTCAGCGACGCTAGATACGAACGGCCGGAGGATATCTTGCGCGATGCTGATATTGCAATGTATCAAGCCAAGCGACAAGGCCGAGGTCAATTTGTAATTTTTGACCCAAAGATGCTTGAGAGCGTAATGACGCGTCGGGAACTCGAGGCTGACCTGCGGAAAGCTGTAGATAGCCAGGAGTTTATTGTTCACTACCAGCCAATCCTTGATCTGGCAACCCACCGCATCGTCGGATTTGAGGCATTGGTGCGCTGGCAGCATCCAACGCGGGGTCTCATTCCTCCATTAGAGTTTATTCCCACTGCTGAAGATATCGGGCTGATTATTCCGATCGGTTATTGGGTTCTAGATCAGGCATGCCGCCAGATTCGCGCCTGGCAGGAACAGTATCCTGCCGACCCACCTTTGACAATTAACGTAAATTTGTCGAACAAGCAATGCGCCCAAATCGATTTGGTTGAAAAGATTACTGAAATTCTGCATAAAAACCAATTGAATGCCAGTAGTTTAAAATTGGAACTGACAGAAAGCTTAATCGTTGAAGATTTCGATTTTACTTCGGCATTACTTTTGCGGTTACGGGAATTAGGCATCCAGGTGCAAATTGATGATTTTGGCACGGGATATTCATCACTGGGTTACTTGCACACGTTGCCTATTGACATGCTCAAGATCGATCGTACTTTTATCAACCAACTCGGAACCGGCAGCAGCGGTTCAGAGATCGTTCAGACGATTTTGGCCCTGGCACATAGCCTCGGGATGAAAGTGATTGCGGAGGGTGTGGAGACCGAAGCCCAGCTGTCCAACCTTGAGGCGATGAAATGTGAGTACGTACAGGGATTCCTTATTGCAAAGCCGGTTGATAGTCAAGCGGCAACGGCTTTGTTGGGTACGTCGTTTGCCAAATTAGAATAATAAATGATGGGCCATAGAAAGCAGGGTGGGGTGAGTTATGGCTGCACCACACCTACGATTTGTGCCCCAACGCCGGTTCGGCTGACCGGCCTGGACGGATTAATCCGACGTCCAGAGCCTTGCCCATGCCGGATTTTATGCATGGATTGGCACGCTGCGCACAGCGTTCTGCGGAAAGCACACTCTATGAATTACCGCACAAAAAATTAAAAAGCGCTTGCCATAGACCAGCCAAAGCTGCACAGAGTAGGTCGCAAATACAGGTAGGCAACTATCCCCTGAAGGATCGTTCACAGGATTCGCTTATGTACAGCACCTGCCTCGCTTGTGCACAGCACCTGCTTCGCTTGTGCACAGCACCTGCTTCGCTTGTGCACAGCACCTGCTTCGCTTGTGCACAGAAATCCCTTCGGTCGTCCTCAGAACTCGCTTCGCTTGTGCACAGCACCTGCTTCGCTTGTAAGTTCATGGCGGTAATCCGAGCCTATAACATTTCAGTATGTCTATTCGGAAACCCTGCTTAGTTCAGTACTCGTTCGTCCTGGAACAGCTCAGTTTAGGCAGAATCACCATTAGCCACTTTACATTTTCTTCGTAAAGTATCATTATTATGTAGTATGGAACCCAAAACCGGTTGGGGAGGAATCGTTTATGACAAGCAATCAGAATGAATTTATCCGCCTGGATTGTCCGCGCTGCGGAGCAACCCTTCAGGATGAAGGGGATAAGCTGACTTGCCAGTACTGCGGGGCAAAGCTGATTCTGAAGCGATCTGCTGGCAACCAGGGGTCTCAATCCGGTAATCGCCAAAATTCCAGCACCGTCGTTAACGGCCTGACCCTCAACTCATTCGCGTATTATGATCCTCAATCCGGCCTGGAGGCTTTTTCTATTCTGGTACCCAAGGGTTGGCAGGTGAGCGGCGGCGTCACCTGGGTACCCACCCGTCCGGCCGCACCCGTTCAGATCAGTCTACAAATTGCCAATCCCGACAGCCAGGATGTTTTCGAGGCGTTTCCATTCCTATATTTCACCTGGACGAATAATTTTATGATGCAAATGAGCATGCCAGCGGGCAGCCTTTATTTTGGCTATGAAGTGCGCAAACCGCAGGCGGCTCGCGATGTGATGCGCCAGGTTGTCCTGCCGCGCTACCGCAGGGCGCCCGATCTGGCGATTGTCGATGAAGGGCCGGCCACTGAGCTGCAGCAGTTTGTCACCCATGAGCAGGCCAACCAGGCGCAAGGCGGACAGTATTCAACCGACTCGGTGCGAATGCGTCTGCATTACACTTTCAATAACCAGCCTATGGCTGAAGAAATGGCCGGGGTGGCGGAATACACCCGGATACTTGCTCCGGGCATGTTTGGCAACATGGAAAACATCTACTGGAGTATGGGACACGTGACCAGTTTCCGATCCAGCCGCGAACAGTTGGAAAGTTACGCTGATCTCTATCGAGCGATTGCCACTTCGATCAAGCTCAACCCGGCCTGGACGGCGGTTGTTCAGCAGGTCATTCAAGGTTTGACGAATAACAAGCTGCGCTCCATCGACCAAATTGGCGCACTTTCCCGCCAGATCAGCCGCACTTTCAATGAAATCAGCGATATGAATATGAAAGGCTGGCAGGAGCGCTCCGCGGCTTATGATCGGATGTCTGAAAATTTCAGTCAGTCCATCCGCGGCGTGGATCCTTACTATGACCCGAACACGGGTCAAAACGTCGAGCTTCCATCCGGATATAGCCAGGCCTGGTCGACGCCGCTGGGCGAGTATATTCTGAGCGATGATCCCAATTTCAACCCCAATATCGGTTCGAATCAGACCTGGACGCCGCTGACTTCTCCAAAGGAATAACCGGCCGAAATTTTCAGTCAGGTGGGGTTGTCCCAAAAGTATTCTCCATATATACAGGACGGGGCGGAAGCTGTTCCCTACCGGCAGGTGCGGGCTTCCCGGCAACAATCAGCGCAGGGAGAACAAACAGATCGGTCGCTTGAACAGCTTCTTCGCGAATTCAGGAATAGTTTAGAGAAACTTCCATAAAAAGCTTGACATATCCTGCATAACTGTGTATAAACCAGCACATTATGGTAAGCCCAGCGAACACCCCTGTTGGTTTTGAGGCCAAGGCTAAGCGCCAGCCCACATCTGGATCTTCGGTGATCGGATACGTGGGCAGTTATTGGTTAAACAGGTCTAGCTAAACACAGGCGGATTCCGCCTGGTCAAATCCTGAAACCCAATGCGCTCTCCGATACCGGAGGGCGCATTTTATTTTTAATTCGTTCGAGGAAAATCATGGTTGAAATTTTGGATAGCACCCTGCGCGAAGGCGAACAGACCCCCTATGTCAGTTTCACTCTACAAGAAAAGCTGGAAATTGCTCGCCTGCTGGACCAGGTTGGCGTGGAGATGATCGAGGCCGGGGACCCGTGCGTATCACCCGGCATTGCCGTTGCAGTTGAAAAGATTGCGGGGCTGGGACTAAAAGCCGAAATTGTGGCGCATTCCATGGCAACCAAAAAAGGGATCGACAAGGCCAAAGCCTGCGGCGCCGACCGGGTGGCGATCTTCTACGCCACGTCGAAAATTCATCTGGACGCCAAGCTTCATAAGACGCCGGATGAAGCCATCCAGATTATTCGCGAGCAGATTACCTACGCCCGCAGCCTGGGGCTCAAGGTTCGCTATACACCTGAGGATGCCACCCGCACTGATTTTGACTTCCTGGTCAGGGTTTGCAATGCCGCCATCCAGGCCGGCGCTGACCGGATCAGCTTTGCCGACACGTTAGGTATCATGCAGCCGCATACGATGTACGAACAGGTTCGCGCGCTACGGGAAAATCTTCTGCCCTGCAAAATTGATTTGCATTGCCATAATGACTACGGACTGGCGCTGGCTAATGCCCTGGCGGGTATCCGCGCCGGGGCCGACTGCATTCACACGACTGTCAACGGCATGGGTGAACGCGCCGGCATTCCCGATCTGGCTGAAACCATTCTGGCATTAAACAACCTGGAAAAGGTCGAACAATACAACATCCTGCCTCTGGTGCCTGTCTCCAGCTATATCGAAAAAGTTTCAGGGGTTTTCCTGGCGCCCAATAAGCCCATCACCGGGCAGAATGCCTTCACCCACAAAAGCGGGGTTCATACCGACGGGGTTTTGAAAGACGCGCGTACTTATGAACCTTTCGATCCCGCCCTTTTGGGCCGCGAGCGAAAAATCGTCATCGACAAATATACCGGCAAAAGCGCGGTAGCTGCCAGGCTGGATGAATATGGTGTCGAGGTCAGCCCGGCAGAACTGGAAGTAATCGTCTCTCGCATCAAAAACCTGGACGAAAACAGCAAACAGCTCTTTGATACCGACATTATCGATATTGCCGAACAGGTTACCGGCCGGGTAATCGATGTCATCCCGCATGACATCCATGCGCTGGTGATGGTGGAGACCGAATCTCACGTGTATATCCCCTCTGTGGTACGCCGGTTGCGCGGCTTCCATCAGGTCAACAACGTTTACGAGGTCACCGGCGATTATGACATCAGCGCCATCGTCAATGTCGATAATGTGATGGCGCTGAACAATCTGATCGATCAATTGCGCACTGTAGCCGGTGTGAAACACACCGAAACGCGGGTGATATTGAAAAAATATTCTGCAAATGGCAATGGAGGCAATAATGGGAACTCTGGTTGAAGAGATTTTTTCACGCAAAGCCGGGCGCGAAGTGCATGCCGGCGAGATCTTGCTTGTGGATGTTGATACCATTATGAGCCACGACAACACTACCCCGCTGGCGATCAAGGCCTTTCGGGAAATCGGGAAGCCGATATTCGATAAAAATAAAATCGTTATCCATTTTGATCACGCCTACCCGGCGCCAAACCTGCTGGCGGCCGAAGCCCAGAAAAAGGGCCTGGATTTTATGAAGGAACAGGGTATCACCCAGTTCTTTCACCAGGGCGTTTGCCATCAGGTGATGATCGAAGAGGGTTTTATCACCCCCGGCGCCATTGTGATTGGAGCGGATTCGCATTCAAACACCTACGGCGCATTGGGCGCATTTGGCGCCGGGTTCGGCTCGACCGAAATCGGCGTGGCCTGGGTAACCGGCAAGTGCTGGTTTAGCGTTCCCCAAACTATTCGAATTGAGTTGAGCGGCGTAACCCAGCCGGGCGTCTTTGCCAAGGATGTGATGATCTTCATTGCCGGGAAACTTGGCATGGACGGCGGAACCTACCGTTCCATCGAGTTTGGCGGCGATTATATCGACCGTCTGCCCATACACGAACGCATCGTCCTTTCGAACATGTCCACTGAGATTGGTGCCAAATGCGGGCTGATCGCAGCGGATGAAGTTACTCTTGATTATCTGAAAGTCGAGACCCGCGCACAGGGAAGTTATGAACAAATCCATCCGGTTCATCCGCAGTACGAAAAAATCATCGCCATCGATGTTTCGACCATCGAGCCGCAGGTGGCCTGCCACCCGGATGTGGATAACGCCAAAGCCCTGCGAGAGGTCGAAGGTCTGGCGGTCGATGAGGTCTATATCGGCACCTGCACGAACGCGCGTTATGAAGATCTTGAAATAGTGGCCGGCATCCTCCAGGGTAAAACGGTGCACCCGCACACGCGCGTGATCGTCACGCCTGCCTCAGCCAAAATTTATAAAAAAGCGCTACAGAGCGGCCTGATCGAAATCCTGATGGATGCCGGCTGCACCGTAACCGGCACCGGCTGCGGCGCCTGCATCGGGCGACATGGCGGCGTGCTGGCTCCCGGTGAACGCGCTCTGACCACCATGAACCGCAACTTTATTGGCCGCATGGGCAGCCCGCTGTCAGAGATTTATCTTGCCAGCCCGGCTTCCGCTGCGGCAGCCGCTCTGACCGGAAAAATAACCGATCCCCGGCCTTACCTGGCCTGATAAGTCATCCATTCCATTATAAGGAGCCTGATATGGGAAAAGCCTGGACTTTTGGCGAAAATATGAACACCGACGAGATCATTCCTGGCCGGTTCAACATCACGATCGACCCGCTCGAACTGGCCAAAAACGTTTTTTGCGAGGTGAAACCCGATTATGCCGCCAGGGTCAAGCCGGATGATGTGGTCGTGGGCGGGCAAAACTTTGGCTGCGGTTCTTCGCGTGAGCATGCCCCGGTGGCAATCAAAGGATCGCAGGCCAAGTGTGTTATCGCGGCGTCCTATGCCCGCATTTTCTTCCGGAACGCCATCAATATCGGCCTGCCAATCCTGGAATGCCCGGCGGCGGCTGCGGATATCACTGAAGGCGACGAGGTCGAGGTCGATCTTGCCACCGGAAAAATTCACAACCTGACCAATGGGCATGTCTATCAGGCTCGCCCGCTGCCGGCCTTCGTCATGAAGATTGCGGAAGCCGGGGGCATCGTCAATTTCCTCAAAAATCATGATGTTCAAGAGCTGATGGCGTAAAGGAGAAGAATGGGTCATCGGATTTGTCTGCTTATTGGCGATGGCATCGGGCCGGAGATGGTCGAGCGCGCCGCAGAGGTATTGAAAGCCCTGCCGATCGATCTGGAATTTACCCGGGCTGAGATCGGGTTCTCGGCTTATCAACGGCATGGTACCCCGCTGCCGCCGGCTACGCTGGAGGCCATTTGCGCTTCGGATGCTGCCCTGCTTGGCGCGGTAACCACCCCTCCCAACATCCCCGGTTATTTTTCGCCAGTGGTGCGCATGCGGCAGGAGCTTGAACTTTATGCCAATCTCCGACCGATTCATTCCATCCGCCACCCGTCCTCCCGACCGGACATTGACATGGTGATCGTGCGCGAAAACACCGAAGGGCTGTACGCTGGCAGCGAGCGGGTCGAGGAGGATGGCAATCGGGCGATCACGGAACGGGTCATCACCCGGCGCGGTTCGGAACGCATCCTTCGTAAGGCCTTCGAGCTTGCCATCCAGCAGGGACGAAAGAAAGTGCATGTCGTTCATAAAGCCAATGTCCTGCGCCAGACGTGCGGCCTTTTCCGTCAGGTAGCGTTTGAAGTGGCTGAGGAATATCCATCCATCCTGATGCAGGAAATGCTGGTGGATGCCTGCGCCATGGAACTGGTTCGCGCGCCGGAACAATTCGAAGTGATCGTGACGACGAACTTGTTCGGCGATATCCTTTCGGATGAAGCCTGTATGTTCGTTGGCGGGTTGGGCGTGGCGGCTTCGGGGAACATCGGCTTGCAGGCGTCCGTATTCGAGCCGGTTCATGGCAGCGCGCCAGCCCTGGCAGGCAAAGGGATCGCCAATCCGACTGCCACTTTCATGGCAGCCGCCATGCTGTTCGACCATATCGGCGAACCCGGCCATGCTGCCCAACTGCGCAGCGCCATTGATGCCTGCATCGCCTCCGGTCAGGTTACACCGGACCTGGGCGGCAGCCTATCCACCCGGGATTTTACGCAAATCGTTATCCGGCAATTGCATACCCAAATGGATGCGGGTCTGGCGCACAGAATGGAAGGGGTTGGAGGTAAAGAATGATTCAAGTTGGCTTTTTATACACCCGGCTGCGCGTCGAAGAAAAATATTTGCTGGATGAGTTGGAAAAACACGCGGATGTCCATCTCATCCGGATTAACGACGGCGACCGTTTTTTTGATATTTCACACTTGGATGAGCCGGTAGACGTGCTCTTTGAGCGTTCCGTTTCCTACTCGCGCGGGCTGTATATTTCGAAAATATACGAAGCCAACGGGGTTTTGGTGGTTAATTCCGCGCAGGTGGCTGAGCGCTGCGGCGACAAGTATGTCACCAGCCAGATTCTCGTCCGGGAGAATATCCCCACCCCCCGGGTCTTGATGGCTTTCGACGAAGAATCCGCGCTCCAGGCCGTGGAAACGCTCGGTTACCCCTGTGTGCTCAAACCGGTCATCGGGTCCTGGGGGCGCCTGCTGGCCAGGGTCGACGACCGCCAATCCGCCGAGGGGTTCATCGAACACAAAGCCGCTCTTGGCGTGAATCACCAGGTTTTTTACGTTCAGGAATATGTCAACAAGCCCGGCCGGGATATCCGTGCTTTCGTGGTGGGCGAGGAGCCCATTGCGGCCATTTACCGCACTTCCGAAAACTGGATCACCAACACCGCACGCGGTGGGATTGCCTCGAACTGTCCGCTTACGCCCGAACTCAGTGAAATTTGCCGCCGCACCGCGCGAGCCATGGGCGGCGGGTTGCTGGCGATTGACGTTTTCGAGAGCGAAAATGGCCTGACGGTCAACGAGGTGAACCACACCATGGAATTTCGTAACAGCATCACCACCACCGGGGTCAATATTCCAGCCCTGATGGTTGAATATGTGCTTGCCCAGGCAAAAGACAGGTCCTGATGGCCGACCATTCAGTGAAACCAAAGGAGTAGTAATGTTACCTGGTATGTAGCTGCCCATTAAATAGGGCTGCGGACGAAATATAAATTCAGGGTTGCTTTACTATTGACACATTTGACTAAGGTGGTAGAATACGCGCTAATATGTTCACCACGAAGTCGTTCCCTCGTACCCGTCGTCCGTTACCCACTTCCCCTCTGAAGGTTGGGATATCTTGTTATTGACGACGGATAGAACGTACTGAAATACCAGTAAAAGTCAGCATAACAGCCCTCCTTCACAGGAGGGCTGTTTTTTTTGATCCATTCAGATTCGGAGGTTTAATTAATGAAGGCACCTACAAAACAGCAAGTCAAAAAAGTCGTCCTGGCCTACTCGGGCGGGCTCGACACGTCGGTGATCGTTCCCTGGCTCAAGGAAAATTACGGTTGTGAGGTTGTGTGTTTCTGCGCCAATGTAGGTCAGAGCGATGAGAATTTAGGCGGGTTGGAGCAAAAAGCGCTCAACAGCGGCGCCAGCCAATTGATTGTGCATGATCTGTGTGATGAGCTTGCCAGTGACTATATCTTTCCCATGCTGAAAGCCGGCGCAGTTTATGAGCATAAATACCTGCTCGGTACTTCTGTGGCGCGGCCCCTGATTGCCAAACACATGGTGGATGTGGCGCATGAGGTGGGCGCGGATGCAGTAGCGCACGGAGCGACTGGCAAGGGCAACGATCAGGTCCGGTTTGAACTGACCGTGATGGCTTTAGATCCCCGTCTGAAGATCATTGCCCCCTGGCGCGAATGGGAAATCTCCTCACGTGAAGATGCCATAGCCTATGCCGCCAAACACAATGTGCCGGTGACGGCCACCGTAAAAGCCATCTACAGCCGCGATTCGAACCTCTGGCACCTTTCGCATGAAGGCGGCTTGCTCGAGGATCCGTGGAACGAACCTGAAGAGAGCATGTTCCAACTCAGCACCTCGCCTGAGAATGCGCCGGATGAACCCGTGTACGTGGAAATTGAGTTCGAGAGCGGGAATCCGGTGGCGGTAAATGGCGAAAAGTTGTCTCCGGCGAAAGTGATCGAGACTTTGAATGCCATCGGCGGCGCGCACGGAATTGGCCGCGCCGATCTGGTGGAAAACCGCCTGGTCGGGATGAAGTCGCACGGCGTGTATGAGACCCCCGGTGGAACCATCCTGCTCTACGCCCACCAGGATCTTGAGTCGATGGTGCTGGACCGGGAAACCCTGCACTTCAAGCAAGGGGTTGCCAACAAATATGCCGAACTGACCTACAACGGGTTGTGGTTTACCCCGCTGCGGGAGGCGCTGGACGCTTTTGTGAACAGCACCCAGGGCCCTGTCACCGGTACAGTGCGGTTGAAGCTCTATAAAGGCAATATCATCAGCGCCGGCCGCAAGAGTCCCTTTAGCCTGTATCGCGAAGATTTCGCCACCTTCGGGCAGGAGGACGTCTACGATCAAAGCCACGCGGAAGGTTTCATCCGTCTGTTTGGGCTGAGTATGAAGGTCCAGGCGCTCAATGGCTTGCCCGTCGCAGGACTGGATATGCCCAAACCAGACTATTCCAAGTTCAAGCGCGATTGATGCCAGGTTCAAAGGAGTGATGATGACCCTCTGGGGCGGACGTTTTTCAAGCAAACTCAATGAACAGGCCTGGGACTTCAATACATCCCTGCCCTTCGATCAGCGCCTGGCGCTGCAGGATGTGCGCGGCAGCGTTGCCTGGGCGGGGGCGCTGCTGAAGGCGAAAGTGCTCTCCCCGGATGAAGGGGCGGTCATCACCCGCGGGCTGAATGCCATTGCTGATGAGTTCAGCAGCGGCGCCTTCCTTTTTTCCCAATCCGACGAGGATATTCACACGGCGGTTGAGCGGCGCCTGGGCGAACTGGCCGGAGCGGTTGCAGGAAAGCTGCACACCGGACGCAGCCGTAACGACCAGGTGGCTACGGACTTTCGCCTGTGGATGCTGGAGACCCTGCCGCTTTTAGATCAAGCCATCATGGGTTTGCAGAAGGTACTGATAACCGCGGCTGAACGCAACCAGAGCGTGTCGATGCCGGGTTACACACACCTGCAACGCGCCCAGCCGATCACCCTCGCGCACTGGTTCATGAGTCACTTCTGGCCGCTGCAACGCGATCGGGATCGTTTAGCCGACCTGCGCGACCGGGTGGCGGTCCTGCCATTAGGCTGCGGCGCGTTAGCCGGTACGGCTTTCGAGATCGACCGGGACGCCCTGGCTGTGGCTCTGGGTTTTGATCTGCCCGCTCAAAACAGCCTGGATGCGGTCTCTGACCGTGATTTTGCCGCCGAATATCTGTTTTGCGCAGCGATGACAGGGCTGCACCTGAGCAAGCTTTCCGAAGCCGTTGTGTTGTTTACCACCGCCGAGTTCGGCTTCTTTGAGCTTGCCGACGCCTACTCTACGGGCTCCAGCCTGATGCCGCAGAAGAAAAATCCAGACTTGTTTGAACTGGCGCGCGGCAAAGCAGGGACGCTCATTGGCATGTTAACCGGGCTAATGGCGACGCTCAAAGGGCTGCCATCCACCTATGACAAAGACTTGCAAGAGGACAAAGTCCCGGTCTTTCAAGCCACCGACAACCTGCTGGCGGTGCTGCCCGTCCTGGCCCAGGCATTGGAGACTATGACCGTCCGACCGGAGCGAATGCGGGCAGCCATTGACTCCACCATGCTGGCGACGGACCTGGCAGATGACCTGGTTCGCAAAGGAGTTTCGTTCCGCGACGCTCACGCGGCAGTTGGGAAAGCCGTCCATCTGGCGGTTGAGAAGGGGGTCAGCCTGGAGCAGCTTTCCCTTGCAGAATGGAAAAGCGCGGGTCCGTTCGAGGCGGATTTGGCTCAAGCCTTCGATCCCATGGTTTCAATCGCCCGGCGATCTGCTGTAGGCGGGACATCCCCAACAGCAGTTTTTCAACAAATTCAAAAAGCTAAATCAATTATCCAAGGAGATCAATCATGAATACCGTTTCTTGCCCAGAATGTGAAGCTGAAATTACACTGGACGCCAGTACCGAGGTTGGCGAGATCATCGTGTGTTCCGACTGCGGTGTAGATCTTGAGGTGACCGGGCTGGATCCGGCCGAGGTGAACCTTGCGCCCATGGAACAGGAAGATTGGGGTGAATAGCAAGCTGAGTAGCAGCCTTTTACTGTTCGTAAAATGACCGGGTAGGAGTTGAAAACGATGATGCCAAAAAGATTACGAATTGGGGTGATCTACTCGCGGGTGCGCGTCGAAGAGAAATGGATTTTCGGCGCTTTAGAAAAACGCGGCCTGGATTACGATCGACTGGATGATCGCGGGATTTCTTTTGATCTGCAAAACCCAGCGGCATGGAGCGCTTTCGACGCCGTCCTGGAGCGCAGCATCAGTTACACCAGCGGGCTTTATTCACTGCGCATGTTGAATGCCTTTGGAATCACAACTGTAAATACCGCTAAAGTTGCCGAAATCTGCGGCGACAAATTAATGACCAGCGCCGCGCTGGCCCGAGCCGGTGTACCCCAACCCCACAGCGCGACAGCCTTCACCCCCGAGGCAGCGCTGGAGGCAATCGAGGCCTTTGGCTACCCGGTGGTTTTGAAACCTGTGGTCGGATCGTGGGGCCGGCTGCTGGCTAAAATCAACGATCGCGATGCCGCTGAGGCGTTGCTGGAACACAAAGCCATGCTTGGCTCGGTGCAGCATTCGGTTTTTTACATTCAGGAATACATTAAAAAACCGGGGCGGGATATTCGAGCGATTATGGTGGGGGACCGGGTGTTGACAGCCATTTACCGCAAGTCAGACCACTGGATCACCAACACTGCTCGCGGCGGTGAGGGTGAGATTTGCCCCATTACGCCGGAGATCGAAGCGTTGTGCCTGCGGGCGGCTCAGGCCGTTGGCAGCGGCGTGCTGGCTGTCGATCTGGTGGAGCATCCTGAGAAAGGGCTGCTGGTCAACGAGGTTAATCACACCATGGAATTTCACACCGCACAGCCCATTAGCGGCGTGAACATTGCGGATGAGATCGTGAATTACGTCCTGGAAGTGGCGAAAAAATAATGAGCATGAGTCTGACTCCTGTGGAAAGTGAGTGTAAAGATGATTAGCGTTTCAATTGTGGGCGGTTCGGGTTACGGCGGTGGAGAATTGCTGCGTTTGCTGCTCGGTCACTCTCAGGTGGAGGTGAAGCAGGTAACCTCCCGTTCGCACCTGGGTGAGTATGTTTATCAGGTGCACCCCAACTTGCGCAAGCGCACGCAGCTTAAGTTTACCGACCCGGCCCATTTGGAACCGGTGGATGTGCTCTTTCTGGCGCTGCCGCATGGACAGGCGCAGAAAAAGATCGACGAGTATGCTGCTCAGGCTCCGCAGATCATCGACCTTTCGGCAGATTTCCGGCTGAGGGATGCCGCCCTGTATGAAAAGTGGTATGGAGTTTCACATGCGGCGCCTGCATGGCTGGGAAAATTTATATATGGACTGCCAGAACTGCACCGCTCGGAGATAAGGGAGGGACGCTATATTTCCGGCGTGGGCTGTAACGCCACAGCCAGCAACCTGGCGCTGCTCCCGCTTGTCCAGGCCGGGTTAATCGACCTTTCTGCACCGGTCATCAGCGAGATCAAGGTCGGCTCCTCCGAATCGGGAGCAGAGGGCAATGCCGGATCGTTGCATGCGGAGCGCGCCAACGTCATCCGCACTTTTTCCGCATTTGGGCACCGCCATACTGCGGAAGTCATTCAGGAAACCGGTATTCAGGATGTGTCATTGACCATGACGGCTGTCGATCTGGTACGCGGCGCACTGGCGACGGTGCATGCCAAAGTCAAGCCGGGGACTGCGAACAAGGATTTGTGGAAGGCTTACCGGGCAGCCGCAAATGAAAATCCTTTCATCCGGGTGGTGAAGGAACAACGCGGGATTTACCGGGTTCCCGAACCCAAAATCGTAGCCGGATCCAATTACGCGGATATCGGTTTCGAGCTGGATGAATCAAATGGGCATGTCGTTTCGATCTGCGCAATCGACAATTTAATGAAGGGCGCTGCAGGAACCGCAGTGCAATGCTTGAACCTGATGAAGGGCTGGGATGAGATGACCGGCCTGGACTTCCCCGGCTTGCACCCGGCTTAGCGATGCAGATGAATCAGAATGGATCGATTGGAGAGCACAAATTTGGCAAAAACACTGGTGATTAAATTGGGAGGTACGGAAGGGGTAGATTTTTCAGCAATCTGCGCGGATGCAGTGGAACTGCTGTCGCAGGGTTACCGGCTGGTCCTGGTGCACGGCGGCTCTGCGGAAGCCACCTCCCTGGGAGAAGCATTGGGAACTCCCCCGAGGTTTATCACCTCGCCTTCCGGGTACACCTCCCGCTATACCGACCGTTCCACCCTGGAAGTGTTTCTGATGGCCGTCAACGGCAAAGTCAATTCGCTTTTGACCGAGCAACTGCACGGTCTGGGCGTCTGTGCTTTTGGATTGAGCGGCATGGATGGACGATTAATGGTAGCGGGGCGCAAAGAGGTGATTCAGAGCGTGGAAGCCGGAAAACGCCGGCTTATTCGCGATGATTATACGGGCAAGATCGAGCAGGTCAACACTGATCTATTGGAGATGCTGCTCGGAGCGGGCTATTTGCCGGTCGTCGCCCCGGTGGCGGTCAGTCCAAAGGGTGAAGCGCTCAACGTGGACGCTGACCGGGCTGCGGCCATGATTGCTTCAGCGCTGAAAGCGGATACTCTGATACTGCTTACGGCCGCGCCCGGCCTGATGGAGAAATTTCCCGACGAGTCGACTGTCGTAAAGCATGTTTCCCCACTTCAACTACCAGCCGCTCTGGATATGGCGCAGGGACGCATGAAAAAGAAGGTTCTGGGCGCCGAAGAGGCGTTACAGGGCGGGGTTGGCCGGGTCATCATTGCCGATGGGCGCGTGCAACAGCCGGTGACCCGCGCTCTGGGCGGATCCGGCACGTTGATTCAATAGATTTACCAGGTGAGTGCCAGGCTGCCGAATCATTTCTTTTTGTTGGAGCAGCGGAACTCGTTTTATTGGGAGATGCGATGAATATCATTGAAATGGAAGCCAAATACACATCCGGGGTGTATGCCAAACAACCCATTGCCTTTGTGCGCGGGCAGGGGGCGACTCTCTGGGATGCGGAGGGAAACGAATATATTGACTGTTCTTCCGGGCACGGCGTGGCCAACCTGGGGCATGCTCATCCTAAAGTGGCTGCCGCAATTGCCGAACAGGCCGGTAAGTTGATCACTTTATTTGAAACCTTTCCCAATGATCAACGCGCCGCGCTGATGGAAAAATTAACCAGCCTCACCCCGGGTCTGGGACGGGTCTTTTTCTGCAACTCCGGCACGGAATCTGTAGAAGCGGCGATAAAATTTGCGCGTTTATCCACCGGCAGGAGCGGGATCGTGGCGGCCATGCGCGGTTTCCACGGGCGCACGCTGGGTTCGCTTTCTGCCACCTGGAACAAGAAGTACCGCGAACCCTTCTTGCCGCTGGTCCCGGATTTTCAACATGTGGGCTATAACAATATCGAGGCGCTGGATAAGGCAGTATCGGATGCCACCGCAGCGGTCATCCTTGAGCCGGTACAGGGCGAGGGAGGGGTTTATCCGGCTGATCCTGCTTACCTGGAGGCAGCCCGACGCATCTGTTCGAGCCGCGGGGCGTTGCTTATCATGGATGAAGTTCAAAGCGGGTTTGGGCGTACCGGCAGATTGTTCGCTTACCAGCGTTACGGCATCACCCCGGATTTGCTATGCTGCGCCAAGTCATTGGCGGGCGGCGTGCCCATGGGCGCAGTGCTGATTGGCGAACAGGTAAAAAACCTCGTACCCGGCACGCATGGCTCGACCTTTGGCGGTAACCCGCTTGCCTGCGCGGCGGCGTTGGCGGCGTTGAGCGTCATCGAGGAAGAGAATCTTGCTGCTCAGGCGGAGGAAAAGGGGGCCTATTTGATGCAAAAATTGAAGGCGATTCCCTGTTCCAATATTCGTGAGGTGCGCGGCCTGGGATTGATGGTCGGCATCGAGATGAAACAAAAGGTTACCCCATACCTTAAAGCTTTGCAGGAAAAACACATCATTGCCTTGAACGCCGGCCTGACAGTCATCCGGCTGCTGCCGCCGCTGGTAATCACCTACGAGCAGTTGGACCAGGTCGCAGCCAGCCTGACGGAAGTGCTCCTTAACGAAAACCTGGCTGAACAGCAGCCCGCAGCAGATTAATCCGTGACGGTTATGTTGAATAGCTTACCCGGCAGGGTTGGATGATGGATACTTTGATTGGACTGGTTTCCCAGTACAGCCCATCCGGGCGGGAGCGGGCAGCGGTTGAATGGCTGGTTGCGCGGATGAAAGACCTCGGTTACCAACAGGCATTTACCGACGCGGCTGGAAATGCAGTCGGAGTGGCAGGCAGCGGACCGCGGCAGGTGGTGCTGTTAGGGCATATCGATACCGTCCCCGGGAAAATATCCGTGCGGGTGCGGGATGGCGTATTGTACGGACGCGGCGCGGTAGATGCCAAAGGCCCGCTGGCGTGCTTTGTGGATGCGGTGGCGCGCCTGGGTGAAACGGACGGTTGGCAGTTCGTCGTGATCGGAGCGGTCGAAGAGGAAAGAAACTCAGAGGGCGCGCGGTATGTCGTGGGCCAGTACCGGCCGGATTTCGCGATTATCGGCGAACCAAACCGGTGGGACCGGATTGCTCTGGGATATAAAGGGACCGCCCTGGCAACGGTAACGGTTCGGCAAAAGCAGTCGCATAGCGCCAGCGCTGAGCAGACGGCCAGCGAAGCAGCAGTGAAAATATGGCTGGCGGTTCAGGCTTTTGCGGAGCAATTTAATGCGGCCAAATCCCGCGCTTTCGATAAGATTCTCCCTACATTGCGCGAATTACGATCAGGGCAGGATGGTCACGAGCAGTGGGCGCGCCTGACACTTGGCGCACGTCTGCCAATGGATGTATCTCCGGAAGATTGGTATATCAAGCTGAATGATCTGGCTGATAGCGCTGAGGTTGTCCCGACAGGATACGCCATTCCTGCCTGGGTGTGCGAGAAGAACACTTTGCCGGTGCGGTCTTTCTTGAGCGGGATACGGACTCAAGGCGGAACCCCCTCGTTTGTCTATAAGACTGGAACGGCTGATTTGAACATCGTCGCACCGGCCTGGCGCTGCCCCGCCCTGGTATACGGGCCAGGCGATTCGGCTTTAGACCATACCCCGAATGAAGCGATCGATCTGGCTGAATATCAAAAAGCCGTGGGGGTTCTTGAAAGCGCGCTGCGGGACCTGATCAAACGTCTGCCCCCTGGCGCCTGATCGTAATCCATGCGGAAAAACGATAAGACACCCGAGGGCAGGCAGGACATGTGATTATTTATTTCCAGTGTAAATTCCTATCCCGAGTCAGAGGCAGCAGTTGCGATCAAGATGTCTGGCAAGGACTACCGAACACCCGCGAACTGAGGACAAAGGGTTGACTAATCATGCAGATAAACAATCAATTCTCAGGGTCTGACCGTTTCACGGAGATTATTGTTAAATTGAGAGCATGAATCTTGTTGAGCACGCCGAGCAGCGCACTCTGATCCGCTAACGTCCCATGCAAGGTTGTCTTCCCATCGTCAGCGAAGTTAATCACCAACCCATTGAACCAATCAGTCCATTGATCCGTCAGATGTCCTTCGACCCGAATTTCATAGGCGCATGGATTGTTCATCTTGCGTCCTATTTGAACAGCAAAGGCCGGGTACTTTCTGCCCAGATGCGAATGGCTTTCCAATCCCGGTGATCACCTTCCTTCCACACGCCTGTTAGCACCGCAATACGCATCGCCAGCACATTGAATGAGAAGGGCAACCTGGAGAAGTCCAGGACGCCGGCAAAATAGCCCTCACTTACGGGACGCACCAGTTCGCGCACCGGGTTCATCCACCCCTTTACGCCTTCCAGGTATTGACTTGCATTGGCCATGGAGAGGGTGATACATACCATGAAAGAAGCAAATGGCTTTCTGGAGAGCTCAGACTGGTGATCACGCATGAATTGCATGGCCTCCGGCAGCCATTGCTGCCCATGGATGGCGCTACCGGCCACAACCGCCTGGTAGGGCGTCAGGTCTTTGACGTTTTTCATCGGCAGCACATCCACCTGCGCGTCGCCCTCGGCCAGAGATTTACCGATCGCTTCGGCAACGCCGGCAGTGGAACCGGCCTGACTGGCATAGGTAACCAAAATTCTTTTTGACATATTTTCTTCTCCAAAGGTATATTCAGGGTAAGTGACAACCGGCTGCGGGGCATCTAAAACAGTCAGCCCGGAACCGACGAGTGCAGTGCCGCCCAGGACAATGCCTGCGGCTTTGATAAAGTCACGGCGTGAGATGGATTTTGCTTGCATCTTTACTCCTGGGGGATACCGGTGAACATTTGCCGGACGACGAGGTCCCATACCAGATCCCGCAAATTAATGATTAATCTTCCCGACATGGCAACGCCGGCCAGATAGCGCGCCTTAGGCCGCGAGGACTCCAGCGCTTGTTGAATCACTTTGGAAACTGCTTCAGGCCCTGGCTCTTGCCCACGCATTCTTTCCGATACCTGCTGGTACTTCAGGTAGAGCGATCGATACGGGGATGCGGGGTTTGACACAATCTCATCTGCGTGGGCATGTACTGTTTGATCAAAATTGGTCTTGATCGCGCCCGGCTCGACAAGAATGACCTGAATATCGAAAGGCGCTAACTCCAACCGCAAAGCGTCGCTCAGGGCTTCCAGGGCAAATTTAGTGGATGAATACGAACCGTTTACTGGAGTGACCATCTTGCCGGCGATCGAGCTGATGTTGATGATCCGTCCGGTTTTCTGCTGACGCATGTGGGGAACGACCGCCCGAATCATGCGCATGGCCCCAAATACATTGACTTCATACATCTGCCTGACTTGATTGTCCGTGAGTTCCTCGATAGCGCCAACCTGGGCGTAGCCGGCGTTATTCACCAGAACGTCGATTCGGCCAAAACGCTTGAGGGTGGCAGCAATTGCGTTCTGAATGGATTCCGGATCCGTCACATCAATTGGGAGCTTCAGTGTGGTAATCAGACCATCCATGTTCTCTACATTTCTGGCCGTTGCAACAACGATATAACCTGACTGTGAAAGTCGTTGCGCCAGATCGCGCCCGATGCCGGTAGAACAGCCTGTTATCAACACAACTTTATTCATTTCTCCTGCTTTCATTCATCCCTTACAGATTCTTGCTGCGCAAAAATTAGTGACGGGTTATCGCGCATAAAACTGGTCGATGCAGCTCAAAGACTAAGCGCCAATCCCGATATTCCCAACAAGGTCGTGGCTTTTGACGCTTGTTGAGGTTTTTTTCCCCAGCTTGATGAGGTCAAGGGCGATCAAGAGATACCAGAACCACAGGATCACAACTGAAAAAATTGAAACATAAACGCCGATTACCGGGATGTATAGACCAAAGGCAATCCCATTGGACACAATTCCCAGATATGCAGCAGCCTTGCTAAATGATCGATTGTGGAGCATCGCCACTGAAATGACAATAGCTGCTATGGAGCCTAAAATGTAACTGGTATGGAACGCCGAACCTGTCCAGTTGGTAATCACTGCCTGACCGGCTGCCAGTGTCATCGTTCGTACGGTTTCATTTACTGTGGAGAAATACTGATTGCTCAAAGTGAGCATGGCAATGGCTGGATTTGACCCAATGAGAAGCACCGTCGTGACCAGGCCAAACATGAGTCCGATGAGTATCAAGGATTTACTGGTTTGCCTAAGGACAATAAATAGCGCCAGGAAGATCAGCATTACCAGGACCTGATCAACCACCAACAACAGGTCCAGGTCGAGGAGCCCGATAAGCGGCCTTTCATTGAAAAGATCAAACCAACCCAGCACCGTATCCGGAGGAGGATTAATCAGGTAAACCGAGATTTGGATTGGGAGAAAAACGAGCGAGAGCAGAGCTGCGAACCCACCCATTTTGTAAAGCGACTTCCAACTGGAACTGTCGTTTTCAGTCATGAACTTAACCATTTTTGTTGCTTGCACTTGTTCTTCCATTTGATTACTCCTTAATTTTTTTTTGTTACACGTAATATAAGCTGCTCTCCATCAGGTGTCACTGAACCAAAGTGGTGTTTTTTACGGCGGATTAAAAGAAATAGCAGGTGTACCAAAGTACACCTTCCTGTTTGGGGAAAGATTAAATCACCAGGAATTATCGGTCGGTGGGCAGTAATTGGAGCAGCCGGGCGCGGGCAACTGCCTGGGTGCGGCTGTTGACATTCAGTTTGCCGAAGATATTGCCGGTATGTTTCTTCACTGCGCTAACGGTGATGACCAGCTTCCTGGCAATCGTCTGGTTCGAGTCACCGCAAGCGATGAGCTGCAGGACTTCCACCTCACGATGGGTCAATGGCACCACCAAAGGAGCATCCAATTCCGCAACTTTTTTATCGACCTTAAAGTTCGACATAATGGGTTTGCCGGTTTCTTTAGTCGAGCGCAGGGATGTCGGGAAGGCTGCCAAAATCTTTTGAATATAATCCAGGCGGGTTGATCCCAGGGAATTATGCTGAGACATGGCTCTCAGACCTTCGTAGATGGGCCGCCCTTCTTCGACAAAAACGCTGATAAAACCTTCCGTTTCGGCCAGCTCCAGCGCTGCGGCTATATCCTTCAGCCTGCGGCTATCGTCCCCCATCGTCGCATACATCTTACTGCGCAGCAAGAGCGTTTCCAATGCGGTTGGAATATGGCGGCATTGGAGTTCTCCGCTGAGTATGATATCGGCCAGCTCAATCCCGCGTTTTAGATTCGACTGGTCCTTCTTCAATCCGGCCAGCAATAAAAGGATCCGTAATGCACTGTTATACAATAATCCAACCGGATTGGTGACAGCGGAACCAGGCGCAAGATCGGGAAAACTGAAGACATCTGTGAAGGCAAATCCTTCCGGTTGGAGGATGGCTTGAGCCGATTCGAGACGGCCAAAAGCCAACTCCACGCGAACACGTTGGGAGATCAACTCCTCCCGTATCATTGCCGGGGGAATCCGTTGAGCCAGTTCGTGGGCCTTGGTCACTTCCAGTGCGGCGGCTTCCCAGTCATCATCCATCTGTGCCATGCGGGAAAGCATCACGTGGTTGAAAATTTCCGGATCGCTATAGCCACTATGCCCGCTGGAGGAAATCGATTGGCGCAAATACTTCTGGGCTTCGTCGAGTCGGCGCCAGAAGTAATTAATTTGTCCGATCTCTCCATACAGAGTCGCGCCGAAGGGTGTTATTTTCCCGGAGTCCTCCATCCGTTTGATGCCTTCGGAAGCGATCTCAAATGCAAGGTGAAGCCGGCCTTGCATTAGTTCCATGCGTGCCTGTCCAGAAATACCAAGCGTTTCAAAGGTGGAGTCGCCTATCGCTCTCGCATTCCGGACGATCATCTGGAACATCTCGGCGGCATGGTTATAATCCAGCATCTGTTCGTAGGTGGTTGCCAGATTCACGTAGACGATGCTGCGCACAAGGAAATCTTCCTCAGGCAGAATTTGCAGCGCCTGGCTGGCTAAATCCCGACTTTCTTCCTGCTTTCCCTGCAGGCTCGACCATTTGGATTGCACAGCAAGCCATTCACCCTGAAGTGATGGTCCCAGGTCACTTGCGCCGGGGCCGGAAAAGATAGTTTTCAACCGTACGAGGAATGGGGAGATTTGATTCACTGAACCGCGCAATAAATTCAGCCAGGCAAAAGCTAAATTAATTTTCGGGCTCTCCTCAACGCGTTCTTTCGGGATGGCCTTCAGCCACCTTTCGACCGTCCTCACATGCGCCTGAAGGATCATTGGCAGCGCGATTCTTTCGACTAACTTGACGACCCGGTCATAATCTTTTGCTGCCAGGGAATGTTCGATTGCTTCCGGAATTAAGCCTGCCTGCCCATACCAATCCGCAGCCCGCTGGTGTATCACTTCGATGGCCTCAGCCGGCAGGCTCCATTGGATGCGCGATTGAAGCAAATCCGCAAACATATGATGGTAACGAAACCATTTACATTCGTCATCCAATGAGACAACGAAGAGATTCGCCCGATATAAGGCCAACAGCATGGATTGACCATCGGTACAACCGGTGATCGCTTCACACAACTCTGCATTCAGCGGTTCCAGCAGCGAGGTCTGCAGTAAGAACTCCTGCACTTCCCTGGGCTGGCGTTTAAGCACTTCTTCCACCAGGTACTCTGAAATGTAGACATTACTGCCGGTGAAAGCTTTGACGAACCCCGCAATGTCGCTGCGACCTTTCATGGAGAGGGCAGCCAATTGCAAACCGGCAGCCCAACCCTCCGTGCGCGCTTCCAGAGCGGACACGTCTGCTGCAGTCAAATCCAACCCCATCATGCGGTTGAGGAACGTGGCTGCTTCGCTGGCGGTAAAGCGCAAGTCCTGGGCGCGTAATTCGATCAACTGATTTCGAACGCGAAAGCGCGCCAGCGGCCAGGGCGGGTCGATTCGCGTGGACACCACGACCTGGAGCTTTTCAGGCAGATGTTCGAGGAGGAAAACCAATGCGGAATGGATGGCTTCGTTCTGAATGGTGTGGTAGTCATCCAAAATGAGGGTGAGGTTATGGTCAAGCCCGGCAAGGTCATTGATCAGGATGGTTGCGACAGCATCATCTGGCGGCGGTTGCGGTGTTTGAAACAACATGGATGCCGCTTCTCCCACCGCGCTGTGCACGGTTTGACAGGCTGCAATGAGATATGGCCAGAATTGGATCGGGTCGTTATCCCTTTCGTCCAGGGATAGCCAGGCGACCGCCCCTTTATGCAGGCTTGCATATTCGCTCAACAGGGTCGTTTTACCAAACCCTGCCGGGCAGGAAAGTAAGGCGAAACTGCCTGGTTGTTGTAACCCGTCCTGTAATTTTTGGGTCAGGCGAGGTCGCGCGACGCCGTCAGCCCGAGCCGGTGGAATATAGAGTTTGGTGGACAGCAGGGAAACAACCATTCTGAAATCGATTATACATCGCGCCAGATTGCGCCGGGGATGATAGCGCCTGGTTTTTTCGGGTAACCTGTTATGAGGTCAGGTATGGCTTCAATAATCAGGGGTGGCAACTTAATTATTGAGATACCCTATTGAAAATCTCATATATATCCTTATAATAAAATAGCTATTCAAACGCAACGCGCGATTGTTCATTAATTGACTGGTTTTTGTCTATGACGACATCGTAAGTTGTTTCTTTTTTTTAAAGCGGTGGTAATAACCTTCCCGCTTTATTTCGTCATATATTTTCATAGATAAGGAGAAATCCATGCGCACTCTGAAGGTTTGGTTGATGCTTATTGTCCTGGTAGTCGCGCTAACCAATACCCAGCCTTCCTTTGCAGAAGGGGTTGGCCCACGTTCAGCACCGATCTACGGCGCTGATTCACCGGATGCAATTTCAGGCGAATACATCGTCGTATTCAAAGCGGGAACCGCCGGTGAAGGCGTGGGTCGAACGATCGAACAGGCGCGGGGTAACGGGGCATCCGTCCATTTTGTCTATACCACGGCTCTGACCGGTTTTGCCGCCTCTCTGCCTGAGCAGGCGCTCAACGGGCTGGTCCATAATCCAAACGTGGAATACATTGAGGTCGACCAGACCGTCACGATCGATGGCACTCAAACGCCAGCGACCTGGGGCCTTGACCGGATCGATCAACATTTACTGCCGCTCAACAATACCTATACCTACAACAGCACGGGCGCTGGCGTCAGTGCCTATGTTATCGATACCGGCATCCAGGCGTCTCATAGCGAGTTCGGCGGAAGGGCCAGCGTTGCTTTCGACTCGGTCGGCGATGGACGAAACGGCGTTGACTGTAACGGTCACGGAACCCATGTTGCCGGGACAATCGGCGGCACAACCTACGGGGTGGCCAAGAACGTCTCGCTTTTTGGGGTGCGCGTGTTGAATTGCAGCGGCTCCGGAACCATCTCGGGCGTTATCGCGGGTGTTGACTGGGTGGCTGCACACCATGCTTCCCCGGCTGTCGCGAATATGAGCCTGGGCGGCGGCGCTTCCACTGCGCTCGATACAGCGGTCAATAATTCGATCAATGCCGGCGTAACCTATGCAGTTGCTGCCGGAAATAGCAAACGCGACGCCTGTAGATTCTCCCCGGCGCGCGTCCCGGCTGCATTGACCGTCGGCGCGACAACCAGCACCGATGCGCGCGCTTCCTACTCGAATTACGGTCCCTGCCTAGACCTGTTTGCACCGGGTTCAAGCATCACCTCTGCCTGGATCGGCAGCAATACAGCCACCAACACAATTAGTGGAACGTCGATGGCCACTCCCCACGTGGCAGGCGTGGCAGCCCTGTACCTGGCGGCAAATCCCACTGCTGCGCCTTCGGCCGTTGCCGCTGCCATCAAGAGCGCAGCAACCCCTAACGTGGTCAGCAACGCCGGAAGAGACTCCGTCAACCTGCTGCTTTACTCACTGGTTCCGTAATCCACGAACCAACCTGTGTTTCTACAAATGTCCCCGGCAGAGATTGCTACCGGGGACATTTTGCAATTAGCAACAGAGAACGATTGAATTTCGTTCTTGTATACCTTTGCCAGACTTAAATCGAAAATAAAGATGAGTCTGGTTGCCTTATTCTTTATTGCGGATTGAAATTCCGGAATTTTATTGCATAATAGTGTGATAAGAAATTCCAGAATTGAAATTCCAATTGAAGAATGCGTTCAGTCGATTTCCCTCGGCGCCAGTGAATCGTATGTCGAAAGGTCGAAATTAGCTTTGTGATCTTTCAATTTGTCGCCATGAAAAAGCGGTACGGTAGCGAACGCCTATAGGATTGACGAGTTGCCGGGTACCCCTGGTTGCTCCAACCTTGATATTGTTGGTGCATGGAATACGCTTATCTCAGGTTGTCTGTATCGGCGAACAATGCTCAATGAAGGATAAATCGCAGGATATGCGCGAACAGACTTAAGGCTATTTTGGCAATAATGTTGCACCGTTACCACGAATGGTTATCGATAGTCTGATTGCTTCATAAAGGTCGCCACAATGTCTTTGTATAAGAAAACATGGGTTATTGCAGGATCATTGTTCATAATATATCTCGTGCTCTTTGTGATAATAGCCAGCGCATGGCTTCTCGAGCGTTATCGTTTGCTGGAAGAGGACATGATGCGTGAAAATGCTGGGCGGGCGCTCAATGCAATTTCGCAGGATATGACAAACCTTTCGGCCATTGCCGGTGATTGGGCTATCTGGGATGATACATACAACTTTATCGAAGACCGAAATGATGATTATATTCAATCTAATCTTGTAGATGGGACTTTTAGCGGATTGGGTCTCAACGCGATGATCTATGTTAATTCTTCTGGGACGATTGTATACGCGAAGGCGTTTGACTTAATCAACAATAAAGCCGTAGCTGCACCTTCAAGCCTTGTCGAGCATTTAACAGGCGAAAGCCCTTTACTTGTGCATCCTAATTCAGACAGCGGTCATACCGGCATCCTTTTGCTGCCAGAAGGACCTATGCTGGTCGCTTTTCAACCCATACTGACAAGCGAAGAAGCAGGTCCCAGCCGTGGAACTTTGCTCATGGGCCGCTATCTGGATGAGGTTCAAATTCAACAACTGTCCGAAAGGACCGATTTAACCGTTGCGATGCTCCCATTCGATTCGGTAGAAAGTTCCACGGTAATGGCGGAACTGGTGACAGCGCAACCCGGGGAGAATAACACTCTGGTCCGAACAATCAACAAGAATTTAATAGCTGGCTACAGCATTCTTGAAGACATCTACGGGCAACCAGCGCTTATTTTGAAAATTAGTATGCAACGAGACGTCTATAATCAGGGTCTCAGGAGCATCCTGTTTTTTATTGGGAGCCATATAGCGATAGGCCTCTTGTTGATCATAGCTACTTTAATAATTCTGAACAAGTCAGTGATAAAAAAGTTTTCACTTCTTAGTGAAGATCTCAAAATGCTGATTAATCCCGGCGATCTCAGCAAAAGAGTTCGAGTGAGCGGGAATGACGAGGTAACCCGGATGGCATCCGATATTAACGCCATGCTCGAAGTATTGGAAGATAACAATAAAAGTCTGGCTGCAAGCGAAGAATGGAACCGGACATTAGTTGAAGCATTTCAGGATTCCCTTTTCATCATTGATCGGCAGGGATGTGTGGAATATGTGAATGATTATGGGGCCAATTTGTTTCGAATGAATGCGGAGGAAATGAAAGGCAAGTCAATAACTGAATTGTTCCCGACAGAGCTGGCGAAGAATCTAAAAGCGAATGTACAGCATGTTTTTGATAAAGAGGAACCGGTATGGAAAACTTCCAGCATCCCATTTCCTTCTCAAATCATCTGGATGAGCACTGGCCTTTTTCCTATAAGAGCAACTGATGGCTCTATACAGTCAGTTCTGGGGATTTCACGCGATATCACTGAACAAAAAAGAATGAGCGAGGCGCTACAGGTTCGCGAAAAAAGATTTAGAAATATCTTCAAATATTCCCCGATTTCACTTTGGGAGGAAGATATCTCGCGCCTCGTTGCTAAAATTGATGAATTGCAACTTTCCGGCGTGAGCAATTTGCGGTCATATTTCGAAAACGCCCCCCTGTTGGTTTATGAATATATTGATCTGGCGGAAGTAATCGATATCAACCAGGCGACTTTGGATTTATATCAGGCCAAATCGAAAGGTGAATTACTGAAGAATATTAATAAAATATATTGCGAGGAGACACTGTCGTCTCTCATTGATGAAATGGTCGCTATCGCCGAAGGGAAGACCCATTTTTCTGGTGAAACGGTCAACCTGACGCTGCATGGTGAACGGACTGACATATTATTGAGTTCAGAAATCATACGCGATAAACAAGAGAACCAATATCGCAGACTCGTTTCTGTCAGGGATATCACCAGGGAAAAGCAGAATGCAAAGGCGTTGGCGCAGAAGAACAAGGAACTGGACCGTTCCAACGATCAATTGGAAGAGCTTAATAACATGGTTTCGCTGGTCAATGATATGAGCAACCTTTTCCAATTATGTGAAACCAGGCAGGAAATTTTCTCCGTTATCAGCAGTCATCTTTCGCTAATATTCAAAAACACCAGTGGCATCCTGTATGAACTCGATCCCTCCCTTAACAAGTTCAAAACCATAGCCAACTCGGGGAAAATGGCACAAGTGAACGAGCAGGAATTTGATTCGGATTCCTGCTGGGCATTGCGAAAGGGTCGAATACACAATTTCAACACAGAGGGCGATGGAATCGTATGTGAGCACTTGAATCCTTACGCGCCAACCTCCACTTTGTGCATTCCACTGGTATCCAATGGGGTAACGCGGGGATTATTCTCCCTGATCACCTCGGACGCTGCGGATGAACTGGAAGAAGCATTTTCTTCCGAGAACAGGAAGAAAATTGCTTTGATTATCGCTGAGACCATATCATTAGCATTGACGAACATGGATATGCGCGAAAAACTCTACGAACAGTCCGTACGCGACCCCTTGACTAATTTGTACAACCGGCGCTACATGGAAGAAACGCTTGACCGCGAAATCAGGCTGGCTGAACATAAGCACACATCGCTTGGCGTTATCATGATCGATATCGATCACTTTAAGAATTTCAATGACAATTTTGGACATGAAGCCGGCGATGAGGTCTTGAAAAATATCGGCTGGCTTATGCAATCTCAAGCACGTGTGGGCAATATAGCCTGTCGTTACGGCGGCGAGGAGTTTGTTATCATCCTGCCCGATTCCACGTTAAGTGATTCCTGGCAAAGAATGGATGCATTACGAACCCAGATCGATCAGTTGAATCTTTCCTCCAATGGCAAAGAATTAAGCGGGATTTCGATTTCAGGGGGGCTGGTCGAATTCCCAACAAATGGGAAGACATCGAGTCAGTTGTTGCAGGCCGCCGATCAAGCGCTCTATCGCGCTAAAGCCGCCGGCCGCAATCGAATCGAAACCGCTGGTCGTTTATTGCCCACTGAATAGGGATTGTCACGTGCCCGTCACTTCGTTCACAGAGCGACCTGCGGGCAGGGTAACATGTTCTGTCATGTTGAGCGCAGCGAAACATCTCTCCGATTTGCCGAGAGACCCTTCGCTGCGCTCACCCACAGGGTGCCCTGCGGGCAGGGTGACAACTCAAGGCCAGATGACATCAATTTTCAGGTCGCCTTTGCCTATTTTACGTACTGCATCAAACCATCTTTTTTGCATTTACTATTAAACTAATTCTTTGTAAGGATTAAATTACACATTCATGCCACGATCCTATTATGTTTACATTATGACAAATAGATCCCGTACGCTTTATACTGGCGTTACGAATAGTTTGCTCCGCCGTGTTATGGAACATAAAAAGAAAGAACATCCTGGTTTCACCCAGAAATATAATATTACTCAGTTGGTATTTTATGAAGAAACGGATGATATAAACACTGCCATTGCACGTGAAAAGCAGATAAAAGGCTGGCTGCGAAAAAAGAAAATCGACCTTATCGAGACTATGAATCCCAATTTGGCTGATTTAAGTGCAGATTGGTTTGATGCTGATATGGAATACTCATAGTTATTTGCCATGTTGCCCACACTTACAGAGCATCCTTCGGGTGGCGAATGCTGCGCGTGAGCGAAGCGAAACATCTCGCCAATTTGCTGAGAGACCCTTCACTTCGTTCACCCACAGGGTGCCCTGCGGGCAGGGTGACAGATTGTCAAGCAGGGTGACATGCTACGTCATGTTGAGCGGAGCGAAACATCTCGACATTCGGCCGGGAGACCCTTCGCTGCGCTCGGGGTGACATGCTTGTCAAGCTGCCCTGCGGGCAGGGTGACTACCCAATGCCAGGGTGACAGATTATCATTCAGGGTGACAGATTGTCGGGCTGGGTGAAATGTTTTGTCATGTTGAGCGCAGCGAAACATCTCGACATTCGGCCGGGAGACCCTTCGCTGCGCTCAGGGTGACAAACTATCGGGCAGGGTGACACCCGATGGCAGGGTAACAACATTTTCGGTCACTCCGCGGGAAGGACGAAAGTTCGACAGTTCGTTGTTTTTCGTTGACAAAGCTGGGGTTAATTGAACTTTCTACCCCATGTTCCAGATTCTTGATAATGGCGTTCCAACGCTGAAGTTGTTAATAACATTATTGTCTAGAGCTATTTTACTGTTTAATTATATAATAGTCGGAAACCCCCGAATTTTCCTGGCAGCCTACGAACACGGGTATCCGTTTATCGCCGCCAATTCAGCGTTAAGGACAGGGGTATCGCTCAGGTTTTTTCTTCCACTTAATTGAAGGACCCCGGGCTGTTGAACGACCTATTCAGGATTTTGCACAATATGGCGGGGGCAATTCCCTAAAACCCCATCCATTCTCCAGCTTGCACCCCACGACGAGAATTAAAAGGTATTTATTCATTGGAAAAAAACCGCCGACGATCACGATATGCAGTTTTATGGGCCGGTGTGTTGGGCATTACGCTATTAGTGCTGGTAACAATCTTGTCTGGCTGGATTAAGCCTGAGAATAGAACGGTTCGAGTTGGGGTCTATCAAAACAAGCCGAAAATTTTTCTCACGGATAATGGGGTCGCTGACGGCTTCTTCATCGACTTATTGGAAGAAATCGCTAAAAGAGAGAACTGGACGCTGGTCTATGTGCCCTGTGAATGGGAAGCGTGCCTTACTGCGCTGGAGACCGGCGAGATCGACCTGATGCCAGATGTCGCATATTCACCTGATCGCGATGAGAAATACGATTTTCATCACATTCCGGCTGCCGAGAGTTGGTCCAGGGCGTACGCTGACCCGACCTCACAGATCAACCGGATCGATCAGTTGGACGGACAACGGGTGGCGGTTCTCAACGGATCCATCCAACAAAAAGCGTTAGTACAAACAATGGAAGAGCACGGATTTACTGTGACGATTGTTCCCGCAAAATCCATTGAAGATGCTTTTGGTCTGGTTACCAAAAAATCGGCAGTCGCGGTTGTGACGAACTATTTCTACGGTGATTACTTTTACCGGGATTATGGATTGGCTAGAACATCAATCATTTTTAATGCGTCAACGCTGTACTACGCGACCGCTGAGGGACAGAATCAGGAGCTGCTTGATGCCATAGACAAACACCTTGGTGTGTGGCGTGATGACCCAAAATCGATTTATTCTACAATATTGAACCGGTGGTTGAATCCCTCCAGCGCAAGTCGCTGGCTGGTGACAATATTCTGGGTGATTGTTGTTATTTTAGTTTTATTTGGCCTGGCTGTGGTATGGGTGGTTATCCTGCGTAAACAGGTTCGCGACAGGACTAGCCATCTGGTCAAATCCAACCAGGCATTACGCGAGAGCGAGGAGCGCTATCGTTTAATCTCGGCAGTGGCCTCCGATTACATATTTTCAGAAAAATTAGATCTGGATGGCAAACTAACCTTAAACTGGGTCGCCGGCGCCTTTGAGTCGATTACCGGTTATACGTTCGAAGAATACAAAGCTCGTGGTGGCTGGCGCGCCAGCTTGCATCCCGACGACCTGGCCGCGGACGACCGGGACAAGGAAAAACTCCGCGCTAACCAGACTGTCCACAACGAAATTCGGACGATCACCCAAAGCGGCGAAACGGTCTGGGTACAGGTCTATGCTCACCCGGTCTGGGACGCAGCGCGCAACGAATTAATTGGCATCAACGGTGGCGTGAAAGACATCACCGAGCGTAAACGCGCTGAAGAATTAATCGCAGCCAGTGAGCAGCGCCTCTCGTTAATCCTGGACACGGTGGGTGATGTTATCTTTCTCTTATCGGTTGAACCAGAAGATTACTTTCGGTTCGTATCCATCAATCCAGCTTTTCAGGCTGTAACCGGCCTGAGCCGCGAGCAAGTGGTTGGCAAACGGATGGAAGAAGTCTTGCCGCCCGAATCGCATGCGCTGGCGAAAGAAAAATACAAACAGGCGATTCAAGAGAAGAAAACGGTGAAATGGGAGGAAGTATCTGCCTATCCCACGGGCACGCTCTATGGTGAAGTGTCTGCCACACCATTTTACGACAACACAGGAACCTGTACCTACTTGGTCGGCTCGGTGCATGATATAACCGAAATCAGGCGCGCGGAAATAAAGATCCGCAAAATGAATGAGGAGCTCGAACAACGCGTGGCGGTACGTACAGCGGAATTGGAGAGCGCCAAAGTGCGCGCCGAGTCCGCTGACCGGTTGAAATCAGCTTTTCTGGCCACTATGTCGCACGAATTGCGCACCCCGCTGAATTCCATTATTGGTTTTACCGGCATGTTGCTAATGGGGTTGGTCGGGCCGCTGGAACCGGAGCAGGAAAAACAGCTCAACATGGTACAGGACAGCGCCCATCACTTACTGGAACTGATTAACGATGTATTGGATATTTCTAAAATCGAAGCCGGCGAGCTCGAATTGATTCGTGAACCGTTCGATATGCAAGAATCCCTGCGGAAAAGCATTGAGAAGATCGTCCCTTTGGCAAAGAAAAAAGGATTGGAGTTGGCGCCTTCGATAGACCCTCAGGTTGGCAAAATGACCGGCGACCGGCGCCGCGTGGAGCAGATCCTGCTAAATTTACTCAGTAATGCGCTAAAATTCACAGATCAGGGAAGCATCCATGTCGATTGTTTTGTCAGGGATGGCATGGTCATCACATCCATCACAGATACGGGCATCGGCATCAAGCCTGAGCAAAAAGAATCGCTCTTCCGGCCATTCCGTCAGTTGGATTCGGGCACCACTCGCCAGCATGATGGCACCGGGCTGGGCCTGTCCATCTGCAAGCGGCTGGTCGAAGCCATGGGTGGCGAGATTTGGATCGAAAGCGAATGGGGTAAAGGAAGTACCTTTAGTTTCTCGTTACCTGTAGAGGGGATGAAATTATGAAAACCACAATCCTGTTGATCGAGGACAACGAGAGAAACCGCTACCTGACAACCTTCCTGCTGGAAAAGCATGGTTACCAGGTCTTCATCGCGGAAGATGGACGCAAGGGGATCGACCTGGTATACCAGATCAATCCAGCGCTTATCCTGTTGGATATTCAGTTGCCAGAAATGGACGGATATGCCGTCGCCTCTGAATTGACGAAGAACAAACAATTTCAAATTCCCATTGTAGCCGTGACCTCTTATGCCATGGCCGGCGACCGGGAGCGGATTCTGGCAGCGGGCTGCATCGGCTATATCGAAAAACCGATCAACCCGGAGACGTTTGTGACGGAAATAGAGCAATACCTGTTACCACGCAAACCGCAAAGCGCTCAGGAAGGTCAACATGACTAAAATTCTCATCGTTGACGACGAAGAAAAAAATCTTTATCTCCTGCAAGTGCTTCTCTCAGCCAATAGCTATGAATTGGTGTCGGCTGCGAACGGCGCTGAGGCGCTGGAACTGGCACTTCAGGCCAAACCGGATGTGATCATCAGCGATATCCTGATGCCGGTGATGGATGGCTTCAGTTTTTGCCGCGCCTGTAAGGAAGATGAGCGGTTGCGGGATATCCCTTTCATATTTTACACCGCCACCTATACCGAACCGCAGGATGAAGCTCTTGCGCTGAGCCTGGGCGCAGAACGGTTCATCATCAAGCCAACCGAGCCGGCTGAATTTCTGGCTTTGCTGAAAGAAACCCTTGAGAAACACGCAATCGGCGAGCTGGCTGCCAGGCGCGGGGAAATCGACGACGCAGCGTATTATAAAGAGCACAGCGCAGCGCTCATCCGCAAGTTGGAAGATAAAGTGGCGGAGCTACAAGAGAAGAACCGAAGGGTGGAGGCTGAGAACGAAGCGCGAAAAAAAGCGGAAGAAGGACTCCAGGAATCCAAAAATAGTTATGCCGCGCTGGTGGACAATGCGCCAGTCGGCGTTTACCGCACCCAGGATGGAGTATTTCTTTTTGTCAACCAGGAACTGGCGAGCATGGCCAATTACGCTTCACCGGCCGATTTGATTGGCCAGCCCAGCCTGTTACTTTACCAGGATTCAAACGATCGGACTCGCATGCTCGAAGCTCTGTCAAAAGAGAGGCAGGTCAAGAGTTTCGAGACCAGGCTTTTGACACGCGACGGCAAGACCAAAGTTGTGTTGTTGAGCGCCACAGCGGAAGATGGCTCGCTGACTGGCATGGTCATCGACATCACGGACCGTAAGCGAATAGAAGAGAAGCTGAGAGAAAGCGAAGAGCTATTTAAATATGCTTTCGAAAATGCCCCGATTGGCAAGGCATTGGTTGCTCTGGATGGCCGTTTTCTTAAGATAAACCGATCATTGGTTAATATTCTAGGTTATTCAGAAGAAGAACTCTTAAAGAAAACCTATCAAGAAATCACGCATCCGGACGATAAGGATGTTCAAGCTCCCTATTCCCAGAAATTGCTGGCGGGCGAGATTCAAAACTACCAAATCGAGAAACGCTACTTTCACAAGAATGGCCAAATCATCAGCGCCCAGGTAAACTTGTCACTCGTGAGAGACAAGAACGAGAAACCGCTGTACCTCGTCTCACAATATCAGGATATTACATTGAGCCAACGGATGGAAGAGGAATTGCGCCATTCCAACGATTTGCTTAATATCACCGGTGAGATCGCCAAAATCGGCGGTTGGGAAATTCATCTTGAAACGCAGACGCTCAACTGGACCGAGGAAGTCTATCGCATTCATGAGGTCGATCCGGCCACCAAACCGAATGTCGCCGAGGCGATTAATTTTTATGCGCCGGAGGATCGCCCGGTCATCACTGCCGCTGTACAGGATTGCATCACCTCAGGCAAACCCTATGACCTTGAACTTCAGTTGATTACCGCCAGGGGCAAACGCATTTGGGTTCGGGCACAGGGGGCAGCGGAACGCAGCAATGGCAAAGTCACCCGCATTTATGGCGCTTTTCAGGATATCACCGAGCGTAAGCTGGCAGAAGATAAGCTGCGCCAATCCGAGGAGCGTTATCGCCTGATTTCAACGGTGACCTCCGATTACCTGTTTTCATCCCAGATTGGAGCGGATGGCAAGCTCTCCTTAAATTGGGTTGCCGGCGCCTTCGAGGAAATCTCGGGATATTCGTTCGAAGAATTCGTTGCCCGCGGCGGGTGGCGCGCTACTTTGCATCCTGATGATCTGGTTAAAGATGACCGGGATATGGAAAGGCTACGCGCCGGCCAAACCATCAACAGTGAACTTCGCACCATAACCAAAAGCGGTAAAACGGTTTGGGTTCGAATCTATGCTCACCCAGTATTGGACGCAAAGACCAATAGATTAATTAGTATATATGGCGCAGTACAGGACATCACTGCGCGTAAGCAGGATGAAGAGCTGATCCACCAACGAACGCAGGATCTGGAGCTGATCAACACGATAGGCTCTGCCATCAACCAGGGCATGGAAATCAAGGACATCATTGCTTTTGTATCCAGAGAGCTGTTGGATATTTTCCATTGCGATGTCGTGGTTGTTGCGCAGCCCGGTCCCGACCCAAACTTTCTGCTGGTTGAGCATGTTGAATTTACGTCTACCCTGTTCAAGAAAGTTGAAAAAATGATTGGTGGAAACAGGGAGTATTTGCATGTAAAAATGCCTATAACCGGGGACGGTCTATTTGCGCGCATCCTCAAACAAGGCGAAATCGTAATGATCAACGATCCTGAAACCATCCGGGCAATGATGGTTGAATATGGTGAAAATGAAATACAACGACGCTTGATTTCTCAAGCCGCTAAAGTATTAAGGCTTCGTTGCGTCATCCCGGTTCCCCTGATAGCCAATGAAAGAGTATACGGGTTACTCCAAATAAGTCACAGCGCTCAATTTCCGGAATCTTCCATTAAACGTATCCGGGTAATTGCGGAACAAATGACGACTGCCTTTGCGCGCAAACACGCCGAACAGCAAATCAACCAGCGGCTGAAGAACATCGAAGCCCTGCATACCATCGATAACGCTATTGCCAATAGTATGGACCTTAGTTTGACATTGAAGGTTGTCGCAAAAGAGACAATTATCCAATGCGAAGTAGATGCAGCGGATATATTATTGTACAACCCGGTCAGCAACATGCTCGAAACTTCCGTCTTTCAGGGTTTTCACACGCCAGCAATGAAAAAAGTATCCTTGCGAATTGGGCAGGGATTGGCAGGGCAGATTGCAACCAACTGGCAGCGAATTTTTGTCCCTGACCTGACTGTTTATCGGGGTAAAGACAAGCGTGCTTCAACGTTCTCAGGCGAGGATTTTGTATCTTACTGCGGCCTGCCGCTGTGGGCCAAAGGACAATTTATCGGGGTTTTGGAAGTTTTCAATCGTGCCCAGCTAAACCCTGACCAGGATTGGTTCAACTTTATCGAAACACTGGCCGGCCAGGCGGCGATTGCCATCGATAGCATTAATTCATTCAATGAAATTCAAATTTCCAATTCAAAGCTCATCCTGGCTTATGACGCCACAATCGAAGGCTGGTCTCGCGCAATGGATTTGCGCGATGAGGAAACCGAAGGACACACGCAGCGCGTGACGGAGCTAACCATTCAGCTTGCAAGAGCAGTGGGAGTAGGAAACGAGGGAATCGTCCATATCCGGCGCGGCGCTTTGCTGCATGATATGGGCAAGCTTGGCATTCCCGACCGAATTTTGCTCAAGCCGGACAAACTCACCGAGGAAGAGTGGGTCATCATGCGTAAACACCCGGTTTACGCCTATGACATGCTTTCATCCATCGAGTACTTGCGCCCGGCGCTGGATATCCCCTATTGTCACCACGAGAAATGGGACGGAAGCGGTTACCCGCGCGGACTGAAAGGTGAAGAAATTCCGCTGGCCGCACGGATATTTGCCGTGATCGGCGTCTGGGATGCGCTTACCTCCAACCGGCCTTACCGAAAAGCCTGGACGCGCGAACAAGCTTTGGAGTATATCCGCGAGCAAACGGGAACGCATTTTGACCCGCAAATCGTCGAGGTATTTCTGGCAAATTTAGCTTCGAGCTAATTTTTTGCCCATTATTGATGTTTATAAAGGTATGATGCGAATATTTAACTTTAGATCACTCTCGACGAAACTCTTTCTTGTCATCCTCATCGCCACATTGCCATTACTGGTGTGGTCGATTTATGCTGCCCACCACGAACGGGAGAGCGAAATCGAGGAAGCGAAAAATGAAGCGCTTCATCTGACAGTCGTGGCGGCTGAAAGCCAAAAACAAATGGTTGCTCAAATGGTCAGCCTGCTCGACGCAGCTGCAGCGGTGGATCAGATTCTCGATGATCCGGAAACCTGCAATGCAGTCCTCGATAATATGCTTATTGGCAAAACCGAATACGTCGATTTATTAATTGTCAAAACCAATGGAGAAGTCTCCTGCAGCGCCCGGGACCCGACGGTTTGGGCGCCTGATGCTGCGATGATCGACCGCGTAATGGCGGCAGGGAGAATGTTTACAATCGCGAAGCAGGCAAACGGCTCGGATGAGATGGTTTTATTGACCCGGGTGCTGGACTTGCATGCCATCCCGGTCGGGGTGGGCGCTGCCATCATGAATCCGCACTGGTTCAACGAGCAAGTTGCCGAATTACATGAAACGCCCGTCGGAACCGAGATCATGGTTGTGGATGAGGCGGGTAAATTGCTATACCAATCCGTCCAAACCGAGCAAAGTTCGCAACCGAAACTCAGCGGCGACCTATTAGCAGCAATCCAACCGGGGCAGACATCGGTCCAGGCATTTGGTCTGGATGGGGTCGAACGTTTTTATGGGATCAGTCGCCTGCCATTCGCACCGGATGGGACGGGCGCATTCGTTTTGGTTGGGTTACCAACTGCCAGTGTGATCAAAGAAGCAAACCGGCAATTACAGTTGACCTCAGTGATTATCGGTTTGATCCTGCTGGTAAGTTTCCTGGCGTCAATCGCCTCCGAGAAATGGCTGGTCATTCGCTGGTTACGGCCGCTGATCGATACTGCGCAAAGGCTGCAAACCGGCGATTTGTCGGCCAGAACATCCATTATGAATAAGGGGGGCGAACTGGGTTTTCTGGCGCAGACTATCGACAGCATGGCGGAGACATTGGAGTGTAAAACCGCTGAATTACGAGAAGTAGGCGCGCGTTATTACAATCTTTTCAGCGGGGTGCCCGTAGGGTTATACCGGACGACACCCGAAGGTAAGTTGTTGGATGGCAACCCGGCCCTGCAAAACATGATTGGTATTTCGGAAAGCGAACTCGGGGAAATGTTAAACGTGTCTACGATTTTTGTAGATCCCGAGGCAAGACAGCGCTGGATAGATGCGATGGCGAGGTTAGGGGTGGTCAACGACTTCGAGTTCCTGTTACGCCGGCGAAACGGGGAAATCATAACCGTTCTGGATAACGCCAGAGCCGTATTCGATGAAGCAGGCGCAGTGGAGTACTATGAGGGCAGCCTGTTGGATATCACCCAGCAGAAGCAATCCGAGCAGGCTTTGCTTGAAAGTAATGAACGGCTGAATTCGGTGCTTAACAGCATCACGGAAGCCTATCTTGCCTTTGATAACCAGTATCGGATTCTGGAGCTCAACCCGGCCGCCACTCGACACTATTTCGGCGGCCGCCCGGCAAATGACCTGATCGGGAAAGTCTTGTGGGCAGAATATCCCCAGACAGTTAATGGCGAGTTTTTTAGCCAGTTTCGAAGCGCCATGGATGAGAAAAGGCCAAAGCACTTTGATGCGCGTTCGTCCATCAATGGACGTTGGTGGGAAACTCACGCCTACCCCACCCACGATCGTTTGGAAGTATTTTTAAGGGACATTACCGAGCGTAAGCAGGCTGAAACTGCGCTCATTCATGCCCGTGATTATTATCTATCCCTCTTTGATGAATTCCCGGCGTTGATCTGGCGATCCGGAGTGGACGGGAAATTAGATTACTTCAATCAGACCTGGCTAAAATTCACCGGCCGGACGACAGAGCAGGAAAAAGGTTACGGTTGGACCGAGGGAGTCCATAAAGAAGATTTGGATCGGTGCGTGACCACTTATCTGGAAGCTTTCAAAGCCCGCCAGCCATTCCAAATGGAGTACCGATTACGCCGTTTCGATGGCGAATATCGCTGGCTCCAGGATTTAGGTTACCCCTATTATGGGTTGAGCGGTGATTTTGAAGGTTATATCGGGTCTTGCTATGACATCACTGAACAGAAACAAAATGAAGCGCATGTCCGTGATCTGGCTTACCGCGACCCGCTGACAGGTCTTTATAATCGCAAAGCCTTTCGAGAACGGCTGGAACAGGAATTGGATCGCGCAAAGCGCTGCGATGGGAAGTTCGCAGTATTATTTATGGACCTGAATAACTTCAAAGAAATCAACGATCGTTTTGGTCATGATGCCGGTGACCAGGCTCTGGTCATGATTGCTCAGACTTTACAGAACGAATTAAGAGCGGATGACATGGTAGCTCGATTAGGTGGAGATGAATTTACAATTCTTCTGCCCGACCTGAAAAATTTAGATGACCCAAAGCGCGTTGCGAAACGGGTATTGATAGATGTCAAGAAACCATTAATCATCGAAGGCAATATCGTCGAATTAAGCACCAGTATCGGCGTCAGCCTTTACCCGGAGGATGGGAGCAGCGCGCGGGAATTGTTGAATAAAGCGGATCAACGTATGTTCCACAATAAGCATAAAGAGAAAAAAGGCAATCGAACAACCTTAATGCGGAATAACGAAAAACAAGCCTAATCGTTACCTCACCCAGAGGGCAACCCAGGATTAAAACACACAGGGGCGGGTTTCCAGGCCCGCCCGCTTTTGGGACAGCCCCGCTTTTGGGAAAGTCCTATGCCTTATTCGACGATCAGTTTTCCACGCAACATGCCCATCTGGCATTGAAACCCATATTCACCCGCTTTTTCGGGCGTAAATTCAACCAGCACTTCCTCGCCTTCCGGTAATTTCGCGCTTTGGTTAAAGTCCGGGAACAGGACTGTTTCCGAGCAACCAGCAGACTCCTGGCGGGTAAATCGCATTCTCAGCGGTTGCCCCGCTTTAACCACGATAATATCCGGCGTGTAACCGCCTTTGACGGTGATGGCTACTTCCTGAACGCCGCTGACTCCAGCGGAGACGCGCGTTTGGCCTTTGGGCGCCAACCAGAAGAACCAGGCGATAAATATACTCAGAGCAATTCCTACAAGCGTCACAACAATTTGAATGGGTGTCATATCTTTTTATCCTTATCTATAATCAGATCATGGATTTTTTCACGCAGCATCTCGACGGGGTTGGGCAACCCCTTTGTCTTATTTTGCGCTGAATTTTGGGTGGAAACTGCGCAGCCGGTTGGCATTGCTGACGACAGTCACGGATGAGAACGCCATGGCTGCGCCAGCCAGCAGCGGGCTGAGCAGCACCCCAAAGAAGGGGAACAGCGCGCCCATTGCAATGGGAACGCCCAGCACGTTATAAATGAAGGCCCCTACCAGGTTTTGCCTGATATTGCGCATGGTCGCCCGGCTGACTTCGATGGCCGTCACGACGCCTTTCAGGCTGCCCTTGATCAGGGTGATGTCCGAAGCTTCGATGGCGACATCCGTGCCGGTACCAATCGCCAGACCGACATCCGCCTGCGCCAGCGCCGGGGCGTCATTGATGCCATCGCCGACCATGGCTACTTTCTTGCCTTCAGCCTGCAGCAAGTGGACATTATGGGCCTTATCTTCCGGCAGCACTTCAGCCAGGACTCGATCCACGCCAACCTGGCGTGCAATCGCTTCGGCTGTGCGGCGGTTATCGCCGGTGATCATCACCACTTCAATGCCCATCTTATGCAGAACTGCGATGGCTTCTTTCGAGTCTTCCTTGACTGTGTCGGCCACGGCAATTATGCCGGCTGCCTGGCTATTGACAGCGACGAACATGGGGGTCTTGCCATCATTGGCCAGCGTATCGGACTTCGATTCCAGATCGCCTAGCTCGACATTCAAGCGTTGCATCATCTTTAGATTGCCGAGAGCCACTTGCCGACCATCCACCGTGGCAATCACACCGTGCCCGGGGATTGCTTCGAAAGCTTCCGGCTTGCTCAGTGACAGCCCTCTCGTTTTTGCCCCTTCTACGATGGCTTCGGCCAGGGGGTGTTCACTGATTGATTCAACCGCAGCCGCCAGCCTCAGCAGTTCTTCGCCGGTCACTGATTGCTGGTCGGCGACAATAAGATCAGTCAATTCCGGTTTCCCTTTGGTAATGGTGCCAGTCTTATCCAGCACCACTGTTTTGATCCCCTGGGCAGTTTGCAGCGCCTCGCCGGAACGGATCAGAATGCCGTTTTCTGCCCCTTTGCCAATCCCGACCATCAGGCTCATGGGTGTTGCCAGACCCAGCGCGCATGGGCAGGCAATAATCAAGACGGAAACCGCTGTTACCAGACCGTAAACGAGCTGTGGAGCGGGGCCAAAATCGAACCAAATCACGAAGGTAATGACTGCGAGGATCATCACCACCGGCACGAAGTAGCCGGAGATGGTGTCTGCCAGGCGCGCAATAGGCGCCTTACTGTTCTGCGCATCCTGGACCATCTTGACGATCTGCGCCAGGGCAGTATCCTTGCCGACTTTTGTGGCGCGGAATTTGAAAGCGCCGGTCTTGTTAAGTGTGGCGCCAATGACCTCGTCACCCGTTTTCTTGGAAACGGGCAGGCTTTCGCCGGTTAGCATCGATTCATCCACCGCCGAACTGCCCTCCAGGATGACGCCATCCACCGGGATCTTCTCGCCGGGACGCACCTGAATGACGTCTGCGACCAGTACCTCTTCAACCGGGATGTCCAGTTCCTGGCCGTTGCGGATAACGCGGGCCGTTTTGGCCTGCAAGCCCATTAATTTCTTGATGGCTTCACTTGTTCGTCCTTTAGCCCGGATTTCCAAGGCCTGCCCCAGCACAACCAGAGCAATCACCACGGCTACCACGTCATAGAAGGGCTCAGAGGTTCCCTCGGGAAAGATTCCAGGTATCGTGATGGCAACAGTAGAGTAAAGCCAGGCCGCGCCAGTGCCCAGAGCAATCAGTGTATTCATATTCGCTGACCGGTGTTTCAATGCTGCCCAGGCGCCAGTGAAGAAGTGACCGCCAGAATAGATTAAAACCGGGATGGTTAAGAGCGCTGCTCCAAACCAGGCGGCTCGCAGCGTCTCCATCGACCAATCCCGAATGATGGGAATAAATTGTGGGTAAGCCGTGAGCAGGACCGGAATGGAGATAATCGTCGCCAGCCAGAATTTGTTCATCAGGCTGCGGTATTCTTTATCATGAGCTGCTTCTTGTTGGTCGGCAGGCTGGTCGCTTGAAGCCACCCGCGTTTTATAGCCCCAGCCTTCAATGGCAGCGTTCAATTGTGAGAGCGTAGTTTGCTCGGGAAGATATTCAATCGTTGCTTCCTGGGTTCCGACATTCACGTTTGCACTGAGAACACCAGGGATCGTGGCGAGGTCGTTTTCGATAAACTGCACGCAAGACGCGCAATGAATGCCCTCGATACCAATCCGTTTTTGGGCGCTGCCAACTTTATACCCTGATTCTTTGATTGCATTGACGATATCCAGAACCCCGGTCTCCTGCGGGTCAAATCGAACGACGGCAGCGCCTTCTATGGGGTTGATCACCACCTTTTCAATGCCTGGATGTTTATTCAACGCCTGTTTGATCAACTCTGCGCCTGGCTGTCCGCCTTTTTTCAAGCCGATCACAGGCAATTCAATCTCGCTTAATCTGAGGTTTGGGTTGAAACCGGTGGTTGCTGAACCGGCGAAGTCCACCTTTTCTGGATTTTGCATAACGAATGAATGCGGGTTCCGATCAAACTGGTTTACACAATTTTCAGAGCAGAAATAATACACATTTCCCATATGCTCCCTGGAAGCAAACGCCGATTGGGGGCCAATTTCCATCCCGCAAACAGGATCTTTTACCATAATTCGTCTCCTTTATGTTTTTGTAACTACCCTGGTTTACACGGTGAGCCACTTCAATAAGAAAATATAGCACTGTAATATTTCTTACAAAAGAGTAAGAAGGTCGGTGTACGGGTAAGTACAAATAGAATAGCTTACCAGGCAATTATGCCTAATGGGTGGGCCAGGATTTGATATTTGTTATTGCTTTTCATGTGGGTGTAAAAAAAATCTGAATTTATCGTTGTGCAGCCGCCTGGCTTCTCCATAATCATCCTTGAGATCTTCACAATTTCTCGACATTTGTTGAGTATGCTTGTTTCCATTCAAAAGCATAAAAACTGGAGCAAATATGATCAATAGAACGCAGGTTTACCGTTGGGCTTTACCCACTCTGCTGGCCATCCTGATCCTGTCCGCATGTACTGCCCAAAGCGGCACTCCAACTGAAACCGTTCTTGGTACGGGTGAGGTGAAGGAGGTGACTCTGGTAGATACAGTCGAGGCGTCTGGTTCGATCAGTCCACGCCAGGTGGCTTCAGTGGGCTGGGAAACGAGCGGAGCGATCGCTGATGTAGCTACTCAGGTGGGGCAGCAGGTCGAATCGGGGGACATTCTGATGACTCTTGACCCGAATTCTGTTCCAAACAGCCTGATCCTTGCTCAACTCAACCTGGTGGAAATGACTTCCCCGACTGCCATCTCAGCCGCACAAAATGCGGTTATCGAGGCGCAAAATGCTGTCGATGACGCCCAGGTCGATCGAAACAACCTGGATTATGTCAACCAGGGCGCCATCGATGACGCCTACGCTCAGTACGTGTTGGCCGAACAAAAATTTCAGGCTGCCAAGGAAAATTTTGACCGGCTATCGTATAAGAGTGAGGATGATCCAGGCCGGGCAATGGCTTACCAGTCTATGTATGCTGCGCAAGTCAGCCGCGATTCAGCGCTCTACAAATACAATAGTCTGGCCGGTAAACCAACCAATTTGTCATACGAAGAAGCGGATAGCACGCTTACAATGGCGCAATATCGTCTGGAAGAAGCCCAAAATTATCTGAAGGCTTTGCTGGGCGAAGAAGTTCCACCGGACGCTACCGGCGATTCTCTCCTGAAACTAAAAGAGACCCGAATGACGGTTGATTCGCTGAACCTGCGCGCCCCTTTTGCGGGAACTGTGAGCGCCATTTATGACCAGGAAGGCATCGTGGTGGCAAACAACCGGTCGAGCGTAGTCCTGGTAGATCGTTCAAAACTTTATGTCACCGTCCAATTAACCGAAAATGATGTTGTCAGGTTATCCATTGGAAATTCCGCAAGCATCATTGTAGAGGCGCTGCCGGAACTGGCCTTGACCGGAAAAGTGATTACGATCAACCCGATCGGCGTGGTCGACCAGGGTGTGGTTTATTACGATGTCCAGGTTGAGTTGGACCAGGCAAATGATCAGATTCCGTTGAATAGTACGGCTTCTGTCACAATCCAGATCGGCGAGCCCCAACTCGGACTGGCCGTTCCGGTAAGCGCCATTCAGAGTGACGACCAGGGTGAGTATGTTCTGATTTCGGCCAATGGGGGTTCGCAACGGGTGGAGGTTGTCAGCGGCCGGATTCTTGAGGATGACACGGTTGTCATTCAAGGCGATGTCGAAGTCGGCGACCAGGTGGTGTTGGTGCAACAGTCAACGAGTTCGACTACTACCGGATCAGGCGTCGGTGGGGCGGGTTTCTTGATGGGTCGCCAACCATAGTAAGGACCTGAGATGATCGAAGTAGAGAATTTAAAAAAGATATACAGGCTTGGTGATTCCAAAGTTCGCGCGCTCGACGGCGTATCTTTGCAAATTCAAGATGGCGAAATGGTTGCCATTGTTGGCCCTTCTGGTTCAGGGAAAAGCACGTTGATGGCCATTCTGGGTTGCCTTGACACGCCGACCAAAGGGACTTACCGCATGGATGGGCAGGCGATGGAGAAATTGAGCGACAATCAACTGGCAATGATTCGCAGCCGCAAGATTGGTTTTGTCTTCCAACAATTCAACTTGCTGCCGCGGACGTCAGCTTTAGAAAACGTCATGCTGCCGCTTTCTTATAATGGCGTCAAGGGCAAAACCCGGCAAGAAAAGGCTCAGTCTGCGCTGGAGATTGTCGGTTTATCCGATCGTTCCCGGCACCATCCCAACCAACTCTCAGGCGGCGAACAACAGCGAGTTGCCATTGCCCGCGCTCTGGTAAACGAGCCATCCTTATTGCTGGCAGACGAACCGACGGGAAATCTGGATACCCATACCGGGGCTGACATCATTCGCATCTTTCAAAATTTGAACCGCGAACGAGGTCAAACCGTGGTTTACGTCACCCATGATTCCTTTATTGCCCGCCACACCAACCGCATCATCAAGATCGAAGACGGCAAGATAGTCGGTGACGAGAAGGTAGAAAACCCAATCGAGGCTGGAATGCCAAGACTGGACGATGTTCTTGCTCCGGCGCATCGGGATGAGGGAAAGGCAGGTCAGGTTTTATGAACTTTTTCGAGAATTTCCGCATCGCTTTGCGCGCTTTGACCGCCAATAAATTGCGCTCCGGATTGACCATGTTGGGAATCATCATCGGAGTTGCAGCCGTGGTAGCCCTGATGGCTGTTGGCAAAGGAGCCACCAGCGGCATCACCAGCCAGGTAGAGGGTCTGGGAACCAACGTAATCACTGTCTCAACAGCCCGTTTCTTTCGCGAAGCCGGGAGTACAACGCAAACATTATTCTATGCCGATTACGAAACCATCGAAGAAGAAGTAGGAAGCCTGGCCAAAACGACTCCCTACTTCCAGATTCAAGCCAGCGTAGTCAATGGTGATCGCCAGGCAGATTACTCCGTTACCGGCGTCACGTCAAATTTTGCATCGGTCAATGCCTATACCGTTTCCAGGGGACGCTTCATTACCCAGCAGGATAACCTGGGAGAGGCGCGGGTAGCGGTTATCGGGTCTCAAACTTCGCAGGACTTGTTTGCTGGCCTTAACCCGCTTGGACGGGATATTCAGATCAACGGTATCTCGTTTTCGGTTGTTGGTGTGCTGGCCTCTAAGGGTACCAGCGGCTTTTCCTCACAGGACGATGTTGTTCTTATTCCCCTGGAAACAGGCTATAGCCGACTCTTCGGCGGCAGAGCCTTTAGTGGGGGCAGGCGCACGCTTTCCGGAATCACCCTCTCGGCGCTTGATGCGGAACAGGTGGATAGCATCATTGCGAAGGTGGAATATACACTCCGCCGGGAACACAGCCTGACGCTGCGTGACGACCTTGGGTTTTCGGTGACCAGTCAATCTCAAATGCTTTCCACTCTGAGCAGTATTACCGGCACCCTGACTGCGCTGCTCGGCGCTATCGCGGCAATCTCACTGCTGGTGGGCGGAATTGGCATCATGAACATAACCCTTGTTTCCGTTCGCGAAAGGACGCGTGAAATCGGTTTGCGTAAAGCAGTCGGGGCAAGACGTAATATTATTCTTGCCCAATTTCTGGTCGAAACGCTCACCCTTTCGATTCTTGGCGGTTTGCTCGGCACACTGCTGGGCGTTACGATTGCATGGGTAGTCTCCCTCAGCGGGCTTATCGCCGCAACGGTAACGGTGGACACTGTCCTTTTGGCCTTCAGTTCAGCGGCTTTGGTTGGCCTTTTCTTTGGCATCTACCCGGCGTATCAAGCCGCGGGATTGCGGCCCATCGAGGCTTTGAGGTATGAATAAATTACAGAGGAGTGATCAGCTATGAATTCAAAAGGTTCTAAAATCCTGACGGTTGCAAGTATTGGCCTTATCCTTCTGGTCTTGATCGGCGCTGGATGGTCGCTTGCCACCAATCTTGGCTGGGTGAATGCCGGCTTCAGCGGCAATCCAATTTCCGGGGGGCGGATGGGCAGCGGTCTGCCGCGCGGTTCCCTCGAAGACGGTTCGTTCCAACCTCCCGAAAATTTTCAGGGCCGGGGAGGCAACTTTTCCCAGGCTGGCGGTTTGACCGGTGTGTTCGGGGTCGTACGCTGGCTGGGCACTGGCCTCAACCTGGCTGGATTGCTGATCGGCGCGGTTGCCGTCACAGGCATCCACAAACGCAAGAAATGGGGCGTTGTGCTGGCAATTGTATTGGCCTCATTGATTGGGCTGACGAGTCTGTTCGGCTTATTCCGCTTTGCAGTAACGCTGTCTTATGCTCAATCCTTGATCAAGGTGGTCCTTGCTGTCACAGTGATCGTTTTACTTCTCTTGCCATCTGCCCGAAAAGTCTATAACCCGGCGTCAGAATTGGTAGATGACGATGATGAAGATGATGACCAATAATATCTCCGGGTGCTAAACTTTTCTGTCAAAGCCTTTTTCGGGTTTACAACCGTCTGTGCTTTGTATCCTGTAGCTTGCGCCTGAAATGTGTCATAATGGGATGATTGTGGCAAAGAAAATTCTGGTTATAGACGATGAACCTAAAATCGTTGACATCAGCCGTGATTATTTGAAGGCGGCTGGATATGAAGTCTTGCAGGCCTTTGACGGCCCTTCGGGACTTTCAAGCGCCCGGCAAGCACATCCCGATTTAATCGTTTTGGACCTCATGCTTCCCGGCATGGATGGCTTTGATGTATGCCGGGAACTGCGGCGTGAAAGCGATGTGCCGATCATTATGCTGACGGCTCGCGTCGAAGAAACTGACAAGCTGATTGGACTTGAGCTGGGCGCTGACGACTATATCACCAAGCCATTCAGCCCCCGGGAACTGGTGGCGCGCGTTCGCACACTGCTACGACGTACATCCTCGTCAGCGACTTCCTCTATTCTTCATGCCGGGGACCTGACTCTCGATCGCAACCGCTATGTTGTTGTCACGCCTGATCGCGAGGTCTCTCTTACGCCTACTGAGTTCGAGATCCTGGCAACCCTGGCGGCCTACCCTGGAAGGATATTTTCCCGCGCCCAGTTGTTGACTGCGGTTCGAGGAGTCAGCTTTGAAAGTTATGAACGCGCCATCGACTCCCACATCCGAAATATCCGGCGAAAAATTGAACCGACGGATGAGTCCCTTCGGTACATCCAGACCGTGCATGGCGTGGGCTACAAATTGATCGAAAAACCGCATGAATGATATTGCGCTTTCTACCAAAATAATCCGGCGGCGTCTGGTACTCTTTGTTGTCCGGGCGATTGCTGTTGTGTTTGGTTTAACGGTTTTGATCAATCTGGGATTCATGGCTGACCAACTGAGCCGCGAAACCCGCAATAATCCCTATCTAAACTCTCCAACAGCGGCAATCCTTGAGGGGTATTTTCTTGGCAACGGGTCCTGGGAAGGCGTTGAAAACGTTGCCAAGGTGCGGCCCGGTATTTTTGAGCATACCAGAAGAAGTCTCTGGGAAAATACAATCCTTGTCGATCATACGGGGCGGGTCGTACTTGAAGATGGAGCAATCACCGCTCCTGCTATTGGGTCCGTTTACCAGCCCGATGAGAACGCTAAAGCGATGAATCTGACGGCATCTGATCGAATCATTGGAAAACTATATATTAAAAATCCGCCTTTTCCGCCTGGTTGGTCACTTGCTACACGTTTGATCCTCTCTGTCCTCTTATTTTCGATCGTTACAGGCATCATCATCCTTGTTATTGGTATGCTCCTTTTGAATCGTCTTGTCAGTCCGCTTTCAGAAGTTATCGGCGCAACCCAGGCGGTTGCCAAAGGCGATCTTTCTGTGCGGGTACCGATTCATAAACACAATGATGACCTGCATACTCTTTCGGAGGGCTTTAACAGTATGGCTGAAGCTCTCGAACGCACTGATAATGAACGGCGCAACTTGTTTGCTGACATTGCCCACGAGCTGCGCACGCCGCTGACCGTACTGCGCGGCCGCCTGGAGGGTGTGATGGACGGTGTTTACCCGCTTTCACAGGAAGTCATTGCCCCAGCCCTGGCAGAAACCTATTTTCTTGAGAGACTGGTCGAGGATCTGCGCATTCTTGCGCTGGCCGATGCACACCAATTGCATTTTGAAGTCCGCGATGTTGAGATTGGGCCGCTCATCCAAAGGGTTATCGATCTATTCACAGCTCAGGCTTCAGAGCATTCTATTACCCTTCGACCGGTTATCGATGCAGATGTTCCCCGTGTGCAGGTGGACCCGCAACGCCTTGAACAGGGCATCAGTAACCTGCTGGACAATGCTTTGCGTTACGCACCGCCAAACACCATGATCGATCTTGTAGTTCGCAAAAGCACTGATGGCGTCGAAATCGATGTAATGGATGAGGGACCCGGGGTTGCCGAAGAGGATCTTGCGCTTATCTTTAACCGCTTCTGGAGGGAGGAGAAGTCTCGGACCCGTTCAAGCGGCGGCTCCGGGTTAGGTTTGGCTATTACCAAGCAGCTTGTCGAAGCCCAGGGCGGAACGATCCGGGCATTGAAGCGATCGACCGGAGGTCTGATTATCCGCATCGTCTTGCCTGCCAAGCGATAAGGCTTTCCTCCTCTCTTAACGATTTTAAATCCCGCGTCCTCTATACAGCATGAAATGTTGAATCGAATACGAAGGGAATATCCCTTAACGTATTTCCACGTTGAAATCCTCACTATGATCGATGGCGGACGTTTTCACCTGAACGGTAATCTTCCACTGGCCTGTCATCGAAAAGTTGGTGGTTATGGCGTAAATTCCCTTCCCCTGGTCGGTTGCAGTTCCCTGCATGGTCATTCCGCTCATATCGGTGTGATCGGCCATTACATTAACCTCTGCACCGGTGACCGGTTGTCCCTGGTCATCGACAACATTAAAATATAGCAGCACATCCCCAACGACCGGTGGGTCCGGTAAAACATTCATGGTTACCGCGACGGTAGTCTGGGCTGGCGCAACGCTCCCCACGCCGGAACACGCGGTTAAAAGGAGGGTCAATCCGATCGATAGAGCGAACACTGCTTTTAAAGGTCGCATGGTTGGTCATCTCCTTGGATGAATTGGTTAAAAATTAGTCGGTGACATTGATCATCAACATCAAACCGCCAGGTTCGACGTTGTCGTTGGTAGTATGGTGGAGGATATGACAGTGCAGCATCCACTGGCCGACCTCGGTAGCCACGAACTCTATGTCATAGCGCTCGCCGGGTGAGACCAAAACGGTGTCTTTTGTCAGTTGTGCTGCTTCAGGAACCGGATGGCCGTCGGTCGCGACGATCTTGAATGGCACTCCATGTAAATGAAATGGGTGGACGAATTGGCCGATCGCCGCTATGCGTATCCGAACCAACTGCACTTTTTTGACCTGAATGGTTTCAGTCTCCGGAAAAGCTTTCCCATTGATCGTAAAGTAATTCGGTTCCATGCCGGCCATTGGCATGGCAGCATAAGTTTGTCCACCCTTGATCAGCATCTCCGAGACCATCAGGTTTACATCGACGTCTGGTTGGGGTGAAGCGGGTTCTTTTGGATCAATAATAAACGGCGCATATAATCCGGCGGAAACCTGCAGGTCCCCTTCATAATGGGAGTGGTACATAAAAGTACCTGCCGGACTGGCGACAAACTCATAGATAAAAGTCTCGCCAGGTTGGATCGGTTTTTGAGTGACGTCCGGAATTCCATCCATGGCGTTGGGCACGGCTATCCCGTGCCAATGAATGGTTGTGGGTTGGGGAAGTTCGTTTTTGAAAACGATGCGAACCTTATCGCCTTCTGGGACCCGGATCATTGGGCCGGGAACCGTGCCGTTATAAGTCCAGGCCGTTGCCACAACATCCTGCAAGATAGGCCATTTAACTGCTTTAGCGGTAAGTTCGAACACTTTCGTATCGCCATCATTTTTAAAAGCTAATAATTGTCCGCCCTTTGCATCGGGAACGAATTCAAGGTTTTCTCCATTGATGGGTTCCATCATGTGACTCCCTTCAACGCTGCTCATACTTCCAGGCGTGGCAGTGGCGCCCATCTCAGAACTGCTACCGACCTGCGCAGTGGGTGAAGCAAAGGCACCCTTGTCGGTTGAGCAGGCCGCTAACAAAAAAACTAACGCGAATAAAATTCCAATTTTGAATAACGATTTCATCTATGCTCTCCATTTGTAAATCGACTGTTTTGAATGAAATGAGCCTTACCGATGTTAAGAAAATTCCCGCCAAAAACGAAGCGCTATTTGGCGGGAATTCCTATGGGTAATTATGCCTATTTAGGTCATAATTATAAACAATTATTGAAATGGGTCAATTTCTCTTTGTCCCTTTTACTTTCTTCTTCATGTAGGAAATTACGAGCGGCATAGAGACGATCAGGGTTAATAAACTGATCCACATCACACCGCCGATTCTTGCTACCATTGGGTAGGTCCCCATAAGACCGGTAATGACAAAGAAAAGTAAGGCCATTATGGCGGTTATTGCCAGATAGACAATCGCACTCTTACGCGCAATTTCTTTTTCGAGATTTTCGGTTTCCATGATATCTTCCTCTCCTCGGTTGATTCAGTCGCTGCTTGTGGTCGATGCGGAGAACTGATTGGCCGTAACCGTACCCTGACCTGTATTCTTTCCTTTACGCTGTGTAGAGGGTGAAAATCCTTTCAGCAATAGCGTATTGAGCGTAACTGAGACTGAGCTGATGGCCATAAAGGCTGATGCTACTTCCGGGCTGACGACCAGGCGGAGGGCAGGATATAGGAAACCGGCTGCCAGAGGAATACCCAAAGTGTTATAGATGAACGCCCAGAAAAGGTTCTGTTTCACTTTGTTCATGGTGGCTCGCGCCACTTCCAGGGCAACAATCACGTCATTCAAATCCGACTTGATGAGAATGACATCTCCAGTTTCTTTAGCAACATCCGTTCCTGATCCGATGGCAATTCCGACCTCTGCTTGCGCCAGCGCTGGAGCGTCATTAACGCCATCCCCAACCATCACCACCCGTTTGCCCAGGGCCTGTAATTTTTTGACTTCTTCAGCCTTATCCTGGGGCAAAACTTCGGCTAAAACCTGGTCGATGCCGACCTGACGGGCGATTGCTTCGGCAGTGCGGCGATTGTCGCCAGTGATCATTACAGTTTCCAACTTCATTTGACGCAAGCGTCGAATGGCTTCGACCGATGTCTCTTTGAGGGTGTCCGCGACCGCAATCAAGCCAGCCGGCTGGCCATCCAGCGCCACAAACATGACTGTTTTTCCTTCGGTTTCCAGTTTTTCGGCCTGAGACATCAAGGCGCGGAAATCGATTGATCTTTCGCTCATCAACTTGCGGTTACCCACCAGAACAGAAATGCCTTCGATTTTTGCTTCAACTCCGTGGCCAGGGATGGAGTTGAACCATTCGGGTGCAGAAAGGTCTAAATCATTTGTATTCGCTCCGCGCACGATCGCTTCTCCAAGCGGATGCTCGCTATTTTGTTCGGCGATGGCTGTGAAGCGCAGGATTTTCATCTGCTGGCTCTTGTCGGGGACATTATCATCCGGATTGGTAACGATATCGGTTACCGAAGGTTCGCCTTTGGTCAAGGTACCAGTTTTGTCGAAAACAATCGTCTGTATCTTGCTGGCTTTTTCGATGGCTTCCGCGCCTTTGAAAAGCACGCCAAACTCGGCTGCCTTGCCAGTTCCAGCCATCATTGCGCTCGGTGTTGCCAGGCCAACTGCGCAAGGGCAGGAAATGACCAGGACCGTCACTGAAAGCAGCAGCGAGAAGCCAAAGACGCCAATATCGCCCAAGGCGAACGGTGAGAAGATGAAACGGCTGCCTGCATCGAAAAACAGGTCGTAACCGATGAAGAACCAGAAGATAAACACCAGTACCGCCAGCAAGTGCACGCCAAGGATGAAATGGCCGGCGACCCAATCGGCCAATTTCTGAATCGGCGCTTTGCTGGCCTGTGCGTCTTCTACAAGCTTGATGATCTGGGCTAACGCAGAATCCTTGCCGACTTTGGTGGCAACAAACTTGAAAGCTCCGGTCTTGTTGATGGTTCCACCGATCACCGGATCGCCGGCTTTCTTTTCAACGGGCAGGCTTTCACCCGTCAGCATCGATTCATCAACCGCGCTGTAGCCATCCTGGACCAGCCCATCAACCGGGATCGACTCGCCGGGACGAACTGCAATTAGATCTCCAGTTTCGACTTCATCAGCCGGAATAGAAATTTCATGGCCATTGCGGATGATGTTAGCGACCTTGGGTTGGAGCTTCATCAGCTTGCGGATGGCTTCTGAGGTTCGGCCGCGAGTTAAAGCTTCCAGCCAACGCCCCAATACAATAAACGCGGTTAATAGAGCGGCGCTCTCAAAAAAAGTAGCACCCTCACCGCCAAAACCGGCGTTTGGAAACAGTGTATTGATGACCGCAATGCCATATGAGGCGCCAATACCGGTAGCGTAAAGCAGATTCATATCGGTCACGCCGTGTTTTAATCCGCGCCACGAATTGACAAAAAATTGACGGCCTGGTCCAAACACAATCGGGGTTGTCAGCAGCCCAAGGACCCATTTGTAGGAGAGAAATTTTGGGACAATGCTCTGGAACGGGCCGAGCATGTCATAGAATGTACCGATCATCACCAGTACGCCGATTATCCCGGCAACGATCAGGTTTCGACCCTGGCGGCGAATCTCATCTTCTCGGACTTTTCGCTCCCGGTCGAGGCTGTCGACCGCAGTATCCTGCTCGACAGCTTCATAGCCCACGTCTCGGACCGCGCGCTTCATTTGGGAGGCCGTCACAACCTCAGGAATATACTGAACGCGCGCTTTCTCGAGTCCCAGGTTAACAGTCGCACCGGTGACACCGGGTAATTCGTTCAGTGCTCTTTCCACGTGGTCGACACATGAGGCGCAAGTCATTCCAGAGACATGCAAATTCGTTTCCTGGGTGGGCACGGAGTACCCTGCATCTGAAATGGCATGCTGAAAATCTGTAATGCTTGCCAGGGTTGGATCAAAGCTCAAGCTTGCTTTGTTAGTGCCCAGGTTTACAACTACATCGCTGACGCCAGGCAGTTCCATCAAAGCGTTTTCCACGTGCGATACACAGGATGCGCAGGTCATCCCTTGCACAGGAAACGAAATAGATCGTTGGTCTTCAAGTTTGGTCATACGAAAAATACTCCATTCGTGTTAGAAATCGGCTGTTACGCCTAATAATTGGATAATCTTACTGAGCTCAGCCCGGGTCGTTTCACGATCGGATGAGCCGTGAATGACCTCAATACTGGATTTCATCTGGTGTTTCACCAGCTCATATTTAATTGCGGTTAATGCTTTGTTCATGGCACTAATTTCGTAAAGCAGGTTGGTGCAAGCCGCACCTTCCTGAAACAGACCTTGCAGCCTGTGAAGGCGGTTCGTTTCGAATTTCAAACGGTCCAGAATTTCTTCCTTTTCAGGATACACTGGTAACCGATTCATGGCCGGAATGAAGGAAATACTCGGGCTGGAGCGCGGCAGTTATTTTTGCCCTCAATGCAGGTTTGATCTTCTGATCCGGGGTTTCTACGATGGATATTTCGGTCCATTCCTGGTTGCCATGAACCATGAGACTGATCGGCAAGGCATCTTTTTCATAAACCAGCAGGATTGCTAACTGGCAGGCGCATTGATCCGTACCGTGCTGTGGGCATGTGCAGTCGCTATGGTTGGCGCGGGCAACCTGCAAATCGAACGATTCCACAACGGTAAATCCCGACCGGGCAAGCCGGTTGACACTCTCTTCAATCACCTGATTGCAATTCCTATTAAATTGCATCAATGGTGAAGAATTCGAATTCATAACCACCTCCTAACCACTAGCACAGTATAGGTTATGGGTATTTTTCCTTACAGCGCTTTTTACCGTAATTAATCACGAGCATTATTGCTTACCGACTAAAATCGATTAATCTTTTTTGTTGGAAGAAAGCCGTTATGTAAATATTCACTTGTCACCAGACGGTTTGTCATCCAGCACGCACTCACAGAGCACTCTTTGAGTGGGGCATTTTGCTCATGCGGATAACGTTGTCACCTTGCCTGGCGCTGTCGGAAAAGCGGGCGGGCAGGGAAGCCTGCCCCTACCGGTAGAGAACGGGTTCCACCCCGTCCCGAATATATGGAGGAAAAAAAAGCGAATGATACCTTTTTGGACAGCCCCAGCATGACATGCAATTGACACTTTGTTCAAGTTTGTCACCCCCGCTGAACAATACAGTCTGGCACCCAGAATATTTATTGTTGTACTTTCATAAATCAGGGCCCAACGCTATTTACCGGTTATCAAATTTCTGTCGTATCGTTGGCGAACGGTTGACCTTATATTTTAAAAGTTTAGGGGAAGGCTCACCACCTTCCCCAAACCGATAAAAAGGTTCGTCGTTATTCAGACAGTTGCCAGAATTGCCAACCCCATAACGACCACCCCCGACCCTAAGGCTAAACGTACCCATTCTTTATGATGAAGGTTCCAATGCGCCAGCCGCCCAAGGGTTGGTTTTGCGGCTGCCAGAGCAAGAATAACAACCAGCGGCAGGATAAAAACCACGTTATAAAGCAATAGATAGCCGTAACCTAACCATGCGGTTGGCTGCAATGCCAGCAGACTTAACACTCCCAGATATACTGCCCCGCTGCAAGGCACCGTGCAAAGGCCAATGAGGAAGCCGCCAAGGATAAGCGCAGGTACGGTAGCTTTCCGGGCTGCCTGCCTGGCGTAATCGGCGACCTTTCCCGGCGCCTGTAACCGCGGGCCCCAGTCCGGCAGGAAGTAATCTTTGACCATCCATAAGCCTATCAAAATAGCCACCAGCGCGCCAATCCGAGCCGGCGCATGCTGGCGCGTGAATAAATCCGCGACCTTTAGCAACCCTACGCCAAGCGCAAGATAAGTCAAAAAAACGGCGCCAATATAGATGCTGCCCAAACCAACCAGCCGCGCCCGAGTAGCGTTGATGTTTTGTTCACCAGCTTTGAGAGTTGCCAGCAAGGCGGTGATGAAAAGGAGCAGAACGGTAAACGCACAGGGGTTAATCCCGTCTACTGCCCCGGCAACCAGTACTGCAGGGAGTGTAATTTTTGGGATATAAGACTGCATGGCCATATCTGGCGCATTGGGGTGCCACAAACCGGCCAGACCCAAAGCTGCCAGTGCAATCACGCCCAATGTAAGGATTGTGATGGTGCGCCGGATGACACTGGTGGTCATGAGTTACCCCTCTACGATCAATTTACCGTTCATGGTGGGGTTGGCGCGACCGCCGCAGCAGATATCACAGTAGAAGGTATATTCACCCGGCTCAGTTGGTGTGAAGGTGGCCATGGCGGTGCCCTTAGGCTGGGCGATTATATCGACATCCAATTCCTCCACAGCCCATTGGTGCTGGCCGCCGCCATCGGTGTGTCCTGAAGTGTCCAGGCTGCGCAGACGGATTGTTATCGGCTCTCCGACTTTGACGCGAATTTCTTTTTTATCAAAACCAGCCATATCGGCGGATACGTCGATGACATTTTCTGCCATCGGTAGCGCCGGTTTATAGAACGCCTTGAACAGTAAAAAGCCCGCCAATCCCAATACAGTTATGACGACACCCGTGAAAATGATCTTGTTCTTCTGTTGTTGGCGTTGGCGCATTAATTTTCGATTCATTCGATCTTTGCGGGTAATGGTCTCGGGCATGATTTGATCCTTTTTAACTTATCAAATATGAAAAATACCTTGCAGCAGATAGATAACGCCAGCCATAAAAATGATCCTCATTATCAGATAATAAGAATCTGTTCCCAGGAGAGATGCATCAACGCCAGTTGGGTTGGGGTGGTAATTCCTGCCAGCAACTCGAGTATATCGGAAGCGCGTCTATGCATATAGCGTGATGTAGCTTGGTTAGCGATAGGCTATTTTGCTTAATAATTAGCGATTGAGGGGTGATGGTATTCCTTTTGCCAAACGCCGGCCTAAAAATCCGGTTAATAACCCCATGATCAAGCTAAGTCCGGAAACCGTGAAGACGGCGTCCACCCAAAATTTCTGTGGAAACAGGCGGATAAGCGTATCTGAAAAGTTGAAAGTCCAGGTTCCATCCGTAAAAAACAACTTATGGAATATAAGAAACCAGGTATCCCACCCAATAAAAGCCAGGAAACCGATAAGGGCTATAAAAATTGCAGTACCGAAACCGCCAATTCTTAGCGCGGAAGCAAAAGCCCGCCAATTTCGCCGCCAGGTCAATGACAAAATAGCAACCAGGCCAATGATCGCAGAAATCACCTTCCAGAACGTCCAAAAGAATTGGTAGACATCCTGGACATCCACCATATGACCCAACTCGCGCAGATTGTAAAGCGCCTGGCCTTCATTTTTCTGATTTTCAAGCGCTGAAATTGGAAGATTTTCGCGGAGATAGCGAACATTTTCAGAAGCGAAGTTTATCCGTTGCTCCTTACTAAACCCAAACAGATCTTCCGGGAAATCTGCTTTGTTGTACTCAACCCTCATATACTCGCTTGTTACAAGCAATCGAACTGAACCAATCAGGGACCAGAATGGAATCACGAGAATGACGAGAATTTTGACGGTCAAGTCGAATGTTTTTTGCATGGAGTAACGAATCCTATGGAATTGAAATAGATGTAATAAAGAGTTTATGGTTCATTTTTGATTTATACCAGCGCCAGAATACGGTATTTGAAGCAGGGCATTTTTGCTTACTTATGGATTCATATAATCACCGGATGCTTCAAACGCGTTTGTGAGGCATTGGTATCCTGAAAATCGTAAATGTGATCCTCTATTGCGGGGGACAAAATCGAGGCGATCATGGATAAAAAAAACTGCCCGATTTCATCGAAATCGAGCAGCGGTTTTGCAATTTTGTTTTATTGTTGAAGGTCTTTCAGCATTAATTGATACTGCTCCTGGTTGATTTCTCCTCTGGCATAGCGCTGTTCGAGAATTTGACGCGCAGAGAGGGGTTCAGTCTTGAAACTTCCATGGTCAGACTGGTTGGGTTGGAACAGCCCTCGCACGGCTAACACGGCCAGACCAATCAGAATAATCCAGAAGAGGAACATTCCACCGATCATACCAAATCCCATCATTTCGCACCTACCTTAGCGGCTTAAATCTGAAAGGATTTGTTGATATTCATCCCGGCTGATTTCGCCTTTTGCATAGCGTGCCTGCGCAATATCCCTGGCAGATTGTCCCGAAGAGGTTTGAGAACCGGATTGATAAGGGGTTGCACTCATTCTGCGAACTGCCCAGACTATCAGCAAAACCAGGCCGATTAACAAAGCAATCGAGACAAGCGCACCCAGGATCATTCCGATCCAGCCCATATTACCGTAACCATAATAACCCATCATAGTTTTTATTCTCCTTCCAGACTTCATCCGTCTTTCATTAAGCTTGATTTGTGTTTACTTCCTTATGATAACGTGAAAGGATAAAGTTCCATTGAAGCCAATGTAAAGTTTTGGTAAAGAAATTTTCAGAAACAGCACTCATTTTATGCCTCTAAAGGCAGCGTGAAGTGAAAAGAACTGCCTTTTCCTTCACCCGGGCTTTCGGCCCAGATCCGACCACGATGCGCCTTAACTAACGCCTGGGCAATCGTCAACCCAATTCCGCTGCCCCCGCTGGTTCTTGACCTTGATTTGTCAGCTCGATAAAAACGCTTATAAATATTGGGCAACTGATCCGGGGCAATTCCGATGCCGGTATCCGTCACGGTAATAACAACCTCGTTCTGATTTCGCGTCGTGTGGATATAGATGTTTCCCCCGGGTTGGGTATATTGCAAAGCATTGCCTATCAGGTTGGTTAGCACCTGGAGGATGCGATCTGGATCGGCAGCCAATTCCGGCAGATTGTCATCCAGTTTCATTTGAAGATGAACACCTTTCTCATCGAACTGGCGACCCAGGTGACTTGCAACGGTTTCAATGAGGTTGTTAATCGAAACAGGCTTGAGATCAAGTGAGAATGCACCTGCCTCGACCCGACTGAGTTCTTGAAGGTCATTGACCAGCCGCTGCAGGCGATCCGCTTCAGTGAAAACCTGTTGGTAGGTCTCAGGCGAAGCGGAAATGACGCCGTCCATTAGCCCTTCCATATACCCTTTGATAGCCGTTAGCGGTGTTCGTAGTTCATGTGAGACATCACCGAGTAGTTGGCGGCGCATGAGCTCGGTTTTTTCAAGTTTGTCCGCCATCTGGTTGAAACTCAACGCCAACTGATCCAACTCATCCAACTGGTTTGAATGCACAATACCGGGAACGGCAATTCGTTCCGCGTATTCCCCCTCCGCAATACGATGGCTGGCCAGCATCATTTTTTGCACGGGTCCAACGACCTGGCGGCTGATCAAGAGACTGGCTAATACCGCTGCGATCAGCGCAGCGCCTGCGGCCAGCGCAAGCGCTTCTGAAACTGAAGTCTGATAACTGGCAAACAGTTCCACTTCCATTTCTTGAGCATTGTCCGCACCGGTCGCAGGGGCAGGCGCCAAGGGCATATTACCGCCCGACATCATTGTACTCATCCCAGACATATGCCTATCATAAGCAGCAGGAATGGACAAACTGGTTGCTGTGGCTAACACAATAATCCCTACCAGAACCACGACCACATAAGAAAGAAATACTCTGCCAGCCAGGTGCGTACGAAAATAACTCAGCATGCGTTCACCTATTTATCTTCAAACCGATAACCCACTCCACGGATTGTTTCAACGAATTGGTCATAGCCCAATTTTTGGCGGATATGTCCAATATGCACATCCACTACCCGTGAATCGCCGAAATAATTGTACCCCCAGACCATTTCGATCAATTTCTCTCGACTCAGCACGATGCCATTGTGTTGAGCCAGGGCCAATAACAAATCGAACTCCATGGCAGTAAGATCGATCAGACGATCATCAACCCAAACCCGGCGCGCCGCTGGATCGATGCGTATGTGGGCGAAAACCAGATGTGAAGTTGTTCCTGGGGTCTGGTCAAACCCTTGAATGCGCCGCAGGGCTGCTTTGATCCGGGCGATCAACTCACGAGGGCTGAACGGCTTGGTCAGGTAATCATCCGCTCCAACGGAAAGCCCGACGATTTTATCCGTTTCTTCGGTTCGGGCGGTTAGCATGATTACATAAACATTCGACTCTCGCCGCAAATTGGCCAGTAATTCGATCCCATCCATGCCAGGTAACATCACATCCAGTATGATGATATCCGGCTTAAATGTGCGGGCTAAAGATAAACCGCTGCGGCCATCAGCCGCAGTTTGATAATCATACCCTTCAACTTTTAGATATGCGGTTACTACGCTTTGGATGGATGGTTCATCATCGATTACGAGAATTTTTGCTGGCGCCATAGCGCATTCCTTTCGAACGAATTTTACACATAACCTTCTTACATTTTACATACAAACTCAGCCTTGCTGTCAAACAGGATATCCTCCATATTAATAGCCATCGATTTGTTCCGGTTGCGCGCCAGCTTTCGACTTTGAAGAAAGCGCAATCCAGCTTTCGTCGGGCATTCCTTGCCTGGGCATCGGGTAGTTAGATTCAATGGATTCAGCCGATATCGCTACCAGCATTTTCACGGGGCGTAAGAAGCGCCTTTTTACGCTAAGAGATTCCTGAATGATACGCTAGAATGAAAGTGAACATCCTGGACGAAAGGAAAGAACCGAATCATGTCATTAGCCCGACGCAACCTCCTTAAAGACAAAACCCGCATGGCGCTTTGCGTGGGCGGCGTGGCGTTGGCCGTGATGCTTATCCTGGTGCTCAACGGATTCCTGGCCGGGATGTACAGCCAAATTACTTCCTACCTGGACAACTCACCCGGTTCAGTCGTTGTGGCGCAAGAAGATGTGGTTAACCTGCTTGGGGCAACTTCGCTGCTGCCGGTAGAAATGATCCAACAGGTAGAGGATGTTGAGGGAGTGAAGGAAGCGTATCCAATTCTTTCGCAATTCGTTATCCTGGATTTGCATGGAAAAAAGCAACCTGCATACATGGTCGGGTATGTACCGGGACAAACCAGCGGGCCCTGGGAACTATTCGCCGGACGACTGCCAGAGACCGAACAAGAAATGGTCTTTGATCGTGTTCTTGCCAGCCGTCATGGATTGGAAATTGGCGATGCGGTGGAAGTGCTGGGAAAAGATTTCACCATCGTTGGCCTCTCCAATGACACCACTTCCTGGATGACCAGCTTTTTCTTTGTTCGTAAATCTGCCGCAGAAAACTTGCTGCTGACGCCAGGGGCGACCAGCTTCATATTGCTCACCAAAACCGATGATAAGAATCCGGATGATTTCCTGCGGCAATTAAATTACCTGGATGGGATAAATGCTTTGACCAAGAAAGAAATGGCTGCCAATGACCTCAAGCTGTTTGCCAAGGTCTTTTCCGCTCCGCTTAAGCTGATGGTTGGAATAGCCTTTCTGGTAGGGACGATGATCGTTGGCCTGGTGATTTACACGATTACCGTAGAGCGTCAGCGTGAGTATGGGGTATTGAAGGCGATCGGGGCGTCGAACAGGGTATTATATCGGGTCGTCCTGACCCAGGCGCTGGCAGCCGCGTCGTTGGGGACGATTACGGGAGTTCTGATGGCGTATGGCGTGAGCCAATGGATCATGGGCGTCAGACCGCAGTTCCTCATCGTCTTCGATCCGTCCGATGTTGGCCTGGCGCTACTGGCAGGGCTGGGAATGGCTCTGGCGGCTGCGTTCTTTCCGGCGCGGGTGGTGGCCAGATTGGCGCCGGCGGAGGTGTTTCGGAAATGATCCGCTTTGCTTTGCGAAACATGTTCCAGAACAAAATTCGCCTGACGATTTCCGTTGGCGGAGTTGCACTCGCGTTGTTGTTAATCCTCTCGCTCGACGCGATTTTCACCGGGGTCGAACAGCGGTTAACGGTCTACATCAATAATAGCGGCGCGGATATCTTTGTCGCTCAATCGGGAGTGCGTAACATGCACATGGCTTCTTCTTCCCTGCCAGTTTCTACCATAAGGGATGTGGAAGCTGTGCCGGGTGTCGCAGTGGTCACGCCAATACTTTATCTTTCCAATATGCTTGTGGCGGGCGGCGAGCGTAACCTGGCATACATTATTGGTTTGCCCGAGGAGGCTGAGTTGGGTGTCCCATGGAGAATATCGTCTGGCAGCAGTTTTCCCGGGAAAGATGAAGCGATCATCGACAGAAATGTGGCCGAGGAGTCTGGCGTCAATTTGGGCGACAAAGTTAAAATTCTGGGGAAGGATTTCGAGGTTGTCGGGCTTTCAGAAGAAACCTCCAGCCTGGTGAATTCAATTGCCTTTATCTCCATAGATGATTTCGCGCTGCTGCGCGGTGGTACTGATACGATCAGCTTTTTGCTGGTAAAGGTGAAGGATGGTGAATCTCCGCAATTTGTGGCTGAACGTATAGAAGCCCAGGTCAAAGATGTCACTGCTCAGCCTTCCCCGGTTTTTGCAGCAACAGAGCGCCAGGTTGTCAAAGATATGAGCACGGATGTGATCACCATCATGAATTTGATCGGTTTCATGATCGGCCTGGCGGTGATGGGCTTGACCGTTTATACCGCAACGTTGAGCAGAAAGAGAGAATACGGTGTTCTTAAAGCATTAGGCGCCCGCAACGGTCAACTCTACCGGGCTGTTCTAGCTCAGGCGCTACTTAGCGTCGCTTTTGGCTTTGCGATCGGTCTGGCTACCACTTTACTTCTTTCAGCAGTCATCCCACTGCTTGGTCTGAGCATGGTGCTGGAAGTCAGTGCGGCCTCACTGGTCAAAGTGGGCAGTTTCTCGGTGGTAATCGCGGGGATTGCGGCAATTCTACCGATCCGCCAGATTGCCGGGCTGGACCCGGCCATGGTATTCAGAGGCAGGTAATATATGGCAACTTCAACATTAGAAATCTCCCATGTTACCAAGCGGTACGGTTCTGGCGCAACAGAAGTCGTTGCAGTGAAGGATGTATCCCTGTCTGTTGCTCCCGGAGAGATCGTGCTCATTATGGGTCCGTCGGGATCGGGGAAGACTACTTTGCTGTCTATGCTTGGGGCGTTGCTCAAACCGACGGAGGGTGACATTCATCTGAATGGGTATGTCATAAGCGCTTTGAAGGAAGACCGGCTGCCGGAAATTCGCCTGCGCCAATTTGGTTTCATCTTTCAAGATTTCAATTTGCTCTCTGCTCTGACAGCATTGGAGAATGTGGCGCTGGTAGCAGAACTCGCCGGAGTTAAAAGCAGCGTCGCGCAAAAGAAAGCGTCATTATTGTTAACCGATCTTGGTCTTGGGGAGCGTTTGGACTTCCTGCCCGAGAAACTTTCGGGTGGCGAGAAACAGCGGGTGGCGATAGCCAGGGCGCTGGTCAATTCGCCAACGCTTGTCCTGGCAGATGAACCCACAGCCAACCTGGATTCGAAGATTGGTCACGAGATTATGCATTTGCTGAGGGCTATCGCCAAAGAGCAAGGTCGCAGCGTGGTGATCGTCTCCCACGACCAGCGCATCAAAGACATCGCCGATCGTGTACTCTGGCTGGAAGACGGGCAGTTTAAGGATATCGACTAGCTGACAAACAGCCCGATCCTGGATGAGTGTTTAAGCCTATTGTCTGAAACCGGGGTTCTGTGTTAAGGTTGGTAAAATCAATAGGTACACTTTCCATTCATCATTAATTACCTGAGGTATGACATGCCCCAAAAAGACAGCTTTGAAACCCTGGCGATCCATGCCGGGCAGGCGCCAGACCCTGCCACAGGCGCCGTGATCACTCCGATTTATCAAACCTCAACGTATGCCCAGGAACAAGTAGGGGTGACTAAAGGCTATGATTACAGCCGCACCATCAATCCCACCCGTTCTGCTCTGGAGGCTTGCCTGGCAGCTCTGGAAGGGCAGGGGATGGCCAAACCTACTTATGGATTGGCCTTTGCATCCGGCATGGCGGCCATCGACACCCTCCTCAAATTGGTCAAGCCCGGCGAACATGTTGTTGCGTCCAACGACGTTTATGGCGGCACCTACCGTCTTTTCGAACGCGTCCTGGCTGATTACGGGTTGAAATTTTCCTATGTGGATGTCAGCGATCCGCAGCAAGTGGAAGCTGCACTGCTCCATGAGACCCGGCTGGTCTGGATCGAAACGCCCACCAATCCGCTGCTTAAAATTTCGGATATTGCTGAGACAGCCGCGCGGATCAAAAATAAAAATCCCCAGATAAAGCTGGCAGTCGATAACACCTTTGCATCCCCTTATTTACAGCAGCCCCTGGCATTGGGAGCCGATTTTGTGGTGCACTCGACCACCAAATATCTTGGCGGACATTCCGACGTGGTCGGCGGCGCAATTGTGACACAGGATGCCGCTGCTTACGAAAAATTGAAATTTCTGCAAAACGCGGTGGGGGCGGTACCCGGCCCGATGGATGTCTGGTTGACCCTGCGCGGCATTAAAACGCTGGCTTTGCGTATGGAGCGGCATTCCGCCAATGCCCTGCGTATAGCCGAATGTTTAAGCCGTCATCCGGCTGTTGCGGAGGTTATCTACCCGGGTCTGGCGGAACACCCTGGTCATCAGGTTGCGAAAAAGCAGATGCGATTATTCGGCGGGATGGTGTCGCTGGTCTTAAAAAATGGCGCTGCAGCCGCAAATCGTATGGTCGCTGCCACTCGCATCTTTACCCTGGCCGAAAGTCTTGGCGGCGTCGAATCCTTGATCGAAGTTCCGGCTGCGATGACACATGCCTCAGTCTCCGGCAGTCCGCTCGAAGTTCCGGGCGGGTTGGTGCGATTATCGGTTGGCATCGAGCATGTGGACGACCTGCTCGATGACCTTGAGCAAGCGTTGAAAGTCTAGCCCCATTCTGTAGCCAGAAATATCTATCAAAAACCGACACCCACGGCATCTGGCATGTGGGTGTCGGTTTTTCAAAGGTTCTGACCTCCGTTATCTGGTCGATTTTTCTGTCAGGTAATCAATCAGGTCGATTTTCGTCAGGATATTGACCGGCCGGCCGTCTGCTACGATTACAGCGACTTTGCCACGGTCAAAAACGGATAATAGCAGCTCGATGCTGGAACCCGGCTCGACGGTCACCACGCTTGGGTTGATGATCCCTGAAATGGTTTCTTCTGGATCGTGGATATGCCCGGCACGAAGCAGGTGGTCCAATAAATCCACCTCGCTCACAATACCAATCAACCTGCCGGTGTCGTCAACCACCGGCAGTTGAGAGATTTCGTAGGCCTTCATTTTCTCTACCACGGCAGTTATGCGTTCACCGGAGGTGGCTGTGATCACCGGACCTTTGCTGCTGAAATCGATCAGGGCGGCTACGGTATCTTCTGACCGGCTGGCGGGCAGATAACCATTCTCGCGCATCCAGTTGTCATCGAATAATTTTGAAAGGTAACGGTTGCCTGTGTCGGGGAGGATGACGACGGCAATCTGATCCGGCTTTAGTCCGTGCACAATTTTTGACTTCAGTAGCCCGGCAACCGCCGAACCCGAGGATCCGCCCGCGAAAATGCCTTCTTCCCGCACCAGGCGGCGTGCCATGAGAAATGATTCGCGGTCATCGACCTGCACCGCCTCATCGATGAGCGACAAATCCAGCGTGCCGGGAAGAAAATCTTCCCCAATTCCCTCGATTTTGTAGGTCTTCGGATGCGGGTCATCGGGTATGTGGCCTTGTTTCCAGGTTTCATAAAGCAGGGAGCCCTGGATATCCACCCCGACCACTTTCAAGTTGGGGTTTTGTTCCTTCAAGTAGCGCGCAGTTCCAGTGATGGTCCCACCTGTGCCCATGCCGGCAACCAGGACATCGATCTTGCCCGCGGTCTGGCGCCATAGCTCAGGACCGGTGGTTTGATAATGAGCCTGGGGGTTGGCCGGGTTATGATACTGGTTGGCGAGGAGGCTGTTTGGCGTTTCGCTGACAATTCTGGCGGCTACGCTGTAATAGCTGCGTGGATCATCGGGAGCGACTGCGGTGGGGGTAATAATGACCCGGGCGCCAAAGGCGCGCAAAAAGCGCACCTTTTCCTCACTCATTTTGTCGGGCATCACGAAGACGGTTTTATAACCTTTGACGGCAGCCACCAGCGCCAGTCCAGCCCCGGTATTTCCGGAAGTAGCTTCGACGATTGTTCCGCCTGGTTTTATCCGGCCTTCCCGCTCGGCATTTTCAATAATGGAGAGTCCGATGCGGTCTTTGCTCGATCCGCCCGGATTGAAATACTCCACCTTGGCGAGGACATTGGCGGCGACCGAGTCGAAGACAACCTGATTGAGCTTTACCAGAGGGGTCTGGCCAATCGTCTCCAGAATATTCTTATAATAAAATGGCTGCTCTTCAGAAACCATTGGTTTACGAGTTAAATGTTGGGTTGCCATTTGAATAATCCTTAATAATGGTCTTGCAAATAGAAAAACGGCCAACTTAAATATAAAAGCGTCAAACAGAAACGCCCGAACACGAACGTGTTTCTTGCGGGGTGACTGTCTGCCGCCTGTGGCAGTTGGCCGTTCAGAATAAAGTCGGTTGTGTTTTATGCGAGGCGGTAGTTACAGTTCCCGCCTATGACAGATGCAATGGCCCATGAGATACCTCTAATGTCAATTTCAAAGGTCAGATCTACTGACTGAGATTGCAATTCATTGGAATTGTCTGGCTCTATGCTTATTATCCAGATTCAACCCTTGCGCGAAGTATATCATAGATTAATGCCCCCATATACCGCCGAATTACTTGTTATTAAAAAGGTAATTATGCCTGTAATCGACAGCGAAAAATGGGGCGCCGCCTTTTGCTGCATTCTATAGTGAAAAATGCTTGCTCTAAACCCCGCATAAATGCGCTTACCGCCGGTTGTTTGACCTTGATAAGATTGGGTAGAAACTCTTCGTTGGAGGCTGGTTCGATTGGAGGTTGCGTTGCTCAAAAAACTCCATTTTGACATTGGCGATATGGCGCTCGCTCTGACGATGTGGTTATGCTTGCTCCCCATTATTGGTTTCGTTGCAATTCCATTCTTTGGCCTGCGCAGCGCAACAGCTATCGCTCTGGCAGCATTTTTTGTAATGATGGCCATTTGCTGGGGCATTTGCGGCACCCAGGCATTAAAACGGTGCCTGCACAAGTAGCCGGCCCACATCTTTAAGCAGCAGTAAAATTCGTTCAAAATACTTGGAATTCGAGGAATAATTGATATGACAGCCAAAACCAGGAACAAAGCCTTTGTTGCTGCCAAAGAAAAGAAGGAAACGCCCATCGTGGTGTATTTTATGGCGGTGGCCGGGGCAATTGTCGGCTATCTTGTCCTTGGAAAGATTATACTGGGGGCGCAGCCGCACCCGTATCATTGGGTTTCGGGGGTACTCGGCGGAGTCCTGGGTTATTTCCTGGGATGGCTCTGGTTTCGCTTTAAAGGCGACGTCTTATAATTACAGCGAAATCGCCTTAACGATCAGATGGGTTTCCTGCTATCCGAATAAATCCTTCTGCCGAATTCGGATCGGATGAAATTGCTTTATGCTCGTTTGTTTGCCCGGCCGCTCAAATAGCCAAGATAAGCGGGAACCAGAGGCAGTACGCAGGGCGAGAAGAAAGAAATCAGGCCAGCGGCAACAGCAAAAATGTACGAAGGCGTCACCGCGCCGCCTAATGGCAGGTCAAAGTACCAGCCGTTTTTTTGCGCCCATATGGAGATCAAAGTCATTTTTCCAAAGAGCAAAAGCAGCCCAAGCGCGATTAAAAACACGCCATTGACAATTTGAAAGACGCGAGCATAACGCCGAAAACGCCCGATAAATTGTACAGCTCGATCCAGTCCCAGGCCAAGCAGGAGGAAAGGAACTCCCATGCCCAGTGCATAGCCGCTGGTCAGCAGCATGGCCTGTCCGGCGCCATCCTGGCTGAAACCGAGAGTCAAAATGGCCCCCAGCGTGGTGCCGATGCAGGGCGTCCAACCGGCCGCAAAAACCACCCCCATCAAAGCTGAGGACGCCCAACCGCCACTTTTTCCAGCGCCGGGCATATTGGGGCGGGTGTCGGAGTAGAACATCCACGGCATCCGGAATAAGCCAAGGTTGGAAAGCCCAAAAAGGATGATGACCACCCCGCCTATCCTTGCGAGGGTGGTTTTAATCGTCGCAAAGACCTGACCAAACAGGGTGGCAGCTCCCCCCCAGCCGACGATAAACACCAGCGAAAACCCTGCCACAAACAGACAGGCATGGAAAAAAGTGGACCAGCGTTTCGAAATTTGAGTTTTAGGAAGAGTTGGATTGAATTCGGCCATGGAAGATTATTTTGGTGTAGGAGATGGACTAACCATTTGATCATAACCGGGTTCGGGTGGACATTGACCCGTAAGATTACCTAACCTGGTATAGGCACAATGGCCTGCGGTCTATGTGAGTTTGAACAGGCTGTGTGAAGTGACTACAATTCTGAGTTTTCGGCCAGGGCTGTTTTTGCCTGAGCCATGAGCGATTCACGCCTGGAATGGTATTCCTTTTCGTCCAACCCGCCCTGCTCATACTGCTCATCTAGCCGGGCTATTTGCGCCAGCAGGGCATCAAAGCCAGGCGCATCTTCTTCCTCAGCAGCTTCGCCAGTTTCCTCTTCTTCATCCACGCCGTCTGCCGAGCGTTTGGTGGAGCGAACCCAGCCATAAACTCCACCGGCGGCCAGGGCGACACCGAGAATTCCCAACCCTACGGTAATGGGTAGTTTGTTTGGGGTGGAGGAGGTTTCAACCGGGATGACGGTTCCGTTGGTCGGGATATTCGGTTCACCGGTGAAGGTCAGCACCAGGCTTGTGCCTGCCGGGATGGCTTCCAGCGGGTATAAATCGTAAATCTGGCCGTCCTGACCTTCAACTTTTTCAGGTTCGCCCAGCCCTTCAGCGGATATGGTCATACCGGAGGTGTGCGGCAGGACAAAATTGACGCTCTGGACCGGTAAAGTAGTCTGGAAAGTAAAGGTTTGTGGATCGGTGTACGGAAGCAGAAATCCGGCAATCAGCATATTGACCATCTCACCGGGTTGAATCGGCGCCAGATCGGCGAAACCGCCGGCATACTTGATGAAGCGGGTATTATCCTGCGGCTCAAAATTGATAAAATCGGCATTTTCCGGCAGGGGGAAGAGTACAGAAGCTTTAACTTCGCTATTGCCGGGAATGTTCTGTCCGGCTCGCACCGTGCGTTCACCTAAATTGGAGAGCGCGAAGAGTTCCTTCACTTCCATACCGTCCTGGGCAAAATCAAACAGAACATGCATCTGCTCGACGCGCACAGCCGCCAGGTCTGGGGTGCTTTCATACACCGACACCTCCACGTTCGCTTCGGTGATTCCAGCCTCTGCCCAGAGCATTGGCGAGTAGTAGGTAGTTTCTTCAAAAACGACCGCTGCCGTGTAACCCAGGCCAACCTGGAAAGGGACCTCGGTGATGGTGAAATTTCCATCGGCCGTCGATTGGCCGTGAAGCATGCCCAGTTCATTTTGATCCTGATCCAGAATGTGCAGCATCACCTCCAATTCACCGACCTCTCTGGCAGGATTATTTTGGTTTATGATTTTGCCGGTTATGCTGCCTTGCGGGAGCGGGACAGGTGTTTGGGTTGGATTATTCGCGCCGGGTGTTTCAGCTTGAGCCTGAACGCGCGCAGGTTGAAATGCAAAAGCCAATCCAAGTATCAAAAAGATCGTGAATATCATCAATTTGCGATTCATTGTCTGCCTACTTTTTATTGGGGAGGGGGGATGATGCAAGACTTAACCCGCACGCTGGACAAAAACTGTCACCTGCCCCAACGGGTTTTCCGCAATGCGGGCAAAATTCTTTTTTGACCATCGTTCCACATTTCATACAAAAGTTTGCGCCTTCAACCAGGGGCGCCTGACAGTTTTCGCACCTGAATTCCGAAGCGGGAGCCGGATTGGCCTGCGGGTCAGCGTTCTCAGCGGGGCGCAGCTTTCGCCGTGCCTGAATCAGCGATTCAAGTTTGGCGTCGCTCATTTCATCCAGGCGTTGATACGACGTGGCTGCCTGTGCCAGCAAGTTTGCTCGCAGACCGGAATAATCGTCGTCGCTGACTTTGCCAGCCCGATAATCAAAATCCAGATCACGCAGCGCCAGGATAGCCTTTTGGTGGCTTTCCTCGAGGGCCTGCTTCGATGCACCAGGGCGTTTTAATGCTGCCCGGCTCGATTTTTGAACAGGCTCTGCATTACGGAAAGGTAAAGAGACATAGATTAGAGAAAGGACGAGCAATGCAAAACCAATGACTAAGGCAAAAGTATTCATGGGTCTCTCTTAATCCATATTTCGGATTTCAGCTTCAATTTTGTCCAGAATTTGTTTAGAAATTCCGGTTTGAGGTTCAGGCTGAACCAATGGGCGGGATAAGCGGCTTGCTCGCCAACTTTTTAAGACCACCCCAACAAAGACCAACCCTAATGCCACGATCAGTAACGGCAGCATCCAGACCAGTGAGGTAAATCCACCCCGTTCTGGTTCAGCCAGCACCCGTTCACCGTACTGTTTGACAAAATAATCCATTACTTCTTGTTCTGTCCAGCCACTTGCCAATTGATCCCGGATTTGCGCCCGCCAATCTTTACAGGCCTGAGTTTCACAAACATCGAGAGGCGTATTGGGACAGACCGGGCAGTAAAGTTTCTTGGCGACCAGGTTTACATCATTATCACTGGGTACGGTGGCGGATGCAGGGGTAGGCGCGGGGTCCTGCGCATAGACTTTGACCGTGATGAGCAGACTTACCAGCGCCGTAAACAAAACCAGTAACAGGAATCGGTTTTTTGTCATTTCATCAATCTCCAATACCCGGTGCGGTAGCTGTACCTACCACAGCGCCTTCATCAGGTTGGTTTTTCAGGGAGTAGGTGGCTTCACTGCGCCCGCGAGCCTGCGACCAGGTACCGATTAACACTCCCAGTGCAAGGACGAAACCGCCAATCCAGACCCAGTTAATCAGCGGATTCACATAAATTTTGAAGGTCGTGTTCTGGTTGCTGATCGATTCCCAACCCACCAGCAGTACATAAACATCCTCGCCCGCCGTGGAATACACACCGGCAATACTGACTGGCTGCTGCTGCACGACAAAGTAATCGCGCCGCGGTTTAAGCACTTTAACCTGTTGGCCGTCTTTGAATAATACAGTGCTCGCTTCAACGATCTCGCGCCCGTCCGAGCCCATATAGCCTTCCAAACCATCGAACCGGAGGCTATATTCGCCGATGGTCAGCGATTTCCCGGCAGACAGGGTGCCTTGAGTTTCCTGCTTATAAAATGCATCGCCGATAAAGCCAAGCGCGATCATGACCACCCCAAGGTGGATGATGTAACCGCCGAACCTGCGCCGGTTGTTGATTACTAATTTGATGAAGGCTGTGAAGGGGTTTTCACCACGCGTGGACATGCGGATCCGCGCACCCCGCCAAAATTCAGCCAGGATGGAAAGAGTTACAAATGCCACCATGGCAATCGAGAACAATGAAATCGCAGGCGACTTCGGATTAAGCAAAGCCCAGGCAATTGCAGTAATCGATGCACCCGCAAGGGGAACCGCCAACCGGGATAGCAGTTTATTGAGCGTTTGCTTGCGCCAGGCTAACATTGGCGTGATACCCATCAGGGTTATCAATGCCAGGAACATTGGACCGGTGACTTTTTTGAAATAGGGCGGTCCGACTGTAATTTTTGTTTCGGTGAATAGCTCGGTGATAAGGGGGAAGACCGTGCCCCACAAGACTGCTATGGTAATTGCCAGAAAGAGCATGTTTTGCAGCACAAACGCTGCTTCGCGGGAGAACAGGCTTTCCAGTTCATGTTCTGCTTTGAGTGAATTCCAGCGCATCATCAGTAAGACCATGGCGCCCAGGAAGGTAATGCTGATAAAGATCAGGAAAGCCGGGCCAAGCGCGGTTTTTGAAAAGGCATGCACCGATCCGATGACGCCAGTGCGGGTGATGAAGGTGCCAAACAAGGATAGCGAATAGGTCAGGATGATCAACAAGATATTCCATTTTTTGAGCATCCCGCGCTTTTCGGTCATCATCACCGAATGCAGGAAGGCAGTACCGGTCAACCACGGCATCAGCATGGCGTTCTCGACGGGATCCCAGCCCCAGAAGCCGCCCCAGCCAAGAACGTCATAGGCCCAGCGGCCGCCTAAAATCAACCCGATGGAAAGGAAAATCCATGCCACCAGCGTCCAGCGGCGAACCGTACGGATCCACTGGTCGCTTGAGGTGTCGTTTTTCATGAGCGCTGCGATGGCAAATGAAAACGGAATGACAAAACCGGTGAAACCGAGGTAGGTGGTGGGCGGGTGGCCGATCATACCGAAATGACGCAAGAGGGGGTTAAGCCCTGAACCATCGGCGGGTATATACTGTTGGCCGTTTAGCGGCGGGAAGATGGCAATAACCAGATCTTGTGCGCCAGGCACCAGCCACATTTTCGTAAACGGATTGGTGATAAACACCACCACGCCCACAAAAAAGGTGGTGGTCAGCATGGCGACGAACATGACATACGGCATAAGTTCGCGGTCAGCGTCCCATTTACGAATCACCACCACGGCCACAAAACCGGCCATCAGCCAGGCCCAAAAGAGCACCGAGCCTTGCTGTCCGCCCCACAAGGCCGTAATGCGTAAGAATGGTGACATGGCGCGGCTGGAGACATCAGCCACATAAGCCTGCGAGAAGTCCAGCGCATTGAGCGAATAGACGACCGAGAGGACTGAAATGGTCAGCAAGGAAAAGAGGGCCACGATCGCATTGCGGGCGCTGGCCACCCATTCCAGGCGTTTAGACATTCCGCCATTGACCGATAGCAAGGTGGCATAGACTGACAGACCGAAGGCGATGATTAAGGCAATTAATCCAATATCCGGGATCATTCCAACTCCTAGGGAAATTTATTTTGTGTAAGGCTCGCTCAATAATTCGTCGATGCGGTTGTCTAATTCAGGCTCGAATAACGGCCCGATATGATTTCCGCGCAAGCTCCCGTCTTTGGCGACATAATAGGTCTCCGGTACCCCTTTGATGTTGTAACTCTGTGAGATACGCGTGCCGAGGTCGGGACCATTGAAATAGGTGATATCAAATTCATCGATATAAGCCAGCGCTGGCTTCTCTGCATCCGCATAATCCACCCCGATAAAAATGACACCCTTGTCCTTGTATTTACGCCAGGTGCGTTCCAAATAGGCCGCTTCTTCACGACAGGGCGGGCACCAGGATGCCCAAAAATTAATGATTACAACATTTCCACGCAGTTCGGAAAGCGTGTATGTGCGGCCGTCAAAACTGGTCAGGGTGAAATCGGGGGCCATTCCTTCTTCCAACGGCGTCTTTTCAGCTTGCACCAATCCCCAGGCCAGCAGGGCGATCAACCCGACAACCAAAACGACCACTGCCAGCCGGCCGGTGGTTGACCATATGCGATTCGGACTTGGTTCAACAGGCGTAGTTTGATCCACCGGCTCCGGATTGATTTCTGTCATAACACTCCTCACTTTTGGTTTATAGGTCTATGGGTAATACTCAAGGACTTGCTTTAACGATTGGTCGGCGATATTTGGATTGGCGGAAAGCCAGACTAGATTCTTCCCGGATTGGAAGAAAAAATGACTTTGTCCCATTCCATCCAGACTGTAAACCGTCCGGTCTCCATCTTGTATGGGATCTTTAAATGTGAAGGGCGAACGCCCTTCGGAAATTTTTAGTTCCATGTCAACCAGCAGAGTTTTGGCTCTCTCGGTTGTATCGGTTGCGGCCACCCACAGGGTAACGGCATTCCATTCGCCATAAATTCCTTTGGCTCCGGACGTGACCGCCAAATGTTTACCGTGCAACTGCGCAAATTCCTCGACGGCTTCGCTGCCGGAAATTTGTTTCGACAACTGGTAACCGGCGATTTGTTCCGGTAAAAACCGGTCAACCGATTTGGGGCCGGGAAAACCAACGACCAAGAAAACAAACAATGTTATTAAAATCGCGGTGCCCAGCACCATCAATATTAATGACACCCATTTACTGGAGAAGATTGACATCTTTTTTTCATTCATGGTGGGATAGACAACAGACGCACAGTTGTCTGTGTCCAGTATACCGACCCGGTTCGGATCGCACGAGCGCCAAAACCATTGGTTAAGATTGAGCAATTATGCTTAATGGCTAATTTAAAAGCATGACCGAAACAAAAAGCAGAGGAGTTGGCTCCTCTGCTTCATCAAAAGCTAATGGTAATCAGCTCTACACACCGCAACTGCCGCCGCTGCTGGGCGCTTGCGGAAGCAAACCGTTTGTTTCCAGGAATTGATGCAGTTGTTGGAAACCTGATCCTGAAGAATATTGCCGCCCAAGGAGCAAACCTGCGTCCACGTCCTGATATGTCAATCCTTCGGTATTCTGAAAATAGACGGCCTGTTCGAGGGTTTGCTGCGGGTACCAGAAGGCGTTGACGTATTTGGCTGCTTCCAGCATTTCTTCCTTGCTGGCATCCTGTGACGCCATCACCTCAAGCAGACCCAGCATGGCCATGCCGTGATTGCAATCCGGGAAAATGGTCGGGTTATCGCAGCATGGGCGGTATACCACCGCCGCCACTTCCTCGAGCCGTTTTTGCTGATCGGCAGTCAACACAAACAGTTGCGACTTTGAGAAAATCTCGCGAATAGGGTGGGTTGCCAGCGTCCAACCGCCCGTAGAGGCGAATCCCTCGATGCCATTTTGCCCACTTTTTTGAATGGGTCCAGAATCCAGAATCGGATTTTGGCTGGCAAGCCCGGTAGCCCACAAAAAATTGAGCAGGAAATAGGCATTGGTGCCGTTCATCGCCATTTGACCGGTAAAGGTACCGTCCAAAATAGCGAGCTGCTCGTCGGTCAACGGCTGCCCGGCTTTTTGATAAACCTGGATGAATAAGTCGCGATTAATAACCCCGGCTTCGACCAATTGAGTCCCAAGGTTACCGAAATCGATTGGGAGAGTGTACCCGGCTTTGGGGTTGATTTGCTCGAGTAGAGCTGTGTATGCATCCGAACCGGACAGCACGGCTTTTTCACCGGTCTTTTGAGCGCCCCAGAGGCCGTATCCACTGGCTAATCCAACTACATACGTCAGGATGCTGATAAGCAGCCACCATGGTTTTGCCGCCCGGCGAATAGCCTGCCGGCTGCGACGCAAGGTGACCGCCTGTGCTGGTTGTGGAATAACTTCTTCGGGTAGGGGTAATGGCGTGTTTTCAGGAAGGGTCATAAATGATCGCTTTTATCTTGAAAAAATAAACGAGCGCATATTTGTTGTGGATCACATGCGCTCGTTTGCGGATTATTCAATCCAGTTGGATAGAATGGATACTATTTTGTCAGGTTCTGTTGGGTCGTTGGTGACGAGATGGAGGCTGAAGTTGTGTTTACCGCCCATATCGTCGTGCATGATGAATTCCATGGAGATGGTGGTGCTTTCACCGGGTTTGAGGGCCATCGAACCGATGGCAGGATAAGGCGGTCAACACCCCTCCAGAACTTCAATGTAGGGCGCTTCCTTGAAGCGCAAGGGTTGGTCACCCACATTGGTCACTTTGACAACCGTGCGAACCGATGCACCGCCAAGTTTGAGATCACCGTAATCATAGTAGTCCTGCTCCACTTTGAGCTTAGGCGCTCCGGTTACTTCGATCTCAGCTTTATCCGGTCCCCCGCTGCTCACGAGCGCCCAGATCGCCACCAGAACCAAACCTATGCCGGTGACAATCAGCCAGATTGGGAAACTCTTTTTGACTTTCTTTGGCTTAAATTTGGTTTTATTTCGCGCCAAGGACTCTCTCCTTCACTTTTTTAGGCTGTTGTTTGAGTGTACCGCTTCCATATCTGGCATTGAAGGGCAGAATTACCAACTCCAAATAGGCAATTATGCCTGTTTCCAGAACCATTCAATGACTGCTCAAGGCTCCAGCAATGGAGTAAGGATTTCCAACATCTGGTCTTCAGTCATTGCGCCAAGCTGAACGGATTGGATAATCCCCCGGCGATCGACCCAATAGCTGGTTGGCAATCCGTATACCATATACTTTTTTTCACCCACTTCCCCGGTTTCATCAAAAAGGATCGGGAAAGTCAGCTTGAGTTCGTCAACGAAGGCCAGCGCTTCGTCGAGCGAGTCGGTATATGTGGTGTTAACACCCAGCACCACCAATCCCTGATCGGCATATTTTTCCGAAATCGCCTGCAATACGGGCATTTCTTCACGGCAAGGCTGGCACCAGCTCGCCCAGAAATTGACGATCACAATGGAACCGGTCAGGTCGGATAGACGGACAGCGTTACCAAAGCGGTCAGGTAGTTCGAAATCAGGCGCGGCTGAACCTACTTTTGGCGTTTGCAAATTCAAAGAGAGGACATTTTCAGTCGGTTGAACGGGAACTGTAAAGAAATATCCTTGATCAGGAGTGGGGGTCATAGCAGGCTTAAGGTCATTTTGCGAGTTCAACAATCCCGCAGCCAATAACCCGAGCGTTATTCCCGCAATAACAATGGTCATCAGCACGTTTGGATTGGATCGGCGGTTCGAGGATTGCATCGGGTTTCCTATTATATGGTAAATCGCTATCTTATTTAGCATACAACGATCAGGTTGTTCTTGGAAGGAGTTTAATTACCCCATTCGTGATGGGCAATTTTGCTGGCATAAATTACAGCAGAATTGCTCGCAGGTTTCGCGTCGTGAACCCGTTACAATACTGCATACCCAAGGATCGATGATAAGAATGGACTTGTTTGTTAAATTAAGATCGCAGTTGCGAAACCGGATTGTGCTGCCAGGATTGACTCTGCTGCTCTTAGGTGCAGTCGGGGTGCCTGCGTTGTTAAGCGGCAGGCTGGCGAACTCGGTTTATAGCCGCCCAACGCAGACGCCACAGGTGATCAAGACGCAGGAAGTTATCGCGCTGCCGCCATTGGTTACCAATCAAAATTATGATAATGGGATCAGCCGCCTGGCAGCTTTGCGTACGGACCGCCCAGAGCGGCCGCGCTTTGAAATTTATCGATATACCGTAAAAAAGGGCGATACTCCCTGGTCTATTGCTGATCAGTTCGATCTGAAGATCGAAAGCATATTGTGGGGCAACGAGGGCATGAGTGCGGACGCTGGCGGGCTTCAACCTGACCGCGTGATCAACATTTTGCCGGTGGATGGCGTACTGCATACCGCTGCTGAAGGGGATACTCTCGAACGGTTGCAGTTGCTGCACGGCGTTCCGTATGAGACCATCCAGGAATATTTTGGGAATGATCTGGCTGGTATTGCACCGGAGGGCGCGCTGCCAGTTGGACAAAAAATTATCGTCCCCGGGGGACGCAATGCGGTGGTCTGGCAGGAACCCGGACCGGTTGTCGTGCCCGGGAAAGGCCGTTATTCTCCCGGTTTTTACAGCGGGCCACTGGTCTATATCGGAACGGGTTATTTTGCCTGGCCGGTCAGCCCGATTATCATTACACAGGGTTACTGGAGCGGGCATCCGGCCATCGATATCGACACTTATCCGCGCCAGCCAATTTTTGCGTCAGACAGCGGGACAGTCATTTTCTCCGGCTGGTCGGACACAGGCTATGGTTTTCTGGTTATTGTCGATCACGGCAATGGCTACTGGACATATTATGCGCATAACACTGCCAATCTGGTCAGTGTCGGGCAGGGTGTGTTGCAGGGCCAGCAAATCGCTGAATCGGGAAGCACCGGCAACTCAACCGGCGACCATATCGACTTCCGTATACGTGTGGCCGGCGGCAGTTTTCTCAACCCGGGCGATTTCCTTCCTTAACGGGAGTTCGGGGTAACGAAATTCATCGGAAAGTTGTCACCCTGTGATTGAGCAGCGTGGCACAATAAGATGCGGGATGCTTCACTTTGCTCTACAGGGCATATTAAGATGCTAGATGCTTCGCTTCGCTCAGCATGACATATGAGGATGCGTGTTGCTTCGCTCAGCAGGACGTATGAGGATGAGAGATGCTTCGCTTCGCTCAGCAGGACATATGAAGATGTGAGTTGCTTCGCTCAGCAGGACACTTTAAGATGTGAGATGCTTCGCTTCGCTCAGCATGACATTATGAAGATGCGGGATGCTTTGCTTCGTTCAGCAGGACGTATGAGGATGCGAGATGCTTCACTTCGTTCAGCATGACATATGAGGATACGAGTTGCTTCACTTCGGTCAGTAGGACATATGAAGATGTGAGATGCTTCACTTTGCCAGCAGGACGTATGAGTGTGCGAGATGCTTCGCTCCGCTCAGCATGACATATGAGGGCGTGTGATGCTTCGCTTCGCTCAGCAGGACGTATGAGGGCGTGTGATGCTTCGTTTCGCTCAGCATGACAATTTAAGATGTGAGATGCTTCGCTTTGCTCAGCATGACACAATAAGATGGGAGATTGCTTATGAATCCTGGCGCATTATGACTGCATCATAGTTGTGGACGCCATCCCCGCCGGCAGCGCGAACAGAGCCGATCAATGCTTCCGCAGGAACCAGGCCGGGATTATAGCGAACTTCCGCCAGTCCATCGACGTGCGAAACAATCACTGAAGTCACACCGTAAGTGGTCAACAGGGAATTGCGAACGCGATTTGCGCAATTACCGCAATTCATCCCTGAAATCGAGAGATACACTGTATCCTGCCGCACCTGTTCTTCGGTTTTTGGCTGTTTTTCCAAAGGTGCGATATCACGACATGGGTCTTCCATCAATCCATACTCCTTTTCAAATGGCAGCTTCTGATTGGCTGCTTATTCGAGAGAATTCTTCCGATTACTGAAATCATAATGCGAGGGCCTGCTAAACAAAAGGGCAATACAAGCAAAACTTAACAGGCATTTTTGCTCAGTCGTTATCACGCTGCATAGCGCATGACAGAGAAGGGCGGGATTAGTACCATCATGGTAGTGTGGATGGTTTCCGCAGCAACAGGAAAAAATACATGCATTCACGATTTCGTAACTTCATCCCGGTGGGCGTGGGAATTTTAGGGGCGATCCTTCTTGCGGCTATTTACTTTGGCATCGTTTCCTGGGCCGAATCGCCTGAGCATGCCCTGGACTTGTTCTGGGATGACCGCTGGCTGGTTATTCCCATTTTATTAGGGTTCGGCATTCAGGCGGCTCTGTACAGCGTGCTTAAGCTGCGGCTTTATCTGCCAGCCTCATCCAACACACCCGGACCCGGCGCTGTCAGTCCAGCACCAGCCGCCAGTATGGGGGCAGGAGGCACCACATCAACCGTTGCGATGGCGGCCTGCTGCGCGCACCACGCCACCGATGTTTTACCCATTCTTGGTCTGTCCGCTGCCGCTACTTTCCTGGCAGAATATCGAATCGCTTTTATGGCGGCGGGTCTTGCATCCAACATAATCGGAATAATTGTGATCTGGGTTACCATACTCCGCGCACGGAGAATGGCTTTGAATATGCAGTCACCAATGATCCTTGCAGAGGAAAGATGAAAAACTTGAATAGACCTGTGGTTTTAATTATGCTCATGGTTTTACTAACACTCTCAGCTTGCTCGCCATCCCCGATTGCAGCGCCTACGGAAGTTCCAACCCAGGCGCCAACAGCGCCAGGCCTGTCCACTTCAATCCCGGAACCCACACCGGTAGCCCAAACTGCACCGGAAGAAAGTGGTCTGGAGCGTGAAGATGCCCAGGGCAGTGTCGCTGTCATCGTAACCCCCTTGAATTTGGGCCAGTCTGCCGATATTCTGGATTTCGACGTTGCCATGGATACCCACTCTGTAGATTTGTCAATGGATCTAACGACGCTGGCTGAATTGACGACAGACAGCGGATTGTCGGTCAAACCGGTCAAATGGGATGCGCCGATGGGCGGCCACCATGTATCCGGCACACTATCCTTCCCGGCAACCATCGATGGGGCGCCGCTGCTCGAAGGCGCCACGACTTTAACCTTGACCCTCCTGAATGTAGATGTACCCGAACGCACTTTCACCTGGCAACTCCTTGCGGAATAAAATGAAAATGACAAGACGATTGCTGCCTTCATTGCTCCTGCTTTTTACAATTCTGATTGCCAGTTTTACGCCCGTCCATGCCCAGGAAACCGAACCGGTTGACACGGTGCACGTTTTCTTTTCTGCCGGCTGCGCAGACTGCTGGCCTTACACGCAGGATGTGCTTTTACCGGCCCTGACCGCCAACGGCATAACCGCAGCCAGTGAAATTCACGACTACACCATTCCGGCTGAACGCCAGCGAATGTCAGATATGATCGACTTCATCGAATTGCCGCGATCGATCGCCGACTCGCTTTATGCCTTTATCCCTACCGGCAAAGGAACGCTGGTGGTCTTGGGACATGTGCCTGGAAATTTGATCGATCAGGCGCTTCAATCGCCGGAACTGCCGGAAAAGATGATTTTGTGGCAGCCAAAGATGCACGGTGAACCGGATGAATATAAGCTGTGGGCCTGGAAGGGTGAGGTACAGACTTACCCGATCGACACCCCTATTGAAGAGGCTTTCAAAACATTAAAAGGCGCCGGCGGCGCGCTGCCGGTCGGCCTGGCCAATTTGCCGGAGCTGCTACCAGCCGTGCTGGTCACTGGCTTGATCGATTCGGTTAATCCGTGCGCTTTTGCCGTAATTCTGCTACTAATTGCCTTCCTCTTTACTCTGCGTCAATCTCGCGGGCGAATCCTCAAATTAGGCCTGGTTTATATTGCGATGATCTTCATCGTTTATTTTGGCATCGGTATGGGGATCTTCCGGGCAGTGCGACTTTCCAGTGATCCGCATTTCGTGGCGCGTGCCGGTTCATGGCTGCTGATAGCGCTCGGTGTCATCAACTTGCTCGAGTACTTCTTTCCGAAATTCCCAATCAAACTGCATATGCCGTCTTTTGCCGGTGAGCGCACGCAACAGCTCATCAAACAAGCCACACTGCCTGCCACTATTGCGGCCGGTTTTCTGGTGGGATTGTGCACTTTTCCTTGCTCGGGTGGAATCTATGTCTCGATCATCACCCTGCTCAATGCCAAAACAACGTATTCCTGGGGGCTGGTATACCTGTTCCTCTATAATCTGGTTTTTGTACTCCCACTAATCGTTATCCTGATTGGACTGGGTAACCGGTTGGTCGCCAAGCGCTGGGCCAGTTGGGAGCGTGAACATACCGTAAATATTCGCCTGTGGTATGGCCTGGTGATGGTTGTTATGGGGGCTGCGATGTTATTATGGGTTATTTAAGGGGACTTGGGAGTAGAATTAAAAAGCGGTCCCAACCTGAAGGTTGATAATCGTGGCGAATAAAACGGATTTGAAACCCTCCCACCGACTGAAAATTCGCATCTGGCGTGGTGTTACACTGCAACTGTTTTTGGTTGCAGTGTTGCCATTAATTGTCCTGGTACTCATTGTCACCTATGGCAGCCTCAAACTGCACCATGAAGGGATGCGGTCGCTGGTTGCCAGCCGCAACCTGCGTGCAGTTCAATACGCGGCGGCCGGCATTGAGAAGGAAATCGATCACCGCACCGAACTATTGGGTTTGCTTTCGAAACGATTGGGACCAGCCGGTCCGTTAAACAACGCCTTTACCAACATTCAGGAAGAGATGGCAGCATTTGAAGGCGGAGTTGTCGCTATTGCGCCAGATGGGACGATTGCAGCCTCGACGGGCAGCGGTGCGATACTGGAATGGCTGGCAGCAGACCAGGCAGCAGTCCTCCAGCAGCAATATTTGAAATTCGCGCCAAACGCCGCAGTATTTTTGCCAGTTTTATCGCTCGATAGTCAGTTTTTTGTACCGGTTTTGGTTAATACGACCTCTGGCGTAACTCTGGTTGGACTGTTTTCACCGCAAAAGTTGTTAGCGGATGGGCTTAATGCCATTACCGATTCAAACGCAGTTACCGTTCTGGTTGTGGATAATCGGTATGATCTTCTTTTTCGTAAGGGCTCTCTTGATCTGGGGGAAAATTTAAAAACCCATCCTGGCCTTCAGGAAGCTTTGATGGGAGCTGGCGGAATTAAATATTTTCCAACCGATGCAGGCGAGCACGTCATAACCACCAATCCTATCCAGCCGGTGGGGTGGGCTTTGATGATCGAGGAGTCCTGGGAGGACATTGCCAGCCCGCTGCTGCGGGCAACCCAAAATGCCCCGTTGATTGCTTTCCCAATCATGGCACTGAGCCTGTTAGCCATCTGGTTTGGGCTGCGCCGCATTGTCCAGCCAATGCAAGCTTTGGAAGAGAAAGCCGGTGATTTGGCAAGCGGGAATTTTGAAACCATTCGGCAGCCGGTGGGCGGAATTTTAGAGATCCGCCATCTGCAAGAGACCCTGATTTACATGGCTGCAGAGCTTAAAGAGGCGCAAAACAGCCTGCACAGTTACATTGGCGCCATTACTGACAGCGTGGAGAGCGAGCGGCGCAACCTGGCGCGGGAACTGCATGACGAAACCTTGCAATCCCTGATTGCACTGGGACAATATACCCAGTATGCGCTTCACTGGAATACCGACCCGAAGGTCGAAAAAACACTCGACCAGGTCGTGAATATGGCAGATCAGAGCATGAAGAACTTGCGCCGCCTGGTGCAGGGATTGCGGCCCATTTATATCGAAGATTTGGGCCTGGCGACTGCCCTGGCGATGCAGTCAACCCAAAATATGCATCCAGACGAAGTGACGATCCATTTTATTCAGGAAGGCGTGGAACGGCGGCTAAAACCGGATATCGAAATGGCAATGTATCGGATGGCCCAGGAAGCATTGAATAATGTGATTCGCCATTCCAGGGCCAAAAATGCCTGGATTTCGTTGCATTTCCGCCCCGATAGCGTCATTCTCGAAATTCGGGATGATGGGCTGGGGTTTGACCCGCCAGCAGACCCCATTCATTATGCGCGCATGGGGCATTACGGGTTATTAAGCCTTTATGAACGCAGCGAACTTATTGGCGCCAGGTTGACCATCCGGTCAACGCCGGACGAAGGCACGCATATTATCATCCGGCTGACCGGTGACGCAGCCAAATTCGAGGATGAGGCAGTCAGCGACGTAGGCTAATTTGCGGGCAGGACATGCGTAAGAATGCGCTTGGTGCACTATGGATTGGGTGATACTATGAAGGCCAGAGCGACGACGATGACCGAGAAACATTCGAATTATATTCCTGCGCTAAACCAGAATTGGCTCACGCCATTGTTTGATCCGCTATTGCGGTACATCATGCATGAGGATATATTCAAGCGGCGGTTGGTTGATCAAGCTAATCCACAGCCTAACGAACGCATTTTAGATCTGGGTTGCGGCACGGGTACTTTGGTCATCATGTTTCAACGGCGCCAACCGGCTGCTGAAATGGTGGGATTGGATGGCGACGACCAGGTGCTTGAGATCGCACGCCAAAAAGCAAAGCAGGCAGGGTTAACCACAATCCGCTGGGATAAAGGTTTGGCAAATGACCTTCCTTATCCGGTGGATTCCTTTGATAAAGTGGTATCCAGCCTGATGCTCCACCACCTGACTCTGCCCGATAAGCGCAGGGCATTCCAGGAAGTATTCAGGGTACTCAAGCCAGGCGGCAGTTTTCATATCGCGGACTTCGGTCCGCCGCATGACGGTCTGATGCGATTTGTGGCGCGTTACATGTCGCGTCTCGAGCGCACGGCGGATAATTTTCGCGGTCAAATTCCGCTGTTGTTATCCGAATCGGGATTTTCTCTGGTGGAGGAGACGGGGCACTTGCGCAGCGCTTTTGGCCCGCTTTCGCTATACCGCGCGGTTCGACCAATTTGAATCGCTGTAATTCAAAGATTTATAATGATGTTTAAGGATTAATCATATGAGCGACCTTCATAAAATTCGATTAGTATTAGCCGATGACCATGTGGTTGTCCGGGCAGGTATTCGCCAGTTCCTGGATATGGAAGAAGACTTTGATGTGGTCGCAGAAGCGGATGACGGCGAGCAGGCTAAAATCTTGATCGATCAATTCAAACCCGATGTGGCTGTACTGGATATTCAAATGCCAAAAGCCTCGGGAATCGAGGTGACTCGCCATATTCGTTCGAATCGCTGGCCGGTGGGAGTGTTGGTTTTAACTGCTTATGAGGATGACCCCTATGTCACGGCGGTTCTCAAGGCAGGCGCAAATGGCTATGTACTCAAGACAGCGCGGCCGCAAGAAATTATTCAGGCGGTTCGCGATGTATACCAGGGAAAATCGGTGCTTGACCGCGCAATCGTCTCCAAAGTGATGGCTTATCTTTCAGCGCCGGCCGGACCGGCAATTACCATCAACCTTTCCGACCGCGAAATGGAAGTGTTGACTCTGGCTGCCAAAGGCTTTACGAACCGAGCCATTGCCACCCAGTTGGCTATTAGCGACCGAACCGTGCAGGGGCACATCGCGCGCATCTTTGAAAAAATGCAAGCCAGCAGCCGCACTGAAGCCGTAATGAAGGCGGTATCCATGGGGCTGATCCCTCCGGATATTGCTCATGAAGAAGAAGTTTGAGCGCTCGCTAAAGGAAGGGCGGGTTTAAACGACCGACCGAGGCAATTCGGGGAGTAGAAGAATTGCCTCGCTCCAGGATATGGCGTAATTATGCTAAAGCCGAATCCCGGCTCGCTGAAACTTTTCCTGAATTTTGAGTTTAATATCCGCGAAAAATTCATCCAGATAAGGGTAGCCAAACCAGACCACACCGGCGCCGAATAAAATTCCGGTGACCAGGCGCATAATCGAATTGAAAGACCCCCAGCCATCACCGGCATAGAAGGTGGCCGGTAAGGAATTGTTGGTCAGCGCAGCCAGCCAGGCATTGCTATCACGGAAACCTTGACCTAACCCGGCAAAATCGCTGAACATGTGGCTGAAACCATCTACAGCCATGGGGAATATCAGGATGAGCAACCCTTGCCAACTCAGCCCGCGCAACCGCCTCCGCAACGGGTACCAGATCCAGGAGAAGATGAGGATGCTGGTATACATCGAGACCATCCGGTCGGACCAGGCAACCTTCCAACCCATTGACGGATTCCCGATAAACTGCCGGAGGATTCCGAAACTGGTTGTATCCTGCCAGACGGCTTGAATTTCTGCCAGCGAGTAGGTAAATTGCGGCCCGAATAAAAAGTAAGAGCGCTGCGGAAGCTGGTGGCAGAGAAACGAATAGATTGTATAAATGGCACGTGCAGGAAATTCCAACCCCAGGGCCATAAAAACAGGCGCCATGAAGGGCAGACCCACGTACAGACCTATGAGCACGCTGAACGACAGGATCCAGTAGCGGGAAAAATAATAGCCCCACCGGCTGACTCGTCTGGCCCACAGGCGGGAATTGGACGGGGGCGCGCTCACGACTCGCTCGGCCATTCCTTAACTCCGTTTTAAAAGGGATTTAAAGCGCCAGGTAAATTTTTCGCCATGGGCGGTTTCGGTTTTTTCGGTGACCTGGTTAGCGTTGTGTTCTGAGGGAAGAGCTGCCTGCTCGGCTGCACTGGCCTGATAACCAGCTTCCCGGACTGCTTCCTCCATATGGAGCGATGAAACCAATTCCGGAACATAGGTCACCTGGGCAGTTCCTTTATCCAGGTTGACATTGGCTTGTAACACCCCGGTCAGATCACCCAGGGCGCCGCCAACATGTGAACTGCAGGAAAGGCAGCTCATCCCTTTTACTGTTAAGGTAATTTCGGCTGTCGGGACTTTATAGCCAACCTGCGATATCGCATGTTGAAATTCAAGCAAATCCACCTGATGGGGGTCGTAAGTGATATTGGCAACTTCAGCTTTCAGATCGACCTTTACCTGTGAAACCCCGGGAAGCTGACTGATGGCTTTTTCCACATGGGCAGCGCAACCGGTACAGCTCATGCCGTGAACCGGCAGCGATAGTTGCGTTAATGATTTTGAATTCATGATTATCTCCTACCAATGATGCTCAATATTTCGAGAAAATCAGTGTAACCGATTTATTCCTGCGATGCAAAGCCGCCAGGGGAGCCTACCCACCCACGCGCTTTGGCGCTATGACCATGCGCAACAGCAATGGTAACGCAATGATCAAACCGATCAGGCTCATAACCTGAGCCTGGTTGAGGCCGAAGGCAAATTCACGGTAGCTGTTCATGAAGGTAATAAAGAAACGGCCGATCGAATACAGGCTGAGGTAGATCAGAAATAAGGCGCCATCGGGAAGGTTCAGTTTTCGCAAGCGCCACAAAACGACAAAGATGGCAGTGTTGAGTAGAATTTCGTAAACTGGCGTGGGGGTGTAATAGACGCCTAACTGCGGCACCATGGCTTCAGGACTGGTATAGGCCAGGCCGAAAGGCCCGCTGGTCGGTTTTCCGACAGAATCGCCGGTGATGATGCAGGCGAAACGGCCAATCGCTTGCCCCAATACCGCTCCAGGCGCAAATGCGTCCAGCAGCCGTGCTAAATTCCAACGCCGATGCCGTCCATAAATGACAAGTGGGACGAACCCGCCGACTATCCCTCCCCAGATGGCCAGGCCGCCTTCCCAGATGGCAAAAATCCGCCCAGGATCTTTGGAGAACACGTCCGGCCAGTGATCGATCACGTGAAACAACCGCGCGCCAATCAAGCCGCCCATGACCACCCAAACAGCCAAATCGTAAATGGCTTCCTTCGAGAAGCCCTTGCGAACCGCTTCGCGAGTGACCAGCCAAAAAGCAATGCCAATCGCCAGCATCACAATGAGGCTGTACCACCGCAGATGAAAATGTCCAATTGAAAAAATGATGGGATCGATTGAAACAGTTATCATGCCGTTCCTTCAATAAAAGTTCCCCGCAGGCCGAACGGAGGGGTAGCTCGCCTGCGGGGATAAGGAGAGAATCAGCTAAACAGATTGATTAGTGATGATGAGTATGAGCAGAGTGGGAACCACCCACATACTTTTCAGGGTCGCTGTCAAAAGCTTTCTTGCAACCAGCGGAACAGAAGTAGTAGGTTTTGCCCTGATAATCTGATTTACCAGCCGCTGATTTGGGGTCTACGCTCATACCGCAAACAGGATCTTTTTCCATATCTGAATTCTTTATACCTCCATTGTTGGTGAACTTCCCACCAGCGTAAGTTCCCGGTGGGCTGATGGTCTAAGTATAAGAAGTTTTCCGGGCCAGGGGTAGCGTACAAAAGCTTAAGCCTGGATAGGTAATTTTGCTCATTTGTGGACCAGGCTGCCGCACCCCAAAATAGATAAGCATAAATGCTTGAGTTCTTTCAGGCAGACTTACGCGTGACATAGCGCCCTATCCCATTTACCATGTTCATAGTAATTTCAATCTCCCGGAGGAACTCCATGTCAAAGACAACTAAAACCGTATTCATTGCGTGCGTTTTGGTAGCTGTTGCTGCAGGCGCAGCCTTATTCGTGTTCAAACTGCCGATTAATACGGTTTTAATTGGTTTGATGGTACTGATTTGCCCGCTGTCGCATGTATTTATGATGAAGTTCATGGGGCATGACCACGGTGGTGGCGGCAGAGACCATAGCCATTGTGAGCAAACAAAAGAGCTTAGTGGGAATGCAAACAAGAGCTAAATATTCCCGGCGTGAATTTCTTAAAGTTTCTCTGCTCGGTCTGACCAGCCTGGCTTTTCGATCCGTAACCCTTCCGGAATTTCCGCAGTCCGAGCGGCTTGGGCGAGTTAACGTAGGCATGACTGAGATCAAAGCACGGCCGGATACGGAAAGTGAAACGGTCGAAGCTATCTACGGAGATACCGTAGTACCCTGGCTGCGCGAGGTAATCGGCAAACGGCCCTGGCGGATCAATCAACGCTGGGTGGAAACGCCGAACGGCTATATCTGGGCGCCATACCTCCAACCGGTAAAGAACACCCTGAACGTCTCTTTGAACAGCCTTCCGGAAAGTTCGCTTGGTCCCGGGCTGTGGGCTGAGGTGACGGTTCCCTATCTGGATGTGGTTTTGGGCAATCCGCCTGCCCGCTCTCCCTGGTTGCAAAACACCGAAAACCCAAGGGTGTATTACAGCCAGGTATTTTGGATCGACCAGATAAAAACGGACGATCAGGGGCAGACCTGGTACCGTATCAATGAGCGATATGGATTTGGGGATTTGTTGTGGGCCCGGGCGGAAGGTTTCAGACCGTTAACCGAACAGGACGTGGCGCCGATCTCGCCGGGAGTGGCCGATAAACGGGTGGTCGTGGATGTATCTCGCCAGACGCTGGCCTGTTTCGAAGGCAAGAATGAAGTGTATTTCACTCAGGTTTCCACCGGAATGATGAATGACTTCTATGGAAATCCCACCGACATCTGGGAAACACCGGTCGGGATCCGGCCTATCTGGCGAAAACTGGTCTCCGTGCACATGACGGGTGGTACGACCGGAGGTGGATATGATATCGCCGGCGTCAGTTGGACGACGCTGTTCGAGGGCAACGGGGTTGCCATCCATTCGACCTTCTGGCACAACAATTTTGGTGAGGCAATGAGCCAAGGCTGCGTCAACTGCCGCCCGGAAGATGCTCGATGGGTGTTTCGCTGGACTCTTCCGGTGGTTGCTTACGACCCGGGCGATGTTACCGTGGGGATGCCCGGAGGTACCCTGGTGGAAGTGGTTAAGTAAGCAAAAAAGCCTGTTATAGGTTAAGCATCACAGCGCTTTTTAAAGTTTTTTGGAGCAGCTAAAATAATTGGCAGGACAAATTACGATGAATCACCAGGGAAAGAAACCTTTAAAAGTAATCGATATTCAATGCACCCGTTTTGTGGAACCACTCAAACAAGCTTTTTCCGATGCGGGTTTATGGGTGTTCCAATCTTTTGATTTGCGCAGCACCAGGGCGCTGCATGATGGCTGTACCTGCCCTTACCACGGTACCAGTCAATGTACCTGCGAACTGGTTGTGCTTCTGGTGTACCGAGCGCTTGGCGATCCGATAACCCTGGTGCTGGATGGCCGCGATGAACAGACGTATATATTTATCAACGATGAGCGGGGAACCTCAGTTCGGCCGGCAACCATGGAAATGATCGAAAGAATCATCAGCCAGGCAGCTTATACGTTAACCAGGCAAGGCGAAGGGATAGAAAACAATAAACTTTTAAATATTTAAATCGATAAAAGGAATAAACGCCAGCCGGTGCGATTACCGATTATGTGGGAACTCTAACGTCGGTATAAAGATAAACAAATATGGTCGCATCAGGAAAAATCTTCTCATGTTTTATGGCTTGCATTTGATGTTTTCCTGGCAGCCCAGATCAGAAACACCATGGTCAGGATCGATACGAGCGCCCCAATGCTCAGGGCAAGGAAATAATCCGGGTCGGGGTGGTTGGAAACGTGAATAACGGAGAGATCGCGGCGGGTGACCCCAAAAGCGATATAGGCATTCTCTACCGACCAGCGCAGGGTATGCAGAACCAGATCTTTTGCCAGGAGTATTAATAAAACCACCTGGGTCAATCGAAGAATGATCGATTTACGTATCCGGTCCAGTGTTTTTTGGTAATAAATTGCTGATAAGATCAGCCCAATGACCAATGCCAGGCCGATCATGCGGGAGGTCACCCGCTCGCTGGAAGCCAAAACCGGATGATAAAAAAGGACCTTTGCGAAATTATCTCCGATGGATAAAAAGACCAGCGCCAGCACCGGCATGATTAAAACGGGAAATTCGCGTTTTTTATAATGCCAGAACGACATTGCCAGGCCGCCGAAAGCGAAAAGAAATATTGCACCCACCCGGCCGACGAAAATATCAAATTCCCAATAACCCAGTCTGCTATCGAATACTAGCCCCGGCCAGGCATTATCCGGGGTGGAATTGTAGGTCAACGACTGAGCGAGGTTTATTAATGATGGATATCCACCTAAAATATCGAGTTTTTCAGAAATTTTGGAATTGAATTCGATAACAACAGGAAGAATCCGAGGCATACTCAGCAGGATGGCGAATAAACCTGCTTTTAAAACCTGGAAAAAATGACGCCAGCGGATAAGAGCAATCATCCCAAGGACAAGCGAACTCCATACCAGATGATGGAAAGATCCCTGCATGAAGATGAAAAAAAGCAGGAAAGACATTTTGGCGACCCACCGCCAGCTTCGGTCGCCATCCAACAATTCCAACACAAACAATACAAAAGCAGGAAATAAGTAGTACCCTCCCCAACTCAGATGCCCGATCGATAAATGGGTAACGATGAAACCATTGAAATGAAACAGAAGGAATAAAAAGGAAAACGCGAACAAGGAAAGGTTATATTTTTTTCGGATGCGCAATAAAAAATAGGTGGCAATGCCATAAAGGAAAAGATTGTTGGCCAATGTGTATGGGCCAACCTCCAGCCAGCGCAGCAGAAGGACCTGCGGCGAAGAAACCATGTCTGCCACCGCAAAATAGCGGTCCGATTCGGTGCGCATGGCAGCCACGTCGGACAGATGAAATGGGATGGTGTTGTTTAGTAAAGCATCCCGCCAGGCCTGCATGCGCGCAGCCCAGACTTCCGCCCAATCCATGTAATCGAAAGGAATGTTTCCCCAGTTGAAAAATATCCCCCACAGGATCGCGCCGGCAAGAATGAGCGACCCAATCCAAACTATCGGCAGCCAGGGATGTGTTTTTTCAGCCTTTGGGGAAAATACTGCCTGAAATATTTGATCAATGGTAAGCCCGAACTGTTTTAGTTTGTTCATCCACATGGTACGATGGCCTAGAAGAAAAACCTTCCTTTCCTTACCTGAAACATTTTTATAATCTATTTGTTAAATGGATGATGCAATGTTGCTTCGAACAGGCAGGCACGATAATTTATGGGCGTTTCGCATTGCTATTTTTTTGTGAACACCATTTATGCAAACCAACGGTTACCCCTTTGGCATTCAAATCGTGAAGCAGCAACAAAACGCCAACCTGGATAATAGTTAAGTTTACCAGTAACTAACCAGTTTTGGGAACGTATCTTCAAAAAAATTCTCCTGAAAAACACAACAGCCATATCATCAATCCCATTCGCCTTAAACGGCTGGCCTGCTTTATAATCAGACGGTATTGCACTAATAAGCCGCATATGTGGTGTTTTACGGTTTGTCATGCCGTATATATGGGGGTAGTAGAGTGTTTTCACTTCTTGCCTGCTGCAATCTGTTGCAATGATGATGAGTTTTCAAATGTAATGCTTGTCGGGGTGGTAATCGCATCCATGAGATTCGCCGCTGTTTCCTGATTGTCCGGGATATAGTGGGCGTAGGTGGTAAGCAGCACCTGGACACTTTGCCCCAGGATACCTGCAACCCGCACCGGCGGCTCGCCATGCAGCAGCATGATACTGGCTGCCGTGTGTCTTATGTCATGGAAGCGGATGGGGGGCAGGCCGGCGCGTTCTGTAAGCCGCTGGAATTCCTTGAGCACGGTATCACCGTCTTTTGGTGTTCCCCTGGAAGTAGGGAATATCAGATCATAGTCCTGCCAGGAGCCACCGGCGATAGCCTGCATTAGCGGGATGGTTTCGTTGTAGTGGACCCTTAGCGCCTCTAGCATGCCGCGGCCTAACCTGATACCGCGGGTTCCCCGCTCTGTTTTGGGTGTCTGGAATATGAAGCCGCCGCCTTCCGGTCTATATGCTTGACGCCGGACGTGCAGCATGCCAGAATTCCAGTCGATATCTTTCCACTGCAAACCGACTATTTCGCCCCGGCGCATGCCAGTCGAAAAAGCCAAGCGGTAGAGCGGGTCCGCATTGACGAATTGCAGGAATTGACTGACTTGACTTTCATCCCATACGTGCATTTCGCTTTTCCCGGGCCGCGGTACTTCCACCAATGCCGCCCAGTTCTGTGCAATCAACCCCAGGCGGTGTGCATGCCCCAGGAAGCCGTGTAGGATGGTATGAGTCATCTCAATGGTACGTTTTCCAATGCCGCGCTTTTCCAGATCGCTATAGAATTTCTGGACCCGCGCCGCTGAAACATCCTTCAGCTTCAGCTTGCCCAATGCCGGAGAAATATACTGTCGGTTCATATTGCAGTAACTCTCAATGGTCGCCGGGCGCAACTTTGCCCGCTTGTTATTAAGCCAGCCTTCCATGAGTTCATCGACGGTGGTTCTGGTACTCTCAAAGGTCAACCCCTGCCGCACCTGCCCGTTAATGGTGGTAATCCATTCCTGGGCTTCCTTGCGGAGTTTGAAGGTCTTACTGACCCGCCGCCCTTCGATGGATACCTGAGCGAGAAAAGTACCATTCTTCCGCCGTGTTAACGACCCTTCGCCGTGACTTCGTTTGTTCATTTTTTGCCTCTTTGATAAAATTGGCATAGCGGGGCGCCTGTCCTGCTACTGCGAACGTCTGGCCCTAATCCAGGCGTTCGCTCTTATGCGTCCTTTACTGTTACGCCGGGGAATGCTTCAGCATAACTTACTTCATGTTCGGGCAGGTTGCTCTCGAACAGTTCAACGGCTTCATCCTGGCTGACGGGCGTTAATGTATCGCGTTCACCCTGCCAGCACGTCAGGTTTACCGTGAAGTAGTTCCCGTTCGGGGTGCGATAGAGAAATTCATTTCGCCCTGACCGTTCAAAGTTGTGTCCGTCCCAGTATGCATCGTGAGCAATAAGCGTAGATGTCGCAACGCTGTATCGCTTCTTGTTGATAATTCTCACAAAGTCTTTTGGGGGATGCATGTTCTTTGCTTCCTTTCTCGGTCTATGCCGATTTGGTAAGTCCGGCTGTGCCGGTTTATCATCGGGGTTGTACCCCGCTATGCCCCTGTTAACAACAAAAGGCCGCTATCCTGCTTTCGCCAGCTCTTGTCTAGGGAGTGGGTAGTTTGCAGAATAACGGCCCTTTGCAGGCGAATTAAAAACTACCTCAAACTCCCTAGACAACCTTAGTCTAGAACATATGACCTTCAATTGCAATACCTCCAATGTTAACAATATGTTAACAAATTTCCCACTGTCGGGGCGGTAACCCCATTGCTACCGCCCCACGTGAGATGGCAGGATGAAAGCTACCTGGGAAGTTCCCCATTGCGCCGCGCAACTTCAGCGGCCGCGTCCTTGTCGTAGGTGGCGTGCATTTCTAAATTGGTCTGGTCCATCTCCGCCCAATATGCCCGGCGGCTGCGCTCCGCTGCCAGCTCATTCGGAGAGCAAAACCCCGGTAATTCGGAGTTCGCTATCATGCGAATTTCGGCCGCTCGCGCTACAGCCATTGCATTGAGATAGTCTCTTTCGTTTTTTCGTGGTGGTTTTTCGAAAGTGGATTGCATCTCAGTCTCCCAGGTTGTCTGAATTATTATCTTTCAAGTGATAAATCCCGGTAACTTCAGGGTCGGTCAAGCTATAGATTTTGAGTTCGCGCGTCTCGGGGTTTACCTGGACGGTTTTTACCAGTTTTTCAAAACCGCCAACCGCGCCCATAGGGTCATCGGGCGTCTCACCCATAGCTTTGCAAACGCTGGCAACCACTTCGCGCTCGCGCCATAGTTCTTGTGTGGCCTTGTTCGCATTTTCGACCGCCTCTATTAGTTCCGGGGTCGACCGCAGGCTTTTCAAACTCGCATCGGCTTCGCGTGCCAGTACGCGCAGATCCACCGCCGCGCTTTGCTTCATGCCCTCTGTGCTGATACTGCGCATGACTTCAGCCGCCGCACGCTGCTTATACTTGTCTCCGCTGGCCTGCGCCTCGTGGTATAGCCGCTTGACGCGCTCCAAACTGTCCGGTGCGCCCTCATACAAGGGCAACCCGTTTTTATTCCCCAACTCGCGCTCCAGACGTGCCTGGAATGCGTTTGTTTCGGTTAGCAGCTTGCCGCTATCCCAGTTGTTGGTTTCGTTTCGCTGCGCTCTTTCGTACCGGGCAATCGCATCCTTGTAATAGCCGATCCATACCGCAAGGTGATTTTTCGCCCCCGCATAAACCATCTGGTAGCTGGATTCGATCTTTTCTTTGATCGAATTGCCTATCACCATGCGTTCGTATGGGGTCATGATCCCGGCGTATTTATTCAACTCTTCACGCGCCGCAGCGATTTCGAGCGCTGTGGCATTCCAACCAGCCACCCGCGGGGTTCCTACAGTTGGGTTAATTCCTGGTCCTCTAAAGTTAGACATGTTAGTTTCTCCTTGTGTTCTTTTTGATCTGATTCCAAAACAGCGATTCTGTTTTGGCTTTTTGTTCATTCGCAGCTTGCTCCATGCGTGCCCGATCTTCCAGATTTTGCACGTAAGCCTCGAATTGTCCCGAACCCTGGAATGCACCTATTTCCGCATCCGCTAGGTCTTTGGTTTCCTCATAACAGGCCAGACATCCGCGTGTCCGGTATCTGCAATTCTTCCAGGTGACACCTTCCGGGTGCGGGTCGTGATGGATATGCCAGTGACCGTTATACGGCCGCCCGGCTTGCATTTCCCATTTCTTGAAGAGCGCCAGATCGCTGGGGTCGATCTCCGACAAGTCCATAGAATCGTATGTCTCCCATGGGTCCGGGCGCCAGCCTATACTGCTGTTGTCATACTTTCCAAAGTAAAGACGCGCCCCCCAATGCGCCATTGAGAGCGCTACCGCCGCATCGATTTTTTTACTCGCCTTTTCCTTATCCAGTCGGAAGCCGCGGGGTGTCTCTCGTGCGACTGCGTTTCTTATGGCTGCGTCTAGTTCAGGGTCGCCGTAATGCCGCAGCGTTCCGGCATTGATAGCGTTGTAAAGCGCCTGGTCGCTGTCCACCCGGCCGGCGTTCTGGTTCAATTCAATGACACGAATACCAGCTTTTTCCCACTTGATTACGCAGGTATGCAACTGGTAAACGTCACAAACCACCGCCTTCAATACCTTTGCCTTGTGTAAATCTAAAACCGCCTGTCCTATTGTTTCGTCAATATCCACCGTAGCCTTTCCCGAACGGATCCCCAATATGCTTTTTGGCTTCCATACCTGCACAAGGCGAACGGAAGCTATATCATTGTCATAGTCATAGGTGCAGCCCACGATTGACGAATAATCGCCGGAAGTGGAAGCATCCGCACCAATAACCATCTTTTCGCGCATGCGGGCATCGTAGGGGGTTGACCCCTTGCAGGCTGCCCAGCGCTCCATTTCGATAAACGCGCTCTCTCCCGCCGTCCGTATGTTGTTGTGCATACGGTCAAACGAGTTAGTCCGTAAGGTCTCGCGCTGTTCTGTGTAGTAAACCGCCGCCTCTTCAGGCGTTCCCCGGTAGCAGCGCCGCTGCGCGTCCTCGCCTTCCATGTGGAAGAGCATAAGGCCGCCTGCCAGATAGATCGGCCATTCCTTCGATATGCGTTCACCCTTCAGCCCGCGGTCAACCACCTTATGCCAGGTAGCCGATTCTCCCAAATAACCGGCGTAACTGTCCGCAATACGGAGAGCAGGCATGCCATAAAACTTGCCAGGTGGAGGGGTGTTCTCTTCCCATGCCCTGATTCCGTTCTCGTACAAGATACCCCAGGCTTCAGTATGGGAAGTGGTCAAGAAGTTCGCGCCGGCATTACCTGTAGCATCTGAAGCCAGCGCCGTTAGCTTGCTGCCGGTTGGCTCGAATAGCAGCTCTGACCGGCTGATTTTTACGACCTGGGATAGGTACGAATTGCGCCGTACCATCTCTGCTATCATTGCGAATTGTCGCGCCTGGGATTGGTCAAGATCGTTAGCCGCTACAAAGTGCTGCCCCGGTAGTGCCAGCCAGCGCCAGCAGGTCAGAACGGCATTGAGAGCGGTTTTGCCAGTCTTTTTGATGTTGGATACCGCCCAGGTGGATACATCCGCTCTGTGCTGCCAGTAGGACTCCAGGGCGGCTCGCTGCCATGGGGTGAGGGAGATCGGCTGCCCGTCCTCCATGATGAAGCCGTAAGGACCTTCAGCCCATTCCACCGGCCCCATTTCGCGCCATTCAGTTACAAGATTACTTATCTCGTTTGTCATCTCGCGCCTTCCGAATTGCAGTCATCACGTCAACTATCCCCGCTGCGCTTTTGGCCGCGTCCTTTTGATCGTTGGTGACTTGCTGCCAGGCTCTAAGCGTGACACCCGCCAGCCAACCCAGGCGGGCGACGTATCTATCAAAGGCCATAATATCGCCCGTTTCAGCCGCCTTTTGAACGGCTGCATAGTAAAGGTTCGTGATTGTCTGCAACCGAATCGCATCACGCTTAACCAGTTCTGCAATTCCCATTTCTTGAAGGTCCGCTAACACGGCCTTTTCTTCTTCCGCTGCCAGGCCAATGAAGGGTTTCCCCTCATTCCTACGCCTGAGAGCGCCCTCTGCGCCGTGTTTTACCGCACTTTGATTGCCTTTCATTCGTTCTGCCTGTTCGTCTTGATTCATTAACATTTGTCCTTTTTGGCTGCCGTCTGATTGTGTATCATACGCACATCTGATATGCTGATTCGTAAGGATGGATACTCATTTAATGAGTACCAGAAACATAGGAAAATCCGCATTGGTGGACTTCTTGTGTACATGTACTTCTTGAGATTCTTGTACTTGTTGTATTTCTTACAATAAGTACAAGGTGTACAAGATATTCAACAATTACAAGAAGTACAACAATTACACTATTCATTAGTAGGAAGGCTCCATAACCACCCTTCGTTTTTGCGGATGGATACGATTTTCAGGGCTGCCTTCGCTGCCCGGATGGTACGTGCGCTGTAGCCTGCCTGGGATAGCTCGGCCTCCATTTTCGCGGCTGCCACTGGTTCGCGCTGCAAGAGCGACCGAATGAGATCGGCCGCCTTGTCTGCCTGGGTTTCCACCCGCGGCTCGTGTGGCGCATCCCCGAAAGTCAAACCGTCCTCGCCTATCTCCAGCCCTATCGGGTCGGTAAAGCGTGCCAGGTTATTCTTAATCATGGACAACCGCAGTCGGGTAGAATTCGGGTCTGGTTTGTCCAGCGCCCAGACAACCCGCGCCGTTTGCACGATTGCAGACGACCCGCGCAGCCGGTCGAGGGTGATGGTGTCGGTGTCCAGCATCCCCTTTTTTCGCAAGTGGTGGGTGAGTAGAATAGGTTTGCCGGTATCCCTTGCCAGTTCTGCCAGGAATTCGGTAACCTGCTTTACTTCCGTTTCATTCTCGCGCCGGTTGTTGGCTCCCGAAAGGCTGTCAACCACGATTAGCTTGACACCTGGTAGATAGGCTTTTTCGATCACCGCGGCCTTATGGAGGGGTTTATCAAAGTTGATATCTACCAACCCATCCTCAAACGGTGTCAAAAAGTTTTCTACGTTGAGCTGCCATTTTCGGGCACGCTGCAGGTTGATAGCTTGGGCGCTCTCGGATTCGCACCAAAGGACCGTACCCCCGGTGTAATTGGAGGGCGCCGAATCAGGCCATTTGTAACCATCGGTGACACACCCGCTAACGTAGAGCGCGACGGTTGACTTGCCTTCGCCGGACAAACCTGCCAGGATGGTCAGTAACCCATTCGGTAACCAACCATCCCAGGCGTAGGATATGGGGCCGATTTGTTTTTCAAGATCCGCCCAGGTGGTAAGTTTAGGTTCGGGCTTTTCATCTGCCATTGGCTGCCCTCCCGTAACCCGGTACAATGGGTGACCGCGCCGGGCGCGAGTACGCAACCTTCAGACTTGCCAGCGCCTCGACCTGGTTGTATTGGTGTCGTAATTCTTGCGGTACGCGGGCGGCATATTCGATCATAAAGGGGCGGGCTTCAGATTCCGAAAGGCCGTTATCGCGCAGCTGGATTGCCAACTCGAATCCGTTGTTATTCCGGTTCCCAACCCGCGCAGCTCGCACAGCCTTTTCAAGGAAGTAATCGGGGAGGCCTTCAACCTTGATCACCGGCGGTAATTGCGCCCGCTGTTCTTCATGCGGATTCAGCTTGTCGATTTGTTCAAGAAGCCAGGCGGGGGCGTCAACTAACGGGCGATTGATACTGCCTTCGCCTAGCCAGGTATAGCCGGTTCCGGTGCATATGTAGCCGTTTGAGCGCAGGTCAATTCCCATGGCCAGCTTCCCGGCATTGTTAGGAATGTTGATATCCAGCGGTAGCCGGAATATCAGGTGAAAACCGCCGCGGGGCGTGCGTTGCATAGGGCCGGGTTCCCAGTAGCCAGTAGAATACTTGCGCTCGAAGGCGTTCCAACTTTCGCGGTCGTCAATGTCAACCGCAAAGATGCCGGACATAGCGCACGCGATTCCAACTAAGGCATCTGGATTTTCGGACCACCACCGGGCAACTTGCGCCAGGTCTGAGGTCGCGTTTTTGAATCCGTGCGGAGTAAGTGGGGTTTTGTCGGGTTTGCAAGGGAAGACAAACCAGCCGCGCCGTGCAAGTGTAAGGGCTGTGTCAAGGTTGGCCATGGTTGCCCCCCTGTACGCTGCGCTGAATAAACGCTTCCAGATCACACGCACGCACCCTTATGGTATTTCCCCCGAATCTGACCGCTGGAAGTTCATGCCCCATTAGGCGGTATGCCTGAGTTATACTGATTCTTAAGATGTGGGAAACTTCAGACGCTTTGAGCAGCGATTCAATTGGTGGCTTTTTTTCACTTGCGGATTGTGCTATACTGACCTCAGACAAATACGCGCCCGCGTCTTGTCTGCCTTCGCCGCCCGCCGTGTCCTCGGCGGGTTGCGCTTTAACTTTGTCCATGCTTCACCTCGTTTTTTGAATCGGTTTCTTCGCGAATATATCCATCCTTCTCAAGCCCGTCCAAAACAAACCGATGAGCCTGGTCTGGAACGCTGCGGAGGTTTACCAATGCAGCTTTCACAAGTGCCGAATATTCTTTTGCGGTGACAAAAAACGTGATTTTCATTTGCATCCTTTCGATTAAAAAAATGAGCCTGGTTTGCTTACCAGACTCATAATAAATCGAAAAAATGTCCTAGACTATATCCCGCAATATCCCCCCTATATCACCTCTTTTTTATAAAGCGCTCTTTAATATCTTTTTGGTATGGGATAATTTTAGCGCCATGTATTTTCCTCAATTCACTTACCCTATTCATCAGTGTCTTGGAACCGATAGTCAAAGTATTACTTGCTTCTTTGTATTGTTTTCCTTCCCAGAGCATTTTTAAAATTTCCTTATCCGGGCCAGGTGGTATTATCGCATCCCAGGGCGGTATTTCCGTATCAATAATATTTGGACTAGTGACCGCAATCGGTAAAATCACAGCGTATTTTTGAAATTCCTGGGTGATTTTATAGACTGGTAAATCTGTCATTTTAGCTAAAAAGTTAATAAAATTTGCAGCACCACCAGCATTCAGATTATGTAGAATATTGGTAAATTCTTGCCGCTCGTCATCATAATATGCTATGGCTGTGCCGCCCGTAGGATTCGGCCACTCCAGTTTTATTTCGGTCATTTTGTCACCTCCCATTGTTGCAATCGGATGCAAAGACATTTTAATGATAGTACGGATGTGTCAATTTTGGGTAAAATTGCACCCATTTTGCGCACCACAGGCGCAATTATTACCCCCTGATAAGCATGTAAAACCATCCGCAATGCTTTATAATCAGACGGTTCAAACCTGCCCGCAGACCATGCGGCTGATTCAAACATGAACAAAGGAACTTTATGGCAGAAACCAGCAGTTTGACTCGGGGAAAAAACGTTACCGTCGAATGGATAATCCGGTTATTGAAAGGTACCCTGGTAGGTATTGGAGCCATTGTCCCCGGCTTATCCGGCGGGGTGCTGGCGGTGGTGTTCGGGCTGTATGAACCGTTGATGAAGTTTTTGGCCAATTTGCAGACCAAGTTCCTGCAGAATATGCGCTTCTTTTTGCCGGTGGGCATCGGCGTTGCGCTGGGGATCGTCGGTTTTTCATCGGTGGTAGATTACGCCTTCACGCATTTTGCAGCTCCATTCACCTGGCTGTTCATTGGCTTTATTTCCGGCACGTTCCCCTCTCTGTTCGTTACGGCAGGTAAACAAGGCCGCAAAACCTGGCATTGGGCGGTGCTGGCGGCCATGGCTTTCGGCACTTTTTTCTTTATGCGCTGGATGGAAACCATCAACAATGTCAACCTGGCGCCCACCTTTGGCACCTGGATCTTGAGCGGCATGCTGGTGGGGCTGGGATTAATCATCCCGGGCATGAGTCCGTCCAATTTCCTGATCTATCTTGGCCTGTACCAACCCATGGCATCCGGTATCCGGCAACTGGATTTTGGGGTCATTATCCCCCTTACGCTTGGCTTGATTCTGATTATTCTGCTGCTGGCCAAGCTGATTGCCTGGTTGTTTAAAAAAGCATATCCCTTCATGTACCATTTTATTCTTGGGATCGTGGTGGGATCGACCGCCGCAATCATTCCCGGGGGCGTAACCGGTTGGACGATTGCTGTCTGTGCGGTGTTGTTCCTGTTAGGTGCAGCAGGCTCTTTTGCCCTGGCTAAACTGGACGAGAAGTATCCGCACGAATCCCTGTTTTAACACTGGGCGGGAAGAAATTTATCCGCTTGCATCATTCACAGTTTGCCTGCCTTTTTTTGCGAATCTCCAGGTTGTTTGTCCAAACAACATTCCAGCAAAGACCTGATAGCGGCCATATTTGCTTGTACAGGTAAGCAACGCGATCTGTATTCATGACTGCCCGTCTAAAAGTTGTAAATTTTAGTAAAAGATATTACAATTTATGAACGTGAACTGATCCGTCATCGACGGAATACCTAGACTAAATTCTCTATTTGCTTGGGGTTGCCATTAATTTCCCGGCTTTGCTGCCAAAACCCCTTAACCGGCTGCATAGCAAAACAGATTTTTTGTACCATCGTGCTGCCCGTTTACTTAGATTGTGCAGGCAAATAAAAATCAATCGCCCTTATTTGAAAACCGGGCATGCCGCACGGCTGATCTTGGCCTCCCTGCTATTTTGGTTATGCATCCGTCCCTGATACAAAAAACCATGTCGCGTTTGCGAGAACCATCTCGCAGGCAAAAACACTGAAAGGATGGTGGTGCACCGATAAAAAAAATTGATGGCTATCGACCCTCATAAAGTAAGCCGTTCAGTTTAGGAGGAAAAGATGCTAAAAATTTGGAAGATTACCGCTATTCTTGTGTTGGCTGCCATGGCGCTGGCTGCATGCGCCGCACCTGCTGCAACGCCAACTGAAGAAATGCCCCCTGAAACCCCTGATATGTGTAAGGGCGCAGCCGCTGGTGATGAAATCACCATGCTGTATCAATGGTCAGGGCAGGAAGAGGAACGCTTGAATCAAATATTGAAACCGCTGGCAGATACCTGCGGGATCGTTTTCAAGCCGGAGTCTACCCGCGATCAAGCGCTGCTGGACACTCGCGTTCAGGCTGGAACGCCGCCAGATATCGCTTTCTGGAATGTGACTCAGTTAACGCAGTACCAGGATCAGCTGAAAGACATGGAATCACTGGGCGCCAGCCGGGATGCGTACATTCCAGGAGCAATTGACCCGGGTGTGATCAGCGACAAATGGCTTGGTTTGCCAGTGAAATCCGACATCAAAACCATCATCTGGTACAGCCCGGTCAATTTCGAGGCAGCCGGATATACAGTCCCGACGAGCTGGGACGAGCTGGTTGCTCTGGTTGATAAGATGGTTGCTGATGGTAATGTGCCGTGGTCAATGGGCTTTGAATCAGGCGATGCCACCGGCTGGACTGGAACCGACTTCATCCAGGACCTTCTGCTGATCCAACAAGGCCCTGAATACGTGATGAACATCATCAACGGCACTGTACCGTACAATGATCCAGGCGTAAAAGCAGCCTATGAAGCCTATGGCAAATGGGCTATGGATCCGGCCTATACGGTCAGCGGGGCGGAAGGCACCCTCTCGACCGGTTTCGTCGACGCGATTTTGAAAGTCTTCTCTGACCCGCCCGAAGCCTATATGGTAAAACAGTCCGGGTTTGCCGGCGGCGAAATCGTCAAACAATATCCCAACCTTGTATTTGGGACAGACTATGACTTCTTCGTCATCCCTGGTGCTCAAGGTCTGCAGGGTGGTTCGGACTGGATGATGGCTTTCAGCGATAAACCGGCTGTCAAGGCGCTGGTCAGCTACCTTGCGTCCCCTGAGGGCGGTGTTGCCTGGGCAAAGGCTGGCTTTGACCTGACTCCAAACAAAGCCGGGGCCGGTAATTACACCGACCCCTCCCTGGTCAAGAAGGGTGAAGCTTTCTATGCCGCGAAGGGATTTACCCCTGACATTGGCGATTCCATTCCGGGCGGGTTCGGCAGCGCCGAATTTACCGGAATCACGGATTACGTGAACGGCGGCGATCTGGATGCCATCCTGGCGACGATTGCTTCCGTGCAGGCAGAAGCGCTTGGCCAGTAAATAAAGGAATGTGACTGATGCAGAGGCGGCCAACCCCGCCTCTGCTCTTCTCATTTCCATTCATAATCAGGCGTGAGGTCTACGCCGCGAGCGGAGGTGGTTTTCATGGCAGCCCGACCCGTTCCAAGAATTATGCAGCAAGGCAAGCTGGCGCCGCTCTATTATCTTGCGCCGGCGCTGATCATTATGCTGTTCTTTATTGTTTATCCCATGTTCAACACCATTCAGCTCAGCTTTCTGAACAGGAATGGAACCGCGTCGGTTGCTACCACCTGCGTGGAAGGCCGCCCGTGCTGGGGTGTTTTCGAAAACTACCGTTATGCTTTAACCGCGGAATTTAATACCGGTTCAACCAAAGCCTTCTGGGATTCGTTCTGGTTATCTTCTTACGGGAATACCATCAAATGGATCATCTTTATGGTGGCTGGCACCGTAATTTTAGGATTATTGTTTGCCAAACTGGTTGATGGAATCAAAAATGAAGCGCTGGCAAAATCAATCCTGTTCATGCCGATGGCCATATCCTTCGTTGGGGCAGGCGTGATCTGGAAGTTCGTTTACAGCTACGGCACTCAACAGGTGCAGGTTGGACTGTTGAACGCAATGATCACCGCGTTAGGCGGAAAGCCAATCTCATTTCTAACCGCTCCGGTTCTAAACACCTATGCCTTGATCGTTGTTGGCATCTGGATTTGGACCGGGTTCTGTATGACCATCCTTTCCTCGTCGCTCAAATCCGTGCCGGACGAAATTATCGAAGCCGCCCGCGTGGACGGCGCCAATGAGTGGAATGTCTTCTGGAAAATTACACTGCCGATCATCATGCCAACGGTGATCGTGGTGATCACCACAATGGTGATCAATGTGCTCAAACAATTCGATATTGTTTATGTGATGACCGGCGGAAATTACAACACGGATGTGATTGCCAACCGCATGTACACCGAGATGTATCTTAACTTCAACACCGGGCGTGGCACGGCCGTCGCAGTTGTGCTGGTGCTGGCCATTATTCCGTTTATCTATCTCAACATCCGGCGCTTTATTGCCCAGGAGGAGATGCGATGAACCGACAAAAAATCAACGCTTTTTTTGCCCGCCTCCCCAAAAACCTGGTCATCCTGCTTATGGTTTTAATCTGGGTGCTGCCGACCTTCGGGTTGTTGATCACTTCTCTGCGGCCACTTCAAGCCATTCAAAGCTCCGGATGGTGGACGGTGTTAAATAGGCCTCCCGGTTCGCAAGAATACGTTCAAAATTGCGCATCCTGCCACGGTGCTGATGGTAAATTAATTGCTGCCGCAGATTTGACCAATCCTGATCTGATAAAGCAGTTCAACCGGTCTGTTTTACTTTTGGCGTCGCTTAAGAGCGAATATAAAGGCCAGCCGCATATGGGAACCCAGGAAATTCCGAGTTCCCAATCAGCCGCAAGTATTGTGGTCCACCTGAACGATATTTCCGGCGTGCAAAAGCAACCCCGGTTTACCCTGAGCAACTATATCGACGCCCTGGTCGGTTACCGCGGCACACGCACTTATACCGAGGACTGCGCTGCGGGCACGGCTTCGACGGATTTGCGCTGTAATTTATCGGATGTGCTTAACCCGCGGGGAATGGGCCGCGCATTTGTCAACAGCCTGCTGGTGACGATTCCGGCGACCTTTTTGCCTATTCTCCTGGCGGCGCTGGCGGGTTATGCCTTCGCCTGGCTCGATTTCAAAGGGCGCATGCTCCTCTTTGCCGTCCTGGTAGGGCTCCAGGTTGTGCCCTTGCAAATGACCATGGTTCCAATCTCACGGGTTTATGCTCAGATGGGGCTGAACGGCACTTTCCTTGGCGTCTGGTTGTTTCATACCGGCTTTGGTATGCCTTATGCCATTTATCTGATGCGCAACTTCCTGGGGACATTACCGCGCGATCTGTTCGAATCGGCTTACCTGGACGGCGCGTCTCACTGGACAGCATTTTATCGGCTGGCGATCCCACTGGCGCTTCCCGCAATCGCCTCGCTGGGAATTTTCCAGTTTCTCTGGGTATGGAATGATTTGCTGGTTGCGCTGGTGTTCCTTGGCAGCACAACGCCGGTGGTGACTTATCAAATTGCGAATATGGTCTCCTCACTCGGCGCCGGCTGGCATTTATTGACGGCCGCGGCATTCCTCTCCATGCTGCTGCCGATGCTCGTGTTCTTCAGCCTGCAGCGTTACTTTGTGCGCGGCATGCTGGCTGGAGCGGTGAAGGGGTAAGCTTAGTCATACCGTAAGTCGGATTGAGGGGTGGTGGCGGTTAGTTCACTGATAAGTATTTATGCACCCCGATATCTGACATTCCGCATTTCTATCGGGCGTTGGATTGAGGGCTATCATCGTTTTAGTCAATTATTTAATTTGCACGCCCTCAATCCAACCTACAAAAAACTTTATACGCGGCATGCTGGCTGGAGCGGTGAAGGGGTAAATGGCCGTAGTGACGCGCCAGAAGAATTTCGTAGGTTGGGTTGAGCGTGTCGGAAATTCGGGCGATTGATAAATATCGTAAGCGAAACCCAACAATCGATACGTATGAGGTGTTGGGTTTCGGGACTGCAAGTGTCATATTCTGACACACAAAATTTCATCGTCCCTCAACCCAACCTACAATAGCACACCCGGGTTCAAAATCGCATTTGGATCAAGGGCAAGCTTCACCTGTCGCATTTGATTGATCTGTGCGGGGGTATACATCAACTGCAGGAATTTTGCCTTGATCTTCCCAATGCCATGCTCCGCCGAGACAGAGCCGCCCAGTTCAACTGCCCGTCGGGCAAAAACCTCGAACAATTCGAGGGCAGATTTTAACTCCTGCATGTCGCGCGGGAGGATATTGACGTGAATATGGTTGTTGCCAATATGCCCGAAGGCAACCCATTCAAAATGCGCCGCATCGCATTTGCTTTTGTAAAAATCCCATATTTCCGGCAAAAACTGATCCGGTACAGCCAGATCGGTACCCAGCTTATGCAGCTCCGGGTACCGGCGTTTGCGTTCGGCGATGATGCTGTTGATGGTTTCGGGCACCAGATGGCGCAGCCGTTTGAAACTGTCCATGTCGCGCTCGTCTGTTGCCGCCCATGAGTTGGCCATATCCGCGCCGCAGCTTGATATCGTCTCTTCCAACACACCGATATCGAACTCATCCATATCCGGGTCGTAGTCCATTTCGAAAAAGAGCGCCGAGCCGGCATCCGGCGCGATGGGTGGAATCCCGGCGGGAAAACCCGGTCTATTTTGCCGTTCGCGCAGCAATCGAAGCGTATTTTCGGAATAAAACTCCAGGTAATCCAGGGCCAGGCGGGAATCTGAGCGCAAAGCCTGAGTCAATTGAATTGCCTGGTCATCTGAATCCAGGAATTGGATCATGGCGATTTTATTTTTGCGTTCGAGCAGCGCAACTTCCACCCTGGTAATCACTCCCAGCACGCCTTCCGAGCCAATGAACAGATCGATCAGGTCCATTTGCGGCGCGGTGAAAAACCCGGCGGCATTTTTGGTGGAAGGCAGCGAATAAGCAGGAATGTTAAAGGAACGGCTTTTTCCGGTTGCGGAAAAAATCGTGAATGTCCCGGAAGGAGAGGCAAAATACTTGCCGCGCGGAATGTCCAGGTAATCGCCATTTGCCAAAAACACCCGTAATCCGCGAATCCAGGCGCGGGTGGGACCGTAACGGTAGGTTCGCGCACCAGATGCGTTGGTGGCGACCGTTCCGCCCAGGGAAGCCGTCGTTTCAGTGGGGTCGGGCGGGTAAAAATAATCCGCAGGATCGAGTTTGAAGCGGGTCAACTCAGGCTGGACTGATTCCGGGGCATTGTCCAGCCCGGGAATCTGGCGGGAGGCTAAAAAGTTTTCCAGGTCGAGCAGGCTGACGCCGGCTTGCGCGCTGACCTGCCATTCGTCCAGGCGCGGGTCGAAGCGAACTGCTTCGATCTGGGTGAACAGCTCCATTGAAATCAAAGCGCCAGCCGGGGGTACGCTGCCGCCGACCAGGCCGGAACGTGCGCCGGCGATGGTAACGGGGATTCTACGCTCATTCAGATCGCGCAGCACAGCGGCCAGTTCTCCCTCGTTCTTAGGGAAGAACAGGTAATCGAAGGAGGCGGCGGTCAACCGCGACTCGTCGGTGAGGTAATCCGGGTAAGCTGCCCGGATCGCATCGAAGCCAGATATGCACCTGACCTGGCTGAGGTTTACGAGCGGGACGGCCTTTGCTTGAATCTCATACATGATTTCCCTGACTCCAGCGAATGGCATCCATTAGCGGTGTGAACCGTGGTTCAAGACAATCCCAAATTCGATTGTAACCATTTTATACGTATGATTTCAAATTCAAAATAGCTTTACGGGCAGCCGTATCCGCATCGGGTTGCGGTAGAAATTCTCCGGACACGAAACCCTGGTACCCGGTTGTGCTCAGTTGTTCCAGAATGGAGGGGAAATTGAGATGACCGGCGCCGGGATACCAGCGGTTCGAGTCGGCCACATGGAAGTGGAAGATGCGCGCGCCGCAGGCAGCAATACTGGCTTCGATTTGCGGTTCTTCGATGTTCATGTGGAAAGTGTCGAGCAGCAAGCCAAAATTGTCCGCGCCGACGTGCTCGATAAGCGCCAATCCCTGCGCGGCTGTGTTGATCAGGGTGGTCTCATAACGGTTGATGGGTTCCAGCGCCAGCCGCACACTGTGGGGGGCTGCCGCCCGGCTGCAGGCCTGCAGCGCCTCGATCAGCCAGGTCATGGCTTGCGCCGGGTCGATACCGGGTTTTATAATCCCGCGCACCAGCCCGATAATAATCACTGCCCCAAAATGCTTGGCGAGGGGAATGTGGCATTGAATGCGCGCAATGGCCGCCTGGCGCACGGCCGGATCGGGATCGGTGAAGGACAATCCCTCTTCGCCCCAGGCCTGTCCGGTGCCGATGGCCGGTACGCGCAAGCCGTATTTTTTAGTTAGCGCAGCCAGTACGTCCAGGTCCACCAACTTTGGGTCGCGGATGGCCAGTTCGACGCCCTGATAGCCCAAATCGGCCACCTTTGCAAGATTGGTCTCGAGCGCGCCCGAAAGCGTCGCCGCCTGGAATTGGGTTTGCTGAGTGGAGAGGACGATCGAAAGGTTCATGGCATTTTTCCGGCTGACGGGGTCAGGCCAATCCTGCGCCTGACCCCTTTTCTGGCCGATAGGAATTATGCAATATAGGTGATCTTGGCTTCAGACCGGTCGGTCTGTAGTTTGATGACATTTTCCGGCAGTTCATGCAGGCTGATCTTCTTGGTGCTCATTTTAGTCATGTCCATGCCGTCCGCCATGCATTCGATAACCCGCGGGAAGGTGCCGTGTCCGGAATGCCCCTGGGCGCCGATGATTTGCGCCCGGCGCACCTGCAGCACTTCACCGGTCACCGGCATTTTGGCTTCGGCCCGCGCGGTGACGACCACCCGGCTATTGAGCGTACGGCCTTCCCAGATGACCCGTTCGATGCCCGGGTAAACGGTCTCAGGCAGGCCGGTGGCTTCCATGAACAGATCGGCGCCCATACCATTGGTGATTTCCAACACCCGGTCAGCAAAATCTTCCTTTAGCGGGTTGATGTGGTAATCCGCGCCCAGACTCAAAGCCATTTGAGCGCGGTTATCCTGGGTCTCGGAGATGATGACCTTTGAAGCGCCGGCATGTTTGAGAATGGCACAGGCCGCCAACCCAACCGGTCCGCCGCCCAGGACTACCACCCGGTCGCCGGGACGAATACCGCCGCCGCGCTCGATGACTGCGTTGTAGGCTACCGAAGTTGGTTCGACGATGCTGCCGGCGATGAAGATATCTTTTTCATCTTTATAGATGGCGCGCAGTGGATCGAGACTCCACAACGTTCGGGCCGGAACGACCAGATATTTGGTGTACGCCCCGTTGACGTTGAAACCAATCTCATCCAGGCGCTCGCAGTGGTTGGGGTAGCCGTCCGCGCAGGGTTTGCAGTTGCCGCACCACAACATCTCCTCAGTGGTGACCGCCTCGCCGCCTTTGAACGGTTTGTTGGTCACCTTGTTGAGTGCCTTCTTGCCGGCCTCGACCACCACGCCCGAGAGTTCATGCCCGAGGATGCTTGGAAACCCGGTCAAACCCGGATAGAAGATGTAGCCGTCCTTATCCGCCTGCGCCATGTGTACGTCGGAGCCGCAAATCCCGCAGGCTTTAACCTCCAGCAGGACTTCATCGTCGCCAGGGGTGGGGATGTCATATTCACGGATCTCGAAGCGCGGATTGCGCCACACCAGACTGCCAAGATACGTCTGGCGCCCTTCGATATCCTTTTTACCCAGCTTAAATCCCGGTTTTGGATCCCAATCAGCGACCAGGGTAACGCCTTCCATTTTGCCTTTCATAGACATGCTCCTTCCGTGCAAATCAGCAGAAAAAGTTAGACTTCCGTACCCTGACCGATGCGCGGGATGCCGTAAACCGGCTTCCAGCCCGGGCTGAGCGGCTCGCGCAAATAAGGTTCCATTTCTTTCTCGGTGCGCAGCGTGACCTCTTCCACCGGCGGCACTTTGCCCGCCGGAAAGGCTTCCAGAACGTCATCGTGCCACAGCGTCAGGTATTTCAGGATGGCAGCCATGGGGCGCTTGCCCTTCTGAGCGGTGCCGGATTTCGCCTTGCCGACCACGCCTTCCGGGGTGGCGGCGATTTCGATGGCGAAGTGGCCTTCACCTTCCGACCAGCGGCTGGGACGCCCGAACGGGTCAACCGATTTGTCGAAGTGACCTTCGGGCAGGTAGCTCTTGCCCTCGGTATCGACCGCGTAGTTCATGTCCACCATTTCGGGGTGCAGCAGCAGACTCAGTGAGGTTTCCGACTCGTCCGCATGGACAAAATTGGTGCTCATCTGACCGCCGCGCTCCACCGGGCGGAAAAACTCGCGCACGCCGCGATGCCAGTCGATGACGCGGAAGATGCCGGGCAACTGGTAGCGTTTGACAAACTCCTGCACGGCCGATTCGAGCATCCAAAGCTGGCCGTGGTTGTTGACGATCAACTGCTTGCGGAAGCCGTCGTTCCACAACCCCAGCATTACGTCGATCATCATCTCGCGCACCACGTGTTCGCGGACGATGACTGTGCCCGGCATGCCCATGTGATGATAGGGATGCCCGCCATAATTCAGCGGGGGCAGCGCCAGGTTGACGGGGGCGCCGCGTTTGGCAGTGAAGCGCCGGACGCCTTCGCAAATGGCGCTGACGTACAGTATATCGGCGGCGCTGGGCAGGTGCTGCCCGTGCAGTTCGGTGCAGCCGACGGGGATAAAGACCACGTCATTTCTCTTGCGGTTGGCTTCCACCTGCCAGCGGGTGGTAGTTTGAATGTAGGAACCGGGTTTACCCCACTCCACCGGCGATGGAACACCGTAATCGGCCAGAATCGCATCGATCTGTTCGTCGCTGGACTCCCAGACTTCCTTTTTCATGCGCCCAACCCCGTTATCCTCGAAGAATAAGTCGGGTTGGCTGGTAGCCAGATAACCCTTGGGTACTTTGATATCGCTCATTTTTATCTCCTTCACTTAATGCTGGATGGGTAATGATTACAGCAAAGATGAATTAGTCCGGCAGGACTTTGCCGGGATTGAGAATGTTCTGGGGGTCAAGCGACTGTTTGATGCGCTTTTGAATTTCAACGGAGACCGGACCCAGGGCGCGTTCCAGGTACGGCCGTTTAAGGGTGCCGACCCCGTGTTCGCCGGAAAGGGTGCCGCCCAGATCGAGCGCGATGGCAAATTCCTCCGCGACCATCTGCTCCACTTTGGCCCATTGCTGCGGGTCGCGCTTATCGAACAGAATGTTGGGGTGCAGGTTGCCGTCGCCGGCATGACCAAAAATGACGATCGGCAGGCCGTATTTTGCGCTAATTTGTTTCAATCGCCGCACGGCTTCCGGGATGGCGGAACGCGGCACGGTAATGTCCTCACCCAGTTTGTTAGGCGCCAGACGCGCCAGCGCGGGTGCAACCGAGCGGCGGGCTTTCCACAACCCCTGGCGTTCGCTTTCATCTCTGGCAACTGTGACTTTGCGCGCTCCGTGGCGGGTGCAAATCTCGGCTGCCGTCTCGATGTCGTGGGTAACCCCGGTCTCCTCCTGGCCGTCCGTCTCGACCAGCAGAATAGCTTCCACGTCCAACGGCAGGCCAAGGTGCATGGCTTCTTCGATGCAGGAAATGGCGGTGTGATCCATCAATTCCAGTGTGGCGGGCACAATGCCGGCCGTGAGAATGGCATTGACCGTCTGAGAGGCATCCTCAATGGAATTGAATTCCACCAGTGCAGTGCGGGCAAATTTAGGCCTGGTTATCAGGCGCAGCAACGCTTCGGTGATCACGCCCAGCGTGCCCTCAGACCCGGTGAACAGGGCGGTCAGGTCATATCCCACTACGTCCTTGATCACTTTGCCGCCGGTATGGATAACCTGGCCGTCCGCCAGGACGACGGTCAAACCCAGCACGTAATCCCCGGTGACGCCGTATTTCAGGCAGCGCGGGCCGCCGGCGTTGCAGGCAATGTTGCCGCCGATGGTGGAATGGCGGATGCTGGACGGGTCGGGCGGGTAGAACAAACTCTTCTTTTCGACCTCCGCTTGCAAATTGGCGGTGATGATGCCGGCTTCAACGTGAACGACGGCGTTTTCTTCGTCCAGTTCCAGCAGACGGTCCATGCGCGTCAGACACAACACAATACCGCCGCTAAAGGGGACCGAGGCGGCTGCCAGTCCGGACGCCATGCCACGGGTGACCACGGGAATCTGTTCCCGCGCAGCCAGTTTAACAACCTGGCTGACCTGTTCGGTGCTGGTGGGTAAAACCACCACATCCGGGTGGTGTTCCTCGAACGTGCTGTCGTAGCTGTAAACCGCCAGGTCTTCCGGCGAGGTCAGCACGCCATCTTTACCAATGATTTTGATGAGTTCGATAATCAGCGTTGAGTTCATTGGGGGTTCTCTTCACGGGCGTAGGCCTGGTCGAGCAATACGATCGGGTGAACCACTTTCACATCCATCTGGCGGCGCTTGACGCCGGTGGTCAACTGCATCTGGCAGCCCGGGCAGCCGGAAGCGACCATCTCTGCGCCGGTGCTTTTCAGGTTATCCATTTTGCGCTCCAGCACCGCCAGCGAGGTCTCGTAGTGGGTGATCAACTGGCTGCCGGCCGAACCGCAACACCAGTCCGATTCGGGCAGTTCGACGAAGTCAATGCCGTCAATGAGCTGCATCAAAGCGCGCGGCTGCTGCCATACCTTCTGGGCGCGGCGCAGGTGACAGGGGTCATGGTAGGTGACGCGCGCCTCGATCCGGCCGGCAGGTTTTTCCAATGGAATGGACATCAAAAACTCACTAATGTCGCGGACTTTGGCGCTGAAAGCGGCTGCCCGTTCAGCCCATTCCGATTCGTCCGCCAGCATTTGCCCGTAATCCTTGAGTTTCGAGCCGCAGGTCGCGCAATCGGTAACGATGACGTCGGTCGCGGTCTTCTCGAACAATGCAATATTGAAACGCGCGTGAGCTTTGGCCAGATCCATGCGACCGTAGCCAGCCGCCGGCATGCCGCAGCAAACTGTGTCCTTTGGTGTGACCACCGTACAGCCGTTACGGGCTAAAACCCGCACCGTGGCAGCCGATTCATTAGCGAACAACAGGCTCTGCGCGCAACCAAGGAAAAAACCGACCTGGTAGCGGCTTTCGCCACGGGCTTTGGTAACTTCCGGCAGCACCCGGCGCAGCGGGCGCCGTGGAAGATGGGGCAGCATATTTTCCAGGTCGCGCAGCCTGGCAGGCAGTAATCGCCGAAGGTGGAGTGTATATACCAGGCGGCGCAGGCCGCTGCGCTGATATATTCGCAGCGGCAGGGTAGCGGCTTCCATCCGGCCGGGTTTGGCGATCAATTCACCAAACAGGGTGTCCTTCCAGCCTGACGGACGGATTTGTTCCTGCACGTGACGCATTTCGAGCGCCAGGTCAGCCGGGCGAATGCCAACCGGGCAAATGTCATTGCAAGCCAGGCAATCCAGGCAGGCATACATTTGCTCGACCAGGTTGGGGGTCAATTCCAGTTCGCCTGCCAGGCTTTTGCGCGCCAAAGCAACCCGCCCGCGTGGGGAGGCAGTCTCATTTTTGTACACTCGGTACGTCGGGCAGACTGCCAGGCATAAGCCGCAGCGAATGCAGTTGAGGTATTCGTTTTCTTGCGGTTGGGTCAGGTTGCAGGGGAGAGACACGTTATATTCCCGTAAACGGATATGTTGTTACTCAATGGAAAAGTGGGGTTTCAGGATTTGCAGCGCTGCATTTCTGGCTTTTCGTGCGACTTCGAAGGGGTCCTGCTGCCAGTATTCAGGCCGGAACAACTCAATCGAACAGGGTCCGTCGTAGCCGATCGCCTTGAGCCGGCCGCAAATGGCGTGCAGCGGCACCACGCCTTCACCGGGAAAGATGCGAATGCTGTCGGAGAAAGCTTCTTTGGGCGCATCATGCAGGTCATCCAGGTGAAAGGCAAAGATGCGCGCGGGATCGACGGCATCCAGTTCTTCCAGCAGCCCACCGCCGCCGTAGAAGTGGGCGGCGTCGAAGGACATGCCGATGTTCTCCCGGACGGTTTTTTGGATGATTTCATACGCGCCGCGCGGGGTGCGCACCGAGGTCCAGCCAAAACCCAGGAACTCGAAAGCCAGCTTCACGCCGTAAGACCCGGCAATACTGCCAAGGTCGCGCAGGACACTTACGTATTCCGTTACAACTTCATCCCAACTCACCTCGCGGTCAGGCAGGGGGCCGGCCACCACGACGATCGTCGGGCAGTGGATGGCTTGAGCGATGGCGCTTAGTTCCCGGCAGCGGGCCTGAATTTGTGGGTATTCCTGGCCGCGAAAACCGATAAATACGATTGCATCCAGCGCCAGCGGCGTAATGTTATGGCGGGCGAATAAAGCGTTTAACTCAGCGGGCGAGTGGTCCAGCAGGTATTGATCGACTTTTTCAGCCCAGACCTCCAGCCCGCTAAAACCGGCCCGTGCGCTGATTTCGACATCGGTAACCAGATCGGAGGTCATGGTGGTGGCGCCGTGAAAACCCAGTTTCATAAATCAGGCCTTTTTCTTTTTGATTGCGCAACAGGGCGAAGTTAAACCCGGTCAAATTCACTGATTTTGACCGGCCGTTTTTCGCGAAATGATTTCCAGGCCGCCTGACCCAGCACTACTGCCATGAGTCCGTCACGCCCGGTGACGGGGGTCGGTTTATCTTCCTGCACGCATTCCACGAATTGGCGGACTTCCTCAACATAGCAGGACGCATAGCGCTGCATGAAGAAATGCGGCAATTTGGCGCTGTGGAAGCCGCCGCGGTCGCCCTTGGTGATGGTCGTTTCGACTTCGTTGTTGGCGATGGCTGCACCATCGCTACAAAGCACCTCCAGGCGCTGGTCATAGCCATAAACCGCCTGACGGCTGTTGTCAATCGTACCTACTGCGCCGTTGGCAAACTTGAGCGAAACGATGGTTGTATCCAGATCGCCAAACTCACGGATTTCCGGGGTGATGAGCACGTTGCCCATGACGTAGAGTTCTTCCACTTCGCCGACCTGGAAGCGCACCATATCAAAGTCGTGGATGGTCATGTCGAGGAACATGCCGCCGGAGGTGCGCAGGTACTCAATCGAGGGTGATTCCGGGTCACGGCTGATAACATGCACCATGCACGGCCTGCCAATTTCGCCGGATGCCACGATCTGATGGACGCGCTGGAAACTTTTGTCGAAGCGGCGGTTGAAGCCCACTTGCAGCTTGACCTTCGATTGGTTGACCACTGCCAACGCATCATCGATGTCCTTCAAGTCAAGCGCCAGCGGTTTTTCACAGAAGATATGCTTGCCGGCCGCCGCCGCGTCTTTGATGATCATAGCGTGGGTGTCGGTGCTGGTTGCGATGAGCACCGCCTCAATCGAGGGATCCGCCAGCAGCTCATGGTAATCCTTCACCACGCGTTGAATACCCAGGTTGTCTGCTACTGCCTGAGCAACTTCCAGGCGGATGTCGCAGATGGCAGTTAAATTTGCTGCGGGGATCTGGCGCACCAGGTTGGCGACGTGCACACTGCCCATCCGTCCCGTTCCAATAACAGCGATGTTTACTTTTCGTGTCACGAATAAATCCTCCTCCCTTTCCAGCGTGGAAAAGGGGTCAAATCCCAGTTGGTGCGTTAATTACGGTTTCATCACAATCTTCATGGCCTGTTTCGGGATGCGATCCAGGGTCTTTATATCCAGGCCCAGGTACTCGAAAGCCTTTATGCCGTCATCCAGCGAGATCACTTTGGTGAAGAAAGGCCCCATGTTCAAGCGATTTTCACGGAAGATGCGAATGGACGGAACCATGGTGTTCTGCCCGAGATAAAGGCCTAAAATCTTGGTCGCCCAACGGGTAATCTCATTCGGAACGACCGTGGTGGTGATGCTCGAGTCCATGCCGAACGGCAGCACTTTACCGCCAGGGGTGACGCATTGCAGGGCGGTCGCCAGGTCGTTGCCTGTGGCTTCGATGACAATATCCGCCTTGCGCCCGTAGGTAAACTCGTTGATTTTGTCAACCACGTTGACTTCTTCCGGATTCCAGACGGTCAGCCCGCACTGTCTGGCGACTTCGATGCGGAAGGGGTCAATTTCCGTAACCGCCACCTTGGCAGCAATATTCCTGGCGAACTGGCTGAACAGGTAGCCAATGGGACCAAATCCGATCACCATCACGTAATCATAGGGCAGCATTTGCAGCGTGTTCATCCCGTTGACCACCGTTGCCAGGGTTTCCACCTGCGTTCCCAGGACGTCGTCGATTTCGTCCGGCAGGACAAAGCACTGCTTTTCCGGCACAATGGTGTACTCGGCGTAACCGCCGTCGCGCATCACGCCCAGCGCGCTGGTTTTGATGTCCACACACTGGCTGGTCAATCCCATGCGGCAGAAATCGCAAAACCCGCAGCGGATGTTGTTGTCCACCGCAACCCGGTCACCGATTTTCATGTGATGCACATGCGACCCGACCTCCACGATCTCGCCGCAGAATTCATGCCCGAGCACGGTGTTGGGTTTGAAATGGTGTTTGCCTTCGACGATCTTGACGTCGCTGCCGCAAATCCCGACCGCATGGATTTTGATGACCACATCATCGGGGTCTTTGACATGTGGAATTGGCCGCTGCTCAAACTCGATGCGGCCGACATCTTTCATAACCAGTGCTTTCATTGTATCCATATTGCTTCTCCTTGACGGGAATTAATTTGCGCGCGAAAACTTTAGAGCGTATTACGTACCGCAGACGGGACGGCGGTGGAATCACGCACCAACAGCCTGCCTTTGAGGACGATTTCTTTGGGTTGGAATACGGCGCCGTTCGGGTTAGCATCCAGCAGATCGAGCAGCAGCCTCGCGGCCTCGCTCCCGATGGACTGCTTGGGTTGGTCAAAAGTGGTCAGGGGAGGATGGGTGTAAGCGGAAAAGGTGATGTTGTCGAATCCGGTGACCGAAATGTCGTCAGGGACGTTCAACCCGGCCTGCCGGCAACATTTCAACACCCCAATCGCCAGCATGTCGTTGAAACACACAATTGCGGTGGGGGGCTGTTTCAGGTTGAGGAGGTAATTCGAGCCGTCCATGCCGAACTGCGGGCTGTTACCTGCCACATGATGAACATACTCATCGGGTATGGTCAGGCCAGCCGCCTGCATTTCAGCCTGGAAACCCGCCAGGCGGTCCAGGGTGGTGCGGCCCGAGAGCGAATTGCCCAGGTAGGCGACTTTACGGTGGCCAAGATCGATCAGGTGGCGGGTGATCTGGCGGCTGCCGTTTATGTCATCATGAAAGATCGAGTAATGAAAATTTTCGGCGCCCTGGTGGTTGACCACCACGATCGGGAAGCCGTATTCCAGTAACTGGCGGCCCTGGTCGGAGGAAAAGGACGAGGAGCAAATAATCACACCATCGGTGCGGTGTTCCATCATTGCCTGAATAATTTTTTGTTCCCGCGCCGGATCGTGCTGCGAAGCGGCGATGAACAACCGGTAACCGGCTTCCTGAGCGGCTTCCTCGATGCCAAACACGATTTCACTGAAAAAAGGATCGTCGATGCTGCTGACGATCACCCCCAACACCTGGGAACGGTTCGTTTTCAGGCTGCGGGCAGCCGCACTGGGCAGGTAAGCCATCTCCTTGGCAGCCTGCCGGATGCGTTTGGCGGTCTCGAAGGAAATCAAAGGATCGCCGCGCAGGGCGCGGGATACGGTGGAGTGCGACACCCCGGTGCGTTTGGCTATGTCCTTAATTGTCGTAGTCATGGGGAAAAGTAACCCGGTCTGCACACGTGTGCATCACGCTGTTCATAGTTTACACAGGATCGGGAAAAAAGTCAACCTGGCATGGCTGGTAACCATCTCCACTACTGGATTAAGGGCATGTGGTATATACTGGTTGATTATTACCCCAATCCCGGCGGTAAGCCACTTATTTCAGGAAGAAATCCATGACAACTTCACCGAAGCATCATGACATCATTTTTGCCGGAAACTACACCAAGGACACCATCATCACACCGGACGGCACATGCTATGCAGATGGCGGCGGGATGAATTATGCTGCAAATGCCGGGGCGCGTCTGGGAATTAAGGCGGCGGTTGTGACCCGGTTAGCCAGGGAGGATGCCCATGTAGTGGGTGCCATCCGGTCAAGGGGGATCGACTGTTACCCGTTTTATTCACCGGCATCGACGTTGATGACGCTTGAATATAAAACCCACGATGTTGATAAACGCAATTTATACGTTAAAGCAATCGGCGGGACGATCCGGGCTGAACACCTGGACGGGCTGGAAGCCAAAGCCATCACCGTCAGCCCAAGCATCCGCGGAGAGGTAGAGCCGGAGTTTTTTGAAGCGATGCGGAAACGAGATGGGGTCATTCTGGCAGCGGATGTTCAGGGGTTTGTGCGGGTGCTGCGCGGAGAAACGCTGGTGTATGAACCCTGGGAGGATATGGGGCGGGTTTTGAGAAATCTGGATATTCTAAAATCGGATGCGGTCGAGGCCCAATTTCTGACCGGAGAGACGGATATCGAAAAAGCGGCAAAATTCTACGCCGACCTTGGCGCGAAGGAAATCGTCCTGACCCACAGTGAGGGGGTTTTAATTCATGCTGAAGGTAAATTTCATCACTACAAATTCCACTCACGATCCCAGTCAGGCCGCAGTGGGCGCGGGGATACCTGCCTTGGCTCATATGCTTCCATGCGTCTGAGTCTGCTGCCGGCGGATGCCGGAAAGTGGGCGGCGGCAGTGACCAGCCTTAAGGTGGAAACAGCCGGGCCTTTTGATCGCCCGCTGGCTGAAGTGGAAGCCTTTATCCGGCTGCACTACAACCACGGGTCAAGCTGAGGTTCCGTAAACCAAGATCGAAGTCAAAAGAGGCTGGCAGCCGGCGATTACCGGGCGCTCTGGAATCCCCTTATAGATGAATGGGGACACCCTCCAAAGAGAGCCGAGTCTGGTTGACATACTCAGCCATCTTATTTGTTCCGGGCCAACCCCATCCGTATGATCTTTATCCCTGGTTATTGTGTTTTTCCGCCAACGAGATTGTGAGATAATGCCATCAGGTATTCAGGCAATCCATGACTGCGGAAAAGACAACGATCTCCCTTCCCAAAATTCAACCGACCTCCGTTCCGCTTTTCCAATTGCTTTGGCGGGTTTACGGCTATCTTCGTCCATACTGGAAGCAGACCGCGGGGGCGTATGCCTCGCTGCTGGTTATTTTGGGATTGAACACTTTGATCCCGCAGTTCATCCGTTGGATCATCGATAGGGGGGTGGAAGGAAACCAGCCGAAGGTTTTAACCTGGTCGGTGCTGGCGCTGCTCGGGCTGACCCTGGTCAAAGGGGTGCTGAATTATTTCGAGGGAACGTTGAGCGAGGTCGCATCACAAAATGTGGCCTTCGATCTGCGCAATGCAATCCAAAAAAAGTTAACTCAACTATCGTTTTCCTTCCACGACCAATCCGAGACCGGGGAACTGCTTTCCCGCGCCGTCCAGGATGTTGAACGCATCCGTTTTCTGACCGGGCGCGCAACCATCCGCATTCTGGATGGCGCGCTGTTATTGATTGTTACTGCGGTTGTCATGTTGGTCATGGACTGGAAGCTGGGCCTGCTGGTTTTGTTGACCATGCCGGTGCTGGTTTACCGCGCGCTGCATTTTGGTTCCCGCTTCCGTCCCCTTTCACTGCTGTTGCAAAAGCAGTTGGCGGGATTGACGACCGCCGTCGAACAAAACCTGCGCGGCATGCGCGAGGTGAAAGCTTATGTACAGGAAGACGCCGAGATCAAGCGCTTTGACTGTGAAAACGACCGTTGGTTCGAATTATCAGTCCGGTCTGCGCAACTGCAGGCGGTCAATTTGCCACTATTGTTCTTGATCGCCAACATGGGCACGGTCGCCATCATTCTGTATGGCGGTTCCCAGGTCATTAGCGGTCAATTGACTATTGGCCAGATCATTGCTTTTATCACCTATCTGGGACAACTGATCGAACCTGTCCGGCGCCTGGGCATGATCATCCCGGCGGTGGCGATTGCCGGGTCGGCAGCCGAACGCATCTTTGACACGCTGGATACCGTCTCCGAAGTGCGCGATGAACCCGGAGCCGTTCCAATGGAGGAAATAAAGGGCGGAGTGGTGTTTGATTCCGTTTCATTCAGCTACGGTGCCAAAAAAGTATTGACCGGCGTTGATTTCACCGTCCAGGCCGGCCAAACGGTGGCTCTGTTAGGCTCGACCGGCTCCGGAAAATCCACCATTATCAGTCTGATACCCAGATTTTATGACCCGACTGAGGGACGTATCCTGATCGACGGCAGCGATATACGCAAAGTCACCCTGCATTCGCTGCGCAACCAGATCGGCATTGTCATGCAGGATGTCACCCTGTTCGCCGGTTCTTTCCGTGAGAATATTGCCTTTGGCAGCGAAACCGCAACCGAGGATGATATTGTCAATGCTGCGCAAGCTGCCCAGGCGCACGAATTTATCATCCGCAGCCCGCAGGGATATGACACCCGTATTGGGGAACGCGGCGTTACCCTGTCCGGCGGTCAGCGGCAGCGGCTGGCGATTGCCCGCGCACTGTTGCTCGATCCTAAGATTTTGATCCTGGATGATGCCACGGCGTCGGTGGATGCGGAAACCGAGCACCTGATTCAACTGGCATTCCAGAATCTCATTCACGGGCGCACCACCTTCGTGATCGCCCACCGACTGAGCACGGTGCGTAAAGCCGATTTAATCCTGGTCATGGAGAAGGGACGAATCAGCGCCAGCGGTACGCATGAGACGCTGCTCCATTCATCGCGCCTGTACAGCGAAATTTACAACCGTCAGTTGGTGCGTAAGGAAACGCTATCATGAGCTTCTCGATCGGGAATGTTTCACCGGGGATGGGCCCGCGGGATGCGCTCGACCGTTACGGCAGCGCCAACCAGGAGAATACTGCCAAATTCAATCCGCATGTGATCCGCCGCCTGCTGGGCTATTTACGCCCATACACCTGGAAAATGGTCGCGGCGCTGGTTTTGACACTTGGTGAATCCGGGTTGACACTATTGACGCCATACCTGACCAAGGTTGCCATCGACCAGTACATCACCCCGAAGGATGCCAGCGGATTGTGGGGCATCGCGGCGATCATCACCGTTTCGTTTATTGCTCTGTTCTTTGTGAGCGCCGGTCAGCGCTACCTGCTCTCGTGGGTGGGGCAAAAAGTGCTGGCAAAGATCCGCAGCGATTTGTTCCGTCACTTGCAGCGGCTGCAGTTGGGCTACCACGACAATCACATCGTTGGGGTGACGGTTTCGCGGGTAATGAACGATGTTGCCGAGATCAACGAACTGCTTTCGCAGGGCGTGATCACATTGGCCGGCGACCTGATCGTGCTGGTAGGCATCATCATCATTATGTTGACCATGAGTCCCAGGCTGGCGCTGATCACCTTCACCGTTTTGCCGCTGATCCTTCTGGCGACCTGGGTCTTCTCGCGCTATGCCCGGGCATCCTTCCGCGAGACTCGCTCGAAAATTGCAGCCGTGGTGGGCGACCTGGCAGAGGACATCAGCGGGATGCGCGCCATTCAGGCGTTTGCGCAGGAGAAAGCCTCGCAGGAGCGCTTCGAACGGGTCAACCGTGAAAACCGCAAGGCGTATATCAACGCCATGTCACTTTCGTTCATTTTCCTGCCGACCATCGAATTTCTTGGGATGGTGGCTACCGCGATTGTGTTGTGGTTTGGCGGGCGCTTCGTCCTGGCGGAGGCGGTGACGCTGGGGGTGATGGTGGCGTTCCTTTCGTACGTGACTCGCTTCTTCCAGCCCATTTTAGAAGTAAGCCGCCTGTTTACCACTTTCCAATCCGCCATGGCGGGCGGCGAGCAGGTGGTCAAGCTGCTGGATACGCCGGTGGAGATCGCCGATCTGCCGGAAGCGAGAGAAATGCCGCCGATCAGTGGCAAAGTCGAATTCGACCATGTCGTTTTCCGCTACAAGCCGGATGCTCCGCTGGTGATCGATGACGTCAGTTTCACCATCCAGGCTGGCAGCACAGTGGCGCTGGTCGGACCGACCGGCGCCGGAAAAACCTCGATTGCCAACCTGCTCACGCGGTTCTACGATATCCAGTCCGGCGCCATCCGTATCGATGGCATCGATATTCGTTCGGTGACTCAGAGCTCATTGCGAAGACAGGTGTGCGTTGTATCACAGGAACCTTTCCTGTTTCCTCGCACCCTGGAGGAGAACATTCGTTACCACGATCCAAATGCCAGCCACGCTGCGGTTGAAGATGCAGCCCGGCAAGCGAATGCACATGACTTTATAACCGCGTCTCCCAAGGGTTACCAGACGCGTGTACAGGAAGGCGGCGTGAATTTATCCGTTGGACAGCGCCAGTTGATCAGCATTGCCCGCGCAATTCTGGCGCAGCCGCGCATTTTGATACTGGATGAAGCTACCGCCAACATCGATACCGTCACCGAAGCAACGATTCAGCAGGCGCTGGAACGCTTACTGCACGGACGAACGGCTATCGTCATCGCTCACCGCCTGAGCACCGTTCGCAACGCGAACTGGATTTACGTGCTGGATCATGGAGAAATTGTGGAGCAGGGCACGCATGCCGAGCTGCTCGACCATGGAGCGTTGTATGTCCAGCTCTATGCGCGGCAGTTCACCGACCCGGGATGAAGACCCTGGCACGGGGTTAATGGAATGGTTGAGAATCGTTTTATATCCCCGTGCCTCTACCGCTGGAACCATTACCCAGAATTTCTCGTAATCATTTCCTGACTACCTGGCGATATCTCACTCGGCATCAAAATAAATCGGGTTCGAAATCAATGCCGGCAGCATGGGCAGGCCGGGCAAAAAGGCGCGCAGCAGCTCGACCCGGGCAAACCCGGGCTCGTCCATGGCATAAGTCAGTTCGATATCCCCATCAGAAGGCGCGGTAAAAAGTACTCCGCTGTTCTTCCCGGTAACCACACGCAGCACATCTCCTGCCAGCAGTCCCTGGACGTTTATCTGCAATTCCTTGACCTTTGCCCAGGCGACCGAATCACCCAGGATCGCGTCACCGGCGGTCATTTCGAGCGTTGGGCCGTTGGGTGCGAAGGTGATAAAGCTGTGACCGGCGCGCACCGCGGCGACAATGTCGCTCGCGCCGGCCGAATCGGCATAGACGCCCATGGTTGGCCCCCCCAGGAAAATAAACGGAGTGTCGCGGTGATAGTCACTGCCGCCGCATGCAGGTATCTTTTTGCCGGCTGCCAGTAACTGTTGCCAGTATCCCACCGCTTTCAGGTTCGACTCACGCATCGGGCCGTTCCAAATCTCGATGCAGTCGAACGGCAGGGTTTGCAGGTCAAATTGAAAAGGAGCGACCGGTTCGAACGGGTGGTTAATGCTGATCAGCGCACCGCGCGTATGGGCAGACTCGAACCGTGAGCGGGCTTCTGCGGGGGTGTTGGTTGCAAACAGTTCATCGTAGGGTTGGTCGATCCCGATGAAGTTGGCGTGCCCCTTGAAATGCGTCCATTCGACCCCCGGAATCAGGGTCACGCCGGGCAGGCGCGGCATGGCAGCCTTCGATACCAACTGGTTGTGGTCGGTGACTGCGAGGAAATCCAGCCCGTTGCGTTTGGCTTTGAACGCCAGTTCTTCCAGCGTGTGTACTCCGTCTGAAGCCAGGGTGTGACAGTGCAGGTCACCCTTGAGCAGCCGGCGAGACTTACCTTCCAACGTGACTTCGTAAAACACCCGGGTTCCTTCCGGCTCCACTTTATACGCCCCGACCAGAACCTGCCATTCGCCGGGGACAATGCGGCAGGGGCGGTAACCCGGCGTGGCGCACTCCTCGCTGACCGTGATTTCATTCCTGTCTGAGCCGGAAGCGCCCACCTGTGTGCCGTCCGGGCCGATCAAACCCAGATCGATGATGTTCTTCTCGGGGAGAGCAGAATACAGTCCATTTTCCAGGGGCCGTTGCTCCAACGGGCGCCGGTCATAGGTATATTTCAGCGTCAGGGTTTCGAACTCGAAATCCCCGGGTACCTTGAAGGGGATGGTGAAATAAGCGCCCTGGCGGGCGGGTTCGATGTGAATGTCAAAATGAATTGTATGTTCCATAAGGCGCTCGAAGGGTCAGACCGGTAGCGGTTCGAGGACTTTGGACAGGAAGCGCTCGATCTGCCGGTTCCAATTTAACCAGTCGTGCTGCCCATCTTCTTCGTAATAGTCCAGGGAGACGCCAAGGGATTGGCAGGCAGCTTTGAATTGCAGGTTGAGCGGATACAGATCTTCCTGGCGGCCGATGGTGGCGAACAGACGCGGCAGCACGGATGGATTCTGGGATGCGCGCTGTAACCAGGCGGCAGGATCATGTTCACTGCCGCTTATTTTAGACAGGTCGCCCAGCACATACACAAATTCCGCGTTGCGTGGATCGTCTTTGAATGCAGAAAATAGTTCCATTCCAAGGACCCCAGAAAAACTGGCCGCGGCATAATAACGGTCCGGGCAGGCGAAGGCGGCTTTGAAAGCGCCATAGCCGCCCATGGACAGGCCGGCGATCAGCGTGTTCTCACGCCTTGGAATGATGCCGAAAACCTCGTGCAGGTAACGCGGCAATTCTTCGGTCAGGTATGTGAAATAAAGCTGCCCGTTTGGCATGTCAGCATAAAAGCTGCGTCCGACGGAAGGCATGACGACCACCAATCCATAATGGCGGGCAAGGATCTCGATGGGCGAATAGCGCTGCCAGGCGCTGGCGTCGTCGCTCAGGCCGTGCAACAAATACAATACTTTGCGGTCCCGCACCGGAATGCCTTTCATCATCCCGGGATCGGGCAGGATGATATTCAATGGCAGATTAACCTTCACCGTTTCAGGCAGGTGCTCCAATCGAATCAGCGCCATGCGAACCTCCTAATCCCCCGTCGCTTCCGGAGCGACACCCAGCAGTTCCGGCGGTTTCTCATCCCTGGGAAAATCGAGTGTCCAGGAGAAGCCAAAACTGATCACCATCAACGCAAATGGAAAGACGGTCAAAAGGAAACGCGAGGCGTTAGCCGGGTCGCTGCCCGGGTTGGCGCCGCTTTCAAAGCCGAAGATGACAAAGATGAGGTAAAACGCAAAGCTGGTAAACAGGCCGTTAAGCCGATTCATAAACCCCAGCGCGTTCGAAATAATCCCTTCACGGCGCAGATTGTACTTGCGGGTATCCTCATCCATCACCTTGGCGCCGATCAAGTCCATGGTGGTGATCACACCGGCAAAGCCAAACCCAACCAGGGCGCTGCCTATGGCAGCGGTGGGGAGGGAATTGGCAAAATATAACGGGATAAAGGCGATTGCCAGGGTCGCCAATGCAATTCGCCAGACTGGAATGACAGAATATTTACGCACCAGCCGCGCCCAAACCGCCACGCAGCCGATGGCGATAATCAGGACTGAGGCAAATAAAATGGTTGACTGGCTGTCCGGGATCTGCAAGGTATATTTGACGAAAAATGGCAGCGATGCCAGCACCAGCGACATGGCGGCGCTGTAGAAGGCATTGGTAAAACCGGCCATCCAGAATTTGCGGTTGGTGAACAGGTCTTTCAGGCTCCTCCACAGGTCTGGTTTTTGCTCATCAACGTGGATTTCAACTTCTCTGGCAGTAAGGGCCATGTACAATATGACCGCCCCGCCCAGAACACCATAGATGACTGCGGTTGGACCGTACCCAATGGCGCCGGTGACGATGGGGGTGAGTGCGATGCTGATGATCATGGCGACCAGTTGGAAGGCCTGACGTAAGGCGTTGGTGGCTGCCCGGCTGGCATCGGTGCGAAACAGCTCCGGAAAAAGCGCCCCGTAGTTGGCGTTGATGACCGAATCCAGCGTCCCGGTGAGGATGTAGAACAGCATGGCATAGCCGAAAAGGCTGTTGCCCGCCAGAAATTCCGGCGTGGAATAAAAGGCGATAAAGCCCAGCACCAGCAGCGGCGTTCCAATGACCAACCAGGGGCGGCGGCGGCCCCATTTTGTGCGTGTACGGTCCGAGAGGAAGCCGTAAACCGGGTTGTCCAATGCGTCAATGAACGTATAAACGAACAGGATGGTCGCCAACTGCACGGTGGTCAGCCCCAGCCGGTCAACGTAAAAGATGGCGGCATAGGTTTTCAACATATTGATCGGGATGGATGTGCCAAACATCCCGATGGCGTAATTGAACGACTTGAGTTTGTCTGCCTTCATGTGGTTGCTCCCCTTCGGTAAGTCGGATGCGCAATCAACTTATATTAAAACCTACCCCTTCTTTTGATTATAGATGCGAAATCAATATTGGACGGTTCGTGAACCCCATGGAAGCCAGAATTTAATCTATGATTATCTGGCATAACCTTTGGCACCATTTGCATTCGATTCTCTAAATCGACAATTACTTCTTACTATCCAGAGAGTATTTTATGCCGCTGAATATTCACCTGATCTTCAAGACTCACCTCGATGTTGGCTTTACAAATTACGCGCGAGTGGTGACTGAGGAATATTTCAGCCACTACATTCCATCTGCCATTCAGCTCGCGAGGCAATTACGCGAACGCGGACAAACAAACCGTTTTATCTGGACGACGGGTTCCTGGCTGATCTATGAGTTTTTAGAGCGGGCGGATGCAGCAAAACGGCATGAGATGGAGGTCGCGATCGCGCAGGGAGACATTGCCTGGCATGCACTGCCCTTCACCACTCACAGCGAGTTGATGGACGCCGATCTTTTCCGAATGGGATTGTCACTTTCGCAGCGCCTGGACATGCGCTTTGGCAAGCACACCATCGCTGCCAAATTCACTGACGTCCCCGGGCACACTCGCGGCATCGTTTCGTTGCTGGCAGAAGCAGGGGTGAAATTCCTGCAAGTGGGCGTAAACGGCGGGTCAGCGGTGCCAAAAGTTCCGCCTTTGTTCCGTTGGCGGGATCCTTCCGGCAGTGAGTTGATCGTCATGTATGCCGGCGGATACGGCAGCACCTTTGTTTTGCCCGGGACAGAAAACGCCCTGGCATTCGGCCATTCGATGGATAACCTTGGGCCACAGACCGAGACTCAAGTGGCTGAAATTTACCGGCAACTGCGTGCAGAGCATCCTGGGGCGCATATTTTCGCCTCGACTTTGAACGCTTTCGTGGAAAAACTGCTGCCCGTGCGGGCTGAACTGCCGATTGTCACGCAGGAAATCGGCGACAGCTGGATCCATGGCGTTGGCAGCGACCCAATCAAGGTAAGCCAGTTCCGCGAACTGCTGCGTTTGCGAAGCGACTGGTTGAAGGCCAATCCATCGCTGGTTGACGAGCCAGCATTCGACCTTTTTCAACGGCGCTTGCTGATGGTGCCGGAGCATACCTGGGGCATGGATGAAAAGACTTTTCTGGGGGATCATGAAGCGTATTCAGGTACTGCTTTGGCTGCTGCTCGTGGAAAAGACAATTTCCGCGCCTTCGAGGCCTCCTGGGCAGAGAAACGGGCATATATTGATTCGGCGGTAAATGCCCTCGGCAATACGCCGCGTTCGGCGCAGGCGCATTCCCGTTTGGCGGCACTCCAGCCGGTCATCCCGCTGCTGGACAGTTGGAAGAAGCTGGATTCCGCCGAATCCATGCTTGATTTACCGGGTTTTAGCGCCCAATTTGACCTGAAAACCGGGGCATTGGTCACCTGGCAGATGAAGGCAGGTGGCAAGGTCTGGGTGAATGGCGACCATCCCCTGGGGCTGCTGCGCTATCAAACATTTTCGGCAGATGATTACGAACGCTTTTTCCGGCAGTACATTCGACCGGAAGAGCAGAACAATGATTGGAGTCGCGAGGATTTCACCAAACCCGGACTTGAAAAAGCTCATCCGGTCAGCCGTTACTGGCAACCTGTGGTGGTGGATGGTTATCAAAAGGATAATGCCTGCTTATTCCATCTGACCGGTGAACCGGAAAGTGTCAGCAGCTACGGCTGCCCGCGCGATTTCTACATTAAGTACACCTTCAACCAGGCCAAACCTGAACTCGAAATCGATTTGCAATGGTTCAACAAGCAAGCCTGCCGCCTGCCCGAGGCATTGTGGTTGTCTTTTGTCCCCATGACAGCTAGGGCCGCCTGCTGGGATATCGACAAACTCGGGCAGGATGTCTCGCCGCTGGAGGTGGTGGAAAACGGCAATCGCCACCTGCATGCCAGCGGGCAATATGTGCGCGTAAAGGATTCGGAGGACGCTTTGACCATCACCGCATTAGATTCACCGCTGGTGGCGCCAGGCGAGCCGTCCCTGCTCAACTTCCATAACGATCAGCCGGACATGACGCGAGGAGTGCATTTCAACCTTTATAACAACCTGTGGGGCACCAACTTTCCGATGTGGTTCGAGCAGGACTGCCGGTTCAGGTTCTTAGTCCGGAAACATTGCGCATAGGCAAAAACGAGTTTTGTTGATTAACAGGACGTGGAGGGTCGCGAATTTCTGCGTTAAGAAGGAGGATTTATGTCAACCTGGTGGGTGATTTTGGTCGGTTTGATCGGTGGGGCGGCGGTGGGATTGCAATCCCCATTAGCCGGGTCGATGGGGCAGCGGGTAGGCGGGACTGCCAGCAGCTTCATCATTCACATCAGTGGTGCCATCTTTTCAGGTTTGTTCTTAGTACTGCGCGGCGGCGAACGCATCCGAGAATGGCGCACGCTGCCATGGTATATGCTGGCAGCCGGCATTTTTGGCCTGATTTTATATCAGACCATCAGTGTGACTTTGCCAAGGCTGGGCAGCACCATGATGGTGGTTTTGATTATTATCGGGCAGTTGGTTTTGGGCGTGGTCATCGACCATTTTGGTCTGTTAGGCGTGACTCAGCGCCCGGTTGACGGGATGCGCGTACTGGGGATCCTGGCCCTGGTCCTGGGTGGGTGGTTGATTTCGAAATAGCGTTCTCTGATCTTATGAAAGGCTTAATGCGTTTGAGTGCCAGATTCACCCGGCAATTTTATGGTATATTGTTGGAAGATACCGGCAAATGGCATAGCCATTAAAATTTTTTTCGCCAACCAGATTATTGTCCATTCGTTTTCTATAATCCCTCTCCTCCCTTAACGATATATAGGTAGATAAAACGGCTGCTCGGCCCTGTCCCGCTGTGGATTCGGCCTGGATTGGAGGGCAGTGTGAGCCAGGAACGATCATCACAGATCAGGAAAAGACGCTTTTGGATTGTGATTGCAATCCTCGTGGTCGGATTGGTTTTTCTTTTCCAGTCGCATATTATTCCACGCATCCTTTCTGACGTCGTTTATGACAATTACGATCATTACCTGCCCTGTGAACGTTTACCTCTGGCGACTGAGGTCGAGGCGGTGGTGGCAGACCATACAGGAACGGTAAACCAGATCCAGGCAATTTCACCGGATGTGCGTTTCAGCCTCGAAAAGCATGTTTGCGGCGGCGCTGACCATGCAGACATCGTTATTTATTATCCAACACACGCTCACCGTGAACAGATCGAAACAATTCTGGGTGGGAAAACATTCTTTGGCACCCCGGCGCGCTGGATTAACTACTAGGCACTCAAGGATAAAAATTATGAGGGAGAAACCTGGCCGTTTGATTCTATTGTTGCTGACAATCCTGGTATTGTTGAGCAGTTGCACGGTTAAAGACAAAAAATCAAAATCGTCCATGTCCACCCCTTCCCCTGCACCAAAGACAATCTGGGGTGCAGCGGAAACTACCCTTTCGAATGCCATTCTCGGTAATCCCGGCGGAAAGTGTGAGTGGGAGGTTCTTGGCTGGTTCGAGCAGGAACGATATATCTGGGCATTCTGCCAGAGCGGCCCGGGGGTGGATGCGGTTGGGGCAAGCCAGCCGGCTGTCGTGCGCGTCCAGGCAAACGGCTCGATCTTGTCGGTTACGCTACCGGAGGAGGGCGAGGAATTTTCTACCAACGTGCGGCGATTGTTTCCCCCGTCCATTCAGGAGAAAATCTTTGCGCAGGATTTTGATCTTTATGCTGCCGTTTCTCACCTGGAAGCACGCTGGCGGAATCCCGCACTTCCTCCAGAGATTTTCGAACGCGCCAGAGGATCGCTGCCAGCCATAGGTGAACCGTCAATTCCTGCATTATCAGCCGCAACGGCAAACCGGATCGTCCAACAGGCCGTCCTGGGGCAGGGGAATATCAGGCAGGTTCAATACTTGACGAACGGCCAGATCATTCTCTCCGGCGATCGCGGGATCGGGCTGCTGGATGAAGAGAATTTCCAGATCGATTATCCATTTCAGGAAATGTTGGAAGGCAGAGTCGGGTTTCTTTCAGCCGACGGGAAATATCTGGCCGCGATCAACGACCAGGCTGTGAATGTTTTTGAGGTTGCCAGTCAGGCGCTCAAGGTGAGTATCGATACCAGTGATGTGGATGGGATTTTGAGCCAGGTGCAATTTCTGGCCGACGGCCTGACCCTCATGGTTGAAAAATACGTCCCAAGTGAAGGTTTACCGGATAGGCGGATTGCCCTCTATCAAATCAGCGATGGCGCAATGACTGCAATTTGGTCCCCAACCGGAAGTAATTTAGTCCTATCGCCCAACGGTTATTATGCAGCAGGGGTAAACAGCACGATTGGATTGCAGGTCTGGTCTTTGGCGCGCGGCGGGATATGGACGACCCTGCCGGTTATTGCCCGTAGTGTTTCTTTTTCCGGTGATGGCCAAATTATCGCGGTTGCAGAGGTAGGCAAAGTCAAACTATTCTGGGTGTGGGACGGCTTTGAAATTGGCCGGCTGGAAAAGGATATCGGGCATATTGCGGGCGTGGCGCTGTCTCCCGACGGGAAGTTACTGCTCACCTGGTCGGATGGACCTGAACCGGCGCGCTTATGGACGGTTCCCGATTTTTCACCGGTCGCGACATTGGATATCCAGGGTGTTTCGTCCGCAGCCTTCAGCCCGGATGGGACTGAGATCGCCCTGGCAGGCGACACGATTTTTGGCCGGTATGATGTTCTTAAGGATGAATTTAGCCGAATTGGTCTCGACATCTACAGCCCGGTGGCTGATCTCTCGTTTGCGCCTGATAGGCCTTATAGCGCCGGCCAGCGCCTGGTGGTTCTCTATCGTCCCGGCCCCTACCACTCCGTTGTATTAAATTGGGATACTACAACCCAAACTCCGCAGTTTGTGCAAACGACCGGAATGGCTTTTGATATTGAATTTCTGCCCGAGCCATACGGGATCGCTCTGGGCGGCGAGCAAGGAACGATCCAATTGATCGATGCTGACGATGGCTCCGTAAAAGAAGAGTTCAAAGGGGGACGCTTCTCGGTGCAGGACCTGACTGTGCATGTGAGCGACACGGTTCGGTTTGCTGCCAGCGCGAGGAACGAGGTGCGCATTTTTACGCTGCCCGCTTCGGACGAAAAGAATGGGCGGGATGTTCGCATCTCCGGTGGGTGGGTGAACAGCGTCGTCTGGCCGTGTTTTCTGGCGGCAGCCGTGGATGACGGAAGCATTCAGATATTGGACGAGGAAGGTGAAAAGAAAGAACATTCCATCATCATGCCGGCGTCAGGTTTTGAAATATTAATTTCAGCGCCCATGGATTGCTCCAGATTGCTGGCTGCTCAGGATAAGTCTGTGTACCCGTTTCTGGCCGGTACCTGGGATACCTTACCCAGTTGGGCATTGCCGGAAACGATTGCTGCACTGGCGGTGTCGGTGGACGGGTCGCTGGCGGCGGTGGGGTTGATGGACGGCAGCATTCGCTTGTACGAGGTGGAAACCGGCAAAGAAATAAGCAGTCTGGAAGGTCACGCTGGCATGGTCAACGCGCTGGAATTTTCTCCGGATGGCAGCATCCTGGCATCAGGGGGTCGAGACGGGGTGGTGATTTTATGGGGAGTGAAGTAGGACCAGGTGCAATATACCTGCTAGCCGCTGGCGTAGGGTGCAGTTCGACCCGAATCGAAAAATGGCATTGACAACCTGTGGCGCTTGATCTGTTCGGCGTGGGTCGAACTCACCGATATAGACCGGTTTCTCAGGTGCATTCAGTTTTGGAACATACCAACCTTAGGCGAGGCTAACATTGAGTTGTTCGATAGGGATATCTTCTTTCGCCTCGCCGCTACCGATGAAGGTGTAGTCGAACGTACCAGAATTACGCTACTTCACGCAGATAAAATTCTGTTGCATGTGCAGGGGCTGTCTCAAAAGAATAAATTTGTCATTTATTCCACCACATATACGGGATGGGGTGGAACCCATCCCCTTGTATATTAGGGGTATGCTAAAGAGACAAGGACA
>SLTK01000004.1 GCA_004347695.1 Chloroflexota bacterium | reverse complement strand
ATGGGGACGAAGGTGGAGCAAAAGGCGGCAAAGGGCGCACGGTGTTCATCGGAAAGAGCACCCGCCGGGCTGTATGGCGCTATCTGGCTGACCGCGAAGATCGCGATGACCCAGAATCGCCAGTATTTATCAACCGTGGCAATCATCCGTTTAACGCCAACAGCCTGCGACATTTGATCGTGCGCCTGGCTGATAAAGCGGGTGTCAAAGGAGCTCATCCGCATAAATTCCGGCATACTTTTGCAATCACTTACCTCCGTTCAGGCGGGGATGTTTTTACCCTGCAAGCCCTCTTAGGCCATAGCTCGTTGGATATGGTTCGCCATTATGCTCAAATCGCTGAGATGGACATTGAACGAGTACATCGAAAAGCCAGCCCAGTTGATAACTTGAGGTTCTAAAAACGATCATTTTCTCTTTATGTCAGAGCTGGAGGAAAGGATTCGGCAAACCTTTCCTCCAGCCATTCAGATTATTTACGTTTTTGGGCCTGGCAGGGAAATTTGCATGTTGGCCGGAGCGATGGCGAATCGCAGCATTCCTTGCGCACCAAAATGATTGAACCATTTGCCATGACTTCATAATCCAGGCAGTCACCAGGTTGTAAATCCAGCAAGTTACGAACCTTTTTGGGGATTGTGATGGCGTTGGTCGTGGTAATGATAATCGGTCGTTTTTTCAAATAATCACCTCCTTTCCTTCCGAGATTACTGAAATTTTCATAATCCAGCTCAGCCGGATATTCTGAAACTCAACCGGGAACATGGCTTTCATCCACAAGAGGAAACGCTGGTTGGTATTCAAGATGCTCTGTAATTCGGCCTGATCCAATCCTTTTTCAACGTTCTGAAAAAGGAAATCAGAAAGACTGGTGTTGATAGTTGGCACCGATCCAAACGGTTGTGAGCCAGCCCAGAGAAGCAGCGCTTTAAGATGCTCAAAATCGTTAGAGATCTGAAGCGAAGAACGCCCATGAACATCTCGTGAAAATTTCAGGAACAACTTAACCTTGAGGTAGTTCTGCCGATTCAGCATTCCAAATCCCGCGATTAACAATCCCGCCACAGATGGGACATTTGCCTTTCAAATGGCTCAAGCGGCCTTTAACAGGGTGAATTTCGCCATTTTGAATTTTGACGATGGTATTGCAGCGCATGCAAAACCCTTCCCCTGCTTGAAGCGGATGGGTTGGTTTCTTTCTGGCGTTCCGTTGACTGTCAACCCAGGCGGCAAATTGCTTGCCGTCGACCCAGATATGGTTGGATTCATCCCGGCTGTGTGGTGCGCCATGATTGAGCCAATCTCGCAAGGTGGTTTCAGGAACGTCCAGGTCTTCAGCGATTTCCCGCGGTGTGTAAAGCATCGGCAGCAAACCGGGGGCTTTGATCAGGACATTTCTGGAAATCCGGCAGTTTGAATTGTTTTGGTTTTCTGACATTCTTCTCCTTTATTATTTGTAAACTTTGCAACGAACAAACATACGCCAACCATGCCAACCACTTAAGGGTATGGCGTGGCTGGCGTATCCTCTTCCCATTGATAGGTGTTGAATGATCCTCGTTTTGTAACTCTGATACGCGGGTCATTATTGAGTTTTGAAAATGCCCGGTCGATCGTTCTGGCGCTGCTATTGATTTGGAGGGCTGAGATGAGCTCATTCTTCTTGAATTCTTGCGCCGGTAAACTCTGCAGATATTCCAGGATATCCGCAAAGATCAATTCCGCCTGACCAGGCACACGCACCAATTCAGAAGCATTCGTTTCAGAAAAGCGAAGCGCGATGCTCTCTTCGGTTGATTCAATTTGAAACTGCAACTGCGCAGGTGGCATGGATTCACGCACCTTTTGTGGAATGATCGTTCGCATTGAGTGTGATGAATGCTGGTTTTCGTGTGCAACCACAATGGCGGTATCGACAGATCCCAATATATCGGAGGAACCCCGGACTCGATAGGAAAGATCGGTGTTTCCACCCTTATTGAGGTGATGAATCAGAATGAAAGTCGTACCGATCTGGTTGGCAATTTCTCGTAGTGTGTTCATCATCGGTGATATTTCCGCGACCGAATTTTCATCTGCGCCAGGCATAAACTTGGCCATGACATCAAAAATGATCACAGAAGCATCCAATCGATGAATTCGCTGACGTAATGCCAGCACTTCGGAAGTGACTTTCAGGTTAAGCGGAGAAAAGTCGAAAATCAGGTTCGCGGGCGGTTGAATGCCCCGCGCATGGCACAATTTGAGAACGCGTGAGCGCATACCCCGGTAGCTGCCATCCAAGAAGTGATACAGCACTTTGCCCTGGGTTACCGGTTGGTTATCCCACGCCAGTCCAGAAGAAGCCATGCCAATTGCCAGGTCCAGAGCGAGAAAACTCTTTCCGGCTGCCGGCATACCGGCGATCAAGTTGATTCCACCGGCCATAATCCAGTCTTTGAGAATCCAGGTCAGTTCACCCATCTCCGACAAACACAATTTCTCTGCGGTCATAACCATTCGCTCCGTGACTCCGGACAAGGCGGATGAGGTGACAAAGAATTCCTCCATTTGCTGCAGAGCATCAGAAAGCGGTTTATCTTGAATAGCATTTTGCGCAAGGCTTGTAGCGACCTCCAACGCTTTTCGTTTAAATGCTTTTTCACGCACGATCTTCGCGTAAGACTCGGCGTGCATGGATGTCGGAGTTGCATTGAGTAAGCCCATGATATATGCCGGCCCGCCAATTTCCTTTAGTTTTCCGCTGGTATTCAAAGCATTACACAAGGTGACATGATCGATCTGTTGCTCAGATTCCAACAGGTGATTCATTGCGACCCAAATCCATCGGTGTGAGTTGCGATAAAAATATTCCGCTTTCACGATGGTGACCAAATCCTCAAATAAATAAGGTGCAATCATGATCGAACCGAGCAAAGCCTGTTCGGCATCAATATCTCTGGGCGGAATGGGATCGGACATCAAAGTCTCCAAATGGTTTGATATTTACTCCTTACAACAACACAAAGGTCATCTGAGAAAACGAAAAGCGACCGGCATAACAAAGTTCTTTGTTATGCGGTCGCTCCTACGATTTGATTGATGTCCAAGGAGATCAGCGACCCGAAACGATTACATTTTTATTCTACAAATAAATCAGGCATGATCCAAGGTGGTCATGTTAATTCGTATGTTCAGCGATTTGGACAGGTCGGAACTGACAACCATACGCTGCAGGTTTACCCAGCATCGTCCAGGATAATCGCTCAACCGTTTTCCACCAGATATCCGGGATTTCATACCAGGCTGCCCCGGCAACATCCCGCGCAATATCCGGGTCCGGAGCGGTTCCCTTGGCCAATGTACTATCTGGATTGACCGCAACCGTTGTGTACACTACTGAATAGATTGGCCCAAGTGCAGCCAGTGACAGCATCATTCCCCATCCGCATTGAGACGGTTTGACCGTTTTCGCAGCATCGATCCGATCTGCCATGAATTCGAAATAGGTTATACCTTGTAGTGCCTGGGGAACGCTCATCGGCTGATTGCCCCGATAAGCGATAAACAGGATGGTTGCGATCACCAACAGAAGCAAAGTGTTTTTGAAAATCTTGAAGACCAAATGAAATCCCTTCAGCAGAAACATATCTTCCTCCAGAAAATTGATTAGCCAAAAACCAGACCCTGAATGGTCAGATCAAGATCATCCGTGATTGGGACGGATCCGGCTTTAAGTGAAACACCCCCCGCTCGTAAAGCGGCTTTCAAGGCTGCAGCTCGCCTCCGTTCGGGAATATCGGAAAAGAAGAAGAGCAGATCATCATCCTCCCCTTCTCGCAGACTCAGCGTAAAACGAATCTGATAAACCTTGCAATCCAGCTTTGGACGACCGCGCTTTGAACCCATGCTTAGTTTTTTCGATTGTGGTTCTGAAATAGCGATAGTTTCCATAAACCCCTCGCAATCGATTGAACCGGATCATCCGCCAGGATGCCTTTACCGTTGAAGAAATAAGGCAATGAGTTCTTGAGTAGGATCGCCCCACCGCCCACCAGGATGACGGCTGTGAAACGCTGCCAGGCTTTGCCCCATCGCTTTTCAATCTCTCCAGTGACCTCACGCTCCCAGATTGGTAGTGCCTGCGAAATGTCGAGTTTATTGGCGCGCAGGAGCGTGTCCAATTCACCCAGGGAGTAAAGCTGCTGGCCGTTGACCAGCTCCAGCAGGCGGCGTACTCCAGTGGTTGAAGCACCCGTAAATCGTTGAACCGGAACTTTTTCGCGCACGACCAGTAACTCGGTGGTATTCATACCAATCGAGACAATCCCAACTTCCTGGGTATAAGCACTGCGTCGTTCGGGAACGATCTTGCCTTCGTCGTCCAGAACGTAATCGAACAAAGCCCCTGCCGGCTGAGAAGTAACCCGAACCTCAGTCACATTCAGGTGATATTCCTGGTCATTGGCTTTCCAGGTGTGTTCTGCTTTCATCCAACGCTGAATGCTTTCCACCGTGGTTCGTGCTTCCTCTCCGGAAAGCGTATCCAATGGCAACCCGCAGGTAATACTGACTGGTTGCGAAATGACATCGGAGTGCTGGATCAAGCGGGTGAATGCCCCATAGAAAAGCGCCAGCATTTCCGGTGAACCGGCAAAACGATCCATGCTCAAGTTTTCTACTGGTCGTCCGCTATCGTGTGCGCCGCTATCAACAAAGAACGTATTTCCCGATGGCAATGCGATTCGCAGCGGCAGGCGGGAACTGCCCAACCCCAGCATGCGCCCTACCAGCGGCCCATTATTGACTGCGACCTGAGAGATCAATTGAATACTCTGCTGATTTCCGTGCAGTTTGAGCGCTCCCATTCCCAGATCAAGTCCAAAATTCATTGTTTCTGTCATGCAATCTCCTTTATTCTACAAGATACAAGTAAACTTGGAGTAAATTGAAGTAAAAAAAACAACCTCCTCGGCCGAATTTATTGTAGCACATTGCTCCATGTTAATCAATAACTTGTAGTATTTATTTGGAAGATTATTTTTTATATGGACGCCCTGAATCATCAAACGCCCATTTTCCCTGACCACTGTTTTGGCGATAGACTCTGGCGCAGTAAGCCACGTCCGCTTCATCCAGCAGTGTCTTTCGGCCATCTTTGCCCAATTGGTGGATCAGCCCTCTCTGCATCCAGCGCGTGAGCGTGGATGTGTTGAGCTTGTATTTCCGTCCGGCTTCATTAATGCTGATCGGAACGCCTTTCAGGCTTGCGTAGAGCTGATACTCAGGTAAGGCTTCCTTGGGCAGCAGATTATTGACGCTGATTTGGCTGATGCCAATACTTCCATCCGTCATTACGGCTGCCTGAAGTTTTCCCTCATCTGCCAACTGATAAATGGCATCCAAATCCAGCCCAAGCTGTTTGGCGGCCTGTTCGGGAGTGATGTAATATTCCAATCGGGATTGATCGAGTTTCACGGACTGCTCACAGGATGCGATTTACTACAAGTTAATCATACAGTGAAAGTGAAGGATCGTCCAGCAATAGAGAATTATTGCATCCCCCCTGATATTTAGGTTAACTGACCTGAAGGTTAAATGACCTAAAAATCCTGATGACGTATCCTATTGTTTGGTTGATGGTTTCGCAGTCTAGAAAAGACTGAATAAATTTTTCGACAAAAAATATGGGTCTGCGTCCTCGCTGACGTGCCGCAGACGCCTTGTTGACACGCCGCAGACGTTGACGCAGACCTTACCGCAGACGTTGATTGAACAGGAAGAGCGGTGAAGCGCCTTTTACCGTAAAGAGGTATGGAAATACCATTTGGCCGAGAATGACCCCTCTATCCCGAAACCTTGACTCTAAGCGGGCATAAATTGCACCGCCATGTATAGGTCAAATGGAGAATCTAGCAGATGAGGGACTGTAAATTCTTGCACAAATAAATCGGCTAATTTTTTTGTGCAAAGAAAAACCATCTTGATCCATGGGAACGGTGTGCACTTTGTTCCATCCACTTCGATCCCCTAGAGTCTTAAGGGGGAACGGGTCAACGGAGTGACACATCGTTCTCTGTTGGATGGTCTTTGATGGTTTTGAGAATATCACCCAATCGCCAGGGACGATACTCCCTGACCTCAACGCTCATATTGATATGGTTCAGTCCCCGATTGGAACCTTCAGGCGGCGGTAGGACATTATGAATATGACCATGAAGGTTGATCCAACCGTCTTCAAGGGGAACAATCGGGCGATGTGAAAAAATCAGCTTCATGTGATCGGATATCTCGACCTTCAAAGAATTTTTTATCAATGTTACGCCACGGGTTTCACAATAAGATTTGCTGATCCGGTCATGGTTACCTTGGATTAAAACCAATCGCCCATTTAACATACCAGCCAAGAGGTCAAAATTGCTTTTCTTTCCCAAAGCAAAATCACCCAGGTGCAGAACGGTTTCGTCTGTGGTAACCAGATCATTCCAATTCTTGATAATCAATTCCTGCCATTTATCGGGCTGGCTGCAATAACTTCCGATATTCTCATGGAAAAAGGAGAGATGGTGATGAACTTAATAAAAGATCGGCATGGTTACTCGCTGACCTTCTGGACAGTCATATTTGGATTCGTCCTAATCCCGATCCTGGCGTTGAGCATTGAGCTAGGGCGCTACTTCCACGCCCGGGCGAAGATCGCCAAAGCAGCAGCCGCGGCCGAGATCAGCCAGCGAGTGTTTGCAGAAACGGGAGACCTGCAGACCACCAGCAAAGGCCTGGGTATTGGCCCAGCTCTTTGCCAGCCTGAACAACGGGTACCTGAGCCGTTACGGGTGAATAAGGTGGTGACGGGGATTAACGTAGATTCGGAAAAAGATAAAGTATCAGTGCAAGTGTCGGCAAACCTAAATAGGTTATTTCCAAGTGTCATGCCAAATGCACTGGTGACAGAGACTGGATAAGCTCAGATACACGCATTTTCAAGACGAAGTAGATTTTAACGAACTATCATCTTGCTTTATGTTTTATAAGTATAGACTGTCCGAACGACCGATGATCTGTCATCAGTTTATAATCATCGTATGAATTTTCTTTGTAGTATATATTGAGCCGGCATAACCAACAAAATGTGGAATTGGTTCGGTGGGCAAATTCTTCAATGATGTCTTTTGACATTAGCAAATATTGGCCAGTTCTTGGCGGGACTTTATCAAAATACTTCTCACTCAGCCCATCTGTCCAGTCATTCCATTTGCCAATAATCCGGTTGTGATCGCGAATTAATAATGAGTTCTTTTCAGCAGAAAAAGAAACTTGAGAATCACCGAGACAAGGGGCCGGCAGCCAAATATTTCTATACATTCGCCAGGCTTGCCAACGTGGTGTTGTTATAGTATGAGCCTGGCCAGAAACAGGCAACAGAGTCCAATCATGAAAGCGTCTTACCAATTCATTTATATTTTCGGGCTCAATCGTTCCCGCAAATCTTATTAAAGAAGGGCATTTCGTAAGAACTTCATTGTACCCGTCTCTATTCACCTCTCCTTTGAAGTAGCTAATTATTTCTTTTAGATCAGGCACTAACGGCCCATGACATTTTTGAAATGCTCCATAAATCTCGAGATCATAAACAGTTTCGCCTTGTTGAATAAATCCAGTAGCTTCGCTAAGTAGCCATTTATCTCCATCCGAGGTGGACAAAAACTCAGATTGTGCTGACCACATTTTTTCAACTTGATCCCAGATTGCTCCAATAGCCGAGTCTGTCTGCCGCTGAACCATACTTTCTATTGGCCACCAGTCGGGTCTTTTTTCGGGAGTAATTTTCCATAGTTCTAAATCGATTGGACAGGTTTCGGCAGCTAAGAAAAGCGCATTATCTTCTGAGATAAATCCCTGTTCTAAGAAATAAGCAAGCGCTCGCAAGAATGCAGAGCGATATACCTCACTCATTTCTGTATCAATTGCAGAGTATCTCAAACCGTTTGTTTTTGTACCCCAAAAATGATCCATCGGTATAATCGATGGTGTTATCCCTAACTGATTGATAAGGATGATCCATTCATATTCCCAATGCTTATAGAATGAGAACCCTTCTTTTTTTTCAATGTGTTTTGCCCAGTAATCATATATGGGAGGGAGAAAGCCTGTAACAAATTTACTAAAAAATGGATTACTCGGATAATTGTCTGGAACAGATCCAGAATGAATTAATGAGGCACCGATCGGTTCGCCATAACTTGAGTCGTAAGCAGAAAATAACAACCATGAAAGTAAAGATCGCTTTGGATAGATCGTAAGAAGTTCACTTATTGAGGGCGTTCTGATAGTTGGATTTAGTATTTTGGATCGCAATAACACAAGAATTGCTTTCGCAGCCACACTTTCTAACAATTGCGACGACATCCATTTCAACAACAACTCTTTAATGCCAGAACTATTTTCCTTATCAAGAATTAGTGAACCGATTGAATTTGCCGCTCTCTCCTGAACTAAAAGCGAGGGCCAAGTTAACCGTGAAAATAATATGGGATGAAGCAAACTTTGATCAATTGTTTTGCTGCTCATCATTTATCCATCCAGGATTTGGAAAATTGCCAGGTGAGATATATTCCAAAACGCAAGAGACAATTCTATCGAGAACTGCTTTCGCCATTTCTTCTTGATTAAAGTAGAGCAAATAAGAAATAAGCCGATAGAAAGTATGGCTGCCTGTTGAAAATGTTTTTTGAATAAAATCGAACCATTTTTCTGGGTAATATTCCTTGATTATCTCCCAACGCTTTCTTGCATTCTCTTCTTTCGTATAATACCTATACCAACCGCTATCATTGTTTTGAGCTTGAATTAACCAAGGATATGCCTGATCTTTTCCGAACAGAGAGAGACACAAATCAAATACTTCATCAGTATTCCGGAAATAAAAACCACTTTCAATGACTTTTTCTAATCCCTTATACACTTCGACTTTCTTGCCGTTAGAAATCCAATAATTGATCCATTCTTTTACTTTTTCTTCCCGGGAAATGATCCTTTTATTATTTATCATCGTGAAGAATTCGATTGCCTGGTCAGGTGGAAAGTCACTAAAGGGAGGCAGCGCCTCATCCTTATGGATATTTTCAGTTTGATTTCTTCTTGATTGGGTTGACTGATAAGGATCATGGCCCGGGTCGCCAGCTATTTTCCCAATAACTTTATTTATACAATCGATTATTTCTTTGGCAAAATAATCACCTTCAACTGCTCTTTCGTTAAGAATACTGAGGCTTTCCTCATCAATAGCAGTTTGGGCTATTGCTTTGGCGATCGGATCTGAAAGATCCATTGTTCTAACAAGAACATTCAAGGCGTGGAGGGCATCATATGGCTCCTCGATTTCACTCAGCCATAGATAATATTTGGGAAGTTTCGATGGATTTATGTCCGCCAATACTGTGGCGAGCGATCTAGGGTAATGCCCTGTTTCATCACTATCTGTAAACAGGTCAATTTTCGCTATCGCTGGAGCTAATTGGAGAAGATAGGAATATGAATTCGGGGTTTCGCCAGGTTTATACAATGGATAACAAAGATGAATAACATCCATTGTTTCACCAATTAACATATCTTTATGGTGATAATGGGCGACGAGATATTCAGATGCTTTATGGATAAAATCTCGAGCTTTTTCTCGTAACTCATGCGTTGCTGCAAGGTGTGCCAGGAATCCATATTCCTCGGCTTTTGTTGGAAACTCCTCAATTTCCGATTCTAAACGTTGAATTTGATTATCAATTATCCATTGAACTGCATCAATGTTAAGCCAATTTCGCGCATGATCCAAATAGGTTTCGATCCATTTTATGGGGTAACAATAACTTGACTTAAATATTATTTTTACGTCACTTGAGTCGATCTTAAGCTTTTTGTCAATCGATAAAGAAAAAATATAGAGGTCAAACGAGATCATCTGAATGGAAGCGACAGATCCTTCGCTATATTCTTTCTCGTCTTGGTTTTCTGGCCATCTTATTCTAGGAAAATCATTTAGTTTGTCATATACCCAACCTGGTGTAATCGGTATCTTGGCTAAAAGACAAGCAGAAGCATCTTTTGCAAGCTTATCGAGCCGATGTAAAAATTGATGGTTCCATGTTGAATGTCCAACATCTTTGAGCCACCTGGAATTCTCATGTGTTCTTCCTGACAGACAATTCGCCAATAAACAAAGAAAAAAATATCGGTAGAAGTCCCTTATCTTTGAGTCCCACAAAGAATAATCGTATTGTTTAACCATAAGCTGGTCTATTGATGGCATCTTGAAATTGGTCACGTTTAGAGAATTCGTGTTTCGCAGTTTTGAGTAAATGACCAATATCGGATTTTCTGATTTTGTATTATTAAGCTCTTGATCGATGTCGAGTCCCTCTTCAATGGCTAATATGACCGATTCCTGGATGATGACATCGCACTCGCGGTTTGATAAAGAATTCTCATCTCCTTGCTCAAGACATTTTCCCCAAGTGTTTAATACGTAGCGTAAATGCTCAATCTTCTTTAGGGCTCTTAAACGAGATATATAGAAATAAAGCATCTCTACTGTGTAGCCACTATCTCGATTACGAATAGCCCACTGTATTGTCTTTTCGGATTGTGAGTAATCTAACAATGCCGCTGTTTCTAATATCGGCCGGATATCTTCTTGCCATGTCATGTGCCGTCCATTTTCCTGGGGATGACGGTGCTTTTGGATAAGTGCCTTAAAAATCCGATTTATTTCCGGATCATTTGAATACCTGTACTCATTGGTTGCGAGACTGGCTAATATTTTTCCGTCTAGCTGTTCTAAATTGCTTCGTAATCTGGCCCTTAGATAATTATCCTCTTCTAGAAGTAATTGGGGGGCTATTAGAATCTCAAGGACATATTCCTCAAAATCGTATAAAGTATTGCAATATTCCTGCAGCAATCCGAGCTCAACCGCTCTCGGCAAATCTTCCAACGCTAAAGCTATTTGTTTGCTTTTCGAGATTATTAATTGTATATCTTCGCTGGCATAGCGCTTGGAAACAGCATCAATCGCCCAGTTTCTATTAGGTCCCTCTACTAAGGGCGATTGATTCCCTAATTCTGCTTCCAAAATCCATTCATTTGCCCATCGCCAGTACAAAGGCGCATTAGTCTTGAGCCAGTTTATAGCTCTTTTCTTCTCGATGTTTATGTAATCATTATGGTCAGTTGTGTTTTCAATGAAAGCATAAAGACTACTGTGAAATGGACGTAATCCCATATCACTATAAATTAATAGGTGCTCAACCTCACATAAACTTTTTCTTACTCGGCTCCTGTTTTGGGCAGAGGGATCTACAGCATCGAATATTCCTTCCCTTGGCCAGGGAAAAGGGCATGCTGAAATCAGATGTAGAATTTCACGTGGTTCTTCATCTAATGAAACCCATAATTCTTCATAATACTTTGTGATGTCTTCATGAGCACATTCAGGAAGTTCCAGAATATTGTCTTCAGTGACCTGTTTGTTCCGTTCGATCAGGGATTTCAATGAATAACGAATATGGAGCGGATGGCCTTTGCTCTTTTTATAAAGAGCATCCGTTAGCCTATCTATCATCCAATCTTGTATTTCTTCTTCACCAGGTTTAGAGATCTCCTTGGCATGTTTCCCGAGCCATATCTTCACAGATGCCCTGTCCAGAAGGGGTAGATGCAGCCACTCAACTTTAGGGGCAAGCCGTAATAAACTTCTTGGCAATTTGTTGTCTTCTACAGGTTGAGTGGCGAGTAAAACAATAACGCCCTTCACGGGAGGAAGAAGGATATTTAGAAAATCCTCTAATTCTTTTATGGATTTTTGTTCTCGCCAGACGTGATCTAATCCATCTACAATAACAATAAGACATTTACCCCGGTCTTCATAATAACTACCAGATCTTTCTAACCAGTTAGAAAGATCTTTATGGTTTGGGTTTCTGGAATCTATTCCTTGAAGCGATTCGGCATAATTTAATTCCAAATCATGCATCAAAGATTCGGCGGCGCGCACATGATCCAGGCGATATACCCGGTTACGATCCTCCATGGACAAATAATAATGATGACGAATTACTGGAATACCTACTTCACAAAGATGGTTATAAAGATAACTTACATAAGTGCTTTTCCCTACACCAGGGCTAGCTGTAATTACCAAGCATTTCTTGGTGTGTTTTTCCAAGGTGGTAAGTAAATCTTGGTGAAATTCCTCCGATGGAAGGACATAGTCATAAGGTATTTCAAACCGTTGGGGGAGAGATTGTAGGGTATACCAGAGAGAAGCTTTTTTTATTTCAGATAAAGTAATTAGTCCCCCCGGTGGCGGTTCATTACGATTAATCACCCATTCGCGAAGTTCATTTTTTAGATTTAGCCAACCAGTTTCTGTCCCGCCTAACCCGCCGAATCTTCTTCGAAGTCCTTCTTCAATTTCAGATAAACCAGGTTGATTTAAACGAAACTTGAAATTTTTGAAAAACTCTTTTGAGGCATCCTCTCCCCCCAATTGTTTTACAACTTCTTCCTGAACATCAGGTGCATGAACTTGATCAAAAATTATGTATCCATTTTCAAGAGCTACTTCGAGCTCGGTTGCGGCCTTCCGGTTACTATAAACACTTGCTTCAAAGATTGACCATTGGTTTTTTATTTCTCTTAAAGATGATGCCCATTTTTGCAACAGAGATAAATTCTGGTTTCCGTTTTTTGTTTTTGATCGCTCAAGGAGTTTTTCCCAGGTCCAAGGGTCATTTTGCATATCAGGATTGGTTGAATATTTCACCTGTAAAACTTGGATTCTGCCGTCCTGCCTAAGCGCAATGACATCATCGAGGAAACCCATCTCATCAGCTTCTAGTTTTATCCATTGATATCGGTCATTATGCTCTATCCAATCGATTATTAGCTCTAAAGCGACGATATCTTGATAGGCATCACCAGCCCGTCTGGCCCCTGTCCGTGAGTATTGGCTATGAGATCTATTGGTAGGCATAGGAAGTATTATTATACAAACAGAGATTATTAATTATTGGAGCTTCAGTTCAATCATTTAATTATATCCACAGACTTACAATCGAGATACCAAGATTGATTTCGAGTGTGTTGTCGGTAACCATCCTCTAATTATATTTCTCTACCTGGAATTAGTACGGGAACGCCCTGGCAGGGTGTTCTTGGCAGGTAGTTCCCGTAGAGTCTTAAGGGGGAACGGAGTGAATGCTTAAGAATTCGGCATCTTCAAATAAATTGATGCATTCACCTTATTAAGGAAACCATGCCAGCCATACACCATCATTTGATAACCGTCACATAAATAACAATAAATACCACGATAAAGAATAATAAAAAGGTCCTTTGCTTCCAAGTCATGTAACGCCAATCATAACGTGTTTCATTCAGCCATTTAGCGATCATCCCAATAGATGCGCCAAATAATACGCTGATCACAGTAAGGATCACTAATACTAAGTTTTCTTGTGCTCGAGATTCAATGGCTCGAATTGTTGCCTGGCTGCTAATAAAACCAATGATTCCTCCGACAATCGCGCCGGTCCAAATCGATGGAGGATTTGTGATCTCCTGGCGATATAAATGCTTTAACTGCTGAATCGTAATTCCATCTCTTACACTGGCTGGAAATACATGCTCATCATGGCGCATCAGAACCGTGTGTTCTCGGTATATCCCGTTAGGCGTATTTAGCTCACGAGTTGTCTCGTGCAGATCAAAGGTGGGCGGAATTGTAATTACAAACAAGGAATCGCCCTTGTATGTTACCATTTCACATTCCAGGCCAACTACCGCTGGAGAACATGCTTTGCTCAACCATTTTGCTATATCGCTTTGCGTCGGAGCCTGGTAATTTACACAGTATCGAACACGCTCTCCATTCTCATCGAATTGTTTGTTGTCGGCGCCAATAATTATGTATTTAGTTTTACGGATGGTATGACTGTTCCCGTTAGCCAAGGCAAGAATATCTTTGATGAATTCATCACGAGCTTTTTCTACAACTTTACCTTCAGAAAACAACTTGAGTTCTCTTTTATACTCAAGCCAATCTTGTTCATCAGCCATTTGAAGCATTCTTTTTAGCTTCTTCTCGTCCAGTTGTTTACTACTTAACCATTTCACAACTGATCACCTCGCCTATTTTCTTCAAGAATACTAGAAAGGAATATCATCAACGATTGGATCACCAGGTAGAATTTGTTCGTCATGTAAACTTATAGCCGGCCTAAAATGCTCTAGAAATTCATCTCTTTCATTCAATCTAACCATTACCGGGGTCTTACAAGAAGAAGCTTTGCCAAATATTACGGCATGTCTATCTTCTAGACTACTTAATATACCTGCATAATCATCACCGACAAAGTTTTTTAGAAATTCAACGCCTGTTGAATCAAAAGTTCTAAGAGCGAAGACAGTATTACATTGGTTTAATATACTTTTCGTGACATTAGCAGTACGTTGGGTAATAATTACACACCCTAAGCCATATTTTCTGCCTTGAAGTATTGCTTTGGCTGTCCCATTTGTTGCAGTTTTATCCCCATCATTGGCAGCGGAATTCCATTCGGGAACAAGAGAGTGAGATTCTTCAAAAACTAAGCAACATCTTGCTTGGTCGGACATACCAATTCCTTGAAGAATTTCTAAAGTAATTTCAGAAATAATCCTGGTTATCTCGCAAGGAGTTAATGTGGCCATTGAAGCTGTGTTCTGATATTGTTTACTGTCTTGTCGCCATACTTCGAAACTTGCAGGGTTGTAAATCCTTAATAAATCAGATTGATCATTATCTGTAAGAAAGCGGTTCAATTGATTTTCTAATTCCCTTCGGAACTCAACGACGCTTCCACCTTCTTCAACATTCTGTCGAACCTGATTTCTTCCCTGAGAGCCTATGGCTTGTAATGTTGCAATTTCACTATTTTGAACTTGTTGATTGAAATATGGCTCAAGTTCTAGTGCGTATTGGTTTGTTAAATCAAGACAAATGACCTTAATCCGTTGAACAATTAATCGCTCAATTAATTCAAAAGCAAGACAGGATTTACCAACTCCTAGAATTCCAAGAATAGCTGTGTTATGGGTGACCAAAGAACTCAAATCTACCGAAATATGATAATTGGTGTTTGGAATAAACCCGACTGATGACATTTCAAATGGTGGTTCATCAATATTTACTAAGAAAACAGGTGTATTCGGCTCTGGAACCCATTTTACTGATTGGAAATTGTCATCTGCCCATTTGCCCAGTTTTCTGGCTTCTGCTCGCACATATCCTCGGCTATTACGTTGTTCAACAATTTCTTCACGGGTCAGTCCATTTACAATTTGATATAAGACAGTTTCATTGCCAATTAAAACTTCAACCAGTCGGCCTTCAAATAAATCAAGGTCGGACCTTACGATTTCTATTTTGAGTTTCATGACATCTGAATCTGGTGCAACAATACCAATTAATTGGCTCTTAACTCGATCTATTTGTTCTTGAATTGATTGATCTATGATTGAGTTACCCTGATAATGGAATACGCCTGTCGGATAATGGTCTACCATTTTTCTCAAATGGTCCTGTGCTGGTTGGCAATTGGGTGGCAATCGTAAAACACGATGCCAAAGCTCACCTGTAAAACCAATCTGGTCGAGAGCACAACCCAACGAGACCTGGCCATTATCTCCTTGGACTATGATTGGATCTCCATAAGTAATGATCTTTTCGGGGAGGTGTTTTACAAGAACAATATCAGGAAATTCATGGCCGGCAATTTCTCCAATTACTTCAGGAGTCGATTTAATAAATAGTTCTCGAATTTTGATAACAATTCCCCAGATATTTTCAATAGGATGGACTGCAATTAATAATACCCAAGCCAAGCTTATGGTTAATAATTCTTTGGTCGACCCCTTGTGGAAAGTAAAAAGTGCAAATAGAATAACTGTGGAAAAGACAATTCTATGATTCCCAAGGTTGGTGGTAATAACAAAAAAAGCTCGAGAAATCCGACGTAAAAATTCTCGGTTTGAATTCTTAAATACAATCTGGATTATTGAAACAAAAAGTATTAGGCTATTAAATCCAATGACGATAAGCCAAAGAATCTTGCTATAATCCGGCAATTTTAATGTCCAAGGGTTTACTGTTAATATAGTAATTATTGCAGCAATTGTATTTGATATTACATCAGCGGGGGACGTGAAATATGGGCTAGTAATCAATTCGCCTAGAACAATTGAGGCCAAACAGGAGTAGAACCATAAACCCTGCTCTGAAGTTGGAGGTATCGGAGAATTATACAAATACCAGGATAAGCCAAGTAAGGCAAAAATATACAATAACCAAATGATGAGACGGTGTAGTTGGGTTAATTTATTCACTTCCTTTTCCTCATTCCCATGGCTAAAAATCTTCGCATAAATTTCTCATTGCTTAACTCAATGTTTTGCTAATCCCAAACTATCGGCGAACAAGTTTACCTGTGTTAGGATCAACCCGAAAATTTTTCCTATTGTAAAGATAGTCAATATCAATCGATCGAATAGCTGTTTGGCAAGCATCAATTAATGGTCTTAAGGCTTCACTGTTCTCCAATCCTGGTTTTCTGGCAGCAAATTCGGCAAGTTTTTCACCCCATTCACTACCTTTCGCGAATTGTGAAAGGGGAGGGACAGCTTTTCTTACCGCTTTAATCAAATCATCAGCATTGTTAGCTATTTTTATCACTTCGCACAATGACAGATAATGTTGCTCGGTCTTTTGAACCTCATCAACCAAATCCCAGAAAATTTCTACTAGCTCGTTCTTCGAAAAATTATAAAATTCAAAATCCGGTTGTGAAATGTAGAATTGGCCACAGAATAAATCCTCTTCGGCTGCTTTCTTCACTATCCTAATATTGTCTTCACGGTCTCCATCAAGGATGATTACGCAAAAGACTCCAGAACGGTCATCCAAGATAAGGTTCTCACGAAAAGCCAAGCCTTTTCTTTTTCCCTGAATGAATTGACCTGATAGGTCGAACACTTCGATTTGCGGCCAAGGCCTGAGAATATAACTGAAGGCAGCATATTCGGTTGGCCCCTCAACATATATGCGGATGCGAACTTCAGCGTCAAGCCCCATTTGTCGAATGAATTGTCGTTTTGCTAATAAGCCATTGTCAAAAATCCGATTTGAACCATAAATTTTTTCCCTGGCGCCTTCCACCCACATACCAAATCCCATCTCATCTTCTTCTGGTAGTTGAACGCCGAAAGACGATTCTGCCATGCGGCGAATGATTTCAGCCATTAATTTCAACAGAATCGCCCCGCCAAGATTTCCTTTGACTTTAATACGCTGACCACCATTCATGAATCGCAGGAGAGAATGAATGCTCTTATTGGGCTCAATCATTTCAGCCGAAATACAGAGGTCCCTGATAATCTCCTTGATTGGCTCGATCCCAATTTGTAAATAGTGATCCTTGAGTTGTGTTTGATATTCTTCGATATTTGCTCTCTGATCTTCCACCGTGATCTGAGGGGGATACCTTATCGAGCCAATGATTTGAGGATACGTGCAGGGCTCTGTTGCAACCGCCAACTGCGTGATCTCATCCCAGCGGTTTATTAGTGCCTTTGCGTTTTCGCTTTTAGCCCATCGATAAAAGAATTCGATATCACGATCGAGCATCTCATGATACCTGTTTGGATTCATCATCTGATAGGGATGGATTCTCAATTGCATGATTTGTTTGATGTGCCAGAAGGCAAAATATTTGAATGGATGAAAATAGGGAACAATGCCGGGAACTTTCTCAATTAACTCTCGAACCGGCTCTTCGACACGAACCTGCACCGTTCCTAAATCGCGGATATCAGCATAAAGAGTTTCTCCTTCACGCTTCTCAAGAATTTCAATTCCCTCAATTGCCGGATCAACTACTCCCTTAACAATTTCTGCCCTTACCCAACCCAACCTCCAGAGCTGGACAATTTGATCTTCCCAGAAATCTACTTTGCGATCCTTAATAAAGGTATTTAACCTACTGGGATTTAGAAGATCTAACTGCCATAAATCTTCTTTTTCAAAAATCCATTGTGAAAGATGAGATGGCTGAATCATAAATCCCCTTGTCCGTAGTGGTAAATTCGCGACTAAAGTTCCCCCTGAAACGCCTTTGCCAGGATTTGTTGTTCCAAATTACTGGTTTGATTTGAGGCGGTAACAAAAGCTTGCTCAGCAACCTGGACCCTATGCATAAGAGCTGTGACCTTTTCCATAATACGCAACTGCTCTTCTTTTGGCGGTAGCGGCACTGGCATGGCCTTCAAATTCGTTGAATTGATCGAAGCCAGGTTTACCGACTGGCTAGCGACCGAGTCAACATAATTTCTCGCGTATTCAAGCTGCCCGGTCATGCTGACCCATTCCGGGTTGACTTCAGGCAAATAAAGTCTGGCGCAGAAGATGTGATTTTGGTGAATACATGGATCGACCTCACCCTTCCACACGGTTCCACGTCCGAGTTTGTCACGATCTCCGCCCTCGGTATACAGCACATCGTTTACTTGAAGCCGATAACCGTCTACTTCATCCTCTTTGATCGAGATCCGCTTTACTTCTCGTAAGTCCAAGTAACCAGCCTGCACATTGGCAACGCGTAAATATGGGACTTCAATCGTCTTGAATTTGCTCAAGTCACGACCTTTGGTGACTCCGGAACGGACATCAGCAATCATTTGAAGCGTCGTCCACACCCAACCCTCAGGCAGGTCTGGCAGTTTGGATGTGTCTGGCGCGAGCGGCTCCTCATAATCAGCCCTGCCCGGGTCTTTTCCCTTCGCTCGCAGACTCTCTTCCCACCTGCGCCGGCGCTCGGCTCGGATGCGCTCCAGCAGCACACTGGCCGGTTCGTCGTAGGGATCGCGTTCGCTCAGTTCACCGCGGAAGGCAGCCGCCAGCACCGACTGGCGGAAAGCTTTCAAAAACTCAGAGACGCCTACCAGTGAAGCGCGAGCTATGCGGGTTTGGGTGAGAATGGATTCGAGATTGGCGACGATGCGGCGTTGTTCGTCAAGAGGCGGAACTAGAATTTTGATTTGAGAAATCTTGCTTAATGATAAATTTGCAATATTCACAGATCTACTTGCTGAACTTCGAATCTCTTCTTGAACAAAGGCCTGTTTTAGGAAATAGAAGAGATAGCTCGGAATTATTTTCGCATTTGCTCTTATTGCTGAAATGAACCCCCCGAATGTAGATTGTTCTCTAAGTGTGTGTACAAACGCGACCTTGCCTACCAGCTCTAGACTATTTGCCATTGAAATAAGAATGTCACCTGGTCGTAATAACTTTTCCTCTTTCTTTACATAATATAAGGGAACGTAAATTAGATCATCCCAATCAACTTCTTTTTGAACATTCGCTGTTCGTAAACATGCTATGGAATTTTCTGAATTTTTTGAGGTTTTTTCCGATGCTGGAAATGTTATTCCCCGTTCAATGTCACATAAAGCGCCAAGTTCAAAATACCCCCAACCATTTGAAAGACATGCTGGAATCAGAGGTTTAATTTGTTGATTAGTCACATTTACTCCTTTACATCTGAAGTATCTGTAACGCTGTTATTCGACAGCAAGACAGCCAGATCATTGAGTGCATCCGTGGCTGTCTGTAACTGGGTGAAGATCTCGGTCAGGATTTCCTCCGGCTCCATCCCGGCTCCATTGGTTCCGTTGCTCTCATCCTTCAACCAGGTGATATCCAGGTTGTCATTGCGCGCGGCGATCTCCTCGCGGGTGAAGCGGCGGAAACGTTCGCTTTCTGTGCGGTCGTTGGGTCGGGGGGTAGGCAGCGGGCCATAGACGGATACGAAATCCTCAAACTGTTCCTCCGTTAACGGGGAGCCTTTGGTCACCTTGGAGATGTTGATGCGGTGGTCGTACACCCACACCTCGCTGGTCGGCACGCCTTTGCGGAAGAAGAGCACATTGGCTTTCACGCCAGTGGAGTAAGGGGTGAAGGTTCCCACCGGCAGGCGCAAAATAGTGTGCAGCTGGCAGTCTTTCATCAGCAACTGACGCATCTCGCGGCCGGCGTTATCTTCAAAGAGCACGTTGTCTGGCAGCACCATGGCGGCGCGTCCGCCGGGCTTAAGCACCTGGATGACGTGCTGGATGAAATTGAGCTGTTTATTCGATGTTGACACGGTGAAATCATCACGGTTGGGCACTTCACCCGCACCTTTCACGCCAAAGGGCGGATTGGTGAGGATAATATGGTATTGCTGCCCGCGCGGCGGCTCAGCGATCGAATCACCATAGTGCAGGTCGCCCTCGATCTCGTGCAGGAAGAGGTTCATCAAGCCTAGCCGGCGCGTTTCCAGCACCAACTCACATCCAGAATAGGTGCCGCGGCGCATGCGCTTTTGCACATCGCGGTCGAGCTGCGCGCCGTACTTGCGGAACACCCACTCCGCCGCACCGATCAGGAAACCGCCCGTGCCGCAAGCCGGATCGTGCACAGCATAATCCGGCGCTTCATGTAAATCAGGTTGCATCACCCGGCAAATGGAACGGATCAGCGGGCGCGGTGTGAAATACTGTCCGGCGCCTTTTTGCTCGGCGGCGAACTTCTGCAGCAGACCTTCATAGATAGTGCCTTTCAGGTCAACGTCCAGCTCTGACCAGGCGATTTCATCAATCAGTCCGATTAGGCGTTTCAAGTTCACCGGCTCGCGGAAGCGTGAGAGCGAACCGGCGAAGATGTCGCCTAACAAGCCGGACTGTTTACCCAGCTCGCGCAACGTGGCCTGGTAATTGTCAGTCAAATCCGTACCGGATTTTTCGCGCAGAGATGGCCAGTCATAGCCGGCGGGCAGGCTTAATCCCTTCTCTTCTGCCAGCTTGAGGAATAATAAGTAAGTGAGCTGCTCGATGTAATCCCCATAATTGATTCCATCGTGTTTGAGTACGTTGCAAAAGCCCCAGATTTTTTGTACGACGTCCATGAATTATTCCTAATCTATTGGCAGGTGAGAAGGGAATCTTAGTTGACCATTTACCGCTTTGGCCAATAATTCAGCCCAGCGGTCACAAAAAGCCTCAGTATATTCATCGTCAATCAGCTTAGGTTTCGATCCAAACTGAACTTGAGCCATGACAGGAGATGCTGCAAGGTCAGCATTAGAAATATTCTCTTCGGCGTACGGTTCATACACCGGATGCGAACGCATGAGCGGACTGGTCATATAGCTGACTTCCCACCAGCGGTATTCTTGTCCCTTTCCAAGGTTCGTATACCATAAATTGGCGCTCCAAATATAGGGTTCTCTCGTTTTTTGCGATACCCTGGCAATGACACCCGTTAGTACATCCCATCCACTCCTCTGAAATCCATCTGTAGGGATGGTGGAAAATCGAACAAAATCGAAAGATAGTTCTGCATCACCCAAAACAATTGAGCGGTTAGGGAAAGGAGCATAACTCCCAAAGGTTTTGGCAGATGTTGAAACAATTGCGTTAGGTGCGTGATCTTGAATACGTTGAAAGAGGGTATCCACGATCTGCAATAATATTTCTTGCGCTTCACGTGCGATCGTTTTTCTTCGCTCTTCTACACTTTTCGCCGAGAGTTCACGTGCCTCTTCCTTACTCGAATTCTCAGCGATTTTTGCGGCGGCTAAAGATAGAGCCTGCAAACCACTTGATGGGTTGTGATCTCCCGAAACAATTAACTGCTCTAATTGATTTTTGACCCTTCCCAAAGAAGGCCTAGTTATTGGATTTTTTCGTAACATCATTCCCACCAGTGTTTGAAGGCGAGAATTGGTTATTTTGGAAATAGGTGGCTGTTGATAAAGATGTTGCTCTTTCAATTCCTCTGGTGTTCCTAAGAACGGTGGTGTTCCAATCAGGAGAGTAAATGCAATACATCCCAAGGCATAAATATCGACGGCGTTGGTTGGATGCTCTAAATTCCACTGTTCGGGTGCCGCATAAGAAGGTGTAAGGCATTCACGTAACGTCTGAAGAGAGGTAGATTCTTCGATAAACTTTGCGATACCGAAATCTGCAATTTTCCAAACACCAGAATGGAAAAGAACATTCCCTGGTTTTAAATCGCGATGAACAAGACTTGGGACTTCCAACAGTCCATTGACAATTTGCAACAAAATAGAAACCGCTTCATGATCTTCGAATTTTGGCATTATCTTGATTTCATCTTGAAGACTTTTTTGTGCCTTTGCCATAACAAGATAATTCTTTCCAGATTCTGTATCCTGGCCAGCATCATATATTGGAATTACATATTGGTAATCCCTATTTAATAGTTCATCGGCTATGCGGATCTCACGCTGTGCTTCCTGAGTGATTTCTTTGACAGCTACCTCGCCCAGTTTTTCTGAGTAACCAGCGAAAACAACCCCAAAGCCTCCTCGAGGACCAAGCTTTGTGTTTGAATCATATTGCCATATGCCGTTAGGTAAATAAATTGTATTCATAGAGATTTGCCTTATTGTTATTTGACTATTCTGCTATTGCTCGATTAATTTCTGCCAGCCAATCTTCCAACCGGCCGCCAAAATCACGGTTGACACGCGCCCAGTTTGCTCCGGCCCGGGTAAAAGTCAACAGGTTGAAGTCCTCCCGGTCAATCGCCAGGTTTTCAATCAAATGAGCGCGGATCAGATCCAGCCATTTTTCCTGTTCCATCGTTAATACCTTGTTCGCTGTAATCCGTTCCAATGCTCGATCCACTCGTTCTTCTGCTGAAACCAGCGGATCACCTTCCCCAGCATGTTTGACCAGCGAGATGATGTCAGCCAGAGCAAAATTATACGCTTGGCGCAGCTTTTGCTCGGTAAAGCCTTCCGGCCGGCTTTCCAACTTATGGCGCAGCTCACCAAGGGCGCGTGTGCTCCAACCATCGGGTCGATCGAGCAGGATGGCAATTGCCTCCACATGCTCGGGATTTTCACGTACAAAGGTTTCAAAAGCGCGCAAATAATCTTCCGGACGTACGGCTTTTCCGTCGCGAGTACGGATCAGGTAACCCGATTCGACCTGGTCGGTGACGCTCTCAGCGATGATGAAGTAAGATCTCGCACGCGGGTAATGCTCCAACCAATGCTGGAATTCCGGGTTGCGCAGCGTTGCCGTGGTCTCCGCCCAGCGCGATTCAAGTTCAGCAGGCAACCCTGCGGCAAAAGCTGAGATATCGCCATTGGGGATCCACTGAGCGCACTCCTTGCGACCATCCGCAGAAACGGATTTGGCGATTCGCTGCAAACGTTTCACCAGTATTCGGGTGTTGTATTCCCGATCGCGGTTGCCATAAATGTCATCAATAACCTGCGCCAGGGTACGGCTGGGCTTAGTGGGTGGCTCAGCGGTAAAGGCCGTAGCTTTTGCGAAATAATCCAGCGCTCCCACACAATCAAAAACGGTGAACTTTGTTTTATTGATCTCCGGGCACAATCGAGTACCGCGTCCCATAATCTGTTCAAAAAGGATGCGCGATTTGACCGGGCGCAGCAACACGATATTCTCCAACGCTGGAATATCCACGCCAGTGGAAAGCATATCCACAGTAACTACAATGCCGGGTTCGGGGCGGTTGCGAAACTCACGGATCCGTTGTAATGGTCGATCCACATTTGGATTGCCAGTGATCTTCTTAACAAATGCGTCTCCGCGGCCGAACTCATCACGCAGCAAATTGACCAGGCGGTCGGCATGAGATACATGTGGCAGATCATTATGGGCAAAAAACAGCGTTTTAGGGAAGTGGTGAAGCTCCGTTTCCTGCTCAAGCAAGTAATTTGCTACTTCTTGTACGATGCGCCGGTCGCGGTCAGGCGCAGCCCATTGCTGGTCGATCTCCGGAGCAAGTAGTTCGCGTTGATCTTCCAGGAACTCAAAGTGAAGTTGACCTGTAGCGGAATCCTGCAGCCCGACTTCTTCTCCCGGTCGTAAGAATGCCCCGTTGAGAGAGACTTCCGAGCGTACAACAATCGGATCGTAATCCACCAGGTAGCCTTCGCGTACGGCTCGTTCGTACTCATAGCGGTACACAATGTCTTTGAAGTAAGCGGTTGTATGGGCTGCGGGGGTCGCCGTTAGTCCGACTTTAATCCCGTCAAAATGATCCAGCACTTCGCGCCACTTGCTCTCTTCGCTGGTGGTATATCCTCGGTGGCACTCATCTGCAATAATGAGGTCAAAAGCATGAATGGGAATATCTAGGATAGACGCATCCAATTCTGCTTCAACATCCTCTACCCAGGGAGTATCGTCTGGAGCGCCAAACAAATTGATACGCATGCGTTGAATAGTGCTGACATAAACAAAGGCGTGCGACAGGTCTGGATTTGTCAGATACGAAGTCGGCAGCACCTTTGGATCGAATTTCTCGTCCTCCAAGTCTTCCGGGCGAAATCGCTGAGAATAGACTTCGTAGATGCGGTCAAATTTTAAACCAGGTTCGGCCTCAAAATTTGCAAAAGCCGTTACCGCCTGGGCTGCCAGAGCACGGCGGTCCACTAGAAATAAAATGCGTCGAGCTGTACCGGATTTCATTAGCCGGTAAATTAAATCAATAGTGGTCAAAGTTTTTCCGGTACCAGTCGCCATGGCAACAAGCATAGCCCGTTTTCCTGAAAGAATAGCCTGCTCGATAGCTACAATCGCATCTTTCTGATAGGGGCGTAACCAGGGATGATCTACTGGCATGTCTCGAAGGTAACTCTCAGCTGAACTTAATTCACGTGTGAGCATTTCTTCCAGAGCAGCAGGTGTATGAAAAGCCGTCAGCCTACGCGAACGACTTTTAGGCCGGCGCAAATCCTGAAACCAGATTACTCCCCCATTGGTGGAATAGATAAAGGGTATGTGAAAGCCGTTATACGAAAATGGCGTGTTTTGTATACCTAGAGCATAACGTTGAGCCTGCTGCAGGACATTCTGTGGCCCAACTGCTAGTTTTTTCGCTTCGACAATCGCAATCGGCCGTCCACTTGAAAAAAGGACATAGTCAGCCGGACCGTTGGTTGTAGGGTACTCTTCAACCGCAGCGCAATTAACCTGTACCGGGTTTTGGAAGGGGATTACTGGTGCCCAACCAGAAGCACATAATGCTTGGTCAATCAGGTGTTTTCTTGTTTGTCTCTCATTTGAATAGATCATTTATCCCCCTGTGATTCTCCTTGGGCTTCTCTTTTCTTGATCCATTCCAACACTGTTTCTCTCCGAAACCGCCAGTGCTTTCCCACCTTGAAACCGGGTAACACTTTGTCCTGGGCGAGCTTGTAAATGGTCGATTGCGGAATGCGTAAGTAATTTGAGACTTCTTCTGCCGTCCAGAACTCATCCGTGTCGGCCATTGCTCACCTCGCGATTAAAATTGAGATTATCACAGTTGCTCCAATGATTATAGCATCAGGGAAGGAAAAGCAAAATCAAATAGAAGGGCAGTTTCATCCCCAATCCATTTTTGAATAGAAATCAGTTTACAATCTATATAATTTGTGATATTATGTAAACTGAAAGAGAAAAGGAGATGACCATGACCATCGGAGGGCGTATCAAACAGGCTCGGAAAGCGGGCAATTTTTCTTTGCGAAAACTGGCGGATGAAATTGGGGTCAGCGCCATGGCGATCTCAAAATATGAACGAGACCAGGATGTGCCCAGTTCAGGCGTTTTGTTGCGGCTGTCTCAGGCTTTGCAGGTCAAGGTGGATTTCTTCTTTCGCCCGAGTACGGTCTCCGTTCAACTTCAGGCCTACCGAAAACACGCTGTGCTGGGTGTCAAAGAGCAGGAAGCCATCCAGATGCGCATCCAGGATTGGGTGGAGCGTTATCTCGAGGTTGAGAGTCTTTTCCCGGAAGAACAACATGCAGCAAATCTCCCCCTGCGCAAAGTGACCTCACTGGATGAGATTGAAACCGCAGCTCTTGAATTACGTGACCGCTGGAGCCTGGGCTATGATGCAATTGAAAATCTGGTCCAGTTGCTGGAGGACCGGGGAATCAAGGTGGGGATCATCTCTGGTTTCGAGCATTTTGACGCCTGCACGTTCAAGGCCGATGGCGATCCGGTAATCGTAACTAAAGGTGAATTATCAGGAGACCGACAGCGATTCAATTTAGGACATGAATTGGGTCACCTGGTCCTGGATGTTCAGGGCGATCTCAAGCCAGAACAAGCGGCCAATCGGTTTGTTGGCGCTTTCCTCGTGCCGGCTGCGACGGCTCGCTTTGAACTCGGTGCCAACCGGACGGATCTTAATATCAACGAGTTGCACATGCTTAAGCATAAATACGGCTTAAGTATGCAAGCCTGGATTTACCGCGCCAAGGATCTTTCCATTATTACTGAAAACACCGCTGCGCGCTTATTCCAGCAATTTCGTGTCAATGATTGGCATCGCCAGGAACCAGGAAAACCTTATCCATCTGAAACGCCCATGCGGATGGAACGGTTAATTTATCGCGCTTTGGCTGAGGATTTGATCTCACGGTCCAGGGCACAGGAGTTGTTAGGCAAGCCATTGCAACTAGCGTGGGAGATGGAGGCACTGCAGCAAAATGACCTTGCCATCCGTTCTGGTAACTGATACGAATATTTGGATCGACCTCGAGAACGGCAAGATATTAGCCGATGTTTTCCGTCTTCCATACAAATTCTTCACCACTGATTTTGCGGTCGGAGAGTTTTTACATCCCGGGTGGGCAACGCTTCAAGATCTGGGATTGCAAACCCATGGTCTTGAACCTGAATATGTGCTCGAATTAGTCCGGTTAAGGCAAGTCCATCGCCAATTATCCGCCATCGATCTGGCAGCATTATTGCTTGCCAGGGCATTGGATGCAAGTTTAGTGACCGGCGACAGAAGACTTAATGAACTTGCCAAAGCGCAGGGGGTACTGGTTCACGGGGTGCTATGGATATTGGATGAAATGGTGATCCACCATGTTCTTGCAGAAAACCAGGCAGCAATTGCCCTCCGGGAAATGCTCGATCAAGGGGCAAGGCTGCCAGATGGTGAATGTCAAAAGCGTTTTGATCGTTGGTCATCTTGACCAGAAAGGATATTCGAATGAGTAAACCCAAAGGTACAATGCACAAGCCGGGTCAGAAGGCTCCAGAATCTGGACAATACGGCGTAGTAGGTCCAAAAGGCGGAAAAACCGGAACTGAGGTCACCATTACCAAAGGCGAAACCTTACCGCCAACGCCAAAACCAGGCCAGGGATTTATCCTGGTAGACAAGACCAAGCACAAAGATGACAAATGATTTAGCCAAGGATTAAACACTAGTCTGTCAATATTTCCGATGAATACCTTTAATGTTGTATTCACGCAGCAGCTAATATCATTAATGTGAACACATCCAATGTTATTATCATTTCAGTCTGAAATTGATAATTTCCTGGGATGACTGATCAGCAGACGTGAATGATTCTTGATTGAGAGCGAAGCTATAACCATTGCAGAATAATGAGTAAAAATTTTGATAGAAGAGTAATTGCACCCGGGGGTATTTTGGATACAACAGAGACATTTGAAGAAACCGTAATTAAAACCATCGAAGAAGATCTTAGTTTTGATTTGTCGTGGCACTCTACCTCACTTGAATCTAGTTTGAACGAATGGAAGAGCTCTCACCCACAAAAACCTTATCCTCCCCGAGTGATATGGGAACTGACTGCGCTAGATGCCATGGCAGACAATCGCCATGACCGCAAACCAGACGAACCATACTTCAAGCCAGTTTTGGAAATGGTCAATAGGGATACTAATCCGCCTACTTTGGAGATATACCCAGATGTAAAAGGAACACTTTCTGATGATAATGCAGTAACCTATTATCAAGCCCGCTGTGAAGAAACGAAAAACCCAATTCGTAAAGCACGTTACGCTGATCTTCTCTGGGAAGCTCTGCGTGTCAAAAGAGATAGGAAGGCATATTCCTATGCGCTCCAGGCGGGAAATACATATTTAGATCAGGTACCCTTGTATTTTGAACAAAAAAGAGGGTTAATTCACCTAACTAATAATTTTCAGAGGGCGGCAGAAATTTCAGTTGTATTAAATACACGCGATCTTGCATTAAAGGTTATCCAAACAATCTCTGATTTGCTATCCCGTTTGTTGGAATGTGAAGCGTATCACTATTTATCCGAACTTTTCAAAACCCTTGAATTTATTGCAAACAAATTTCCCGATTCAGTCTCGTCTCAGAACTGGCAGCAGGTGAGGGAAATCTGTTATAACGCGATTGCTAAATTAGAAGGACAAAAACCACTCAATGACCTTTTAGTTCAAGCAATGGTGCAAGGAATAATAATTTCCTCAGTCCATCTTGGAGATGATGCTATAGCTTGGAAATATCGTGTACGGGTAGCTGAGATCAATGAAAATGAAGCAAAAGCTAGAGAAGGTGGAGAAGGTATAACTAATGGGAGTTTGGTTTCTTTAAAGTTCATCCAAGATGCGTTGCATGGTTACCAGAATTTAGTTTCGATTGCACCTAATGAAAAAGAAAAGTCTCGGATGTCTGGGAAGGTTGAAGAAATGAAACGGGAGATCCGACGTTTGATACGACAATCAGAAAATGAGATGAAATCTATAAGTGTGTCTGTAGAAATACCCAAGGAAAAGATTGAACAATTTATTAAACCGCTTTTGGAAGCTAATTCCATTGATGTACTTCCAATGTTAAGTTCTTATCCAGATCTAACACCAAACATCGATGAACTTCGTGAGCAAGCAAAACATATGAGTGAAGAAGCCCCACTCACTTCAGTCCTGGGGAAAACTCAGATTCGCGATGGGCGCATTATTGATCAAACGCCACCATTTTCAAATGAAGATGCTCTATCAACGCAATTGGGGTTCTGGTTTCAAAGCCACGCCCAACTTCTCGATATCATTTTTTATCGTTTGAAGGAAACTGGGCAAATCACCAGGGACTCTTTATTAACACATTTACAAACTTGGGAATTCGTAGATGAACGCGATCTGCCTTTTTTGGAAAAAGGCATCGATCATTACTTTGATGATGATCATGTTAGTGCCTTGCATCTCTTGGTTCTCCGCATCGAGCATATGCTGAAATCGACTTTTGAACAGACTGGGGCACCATCTGTAACAGTACCAAACGAACGGCAAATACGAGAACAGACATTCGGTGATTTTCTACGCAGGGAGGATGTTAGAAATATTCTCGGTGAAAGTATCTGGTATTACTTGAATTTTGCACTTGTGGATGAGTCTGGTCTTAACCTTAGAAACGATATCGCTCATGGATGGATTGAACTTGAGTCTTGCAATCGCGTTACAGTGCAGATTTCCTTATATTGCATATTGCAACTTACACGTTTACAAAAGAAAAACCCAGACGACAAATAACTAAACTGAGTCCCTGCAGGTTTTGAGAATTTTTCCTATGGTCCGATTTAATCCTCTTTAAAATAACCACTGCAGCCTTGAATGCAAAGGGTAAAGCCCAAAAAATCGCCGAACTCAAATTAATTATTTAGGATCCAAGTCGAAAAAGGGGCGCTTTAATCGAATTTCAATATTGGATTGTTCTCGGAAATAATTGTTTGATCTTTTAATCAACCAGAGACCCCCAGGCTTTGACAGAATCAAACGGCCTCAAATCTTAAGGATTTTTCTATTTCACAAAAGTTCTTCAAAAAGAGGACGTTCATTCATCAAAATTCAACCATCGTCCTCCGGGTCGCGAAAAAACTACTACTTGACCCTGTCATAAAAAGTCGCTATCATACGTCTAATAACTCGTAACCAAAGATCCTCCGGCCCCTTCAGAAGAGCGTCCCTCAGGCCAGGCTAAAATGCGGAGCCTGAGTGAAAAACGCTCCGAAACCAGGAAAATCTCTCATAACCCGGAGGTCAGTGGTTCGAATCCACTCCCCGCTACTAAAGTCAAACCAGAGTCCGTCGGGCTCTGGTTTTTCGTTAGCCTGGCGCACAGCGGTAGACATTTTTCCAAAAATGGAGGAATTTCTTATGAACCGCAGTTCGCCGGGTACGTCAAAATCCAAAGTTTCACTTTCCTTAGCCAAAGCCATCGATGGCTTCCTTAAATTCAAAACAGCAGAGGGATTAAGCCAACGCACAATTACCTCCTATGAGTTCACTCTTGGTCATTGGTTGAAATACATCGGAGATCGAGAGGTATCGGAAATTCAATCTTCCGACTTGACCGGATACATGGCCTGGTTGAGAACCGAATATAAACCGAGGCGTTGGAACGGAAGCTCCGAGCCGCTGTCCGCCAAATCCATCCGAAATGTGTGGGTAACGTTTCGATCCTTTTTCGGATGGCTGCAGGTGGAGTTCAAGTTCCCCAATCCCGCTAAAGAAATCACTGCCCCGAAGTTTCAAAAACATCCTGTTGAAACATTTTCCAAAGAAGACGTTGAAAAAATCCTCAAGGCGTGTGTCTATTCCCGCGAATCGCAGACTGAGGAAAGGAAGAAGTTTGTAATGCGCCGGCCAAGTTCCAACCGCGACCAGGCGATTGTATTGATGTTGCTGGACACTGGATTGCGAGCAACTGAGTTGTGTTCTCTGATCATCAACGATGTGGATCTCAAGACCGGAAAGGTCACCATTCGTCACGGAGTGGCAGGTGGCGCGAAAGGCGGTAAAGGACGCACGGTGTACCTGGGTAAGGTTGCACGAAAAGCGGTTTGGCGTTATCTTGCCAGCCGAGAAGATGGGGACGATACCGATGCCCCACTCTTCATCAGCCATGCGGATCGAGCTTTCAACAAGGACAGTTTGCGTGTCTTGATCAATCGGTTGGGAGACCGGGCAGAAATCAAGAAAGCTTATCCGCATAAATTCAGGCATACCTTCGCCATCACCTACCTGCGCTCTGGAGGAGATGTTTTTACCCTCCAATCGCTTCTGGGACATGGTTCGCTTGATATGGTACGCCACTATGCCCAGATAGCCGAAGTGGATGTGGAGCAAGCGCATCGCAAAGCCAGTCCAGCTGATAATATGCGTCTGTAACCAGGAAATCTTCATTGAGCCAACTTTCCTGCGATAAACATCAATGCCTTTTTCTGGCTTTCTCGATCAAGCTTATTAAGGAAGACCTCAAGCTCATCACCCGGCGTGGACATCGCCTTCCCAGACAGCCCGGCAATACGCTCTTGAACATCAGAAGAAAGCATAGGAGCGTATGTACTGTCAGTGATCTCGATACTCTCGTGCATCAGATTCATGGAAACCGCTTTGTAATCCGCCATGGTCTGGGCATGAAGTAACCCGTACACGGCGTGTCCATGCCGAAATTTGTGAGGTGATTTGAATTCAAGGTTTGCGATGGAGAACAACAACTCGAGGCGTTTTTGAAGCGCTTGAGAACGCGTCTTTCCAGGTTCATCCTGGGAAAGAAACTGATCTCCCCAGGAATGTGCAATCGGTGCATACCAGGGACTTGAGCCCGGGAGTGACTTTCGAACGAAAGTATCCCACTGGCGGATCGGCACAAGCACTTCAGGAATGTTCAACAGGAAAGTAGTTGCCTTCTTTCCATTCTTGGTATGAACACCCAGTTCTGGCCATTGGCGAAGTCTCAAGTTTTCAAGATCAACAGCCTCGATAGGTAATGTGGTAAATGCACTGGCACGCATACCGGATAGGAAGAGCATGGCAGCAGCTGCTTTATCACGTAGTAAGGCCAAGCTATCTTCGGGAACAGGGGTAGTGATTAATTTCTGGATTTCATCCAGAGAAACAAAAACATGCTCGGAAGAAATTTGTGGTAAGCGTGGTCTCCGTAGAGTATCAATCCATGAAATAGGAAGATTGTTCATTTCGCGGGGATATGTAACCTTTGCCCAACGAAAAAAGCGTTTGCTTGAGTCAATGATCTTCTTTTGGGATGCGCTGGCCAGGGTTCCTTTTCCTTCCTTACCTGGTAATGAAGCTAAATAGGACGGGAGGGTCGGACGAATCGTCTGCACCATGCGGAAATTCTGATCATCCGCCCAAAGCAGTAGATGACGTAAATAAAAGCGATAGCGTTCAACGGAGGACTGGTTCAACTGCAGAACTTCCTCGAGGTACTTGAGATGTTCTTTAACTTTAAGATAGTTCTGGCGTTCGATCACGATGGGCTCCACGATTGATAACGGCCCCACAGTTTGCACAGGTGCCTTTGATTAAGACAAGGTTTCCCTTGATTGGTTGAATCTGAGGAGAAAGTAATTTGGATACCTGGTTACAACGCATACAATAAGCTTCGTCTTCATTTAGCCTATTTGTCACTTTGGGTTTACGTTGGTTGTTGACCCATCTGGCAAACTCTTCCCCGTTGATCCAAATCCGATTGCGGTTATCTCTTTGGTGGGGAACATCAATCTGCAACCAATCTCGCAATGTGCTTTCAGCAATATCCAGCTCTTCACATATTTCACGCGGGGTATACAACATTGGCAATAATCCTGGTGCTTTAATGATGACGTTATGAGGTAATTTAGTCCGGTGAATTCTGACTTCCATCCAACGATACTCCTAAGAAATAGTGTTTTGTACTTTATCCATGAATCAGCAGGTCATCTGACCCAAAATCGCTGATACCATTTCTAATAGCTTGTTTGATCTGAAGGATATCTTCTGGGATTACGCCGGTATCTTGGTTCTCGCCTAAACCAGTGCGAATTTTTCTGATTGCTTCAGTCAATTGACTAGCCAGTTTGTTGGCGCGTTTTGCTTCGCGTCGCACAGTGCTCCAATCACCGGTTGATTGTGGTGGCATTAGTTCAGTCACATCGCTTGCCTCTTGTGCAAACTCATCATCATTTGTCAGTACTCTGTTTGCCATGCAGCGAGCCTCAAATCGTTTCAGACTATTATGGATCTCGTCTACTTGGTCTTCGATTTGAAGAGAGTCTAGCTGTTCAATCGGTAAATCTGAAAGCTGAGATACGTACCCGAATAAGCGGGGCAAGTCTTCTTGAATGGTTTCAAGCTGCGCGATAAGCCTGGTATTCTGCGGTTTTTCTGATTTTGAAAGTAAGCAGGTGTTCATTAGCGATCCTTTCCAAAAGAGTTACGAGTAGGATAACACCCGGACTGAGCTACCTCAATCTATTAATTTCGATAGGGTTAAGGGTCTTGATACCTATCGAAATTGATATATAGATTTTTCCTTCTTATACTTGCACAATAAGATAATCTCGCCTATAATTTTACTGAACAGATGTTCTAATATAAACCCTCAAATTATCTACTGTTACCTCACTTGCGCATACGACTCTAGAATGACCAAATCCCACTTATACAATCAACCACAAGGTCCTCTCTGGATAGATGCATGCTTGTTCAGGGGGGATTTATGCGTTTTCAGTCATTTTTGCAGATCAACATAGGGGAGGATTGCTTCGATGCCATCCATTGTGGTTATCAATGATGAAGGATCTGTTCTTTACCAAAATGTGGTCGAAGACGTTCAGGATTTGGTAAAGATCATCCGGGATGGCGGAAATGTGCCTGGTTACGCGCTGGATGATTGCCCAGAAGTGCAGGTTAATGGTTTGATTGTTCTCGCTGGTCAGCCTCCCAAGCCAAAAAGAAAAGCGCCGGCATTGTCCGAGCGGCAGATCAGCGTTTTACAACTACTGGCGAGGGCGTATTCGCCAGATCAAATCGCGCTAAAACTTGGGTTGACCGAAGCGACCATTCGATTACATATCCGTGCTTTGAAAAAGAAATTTGGTACAGATAGCCGTGATCAGATGATGGCAATGGCGGGCCAATTAGGATTGTGCGATCCTTTTGAAACAAGCCCGGTCCATGATAAACAGGAGGATCAGGCACGGTAAAGATGATCTGATGATATGAAGGGGGATTCGTTGTCAGATTGAAGAAAATATTATATGATTAGAGGCGAACATATTTTTCATGTTCCACATCGCAATCCTTGAAAAGTAAAGCCACATGTCCAACTTTCCGGCCTGGTTTAACAGAGCGTACAAACGATGGAGCCGATCCCAGGCGGGAGAGGAAGATTTCATAGCCTTTTGTGATTTGTTAGGCTATCCACCTTCCAAGGTATTAGGTTGGTTGCATGGTGAGTTTTTACCTGAAGGACCAGAAATTCTGAGTATTGCGGGGACACTCGGAACCGAGGTTTATTCAATCCTTGGTCTTCCTGTAGTGGATCCTGAATTAATGATAATTTATCATGCCTTTTCTCATTTGCATGGTGAGTTTCGCAGTCGCCTGGCTCAGGCACTTTGGGAAGCAGAAAATGAAATGAAAGTGAAGGGTATCTCAGCTAGTTCGCCGGATGCAGGGGGAATACTCAGTGCTAAATTTACCAAATGGGGCATTACGCCAAATCCAGAACAATAATCTCGATTTTCTAAGCTTATTTGATTAGCAACTATCAATAATGAGTATATAATTTCTTTATACTCATTCTTTTGATTTTAAAGAAGGTACTATGGACGACTTTCCACAAGTACTAACGATTGAAGAAGCATCAAAATACCTTCGCATACCTCTCTCCACACTTTATAAACTTGCGCAGGATGGAAAAATACCATGCCAAAAAGTTGGAAGGCATTGGCGATTTAGAAAAGAAACAATAGATAACTGGTTGGATGAAAGATCAGTTCCACCAAACAAGCCTGCTTCAAATCAGACCTAGATAAAAGGTAATGATGTTATGAATAGATACTTTCAACACACATTGCATCTTGAGAATTAACCCAATAGGGGGATTACATGAATGTATTTGACCTTCGCAGCTCACTAATTCAAGATTATTCTTCTTACATTTCCAGTTTTATTCGAATACGTGATCCAAAAATCAAGGACTACGTAGATCAGAGTATAGAACAGGGTTTGTTATGGCCGGATCCTCTGATTCAACTAAACCCCACCTTTGAACCTGGAAAATGGATAGATGACCTTAGCAATGAAGGCGTATTACACAAAGAGTGTAAAAGGATATTTCGTCGCAAACAAGCACCTGATGATTTCGGTCAGCCGTTACGTTTGCACAAGCATCAGGAAGATGCCATTCGAACGGCCCGAGAAGGTCGAAACTATATTCTTACAACAGGAACTGGATCTGGAAAAAGTCTCGCATACATCATCCCAATAGTTGATTACGTACTGCGCAATGGGAGTGGCAAAGGAATTCAAGCAATCATCGTGTATCCGATGAATGCGCTGGCGAATAGTCAGAAAGGCGAATTAGAGAAATTCCTTAAATACGGTTTTTCAGATGGAAAAGGCCCAGTCACCTTTGAACGGTATACCGGTCAGGAAAATGACCAGGAAAAAAACCGCATCATGTCGAATCCACCAGACATCTTGTTGACTAACTATGTCATGTTGGAATTGATCTTGACTCGCCCTGAAGAGCGAAAGACTCTGGTTAATGCTGCGCAAGGATTGAGATTCCTGGTGCTTGATGAGTTGCATACTTACAGAGGACGCCAGGGAGCAGATGTATCAATGCTCGTCCGGCGAGTGCGAGAAGCTTTACATGCCAACCACTTACAGTGTATCGGCACATCAGCTACTCTTGCAGGTGCAGGTAGCCTGGAACAGCAACGTGTTGAAGTTGCCAATGTTGCATCAATATTATTTGGGGATACAGTTCATGCTGAAAGTGTTATTGGAGAAACTCTTCGTCGGGCAACAAAAGAGAATCTACTTACTGATGAGTTATTTATTTCTGAACTTAAATCGAGTATCCAAAATCTCGATTTGCCAAACACGTATGACGAGTTTACTCACCACCCCCTGGAAAGCTGGGTCGAGAGCAGACTTGGATTAAGGACTGATAAAGAAAGCGGTCGCCTGGTACGCGCCCTTCCAAAAAGCCTAACAGGTAACGACGGGGCTGGGCATGAATTAAGTCTCCTTACCGGATTGCCAGAAGAAATTTGCGTTCATGCGCTTCAGGCTATTCTATTGAAAGGGTATTCGATTGCTAATCCGGAGACAAATTTTCCAGCTTTTGCGTTCCGCTTACATCAGTTCATAAGCCGTGGAGATACGGTTTATGCATCAATTGAAGCAGAAGCGGATCGTCACATCACCGTATATGGACAAAAATTCGTTCCTGGGGAACGAGAAAAGGTATTACTACCCCTGGCTTTTTGCCGTGAGTGCGGCCAAGAGTATTACGTTGTTCGGCGGACTAGAGATCATGAAAGTGGATCTGAGCTATTTCTACCGCGCGAGCTTAACGAAAACAGAGATTCCGATGGTGGTGAACCAGGATTTCTCTACCTAAACCAGGATAATCCCTGGCCAGAAGATAATTATGATGCTATTGACCGCCTTCCAGATGATTGGCTTGAAGAAAGTAATGGTGAGTTGGCAATCAAGAAAAGCCAACGTAAAAACCTACCCGAAGTAGTCAGGATCAGTCCGGATGGGAAAAAAGGTGAAACGGGTCAACGGGTAGCTTATTTGAAAGCACCTTTCCGCTTCTGCCTCCATTGCGGAGTGTCTTATGGAGCTCGCCAATCCTCTGATTTTGCAAAACTTACCGAACTCAGTTCGGGTGGTCGCTCCACAGATACAACCATTCTCAGTATGTCCCTAATTCGTCGGTTGAGAAATGATCAGGACTTGCAGCCAAAGGCTAGAAAACTTCTCAGCTTCACCGATAACCGTCAGGACGCATCGCTACAAGCTGGCCATTTTAATGATTTCGTAGAAATTGCGTTGTTGCGTTCAGCCTTGTATCGAGCGGTGAAAGCTAACGAGCAAACAGGAATTTCTCATGATGTCTTGACGATGAAGGTTTTTCAATCTTTAGACCTTCCAGTCGAGTACTATGCCAGCGATCCTGAAGTTCGCTTTGCTCAGAAGGCCGAAACTGACCGCGCCTTACGTGAGGTTTTAGGATACAGAATCTACCGTGATCTCAAACGTGGATGGCGCATTACTTCTCCAAATCTTGAGCAATCAGGTTTGCTAAGAATCGAATATGCATCTTTAGATGAGCTGTGTGCTGCGGAAGACGTATGGCGAGATACGCATGAGGTACTTACTTCAGCAACCCCCGAAACCAGAATACGAATCGCGAAGGTTTTATTAGATTACATGCGTCGTGAACTAGCCATCAAGGTTACTTATCTTGATCAGGGGGCACAAGAAAGTTTGCGGCAGCTGAGCAGTCAACGCTTGATTGCTCCCTGGGCAATGGATGAAAATGAGATACTGGAACATTCTTCCATACTATTTCCCAGACGGAAGCTGGGTGACCAAGATGAATATGGCGGGAATCTATACCTCTCACCTAGGGGAGGATACGGACAATTCTTACGTAGGAACACGACCTTCCCAGAATATCACGATCACATCTCTTTAGATGACACCGAAGAAATTATCGATCAAATCCTCAACAGCTTGCGTATTGCAGGCTTGGTAGAGAAGGTTGTCGATGAAAAGAATGATGTCGGTCATAAACCAGGTTACCAGTTACTTGCTTCAGGGATGATCTGGAAAGTTGGAGAGGGGCAACTCGCATTTCACGACCCGATCCGTGTTCCACGAATGCCTGATGGCGGTGGTAAGACGAACGAGTTTTTTGTGAATTTTTACCAAACAGTAGAAAAACAAGTCCTTGGAATCGAAGCTAGAGAACATACAGCTCAAGTGCCATCAGCTCAACGTGAAGAGCGTGAAACAAGATTCCGCACTGGGGAGTTGCCCATTCTTTACTGTTCACCCACCATGGAGTTGGGGGTGGATATCTCCGAGCTTAACGCAGTCAATATGCGTAATGTTCCGCCCACTCCTGCCAATTATGCGCAACGCAGTGGACGTGCTGGTAGAAGCGGACAACCAGCAATGGTATTTACTTATTGCACCATCGGTAGCCCCCACGACCAGTATTATTTCAAACGTCCTGGATTGATGGTTTCGGGAGCAGTTACCCCGCCCAGGATCGACATGACGAATGAAGATCTAATACGCAGCCATGTCCAGGCAATTTGGTTGGCAGAATCTGGGTTAAGCCTGGGTGCCTCCTTGAAAGACTTGCTTGATCTTTCCGACTCATCCAAGTTATCCTGCCTTGATTTTGTTCAGGATGCGTTAAATTCACAAGGTAATCGTGCCAAAGCAAAACCGAAAGCTTATGCAGCTCTTAGTGATATTGAATCAGAATTAATTCAAACGGATTGGTGGAATGAGAATTGGCTGGATAGCGTACTTTCACAAATTGACCTTCAATTCAACCAGGCCTGCGAACGATGGCGAAATCTTTATCGAGCTGCAATGAACCAACTAGAAGTGCAGCACAAAATTATTAAGGATGCCAGCCGATCTATTCAGGATAAACGCCAGGCGGAACGGTTATATCAAGAAGCGAAAAGCCAATTGGAATTGTTGACTGAGGCGGAAAATATTGTCCAATCTGACTTTTATTCGTACCGCTATTTTGCCAGCGAAGGTTTCTTGCCGGGTTACAGTTTCCCGCGACTGCCACTTTCGGCATATATTCCTGCCCGGCGTATCCGAAGTCAGGACGATGAATTCTTGTCGCGGCCACGTTTCCTGGCCATCTCGGAGTTCGGCCCGCGTTCTATTATTTACCATGAGGGATCCCGTTATATCATCAACAAGGTGAACCTACCCGTTTCAGATACAGGAGAAGGGTTTGCTGTATTACGAGCCAAGCAATGTCCAATCTGCGGATACCTGCACCCGATTACAAATGGTGATGGGCTTGATCGCTGTGAACGCTGTGGATCCTTGTTAGAAGCACCAATGAATAATCTTTTCCGTCTGCAGAATGTATCCACCAAACGAAGAGATCGCATCTCCTCGGATGAAGAAGAACGCTTGCGTCAAGGGTACGAACTACGAACAGCCATTCGATTTGCCGATCATGGTGGCGTCATCTCAGCCCGTAATGCAGAAATTCATTTCCAAGGCAAATTAATTGGCAAATTGACCTATGGGAATTCAGCTACGCTTTGGCGTATCAATTTGGGCTGGCGGAGACGCGCTAATCCACAACAATATGGATTTATTCTCGACACAGAGCGAGGTTACTGGGCACGCAAGGAAGATGATCAAACGACACTCGAAGCGGACGATCCCATGTCTCCCCGGACAATGCGGGTTGTTCCTTTTGTCGAGGATCACAAGAACTGTTTACTGTTCGAACCGAGTGAAGGGTTAGAACTTGAACAAATGGCGTCCTTACAAGCTGCGTTGAAGAATGCAGTTCAGGTGGAATACCAGCTTGAAGACAGTGAAGTCGCTGCAGAACCACTACCAAGCGGTGATGAACGGCATTCGATTCTATTTTATGAATCCGCCGAAGGAGGCGCCGGAGTTTTGCGGCGTCTTGTCGATGATCCTGGAGCATTTGCCAGAGTAGCAGCCCAGGCATTACAAGTCTGCCATTTTGATCCGCAGACTAGTGAAGATTTACGGCATGCTCCAAGTGCGAAAGAAGATTGTGAAGCTGCCTGTTATGACTGCCTGATGAGTTATTACAACCAAATGGACCACCGACATCTAGACCGACAAACAATCAAAAAATATCTAATGCAGTGCAGTCAAAGTACATCAACATCCTCTCCACAGACTATCTCCAGAGCCGAACATTGTCAACACTTGCTGAATCTCTGTCAATCGGATCTTGAGAGAGAATGGCTAACTTTTATTGAAAAAAGCAATTTACGATTGCCGAGCCACGCACAACTTCTATTGGAGACCTGTCATACACGTCCTGATTTCTTTTATGAGCAGGAACACGCCGCGATCTATGTTGATGGTCCCCATCACATTTATCCCGAAAGGCAACAACGTGACCAGATTCAGAAAGATTGTATGGAAGATACCGGATACACAGTCATTCGCTTTGATTTATTGGAATCCTGGGGCAAGGTTATCGAGAAGTATCCTTCAGTTTTTGGATTGTTGGGGAGTTAATAGTTAGGAGGAGACCATGGGCGATTTATATAGCGAATTAATTAAGAAAAATGGAAACACTTGTTATACCCTTTCTCAAAATAAGCCAGCCAAGATGAATGTAGATGATTGGAAAGTAACGATTACTTATCCGACTGGTCGATCTTTAGAATTACCTCGTTTAATGGTCTCAGATGCTATCCATAAACTTCAAGCTAAGGGTGTTCTGACAGTAGAAGAAGTCCACGAGGATATAACTGATCGTCATGGACCTCAAACAGATCGGTTATTGGCTGTCCTCCGAGAATTGCCTGGAGTGACATTTACATCTTCACCAAGAGCTTTATACCTAAAAAAGTGACCCCAAATATGACATATACCGTAGGTTCCCTCGTCAAAGCGCGCGGCCGTGAATGGGTCGTACTACCCGATTCCACTGATGATCTCTTGGTATTACGTCCTTTAGGTGGATCTGATGATGAAATTGCCGGTATTTATATCCCGTTGGAGCCAGTAGCCCATGCTACCTTTGATCTCCCTAATCCTTCACAGGTTGGGGATTATCGTTCAGCTCGATTGTTGCGCGATGCGGTCAGGCTTGGTTTTCGCTCCAGTGCTGGTCCATTTCGCTCTTTTGCACGGGTCGGCTTTGAACCTCGTCCCTACCAGCTTGTTCCATTGTTGATGGCACTGAAACTAGACCCAATCCGACTGTTAGTAGCAGATGATGTCGGTATTGGCAAAACCATTGAAGCGGGCTTAATTGCGCGCGAATTGCTGGATCGAGGTGAAATTGAACGCCTGGCGGTTCTCTGTCCACCACCCCTGGCCGAGCAATGGCAGTCTGAACTTCGAGAGAAGTTTCATATCGAAGCGGAACTGGTTTTACCATCCACCGCAGCGCGGTTGGAACGCAATCTCAGCTTGGGCGAATCACTTTTTGAACGTTATCCCTTCGTAATTGTTTCGATGGACTATATTAAATCCGATCGTCGAAGAGAAGAATTCAAGCGAGCCTGTCCCGAGTTTATCATTGTTGATGAAGCACATACCTGCGCCTATGGCGCGGAGCGCGGCGGACGCCATCAACGGTTTGAAATGGTGAGGAGTCTGGCTCAGAATCCTGACCGGCACATCGTTCTGGTAACCGCCACGCCTCACAGTGGAAAAGAAGAAGCTTTCCGCTCTTTACTCACCTTTCTGGATAAAGAATTTGACGATCTACCCGAAGACCTGACAGGCGAGGAAAATCTACGTCACCGTAAACGTCTTGCCCAGCACTTTATCCAGCGCCGGCGTGGTGACATTCAGAACTACCTGGACTCCAAAACCCCCTTTCCAAAGCGTGAAGATCGCGAAGACTCCTACAAACTCAGTCCCGATTACAAACGATTGTTTGAACGGGTGTTGGATTATGCCCGAGAATCCGTCTTGGACGCCACAGGCGGTCAATTCCATCAGCGTGTACGCTGGTGGTCAGCTTTGGCATTATTACGCTCGCTGGCTTCCAGTCCTGCAGCAGCGGCGGCAACCTTGCGTAATCGTGCCGCGCCAGCCGAAGCAGAAAATCCGGAAGAGGCCGATGAAATTGGCCGCCGCACAATTCTCGATATTATTGTCGACGAATCCGCAGATGGCTCGGATGTCACTCCGGGCTCTGACCCGGGTGGAGAAGAGGATGAAGGGCAGCGGAACCGCCGCCGCTTACTGGATATGGCTCGGGCTGCTGATGATTTATTGGGTGAGAAAGACGAAAAGCTGAAAAAAGCCGTCGACTTGATCAAAGGTCTGTTAATCGAAGGCTACCACCCGATTATTTTCTGCCGCTTCATCCCAACCGCCGAATATGTTGCAGCTGAACTTCGCATGCGGCTGCCAAAAGACGTAGAAGTAATGGCGGTCACCGGTTTATTGCCTCCTGAATCCCGCGTGGAAACCATTCAGCAGCTTTGCGAATCGAAAAAACATGTTTTGGTTGCAACAGACTGCCTAAGTGAAGGCATTAACCTGCAGGAACATTTTGATGCCATCCTGCATTATGACCTGTCCTGGAATCCCACTCGCCACGAACAACGGGATGGCCGGATAGACCGATATGGTCAGCCCAGTCCAACGGTGCGTGTATTAACATATTACGGTTTAGATAACCAGATCGATGGAGTTGTTCTGGATGTCTTGCTGCGTAAACATCGGACAATACGCAGCTCATTAGGCATATCCGTACCGGTGCCAGTAAATACCGAACAAGTAGTAGAAGCGATCTTTGAAGGCTTGCTTCTGAAATCCAATCCGAATGTATTGCAAGGTTATCTGCCTGGTTTCGATGAGTACATTAAACCGCAAAAAGACGACCTGTACGGAAAATGGGAAGCCGCCTCGGAACGTGAAAAACGTTCACGAACTCTGTTTGCTCAAGAAACGATCAAAGTGGATGAAGTCGCACGTGAATTACACGCTGTTCAGGCTGCCATTGGGTCCGGAGTGGATGTAGCTGATTTCACCCGCAGAACACTGGCTGTATTTGGCGCTCAAACAACTGGAACTGATCCTCTGGATACGAACCTGACAGAGGCATCCTCAGCGCTAAAAGATGTTTTGGCGCAATCTTCAGGGTTTGATCTTACCAATCCGAAATTCAGATTCCGATTCAACCAGCCAGTCCAGGAAGATGAACACTACCTGCAACGAACCCATCCTTTTGTGGAAACGCTCGCGAATCATGTTCTTGAGACCGCACTCGATCCTCTTTCGGGTGATGCTGTGCGTTACCCAGCCGCCCGACGCTGCGGAGCCATCCGTACCAAAGCGGTAGATAAACGCACTACATTGTTGCTGGTACGATTCCGTTATCACATCATCCAAACACAGAATAACGTTGAAAGACCTCTGCTTGCTGAAGACTGCCGGCTGCTCGCTTTCTCTGGGAGTCCACAAAGCGCGTTATGGATAGATGAAAACGAAGCCGAAAAACTTCTTCTGGCTCAACCGGATGGCAATATCGCTGCTGATCAGGCTGCAGAATTTGTTGGGAGAGTCATCGAGGGATTCGAACTCCTTCGATCTCGCCTGGATCAAGCTGCCATACAACGGGGTGAGGAATTGCTGGAAGCACATCAGAGGGTACGGTTGGCGACTAAAACCCGAAATGTACGCTATCGGGTCGAACCGCAGTTACCCCCAGATATCCTGGGAATTTACATTTTCCTACCAGCAATTTAGTTAATGAAGGAAGCGATACTGACCTATGCAAACTCGTAACCGAAACACATTTACCACCATCCATACCGAGGGAGCCTTGCTCCCTGTTGATTTGCTGCAGCGTATCAGCGAGAACGACAAAAACCTGGAAGGACTAAACCCGGAGAGTTATCACCTTGCGCCAGGCGAGAAACTCAATGAAGCAATCAACCGTTCATGGAACCGGTTAAGCGGGTTGTGGGGTACATTCCAAGCGGCGCGTGGCCGGCTGGGCTCAACGGATGCCGGAACCACATTGACCCGCGAGCGCTGGCTTTTGCCATTGTTTCAGGAATTGGGTTTCGGCCGTTTGAGCACATCGAAAGCGGTTGAAATTGAAGGGAAATCTTATCCGATCTCTCATCGCTGGCAAAATGTCCCCCTTCATTTAGTCGGATGTGGAATTGAATTGGATAAACGCACGCCAGGTGCGGCTGGTGCTTCTCGAACCAGCCCGCACAGCCTGATACAGGAATACCTCAACCGGTCAGATGATGTTCAATGGGGTGTTATTTCGAACGGGTTAGGTTTGCGTATCCTACGTGATAATGCCACCCTCACCCGCCAGGCATATATTGAATTTGACCTTGAATCGATGTTTGATGGTGAGATCTATTCCGACTTTGTCTTATTGTGGTTGATGTGTCATCAATCCCGCTTTGAAATAACCGAAAAACAGGCGGAGTGCCTTCTGGAAAAATGGTCAAAGAGCGCCCAGGAGAGCGGCACGCGTGCGCTGGATGACCTTCGTCGCGGGGTGGAAGAAGCCATTGTCAGTTTTGGGCAGGGATTTTTACAGCATCCTATGAATGGAGAGCTGCGCATTCAGCTTAAAAATGGCGACCTTCCCGCCCAGGATTACTATCGCCAGCTCTTGCGCCTGGTTTATCGGCTGATTTTCCTCTTTGCTGCTGAAGACCGCAATCTGCTGCTTCTACCGGGAGCAGCGGTGGAGGCCCGGCAGCGATTCCAGAATTACTATTCCACAACCCGTTTACGAGCTTTAGCACAAAAACAACGCGGCAGCCGCCACCATGACCGCTATGAAGCACTGCGCCTGGTGATGAACTTGCTGGGTTCTGATTCGGGCTGCCCTGAGCTGGCGATCCCGGCTCTGGGGGGATTTTTGTTCGATGCTCGTTCGACGGCTGACCTCAATGATGCCAAACTGGATAACCAGACTTTATTGAGCGCCGTTCGCAGCCTGGCATTCATCACGGAAGGAAACACCCGCCGGGCAGTGGATTACCGCAACCTGGGACCGGAAGAACTGGGCAGCGTGTACGAATCTTTGCTGGAACTGCATCCCCTGTTGAATACCGATGCCGGCACTTTCCAGTTAACCAGTGCCGCAGGAAACGAACGGAAAACGACCGGAAGTTATTACACACCGACCAGTTTAATTCAGGTCCTGTTGGACTCGGCTTTGGATCCAGTTATTGAAGATCGCCTGAAGGGAAAACAAGATGCTGTACAACAGGAACAAGCCCTGCTCGAATTGAAAGTCTGCGACCCTGCCTGTGGCAGCGGGCATTTTCTGATTGCGGCAGCGCATCGTATCGCAGGCCGGCTGGCGGAGGTGCGTGCAGGTGAAAACGAACCCTCTCCTAACGAAACCCGTCCGGCATTGCGGGATGTGATCCGTCACTGTATTTATGGCGTAGATATCAACCCAATGGCAGTTGAGTTGTGTAAAGTAAATTTATGGCTTGAATCGATCGAGCCGGGCAAACCGCTTTCCTTTCTCGATGCTCATATCAAGTGCGGCAGCAGCATTGTAGGTTTAGATTTCACATATAAACTGGATGAACTTGTGGTACCAGACGAGGCTTTTAATCACATAGCCAGGAATGAAAAACCAATTGCAAATCTGCTAAAAAAACGCAACAAGAGTGAGCGAGAAGGTCAAGAAAGCCTGTTCGTAATGGCTTTAGACAATAATGACGATCTAGAGCAAGAGCATTGGTTAGCAGAACGCTCTCGAAGTCTGAATGTAATGCCTGACAACAATGCCATCGAAGTTAAAGCCATAGAAGAGGCCTATCAACAAGTCAGCGAATCAAGTCAATACTGTCGGCAGCGTCAAATCGCCGATTTGTGGACTTCAGCATTTTTCTGGAAAGTTGAGGCACCTTTAGGCAGAAATTTAGAGGTAATTGCTCCTACACATGGTCAACTGCATAGGTTGTTAAATGGTCGCCAGACCCAAGACGGGCTTAATGAAAGGGTGGAAAAACTGCGCCAGGAGGAAGGTTTTTTCCACTGGCCGATAGAATTTGCAGATGTTAAATCGGCTGGTGGCTTTGATTGTATTGTTGGAAATCCGCCGTACATTCAACTTCAAACAATGCATGAGAAAGCAGATATGTTACAAGGCTTTGGATTTGAAACTTTTGCAAGAACAGGGGATATTTATTGTCTCTTTTATGAGCGCGGGGTTCAATTATTACGAAAAGATGGAATTTTAGCATTTATCACAAGCAACAAATGGATGCGTGCTGGATATGGTGAAGCCCTAAGGAAGTTCTTTGCTGAAAATACAAATCCTCTTCTGTTGGTTGATTTTGCCGGACAGAAAATTTTTAAGTCAGCGACTGTTGATGTAAATCTGTTAATCATAGAAAAAGCAAAGAATAGAAATGCAACTAAAAGTTGCGTAATTACCGAAGCATCTTGTTTAAATAATTTGAGCGTTTTTATTGAGCATAATCAGACAATAAATAGTTTCAAAACCAAGCAAAGTTGGACTATTCTACAAGGCATTGAACAACGTATAAAGAAAAAAATTGAGGAAGCAGGGATTCCTCTAAAAGATTGGGACGTATCAATAAACCGTGGAATTCTTACTGGATACAATGAAGCTTTTATTATTTCTGAAGAAAAGAGAGATGAACTCATTACTCAAGACCCAAAATCTGCTGAAATAATTCGACCGATTTTAAGAGGCAGAGATATCAAACGTTATGGATATGACTTTGCTGACTTATGGTTAATTAATACACATAATGGTGTCGTAAATAAAGGGATTCAAGGGGTTGATGTGAATAAATTCCCTGCAATTAAGACACATTTGGATAATTACTTCTCAGAGCTTCAAAAAAGGTATGATAAGGGAGATACACCTTATAACTTGAGAAGCTGTGATTATATGGACGATTTTAATAAGCAAAAAATTGTTTGGGGAAACTTAAATCTATCCGCCTCATATTGCCTTGCAGAGGCGGGTATGTATGTGAATGCTCCTTGTCCCATGATCGTGCCAGCAAATAAATTCTTGCTGGCAATATTGAATTCGAAATTGGCAGATTATTACATCAGAAGCCTTGGGGTCACAAGAAACGGCGGTTATTTTGAGTATAAACCTATGTTTGTAGAACAGCTTCCTGTACCAAAGCTGACGTTGGAAGAACAAGAGCCGTTTGCCGAGTTAGCAACTATGCCAACCCGCGAGAACCAATGCGAGATAGACCTACTGGTCTACAGACTCTACAGCCTTTCTGATGATGAGATTGCTTTCATCAATGATACCGCCTAATAACCTTTCCTTGTATAAACTTACATACTTAATTTCTTCGGTGTTTAGCCCAACAATTTCATACCATACTGAGTTGATTTTATTATCTGTGTCACTACCTACTTTTAAGTCCCTCATCAGATCACGAAGAACAAACATATCGTGAGAATTGGGCTTTGGAATAAATGTTTGATACAGATAAGCCTTCTTGTATCGGAAACCTGTTTCATCAAATTGTGGCCCCGTGTAAAACTTAGAGAATGCGAAGAAACCCAATTCTGATGCAAGAAAAAGGTAAATTAGATCAATATCTTGGCCTGTCATAATAAAATTTGTTGCTTCAGCAAAGAAATTTTTCTCATCATAGTAGAAATATGGGTATTCTTTCAACGCCTCAACTTGGCGTGGCATACGCATAATATCTGGGTAAATAATTTTCTGCTTATAAAAATCGTCCCAATAACTTATGCTATCCTGAGTTTCAAACCATTTGTTATTTGTTCTTTTCCGAGCAATGATTTTTTCTCCATTAACATTATAAATTTTTCCACTTTGTTCTAAACGTTCATAGCCAAACGTTAGCAAGTGTTTCTTAACGGCGGGAAAATCCTCTATATCGTATTTTCTACTTGGAAAGGTACAAATCAAATACAAATCTGCAAACTGATATCCATACCTCTTAATATCCCTGCCTCTTAAAATCGGTCGAATAATTTCGGCAGATTTAGTATCTTCGGCTATTAGTTCATCTTTCTTTTCTCCCGAGATAATGAAGGCTTCATTAAAACCCGTTTTTATTCCGTAGTTTATCTGAATATTCCAATCTCTGAGAGGTACTCCTGCTTCTTCAATTTTGTATTTTAATCTTTGCTCGATACCCGAAAGAATACTCCAGCTTTTGTTGATAGAGAAATTATTTATAGTCTGATTCTGCTCAATAAAAACGCTCCTTTTTTATAATGAATGTAAAAAAGGATGGCAATTAAAAATGAACTTCGGCTACATTAGAGTCAGCAGTGATAAACAGACGGTGGAAAACCAACGATATGAAATCCGTAAGTTTGCTCAAAAGCAAAACATCGTAATCAATAATTGGATCGAAGAGACCATAAGTGGAACAAAAAACTATGATAAACGCGCGCTTGGAAAACTATTGAAAGAAGTGGGAAAGGATGACCTCATTATCTGCGCAGAGCTATCCAGACTGGGAAGAAATTTATTTATGATCATGGAGATTTTAAATATCTGCATGACAAAAGAATGTAAAGTATGGACGATCAAAGATAATTATCGGCTAGGTGAAGATATTCAAAGTAAAGTTTTAGCGTTTGCTTTTGGCCTTTCGGCTGAAATAGAGCGAAATTTAATTAGCCAAAGAACAAAAGAAGCATTAGCAAGGAAAAAATCTGAAGGTGTTATTCTTGGAAGGCCAAAAGGAAGAAAAGCCAGCCATTTGAAGTTATCCGGAAAAGAATCTTTAATTATAGATTTGCTAAAACAAGGTACTTCCAAGAGCGAGATTGCACGCAAGCTTAATGTCAACCGTATGACAGTTGCCTCCTTTATCAAATTGAATCATCTCTAATGATAATATAGAATAGTATATAAAGATTGGTATCTCCGAAAGAAGTCAATAATAATACGCCAAATCAACTTGTTTATAGGAAATGATTTCATGACGAAAGAAGATAACGAGTCAATAAAGATTCTGACAAGAGAGCAAATTCTCAATGCTGAAAACAGACAAAAAGTGTTCCAACTACCCAGTGGATTGACCATACGGGTTGCTTTCATATCATGGGGAATGTTTCGGGAAATCAAGAAAATTGTAGAATCAGTTGCTGATGAGGATAAAGAGCGAGTATTCACTGAAAAGGTTATCTCGTGGATGCTGCGAGAGAGCGATCAGAAAGATTTCCAGACATTCTCCAACGAAGATCAACGCAGACTAATCGAGATTGCCGTTGGGGAATGGGGATGCGAAGAAGAATACGAGCAATTCGCGGAGATCGAAGACCCTGAAGTACGGTTTTACCAGGCAGTTCAACAACAGGAACGAGAACTAGCAAAGCAATTATCAGAATCTGTCAGGGCTATCACCACTAACCTGGCGAGTGTTATGGAACCTTTGAAAAACGTGCAAATAGAATTAGCTTCTTCAATGAAGGGGATGTTAGAGCAGTTTGGGGACGTTAGTAAATTCGGTGAAGCAATCAATAATTTAAACGCACGTGCCATTGAACAGATGGGAGATCTTTATCGACTTCAATCTCCCATCCTTGGTATTGCTGAGGAAATCGCAAAGATGCAGCGGCCCTTGGTTTTACCTGCTCAAAGCGCCCTGCTCGAAAGTTTGGGGGGTACGATAACAAGTTACCAAAACCTGATGAAAGACGTGCTTCCAGTTGAGAGATTCTCAGTCCTCCCCGACTCTGTAAGATATTACCCAACTATTGAAATGCGCAACTCGTCAATCATAACAGCACAGCTTATTGGTGAGGATACATACCAACCGAAAGAAGATATCATTGCGCCGGATCACGCAGAATTGTTGGATTGGTTGAAAAACCTTGATCCGTCATTTTCTAATATGTTGCTCGGCGCTGAGCAAGCAATCTATTCTAAAAATCCTGATCACCTCAGGCATTTTGCCAGTAGTCATAGGGAATTAAGTACCCATATCTTACATTTGTTAGCCCCAAATGATCAGGTTAAGGAATGGACAAAGGACCCCAATCACTTTGACAAAGATGGAAAACCCACCAGAAAAGCAAGACTCAAATATATTTCGAGAAGCCATAAAAACAAAACCTTTGTTGATTTTCTGATTAAGGATTTTGAAAACCAAATGGCTTTGCTAAATGCAGATGAGCATCGAGAAAGCCAGGAATACTCAGATCAAGAGCTGAACGCATTACATATGAGATTTTTATCCATGTTGGGTTTTCTCATGCAGATTGTAACATCACACTCATCATGAAAATGATTGCCCGTCTTGTTACACTTATTTAGAACAGGTAGAATGGTATTATGCATCAAATTACCCCATTCATCTCAGAGTTACAGGAAGTAATTAATAGCACAATAAACCAATATCCAATTAAAAAGGATAGTGTTTTACAAATGTTGGATGGCAGATTAGCAACTGAAATGAGGAGATTGGTCCCAGTTGAGAATTTAAGAGAAGCAGGTGCATTTTTCACTGGAAGTCAGCTTGGGAAAATTGTGGTCTCCAAAGAATTTGCTTCAACAATAAATAAAACATCCGTTCTCGTTGACCCCACTTGCGGCGGGGGGGATTTGCTACTGGCTTGTACTCCATATCTGCAGATTTGTGGTGATTTATCTGAAACGATAAGCCTATGGCAATCGAATCTTTGTGGAATTGATCTACACTCAGAATTTGTGGACATTTCTAAGCTGCGATTAATTTTAAAAGCGCTTACATTAGGGGCTGATAAGAACACATTATCATTTGATATAAACTCAGAATATTTTTCAGGATTTCGGAACGGATCAATGTTTGACAATCTGGAGGTATTAAAGAGCGCTACACACGTGTTATTAAATCCTCCATTTTTCAAAATGCCTTCTCCGGAATCATGTCAATGGGCTTCTGGAAAAGTTAATGCTGCCGCTGTTTTCTTTGAAGTCTGTATAGATAATGTGCAGAGTGGGACTCGTATTGTTGCGATATTACCAGATGTATTGCGTAGTGGAAGCCGTTATGAGAAGTGGCGAAATACCATTATGTCAAAATGTGAGATCCAAAAAATACAGTTATATGGAAGATTTGATGCTTGGGCTGATGTCGATGTATTTGTAATGGAGCTAACTGTCAAGAAAAAACCTCGTAAAAATTCTCATGTTTGGGTGAAACAGCATACTTATAAGGGGACCACACTTTCGGAGAAGTTTGATATCTCAATTGGCCCGGTGGTCGATTATCGCGATCCCCATGAAGGCCCGATCTTAAAATATATACACCCGCGCGGATTACCCGCATGGGAAAGTGTAAGGGTAATCGAAAGCACTCGTGCATTCAAAGGTCGAACTGTTAAACCCCCATTTGTTGTTGTTAGGCGTACTTCACGGCAAAGCGATAAATATCGAGCAATTGGAACAATTATCGATGTTGAAGGTGATGTTGCCGTCGAGAACCATTTAATAGTACTGAAACCAAAAGATAACGAACTTTCAACATGCCAAGATTTGTTGAATAACTTGAAAGATGACAGAACAAATACCTGGATAAATGAAACGATCCGATGCCGGCATCTAACAAAAAAATCCTTGGCTAATCTGCCATGGTGGAGGGAATAGATGGCAAATTTACCAGACCGTCAAGACGAGTATAAAGAAGCATCTTTCTCTGTTGCTGCTCGAGTTGCGATGCAATTGGGTCGTGAGAGTATTTCTAACTCGATAATCGCAATTACCGAACTCGTTAAGAATTCGTATGACGCTGATTCTGAACATGTAAAAATTCAGTTCTTAAGACCTGATAACTCATCCCCAATTATGGTGATACAGGATGATGGCATAGGAATGGACGAAGATCAGGTACTAAATAATTGGATGGTTATTGGGACTTCAAATAAGCGTGAGATAAAAACATCGAAATCAAAACAACGAGTCCTTGCTGGAGAAAAAGGATTAGGACGTTTGGGTTTGGACAGATTATGTTCGATTAGTGTTGTCCAATCTTTCACAAAAGAAAATGATACCGGAGTTGAACTTGTAATTGATTGGCAAAAGTATGAAGAAGCAGATCAAAGGTTAGAAGCAGTAAAACATCGCCTTTATCAAATACCAAAGGATTTTTTTGACGACTATTCAGGTCAAAATGTGTCGTGCTCCCAAGGTACAAGGATAATTCTACTTAATTTGAAAGATACCTGGGATGATGCTTTTCTAGTAGCGCTTCGAAAGGAGTTATCTCTATTATTATCCCCTTTCACTTCGATCAAAGATTTCTCTATTGAAATAGAAAGCGGATTGGAAGGAAAAAACCAAGATGAGGAAATGGGCTCGAGTGAATTACTAAATGCTGCAGAATGGATGTTAACTGCTGACATAGATGAGCACAACTATATCCATTTTAAAATGACTTCCCCTCTTCATAAGAAAATGTATGAGTTACCAAAAACAATGTGGTCGAAAAAGATAAAGAATAGAGGGGAATTTCCTAAATGTGGGCCATTAACATTTGAGATGTACTTCTTCCCAAGACGAAATGTCGATTTGGCTAATTTTTCTTTTTCAAAAGCCCAAATAGAAAAATTCCTAGAGGCTAATCAAGGTGTTCGGATTTATAGAGACCAATTCCGTGTAAAGCCATACGGACAACCGAATGGAGATGGTGATTGGCTAAATCTTAGCTATCGAAGACAACAAAGCCCGGGTGGTGTAACTCAAGGGCAATGGCGAGTTGGTTATAACCAAGTTGTGGGTGCAGTGTTCATAAGTCGAGAAGTAAACGAAGGATTAAATGATCAAACTAATCGAGAAGGCATTCTTGAAGGTCAAGCATATTATGATTTACGAGCTTTTGTCCTGGAAGCTGTCAGATTTTTTGAGAATAACCGTGAAGATTTTGAGAAAAGCATAAAAAAGGCCAATGAACTTGAGGAAAGTCAAGAAAATGCTATAAAAGCTGCACAAAACACTTCTGTTGCCGTTAACGATTTGCAGCAGGTTGCGGAGCAAATGAAGACAATCCTCTCAGATGCACAATCTTCAGGCACTATCCCTGATATTAGCCAAATTCAAGAATTGATTGGCTCAGCTGTAGAGAATATTGATAAAAAGGTCACAGACGCACAAAAAGCCCAAGAGTCATTAATCGAGGTCACAAAAGCAAGAGAGGAAGAATTCGAAAGACAGAAAAATACCCTCTCGAACCTGGCGTCCTTAGGAATTTTAACTTCGTGTTTTGGGCATGAAACAATAGGTTCGACAAATGTGGTCCTTGCGAATGCGGGTTTATTGAAACAAAACCTAATTAATGGTCTGTTCATGGTCACACCAGATGTAAAACCATTAGTCGATGACAATTTGCGCCTCATACTTTCTGAAGCTGAAAAGGTTGAAACATTTGCAAGTTTTGCTTTGCGTAATATTGCTCGTGACAAAAGGAAAAGAAAGAACATTGATATCGTAGTAATTTTGAATCAGGTATTTAATGCTTTTGAGAAAATATTCGTTGATAAGAATATTCAAGGACAAAAGCAATTTCCCGAGGTTATGCCATTAATATCCGGATTTCCTATTGATTGGGAAAGTATATTTGTAAATCTGATCACTAATTCGATCTGGGCATTGCAGAATACTGGAAAGGATAAAAGAATAATCCTTGTTTCGATTGAGGTTGATTTGGAATGGATTGTTATTCATTTCTCCGATTCGGGAATTGGTTTGGAAGCAGGCACAGAGGATAAAATATTTCTTCCGACATTCTCTACCAAGCGCAACCCTGAGGGTGATGTTATAGGTACCGGTATGGGTTTAGCTATTGTGAAAAATTTCCTAGATTCATATAGTGGATCAATATCTGCTGTCTCACCTGGAAATTTAGGTGGTGCAGAATTTATTCTTCGAATCCCCGCACCAAATCTAGAAAAGGATGGAAATTAACAAATGGATAATCCAAAAATATGGTTGATAGACGAAAATCAACAGCAAATCGAGACATTTGCAAATGTCCTAAGAAGTCAATTTCCCAAAGAAATTAGCGTAGAAACCTTATGCCCCCCTTTAGGGCAACTTAATGATTATCTGAGCCTATTGAATACTCCCGATCTTGCATGTTTCATAATTGATCAGCGGTTAAAAGATACTGGGGTTGCAAGTTATTTTGGGATCGAATTAGCTCTGTTTATGCGTAGTATAAACACAAAATTACCAATATATATCCTAACCAATTTTGCAGAGGATTCAGATGCATTCAGCGAAGGTGCGTGGAGTGTTGAAGATATTATTGATAAGTCGGATCTAGCGAAAGTCGGATCCGACAAATCAAAAGCAGTCATTGCTAGGATTCTGAGAAGAATCACTGGTTACTCAGATTATCTCGCGGAAAGAGAAAAAAGGTTTCACGAATTGCTCCGAAAAACGTTAAATGGTCAAATGTCACCGGAAGATGAAGCAGAGCTAAATGAGATTCAGTTTGACCGTACTTCCTCAATTTTGGCAGAAGAATTGCCAAAGCTACAAGAATTAAAAAAAGTACTTGAAGAATATAAGAACATTACGAGCAATCACTAATGTTAGGGGGCGCATATGGATAGAGAACGACATGTGTTTTTTCCGGTTGTTACCCGTAGAGATAATTATTCAAAAAAGGAAAACGGTGAATATTATCATTATCAGCATTATAGGCAGGAAATCCGGGATGATTGTTTAAAGCGATGTGTTTATTGTGATATTCAAGAGGCGGAATGTGGCGGGGAAGAGTTAATGGAACTCGAACATTTCCGCCCTCAAAAATACTTTGCCGCATTGTCGAATGATCCTCACAACTTAGTTTATTCTTGTTCAGGCTGTAATAGATTAAAATCGGATCATTGGCCTAACCTTAATGGCAATCAGGACATTACAGTCACAGCGGATGGGGAAGGCTTTTTAGACCCATTTTCAATAAATCGGAATGAATTTTTTTGTGTAATGGATAACGGGGAAATTGAAGATTTACAAGCCCCCGCAAAATATATGATCCTTTTACTCGCCTTAAACAGGGAAACCAGAAGAAAGTTGAGAGAGATCCGATTAGAGAAAATAAGAGTAATAGAAATGCTAGACAAAAAGATTTCTGATTTTCAGAATTTTCTTAACCAAAATTCATTTCCCGAAGAGCAGCAAAAATATTTCAATGATTTTCAAACATCCTTGATTTCTATTCGGGAAGAAATTGTTAAGTGCCTTGTTTTTGATCTATAGGATAAATAAATAGAGGTTGGAAACATCCAACCTCTATTTATTTATATTCCAAATCCCATCTGTCCCTCCGGTACCACCTCCTTTCTTCGTGTCCGTCTGACCACAACCGTCTTTTGGCTCACCCAATCATCCCAGGTCATCACTTTCGGACCAGGAATAATCACTGCACTCGGGGTCGTTAGGCTACCCATCGGATTGTGACTGACCTGCAGATCATCAGCAAACAAGGTCTGTAGGTCAGAGAGCTTAGCACCCTCCAGCACATCACGAGCGAGCTGAGTGAGAAAGTCGCCTTCCTCCTCTGGAACAATCGCGCCTCCGACTTCATCCCCATAAACGAGCTGCGCGGCCTTCATCTTTTTTCCCATCAAGGCCAGCGCTGTTGCTTCCATCGCCGACGAGTACACCGAGAAAATCGCTTTGACCGGCTGGGTCTGTCCCAAACGCCAGACACGTCGCACGCTTTGCCACAACGTATAGAGCGAATATTCGATCTCGAAGAACACCACGGTTGAAAATTGCACCAGGTCGAGGCCTGTTTCCACAAGCCGGGGGTTACAGATCAAAACATCGAGAGTATTCACACGTTTGGCGATCCAGTCTTCACGCTTGCGTGGATCAACATTACCACCCAGGATGGAGACTCGCAGTCCATTGGATTGCAGCGGCATCATTACCCGATCTTGAATATCTCGGGTACCGGTCTGACGAACATAGACCAGTACTTTTCGCCCTTGCTGCTTTTCAACCTTACAGAAATCTGCCAGCCAGTTCTCTTTCGGCAGCCATTTATGGCCATTCGGATTGATTGCCGGCAGCTCCATCAGCGGTACTTTCCGGATGGTCTTCCCATCACCGTCATCCACTTCATCTACCACCACAACCTCATCCCGAAAAGCAGAATTCGGTCGGGCTAGAGTCCATTGAAGCCAGGTAGATAAATAGCGACTGGATTGGATAGCCAGTTGTTTCAAGCTGCTGTCCATGCTGTGATACTGCTGTCCCTGGTCATCGAGCATATCCAAGGCAACGACTTCCTCTTTATACGATGGCAGAGCCAGGTTCAGATCCTTCAAGCTCAGGAATATGGTGGTGTCTAATAACCGACTCACAATGGCCGGACTGACACCTGGTTGTTCTTTCGCCTGATTACGGTAGCGCCTGTTGCCTGTGTACACGCCATCTTCATCCGAATCTTCATCGCGCCTCCGTCTTCTGGTAGTTTCGAGCACACCATACAACCGTGCCCAGCGCTTCTCGTCATGGAAAGCAAAGTCACGGCGCACACCGTGGTTCAAGCGATGAAGAAGCCAGAAAATTGAGGTGCTCTTGCCACCAAAAAATGTCCCTGTGAGTGTTAGCGTCCACTTCACCGCTGTTACCAGTTGATGAAATGCGACACCCCGGTCTGATGACTTGGATTTAAACTGATGAACCTCATCGGCTACAAGAAGCTTGAAAGCGCCCTTAGCATGTTTGGTAATGTACTCCGAAATGCTATGTCGCCTCGCCCCGTTGAACTCAAATAGGGGTGTCCCACATGGACGCGTGCCCCATACCAAGTCACCGTTAGCATCAAGTTTCGTCCTCCCGTCTGCATCCAACTCCCAGCCAGGGATTCGATTGTGACAGAATTGGCGTTTTTCTGCCAATTCAGTGGCATCGGTCACCGGAACCACAAATCCGTCCTTTTCGACCATCACGACCTTGCCACAACCCGGACAAGCACAGGCATCCAGAATCTTTCCAGTCAGAGGGTCTCTCGTTTTTCTGGTGATGACTGCCGGCTGCCATCCTGCCCCGAACTTGGCAGAGGTGTGGGCTACAACTGCCACCCATTTGGGCTTTGAACCTCCTTTCTTTTGAGCAGCATCACAGGCTGCTTTATATTGATCCAGGAATTCACGGACATCGTTCACATCATAAACTTCGTCACTATTCCGACCGATGCGACGGATTTCTCGTGCATATGCTCCTGGGATCACTTCCTCGATTTCGCGAATCCATTTGGGTACGAGGTGTGGTGGGCAAAGCACGATTGCCGGGTAAGCATCCAACAGCTCTATCACGCCCGTCGATATTGTCGTCTTTCCGGTCCCCATTTCTGCCTGGCAGTTTGCCACATTATTTTTCTGAATTGAACGAGCTAATGCCGCTGCCGCATGTCTTTGGACAGGCAGCAATCCAGCGCGCTCTTGTCCAGGAAGGGCTTTTCGTTGAGTACCAAGCCTATCGAGGATTTCAATTTCGTTTGCAGTCGGATCCAGGTTATAGATGGGCTTATAGGTTTCCAGCACATGCGCCGCGATTTTCTCGCCGTGAACTTTCATGAACTCTGAAAGTCCTTTAACATCCTGGATCACCTGGATACCATCCTGCTTCAGAACAGCTACCGTAGTAACAAAACGATCCTTGTAGGTTTCAACGACTGTATCTGTCTCTTTGGAATCTGGCTGTTCAGTCTTTTCAACCACCTTGATTACTCGTCCCTTGATCAGCATTGGCTTACCTTCTTCATCAGCCAGCTTCACTGTGCCCATCATGCCAGAGGCCATGAGCATAGCGATATGTCCTTTCTTCAAGGGCATGACTGGTTGAAAGAGTTGAGCCAGACCACGCGTTGGGTGTATCAGGTCAAGCCAATCACTGGTCGTATGGACACCTGCCTCCTTTGTGGCTTCAACCACCTCTTCCGGTTCCCAATCCGTTCGCTTGAAAACCACTGGTTTGCCATTTGCACCTCGTGATGGTGCAGACAGCAGTTGATAGATCGGTTCAATAGCAGATTGGATAGGTTCCAGGTCCATCGACGCCAGGCTTTGAAGCGAAAGAACCTCCTTGTCTGTGGGTAGCTGGTAGAGCTTGCGCTTGGAGGCCAACACCACCACCTGTTTGAATTTCTCGTACAATCCATCCGGAAACCGATAGACCGTGATAGCTTCATAATGCCCGGCCAAAAGCCGAGCAACTTCAATCATTCCCAGAATCTTCTGTGGGATGATATAGGTCAGAAGCCCGCCACGCATCAGCTTGGAGGAGGTCGCCTTGAGAAAATCCCATTCCAGTCGTTTTTGACCTTCAAATCGGTCAAAGTCATAAGGCGGATTTAAATAGAGCCAGGAAATGCTTTCATCACTCAGAACACAAGCCTGCCAGGGAGCCTGGTAAACCTTATCCATCACGGTTTGAGCTTTCCCTGCTCGTTCTGGTGAGAGTTCTACACCCCAGGTTTCGCAGTTGAGCGCGTTGCCCAAGAAAGAAGCAGCTTTTCCTTCCCCTGCGCAGGGATCAAATAACCGCCCTCTTTCGCTGGGCGGTTTCAGGTAAGTGCGGATGATCTCAACAACCGGTTCATCCGTGGGGTAATACCCCATTCTTTCGATTGCTGGTGGACGCATTGTTCACTCCTTTACGAAAAAAATCCCCGCAGGAGACGCGTCCAACCCCATGAGGGGATGAAAAGCGCCCCCTCCGGGGTGATGTAGCGAGTAGTTTCACTTGTTCAATCAGATGGTCAGTGAGATTTCCTCCTGAGCTAATAACTCGGATAACAGTTCTTTCCAGTCAGCTTGCAGGTCAATTCTGGCACCAAGGATACAATCGCCACTTGTGGCCAGATCTTGAACCAACGTGCGGCTACGAGCTTGTTTCCAAAGGGCTACTGACCATTCATCCAGGATCGGCACCTCCAGAGCATCTTTGATTCGTTCAACGAAAAGCTGAATCAATTCCTTTCCCGGGTCGGGTGTTCCTCGAAAAATGAGCAGATATGCACAGAGGTCTTCTGGTTCCCATTTTCCAGGAAGCGCAAGCCGAGATACAAACCCGACATGATGACTGGTGTATTCAGGCATGGCTTGCCAGGCTTGTTCATACTTATCAGTGGGAATCAGGGACACATCGCTTAGGCCGTCCTGAGTCATTTGTAGGGATTTCCCGCACATTAGAGTCACTCGTAGTGACTCCAGGCTGGTCTTGTAACCTACAAGGCCAATATACGCCAGGATGTGATTGGTGTCATAGGCATAGCCGGTGGCATGTGCCATTGCTTGCCCGTTCCGAAGCTTTGGAACCGCTTCAGGAAATAGACGATCACCCGATTTGGATTCCCCGCTTTCCTTCGGAACAATCTTCCAAACAACAATCCCAGAATTGACTCGAGCCAGTTCTTCGTTGACCTCTTTCAGAACTTCATACAGACCTCTCCAGGGTTGTGCTCCGGTGAAGTTGACGCTGGTTTCGCCGCATTGAATATGGATACTCCGATCCTTTACATCAAGGATTGCTTCACCTAGAGTAAGAATTCGGTAGTCAGCTAACACTTGGGGTAGTTTCTCACCCGATTTTGCAGTAAACAGGTAAGCTCCGAGTTCCGAATCGTAGTTAAGGAAACCGGCTTTTCCAACTGCATAATCGTATGGGTAAGCTGCCCGTGTCAGTTCCTGCCCAAGATCTTCTCTCGCAGGTAAGCCACTGCCATCCTTATAAGCAGCGATGATGATCTTGCCCTCCTTCTGCCTGGCGATAATACGGTTCACCTTTTCACGCAGGTATTTGTCTTCGTATACATTCATGTGATCCTCCTTTGAATTAGATATGGATTGAATAACCAACGTTGAATAGCAAAAATAGCCAACGTTCTTGTGTTTCTGTATGCACTGCATAACAGAACATCAAACCAGGTGCCTGAAACGTGAATATTGTTTCAGCAACCAGGTTTCATGCCCTGTCCATTCACATGTAAAATGAAGTAAGTCTTTTTATATCCGCCGCAAATACGAAAGCTGGACTTAATTATGAAAATTTATGAAATCGATGGAAAAAAATATCGGTTGCCTAATGAACTCACTGATTTTCAGCTGCAAATGTACATTCACTTGATAAATTGGAAATGGACTCATCTGACTCATGAATCAGGATATTTCAATCACTCTCCTTATGATGCTTTGCTACCAGACGAATTGAAATCACAGGGCTATCCGCTGTATCGCCCAATAAAAGAGCGTTTCCTGGATCATCAACAACGATTCCCCTTTAAATCCCATAAGTTTCTTGGACATATGGCGAGTTCTCAGGCTGCATGCGCAAATTTGTTCTTACCTCTCCTCGAGGATCCGCTGATCGCTGCCAGTGTTTTAGGTGCTGTAAAAACTGATCTCAAGTCAATTGCGATAGATCATCTAGACCGAGGATTTCGGATTGAGTTTTGGGATGAACCCGACAATGTGCTGAATGACCATACGAATGTGAGCGGAACCGACGCAGATATTGCCATCGCATACTATGATCATGAGGGCAATCTCAACCTATGGATGATTGAACATAAACTGACAGAAGTGGAGTTTACAACTTGCGGAGGCTTTAAAAGCTTGGGGCGTACCCCCTCTCATGCCTGCGCACCAGCATCCGCGATCCTGGACAATATGAATCTTTGTTATTACCACAGCAAGTGTAAGTTTCGTTATTGGGATATTACTTTGCAAGATACTTCACCGTTTAATACCGACCGTATTAGAGATTATGGCGAATGCCCATTCAAAGGTGGCATGAATCAGTTGTGGCGAAATCTACTACTTGCCACAAGTCTTGAAACATCGCCCTCTCCCAAATGGCCTTACAAGAAAGTGTATTTTTCGGTGGTATATCATCCTCGGAATGATTCCTTACAGCCATCCATCAATGAATTTCAAAATTTGATTGGATACAACGACCGGTTCTTTGCGTTTTCATCGGAAAAATTGATAAACCGAGCAAAAGGGATAAATGAGCCTGCTTTATCTGAATGGGTACGCTGGTATCAAGAACTCTATTATTTCTAACCAAGAATCCGGAGTTTCATCGGAAAGGTTCACGGGGAAGCATTGGGCTTCCCCGTGATTATTTACCTTCCATCGATATGCATGGGCATTAAAACATATAAATTCTCCTCATCTCCTGTTGAATGGAGTACCGCTGGTGTGTTGTGGGCATTCGCCTCAATGGTCACTTTTTTGGTAGTGATGGCTTCCAACCCATCTTGCAAGAATTTCACATTGAATGCGATCTCCAATTCCTGTCCTTCAATCGTGGCATCAAGCTCTATCTCACTGGCGCCGGTCTCATCGGATTCAGCCAATAGTTTGACCTTCCCTGTTTGATCAGCTCCGGGTTGAAAGTGAAACCGCACTACATTGCTACCTTCGAGAGCAATGATGCTGGCTTGTTTGCAGGCTTTGAGCAAGTCACCCGCGTCAAGGACTGCTCTGGTCTTGTGATCTTTAGGTAGAATCGCCTGATAATCCGGGAATTTCCCATCGATCAATTGTGAAACAATCTGCACGTTTTCACAACGGAACACCACCTGGCTACCAATCGTGGGTAAAACAAGAGTGATCTTGGCTGTTTTAGTCGCGTTCAGGATACGCATCACCTCTTTCAATGCGGAAGCCGGTATGATTAACTGCTTCTTGGCGAACTGGTCAGGAAGAATCGCTTTACAGATAGCGAGACGGAATCCATCCGTTCCGACCATGGATACGGACTTTCCATCCATGCTCATCAAAACTCCAGTCAGAACAGGTCGGGTATCATCCATGGAAGCAGCGAACGCAACCTTTTGGATCATCTCTTTGAACATACTTGCGTCCATTGAAACCCCGTTGGTGATAGGGTACTCCGGGATAGTTGGGAACTCGGATGCATCAATTCCCTTGACGATCCCTTTATAGGTTCCGCACTTCAACGATACTTCCGGCTTCCCATTTACCGAAAAAACGACTTCGGGATCTGTTAAGCTGTTGATCACATCGGTTAGTGTTTTGGCAGGTAAGGTCAAACCCAGGTCGCCATCCAAATTCGCATCCATCCAAACCGTGACACCCACGGTCAAGTCGGTAGCCGAGAGGCGAAACTGATCCTCATCCTTACTGAGCAAAATGTTCGATAAGATCGGTAGATGGGAGTGAGAACCTACCGCTTGTCCAACAATTGCCAGACTTTCGGAAAAAGTATTCTTTTGAACTGTCGCTTTACAGGTCATTCTGTATCTCCTTGTTGTTTTATTGACTGGGCGTTTGGTCGTCCAACCACTGTTCAAGTGCAGCAACGAGCTTATCGTCCTCAGCAATTTGCGACATGAGTTCATCCATGCTGGGGAAGTGCAATAGCTGTTGCTCCAATTCCTCGACCCATTTCTCCATTTCTTCTGACGAAAGGGAGACAGGCTTTTCCAGGTTAACTCCCTGGTTCCTTTGGGTTGCTTGAAAGCGATCTGCTACTTTGCATGGCGCAACGAAAGCTTGCCGCTCAACAAGATCGATAATCAAGTGATAGTCCGCAGGATTTTCAGAAGAACCCAGGTTGAACTCCGTCAGGAGAGGACGTACTGATTTATGTTGCACATAGGCCAGGTAGCCAGGCCAGAGGCCAGTAAAGGTCACCAGACCATCCGATACCATGACCTCATCTCCACAGGGTTCCCACCATAGGACAAGATAATGGGTATTGCGATAATTTCGGTAACCCACTGCCTGTTCTAGAAGTGGCGCCGGCGGAACAGGGATATTGAGTTGGATCAATTGTTTTTCCATATATCTCCTTTGTTTCAAAATAGTCATCAAGTGGATATGTATCCGGGTCCGGTTCAAGATCATGCTTTTCAGCTTCGATCTCAACCCAATCTGTGAGCTTTTCCAGTTCCTCTTCTGTCATGCGTGGCGGAGGAGGAAACCAATCACTCCAATCCGATTCAGGCGGGTTGTCACCCAGACACTCTTCATCAAACTTGCCCAGGATGAAATCTTCCAATGACTTCTTGCAGCAATCATCTATTAGGGCAATTTCTGCTTGAACCCGTTCCCAATTCACATCTTTTTGTGTTTCGTACAAAACCTCCAATTCTTCCTCCTTTGGTGAAATAATCCAACGTTACGCATCTAAATACCCAACGTTAAAGCTATCTACAGACCAACCCTAAGAAGGTTGATCCATACATTTGCGCCAACGTTGTTCGACACGCAGGGGTTCAACCCCTGCGTGTCTTATAGTGATTAGAATTCGTCAAATAAATCTGCAGAAGCACCACCATCTGGCCAGTAGGCCTCATCATCCCCGAGGCGGATTGCGTTTTCGTATTGCTCCGTGAGAGGACCTTCGTCATCATTGTCTAAATTCGATGTTGTGAAGGCTGTGACGGTCGGGTGATCCGTTGTAAAACTACGGATAGAACTTCGCCAGAAAAGTACATCATCATTCTGAAGAACTTTCTGGACTCCTTGCGCCAGGTCAATCAAAAAGTCTTCTTCCAACCGATCTGGAGGAAGACCGTGATCTGCCAGGGTATGAGCGATCTCTTCGGCAATTTGTCCCCAAGTAATGGCGAAAGCAGGTTTATCCATCGGGAATCCAGCCTGTGCCAAAATCTTGGAAACCTCGAAACCTGATTCCAGGTATTCAAGCTGTTGTAGGGTAGGTAATTGATCCATTTGATCCTCCGTGAAATTAGCGGTTAAAAAAAGCAGGTTGGTAAGTATTCATTGCCGGCAGATATACCCCGCACATGCGCTTGTACAGCTCCACGACCAGAAAGACATCGTTTCCAGCGTACTTACGCAATGTTTCCGGATCCATGTTGACCACTTGAGAACCATCCAAATCAGGTAGCGGGTTTTTTATCCCATAGCGTTTACAGACCCATTTCAATCCTTTGGCCTGTCCCCAGTTGTAAAGGATTGCCATTAGATCGAGAGTTGGATCAATGCGAAATTTGGAAAGTTGTGGTTGGATCGGAACCTGGATGCCAAGATCGAACGACCGTCTGAGTAAATAAGGCAGGTCAAAACCGATGATGTTGTAACCGCATGAACGACCATCGGCTTTTGCGAACAAAGACCAAAACCAACGGATCAGATCGCTTTCGGTTTTGGTTTCAGGATCACCAATCAGGTGAACCTCTACCGAACTTTCAATCCCGTTTTGAAGCGAGATGGCAATAACCTTACCCAGATCAGCATCTAGTGGTGCCTGAGCTATTTGTTCTGCTTTCTTTTCGGTGATGTATTGGGCAATCTTGTCCTGATCTTTGTAGTTGGCAGGAGCAGAAGGCTCGGGTAAGAGCGCAATTGCATCCGCATTAGCAGTGGTTTCAATATCAAAAAACAAAATGGATTTCATCTTGACCTCCTTGTGTTTATTCGTGGATTATGAAAATCCCAGCCCTTTTTCCTTCAGGGACACCCATCGTGATAATCCAATGACCAAATGGTCCAGGACTGACACATCCAAGAGCTTGCCGGCTTGGACAATGGCGCGAGTAACGCTGACATCTTCGGGACTGGGTGTGGGATCTGTGCTGGGATGGTTATGTGCGATCAAGATAGCCGCTGCGTTCCGTTGCAGTGCTGGTTTGAATAACTCTCCAACCCGCACCATCGAGGAATTAAGCGAGCCGTGATATATCTCAATCACATCCAACATGCGGTTGCGTGTGTCAAGCGGCATCACAACCATGAATTCTTGTTCACGATGCGCCAGCATCGGCATCAAGATTTGAGCAGCATCTCCAGGTGAATGAATTGTTGGGCGTTCATCTTCTGGTTGAAGGAGCTTACGTCCAAGTGCCAAAGCTGCTTTGAGCCGCAGTGCAGTCAAATTGCTAATACCCGGCACTTTGGCAATCTCATTCACATGTGCCTGGGCAATTTTCTGGATCGTGCCAAATTGTGCCAGCAGCTGTTCAGCGGACTCAATTTGATTTGAACCACCAATGATGACTGCCAGCAATTCAGCCAGACTGCATGCATCTGAATCTTTGCTTACCCGGAAAGCCGGCTGCTCACGAACGGGCAGGTGCTTGAGCCGGGGAAAGTTGTAAGTTTGAGGGTGTGCACTTTCTATAAGGTACGGTTGTAGATTGTTCATGTCTGTCTCCTGTGAAATGGGGGACAGACCACCCCTGGAGGGATGCTGTCCCCCCATTTTTCCCCTTGCGGGGTCCATTAGGGTCCTGTAATTTATGCGGTCGGATCGTATCCGGTTTCAAGAAATACCTTGCGGCTGATTGCTTCGCATTCTTCCCAGGTCATCAATTCATCGCGCCGCACACCTGGGTATCCAGGTGCGGGAGGTATGAGCCAGGGGTTTTCTGCAAGGTTCTTTTTTATCCTTTCAGCTTTTGCATCCAGGAAATGACGTAGGCCGCCTTTTGTGCAGCGCCACCCCAATTCCTTGGTGTACTTACCATCCCAATTTCGATCGCGGTAAGTCTTGCTGCCGCAGATAGGACAAGGTGGCATCCCTTCTGGATCAGGCGCTCGTGCACCACCAGCTTGAAGATAAAAACGAACAGCATCAATCGCTTCGCAATAAGCTGCACCACAAGAGCACTCCTTGTTTTTATTGACCCTGTGAAAACGATTTTCACTGCCCGAACCAAAATCAACCAGGTATTGATATCCCTGGACGGAAACGGATGGCGTGAACACCGTAAAGTCTTCCCGGATCATTGCACTGCCATGCGCTTTTGGGATCCCCTGACTGCTTCTAACCATAACTGCGGTTCTACTCGGAGCAAGTTCGGTCTTCATAAGCACTCTCCAGAAACCAATCCGCTGGAAGCAAGTGACCCTGCGGAGAGATTTGGACTTCTAGTTCTCCTGGTTCAATCGTTTCACAGATTGGTGCTTCTTCAGGATCATTCTCAACACGGACATCCCTCAAGTGAGGGATATGAACCACCGTAGTGCTATCCTGATAAGGGCCACCGTGGCTGTTCTTGGTAAATGGTTCCAGTCCATTGAGCGCGCGTACCCATACTGTTCCAGGTCTCGGGCCTTTTCCCACTACCTCAACGGGTACGACCGCATCTCCATAACATGTACCGATTGTGATTTCAGCTTTTACCATGTGTTCCTCCTGTGTTCTTTCGATAGGAATGAGAAAGGACATGCCATTCAGGGCATGTCCTTCGTTGTGATTCACCGGTGCGTTTTGACTCTGGCTAGAATGGAATTTCGCTTGGGTCTAAATTTGGCGGGACCTGGGTATTTACTGCGGGTTCTGGTTCCTCCTGGTCTTCACGTCCAGAAAGAAAACGTACGGTCGAGGCGGTTACTTCGAATGAAGCGCCAACCTTTCCATTGTTTTCCCAGATATGTGGCCCACCAGTTTCAGGATCGGGGTTTAGGCGTCCTTCCACTAACACCTTGCTTCCTTTGTGTAGGAATTCATTGCAGGATTCTGCTTGTTTTCCCCACACAGTGACACGGAACCAGGTTGTTTCTTTGACTGGCTGTCCATTCTGACCGTTGTAACGACGATTTGTGGCCACCGATAAGGTGGTCACTGGTTGTCCGCCAGGGGTAAAGCGCATTTCAGGATCTTTTCCCAAATTTCCGATGAGGATAATCGTTTGGTACATTGTGTTTTTCCTTTCTCTTTGGTATGTGGTTTTTTACGCTGCAACGGATGCAGGCGTCGGTGTGGCGCGTTGACTGGCAAGCAAATTACGCAATTCATCCTTTGAAGCAGGAACTCTCCCGGTTTTCTCTTTGAATTGGTCGAATGCCTCCTGTTCGGAAACATTACCATTCACGGAGACTCCATCCCCATACTTGCGTACGATAGAGGTGGTGGGAGGCGTTGAATTTGCTTTCGAAGATGGATTTGCCGTAGATGAGGTGCCATTGGATCGGTTTTGATCAAGTCCTGCGTTTTGAGCAATTTCCTTGTCATACAACAGATTGCCGAACTGCTCACCCAGCTGACGGAAGCAGCGCTTCAGACAGTCTGTGGCTGAACCTGCCAAGGCCATATCAAGAGCTTCGGGTGTATCACTAGTGAAGACACAACGACCAAGATCGGCATGACTGTATGTTTTCCCGTCCAGATCGACAGAAACTTTGCCGGTGATATACACTAAACCGACTTCCTCGGTCTGAACATTCCCATTGGCATCCAGGGCTGGAATCTTGCGTTTTTCCTGTTGATTCCAGATCAGCACCTTTTTTTGCCAACGCACGATGACCGGATCACCAATCAAGTCAAATGACCAGGTAAATCCGAAGATACTGTTGGCTCGATCAATAACGTCGTATCCTTCCAGATATGGAACAGATCCCATACCTGGCGCTTGGCGGCGTTTGACGCGAGACATATCCAATGGCTGGCGAAGTTCCCAGAGGATGCGGCTCAGCCGGTCGCTCAGGTTCCCATCAATTGAAGGGATGGTTTCATTCATGTGACTCTCCTTTTCTTGATCTATGTGAATTTGTGGTTGTGCCGCTTCTAAAAGACGGACACCTTCAATGTGTTTGCAGAGAATCTGTGGTCCACGCTGCTGATAGTCCATACAGGTACACGCCCAGTTGACCTCTTCAGAATCACCTTGAGATGGTCTCAATGAGACAACATATGGTAGCTTGTCGCCATTTTTGACCGTCCATTGGTGGGGATTGGTTCGGGTGACCTGGAACTTGCCAGCGAGAATCGCAGATTGTGCACGTTCAGTGCGTTCAACTTGTGCTTGGATAAGGTCTTGTGTTTTTTGCATAATCCTCCTTGTGGAAATATCCGACGTTGATTAACAAAAGGTCGATTCGAAAGATCAACTCATGGCTAAGCACCAGGAGTGTTCCGACGTTATTTGCTACCCGTGAATAGACACAGGGCAGAAAACGACAATGATGAAGACTTTTTCTTCATCGCTGACATTTGCAGCCCTATGGATGTGAGAATATATGGGTGGGATGAGTCATTCATCCCACCCACGCAGTATTGTTTTCTCCGTGTGATATGAACCCTTCTGCTTCTCAGCACGCCAAGACGCCTCCTGGGAGGGAAAGGTTGTTTGTTAAAGTACAAACGACTTTCTGAAACAAAAAGGAGGATCACTCACTCCCAATACAAAAGGGAGCTTGACGATGACAGGCCTCGAAATCCCGCTTGCATATTGCAAGGGATTCGGACGTCATCTTGTGATCCTCCAAGAACCCTGAAGTATTAAGAATTCGCTTCAGGTCTGAACTCATCCCAAATTTTTTTACACGCTTAGGTCTTTTGCAGGTAATCCAAAAAGATAATTACCCATGCTCACCTTCGGTTTGTTGATAGGATGAGTTATTCAGCAGTTGTGTCAATTTCTCCAGAAGTAGATTCCATCTCACGTGAATCGTTTTCCGCTTCAGCGCGCTTGCCAGTCGTAACTCTCTCAATTGATCTGGCTTTTTTCTCGTTCGGTGTGGCAGCATCCAAAACAATAATGCGTCTGGCAACGGCCTCTACCACGTTTCGGTCAATGAATACCTGGTTTTGTTTCAATTCGCATGCTTTGATATCCACAGCCAGGTCAGTACAATTTTTGGATTTCCGCGCTTTGTTGATAAACTCTTCCAAGCTTTCACGAAAATCCCGAGACTGAAGAAACCCATGCACTCGCAATCGCATGCCGCGTCGGATATGGATCAGTCCATTAGCTCCACCATTTACCCGGACGTTGATGTAATCACCTGCATCACGTTCCAGATCCAATTTCTTAGCAGGCAGATCACTGTCTCGGTAGATCACCAACCGGAAGAACAGGTCATCCATAAATTTCCATGGATCACGTACCACGATTCCTTCTAGAACTACATCATTTATCATCTGACCTCCTTGTTTATGAAACCCTCGTCGTCCAGGGTTAAAATAAAATGCCGGACAGATCCCAGTGGGTTATGTCCGGCCAACGATAGATTAAGAAGTTTTGAGTTGTCAATCTGAGTATATCAATTACAAGGGGCTTATCCTAGATGGTCAATTTCATTTCAATAATGCCCACTCTCCATTATGGGTATAGATCGATCAATGTGTGAAGACGCGTAGTTTGGCCACCCCGGTTTGAGTGACAAGCACCTTGGGAACTACTGATGGAAACAGGATAGATAAATCTGCAGATACTGAAACCCGCACAGTGTTGTCTCCCCCACTGACCTGAATATCTGTAACAAATGCATGGACCCCTTTAGCAGATAAACTGGCTGTATTTGAGGTCACATAAGCCTGAGCGTTCCCCCAGGTTCTTGATGTGGGAACAAGACTTCCGGTATCTTGAAATATTTGCTGGTTAATCTCAGCGGATGCTGCAACTGCTGCAGCATCTGCTGCCTTGGCCACTTCAGAAATGGCATAAAAATACCGTCCGAGTTCAATAGCCAATGCCAGGGCAGGAATCATCACCAACCCAATGAATACCGCCCAGAAAGTCATTGAATAGCCACGCCGATCTCGCCACAGCATATTACCAGCCTTCTTGCCTGAATGTAGAATCGGCACGGACAGTAAACGTCTGACCTGGCAATCCAGGGAACAGGCTGGTCAGAGGAGCCATAAAGTTGGGTACACTGCCGCTGACTTGAATCTTTAATATACTGCCGGCACTTCCTCCAGGAGCCAAGACACTGACCGAAGTATTTTCGAGAATCCCAGCCTGGGCGATTGCGTCTCTTGCTCCACTCATGGCATAACAGGCTGGGCATTGCTGCGCCACACTTCCCATACGCGCACCATGCCTGGCTGCGGCTTGCACTGCCTGTTGGGCATAGACTAACATCCCCAGGTTAACAATCGCCAACATCACCATAATCGCAATTGGAGTTGTAATTGCAGCCTCAAGCAATTCCATTCCACGAGTGTCTTTAATAAGCTTCATAATCCTCCTTGAGGAATAATTGATCTGCCAGTTTTTGGAACATCCCCTAAGGGGACATTGCTGGCAGACCATTGATTTGACTAGATTTTTCCTGCAATATCTGTCACGATGGCAGCGATATTTTGGCCCAGCAACCGGTATGCACCATAAGCCACCAAAACAACTACTGCAATGATCAAAGCGACCTCAGTCGACTCAATTCCCCGGTTATCTTTTAGGAAACGCAATGCCAATCACCTCCTTCCTTCTTTAAAAATATGGGTAGAGAACGAACAACAGTGATCCACAAAAAATTGATACGACAAAAGGAATTTCCCTCTTTTTCTGAAGGCTCGCAATTACACCCTGCACTCCACCGATAATTGATATCGGGATCAGAAAAATTGGATTTCCAAGAATCAGGGCAGCAGCAATTATCAGTTTGACATCCGCACCTCCCAAAACACCAAATTCCCAAAGCACCCATACAACAAGGATGAGAAGACAAATCAACCCCGCCGCGGGCTGGAAAATTGCAGCAAATGCGGACAACGTAAGAGCGAATGCCAGACGTTTTTCTCGTGGGTTGAAATCTGATACATGAGTCAATGCAATCATCAACAATACTGGAGCCCATAAGCCATTGAAAAGGGCATAGATACCTGCGCCAGCCATTCCTCCGACGGTTAATGGCATTGGAACTTGGTGGTTGCGGAGATCGTAGACCATACAGGCAAATAACAGGGCTAAGATGACGAATTTAGCGATCAGAAGGTGCTCCTATCCATTCTGCATCTAGGCAAGGTGCTTAAAAAATTAAAGCTGGACACACTTCTACGCCCAGAAGGTTCTGTCCAGCCAACGATTAATCAAAGATTGTCTATTAATAATTATAATGACGGAATGGAGTTATCCAAGGTGGTTAAATCGATGATGAATGTTACATTTTTTTATCTCATTGGTGGAAACAATGCTAAAATAAAGTAAGTTCAGCTATAATCGTCACACTTCTAGGGGGCGAAAATGTTGATAGGTTGTAAACGTTGTGGAATCAGAGTAATTCGAAAAATATCTGTGGGTTTATATTCATTCTCCCGAATAGACAAGAAAAATATTTGTTCGGATCATAGAAGATCTGTCTATAAGGAGTAATGCAGCTATGACTTATACATACGATGAACTATCCTCATACTGCATTGGCCTTGTCATTTACACCTATGAAGATTTAATTAAACGTGGCAAAACTTTGTCTGTTTTAATAAGGCGTGTTCAACAGACATTTCCCGAACTTGATCTAAATCAGTTTATTGCTCTGCCGACAGAAGGCGGAAGGTTCGAGGAGCTAGATGCAAAAGAACTCCACCTCGGCCTTGAAAACGGATCTTTTGCGCGACTTCAGATAACCTCCGCTCCAAGTGATGAAAATCTACCCAGTGGATTAATACGTGCATCTGCCAATAATGCTATTACAAACCCTGGCATGCCGAACTACTTCTTCTTCTCATTTCCGGCATTATATTATCAAACCAACATCGATAGTGTTCAAACTCGTTTACTTTCAATCGGGCGAGAGGCATTTGATTTCTTGAACGGAGTATTTGGATTTGCTCATTTAGGTTTCTTATCTTTACAAGATAATACTTCTCCCACTGAACTAAATCCTCCTTTGGCAATTCCACCATTTGATTTCCGAGATCTTTATATTCCATCTGACTTGCATCAGGAAATTCCTTATATTTTTTGGGCAAACTGGCTTGGTCGCTCACATGTCGATCGATTAGGTGGAATTGATAATATTCAAAACACTATTCAACAAGTAAGAGTAGATAGAATGAGTAGGGGAGCTTTATTAATAACAGCATATCCAACTGCGCTTTCAACTAAAGAGGAAATAGATGATGATGCATTAGGATCAATTGCGAGTTATCTGGTTTCAGCTCATAAAGAATATTTTGATAACCCAAAAGCCAAAAATAAAAGCATTTCACCCATTGAAAGTTCAGCAGGTATGGATATGGGTGATACAACTGTCGAGGGAGAAAAAGCTCAACTATCTTTGGCTTTGAATCGAATGACATGGCATGTTAAAAAGTTCGAGAAAGATTATCTTGAAAACAATAAAGCACCCCGGAATTATGTTTGGCGCCCTTACCGTTTTTGCACACAAGATGTTGTATTAGGCTTGACTGTTGTACGCCATTCCGTGGATAACAACTGTTTGGATGTAGACGTGTGTTTGACCACCGATTTACTCGAATTCGAAGAAGGATCAAGCGCTCGAGTTATGTGGTCATTCTTGCTTTCAGAAGCCTTTAAATGTGGCGGTACGATGGAGATCAGATTTAGTGAGTATGTTGAGGGAGGGCACATTCCACGTAATTTAGCATTTTTCGCTCAGAAGCTAGGTATCGAGTTTGGACATGATGATGAAGGAAGAATCACCCCAACCGAAGCTCGTCGCGTCTACCTTGCAATTACTCAATTCACTCCTCAGCTCAGAGAAAAAATTATCTCAATGGCGGAGGAAGGTCTCTTATCTCCAGAGAGAGCCTGTTATGCTGTACACCGCGGGTTATGGACACAACCTGAACTAACTCAGATAGTCTTGAGTTCACAAAACGCCGAGAGAATCTTATCCGGGGACATACCGCCAGAACATCGACTATTATTTTCAAATGCAACAGATCATGCGCGTTCCGCTATTATGGGGGGCTTTCTCGACCGAAAACTATTGAAGCGGGTAAGGATTGATACAAAAGAAGTCGTCGAAAGAGAAGATGATGTATTGCCTTTACAGATTGATTTTGATCCCACTTATTCGGCTAAAGTCTATTTTTGTCCCGAAGGCTTTCCCATTCCTTGGATAGCCAATGGTTACACTAATGTTCCACCAGTAGCCATATCCTGTCCTTTAGTAGTGTTAATTCGAGCTCGGAATCGAGATGAATTAGCACTCAGCTTAGAGACCGACCTAAAGCTTGCTGAAAATATCAGCTTACGTATGGTGAGAGAAAACAAGATTGGAAGAGTTGCTATTCTGATCCCTCGTGATTTTGAAGATCTACCCTCAAATCAACAGAGCAAATTAGTTGAGAAAGCAGAGAAACAGACTACGCCCATACTAATATGCCCCGAAACCGTAACAGGTCTAGACGCGGAGGTTGCCCGTCGTTTTACAAGCAGCCGGATTACACGCGAATGATAACGACACAAATCTCATTAATCGCATTACCGGAAATTGCTTGGAAACAAAAGGAGCAAATAGGGGGTAGTGTCATTGACATTGAAGAGTTTTCTACTGATGCTCTTGCTATCGAACGAAGAATAGCTAAAGGCGTCAATTTGGAAAATGAACGTGGCCGATATAACTTATGCAGTTCCAGAATAGAGGATGCCGTAAAAAATCCAGCTGTAACTATTGTTCGAGATGAGATCGGTTTTCATCAAGCCCTCGCCGAGGGCAAATTACCTGCAATAACTCTCGGCCAAGAATACCTAAATGATCTTGATGTCCTTTTACAATCAAAATCTCCTGATGTTGAATATGCAAGACTAGAAGCTTCATTTCACCCCCCAGAATTATTGCTCGCCCATGCTCGCGGTTTTTTCAAAATGGCAAAAGAATGCCAAATTCAAAGCCATGTTAGCATTCAAGCAAGGGTTGACTTTATTCACTGGGCTTCAAATGCTAAATGCGGAGTGATTGAAACTATTGATCCTTATGTCTGGGCTGAAAGCAGGCTTGTGCCAATAGAAAAAGAAATCGTAAAAGTACCTTCATCAAAATTGGAGTCAATTAACGTCATTGATCTTGGAGAAAGCGAAGACCTCGATGAAGAAGATGTGGTTGATAATACCGGACGCAGCGCATATTTAATATTACGTGAACAAGTCATGAAAGCCATAGATCATGCACGAGGAGGTTTATCAGCAGAAGTGAACTTCAGCAACCAACCACACGAAATAATCACTGAAGTTCTTAATGAATTTATTACAACTGGAAATTCTCTAGCATCGAAACCCACTTATATACAAGTAGTTTATACAGATGGATCTAGGGGACGCCCCTTCCCTCTTATGTGCATCCCGACCAGAGAAGGTGAAGATGCACATTATTTTCAAGGAGCGACTCCTTTCAGAATTGCTTTGTTGAGCATGCGACATTTAGCACTTGATCATGATGTTGATATGGCGTGGTTTCGAAATCGAGAGGTCTCCAAGGCGCGTGCGTTTGGAGAAACAGATGAATTTTGTTATAAACAAACAATTCAACAACTTCAAGAATCTCGTCAAGAGGGATCTCTTCTGATACATATGTATCAAACAGGGCTTCAACCTGCAGTGCTCGGATTTTATCGGGCCGTAATTGAAGAGATGCTAGAGCGTGAGGGCAACAACAATCATCTTATGGTAGTTCCTTTTTATTTTCGTAGGTCTGGCCGTTATGTAGAAGGTAAACATTGGGGTTGATGTTGGAGAGTTCCCATGGCAAAAGAATGGACAACCAAGTGCAAGGATTGTGGTGAAGAGTTTGGGTATTCTGATTACTCATTTCAATATGGTGCACAACGAGGACAATCTCGTCCAGAGAGATGTCCGACCTGTCGGAAGATTCACAACCGCCTAACAGGGGTAATGGGTTTCGCATACTTTGAACTCAAACCTCGACCTCAAGCAGATATCACAAAACTCAAAGCGGGAGGGTTGGGAAAACTAGATCATCCTGTCCGCCCACATTCCGAGATTGAATTAGTGTCCAAATTTGATCCTTCAAATTTTGGCGTAACCGACACAGACATTCGAAAAATATTTGATTGGTTTTCGGATCCTTCCCACCAAGTTGCAGTAGTAGTAGGACCTACAGGTTCAGGAAAATCAACAGCTTTGCCCTTCCGGTTGATTAATCCACCAGATGGTATTCCGGAAGATTTTTTCACCCGCCATGGTCAAGTTCTAATTACGCAACCTCGCATTCAGGCAACGCGAAACATTCCTGCCTTTGTGGCAAAAGAACTCTTCGGAGCCAACCATCTTGGTGCAGGCTATGACATAGGATTTCGATACAAAAACAATCCATCTGCTGATTGGCGTAATCGCTTGGTATATGCTACTGATGGCACATTGATAAATTGGTTGGTAAACGGGCAGATTTCTAACCTAAGTGTAATTATGATTGATGAGGCTCATGAAAGAAGCCTCAATATTGATTTGATTTTAGGTTTACTGAAGAAGCTTTTACCTCGTTATCCGCATTTGAAATTAATCATAGCAAGTGCAACAATTAACTCAGAATTGTTTCTAGGTTACTTTGGCGAGCATACAGCAAAGATTATCGAGTTCGCCGAAAAACGCAAATATGATGTTAAATGGTTTTTTGCAAGTGAAGGTGAGGCGCTACCATTTGATCAGGTCCCTCGTCTATTGAAAAATATTCCTGATCAACTTGCCGCCAAAGTGGTTTGGTTACTCGATGAGATTCAAGCTGGCAATAAACCTGCCGGTGATATTCTGGGTTTTCTTCAAGGAGAAAAACCAATTGAACAAGCCGTGGCTGCCATTCGCCGTTCAATAAAATCAATTCCGAAATTAAGTAATGTCGATGTTTTTCCACTTTATACTACATTGCCTCAAGAGGAACAAAACAAGGCATTACTTGCAAAACCCGATCGAACTCGACGTCGAGTGGTCATAACAACGAACGTAGCAGAGACCTCCTTGACGGTGGAAGACGTGGTATATGTAGTAGATAGTGGCTTGATAAATGAGGCTCAGTGGGATCCCGAGTCCCAGACCAAACGAGTAGTAACTGTCTTACACAGCCAAGCTGGATGCAAGCAGCGATGGGGACGCGCTGGTAGAGTGTGTCCTGGGCAAGCATTTTGCCTTTACACAGAGGAACAATTCGCCCAGCTCTTTCCTCCATACACAATTCCTCAAATTCAAAGATCAGACTTGGAATCTGTGGTATTAGCAGCTAAGGCTGCGGGTATTGATGATCTATCCACCTTTGAATGGATTCAACGTCCGCCTGAAAATGAATTGTTTCGGGCTCCTAAGGCATTAATTCAGATTGGCGCGCTTGATGAATCGGGCGATTTAACAGAGCATGGGCTTGAACTTCAGTCTTTTGGTGAAGAACCAGCTCTAGCCAATCTAATGGCAATGGCCGATCAATTTACGTGTGCAATTGAGGTTGCCACACTTATCCCCATGATGAAACTCGGTGGAATGCGATATCTCTTAAAGAATGATAAGAAATGGGACGCTGTTACCCGTCGCGAAGTCAATAGAATTCACAAAGCTTTAATGGCTGGATGTATTGATGACATCGATTTCTGTTTAAAAATTTACACTGCTTGGTCTGAAGCTGAATCAGGTGGAAGACCGTATGCACCTGATTGGGCTATAGTAAAAGAATGGCCTCAGAGAATACCGAAGTTGTCAAAGTCGATTGAGAAATATCTTGGTGAGAGTCTCGAGAAATTTAATAAAGCCAGTCTTTTGGTTCGCAATCTGGCGGACTTGAATACTTTACAAGAACATTATGATCTCGGAGAAGGAGGACCTACATGGTTTGAAAGCGCACAGAACAATCTACTTCATGCTCAACGGGCGGCATGGGGAAGGGCTTTTTATATTAATCACACGATTCTTCGCGAAAAAATCGAACCTGAAAGAAATTTATTACTCGACTCTTTGTCTGGACATAAGAAGGAAGTAGAACGGCGCTCAATAGATTTCTCTCGCCTAGATCGGGTTCGCTTCATAATGGCTGTTTGCCTTCAAAATCGCACATATATAAACACCGGAAGTGCTTCTACTACAAGGGCACACAAAGATGAAAATCCTGATAGCGAGACAGTAACACTAACTTCCTATCGACCTTGGCTAACACCAAGCTCAACAGATATAGAAGATGTTGCGAAGGCCGAGCGAAAAATTCAAATCAACAATGATTCAGTAAACTTTGATCAAACCCTAGATGCATTTACATGCGGGAAACAACAGGTAATTGTCCACCCGATCACGCCTGGTGGCAAACCAGAGCCAATTATGCATGTTTCATATTTAGCTCGGGTTATGCCAGAATGGCTTCCCGATATATCTGCACGGAAGAATTCATCTATATGTCTAGGTCATTACCTTGCAAACATTAATGCGAAGAAAAAAGACGACGGAACTCTATCAGAAGAAGGCGCTTATGTAAGATTATTTTTAGATCAATTCTTCCCTATTGGAAGCCGCTGGGAATATGAAAATAAAGGAAACGGGAAGTTTGTCGTAAAGCTTGTCAGGCAAACCAGAGCTCATCTTGAAATAAAAGAAACTTTCCGGGGTGACGAGCCAGAATTATTTAGTTCGATAGAAGACTACGAAGATGTTGAGAACGCAGATTTGGTCGATAATGTACTGACGAAGAAAGATATAGTAATACGTGATCCAGATGAAGAAAACCTTCAGCCATGGCAAACTATGGATATTGGGTCGGAGGAAGAAAATCCCTATCAATTGGCCGCCGAATCAATTCCCGCCCATGATCGTCCTAAAGCTGCTGAAAAATCAGATAGGGAATTGATTGAATGGATTAGCGATTTCGTTGATTGGCGTTTAGAGTCTACTATTGAAATTGATGGGGATACAAGCCAAATCGCCGAGATCACCGGATACGATTTTCGTGAAAATCGTCCTACTATTCAATGTGTCCAAGTTCCATTGCAAGAACCATTTGATATATTTGTTGCTCGTTACCACATAGGTGATAACCTAGCACTTGATGTGATGGGTTACGATAGTCGTCCGGGTGATTACCTCATTTCTCTAATTACCAGGGAACCAAATAGTGGGCTGGAAATTATAATCGAGCCGAACGAAATCACTTTTGGCGGTAGGGGTTTCTTAGCGAAAGAGATAGCTATAGGTACAAAACTCACCGCTTATTTGGAGGGAATAGATTTCGATCAAAGAAGGGCGTATATTTCTTTGTTACCTCATGTGGAAAAATTCCGTGATGAACAATTTGCCCGTGCGAAAAATTCTAGGGGCATCTACGATCTTGAAGGAGAAGTGAAGGATATTGGCCCTGAAAAGGTTTACCTTTTACTTGATATAAGCCAGCCCGAAAACGGATTGCTTCTTCAGGTAGATATTGGAGGGAAAAGTGGTAAAGGGCTTCATAAAGGTGGGACTGATGCTTATGAGCTGAGGGAAAAAGTTCATTTACGTTTACAATACCAACAAAAAGGGTCGCACACAAAACTTGATGAACTCCCTAAAGAAATTGAAGAGAAAATTGGAGTTCAACGTGTATTTACTAATCTTGCATGGGAAGCTGGCACACTTACTTATCAGGGACGTTTGAGTTATGACACATACAAAGAATTGGTTGCATGTTCATCCTCACTTAAGTATCGTCGGGCACTAAAGGATTTATACTTTTATTCAAACATGCTTTGGGGTGAAACTGTTGATATAAACGTCGACAAGAATGCTCTTGAGAAGTACCCGTCAGGCACTACAGTAAATCAAGCCATCGTAAGTCAAATGGTTAGCACAGGTGCATTAGTTGAATTTGAGCAAGGTGTTAAGGGATTGCTTAAATTCCAAGATATGACGAAGGAAGTAAAACTTGGGGATTCTATTACGGTTACTGTTCGAAAAATCGAAGGAGCCCAAAGAATCTCTCTAATTATGGAAAAAAAATACTATGAAAAGATAATAATTCCTCAAAGTAAAACCCCTATGGTTATAGGTAAGGGGGGTGCTATGATTAAAAGCATCATGGAGCAGACTCATACTAACATCGATAACCTAAATGTGGGTACTCAAACGGAGTTTTATATTTTCGGAGATACTTTAGGTGATGTTCAACTAGCAAAAAGCAAAATTGAATATATATCGCGCCGCTAATTTCATTGAACTCAATCGGACAAGGTGTAATCTTAAACTTACTATTTTTCTGAATAACATAAAAAATTTGGGCTATATTGAAAATATAGCCCAAATTTATAACTAGATTCAAGGGATCTATTAGTTACATATAAAGTCACCGATGGTGTTTTCCACCACGGCTACGATTCATATCTGAGTTTTCCCAACGAAAATTATCGGGGGAATTAATTCCAGGATCTCGATGCCCAACATCAAACCCTGGTGGACTGCGCCAATACCCGGAGTCGCCTTTATCTCTCATTTCGTTTCTAACCCATCCTTTAATATGTCCTGCAACATTTGGATCATCCAAAGAACTACGCATAAATTCTTTTCTGGCTCTTTGATAATCAGAACCGTGTGTATTGGTTGGAACAAGAACATTCACCAATGCAAGTACAAGGGACCCAACTATTTGGTCTAAGTCATTTGATGAGGGATGGTTAATACAGCCCATTATTTGCCTAGTTATCTTCCAACCAAATTCAAAGGATAGTAATTTAATTTTGCCCAGTAATTCTTTGTCATTATAGCACGGATGTGAAAAAGCATTTTTTATGAAGTAGGATGATCACAAAATTATTGATATCTAAAAGGCAAACCCTTGATGCAATAACAATAAGAAACGAGGCCACCTTCGGATTTCATGTTTGACAACGGGAAACTCATTTTATCTTGTTAACCGGCTCTCGCGTTATATAACATCTTGCTAAGAATCAACAAATCAGGTGCCTATCGGTTGATGCAAACTGGTGAAATTCCAGTTGTGAGAATTGGTAAAGTCGTCCGCGTAAGAGAGGAAGACATCGAAAGTTTTGTGATGAACACAAAAGCATAATCCAGACATTGGGGATTAGCTTAAAAAGATTATCCCTACTTTCAATAGTAATACCGAGGCCAACAATATCGGCAATCCCGGTAATCGGTGAAGCTTGATTTTCTGTTCCCGTACCATTGAAACCAATCCTGAAGCAATCACAACGATTATGTGAATAGCCAGGAACGATATGATGAAGAACATCCCTGGCCAGATTAGACATACCGTAATTGCACTAACGGCATCCGCACCACCCCACCACTTCAATTCCCAGGCAACCCAAAAACCAATGATTGCCAGAGCTGAAAGTGGCGAGGATTGAATTGAGAGGAATACTCCCAAAAATAGTAATGGAAGCCAGGTAATTATCCGATTTAACTCTTCCCAGCCAAATGCTTGAGAGATCCTATTCCGTTCACTAACAGCTGCAACTACCCCAGCAAGTAGAACCAAAATCCAATCTCCCTGCAAGATCCGATATACAGCTGCACCAATGAGAGGAATAACCACCCAGGCGCTATGGGGTATTTCATTTCTTCGAATATCGAACCAAGATACGATTCCCAACCAGGCTACAACAAGGCCAAAAATTATCCAATCCATAACACCTCTTTTTTACGGCTTGATCTGCCCTTCAATACGTCGAATATATTCAGCACCACTTGCACAACCGCTAGAAAAATTGGCTGCAATGCTATTCCAAGTGTTCGGATTTCCGGTTTTTCGAAGAGCTTGATAAACACATCCTGCGCCGGCATGGTAATTTGCGAGAACCAGACGCCAGTAATCGTCATAACTTAAGAACGCATTTGGTTGTTTGCCGGTTGCCAAATTGAAAATCCGGGCTGATTGCAAACAACTTGCGTTGAGGGTTTCAGTTAGAACTCGTATGGCCTGGTTTCCCTTTTCAAGGTCAACACCTCCTGGACAATTCGGACAGGTGGCTTCGATATCTCGCAAAACCATTCCGCGCAATAAGATTTGCGTTGAAGAATCCAGGAATTGATACTGGGAAGTGCATCCTTTTTCGCCGTATGTTTGCCGGCAGATGCTTTGGAAATAAGCAGGTCGCCACATTAAAACAAGATCTGCACCATTTGTAGTCATCTGACCCAATCCGATCTCACCCAACGTCCAATTTGCTGCCGGCCAGAATTGCGATTCAACAGCAATGACAGCTTTAACTACCTTTGGGGGTAACTCTGCGGCCTGAGAAGAAGAGAGAATCACCGAGTCAAATTGGTTCTGCCAGGTGAGCACTTGTTCATGAGTAAGCTCGATTCCACAACCATTTGCGGAGCCATCAGGATTCAACCCTTGTGCTGGACAGGTAGAACCATCGACTAGTCCGGATGACAATAACTCGGCAGCTAAAACATCATAACGATTAGCAGTGGTTAGGTTCGTATTCTCCGTCGCTGGCATTAACCAATCAGGAATAGATGTTGGTGTTAAGCCATATGCTATCTGGCAGGTTCCACCGCTATCAGCCTTCACAGATGTTGTTTCCCAACTGGCACTGGTCAACACTATAAGGGCGGTTAATAGAATACGGATTATGGGCGACCATGCACGGGATGCCATGCCACCTCCCAAACTACGCTGGGTGTTCGATATGTCTGGCCAAAATCATCCATCAAATCAGCCCAAGCGGTCCAGATACCTTCCTCTGTGGTCCCAAAATTGAGATCCCCTGAATTCTCAGGAGTCACCGACCAGGTTGAGCCGTTGCGGTTCAAAGAAAATTGGACTCCCGATGGTGCCCTAACTCGTACCTGAATAGAATAAGGTGGAACGCCACCTGTAACCTCGCCTGTTAAGGTTTGTGCGGGTTGATCCAGGCTTGGGGCAAACAACAATAAACGCGCATATGTGACCGAAATTGTCCCGCGAAGTGGTGCAATGACAATCACCGTGACTGAATCGCTGGCAGTTTCGTACTGATTTGAACAAGTGATTGTATAAGTGTGAGTTCCAGTAGGAACTCCAATCAGGGATTGATTTCCAGCTACGACTACATTCCCAACCCAGCTGCCATCTGAGCTGGCTGCTGAACAGTTGGTCGCATCCCGGCTGATCCAACTCAGGCTAAAGCTTGCAGGAGATATCAATGTCAGAGGACCATCGGTGTTGTTAACCTTCAAATCCACTGCGGGTGGATTGTAGACAATGACAGTGACACTATCTGAAGCGGAACCAATGGGATTGGAACATGTCAACGTATAGGTGTAACTTCCTGTGGTTATGCCAGTGTAATTCGTCGAGCCAGTCTGACCTTTGTTTCCAGTCCAGCTTCCTGAAGCGGTACAGGTGTCTGCATTGTTTGATGTCCAACTCAGCGTATATTGAGCTGGAGATGTTAGCCGGATAGTTCCATCCTGGTTATTCGTTTTCAAATCCACACTGGGTGGGAGAGAGCACCGAATGGTTTTGTTCGTTCCTGACAGATCAAACCAGGAGGAATTATAGGGGTTTTGGCCCTGAACACGTACGGTGTGTTGAACATTGGGCGATATTAACCCCCATAAATCCTGACTATATCCACACGTGCCACCTGTACAGGTTCCAGTCAGATCCGCCCTATACTGATTAGCTACTCCATTCGCTACCAAATTGCCATCTACCAGGATGCGGTAATTGATATCCAACCCTGGAGCGGCATCTTGCATCACCCAACCGTAAGCCCGACATTGGGATTGAGGAACCGTTCCAGAGGCTCCGTCATGGTAGCCAGTAAAGGTATCTCGATAAGCCCAGATTAAAACGAAATCTTCAAAGTCGTGATCATAACCGCCATTACTATTATCTTCATCCCAATCCCCCCAACATTGTGGAGTACCAATAATGGTATCCCCGGAAGCGAGGAATGCTGTCATTAAACTGGTAAAGTCTCTACCCCCGGCGCTTGGATTGTAGTTTTGCGAATAGAAGTAATTTGGGCAAAAGTAATCGTGATGAGGCGTTTTCCAACCCACATGCGGGTTAGCACACCCACCTGAACCGCAGTTCCCTCCATAACAATCACAACCTCTGATCTGGATTGTCTCACCAGCCGCAACTGTGATCGGGGTCAGCACAGTTTGGTTGTTGATCACATCCATATAGGTGCAGTTCTGCCCGACTCTGCAGCCATTACGGATGAAGTAATAACGCGAAAAATACCCCGGTGAGCTTGAGGTGATGACATTCCATAAAACAATTCTTCCAGCCCTAGGAAACGTGATCGAAACGGGATTTCGATTATAGGAAACGATAGGATGGCCATAATCAGCCAGAGCAGAGATTGTGATCACCAAACCAATCACAATCGCAAGGATAATTCCCAAAAATGTTTTCTTACGTTTCATCAGATTTGAGAAAAATTTATTCATTGCACAACCCCAGCGGACGCAAATGCCCGAACGGTTTTCAATTCGATTCCGAAAATGTTCAGAATCGTCCATTGGATTGGAACCTCCAAATAGACTCCAACAGCAGGTTCATTACTTGACCAATCGCTCAATCCATCTCCCAAGCGAACTGGACGGGGTGGAAATCCGGAAATCGTTCCTCCAAAAGGATCAGGCAGAACCCAAACTGACGAGGTGTACCCAATAATTCCACGCGCTTGCATAGCAGAATTAACTACGTTTTGAGCTTCATTACTAGCCACGGCTTGATCCAGTTGGATAAAGCCTGTATTGAGAACAGCATTCCAGTCCCTTCCTCGGGATGCACCAGCAAGCGCAGCCTCTTGCGCTACAGAATAAGCCCAATTACGCGCTGCATACATCCTGTAAATATCCACGAGTCCACCTGCAATGACCACAAGCACGAGGATGGATAGTAATCCCCACACCGCGGATTGTGCTTTTCTTTCAATAATCATCCCATTGCCAGTAAAAGCTTTAAAAGGTAATGGGATCATGGATATCGCTCCACGATTCCCCAGTGCTGAACCCGTATTGTCATGATAGGCTCAGAAAGAAAGGGAATATCTGCTTGAAATGGTGCTGAAGCCTCCAGGATAAAAGTAGTTCCAAATGGGCTGCCTGAAAGCCAGGCAGAACTCCGTGGAGTGCCGGCAGCATCAAAAACTTGAATGGTCGTAGCCTCAACCGTACCCATCACATTTTGGTTCGTCCCTTCTTGAATCAAGTTCTTTGCATAACTCCATTGGGTAGGATCTAGGGATAAAGCGCGAACAGCTGCGCTGGCACTGCTGTCCAATGCCTGCCTCATGGCCACTCCACGGCTGAGTTCAATACCACCAAAAATGACCAGTGCAAGCACCATCAGAACTAACAAGGCTTCAACAGCTGCCTGCCCTTTAGAATCTGATTTAAGACCCAATTTCGGCGTTGACATCATTGAACTTGACCTTTAAAGTGGAAAAGACATCCCAGAGCGCGCTGCCAACCAGAGCGATGAAGATCGCCAGGACAACGATATACTCAACAACGCTTTGTCCATTTCGATCATGTAACATAATTCCTCCTCTCCTTGGAACGCTCCTCTACACTTTTACAGAGGAAGCGGAGTGTTAATGTGTGGTAGCTGGTCTTCTATCCTGAAGACCAGCTACCAGGTTTCTAAAAATTATGGGTGTGCAGCCGGCACAGCGATGCTGTTAATCCAGTCCGCAATGCTGCCGCCTTGGGTACCGATATTGCTCAGGATGGCCCAGATAGCCACTGCTCCCAAGACAACGGCGATCGCCAGAACAACAACAAACTGTGGAATTTCGGATGCTTTCTTATCGAACAACATAAACAGGCTCCTTTCCCTCGCACTTTGGGCGGGGGTTTTGAAAAATGGGTTAGAAACCGCCGCCAATCGACACCCCGGAGAGGGTTTTCAGGATGCGGTCAACAAGCGGGTAAAACAACAAGATAACAATTGGACCAAGGAGAAACGGCATAGCCAGTAAGGTGATGCGCAGGGGCAAACGCTGCATCTGTTCTTCGGATTGGTAACCGATCTCTTCGTTCAATTCTTCGATGACACTGGCAATCGCTTGATCAACATCGGAGACTCCTCCGGATTGTTGAGCAGCCTGGACACGTTGTACAACGCGAAGCAATTGGGGAGATTTCAAATCGTCAGCTAACTGGTTAAGCAAATCCAACCCACTGCGAGCAGAACTACCCTTCAGCCGTTTTTGTAGACGTTGGTATACAACTGAAGTTTCGACGGTCGTCTTTGCCAAACTCTCTAATCCAAGTAAGAGCGAACCTTGCAAGCTCATATGTAGACGCACATCGATCAAAAACTGTCGAATTTGTCCGACCATGAACCGTTTTCGCTGCTGGATCAAATAGCGTTTGGCTAACCACACCAGGCCTGGCAATGCCAGGAAACCTAACCGGATACTTGGAAGCTGCGGACCTAAGATTGCCAATAGGATCAGCCCAATCAGGGCTGTACCCGCATAAAGAGCTCCCCATGGAATGTCGCCGAAACCCAAAATTGCTTCTTCTGTTCTTTTCTCTTCGCTTTGATATTTGGTCCCGAGTCCGAGAGCGTGTAAACGTCCACGCTGTATCGGACGGCTAAGCCTCCTTCCTGTTTCAAATAAAATGGATATTACGGTATTGGCAATCATGCCCACTCCGATTGCCAGACTAAAGCCCACCACAAGGGAAAAGGTATCCATTCTTAGACCTCTCCAAAACTCAATTGGTAGACTTCGTACTCAAAATACAGACTGGCTAGCACAACTCCACAAATCATGGCTGCCAGTAACACCCGATGAGGTGCATCTTGCAGGAAAAAATCACGCCAGGCTGGTGATAAAACTACGAAGGAGACGGAAGCGGCAACTACACCTTGTAGCAGTCGGATTGTTCCACGAACAAGCGAAAGGGTCTGACGAGTCTTAGAGCGTAGCAGTTTTTGTCGGTGAGCTTCCTGTTCCAGTGAGACAAGCAAATCGTCCTGAATTTCTTCTGTCAGCTGAGCGTTATTGGCAATCAAAGCCGAAAGCCTTGATGTGACATTTCCGGGTAATCCTTTTAATGCTTGGGCAGCCTGGGCAGGGGGTTGATGCATTCGTAAGCGGCTTGCGACCTGCTCGATGGCGTGGTTCATCACTCCCACAGGCAATTTGACCTTCATCAAAGCATTCAGAAGAGAGTGATCTACACTCATCAATGACCGAATTTGCAGGGCAACCGCTTCCGCATCCTCGTTGATTTGTGCGCGCTCGACCTGTTTTTGCTGAAAGTTGATCCAAATCAGGATGATCATCCCGATCACCAGCACAAGCGGTGAGAGCATAAAATCTTGGACTGCTATTGCTAACCCTGGCGTGGCAATCAATAAAATTAATCGCTTCCAATCCAACTCATTGTGTGCCTGGTAAGGCTTTTCTTGAATGACGCCCATCGCCCGTAGCCGGCGACCTGCCCAGGATACAAATGTCCTGCGCCAGGTTTTCACTATAATTTCTACGCCAGATAACAGCGTATTGTATAAAACCAGAAAGATACCGCCCGCCAGGAACACTGCTCCTGCATCAATTAAGAATCGAAACGGACTCATGCCTCTTCCTCCGGAGAACCTTTTATACGATCCAGTCTGGTCCAGTACCCGCGCGGAGGCTTTGGAATACCTAACGCCCTGCAGCGCTTTTCAACGGCTTTATCAGAAACTCCATATAAGGCAGCAATCTGAGTAGTTGGAATTTCCCATACCAACTGCCGTAATTCTTCTGGATCAATGATAAATTTCCGATCAGCCAACCTTCGGCAGGAATCGTTATGGTAGATCCGTCGATTTTTATGAGATAGCGTGACTTTGAATGGTTCTCCGCAAAATGGGCAAATCAAAACTACCGCCTTATGATCCGGGTCATGTGAAAGTTTGCCAAGGGTTGTCAGAACTAGATTTTCAATCGTCAAGTTTTGCGGATTCCCATCCTTATAAATAACAATCTCAAATGAACGAAGCCACCGTCCTAAGCTGACTGACATCAGATGCCGGCTCAAGATCACCTTTCCATCTTTTCTGGCTAAAGGGTGATGACAATCCTGGAATTCCTGCTGTCCGGTTTCAGGATTGACGACTGGATGTATATCTTTGTGATAATCACAAGGTTCCATAAGTCACTCCTGGCCAATTAATAACGACTCATCCGAGTCATCATTTGTGGAGATGATTTGCCAGCATAAAAAACCATACATTGGATAAGTTGGCGGTTCCCAGCCATAACGAATAAACCCGTTCGTGAGTCCAGTTCCCACATCATCCAGCACAATCATGGTGTCAATCATTTGCGCCAGGTGGCAATAATCAGACTCGCAATCCTCCCAATAAACGCCATTTTGAGTGACATAATCACCTTTCAGTTGAACTCCAATCAACTGTCCTTCCTGGATAGGATGGGAAATCAATGAATATGCCGGTTTTCCAGAAAATTGAATTTCAGTAGCTGCCCAGGTGAAGCTAAGGTCACCGTCTGCTTCGAGATAGTAGACTTTCACCAAGCTCATCGGTTGAATAAAATCGATCTGTTTGGTTTCACCAGCTACCCCATAAAAACGCCACGTTCGTTCTTGCCGGATAAAACGCAATCCTTGCCAGGGGGCATTCCGCAATTTGCTCTCGATTTCCTCGTTCTTATGATTAACATCTTCGAAATAATCTACACTTGATGGTGCTGGGTCCACCTTCATTAGGGCATTCAGGTTCCCGAAAATAAAACCCAGGCATCCTACGACAGCAAGTAGAAATACAACGACAAGGATCCACTTTAAGAAGCGGTTCATTTCATTCCCTCCAACTGGTGATAGGCTTGTTCAAAGACAGGGAGGCTCTCATCACCTTCTGCCCGGTAAAGGTAGTTCAAACAATAATCACCTTTCGCATTAATTCCTTTAATCGTGGCGATGGCCTGTAAGGTGCGTTGAACTCTTCCTGATCGGTTGACCCTTCCCATCAAAGCAACAACATCCAATCCCATCGCAACCATTGAGCGAACAGCAGCCAATCCCAATTCCGGCGCTGCGGCCAGGGCGAGCTGCTCGAGGCGCATCAGGGATTCTTCTATCGTCCCGCCGTGAATGGTTGTCAATGCTTTACGCCCCAAGCAGGTGGCTTTTAAGAATTGCAGTGCCTCATTTCCTACCACCTCACCCACCAGGATGGCTGCCGGGTTCATTCGGGTATATATGACGTTTAGGACCCAATCCAGGGTCACGCCTGGTGTGCCAGGTGATAATTCAGCTGGAGCTACAGTACGCAATAAAAAAGGATGCTGGATTTCCAATTCCCGGAAGGTTTCCAGTGCAGCAATTGGTGCAGATACAGGCAAGAAACCCGAGAGAGCGTTGAGTAAAGTCGTCTTGCCAGAACCCATTTCACCGGCAATCATCAGGCTGCCAGCCAGGTTGGCTACCATCCAGGCTAGAAATCGATCTGGTGTGTCTTTCAGAGATTGGATCCGACAGGTCAGTTCCGACCTGGTATCTTTTTCGGCAGGGCTGGAAAATGTCTGTATCAATCCGATTGATGTCGGATCAAATTTGGCAAAAGTGCCGGATTGCTCCATTTCCTCCAATGTGCGAACACGCCGTCCGAAAGTACGGATATTGATTGCCGTTCCCTCAGTTGACAGGCGTGGAACGATGGCGGTAAACCGTTCTCCCCCTGGCAGATCGATTAACACTGCCGGGCGATCCCCCCGCAAAGTAGCGCCGCCTTGATCGGCAACATGCACAGCGAGGTTTTCGAAATAACTGTCATCAGCCAGTTTCCCCAGATGATAAAAACTTCCATCATATTCCACAGCTACCTCCCCATTACGCACAAAGATTTCCTCCACATATGGGTCACGTAGCAACTGATCAAGCAACCCCACTCCGGACAATGCATCCGTGATAATCTGTGCATTGCGATTGACGACACTGCGATTTTCGCCCCGATCAATCAGGATAGAGCGCACCTCATCATAGAAACGACGACGTTTTTCTGAGTCTGCTTCTCGCCAGCTGGGTGGATTGATTCCACGCTGTACCAATTCCTCACGGACCCGTTCAATCAGGAGCAGATCGGATTGGTTTAAAGGCTGAATGGTTGGCGGAACGGTTGGATGAATCAAGGAAGTGCCAGGGTTGACCATAACAATCCGCCTTGTTTTTTACTTGCTGCAACCGCGGTGAGAATAACGTCCACATATTCCGGTTCCACCGCCAGGGTAAGGATTTGTACTTGTTCGTTTTGAGGGCTGCCGCCGAATGTTGAGTTATCTTCATTCTTCTGGTTGGATTCCGCGGCGACACCTTGCGCATTGCGGACGTCTACTACCAATACGCTACTGGCGATGAGCTCTACCTTGAAGGTAGGTTGATCGTTGGCTGAAATCGCTGTGTTCTCAGGGTCAATTTTCTCGGCAAGCACCTGATACAAATTAACGTGTTCTCCGATTCGAATTTGTCCACCTACTGCGGAAACAGGTTCAACCGGGATTGAGAGAACTTCATAGGTTGCATCTGCCAGTCGAAACTGCGTGACAGGCACCGCATTTGCCTGAGCAACCGGCAAGCCTACCGGCAACGAAACCGTGCTGATCTTTCCTTCCAGATCCTGGATGGATTGGTAATAGGGTAAGGAGGCCATCGTGCGAGGCATCTCGCGCATTTGGAACATGTCTGCATCTAGAATTGCATAAGCAGGGATTGCATTGATGGGTACCGGTACCTGATAGGTGGAGACTTCCTTCAAATACAGATTGCGTCCATAGAATCCTGCCCCCATTGCCACCACCACGGCAATTACACCGATAATAAACTGAACAGTTCGATTCATTAATTCCTCCGCTTCCAGCCGGTATATGCTAGTTCTAAAATGGGGTCAGCCAATCGTGGATCAAGTGACTGAGCCCATGTTTCGTTGTATGGCAACACAATCGACATGCCACTTTCTGCACGATCAGAGACTGATTTAGCCATGTTCAGTACCAAATGGCGTGGTTCTGAAACTTCGTTCATCAATCGTCTGGCTTGTAATATGGCATCATCGCGAGGAGAGGTAATCACCAGGTTGATTAATCCTGGCTTGGGTTTCGATAATTCTAAGAAAAGAGGATGCCCGGGAAAACAATCCACGACAAAAAGTGTGTGTTTCCTTTGTATCTCGGCCAGTAGGTTTCGAACCCCTTGCGGATCTTCGCTCCAAAGGACATCGATCGTTCGGCCATCCATCGGGTATAAACTGACTCCATTCCAAAGAGCAGGCTCTGCTTTATGAGTGGCAATGGTAAAGAACTCGGGAAGGTCGGGTGAAATGCGAGCGTGGAGTGCACTTCCGCCCATACTGAGTTCCAGCAATGCCGCTGGCAGTCCCGTATTTTTAACAAAGCGTTTACAAACAGCCATCGCAAGGGTTGTTTTTCCCACTCCTCCAGACCAATTCACCAAATTTATCTGGCGGGCTGGTAAGAACGAGACTTGTTTGGCGCTGGTTAACCGGGCACGTCCTAACCATTCAGCTGGGTCTATTACAAAATTTTCTTGAGAAACAACCGGGATACCACTCTTTTCCAAGGCACTATGAAGTACTTCTTCAGATACATCGGATATTGGGAGCAAATCACCGAGAACGACCAGGTGTACTCCGGACAGGTTCTGAAGAACGCCGCGAGTAGAGAATGCTTCCCGTACTGAGAGATTGTCATTCTGGGAAAGTGTGTCCAAAATTTTTTGATCAGGTTGAAGAGCCCCAAGCAAAATTACAAGAGCCGAGTTCCGTTTCAAATTAAAGGAATTTCCAAAACTAAATTTCATATTATTTTTCATCTCCTTGGATGTTTTTCAATGGATAGGACAAATCTGCATAGATTGCCAGGAAAACCGCAATAACCAAAAGCAAGGAAGTTAAGACCGTTAGAATGGTTCCAGGGAATGAACCGCTACCCAACTTGAAATACACGATGGATAAACCACTAATCCCGGCAATTCCCATGGATCGAATCCACATCAAATTGGTCAGAATGGCAGAAGCAAATACACTGAACACCGCCAACCAAACTAATTCGTCTTGGACTGCAAATAATTTCATAAGTAGAGCGCTACTCAAGGCCAGCGCAAAGCACAGGTTTGAAAAGGTCCGCGTCATATTTTTCACCAGAGTCCGGGTATCAATCGCCAAGGAACTATCCGCATGTAGCAGGCGTATCCGTCAATCATTTTTTCTTCTCGAAGGATTCGCCAACATTGAATGAACGTCAGCGCAACAGATAAAAGAACGGCATTGATCCAATCTGGAGAACTGAAAACCATCATTGCCCGAAATACGAGTTCTCCCAGATACATCGGATGACGCAAAAACCGATAGGGGCCACGACTGGTCAGTCCGCGATCCGCGGGAGCAACCCCAAAACGCGATCCTAAAGTGATAAGAGACCACAAGATCAACGAGTACCCAGCCAAGGCAGGTATGAGTAAATACCACTCGCTATGGCTGGAAATTGTGAATGTGGGCAAGAATGCGGCGATCATTCCGAGCCATAATCCGGTGCGATCATAATGTTTCGCTGGAGTTCGCCGGATATAGAAGAAAGCTAATAATCCGTTATGAATCACATACAGCCAGGTCAGGATCGAGGGGTGCTGCCAGGCAGACATCACAGAAATGAGCGCAGCAAAGAGAAAGAAACCAAAACCAGCCAGATCGCGCAGACGACCGGAACGCCCCTGAACGCAGTGAATGGGGTTATTTAGCATCACATTGCACCGAGATTCTGGAAAATCGGCCAGCCAATCACGGCCAACAGAGTTACCAGGAATGGCAGGAAATAGAAAATCACCATCGGGATAACAAGTTCTGCCCCGACTTTTTCCGCCCGCTGCTCAGCACTGCCGATGTAGTCGGCTGCAATACTGGTGGCCAGCTGTCCCATCAGTTCCTGCTGAGCTGTGCCCCTTCGGATGAATTCCAGCTGGACAGACATTCCAATCAACTCTGGAAGATGGGATTCCTGGGCTTCACGCTGCATTTGCTCGATCAGGTCACGACCCTGCGCCATTTGAAGTACCCATCGCATCCATTTACCAACTAGACTTTGTGCCTGGGCTGTGCGCCGCAGGGCTTCTTCCATAGAGACATTGGCTGACATCTGGGCTGAAACCAATTGCACATATTCTGGAAGCTGAGCAATAAACAGACGGCGATAACGGCGGGCAACTCCACCCATTGATAGGACAGGATATTGAAACCCGACCAACCCACCTACCAGTGCGAACACAGGTTCTGCAGTAGCAACCATCCCTATTCCAAATCCTGCTACGGCTAAAGCCACTCGCAGGGAGGTAAATTGCACCTCGTTCCAATCATTCCAGCGCTCTCCAATATGCGCCCAATACAAATCTGCACGCGTTTTTCGAAGAAAACCAACTGGCATCCATTTAGAGACCGGTTTATCCAGGGGAGACAGGGATTTGCGCCACCCGGTCAGGACGACGCCATCCGCAGGAGTAAGAATCTCAGACAAACGCCCGGTAGGTGCAGCAGGCGCTAGTTCAAGCGTCAGGTAGATGACCAACGCAAAGACAGCAATCCCGGTGAGGTAAATCAAAGCGGTCATCTAAACAGCCTCCATGATCATTGAACGAATGATGAAATATCCACCCACCATAGCTGCCATCGTGACCCCAATAACGATTTGAACGGGTAGGGCGATCAAAGAAGAACGCACCATTGGATCCTGACTGAGATAAATCAAGATAAAGATCAAGACAACCGGCAACACTTTAGCAGAGACTAGTGAATCGCCAGCTTTGGCTTGGGCGCGGTTACGGGCAATCAGAATTTGTTGGACGCGGCTAGAAATATCCATGAGAACTCCGGTATAGGCGCGTCCACCCGCCTCGGAATAACCTTCAAGTAATTGAGCAAGATTGGACAGGGACACAGAAGGACTGCGAGATGCAAGACTTCGGAGCGCTTCTACACGATCCTTGATTCGCATTTCTGAAGCGGTGAGAACAAATTCTGGTGTGAGTGGATTGGTTTTTTCTAGCTCCAACGACTCTCCAACTTGCTGAAGGACATCTGGCACGGAACCACCTGCCACCAGCCCGGCAGCAGTGCGGCCAATGGCAATGGGAAGCAGTTGATCGATGTTTCGCCCACGACTTTTCACCCGATCATCCAGCCAGGCTCCAGGAACATAAAAAAGAATTCCGCCAATCACAATCGCCGGCAAACCTGGCAAAAACAACCAGGCGATGACCAACCCACATACACCAGCAGCAATGCGTAGTAAGCGAAAGGTAATGGGCTTTAGGTTCAACCCGGAGGCCAAAAGTTTGTACTCCAGCGATTTCGGATCCAGGCAAGACAAAGAGCGTGCAGAATCAACCGTGTAAAGGGCAGCCAACCTGCCCGTTTTGATCTGTTTCGGATACCACAGTAAAAGGAATAACGTGGTGCATAAAATACCCACCACTGGAATTAATATCGTCATGCATCCTCCACGTAAGTTTTAAATACAAAAGCCGGACACTCGTGTTCGCACACCTTTATGTGCGCATCCAGCAGGTAGAGTCCGGCCAACGATTGAAAGAATAAATAATTAAGTTGTCAGATTAGATTGAGTATAGCAAGCGAAAAGGGCTTATCCTAGGGGGACAACTTCGGTATTTACAGATTTCATAATTCACAACCATTTCGCATTTTATAACGAATTACGAAGTTTTATTGTTGCGTGTAAAGAATAAAAAAAGAAGTAGTTCAGTAGCGAAGTCCCTTACATATTCGATCAGGAAATCAGACAGTTATAATTCGGGTGGAAGACAAAGGGGAAATCATATTGGTACTTCTTCAATATTGAATCAGAAAACAATTGGACAGCCACATCTTGAACATAGCTTGGGTATTACAGAACCACTTGTTGGGAAAGCATGGATTTTATTAGTGTCTTTATAAAATACAAGTCTGACAGCGTCATCAGGTCGAAATATCTCACCATTTACCAAGGTGTATCCAGTTGTTTCACCCGCTACAAAGATCAAGTTTTTTCTACCATGGTCATCAATTTCAAGACATCCTGACGCCGATGTATTTACTATATATTGAGAATATTTACGTAAATTTGGCTCCTTGAATATTGAGTGAATTTCTTCAAATTCAGTTGGGAAATTATGCTTTACGAATTTTTCTAGTTTGTATTCCGTTCCGATGAGATTGTCTGGAATTGGAAACTCATCACTTATTTCTCCTATCTCTACAGCACATTTACGGCAATAATACATACCCATGTTTTCCTCCTTCAAAAAACTATACAAAACTGGTTGAAGTGAGAGTAAAATCTCGCATGTTCGACCTATAATCTACCCCCTGATTATTTTGGCGCATTTTTAATCAAAATTTAGCTAAACTGAATGGATATATCTAATATAGCTTAAATTATTGATTATTTATAATTTCATCCAGGAGTTGTAAAACGCACTGCCAGGCTTTTTCAAAATCCAGGTCTTTGTTTATTACCAAGTAATTAAGACGACGCTTCCAGTCCCTTTCAAATTCAGATCGTCTTTGTTGGATAGCATTTATATCAATTCCCTTCAGACTTAATCCCCTTACCTCAAACTTTCCAGGTAAGATCTTCATAACAGCATTTGTATTAATTCCAAATGAAACAAGGTTGTAAATATCAAAAATATCTCTTGAAACCGCAAATCTTCGTTGACCTCCGACCGCCCGGAGTTTTTCAGCGATTACTTCCTCCAGGCAATAACATGGTAAATCAGTATCATTGAAAATTTCTTGATCTGAATACGGGTGTATGATTTGTTTTTCATTTACCGGCAATAGAATTTTTTCTGCGCGTGTCAAATCCAATTTGACAGTTCTCGGTGATCCACCCCAACGAAGAGGGCCACGATAATAGATTCGAGCCTGATAAGATTCACTTCCATATTCATCATCCACTATTTCAAAGTGGATCGGTTGAACTCGAAAATCAGGACCATCGTGATCGCTAATCCAATCAACACTTTTCGTAATCCAGCCTTCGACCTCTGTAGGTGATAGATGCTTCGTAGCAGTAAAATCGAGATCTTCTGAAAAACGGTAATCAGGAAAGTAGCACTTTCGCAAACAGGTACCACCCTTGAATACTAATTCTCCCAATGAAGTACTTGTTTTTCGCATACCGAGCAAAAACCATCCAAGACTATAATCCAGGTCGATCACCATTGGATCAACTTTTGTTGCAGCTGCGATCCGGCGAACTTCAGCTTCACTTAGCATTTGTTACTCCAATTATTGTTCTACGGATTCTAAAGGAACGTTGATCTGAAGTTGCCAACGGGTAACAACTGGACCCGATTGTCCCAAACCGGGTTCTAATTGGCTAATCCCTTTAGAGATCATGGTTTGCCAGTGATTTATCGTCGAAATTCGATCTGGGATTGGCAAAGAAAGCGCTTCTACTAAATACCCAAGTCGTTTAGCCACCACGCCACCACCCCATTGGACCAAATAATGGTCGAGTTTTTCCCAATCAACAGAATTTGCAGAAGACTTCATCGCCTGTGCTAATTGAATGATTCCACCACTCAACTCTGGCCGGCTGGCTGCATCGATAATGGTTTTTTCGCGATCTGTCACCATGATTGAAATACCTTCAATTTTTCGGGCACTAATTCCAAAAAAATACCGTTCCGCTACATAGATAAATTGGAATTCGACTCCCTGTATTACAAGGGGTCTCTTCCTTTTCGTTGTCTGAATAAATTGAATACGAGGAATTTGCTCCGTCATATTCCAAAAACGAAGAGCTGACCAATAAGCAACAGCGCCTGGCGAGATCAAATTAGAAGCCAATACCAATGCATTCTCCGACCAGAGTCTTTCGGGGCCAGCTTCCAGTGGAATGATCATGTATAATCCGCGTTCCAGACGCTGGAGCCATCCTTTTCGGACAAGACGGCCAAGAGTATTCGTTGCAGCTACCTTTGACTGCCAATAATCAACAGCCTGTTGGTAGGTGAAAACCCTCTTTCCAGATGCGGAAAACGTAGTTAGAAATTCAGTTTCTTGTTTACTGAGTGACACGATATTTTATGTACCACAACCTTTAGATATTGATGTTTGGGTTACACAAAATATTATAACAACAAACACCAACTATGCAATACTTGGAAATCTAATTTCAATTTTGGAAAATTATGTTGTTCGTGCTATTCAGGAAGTAAAACACAAGCAAATTACCCAAGAATATTCAAAGATATTCGATGGATTTTACAACCGTGCTTACATTTTAATTAAAATAAGCATGGTTGTAAAAATCACTTGGCTATTTCAATTCCCCCAATTTTTCCCAATAAGGTTCTTCCGCAGACGAGTCTTCTTTATATCGATAGATGGGTTCAAAATATACGTCACCGTTCTTCAAATCCTTGGACACATTGGATATGGCAATCACCCGGCGAACTTCGTGACGAATGCCGATCTGTACCAGCAAATCAACCGCATCACAAATCATCTGATTGGCTTCGTGTGGCTTTACTCCAGCATCTGCACCCATGACTGTCGCTAAACGGCGAGCTGCTTCACGGGGACTGTCCGCATGGAATGTACAGGCTCCGCTGTGCCCCGTCATCAAAGCCCGGAACAAACTCATGGCTGCGATCCCATCACGTACTTCTCCAATGACCAGGTAATCAGGCGACATTCGCATGGCATCATCGACTCCGTCTGCCAGGGTATACGGCCGGACATCCGTGCCAATTGCCTGCGGGCGGGCTTCCACCGTTTGGACGGTTGGACGATCTACCCAGATTTCCTCTGGGTCTTCGATCTTCACGATGCGCCAGATCGTAGGCAAGAAATTGCATAAGGCACTAAGAAGAGTGGTCTTTCCGGTTCGGGTTCCTCCGGAAATCAGGATGCGTGCACCTTTCTCCATAGCCTGACGAAGAACCTCCATCATTTCGGAACTCATCATTCCACGCTCCAATAACCACTCGGGTTTGACTGGCTTTTGTTCATACAGGCGGATATTGATAGAAGGATTACGACCTGGTGGTGCAATGACCGGGTGAAGCGCCTTGATCCGTCCACCACCAGGATTATGTGTCGTTGCCGGCAGTTTGGCATTGATACTTGGGTTGGTCTCATTCAGAGTTTTGTTTTGCGGACCAATCAAGCGATCCAACACACGCCAGATTTCACCTGGTTCAGGCCGCAGCTCGATGGTCTCCCAACGAACCGAACCTTTACGCATGATTTGAAGAAGGCCGCTGGAGTAAATGGTGATTTCAGAGATATCTGTGCGAGCCGGCGGCAAAAGCAAATCTAAAAAACCCAATCCCAATATCCGCCGGGTGAGTTCCTCAGCAATGGCAGCTTCCTGAAGGGCACCAGGGCGGCAGTTGCGTTTTCTTAGCGCCGCAGCAATCTGTGCCTCGACTCGCTCCCGAATGCGCTGCCGGTCGGTTTCATTCGGACTCTGAAGAACCGAAGTTGGGAAATCATGGTTGATCTGATCGATCACCTCGTTGAAAACTTCAGACCGGATGGATTCGTCCAGGTTATTCCCGTTCGTGGCAGTGTCATACAAACCTAATATTCCCGGCATAGGTAACCTCCAACATTATGTAACTTTTCCAACTCAAAAGACAAAAATGTTATTCTACGTAAATCGTATTTTGGGTAGTCGCAAAATACCCTTTTTCCCATCCGCACGAGCAAGATTGTTTTCCACCAAGGGAAATAAAGTGTTGATGATGGCGCGGATCCCTTTGGCAAACTCATCCCCTCGCGTCACCGGCATCAAGCCATCATCTTGTGCCTGAGGAACCCCTGGATCAAAAGGTACAATGGCTGCGATGGGTGGAGCCCACCCCAAGGATTTGGAAAGTTCTTCCTGGAATAATCGGGGGGTAAAGCTGCTTCGATCAGAAGTTTGGTTTAGAACCAGGTAAATCGAATCTCGGGCCAGGCGTTTCTCACTTTTTAAGCCGGTCAACAATAAGGTGAGGGTATGTCGAATCGCAGTTAAGTCAGCCAGAGTAGGTCGGGCAACGATCAAGGCATAATTGGCAAAGATGATTGAATGCATCATCCACAAATCTTCTGTGGTTGGCACATCCATGACAATAGCGGCATAGCGACCATCTTCAGAGTCAATCAACATCCCATTAATGCTGCCTTCTCCGGTTCCTTTACTTGAGCTTTCCAGAATGTGCATGTATTCCAGGGAGGATTCTGGCGCAAGCAAGATCTCCAAATTTTCCTTGCGTTGGATTGCAGCCTGAAAAGCTGCCTTGCCTGGACGATCAAAGTATTCGGTTAAATTAGGAACATACCGTAATCCTAAATGAGGCGCAGCAGCTGGTGGTAACCCCATGGACACCAGCAACGTTTTTACGCTGAGCCGGACAGACAATTCATAAGCCAGGTTTTCAGCAATGGTTGAGCAACCAGATCCACCCGCGTGCGATAGGACAGCGATCCTTTTCGTGCCGGTGATATACGCAGATGTTCCGCTGTTGGAATAGCCGGATACCCCTTGCTGCATAGGTGCAGCTTGAGTCAGGCTTGCCCGGGCTGTCATCGCAGCACCATAAGCAGCCTGGATGATCTCAGTCCAATTGACTGGCGCAACGAAAACCCCACGCACAGTATCCACTTTGGTAAAAGCTCCCTGAAAATCCTTTTGGGCCAAAGGCAATACTACAATCGCAATTCCACGCCAGGCTGAAATTTTCTGAAGGGAACGAATCAGGGTATCCGGATCAGGAGCGATATCTGTTTGGACGATCACCAAATCAGGCCGCAGGTTGTTCAAGTTCGTCTCGAACATGGACCATTGAGCGGCGTGACCTGAGATTATAAAGCGTTGGTCTGCCAGGATCGGCTGTTGCATCTGGTAGTAAACAACATCATGGCCGGCTCCTGCCAGCATGACGGTGATTTTATTGGTTTGGTAAGCGTTATCGCTCATTTTGACCTATTTCTTTCGATAATCGTTCATCTCGTTATATAACTCACCCAGATTGAGGGTAATCACGTCCGCAACATCCAACGCCAACCCTGAGGTTGGTTCCAAGGCAAGGTGAATAATGCCATATTGGTCGAGAGCAGCCAGTAAGGTTGCCGGATCAACCTTGAATCCTGGAGTTACCTCGATCAACCCCGTGGGAACATCCAGAACGATCACACTGCCTTCCTGAGCTGACATGCTTGTTCGAGCAGAGGAAAACAATTCTTCTTCACTGGCACCGGCTGGAACCTCTTCATAACGAAACGATTGGGGCACTAAGAGAACTCGCACACCTGTGATTGCTAATCGAGCGAGAGGAGAAGCCGGCGGAGCGGGGGTAGGAGTTGGGGTAGGTGTTGCGCTCACACCAGGAGTGAGTGAAACAATGGGTGAAGTAAATTCCGCAATCGGTGCAGTAAACACAGAGGTGGTACTCGCCTCGAGAATATCTGGAGAAATCATACCAATCACCGTAACGGTCTGTCCTGGACGAAGTAAACCAGCCACGCCGCTGGCCAGGTCGACATGGATAGCCAAAGCAACATGCCCTTCTGGAAGTTCAGCAGGAATACCCGCACTGGCAATCTCTCCCAAAACGGAGGTAACGATCAGATCCCCCGGAGCTCGTCCAACAGCCAGAATCTTCCCGGTCACATCTTCAATTTTTGAAGTAGCATCCGCAGGTTTAGCTCCCATCGGAATGGTACGCAGCTCAACCAATTGGTCAGTCAGAACGGTTCCAGGGGCGATGGCGACTTTGGCGACCACCACCTGAGTTGGACGGATCACCCCGTTCAAAAGGGCGATCACAAGCAAACCGATGACAACGGCAAGTACAATTGCGGCAATGGGGGAACGTTTTTTTGTTTGCATGAATTATTCTTTCTCCTTTTTATAAATCATTGGATTCAGTATGCCCCGACGCGAAGCGTCAATGGGATCGATTGGTTGCCAGGATGTCAGAAGCTGTCCGTTCCAGGGAAACAGCTCCCAATTCCTGGGTAATCTCGAGGTCAGAGGGTTCATTACTACGGATGATCATTGGGCGGACTAACACTGGTTCCAGCCAGAACACATCATCGCTGTAACCCAACTTGGCAATCGCATACGTCCGCGGAATGCGTGCCAGGTAGCGTTTGTATTCGGTATTGACCAGCCCTTTTTCGGAGCGGCCTAAATGTGGCAAGATCAAATCCCGATCTTTGGGATCTTTGGTTTGGAACACAAATACATTCGCACAGGAGGATAGGATGCCTGAGGGTAACTCGCTTACGGTTTGAGCCATCAGATGCAGAAAAACGTTGTATTTTCTTCCATCACGCCACATCGTTTGAAAAAGATGGCTGACCGGGTTACCCGACTCTCCTGATCCCTGATCAGAAGCGGCTCCACCTGAGACGCCAGTTAGGACTTTATTCGCTTCTTCAAAGAAGATTTGCATGGGTGGGAAATGTTTGCCGCCCAATGCTTCGCGCCGGCGGGTAACCGCATCCGAATACAATATGCTGGCCAATAATGAGAGCAATGCTGCTTTGGAGTATTCATCCATTTCAGCGCCTCCTTCGATAACAATGACACCCCAAGGATTATCAGTGTTGCCCATCAATCCCAAATCTTCCACGCCGGTTCCACTGGCTGAAGATCCGTATTGCTTTGCCATATGTCCTTCGGAGAACTGCTCCAATCGAAGGAGGACTCCCTCCAGACTGGTACGACTTACTTGATCACGTTCAAGCTTCTCTTTGTAGGTCCTTAGACGATCAACCCATTTGGAAACATCCAATTTCCGGCTACGATAGACCGCTAGAGCCTGTAGTTCGGAAGGCGAGAGACTTTCTAATAAGGTTCCAGGATGAAGATCATCCAGATCCTCACCAAGACTCTGACGCTCATAGCGGATTAACTCCACTTCATGTTCATCCTGCAGATGTCCTAAGGGGCCATTCTGCAGCTTGGGGTCGCCGGTCAGAACGCCTGCCTCATAATACAATTCGGTTAGCGCACGGCGCATGAAACCCAACTGTCTGGCTCCCATCCTGCCAGCATTCGCAAATAGCTCAGCCACCATGCTGCGGTAACGGCCGGGTTCGATCCTTTTCGGTACTTGCAGGATATTCCACCGGAGAGGGCGTGGGGAACCAGGATAGAGTTGACGGATATCCACATGTCCAAGACTGTCTTCTGAACCTTTCGGACCCATCCCTGGCCAGTTCAATGCTTTACGCCAGCCCTGTCCGAAATCCAACACAATGGTGCGGTAATGCCAGAAACGGGTCGTCTCATAAGCCAGGCGTTCGGCTGCAATCGATTTTCCAAAACCGGTATCCCCGACAAATGCAGTATGAAAATGGCGGTCTGGAGATAACTTTAGAAAAGTATCTGTTAATAAACCTGTTTCACTCGACCACTGCCGGGCAAGAGTGATATTTCCAGGCATATCCGGATAAAAAGCAAATGCGGGGGTTTCCTCCTGGGTGGTGAGCGCTGATCCCTGCTCGAACATGCCTGGCGCGGTATAAGCTGCCACCTGAAGCATGGTGAGTAAGGTTGAATCTGCGTACCCACTCATTGCCTCTGGGATCGTCTCGATGCGGGTCGATGGGGTGAACGCACGGGCATGTAAGCCGATATAAGCCTGTTCCGGATCGGTTAACGCACGGGTTTGCACACCTGCGACGACATCCTCGGTGCCATGAAACGCTTCGGGGATGAGCCCCATCATCGCCTGAATGCCTTGTTCGCTGGTGGCCAAAGCATACAAATCTGTATAAAAAGCGCCTTCCCGACTGGCAATATCCAGTAACTTGCGTTGAGTTCGCATGATATCCGTGAGGAGGATATAAGGATCATCCTGCCATTGATATGCGTTTGACAGCGAGAAAGAAGGAGCTACACCAACACTCATCCCGGCGCTTATTCCACGTCCAATACTTTGCCCCAAGCCAACACCATCTGTCTCAGATCGGGCTGTGCTTTTTGTATCTGCATGGCTCTGGGTGGTAGATGTGCTGGTCGTGTCGGCTACTGAATCCGTCTCAGCTCCAGAGGTAGTCCAAGCTTCCGATTGCGTCGTCGAATGACTTTGGGAGGTTGTATTCGATTGACTCTGAGTAGTACTTTGCGAAACGGTGTCTGCCTGGCTGTGTGTGACCGAATGCATGCTTGAGTCGGATGATCCGCTACTGACAACCACACCATCTGCTGAACCCCAATTAGCATTGCCGCCTACGTTAGCCGATAAACCTACGCCGGCCGGAGCAATGCTCCCACCCACACCGCCATTCACGCCATAAGAAGAGCTATCCGTATGAGAGTTCGCTACACCGGACGAATCAGAGTGGGACGTTCCATCGGTTACTGCTGTTCCTTCGGTATGAGCTGTCCCTTGACTGACTGCAGTTCCAACCGTGGAAGACGAACCAATCGTATCGGTTTCGGAGATTCCAACCGTGTGCGCCCAACCGCGAGTGCTGGCATGACCCGTGGTGTGCGCCTGGCCTTCTGAATTTGCGACGCCATCTGTGGCAGCTTCACCCTGGGTGACGCCGCTCGAATGGTTTGTGCCATAAGACCTGGATGCGTTTTCAGCGAGTCCCCCAGTCAAAATGGCCGGCAGGCTGATTCCAAACGAAGCAGCCCGGGTTCCCAACTGACGGGAAGCGTAAACGGAGGTATCTTCCAACATACCGGCCAACATGCGGGTAATATCTTCAAGGCGAACATGATTTGTGAGCAGCATCAACAAGAACTCTTCTTCCAGGCTGCTCATACCGCGAAAGAGCAGTTCATTCTGTTGAATGGAATATTGTTGTGCACCCTGACTTCCAGACACTAATGGATCACGCATCGAAGAATCTCCACCGCGGGCGTTTTCACGTGGATCTGGATGCCCAACAGCCACAATGGCATAAGGCATCTGCTCCAGAGCACGAGCTAACCATTGAGCCACTTCAGTTGAAAGTGGTTCAAGGCGGATTTGACGGTAAGCACCCACCAATCCAGCTCGTAAAGCTGAAAGATCCCGTAAAGTGTGTTGGATGGCTTCTTCTTTCTTTGGAGAAAACGCAGCTACCCCATAACATTGAACGATCCCAATATTTGGATTCTTAAAAACACCGGCCGCCAGATATACCAGATCAACTTGAGCGCCATATAAACCGCGTAAGACCGTACGCATCTTCTGTAGCAGCCCAGCATCCCGGCGAGCTTCCAGAGAGATGTAGCGTAATTGCAGCAGCCGAACCGCCCGGTATCCCTGATATTCCCGCGGGCCTTCCCGCTCTGTGACACGAAAGACCAGATAGTCAAGCTCATTTCGGTCGTTGAAATGTAGCTCTGTGCCTTCCACTTCCAGGTCATTTGGAATGGAGAGAGGATCATCTGTTCTCAGCCAGGGTATTTTTTCGGTCAGTTTTCCAATAATCATCGTTCTCTTTTCTCCGTACTTGGCGTTCTGCCTCATCAATTCGCCAACCAGATCAGCTGGTAAATTCATGAGGCTGCTTTTGCTTGCGCAAAAGAAGCCCTGGATTGCTATTGCTTCACTGTTTCCCACCAGACTGCATCAATCACCTCGTTCGCATTTGGTTCGACAACCACCACCTGTGGTGAACGCTGGCGATGGGGAGATGATGCTCGCTGGTCTTCACGAGTTGCGGAACGTTGCTCAAATGTTTCTTGTGGGTAACCTTCATTCCCTTTTTCACTTCTCTTTTCGGAAGTATTCCAAGGCCGAAGCCGGAACAAGAGACTCATCTGGGCAATTAGCGCCGCAAATGCAGTGATGATGAGGACGCCTGCCATCAGGATGATCATGACGATCACGCCTAAAGCAGGTCCGCGCAGCAAATCCATCAGTTGTGACATATTGACCTCCAATCGTTGAAATAGAATCTGGCGTTAATCAAGAATTTCCGACGTTCATAAGACTCTCACCTAAATAGGTAGAGTAATAAATCAAGCAAGCTCACGATTTTGTGTGCTGGTTTCATCTATCACCCTATCTTCTGGTTCGATAGCGATTGATCAACTCACTTGCACCTGCCAATGGATTGACCAGTGACATCGGGTTAATCAGAACTTGCTGCAGCAACATGGCAAAATAGCCTAACGGGATCACCAACCACAAAGCCCAAAGAATAATCGTGGTTACATTTCCGCGTGTATTCGCAATCACTGCTGATGCGCTTTCAGATGTCCCTATCAGTGCAGCCCATTGATCTGCTGATAATTGAGCGGTGTATGCCAGGTAGAGCCGGCTTCCGATGACGGCCAGGGAATAAATAGCAATACCTGATTTCATATTCCAAAGCAATGTATGTTCTTGCATGTGCACCAGTAAGAGGATGATTGTGCCAGCGATCCACATTGCTGCACCCAGCCAGGGGACCGGCGCTCCCATCCCCCATTGGCTGATTACCCACAGCACCAGAATAATCGCCGTCGTGATTTGAGCTGTGTATAAATCCGGAGTAGCAGCCTCCCGCCCACTTCGTCCTGGTCGGAAAGCTGCTCTGGATTGCACACGTTGATCCACAAAACGGATGATCAACCCTGCGCAAAGAATACTTACCAGAGCAGCTCCAGATTCGCCAAGCCAGTAAACGGTTGCGAGAACACCGCTCAACAGGTAAGTAGGCAGAGCGGCGAGAAAATCTCCAAAGACGACAAAATAATCTGTCATGAACTAATGCCTCCTTACTTGTCATAATCGTTTCGTGGACACCACAACCCAATCACCAGTAGTAAATAGATGACGGCCATGAAACCCAGGACGACTGTCAGCAACACACCGACCGCAATCGATAAAATCTGCACTTTGACCTTTATGGCACCAGCGCCGGAAGAGCTACATATACTTGCATCGTTCCATCAATCCCTACTTGCCTCGGTTGGGTGATTGGAACTCCGCGGAAGCGAGTGCCCGTGGTCACTACGTCCATTCGCAAGTTGAAGGTTCCTGGATCTGCAAATGGAACACGGAGTGCCTGACCAGTAGCAGTGCAGGTGCCGCCGCCATCACATCCGCCTGTCCATGAACCAATTCCGGGAATCAGGGTGAAATTTGCCTGGTGGACGAAGGCTTCATAATGGGTTTGCCCTAATCTACCTGTGATCCAATCCTGGCTGGCACCATCCAATGCTGCAGTAGCTTGCAGGGATGCTACCGCATCCGGTAGATGTTCTACATGTGTCCGGCATTCCTTGAATACCATTTCGGTATCTGAGACACCATCATTGATAACTGATCCAGCTCCGGTATTGCAATTGGCGGTTTCTCCGGAATTGGCTGAGCGGCAAACATCTCTTTCTTCATAAATCGGCTCATACCAGGTGAAAATCACTGGAGGAACTGTCACTCTGACCTGGATATCTGCACCGCGGCGATTTTCGGTATCTTGTCCCACAACCAGGGGATTGTTCGGCGCAGTTTTTTGAATGACAAGGACAGGTTGTTGCATAGAAACTGTTGGATCAGGACACTCCCTTGGGGGAGGAGGTGGGGTAACAATTCCCGAGCAACCTCCAGGAATAGCCGCACAGTTTTGTAAACCATTCAAATACAACAAATACAACGAGCGGAGAGCGCCATCATTCCAAGTCATTTGAAGCAGGGTTGTGATGAATCCCCACCCTGAGAAATAGGTCCATACATCTTGCTGACCATTGAGAACCGCTCCCCAGAATTGATCCGGGCTGGTGTATTCTGGATGTTCCGCCTGTACCTTGCTCCAATCCAGATTATCGCCGGCAACAAACCCAAGAAAAGAGATCAGACTGCCGTAACCATTTCCCAGTGATCCATAAGAGCCGGTCAAACCGCTTTCTTGGGGGTTCATGGCCATAAAAAATAACGTCGAGGCAGAGGGTAGGACAACGATATTCCCGCTGGGTGTTTGATAACGGTGATAATTTGCATCAAGATCAATAGACTGGCCAAAGGGCAGTTCAATTGACATCCAATCGGGGTGATCTGTTGTTACTCCCAGATCAATCAAATCAGGATTCAGATTTCCATCCGGCTGAAAAATTTCTGACCAGGGATCAGTGCCCTGAGCATAAACAGCAGATGGTATGAGCATGGTCAAGACGACAATGATCAGGAAAAATCTTTTCACTACTTCATTCCTTCTTCTACAGTTGTGGTGGGAGTTTTTCCCCGAGCGAGAATGGCATTGATTTCTTCTTCCATCAGGAAACGATCAAACTTCCAACCACTTTCCGTTTTCACGAGAACAACATACGCCGTGTCCTGGGTTTTATTGCTACCCGGTAAGGGAGAAGATAGCGTGATGGTCATCTGCCAGACTTGCTCGGAACCATTGTCTGCTACTTTTTCCGCTGCCTGAGAGGCAGCTGTGACCACAGATTTGGCATCCACATATTTTTCCCACATACGGTCTGCGCCGGCCGAAAACAGCTCGCATCCAGCGGGAGTGCTTACCTCGCAGATACGCTCAAGCCAGGCTTCTTTTCCTTCCTGATAATTCACCTGGAAGACCTGCTCGATGGCATTGACCGCTGCAGTAGAAACCAGACTATCTTCATTGGTTGATGGTGCTGAACCTTGTTCCATACGAAGTGGCCAGTTTTCGATCACCAGGATACCTATAGCAATGAAGACTGCCAGGATGACGGCAATGATTAGATTTCGTTTTGAGACTGGAATTTCTTTCAATTTTTTCTCCTTTTCCGGTTAACGGATTCGAAAGTAAGTTAAAACAAAAGCGACCATTCAGATCTCAACACCTATTTACACGCACTCAAGTTGCGTAAACAGGGGAGAAGCTGATGGTCGCTCCAAGGATTTTTTGGAACAGCTGATGATTATCAGCGACCGAATAGATATTTGGTTGTGACTATAATCATAGCAAGAAGAAAGCACCCATCCTAGGGGGTAAAAAAATTGGAAATTTTAAGTATCCTTCTCACTTTTTCATATAACCTGTAACATAATAAGATGGGTCAGGGAGTAATACCGCTTAATGTCCATGGACCATAAATTGAACTGGACATCGCATCGAGAATCAATTGATCTGCTTGTTCTTTCGTCATACCAGATGGCAAAACCAAGTTGGTATACCAAGCACCAGGGCCAGCACATTTGAAATCTAATCCCGGGTAGGATGCTCTTAATGTTGTTTGTGCATAGGCACAATTTTCAGCTTGATGCACCTCCGGTGGTAGTTCAACTTTTCCAATGAATAGCTGATAAGTTGTCCCTGAAGTTATCCAAACCGGAAAACTAAAACTGAAACACTTATTTGAAGTAGTAGCTCCGACCGGATCGATACGGCTGCCACTTGGAGAATAATCTTGTTGATTAACTAGAAGTAAAACATTCCACGGATACCATTGACGCTCGTCTGGAAGCTGCATACAAAAATCCACAGTAAATTCCGAATTTTCCATGTAAGCGGTTAATCGTTGTGCATTCACTCCCATCGAATTTGAAACGGGAATATTTCCAACCGTTATAGTTACCCATATCTGGCTATTAGGCACTGATGTGCCGGTCCCATCCCGGAGTTCGTAAAAAACTGTATACTGACCGTCTTGTTTAGGAGCAACCAGATCAACCTTTATTTGGATTGTCTCTCCGGGTTTTACATCTTGCGTGAGAGGAATATGTTCCGAGCTACCAAGCAATTCGTTAACTGGATTAGAAGAGGTGCTTACCAGTTCAAAATTCTTATTCCAGTCCTCTATACCACCATTTTTAATTGTCCAAGTCTTTTGGAAGGCTTGTCCAGGTTGAAAATTAGTTCCATCTGGGATGGTTTCGCCAATGAAGATAACGGTGATGTCTTGGGCTGACCTCTTTGGTGTGGCAGGAGGTGTAGAGGTAAAAATTGGCGATGGAAGTGGTGTGAAAGTTGCCGGTATATTGGTAGTAGTTGGAAAAGGTGTTGCAGTAAGCAGAATTGCTGTTGCAATTGGTTGTGTTTCAACTGTTAATAATTGAGTACACCCTGAAAGGATGATTACTACAATCAACCACACTGATAAACTATTCAAACGAAATTTCATAATTTTCCTCATTGGATGGTGGAAGGAGGGCAGCTATGGCAACCCTCCTTCTCTTCACATTTTTGAGTACGTGCTTGTCAAGCGGTTTATGGGATTAATATCCCATTTAGTTCGCCACTCAAGCCAGGAAGTCGATATGTTTCGCAAGTATCAGGCGCGATTAAAAAAATCTCACCATCCGGATATTCAGGGGTGATCAAGCTCACGCCCAGCAAGAGACTCTCTTTATCCCAAGCAATGCCGTTTATCGCATTAGCCGGGTCGTCTAGCAACAATCGTGCTGGGCTTCCATCCATTCCTTTGATAAATAGACTGCTGTTATCGCTGGCCCGATAAGCAATCCACTTTCCATCCGGAGACACAGCCGGCATTGGTGCTTTGAGGGATGAGTTTTCCAACACGAACAGATCTTTGGTATTTCCTGTACTTACATCTACCGATCGCAACAGGAAACCATCTCCAGTCGAGCCAGGAATTGCATAATAAAGAATGGATCCCTCTGGTGACCAATCCGCAATCGTTTCATATCCCAGGTTGGAAAGCTGCCTTGGATTCTTACCATCACTATTGATCAAGAACACGCCATATAAATCACCCGAGTTCACATATGCGAGTTGGCTTCCATCAGGAGACCAATGAAGATCTCGTCCAAAAACGCCAGCTATCTCAGTGAACTCTCCACTCCTTAGATTCTGGATTCTGATTCCAGCATCGGTAGTATAAGCCAAGCGTGTACCATCTTGCGTGAGAGCTGCCCGGCCGTTACCAGCAGCAAGTACTTTTAATTCGCTACCATCCATCCCAGCAAGTATGATTTGAAGCTGAGGGTTCAGTTGGGTTAACACGACTTCGCCATTCAATCCCGATGGTAGTGGATTAATATTTTGAATTGTGTCCGCGTTCAAGCAGGTTGTTGACGGTCCATCGATCGATGAAAAGTTACGTATGGTCTCCGGCTGCCATACCGCCTGCCAGGTGGAAGTGGGACTGGCTAAACGCGGATTGGAGAATAGAACCGTCAAATCACCTTTTGGTAATTCACTATAAATGAGGCTTGTATTGAACACCTTGCCATTGGTTGTGCCTTCGCCGCCTCCAGCGCCATCTGGATGATGTCCTTCGATTTGAACACTTACACTACTTAAGTTCATCCCCGGATCGATTCTGAAGGAATACCCGTCTGTCTGGGCTGTTATAGATATCAACCGAATTGTATTACCGGCAATTTGAACATCCTGATTAACTTCCCAAATTTGTTCAGTCTGCGGATTCGAGCCCACATAAATTGTGGTTTTAGCAAATGCTTCCGTGTCTACCTGAGAAATGATTACCCCAGAAAAACTGATGGATATGGGGAACTTAACTCCTGTACCATTGATTTGCATTACCCATGAGTACCCGCCTTGACCAAGACTGGCGTCATCTAATGGCTGAACGTCATTAGGGAAGGTGTAATTCACATTTTTACCATTCGCGTCCTTAATTATTGCAGGACCAGTGATTTGCAGCCAGCTTCCTGCTGGAATATTGGGACGTACAGATCCCAGCAGAATATAACCTCCCTCAGTTTCGATGACTTTATCTATTGAAACGTTAACTTGCGTTGATTCGTTTGAGGTTGTCGTTGGAGTAGTTTCAATATCCAGACCAAGTTTTTGATCCGTTGGTGAAACTGAAGGAGTCACATCTAAGACAGGCAGAATTGTGAGGTCTGACGAAGTAGCAACAAAATGGATTGGCAATTCCCAATCGATAGGGACCGTGCCTGGAAGAGTGTTGAAAATACAGGGAAGAACAAAGGTAGCTTCATTCACATTGGTCGGTATGGGGGCGTTTACATCAATTCTTGTGCCGTCAGGCAAACGCAGATATTCTCGCTCTACGCATCCCGATACAGATTCCGCCTTTGGGTAAGCAGATAGGGGAACACCAGAGACGCCAAAATCTAGGCGCGTTTCGGTTCCGGTAAGTACCACCTGATTTACAGAAACTGTAATCCCATCACGTGTGATACTCACTGGTTCAGCCAACAAACGGATAGGACTGTTTTGGTCCACAATTCCGACACCTGGTATATAACCAAAGAGCTGAAGGACGGCTGCGTAGACTCGCTGTGGACCAATAACTAAGGTACCAATGATCATCAGAGCAAGAATAGCGAAAGTAACGGTCCATGCAGGTCGCAGACCTAAGAACGGATGTGGTTTTTTAGATTTTGTCGCCGCTTGTTGCATCAAATTGCTATACACCTCATCAACAAATATGGAGCGGATCTCAGGTACTCCAAAGGACTTACGAATACTCTCCTCAAACTGAGGGGTTGAATACTTTTCATTCATTTGAAACCTCCAACTGGCTATGCAACCGTGCCAGTAACCGGTATGTAGTTTTTTTAACAGCGTCTTCATTACGATGAAGAAAACGAGCGATTTCTGGGTAACTCATATCTGCCAAGAAACGGAGACGGAGTAGTTCGCGGTCTTCTTCGGGCAAAGTCTGGATGAGTTTTGACAATGCTTCTTCCTGTTCTGTCTTTATCATCCAGACTAAGGCATAGTCTTCCACAGGTAATTCATTGAATTCATCCACATGTGACGAACGATCCCGTCGGCGGAAATGGTCCATTGCTTTATTACGAGCAATTCCAAATAACCAGGAAGCAAAGTGCCCATCCTGTCGAAATTTATCAAAGGATTCAAAAGCCGCAAGAAATGTCTGAGCTGTAACATCTTCTGCTTCATGCACATTACCTATCCTGCTGAAAAGGTATCGGAAGACTTGTTCAACATACAACTTATACAATTCTCCAAATACCTTGGGGTCCTGTCTCGCGGCTTTTATTATCCTTATTTCATCTGTCATTCGATCAATTTTTTCTGACGTCAATTCCATACTGCTTTCTGCCATAAATTTCTCCTCTTATCACTTCAACAACATCCTGCAGGGAATATTTATTTTTGAGCTCTATAAGTAATTCGGAAAAATTTGGCAAAAGGGACAAAGAGATTATTCCAATTATGGACTCCCCTTTGGTTCCTGACAAGATCTATGTGTTTATGATTGACAATAGTATACTCTAGTATTACTATTTGTTAGAGGAGGTTAAAAATGCCGAAAACAAATTCTGCGAGTAAACCAGTACGATCTTTTCGAATAAGCCCAGAAGGCGTGAGTCAATTAAGAGCGATGGCAAGCGTAATGGGACGGAGTGAAAGCGATGTGATTGAAGTGGCACTGGACCGAATGTATCGGGAGGAAATTCGTTATAACCGGGTCCTACGAGAGGGAGCCCGACCAGAAGATCAGTATCAGATAGATAAAGGAAATGAAGGAGAAAATGAAATTCATCGGAATGTTTCTTAAGTTGATTGGGAGTGTTATTAAGACTGCGGTTATCCTGGCGATTTGCTCCAGCATCTTGTTTATTGCTTACAAGGGTAACCAACCCATGCAGGTTCCCCAGGCTCCAAAGGGGATGACCTATTTCGATTTTATTGCCGACCGGATTGATGCTGCAAAAACAGTTGAGCCCTCCCGGTGTGGTTGGGGGATGATGCTATCACTGGTCGCTCTGGGTCCCATCTATTCATTCGTTTATACCGAAGTTGGAATCCACCCAGACGGATTTCTTGCTCGTGGCACTTCCTCTGATCCAGATATCCCAAAGGATGTAGCCGGTGCGAAGTGGTATGAAGTGCCTGGTATTTGGTGGAATACGGTTGAAAGATTATCCTGGACGATGGTGGGTAAGCCGGCAGCGTATGGATGTAAATTTAGGCAAGTTCGGGTACAAATATACCCAGATCCGTGATTTACCTGTTCTGGGTATGTGCTAGACGAATCATTAAGCAACCAAAATTTCTGAATCAATTACTTTATGATGAGCTTCACATGAAGAATCTATGATAGTTCAAGAAATGCACATAGAGAATTATTCTACGGTAACATACATTCGTGATACCGAATACATCCACCTCAGAACTTTCAGAAGAAAATATTTCTAAATTGCTTTCCTTTATCGGTCAACCAGCTGAGTTTCAAGTTCTAATAATGGCCGGTGTTCATGAACCTTGTACCTTCGGGTATTGCCTACCTAGTGTGTCTGTTCAATCTTACCCTCCGGCATGATATGCGATAGCGACCGTACTCGGCCCGACGTGTGAACCGACCACCGGGCTGATTTCTGACAGGAAGTATTCTATCGGTGAAAAGCGCAATCGGGCGGTTTCCAACAATTCTTCGGCAGTTTCGGGCGCCAGGGCGTGGAAAACTGAAATGCGCACTGGGGAGCGTCCGCCAATTTCCTTTTCTACCATCTGGAGCATCCTATCAATCGCTTTATTACGCGTTCTGACACTATTGACAAGTTCAATTTTACCGTCACGGATCTCGAGAATGGGTTTTATGTCCAGAGCTGCTCCTAACAACCGTTTGGCGCTGTTGATCCGCCCGCCGGCGGCCAGGTATTTGAGCGTATCGACAGTAAAGAACACACCGATATGCCCGTATGCCTGCTGTGCGGTCTGCTTGCATTCTGTCAGGTTTGCCCCGGCAGCGGCGGCGCGCGCCGCCGCCAATACCTGGAAACCCAGGGCCATGGAAACCAGTTTCGTGTCCAGCAAAACTACACGGCCAGGTGGAAAATTGTTTACCACGGAGGCGGCTGATTGGTAGGAACCGGAGATGCCGCTGGAGATTGGCAGCAGTAGCACATCATAATCTGCAGCCAGAAGTTCTTTGATGATGTTTTCAAAATCGCCCGGTGGGATCTGGCTCGTGCTCGGCAGGCTGGAGGATTTCAACAGGCGGTTATAGAATTCGGTTGCCTGGATATCAACGCCATCTCGATAGGTCTGCCTATCCCAGTTCAACGCGAGCGGGATGACGCGAATCGGTTGAGCGGCGACCAAATTGGGAGGCAGATAAGCACTACTATCAGTGACAATCATGACAGGATTCATTTTTAAGTCCTTTCGATAAAGAATACGAGAAAGGGCATTCCAGTTGCCAATCGGCCCTTGTGATTTTTCCGAATTGGCTGTAAGGGCCGTTTTCATTTGTACAGGTAGGCCCGGCTCATTGGCAGATTGACCTTACCGTTGACTGGTTTTGCCAATAGGGACTGGTTGATGTTTGTCTGGCCAGTCTCAAAACCGAGCACGCAGAAACTCATATACAACCGCCATGTCCGATACACTGATTCGCCTACCAGTTGTACTGCCTCCTCGTGCTGGTCTTCCAACCGCCGCACCCAATGACGCAGGGTAAGGGCATAATGCTCGCGCAAATTCTCGACATCGCGTACTTCAAAACCCGCTGTCTCGGCGATGAAATTCGCCTCACTGACCGGGACCAACTCGCCGTCTGGAAAAATATACCGCTGGGAGAAAGAACCCGCGCCGAGCACTTTCCGTTCAAAGAAGCTCGGTCCATTTGCGGCGGACTTTCCATGTCCGTTGAATCCTTGAAGCAAAGCCAGGTCGGCCGGCTGGCTCCGGCGAGAGATGCCGTGATTGAGAAACAGACCGCCGGGTTTGAGCAGCTGATACACTTGTGAGAAGTATTCTGGCAGGTGATTTCGGCCAACGTGCTCGAACATGCCCACGCTGACGATCTTGTCGAACGACTCCTTTTCCAAATCTCGATAATCACGCATCTCGACCCGTACCTGGCCGCTTAACCCCAGGCGAGCAGATTGTTCGGCTCCATACTCGGCCTGGCGTTCGCTGAGTGTAACGCCCAGCACGCTGACACCATATCGCTGTGCAGCCGCCATCACCAGGCCACCCCAACCACAGCCAATATCCAGCAGACGCTCGCCGGGTTTAAAGCGCAGTTTACGGCAGATATGCTCGATTTTTTTGTCCTGGGCTGTATCGAGATCTTCCATGCCGGTCGGAAAATAGCCGCAGGAGTACTGCATCTGGCGGTCCAGCCATAAAGCGTAGAAATCGTTGCCTACGTCGTAATGGAAGCGAACAGCATCACAATCTCTTTTGGGAGAGTGAAGCTCACCTTTTAAATCGAACGGTTTCCGCGTGGTTGAACGCTCTATGCCGGTTTTGGGCAGGCTTTGAACCTCTTTGATCAGGGCCGCCACATCCGTTGGGCTGAAAATCCGCCTGCTCAAGGTATCGATCAGTCCAAAGGCGGCATATAAGTCACCTTCGATATCAAAATCTTGATAAATATACGCTTCACCCAGGGCCAGTTCGATCGGAGGTGTAAACATGCGGCGCAGCGTTCCGGGGTGTTTCAATACAAGGACAAAAGTAGAATCCAATTCGGCTGGTATCTCTTCCTGATTCCACAAGCGAATGGTGAAGCTGCGGGGAGATGGGAAAATATGATCCAGGAGCGTTATAGACTGCTCGACTACCTGCTCCTTTGTGTTCATGGTAAAGTGTGACATTTTGTCTCCTTGAGCGATTGTTTCAAATGGACGATTCCAATCTGGTCATCCCAAACCGGAGTTGAACCAGCTTGCAAGGCTTGAAAGGGCTTGCAGTCACCGGACGGGATGGAAATACCTCTCGCAGATACGCATCAATCATTTTTTATGGGACTATGACACCTGGTCCGGGCTTAAGTACGCGGTGCTGTGGGTGATTATCGTGACCATAGAGATACGGCTTGATCTAGCTGAACTTCAATCGGCTGATGGTTTCCGTAGGTGGCGTTCCATTGTTCTACCCATTGGTTCGTGATGTCATATCCGATCTGGATTGACGCTTTAGCAGCGCCGAAGTCCGCTACCGAGACCGAATCTGGTCCATGCAGGGGGATATGGTGGACCGGAATTCCTTTCTCTCTTGCGAGCGCAATTTCCAATGCTATATGGCGTTGTTCGGAGGCATTCACTAATTTGCGGAGATACGCTTTCAGATTGGTCGCCCCTTTAGCGGCTTTTCGCAGATCCGTCACATCCAGGGCCAGAATTTCCGTTGCGCCCTCTGAAACGGCAGCTTCGACCGGCAAGTTGCTCACCATCCCACCGTCCATCAGTAGTTTGCCATCGCGCTCGAACAGTGGAAAGAAAGGCGGCAGGGCGCTGGATGCCAGTACGCCTTCTAAGACCGATTGGTTAGGGTCCTGCCCGTATAAAACCAGTTGCCCGGTGTACAGGTCGACAGCCACCAGATAGAGCTGGACCTCACGAATATCTCTGAAACGCAAGTCTGGCCCAATCCCGTTGGATTCGAGGAAGGTTTGCACCTTTTTATAACAGCGGAAATCGGGTGTTTTGAGGATGGTCCGCAGGGCAAGCCAATTAATATTCGTGGGTAAGATTTCCTTTTTGGCTGAATCCAGCCAGGTCCGGATCAATAGGTCAATGCTGGATGAATTAAATCCGTGGACAGCCAGGAAAGCGGCATTCATGGCCCCGATGGAGGTGCCTACCAGAATTTCGGGATGGATATTGTTCTCGAACAAGGCTCTCAGGGCACCTGCTTGAAATGCCCCCCGGGCGCCACCGCCGCTGACCACAAACGCTAATCGTCTTTCTTCCATCGTTTTACCCTTCCATTTTCTATGCGCCGGCATTCCTTTCAAACGAGGTCAGCAGCAGGCAGAGTTTCCTTTTTTTCAAGCAGGGATGAGATATCTGGAAGGTCCCTGATTAGAAAGTCGTCCCGATCGGATGGCCGGAGGTAATGCAACTGCCAGACTAAGTCTGATAAGAATTGGTACTCTTGATCATAGCGGTCCATACCATCTGCATAATCGGTATCGAGGAGCGCTTCTCTGGCACTCTCGTCGGACGGTTCTGGTTCATATTCGGCAATCATCTTGCGCAGGTCAGCATGATGATCACGGATGGGACACGGCATAAGCCAGTTGCCATCCTTCTGCTTATATGATTTCTGCCAATTTCGCAGTGATGCAAAGAACGGATCCTTCCACACGTCATTCAGTGTCTCACCGCGTTGATAGGCATCGTTTATGTTGATCGGGGAATAAGGCATAAATACGCAGGGACTGACCGTGCCATTCCAATCGATGTAGAAATAACCGCCCCCGGTATCACTCCCGGCGGAGAGGCATCCGTCACAGACCGTGCCGTGGTTCCAGAAATCGGCCAGGAAGTAACTCTTATCCCGGATCAGCTTCCAGGATTGATGCCACATCCAGAGGCGCTGCTGCGGGGTTGGCATCAGGTCAAGTGAGACCGCCCGGCCAATCGGCATGTAATGAAATATCCAGCTATAAATGACGCCTTGTTCTTTATAAAAATAGTCCATGAATTCATCGGACAGAATTTCTTCAGCGTTTTCGCTGGTAGCGGTAAGCGACATGCCATACGGCACCCCAGCCTTCCGCAGGCGGTCCATCCCGGCCAAGACTTTATCGAATACTCCTTTGCCGCGGCGGGCATCCGTTCGTTCACGCCAACCCTCCAGGGAAAAAGCCGGGGTCAGGTTACCAATCCGCGCGAGGCGTTCAGTGGCTTTTTCGTTGATCAGTGTGCCATTGGTATACATCATAAAAAAGCAGTCATCATGTTTTTCGACCATGTCCAACAAATCCTTGCCATCCGATCGGTAAGCCATAGGTTCGCCGCCGCTAATGACGAAAAAACGAACACCCCACAATGTTTTTGCTTCCGTGATGATTCGATCAAAGGTTTCCCAACTCAAATTTTCATTGGTCATGATCCCTGCGTTTGCGTAACAGCCAGTGCATTGCAGGTTACAAGCTTTTCCCGGGCTGATGACCAAAAAAGTTGGCGCATTGTTTCCCGTATCCGTGCGGAACCGATCTGCAGCGCGCATATTTTCGCCTTGCTTCAGGAACAAATCCTTGGCAACAATATTGAATATCGTGTGGATCGCTTTGTCAGAAAAGTAGCGGTCTTCTAAGGCCCGGTCCAGTGTGTCAATGATGGATAACCCGAACGCAGTTTTATCATCATCCACACCAGGGACAGGGCTGCCTTCCTGCCGTTTCTGTTTCAGATCCTCAAACAGCTCATGCTTCAGGCGCTTAACGATCATTTTCCGTAAGGGTTTGTTCTGAATCAATTTTGGTCCAGACTGCGCCAGTAAATTGGCGATAGGTCCGAAGGTTGCATTTAAGCCTTGTGCCGAGTCGTTCATCGCTCTCTCCTCCATGTACTTCTTGATGTCTTTTCAACTGGGCCCGGTCTACTCAAGTGGTTGGTCTCTTTCGAAACCGGGCCCCTATACAATTGTTCTTCCAGTTGCCGAACTCGTAAGCCATAGCCCGTAAACGCGGGAGTGTTCTCGAAACTCCTTTATCTGGACAATATCGACATCCACTATGGCTTTCAGGGGGAATGAGCTAGTGGGCAACCGCTGATTGAGGCGACTTTGCTCCAAACCACTTGATCCCGGTCCAGACCGCGATCACGGTTCCAACGACCAGCGAGGTCCACAACGCAGCCGGGGTGGAGCTGAAGTCCAAGATGAACGGCGCAACGAAGACCCAGATGCCCAGGATAAAGGCCGCCTTATACCACTTGGCGATACCCGTGACCAGCAGCGCAACACCTGAGATCAGGGCGGTCCACAATGCGGCGCCAACGCCGCTGAAACCAAATACAAAAGGTGCGATGCCTAGGATGACGCTGAGAATGACGATGGTCCAATACATGGTTGTCTCCTTTTTCAAAATCAAATAATTTGGATTACGATGGAAGGCGGATCATCCACAAATACTTTTGGCAGATCCAAAATACTAAAGCTCGTTGTAATGCACCAGATCGACCATTGGCGTTTGAGCGAGCTGTTTGACGAGCCACTGCCGCCTGCGGCAGTCTATGGTGACCAGCACCCGCCTTCCTGGATCACGCGTGAGTGTTTCCAGAATATTTTTCAATATTGTGTCATTGACCTCCTGCCAAAAATTTTTGGCTGTTTTTCCATACAAGTTCAGTTCCAAGGCGCAGGTCAGATTGCAGCAAAACGAGTAAACGTCCGAGTTGACCGCGGCCGGTTGGTTGACGACCGCCCAAGAAATCCGCTGCAAGCCATTCAGGACGCGGATCAGCCGTATCTTGATGAAACGATCCGCCTCGGTTGCCCCAAATTCCATGGATGCCACGCCGCCCACCGGGATGATGACCATATCCGTGCGCCGGCATAGCGGCACAATCGTTTCCCGAATGGCGCGAGGGGCAGCTGCTAGATTTCCAGACAGCCAATCTACCCACTGGATTTCCACACAGATCAGATCCGGCTGGATCGCCAAAATCAACTTGCGCAGAGGCTTCAGGTCGTATTGGACCGCCTCGCCATGCAGGTCGGCTAAAACGCCCAATACTGCTACCCGGCTGGTGGATTGATCGTTTGGCTGAGTGGTAATCACAATCTCAGGATAGCCCGCCAGATCCTTTACGGAAAGCGTAGGGCTGCTGAACTTCATCCCAGCAAAACTACGCATAAAAAAATCCTACGGATTCAGGATATCAGTAGGCTTACGGATAAGGCGGATAAACAATTAGGATCAGGGAAATTTATTCATGCTTATGTTGCACGGCAATTAAGGCTGCCTCGGTCCGGCTGTGAACGTGGAGCTTTTCATAGATGTGGGCCAGGTGAGATTGCACCGTACGGACGCTGATAGACAGCTGCTGGGCAATCTCGCGATCGGTCAAACCGCGAGAAAGGGCGGACAAGATGTCACTCTCTCGCTGCGTCAGATCATCCGGGTTGGTTGCAGTCGATTTACCGCCAGTTTCGGCTTCTAACTGTTGAAGAATTGCAGGCAACAAGGAGGGGTGAAGGGTCAGCTCTCCACGATTGACCGTGTAGAGAACCCGGACCAGCTCATCTATGTCAATCCCCATTGGTAAATAGCCGTTCGCGCCTGCCGCGAGAGCCATTTGTACACGTGCATTTTCCACGTGGGGAGAAACCACCAGGATTGGGATATGAGGATGATACGCCTTGATTTTCTTGACGGTATCCGCGCAGGAACAATCTTCTCCGCCCCAACCGTCCGCGACAATTACCACGTCGGGTTGCAGCGTGTCAATGCCAGTTACGCCAGCTTCATCATCGGCGGCATCTCCGATGACCTTTATATCTTCATCCTGCTGGGTAAGAAGGATCAATCCTTCTCGCGCCAACAGCTGAGAGCAGATGATAAATAGGCGGATCTTTCGCTTCAAAGGTTTATTCATGCAAGCGCCCAATTCATATCCATCAAGGCAATAAGGGCAGCATAGAAGGCAATCTCTCGCGCAAACGGGCAATCGACATCGCTTTTTGAACAGCAGCTATAGCAGCCGGCGAACCAGGCGTAGCCAGAGATTAGCCTTGATATTGTAAAGCATTGCCATTCCTTCGCTAAAAGCAGAAGGGGCAGATGATAAATGGTTAATCCAGCGAATACCGCTTTCAATCATGGGGCGATTGCCAGCTTGTTCACCAGAAACCAGGTTATACACGCCAATCGTCGCTAATAGAGGTGAAATATCGATATGGATCGGCTGCAGATCGAGCATTTGAGCTACCAACCTGGCGTCTGCCATATTTTGCATGTTGGTATCTCGCTCAGGGAGCAGCAAAGTCAACACACGTGATCTTCCCAGGGCGCGAACGCACAGAATTGCGCAGGTCGACGAATCCAGGCCGCCGCTTAATCCCAGGACAACACCTCGTTTGCCCAAACGATTAACTTCACTGCGAATGAACTGCTCAATTTCATTCGCAGCCCGGGAAACGTCAAAGTGTAGCCCCTCCTTAATGCTGAGCATCTCTTCTCCCATGAAATCCCTTTCTCCTCCGGCAGGGGGCCAACCCCCTGCTGGAGGGAGACTATCGTAAGAAATTACGATCGCAGCATACGCAGCCCGCTACCGATAACCACAAATTCGCTGATCTCGTGCGCCAGTACGGCGATCGGCAAGGTGAACCAGCCACCCACTGCACCGATGATCAATACACTAATGACAATCGCAGAAAGGGCCAGGTTCTGATTGACGACAGATTGATTTCGCTTTGCCAGGCGCAGAGCATAGGCCAGTTTCTCCAGGTCGTCGGCCATCAGGGCTACATCAGCGGTTTCCAGGGCTACATCCGTTCCCGCTGCTCCCATGGCGACACCCACGGTTGCTTCAGCCAACGCAGGGGCATCGTTGACTCCATCTCCGACCATGGCCACGTGCCCATAACGGGAGGTCAGCTCACGGACCTTGATCGCCTTATCCTCCGGTTTTAAGTCTGCATATACCTCATCGATCCCCAATTCCTTCGCAATTGCCTGGGCGGTGCGCTCATTGTCGCCGGTCAGCATCACCACTTTGTCAATTCCGGCGGCGTGCAGGGCATCGATCGCCTTTTGGGCATTGGGTCGAATATTGTCACGGATGGCAATCATTCCCCAGGGTGCTTGTTCATCGCCCAACAACACCACGGTTTTCCCTTCGCCCTGGAGATGATTGATGTCTCCCCATTCATGCTCCAATGAGACGCCAAGCTTGGAGTGAAACAGGTCCGGGCTGCCCACGTAGATCGTGCGCCCATCCAGACAGGCGGAAGCTCCTGCCCCGGTCATGGAGCGAAATTCGGTCAGCTCGATGGGTTGAATGCCTTGCGCTTCTACGTACCGGACGATCGCCTGTGCCAGAGGGTGGCCGCTACGCCGTTCAATCCCGGCTGCCGCCGCTAAAAATTCCTGCTTTGAATTCGCCAGCTGATCCGGATCCTGATGGATCAAGATGATGTCGGTCACTTCCGGCTCGCCGCGGGTCAGGGTGCCGGTTTTATCCATTGCTACGACTTTCACCTTCGCCAGTTCCTCCACATAGACTCCACCTTTGATCAGCACGCCATTGCGCGCGCCGGTGCCCAGCGAGGCCACCAGGGTAATCGGGATGGAAATGACCAGTGCGCAGGGTGCCGCGGCAACAATGAAGACCGTTGCACGGGTAATCCACATCACCCAGTCAGCGCCAAAAAATAGCGGCGGAACAAGCGCAATGAGGATGCCGACGAGCAAAACGATGGGGCTGTAGCGGACGCCGAAGCGCTCGATAAAGCGCTGGCTTTTGCCTTTCTTTTCCTGGGCTTCTTCGACCATGGTGATAATGCGGGCGATGGTGTTATCGGCAAAGGTTTTGGTGGCGCGGATTTCCAGCGCGCCTTCGCCGTTGATGCTGCCAGCAAAGACCGGATTGCCCACTTGCTTTTCTACCGGAACGCTTTCACCTGTCACCGGGGCCTGGTTTACGCTGGAGGATCCAACCAGCACTTCACCATCGGTAGCCATGGATTGGCCTGGCATGACGATGAACACGTCCCCGACCACCAGTTCTTCAACCGGGATTTCCTGCTCGCGACCGTTCCGGCGGACCAACGCTACCTTGGGCGCCAGGTTCATCAAAGCCTTGATTGCGGCGCGCGTTTTCTCCTCGGTATAGCCTTCCGCAGCTTCGCTGATGGAGTAGAGGAAGACCAGCATAGCACCCTCCAACGTCTCGCCCATCACGGAAGCAACCACTGCAGCAACGCTCATCAATAACTCGATGCCGATCCGACGCTCGAAGATCAATTCTTCGATAGCCTCGCGGCCAAAGTAATAGCCACCGATCAAGATGGCGGCAATAAATATAATCGTCGAGATAAGCGCCGGCGCGCCGGCCAGACCGATGAGCCAACCGACCAGAAGCAAAACACCTGAAGCAAACGCGGTCAACACTTTGGGGTTCTTCCAGGGTTTGGGCTGTTCGGCCATTTCCATCCCTTTTTGGGGTGGGAAACCCAGTGTCTCCAGTTTTTGTTTCAATGCGCCCGGATTGGTTTGGTCGGGATTAAAAGTCAAAGCGACTTTGGCAGATTTCGGATAGACCTTCAAACCTACCAGGCCTGCAAAGCCTTCCAATCCTCGTTCGATGTTGGCTGCATCATGTTCGCAGTCCAAATTACTGACCCGTACTTCAATTTTTGTCGATTCCATAGGTTCTCCATTCAATGTAAATTATCTGGTTTCGTCAACCAGACTGATGATCACTTTTTCAACCTCTACGGCAATCTCATCGATGCCTATGTCCGGATAATAATCGGACAAAACCCGTGGCTTGAGGGCGCTGATATAAGTCTTACCTGCCTCTACAAAAACACTGATCGGGCATGGCAGCATCAGCGATATTTTCTTGTCTTTCACCAGCACCTGGCTGGCGAATTTGGCGTTGCACACCTCGACGATCTTCATCGGTTCGGTTTCAAAGCCCTTCGCGGCGAGCGTTGCCTGAACATCGTGAACGTGCAGCACTCGAAAGCCTTTTTCTTGTGCTTTGGCCTCGATGGCGGCGACTGCTTCGTCCACGCTTTTGGTGGTTTCCACTGTGTAATCAAAATTTTCCATGATTCTTTTCTCCTCATAAAGTCTCGTTTTTCGAACGACATGATTAAATCAGCCACAATTTAGTGCTTATTGCTTGTGCGCGGTCGCTGTCGCTCGAGTGCTCTTTTCAAAGTGTCGGTTCAGCATTCATAAATTTCACCCATTTACCTAAGCGGAATGTCATCGCGGTTCTTGCCGCCGTAGCCTGCGTTGGTGGATCTGCGGCACGTTCATCGGTGACGTGGCCGAGTTTGGGTTCGGAGAGCAATCGAGTAATTTTGGAAAGCAACGCCCACCACAAGCTGTCCGTGTCATCATCACTCCTTTAGTCGTGTCTCACCAAATTCCTGGGATCAAGCGAATCCGATCTTGGCCTGGGATACTATCGATAGCCAGCCAACTCATCGTACAGCGTCCTATAGTAACCATTGCGACTCTCCTTTACGCTTTTATGAAGTTCGCAGTGAAAAAATACCAGGGACCGTGCGTAATTTGCAGGCGAAATCCTTCTGCCTCAGCCATTTGCCGCAAGGGCGCGCAGGATTGGTAGTGCGGGTCGGGAAACATTTCTGTGATCGAAAGCAAACCACCCGGCTTGAGAGCGGCGTAGCACTGGCGCAGCGCTGCTGCCCGACCCGGGATTTCACCCAGCACAGTGCAAAAGAAGATCACATCAAAATTCTCCGGTGGGAAGTTCGGCTGAGTCGCATCACCCACAATTGTCGTCAAATTCGATACGCCGGCTTGCACCGAACGCGCTTTGAGCCGCTCAATCATCCCCGACTGGATATCCAGCCCAAAGACTTCGCCGCCGGGCAGCACGCGCGTTGCGGCAGGTATCAGCAATCGACCCGGGCCTGGGCCGATCTCTAATACACATTGACCTGGCCGAAGTCCAATGCGATCAAGGGTTATCTGCGTGCCAAGCAGCCTATCCGACCAGCGGCTGTCCAGTAAACTCGCCAACCAGGTCGGGCAGGGTAAAGAGCGATTGCGACTCAGCCAACGCCAGATCAGGCCAATACTAACCAGGATCAGCAAAGATTTCACAAGCACCTTCAGAGCTTTCATGCCGTCTGCTCCTTTTCATCGGATTTAACCTTCGGAATAATGAGTAAAAGTAAAAGGGCACCAACCACGATAAAACTATCCGCCAGGTTGAAAGTCGGCCAACGTGCCGTACCCAATCCAAAATCGAGGAAATCCGTCACCCTTCCATCCACCATGCGGTCGGCGAAATTCCCTACCGCACCGCCGAGGATCAAACCTACCGGCCATACTGCGACAGAGGAAAGATCACCGGACCGAATCGCATAAACGAGCCATGCTGCCAGAACCGAAATGATGACGCCTGTGACGATCAGCGGGAATATCCCGCCGTTCGCAAAAAGCCCGAATGCTACGCCTGTGTTGTAACCAAGGGTCAGACGGGAAAAATTACCGAGGATGGGTATGGGTGAAGATAATGCCTGTTCGGCCCAAGCCTTGGTCAGCCCATCAAGAAGAAGAGCAATCAGAAAGGGAATGAAGATCCGCAGACCTGTTTTCATTTACTTTTGTTCCTGGCTTCGACCCTGTGGGAGGTTGTAGCGGGTGCATTCATAGACACCCCGGGCGACATCGGCCAACAAGGATTCGCCGATTGCTAACAGATCTCCCACCCTGTCATCACTCAGGCGATACAGAGCGAACTTGCCCCGTTGTTCAGCGGTAACCAGACCGCATTCGCGCAAGCAGCGCAGATGATTGGATGTATTGGACTGGCTCATACCTGTTGCGTCCACAATTTCAGTCACCGTCACTGGGCCGTTGCGCAGCGCTTGCAAGATGTTCAGTCGCGCCGGGTCGCCAAAACCACGAAACAGCTTTGCCTGCAACCGAACTCCTTCTCCTACGTTCGTAACATTTAGCATTCCAAGACTCCTGATATCTTATATTTATATATCATAATATGCTGATATATTATTCGAAATGTTTGAATTTGTCAAGAACAGTTGGAAGTATTGATAACATGGGCTTTGGTATTTTTTTACACCTCAATATCTATACTTGACATTCAGTCCTTTTTGTAATAAACTAAACAATAGTTGAGCAACCATTCAATAATAAGATTCTTATGATAGATAATTGTGATATTACAAGCGTGGATGAACAAACAGCGGAACGAGTAGCCAGCCTATTTGAGTCTTTGAGCGATCCAACCCGTGTAAGGATCATTTCGGCCCTGGTTGCCGGTGAGGTCAATGTAGGGGATCTTGTCCAAGCCATGGGATTGAGTAAATCCGCTATTTCACATCAACTCCGGGGTTTGCGCGACAAGCGCGTAGTACGCGCAAGGAAAAAAGGCAGACAGGTATTTGTTGCTTTAGATGATGAACACATCAGCGAGTTGTTCAAACGTGGTCTGGACCACGTCTGCCATGAATAAAATTCGAATTCCTCATAATCTCATTATTATTCTTCTATTACTACTGATTACATTTAGCGTTGGCGTTCATTTTCTCCACGATTTACAACCTGGGCATTCGGACATCTTAGGAATAAGTTCAGGTTCGTGCAATGGAGCCATTCATTACGGAATTTTTATGGGTGTGATCCCTGCAATATTTCTCATTTCATTATTTGTAAAGATTGAACCTACCTGCTGGCAATTCCCCCGGACAAGAAAACTTTCAGTTTTCGTACCTCCACCCATTCGATAACAAAACTCCCAATCAAGTGATGAACAGGCGCTTTTTAGCGTGGCTGGTTTTAATTATGCTTTCAATTTTCAATATGATTATTTTATAAAGGACATACCAATGATAGAAAAAACGGTGGAAATCTCACTGCCTTTGTTGTTGCCAGAAAATCAAGATGCTTGCGACCATTGTGTAGAGCGATTGCAGACCCGCTTGCAAGCCCAAAGAGGTATTCTCCAAACGCACTTGCATTTGGATCATGATCCAATGGATTTATGCATACATTATGACCCAAACTTAATTTCCTTTGCCGCGGTCAAACGTATCGCTAAGGAGGCTGGATCGGAATTACGCAATGGTTATCACCACGAGCAGATTCCCTTTAGTGGACTCGATAGCGCTGATTCAGCCACCATGATCACCAAAGAACTTGAAAACCTGGAAGGGATGCTGCATGCCAGCGTGAGTTATGCATCAGGGCTGGTTATTGTCGCTTTTGATACAAAAATCCTTTCTCTTGACTCAATCAAACGAACCATGCGCCGTTTAGGGGCTCGACCTGTAACCCAAGCAATGGTCAAAGAGGAAGGGGAAGCGCATGAGCATGACCACGAGCATGACCATGGCAGCGCACCAACCTTTCTACCTCACTGGTTACAGGAACGATGGGCAATGGTCTTAATAGGTGCTGGGGGCATTTTTCTTCTCGTGGGTTGGGTTGGCGAGCAATTCCTGGGACTGTCGGCAAACTTCGCGCTTATTCTTTTCCTTCTTTCTTATATCGCCAGCGCTTACGATATAGCTCATCATGCTGTCCCCGCCCTTCTCCGAGGTAAGTTTGACACGGATGTACTTATGTTAGCGGCGGCATTAGGGGCAGCTTTTCTCGGAGCCTGGGCTGAAGGAGCCTTCCTGCTCTTTCTGTTTGGATTAGGGCATGCCGGTGAACATTACGCCTTGGGTCGGGCTCGTAATGCGATCAATGCCCTAGGAGAATTGATGCCTAAAAAAGCACATGTCCGGCGCGGCGATCAGATAATGGAAGAATCGGTGGATCAGCTTTCGATCGGAGATGTAGTTGTGATACGACCAGGCGACCGTGTTCCGGTTGATGGTGTAATCTTTCAGGGTGAGAGCACAGTGGATCAAAGCCCCATTACTGGAGAATCCGTTCCTGTCCAGAAGAGTGTCGGCGATGAAGTGTTTACTGGGACGATCAACCAGGAAGCAGCGTTGGAAGTGAAGATCTCTCGACTTGCGAAAGATAATACCTTGAGCCGGGTCATGAAAATGGTTGCTGAAGCCCAAGGTCAGAAAAGTCCTACCCAGCAATTTACTGATCGGTTTACCTCCCGATTTGTGCCAATTGTATTGGTTTTGGTTGTGCTTGTTGCAGTCGTTCCCCCGGTAGCGGGCTGGATGCCTTTTTCGGAAAGCTTTTATCGGGCGATGCTGCTTTTAGTCGCAGCTTCTCCTTGTGCGTTGGCCATTGGTACACCAGCGACCGTGCTGGCTGGGATTGCACAGGCAGCACGCAACGGTGTTTTGATAAAAGGTGGAGTCCACCTGGAAAATCTAGGCCGGTTGAACGCAATAGCCTTTGATAAAACAGGAACACTCACCCAGGGTAAATTTCAGGTGACGGATATCCTTCCTTTTAATGGCGTGAGTCCAGAAGAAATATTGCGTTTAGCAGGAGCGGTAGAACAGCAGTCCAATCATCCTTTGGCGCAGGCCATCGTTCTAGCTGCAAAAGAACAAAACCTTACACTCCCTGTTGCAAACGGTTTAGAGAATATCCCTGGTCGCGGTGTACGCAGTCAGGTAGAGAATCAGCCAGTGTGGGTTGGTTCGCTCAAGTTATTCGAAGATATCGGTGGAAAGGTTGTGGATGAAACCATTCGGCAAACCTTAGCACAACTGGAAAATGCAGGCCGGACAACTATGACCCTTAGTCGGAATGGCACATTTCTTGGCATTCTGGGATTATCGGATGTTGCACGGCCTGGCGTTGCTGAGGTACTGTCACGGCTGCGGAACTTGGGCGTGAAACATCTAATTATGCTCACCGGAGATAATCAAAAAGTAGCACAGCAAATTGCGCAAGAAGTTGGAGTCACCAACATAGAAGCAGAGTTGCTGCCAGAAGATAAGCTGGGCACTATTCAACGTTTGCAAAAAGAGTATGGAGCAGTTGCCATGATCGGGGATGGGGTAAATGATGCACCCGCGCTCGCCACAGCTACGGTTGGAATTGCTATGGGAGGAGCGGGGACCGCTGTAGCTCTTGAAACGGCGGATGTCGCCTTAATGGCCGACGATTTGGGTAAGCTGCCATTTGCTGTAGGCTTGAGTCGTGCCAGTCGTACGATTATTCAACAGAATCTGTTCATTTCGTTGGGTGTCATTGCTCTGCTGATAGTAACTTCCGTATCCGGTTTGGTACAGCTCAGTTGGGCAGTGGTTGTGCATGAGGGAAGCACGATCCTGGTTGTGATAAATGCGCTACGCTTGTTGAGATACCAGATTCGCGGCTAAAAGATTTACTCGTTTAGAATTCTACAGGTGACCCATGTGCGAAAAGACCTATCTGTCTTCTCCTAAGTTTTGCATCGATCACGGGGAATTGACGTGAGCAATCCAGTCAATCAATCTGTGTATCAAATATACGCCCCAGTCTACGATTGGTTATTTGGCGCGGTTATGAAGAAAGCCCGCCGCCGTGCCATTGATCTGCTGGATCTTCAGCCGGGCGACAATCTTCTCATACCTGGGATTGGAACAGGGTTGGACCTCGATTTCGTTCCGTCTTGTATTCATGTCACAGGCACCGATATCAGCCAGGCTATGCTGTCAAAAGCCCAGAAAAAAAATCGGGCAAAAATGAACCTGTTACTAATGGATGCTCAAGCTCTACAATTCCCAGATTCTTCTTTTAGTGTGATATTACTAAACTTGATCCTCTCCGTTGCTCCAGATGGGAAAAAAGTTCTGGAAGAAGCTTGGCGTGTACTTCAACCAGGCGGACAGATTTCAATTTTTGATAAATTTCTCCCCGAACACACAAGCCCTACAATCCTCCGCACCATCCTTGGTGGACTAATCCGTCAATTGGGAACCGACCCTAATCGGAGATTCGGAGAAATGTCGAAGGATATCCCTGAAACAATTATTGTGAACGATGAATCTGCATTGCTTCATGGGCAATATCGAGTAATCCTGCTGAAGAAACCAAATATCAACTCGTAAAGTTCAAAAATGACATTGAACAGTCCTGGGCATAATCTACATGCTGAAGCAGAAAAGTGGAAACTGCTTGATGCCTCAAAGGTATGATAACCGCCCAGGACTAGATTACCCGGAGTAAATCAAGATCTACTCGTATTTGGAGAGCACCTCTTTAATGCGTTGACTAAGAATGTCATATTGACTGCCTTCTTCCACAAATATTCCGTTCACGAGCAACGCAGGCGTCCCGCGAAGTCCAAGGTTTTGTGCCTCTAAGGTTTCTGATTTTACTTTTTCGGTGTATTTACCCGATGCCAGACATTGGTTGAATTGTTCAGGTTGCAGACCAAGCTCCGCAGCAAATCCTTCCAGATTCACTTTCGAAAATGCCCCCGCATTTTCACCAGACTGTTCTGAATACAATTTCTCGTAAAATTCCCAGAACTTTCCTTGTTCATTGGCGCATTCTGATGCTTCGGCCGCCCATTGAGATTCTTCTCCAATAAACTGGAAACTGCGAAAGACAAAACGCACTTGGCCAGTATTTACAAATTCCTCCATAATCTTAGGTTTGACTGTTGATGCGAAACGACCACAAGCTGGGCATTGGTAGTCCCCATACTCAACGACAACAACCGGAGCGTCTGCACTTCCTGTGCTTTTATCTTGGCTGACTTCAATCGGTGCAATTGCTACTGGATCAATATTATTCTGGTTTTGTTGAATCACGATTCTGGCAATAACCGCTACAAGGATTATGCTCAAGACACCAAGAATCCACCAGTTTATCCTCTTTGGTGATTTTTTCGAGCGATTGGTTGTTTTTAAATATTTTCTAGACATTACAGCTCCTTCTTTAGTCAATTTTATAGAACCCAGATCAAAAGTGCTAACCCAATGAGCGCCATCACCCCACCCGTGATCCCGCGAACCTTATGAGAAGAGGCACGTTCCCATGCTTGAATCTTTGCTCCCATAACCGGGTTTAAGGCAAGAATCAAGATTATAACCAGCGGCATAATAAACATCAGGTTATAGAGCGCCAGGTAACCAAAGCCTTGCCAGAAACTCGTCTCGCTGCCAAGCAACCCTAAAATGGCAACATACGGTCCCCCCGAGCAAGGAAAACTTTCCAGTCCCATCAAAGTTCCTAGCACAATGGTAGCAGGCAAGGTCGCCCGATACATCCAATTTTTCAGCCCCTCTTTACCAATTTCGGGCACTTCCAACCGAATTGGGAATTTTGGAAACACAGCACCAAGCAGGTTTGTTATTCCAAATAGGATCAGCAGAGCTGCCCCCAATTGACCCAGCCAATGACCCTGCACAAGTGAGGTCGCGCGAAGTAACCCCAGCCCTACTAGAAAATAAACGATGTAAACGCAGGCAATATAGACAAGCCCCATGCGGGCAATGGCTGCCCGTCTTTTTCGGATCGTAAATAAAAACGTGATAAAAAAGAGCAGAATCGCCATCGCGCAGGGGTTGATCCCGTCTATAAGCCCAGTCAACAGTACGGCAGGAAGTAGCTTGGAGGTAGTCCTGGCGATACCTGAACTTTCAAAGGATGCCTGATTGGCATGATACCAGTTCAGGTAGGTCGTTATCGGTTCGTTGACATCATAGCCTTGGACTGGACCGGCAAACGCCCAGGCTTTATATCCATCTCCTTCGCCCTCTTCGCTATAAATCAGGATTCGAACGGGCAGATCTTGAGCAGACAGCAAGTCGTCTACTACGTGGCGGGGTGGTTCGCCCTGCAAGATGATCCGGCCCTCATCAATAAAGGTAACAAGGTGACTTTGAAGTTCCAGCGGCACCCCCAGAGAATCATTCATTTGATTCAATTCCGTTCGGTTTTCACGCTGATTGATATAGTCCTTTCGAACGAGTTCCACCTGGTTCGTCTGTAAAATTTCCAGCAGTTCACCATTAATATAGGTGGCACATTCGTCGCAGGCTTCGTTATAATAGACGACTGCCAATCGTCTGGAACTCTCTGCTTTGACCGGAATAACAGATAGGGTGAATGTAATAAGCAAAATAATGATCGGTAGAAATTTTTTCATTCGTAATTCATCCTTTGGTTGAAGTTAACAACAAGTTAATGTTTTCGGTATCTCACCCTCTGCGAGCGGTCCAAAGGGGTTGCCATATTGGCGGATGTTAGCAATCATCACCTGATTGGCGGGGGTCTCTTCTCCAACTGCAATTAATCCAGACCGCAATGTTTCGCCGCTTGGATCATGCCCTACCGGGCAGACGATCCGGCAGGTCCGGCATAAGGTGCATTGATAAAACACCAGGGTCTGAATGCCAGCGGAGTCTAGCATCGCGCGACCGCGGGGGCTATACTCTTCCCTTTGTTGGATCTGAAAGACGGGGCAGACCTCTCGACAAAGCCCGCATTCGGTACAAGTTGGGTTTTCGTTTAGGTCGATCAGCATAGCTTCCCTCGATTAAAGACTCGATGTGGATCGAACTGCGTTTTCAGCGCCACTATATCTGACTTTAATGCTTCACTAGCCCATTGTCTTTTTTTCAAGCCCATCCCATGTTCTCCGCTGATTTGCCCGCCTGCCGTGATAACCCGGTGGTAAAGGTCAATGATTCGCGGGTCTGCTAATAAGAACCGCGGATGCAAAATGCCCACTCCCAGGTGACCGAAGACAGGAATTCCTTGAACAGTCAGCCAATCCAAGATGCTTTCCTGAGTTTCGGGCTGGATTTGAGGATCTTCAGAAATCGGAAAACCGGCATGTGTCAATCGGGCAGACAGGCTTTCTCGCGTTTTCCATAAGGTTGCCATTTCCACGAGATCCATGATCTCACCATCGCCACTTTGGTACTCAGCCAATAATGTGTGTTTAGCCGCCCAACCGACCACAACAGCTGCTTGAGGATTGAGATATTCCAACGCTGAAAGGGATGGATTCGTTTTCAAACTTCTTATTTGATTCAGCATATCTTCCAAGTGTTCGAACCGGAGTAACGTGAGTGATCGGTTCCTGGGGATCTCCGCCAAACGCAATTTAGCCTGCACGATCATACCGGTTAACCCCTCGCGACCTACAACGTATTTACTTTCATTGAAAGATAATCGATGAACATCGCCCTTCCCGTCCACCACGACGGCTTCCTCGACCCAATCATTCATCCTTCCATAACGAATGGCGTGCAGTCCAGCGGCATTTGTGGCGATCATCCCACCGACCGTCGCCGAGCGATGACTTCCAGGAATAACCGGTAAAAATAACCCTTCAGAGTGCAGGGTGCGGTTTAGGTGATCTAAGGGTATGCCGGCATCTACAACGATTTGTTTTGTTTGAATGTCAACGGGGCCCAAGTGCCGCAAGTGTGCAGAATCGACGACAACCGAATTTTGCGGCGTTGCTCCGCCACACAATCCCGTGCCTGCGCCGCGTGGCACTAGGTCAATTCCGGTTTCGACAGCCCATCGTACCAGGCGAGCTACATCGTCTGTCGAGTCTGGCCAGACGACTGTCTGGCATTCCCCCTGTATCCTAGATGCATCTCGGCTGTAGGCAATCCGGGTTTCTTCGCGAGTTGACACCTGACCTGGTTGGAATAAAGATTCAAGGTCTTCCATCGGTTAACGCCTCTCTTTCCGGTTTGATATCAAGGCCTCGCTGAATTCCATTACTTGAATATCGCCGGCATTTTCTTTAAAGTGCGCATAACATAGGGGGCAAGCCGTACATAACCGGCCATTTTCCACCTGGGCTAGACGAGCTTGAGCGATTGCGTTGGCCAAATCCGGATAGTTTGATTTCACCCCGCCGCCTGCGCCGCAACATAAACTCATCTCCCGATTATCGGCCAATTCGACTACCTGCCAGCCAGCCTGATCAAGGAGCCGGCGTGGTTCCTCATAAATATCTGACCATCGACCGAGATGACAGGGGTCATGGTAGGTGAGCGATGTCTTTTCGTCCGGTTCGAATTGACCGGTTGGTGTCCAACCCTTATCAGACAAAACCTGCGTCGTGTGATATACATCTAGCTGGTATTCGTATTTCAATGTGTGATAACAGCCAGGGCAGTTGGTGATGATCTTGTTAACGCTGAAGCGAGCAAATGTCTCCAGGTTTTTGGCTTTTAGCTGCTCAAAATCCTGTTTATAGCCAGCCCGCCAGACTGGACTGCCACAGCACTGTAGTTCACCAGGAAGAATGATGAAATCGATATTCGCTTGCCTCAGCAACCGTTCGTAACGCTCTTGTACCTCGGGCAGAGCGTAGCGGGTAACACACCCTGGGTAATAAAGGATGTTTCCGCCACTTAACCTCTTCAGCCATTTTTTGAGCATTCGATCATCCTTCCGCCTTTTGGATGGTAACGCGAAATTCTGCTTCAGCCTCTGGTTGATTCGGATCATTGCTGCGCAGATAAATGATGCGTTGGATTTCGCCAAACAAGTTGTCTTCAGCCGGGTCAAATTTAACCCGTAATTCAGCCGATTCACCGGGCGGGATAGTGCTTTTTTCCAACTCGGCTGTCGTACACTCGCACGAAACGCTTACTTTTTCAATAACAAGATCTGCGTTGCCAGTGTTCCTCACTTCAAAAACAAGATCGATCAGTTGCTGAGGTTGAGTCCCTAAATCCTGCAGAGGTGGCTCGATGTTGATCTTCGGAGCCTTATTGCTACAGGATGAAAGAAGACCTGCGACGAGGAGCACCAGCAGGCACAGAATCGGTCGCAAACGAGATAGTTTAATTTGCATAATATGCATTCAGAAATCCTTTATAGGCTAAGGGCTGGTTTCCACTGGATAACCGGCTTTTTCCCAGGCTCGATAACCGCCCAAAATGGGAGTAACCTTCTTGAAACCGTTGTCTAACAACATGCGCGCCGCACGGGCGCTCGATTCTTCGGCTGGTCAGGTACAGTAGGTAATGATCCAGGTCTCAGTGCCAATTTTTTTCATTTGATCTTCTAGCTGAGCTAGGGGGAATGATTTTGCTCCTAGAATGTGTGAGTTAGTGTAAGAGTCAGCGTCGCGGACATCAATGAACACGGCTGCCCCACCCTGGAAAGCTGTAAAGGCATCTTTTAGGGTAACCCGTGGAATTTCTGGGAAAGTCTCTTCCTCGGAAGTCAATGGCTGTGGAGCTTGGGATACGGTTCTAAGATTGGTGTTGATATATATCGCTGATAAAATGAGCACAGTACCTATCCCTATTGTTAGAAGTGGTAAAACAGGTCGTTTTTTCATAAGATCTTTTTCCCGATTGAGAATCCAAATGTACAGCCACCAGTATCGAACAACAAAAGTTCTGGTAACTGGTGGTGTACGTTAACGTAACCACAAGCCTCGATGAAAATTCAAACGAGGATTTTAAACGTTAACTATTCAGTTGTATTAAGCAATTGGGGGGTGTAGTATATCAAATACAAGACTAAGTGCCAAAGCCGGATTACCTGGCGAAGAACAACTTGGCTTTGATGCCATTTCGACTATCAAAGAATGGGGCACCCATGTGCCCACTTGTAGTGTGCACGCCAAGCAATCGGTATCTCCGGCAGAGCTCGTATTTTCCTGTACAGTACAGCATTGGGTTGGCGCTGAGATATGGCCAGCCAGATTAATGGCGGTTAGTATTAATAGCATGATTAACAGGGATCGTTGGACTGGTGTAACCATAGTGTTGAGAAAGTTTATCTTGCTTTTCTTGCATTGTCAATTCTATTCTATGCATTCTTTTTTACGCTGTGCATCCTAAGCCGCAAAAACGGTTAAACCTTCCCGGTGCGGGTGGGGCATGATGTTATCTTTAGCCACTCTGGGGCCAATTTATTCATTTGTTTATACCGAAGTTGGTATCCACCCGGATGGAGCTCTTGCGCGAGCCACTGCCCCTGATCCAGATGTCCCCAAGGATGTAGCCGGGATGAAGTGGTATGAAGTGCCAGAGATTTGGTGGAATACGGTTGAAAGATTATCCTGGACGATGGTGGGTAAGCCGGCAACGTATGGGTGTAAGTTTAGGCCAGTGAAATAGGCGGATGAATTTCAAAAAATTATTCTATCGTTGCTCTGTGTGCTATGTGTTCATTCACCCTTGAATAATTGTTTGATTAATCTTGCCCAGAAATTCTGCTCAGACTTATTCTCCATAGGGCTAGCCGAGGTTGGGTTTATACTTTTCTCAACCGGTAATTCATCCCCGCGATAGTGCTGTTTATGCATCTGAGTCTCATATGTTTTTTGCAAATTGATCTCTTTTTGAGACCACCTCGGTGCCCATTGGACACGGTCTTGCCTGATCCAGTAATGGGATCGACAGGGAAGGTTCCAATTACCAATGGATGGGTAAAGAGAAATGGTCTCCCCATCAAATGTCATCTGCCAGCTGGTAGGTGATAGTGGAGTTACTACCTCTTCACCACAGCCGCAGCAGCATTTATGGACTGCTGTTGCGTATTGAATGGAAACATAAACTATGCCATCTTGAAGTTGGTGATGGTCGGGAATAAACTCGACAAATTCGTGGGTAAGGTGCTGATTACGCTTCATAGTTGATCTTGGCTGTTCAGCTGATTGACATTGATATCATAAGTAGTATGGTTTTCACGCTCTAAATCTTGGTAGAAGCCGCATAACTTTTTCCACTTGTGAACGGCTAGGGCGGCATTAAGGGCGTTCAGATCTGCTACCTGAATATTCTGGGCATAATCATCGTTTTCGTTGCCGTTGACAAAGGGTATTTTTTTCTTGATGTGATCCCGTTTGTCATTGGTACTAGCCGTCACCCGTAACATTCCAAGAAGTTGATTATCTACCAAATATAAACTCATACCCACATCGATAAATGCCATCCCCCACTCCACTAATTTGTCCACGATCCCCCGCTTGTCGAGACCTCTATCCATACAGAGAAAGACAAAATCCATTCCCTGCAACAACGCCACATTTTCCAGAGTGATGAAATCTGGGTGAGGAATAATGTGACGGTGCATTTGGGAATACTGGCTTGCAAAATAGTCTACCTTCGTCATTTGCTTTTCCAGGTCCTCGACAGCTGGTGCTCCCGGGGAGCGAAAGGCGTTATGGTTTAAAAATTTATCACCATCAAATATGTGAATCTCCTTGACAGGAGTTTTTGCCAGTAAGTCCAAAACATACGACCCAGTTCCACCTACACCAACAATCGCCACCCGGTTTACTGCTAATTTATCAGAGACCTCACTGATTCCCGCTCGGCTGGAGGCGGTGTCGTAATAATTGAACACCGATCCGTCCTCTTCCTCGGGAAGCATGACCGGGTAAACTCTTGCGGTCACGTTGGACTCTAGATGCTGGGCAGGCCCGGAAAGGGCGGTTTCGTAAGTTTTGACCTTCTCGTAGTAATCCTTATATGGCTCGGTTGGGCAACACGAGAAATAGTAGTTGATTGCTATACCACCTACAACCTGGTTCTGGGAATTGTTGACAATCTGGGTGATGGGTTTCCCGATGTGATCGCAAGGGTGTTCCCCGGCAAACCAAGCGGTGTGATCGGGAGGTTTGGCAGCTTTATTCCCCGCCTGGTTTAACCCCATCACAAGAGTCCCATACTTGATTTCCTTATTGTTATTCACATAAGGAATTTGCTCAAGAACGAGAAAGCCCGGATTGATTTTAAGAGCATATCCTTCATCACGCAGCCGCTTGAGGTCTGGACTATGATCGATGAGTTTCTGAGACATTGAATACCATGCCATCCTTTACTTTTACGGTGTCACCGGCTTCCAAGCTGCCCTTCTTGTTGCCCTCAGCCCTGGAATAGTCGACGAGATAAAGGTAGGTGTCCTCCATGTGTGGGTGTTCAAAGGCCAAGGCTACGACCTGGGCATAGGAGATTTCCTTCTCTGTCCACTCGTTCTGCCGACCATTGACTATAATTGTGACTATCTTTTTTGCTTTTTCCATTTTATTTTTTCCTTTTAATATTTGGTGAGCATCAAAGTTGCTGTTGCTCTTGTATAGTATTATTGCGTCAATCAGTTAATACCGACATCTGACAGTTTTTTGCCATTTTTACTAAAAAGCAAATATATCGGTATTAACAAATTAAGCACCTCTCTATATGGTTGTTCACATCAGTTTGACGTAAAATTATGCAGAGATTTTTTCCTTCTCAGAAATAGTGAATCGACCGCGTAGAGGGAGGTTTCGTGAACGCATATAAGAAACAGCTATTACTTGATTTTCCTTGGGGTGAGTGTTATCCAAAACTCGTTGCCTTTGCTGAGTGGCGTATTCAAGGCATGCGATGGAATTCGGGTGTCGTGCCTATGGGACACACTGCAGAATCTATCATTCAAGAAGCTATTGCCAAAACATTTAGTGAAGAACGGAATTGGAAACCTGAAGAAGGCGACCTCCTCATGTGGCTTAAGTATGTAATAAAAAGTGAGATTAGCCATTTGGCTGAATCTATAACTAATAGACTCGAGGTTCCCCTTGATCCCGATGACGGTAGCGACTCTAAGGATGATGAGCCGGAATTCAAGCAAGCGCAATCCTCTGCGCAAGAATTTTTCATCACCTCTCCAGAAGAAATCGTTATAAATGCAGAAACTGAGGAATTGAGGATAATAGATGCAAAATCAAAAATCGACGCCCTTCTAGAAGCAAGTTCAGGTTACCCAGAGCTTGAGGAAATTGTCTACACAATCCTAGATGGGAAATGTGGTCCAAAACCACGGGAATTAGCCCAGATATTAGGCAAACCCGTGGAGGAGATTTACCAAAACCTGCGGACGTTACGTCGCAAATCAGAGAAAATCAGATCGGAGGTTCGAAATGAACGATAATAAGTCAAAACGCACAGATGTAGATATTGCGTCTGAATTTGATCGTTTATTCGACGAAATTCCAGAACCGAATACTGAAGAAGAAATAAGGGCATTCCTGGAAGAAGCGAATTATGATGTAGAGAAATTGAAAACTGCTGGTGCAATATTTGTCAGAGACCTGATTGCAAGTAATTGGCGATTTGCTAATATCCAAGATATGCATGACGTCACTGAAGAGATAAACGCAGTACCATTAAGGAAAGGATGGAACCGCGACCAGATTACCTCAGCGATAAAAAAAATAACCATTGCACTTGGTACGACTGGAACACAACCAACTCTTGCTTTCCGTAATCTAGATAGGTTATCGGATTCGGATTTAATTACAATCCTTCAAGAACTAGAGTATACAGCTCACCAAAATGGCATTACAACGGATCTGGATTAACAATACAATGAGTCGACCTGAAGATATTGCTAATCATGTTCTTGATAGGCTTAATATTAGAATCGAAGAGGATCTTCTCCTTCTGGACGAAATTGTTAATGCACGAGGAGCTTTTATTCACGAATGCTCTATGGAAGGCGCAGAAGCTCGCCTTCTGATTGGTCCTGGTAAACCAATTATTTCGGTTTCAACTTCTAATTACATCAACCCCTATCGACGTCGGTTTAGTATTGTGCATGAGTTAGGTCACCTTGAAATGCACCGAGGTAACGGTTTAATGCGATCTTGCACAAAACTGGATATTCAGGAAATGCCAGCTGGAAACTCAGTCGATGCAGAACAAGAAGCTAATCAATTTGCATCGGCCTTTTTAATCCCTGCACGATTCGTTGAGCGTCCCTTTGCGGAAAGTGCGCCCTCCTTCGAACTTATTTCTGAATGGTCTGAAAAGCTCCAAACATCCCTGACTGCGACTGCCCTCCGATTCACACGCTTCTCACTTGAGCCTGTTGCTGTCGTTTATTCCTTTCAAGGCAAAATCCAGTACTTCCAACCTTCTTCTGAATTCATGGAACTTGGAGTATTTCCGGATGTCAATCATCCGGTAGGTTTGAATACGGGTGCGAGGATGTTATTCAATAGGAAAGAAGTATCTCGCCAATGGCACGAAGTTCGAGCTGCAGAGTGGTTTCGAGAGAATAGAGATGCCTTTGATCGGGGGGATACGATTAGAGAATTGTCCATTGGGATGCCAAATTATGATGCTGTATTAAGTCTATTGTGGGTAAATGAGCCCCTGGGACAAAAAGATGATTGGTAAGCTCCTTTGTAGTTATCAAAAAGCTAACCTCTGGTATTTAATAAACTAGATTATGATGATAGGGACGATTGTGCTGCCATCACTTATGGTAAAAGGCAAGATAGCTCTTCGAAAGGTTGATTTGAAAACTTATGCAAATTTCTCCCTTGTAATAATGATGGAATTGGGTATAATATTGTCAACAGAACCCACCACGCCTCTGCTTAGCATGCGCACCGAGGTGGGTCATTTATTTAAGGATGCTTAATCTATATGGCTTTAAAACCAGCTCTGTCTGTTCATGACCAAATAGAATTATTGCGTCAACGAGGAATGACGATTGATGATGAGAAAAAAGCCACCGCTTTTCTTCAGTCCAATCACTACTATCGTTTGAATATTTATTTTCACAAATTTATGGCTTCACCAGATCATTACCAAGATGATTTCAAATTTTCACAGATAATTGCTGTTTATGAAAATGATAGGTGGTTACGGAACAAAATCTTATCGGTACTCGAGCCCATCGAAATTAACACAAGAACTCAGATATCGCATCATTTAGCGCTGACATACGGATCAGATGCGTTTTATCAAGCAAAGATCTTCAAAGACAGCGTGAAATACCAGGAAATTTTTGATAATTTCTCGGTTGAAATTGCGCGTAATAAGAAAGATCCAGTAATTGTTCATCATCAAAAAAAGTATGCGGGGGTTTTTCCTATTTGGGTTGTGGTTGAGTTTTTCTCATTCAACACTCTCTCCAAGCTTTACAAAAACCTTTTAGAGCCAGATAAAAAAATCATTGCACAAGGCCTTTACAATGCGAATGATTACTTATTTGGACAATGGTTGCATGTATTGAGTATTCAAAGGAATATTTGTGCTCATTATGGTTATTTATTTCGGCGGGAGTATCCCATTAGGCCAATCATAGCTAAATCCTTCAAATGGGATCCAACCCAAGACAACCAACTCTTTGCGCTGTTTCTTGTAATGCGACGATTATCAGATCGCAACTTATGGCTTACTTTTATTCAGAATATTTCTGATGCTGAGAAAATCAGGCCATTTTTTGATTTACGGGATTATGGATTCCCCACAGATTGGCGTTCCTATTTGGTCTAAATTTCCATTCAACACACTCTTCCCCCTTAAGACTCTAGAGGAACGATGCAGATAGAACGGAGCGCACACCGTTCTATTTTTCATTTCCTCTCCGTTGAGAAAACCAGATGCTTCCATCCTTTCCTGCACGCTTCCCATTTCGTAATCCGTGGAGATTCGTCAGGAAAGAGTTGTAACTTAACCCACTTAAAGCAAGATTGATTTCTCCCTGAATTGCTCTCTGGCAATTCAAGTTGTCGCAAAATACATACAGGTTTCCATTTGAAGCTTCATAAAACTTCATCCATTTCGTTTTTCGGGATATTTGATCCTTACTCACATCCCGTTCTACTTCGACGAATATTACCTCTCCTGTTTTTGGATCCACAGCAATAATATCTGGGATATAAGTTTCACCATTGGATAAATTAATAGTTTGTGCCCGTCCTCGGATTTTATAACCTTCATATACCAGGATTTCCCCGGCCTGAATATTCAGAATGGTATGCTCCGGTGAAGAATGGTGTCTTATTAGGGCATCAAATTCATTCTCCTTAGGAATTTTTCCAGTTAATACCTGGTATGCAGCTTGACCATCGCGAGTCAAATGCAGCACTGCAGGCTGATTTCCACCAGAACTGGATCCTTGCTCAACAACGCCATTTATCTGTTCAACCAGGATTGGGACTTCATTTCCTTCCGGTGACATTAACCAATTCAAGGCTTCATCCAGGTTTTTGTTTGCAGCTGATAAGGAAAGGCGATTTGCCATCTGCTTTATGATGGATGGTCGTAAAGCAATCCCCATTTCACCCATCACAAGAATTGCCGCTGATGTTTTTTCAAAGTTCTTGGACGACTGCCAGGTTTTTACCCAATCCGGAACAGGCGTAAGGCCACTCGATTCTTCAGTATCTGTTTTTTGGGGTTGAATGTTCTGGGACACATCATCCTTCTGAATCTGCCGAAGGGCAGCTAAGTGGGCTTCTAAGGCAGATTTCTCAGACTGTAATTTCTTGTTTAATTCTTGTGAGGCCAATAACGTTTGTTCCAGATCAGCATATTTCTGACTGAGTTCTTTCAAGCTCTGTTTTATATCAATGGTTCCGTCTGGCTTTTTCATTTTTGAAGCATTACCCTGCATAGCACGCAGCCGGACATGAATCAAATATGCCAGGTCATCATCGCTAAACGATTCCAATGGTCGGGTCGCTTTTTCGCAGGATTCGTCGTAATCCTGATCCAGAAGCCTTAAAAGTGCGACAAGATGTTTGTGGGCATTTTCCCATAATTTCTGAGCATTGGCTTGCATTTTTTGCTCGTGCTCCTCGCTTTGCCCGATAATTTCTCTGGAGATTCGAGTAGACTGATTGCGTTGGAATTCTTCTAACGTGAGATCAACCACTTGTTTTTCTCCAATTCCGATTTCATTTGGCGAGAATCTTCAAGTAATTGGATAGCCTGGTCCTGATTTTCTTGCTCTGGCGCGCTGACCCACTGTAAAGCGCTGCGAGCAGCTTCAAGATAACTCAGCGTTGTCGAGAGCATTTGCTCATGCATCCCCATGCCAATTGGGGGTACTCGGGTCCGATCAACTTGTTGAGCGAGTTCAACAGCGTGCTGGAGGGTCTGTTGGGCGGATCTGGACTGTGAAAAGAGATCACCTTGTTGGTCAGCAGCAATAATATGAGCGATCTCGCCATCCAAATTGTTCAACTCAGATATCCATGATTGTGCTGCCTTTCTGCATTCTTCTACTGCTTTGACCTCCGGCAAGAGAAGTACCGGTTTTCCCTGGTCATCCAATGGGGAGACGAACGCACCAATAATCGTAAAGATCACCGCAAGACCGAATAGTATCCAACCAAGCTTTTGTAGTTTTTCTTCAGAGATCTGGATTTCCGGTTCAGTAGGATTATTCACTGTCATGACCTAATTCTCCAACTTCAAGGATCTGTGTGATGATTTCCAGATCGGTTACGGAATTTCGTTTTCCACGCTGTTTTAAATCTGCGATCACTTGTTTTCCGCGTTCATAATCAATATTGCGGATAAATTCAACTCGTTCGGCAACGACTTCAAACACAGGAGTCGTCGTGTTTGGCCGGTAGCGTAGTTGAATATGCCCTTCAACACCAATCCGACTGCCTTTCTGAACATGTCCATACACCAATTCAGCCAGGGTGCCATAAACCAGCACTCTTAATCCCTTCACCGGTTTTGATTCCGGGCTGCCATCGATCATCAGGTACAGGCGAACATAAGGGATAGGGTCCTGATTCTGGGGACGCAGATAATCAAAATAGATATCCCCGGTGATGTCGCCACGTTGCCACGTAAGATTTCCTTGCGCCATAATTTGTTGTCTCCTTTTTATGAATGTTTGTTTGAATTCGGTAGTCCACAAAGTGCGTCTGGCTTAATTACTCATCCAACCTGTTTCCTCCTCGATATCCAGAACCAATCCCAGCGCATCTGCTAAAAGCCGGATACGATCCCTTTTCACCTCTGCAAAAAGCTGTCGCCAATTTTGGTCGGTTGGGGAATAAAAGGTGAACGACTGCTCAATCAGGCGGTCAAGATTTCGCGGTTGTAATCCAGCCAGGCGTTCACTCGCTCCGCCGGCTCCGACTCCAGGATTTTCTTTTAGCTTGGCGATGGCCAGACTGTACGGATTCTGGATGTTGGGTTGGGAAGCACCATGAATGATCCAGGATACAAAAGGTAAAGCGTTCTTTTCCTGATCGAGTAAAGCTTGCCGATTTTTCTTGTCTGCGCGTGCCAACAATTTATCCAATGACCAATTTCCACTCGAATCAGTTACTACCACCAACGATTGACTGGTTGGATCGTTCAGAAAAATCGATGTATCTTGGGTAGAGGAGGTATCTTTTTCTTTTGGAGAATCTTTAAAGCTTTTGAGAATCTTTAAAAGGGTCTCAAAACAACCCTTGGCTCCCGGGTCGAGCGTCGCAAAACAATCATTGAGGATACCTTTGAAAGTCTCAGAACAATCCTTGGTTAAATCTGAGAGTCTCAAAACAACCTTTGGTTCTGTTTTGACAGTCTCGAAACAACCATTGCCCAGTAAAGTGATCCAAGAATCTAATTCGTCTTGAACACAATGATCTTCTGATTTCACAAGAAGGGACGAAACAGCCTGTTGGATGGCTTGGTGTTGTGGAGTGAGTGGATCAATCCTCTGTACCTTGAATTTCCAACTATAGCTGCCCTCAGAATTGATCCGATGGTCGATGCGCTCAACAAAAAGAGCTAATAGATCCTGAAGACGTTGCCGGCGTGAAAATTCATCAACGGTACGATCACTTAATTCATCCTTACGTCTTCCTCGCTCAATCCAGGCTGGAAGCCAGTTCGCCACAACGCGAGCGTTATTAATCCCTAGACGATTTGCGATAGCTTGATATCCACCCTCAATCCAGACTGCATCTCTGATCTCACCTGTCTCATCATTGAAGTAGCACAGGTTGCGCAGAACCAGGACAAACATGGCAGCATCTGCTCCGAGAACCGGTAACCAGTTTCTGAGGAAATACCAGGTAACCAGGATGAAATCCCCCTGGCCCAACAATCGGTCAGCAAGCTGATCTGCCAGAGTCCCAAGTTCTCCGTCGAGCCGGTGACCAATCAACTCCCGGATGACATCCTGAACGGATAGATAGTGTGGAATCAATTTGCCGAATCCTTCCCGAGGCAGGCGCACCGGATATTGCAAGATGTCCTTTGGATTCGCATTGATAGCCAATTGCAGAGCGGACTGAGGGGAATCCTGGATACCATGAGCCAGTAAGAAAGTTTTCAAGTCTTCTGCATCCTCGGGTGTCAATGGGGATTCGAATAGTTCATATTTGTTGGAGGATTTTTTAGCTCTCCCTGAGCGTTTATCGACTTCATGTTCGGTGTCAATCTTTCTCGCAAACCATCCCAAACTGCTACCGGGTTGCAGTAAGCGAAAGAACTGAGCCCGGCTGATCCCAGCCCATTGGCAAATACGCTCAGCGCGAACGGCAACTTTGCAGCTCCCTTTTCGAGCCTTTCCACCACTCGCCAGGTAATATTCCTGCCATAATGCCATGATCAAGAAAATTGCTTGCGAACCAACGTACGGCAGCCAACGCAGGTAATAAACCGGCAAGCGAACTACCCGGCTTGACTCAATTAGGTAATTCCGGATGGAGCTGTAATGGATATCCAACTCAATGGGACTGTCCTGAGAATCTTCCTGGTCTGGATCAACTTCCTGAGTGAGATCATCCCCATCATCAATTTCCTGGTCACAAACAACGAAACGAACCTTAACCTCTCTGTTCATCACCCCCATTAGGAATCGCTGCAGGGTGGTCGTTAATCGGTTTTCTAACCACTCACGGCCATACGAATTCATGCAGCCGATCACAAAGGTGTCATCTGAAAAATCCACCAGATGGGTTGGCTTCACCCATGTACTAAAAGCCGCCCGCGACATATCCATTTCGAGGTTAACAATTGCCGCTTGCCAAGCCTTCTCCGGTGAAAATTCAACGACTGCATTCATAAAATAAACCCCTATTGATAAAAAAATCAATCTCGAATAAAGCGAAATAAAGGCACATTTACAGCCTTTGTTGGAAGAACGGTAGTTATCCCATTTCTTCCAGAAAAGACCTCTTTACGGGCTTCCTGTGGTTTCAACGTCAGCAACTCCGTCTGCGTCAACGTCTGCGGCACGTCAGCAGCACGTCTGCGGCACGTCAGCATGGACGCAGACGTGATTCTTGGAGTGATAATGAAATTGTTGATTTTCCAGGAAAGGTTAGAGGCCATTAGCATCACTCCAGAAATAAAGTCTTCCCTATTGTCTTAGGAGACGGTTGCAGGATTAAGCTTCCATTGCGAAAAGCCTGTGAACCTTCTATAACGAAGAAACAGACAACTTCACCGACCGGTAAAGTATGCTCCCGCGCGATCGACCGAACTTCTTCCTTTAATAAAGCTGGAATTCGGAATGTCGCTCTTACTTCCCATTGGGGGACGGCTTTTTGGTCTTTCCTGAAATTTTTCTTTTTGGCTCCACCAGCTTTCTTATCTGGAACCGGGAATGCATCAGCTAACCATTTATGGTTTGCCGGTTTTTGAACAGGCAAGATTGGGATTCCTTCATTGCCTTCAGAGTACAGGGTCATTCGCTGCGCCTTGGGGTATGCTAAAAGTTTGATCTCTCCATTGCGGTAAAGTCTTACGCCATATTCCAGAAACGCCCTTATAACTTCATCTCTAGGAACCGAAAGAGATTGAGCATCTTTGATAATCAAATCCACAACATGCTGAGGTATTCCCCGGTAGGTTACAGTTTCAAGCCGATGAACTTGTTCCCACTTACGGGATCTTTTCTTCCTGAAATCTGCCGTGGGAATTAAATCCAAGGGCTGTTGTTGGACCATCTTGGATCCTTGCTTTTGATCCTCCTCGACCTCGGTTATTGGATTAGGATCACGTAGACCTGTAAATGCGTCTCGCCTTGCCATCGTAACCTCTAATATTTCAATACAAGAGTTGCCAAAGCTTTATATTCCTCGGAAGCCCGCGTTTCTGGCGCATACTCAAAAATGGTCTTTGCCTCAGACCAACATTCACGTAAGACAGTCGCCCGATGAATGGGGGAAAGCACCTTGTCCCTGAATGTTGCCTGCAGATCCTGAAGTGAGTCGCGTGACTCGTTGGTACTATCGAAAAAGGTAGGTAATATCCCCAGCAATCCCCCTTGCCAATTCTTTTTGTCCCTCAAGGTCTGGATAGTTGTGACTGTCTTCGCTAAAGAATCTAATGATGCGAATTCAGTTGCCGTAGGAACAATCACCAGGTCAGCCGCCCAGATTGCACGTTCCTGTAAGCCACCCACTGATGGGGACGTATCAAAAATAATGTAGTCAAACCGATCTTTAGTGAATGTTTTCAACAGCCCTTTTATGTAGGAGATCGGTTGATCCTGGACACCCAACATCATTTGCGCAGCGGAGGTCATTGAGTTGCCTGGAATCATCTGTAAGAAATCACGACCTGTATCACGGACCCATTGGCGGATAAATGTTATTTCACTTGGAGAGCCTGGTTGGGTTGTCAGGAAATAATACGTTCCCATTTGGCTATCCATGCCTAACTTGGTTGCGCACTGTCCTTGTGGATCAAGGTCAATCAACAACACTTGTTTAGTTTTCAGAGTAAGAGCATGTGCCAGATTTACGGCGGTGGTTGTCTTTCCCACCCCGCCTTTCTGGTTCGATATGGTGATGATTTTTGTGGTCATTTGATTTCTCCTTAATCGATAAATTGCAGCTGTGTGCGGCCTTCATGACCATGGACAGAAATGACATCTTCGAGAGTCTGATAAACACCCATGGCATAAGGTTCCCTGAGCCAGTGAATGACTGCCAAGCCACTGCTAAATACAGTTCCTTCTGCTACCTCACCAGTCCCTGAAACTCCGGTGAGATCCTCCACTCGAATCAACACAAATCGACGCATCTGACTGTTTGAAGAAATTTGATTTTGTTTTCGCGCCATACTTTCACCTTTAGCTTGGTTTCTGCAATCTGGCCGCCGGCTGCGATCACGGATTCTTGGCTTTTTCTGAATGACTTTGGAATTTGTCAGATCCATCAACAAGCCATCTTTATAAGTAAGGCGGCATCCTGAGGCAATGTGTTCAAACACGATTCCTTCCGGCCAGGTTGATTTCTCGTCCCGGTTAAGGCGGATATCGATCATTCGAAACAACCTTCCATAGAACATCCCTGGATCATCATCGACCCTGGTTGGATCCATAATGACTTTCCAAACGTAGCCTCGAAGTTCAACGGGGTTCTTTTTATCTTGAGCAATAAAAAAATCTAGGTCTTTTCCTGGCATCTTGAATGGCTCTCCGAACCTTAGAAAATGAGCCGGCAAACAGGTGCGCAAATAGACGGGCAGGGGAATAGAATTAGCCCTTACCTTATGCAGGCTTAATGAGAATTTGGAACACCCATGATTGGGGAATCAACAACTAAAAGTGCGATACACCATTATTGAATCAGGGAGGACGCATCCCCCATGAGAAAATAGATTTGAATAAATTGAATTGGAAAGAGGAATGAAAAAAAGCAAGAAAAAGTACTTGACGAACCCACGTAAAACAGATACTATACGAACATCGATTAGCTACCGCAGCGTGCCCGGCAAGCGTGGACCAGAGTTCGTCATGTTGGCTGATTTGCAGAGCCCGCCGCACAAACAGCACGGATTCAGGATTTTGACTCATAACCCGGAGGTCAGTGGTTCGAATCCACTCCC
>SLTK01000002.1 GCA_004347695.1 Chloroflexota bacterium | reverse complement strand
TGCTGCGATCGAATTTCTGCTTTGCCATGGTACTAAACTCTCCTTGAAAGAAAAAATCCTGCTAGTTTGATTAGGAATTGGTGACTTTGGCTTTGACGCTCTCGGGAACCGAGGCGTAATGGTCAAATTCCATTGTGTGTACACCGCGGCCCTGAGTTGCTGACCGCAAATCCGTGGTATAGCCGAACATCTCGGCCAAGGGGATGAGTGCCCGCACGGCCTGGGCATTCCCGGGGCGAATTTCCATGCCCTGAATTTCCCCGCGGCGTGCATTGAGCTGACCAATAATGTCGCCCAGATATTCTTCCGGGACAACAACTTCCACTTTCATGACCGGTTCAAGTAATGTGGGACCGCCGCGTTGCATACCTTCTTTGAAGGCAAAAATGGATGCCATTTTGAAGGCCATTTCGCTCGAGTCCACTTCGTGGTACGAACCGTCTGTCAACCGAACCAGAATATCCGTGACCGGGTATCCGGCAATGATGCCCGATTCGGCAGCTTCTTTGACGCCTTTTTCAACCGCCGGAATATATTCCTTGGGGATCGAGCCGCCAATGATTTTGTTCTCGAACTTGACGCCGTTGCCGCGCTCCAGCGGTTCCATGCTGAAAACAACGTGTCCGTATTGGCCATGACCGCCGCTTTGTTTGGCATACTTGTAATTGATTTCCGGCACAGGGCGGGAGATGGTTTCGCGATAAGAAACACGCGGCCGGCCTACATTGGCCTGAACGCGGAATTCACGCATCATGCGGTCAACAATAATATCCAGATGTAATTCGCCCATGCCAGAAATAATGGTCTGAGCGGTGCTCTCATCGGTATGCACCTTGAAGGTTGGGTCTTCTTCCGCCAACCTGCGCAGCGCTTCGGCCATCCGGTCCTGATCAGCGGTGGTCTTGGGTTCCACCGCAATCGAAATTACCGGCTCAGGGAAGGTGATGCTTTCCAAAACAATGGGGTCTTTGGCATCCGTCAAAGTGTCGCCAGTAAAGCTTTCCTTGAAGCCAAGTACCGCACCGATATCGCCCGCATATACTTCGGTAATATCTTCGCGGCGGTCAGCGTACATACGCACCATGCGTCCAATGCGCTCACGCCGACCTTTGGCGGGATTATAAACCGTCTCGCCCTGGACAACTTTTCCGGAATAAACACGAAAATAAGCCAAGCGCCCAACGTAAGGATCAGCCACAATTTTGAATACCAGGGCTGCCAACGGACCATTATCATCCACCGGACGTTCCAGAATGGTATCCGGATCATCCGGAGCATAACCGCGCGCCGGAGGGATTTCCAACGGCGAAGGCAAATAGTCGATCACGGCATCCAACACAGGCTGCACACCTTTGTTTTTCAGCGATGAACCTGCGAATACCGGGGTGGCTTTGTTTTCAATGACAGCCTTGCGCAGGGTCGTTTTGAGTTCATCAACTGAAATGGTATGGCCTTCCAGAAATTTCATGATGAGCGCATCATCAAATTCAGCAATCTTTTCGACCATCACATTGCGCGCGTCTTCGGCAGCGGCCTGGAGGTTCGCCGGGATCTCGCTAACAATTGGCTCTTTGCCAAGCTCGTCATCCCAGACGGTGGCCTGCATGGTCAGCAGGTCGATCACACCACGGAAACCAGACTCTTCGCCAATCGGCAACTGCATGGGAACAGGGTTAGCTCCCAAACGCGAACGGATCGATTCGATCGTCCGCTCAAAAGAAGCCCCGGTGCGGTCCATCTTATTAACAAAACAAATGCGCGGAACCAGGTAGCGGTCTGCCTGACGCCAGACCGTCTCACTCTGTGGCTCAACGCCCTGAACGGCATCGAAAATGACCACGCCTCCATCCAGAACACGTAAGGAGCGCTGTACTTCGGCAGTGAAATCGATATGGCCCGGGGTGTCGATCACATTGATCTGATACCCCTTCCACTCGGCAGTTACCGCCGCCGACACAATGGTAATCCCACGTTCGCGTTCCTGCGCCATCCAGTCCGTCACAGTCGTGCCGTCGTCTACAGAACCGATGCGGTAAGTCCGCCCGGTGTAGAACAGGATTCGCTCGGTCGTCGTGGTTTTCCCGGCGTCGATGTGGGCGATAATCCCGATATTACGACACTTATCTAACGGAAAATTACGAGGCATGATTCGATACTCAATAATGGAAGCGTAATGGAATTAATTAAACCCGGTAATGGGAGAAAGCGCGGTTGGCTTCGGCCATTTTATGGGTTTCTTCACGCTTGCGAACTGAAGAACCCGTGTTATTGGCCGCATCCATCAGCTCAGCCGAGAGTTTCTCGGCCAGCGATTTACCCGTGCGAGCGCGGGCAGCATCGGAAATCCAGCGCATGGCCAGCGCAACGCGGCGGCCGGAGGGAACTTCGATCGGCACCTGATAGGTAGCGCCCCCAACACGCCGGGGGCGGACTTCCATTGCCGGGCCGACATTTTTGAGCGCCTGTTCAAAAATTTCAACCGGGTTGCGGCCAGTTTTTTCCTGGACCATTTCGAGCGCTTCATAAACCACATTGGTGGCAGTGCTTTTCTTGCCGCTGCGCAGAATGCGGTGAATGAATGTCGTGATATAGACGCTGTTGTAGCGAACGTCTGGAGTAATTTCGCGTTCTTCGGGTTTAGTACGACGCATGTAACCTTCTCCGTCCTGTGAACTTAATTATTTCTTGGCGGCCTTTTTGGCGCCATACTTTGATCGGCTCTGAGACCGCTTGGCAACACCCGTGGTATCTAGAGTGCCGCGCACAATGTGGTAGCGCACGCCAGGCAGATCCTTGACGCGACCGCCGCGCACCAAAACCACCGAGTGCTCTTGCAATTGGTGACCTTCGCCCGGGATATAGGCCGTAACTTCGATCCCGTTTGAAAGCCGAACGCGGGCAATTTTTCGCAGCGCCGAATTTGGTTTTTTCGGGGTCATGGTGCGAACAACGGTGCATACACCGCGTTTCTGCGGAGCGCCAATGTCCTGGCGCGTACGATGCTGATGCATCGAATTGAAGGTGTATTGCAGAGCCGGGGCTTTGCTCTTGGCCTTCTTGGTCTGGCGACCTTTGCGGATCAATTGGTTAATGGTTGGCACTTTCGTTTGTCTCCAGTCGAGTGTTCCTGTGGCGGTAACCCGCCCGATGAATTCTGTCTTTCTTTTCAACAAGGGAGGCCATCGAGTGCAATGATGGCCTCATGATTGTCCGATTAACGTTCGCGAACAGGAAAGGCACGAGGGTCAATTATAACATTACAAATTTTGACCGTCAACCTTTCACCTGCTCCTTACAATAAATCATCAAACTCTTGACCAACACCCAACAATCCGGTGGAGGTTTGCGGTGGACGAACGCGCTCTTCGTCCTTGCCAAACTTGATCACTTCACCCGTGTCCATGGTAGCTTCCATTGCCAGACCAAGGCTTTGCAGTTCCTTGACCAGAACGCGGAAGGAAGCCGGCAGGCTGGGTTCTTCGATCGCTTCGCTCTTGACGATCGACTCGTAGGTGGAAACGCGTCCCTGGATGTCATCCGACTTGACGGTGAGCATTTCCTGCAGGGTATAGGCAGCGCCATAAGCTTCCAGCGCCCACACTTCCATTTCGCCAAAGCGCTGACCGCCAAATTGAGCCTTACCTCCCAGCGGTTGCTGGGTAACCAGCGAGTACGGCCCGGTGGAGCGTGCGTGAACTTTATCCTCGACCAAATGGTGCAGCTTGAGCATCGTCATTACGCCGACGGTTACCGGATTGTCGTAAGGCAAACCGGATTTTCCATCGCGCAGGACCATCTTGCCAATTACCGGGAGTGGAATGCCGGTGCGGGCAGTAAAGTTCTCGCCAATCTTACGAATTTCAGCGCTGGTGGCTTTGGCGTCGTATTCGACTTCGTTTTTGTCGAGCCACATGCGGGTGCAGGTATCGATGGCGCGCTGATCCTTGAGGTCCAGGTCGGGATCAGAGGCAACTTTTTCCCGTTTGACCAACAGATCTTCGGGCTTGTAACCCTTATTCCGCAGCCAGGTTTCCAGCACAGCCCAGCGCGCATATGATTCGTCGTAGGCAATGCGGTCCATATCGTAATCTGAGCCGGCCAGAATCTGCTCCATATAAAGCAGGCGAACTTCATCGTCATCACGAATATTGTTCGGGTCATAGGTCTGCTCGGTTAACCAGGCCCAACCCTGTTCGACGGTTTCTTTCCAGGCTTCGTCGATCATCCAGGCACGAGCCAGTTCAGCTTCGATTTCCTGTTCGTTCGCACCGTCAAACACAGGCGTCACAGCGCGGAAACCAAGGCGCAGCGCCGCCCAGCCCAGATGGGTCTCGAGTACCTGCCCGATGTTCATACGACCAGGGACACCCAGCGGATTGAGGATGATATCGACGGGAGTACCATCTTCCAGGAAAGGCATGTTTTCGACCGGAACCACACGGGAGACCACACCCTTATTTCCGTGACGGCCAGCCATCTTGTCGCCAGCAGTGATCTTACGGCGCTGCGCAACGGAAACGCGCACCATCATATCCACCCCGGCCGAGAGATCCGTATTATCCTCACGCGTGAAGACTTTGACGTCCACCACTTTGCCCCGCTCGCCGTGCGGCATGCGCAACGAAGTATCTTTCACATCGCGTGATTTCTCACCAAAGATAGCGCGCAGCAGACGTTCTTCGGGGGTCAGCTCTTTTTCACCCTTTGGCGTAATTTTTCCAACCAAAATGTCATTCGGACCAACTTCAGCGCCGATGCGAATGATGCCGTGTTCGTCCAGATCTTTGATGGCGTCCTCGCCGACGTTGGGAATGTCACGGGTGATTTCTTCGGGACCCAGCTTGGTGTCGCGGGCTTCCACCTCATATTTCTCGATATGCACCGAGGTAAAGCGGTCATCCTGCACCAGACGTTCGGAGATGAGGATGGCGTCTTCGAAGTTGCCGCCTTCCCAGGAAAGGAAGGCTACCACCACGTTTTGCCCGAGCGCCAGATTGCCGTTCACAGTCGAAGAGGAGTCCGCCAGCACATCGCTCTTGTGAACATGCTGCCCTTTGACAACTGCCGGGCGTTGGTCCGTGCAGGTGGACTGGTTGGAACGCTGGTACTTGCGCAGGTTGTAGGTATGCAAGCCCGATTCGCCGCGAACGACAATTTGTTTGCCAGAGACGGAGACCACATCTCCTTCTTCTTCGGCGACCAGAACCTGGCCTGAATACAGCGCGGCATAGGCTTCCATGCCCGTTGAAATCAGCGGGATATCGGGATTGATCAGCGGAACCGCCTGAGCCTGCATGTTCGAGCCCATCAACGCACGGTTGGCGTCATCATGCTCCAGGAAAGGAATTAAGGACGCGCTGATGCCCACGACCTGATGCGGGGCAACATCCATGTAATTGACTTTATCAGGAGTAGCCACCACAAAGTCGGAGTGGTGACGCGACATAATCCGCTGGGTATCGAACTCGTCATACTCGTTGAGCGGCGTATTGGCCTGGGCGATGGCAAACTTATCTTCTGCGTCGGCAGAGAGGTAAACCACCTCCTCCGACACAAACGGAACCACAAAAATAGTCGTCTGGCCAAGCTTTTTGATCGCCGGTAGCATCTTCTTGGTGATGCGCTCACCCGAAACGACAATAATCTGCCCGGATTCGGCGTCTTTCAAATCTTCAGCGACGGAACGTCCGACCAGGCGAACATCATCTGGTGAAAGGGCTTTGATCACCCGGCGGTACGGCGTTTCGATAAAACCGTACTCATTGACCCGGGCAAAGCTTGCCAAGCGGCCAATCAGACCGATGTTCGGGCCTTCCGGCGTCTCGATCGGGCAGATGCGGCCGTAATGCGAGTGGTGCACGTCGCGGACATCGAAGCCGGCGCGCTCACGGCGCAAACCGCCGGGGCCCAGCGCAGAAAGCGTGCGTTTATTGCGTAGTTCCGCCAACGGGTTGGTCTGATCCATGAATTGCGAGAGCTGGCTGGAGCCAAAGAATTCGCGCAACGCGGCTACAACCGGGCGAATATTGATCAGGCTGACCGGGGAGGTCTGATCCTGGTCGCGGATGGACATGCGTTCTTTGATCACCCGCTCCATACGGCGCAGGCCGATGCGCAGTTTGTTCTGAACCAGCTCACCGACGGTTTTGACCCGCCGATTACCAAGGTGATCGATGTCATCCTTGTCTTCTTTTTCGTTGTTAATCATGATCATGCGGCGGATGAGATAGACGATGTCCCAGCGAGTCACATTGCGGTGCGACATGGGAATTTTGTCCATCAGATCCAGCTTCTGGTTGAGCTTGTAACGCCCGACCCGCTCCAGATCGTAATGTCGTTGATCAAAAAGCTGTTCTTCCAGGAACTGGCGGGCATTTTCGATGGTGGCGGGATCGCCAGGTCGCATGCGCTTGAAGAACTCGATCAACGCGGCTTCGGCAATGGTCTGGTTGCCAGTGAGGTCCCACGGGGGTTCCTGGCGGAAAGTCGAAGGGATAAACAGCCGTTCAGGGTTGTTGTCCACATCCTGGAACAGGGCCATCAATTCCTCGTCTGAGCCTGTTTTGATGGGCGAATCTTCAAGACCGTCTGTAATGGCGGCCAAAGCCCGCAGGAAGATGGTGATGGGAACGGTGCGTTTGCGATTGAACTTGAGAATCAGGTAGTCGTTCTTGCGAGTCTCAAACTCCATCCAGGCGCCGCGGTCAGGGATGAGCTTGGCGGAGGCCAGGCGGTGGCCGCTGGTGCGGTCAACCGGGGCTTCGAAGTAAACGCCGGGGGAACGAATGAGCTGCGAAACCACCACACGTTCGGTTCCATTAATAATGAAGGTGCCCTTGTCGGTCATCTGGGGAAAATCTCCCAGGAAAATATCCTGTTTGATGGGCTCGGGTACATCCGGGCCAGCCAGGAGGACGGATACATATAATGGGCAGGCAAAGGTCAGGTCACGTTCGACGCATTCCTCAATCGAATGCTTGGGATCGCCAAACCAGAACTTGAGATCCCACTGTTTCGATTCATCTGCCTTACTGGGGAAATAAAGTTTCATCCCCTTGTTATAAGACTCGATTGGGGATACTTCATTGAATAAGTCGCCCAACCCTTCTTTTTTCAAGCGCTCGAAGGAATCAAGTTGAACTTCAATCAGATTGGGCAGGTCAAAGACGACCGGGATGCGAGCGTAAGACCTAACTGGTAAAACAGAAGACTGCATTTTTCGCTCCTGACGTGCAATTGGCAGGATAAATTGTGGCTAGATACGACATCAGCGCGTATTAAGGCATAATACGCAAACGGTAATTATATCAAAGCGTTCGTTGAAGGTCAAGAAATTCGAAAATATTGGTGACAGAATTTTGAATTTGATTTCCGAACACTTGATTATAGCGCGTTTTCGAACCATTGATCCAATCACATTTCTTGACCAATTGTCATCGCGGGCGAACGCACCCCTTCTTAGGCGAGGCTTTCATGGCGTTGCCCGGTGGGGGTCTCTTTTCTTGCCTCGCCGCTACCGACGAAGTCGTGCCTTACCTCTGTTACTCCATCACCCAATTCCCGGCCTGAACCGGGATGCGGCGCATGGAAATAATCTCGCCGGTCACGCCCCCAAGCCCGTCCAGGGTGAGCATCCCAAATGACGGCGCCGGCAAGCTCGCCGGCGTCACCGCCGCCGAGCCGGGGTTGAAAAATAAGATTCCATCCTCAGCCAGATTGACCGCACGGTGCGTGTGCCCAAAAATCATTACATCATGCCCGGGCATGCTATGCAACAACAGACGCTTATAACGCGCAAACCGGTAGCCCACCGTGGCGAATTTCAGCTTGTCCCACCAGTAATGCCAAAAGTTGCCCATACCGTGCTGCATGGCGACGCGAATACCGCCTGCAGTAAATGACCGCGCCCACGGCAGTGCACCGGCAAAAGCCCAATCGCGGTTGCCGCGGACAGCAACTACCGGAGCAACTTGCGAGAGTTCCGCAAGCACAGCCGGGGAGCAAATGTCGCCGGCATGCAGAATGACTTCCGCATTGCCAGCCATTAACCCGGGGAGCAGGTCCGGGTGCAGACTGCGCACCCGGTCCGGTATATGGGTGTCTGCGACCACGCCCAGGCGGCGAACCTCACTCAAACCTTCAGGCAACGAGGCAATGTCGAGCACTATGATCGCTTAACCGTGCCTGGTATGGTTCAGCATTGCCAGGACTTCCTGCCTGGCCTGGTCGGCGCTGCAAAACTTGACAGTACGCAGCCCTAGAGCCTGCGCAGCTTTAATGTTTTCACTAAAATCATCAACGAAGATGGATTCTTCAGGGGTGGCGCCAAGTTTTTCCAGCAGCCAGTGAAAGAATTCAGGGGTGGGTTTTCGCATCCCTGCCTCAGCGGAGAAAATGACCACATCGAAATAGGGCTCCAGGCTGCCCCAATGTTTCGTGATGTTTGCCCGCGTGCCCGGCCAGGCATTACTGAGCAACCCGGTCCGGACTGCCGGGCGCAGATTGTTGATGAATTCCAACAAGTCATAATCCATCCGGTCGCCGGCCCACCACTGGCGGATAAAATCTGCCCGATCTTCCAGCAGCACGCCCAGTTGATCGAGCGCCCAGGTCCAATGATCCGCATCTGATTTTTCACCGCGCTCCGCCTGTTGCGAAGACTCGCTGGTAAAGATGATGTCGAATAACTGCCGCAGCGTGACGCCATAGCGCTGCGCCAACGTCTCGCGCGGCGTCGGGTCAAAGGTGCGCAGCAGGACACCGCCCATATCAAAAATGACTGCTTTGATCACAACAGAAACCTCTATCTTAAATATTACGCACTCGGGCAGAAGGGGATAAATCTGACCTCTGCCCGAGCAATTTTGCTTCGAAAAAGTATATCACATGTCCATTTAGATGAAGTTGGCGGCACGCCCTCCCAGTCGATAACCGTTGCGTAGTTGGGATCGTAGCTGAAGACTGCTTCAGAGGCTGCGTCTTTTTCAGGGTCGTAGGCCTCCGGCACCAGATTATCAGATTGAAACAATTGCGTTGTAAATGTCATGGTCCCTCCTGGTTACGATGTGAACTTTTGCTAATTTCGAGGTTGGAATGAAAGACGGCCGGCGGCTTTAGCCGGCGCCATTAAACAGCGCCGGCTAAGGGGAATTGCACCAGGTTTGGGAAGCGGACAGGTGAGAGCATACCGGCTTCGGTGGCGAGGATGTCCATCCATTCCAGCTCGCGGTAGAAGTTCCAGAAGTCCGAATACAATTCGGTGCTGCCGACCAGGTCATAAACAACCGGCACGCACAGCCGGCGGAACATGCCCGCCTTCATGTCGCGTTTCATTTGCTGATAGGCTGGCCGCAGGGCTTCGTCCGGCGAATTTACGTCAAGGTAAATCGCAACCAGATTTTGCTCCTCATGCTGCTCGCGGATCACCAAAAGTGCGGTGAACAGGTTGCGCTTGGCCATCCGGCTGTAAGACTGATGCGCGGGTAAATCACCCAGCACATACAAACCCATCGCCGCAGACGAGCCAGCCCGCTCCATATTCAAATAATCGACGCGGTATCCGCCAAATTTCATCAAGGTTTCAAACATGGTGTCCTCCATTTGAGGAGTCTTGCCAGACTGCGAAAAATGTCCTACCTGGTTACGATCGCGCTCCGGGCGCTCAACATCTTTGGCTTGAGAAAGGGTCGCAGCAGTCATAAGGTTTACTCGCAAAGGGTTAATCAGGTCACAACAAAAAAACCGCGGGGTTCTTCCTTCTCCCGCGGCTTGATGTTCACTTTGATGAACAAAAACAAAACAGCCACGGGTCTGGAGTGCTCCCGCGGCTGCCGGTAAATTCGTTAGTCAGTAAGTTACCGAGAGACAGGCGCACTCCGAGAAGGTACAGCTACTCCACCGCCATCGACGGCAGTGTGTCCGCTGAAAAGGGAATTGACAATAATGTTCTTAGCCATTCTCGCGTGCTCCTTTCTTTAGGATAACAGATCAATTCTACAGATATTTACAATTATTGTCAATAGTTTAATCTACTTTTAACCTTAAAATATTCACCGTCGATGTCAACCCATTCGGAGTAAAATTCAGATACTGGCTGCACAGAATTATGCAATAATGATAGGGATGGAAGCTGGGATTGGCCATCGTCCCGGTTAAACAACCTTCAGAAAGGACCAAACTATGATGTCAATTCTATTAGTGCTGGCGCTTGTTATAGCTATCGTCGCGGTTATCTTTGCGCTGCAAAACACCGCCGCTGTCACCGTTTCCTTTTTCTTCTGGCAGTTCCATGAATCTCTGGCTCTGGTGCTGTTACTGACCGTCATCCTTGGCGTGCTAATCGGCATCCTGACCATCCTGCCAGGTTCCATTCGCAGTAAATTACGCATTTCTTCTCAGCGGAAAAAGGTCGATGCACTTGAAAAAGCACTGCAAGCAGAGAAGTTGCAGCGTGAAGATGCCGTTCGTCAACTGGAACTGTTGAAGAACCCGCCTGTTTCCGAGCCAGGGTCCCAGCAGCCTTCCGGGGAAACTCAGGCTGCTGTTCCGCCCATTCCGCTGCCCCCTGCTTAATTCCTCCAACTCTGACTGCAATCGATCCGTTGTCTCAACGCAGGTCTTGCCGAGAGGCGGGGCCTGTTATGGTTTGGCAAACAATCCATTTGAGTTTTTTCTTCGTAACCATTGATACCGTATAATCGAAAAAATAAGTGGAAACAGGTACAGGTTGAAGATGAATAAACCATTTTACCTGGCAGCGATTAAGGAATAAAATAGAGCGCGATGGAATATCATCCCAGTGCTTCCCCATTTCAGAAACCCGTTGTCTTGCCCGAAAAAGTCGCGATTATAACCGACAGTACCTGCGATATTCCCAGCATCTGGCGGACGCAATATAACTTGAATGTCATTCCGCTCACGATTATCTGGGGAGACCGGCAATATTTGGATGGCATCGACATTCAGCCCGACGAATTTTATGCCCGGCTGCCGCAATCCGATCTGCATCCGACCACCTCGCAACCCGCGCCGCAAAACTTTCGCGCCGCTTACGATCAGGCTGTAACGGATGGCGCCCAGTCAATTTTAGTATTTACCTTAAGCAGCGCCATGAGCGGTACTTACTCGTCTGCTGTTCAGGCTGCTACAGACTCGCCTGTTCCGATCACAGTGGTCGACTCGAAAAGCAATTCAATGGGCCTTGGCTGGCAGGTACTGGCTGCCGCCCGCGCGTTGGCGAATGGCAGGGATGCTGCGGCGGCGCTGGCGGCTGCAGAGAAAGTGCGGGAAGGACTGGTGTACCTGATCACTTTGGACACACTGGAGTATCTGGACCGCGGCGGGCGGATCGGCGGCGCCGCGCAATTCATCGGAAATTTACTAAAAATCAAACCATTGATTTACGTTAACCATGACACCGGTAAAGTCGAGGCGGGTATCCCGGCCCGGACTCGTGGCCGGGCAGTCGAAGGACTCTACAAAGACTTCTTTCACCGACTGGACGGCGACGGCAAACTGCATCTGGTGGTGCTGCACAACGACGCTGCCGATGAAGCGGAGCAACTGGCCGAACGGGTAAATGCCGAATACAACCCGGCTGAACTTTTTATCTCGCTGACTTCTCCCATCCTGGGGGCGCACACCGGCCCGCGCGCCCTGGCGTTGTGCGGCTATCGCGAAGCATAAAGCGAATACCCCGAAGTTGAGGGATCCACAACACCGGGCTCTTCCTCCGCCCGTGTTAGAATCATCGTAGGGAACTAATTAATGCGTACACTGCGGGGAAATCTCCTGCGGCACCTTGGCGTGCTGCTCTTTTATACAGCCTTAACCCTGGCTTTCACCTACCCACTGGTTTTGCATCTGAGCGATTCGGTGCTTGGCGGCACCGGTGATAATCTGTACTTTGCGTGGTTGACCGGTTGGTATGAGCACGCTTTTTTTGACGGCGGCGGGCATCCTTATTTCAGCGAATGGATGAATTATCCCGAGGGTTGGAACCTGTCCACCACCGACACCGCGCTGGCAGCGGTATTCCCCGGCGCTCTTTTTAGCCATTTCTTCGGTCCTATTGCCGGATATAACCTGGCAATGATGCTTACCTTCGTGCTTTCAGGCTGGGCAATGTACTGCTGGGTACGCCACCTCACCCATTCCGAAGGCGCGGCGCTGCTGGCGGGAGTGGTATTCGCCTTTCTGCCCTTCCGCATGGCCAAGCTGTTGATTGGCCACCTGAACCTGGCAGCGACTCAATGGTTTCCGCTGTTCTTCATGGGTTTGACGGGAATCCTTCGCAACGAAGCCAGGGGCTGGTGGCAGCCGGCTGTTCTGGCGGCGGTCAGCCTGGGACTCATCGGTTTCACCTCGATGTATTATCTTTACATGGTATTGCTGGTTGCACTGGTATTTGTGCTGGCCTATCTGTTATTCGGCGGTTTTAGCGTCCTGACAAAAGCCGCTTTCTGGAAGCAGGTGGGGATTTTTATCATACTGGCTGTGCCTCTGCTTTATCTCTCTGTACAATACTTTTTCAACCTGGCCGCGACCGGCACCATCACCAGCCGCGACTGGGAATATGCCAGCATGTATTCTGCCAGCCCGACCGATTTCTTCTTGCCGTCCACTGACCATTTTCTATTCGGGCGTTGGGTCGGCAGCCATTTCAACCGCGACCTGTGGCCTGAGGCGACGCTATACATTGGCCTGGTAACCCTGGTGTTGATCGGTTATGCCGTTTGGAGGCGAAAATCGACCGGTTCAGGCCCGCTGGTGTGGGCAGCTTTGACCGTCGCGCTGGCAGCTTTCATCCTGGCGTTGGGCACGGATCTGCACTGGAATGCCGAGCGGGTGATGATCGCTGTGCCGGGATTCTTGCAGCCGCTTTTGGGTCGCAGCGAGACGCCACTCTTTTTGCCAACCTACTGGCTGTTTAATCATTTGCCTTTCTTTGACCGCATGCGGGCGCTCGCGCGTTTTGGTCTGTTCACCAACCTTTTCACCACCCTGTTGGCCGGGTTAGGCGCGGCATCCGTGCTGCAGCGCCTTAAAGGACGCTGGCAGATGGGGGCGGCTGCAGCACTGATCGCATTGGCGCTATTTGATTTCTACCCCGGCCCGTACACAGAACAGTTGACCAAAATCGAACCGCGTCCGCTGGACGCCTGGCTCGCAGCTCAACCCGGCGACGGCGCGGTAGCGATGTTTCCATTCGAACAGGTGCAGGACCAGATCAACATTTTTGCTAATTTAATGCATGGCAAACCCTTCATCGGCGGCCTGTTCAATGCCTATCAACCGCCCCAATATCTAAATATCAGACCTACGCTCGACCAGTTCCCGACGCCTCAGGCGATTGATTTGCTGCGCGAGTTGGAGATAACCTATATTGTGGTGGACACCACCGCCTACGGCGATTATCCGCTGGTAGAGCGAGAATTGGAAGGTAACGGCCTGATACGCCTTACCGAACAGGGGCAGTACCGAGTCTATGGGTTTGGGAAGTAATTGGAAACCTGGTGTCGGACCCTCAATACGCATTGTCGAAGTTAGATAGCCAGCCCAGCATCCAGGTGGATTTTGCTTGACATACGAATTACATTGTTATATCCTATACATATATGTATAGGATAAGAGAACTTCTTCAAATTGATCAAAAAATCTATCATACCAATGATCTAGCCGTACTTTGGAAGATCAGCAACCGGCATACATTGTATATGACAATTTCCCGCTCCATCGCGCGCGGGATTCTTTATCCAATATATAAAGGCTTGTATGCGACCGTCCCGCTGGAAATGCTCAATCCATTGATCCTCGGAAGAGCGATCATTCATCGCTATACCTATCTGACGACCGAGTCGGTTTTGGCAACCGCCGGTGTAATCTCGCAAGCTGTTTACGACTATACATATGCGGCAGATATTTCTAAGCGCGTGTCTGTCGGTCCGTGGTCATTCCGCTACCGCCAGCTAAAAGATGAATTTCTTTTTCACCCTGCCGGAGTTGAAGAACAAAATGGGGTTTTCACCGCAACTGTCGAACGAGCTGCTGCCGATATGCTTTATTTCAGCCCGAAATATCATTTTGATGTTCCAAAATTAATGGATATCGAGAAAATGAAAGCCATTAAAGAGAAAGTAGGATATTAAATGGTCGAAACCAGGCCAGAAGATTTGCTGCACAAATCCCAGCTCAACCGCTTATTGATCGAGATTGTTGATGAACCTCTGCTTGCCCAAAGCCTGGCATTCAAGGGCGGCACTTGCGCAGCCATGCTTGGCTACCTGGATCGCTTCTCGGTTGATCTCGATTTTGATGTGATCGGTGACGGTAAATTTATTGAATTAAGACCTGTTTTTCACAAAATATTCGACAAATTGGGTATGTCAATTACGTTTGAATTCGACAAAGTGTTATTTTTTCAATTGCGCTATCCGAGCAAACCGAGGCAACGAAGTACGTTAAAAGTCAGCGCCAGCAATATCGTGCCCAAAGCCAACCGTTATAAAACTGAATATTTTCCAGAAATTGACCGGCTGATGAGCAGCCAGACAATCGAGACCATGTTTGGCAATAAATTGGTTGCGTTAACAGATCGGTTCAAACAACATAAAACCATCGCTGGCCGGGATATGTATGATATTCACCATTTTTTTATCCAGGGATATACCTACAATCGCGAGGTTATTCAAGAAAGGACCGGCCTTGAACCTCACGAGTATTTTAAAGAACTGCTTGAGTTTATAAAATCGAATGTAAATCAAACTATTTTCAATGAAGATCTAAATTCGTTGCTGCCCACGCGCCAATTCCAACAAATCCGAAAAATCCTGCTTCCGGAGACCATTGCGCTGCTGGAAAAGGCTATCCATCAAAACTTGAGTACGCATAATTCAACGGACCAAACTAAATAACGAAATATGTGGCGAAGGTGCGTTAAACAACAAGAAGCTGGCCTTTATTCGAGGCCAGCTCCTTGTTATCTTTCCAGGTTATAGACAACTGACCTGAGGTGTATTCTCTTTCACTAATGCAGGCTTTCCGCGATCAAAAGCAGATTTTGGGGTGACAGGCGTTCCCCGCCCATATATCCGGGATCGAAACGTATGCTGTAATTCATCGTATCAGTGGTCCATGTTACCCATACAATGCCTGATTCGGGGTTCCAAATTGGCGCAGGGGTTGGCTCACCAGTGGCTGCATTAGGCCAAGTCAGGCTGCCTCTATAAAGTTTACCGGCATACCCATTGATCGAAACAGCTTCGATGGCTTCAGGCGGGTAGTTCTCCGGGTAGGTTTCATTCTGCTGGGTAAGTACACTCTGAAAAATGCGTAAGTTAGGCCCGCTGATATGCGTTAAATCATTCGCCCAATCGCCGCTTTCAATCCAGGCTGTTTGAAAATTGGCATTAAAACGGACATGGCTGAATGGAATTCCTTCCGGGAGCAGGCCAGGTACGAGTATATCAAATTCAGATAACGCTTCGACTTCAGCTACACTCCTGTAGGCCTCCATCCAATCTGTATCATTGGGGGGAACAGGCAAACGGTTGATAATTACCTGATCGCCGTCGCAAGCTTCGGAATTCGAAGATGGGCATTGCACTAACCCTTCAGCCAGGTCGATCATCTCATCGCGTGTAATATAGGCCGGGAGGAATGAATCGTTGAGCATGAAAAGTATCTCGACGGAAATACCTTCCGCTTCCCAGCGAAGTATGGAAGGTCCACCCTCACCTGTCCAAGTCGCTACAGTGGAGTCCAAGGGTGTGAACCACCCTCCCTGGACGAACTGCGCAATAGAATTTCCGATTTGAATATTTTCAACTTCCGCAGAAGCGCCTACTTCGATCGGTTCCAAACCTTTACTCTGCGTAATTGCGAAAAATTCACCCGATCCAGCCTGCGGAGATTTGAATTCCATTCTTACGGTTTTATTTTTATTGTCGAACTCCACCTTGGTCAAAGCGTAATCACGTGGCAATTTGGAAGGCTCGAACAGGTCAAACCCCACAAGGCTTTCTGCCTCGTCCAAATGAATACCACGTGGTGCCGGCAAAATTGGGGGTTGGGAAACGAAGTCATCCACCTCAACAGGCACCAGAGCAAGACCATATGGCGGTTCAGGTGTGTGCGTGGGCAGTGGTTCGGTCATGTATTCAGTCGGAACAGGTTTTACATTCCCTTCAGACCGAGCAAAGAAACTTAATATTTCTTGTGCCAACACATTTCCAGCTGGTGTTGTCAAGAAAACGGAAATTATTACCAATATGGCTACGATAGAAATAGCGATCCCGTATCTCTGTTGTTTTTGTTTCATAACAGGATGATCGGCTAATTTCCACGGCACCTTGGTCATACGCTGGTGGAACCGATTACCTGGTTCAGGTTGAACCGACTCCAACATTTTTTCGATTTTCTCAGAATTCATTTTCTCGTTAGAAAGGTCAGGCATTTTAATACTCCCTTTCATCGGGCCACTCACGATTCAGTTGCGCGAGTGTTCGATGGATCGTTACAGAAACTGTGTTTTCAGAAATTTGTAGATACTCGCCAATCTGGTTGACGCGCCAATCCAGGAAGTAACGCAGCACCAGCATTTCGCGCTGGCGACCAGTTAGGCACTGCAGCAGCTTCCAGAGCGTTTCGTATTGTTCGCCCATCAATACCAGATTTTCCGGTGCGGGGCCGAGTTGCGGGATATCATCTGGCGGTTCGTCACCGGCCTGAATTCGCGAGCGATCATAACGATATCCGTCGATTACCAACCGGCGGGCAATCCGCAACAGCCAGCCGGTGGCTGCGTTGTGCAGGTCACCTACAAAGGTACGGCGGGCTTTCCATGCACGGGTGAACGTTTCCGCAGTCAGATCTTCGATATCCTCCACTGGCCCACCGCGTAAACCATAAATGTAACGAAATACCGCGAGGTAGCTTTGTTCATACAGTTCATTGAAGGCTTCTGAATCGAACAGCGGGGTTTCTCGCTCCCCACCCGTAAACCATCGGTTAAAGTCCTGAAACAATCTGGCATCTTTCAATGAAAATTCCTCCATGTTGTGGATTGAAACGCGGCCATGTTTCAATGGAGTAAACGGAAAATCACCAAAAATCTGACAGGGAATTTTATGTAATTGGAATCATAATCTTACCTTTATACGATATTTATTGTGAGCGCACTGCAATTTATAAAACGGACCGGGTGGAGCCAAGTCCGTTGTGAAGGTAAGTTTAAGCCGTCACTCTAGTTATTGTCGTAAAAAACTGCTCTTTGCAGATGTCCCCCCAGAGGCAGCTCGAACAACCGATGTTGAGCTGCCTGCCTTGCAAAATACTTATTTGGTTACATCAGCATTGACCTTCGCGCGAATGGCTTAGCCTTTCCTGGTCTTGTTTGCCCAACGAGCTTGCTGGGCTTTCTTAATATTTTCAAGTCGGGCTCGTTGTTGCGCGTCCGTCGGCTTTTTCCTTTCAGGAACATTGGGCCTGTCCTTTGCCTCAAATATGTCACCCTTAACATGCCTTGGCTTTGTTCCCAGCGCTTCGATCAATTCTCTGGCATCACCGGTATCAGCAACCAGCGTGTCGCCTTCAATGTGAGCGTCGCCTTTACTGATGAGCCACGTCTGGGTATCCCAGGATCCGCTGCTCCTTTTGCCGGCAAGACGCAGAATATGGCCTTTCTCGCCAACATCATGGTAGCGAAATGTGGTGAATTCGTCTTTCGAGCGTACAACGATCCGGAAGTAGTCGCCTTCACCCTTCGTTCCTGGCTTTGCACGCTTCCTTCCTCCAGGTTGAGCTAAAGCGCGTTCCCGAGATGTCATTTCCTGCCATCTTTGCTGCGCCTTAGCAATGTTTTCCTTCGCTGCTTCTTTCTGCCTGGTAGTAGTCATTTCAATCACCTCTATAGTAACTCTTTTGAGTATGGTCACGAAGACAATGTCGGTAATCCTCGTTTTCCGCCCAACAAATAGGTCAACACCAACCCGGCAAAAAACCCACCGATATGCGCCATGTATGCCACGCCGCCTGTATCTGCGGTACTGGTAATCGAACCAATGCCGCTAAATAGCTGCAGAATAATCCATAATCCAATAACCGTCAGTGCAGACATTGGAATCACGCCTCTTCCCATCAACACATGTACTCTCCCCCTTGGGAACATCACTATATAGGCACCCAGCACACCGGCAATCGCCCCAGACGCTCCCAAATTAGGCACGTTCGATCCGATACTAAAAGCCAACTGGGCAAAAATTGCCGCAATACCACAAAGCAAATAAAAGATCGTGAACTTGGTATGCCCGAAACGATCTTCCACATTGTCGCCGAAAATCCACAGGTAAAGCATGTTACTCAGCAGGTGTAACCACCCTCCATGCATAAACATCGATGTAAAAAGCGTCAAAAAATCACCGGATGGGTTGGCAAGGAAACGGCTGGGTACAAAAGCCCACTTGATAACAAAGGCATCACCACCGCTTAGTTCTATCAGGAAAACCAGAACATTCAGAGCGATCAACGCATAAGTAACTACAGGAACAATTCTGCGTGTGCTGTCATCATCACCGATTGGGAGCATAAGGTTTTATCCTTCCTTCCGGAAAACAGCCTGCCAGATGACCAGTTAAACCTGTCCACAAAACAATTTCTTCATGTTCTGCGGTGTTCTCGCATGTCCACTGGTCATCTGGCTAATCAGACTGGTTAGTCAACGGGCATTAATGTCACGTCCATGATCAAAAGTGACCGGTTACCGGGGGCGTTCTGGTGGGATAGTGTCGTCTGGCGGTGGAGGTATGTGATCCTCTACAACCGTTTGTCTGACGCTTACGTGCCCGCGCGGACGATAGAAAAGCACATAAACCAGCCTTTCCAGAGCCCAGGCGATCAGCGCGTAAACGATCATGGCAATGACGGACGAAACTTCCAGCACCATTCCCTCAGCAGATGGCGACCCTTTCAGACTCACAAAGGGGGCCAGGAAAGGATTGGTCACAGTGTAAAGTAACACTGCAAATGGGTTGCCTGGATTGACTGCGATCAACTTAAACAATATACGCAGTGCAATCGCAGCTTCGAGAAGGCCAAACAGCAGCCAGATGAGTTGGGTAGCTTTGAAGGTGGTGACACGTTGTGTCTGGCCTGCTTCATGATGTTCCGTTCTTACCTCTCTATATTCGGTCATTTTATTCTCTCTCCTTTCGACAGGTGGTTGCGGGATGAAACCATGTACATACCTTGATCGGCGCATTTAGCTGACAACATGCCGGCCTGGTTTGAGCATAACACCCAGCAACATGCCAAGAACCATAGACGCGGTAATTGCCACCCAGGGGTATCCAGCGACTTTCTTGCTCAGGTCGCCTGGAACATTGCTTACAACGCCCTGGACTTTCGCGTTGTATTGATGCAAACCTTGCCCGATGGATTTATTCAGGGTCTTCATAGCAACCTCCGCCGTTTTTATCGGGCGTTCTGCCAACTGCTCGAATTTCATGTTCAATCCCGTAACGGCATCGTCTTTTAATACAGCCAGGTCTCTTTTTGCCCTGTCAAAATCCCGATTAATGCGCTTGTCAAATCGTTTACCGTTCATCTTCTTTGTCCTTTCTCGATTTCATCATGAAAGCGCTTGAAGAGCTTTCGACTATAGCGGAATCCGCTACCCAATCGAAGTGTATATCTGGATCTTGCGGCAGCATGGACTGGGAGTAACGTTCATATCCAACCAGATGGATGCCATGCAGTTCGTGCAATCGTTCGCGATACCAGATATCAAAAGCGTGATCCGAAGAAATAAGCAGTCCCAGCGCTCTGGCAACATCAGGAGCTTCAAGAGTGGTTACAGCCGTCGCTCCAAACGAGGTCTCCATCAAGGCCATCCTTTCGTGTGTGATGCCCAATCGCCGACGTGAGGCCTCGTATTGTCTTTGGCGAGAGCCGGATAATTCCTGGCAAAACCTTCGCCAGGCTTCCACTTTACCGGCCTGAATGGGGAATGTGAGAACAATCTTCGTTAAAGGTGACCTCTCCATGAATGAACCTTTTTCTACTTATTCCTTCTTCACATCTGTATCAAGGTTCAATATAATGAAGAAGCGTTTCAACAGCGTAACAAGGAGCCGTAAAATCGGAGAGCAGCCCAAAGTTTTGCATGTTCTGGCGTTAGGTCCGCCTGAAGTTCGCCTGGGTGAAGACCTGGTAATCTTCCCGACGCGCAAAACGCAGGCGTTGATGTTCTATCTCGCCATCGAGCCAGGGATGCAAACCCGCGCACAATTGGCCAGCCTGCTTTGGCCTGAATCAAGCCCCGAGCACAGTTATGCATCGCTGCGTAACACTTTGAGCCGCCTGCAAGCTGCCTTGCGCCAGGCAAGCGGCCAGACACAGATACCCTACTTTTCCATCACAAACACTACCCTGGGGTTGAATCCAGATGGCAACATCGATCTTGATTTGAATGGTATCGAGCGTGCCTACACTCTGGCGAATACCGATCCCATGAAACAGCCGTTGTCCGCTGGTGCAGCGACAATCTCAATTCTTCAATCAGCGGCTGCCAGCCAGCGCGGTGAATTTTTGGCCGGATTTTCACTTGGTGACGCCCCAGGCTTTGACGATTGGGTTTCCATGCAACGGGAAAGCTGGCACCACCGCCTGAGTTTGATCCTCGACCGGTTGTCGGAAAATCAGTTTGCGCGCGGCGAGTTTTCTGATGCCAGCGAAACTGTCTCGCGTTGGATTGCTTTGGATACGCTCAACGAGGCTGCCTACCGGCGGAAGATGAGGGTACATTTCGCGGCTGGCGAACGCGGGAAAGCGCTGGAAATATACGATGCCTGCCGGGCTGTGCTGGCAACTGAATTGGGCATAGAGCCAGAGCCTGATACTGACGCGCTGGCAGACCGTATTCGCACACAGATCCCTCCCGTCCACTCTCGTAAATTGCAAACTGCCGACCAGCGACAGCGGGCAGATACCTCGGTTGATTTTCTGGGAACCCTGTTCGCCGGCCGCAAAAGCGAGTTCCAGACGCTGGTCAATTGTTACGAACTCGCTGCCGCAGGTCAACCACAGTTGGTAATACTGCGCGGTGAGGCGGGCGTCGGAAAGACTCGCCTGGCAAAGAGATTCTTAGACTGGGCCAGTGCCCAGGGAGCTGAATTGCTGCATGGAGGCGCCTTTGAGAGCGGTAGTCATTTCCCCTATCAACCGCTCATCGATGCAATCCGGCTAAGGCTTGAAGGAAAAAGCCCTTCCAACGATTGGCTGGATGACGACTTGCTTTCCACGCTTGACCAGTTTTTTTTGGAATTTCATCGAGATAATTCAGATCTACCTCAGACAGACAGGGGACCGCGTCTGTCCAGGTCGGAAATATCTCAACCGCAGCTTTTCGAATCACTGGTTCAATTCACGCTGGCTTTGACCAAACAAGCGCCGCTGGTTATGCTGGTCGATGACCTGCAATGGGCTGATAGTGCGACGCTGGATCTCTTGCATTATGCCGTGCGTCGCTGGCGAGAAAGCGCAACGGTTTCGACCAATGCCCGGGTCATGCTGTTGATCTCGCTGCGTTCAGAGGCGTTACATCCGCTGACCCAACCTCAGCAAGGGGGTGGACTACCAGGCATAATCCAATGGCTGACTCGCGTGGAACGGGAAGTTATTCCCATCCAAATCGAGTTGGAACCCCTCGGGGAAGATGAGACCGTGCAAATGGTGTTATCCATCCTGTCACCGCCATCCCCCGAGTTTGCACAGAAGCTGTATGCTGAAACCCATGGGCACCCTTATTACTTGATCGAGACCCTGAAAGATTTTCTCGAGCGCCGCGTGCTTCGTCCTAAACGACTGGCGAAGGGACAATGGACGTTTGCCGTAAACGCCGAGAGCGATTTCGGACAGGCGATCCACATCCCGTCCACCATTCATACTGTAATTCGCTCGCGCCTGAACCGCCTCAGCCCCAGCGCCTTCAGCCTGTTGGCGGGCGGGGCTGTGCTCGAGCAGCAAATCACATTCGAACGCCTGTTAGCCATTTCCAATGTTAATGAAGAAGCTGCTTTACCCGCGCTGGATGAATTAATCAGCGGTCGACTCTTGCTGGAGACCGGCGAACCTGATACGGCCGGTGAATACATTTTTGTGAACGACATGCTGCGCGATGTGGTGTATACAGAAGCGGGGGAAGCGCGGCGGCGGCTTTTCCACCGGCGGGCATTGGAATTCCTTGAATCAGAAGGCAGCTCTGCAGCAGTGCTGGCTCATCACGCCGTAGCCGCCGGATTGATTCAGGATGCGTTCCGCCACAGCCTGGCAGCCGGACGTGAAGCGCTGCGGCTATCTGCCGTTAGTGAAGCAATTATTCATTTCGAGCGCGCACTTCAATTCTTGCAGCAACAATCGCTGCCGGAAATTCCGGATGAAGCGGATGTGCGTGAATTGTATCTGCAGCTTGGCCTGGTGTATGAATTGGCCAGCCAGACAGAAAAGGCTGCGGCGCTTAATACGGAACGGGACAAGCTCACATTCAAGCGGAAGGACAGCCGGCCAGGGGAATAAAACGGCATGCCCTGATCCGCGGTAGAATAAGTTCAAACTTGCTGCGCACTTGCCGTTATGTGTTTGCTGCATCCATTCTGCTTAAGGAGTGCAACGGATGACCCTCGAAAAAAATGGGGAGCAATCGATGGAGCTGTCCGCAACGAAGCCATACCCGCGCGATCCTTCTGTGTCGTTGCAAGGATGTCTGCGGATTTTAATTCTGGGCAGGACCGGTTCAGGTAAGACAACTCTGGCGCGTGAACTTGCTGCCGCATTGGGCGTACCGCATGTGGAACTCGACGCGCTATATTTTGGGCCAAATTTCAGCACAGTACCCCTGCCCGTGTTGCGAGAACGTACAAGCGCCGCAATTGCTGGTGAGCGTTGGGTCACCGACGGCAACAAGAGCGCAGTGCGCGATCTGGTCTGGCCGCGAGCGGATACAATCATCTGGCTGGATTATCCGCTGGCGGTGTCCTTATGGAGGCTTGGGAAGCGGGCTCTATGGCGTACTTCTGTGCTCAAAGCCCAGGCTGCTGAGTCGGGCAAAAAGGCCGGACTCCCTAAACAATTCCTTTCGGCAGCAAAAGGGGTGCTCAAGGCGCTGCGATCGCATAGAGGTCAGCGCCGTGAATATCCCAGGATGTTCGCTGACCCGAAAAATCAACATCTCGCGGTTGTGCGCCTGCGGTCGCCGCGCGCCACTCGCCGCTGGCTGGCTCGCGTTATCGAGGGAACGACCCCTGCGCCGTAAATAATATTATTTGGGAACCCGCAGGGACTCGAATACTGTCCCCATGTGGGGACTCTGAACCAACTATATGTTGTGAGCGCGAAGGGGCTCGAATATCATCCCCCCTGTGGGGACCCTGAACCAACTATATGTTGTGAGCGCGAAGGGGCTCGAACCCTTAACCAATGGCTTAAAAGGCCACTGCTCTACCATTGAGCTACGCGCCCGTGAGCGGTATTTTATCACCACCTCTCACGGGCGTCAACAAATTGGTTGTTTATTGAAATCCACCCCTATAAACCAACAGCGCCGGAATTGGCGCTGTCGATCATTCGGTCTTGCTGGCTCGCGGCGTTTTGGTTTTCAGCCGCGGGCGGGGATGCAGCCGGCGTTGTCGGTTGGTCGCGCTGCCGGCATTTGGGCTGAGAATCAACGAGAGTTGATTCAGCGCGGACATATCATATTCGCGCCGCCCGCAAAAATCACACACCCAGGCTGGAAAATCCGGGACGGTAATCAAATCATCTCCGATCCAGGTGTAATAAGCCACATTGTGCCGATGCATCTGGCCTGCCTGGCACTCAGAGCAAGGGAGTAAATATTCAGAAGGTTTAAATCGGTCTTTCATACGGTTAATTGTTTGCTTTCACCATCATGGGTTGCGACAGGAGCTTTACTTCATTTAATGGCCAGTATACCACCAATGCCTCACCGACCACACTCTCTTCGAAAACGAATCCCCAGCGGTGCGAATCGGACGATTGGTTTCGATTATCACCCAACACGAACAGACTGCCTTCCGGTACATCCCAGGACCCAACGTATTGCGGTGCTGCAGCAATGTACGGCTCGTCCAGGGTCTGACCGTTGACCCGCACCTGGCCATTTTCAATCTCAATCCTGTCGCCTGGCACGCCGATTACGCGTTTAATATAATCTTCCTGTGGCGAATAATGGAAAACGACAATATCACCGCGCTCGAAATCGCCGAATTGATAAGCCATCTTGTTGACCAGCACAAACTCGCCAGGCTGCAAAGTTGGCAGCATGCTGATGTTCTCTACCCGCACCCGCGCAATCACAAAGTCGATTAGAAAATATAAAACGACTGCAATTGCCAGAGTCTGCACCACCTCGAGCAAAATGCGAAAGGCGCCAGGTCCCTTCCGGTCTTGCTCCGGGTTGGTCTCATACAACTCAGGCGATGGATAATTACTCAATCTTTCCTCCGATACCATCAGCCAATAAATGAATTATAGGCCGGGTCCAAAGCAGGGTAAAGGCGTCCGTTTTTATACCTGTGGTGCAAACATCACGCCAGTTCGGTTATTCGCTGCGCAGCCGGTTGCCACAGGCCCGGCAGAACAGGTCGCTTGCTGATGCCCGGCGGCCACATTTGGGACAGAATATCTGCTCAATTTGAGATGCGGCCATCTCATCCTGCCGGTTGGTTGAGCGATGGCGCTTCTTGCCCGGGCTGACAGCGCTGCGGTTGCGGGTGGCCATGAACCAGACTACTCCACCCAAAATGAGCACCAGTCCGACCCCGCCTAACACCCACGGAAGGAAATCACCGGCATTTACCCGCCCGGCAGCGTCACCGCTGGCTGCCTGAACCGGTTGGACGGATTGGCTGCCAAAGCTCAAAGAATCATCGGATTTGACGTAACTGAAGCGTACCGTGACAGGCGTTCCAGCCGGAACTTTGCCGACTTGCTTGGTGAAATAGGTCAGTCCATCTTCCTGGGCTATACCAACACCAAAGTCGGGCAGGACTTGCATATCGGTGGCATTGACCGGTTGCTGAATCGCCACCACCAGGTCATTGATTGCGAAATCGCCATTCCATATATATTCAAACGAGCGTTGGGTTGCTTCCCTGGTCAAACCAGGATCATAGTATTCAAGCTGCAGCTCTGCCGAGGGCGTGGTGAAAGTTACTTTCAGCCATTCTCCTTCAACTTCGCTGGTGTATGCCAGGTTATACAACAGACCATCGACTTCTTTCATAGCCAGGTTGTAAGGAGCGTCAACATCTGCCGGAATGCGGATGCTCATCTGGACCGGCAGATTCACTTCGGGAGAGAGAGTGATACGATAAATAACCAGCACATCTGCCCGGTCATATTCCGGCCACAGGCCAATTTCCATGCTTTCGATCACCGGAGCGGATTGCGCTTGAGCTGGTACAGTCGTGAGCAATCCAACTAAGAGGACAAAAATGACGAATAAACGCCGCATGATCCAATCTCCCGTTTACTTTGACCTGTTTTCACGGCAATATTACCACAATTACCCATCCGCGCTATGCGCCATATCCCCCATTTCATTGTTTGAACGAACCCTGCTCCAGCCAGAACTCAATTCATTCAGCCACGGTTCGAGGGATTTAAATTGCGGTATAATCCAGGCTGCATGCAGCCGGTAAAATGGGAAATGGACTGAGACAGTGACACGCCGCCGATCGATGGACGACCTGAGTGCAGATGAACTGCGCAGGCTGCTAATCGATAAGCGCCGCACCGATCGTCAAATCCGCCTGGAGCGTTTCCGCAAAACCGGTCGAGTTGTAGGTGTCGAACAAGCCAGTCTGGACGAGGATGGGTTGTTCCGGCCAAGGGCTGAGATGCCCTCAACAACCGGGACCGACCCGCGGCGTAAATCCTGGCTGGACACCCTTTTACTTTTCGTTGAAATTGCGGCGGTTATCGGACTGGCTTACGTGCTGTACAACGGCGCTGCCCTGCTGCGTGACCTTAACAAAGAAGTAACTGCTGTACTGGTTCAGCCAACGCTGACCCCAACTGCCGTCATTCAGGCTGTCGTCCTGCCCTCCGGGCACACCCCTCCGAATTCACCTGAGGGGGTGCGTTTCAACGAGGCGGAGGTTCCGGAACATTTGCGGCCGCTGGTGGAAACCATGGCGGACCTACCGTTACCCACCCCAGGTCCGCAGCAGGCAGTTCGCATCCAGATCCCGGCTATTGACGTCGATGCCCCGGTTGTTCAGGGGGATGGTTGGGAGCAGCTTAAAAAAGGCGTTGCCCAGCACCTCGGCACCCCCAACCCTGGTCAAAACGGCAACATTGTGCTTTCAGCGCACAATGATGTGTTCGGAGAAATTTTTCGGCACCTCGACCGGCTTCAGGAAGGGGACGAGGTTATCGTTTACACCAATCAGCGCGCGTTCGTGTATGTCGTAAAGCAAACCCAGGTCGTCGAGCCAACGCAAGTCGAGGTCATGGCAGGAACACAGGAACCGGTCGTCACGTTGATTTCCTGTTATCCCTATCTGGTGGATAATCAACGCATAGTGGTGACCGCTGAATTAAAAGAAGAACGTTAGGAATTATTCGAACAGGAGTTAATCATGGCAAAGAAACAAAAAAGAAGCGTGTCGGTCAGTCAGCCAAAAGTTGAAACCGTGGTAAAACCATCCGTCGCGGCCCCCGGCCGTACCAGCAGCGCGGAATTCAAACCCGATTACACCTATGTAATCAAAGACCTGAAACGGATTGGCGTTCTGGCCGGATCCTTTTTCGTCATTTTGATTGCCCTGTCGATCTTTCTGCGCTAGATCTGGTTTGACCTCTTGTCAAGCCAACGCGCTGGTCAATTAATGCGATATGCATGATCATGGCACGCGCAAGGGTTGTCACTGACGACCCGGTGCTGCGCCATTACCCAGCGCCCTTACCGACGAGGTGGATTTCGTCTGGCGGCGCGGGGTTTATGGTAGTTGAACCATCATTAATTTAACCCCGTGCCTGGATGCGAGATAAATCGTTTCCTGAGTACGGGATTTTATGATCGATATGACACGCATCGAAAATCCCCATGCGCCTTGTATCTTGATCTGATTGGTTCCTGTTTGCCATAAGGTTATCAACCCCACTTATCTTGCCCCAGCCTTGGGGCGGGTTTATTTTAATTGAGTCACCTGAACCTTGAAAGCGTCCAGAAAACCAACAGATTAATATCGAGGCAGCTTCTCTTAATGAGAACGGGGGAAATGCAAGTTGTCAGAATAAAAACATTCGATACCGGTTAATCTCAGCCGCCCGTGGCAACTGCCACCAGCGTCAACCTGTCGCCCGGCCGGGGATGTTCATCCATCACCATCACCGGGTCGCTCATTTCATTATTGATGATGAACATATTAGAGCTGAGAAACGTACTGCCATTGTGGTCGATCAACACGCCAACCAGGTCTGGGTATTTCTCGCCCAGCCGCTGCACAATATCGGAGTAGGTATCGGCAGGAGTAATCTCCATTTCAAGGTCCGGAACGCCAGCTACAACCCGCGCCAGGTTAGTGAATTCGACGGTGATCGTTTCCGTTTTTACAGATGTCTCAACCATGTCACTCCCCATAATCTACCAGTAAAAATTTATTACTATTTAACTCATAAATATTATACTAGAATTTTATTTAAAGCAAAAGGCGAATAATATGGCGCCGAGACTGGCGCCAACCCACCAATATTCCTGCGCCCAGACCGGAAAGCCGGTATTATAGCGCGCTATCATCCCGGCGAGCATTAACGCCGCCGCAATCGCCACCAATACCCAACTGGTTATCTGGTAACCCGGCAGGTGTTCTTCGTCCACCGTCATTTTCGCGCCCTTACCCTGACGTTTTACTGCCAGCGCCTGCTCGCGCACAGCGCGGCGTTTTTTTCCGCGTAAGAGTGCCAGCCTCAGATAAAAAAGACCAAATGCAACAATCGTGATCCACATGCCAAATTCCATGGTTAATCTCCGCTTACTTTTTCCAGATGAGCTTCAAAACAGCCTTGTAAAAAACTTCCTTGTTGACCGGAGTACCTGGGCCTGCAGGCAGATACCGTCCGCGTGGGGTAATTTCAAAAATCTGAGTGCCGGTATCGCTCTGGCTTAAAGGGACATGCGCCAGCACCAGCACTCTCGTACTTGGAAATTTTACGAACACGAATGGTGAGCGTTTGTCGGGTGTCTTTACCAGTGCGGCATAATGGAATTCATCAAAATCAGTCGGGTGCGGAAAGCGCACCAGCACAATTTTTGCCTTTTTTTCAGGGACTTCGCGCACTTCAAAACCCATGCCTTCAAACGGGGTCAGCTTATCGTTATCCAGCCTTTCAGCGACGTGATTCCACCAAAACTTTAAGAACTTTAACCCATCCCGCTCCAAATACTCAAAAAAGTCAGAAGTCTGAGTATGAAAAATGGTGGGTAAAGCTTCGTGCCCAAAGTTGAAATGCTGGCTTCTGGTTTTTAGCATAATGGATAATTCCTCAATTCGAGGGTGAAAGATGGGTGGTGCGTTTAAGGTATTCTTCGAAGCGGGTGGGAGCGCGGCCAAGCAAGTTGCCTAGCACCGTTGCATTGCCTGCAAACCCATAACGATCGTAATATTCGAACATCTTCAGCAAAGTGGTTCGGGCGTAATCGTTCATCCCGTTTTCTCGGGCGCTTTGTTCCCAGACGCCGCGGTTCATTGTAACAGCTTGTACCTGGCGGTGAATGGCTTGCCCGGCCATTTCAGCGATCTCGATACTGGAAAGCAATTGCGACCCGCACAACTCATAGGTTGCACGGTAATGACGCGCTCCTTCGCGAAGCACCCTGGCTGCGGCCTGCGCTACATCATCCAGATCTACCATGCTGAACCGGGCGTCGACGGAATAGGGAATCCCATATTCGCCAGTAGCCAGCATTTTACTCCAATATCCGGAAATATTTTGCATGTACGATGCTGGCTGCAAGATCGTGTAGTTGAGCCCTGATTTGAATAACAGCCCCTCGACCAGCAGTTTATTCCAGTGGTGCGCCATCTCCTGCACCTGAGGATGCAGCACCGAATGATACACAAAATGTTCCAATTCGGCTTCGCGGGCAGCAGTAATGGCATTTTGTCCGATGCCCACTTCATCCGAGTTCATGTTCGGGCAAATATGGTAGGCCGCCCGCACGCCATCAAACGCGCGCTGGAGCAAGGCGGGTTCTTCCATATCCCCAACAACCACCTCCTGGGCGCCTAACTCACGTAATTCGGCCGCTTGAAAATCACGCCGCACCAACACGCGCACCGGCTCGCCTGCTGACAAAACTGCTTTAAGGATGGCCAGGCCAGTTTTACCAGCAGCCCCTGTAATCAAAATCATGCCTGTTCTCCTACCGGGGTTTCTTGCAGATCAAAATTATAAAATCGATACAAGGGTTTTTACAAGGTAAAGCTTCGCTGTTGAACAAACTCCCGACGCCAACCTGCGACGTCGGGAGCCGTTGGTTGCCCTGAGAAGGGCTCAATTTATATTGATCCTGTCAGAGCGTTATCGTATTCAAAACTTACTTGGTGACCGCAGCGCGGTCCATCGGGGGTTTCCAGAACACAGTGATCAGGTTCATGAGAATACCGAACACTGCGCCGGTTGCGATGGCAGGCCAACCGTAGGGGAAGACACCTTTCAACAGCGGGATCGGCAGGAAGCCGCCGCTGAAGCCAATGTTACCGCCAATACCGATGACCAGCACTGTGGCGCCGATCGCCAACTGCTTGGGATCATAGAGATTGACCTTTTCAGCAATCATCAGCGCAATACCTTGCATGCCGATGACGCCGTACAGGTAGATCGCCAGACCGCCAACGACGGCTGTCGGGATGGAGGAAACAACCTCGGCCAGTGGACCAATGAAGCCCAGGATGATCGAGATGATGCCAGCCGTGATCAGGGATGGGCCTGAGTAGTTACGGGTGATCACCATCAGCGAGTTGTTTTCGCCGTAGTTCGTGCCAGCGGTCGAGCCGAACAGACCGTTTACCAGGTCATTCAGACCGTCGAGCATCAGGTTGAGTCCGATGTAGCGGGACAAATTGTATTTCTCTTTGCCCTGTTCTTCGGCCAGATGGTCAACGTACAGGCTGATCTGGTACAGGTGAGCAGTGGATTCCGGAATGGTTGCAATCGCCATGACGCCGACGCCGACCAGGACGGTCAGGGTCAGAGGATCATTGAAGACCGGGAAGCTGATTTGCGGAGCGCGGATCAAGGCTTCCTTGCCAAAGTTGGAGAAATCGACCAGGCCTAGCGGAATGGACACTACATAGCCCACGATAGCAGCCAGCAGAACCGGCAGCATGCCGATGAACCCCTTGCCCTGTAGATAAACCGAAAGGAGGAAGGCGGCCAACAGGGTGGAGAAGCTGGCGGCCAGCCATTTCAGGTTAGTCAGGCTGTTGAGATCAAAGGCAGCGGTGAAGGTTCCCGTTGACATTTGCAGAGCAACGGCGCCCAGGCCGATACCGATGGTCACGGCTACAGCACCAGTGACGATGGGGGGCAGGATCTTATCGACGGCTTCTTTGCCACCCGACGCGCGGATGATGATGCCGACGACAATGTTGATCACACCAGTGGCGACAAAGCCAGCAGTCGCAACCGAGATAACCTCGGGGGGAGCGACGGCGCCGGTAACGCCCTTGGCGGCCATGACTGCCGAGACAGCGGCGATGTAGCTGAAGCTTGAGCCGTAGTACAACGGAATGTACTTGCCCATGGCCAGTTTGGCGCCAACCAGAGCCACGACAGTGCCGAGACCGGTGATGGTCAAAACGGTGCTGACGGGGAACTTCATCAAAATGGCGCACAGAACGGTGGCTGGGAACATGGTCAAAACGTGCTGCAAACCTAGCAGAACCATTTGCCCAAATGGCGGGGTGTCATTTGGCAAATAGCCCATTACCTTAGCTTTTGGAGCTGCGGTTGCCATAGAAGTCTTCCTCCCTTGAAAATTAATTGAAAATGAAATGGGATCTGGGGTTGTCTTCGATCCGATCTCCTCGCTTGCGCGTTCGAAGGCAGGGGTGAGTTGCTGCCATCTGCAATGATTAATCAAGATCGAAGTGATTAGGGTTCTTCTCTTGGTTTCCTCTTGTGATTTCTATCCTCCTTTCCCTTTATATCCAGCCTGATCGGAAAGCAATGCTGCACTGATTAAAAAGATTATTGTGCAGGCTTGCTTACTTACTCAGGGTCAGGGCCAAGATCACGAGCACCGCGACCACTGGTAGGATATAGAGAATCAAGCGAAGTTCGGGTACTTTAGTAAAACCCCCGACCATGTCTTTCGCTACGCCAGTTGCAAATTCAGTCTGCGTGGGGGGGGTGAAGTTGACCTCTGTGCCGGTCTTTTTGGCAGCGAGGCGGGCTTCCAAAGCTTTGTCCAGCGTTTCGAAGGCAGAGCGGATCATGCTTTTGGCTACGCTGTCGATCATGCGCTGGCCAACTGAGGCCAATGCGCCGCCGATGTTCATATCACCATCGTATTTCAAAGTGGTCGTTCCATCCGAATTCTGGATAAAAGCGACCTTGCCAACGCCTTTGCCGTAGCCGGGAGCGCCTTTGCCATCCACGGTCAGCGTGAGGTTCTCAGGTTCGACAACATCGGTAAGGGTTAGCTTGCCTTGAAATTTACCAGAGACCGGGCCAATTCGAACGTTCATGACACCTTCGTACACATTTTCCGCAACGACATCCAACTTGTCCATTCCCGGGACTGCGCTGGCTAAAATGGCAGGATCATAGAACATTTCCCAGACATCCTCGCGCGGACCATTAAATACGTGCTCGCCTTCAAGTTTCATTATAGGTGTTCCTCCAAAAAAGAATTAAAAATTTGGCGACCAATTTTTTATATCGGTCGAGAATGGCAAAGGGCGCTAAGCACCCTTTGCCTTCATCACGTAGCTATACACCTTACTGGGCGAGAGATTTGATTCCATAATCTCAACGCCCGTGTCATATAAGGCATCTTCCAACGCCTGGGTGAAAACCGCCGGCGTGGGGATAGCGCCTGCTTCGCCGACGCCCTTGATACCAAGCGGGTTCAACGGAGACGGAATTTCAGTGTGGCCCATTTCGATCTTGGGTGGCATGTCGGTGGCCTGTGGGAATAGATAATCCATGAAGGAAGCGGTTAACAGCTGACCGGTCTCATCATAGAATACTTTCTCGAAGAACGCATTGCCAATGCCCATTTGAATACCGCCGTGAACCTGGCCTTCAACCACCATCGGGTTGATCGGAATGCCGCAGTCATGCACCATGACCAATCGTTCGATTTTAGGTTTCATGGTTTCAGCGTCAACGTCCAGGATCATAGCCATGCAGCCAGCGCCGGTAGCGCCGTACGGAGGCCCGTAATAGGCGACTGCTTCCAGGCCTGGCTCTGCGCCGGGGGGGAAGGTACCGCGCATGGGGTTGGCCATGCTGGCCAGTTCACCCAGGGAAATCTTCTTGCCCGGGATATCCGCAACCTGAATGTATCCGCCAACCAGTTCCAATTCTGATTCCGGAGTTTCCAGAATTTTGCTTGCCAGTTTCAGGGCCTTGTCCTTGACTTTGACCGCTGCCAGGTGAATGGCTGTTCCGGCTACGGTAGCGCCGCGGCTGGCAAAAGTACCGGCACCCCAGGCAAAGGCGCCCGTATCGCCGGTGACAACCTTGACATCCTTGACTTCGACGCCCAGTTGTTCAGCCGCAATTTGCGCGAATGTGGTGTAATGCGCCTGACCTTGTGTGGCAACGCCAGTGGCAACGCTTACCTTGCCATTGCCGCCGACTGTGATTTTAGCGCCTTCGTACGGGCCAACGCCCGTCCCTTCGGTAAAGGTACAAATGCCAATTCCAAGATGTTTCCCTTCCGCGCGAGCTTTCGGTTGAATTTCTTCGCGGAATTTCTTGTAATCGATCATCGACATGGCTTTGGCCAGTGCTGTCGGGTAATCGCCGCTATCGAGCACGCCTTCGACAAAGTCCTGGCCGATGATGCCGGTCGAAACCGGGTATGCATCTGGTTGGATCAGATTGATGCGGCGAATTTCCGCGACATCCATTTTCAACTCTCGCGCAGCCGCGTCGATCATGCGCTCCATCACGAACACACCCTGCGGACGGCCAGCCCCGCGCACCGGCGTGACCACCATTTCGTTGCTGAAGACCATGGTGATTTCGGTGTAGAAGTTGGGGATGTTGTAGTTGCTGACCGTATGCGTTTGAGTATTGAGCGGTACAGTCATCATGTAGGGGTCATAGGCACCCGAGTTGTGATAGAAAACATCCTTGAAACCCAGGAACTTGCCTTCTTTAGTCAACGCGATTTCGGCATAGTGCACCTGGTCGCGTTCAGAGGTGGTAGCAAGGAAATTTTCGCGGCGGTCTTCGTACCATTTGATCGGCCGGTTCAGGCGCACAGCCAATTCGGTCAGCAGCACATCATCCGGCATGGAAGTGTTGATTTTGGGGCCAAAACCACCGCCGGTGAACGGAGTGATCACCCGCACCTGGTTTTCGAACAGCCCCATGCGAGAAGCAGTTGCATTACGCAACGTTATGGGCGACTGCGTACCGCACCAGATCGTCATCATCTGGGCCTTTTCGTCCCAATTGATCACGATACCCCGGTTTTCGAGTGCGGCGGCTGCAACGCGATCCACGTAGATCTTTTTCTTGATGATTACATCCGCCTTTTTGGCGGCTTCAGCGTAATTGCCGCGTTCCTGAACCACATGGGCCGCCTCGTTGGAAGGCAAATCCTCATGTACCAGCGTAGCACCCGGTTGGAGCGCCTTCTCAAGATCAATAACGGCTTCCAGCGGTTCATAGTCAGGATAGATATAATCGCAGGCATCTTCGGCGATGTAGCGCGATTCAGCAATGACTACCGCGACCGGTTCGCCTGAATAGCGCACTTTGTCCTTGGCGATCGGCATGAGCGTCCGGGATGAATAGGTAGCGCCTTTGATCGCCGTCGGCGGCGGGACCTGCAGCGGACCCGGTTTGACCAGATCGCCAAAGTCCTCAGCAGTGTAAACACCAATGACACCCGGCAATGCTCTGGCTTCGCTAACATCGATGCTCTTGAGCCGGGCATGCGCATAATCGCTGCGCTTGAACGCGGCATAGAGCAAGCCGGGAAGTTCGATATCATCCAGATATTGCGCCTTGCCGGCCAATATCTGAGGATCTTCATTGCGAAGGATCGATTTATGGAACACTCGTTCTGCCACAATACACCTCGTTTCTCTGTCCGTTATGAGTGGGCAGCCATTTTCTTAGCCGCAAGTTTCACCGCTTCGACAATGTTTTCATAGCCAGTGCAGCGGCAGTAGTTCCCATCGATTGCTTCACGGATTTCCTCGTCGGTGGGATTCTTGTTATCGCCCAGGTAGTCGACAATGGTCATCAGGAAACCAGGCGTGCAGAAACCGCATTGCAGCGCATGTTTTTCCATGAAGGCTTCTTGCAGCGGGTGCAGGTGTTCAGGCGTGCCAAGTGATTCGACGGTTTCAATTTTGTGCCCATCCGCCATCACCGCGAACATGATGCAGGAGCGTACCGACTGTCCGTCGAACAGGATGGTGCAGGCACCGCATAGACCGTGTTCGCAACCAACATGCGTGCCCGTCAATTTCAGATCGTGGCGGATAAAATCGCTCAAAAGCAGGCGTGGTTCAACTTCCCGTTCGTAGGGAACGCCGTTTACAGTCACATTGATTTTTACAAGTTGGGTCATGTCAGCCTCCTACTTCTTCGCCCGCAAGACCGCTTCAGTGAGGGCACGGCGAACCAAAACCTCAACCAGTTGGCGGCGGTATTCCGTGGTGCCGTGCAGGTCTGAGCCGGGATCGCACTCATTTTTGGCAGCATAAGCAGCTACGTCCGCTATGGCAGCTTCGGTAGGTTCGTTGCCAACCAGCACCTTGGCAGCATATTTCGATAAGATGGGGGTTTCACCAACACTGAAGAGCACGCAGCGCACATCCTTCACGTGATTGCGGTCATCCAGACTAACCACACTGATGGTCGCGGCCTGAGCGTAGCCACCGCGCTGGCGGGAAACCTGTTTGTAAGATCCTGCTGTCCGCGGAGCCAAAGGCGGCAGCACAACTTCCGCGAGCATATCTTCGGGTTCAAGCACCGTCATAAAGGGACCAACGATGAATTCCTCGGCAGTCACCCAGCGCTCCGCGCCTTTGCGTTTGACCAGCAATTTGGCATTGAGCGCAAGAGATAACGCCGGTAGCTGCGCAGCCGGGTCAGCGTGCGCGATAGCCCCGCCAAACGTGCCGCGAGCACGAATTTGCGGGTGGGCAATATAGCCCATCGTTTCTGCCACGATCGGCATGCGCTGTTTGACAATCGGATCGTGTTCCACAGCGTTATCACGCGTCATGGTTCCAATGGCGATGCCACCGTCGTCAGTTAGCTTGATATAAGCCAATTCAGCGACATTGTTCAGATCGACCAGGGCGGAAGGGCGCGCCATACGAAAATTCATGGCAGGAATCAGGCTTTGGCCACCGGCAAGGACCTTACCGGAGTAACCCAGATCCGTCAAATTCTGGAGCGCTTCTTCGGTGGTTTTTGGAGCATAGTACTCGAATGGAGCTGGCTTCATGAACTTATTACCTCCTTACAAGGGCAAGATGTTTGCCTGAATGGATAGCGGGGGCGTGAAAAGCTAGGATAAACGCTGTTTCCAGAGCGGTGCAGGGTTGGGTGTTCCCCCGGTCAACAGTTGGAAGGTCATTTGCATATGACCCAGGTGCAAAGCAGTGTGGTCGATCACATGCAAAACCGCCCAGCGCACCGGTACCTTTTTGGCTTCCACCTCGCGACTTGAATTCATCGCATCGGGAGGTAAAGCCAGAAGAACCTCTCTGGTTTCATTCGACGTTTGTTGCAAAAGGTGGAAAAGATCATTCTGGCTGCTGGTTTGAATGTTGAATTCTGCTTGACGGTTGCGGGTGGGTGGATTGCCCCCAATGACTTCACCTATCCAGAAGTGTTCCGCTCCACACGTATGGGCTACCAGAATAGCCAGTGAATTCGCCTGCTGCTCCCCGCTTGCTTCGAAAGGTCGCCAGTTAAGCTGATCTGGCGCAACTGCTGTGATCAGGTTTTTAATCTGACCGCGTAAGTCTTCCAACCTTTGAAGGTAATTTTCGAGCTCGGAGGGCAAACGAACCTCGATATTATCGATGCAGCCCCCCAAAAAAGCAAACAAAGGGGGGCTGCGATCATTCGACTATTAAGCTTCCTTGAAGGCTACGAAGCGAGCCCACATGGACTCAACTTCCATGACCTTCTGCAGGAAACAGCCAATATAGTAACGGCCGCTCTTAACATTAGCAATCTGGCCGCCCAGGTTTTCAGCGTGCACAATATGCTTGGGGAACAAGTTATAGTGCATATCCTGGTAGTATTGATCCAGCGGGAACATTTCGTCCCAGTCCTTGCCAAAATCGCGCTTGAGTTTTTCGTTGGCTTCCTGGAAGGTCTTGGGGTGCCATTGGCGCTGGATGGTATTCATCGGGTGGTCGGCGGCAACACAATCGACGCCGATCCACTTGATTTCTTTTTCAGCAGCCCAGGCAGCAAAGTCGGCTGACGGACCCGGGTGCTTGATCATATAGCGGAATTCGTCAGAATCCGGGCTGATCCAGCCGTATTTATACCAGCCAGTCTTGATAATCAGGATGTCGCCCTTTTTGACTTCCACAACCGATTCAATCATTTCAGGTGTGTAAACGCTGGAGTTGCTGACCTTGTCGGAGATGTCGGCAACGACGCCTGGACCAACCCATTCCTCGAGCGGAGTCTGGCCGATGGTGCGCCCGCCCGGATAGAAGTGAACCTCGCCGTCCATGTGGGAGCCCAGGTGGATCGAAGCGTTGCAAATCGAGCCATTGCGGCCCATGCCATAATGGAATCCCGCGCCACGCTTGAAATACCGAACCGACAACGGTTCGTAATTCGCCCATTGAGGTGACTGGACCGAGAACGGCACGGTCATGTCGACCATTTCGGAGGCCTCTAGTTCTTTGAAGAACTCCGCATCGCTCATTCCGCGCGGGGCAGTCCAACCGACAACCCGCGACCAGGCCGCTTCCACTTCCATGAAGGGGATCGGCATAACGGTCAGCCAGGCGCGTTTGCCATTCAGCTTTTCGATATCGCCCACAATTGCCTCGACGAAGACCTTGTGCTTCTTCGGCAGGGTGATATGAGTCATTTCGTAGTACCAATCCTGGGGGAACATTTCGTCCCAGGTTTTGCCGTAATCCTTGATGAGTTTGGCTTCGGCTTTCTTGAACTCAGCCTCATGCAGGCGGCGGATGGGGGTGTTCATCGGATGTTCAAAGCAACCGCAGTCAACCCCAACCCATTTGAAGTCCATGTCGATCACCCACTGGAAAAACTCAGGTGAGGGGCCTGGATGGCGCACGAGGAAACCGAATTCCTTGTTCTCAACGCCGCCCTGAGCTTTCGGGTTTTTGATGTCGGGCTGGTCATAGGAATAACGGTGGTAACCGGTGTTGATGATCAGAATATCGCCCTTTTTGACTTCGGCCTTCTTCATGATCATTTCAGGCGTGTACAAAGCGTAATCCGACATTTGGTCGGAAATGTCGACCACCACACCCTGGCCGGTCAGGTCAGAAAGAGGTATATCGCTGATGCGGCGCCCGCCGGAATGGAATGAAGTCTCACCCACCAGATGGGTCCCAACCGAATTGCTCCAATTCAGAATCTGGCCGTTTGCGCCTGCGCCGCCGCCATAAGCGCCGGTCACGCGCTTGAAGAAATGCACTTCCAGGCTTTTGTCGCCGGGGAAGGGCGGTGTGAAGATGCTGCAACCCTGAGTCAGGTCATACATCTTGGCATCCGCCAACATCTTAATGAACTTTTCGCGATCCATGGATCCCTCCGTTTGTGATTAGAACTGAATCAGATACCGTATTTTTCTGCAAAGGCCACCAGGGCATCTTCAAAGATGTTCATCGGTGGGGTCACAACGCCTGCGCCAACCTGGCCGACGCCCGGATCTTTATGGGCGACACCAGTGTTTACGCGCGGGAGCATGCTCTTTTCGACTACTTTACGAATATCCACTCCGGTGGGCGTCCCGCGGAACTCCAGGAATGGAATGGTGAAGTATTTGTGCTCGGCATAAGTAATTTCGTACATATCCATCGTGGTCTGGACGGCATCTTTGGCCGTGCCACTGATGAAGGTTACGATGGCCGGCGCAGTCGCCATGGCAAACCCGCCAATGCCAGCCGTTTCGGTGATGGTACTGTCGCCGATGTCCGGGTTGGCGTCATTGACGGTGAATCCGGGGAAGTAGAGCGCTTTTACCTGCCCGGCCGGACCGGTGAACCAGCGGTCGCCTAACCCGCTAACGCGGATACCAAAGTCGGTGCCATTGCGCGCCATAACGGTGACAATGGTCGAGCCTTCGACATTGGCGCCGGCGTCCGTCATGGTCTTGCAGGCTGCCATAACCGGGTTGAGGATGGTCAGGGCGTTTTCACCCATGAAGCGCACCACATCAGAGGCGGTTGCTGCGTCTTTAGCCACTTTCGCGATATGCGGCGCCAGCGTGGTGGTAAATAGAAGTGATGCGGCATCCAGGCGGTTATGGCCGTCATCGCCCATGTGCAGCGCTTTGCCGAGCAGTGACCGAATGTCAACGCCGCCGGCTGATTTAAGCGCAGCATCCATGGTCGGGGCATAAACGTCATTCAGCCATTTCATGCGGTCAATGACCTCAGTGCTGTAGGCGCCCATGCGCAGTACTTTGCCGCGGCCTTCATTCATGCCTGAGTAGGCTTTATTCCCGTGGGTTTTGTTTTCGACGATGAAAACTGCCATCGATGGTGAAATCACACCTGCCATCGGACCAACGGAAGCATGTTCGTGACAGGGAGCGAATTTAATCTGACCGGATTCGAGCAGCTTGTTGGCTTCTTCGGCCGTTTTGGCGCGGCCTTCGAAAATCAATGCGCCAACCATGGCGCCCTTCATTGGACCGGCCATCCGTTCCCAGGTAATCGGCGGACCAGCGTGCAGGAAGAGATCTTTATGCATCCCGGGGATTACTTCAATGGCCTTGGCCGTACCGACTACAACCGGACGAGCCTCCATGAAGGCTTCCACTACTTTTTTATTGGCTTCGGTAATATTGATCATCATTTTCTCCGTGGGCAATCCGGGCTATTCGTATTTTTTCATCCGTTCCAGGATGCCGATCAGTTTTTCATTGCCGCCAGCGGAAGGACGCCAATCCAGATGAACGGTGGGCGTTCCCTGAACCTTCAGGTTATCGTAGAAGGATTCCAGGCCGATGTTGATGGCTTCCAATGGTTTCTTCAGAACAGCAAGGTCAATGGGGGTGGCCGCCGGCTTTTCGACCGTTGCGACGGCGTTTAGTCCTTGCAGGATGCTGCCGACGTAACGGACAACTTCTTCATTGCTGGTGCTGACCCAGGCGCCGGCTTTCTTGAGCGGCTCGATCTGAGCGCTGAGTTTTTGTGGATCTTCCTCGGTCCCGGTGACCACTGCAGCCACTTCCAGGTAGCGACCAGCCTTCTTGGCAACATCTTTTGCTTTTGCAATCGCAGGCGCCAGTTCGCTGGCAGGATCTTCATGCGATCCGAAACCAATGACAACATCCAGCATGATAACGGCAACTTCGGGGTCCTTGGCCTCATCCAGCAGGCGGCGAATGCGCAGTTCGTTATCCATCATCGGGTGCAGACGGCCAACGGTGAACTCGTCCTCACCCAGGTCAACAATGGTGTGCTCGACGCTGACGAGTGCGTCCTTGAGTTTGTTGTCTTTGTTAATGGGAGCGTTGGCGTAAACTTTGGGCAGGTATTCGGTCAGCAGATGTTGGGCTTCGTAGGCCAGGGTGCCGCCAGAGAACAAACCGCGCAGGTATTTCTGGCCTTTGGCAAAGCGCTTGAGACCCAGTTCCGGCGCTACATACGGTGCGGGTGGATTCTTGGCCAGCTCAACCGCAATTGCAGCAGCATCATCCAGCCCGGAGGCAAAGTACAGGTTGCCAACCTGCCGGGAAATGGGGGTGCGGCCGATGAAATTGACCACCACCGGTTTACCGGCTTTTCGCGCTACGCGCAGCACTTCTTCAGCTACCTTGGGGGCCGGCGGTTTGGAAACCAGCACGATGACTTTGGTTTCTGGATCGCGAGTCAGCACGTCCAAAGCCATCAAAAATGTCACGCCGCCAATTTTTTCCGAAAGGTCGCGGCCTCCGGTGCCAATCCCGAAGGTCAAACCGCTGCCCAGTTGGTGAATGCGAGATGAAACCTGCTGTAAGCCGGTGCCGGCCGCCGCCACCATGCCGATCGGTCCTTTGCGGACTTTGTTGGCAAACCCCAGACCAATGCCGCTCACGATAGCAGTACCGCAATCCGGCCCCATGACCAGCAGACCTTTCTCGGCGGCTTCAGCTTTCAGCGAGATTTCGTCTTCAACCGAAACATTGTCGCTGAAAAGAAATACGTGCTTGCCAACTGCCAGCGCCTGGCGGGCAACGCGAGCTGCATATCGCCCGGCAACTGAAATGAGCACCCAGCTTGATTCTGGGAGAATTTCATTTGCAGCTTCGATCGACTTCGGCCGGACGTTGGTTTCGGTTGTGGCTTTCTTGGCTGTCAACAACTCGTCGACCTTTGCAATTGCTTCATCCGCTGTCTTTTCATTATCAGCGCGGACTACGATGACCAGGTCGTTTTCACGAGAGGCGGTAACCTCAGGCGAAACCAGGTCAATGCGCTCCAGCAGCTCTTTGTTGGTATCGGTGCCCATGATGACACCCGCATCTCCAACGCCTGGCAAATTGGCCAATGAGCGCTGCAGCTGCATCAGAACTGCCGAATCGTAATAAACGCCAGTTCGAATTTGGGCCTTAATCACTGCCATTTTGATACTCCTGATTCAATCGTGATAAATAGAACAATTGACTGCAAAAAGTCAATTTGTTCCATGCCAATCTTCAATTCCGGGTCATACATCATGAATTGGTCAATGATAGGAAAAGTAGTTCTTGCAGAATGTAGCTATTTACTTTAACCGCAACCATCAGGCTGCATAAGGGAGAATTTTGGGAACCGGTGCGAGGTCTGTTACCCGGGTAGTAGTTGTTTGACAACTTTAGGTTGAGTATAACACTTTCAAAAATGAGCGTCAACCAACCGGGGAAGGGCAGAACCCTGTGTTACCGGGAAAACAGTTCTGGCGATTCCACAGCTTTTTCTCCCAAAAATATGGGACTTCACCAGGGTAAGGGCGCGGGGGGCGTGGAAGCGGTGAGGCTGTGATAAGCCCCCGCGCCCCTATCCTGGCGATCAAATTCCGGACTGCCAACTCACGATCAGTCCGGAACGGGTTTTATTGTTAAATTTCGGGGTTTTCCTGAACGCGCAAAACTTCGTTGGCCTTCTTGACTTCATCGGTCACGTTGAAGTTCAGGTCGGTGCTCATCATACTGACCAGGTGGTTCTTGATCTGGCGCTGCCAGGATTCCTGAGTCACAACATAGACTTTGGCGCCGCCCAGTTCGTGCTGGTATTCAGGCCACATTTTGGTAGGTTGCGCCATAGCCAGGCCAGCCATGCGCCAACCGTTGTAGCTTTCGAAGGTTGACCACCATTCTTTGGCCTTGAGCATTTCCATGGCATAGTAGGTCTTGGCATAGTACATCGCCCAGCCTACCCGCCCGCGGCGGGAGAAGGCCATGGTGTGCAGGCTGATGGCCCGGTCCTGATCCCAGGCGCGACCGTTGGCGAAACCGACAAACTCGCCGTCGATGAGACCGAGGATGGTAAAGGGGTCTTTCAGACGTTTGCGGCGCACAGCCAGGATTTCGCCATAGACGCGCACGCCCACGATGTCATAGAAGTCTTTCTCGATCTTCATGACTTTTTCCATGAAGGGCAGCAGCACATCGATATCGTCATCACGCATGGCGCGCAGGAACAGAGTGCGGCCGTCGCGCAGCACAACCGAGGCATCCTGCCAAACAGGCATATCCATCGAATAACCCTGCAGCAGACCTTCGATCTCACCAACATCGATTTTCATTTCTTCGACGCTGGCAGTGATTGGGAGAGGTAATTTCATTCGAAACAGCTCCTTGGTAATAATGTTGGGTGAAACGGGATAAAACTGATTTGAGCCAGACACTTATAATGAAGTGCTGGCCCCCAAAATAAAGGTTGTCCCGACTGTTGTGCCTTTTTCAAACTACAAAGTACGGTCTAAAAATGAAATTTACAGTTTTTTTGGCACATTAGGGAACACCTAAAATTTTATCAAACCCGCTTGAAGTTTACAAATTACCTGTGTAATCATTCAAACGGACTTATGTCACAAGAATTGTCTGACAGGTGCACATGACCCTCGAGGGTGGTTGTTGCCAAAATTCCAGACTTTCTTTATAAGGTCAATCGTCTTGTATTTTGGACTGTAATCCAATATAATAGACGATATGTCCGCTGATCCGCTAACCTCCAGCGCAGAACGAACCCTGCGTCTCGTCGAACTGCTGTTATCCGAGCCGGATGGGCTCACCCCTCAGGAAATACTGGCGGTGCTGGGCACTTCGCGCAGTTCATTGTTCAATTTGCTGCGCCGGTTGAAAACTTTAGGCTATATCGATCAAAACGAACGCCGCGGGCGCTATCATAGCGGGCCGCGCCTGCAGGCCTGGCGCAGCGCCCCAACCGATTCGATGCAGACCCTGCTTTCCGCCTTCTACCAGGAAGCCAGCCGTCAAAGCTGGGCCGAAACGTTGCTACTGTGCGTCCCGGCGCCCGAGGGAACCCTGATTCTCGGCCAGGTTGAATCCAGCCAGGCAGTGCGCAGCGTTTATACCATTGGCGAAGTCTCCAACGCCCTAAATGCAGTTGGCAGCGTTCTTCAATCGACCCCAGGTTCGGCCGTAAAAGCCAACGGGTACGCGCTGACTCAGCCGCCCCAGTTGTTCGAACTGGCCCTGCCCATTTGTCCCGACGGTAATCTGCCGCAGGCGGCGTTGCTGTTTTCGGCGCCGGCTTACCGTTGGACGCAAGAATCATTGGTGCAGGCCTGCCTGCCGGAGCTGCGGGCCATGGCTGCCCGCCTTTCCTACCGCATGGGTGCAACGCAGTACACGCCCTATCACAGCGTTCTAAAAACCGAACTGGATCCGGAGTCGCGTCTGGGGCCTGAGGAACTGCGTGACTTTTTGGAGGGTCCGTGGACGGCGCGTCTGGCTTGTATCCGCCCCGATGGCAAACCGCACGTCATTCCCGTCTGGCAATCCTGGGACGGCGTCCACTTTACGGTAATTGCCTGGCAGGGCTCGCAATGGGCGGAATATCTGCTGCAAAACCCTTCGGTTTCATTGACCATCGACGAACCCTGGCCACCTCTGCGGCGCGTTGCTGCTCGCGGGACGGCATTCCCCCTGACTGAACACGCTTCGCTGGCAAAAATCGATGCCTTAGTCCAGCGCTTTGCCCACCGCTACCTGGGTGCTTCAGCCAATACATTGAAGGCTGAAAACGTGCTGCGGGTGTTCCAGATCGAACCGGATTACTTACGCGGATGGCAAGGCCTCCCCGGCTCAGTCTCATTACCCGGACAGCAGTCCCGATGAACATCCAGGTAGAAGCTCTAACGCATATCTTCGCCAATAGCAGGGTGCAGCGCACCGCTCTGGCCGAGATCAATTTTGGGGTCAAATCAGGTCAGTTCGTGGCCCTGATCGGCCCCAGCGGGTGCGGCAAATCCACGCTGCTACGGTTGGCCGGCGACCTGCTGCATCCCACCCGAGGAACGATCACCCTGGATGGCCGCAAACCGCCTGAAATGCGCGCAGCGCATGAAATTGCCTGGATGGCGCAAAGCCCGGCGTTATTACCCTGGCTCGATGCCCGGCAGAATGTTGCCCTGGCGCAGCGTTTCATGCCGGTTAATCGCCATCCGCGCCTTACCGTTGACCAGGTGCTCGAACGCGTTGGGCTCAGTGATGCTGCCGGCGCATTTCCGTTCACCCTGTCAGGTGGGATGCAGCAGCGGCTGGCGCTGGCGCGGCTGCTGGCGCTGGAGGCCAGCCTGTGGCTGATGGATGAACCCTTCGCCGCCCTGGATGAGATTAGCCGTGAGCGCCTGACTACCGAGTTGCTCGACTTATGGCAACCGTTCCACCCGACCGTGTTGTGGGTGACGCACAACATCTACGAGGCGCTGCGCCTGGCAGACCGCATCCTGGTATTCAGTCCTTCACCGGGGCGGATTGTTGGCGACCTGGCGATCGATCTGCCGCGGCCGCGCAGTGAAGCCAACCCACGGTTTCAACAAATTCTGGCTGCTTTACGAACGGCGCTGGGGAGCACGGCCAATGCGCAGGTGGCGCAGTGAACGGTAAACGCAAATCCGGATGGGTCGCGCTGACGATCGTCCTGATCTTTTTGGGCGGTTGGGAAGCTGCCGTGCGTATTTTTGATGTGCCAGTTTATATTTTGCCTTCCCCTTCGCGCACATTCGAGACACTGGCGGCCAACCCACAAATGTATCTGCAGGCTTCCGCGCTCACCCTGGGCGAATCGCTAGCAGGGTTGTTGATCGGCGTCCTAACCGGCGGGCTGCTGGCCGTATTGCTGACCCTGCTGCCCGGGTTGGAAGGCGGCGTGATGACCCTGGCCATTTTGATGAAATCCACGCCGCTGGTAGCCATTGCACCGCTGCTTACCATCTGGCTTGGATTTGGCGTGGTGCCCAAAATCGTCATCACCGCGTTGATGACCTTCTTCCCGGTGCTGGTCAATGTGCTTAGCGGGCTGCAGCACGTCGAGCCCGCTCTCACGGACTTGTTCCATTCCTGGAATGCCAGTCGTTGGGAAGTGTTCCGTCATTTGCGGCTGCCAACCGCCCTGCCTTTTCTGTTCGCTGCTCTGAAAATTTCTGCACCGTTGGCGCTCATAGGCGCCGTAGTCGCCGAGTGGACGGGCGCCTCCGGCGGCCTGGGCCGCACCATGTGGCTGGCGTACACCAACTTAAATCTCCCCTACCTCTTCGCTGCAATCTTCATTCTTGCGGCAGGCGGCATGACGTTATTTCGATTGCTCGGCTGGTTGGAACGCAAGGTAGTGTTCTGGCTGCCGGACAGTCGCGAATCCTAATCTTTCATCGAGGTAAACAACAATGCGTAAGAACTTCTGGTTACTGGTAAGTTTTGTGCTCATCCTGGCAGCCTGCGCCCCCGCCGCTATCACTCCGGCGGCTACAGAACCGGTAAACACGCCGACGGCTGGACCAACCGCCATCGAACCGTCCCCTACCGCCGCCGTGGTGGAACCCTCCCCTGCGCCCGTCGAATTGCTGCCAATGACCTTTATGGCGGGCTACAAGCCGCAGGCCAACCTGCCATTTGTGGGCGTGTATGTTGCCAAAGCCAAAGGATTTTTCGAGGAAGAAGGCCTGGATGTCACGGTGGAGCACTCTGCCGGGCAGGGACAGCATTTGCAGTTGCTCAGCGCCGGTACCATCCAGGTGACCAACCAAGATGCTGCAGTCCTGCTGCAGCGCCGCGCTGACCCCGGGTTGCCATTGGTCGCCATTGCGCTGCTCGGGCAAAAAGGACAGCAGGCCTATGCTGCGCTCAAATCTTCCGGCATCGAATCGCCCAAGGATTGGGAAGGACATACGGTTGGGTATAAAGGCACTCCGCCGCCCGATTTATTTGCCCTGATTTCTGCTGCTGGCGCAGATAAAGACAAGATCGAACTGGTCAATGTTGGCTTCGATCCGCGCCTGCTGACGGAAGGCAAGGTCGATGTCTATCCTGTGTTTAAATCCAATGAACCCTACCTGATCCAATCCTGGGGCTATGACCTGAACCTCTGGGCGGCGGAAGATTTCGGCGTCCCCAGCCTGGGGCTGACCTACGTAACCAGTGAAGAAATACTCGAAACCCAACCCGAACTATTAACTCGTTTCCTGCGAGGCGCGCTGCGCGGTATCCAGTATGCCGCCGAACACCCGGATGAGGCCATCGAAATCACGCTGACGTACACCGGTCCGGAAACCGACCCGGCGCATATGCGTTTTATGCTGGACGCCGAATTGAAAGATGCGCAATCCGACCTGACCGCCGAGAATGGCTGGGGCTGGCAGACGCAGGAACAATGGCAGGCGTTGGCTGGTATGCTCAAAGCTGAAGGGCTGCCGGTGGAAGATGATATCAGCGGCGCCTTTACCACCCGGATTCTGGAAGCTGCTCGGGATAAATAAAACATCCGAAAAATACCATTCGAATTGAAATTCAAGCCGGTGAGCACTGCCGCTTGTGGTACACTTACGTTGACCACAGCGGCAGTTTCTTTATAGCTGTGGGTTATCGCTGCCATTCACCGGTCCTCATTGGGCTCCCTTGAATGGTTTTTCGTATAAGGAACCATAACCATGCGTTGGGTCCGTGACTACCGCCCTCAAATCAATGACATCCGCCTTTTCAAAATTGCTCTGATCATCACCATAGCAGGGAATGTCCTGCTGGCAGTGCTGAAAGGGATAGCAGCCTATTTCTCGGGTTCGGTAGCGTTGTATGCCGATGCCGCCAATTCGATCTCGGATGTTTTATATTCCATCATGATGGTGATCGGGCTGTTGATGGCGCTGCGTCCGCCCGATATCGGCCATCCGCAGGGTCACAGCCGCTTCGAACCGCTGGTCGGGTTGATGGTGGCCTTTTCAATGGCGTTTGCCGGGTATGAGGCTGGAAGCACTGCCATCGAAAGATTCGTGGAAGGCGGCCTTGCCGTTGAACCCGGTCTGCCGACGCTGACCCTGGTGTTCAGCGCCCTGTTTAAAGTCGGTATGTTTTACGCCATTCGGAAAATTTCACAGCAAGTAAACAGCCCCACCCTGCGCACCACGGCTCAGGACAACCTCAACGACGTTTTCACCTCACTGGCAGCTTTCATCGGCGCGGTCGGCTCCAGCTTTATTCATCCCCTGCTCGACCCAATCGCCGGTATTCTGGTGGCGTTGTGGATCTTCCGCTCCGCGTACAATGCCGCTCGCGAGCATCTCAATTTCCTCACCGGCGGCGGAGCTTCGGAAGAACAGCGGTTGAAGATCATTGAAGCGGCTGAATCAGTGCCCGGCGTGCTGCGCGTGCACCATTTAATGACCGATTATTCCGGCCCGCGGTTGGTGGTTGACCTGCACGTCAATGTCAATGGCGACACACCGCTGCGCGACTCGCACGAGATTACCGACCAGGTGATCGCCAAACTCCAGGCTTTGCCAGATGTCGATCGGGTGTATGTGCATCTCGAACCCGACGACTGGACCGACTGAACCGAACAGGAGCGCCGCCATGCGCATGTCCCAGCTTTTTTCTCAAACACTGCGGGAGGCCCCCGCGGATGCGCAGTCTGAAGGATTTGCCCTGCTGGTGCGCGCCGGTTTCATCCGTCAAATCGCTGCCGGCATTTTCGCCACCCTGCCGCTGGGGATGCGCGCCCTGCGCAAAATCGAGGCCATCCTGCGGGAAGAAATGAACGCCATTGGCGGGCAGGAACTTTCCATGCCGGTGGTGCTGCCTGCCGATCTGTGGAAAGAGACCGGACGCTGGTATACGGTTGGCGCCGAACTGGCGCGGCTGAAAGATCGCAATGAGCGCGATCTGGTGCTGGCCATGACGCATGAGGAAGCCGTTGGTGACCTGGTGCGGCGCGAAGTACAGTCCTACAAGCAGTTGCCGCGCATGATTTACCACATCCAGACCAAATTTCGCGACGACCCGCGTCCGCGCGCCGGACTGATTCGGGTGCGCGAGTTTAGCATGAAAGACAGCTATTCACTCGACAGCAACTGGGAAGGTCTCGACCGCCAGTACCGCGCCCATTATCAGGCGTACTTCAACATCTTTCACCGCTGCGGGCTGCCGGTCATCTCGGTCAAAGCCGATACCGGTATGATGGGCGGCAACCTGGCGCACGAATTCATGTATCTCAACCCGATCGGCGAAGACACCATCATCCTGTGCGAAACCTGCGGCTACACCGCCAACCGTCAGGTGGCGCGAGTGCGCAAGCCGACCCCGGCCGTTGAAGCGCCGCTGCCCTTGGAGAAAGTCCATACACCCGGGACGAAAACCATCGCCGATTTAGCCGCATTTTTGCAGATTCCTGAAGCGCGGACGGCCAAGGCGGTGTTCATGACCGCCTCCATCCCGGCCGGCCGGGAAATGACCGACCGGCTGGTAATGGCCGTTGTGCGCGGCGATATGGAGCTGAATGAAACCAAGTTGAGCAATGCGGTCAACGCCAAAGAGCTGCGCCCGGCAACCGAGGAGGAAATCCTGGCTGCGGGAGCAGTGCCAGGGTTTGCCTCACCTTACGGGCTGCATGATGTACTGGTGGTGGTAGACGACCTGATTCCCAACTCTCCCAATCTGGTTGCCGGAGCCAACGAAACGGACTATCACCTGAAGAACGTCAATTACGGGCGGGATTACATCACCCCGCTGGTGGCGGATATCACTGCTGCCAGCGCCGGCGACACCTGCCCCGATTGCGGATCGCCGCTGCAGGCGGAACGCGGCGTGGAAGTTGGCAATATTTTCAAGCTGGGCACCTGGTTCTCCAAGGCGCTCGGCTGCACCTTCCAGGACGAAAACGGGGAGAATCAACTGGTGATCATGGGCTCCTACGGCATTGGTTTAGGCCGGTTGCTGGGCTGCGTTGCCGAGGAGCATCACGATGCCAACGGCCTGGTTTGGCCTGAAAGCATCGCCCCGTACCGCGTGCATCTGGTACTGCTGCCCGGCAAGCAGAACACGCTGCCGCAGGAAATTGCCGAGGCGTTGTACAGCCAGTTGACAGCAGCAGGCCTGGACGTGCTTTACGATGACCGCGAGGAAAGCCCGGGGGTTAAGTTCAATGACGCCGATTTGATCGGCATTCCGCTGCGCTTGACCGTCTCCGGCCGCTCGCTGGAGAATGGCGGCGTGGAGCTGAAACTGCGCAACCGCACCGAACGGGAAATCATCCCGTTGGATGCAGTCGTCACCCGCGTGCAAAATTTACTGGCATCTCTCCACGCTGAATTGCAGGCAGCCGCCGTCCCGGTCGATTACCGCGAGTGATCTTCTTAAAATACCACGTGCTCGAGCAAAAAACGCTCGATGCGCGGATATAAATCGTTCAACGATTCGGGCTTGCGGAAGCCGTGGCCCTCTCGCTCGTAAACATGGAAAAGGTGCGGCACACGGTTAGCCTGTAAACGCTCGACAATCCCCTCGGATTGCGATAGCGGTACTGCCCGGTCCTCGCGCCCGTGGAAAATAGCCAAAGCATCTTTGATTTTCGCTGCCTGGAAGAGCGGCGAGCGCTCGCGGTAAACGGCTGCGGCTTCTGGCAGCCTGCCGGCCAGATTCTGATCATAATGCTGCTCGAATTTGTGCGTTTCCAGGCTGAGCGTGAATAAGTTGGCAACCGGGTAGAGGGCAACACCAGCTTTGAAAACCCCCGGGAATTGCGCCAGGGCATTCAGTACGGTGAAACCACCGGCGCTGCCGCCAAAAATGGCCATGTGGTCCCCATCCGCCAGGCCGCGGACAGCCATAGCTTGCGCCCCCGAGACAGCGTCTTCGGTATCCAATTTCCCCCATTGACCAAGCAGCGCATCCCGGTAAGAGCGTCCGTAACCGCAACTGCCGCGGTAATTGACCTCCAGCCAGGCGTACCCGCGCGATGTGAAATAATGGGCTTCGCGGGGAAAATCCTGCTTCGATTGGCTGGTCGGTCCGCCGTGGATGGACACGATCAGCGGTGGTGCGCCCTGCCCGGTATACCGGCTGTTTGTCGGAGAGGCGTACAAACCGTATACCCTTTGCCCATCCAATGATTCCCATTCCACCGGCTGCGGGTCAGGTAGATCCCCGGGCTGCAAGTCGCCGGTATCGCTGTAGGCGACTGTGCGCCAGCGGTGGGAATCCCAGTGGATGATCTGGGTCGGCAGCTTCGGCGAGGAGGCGATCAGAGCCAGTTCATCCGCTGCTGGCGAAACGCTCAATTGTTCTAACCAGGTGTAGGGCCCGGTGGGAATCAACCGGCATGTGCCGGATGCGTCAACAGTGCACAGCTCCGCCTTGCCAGCCGAATTTCGCAAAATAAAGATCCGATTGCCGAAAGGACTCCAGCCGTAGGTGTGCTGACCCTGCACCCAGGCTGGCACAGACAAATCGAATTCACCAGCCAGCCAGGTGGCGCGTTGGGCGCTCTTCAGATCGAGCACTTCCAACGCTTCCCGCTCACTGCGGCTGATGATGTAGCTCAGAGAATCCCCATCCGGTGAAAACTGCGGCTGGGTGACCGTCTCACCGTGCTCGCCGGCAATCAGCCGGGCGGTATCAAGCCGTGGTGGGCTGCCGCTCAGTTTGCCAAGCATAAGCCGGGTTGCGTCCCACGGCATGTTCGGATGGTCCCACTCCACCCAGGCTAATTCCGCGCCTGAAGGGCTCCAGGTCGGCTGCATATAGAAATTGGCTCCGCTGACCAGCTTGACCGGCCAGTCCTTTCCCTCAACATCGACCAGCGCCAGCACGTCCTGGCTGCCGTCAGAGTGGACATAAACCACCCAACGCCCGTCGGGCGAGATTTTTGGCGAAGCCAATCCGCCAAAGACCGGTGTCAACGGATACGATTGCCCATTGTCCAGATCGCGGCGGTACAATGCCCCGCTGCGTTCGGCAAAATACACCGCGGAACGACTCAAACCAAATTCACCCCCGCCATACCCAACGCCGCCGCGAGCGTTTTGATCGATCAATAACTCGCGGCGCGCCTCGTCCAGCGGCTGATAAAGCAACTGACCCTGACCGCCGCGATTTTCCAGCCAGGCCAGCGCATTCCCATCCGGCGTCCATTGGACATCCTCCAGACGCGGACGGCCTGCCAGCGAGGAAGCCGAAATTGGGCTGGGCCACAGGCCGTACTGTCGAATGGTTTTTTCGTTAGCCATGCAGAATTCCAACTGAAGCTGTCGATAGCCGCGCTGGTTAAATGTGCGGTTCGAACTTGTCAATCAGGCGCGGCAGCGGTTGATAACCGGTAATCCGTTCGCGCATCTCGCCCCCTACGAACAACATCACAGTCGGCACGCTCATGACCGAAAATTGCATGGTTACATCGGTCGATTCATCCACATCCAGCTTGCCAAGCCGCACCTTATCGCCCCAGGTTTCCTTTAACTTTTCCAGTTCAGGCTCAAGCCGCTTACACGGGCTGCACCAGACCGCGCCAAATTCCAGAATAAACGGTCGGTCGGATTTCAGTACCTGTTGCTCAAAATTATCATTGTTAATCGGTTCAAAGGCCATAAGTTCTCCTGCTGCACCAGATCAAGATGTAATTCAGTTACTGCTTTGTAATATAGCATAAGCCCATCATTTTGTCAGGCGGCCAGGCATCACACAACATTTTACCGGTTGCGTCCATTTTCAGAAGCCCTTTTTTCCGGTTACAATGGGTGATACTTGTGAAAAAATCGCGTCCCCACCAAAAAGATCAAATCCCTCCTCATGACCGCTGCTCCGACCTCACTCCAACTGCTTCACGGCACGCTCCGGTTTCCGGTTTTCATGCCGGACGCGACGTTTGGCGTGGTGCGCACGGTTGATTCGGCTGACCTGGCCGTTGCCGGCATTGAAGCGGTGGTGATGAACACCTACCATCTGATGCAGCGCCCGGGGTCGAGCACCATTCAGGCGTTGGGCGGGCTGCACCGCATGAGCGCCTGGGACCGACCAATCGTGACCGATTCAGGCGGCTTTCAGGCCTACTCCCTCATCCGCCAGAACCCGAAATTTGGCAAAATGGACGAGCGCGGTATCCATTTTCAACCCGAGGGCAGCACCCGTAAATATCTGCTGACGCCTGAAAAAGGAACCCAGCTGCAATTCAGCTACGGTGCGGATGTAGTGATTTGTCTGGATGATTGCACCCATGTTGACGCCCCGCGGAGCGAGCAGGAGTTATCTGTAAAGCGCACGATCGATTGGGCTAAACGCTCCCGCCGCGAGTTTGACCGGCTGGTTGACCAGAAAAAGTTGTCTGCTGACCAGCGTCCGCGCATTTTTGGCGTCATCCAGGGCGGCGGCGAACTAGACCTGCGCAAACGCTGCGCTGAAACCCTGCTCGAAATCGGGTTTGACGGTTTTGGTTTTGGCGGCTGGCCGCTCGACGGCGAAGGCCAATTGCTGTACGAAGTGCTGGAGTACACCCGTTCGCTCATTCCATCCCAATTCCCCTTGCATGCTCTGGGCATCGGTCACCCACGTAATGTACTTGTTGGTTCCGACCTGGGCTACGGGATTTTTGATTGCGCCATGCCGACCCGGGATGCGCGCCACGGAAGGCTGAACACTTTCGCCACCCCGCCGGAAAAAGACGGGGGCTTATCGGGAGATTGGTTGAAGTATTTGTACATCAACGACGAGCGCCACATCAAAGCCAACCTGCCAATCTCACCATATTGCGACTGCCCGGCTTGCAGCCATTATTCATTGGGCTATATACACCATCTCTTCAAACTTAACGACAGCCTGTATTTGCGGTTGGCGTCGCTGCACAATTTGCGCTTCATGACCCAACTCACCGATCGCATTCGCATGCGCCGCGCATGAGCGACCCGGCTGCCGTTCAATCTCTGGTGGAAGCGGTGCGCAATGCGCCCAAGTATGCAGCCGTTGATGCCGGGCTGGTACAGGCGCTGGTCGAACAGGAGCTTGCCAAAGGTCGCAGCGTCAAAGAGACGATCAAAGCCGTGCGCAATAAGCTGCACCAGGTGGGCAGCGCCTACCAGGAAAAACCTATCGGCTATGCGCAGCTTACTCGCCAATTGACCGCCCTGTCCCACGATCTGCATAGCCCGGAAATCAAGGCCTTTTGCCTGGCAGGCATGCGCGAGCATACTTCCACCCGCGAGCGGCTGGGTTTCCTCGAGGATTTCTACCGCCAGCCTTTAGCCGGGCTGGGCCCGATCCATTCGCTCCTCGACCTGGCTTGCGGGCTCAATCCACTGGCGCTGCCGTGGCTGCCGCTGGCGCCCAATGCACAACTCTTTGCCTGTGACATATATGCCGACATGGCCGACTTCCTGAATACCTTTTACGCGCACACCGGCGTCAACGGGCGTGCATTCACCTGTGACTTGATCCATCACCTGCCCAAGCAGCAAGTAGAATTGGCGCTGTTACTCAAAACCATTCCGTGCCTGGAACAGGTGGATAAATCCATCGGGCGGCGGCTTTTAAGTTCGATCCAGGCGGAGCACATGTTGATCTCCTTCCCGGTGCACAGCCTGGGCGGGCGCGGCAAGGGCATGCGCGTCAATTACGATCAACATTTCCGGGAGCTAATCGTTGACCTGCCATGGCAGGTCACACGCTTTGATTTCCCTGGCGAGCTGGTTTATCGCCTTTCGCGCGTCTAAATCCGCTGTCATTACCATTCCACCGCCGGTAGGAGTCAATCCGCCAAAATGGGATAAAAAAAACAGAATTGTATTATTCCGCCAATTGCTCGATGCGTTTTTCCAGGCGCTCGACCTCCGCCAGCAAGAATTGAAGATCCGCGGCGCTGGCTGGCGACTCGACCGGCAGCAGCGCCGGATCCAGCAGCAGCGCGCACAACCGATCGGCTTCGTCTGGCGTCAATTGTCCCAACTCCACCAACCGTGTAACGCGGCGGCGAATTTCGCCGTCGAACGCGGCTGAGAGATTGAGCATGGCGTTCAAACCACGGCTGCTGCGGTTAACCAGGCAGGTCAACAGCGCCGGAGGAAATAAACCCCCGGCGCGCCTCTCCTCGTCGAAAAGCACTTGCAGCAGGGTTGGATTCGTCAGGTCGGCGCCGGTGGCGTAATCCACCACCCGCACCTCGTCACCGCCGCGCACCATCGCTCCGATATCCTCCAGGGTGACGTACCGTCGCGAGTCAAGGTCGTAAAGTTTTCGGTTGGTGTAGCGCCTGATGGTCGGCATACGCTGCCATTACTCGCCAGATTTTTGTTTTTTGTTAAGCTCGTCGATCTTGCGATTGAGTTCAGCAATTTTCGCTGTTAGCGCGTCGATGTCGGCTTTTGTCGCGACAGATGGATGAGCAGGTTCAGCCCCACCGCGCCATTCACGCAGCATTTTCTCGCGCCGGTCCATGATTTCCCGCGCCAGTTGCCGGGCGTCTTTTTCGGCAATTTCGCCCCGCTCCACCATGCGGTTAACAAAGTTTTCGATCTCCTCTTGCGCCAGTACTGCGGCGCCAATGCCAGCCAGCAGCACCTTTCTTGAAAGCTGGAAGAAAGCTGAATACGGGCTTTTCTCAGCAGATTCGTCGGTTTTCGGGTTGTTGGTCATCAAAACACCTCCATAATTGAAAGAACAGGTCCACTTCACTCATCATAACGCGGTGCGTTATAAATTACAAGTCCTGTCATGATTATTGAAAGGAATGTAATAAATACTCGTGACGGTTAGCCTGCTAGTTCGGGAAACCTATCATGTGAAATTATGCACAAGCAAGGCTAAGATTAATCTGGCAAAACAGGAACCATTCAAAGATGCAGAATGAAGAAAAGTCTTCATCACATTTTTAACGTTCACAATGGTAGATAACTTTAGCACAGTGAAACCTAAATCCTCAGTGGAGGTGAATGCATGTTTCATGTTCTGATTGCGGCGGCGGCGCTGGTTTGCGCAATCCAGGCGGTTCGAGCGGCGCGGTTGTTGCTTTCTGCTCTGTGGCTGGCAGGCGCCAGCGCGTTGGTCGCATTGGAAATGTATTTGTTGGGGGCGCCAGAAATCGCCGTGATCGAACTGAGCGTTGGCGCCGGTCTGGTGACAGTTCTGTTCGTGTTTGCCATCAATTTGACCGGCGAAGAAAACCTGGACGCGCGCCGCACGATTCCCCGGCCGCTGTCCTGGGTTCTGCTCTTCGGCGCCAGCGCACTGCTTTTGATTTTCATCCTGCCGGGAATTAACCAGTCTGAAACGGGTCAGGTATACGCAACCTTTCGTGAAATTTTCTGGGAAGACCGGCAATTGGACACCTTGCTGCAAATACTGATGATTCTGGCAGGCGTTCTGGGAGTTCTGGGCTTGCTATCCGATCAAAAGACAGATCTATCTCCAACGCAAAAGGACCGTAGAGCATGACGATATCCATTCCCACCACCGTAATCATCATGGTCCTGGGTTTAATCGGGATTGGCATTTATGCGCTGCTGACCACCCGCCACCTGATCAAGGTTATCGTCGCGCTGCAATTGCTGGTCAAAGGTGCCATGTTGGCGCTGGTTTTGGCTGGCCGTCTGACCGGGCAGGAGGAATTGGGGCAAAGCCTGGCCATTACGGTCATTATTGCCGACACCATCGTGGCGGTCATTGGCATGGCGCTGGCGGTACAGGTGCGCCGCGTGATCGGCACCCTGGACCTGCGCTCGCTGACGTCGTTGAGGAGATGACCTGTGGCCGAACAGTTGATCCTTTTGACAGTTGGACTTCCCTGGCTGGGCGCTTTGCTTTGCTGGGCTGCCGGCGACCGTCATCCCCGGCTGCAGCATACACTGGCAGTTAGCTTTTCGGTCGCAGCCGGGATCGCTGCTCTGCTGCTGATACCTTTTGGCTATGAACGCCCGCTGGTCACGCTGCCCATTGGCGGCGCTTTTGGCGACTTCACCTTCTCGCCGGACGGGCTGGGAGTATTTTTAGCCGCAGTTGCCACGGTCATTGGGTCGCTGGCGGTGATTTTTTCGGTGGATTACATGCGCGGCGAAGCGCAGCTTGGCCGGTACTACGCCTTTGTCTTGTTTTTCATTGGCGCTATGGTTGGCCTGGTGCTGACCACCAATTTACTGCTCATGTTCGTTTTCTGGGAAATCACCGCGCTGACCTCGTATGCTCTGATTTCCTTCCATAATGATGATCCCAAGGCGGTCGCCGGCGGTATCAAGGCGCTCATCATCACCCAGTTTGGCGGGCTTGGTTTGCTGATTGGAGCGCTGGTTCTATTTGCCCATACCGGCAGTTACGACATTTTGGCCGTGATCGCCAACCCGGGCTTGTTGCCTTCCGGCGCGCTGGCCTGGATGGCCTTTGGCTGTCTGGCGGCGGCTGCTGCAAAGTCGGCGCAGTTTCCTTTCCAGACCTGGTTACCGGACGCGATGGAGGCGCCCACACCAATCAGCGCATTGATCCACGCCGCAACCATGGTCAATGCCGGGGTTTACCTGCTGGCGCGCTTCTTCCCGGCCTTTGAGGGAGTACCTGGCTGGCGCGAGGCGGTCATGGCGGTTGGCATGCTTTCGGCGCTGCTGGCAGCGGTGATGGCCATCGTCGCGACTGACCTGAAACGCGTGCTGGCCTATTCGACCGTCAGCCAGTTGGGCTATATGGTTTACGCGGTTGGGGCAGGCGGCGTTTTTGCCGCTCAGTTCCACTTGCTCAGCCATTCAGTTTTCAAAGCGCTGCTCTTCCTGGGCGCCGGCGCTGTCATCCATTCGGTTGGAACTCGGGATATGCGCCAGATGGGCGGCCTTGGCAAAAAGATGCCGTTCGTACGGCTGGTATTTGTCATTGGAGCACTGGCGCTGGCCGGTCTGCCGGTTTTGAACGGCTTTTGGAGCAAAGAGTTGATCCTGGAGGTTGGTCTGGAACACGGCAACCCGTTATGGATGTTAATTGTGATGCTGGTGGTCTCCGGGTTGACTGCCTTCTACACCTTCCGCATGGTGTGGCTGGTATTCTACGGACAACCGCGCACTGAACTGCATGCCCATGACGCCGGCCTGGCCATGAAGGTTGCCCTGGCGCCGCTGGCACTTGGAACATTATCCACGTGGTTGCTGGCAGGCTCGTTTTCGCGGCTGCTTTCCGAAAGTTTGCCGGCTCACCGGATCGCTGCGTTTCCCACCGGCGAAATTTTGCGGGAAGTCCTGACCGCTCCAGTGACTTTGATCGCCCTGCTGGTGATCGGATTGGGGTTGGCTGCCTGGTGGCAGCGAGATCGGTTGACCGGGTTGAGCCAGGCTTTGGCAAGCCTTGGAAAAGCCGCAGCGAACAGCTTCGGGTTTGAGGCTGTCAACCGCGCGGTGGTGGCGGTCACGCAGGACAGCGCCGAAAAACTGCGCAGCACCCAGACGGGGATGCTTAGCTGGAACGTGGCCTATTTGGTGGCTGCGCTGATCGTGGTTTTGGCCATTTTGGCGCTGGGAGTCGGATTACCATGAACCCGAACGATGCATTTATCCTGGCGGTGGGGCTGCCGGTGATTGCCAGCCCGGTGATTTATCTGATTGGCCGGATTGCAACGCGGAAAAATCCTAAAGTCGATCTGGCGCGCTGGCTGGCCTTGCTCACCCTGCTGGCTGACGGCTACTTCCTGTTCATTGCAGGCATGGAATTTATCCAATCCCGTCATGAACTGCTGATAGCCATTGGCGCAATCAGCCTGCGCCTGGACGGCATCGCGCTGCTGCTGGCAGCGGTCGTACTGGCACTTGGCACGCTGGTGACTTTGTTTTCCGGCCCGGCGGTTGCCCGCGACAACGGGCGCGAAACCTATTTCGCTCTGCTGACTGCGATGATCGGCACCATCATTGGTTTAGGCGCAGCCGACGACCTGTTCAACCTGTGGGTGTGGTTCGAGGCTATGGCGCTTTGCTCGTATGTGCTGGTAGCTTTCTATCGCAATGAAGCCGCAGCGCTCGAGGCGGGCGTCAAATATCTGGTGCAGAGCGCACTGGGAACGGTGCTGGTATTGCTCGCCATCGGGCTGGTATTTGCCAATACAGGCTCGCTGGACCTGGATGAGATTCGCCTGGCAGCGCAGCCTTCAGGTTTAATGCTGGCTGCCGGGGCGCTGTTCATCATAGGATTTGGCGTCAAGGCTGCGCTGGTTCCGCTGCATACCTGGCTGCCGGATGCCCACTCACAGGCGCCCAGTGGTATCAGCGCCATGCTATCCGGCGTGGTTATTGAAGCCGGTCTGGTGGCGATTCTGCGTGCGCTGGGGGCGCTGCACCTTGTGACTGTTTCCTGGGGTGCTTTGCTGCTGGGTTTTTCTGCGGTCAATATGCTGGTTGGCAATCTTATGGCGCTACGCCAGACTCAGGTCAAACGCCTGCTGGCCTACTCCAGCCTGAGTCACATGGGCTACATTTTGCTGGGCGTAGGCGCCGGGGCAGTGATGGGCTCGGAATATTCGGCCGCTGGCGGTTTCTTCCACATCCTGACACACGCCATGATGAAAGGCCTGGCCTTTTTGGCCGCCGGCGCGCTGCTCTACAGCCTGCACCAGGCGGTCGGCAATCATGATCCCCTGGTGTTGGACGACCTGAACGGCGCCTCGCGTAAATATCCGCTGGCGGCCTTCGCCTTCAGTGTGGCGGTACTGGGCTTGGGCGGCTTGCCCCCGCTGGCGGGTTTTATGTCTAAATGGCAAATTTTCGTTGGCGGGTTCCAGACCGGCAACGCCTGGATCATGGCGTTGGTTGTTTTTGCCGCCCTCAACTCCGTCCTCTCGCTGGGTTACTACGCGCCGCTGGTCAACCGGTTGTATCGCCGTCAACCTGCCGGTATTGTCGAACAGGGCAGGCCCATTCCGGTGTTGATGTCTGTACCGATGGTGGTTCTGAGCCTGGGGGTGGTGGTACTGGGCGTCTGGCCGTCGTTGGCGGATTGGCTCACTGGTCCTGCCGCCCAAAGTTTACTGATGCTGTTTGGCGGATGATGGAGAAATGCTGATGGACTTTATACTTACCCCTCCGGTAGCTTTTTTACTCTATATTCCACTGGTTTTCGCTCTGGCCGGATTTGGCAAGGCGTTGGCTGGTCCTGCCAAATCTTCCGACGTTAAAGAAAGCCCGTACACAGGCGGCGAGGAGCAGGCCACCAGTCACGCTACACCCGGTTACCGGCCGTTTTTCCTGATCGCGTTTTTCTTTGCCATTTTGCACCTGGGTACGCTGGTGGTTGGCCTGGGCGACTTTTCAATCCGCGTCCTGCCCTATCTGGGCGGGTTGGCGCTGGCAATGATCATCTTGCTGTTAGGGTAACGGAGACGTTATGGTCCAACAAACCCTTAATTCATCCTGGCAGAATGTACTCACGAAAGTCACTGCCTGGGCGCGCATCAACTCTCCCTGGGCGATCCATTTCAACAGCGGGTCGTGCAACGGCTGCGACATTCAAATTTTGGCCACACTCACCCCACGCTATGATGTGGAACGCTTCGGCATCAAACTACAGGGCAGCCCGCGCCACGCCGATGTGCTGCTTTGCACTGGCCCGGTCACCATGCAAGCGCGGGACGCGCTGCTGCGCACCTATGAACAGATGCCCGAACCGAAATTTGTCATCGCAGTGGGCTCTTGCGGGCTTTCCGGTGGTGTTTTCCATGGATGTTACAACATCGTCGGCGGCATCAATGAGCTGCTGCCGGTGGATGTATTCGTTCCCGGGTGCCCGCCGCGCCCGGAAGGCATTATATATGGGGTTGCCGTTTTGCTGGAGGCGCTAAAGGCCGGCAAACGACCGGAGCCGATTCAATGGTCAGGTAGTGGATTGGACGGCGTGCTGCATAGCGGCAGCGGTCTGGAGGATCATCATGGCTAGTACGATTGGATCATTAGGGGCGGCAGAGGCCGTTTTGAAACCGTTTGCGAAGGCCATCAACCGTCCACAGCCGGAACGGCTGGAGGTGAGCATCCACCCGGATGACTTATTGGCAGCCGTGCGTGCTCTGGTAGATGAATCCTGGGGGTACCTGAGCGCCATCGTCGGGCTTGACCGGCCGGGGCAGCCAGTTACTCAAGGCGAGTCGCAAGCGGAAGGCGCTATCGACGTGCTGTACCTGTTTTGCAGTGGTGCCGCAGTGGTGACCCTGCGCATCACCTTGCCGTACAGCCAGGCAGCGATCCCCACCATCTCCGGAATAACGCCGACCGCCATGCTTTATGAGTGGGAACTGCGCGAGATGTTGGGGGTTGAGGTCATTGGCCTGCGCGTCACCGGACATTTGATTCTGGCGGATGATTGGCCGGTCGGTGTATACCCCCTGCGGAAGTCGTTTACCGGCTTTAATCAGCCAGTAGCCGGGGCGGAAGGAGCATAACTTATGGCCGCAGATACCAATAAATTTGTCATTCCGATTGGCCCGCAGCACCCGGCGTTAAAAGAACCCGCCAACTTCGAGTTTTGGGTGGACGGCGAAATTGTCACCGGGGCGTCTGTGCGGCTTGGGTATGTGCACCGCGGTATCGAAAAAGGCGCTGAAGCGCGCACCTGGACGCAAAATTTGTACCTGATGGAACGCATCTGCGGCATATGTTCGCATGTGCATGCCACCGCTTACACGCTGGGCGTCGAAAAATTGGCGGGGGTCAAAGTCCCGCAGCGCGCCAATGCCATCCGTCAACTGATGGCCGAACTGGAGCGGATTCACAGTCATATGCTGTGGCTGGGGGTTGCCGCGCATGAGGGCGGCTTTGACACACTTTTCATGTACTCCTGGCGCGACCGCGAGACCGTCATGGACCTGCTGGAAAAAATCTCGGGCAACAAGGTGCATTATTCAGCCAACTTGCTGGGCGGGGTCAAGTTTGACATTACGTCGGAACTGGCGGCTGAAATCCATAAAGGCCTGGATTTTCTGGAAGAGCGCAATCATTTCTATATGAAAGTGGTTACAACAGATGAAACTTTCATTGGCCGGACTCAAGACATTGGCACCATGACCACCGAAAAGGCGGAATTTCTGGGCGCCATTGGACCAACCGCACGCGCTTCCGGCGTGGCCCGCGACATCCGGGTGGATGCACCGTATCTCATCTACGACCAGTTCCCGGTGAAAGTGATGACGCATACCAGCGGCGACCTGCATGGCCGTTTTATCGTCCGCATCAATGAAACCTTCGAATCGATCCGGATCATTCGTGAGATTCTCGATCACATGCCGCAGGGTGAGTTGACAACCCGCGTGCCGCGGCGTATTCCCGCCGGCGAGGTGGTCAGCCGGGTGGAAGCGCCGCGCGGCGAACTGCTGTATTTTATTGCCAGTAACGGCAGCGAAAAACCGGAACGAGTCAAGGTACGCACACCAAGCTTATGCAACTGGTCAACCGTCCTTTCCCTGGCCATTGGTCTGAAACTGGCCGATATGCCGATGCTTCTCTCCGGGATCGACCCGTGCTTCTCGTGCAATGACCGCAGTATCAGCTTGAAACGCGGCCAGCAGGGTCCGCAGGTTTGGTCCTGGGAAAAATTACGTCAGTATGGGATTGAATATTACCGATGAACCTGTCTCTGCCCCCCATCCTCGCTTTGTTGGTTTTCCCTGGCGGCCTGTTTTTGATCGCCGGCGGGCTTATTTACCAGTGGGCTGACCGAAAATTGGTGGCGCGCTTTCAGAACCGCATTGGGCCGCGCTTTATCCAGCCGTTGGCAGACACCCTTAAATTACTGGCGAAAGAAGAGATCACGCCCGTGGGCGTGCACAAGGGATTGTTTTTTGCCCTGCCGGCGATTGCCCTGGCGGCGGCGTTGACTGCCGGACTTTATATCCCGCTGTTTGGATTTCAACCTGCCTCCAGCTTCCGCGGTGACCTGATCATTGCACTGTATGCCCTCTCCGTGCTGACGCTGACGATGGGGGTGGCAGGCGCCAATACCATCAGCCGCTTTTCGCTGGTCGGCGCTACTCGCACGCTGACACAGCTTTTCTCGTATGAAGCGCCGTTTTTACTGTCCCTGCTGGGACCTGCCATTGCGGCAGGCACCTGGCAAATCAGCGAGATCAATACCTACGCTGGTCAAAACCTGTGGCTGATGATCGCCCAGCCGATTGGTTTTGTGGTGGCAATGATTGGCCTGATGGGCAAGCTTGAACTGCCGCCCTTCGATGCCCCTGAAGCGGAGACGGAAATCGTCGCCGGCGCCATGACCGAATACTCCGGGCGTGGCTTTGCGCTCTTCCGCCTGGGTAAAGACGTCGAGCTGATTATTGGACTGACTTTGGTTTCTGCCTTCTACCTGGGAGGGTTGGCAAACCCACTGGAATTCGTGTTCAAGACACTGGCGCTGCTGTTGGTATTGGCGCTGCTGCAGACCGCATTCGCCCGCCTGCGCATCGACCAGACGGTCGGGCTGTGGTGGCGCGCTGGAGCGCTGCTGGCAGTTGTCCAGTTGATTGCCATTGTGCTTGGGCGCAATCTCGGATCGATTTTCTAAGGAGGGCGCGATGTCAGTTGGGCCGATGATAAGTGATTTACTGCGCTCGTTGTTTAAAAAACCTGCCACCGAGCTGTATCCTTTCGTCAAAACGCCGGCACCGATCCGGCTGCGAGGTAAATTAATCTGGGATCCTACCAACTGCACCGGCTGCCAGTTGTGCGTCAAAGACTGCCCGGCCAATGCAATCGAATTGATCGTCATCGATAAGGTTAACAAACGTTTTATCATGAATTACCATGCTGACCACTGCATTTATTGCTCCCAATGTGTGGTTAGCTGCCGGTTTAATTGTTTGCGCCTTTCCAATGAAGACTGGGAATTAGCTGCAGCGCAAAAACAACCGTTCGCAGTGTATTACGGGAAGGAAGAAGATATTGCTCACTTCATGGAGCAGGCAGCTAAGACGGACGCTGAGCGGGCTTGACGCGCGGAAACGTGCCGATGCAATACCGGGACAATTGCCGCGGGTTGCCTTCGTCGGGATTGGCAATGAGTTCAACGCAGACGACTGCGCCGGGCCGTTGATCGCCCGCAAACTGGCCGCCCGGTTGGCGCCGCGGGAAGATGTGCTGGCGTTGGATGCGGGCGTTGCCCCGGAGAACATTACCGGAACGCTACGTAAATTTCAACCCGACCTGGTTGTGGTGATCGATGCCGTGGATATGGAACAACCGGTTGGAACGATTGCCTGGCTGCCCTGGGATGCGGTGGAAGGCATGGATGCTTTTACCCATGGCCTGCCGCCGGCCGTGCTGGGCGCTTTCCTGCGCCAGGAACTGGGCTGCAAGGTGGAACTGATCGGCATTCAACCGGCGTCATTGACTTTTGACCAACCGCCTGCCAGAGAAGTGATTACCAGCGTCAGCCGCGTGGTGGGTAGAATCATCAAAATTTTAAACTATCAAAATTATTAAACCCCACTCTCGTTGTTTTATCCTCTTGCATCGTCGGTAGATGCGGTCTTGAGGTTAATCAGTTGGTATTCCGAAAGCTTTCATAGCTCAGGTAACGAACATGATTAACCCCTCACCCCCGACCCCGCTCTCCGAAAGTTTGGCCGTCTGTGAAAAGCCAGTGTTAAACCGGGGAGCGGGGGGGAAATGAATTTCGAGTGTTTTTGCGCCGCTATAGCGGCGCAAAAACACTCAATTAAGACAAACCCGCCCCAAGACTGGGGCGGGATGGGTGGGGTTGATAACCTTATGGCAAACAGAAACCAATCAGATAAAGATACAAGGGGCACCGGGATGTTATACGTATCTCATTCTTTCGTGTTTCCCCGTGTCTGTTTCATTGTGCACACCAAAAATTACTTTCCATATCGCGATTTGATTTTCGGTATAAACATGGGCACGGGGCACGTTGATAAACCGACGCTCTATTACAATCCCCGTGCATCTACAATCTAAATACTGTCCTTATCGCCGTCGAATGGCTACCCCTCCATGTTACAATCAGATAAATTTTTGGGGATTGGAAACGACCGGCATGGAAAGAACCGTACCCAGCACTGCTTCGGACGAAATCGCACTTTACCTGCGAACCATTTACTCGCTGCTGCGCACCACGGCTGAATTTCAGATCCGGACGCTGGAAGAAACGCATGCAGCCACAAATTCGTCGCTCCACCTGGACGCGCGCAAGAGCACACCGGATACCTCGGCTTTCATTTACAGCTTGCTGCGGCTGCCCGACTGCATGCCCGACGTGCGATCGGTCATTCTGGGACAGTCCGCAGTAGTTTTTCACCAGCACGGTTATCTGGAAATCGAAAACTGGCAGCAAGTGTCCGCCCGTGCCCGCCGCCGGCGCTGCTTTTTCAATCGCAAAGACACGCTGGCGTGCTACATCGCCAGCCGCTCCGATCTGGATGACATCATTCCATCGCTGGTCGCCTATCAGATCGAGTGGAACAAACTGCATACTTTGCTGCAGCGCTGGCCAGCCTCGTTGACCTGGCGAGCCGTCGAGAAGGACGCGACCGCCTTTCAAACGCTGGCGGAACTGCTGGAGATCAGCGTAGAAGACCTGGAACGACTGCGCACCATCTGGGGTCGAGCATTTAGCTCCACCTTGCAGCGCATTGCCCACAAACGCTGCCGGATCGGCGTTCGCCTGTTGAGCGGCTCGCTGGCGGATTACCGCCTGGCAACCCGCGCCTGGTGGGACAATATCGAGCGCGTCTGTCCGGAACTGAACGACCGCCCGGTCTATTTCATATCCAGCAACACCCACAGCCTGCCTAACCTGCTCACCGGCTTTGCGCTGCGTCACCAGGCGGAATTACAGCAGTTCCTTGATCGCAAAGAAAACGACGATTTAAAGGCCGAATGGGAAAGCATTACTTCAGGCCAGGTACCTTCCAACCAGGAAAATTTCTGGTATTACGTATTAAAAAAGTACCAGCAGACCAGCGAGGGGCGTCACTTGATCAGCGGGCAGGCTGCGGCTGAAACCGAAGCCGGTATTATCCGAGTGCCCAGCGAGCATTACTTCGACGTTGAGGCGCAGCGGGTGGAGCTGAAGAAACTCAACCCTGCCTGGCTGGACCCGCGTTTGAACGATGAGGATTACACCTGGCTGACCCAATCGGACGCCTTGATCTTGAATATCGACTATCCGTTGGGGATGGGCGCCTACAACTTGCTGGTCAAAATCGCCGAGCACGCCCAACCCATCCTTGGCGTATACATTATGGGCAAGGCGGCCACGCTCAACGGCCGGCAGGGAGACGTGATCATCCCGAATGTCGTGCAGGATGAACATTCGGAAAACACCTACCTGTTCGAGAACTGTTTCAAGGCCGAAGAAGTTTCGCCTTACCTTCAATTTGGCACTGTGCTCGACAACCAGAAAGCCGTCAGTGTGTACGGCACCTTTTTGCAAAACGCGCGCATCATGGACGTGATCTACCGCGAAGGTTACACCGACATCGAAATGGAAGCCGGCCCTTACCTTTCAGCAGTGTACGAAATGGCGCGCCCCAAGCGCCACCCGGTCAACGAAATCGTCAATTTCTTTAACCTGCCATTTGACCTGGGCATTCTGCATTACGCCTCAGACACGCCGCTCGGCAAGGGGAAAAACCTGGGCGCCGGGACGCTCTCGTATTTTGGCATGGATTCGACTTACGCCGCCACCACCGCCATCCTGCGCCGGATTTTCAAGCACGAACGCGCTCGTTTGAAGGAAGCCGATAAATGAACAAACAGCAGTTAATCGAAAAACTGGAAAAGAGCTGGGCGGACTTTCATCGATCGTATGCCGGCTTGACGGCTGAAGAACTGGTGCGACCCGGGGTAATGGGCGAGTGGTCAGTGAAGGATCTGCTGGCGCATGTGAGCTGGTGGGAGGAAGAAACCCTCAAGCACCTGCCGGAAGTGCTGCAGGGCATCCGACCGCAACGCTATTCCGTACTGTATGGCGGCATTGACGCCTTCAACGCCTTGATGACCGAGAAATGGCGAACGCTTTCGTTGGCAGAGACCCAGAAAAAGGCAAACGCGACGCATGCGGCATTGATCGCCTACCTTCATTCGCTACCTGAGGAACTTTTTACATCGGATACGCGCTTCCGCCGACGACTGCGCTTGGATACGTATGGACACTACCCGATCCATGCGAATGCCATCCATACATGGCGCGAGAAAATAAGCTGAGATGGATTTCTTCCGCTACAGCGATGTAGAGCTGGAATATTTACAGCGTCAGGATGAAGTCCTGGCGCAGGCCATAAAGCGCATTGGGCTGATTGAAAGGGCAGTTATCCCGGACCTTTTTACGGCGCTGACCTCCAGCATTGTGCACCAGCAAATTTCCAATAAAGCCGGGGCCACAGTCTGGGGGCGGGTAATTCAACTTTTAGGAACCGTTACGCCAGAAGCAGTAACCGCTGTTTCGCTGGAGGCGATTCAACGCTGCGGTATGTCGTTTCGCAAGGCGGGATATATCAAGAGCATCGCCGCAGCCGTCGCCAGCGGAAAACTGGATTTGAATGAATTGCACAATCTACCTGACGCTGAGGTGATCAACTGTTTATCCGCCCAACCCGGAATTGGCGTGTGGACCGCCGAAATGCTGATGATCTTTTCCATGCAGCGCCCGGACGTGGTCAGTTGGCATGATCTGGCAATCCGGCGCGGGATGATGAATTTGTACGGGCAGGCTGAATTAACGCGCCCGCAGTTCGAGGAATACCGCCAGCGCTACTCACCCTACGGCTCAGTGGCGTCGCTATATTTGTGGCAAGTTTCGAAGGAATGGGAGTAATTGTAGGTCGGAATGAGGGGCGGTACAGTGTGGTGATCCGAAATTTTCTATATTGCCCCGAATTCCGACAACCTGTTTGCCCAATCCGACCCAACCTGACCGATAATAAAATGCAGGTACAACGCACCAAAGACCAGGTGCATCGCACCAACGAATATTCCTTTACCACCATCCCATTCTGGACGTAAAGACAGTTCCCCACAGCACCACGGTGATACCCAGGCACGCCCAGGCGACCACAGCCTGCCCCTTGCCCATCTTATGGAGCCGGAACAGCAGAGTTGAATCGCCGCCCTCGGAACTTATATTAATCTTCAACGCAGGGATAACAAAGGTCAGGAGCGCCAGGAAGGGAATAAGGAACATGGCTCCCCCAAAAATGCTGGACGCCATGCTGGAATAATCTTTCCCCAGTAGCCAACGAGTTGGATCGACTAGCGGCAAATGAAGTACCCATTTGCCAAATGTCCACGCCCAGAATATCAGCCATGCGGTTAAAGCCGCAATCGCAATTTTCTGGAAAATTGAAGAGACTTTCATCGTATTCCTCCATTCAGAGCAATGTTCCTTGAGGATCGACAACAGCAAATCGGCAATGATTGTGCTGGAGATTCTGAAACTGCGTCCTCTTGAACCCATCCCCGTCTCGTTATTCAACCAATCCTGAAAAGTCAGCAACATTTCTTGCTCGAAGCGCTTCCGAAAAGGCTTTGGATACCAGGTGAGCATCCATCGTAAAAGCGGTAAAACTGGATGGGCGGTGGGAGAAATTACGGTATTCATTGTAATAACCTGGCCGGCGCAGGCGGAATGACCTTTAGCGTCCGGGCACGTTTCAGGAGGGAATCCATTCGAACCAGGTCCGCTTGCAGCGTCTGGCGCCCTTGATCGGTCAAACGGTAGTAGCGCCGCCGTTGATCATCGAGTTCCGGATCAGGGCGTTCATCTGTTTCAACGATTAATTCGTCCGCCAACATCCGTTTAATCGTGCCGTAAAGCGTTCCGGGTCCAATCTGAAATTCGCCTTGTGAATTGGCTTTCACCGCCTGCATGATACGGTAGCCGTGTTTTTCGCCATCTGCCAGCGCTAATAATATGTGAAATACGGCTGGCGTAAGAGGTTGAGGGGTGGAAGATTTCATGAGATATATCCGTTAAAACTATAATCGATACGGATATAATACATTCGATTTCTGTGATTGTCAACAGGGAATCACCCCATATTCCTGGCCCATTCAAATTTCGGACATAAATGGCGGGGCTATGGGCAGGGGGCTGCCTCAAAAGTATAAATTTGTCATTAATTCCACCACATTTGCGGGATGGGCTTCCACGCGCACCCGGTTTTGGGACAGCCGCCTACTTGTATGTCTATCCTAAAGTGTGGTTAAATGATAATTGGCGATGGCGCCGGTCAACAATTTTGGTTGGCGCAAAGGAGCTCAGGCAATGTACTCAACTCAGGCTACGCACGGACGTTCGCGCAAATTGCTGACGGTCTTTTCGATCCTGATGGCGGCTGTCCTGGCATGCAACCTGCCCTTTATTCCGACCCCGGCGCCTGGACCGGGCACTTCCACAGCCACCCCTGAATCCAAGTCGATTGAAGAGCCACTGCCGCCTGTAGTCGTCGAGACGGTGCCGTTAGAGTCTGGAACACTGCCACTGCAGGGTGAAGTGACGCTCACTTTTGACCAACCCATGGACCGCGAATCCGTCGAGGGCGCTGTCAAGGTCGATCCGGCATTGCCTGGCAGATTCGAGTGGGAGGATGACAGCACCGTTCGTTTCGTCCCGGACCAAGCCTTGCCGCCTGAAATCCGCCTGACCGTCACAGTGGCCGATACGGCCCGCAGCAAGAACGGTCAGAGTTTGCTGCGCGCTACCAGCTTCAACTTCCAAACCCCGGGCGCACTGCGCGTCACTGAAATTCTTCCCAGACCGGGAATGGCAGATGCCAATCCGTCCTCTGCGGTGACCGTTTCCTTTAACCAACCCGTGGTTGCATTGGGTGAGGAAGATGGTCCGCCAGCCTTTACGCTCGAACCGCAGGTCGATGGCAAAGGGACCTGGCTGAACACCAGCACGTATATTTTCGAGGCTGACCCTGCGCTCGGCGGCGGCGTTCAGTACCGCGTACATTTGAATCCCGATCTGACCAGCCTCTCCGGCGCGGCACTGGATGACAGCGACGCGCTGGATTGGGAATTTACGACTGCCTCCCCGGCGCTGTTGGTTGTGGCGCCGCTGACTTCGAAGATACTCCTGCTGGATGAAAGTTTTACGCTGACCTTCAACCAGCCGATGGATACGGCCAGCGTGGAGTCGAATTTCTCGCTGCGCGATGCAGTTGGAAGCGTGATTTCCGGAACTTTTGCCTGGACTGAACGCGACACCATCGTTACATTTTCTCCTGCCCAATTGTTGAAACGGGGTAACAGTTATCAACTGCAACTTTCCAACCGCGCCCGGTCGCGGGGTGGGACAGAATTGCTGATATCGACCCAAATCGAGTACCAATCGGTCGGTGACTTCTCAGTCCAATCCACCGAACCGGCGCAGGGTGAATCGTTGACAGTGTATACCGGTTTGGGGACGATTATGGTTAATTTCAACGCTCCTCTGGCCGAAGGTCAAAATTTGCCCCGGTTGGTGGAACTGGAACCTGCCCCCGGTAATTTGCGGATCATGCCCTCGGGCGACCGTAAAACGCTGTATCTGTCCGGCTCGTTCATCGAAGCCACGAGTTACCACCTAACGCTGGGTAAAGACTTGCTTGACCGCTGGGGTGGTATGTTGGGCCACCCTTACACCGCCAATTTTCGGGTGGCCAATACGGAACCGGCGTTGCAAATTCCCATCCTGCTCTCTGGAAGCCAGGTGCTTTTCATTTTACCCGGCGAGACTATTTTGCCAGGATACGCGGTCAACCTGGGCCGCATAAACCTTTCACGCGTGTCACTCAACAAGCAGCAGTTTCTGGATGCCTATTACCTTACGCTGGATGTGGAAGCATTTTCGTCCATTGAGCAGTGGGACCAGGCGCTAACCCTACCACCCAATACCACACAGGGGATCGAGATCGATCTCGTGCCCGGAGATGGAGCGCTCGAAAGCGGTCTGTACCTTTATCAGGTTGGTTCACCGGAAATCACCACTCGCTATTCCACCGATCAGAGATTCTCGCTGGTAGTAAGCCCGCTGCAGGTGACCATCAAAGAATCACTGGAAGAAGCATTCGTCTGGGTAACCGACCTTCGCACAGCCCAGCCTGCCGCGAACATCCCGGTTGAAGTATTTACGTTTCGCGACAAAGCGGTTGGCAGCGGTACCACGGACGCCGACGGCATCATCCGCATCGCTATTCCCAAAGATCGCGAAATATATCCGGGAATAGTCGTGGTTGCCGGTGACCCGGAAACCGCGAACTTTGGCATCGGAATTTCAAATTGGACCAGCGGTATCTCGCCGTGGCAAATGGGTGTTACCAGTCAGTTCATTCAACCGGACTTGCAAGCTTATCTATACTCGGATCGCCCCATTTATCAACCAGGCCAAACGATTTACTTCCGCGGCGTGCTGCGCACCCCTGGCGATGCCCGCTACGCTCCGGTTGCGATGGAAAAAGCCGGGTTCAAACTGTTGGGTGGGTATGATTCCGTAACCGGCCAATCTGCTTTGATCTACGAAATTACCCTGGACATTTCGCCTTATGGAACGGTCAGCGGCGAATTTACCCTGCCGGAAGACGCCATTCCAGGAACTTACACAATTTACTTGAAGGATCATGATGCCTGGCTTAACCTCCAGGTGGCCGAGTATCGCAAACCTGAGATCGATGTACAGGTTGACTTCGCCAAAACTGATTTTCGCAGCGGTGAAGCACTCGAAGCGTCAGTGAATGCCAGTTATTACTTTGGCGGTGCCGCCAGCGATGTGCTGGTGCGTTGGTCCTTGTATGTCCAAGATGATTATTTCCTGATCCCAGGGGGATTTTCGACCGGGCTGGTGGATACCGGTTGGTTAAATCCTTTCTGGTACGGCAACCCGGAATTTTTCATGGGCAGCTATTTGACCGGTGGTGAGGGCCAAACTGGTTCGGACGGCGCATTGCAGGTGACATTTAGCCCGACTGAGCTTGCGGAATGGATTGATCCGGCTGCCCCCCACACGCTCATCCTGCAAGCTGAGCTGGTGGATGAAAGCGGGCAAACGGTCTCAAGGCGCGGTTCTGTGCGTGTTCATCCGGACGACTTCTATATCGGCATCCGGCCTGAAGCCTGGCTGGCACAGGCAGGTGAGACGATCGGTTTTAGCATCCAGACCAGCGATTGGCAGGCTGCGCCGGTCGGTGACAAAAAGCTGAGCGCCGTCTTCCAACGCGTGGAATGGGTGCAGGATTGGAGCAATGTCCAGACTGGTGAAACAACCTTCAAGGAAGAATTGACTGAGGTTGGCAGCGTCAATCTGGTCACGGATGCCAATGGACAGGCGCGTATCGAATTTACGGTGGATGCTCCAGGGGCTTACCGGCTGGATGTGAGCGGTGGCCGGGCGCTTACACAGGTAATGATCTGGGCCGGTGGAACGGGCAGCGTGCCGTGGCCAAACCTGCCGGACCAACATATCCGTTTGCAGAGTAGCCAGCAATCTTATCAGGCAGGCGATACCGCTGAGATCTTTATCCCCAATCCCTTCGCGCAGGGCGCTGTTGCGCTGGTGACTGTCGAGCGGCGCGGCGTGTTAAGGTCGCAGGTGGTGGGCATTCAGGGGTCAAGCACGACTTTTGCACTGGACATTCTTCCGGAGGACGCGCCGAACGTGTTTTTCTCGGCGCTGGTGCTGGGTCAAACGGATGCGGGTAAGCCCGATTTTCGGATGGGCATCCTGGAAATGGAAGTAGATACAGAGGCGCTGTTGCTGGATGTTCATCTGGCAGCCCGAGAAGAGACATTGGAGCCTGGCCAAACCGCTCGCTTCGATGTTCAGGTCACCGATTCAACTGGCAACCCGGTGCAGGGTGAATTCTCGATCGCTGTGGTGGATAAAGCCATATTTGCACTGGCAGATCCCAACGCGCCCGATATCATTTCGGCCTTTTATGGACAGCAACCGTTGGGTGTTCTGACCAGCACCGCCCTGGCAGCCTACACCGGGCGATTTGTAACGATTCAACCCGGATTGGGTGGAGGTGGTGGGGGCGATCAGGCTCAAGTGGCAGACCTCCGCCGGGATTTTCAGGACACTGCGTACTGGAGCGGTGCCTTCGAAACGGATGCAAACGGCCGGGCAATGATCGAATTTCCGCTGCCGGATAATTTGACAACCTGGGTGGCTACGGTGCGCGGTTTGACGCGCGACACACGGGTAGGCGAGGCGGTTACTGAACTTGTGGTGACCAAGGATTTGATCATTCGACCGGTAACCCCGCGTTTCCTGGTTGTCGGTGACCGGGTGCGGCTAGGAGCGGTGGTCAATAATAATACCTCCCAGTCGCTGGACGTGACCGTAGACCTGCAAGCTACCGGGGCCACCCTGGAAGATGCAGCGGAGGCATCAAAAGTCGTTCTGGTAGAACCTGGCGGGCGGCAGCGGGTCAACTGGTGGGTGCACGCTCAGGACGCCGGCACGGCTGAGCTGATTTTCTCCGCTCGCAGCGGCGCTTTGCAAGATTCCGCTACGCCGCAATTCGGCTCATTGCCCATTTTGCATTACATCTCGCCGCAAACCTTTGCCACCAGCGGGTTGATGCCTGAAACAGGGGAGAATCTGGAAGTAGTCAGCCTGCCGCGCTCATATGAACCGACCGGCGGTGAGCTGCACATTGAAATGAGCAGCACTCTGGCTGGTGCAGTCTTGAGTGGATTGGAAGCCCTGGAAAGTTACCCGCTTGATCTAACGGAGCCGGTAATCTCCCATCTACTGGCAAACCTGGCCACCTACGACCTGGCTAAAGTGGGTGGGGCTGGGGCGCCCGATCTAATAGAACGTCTCCAACAAGCCGTACGGCAGGATCTGGACCGGCTGCCGCGCCTGCAAAACAGCGATGGCGGGTTTGGCTGGGCTAAAGGCAGCCAAAGCGATCTGTATCTTTCCAGTTACGCCTTGCTTTCGCTGGTTCTGGCGGATGAAGCCGGCTTTAAGCTGCCATCCGGACTGAAGGAAACCACCCGAAATAATATTGCCGCTGACCTTTACCCGGCCCGGGATGCGCTCGAGGACTGGGAATTGGACCGCCTGGCGTTGGTTTTATATGCGTTGGATCGCTCTGGTTATAAAGAGGGGGAGTCGGCGGCGTTATACGAGCAACGTGAACGGCTCAGCCCGTGGGCGAAGGCTTTGCTGGCTTTGACGTTCGAGAGCCGTGGCCTGGAGGGAGCAAAAACCATCTTCTCGGATTTATCAGGCACGGCGATCCGCTCAGCTACCGGCGTAAACTGGCAGGATACCGAAGCTGCCTGGCAGAACTTTTCTACCCCCAATTTCACTACTGCCGTGGTAGTGTTTGCCCTGGCTGAAAGGGATCCGGCTTCACCGCTGCTGGCGGATGCCGTGCGCTACCTGATTTCGCACCGGCAGACATCTGGCGGCTGGGCATCCAGTTACGATTCTGCCTGGGTGATGCTGGCATTGACCCGCTTCCTGCATGCGACCAACGAGTTAGAAGGCAGTTTTGACTTTTCAGCCACATTGAACGGCGATCCACTCGCTTCTGGCAGTGCAGGCGGTGAAAACTGGAGCGTGGTGCGTGCCAGCGCCCCGCTCAGTGATTTGAGCGTCGATACAGGAAATGCGCTGCGTTTTGTTCACTCGGAAGGCGCCGGACGGTTGTATTACAGGGCGTATCTCGAGGTCGGGCAACCAGTCGAGCAGGTGCAGCCTTTGGAGCGTGGATTGGCAATCAGCCGCGAGTATATTCTGGCTGGTGCAGATTGTGCTGTGCAGGATTGCCCGGCGGTCGTTGGAGTCAATCTTAAAGCATCCAACCCGGTGGTGATCGGACGAATAACGATTACCGCCCCAACCGATCTGTACTATGTGGTTGTAGAAGATGCCATCCCGGCAGGCGCAGAGATTATCAATTTACGCCTGAACACCGCAGCCTGGATGCCGGAGCAGCCGCCGGTTCCCGAGGTCGATGCACTCGATCCCTTCGCAGACGGCTGGGGCTGGTGGTGGTTTGGCCAACCGGCCATTACAAGCCAAAGTATTCAGTGGGTTGCCAGTTACCTGCCGGCTGGGACTTATACCCTGACCTACAAGCTGCAACCGCTGCAGGCCGGTGAGTTTCGCGTGCTGCCGGCGCGGGCATACGCTTATTATTTTCCGGAGGTGGAAGGTCGCAGCGCCGGGTCGATCTTTACGATAGAGGAATAGCAAGAGAGATGAGGATCGAACCAATCTTTAAGGCGTAGCGGCGCTGCGCCCTCGATACCCATGCAGCGCATGTCCACACCCGCATGCATGCACCCCCGGGTTTTTCATCTTCTGCTCCGTACAGCGGTAAAATAAGTTCAAGTAAAATGACAGCAACGTAACCTCCTGGCTGCATCCGGGCGGCTGTTTGTGCCAGGTTTAAAGGATCTGTTTATCGGGATGACTGAGCCAGAGAACATCGAACTGCTGCTCGCGCGGCTAAGTACGGATATTCAAGCTTCGCGCAAGTACCGCAGCCTTGACCTCCCACAGGAGACATTGCGTGATTTATTAGAACAGGAGTTGACCAAAGGGCGCAGTGGAAATGCTGCGCTGCAGGCGGTGCGTGAAAAACTGCATAATATCGTCGCGCCTTATCTGGGCGATCCGGATTATCAGGCAGCGGCCTTCATGCTCGATGAGGCAATCCACAGTCGTGACGAGAAAAATATCAAGGCAACCTGCAATGATATCTTGGCAGCCCACGCCTCCACCCGCGAGCGCATTTCCATGCTGGATAGTTTCTATCAACAGTTATGGTCGGTCACCGGCGTACCGGGCAGCATCCTGGACCTGGCCTGCGGCCTGCATCCCTTTGGCTTGCCGTGGATGGGATTGCCTTTGGAGACGCGATATCATGCCTACGATTTGCACACACCGCGGATCGAGCTGATCAACCATTTTTTCAAACTACTCGGGCGCGAACCGCTGGCAGTCGTCCAGGACGTGTTGGTCAGCCCGCCAAAAGTACAGGCAGACGTCGCTCTGTTCTTCAAAGAAGCCCACCGTTTTGAGCAGCGCCAAAAAGGCTGCAACCGACCCTTTTTCGAAGCCTTGAATGTGCGCTGGTTGCTGGTATCATTGCCTGCTGCTGATCTGAGCGGGCATCATTCGATGATCGACCGCCAGCGCAGTTTGATGGATTCCATCCTGATCGGGCTGGATTGGCCAGTACAGGAGCTATTGATCGGGAACGAACTGGTGTTCTGTATTCGTAAAACATGAGCCGCAAGAAAAAACATAATCCTCAATCCATATTGCCGGGAGCCGCCCAGAATGCGGCATTGGAGCGTTTTAAACCGCTGCTCGCCTCGCCGGATTATCAGGCAATGCTTGAAGAGCTGACCCAACCCCTGCCGCTGGCCTTCCGCAGCAACCCGCTCAAAGCCAAACCTGGCGCGGAGCAGGAATGGGCACAGCGCTACGGCTGGCAGCTCGAACCGGTTTCCTTCTGTCCCACGGGGTGGCGCGTGACTGCCATGCAAACCCCGGTCTCGATGACCCTCGAACACCGCATGGGGCACTATTACATGCAGGACGCCGCCTCGATGCTGCCGGTGGAGTTGTTCGAACTCGACTCGCTCGACCGGCCGCTTGTGTTGGACCTTGCTGCCTCGCCAGGTGGGAAAACCACCCATCTGACCGGCCGCCTGATCGACCGCGGGCTGGTGATTGCCAACGACTCCTCCACCGACCGGATTACCGCATTGCGGCTGGTATTGCAAACCTGGGGAGCAGCTAACGTTGCCGTGACGCGCTTTCCCGGGGAAAAATTTGGGCGCTGGTACCCCGAGACTTTTGACCGCATCCTGCTGGATGCCCCGTGCTCCATGCAGGGGCTGCGTTCCACCGATTCGCATCCCATGCGGCCGATTACCAGCCGCGAACAGGTCACACTGGCGCGGCGGCAGGCCTCACTGCTGGCAGCGGCCATCGCTGCCCTCAAACCGGGCGGTCAGGTGGTTTATTCCACCTGCACGCTTGCGCCCGAAGAGGATGAAGCCGTCCTGGACGAGATTTTACACCGCTACTCATCCTCTATCACGATCGAAGGCCTGGAGTCACGCCTGCCATCGCCAGCGCCGGCGCTGGCCGAAGCCTACGGCCGGAATTTTGACCCCCAGATCACTCGCGCGGCGCGTCTATGGCCGCACCGCTTCCACACTTCCGGCTTTTTCGCAGCGCTGATTCGCAAGGTCAGCCCGGTCGATTTTCCGCAAGAAGACCCGCCCAACCGACTGCTGTCACTGGTTGGTCAAAAGCCGTTAACCGGAGCTGCCAGGCACGACCTGTTTGCCTTTTTTCGCGACCAATTTGGTTACGCTCTTGAACCCATCCTGGAAACGTATAACCTGGAGATGTGGAAAAGTGCGGCGGGTATTTTCGCGGTTCCCAGCGCTTACTTGCAGCATTTTGGCGGCCTGCCCTGCCACCTGTTGGGGCTAAAACTGGCGGAGGAAACTCCGGACGGCTTGTCCCCTGCGCATGATTGGGTGGCACGCTTTGGCAGCAGCTTTACTTCCGGCAGGGTAGTGATCCCCCACGACCTTTTAGCCTCCTGGCTGCGCGGAGAGGACCTCGACTTTGCGCCACCCGATGGAAGGCAAAACGGGGTAGTTGTGCTGTTCGACGCGGATGAACGCGGCCTGGGGCGCGGACGGCTGCAAGCCGGGAAAATCAAGAATCTTCTGCCGCGTCGATTGGTCTAACCGGCGCGAGTTTCAAACCAGTCGATCACCAAAGCGGCCGAAACGATTGCGGCTGTTTCCATGCGCAGGATGCGCGGCCCAAGACTGACGGCTTTCCAACCAATTCGAACTGCCTGATCGACTTCCTCGGCGCTTAATCCCCCCTCCGGGCCGATCAGCAGCGTCAGGTTTGCGCCTGAGGGCACGCCCTGTAAAGCGTCAGGCAGCCGCAAGGTGGTCTCCTCCTCCCAGGCCACCAGACAAATGCCATTTTTTGCCCTGGCGGATTCCACAGCGGCCGCGTAATCCAACGATGGGTTCAACCTGGGGACCTTTCCGCGTCCACTCTGCTCGGCAGCTTCCTGGATGATGCGTTCCCAGCGAGAGTGCTTGTTTTCGTAGGCGCGTTTATCCTGCACCAGCGACCGGCTGGATAAAATCGGAGTGAACTCAGCCGCGCCCACCTCGGTGCATTTTTGCAGCATCCATTCGAACTTCTCGCGCTGCGTCAGGCACAGATACATGCTCAAATAAACCGGCGGTTCGCCCTCTGCCAAAGTTTTGTCTATAACCCGCCCGCGGACTTGTTCGTTGCTGACCAGCGTCAACTCGACCCGATACTGTCCACCAAGGTTGTCAAGCACAATCACGGTGTCGCCAACCCGCAGCCTCAGCACACGCAGGATCTGGTGCGCGGTTTCAAGCGGGAATAGGACAGAATCAGTTTGAATAGCGACGGGAGGCAGAAAAAAGCGGTGCATAACTTATTACAGAAGAAAATTGGAGGAAGGTATCGACCTTCCTCACCTAGCCTCTCCCTCCCTTGAGAGGGAGAGGAATTATTAACCCATTGTTCCCCATGCTGGCAGGCTTATTCACCTGACACCTGACACTTGACACAGGGAAACGTGATTAGCCGGCCGCTGTGCCGCGCAGACGCGGGTCGAGCGCATCCCGCAGGCCGTCACCCAACAGATTGAAGCCCAGCACGGTCAGCATGATGGCAACCCCCGGGAAGAATACCAGATGCGGCGCATTGAAAATGCTATTGCGTTCTTCGCCCAGCATCAAGCCCCATTCCGGGCGCGGCGGTTCAGCGCCAAGCCCAAGGAAGGACAGCGCCGCGGCATCCAGAATGGCAGTCGCGATGCCAAGCGTCGCCTGGACGATCAATGGCGTTAGTGAATTGGGAATGATATGCCCAAACAAGATGCGTCCCTGATTGGCCCCAATCGAGCGGGCAGCGACCACATACTCCAATTCCTTGACCGAAATCACCGTCGAGCGTACCAGGCGCGCGAATCTCGGAATCGAGACAATACCAATGGCCAGCAGCGCATTGATCAAGCCGGTGCCCAGGAAGCTGACGATGGCGATAGCCAGCAGCAGGCTCGGAAAGGCCATCAAAACGTCCATGATGCGCATGAGCACATCATCGAGCCAACCGCCGACAAACCCGGCAATGGCGCCGATGACGCCGCCAATCAAAATGGCAAAACTGACGGTTGACAACCCGACTTGCAGGGAAAGCCGCGATCCATAAATGACCCGCGAAAGCAAGTCGCGGCTGTTCCCGTCGATGCCGAAAAGGTGCTGCGGCTGGTCTGCCGCGCAGCCAAGCAGGTGAATGCAAGGCGGCTCGCGCCGATCGACATCCCTCAACAACTGGATCGGATCATAGGGAGCGATTTGTTTTGCGAATATGGCCAGGATTAACAAAAACCCTAAAATGATCATCCCGAGAATCGCAGACCGGTGATGGAATAACCGGCGCAGCGCTTCACGTCCGGGTGAGGTGTATTTTATATTGGAGACATCCAGAATGGCTACGTTTGAGGTCATGATGTTCTACCTGTTACTCCAACCGTACACGAGGATCGAGATACGCATAAGATACATCGACGAGTAAATTGATCAACACGAAAATGATGGCAATAATCAGGGTAAACCCCTGCACTACCGGGTAATCACGTGAGAGAATGGATTGAACCAGCATGGTGCCCACACCGGGCAGCGCAAACACGGTCTCGGTCAACACGGCTCCTGAAAGCAGTGCGCCCGTTTCGATCCCGATGATCGTAATAACCGGAATCATCACATTGCGCATCGCATGCCGGGATACTACTTTCCGTTCGTTCACCCCTTTGGCGCGCGCAGTGCGGACGTAGTCTTGCTGCATCACCTCCACCAGCGTGGAGCGCGTCATGCGCGCGATAATCGCCAACGGGATGGTACCGACAGCCACGGAAGGCAGGATTAAATGCCAGAGTGCATCCTTTAACGTCGCCCAGTTACCGGTGATGATGCTGTTGGCAATGGCTGAATTGGAAAGAAAATAGACCGCAAACTTGGAGACACCGGTCAACTCGGTCAGTCCCCACTCTTTTGCCAGATTAACCAGCGTCACGCTGGCGCCCAAACGGCCGGATGGTGGAATAAAAAACGGCGTATCCTTCATCACCAGCGCAAAAAAGTACGCCAGCATCAAACCAAGCCAGAAAACCGGCATGGATACGCCAACATTGGCCACAATCATGGTCAAAGTGTCGGTCAAACTATTCGGCTTTAAGGCTGAAATAATACCTAGAAAAATCCCCACCGTCGTCGAGAACAACATGGCAAACAGGGTCAGTTCGATGGTCATTGGTAAACGTTCCGCAATGATATCGGATACTGGACGGCTAAAGCGGATCGATTCGCCAAAATCCCCCTGCGCCATATTGCCAATATAGCGTACGAATTGAACAAAAACATTATCGTTCAAGCCGTAACGCTCTTTAAATTCTTCACACTTCGCCTCGGTTGCGCGCTCTCCCAACATGGCCACACATGGGTCGCCCGGGATTAAGCGCACAATCAAAAAGGTAACCAGTAGAATGCCAATGGCTACGGGTAATAACAAGACCAACCGGCGGGCCATAAAACGCAGCATGATCTCTTAAATCCTTTGCTGGACGAGTTTCAGAGTGATTCAAAACAGGTCGCATGCCCACAAGTTCATGCGCTGCTTACACCAAAATTTTTGTAAAACAGGAACAGGCCAGCCGACGGGCAACCAGCCTGTTCCCTTATTATGCCATAAAACTGTTGAGGGGTGTTTTGTCGCATACCGCTAAAAACACCCCCCAAATTTTATATAGTTGTGAATTTACTCGGTCGCGTTCAAGAACTTGTTGAAGAACGCGGTGAAGTACTCAAAGTTACCGGTACGGCCAACATGGTTGGGGCTGGCAGCATCCCAAACGGCTGCATAGGAAGCAACCACATCGCTGGCATCCAGCAGAGCACCGTCATGGAATTGAACGCCCTGACGCAGGGTGAAGGTCCATTCAGTGGCGTCATCATTGGCGACATAGCTCTCGGCCAGGCCGGGTTCGACCTCGGTGCTGCCGACCTTGAAGGACAGCAGCGCCTCAAAGATCTGCTCGCAAGCGCGCAGGGTCTCGCCGTCGGTTTCATCGATGCACCACAGGGTGGCAGGTTCACCGGACTGCATCCAGACGAACTGGTCAGAGTCGGAGGTGAGCACACCCATGACCTCGTTGCTGAGCGGGCTGGCGTGAGCGCCGCCGATACTGGCTTTGAAGGCGGTAGCAGAAGCGCCGTGGGCGACCGGAATCATGACCACGTAGTCTTTCAGCAGTTGATTGACTTTGTCGTAATGCACCTGGCGGGCGGCTGGATCAGAAATCTTACCGGCGGCGCGGATCTCTTCGACCAGGTCAGGATACAAATCACCAAATTGCAGGTTGGTATCCGCGGCGAAGTGGTAGTCATAGAAGTTAGTGGCGCCAGGGTAGTCAGCACCCCATCCTAACAGGTAGAAACCTTCGGTACCGGCAGCAGTAGCGTCGATGAAGGCGGTGGATTCCATTACATTGATATTCACCGTGATGCCTACTTCGGCTAACTGGGCCTGGATTTCCTGAGCTACTTTATCGGGAGTGGGCAAGTATCCGCGAACAACATTGCGGAGAGAGAGCGTAATTTCCAGGTTTTCTTGGCCGGCTTCCTTCAACAGCGTCTTAGCCATTTCAGGATCATAAGGATACCAATCGACTGCATCGCTGTAGCCAGGCTTGAGGGCCGGGGGAACGAATACTTTGGCAACCTGCGAGCCTTCGGGGTAGTACTGGTCAACGATGCGCTGGCGGTCGATTGCGTAGGCAATGGCCTGGCGAACTTTGACATCATCGAAGGGGGCGACATTGTGGTTGAAGCCAATGTAGAAGATGTTCAGCGCCGGGCGGGGATAGAGCGCCAGGTTCGCGTCGCCTTCAATGGTGGCGAAATCTTCCGGAGCGGGGTTATCGATACCGTCAACCTGTCCGGATTGCAGCTCGAGTAAGCGCTGAGCCGACTGTTCCGACCAGCGGAAGACCAGATTGGGGATGGCAGCAGCGGTGCCCCAGTAATTGGGGTTGGCTTCATAAATGACACGGTCGCCGCGTACCCATTCCTTCAGTTTGTAAGGGCCGGTGCCGTTGGGGGCTTCGCTCATTTTGACCGAATCACCCGAGTTGGCATCCAGATATTCCTTGTCGGCAATCGAAAAGACCGAGAAAGCTACCTTCGAGGGGAAATCCGCATCGGGATAGCACAGCGTGAATTTAACAGTAAATTCGTCGACCGTCTCGATTGATTTGAACTCGCCGCCATACTCGCAATCGGGAGCTTCGACCTTCATTTCGACGTAATTGTTGCGGCCGGCAGGAGTCTCAACTGCTGGTACTGTGGTGGGCTCGGCCGGGGGAACAACAACTTCAGCCGTCGGCTGGGCAGCCGGTGCTTCCGTGGCCACGGGGGCCGGTTGACAACCAGCGATGACCATGCTGGCAACTACAAACAGCGCGAATAGCGCATAAACCCATCGGTATTTCATTTCTCCTCCTAAAAGAAAATGTTTGGCGATTTGTATGCAATGAAAAAGGGGCGTTTTCTTACTCTTACCACCTCCTGTATATGCTTTTTGAAGCATGGAATAGGGATGAAAATAAATGTAAAGCAAACGGGTCAACTTGTCAAGCTGAATACGAAAATCCGCGATAAATCCGCAATAATGCGGTATAGTCTTTCTTAATTCTAAAATCAGACACGCAAATTATATCGATATGGAAAAACTGGCACAAGACCTTCGCTCCCTGGTTGGGATTCAACTGACATCGCGGCAACTCGCTGCCTTCAAAAAATACGAGGAGGTCCTGCTCGAGTGGAATAAAAATATTAATTTGACTGCCATTCGGGATGGGGAAGGAATCCGAAATAAGCACTTCCTCGACTCACTCACCTGTATGTTAGCCTGGCGCGATCGATCCCCTGAACGCTTGATCGACATTGGCACCGGCGCCGGTTTCCCGGGCATTCCCCTCAAAATCATCATGCCGCGCCTGCAATTGACTCTGGTCGAATCGGTCGGGAAAAAGCTGGAATTTTGCCGGCATATGGTGGATATCCTCGGGTTGGAGAATGTTACCTGCCTGCAGGCACGCGCCGAAGAATTGGGTCTGGCCCGTGAGCACCGCGAAAAATATGACTGGGCGGTTGCCCGGGCGGTGGCTAACCTGCCGGTGCTGGCTGAATATTTGCTGCCGTTGGTGCGGATAGGCGGCGGAATGCTGGCGCAAAAAGGCGAGACAGGTCCTGCCGAAGCGCATAAAGCCGACCGGGCTATTCACGTGCTGGGCGGGCGGATCAAGCAGCTCATTCCGGTGCTGCTGCCGGGCGTCACCGAGGAACGCTTTCTGGTCGTGGTGGACAAAGTTAGCGCCACGCCACCCGGTTACCCCCGGCGAGTTGGCCTGCCAGCCAAACGGCCGATCAGCTAAGCCGGTGCAGCAAAACCAGCGCGCACCTGCCAGACGTTGCTGCGGGCGACGAAGTCGGGGTCGAACAAATTCAAGTCGGTGGTGGTCAACAGCGCCTGCTCACTTTCCTGCAAAGCCGAAAGCAACTGGGTCCTGCGGCTGTTGTCTAATTCTGCCAGGGTCTCATCCAATAGCAGCACCGGCCAATGTCCGGTCTTTTCACGCATCCAATCCACTTCGGCCAGCTTGAGCGCCAGCAGGCTGCTGCGCACCTGGCCGCGCGAGCCGTAGTCCCCCAGATCAATGCCGTTACCCAAAAAGCGCAACTCGTCGCGGTGCGGCCCAATCGTGGTGATGCCGCGGGCAATCTCCTCCCGGCGCAACGACTGCAAACGCCGGGTGAATCCTTCCTGGATTTGTTCCAGCGTAAATCCGGTGCGGTCGGCCCCCAACTCGACGGGCAGTTGAACCTGCCCATTGGCCGGAGCAAGCGGATCATAGGCTGGACGGTAATGCAGGCGCAATACCTCGGTACTGCCGGTCAACAAGTCGTGGTAACGCATGACCAGGCGCTCCAACTCCTGGATGGCGGCAATCCGTGCCTGGATTAACACTGCACCTCTACTTGTGAGCAACTTATCCCAATAGGTCAGTTGGCTGGAGTCCCCGCCGCGTTCGCCAAGTTGTTTGAGCAGCGCATTGCGCTGGCTCAAAGCCTGGGCGTATTCGCTCAAAGCCTGGGCATAACCCGGCATCACCTGCGCCAGCGCCAGATTGAGATACCGGCGGCGCTCTTCCGGCCCACCTTCGATGACCCGGGTCATTTGCGGCAGGAATATGACCGCATTGAACTGTCCAAGAGCTTCCTGCATGCTGCGTTTGACCCCATCGACCAGGATTTCTTTACGCAACCGCCCACCGTTGCCGCCATTGGCTTCACGAATTAGACGGACCTCCATGCGGTGCTCATCACCGCCGCGCTGGAACTGCGCCACCAACCGGGCCACTGTCAGCGGTTCATCCTTGTTGGTGAATTGGATGAGTTGTCGATCATTGGCTGCATGGAATGAGGTGAAAGTCGCCAGAAAATAAACCGCTTCCAGCAGGGTGGTTTTGCCCTGGGCGTTATCCCCGACCAATAAAAGAATCCGCCGGGGCACTTCCATGTCCAGGCGGGTGAAAGCTCTAAAATTGGTCAGAGAGAGTTGCGTAAGGTACATACGGGCTGAATCTGGGAGCTTAACCTAATCAGCGGCTATGTTTTCTTCTTCAGGAGCGGGCTTCCAGACCTTGGTAGCCCGGTCGGTGTAAAGGATGCCATCCAGATGGTCGATTTCATGCTGGAAAATGCGCGCCAGCCAACCATTTGCCTTGATTTTTACCGGCTGGCCGCGGCGATTTTGCCCGCGCACCACGATTTCAAGGCTGCGTTCCACTTCACCGACCAGTCCAGGGATGGACAGGCACCCCTCGATCCCCATTTCCGTTTCCTCAGAGGTGCTGATGACTTCCGGGTTGACCACCACATACAACTTTTTGGGGCTGTCCTCTTTCTCGTCGTCCTCTTCATATTCGACAACCACCAGACGTTCCGACAGTCCTACTTGCGGCGCTGCCAACCCGACTCCGGGGGCTTCGCGCATGGTTTCGATCATATCGTCGATCGTTTTCTGCAATTCCTTATCGAACTCGGTGATCTTGCGGGCCTTTCGCCGCAGCACGTCGTTCGGCACTGTGACAATTTCTCGTAACGCCATTCCATCCTGCCTTTAATTTTTTACCAATTTACCGCAATAATCCCCAAATTATACCGCGTAAACCGTCAGGATGCCTGTTCCGGCCCTTCAGGCTGATCATCCTCAACCGCGTCTTCTTCCCCTGGAATCTCGTCCAACGGATTCTCGGTAGTCGCTCCTCCAATATAGTTGTGGTAACGCTCGATCCAATCCGCCATTTGCTCGTGGCGTTCCTGCTCCAGTCTGGCTTCGTCACGCTGCTTGAGCTCCATAAAACTCTGGAACAGCTCGCGCTGCACCTCAGCCGGGTTGACCACATTATCAAAAGTGAATGTGGATTCACCGACGCGAATATAAACGGTGCCAAAATTGAAGATCAGGGCGATCAGGTTTTTTCGTTCATAATCGATGCTGAGGATGTTGCGCAACGGGGCCGATTTTTTCTCCTCGGTACCCAGCGGCTTCTTGAAAACATCCATTATCAGTTCCGGAGTAATAATATAGCGGTCATTGCGCCAGTCAACATATTGGTACAACAGCCACAGGAACAACGCCGGGCCAAGGATCAAAAACAGCAGCGTACCCGTCGATGCACCGAAAGGAATGATATTCAGCCAGATGAGGAACACGCCGACGAGCAGGATGAAGGATAAAAATAGCGGCAGGCTGGTCCTTTTGAGCAGCAAAAACCAGTGTGTGCGATAGATGATGTTGCCGTCTTCTTCCAGGCGCAACAGAAAAAGTTGAGACATCCATTCCTGCAGCACTCCGGCTTTGACATGCACCGGTACATCTACCGGCGTTGACATCCCCTTGTCACCGGGCAGGTGTTCGATGCGCTCGCGGATGGTGCGGTCGATTTGATCCAGTTGCTCGGTGCGGCGGTGGAACTTCTTCCGCCCGCGCATTTCGTTGATCAGGTTGATCACTTGCTGTGGATGCGCCAGCCGGTTGAGCACAATCACCCCGGTGTAGGTGCGCACCAGAATATTACCGAAATCCACCAGCCGTCCGATCTGGTCGGTTTTGAGATCATCTGCCAGTACCGCATCCAACGGCACCTCCTGGCGGCTTTCATAAACGAGCAGTACCTTCTCCAGCTTGACCACCCGCCGGTTCGTGATCACGGCATAATCGTTGGCCCAATCCAACGCCAGCCAACCCAGCCAGATCAGCAATCCAAACAAGGTCAAGCCAAGCAGAATTACAGGCAGTGAAGAGTCGGGTAGAACGACGATCGCCAGGTAAACCAGCACGGCAGTGAACAGCGTTCCAATTGCCATGGCAGGCAGCAGTTTCAGGATCAAAAACAGCCAATGCCGCCGGGCAATAAAATGGACCACCTCGCGCGGGGCGCGCCAGTCCATCTTGAGATTCATGGACAGCAGATAACTGTTTAATACCACCCGTATCGGCAGCGTGATTTCGGGGAATTCATGGCGTAGAGCAGACAATACATCCGGCGTGAGCCGCAGCACAATTACTTCCGAGAGAGCGGTGGCCGTCGTGCGACGCCGTACTGGTTTTTCGGCCAGGGCTTCTTCGCCAAAATAGTCTCGCGATTCGAGAACCGCGTAATCTACTGTTTTTTTCTGGGTTCTTTCCAGCCGCACTCGCCCGCTGACAACGAAGAAAAAGCCGTCCGGAGCGCTGCCCTGGTTGAAGATGGCCTGCTTTTCCTCATATAAAAATGCCTCGACCCGGTCTGTTACCGATTCAAGTTGCTCGTCGGTCAGACGGTGAAAAATATGGCATTGTCGGAGGATATCCAGCACTTCGCTGCGGTCGACCTGCATAATTCATAGTATATCCGATCTACGCCTGCACATTACCTTGATTGTCATGGTAAATCCGATGGGACGCGTATAAGGATGCTGTTCGCCCTGAGTAATCGGTTGTGCTTTGGGAACAAATTGCAGTCATCTCGAATGAAATGGGGCGAACGCACCTTTCCCGCCGGCGGCCCACACTCACAGAGCACCCTTCGGGTGGGGCGACATCAGCAGGGGCGGCTCGCGAGCCGCCCCTGCAAGCTTTCTATTACGCTAATCTGGTACAATTCGCATGCAATCATGCAAGGAGGTTCGTTTTGAGACGCGGTGATACAGCCATCCTGAGATGGATTTCCATTGGTGTGCTTTTTCTTGGATTATTACTGGTTGTTTTCCAACTGATTCAATACAGCCGCCTGCGATCTGCCTACCCCGCCGGGACCGTGATCGCCGGGGTACCCGTAGCCGGTTTAAACCGCCAACAGACTGCAGAACGCCTGATTCAGGCTTACAGCATGCCCGTCGAAATGCGTTACGGCGACGCAGTGGTGCAGATCAAACCATCTGTGGCCGGTTTTAAGCTGGATGTGGAAAGCATGCTGGCAGCCGCTGACCAGCAGCGTATTTCATTGCCTTTCTGGAACGCCTTCTGGGGCTTTTTGTGGAACCAACTGCCTGAACCAGCCGAAATTCCACTCCGGGCTGAGACCTCTGACGAGCGTCTGCGCGCATACTTACGAGACGAAGTCGCCACTCGCTACGATAAGTCGCCGTCACCGGCCCAACCTGTACCCGGCAGCTCGTCCTTCTCACCAGGAAAGCCCGGCACGGTGCTCGATCTCAACCGCGCGGTGATCCTGGTCACCGACGCCATGCGTAACCCCACAAGGCGAGTGGTCAACCTGACCTACTCCATTCAAAACCCGACCCGGCCCTCCTTCCCTAATCTGCAGGTAATGATGCAGCAAGTGCTCTCGGTCAACGAATTTGAAGGTCTGGCAGAAATTTACCTGTTGGATATCCAAACCGGGCAGGAAATTAATTTTGCCTGGAACGCCGGCGAAATTATTGCCCCTGGCATTGCCTTTACCGCTGCCAGCACCATGAAAATCCCGATCATGATCTCCACCTTTCGGCGTCTGGACGAACCTTCGCCCGCCAACATCACCAGCCTGATGGAATCGATGATCGAACTGTCCGAAAATGATCCTGCCGACCGATTGATGGAAGAAGTGATCGACAACCGCCTTGGTCCATTAGCGGTCACCGAAGATTTGCAGAAAATGGGTTACGAGAGCACCTTTATGGCCGGCTTTTTCTACCCCGGCGCTGCCCTGTTGCGAGATTATGATACACCGGCAAACTCGCGCACTGACGTCTCCGCTGAACCTGACCGTTACAACCAGACCACCCCGGTGGAAGCCGGCATGCTGCTCAATGACCTGTACCAGTGCGCGTCAACGGGCGGCGGGACCTTCGCAGCCGTTTTCCCCGGACAGATTTCGCAGTCAGAATGCCGTTTGATGATCAGTTATCTGACCAAAAACCGCATCGCTGTATTGATCGAAGCCGGCGTACCCGAAGGCGTGCAGGTGGCGCACAAGCACGGCTGGCTGACCGACCCGGCGGATGGCTTGATCCACACCATCAGCGACGCTGCCATCGTCTATACCCCCGGCGGCAATTTCATTTTTGTCATTTACCTGTACGACCAGGAGCAATTGTTGTTCGACCCAGCCAATGCATTGGTTGCCAGCATCACCCAGTCGATTTACAACTATTACAACCTGGCCGGGCAATAACCAACTGCTTAGCGGCGGCCAAAATAGGCTGTTTTGAGTTGCTCCAACAATTCAGCCGGGGTCCAGGATAACGGCCGGCAGATTTCGCTTTCCAGTGCGCTCAGGGCCGCGACCAGCACATTCATTTCTTCCTCAGGGGTAACAATCCTGTAGCGTTCACGCAATGCAGCCAGCCGGTCGTGGAAATGGACAATCTGGCCGCTCTCGACCAGTTTGTCAGCAAAGTACACCAGCTTTTCTTCCCAGCTGCGGGGAGGGTTCGAGGTATCTACCAGGTTGAACAACATATGGCGTCGCGCTATTTCCGCCAGTTCTGGCTGGCCACGCTCTGCCAGCATTTTCGCGGCAAAGGCACCATGATTGGCTTTGAGCGGCCGCGCAGTAATTTTTGCCAGGTCGTGCAGCAATCCGCCGCGATGTGCCAGCACCGGGTCAACCTTCTCACCTGCCCGCCGCAGCCAGTTAGCCATCTGGTATGAAAGCGCAGCTACCATGTCAACATGCACCAGCAGGTTGGCGCTGGCGCCCTGCCCCGCCAGCCAGGTATGTGATTCGGCAATGGAAGGCAAGTCCAGGTGATTTAGAACCGCAGGCAGATCCTTCATGGAACGAATCTCTATCGAGTGCTCAGGCGCCAGCGTCGGAACAACTTCGTCGCGCGGGTTGAACCACACGGAACGCCACCCGGCGCCAGTTGCACCCAGAATATCGAAGGTGTAACTATCCCCCACCATAACAATTTCCGACCGCGGAACGCCCAATTTTTGTTCCAGCGCCAGGAAGAACGCCAGGTCCGGTTTGCGCGCGCCGTTTAATTCTGCCGGGGTAAAATAAGCGGCAAACGCCCGATCCATTCCCAGACGTGCCAGGGCAGACTTGACCTTCGCGCCGTCTGAATCGCCGGCGTTCGACCCGACCACCAGCCGGTAGCGCCCATTCAATGCTGCCAGCATTTCTGATACCCCGGACACTGCTTCCAGCACCGGCCAATCTATCATGGGGCCAGTCTGGGCAGGGTCAACCTTAATTAAGGTATCGCCGCCATCAAAAACGATCGTTGGTATCGGCATCGGGGTTCACTCCAGGGATCAATTTTACCCTATCCACAGGCTGAAGATTCTGCGCAGGAGGCAGATGGTATAATCCCTCCATGCCTTCGCTCGTCGCAATCGACCTTGAAACCACCGGCCTTGATCCCCAAAAAGACGCCATAATCGAAATAGCTGCCGTACGTTTTTCCGGCAATCGTGTTGAAGCAGAATGGACCTCGCTCATAAATCCAGCCCGCGTCATTCCGCCGCTGATTACCCAGTTAACCGGCATCAGCAATGATATGGTGCGCAACGCCCCGCCCATCAAGGCTGTCATTCAGGAATTGGCAGATTTTGTGGGCGATTCTCCGGTGGTTGGGCATAATGTGCAATTCGATCTGAGTTTTTTGCGAAAAAGCGGAATCCTTGGATTGGCCGAACCGATTGACACCTACGAACTGGCAGCCGTGCTTATGCCAACTGCCAGCCGCTATAACCTCGGTTCGCTCGGTCAGATACTGGGAATTCTGATCCCCAATTCGCACCGGGCATTGGATGACGCCCGTCTGGCGCATGCCGTTTATATGAAGCTGTATGAACGCGCAATTCAAATGCCGATCGAACTGCTGGCTGAAATTGTGCGTGACAGCGAGTCGGTGAACTGGGACGCCGGCTGGGTCTTTGGCCAAATTATGCGCGCCAGGGCGCGCGAGCCGATTGGCGCACGCCATGTACAGCAGCATGATTACGGCGCGCTTTTCGCGTCCACGGCAGCAGTATTATTACCGCCACTCACCCCGCCCGAAACGCTCACTCCGCTCAACGTCGATGAGGTGGCATCGCTGCTGGAGTACGGCGGACCCTTTTCCCGTTATTTCGAGGGTTATGAGCAACGTTCGCAGCAAGTGGAAATGCTGCGTGCAGTCACCCGCGCTTTTTCAGACGGTTACCATCTGATGGTCGAGGCAGGTACCGGAACGGGTAAGTCCTTTGCGTATTTGGTTCCGGCTGCATTGTGGTCGATGCAGAACAATACCCGCATTGTGATTTCTACCAATACCATCACCCTCCAGGAACAACTCATCAATAAAGATATTCCCGACCTGCGGAATGCCCTTGGACTCGACTTGCGCGCTGTGGTACTCAAGGGACGCTCCAATTACTTATGTCCGCGCCGGCTGGAAGCGCTGCGCACTCGCACGCCAGAAAATGCCGATGAAATCCGGGTGTTGGGCAAAGTATTGGTGTGGTTGAGTGAAGGCGGTTCCGGCGACCGCTCCGAGATCAATCTAAACGGTCCGATGGAACGCGAGGTCTGGTCGCGGCTCTCGGCGGATGATGAAGGCTGCAAAGCTGAAGTGTGTATGAGCCGCACGGGTGGCGCTTGCCCCTTCTACCGCTCGCGCATGGCAGCTCAGTCAGCTCATCTGATCATCGTCAACCACGCGCTGCTGCTGTCGGACGTGGTCACCGGCAACCGCGTCTTGCCTGATTATTCCTATTTGGTCGTTGACGAGGGACATCACCTGGAAGCCGCTTCGACCAATGCGCTCAGTTACAAAATCACCCAGAACGATCTGGCGCGTATGCTGCGCGAATTGGGCGGCGCCTCCAGCGGCATTTTGGGACGGCTGCTGAACCAGATGCATGACCTCCTCAATCCCTCTGAACTGGCGGCTCTTACAACCTCCATGCAACGCGCCACCGACCTGGCTTTTCGCCTGGAAAACCAGATGACCCAATTCCTGCGCACCGTTGATTTCTTTATGGATCACATCCGGGATGGCGCTCCGATCAGTTCCTACGGGCAGCAGGTACGCATTTTGCCTGCAACCCGCACTTTGCCCGCCTGGACTGAAGTGGAAATGGCCTGGGATTCCACTGGCCAGACGATGAGCCAACTGCTGATTTTGGCCGGGCAAATCCACCAGAATGTTACGGACACATTTGACCAGCCGCCCGAAGAAATGGAAGACACCATCGGCAATCTGGGCAATATCATCCGCCGTCTGACCGAAGCGCAGGCTTACATGGCAGCGCTGGTTTCGCAGCCGGATTCGAATTACATCTACTGGGTTGAAATTCAACCCAATACCAATCGGCTGGCCCTGCAAATCGCACCGCTGCACATTGGCCCGCTGATGGAACAGTTTTTATGGCATGAAAAAAGCAGCATTGTGGTGACTTCTGCTACCCTGACCACCCAGGGCGAGTTCGAGTACCTCAAGAGCCGGTTAAATGCCGACGAGGCCGATGAATTGGTGCTTGGATCGCCTTTTGATTACGAGACATCCACCCTCCTGTATCTGCCAAACGACATCCCCGAGCCAAACGATGCCAACGGTTACCAGCGGGCGGTGGACCAATCTCTGGTGCGGCTGGCAAAGTCAACTGGCGGCCGGATGTTGGTGCTGTTTACCTCGTATGCACAATTACGAAAAACCTCTCTGGCGATTACCTCGCCCTTGCTTGAAGAGGATATCCAGGTTTACGAACAGGGCGAAGGGGCTTCCGCCAACACCTTGCTGGAAACCTTCCGCGGCACCGAAAAGGCTGTCTTGCTCGGCACGCGCGCCTTCTGGGAAGGCGTCGATATCCCCGGCGAGGCGTTATCGGTGCTGGTGATCGTCAAACTGCCATTCGACGTGCCGTCCGACCCGATTATCGCAGCCCGCTCCGAAACTTTTGACGACCCCTTCAACGAATATCATTTGCCGGAGGCGATTTTACGCTTTCGCCAGGGGTTTGGCCGCTTGATTCGCACCCAATCCGACCGAGGGGTAGTGGCGGTGTTCGACAAACGCCTGCTTTCCAAGCGCTACGGTCGTTCCTTTCTCGATTCACTACCGGATTGTAAAGTTCAGGTGGGCTCACTGCGCGATTTGCCGACCCTGACCGCTCGTTGGCTCAACTTGTAAGGATCAGTTTGGGTAAACTGGGAGGAAATATATTGCCGGTTATCCCTGAAAAAAAATGGCAACCCAAACCTGGCCTGCTGGATATCCTCAAAGGCCGGCAGCGCGCCATTCTGCGTATCGACGCAGACCGGACCATTGGAGAGATCAACCCGCACATTTACGGGCATTTTATCGAGCACCTTGAGCGCTGCATCTATGGTGGAATATGGACGGAAAACGGCGAAAGACTGCGCGAAGATGTACTGCGATTGGTACAGCCGCTTAAGCCGCCGGTAATTCGCTATCCGGGTGGCAACTTTGCCAGCGCTTATCACTGGGAAGACGGCGTTGGCCCGCGTGAATCGCGCCCAAAACGCTTTGACCCGGCCTGGAAGGTCGAAGAGAGCAACCAGGTCGGCACGGACGAATTCATCGAATTTTGCCGGCGCACCGGTGCTGAACCCTATATTTGCGTCAACGATGCCACCGGTACGCCCGAAGAAGCGGCGCGTTGGGTTGCCTACTGTAACCAGGACGCGCAGGGCGAACAGGGGCGCCGCCGAGCAGTCAATGGCCACCCCGAACCCTATAATGTGCGTCTGTGGGGCATCGGAAACGAAGTGTGGGGACAGTGGCAGGCAGGGCATACAGATGCAGCCGGTTTTGTGCAGCGTCTGCGGCCAATTGTCGCTGCCATGCGCGCGGTCGATCCTGCCATCCAGATTGTGGCGGTAGGCGATACCCTGACCGACGATGCCGACCCGGCAGCCCGACGCTGGAATGAGACGGTACTGCGCGAGGCAGGCGACTTGATCGATTATCTTTCGTTCCACCTGTACCAACCCGGTCAAGCAGGTTGGCCGGAGAACTCCGACCCGGAAGCGCTGTATTACACCCTTTGTGCTGCGCCGCATTCAGCGGAAAAGGATATTCAACGCCTGGCGGAGTTCATCAAACAGGCTGCGCCCGGGCGCAGCATCAAAGTGGCGTTGGACGAGTGGAATGTCTGGCCGGCCCCACCCGAAGGGGCTGCCAGTATGCACGATGTGCATTACACCATGCGCGACGCGCTCTACGCTGCCGGGATGCTGAATGCCTTCCAGCGCCAGAGCAAGGTCCTGACTCTGGCAAACCTGGCGCAAATGGTCAATGTCCTCCCGCTGATCGTCACCAACGAGCGGCAGTCTTATGCCACACCCATTTATTACCCCTTCGAGATGTACCGTCGCATGGAGCCGATAGCGTTGGATGTCGGGGTAGATTCGCCGGTATACCAGAGCCAGGCGCTTGGCAATATAGAAGCCATGGAACAAGTACCGTACATCGATGTCTCAGCTACACGCTCGCGCGGCGGACAGCGGGTGGTGCTGGGGATTGTCAACCGCCATCCCACTCGACGGGTTGATCTTTCGGTGCGGTTGTCCGGTTTTAGCGATCTTAGCCCCAAAAACGGCTGGTTGCTGCGGCACGCGGACCCGCTGGCGGAAAACAGCTTTGTCAATCCGGGCAATGTGAAATCCAAAGTGGTTGACCTGCGCCAGATCGGCAAAAAGTCGCGGTTCACGCTGGACCTGCCGCCCTGCTCGGTGTCGGTGATTGCGCTGGAGTAGGGTAAGCTTCAGCTTGCCCACACAGATTGCGGATCTACATAAATAAACATTGCTATTCCTAAACGGGTGTCGGATTTCGGGTGGATAAAATTTCGATTCGAATCTTTGAACGCAACCACCCTCGATCCGACCTACAAAATAAATCTGTGCCGGTGATTGCGCTTGTGGAACAACCAATCCACTTGTTGGGGTAATTCCCAGGCCAGGAATATGTCTGGTCGTTTCAACCAGTTAACGGTATACTCTCGCCCGATTGAGAGGACTTTTCCCGACCACTGGCCACATTATGTTCGAGAAAATTGATGCGATCGATACCAAAATCTCAAAAATAGTCCGAATGGACCACGGCAAGTCCCCGTGGTGGAGCCTGGTCATTTTTTTTGCCCATTCCGGTGACTCCTGGTTCTGGTTGGCCGGTTTACTCATCTCATTGATATTATTCCCATCGCGTCGTCCCATGGCCGCGTTCTTAATCGCTGCCATCCTTGGCCTGGCGGTGATCGTCATGGTGATTAAATTTACGGTCCGCCGCAGCCGACCACCCGGCGATTGGGGGGCAGTGTACCGCAACACCGATCCGCATTCATTTCCCTCCGGACACGCTGCCCGCGCCAGTTTACTGGCTGTTATTGCAGTGTTGACCGGACCGTTCTGGATCGCAATTTTGATGGTGATATGGGCAATTCTCGTCAGTTTGTCGCGAGTTTTAACTGCCATGCATTATTTTTCGGATATTGTCGCGGGAATATTGCTTGGGATCGCTGTTGGGCAGTTCGTTGTTTTGATCAGGCCGCTTTTAACAGCGCTGCTGCCGGCTGTGTTTTAAGTGGGGCTGCTCGCGAGCAGCCCCTACGAACTAACCAGCCCCTACGAACAAGCCCGGGATAATGTCCACCGGACCCACCTCGACCCGAAAACAGTTGTTGTTTACCGCAGCAGCGGCTTGTGGATGTGCGGCGTCAACGACGGCATAACCGGCCAACGCTCAGACATCATTTCCGGCAAGAAAGCCATCAACCCAAAGCGCGCAGCTCCCAGATAAAGGATTTCCAGGATCAGATCCCGGTAGGAAATTCCCTGTGCTTTGGCAATCACGCACAAATCGCTGAAGTCCGGTGTCAGACCTGGCAGCGTGTTGATTTCAATCAGGCACGGTCGATCTTCACGATCCAGGCGCATGTCCACCCGCGAGATATCCAGCGCGCCAATCGCCAGGTGTCCCCGAATCGCGAGGTCGGACAGTTGCGCTGCGAATTTGGCGCTCAACCTGGCCGGGCACGCAAAATCCGGGATACCAGCCTCACCAAAATTGAGTTTTTTGGCGGCATGACCATATACCCCAGGCGTGACCGATTCCTGACTGACCACCTCCAGCACTGGGAAGCGGTGAAAACCATCAGACTGGTACCATTGCGGGTTACGGCTCCAACTGGCCGCATCACTGCGGCCCATCACAGCTATGGTGAACTCGCGGCCGGGCAGATAAGATTCGACCAGAACGGGTTGGCGGTAAAGCTGCGCAGTCTGGCGAACCCGGCGACGCAGCGCTTCCTCATCGCGAACGATCGAACCAGCATCCATTCCCATTCCGGTGCCTTCCCGTGCGGGTTTGACAAAGAGCGGGAAGTGCATGTCCGAATTTAACGCTTCATCGCCGGTTACAAATTCCTGGAACGGTGCGGTTGGCAGGCCAGCCTCGCGCCACAATCGTTTCGTCAGGGTTTTATCCAGACTGACTGCGTTGGCCACCACCCGCGATGCCGTGTATGGGATACGCATCATTTCCAGCAGCGCCGGGACTTGCGCCTCGCGGCCGTCGCCGCCCAGACCCTCGGCAATATTGAAACAGATATCCGGGTTGTACTCCCGCAACGCAAAAGGCAGACGGCTGTCAGCCGGGAGGAACACCGTCTGATGCCCATCCGATTCGATTGCCTTCTGGATGGATTGTATCGTTTCTGGTTTATCGAACTCCGCCCCGGCATCGTCAGGCGCGCCCTCAGTCAGCGGAATATCCCCCTTCACATTTGCAATCACCGCTACCCGCCAGCGCCTCGCCGGTCGCGGATTGCTACTCGGAGGCTTTTCCTCCTCGTTCATTTCTTGCATTTCTGGTTTGATCGTCTCCATTTTTGCTCTCTCATTCGCTCGTCGAATGCAGGTGATTCACCTGTTCGCGAAATAGTATATTGCGGTCTTGCGAAATTACAAGGGTGAAAATCCGGATTTTTGATGAGAAAAATTTTGCACAGGCAGCCTGAAATCCTCGCATTAGTCGGTAATCGACCGCGGGGCAAAGTTATACTAAAATCAATGTGGAGCGAGGCTGCGAATGCAACTCATGAAGAAATCTATCCTCCGGATCAGCGTGTTTTTAGGCCTTATTCTGAGTTCCTGTGCTCCGGCTTCGGAAAGTACGCCGGGGTTGAATATTACGATTGCCAACCAAACCCCTTTCGCCATTTGCGAAGTGTACGCCTCTGCTGAAGCAAGCAACGAGTGGGGAATCAATTTACTTTCTGAAGGGCAATCGATTTCACCCGGCGAGGACCACGCCTTTCAGCTACCCGCCGGGGTATATGATCTTCTGGTTCGAAATTGCGACGGCATTTCGGTACATTCCAGCGCTCAACTGACTGCGGATACAAGCGTTTTCATCGGCGGGGCAGGTACGGTGCCACTTACCATCGAAAACGCGTCCAATGCGGAAATTTGTTACCTGTACCATTCCAATCAGCCTGACGGCGATTGGGGCGCCGACCAATTGGGCAGCGTCGAAAGCATCTTACCTGGAGGCCAGCGTATCTTTTATGTGCCTGCTGGCAGCTACCGGCTGCGAGTTGAAGATTGCTCACACACCCTGCTGCAGGAAACCACCATGCTTGAACTTGGGTCGGGGCTGACCTGGGCGGTCGGTAACCCGCTGCAATAAATAAGTCGCTTTCGTTGACGAAAAGTTGCGCCTGGGGTATGCTTAATTTCGGGGATGGTTGAGTTCCGGTGGGCTCCCCGGTCTTCAAAACCGGTGGCGGGCCGCGTTGCGGGCCGCGGTGGGTTCGACTCCCATCCATTCCCGCCTTATTTGTTGATTGCACAGTAGAGGAACCTCCTATGGATGACAATGGTATGACCTTAGAGCGTGCTGAAGCAGCCGTGCGAAGAATCATGGCCGTCGAAGACACCACGCTCGGCAACGAACGCCAAAATTATTTGGTTCGCTACCGCGGACGACTTTACGCAGAGGATTCAGCCGCAGCTTACGATCAGTTGGCCGAATCGGTCAAACCGCTTGGCCTGACGCCCATGTTTCGCATGGACGAAGGCCGCCACAGCGTTCTTTTGGTGACCGGGGTAAAAAGCCCAAGTCCGTCCAACCCGCGGGTCAATTTGATCTTCTTTATTCTGACCCTCATTTCAGTCTGGTTTACCGGCGGCATTATGAGCGTTGAGTCGCTCTCGAGCAACTGGTGGGATAACATCGTGCAGTTTATTGTCAAAGGCTGGCCGTTTACCCTCAGTATGATTGCGATTTTAGGCGCGCATGAATTCGGCCACTACCTGGCAGGACGGCATCACAAAGTTCAGGTCACCCTGCCTTATTTTCTCCCCCTGCCCTTTCCCTTCAGCCCATTCGGCACCCTGGGTGCCTTTATCAACATGAAGGAAATGCCGCGCAACCGACGCATTCTGCTGGATATTGGCATTGCCGGCCCGCTGGCAGGCCTGGTAGTTGCCATCCCGGTACTTTTGATCGGGTTATCCATGTCTGAGCTGCAGCAGCTTCCTGCCGCAGCCGCGGCTGGCGGCCTTGGCCAGACTCAACTGGAAGGCAATTCGATCCTGTATCTGCTGGCTAAATTCAGTATTTTCGGTCAGTGGCTCCCCGCACCCGCCAGTATGGGTGGGGTTTCTCCGCTCCTGTACTGGCTGCGTTACTTTTTCACCGGTCAGCCTTTACCTTACGGCGGGCTGGATGTCTCACTCGATCCGGTTGCCTGGGCCGGTTGGGGCGGCATTCTGATCACTGCGTTAAATCTGATCCCGGCCGGACAGTTGGACGGCGGCCATATGATTTACACCTTAATTGGTAAAAATGGCGCCCGGCGGCTGTTGCCCTTTATCCTGGCGGCGCTGGTGGTGCTGGGATTCGTCTGGTCAGGCTGGTGGTTGTGGGCTGCCCTGATCTTCCTGCTCGGCCGCGTTTATGCTGAACCGCTGGACACCATCACCCAACTCGACGGCCGGCGTAAGGCACTGGCGATTCTGGCGCTGGTCATTTTTCTACTGGTATTTACGCCGGTGCCGCTGACGTACATGTTGTAATCAGGCTTCCGTCAAGCGTGCGATACCCCCCCATCGCCGCGACGGTCAGGCAAATGTGCGCGGGCAGCACACCCAGCCAATCTCCGATATGCAGGCCGCTGATTGCGGCGGCTGGCATGGATAGTATGCCGTGCTCCTGTGACAATCGTGCCATGGACGTGTCCGGCAGCGGCTCTGACCATTCGCCATTTGACTCAAGCCTGACGATATAACCGTAATGCGGTCGGCCGTTTTCTACAACAACGTCTTTGGATAAATGTACTGCTCCGCCGTAAACCACCACTTCACTGCGCTCGGGATGCAGCGCCACCACCGGGACCGCCAGCACCGCAGCCACTTGCTGTGGGCTGCAAACCCCCAATCGCAGCATCTGTCCGTCGTAAAAGACGAAGTTGCCCGGCCGGATTTCATCCACCTTGCCAAAGTCGGAACACACGGTACAACCCGGAGTATCACCCACAGAGAGTTCGAGTAATCCGTACCCGCCCGCCCATAAATCGGATTGCAGAGCCGCCATGCGCGTGACGCTGGCCTGGTAGCGTTGACAAACTTCCTCACGCGATGCTGCGCTGTAAGTATTCCCTGCATGGGTCAGCAGCCCGCGCAGCCGCGTTATAGGGTTGCTGTTGATAAAATGCGCCAGTTGGGCCACCTCAGTGGGCTGGTCCCAGGCCAGACCAGTGCGTCCGGTTCCGCTGTCGATTTTTATCCAGATATCAACTTCCGTTTCCAACAGCTCCTGTAAGAGGCGGATGCTTTCTATTGATTCACCCAGCAAACCCAGGCGTATCCGTTTTGCCAGTGCATTGACGGTGCGCAGTTGGCGCACGTTAATCGGAAATGCGATGGTGATATCGTCCCAACCGTGATCCGCAAAATAGACCGCCATATCCACCGAGGAAACGGTAATCGCACTCACACCCTCTTCGCGAAACCATTCGCCCGCTTCTGCCGACTGGTGTGTTTTAAAATGCGGCCGGAAGCGCACCCCTTTTTGACGAGCCTTTTCTGCCATAAAGGCTATATTTTTACGGGCGATTACAGTATTTACCAGCAGTGTTGGGCGTTGCAATTCATCCAGCAGGGCCATGGTTTCCTCGAATTCGATATTGAGATCAGGAAGCTGCCTGCAAGTATAATATGCGAATGAACAATGTGGAACTTGCCCAAACCTTCGAAAAAATTGCCGATTTGCTCGAAATCAAAGGCGAAGTAATCTATGTCACACTGGCTTACCGGCGCGCGGCTGAAAGCCTGCGCACGCTAGGGCAGGAAGCTGATGCTTACCGCGCAACTCAGCCCCTGACCAGTATCCCGGGGATTGGCAAAGCCATTGCCGAAAAAATTACCGAACTATTGGATACCGGTAAGCTCGCCTTTTTGGAGAAACTCGAGGCAGAAGTACCCGTCTCATTATTGGAAATCCTGGAAGTGCCGGATGTCGGGCCGAAAAAGGTGGCGCTGTTCTGGAAGCAGGCCGGTATTACCTCGTTGAATGCGCTGGAAATGGCCGCTCAGGAGCGACAGTTGCGCAGCCTGCCAGGGATGGGTGAAAAATCCGAACAGCGTATTCTGGAAGGGATAGCCGCATTGCGGCGCCGCTCTCACCGCATGACACTTGGCGTTGCCCGGCCAATTGGGCTGCGGTGGATCGAGTGGCTGCGGGCGCAGTCCTGTGTTCAGCAGGCCGAATTTGCCGGCAGCCTGCGGCGCTGGCGTTCCACCATCGGCGATCTGGATCTGGTAGCGGCTTGCGAGGACCCGAATGCACTGATGAAGGCCTTCACCGGCCATGCCGAGGTAGAACGGGTGCTCGGGCAAGGTGAGAATAAATCCAGCATCGAATTAAAGAGTGGGCTCAAGCTGCAGTTGTGGATTCAACCGGCAGCCAATTTTGGCAGCCTGCTGCAATATGCTACCGGCTCTAAGGAGCATAATGTGCGCCTGCGCGAGCTGGCGTTGAAACAAGGCTGGTCGCTCTCTGAGCGTGGCCTGACCGGCCCGGACGGAAAACTGGTCAGCTACCCGGACGAGGAAGCGCTTTACCAGGCGCTTAACCTGCCCTGGATTCCCCCGGAACTGCGCGAAGACCATGGAGAAATTCAGGCAGCCCTGGCTGGGAAATTACCGGCGCTGCTGCATACCTCGGCACTGAAAGCCGAACTGCACAGTCACACCACCTGGAGCGACGGTGTCAGCTCGATCCGCGAAATGACGGATGCAGCCCACCAACGCGGGCTGAAGGTGCTGGCTATTACCGACCATAGCGCCTCGCTGGGTATTGCCGGTGGGTTGAAAGCTGAAGATCTGCTCAAACAGCGCGTGGAGATCGATCAGGTACAAAAGGAAATAGGCAGCGATATTCTTCTCCTGCAAGGTGCAGAGGTGGAAATCAAAGCGGACGGTACGCTGGATCACCCGGATGAAGTTTTAGCCCGGTTGGACATTGTGATTGCCTCGCTACATGTCAGCCTGCGCCAGCCGCGCAAAGAAATCACCGAGCGGTTGCTGAAAGTGATGCGCAACCCGCACGTCGATATCATCGGGCACCCCAGTGGGCGGCTGCTGCCCAACCGCGAAGGCGCCGATCTGGATATGGACGCTGTGCTGGCGTCAGCAAAAGAGCACGGCCTGGCGCTGGAGATTAATGCCAACCCGGCCCGGCTGGATCTGGATGAGGTCTATGCCCGGCGTGCTGCTGAAATGGGCATTCCACTCACGATCAACACCGATGCCCATTCGCCCAATGATCTGGACTTGCGCGAGTATGGAGTTTCTGTTGCCCGGCGGGCCTGGGTGAAACCCGAAGCAGTGATCAATACCTGGCCGGCGGAAAAATTAACAGCCTGGCTGAAAGCTCGCGGTCGTAAATAACTCAAGCCAGAATACCCTGGTAGGGGGCTGTCTCAAAAGCGGGCGGGCGTGGAAACCCGCCCCTACAGGTAGGGGATGGGTTCCACCCCATCCCGCATATGTGGTGGAATAAATGACAAATTTATTCTTTTGAGACGGCCCTCTACCGGCAATAATAGATTATTGCTTCAAATGTGGCATTATGTGGATGGCGTTTACGACCACACAGGGTTTGTATTCATTGCAGGCCTACGGCGCGGGCATGGCGGCGATGAACACCCGGTTATCGTAAGCCATGACGAGGTTGCGGCCGGCCGTAACCGTCAGTGCCGTCGGAGCTGAATCAGGCAATGGGTTATCACCGTTGGTAATCGGCTGCAGCCGGCGCACAAAGTTCAGCGACATGCTGAACTGGTAAACCGCCCGCCCTGAGGTATCCAGGAAATACAGGGATGGCTCCGGCGGTTGAGTAGCCTGAATCTGGGTAAATTGCGCGTCCAGCGACACCATTTCTTGCGGGGTCTGCCCGGCGGTGCCGACCCGGTAAGGATAGGGATCCGTGCAACGGGTGGGGGTCACCTCGACATTACTGTATGTGCACAGAATCATATGACCATCCTGATTGAGCACGAACAAATCATCCAGATAGATGGCCAGGTCGATTGCGCCTGACAGGTTAGGCACGATATTGTCGAAAAACAAGCGCGGTTTGTTGCTGAAGTCCAGCCCAAAACCCTCAAAACGCCAGACGGCATTCCCGCCGGTGTCCAGAATGCTCAGAACATTGGATTGGTAAGCAACCGCCTGAATTTTGCCCCAACCGGCGTCAGGGGGCGGCAGTGTGGTAGCAGTGGTCTTACCGGTGTTGAGCGAGCAGTACAGCAGATTGCCCGAAGCGTCCACGCCCATCGCCACGGCATCGAAGGGATTGCCGGAGGGCGCCAGGACAAAATCCACCAGCGGACCGACAATCAAGCTGCCAACCATGCCGGGGCCGCAGGTAAATTGTGGATCGAGTTCGTAGCCCGGCCGGGTATAGACCATGCGCAGCACTCGACCGTTGGCGCCATCGAGCAGGTAAATGTCTTCTGTCTGCGAACTCCAGATTTGGGTGATGCGTACACCACGGTCGAAATCGCTGGAAAGCGCCGGGTGAAGGTCGAAGCGGGAAATCCCGTCCATGGCATCGATCGCGCTGGCGATCTGGGATTTAAACGATTTCGACTCGTCCGTAATCCCGTATTCTTCAGCTTTCTTGACCCAGTCAAGCGCCGCCGCATAGTTTACCCGTTGCAGCACCGGGTCAGTCTGCGCCTGAGCCTGGGCAACCGCCTCGCGCGCCTGTGCCATAAAGACCTCATGCTGTTCCCCACGTCCGTTTTGAATGTAGACCGTGGTAGCCACAGCAACGATGATCAACGGAACGGCAACGGCAATGAATATCAGCACACCCTGAGGAATACTTGGGAGTTTATCGGCTTGACCGGGGACGATTCGGGCGAGTATTACCGAAAATACCGCCCCGACCTTTTGTTTTAAGGCGCGCCAGCCGCGCAAGCCTTTGGCCAGAGCGGTGCGGGTGCGCAGCGGTCGTCTGGCAGACTTGTGGCCGGCGGCGACGTCTTGGGAGTCAGCAGTCGCTGCTTCCGGGTAAAGCGAAAAATCTGGCTCACCGCGATCCGGCGACCAGGGCTCGACCGTTGGCTCAACGGACTGGCTGCCTGCACCGGCAGTGAAAGTTTCAAAGTCGGCTACATCCTCTTGCTCTGGCATTGCATTTTGGGGGGCGGCGTTCGCAGCCGGTATGGGGGTCTCTGGTTCTGGCAGTGAATCCGGCTTCTTGCGCGAGGCAAGCAAACCGGCGAAAAGCCCCACTACCCTATCGCCGCTATCGGCGATAGTGGTGGAAACCTGAGATTCATCCGGCGCCAGCGGCTCCCCGGAAAGGAATACGCCAGCGGAAGTTTGAGTCTGGGATGAATTAGGGGTTCCAACCACTGGTGCAGCCGTTGAACCGGTTGCTTCGCTTGCAAGGGGTCTGCTTACTGGTGTTTCAACGGTATGCAGGCTCAAAACGAGCAACTCGCCTTTACCCCTGGCTGCCTGCAGCAAAAGAAAGCGCAGCTCTTTCGACGCCTGGCCGGTGAGCAGGTTGCGTAAATCACCCACCCCTACTCGGGCACTGCCCTCCAGGCTGGCAGTGGACCAATAGGCCGGCGGATAGGCGCATAACAATACCCGATCACCCGGGTGCAAATCTGCGCGGTAAAAGCGCACCGCAGCCACACGGCTGGCGCCCAGACCCGGTCCAGTATCGTCAGCCTCGTAATAATGTTCGACCGAATTCTGCCCAAGGATGTAGGCGTGCGCCGGACCGGATTGTGCAATGATGACCGTCTCGCCGTGCAAGACCAGCGCTTGAAAAATCCCAATCGCTGTAGCGCCCTCCCGGGCGCGCAAATTGCGCGCGAGCAAGCGGTCATTCAATTGGCTGACGATAGCCTTCAAGGCAAAAGTCACAGTCCCCGGGGTGTTATAAAACAGTACGGTCAGTTTTTCCAGGAACTCACGCTGGAGTTCGGGCGGAAGCGTTGCACTGTTCTCAAAGGAAAGGTTAAGCACCAGGCGGTCTTGTTCTCTGCCCCTGGCTGCCCGCCGAGGAGGCACGCCAGTAAATAAACCCGGCATTTCCGGGTCTTCGTTTCCCGCAATCAAGTTGTATTTATAGATGGAGAGGTCGAGCACAGCGGAATACCTTTGGTCGATGATTGGGCGCAGTTGACCGCCGGGTTCGCGTCAACCGGAGGAGATGGATTTCCTCCATTATACCCTCGTGTCAGAATTGCAATTTATATACCAGCCATGAATGCGGTTTGCCGAACTGTAAATCGTAGGCAAATCAGCATATTTTCATTGGCCGCCAACGGCTGCGTGTCATTGACAACGAATAGGATCATAAACATAAAAGAAATAATGATACAATTTTTAGATATTTATGACCAATCCGGTTCAGGGCAGCGAGCCTGCGGTTTGGTATTTCAGCAGCAACCCACATTCTCCAAAATTCAAAGACATCCAGAGATATTGGCCAGGTTACAGGTATGGGGATTTGATAAAGCGATTTCTCAATCAATTATTCTCCAATCCCTTTGATCGTAGTTTGCGCGCTAAAGTCACTTTTGGGATTGCCATACCGCTGGTTTTGGTTCTGAGTACCTTTACCATCATCGAATATACGCGCTACCGTTCTGACCTTTTAAGCAACCTCTCCGTCATGGCTTCCTATAATGGCCAGTTGATCGAGGACACTTTGCAGCATTCGATGTTGGAATCCAACTTCGTGGATGTGCAAAGAATACTGGATGTAGTTGGAAAGAATCAAAATTTCCGGGTTGTATACATTATTAACACTGCTGGAAAAGTGATCTTCGCCTCCAACGGCGCTGGGATTGGGGTGCGATTGGACAACACCAATCCGACCTGTCGGCCGTGCCATGACTTGCCCCCTCTGGAAAGACCAAAAGGTATCATGGTTTCGGCAGAGGACGGACAGCGCGTATTCCGCAGCATGCAGCCGATCGAGAATAACCCGGAATGTTCGGCGTGTCATGATCCACAACAACGGTTAATTGGGCTGCTGCTCACCGACATCTATACCGCGCCATTCGAGACTGCGCTGGCTTCTGATCTGCGTGAAAACCTGTTCTGGGCATTGGGCCTGATACTGGTCACCCTGATCGTTGTTAACCTGGCAATGGGGCGTCTGGTGGTCACCCCCCTGGAAAAAGTTGCAGCAGCGCTGGCCGGATTCGGAAGCGGCAACCGGGACCTGCACCTGGAGACCGGCAGTCAGGATGAGATTGGTCAACTGAAGGCGGTATTTAATAAAATGGCCCAACAAATTCAGGCCGAAGAGTCTGAAAACCAGGCGCTCTCGCAGGATCTCCAGCATCAGACAACTCGCCAGCAGGAATTACTCAAACGATTGATCACGGCCCAGGAAGATGAACGCAAACGGGTGGCGCGGGAGCTGCATGATGACCTGGGCCAATCCCTGTCCGGGTTGGCGCTGCATTCAGAAGTGATGGAGCAATACATCCAAACTGACCCGGAACGAGCGCTCGAACAATTATCCCTTACCCGTGGCTTGATCGACAAGACAACGCAGCAGATGTACGAGCTTATCCTGGCGTTGCGCCCATCGATTCTGGATGATCTGGGTCTGGTAGCCGCGTTGCGATCACTCGCTAAAAAAGTACTCCCCGAAGGTCAATTTACATTCACTCTGGATTCATCCAAGTTGAAAAAACGGCTTCCATCCTCAATCGAGACGGCGCTCTATCGCATTTTCCAGGAGGCCTTGAGCAATATCGTAAGACATTCAGGCGCAAACCATGTAACGATCAATCTTGCAGAGCACGCCGGTATTTTCACCGGGGAAATTTTCGATAATGGTCATGGTTTCAACCCGGAAACAATCCGTCGTGAAGCGGACAACCCTCGCGGGTTGGGTTTGCTCGGCATCCAGGAACGAGTAGGACAATGTGGAGGAACAATGCAAATCACCTCTCGAATCGGAGAGGGAACTCGCTTACAGGTGCGAATTCCCCTGCCCCAGGTCGATAATGAATAATCTTATACGCGTACTTATTGCGGATGACCATACCATCGTCCGCACTGGTTTGCGGCTGCTGTTGAAAGCCGAAGCGGATATCGATGTCGTTGGCGAGGCATTAGATGGTGCCGAAGCGCTAAAGTTGGCTGAAGCTTATCATCCCGACGTCGTGTTGATGGACATTGCCATGCCAGGGATGGATGGTTTGGAGGCAACGCGTCAAATTAAAGCCCGTTGGCCAGAGATTAAAGTGCTGGTGCTTACAATGCACCGCTCCGATGAATATTTTTTTGAAATGCTAAAAGCTGGCGCATCGGGCTATATTCTAAAAGGCGCAGAGACCAGTGATTTGATCCATGCGGTTCGAGTAGTCGGTCGCGGCGAAGTCTTTCTTTATCCGACTATGGCACAAATGCTGGTCAAAGACTATCTCAATTCGATCCAATGGGGAGAAGGTTCAGGAACTTCCTTGAGCCCGCGCGAAAAGGAGATTCTGCGCTTGATCAGCGAAGGATCCAGTACAAAAGAAATCGCTGAAAAGTTGGTCATTAGCCCAAGTACCGTACACACCCATCGCAGCAATTTAATGGCAAAACTCGGCTTGAATAACCGGCGCGAATTGATTCAATATGCACGTCAACGCGGACTTATCCAGGATAAATAAGTCATACTCAGATAGAACAATGGAATAGCCAGTATTTCAGAAAAAACGCCAGCAAAATTGGCGTTTTTTTCTGAGTGGTTTAGCAGTTTAAACGATACCAATCGAAATCCATTTTTATTAATATTATTTTAAGGATATTCAGGAAAGAGGGCAAACTAATAATGACCGTACGGCGCGTATTCGTGATCTGGAAAAATCCCCTCTTTTACGAATCTGCGCGTTTGCTCTTGAAACATCCTGATGTGATATGGGTGGGTGCAGCCCAGAACATGTCAACCGTGCATGAAGAAATCCTCAATCTTCAACCAGACACCATTTTATTCGAAAGGACGGCTGCCGGTTTCCCGGCAGATCTGATGGATATCCTGCAAGCTGAGACCTGGGATGTTCGCCTGATTGGACTAAGCCTTGAAGATAACAAAATCAACCTTTTCCAGCGCGAACACCAGACGGTAGTAGAAGCCGGGGATTTGCTCCAATTCGTTCTCGGTAAGCCTGCAGGGCTGACATCAGCATGACTCAACTCATCAGCCAAATTCCATTAATCGCGCTGACGAAATCATGGGACAAGAGAGGTCAAATGAGGAGAATATCCAGGTAAATATCGCTAACCCAATCTACTCAAATCTTCAAGGAGGAAAAAATGGCAAGAAAGCTTATTTTTTTCATCGCAACGATTGTTTTAGGGGGCCTGGTGTTGGCAGCCTGTGCAGGCCCTGTTGGACCACAGGGACCAGCCGGTCCTGCTGGTCCTGCCGGGCCTGCGGGGCCTGCTGGTCCTGCTGGACCCGCAGGGACAGGTGAAACGAGCCTGACGGAGGACCAGACCAAAGCGCTCGAAACTGCAGCCAAGCTGGCCGGAATTTCTTTCCCCGCAACCGAAGACGTTCGACGCGGTTGTCCAGCCTGCCATGTCCTGGTCGACGCCGAGACTGGTGCCTATACCCTGTCGTTCGAGGCAGCGGAACGTGTCGAGGCGCGGGGCAGGGAACATCCTGAGGTATCGTTGGATGGAACCCCCATCAGTCCTAAAGACGATGTCAGGGTGACCGTTTGTCTGCAATGCCATGCGGCCGGTTCAGGCGACCGCGCCGGCATGGGGGTCATAGCGCCTTTATCGCTGCGCGACATCGTCCATCCCGCCCATATGGCCTCTCAATATTTCAAGCTGCATTACGGCGGCAGTTGTTTCACCTGCCATAATGTGAACGGTGAGGGTAACTGGGAGCTTCTGACTGAAAAGGTCGACGTCAATGAGAAGGGTGTACCCAATCCTGAAAAGCTGCCTATTCCGGGTGCTATTCCCATCGAGAGCGTACCGGTTCAGTAAAGTTTTCCCTTTCAACAAGCAAATCCTGGGGTATGGGCTGAGATTAACTCTCAGCCCTTACCCCCAATTTTTGAGTGATATCGAAAGAAACATTTTGTCAGGAGGCTTAATGTGAGTGAAGAATTCAAACTCAGCCGACGGAAATTTTTAGAAAAAGTTACAGTAGGAATTGGAGGGGTGCTAACCGCCCTTTTTGGAATACCGGCCGCCATTTTCGTTGTCAAACCAGTGCTAAAGAAAGATGAGAGCAGCGGCTGGATGCGGCTTGGCTCGATCTCTAAAGTCACGCCAGGCACACCGACATTATTCTCGCTCAAAGTGGAACGGGAGACGGGGTGGATCACCGATCAGGACGAAATTATGGTGTATGTCTATACAGAAGATGGGCGTGATTATGCCGTCATGTCGAATATTTGCACGCACCTGGCCTGTCGGGTGCGCTGGATCGAGGAGCGTCAGGAATTTTTCTGCCCCTGTCACAACGGAGTTTATGACAAGCAGGGGACTGTACTGGCCGGCCCCCCTCCACGGCCTTTGGATCGATACGAATTTAATATCGAAAACGATGACATCTACATCAAGGTAGGTTGAGCATGGCAACTCGATTTTCCAACTGGCTCGATGCTCGTACCGGCTGGCGGAATGTTTGGGATGGTATTTTCCTGCGTAAAGTGCCCAAGGTTAACTGGTTGTATACCCTTGGGAGCGCCTCTCTATTTATCGTGGTAAATCAGGTTGTAACAGGCATCCTGTTGACGATCTATTATGTACCCACTCCCGACCACGCTTATGACAGCGTTCAATACATCACCACTCAGGTAGCGTTGGGCTGGTTGATCCGGGGACTGCACCATTGGGGGGCCAGCGCGATGGTGGTGTTGGTCTTTTTGCACATGTTGCGCGTTATTTTCCTTGGCAGTTATAAGTTCCCGCGTGAAGTTACCTGGTTTAGCGGCGTTGTACTGTTTTTGGTAGTGATCGGTTTCGGGTTTACCGGCTATCTTCTGCCGTGGGATGAGAAAGCTTACTGGGCAACAACGGTGGGGACGCAAATCGCCGGCACTCCACCGCTTATTGGTGATCTGGCACTGCGAATCTTGCGGGGGGGCGAAGAGTTGACGGCGATGACACTGGCGCGCTTCTTTGGAATCCACATTTGGGTATTGCCCGCCATCCTTTTGGGATTGGTTGGGCTACATGTTTACCTGGTAATCAAACATGGAATCAGCACAACACCAAAGCGCGAGGAAAACAGCCATGAATGAGAAGGAACAGAAGGAATATTTACAGGAATATAAAAAAGAAAAAGAAAAAGGCGTTCCTTTCTTCCCTGATATTTTGTTCAAAGACGCGGTAGTATCCCTGCTGCTGTTTGTTATCCTGGTAGCCCTGGCCTATTTTCTTGGAGCGCCATTAGAAGAGCGGGCAAATCCCGCAAATACCGACTACACCCCGCGGCCCGAATGGTACTTCCTGTTTTTGTTCCAACTGCTTAAATATTTCCCGGGCAAACTGGAAGTATTGGGCGTGGTGGTGCTCCCCAGCATAGTTTTGCTGCTGTTGTTTATCCTGCCCCTGATCGATCGTTCTCCCAGGCGGCATTTTTTGAACCGCCTGTCAGTCACGATCCCTACTACAATCATCGTTGCCGGGATCGTGGTGCTGACTTACCTATCCGCCCGCGAAGCGCCGCCGCCTTCAGTGACCGAGAAGGGCGACCCAATTGCCAGCCTGTATGCGGAAAACTGCTCTGCCTGTCATGGCACTTCGATCGAGGTCAAACCGGGCGCAAATTTACACAATATCATTGCAGAAGGGAACCATGACGGCATGCCAGCCTGGAGCGCCGACCTCACCTCCGATGAGATTGACGCATTAGCAGGTTTTATCACCTCACCCGGCGGCAGCCAGCTTTTCAATCAGAATTGTGGAAGTTGCCATGTTGTGGAAGAGCTTGTCGAGGGCTCGCCAATGGATTTGAAACAGGCTCTGGAAAATGGTGTGTCCTTCCTTCCCCACGCTTCGGTGCAGATACCGGATTGGAACACCGCCCTCAGTCTGGAAAATCGCACAACTTTGCTGAATTTTCTAGTTGCGCCAGATGGACAGCGGCTTTTCGCTACCAATTGTTCGACCTGTCACGGCAGCTCTCTGGCCTTCGCTGGCAGTGATAAAGAACTGCGGCAGGTCATCAGCCAGGGGGGAAAACACCTGGATATGCCGGGTTGGAAGGAACAGGTGACTCCAGAGCAGCTCGACCAGTTATCCAGTTATATTGTTGACCCGGGCAGCGCACCGCAAACGCAGGCGCTTTTCCAGGAATTGTGCAGTTCCTGCCATGGGGAGCAGATTCCTCAAGCTGACAGCATTGAATCGGCTCGTCAGATTATCGAAAGCGGCGGACCACACCGCACCATGCCAGTCTGGGGCAATTTTCTGACCACCGAGCAATTGGACGCATTGGTGAGCTTTACGCGCCAATCCATGGAAGGAAATTCTGTGGCCGTTGGGCAGACTCTCTTCTCTCAGCACTGCGCTGCCTGTCATGGCGCGCTGGGGGAGGGCGGTCCCAATCCTACCAAAGCTGGCGACATTATCGCCCCCATCAGTTCGGCTGAATATTTGAAAACGCGGGATGACATCACACTGATGTCGATCATCTCACAGGGCCAGCCGAATTTTGGCATGTCACCATTCGGCACCTCAAACGGCGGCCCGCTCAAGGATGATGACATCGAAACAATTGTCGGGTTCATCCGCTCATGGGAAACCAAGCCGCCGGTCGAATTGCCGCCTGAAGTGGCCGTCCCGGTGCTGAACGAAAAACCCATCCAACTTTACGCTTTTGTGTGCGCACAATGCCACGGGGTTGCTGGCGAGGGCGGTGTTGGTCCGGAATTCCAAAGCGTGGATTTCCAGAGTCAACGAACTGACCAGGAAATATTCGACTCGATCAATATCGGCCATGGTTCGACCGCCATGATTGGCTGGGGGGACATCCTCAGCGCCGATCAGATCGCCCAACTGGTGGCTTTGATCCGCAGTTTTAAACAAACAACCGTATCTTCTGGCTCCCCGGATAATGTATCCTTCTCAAAAGGCGTGCTGCCGATCTTCGAAGCCCACTGCACCTCTTGCCACGGGTCATTGGGTGGCTGGGATGGAAGTAATTATGCGTCTGTAATGGAGAGCGGGAATAACAGTCCAGTAATCATAGCCGGTGATCCGCAAGCCAGCCTGCTGGTGCAAAAGCTTTTCGGCATCCAGACTACAGGTGGAAGTATGCCCCCTGGCACACCGCTCACCCAGGAGGAAATCGATCTAATCGTCTCCTGGATTGCAGCAGGAGCTGCTGACAACTAACAATATACCCTTCTGACCCTGAATTGTTGCGGAGGATATAGGCGCTGCAACAATTCAGGGTCATCCCGTCACAGGTTTCCGTAAGTCGGGTTGAGGAGCGGCAGAGCATTTCTGTTCGAGAACAGTCAGCGCAGCTCCGCTCCCTGCGCAACCTGCGGCCGAGACCAGACGCCTTTGAATTATGCGACGTTGGATTTCAGGCTAGACATATATTTACCCAATTTAGGTTGTTCAACCGCCTTCAATCCAACCTACGTAATTATTCCCTCAGCGCTAAAATTCGCTGCAACAATTCAGGGTCATCCCGCAGCAGCCCGGCAGCCGGCAAACGTTTGACCAGTTCAGCCCAATTTGGATTTACCTGAAACACAGATTTGAATATCGGTGCAGCTTCATCCATGCGATTCAAGTCTGCCAGAGTTAGCGCATGCCAGAAAGGAAGTTCATCCATATCCGGTGCCAGTTCTGCTGCTGACCGGTAGGCATTCAGGGCTTGTTCCACCTGGTCTTCCGCCAGAAAGGCATCGCCCTGGTTCATCCATTCATATGCCCGGTGAATTTCCAGTAGACGTTTCAATTCCGACACCGGTTGTGGGTGATCTTCCACCCGTAGATCCACCAGAATCCCTTCCCATGGCTTAGCGCTTGCCGTTCCGCTGACCACCAGGATGCTGGCGCTCTGCTGACCGCGTATGTCGCCACCGGCCGCCTGGGCCGCCTCAAGCGCTGCCAGCATACGTTCCGCCAGCGAACCTGCCGCCCCACTGTAAGCTTCTGCCATGGCAGGCCAGACGGTATCCTTGAGCATCATGTTGGCCTGAACCGAAAACCCGTCGCCCTGGATGTGCCCGGCGCATTCGATGCAGCGTGCCCCGGTATGAACCGCCACCCTGCCCTGGCTATCGACCATCGCTACCTGACGTACTTCACGGTTGTCGTCCGCCTGCAACAAAGCGGGCAGCGCAGCGGGCGCTGTAATACCTATGTGCATTAATTCCAATCCTTGCGGGCCGTAGCTCTTTTCCACCATGGACTGGGTGGCTACCACCCCTACACCCGGTTCGCCCCAGGCGACCACCGATCCGACTGAAAACCAGTGTGATTGGACAGCTACCCCTATCTCACCGGTGGATGGGTCACGGGCAACAATGGAAAAAGTGTGGGCAAACGGGAAGCGTTTGAGTTTGGCAGCCATAAAAATACTCCGGTGTTGTGGGTGATTAACCTTCCAATTGATAAGTGGTGAACGTATTCTCGCACGGATTGCCCCAGGTAGCGCACATGCGGCGATTGGTCAGATCCATCGTCAGTGCGGTAACCGTTTTCTCGCGGTCCAATGGGTCGCCGCCGGTTGAATGATTGCAAATCGAGTCTGGATAATTGATATGGTCCCTTTGAATGGACTGCAGGGTGCGAAGGGAATGTTCGCGAGTCTGATTGAGCAAACGCTGCGCGCGGAAATAGCGAACATGGGTTGCAATCAGTTCATCGGGTTCGCTTTCAATCTTCCGCATCTGGTTGTCAACGTAGTGGTTGGTGTGTACCATCATGCCATCGCTTGCATAAAGAATGGCAAACTGCCTTGCTGAGACTTCTACTGAATAAATTTCGCCGCTCTCATGAACCAGCAAGTGGTTGTATCCAGCAGCGCGCTGCGGCGTCAAGGTACGCCGGATGGCCTCGCTTGGGGTGGTGGCTGCCAGCACCGCCCGGGAAACGATCACGCGCGGGATGCCGATGCGGCTATCCGTTGGATAGACTGAGTCGCAGCATTGGGCAATTCCGTGGGCATTAAACCCAATATTCGGCAGCAGCCCGCCGTAGGTCATTGCCAGGAAAGGCGGTTCATGCTGCGGGCGCGCCTGCACCAGATATACATCCGGCTCGTCTTCCGGCACCCAGTCCTCGTTATGGGCTACCAGCACTGTGCCGTTGGTGGTGCGTTCCTGATTGACCGCCATGCTGGTACATTTGACCAGATGAAGCGCATCCATGGTAACCGCCTCCATGGCGTTTACAACCGTCAGGTCGTCGAAGGAAACATTGGCGCCTTCCGCCATACCGCGCAATTCGTCCACGTATTGCGGGTAGCGCTCCTCGGCAAAAGGCAGGTACTTCCGTGCCTGAATGAGCGCTCCCACCCAATCCAATTGCAAGGAATCATAGGATTCATTCAGTAGATTGTGGGCGTTTTCGACGCTCTTTGACACTTGCTGACGGCACGCCTCCCCGATCTGGCGGCCCATTTCATGGTGGCTGCCCGACACGGAAATCAGCGGCAACGATCGCGAATTCATTTTCTCCTCCAGGATTCCAATACCCATAGGTCCAAGCTTCCACCCTGACCGTGGCGCACTTCCATCATTGTACCCGGCGCCAGAAAAGAACGCAAACCAGGTGGCTCACTCCAGGAGTAACACCCTTAAATCGAGTAGAAGGGTTTTTCATTGGCCCAGGCACTTGTATCCAAACCCCAGTTTATTCTACAATAATAGCAGGCGTGAATCTGCCACCCCCCGCTGAACAAAGGATAAATGATGACAGCCAATCCCAACCAACGCAACCTGAAACTCTTGCTGGTGGATGATGATTTGGACACCCGGCAGATGGTGACAATTTCGCTGAAATCAGCCGGCCTTGAAATCCAGGCTGTGGGCACTGGCAGCGAAGCTCTGGCACTGCTAGGCAGCCAGAGGATGGACATTATCTTGTTGGACATCATGCTGCCCGATGTGGATGGACTAAACCTGCTGGAGACCATTCGCCGGTTCTCTGACACCCCGATCCTGATGCTGACTGCTGTATCGCATTCGGAGATCATGCAGCAGGCTTACATTTTGGGCGCCGACGATTACATCGTCAAACCGTTTACCCGCGAAAAACTACTCGATCGCATTTACCGCCTGGCCAATAAAACCACCGCGCCGGTTCAAACTCTTGCGCCAGCGTGGACCCGTCACTATTGGCTGGATGTCGATAATCACATTTTGGTTCACAATGGGACCGCTATCGACCTGTCAGAGGAAGAGACCCTCGTAATGCAGCGCCTGATGGCATCTGCATTTCAAGCAGTGCCACAACACGATCTGTACAAATCGAGCTGGGGAGACGAACCGGCCTCCCTGCCCACCCGGCAGGAACGGGTCGAAAGCGCCATCCAGGGAATCCAGCTCAAACTCGAAGAGGATCCTGCTGAACCTAAAATTGTGATCAGCGCGGCGGGAGGGTATGTCTTTACCCCGGAATCGAGCTGAACGCCCTAAAGCCATCTTTTGTATGTAAGGTGGAGGCGGCTCGCGAGCCCTTTGCTTCTGGATCCATCGTTTTATAGGTCGTAAAGTTATCAACCTCACCCTGCCCACCCAGTCTTTTAGGCGGGTTTATCTTCGTTACCAACGTTGTAAAGCTGTCAAAAAGCCAACAGACTGATCTCAAGACAGCATCGCCTGTCTGCCTACTTATCGTTGGCAAGCGCCGAGCGGCCTGTCTTCGCTACCACGAGGCAGATTTGTGCTGCAAAAATCCGCAAGTCCGCGGGTTTTTGACGGACACCTTTAGCATTCAACCGGGTTGCGGTATACTCAAATGACGATTTATTGGTTGATAAAGGAGTGAAGCCATGCTTAACGAGACTGCGCAAATGGATATCCGGCGGTTGTTGAAAACTTTCGGCGTTCAAGCCGACACTGCCATTGTCGAACACCTGCATAATCACCCTGACCTCACCAGTCTGCGCCTCCGCATCACCTTAGAAGATATAACTGAATATCCCACTGGCCAGGTTCAGCCATTGACATTCATGGTTGAAGGCAATGTACGCAGCATCTCCGAACCATCGGGCTAAACGCAGGTTGACATCACCGCACGAAAATTGACCGCCCTCAGGAAATATATGACCGCCGATACCATCGTCGAAGACCAAAAATTTCAAACCGATAAAGTTGCCGTCCTCTCAGCCGGACACAGCGTCCAGGATACCTACCAGGCGTTCCTGCCGGCGTTGCTGCCCATCTTGATCGAAAAATTTTCCTTGATGAAAACCGAGGCCGGCTTGCTCTCGGTTTTTTCCAGCTTCCCATCCTTGCTCCAGCCGATTATTGGCTACCTGGCAGACAACGTCGGACCGCGGTATTTTGTGATCCTTGCCCCGGCAGTTTCAGCAATCATGATGAGCTTGTTGGGAGTGGCGCCCACTTATATCGTCGCTGCCTTGCTGTTGATCGTCGCCGGCATCAGTTCCGCCAGTATCCATGCCACTGGACCGGTGATTGCCGGACGGCTTTCCGCGCAGCGACTGGGTATGGGCATGAGCTTCTGGATGATGGGCGGTGAAATTGGCCGCGTGCTCGGTCCGTTGGTAATCGTCTCGGCAGTGGAATATTTAAAACCGCAAAACACCCCCTGGCTGGCGGTTGGCGGAGTCCTGACATCGGTCTTTCTGTATTTTCAGCTCAGGAATCTCAACGGTCGGGCGTTTGTGCATGCCGCAGCGCCACCCTGGCGTGAGGCGCTCAAAAGCATGCGGCCGGTGCTGCTGCCGGTGAGCGCCGTCCTTCTGTTACGGGCCTTCGCGTTTGTCAGTGTTACCACTTTTTTGCCCACCTTTTTGACCGAACAAGGCGCCGACCTGATGATGGCAGGTGTGTCGTTATCGGTGATGCAGGCAGCCGGGGTCGCCGGCGCCTTCCTGGGCGGTTCGCTTTCTGATCGGTTGGGACGCCGCCCTGTCTTAATTGCCGGTATGACTTTGTCCGCCATCACGCTGTTTGCTTTCACCTCGCTGGAGGGGTGGGTGCTTTTCCCGCTGCTGCTGGCGCTTGGCTTCTGCCTGTTATCCATCACGCCCATTATCATGGCCATCGTTCAGGAGAGCTTTCCTGATAGCCGCGCCCTCGCCAACGGGGTCTATATGGCGGTCAATTTTGTCAGCAGTTCGATTGTCGCCGTTCTCATCGGCGCCATTGGCGACCTCTCGAGTTTGCGCACTGCCTATTATGTCAGCGCGGCGCTGGCATTAGCGAGTTTACCGTTCATCTTAAGCCTGCCGCGCGTTAAGAAAGCATGAGCTTCGACAATTTCACTTACCGTCTGAGTTGTGAGGAAAAATGAAACAGCTTTATGGGTTCGAACTGATCCAGGATACAACCATTCCCGAATTAAACACCCGCGCACGGCTTTGGCGGCATATCGCTACCGGTGCTCAGTTGCTCTCGCTGGAAAACGATGACGAAAACAAAGTGTTCAGCATAAACTTCCGCACTCCCTGGGACGACTCGACCGGGGTGGCGCACATTATGGAACACTCGGTTTTATGCGGTTCGCAAAAGTACCCGGTAAAAGAACCCTTCGTTGAACTCCTCAAGGGTTCGCTCAACACCTTCCTGAACGCATTCACCTTCCCGGATAAGACCTGCTACCCGGTTGCCAGCACCAACCTGAAAGATTTTTACAATTTGATCGATGTATACCTCGATGCCGTGCTGCATCCTCTGATAAGCCCGTACACCCTGCTGCAGGAAGGCTGGCATTATGAATTGGACACTCCGGACGGAGAAATCAGCTACAAGGGCGTTGTTTTCAATGAGATGAAGGGCGCTTACTCTTCGCCAGATGGCGTCATGGAAGAAAAAAGCAAAGCGCTGCTCTTCCCCGACACACCCTATCGTCATGATTCCGGCGGCAATCCGGAAAATATTCCTGATTTGACCTATTCCCAGTTCAAGAAGTTCCACGAATTTTTCTACCATCCCACTAACGCGCGCATTTACTTCTACGGTGATGACGATCCTGAAGAACGCCTGCGTTTGATCGATGCGGCATTCCAGGGTTACTCCGCCATCCAGGTCGACACAACGGTACCTTTGCAGCCCTTTTTTTCAGCGCCAAAATCCGCTGAAGAATTCTACGAAGCCTCCGACGAACCGGAAGCCAAAGCTCAACTGACCGTCAACTGGATGCTGCCTGAAATTGCCTCCCAGGAAGAATCGCTGGGCGTGCGCATCCTCGAGCATGTGCTGATCGGCACACCTGCTGCCCCTTTGCGCAAAGCATTGATCGATTCTGGACTAGGCGAGGACCTTGCCGGCGTTGGCCTGGAGACCAGTCTGCGCCAGATGCTGGTTTCGACTGGTTTGAAAGGCATCCAGGAAAGTGATGCGCAAAAGGTCGAGGATCTGGTACTGAATACATTAAAGGAGTTGGCCAGCACTGGAATTGACCCGCAAACCGTGGCTGCCTCGCTTAATACAGTCGAATTTGCACTGCGTGAAAACAATACCGGGTCCTTCCCGCGCGGTCTGGCGCTGATGTTGGGCGTATTGAATGATTGGAATTATGACCGCGATCCAGTCGCCCCGCTGGCTTTCGAAGCACCGTTAAATTCCATCAAGCGCCGGGTGAACGCTGGAGAACGTTATTTCGAAACCCTGCTGCAAAACTATTTGCTCAACAACCGGCACCGGGTAACCCTGTTGCTGCGCCCGGACGCACAGTTAAGCACCCGCCGGGCCGCTGCTGAAAGTGATCGTCTGCATGCGGCTCGTCAGGGGATGACAACGGCTGAGCTTCAGCTAATTATCGAGAATACAGCAGAATTGCACCGCCGACAGGAAGCTGCCGATTCACCCGAGGCGCTGGCGACCATCCCGATGCTGCAGCGCAGCGATCTGGACAAAAATATCAAAACTATCCCTTGTGAAACGCTGGAATCCGGTGCAAGCGCCATCCTGTTCCATGACTTGTTCACCAATGGAATTCTGTACCTGGATCTAGGTTTCAACTTGCGCGGGCTTTCCCAGGACTGGTTGCCTTATGTGCCCGTTTTCAGCCGAGCGCTGCTGGAAACCGGTACTGCCGATGAGGATTTCGTGCAATTGATGCAGCGCATCGGGCAGCGCACCGGCGGCATTCACCCCAGCACCTTTACCTCAGCCTCCCGCAATTCCCAAGTCGGCGCAGCCTGGCTGTTCCTTCGCGGTAAAGCCATGGTCAGCCAGACCACCGATTTGCTCGGCATTTTCAAAGATGTGCTCTCTGGCGCCAATTTGAACAACCGTGAACGCATCCGGCAGATCGCGTTGGAAGAAAAAGCCGGGCTGGAAGCCGGGTTGACCGGCGCCGGTCACCGGGTGGTCAACTCGCGTTTGAAAGCCCGGGCCAGTGCGGCAGATTGGGCAGCGGAACAAATGGATGGAATCAGCCAGCTCTTTTTCCTGCGCCGCCTGCTGCAGCAAATCGACCAGGAGTGGGAAGTAGTGGAATCTGCCTTTGAAGGCATGCGCAGCGCTTTACTGCGCCAACCACTCGCCCTGTGCAACGTCACTGTAGACAACACCAGTTGGAACGTGATCCGCAGCCAGGTAGATGAATTTTTGAGCAGTTTCCCAACCGAACCCATCCCTGTTGCCAATTGGCAGCCACCTGCATTGCCGGTTGCAGAAGGTTTAACCCTGCCTTCGCAGGTTAATTTTGTCGGAAAAGGCGCTAATTTGTACCAGGCAGGTTACCTGCTGAACGGTTCAGCCTTCGTCATTGCCCCCTACCTGCGCGGCACATATTTGTGGGACAAAGTTCGGGTACAAGGCGGCGCTTACGGCGGCTTCTGCGTCTTTGACCAGCATTCTGGCGTCTTCAATTACCTTTCTTACCGCGACCCCAACCTGGACCAGACATTGGCAGCCTACGACCAGGCAGCCGCCTTCCTGCACGACCTTGAATTGAGCGAAGCAGAACTGACAAAAGCCATCATTGGCGCCATCGGCGAAGTGGACGCCTACCAGTTGCCGGACGCGAAAGGCTTTACCTCCCTGGCGCGCTACCTGCTGGGCATCACCGACGCCGAGCGTCAACGCCTGCGCGATGAGATGCTGGCCACCTCACCCGCCGATTTTCGCGCTTTTGGTGCAGCGCTGGAAGCTGCTCAACCTGCCAGCGCGGTAGTCGTGCTTGGCTCGCCAGAGGCGGTGCAAAGCTCCCAGCTCAACCAGAGTGGTGGGCTGGAAGTGTCAAAAGTGATGTAGATTAAGCTGCCGCTGCCAGCAGGAACTGAGGCACCCAGAACTTGCCAAAACCGAGCAGCGACAGACCAATACTGAATCCGATTAGAAATATCCCGAACGCGATCAATAAACGGTCGCGTTTGCGGTATACAAGCTGCTCCAGCCAGGTGCGTGGACCGACGCCAAATGCGCGCAGATCCATGGCGTCGATGATATCTTCGCTGCTGACGATGGCGTGTATAGTCACCGGAACGATGAGCGGCGCCAACTTGCGCACTGTAGCGAACAACCCGCCGGTGATTTTCTCCAGTTCATAACCGCGCGCCCGTTGGGCGTCTCGGGTGAGCATAAAATCACGGCCAAACGAGGGAATGAAACGCATGGTCAAATCCATGCCGTAAGCGACTTTATCCGGCAAGCCCAGCCCGCGGAAAGTAATGCCGTAATGCGCCGGGTTGAGCGAGTACGGGATCAAAATGGTCATGCTGGCCAGGCTGAACACCCGCACCAGCATGGTGACGGCGTACATAATTTTTTCAGCGGTGATCGTCAGTGTCGGGCGCCAACCCAGAATGGTGAAATTGGCGGCCAGACGGCTGATCAAGTGCTCCTCTTTGTATAATTCAACACCCCCGCGCCCCGTCAAGAAGGTCAGCAACGAGAAAAAGATCACAAAGCCGCCGATAAAAATCCAGGCGCGCTTCATTTCGCTGAATTTTATCCCCGAGGTTAATACCGTAATCATTGTAAGGATAAACAACGCTGCCTGATAGCGAAAATCCCAGAACAGCACTGTGGATGCCAGGAAGCAGGCGTAAAAGATGATCCACGCACGCGGATCGAAGCTCTGAATTAATGATTTTCGCGGTTTATAGCGCCAGGTGACCAGCATAAAAGATCCTTGGAGGGCAAGGGGCTGTCAGGGCAAGGTCAGCGCACAGGCAAACCTTCACCCCGGACAGCCCCTGATTAACACTGAATTTTACCGCCCGGTCTGGCGCTGGACTGAGGCGTAAGCCCCTACCAGGAGTGGCACCAGAATGGCAGCAAAGATGGCATTGGGGCCGGCTGCCGGGATAAACTCGCCGACAATGGCGACCGCAGGCGGGTAGCCGTTGATCCAGATGTCGGAGAGGGCGGCAAAGCCGATGCCGATGAAGTTGCCCAGCAGGCTCCAGGTGACTGCAGACGCAACATCGATGTTCTTACCAAACACAAAACGCACCAGCAGTACCAGCAGGAAACCAATCACAATGGACAGACCGGCGAAGATCGAAATGGTGGCATCACCGAAGATGTTGTTCTCGGGGTCGAAGAACATCATATTAGGCGCGGTGCGATTGAGGAAGAAGATGGCGGTGACGATCAGCGCCAGCGCCAGCGATATCCATAGAACCGTGTTGATGCCCTTCTTTTGCTCCTTGAATAGCAGCGCCAGGCCAGCGACCATACCGATCAACCCGTTGCCGACCGACCATTGTGGCGACAGGCCGAAGCCGGTCAGTGCGTCGCCAAACATGTTGCCGACTGCCCCGGTGAACAAACCGACCGCCGGGCCAAACGCATAACCAAAGAACATGGGAATGGCAACAGCCGGGCGTAAAGCCACCTGGCTGACGGAAGGTACCGCGAAGACAGTGCCGTTGAAAAGGAATGACAACACCGCATACAGCGCCGCGCCGATTGCCATGTAAACCACTTCGCGGGTGCCTACTTCCCAGATTTTGCTCTGGCGGGTCAGCAGATAGACTACGAAAACGATCAGCAGCCCCAGGCCGACGAAGGCAAAGCGCAGTACGCCGGTCTCATCCAGTTGCAGCGACGGATTGATCAACCCGCCGATCCAAACAATCAGCAGGAAAAAGGCCAGAACGGCCACCAGTGAAACAATAACCGAAACCAGTTTACGATCCATGATTTACTCCTTTGGCTCTAAAGCAAATAAAACCAGGACAAAATGTACTGCCGGTCAGTCACCCGCTGGAATGCGGTGCGCCAGACCTTCCGCGCTATAAAATTTTTGCGTCATAGGGAAGTAGTCGAGATTAGCCTGCAACAGGCTGGTTGGAACCAGGCGGTTAGTGCGCAAGCGTTCCTGGTCGCGCAATACTTCCTGGGGTACGCCGTCAGCCACCACCTGCCCCTGGTTGACCATCCATACCCGGTTGGCATAGATGACTGCCAGATCGATGTCATGAGTGATGAACAAAATCGCTTCGAACGTGGGCAGTTGCAAAATGGAATTCATAAAAGCCATGTAGTTCTTGTAATCCTGCCCGGCGGTAGGTTCATCCATCACCAAAATGCGCGAGCGCATCGCCAAAATGGCGGCGATGCTGACCCGCTTTTGCTGGCCAAACGACATCGAAAGCGGCGGAGTCTCTTCGAAACCCACCAGATTCACAATCTCGACAGCCTGACTCACCTCCTCTCCAATCACCTGGGGGGAATGTTTGAGGTTGGTTGGCCCAAAGGCCAACTCCTCGCGCACGGTTGGCGCGAACAACATGTGGCTTGGGCTTTGAAAAACATAGCCAAGCGTGCTGGCAATTTCAGCCACACTCAATTGATGCGTATCGCGCCCATTGACCAGCACCTGCCCACTCGTCGGTTTAAGCAGACCTATGGCATGTTTAATCAGGGTTGTTTTACCTGCGCCATTAGGGCCAAGAACTGCGATCACATCCCCGCGGTTGATTTGCAGGTCGACGCCGTGCAGCACCTCCAGACCGCTTTCATAACCAAAGGTGACATCCTTGAACTGCACCAGAGGCGCCAGAGGGGCATCTTGAGCGGCTGCCGGCAGCGGGTTTATTTCCGAGGGCGGCGCGTCCGCGCGGGCGGCAGCCAGAATCATGGCCGCCGGCAATTTGACCTCGTGGTAATCCACGTTCTTTTGCATAACTTCCGGTCGCCCATCGAAGCGAATGCGCCCATCCTGCATGAAGAGCACCCGTTCCGGCTGAATGCGCAGCACATCCTCGACGCGGTGTTCGACCATCAAAACCGTCATGCCTTCGTCAGCCAGCGTGCGCACCAGGTCGAGCGCTTCCTGGGCGCTGGCCGGGTCAAGTGAAGCCAGCGGCTCGTCGAGCACCAGAATGTTCGGGCGCATGGCCAAAACCCCCGCCAGAGCTACTTTTTGTTTCTCGCCGCCTGAGAGTGAATGGGTCTGCCGGTCGCGCAGGTGGCTGATATTCAGCCGCGCCAGGGTTTCATCCACAGCTTGCCGAATTGCAGCCCGCTCCCAACCCAGGTTTTCCAGTCCAAAGGCGACTTCGTTCATGACTACCGAGCCAAGAATCTGCCGTTCCGGATCTTGCAGAACCGTTCCAACCAGTTGAGAAATCCGCGCCAGGGAAAGGTCTTTAACCTCTTGCCCCTGCAGCCATACCCTTCCGGACACATCCCCTTTATAGCTTCGCGGAATCAGTCCATTGATGCAGCGGATCAGGGTAGTCTTGCCGCAGCCGCTGGCGCCTGCCAATAGCACGATCTGGGCGGGCTCTATGGACAGGTTAATATCCTGGATGGCCGGTAATTCGCGGCTGCGGTAACGGAACGAGAGTCCTTCAACAATTAGCGGTGAGATTGCTGTCATGGTTTCCTGCTGACCAATTCTGATGGATTGCTTCAATAACTGAAGCGTCCATATATCAGAATGGATTCCGGTGGTATTGCCATACACATTAACCCCCTAAAAACAAATTCGCATCGGAAGGGGTAAGTTGAGATGTCATTTCAGGCGTAAAAATACTATAACATGCTGCATTGTTGACGTCAATTATCAGGATTTTTAAAAACAAAAAAAACTTTGTTAAACCATCGTTAACAATAGAGACAAACTATTTTCAAACAATTATCTTGTAGTCGCCCGATATCCATGCTAAAATAGGCGTGTCGAACGTTCGGGTGCCCCCCTCACCCGGGCGTTTGACATTTAAGCAACCTTTTCCAGCTTGAACTCGTATTTAAAGGTAATATCAGATTAAAGCAAGTAATGGAGTAGAGGAGGTTGTGATGAATCAACAACCGGTCGAAACGCAAACACGGTTACCGGAAAAACGTAAAAAACGCGGCAGTTGGATCTGGGGATTAGTTTTCATTATTGGCGGTATCATCCTTCTCGCCCAACAGATTGGCTGGCTTGGCTCCCGCTATAACTGGTGGGCTTTATTCATTCTGGTTCCGGCGCTGGCGTCTCTCGGCGGCGGCTTTTCGGAACTGCAACGATCTGGCAGGTTTGGCGCTGCGGTACGAGCCGGGTTGGGCGGCGGGCTGATTCTGCTGACCCTGTCGCTCATGTTCCTCTTCGGATTAGACTGGTCAAAATGGTGGTCGTTGATGGTGCTGGTTCCCGGTCTGGCAATTTTCCTGGAAGGCTTCGGCACCGAAGCCCCGGCTGGAGTCGGGGGGATACTCAATATTGGGCTGTGGATTGGCCTGGGCGCAATGTTCCTTGGCGTCGGTTTTTTAGCCATGAACCTTGGCATCTACGACGTTACAACCGTTTTTGACCCCTTCCGCTGGTGGGCAGTTGCCATCCTGATTCCAGGAGCGGGAGCGTTGGTGGGCGGTCTGTTCAGCATGCTGCGCGGCGGCAAGACTGCCATCGGCGGCTTTGGCCTGCTGCTCTTTGGACTGATGACGATATCGGTCGGCCTGATCGCTCTGCTGGGCGTTAGCTGGAGAATCTTGACGCCCACCTTACTCATTCTGGCCGGATTCGCAGTCCTATTTGGGATTTTCAGGAAGCACTGATCCCTTCATTGAACATGAGCGGAGCAGGGAATGATGCGAGTGGCAAATTTTATCTTATGATGAAATCACTCGGAATGACTTGCATTACAAAAGGTTTGAACACTGTATTGATCAAACCCCATCAAATGGTCGGATGACAAATACTATACCTGTTGAATATCTCACGGAAACAACCGGCGGGCTTTGACCTCGGCGACGGCGTCCGCGCGGTAGCGGTAAAGTTGGGCGGGTCGTCCCTCACCGGAGCGCCGTTCAGGGGTCGGCTCGATAATCCCGGCCTCCAAAATGCGGCGTCTGAAATTACGCTTATCGAGTTGCTCTCCCAAAATCAGCTCATAAGTGTGCTGCAATTCACTCAAAGTAAAGACCTCGGGCAGCAGCTCGAACCCGACTGCCGAATATTCGATTTTGTAACGCAAGCGGCGGATCGCATAGGTCAGAATTTCCGCATGATCGCCTGCCAACTCCGGTAGTTCGCCAACCGGCTGCCAGGCAGCCTGAGCCAGCTCGATGCGTTCCGGCGAGAGCGAACCGGCTGCCAGGAGCGCAAAATAAACGACAGAAACCACCCGTCCTTGCGGATGGCGTCCCGCATCGCCGTAGGTATAAAGCTGTTCGAGAAAAACTTCTTTTAAACCGGTCAACCCTTCGACGCAGCTAGCGGCGGCGCTTTCCAGATTCGCGCTTTCGAGCAGCCCGCAGCCCGGCAGCATCCACAGCTTGTTGCCCTTGATGGGATGGAGTAATACTTGCAACTGATTGTTTTGCAGGGTAAAAACAACCACCCGTACTTCCAGGTCAGATAGTGTTAACATTGGGAGTTCAGAGTTCCTGAGTTCTTCCAACCGATGTTATAAATCATTAAGATGATTATAGCGGTGATTGGAATTATTTCGAAAGAAAAGGGGCAACTGGCGCAAACGCCGAAAAGGCGCCTTTGGATAGGAGGAATGACATGAAAAACAAAGCAGCCAAACGTTTGGGATTTGTATCGCTTATTTTGATTGGCGCGATTCTGGCATGCAACCTTCCCGGTCGCGATGCGCAACCGACCTCCTCTGTACCAACGCCTAACATGACCATGACGGCTCTTTTCAGTATTGTCACAAAAGCGCCTGGCATATCCACCCCCGTAGCACCGGTCGTCACGGCGACTACTGCGCCAGGCACGAACGATACCCAACCCCCGGCAGCCAGCCCGACCAGCGCGATAACCCCGCTGCCGCTGGTTACCACTACCCCTTTACCCACCACAGACCCACGCCCGGCAGGCAAGTTCACCGCCGACTTTATGACCACTGCCCCGGTCCTTGACGGCCCATGGGATGAATGGACCAATACCGCATATCCCGCTAAGTTCATCGTATTTGGCAAGGAAAATGTGGCAGACAAGGCCGATCTGGAAGGTTCCTTCCGCGTTGGCTGGGACAACACCTACCTTTACCTGGCAACCAAAGTTTACGACGAGAAATACGTTCAGAATGCGACTGATGTGAATATTTTCAAAGGGGATTCAATCGAACTCCTATTTGATGTTGACCTGTCTGGCGATGTAAATTCGAATGAACTCAACAGCGATGACTACCAACTGGTCTTTTCAGCCGGTAAGGGCGGCATTACGGGTGTAAAGGAAACCTACCTGTATTATCCTTCGAATGTGGCCGGCCCGCGAACTACAGTCAAAATTGCTGCAGTCTATAATGACGGCATTATCCGCACGGAAATTGCCATCCCGTGGAGCGTGCTGGGTGTTTCACCAACAAGCGGTAAGCAGTTTGGCTTTGCACTGTCGTTGAATGATAATGACAGTGAGAGCCAGAATGTTCAGCAGAGCGTGATGTCGAGCGTATTGAACCGTGATTTCCGTGATCCCACAACCTGGGCTTTGCTGGAATTGAAACAGTAAAGAATTTCGGGTGTGTTGCTCCTGGCAGGATTACACGCCCGGTGAGCCATCACCTGGGAGCGATGCACCTGCTCTTCTGCGCCTAAATTTCACAGCGTCAATTGCACATGCAACGCACTAAAACACATGGGTGCGTTGCTCCTGGCAGGATTACACGCCCGGTGAGCCATCACCTGGGAGCGATGCACCTGCTCTTCTGCGCCTGAATTTCACAGCTCAATTGCACGTGCAATGCACCTTAAAGGTGCATCGCACGAACCTCAAAACAAAATTGCCGAAAGTTCTTTGCGGTATTCGCGGGTAATGGGATTGTCGTCGCCGAGTAATTCCAGCAGCGCCAGAATGATTTTTCTGGACTTCGCATCATGCTTGTCCAAACGCAGTACATCCAACAGCCCATCCAGCGCGGACGTGATTTTACCGCGAGCTGCCAGCCGGATTGCATTCCAGTAAGCTGCAATTTGCTCGTTTTCTTCAGCGCCGATGGTATACCGGCGTAATTGATCCATTTCTTCGGCCAGCGGTATCAGGGTCGTGGCCTGAGCGTAGCTGCGGCTGGGCGGGAATGAGGTCACCAGTGCCAGCGCTTCATGGCTTTTGCCCTGAGCCAGCAGGGTCTTTGCCAACCCGAGCAGGCCGTTCGGGTTATCCGGGTCAGCGTCCAACGCTTCGCGGAATATGATTTCAGCCTGCGCCCACCGCTCAGAAGCAATCAGACTGGATGCTTTTTCGACAAGCAATGCCGCCGGACTGGGCGGTTCGATATGATCTAAAAACTCGCGTACGCGATCTTCAGGTAGTGCACCAACAAATTCAGCAACCACCTGTCCGCCGCTGAATGCTTTCACCGTTGGCAGGCTGCGGACACCGAAACGCAAGGCTAAATTCGGATTTTGATCGGAATTCACGCGCGCCAGACGGAAACCGCCCTGAGCCTCATGAACCAGCCGCTCGAGGATGGCGGTTAACGGCTTGCACGGCCGGCACCATTCAGCCCAAAAATCAACCACCACTGGTGTATTTTGCGAAAACGAGATCACCTCGTATTCGAAGTCCGACTCATTCACATCAACCACGAAATCAGCTGCCATTATGCCCGTTTTCTCATTGGTCTTGTTATTCGTCGCCTTCATCGCTGGCCGCGCTCGGTTGGTCCAGACGGATGACATCCCCATGGAAATTGATCACCACCTTAAAACCCATCATCCCCATATAGGCTCGGCCAGCTTCAGGAATCCCGGTTTTGAGCAACTGTTCCAACTGTTGATCGATATTTTTAAGCTGATTATCGATAATGGCGCGCGAAAAAATATCATCCTGACCGAGCATTTTAGCCGTCTGTTCACTGATCAGATCCTCGTGCCCGGTAATCTGTTCTTTCATGAGCGCCAGGACCTGGCGGTCCACATGTTCGGCCGGGATATGGCGGTGAAAACCAGCGTCGTTAACTACATACATAGCCTCATTCCCAATATGGGCAACATCAACCACCTGGTCCTTTTCATCCATAACCAAACCGGCAAAAAGAGGTTCTGACATCAACCCTCTCCTTTCAACGGGGACTATTCGACTCAATTGCAGCGACGGTAATAAACTTCTGACTCAATCAGCCATAGGCTGATCAATAACTTCCACCATTGTACCGTTTTTTTCGATGGCCGTCATTGTGGCCAGTGGGACGACCGGGTTGGTCCAACGGTAAACCCACAGGGCATGTTGCGGCGAGAGATTGACGCACCCGTGACTGCGCGGCCGGCCAAAATTGTTGTGCCAGTAAGTGCCGTGAAAAGATATCCCGTTTTCCATTAAGTAGCATACCCAGGGCACGCCGGGGAGATCATAACCATTGGCATCCGCACCATCTCCGGCAGCCATGTGACGTGAGGGACGTTTACGATTGGTAATGTAATTGCCAACCGGGGTCCGGTAATCGCCGTCGCGGAAGCGAGCCCCGGTAGCGGTGCGCGCCATCCATACAGGTTGGTTATACTCATAAGCAATAACCACCTGCTCGGGCAGGTGAATTTCCAGCCGTTTCTCCTCCGCGGGGACATCCGGTGAGAGTGGAGCAATTTCATCCGCAGTGACCAAATGCAAGTGCGTAGCATTGACAAAATGCTTGATCTTCCATTTATCGTCGTTGATGCGATACCATGTCTTGCCTTGATTATCCTGGACGGTCTCGTACACCCAATGGGTGGTGGCGTAGTACAACCTGTAAGCCAGAAATTCTTGCTGGCGCAGGGACCAGACCGTGTCGGTAAAGGGAACGGTGACGACCGCTAATTGTCCTTCTGGCAAAATTGGATCAACGATGGGGTTGGTTTGAATATCAACCGGTTGAACATCACCGGAGTGAACGTAACTTTCGCTATTAAACTGGTACCAGACCCGGTTATGGCCTGACTCTTCATCGCCGAGTGCCACACCGGTGATTGGCATCACCAGATTTTCCCAGTACGATTGTTTCAGCTCAGCGCTGAATGATGGTTTATCATAGCCGTCAATTTTTTTGGCGGTTACTCGTCCGTAGGGTAGGGTATAGCCCTGGGCGGTTCTTAACTGGTTTAAACGCAAACTCTGGTTGGAAAATGGCAGTGTAAACAAGCCTAATAAAGCTGAGCCGGAAAATTTGAGAAATTCCCGCCGCGATAGGGATTGTAGGAACGACGAGAGCAAACTATCCATAGGCTTAATAATGCACGTTCACCAGGGTGCCAACTGACGCCCGGGCGAAAATCCAGCCGGCATCCTCTGTGCGCAGGTTGACACAACCGTGGCTCATGGGTGTGCCAAAATTGCTATGCCAATAGGTTCCATGCAGCCCATACCCCTCGTAGAAATACATGGTGTACGGAACGTCGGGCAGGTAATAGCCAGGTCCCGACATATCCGTGTAGCGCAGCATAATCCAGATGCGGAATTGGCCAACGACGGTTGGGTGCGCGGCTGTGCCGGTTGATACCAGAAAGCTGTTCAGCAAGTTGTCGCCTACGTAGGCATACACCATTTGCTCGCTCAGATCAACATCGACCCAAAACTCATCACTGCCTACCTCCTCAGGAATGTCGTTATAGACTACCGGGGTGGAAGTCGATCGAGGGAGAGGGGTATCGGTTGGCGTGGCAGTCGGTGTCTCGGTGGGGGTTTCTGTCGGGGTCGCAGTTGGCGTAAAGGTAGGCGTGGCGGTCGGTGTATTGGTGGGCGTAGGCGTTGGGGTGACCGACGGAGTAAGCGACGGTTTGAACAAGGCCCCTACCGGCCTGGCTGCGTAAGGTCCACCATTCTTTGGGGATTGAAGGGTAGGAACAGCCAGCCACGCGGCCATTACCACGCAAAAAAGCAAGAAGCCAGCGGTCACCGGGACAAGCCAGGAGCGCGCTGATTTTGTCTTTTTCGACGCGCTGCGAGCGCGGATAGAGGGAGCCGGGCGAACTGGCCGGGAGACAGTAGTGCCAGCGGGGGTTTCAGCCTTTGCAGATTGGCCTGCGGCTGGCAATTCCCCGGCTTGCGCCCGCATGCGTTGAACAGCCCAGTGCATGCCCTTTCGGGCTGGTTCGCTGATCGGGTTGATTGCCAGGGCTTTCCGCAGGTAATAAACGCTTTCAGTCGGGTTAGCTAAAGCACCGAGAATCAGCCACGGTTCTTCCATTCCGGGAGCCAGTTCGGAAGCTTGTTTGGCGTGCTGAAAAGCCTCGTCCCGGCGGCCTTCACGAATAGCCAGCTTTGCAAGCCTTAGGGCTTGTATGGCCTGTGAATCTCCGGATTCGCTCATTGGGGTATTCGTCATGGAACGGGCTCATTCTTTATATAGCACAAAATGCCATTGGTAATGCCCTGCGCTACCAGATCAGGCTGTTCCGTTAAAATGCGCCGGTCCAAATTCAAGAAACCGGTCTCGATAATGGCGGCGGTGGTATTGGTGTTGATTTCCCGAAAGGTATGGTACTGGGTCATGTCACCGGTAACTGTGTTGGCATGATAACTCATACCGGTGGTCTTGCCGTACCGGTCGGTCAGGCAGGCAGCCAGCCGGTCGGCCTTTTCCGGGTAGGCGCTGGATGCGGCTGCGGCAACCTTGAATCCAGTGGCTTCATCGTTTACATAATTACAGGAATCGTTGTGAATGGAAACCAATGCCAACGCCTGATATTCGTAAAGTTTTTCATCGAACTCTTGCAGCAGGTCGACCTCGTACCCCTCAGCTAACAACTGCTGCTGGACGCGAGTGGCGATTTCCAGATTGACCGACATCTCTGTCAACCCATCGGTGCAGACTGCGCCGGAATCATTTCCCCAATGGCCGGCTACAATGCCGATACGCGGCCTGGGCGATGGAGTAGCGGTTGGGATGGTTAATGTCGGGTTAGCCTGCCAGGCTTGAAAAAAATTATCCAGCATCTGATTCGAAAACAAATTGGCAGGTGTCCACAAGGTAAAGAGCGTGGCTAAAACCAGCGCGACCGTCAGAATGGTGGAGAGGGTGCTAAAAGCAGAGTTGTTCTTTGGCTTTTTGCCAGGGGTGGGATTGGGCAGGCTGTTTTCGCTCATGGTTGTATGATAGTAACTTAATTAGACCTTATTGGGCAAGTACTTTTTTGACTTCGCATAGGATATCAAGGACGCTACCCCATTTTACACCTCAACCCGCTTCGTTGGCTTCATTTAGCGCGTTTTAGCGACCAAATGACGCCTGTGTTGGCATTTACCTGATCAGGAAACCCGAAGCCGGCTCTTGACGGATGCCAGGCGTGAAAGTATAAGTGTAACGGGCTGCAAGGGAAGATGCAAGTTGGTTGCCAGCCCGAATTGCCGATTTCGAACCCATTGGAGGGAGATATGCAGGTCACTGCAGAAATGGTGCGACATGCCATGCGCCGCTGGACCACAGGTGTCGCGGTGGTAACCGCGCGACTTGACGAGCAAATCCATGGGATGACAGTTAATTCATTTACCTCGATTTCCCTCGAACCGCCGCTGGTGGCAGTTACCCTGGCAGCCGGCACGCGCACGCAAAGTCTGGTGGAACAAACGGGGATCTTTGGCATTACAATATTAAGTGAAGGGCAGGCGGATATTTCTGACCGTTTTGCCGGCCGGACGCCAGCCGGTGAAGATCGCTTTGCCGGGTTGGAGACCTTCGAACTGGAAAGCGGTGTACCGTTGCTGCGAGCCGGGTTGGTAAGTCTGGATTGCCGGGTGGTTCATCACTATGCAACTGAAACGGCAACGCTCTACATAGCCCGTGTAACGGCCATTCAGCACACGAGTGAGGAAAGTCCGCTGGTCTACCATAACCGGCTGTATCACAAATTGGGTGGGTAAATTGAGTGTGGGTGGGTTAACCCCTGAAGAAAAACGAAAACTATTGAAATTAGCCCGCGAAGCGCTCGAAATGGGCGTTCGTGGTCATCGCATGACCCCGCTTGACCTGGACAGCCTGCCGCCAACGCTGCGTGAGTCAGGCGCCAGTTTTGTCACGTTGACCAAGAATGGGCAATTGCGCGGTTGCATTGGCACACTGGAAGCCCGCCTGCCGTTGGCGGAGGACGTGCGCGAACATGCCGTCGCCGCGGGGTTGGATGATTACCGTTTTCCACCCGTTTCTCCGCGCGAGCTGGATGAGATCGAGATCGAAATTTCATGCTTGACCGCACCGCAGCCGCTGGAATACACCACTCCGGAAGAGTTGCTGCGCGCCTTACGGCCGGGCATCGATGGGGTAGTGCTGCGCGACCATTCCCGGCGAGCCACCTTTCTGCCGCAGGTGTGGGAGCAGTTACCCGAACCAGAAAACTTTCTCGACCATCTCTGTCAGAAGATGGGCGCGTCGCGTGACTACTGGCGCTGTAACCCGTTGCGGGTCGAAATCTACCAGGTGGAAGAATTTCACGAAGAGAACGAATAAAATGGGATTACAAAAATAAATTTACGCCGCGGGCGGGATTTCCACCACCATTTTGTCCTTGCTGGCTTCCAGATGCGCCTGCCCGTAGAAATGCCCCATGATAGCCAGGGAATAAGTGTAAGTCAGCATCACGCCGATTACACAGGCAATCAGCCCTAACGGCGCGATAAACCCGGCAACAATCGTGCCCAGCAAAACAATAAAATAGGTACCAAGGTTTAACTGAACCTTTTTAAACACTTCAACGAAATTGAAAGCTGCGCCAATCGATTCTTTTTCCAGGTAGCGGGTCAGGGCGGCCGGCAAAAGCAGACCGACAATCAACCCAAAAATAAAAGAGAATAGACCCAAGCAAATAGAAACAATGCTGAAGATGGCCACAGCTGTTTCGTCGCCGCCCGAATTTTCGAGCACCGCGCTAAAGAATGAGATAATGCCGCTAAACAACGTGATTGGCAGTGTGTAAACGAAGCTGATGACGATTCCCATGAAGCCGCGGGTCAAATCGCCGCCAAAGTCCAGGTCCGGCAGGGGATCTGGGTCGTGATTCATCACCCGCTTGCTGATTTGCAGCGCCCAGCCAAAAACAACGATTTGGCCGAGGATCGGAATGAGCGCCACCAGGCTGATAATTGCAATTTTCTTTAACCAGTTTGGATCTTTGAACACAAACGAGAAAGCCAGGCCGAAATCCATTGTTTTCCTCCAGGGTGAAATTAAATAAAATCAGACTCCAGAACAATATACGTCAGGAAAGGCAGGCAGGTTCCACAACATCCATGCGCCCGACTGGTGTTTGAATCCAACTCCCCGGAGGGGAATCCTGAACGACACATACGCCGGTTAAAAATGGTCAAAGTGGTCGACTTTGACTACAAAGATGACCGCCCGTTTCTCTTTCTCGTCTTTCTCGGGTGAGAGTGCTCCACGGATGATTTGCAGCGCCGATTCGACCTGCTCATCCTCTACGCCGATCAGCAGCGTAGTTCTGCCTCTGCGCAGGAAACCGCCGCTGGAAGCCACCCCTGTAACACGAAAGCTTGCCGAGGTGAGCGCATGCGAGACCGGGTCGCTGTCAACGTCGCGGACAATTGCAATGATCAGTTTCATGGCTATAACTCCTCGTAGTGCTCGACTTCCAGGGTGAAAACGGTCGCGCCGCCGATCGTGATCGGGGTTGGGGTTGGCAGCGGCAGCGGCGCGCTTTCAAGCGGAACCGCAATATATTCCACCCGCTGACGGCAATTCTCTTCCAGGGAGCGTAAGGCCTCACCCCGGCGAAAGCCTGGCAAGGCTACCAGCAAGGTAGCGTTGCGCCGTCCGAGAAAACCACCAAAGCTTGGTAGGCGGGTCACGTGGAATCCAAGCTCGCCAAGCGCATTTTCGGCGCTTTCAGCATCCTGCGCCTGCACAACGACGATCAAACAGGTATCCGTAACGAGGGATGGGTTGTTCATTTCGTTCATCTAAGACCGCTCCTTTCGTGTTTAGGGAAGGGAAATCTCGTGGATTCCGCCCCCCTGCACAGATATCGTCTGCCCGTTGGCGAAGGAAACCTGCGTACGATCCCCAAAAAAATCAACCGTTGTTCCTCGATATTGTACCGTAATTGACCGCGAAAATGGATTTAATCCGTCGACAATTACCCGATTTGGGGAAATTTGCACCAAACCAAGCAACTTCAATAAAAATCCAACTGGCACAAGACCGCTGAGCGTATTGCGCTCCCCCTGGCCCCGCCCGCTGCCTGCATTGTAAGCTGACCAGAAAGCATGATCAGTCTTCAAGCCGGTAGTGACTGCCTGCATGATGCGGCTGAAAATCTCTGCGGCTTCTTTACGATAACCATAATCGACCATTCCTTCACCGACCAGTTGATTCCAGATCAGCCAGGCCTCCCCGGTCGTTGTTCCATCTCCCGTGCAACGGTCCGGTGGACAAACCGGCAGCCCGAACGGTTGCAAATAACGTTTAAGGATGGTATTCTCCACCATTTGTGCTGCACGCTGAGGGTCAGGCATCCCCGCCCATAACGGCGCCAACAGTGAAATGTCCTCACTGGTGAAGTCAATGGTGCCGATCTCGCAACGATCGCCAGGGAGCATGGCGCGCGCCACAACCTCCACCAGCCTGGTAAAGTGATGGCGGCTGGTATAGCGCCCGGTACCATGCAGCCAGTGAATATTGCGCGGGGTCACTTCTTCGGTGACAGGGCCGTCGGGGGTATCCCCATGCAGGATTAACAAACTCTGGCGAGTCATTTCGTCGCGCGGACGAAAATTGATAAGCAGGCGGCGCGGACTACCCAGGCTTTGCATTACCGGGAATGTTCCAGTGCTGCTGATTTTCAACAAGGTCTCCCCTGCAGGGCTGTCTTGTATGGCTGCGTCGCGATAGGAAAAACTATAGCGGGTTTCCGACCAACTGCTGACCAGCTCGGAGTTCAAAACCTGTTGGCGAGATTCAAGCCAGGCAACGTCATCAAGCCGCTCTAACAGTGCGGCGATTTTTGCCAACGCCCCACATTCACGGTACAACATGGCTGCCAGGGAAGGGCTCTCCACTACTTCAGGGTCGACGCCCTGAGCGTTGTCCATCCAGGGATGAAAAATGGGCGCGTCGTCCAGACCGGTCTGGAAGGGGTGTTCCCATTCCGGGAACCCGTCCTGGTCGCGGTCTGAGGATGGAGAGAACCAGCAGCGGACGAAATCCAATAGCGCCGGGTAGATTTTTGCAATCCAATCTGGGTTCCCCTGTATTTGATGGATTTTCCAGGCAATATCTGCCAGCAGCGGTTGAGCCAGACGATTGGCGCGCTGGCCGGCCAGCCCGGGTTTCCAATCCAGGCAGCCGTCTGTGCGCCGGGCGGCGATGAAATTTTCCAACAAGCCGGCGCATCGTTCCGGTTGCGTAATGCCGATCAGGCTGGTCATATACCAGACATCCAGCGCGGTCTGACCGTTCCACAGGTGGCTGTAATCCAGACCGTCGCCGCGCCGCGAAAAACCATTATCCGGGCGGCGCGTTAGAACGAACGAGGGTTGTGGCATTTTTTCGTTGGCGGGAAAGAACAATCCGTTGGCGGCGCGCAGTGACAGTGCCAGGGCAGCGTCCCAATCGGGATCGCCAGTGGAAATGATCAGGCTTTGCGAATCCTCCAGCAGTTCGATGCGAGCGATCTCGGCATCCCAAGAGCGGGTAGTAGTCTGGCGCGCCAGGACCAGCCCGGCTTTACTATCCGCCAGAGATGCCAGGGCCCAGGTAAGCTGGCGGGTATCGCTTTTGCCCAACGCAATCTCGTGAGCCAGCCCGGCGTAAGGCCCACTTCCGGGCAGGGGACCGCCAGTCATGATGCAGACCGGTGAAAGACCCTCAGTCTTTCCTTCCAGGATGTGATTGATCCCGCTTTCAACTACTGCCATTCCCGAACCTTCACCCAGGTGACTAAGAAGCGCGATCCATTCGAATATATAGTGTTCTTTCGTGCGTCGAGTGTTGGTGAAGGTAAATCGTCCGGTTAGCAACTGAGATTCAGGTATCCAGAACTCAGAGAGGACTTCGAGACCCTCAAATGGGCTGTAAGTTAGCGCAATAAAATTAGGGAACATGCTGGCGACTCGCGGCTGGCTGTAAAAATCTGCCGGGTTGCTCAACCAGCGATCCTGGTGTTGAAAACGTGGGAACAGCCGCATAATTCCGGCTCGCAGACCATAGGTGGTCTGGACACTGACTGCCGGCGGCGTGCCGCCGCTCAATTGAATTTCCCAGGTGTGATCGTTGAGGTAATCCGGTGTGCCCAACCGCGCGTCACAGGCGATGATCAGATGCAGCGGATCGCCCTCTTTGAGGCTCCAGTGGATCATGACTGCATTGTAAGAGGAACTGTGGCTGCGGTCAATTCATAACCGGTAACGGCGGGAGGGATTCGAGTCAAATGGTGTTGGTAAAAGGAGAAAGCCAATCTACGCCCGGATAACGAACCGTCCATTTCAAGGACAATCTGCTGGTATGACTGAGGTAAATGGCTTCTTTCCTCCATGACGACCTCCTGTTGTTATACATCTCTTGCAGCAGCGGAACTTTTTATACGCCAGACCGTCAAGGCTTTGTAAAGTGCGCATAACTGGCAGGTACTATAATTGTGTGGTATCAATATTGCAGCATTCTTATCCGAATTAAACGTCATTATCAGGACTTACAATTTTATCCATGGACGAACAAAAACCCAAATCTGATTCTCCAGACAACAATCCAGAATCTACCCAGCCTGGCAGCCCTTTGCGCCGGTCGATTGATTCAGAAAACACACTACCCCTGCAACACAAAGAAGATCAACCTGAAACCCAGGACAAGCCAGCGGACCAGACTGTACCGGTAGAGCTGGAACCACCTTCACCGGCTGAAAATGCTGGTGTTCAAACCGTTCCAATGGAAACGCAGAACGATCAGACCGTTCCCACCGAACTGGCAGCAGATGTTACCAGACCTGGAATTCCCTACTCGCCGGATGCGGCTGAGGCTGAAACTCAAGCGATCGAACCGGAGATTTCTCCGGACATGCAACCCACCCAACCTTTGGACACCGCGGCGCTGATGCGCCACCCGACTGGCTCACCGGAATCAACCGGCGGTTGGTATGGCCAGGAAATTGAATCGCCGCAAGAGCCCACGCCCCATTTCGATCCGGATCAGACCGTCCCGAGCCTGCCGGGCGAACCTTCACCACTCGAAAAAACGCCGCCCTCTTCCTTTGGCGAACAAACACGCGCCAATAGTACGCGCCCGCTCGGCGCAGGCGGTACTCCGACGCCACCGCCGCCTTTCAGCAGCGATCCGGCTCACCTGCCGCAGCGGGTGGAAGAGGTGGATGTGGATGCCACCCGGGTGACCCCGGCAGCGTTATCGCATGCTCGTCCGGCGGATACACAGGCTACTCGCCCTTCCGTCGGGTCGCGCCCGGTTCCACCGCCAACCCGGCCAGGCGTTAAAGTGCAGCGCCCGGACGTTCCGCCGCCTCCGCCTGTCATTCCCCCTGAGCCGCCAACCAATGGCAGCAGTTGGAATCGACCGGTGGGCTGCCTACTGCGCATCTTTATTGTGCTGTTGTTCTTGCTGGTCATGGCTGGCCTGGGGGTCGGCTCGTTCATGGTTTACAAGTACTTCAGCATTGCCGCCAGCCTGCCAAGCGTTGACGATTTACGCTCAAAAGCCTCCCAGTTCGAAACCACCCGCATTGTTGACCGCAACGGGAATACGATTTACGAAATCATCGATCCTAGCGCCGGCTTACGCACATTCGTACCGCTGGAAAAAATAAGTCCCTATTTAATCGCTGCCACCCTGGCGACCGAAGATAAAGATTTCTACACACATCCCGGTTTCGACCCGGTAGCCATTGCCCGCGCGATGGTGCAAAACTATACCAACGGCGGGATTGCATCCGGCGCTTCGACGATTACTCAGCAATTGGCGCGGTCACTGCTGCTTGGCCCGGACGAACGTTATCAGCAAACTGTGGAACGCAAAACACGTGAGATCGTATTAGCGGCTGAAATGACCCGCCGCTACAGCAAGGAAGAAATTCTGGAGCTGTATCTCAACGAGTATTACTACGGTAAACTCTCCTACGGCGTCGAAGCGGCGGCCGAGACTTACTTCAATACCTCAGCCGACAAACTCACTCTGGGGCAATCCGCATTTTTAGCCGGGATTCCGCAATCGCCGGTGGTGTATGACATCGAGTCGAACTACGAAGGCACAATGGGGCGCTTCCAGACCGTTATCGTATTGATGTACCAGCTCAGCCAGGAGCGAAATTGTATCTATGTCAGCACTTCTGCCAGTCCGGTGTGTGTTGACCAGCAGGCCGCAGTGGACGCGGTGCGCGAGATGGAATCGTATGTTTATGTCCCGCACAGCGGCACGATTCGCTTTCCACACTGGGTAGATTACGTGCGATCACAATTGGAGAGCATGTACGATCCGGCGACGATCTACCGATCGGGTTTTACCGTATATACCACCCTGGATCCTTCACTGCAGGAGCAGGCAGAACGTTTACTGCGCGACCAGATCAGTTTACTGGAAGCTAACAATGCCCATAACGGCGCATTGGTCGCCATGAGCCCAAAAACCGGTGAAATTCTGGCGATGGTAGGCTCGCCCGATTTTTATAATGCGGCCATCTCAGGGCAAGTTAATATGGCCGTCAGTCCACGCCAGCCTGGATCAGCGATTAAACCGCTGACTTATGGTGCTGCGTTTGAAAAAGGGTGGACGCCTTCCACCCTGATCTGGGATGTTCCGACTGATTTCCCACCTTCAGGCGACCCGGCAGACCAGCGCGAGCCGTACCAACCCGTCAATTATGACGGGCGCTTTCACGGACCCGTGACTGTGCGCACAGCGCTGGCAAATTCATTCAATATCCCGGCGGTGAAAGCGCTGCAATTTGTTGGAATATATGACAAGACCATCACCCCTGAGCAGGATGGGTTGATTGCGTACGCCAAACGACTGGGTATCACTTCACTCACCCGCTCCGATTACGGCCTGTCACTGACCCTGGGCGGCGGTGACGTATCCTTGCTGGAATTGGCCGGCGCTTATGCTGTTTATGCCAATGAAGGCCGCAAGATGCCATCCGTATCGATTACCAAAATCGTGGACTTCAAAGGCAATGTGGTTTACGAATATCAGCCGCCAGCCGGCGAACAAGTGGTGCGCGCAGAACATGCTTACTTGATCAGTTCGATCCTGTCAGATAATGATGCTCGTACCCCAATGTTCGGTGCCAACTCGGTTTTGAATGTCGGTTTTCCTGCCGCAGCTAAAACCGGTACCACCAACGACTATCGCGACAACTGGACAATAGGCTACACGCCGGATGTGGTGGTAGGGGTCTGGGTAGGGAACGCGGATTACACACCCATGCAGAACACCACCGGTTTGACCGGTGCGGCTCCTATCTGGTCCGAATTCATCAAAATTGCTGCCCAACAGTTGACCGGCGGGAATTATTCAGCCTTTGTGCGCCCGGCCGGGGTGTTGGATCGTGTCATTTGCGCGATCTCTGGCTCGGAACCTTCGGAATGGTGCCCTTCACAGAAAACCGAGGTTTTCGCCTACGACCAGATGCCGAGGCCAAAAGAAGAGGACTTGTGGAAAAAGGTGCGCATCGATACCTGGACTGGTCTGACTGCATCCTCTGCCTGTCCGGATTATGTCGAAGATAAGTTTGCACTCAACATCACCGATCAGAGCGCGGTCAAATGGGTGCTCGAAACAGAAGAAGGCCGAAATTGGACGACGGCCAACGGGTTCGAGCAGCCGATTTTCTTTACCCCGCAGCGTGAATGTACCGTGGAAGACCAGCGCCCGTTGATTTTGTTTGCCGGCCTTAATGATTGGCAGACGGTCACTACTTCTCCGCTGCAAATTTACGCCTTGATCAAGGTGCCTACGGCCTACAAGGATTACAAACTGGAATATGGGATCGGCGACGACCCGGCTGATTGGGAATTGTTATATCTTGGCGGCCCGCAATCGGACCAGCCTATGTTCTTGATGGATTGGGATCTTACCAACGTGAGGGTTGGCGGCGTGACGCTGCGCATTTACCTGACCAGCGATCACGACACGTACGCTGTACGCAAACTGCATCTCAATTTACAGGTGCCTACGCCCACCGCAACGCCCACTGCCACGCCAACCAGAACTCCGACTTCTACTAGTACGCCGACGATCACCAACACTCCCACGCTGACCCCCACCCCTATGCCGACCGCCACACCCACGCCTACAGCGACATTTTCGCCAACCGCTTCGTTGACTTCGACCAGCTCTTTGACAGCATCGCTTACCCCGACTTCAACCGCCTCCTTGACCGCAACGCTTACCCCGACTTTCACCAGCACCACGACCAACACCCCGACAGAAGCGACCCCAACGGTTGTTGCCACGACTTAATCAAACGCGGCTGGGAAAATTTAGCTAGAACATTGCGATCTGGGTGGCTTCTTCCCAACGAGGCGGATCGCCGTCCAGCAGTTCCTCCCACAGGGCATGGGTCAGGTTAGCCATCCCTGCCAACTGGCGCAGGTGGCGGAATTTGAGGATGTGCCAGCCGCTTTCAACGGCAGCATTCAGGCGCGGGTCGCGGCGTAGTTTCAAGTTCAATAATGTAGAACGTCCACCCGGCAGCACCAGAACACAGCGGCTTGCCGGCACGGGTTGTGTTTCCAATACAAAGCGGCTGATCTGGCTGGAAGCCATGACGAAGAACAGGTAAGTGGTTTTCCCGTTCTTATCTTGCCATTGAATCGGATCTTCCCCCGTCGCCTGGTACCCCAGGCCTTCCGCCAGGCGCGCCAGCAGCACTGCGGCTGATTTCAAATCCCCGCGGCGGGCGGCGGGCTGCTCCTGCCCGGCTAATCGCCATAACATGGGCTGGTTTCCGGCAGTTTCTCCGTAGGAGTTCAGGCAGGCTTCGATCAATTCAGCGGAAGGCGTCAACAGACCCGGGAAAGCCTGGTAAATCGCCTCGTCCACTTCCTGCCGCCAGACCTCCGTGCTGCGGGTCAAAAGGTTGACCACCTCTCTTTCCAGGCGATCGGCCAGCGGGATTTCAGAATCGGCTGGTTCTGCCAGCCACCAGACGCCGCCCTCTTCGGAGCTGGTTTTTCCGGCAAACCGCACCAGGAAAGAACGATCTTCCAACAATTCAGCCAGTGTGGATTGGGTGCGAGCCATCAGATCGCTGCCGACTTCGTCAACGTCGTGCGGCAGTTGCCCGGCAGTGACCAGGCTTGCAAGCGAGACCGTATACAGGGAGAGGTAATTGGCGGGTTCGCCGCGTCGGGTTAAATAGGATTGGATTGCCTGGCGGCTGATGAGCTTGGGGCTTTTTTTAGCCGGAGGGTCGGCAGAAATCCCGGAACGCCACCAAAATTGCGCCAGATTTTCTTCTCCGCTGACGGCCAGGCCTTCGAGGGCAAAGCCGGCAGCGACCGGGGCGCTCAACAATGCAAGCAGGAAACCCGGGGTCAGCTCGCTGCCGATGGCGAAGAAGGGCGTACCGGCCGCCAGGCGCTGATTGGACCCCGATAGCGCGCTGTGCAGTGCATGGGTCATCCAGTGCCAGTCATAGCGGCGTCGCTCGAGCGCGCCGCGCAGCGGGGTGACTGCATCACGCCCCCACAACCAGCCTGACCACAGGGCGCACAGCGTCCAGAAAGCCTGGTTTGGCCGAGGCACGGCGCTTAAAATGGCGGCTGGCCGCACATCGCTTGGCAGCGGCAGCAGAGATTTGATGCGTCCCTGAAACAGGCAAATCCCGCCACTTTCCGGGGGAAATGCCGGCCAATGGGTTAGCGGTACCGGGGCGGGCTGGCTGCTCCAGTCAGCTACGGCCTGTTCCAACGCCAGCCATAAATTGTTTTCGTGGAACTGCGGTGGGACGATCAACTGGCGCGGTCGGGGTCGGGCTGCCGGCCAGGGCCACAGGGTATTGGCTTCGTCGCAAACGCTGATCAGTAATGCAGTTAACAGGCGTTTACGCTCCGGCGGTAAAGACAGACCTTCACTGCGATTGATCAACATGCTCAATACATTCAGCGGGCGGGCCAGGTAGGCCTTGAGCGCTTCTTCCACCGTGCTGCGCTGCTCCTCGTTACCCTCCTGCAAAATGCGTGAAAGCGCCCGCGAACGGGACATGGCGTCACTCCCGGCAGCAGCCAGTTGTTCCTGGTCGGCAGGCGCAAAAGGTTTTTCGCCGTCACTGCCGCAGGCCGGGCAGTGATAGCGGACCTTCACCGGCGCCGTTTGCTCACGCTGCCAGACGTATCCCACTGCCTGGGCGGTCTGGCTGCACACCGGGCAGGGGGTGCTGTACAGTGCATAAAGATACTGCTCCAGCCGTTCTTCACCACGGCGCGATTCGCTCAAGGCGGCGATGGCTGCTTCGAATTCCCGCGCCGGTGGCGCATCCGCCAGGATTTCCAGCATATAACTGAGAATTGGGTTGTTACTGGCGACCAGAATGCGGTAGCCTGCCCGGGCGGTTTCCAGTGCTGCCAGCGGAGTGGAACCGAAGGGATCCAGCACCCAGGCACCGGGCGGGACATTTTCTGTTAACCAGCGTGCGACCATGCCCTCCGGCAGCGGCGGCAGATAACGCGCCAACGGCAGCGCAGGCGGGGGCAGGGCAGCAGGCAAAAATGGGCGTTCGATTTGCTCCATATTCACCATCAGTATAAGGAAATTTGACGTAAAAATAAAGCATCCCGGTCAAGAATGACGAAATTTGTGCTATTCCTAAAAGCATATTTCCTTGAAACAGGTATACTGGGACGTACGACCCTGAGTCCAGACTTTCAACCGATTCTCAGCCTGTATTGGACCAATGCCCATGAAACTTTCATATCTTGACCCCGCGCGCGGCGAAGCAAATCAATTCTGGCGTTATCTGCTGACCTTTTTCGCTATCATCTGGTTTTCGTTGGGCGCCGGGGTGATTCTGGCTGTGGTAGCTATTGCCGTCGAAGGCAGCCCGGATATCACCACCTATTCGAACTTTACCATGTTGTTCCTGACCATGCTACCCTTTCCTTTTGCCTTACTGGCATTATGGGGCGGCCTGAAGTTGCTGCATAAACGCGGGTTGATGTCGCTGCTGCATCCGGGCGGGGGATTTTCGTGGGTCAAAGTTTTGCTATCGGGAGCAATCTGGTTGGTGCTGGCAGGCGCCAGTGATCTGGTTCTCTGGCTGATCGATCCGGCTAATTACAGCTTTAACTTCGATCCGGCTGCATTTTTTCCGTTCTTGCTGCTGACATTGATCCTTGTGCCGGTGCAGACTTCGACCGAAGAGTTGATCATCCGCGGCTATTTGACGCAGTGGATGGGTCGTTTCAGCCAGAAGATCTGGCTGCCGCTCATCGTTCCGTCAGTGGTGTTCATGGCGCTGCATGGTCTTAACCCGGAAGTCGGCGCGTACGGGATGCTGCTGACGCTGCCGTTGTATCTTGGGATTGGCTTGTTGTTGGGCTGGGTCACCCTCAAAAGCGGCGGGCTGGAGATGGCGCTTGGGCTGCACGCCGCCAACAACCTTTATGCCACCTTGCTGGTTACGTTTCCCAACACGGCGCTGCCTTCACCGGCTTTATTTAATATCAAGGTATATGATCCGCTGCTGGCGCTCGTGCAACTGGTAATCGTTGTTGTTCTGTACCTGGGGATTTTATACGCCTGGAAGCGATTCTGGCTGACGCCAGGGGAAGAAGAAATCGCGTAGCGCAGTCTTCAATTCTGGAAGTCACGCCTGTGCGCGAGACAAACTAAAGTTTGTCCTACATATAATACAAACTAAAGTTTGCCTACATGGAGCGCAAAATGGCATCCGTCATGCGAGCCAGCCGCACCACGGGTTCGACGTCATGCACGCGCAGGATGTCCGTGCCGCGCTGGATGCCGATAGAGCAGGCTGCCAGGGTGCCTTCCAGGCGCTGGTCGGGGGGCAAATTGAGGGTATAGCCGATAAAGGACTTGCGTGAAGGACCCAGCAGCAGCGGGTACCCCAGAGCCTTGATCGCATCCAGCCGGTTCAGCAGCATCAAATTCTGTTCGACCGTTTTACCGAAGCCTATGCCGGGATCCAATATGATGTCTTCGCGAGCAATCCCGGCTTGCAAGGCGATATCCACGCTCTCCAGTAACTCGCGGGACACGTCCGCGATCAAGTTGTCGTACTCCATGCCGACATAACGCCCGCCCAGCCGCTGCTGCAGGTCGGCATTGCCAGGTTTGGAACGGTTATGCATCAACACCACCGGTACATGGTGGCGGGCTGCCACCGCTGCTATTTGCGGGTCAGCGCGCAGTCCCCAGACATCATTGATCCAGTGCGCGCCGGCCTTAAGAGCCGCTTCGGCGGCAGCGGCTTTGTAGGTATCGACCGAGAGCAGCACATCCAGGTCGGCGGCTGCCAGCGCACGCATGACGGGTTCGATGCGGGCGATTTCCTCATCAACCGTGACCTGTTGCGCGCCTGGGCGGGTGGATTCGCCGCCGATGTCCAAAATATCGGCGCCCGCGGCCACAAACCGCCGCGCCTGGTCGAGCGCCGCGGTAACCAACTCGCCATCGCCCAGCAGGCCGTCACCCGAAAAGCTGTCAGGCGTCAGGTTAATAATCCCCATTACAAAAGTTCGCGTGCCAAAATCCAGTCTTGTAGCAGTCATGGCAGGTTACCTTCTTCAGTCAGCCGGTCGATCATCCAGGCAATGCGGCGCTGGCGTGTGGCGGATTTATGGGCTTCTTGAATATGTTTGAGATACTCGCGCTGGTGTGAAGGAGGCAAACGCAGGTAGCGATCCAGCGCCGAAGGGTGATTCTGCAGCGCTAACCCTACATCACCCGGAGTAGTATCCTCGTCAGCAGTGACGGCGGCGATTCCGCTGCGGTCAACTTTTGCCAACAGCTCGCGAATGGTTGCGTGAGCAACTGGATGCACCAGATCGGGCACAAGGTCTGCCAGCGGCACCAGCACGAAAGCGCGTTCTGCAAGGCGTGGGTGGGGAATTTCCAGCCGCTCACTTTGCATCTGAAGGTCGTCGAAAAACAGAATATCCAGATCGATCAATCTTGGGCCGTAGCGCTCGCTTTTCTTCCGCCCAATTTTTTCTTCCAATAATTTGAGCCAGTCCAACAACATGAGCGGTTCGAGAGTGGTTTCGCCTTCGATGGCCATATTCAAAAAGTCTGGCTGGTCAAGGTAACCCCAGGGAGGGGTCTCGTAAACCCGCGAGCAGCGCAGCAGTTTCACCGCAGGCGGCAGCAAAGTAAGTGCATGCGCCAGGTTCAACATGCGGTCGCCGAGGTTGGTGCCCATTGCCAGATAAACGCGGCTCATATCTTTTCCACCACTGTCACCAGACCAACGGATGGCTGTGCCAACAACCCGGCGCTGCCGGATACCGGGGTAGTTTGCAGCAGGTCGAGCAGGGCCGCAACCATTCCGGTAGAGGTTTTGACCGACAGGGCAGGGTTCAATCCTGCTGCCGCCTTCTGGAGGGTATCGGAGACCGGTGTCAATTGGGCTAAAGCAAAAACGCGGGAAAGCTCTATATCGCTGGCAGCCAGACCACTTTTCAACCCATCCTGGACCCGATCCAGCCCGGTCTCGTTGGGCAGCGAAAATGCACACAGCCGGGCTGCCGGCAATAGGTTGCGCCGCCCGAGCGCAGTCGGCGACCCAAGCATCATCCCGAAGGAATTGCCAGCTTCTGTTACCGCCACCCCGACCATCTCTCGCCTGTCCAGTTCGATGTCGGCGATCAGCAAGTGTAGCAGGCGATGAGCAGAGGCAGAGTCAACAGGCCAGTTAAAGACCGGAATTGTCTGGGAAGATTCTAACGCTGAGACTCCTGAGATTTGGTGAATCTCATCCAGCCAGGCCAGGCGCAAATGCTGGTTTTCCAGCCAGCCCTGGAATCCATCTTCAACGGAGGAAATGACGCCCCCGGCAAGTAAAAACGCTTCGCCCATTTATTGTCCGCGCAGTACGTTGAGTAAATCGGCCAACATGCCGTAAGCCGTGGTGTCCGGCCCGGGGTTGCCCTCGACGATTCCCAGCCCGGGCAAAACGTCCAGCTTGAACTCGACGTAGGAACTGGTACCTTCGATGGAGTACAACGGCGAGCCCGGCGCAACCCGCGCCGGTTTGACGCTGGCTTCGAGCAGCCGCTGACCTTCACGTCGGACAGTGCATACCAGCTTCCAGCGCTCGCCGGCTTGCTGCGCTTCCTGCAGCATCGCCGGGGTAATCTCGCGAATGCCGGTGCGATCCACCTGCTGCGGTTTAAGGGGGATGTCCATCAATACGCTGGTCAGCGCTGCCACCTTGATAGCAGCATCCCAGCCGTCGATGTCGGCAGAGGGGTCGGTTTCGGTGATGCCAATTTTTTGGCCTTCGACAATGGCTTCGTCCAGCGACAGGCCCTTCTCCATCAGACCAAGAATGAAGTTGGTGCAGGAATTCAGAATGCCGGTAAAGCCCTGCAAATCCGCGGCTGGCAACGGACCGCGAAAGAGCGAGAAGATCGGCGCGCCGTCCATCACCGTCGATTCATACATGAAACGCTTGCCGCGCATTGCCGCCATTTTGTTCAGCTCGGCGAGGCCGTGAACGACCGGTCCCTTGTTGGCTGTGATGGCATGCATCCCCTTGTTCAGCGCTGCTTTGATATGGTCAATGGCTGGCTGTCCGGTGTGGTGATTGACCGGCGAGGTCTCCAGCATGGCATCCGCCGAACTGGAGAAGATAAAATCCGTGACGCTGGCAGGAACGGGCTGTTCGGAGAGAATGTCAAGCGATTGACCGTGTTGAATGATCTCCAGGGCGCGGGTCAGGTTGATACCGCCCGAGTTGATTGCGCCGCCGTGCCGCCCGGTGATGATGCCGGTAACAATGAACTCCAAACCAAATTTTTCAGCCAGGACCGGCTTTTTGCGCAGCAGCAAGCGCGCAAACGCCTGCCCGACATTGCCAAACCCGACCATAACCAGGGCGATCTGTTTCATGTTTATGTTCTCCGCTAGTGTGATACCTCTATCATAGCCGGATTAAAGCGCGCGGGCAAGCCATTGGAATGCGCCGCTGTTAAACCGGCGGCCAGGGATAGGGGCGGCGGTCAGGACGGGGAGAAGGGAAAGCCCCGGCTTCCACCAGGCGCTGCGCGCGGTTGGCAAGCGCCTGAACTTCCGCCTCAGAGAGAAGCTGGATCAACAGGCGAGTGGTTTTGTGTTCCGGCCGACCCAGTTGATGCGTCAGGCGCAGCAAGTCAGAACAGAGGTCAGTCGGCAGCGGCTTCCCGGCGAAATCCCAGATAACGGTACGAAGTTTGTCTTCCTCATGGAAGCAGACGCCGTGATCGATCAACCAGATATGGTCGTTGGCATCCACGATGACGTGACCGCCCTTACGGTCAGCGTTGTTGATGATGGCATCGAAGGCGGCTGCTTTCTGCAGACGCGCCCGATGCTCGGGGCGAAAGGAAAAATAGTGATAGCCAGGGTCATGGTCCACAAAAAGTTGCAGAGAACCGCGTCCCAGAGGAGCTTTGCGGCGATAAACTGTGGGCGGCACCAGCTTCCACCCCAGCGCCTGGCTGACCAGGAAGGCAGCTACCTCGCGGCGTGAAAGGGTGCCCTCCGGAAAGTCCCATAAGGGCTGCTCGCCGCGTTCCGGTTTGTAAACTGCCCGGTCTTCGAACCCGGGGTAACGCAGAGTTACCAGAAAGGTACTGTTCGAGCCTACTTCCAACTGCCCTTCCAGGTCAATTTCGCCTTTTTGCATAGCGGTCAGCGTTGTTTTTAAATCTGCGCGGGATGCCATGTTTAATATGGTCTCCGCAAAAGTGCTCAGTGTTTGTGGCCGTTTTTCTTGGGGCAAAAATGGCCGGATGGATCCATGGGTTCGCCGCATTGTGGGCAGAGTGGACGCCCACGGGACGCCAGCTCGGATCCCCAGGTACACAGTGCCAGCAGTTGTGAGCGGGTGCACCAGAACCGTACCACGCCTGCCTCCTCCTCACTTACTTCTTCCGAGAGGATTTCATTGGCTACCAGGCAGGCCAGGTCGCGATCGGCGTCGTATGCCAGACCCAGTTCGCCAATTCGGAAGAGCGGATCGAACGGGGGCTCAATCCGCATCGCCGCTTCGACATATTCAGCCGAGACGGGTGTCAAATCGGGCAGGCGTTGATCCAATTCATTGAAAAATTGCTCCACCCCCACCGATAGCGTCTGAATTTGAGCTTTTTCGATCAACAGCGTGACCGTTTGATGATCGTCCTGGCCTTGCAGGTAAAAAACCCGCTGACCGGGCTGGCCAATTGCGTCAGTGGTGATGCGTATCACCGGGTCGAGTTCGATTTCAATGCGAGCCATAGGGTTGATACTCCTCTATGGATTAGTATATCAAATCGCCCGTTTTTTCAACGGGTTTTAATATGGCGGCTATCAGGTGAATCAGTCAGGCAGGTTGGAGCCGTTCCAACGCGCCCCTTCCACCGGGCCGTTTTCTCCAAGCAGGCGCGGCAGGATTTTTGCGAATGGCTGGGCAGCGCCGCTGGTGACGAAACGCAGAAAACCGGCGGCTTCATTTTGCGCCAGCCAGCCGTGCTGCTCCAGCAGGCGGCGGGTCTGGCGGGCGATTGCCGGCGCCGGGTCGATCACCTGCACGGCCGGACCGACGATTTCTTGAATCAACGGGATGACGAAAGGATAGTGCGTGCAGCCCAGCACGACTGTATCGATTTGTTCAGCCAGCATGGGCTGCAGCGCTTTTTCCAAAATTCGGCGTGTTTTTGCCCCTGCCAGCCTGCCCGCCTCGATCTCATTGACCAGACCGGGGAGAGTATCCTGAAAAATAGTGGTGCCGCTGGCAAATCGCTCGACCACCGATGCGTACAATGCGCCCTGGAAGGTGGCCGGCGTTGCCAGCACGCCCACCCGGTGGGTGCGGCTGGTTTCGGCGGCCGGTTTGACCGCCGGTTCCATGCCAACAAAGGGGACTTGCGGAAAAGTCAGCCGCAGATGTTGCAGCGCGGCTGCGGAAGCGGTGTTGCAGGCGACCACGATCAATTTCGCGCCACGCCGCAGCAGGAAGCGAGTTATTTCTTCCGAAAAAGCGCGCACTTCCTCCAGCGAACGCGGGCCGTAAGGTACATGCGCCTGGTCGCCAAAATACAACAACCCCTGCGCCGGCAATAGTGCGCGGATGGCGCGCAGCACCGACAGGCCGCCGACCCCCGAATCAAATACCCCGACCGTAACGCCGGACTCGCTCATTTGTGGTCCCGCGCTGCCTCGACCAGCCCGCGGAAAATGGCCTGATTGGCTTGCGACTCGACCAGCCACTCAGGATGCCACTGCACGCCCAGGCCAAAGGCGTGGTCCTTCAATTCCACCGCCTCGACCAGGTCGTCAGCGGAGTGTGCCACAGGCTGCAGGATGGGCGGTATGGCATCCAGAGCCTGGTGGTGCAGGCTGTTGACCGATAATTTGGTCACTCCTGCCAGGTTGCTCAACAGGCTGTCCTTGTGGATGCTCACCACATGCGCAATTTTGTTGCGCGGGATATTTGGATATAAGTCATGACGCTCGGCGTCGGGCAGTTGAGCGTTGATGTCGGTGAACAGCGTACCGCCCAGCGCCACATTAATGACCTGCATGCCGCGGCAAATGCCAAGGAAAGGGATCTGATTGTGGGTGGCATAGCGCACCAGCTCAATCTCCAGGAAATCGCGGGTATGGTCGATGCCGTACACATTGGGATGGGGTGTGCCGTTAAAGATAGCCGGATCAATGTCACCGCCGCCGGTCAGTAAAAACCCGTCCAGGCGCTCAAACAGGTCAAACAGCTCGGAATCATCCAGGGTTGACGGCAGGATGACCGGAATGCCGCCTGCTCTTTGAATAGACTCGGTATATTTCTCCGAAAGCGAGATTGTGACGACCTGGTCTTTTGAAAGCGTACGACCGGATGTGATTCCAATGATGGGTGCTGGCATGAGACCTCTACGGTTGCGATTATACCGAAAAAAGGACGCAACCTGGGTTTCAGGCTGCGCCCTTTTCAATGGCAAAAAAGAATGCGGGCTAGTTGAACTTTTGCTTGAGTCGGGCGCTCTTGCCGGTGCGTCCACGCAGGAAGAACAAGCGGGCACGGCGAACCTCATTGCGGCGTTCCACCACGACCTTGTCGATGCGCGGGGAGCGGGTCAGGAAAGTGCGTTCCACGCCGATCCCGTTCGTCGCCAGGCGGCGCACGGTGAAGGTGGAATTGACGCCATCATTATGCAGGTAAAGGATGGTGCCCTTGAATTCCTGAATACGCTCGCGGGTGCCTTCTTTGATTTTCACGTGAACCGAGACGCTGTCACCAGGGCGCAAATCTGGGATATTGGGGTTAACCGGCGCCTCAATTGCTTTGAGCAAATCTTCCATCGCAACTATCCTTCCAAAAATTTTACAATTAGACCGTGCACTGATTTGGAAACCAGCGCGAGGGGAGATTATAACACGAATCTGAAGGAAGAGTAAAAGAAATTCTATGGAATCGATTCTGCCATCCGGACCATTTCATCATTCTGTAATGGAAGTTGAGTGTCTGGAGTTGGAGACCAGTACATTACGTAGATTAGCTCATCCTGTGCCCAGATCAAACTGCCCCGGCCCGGTTCGAAACTCCATGTAGACTTTACTTCATCACCATCCGCAGGAAACGATTCTGAATACCATCCTCCAGAAATCAAAGCAGCTGGATAACCATTAATATCGGCTTCCTCTACGCTGCCTGGCCCTACTTTTTCAATGTGATTTTCATAACGGGTCTTCCATTTTTCACTATATGGAATAATCGTCATATCAATATATCCACGATCGCTTTTCCATTGGATGTGCAGAACCTGTTCAGCCACGTCGACAGGCTGATTATTTCTTGAAAATTGTGGTTCTAAGGAAAATTCCTCGGGTACCCAGGTTGGAAGGTTAAATGGAATTTGGAACAACTCCCGTGCTTCCGGTTCGCTTATCGATATCCTTTCACTTGCACCGGCTCCATGGCTTACAAGAGAGGAATCTTGCTCTTCAACGGTCAGAATGCCAACTTTACGTAGAAGCTCTATAGCCAGAGCTTTCGCAGGCGGGACAAGAACAAAAGTTAGCGTGGCTAACAGTACCAAACTGACAATTCCAATTGCCCATCGATTGCCTGCGAAATGGTGATTATTCTGTGAAGCCGGGAATCGCGCGTTGATTTCGCTGAATAGTACGCTAGAGAATTCTTGACGTGGTTCTTTTCTCAGGTCATGAAGAAATTGGTCGTTCATAGATTCACCTCCCACGCTTCCCGCAGTTTTTGAAGAACTCGGTGAAGCAGCGTGCTAACGTTAGTCTCACTTAAACCCATTTGGCTGGCGATTTCTTTATTCGTACAGCCTGCCCCATACTTGAGAGCGATGATCTCGCTCTCACGATTTGGGAACAGTTGAAGGATTTTAGATAATCTCGCTAAATCGTCTTGGTAGTAAAAAGTTGAATCCGGAGTATTTTCATCCGCCAGGTCTGAAGCGCTTGTAAGGGGTAGGTGCGGCTTATGAAAACGGAAATGATCGATCGCGGTTCGCCTGGCTATGGTAAACAACCAAGTCGAAAATGCTCCGCGATTGTGGTCATACTTGGTTCGATTTTGCCAGGCCTTCCGGAAGGTGTCTGCTGTCAAATCTTCTGCCAACAAATCATTTCCAGTCAGATAGCGAAAGAAATTGAATACACGAGGAAGTTCAGCAGTGTAAACGGCATCCCAATCCACTGCAGCCTTTTTAAATGAGTTTGCAATATTTATGGTGGTTGACATCTTAATATAATATACGTGGGAACCTGGAAAACATCACAGGTTAAATACAATTGGAGAAATCTGTTGAGGAGAACGGCGGAAAGATAAATGTAAACCAAAAAAGAAAACCGAAACTCTACCAACAATTTTATACAAAGATATCAGCATATGTTTAAACCAAAAACGCCCATTTCTGGGCGTCTGGATAACAGTAGCGGGGAGTGGATTCGAACCACTGACCTCCGGGTTATGAGAGATTTTCCTGGTTTCGGAACGTTTTTCACTCAGGCTCCGCATTTTAGCCTGGCCTGGGGGACGCTCTTCTGAAGAGGCCGGAGGATCTTTGGTTACGAGTTATTAGTCGTATGATAGCGACTTTTTATAACAGGGTCAAGTAGGACTTTTTTCGCGACCCGGAGGACGATGGTTGAGTTTTGGTGAATGAACGCCCTCTTTTTGAAAAACTTTTGTGATTTGGAAAAAATTCCTAAGATTCAAGGCCGTTTGATTCTGTCAAAGCCTGGGGATGGTAGTTGTACTATGTGGTGCGTGGTAATTTATTCGCAAAACGTTACCAATCTTTCATTTTATACACATTCCATGGCAGTGAATCATCAATCATGCCCACATTTACTGCAATGGAAACATTTTCGTTCAGCTCGCCTAGATTTCCTAGAGTTATTTCTTGCTTTATGACTTGTACTCTATTTTCGTTGACATTTTTTGTTTCCTCACCTATGATTAAAGAAGATCCCCACACGAGGTGGCTCATGCCCGGAAAAATTGTCAATCACTTCCGCATTCTGTTGGCTCAAAAGGCCACCAAACAGCAGCAAAGCATTGCTCTGATGGACGTGCAGCGCGAGACGGGTATTGCCTGGTCTACGCTGAATTCCTGGGCAAACAATCAGTTGACCCGTTATGATGCGCCGGTGATCATGGCGTTATGCGAATATTTTGATTGCCAGGTGGGGGATCTACTGATTTTTGAAAAAGAAAATCCGATTGGTTGATGCTCAAATCTATTCAAAAGAAGAAACTAAAACAATGTCTCTCAATGAAGCCGATACACGTGCACAACTCATTGATCCAAAACTAAATATCGCTGGCTGGACACGTACCCAGGTCACGCGGGAGCACTTTTATCGCCCCGATTGGGAGTACACAGCAGGCCGGATTATTTTACGCGCCGGAAAAGTGGAAAGAATGCCGCCGAAACGCGTTGATTATATTCTTCGGTATACAGATAGTTTTTCGATTGCAGTTGTTGAGGCGAAAGATGAGGGAAAACCGGCGATTTCCGGACTGGATCAGGCAAAAGGCTATGCTCGTGACCTGGGAATTGCCTTCGCTTATACAACCAATGGACACGATATTATCGAATGGGACGCGTTTTCCAACACGACTCGAGATATTGATCATTTCCCCAGCCCAGAAGAGTTGTGGAGCCGTTGGCAACTAAACACAAATCTTGTCCTTCCTACTATCCCAACAGACCAGAGACGTACAGGGGAACTGAGAGCTACGTATAATGCAGCAATCTCAGCAGCCCGAAGGCGCAACCCTTTATTACATGCTTACGCGCCAACTGACCTTACTCGCGGCAAGGAGCCGCGCTATTTTCAAGAGTCGGCGATTCGCGAAAGTATTCTAAGAATGATGCGCAACCAGAAGCGCATCCTGCTTACAATGGCTACTGGCACCGGAAAGACCTTTGTGGCTTTTCAAATTGTCTGGAAACTGGTTAAATCCGGCTGGTTACATCATCGCAGTGGGCAACCTGCTCGGGTTTTATTTTTGGCTGACCGGGTTGTCTTGCGGGACCAGGCTTACAATGCTTTTAGCGCATTTTCGAGCAGTCAAAGTGACCCCCGTTTTCTAATCGACGGACAAAAAAAGCTAAGCCTCAATCGCGATCTTTATTTTGCCATCTATCAATCTCTATGGAATGAAGATAATAAGGGCAAGCGCCTCTTTGAACAATTTCCCGAAGATTTTTTTGATCTCATCATCATCGATGAATGTCATCGGTCGGGTTTCGGTACCTGGAAAGAAATTCTAGATCGTTTCAGTTCCGCTATTCAGCTGGGGATGACCGCCACGCCCAAGCAGGAAGAAAGCGTTGATACTTACCAATATTTCTGTCAGGAAGAACCGGTGATCCCTGTGGACCCGCAAGACGCTAGCAAGGGCGAAATTCATCCTCCCGCATACACGTACAGCCTTGGCCAGGGGATCGATGATGGCTTTCTGGCGACCTATAAAGTTCATCGAATCTATTCTGATGTGGATAAGAATGGCTTAAACATTCAAGAGGCGATTGAACGGGGCGCGGATATCATTATCCCAGAAGGGGTTGACTTGCGCCCCAATTATTTCACTCAAAATTTTGAACGCGAAATTCGGGTGCCAGGACGTACAGTAACTTTGGTGAACCATCTTGTCCAGTTGCTGCGCCGATTTGGTCCCATGCACAAAACAATGGTGTTTTGCGTGGACATGTTCCACGCACAAGAAGTGGCGCGTTTATTGAATAATGCGTTTGCGGATCTCGGGTTCGGAGAGGATTACGCTGTCCCCATTGTGAGCGAGGAAGGCGAACAGGGACGGCGTTGGTTGGAATACTTTCAGGATAGTGATAAAAAACTGCCTGTGATCGCGACGACCGCCGACTTGCTTTCCACCGGTGTGGATGTACCCTCGGCGCGCAATGTGGTTTTCATGAAAACCATCTCCTCGCCTATCCTTTTCAAGCAAATCATTGGACGGGGAACACGCATTGATCCGGATACAGGCAAGCTGTGGTTCCGGATTATTGACTATACGGGTGCGACCCGTTTACTTGACCCACGCTGGGACAAACCGCCGGTTCCTTCCGAACCTTCGTCCGAAAACCGCCCCTGTACATCCCGATTAACCGGCGTGGTTCGGCTGGCCGAAAGTGGCGATATTCTGATCGGTGCGAGTGTTGCGGTCAGCGTCAGCCCCAATGATCAGCGCGGACCGATCTTGACCGATGGCGAGGGTAGGTACTTATTCGAGCAGCTTCCCGCCGGGGATATTTCTGTGGCTGCTTCTGGACCGCACCTTGCCCGCCGGCAAATACAGGTGGAAACGCGAGAAAACGAAACCACTGTGTTGGATATTGAACTCAAACCTGCCTCTGAAAAGCATGAGAAGATTGAGGTTAAAGGGTTGAAGGTCACCATTGCGGAAGAAGCCACGTTTGTGGTGGAAGGCATGAATGACCCCATGACGCTGGAACGCTATGTCGATTACACACGCGACAAGGTACTGAAATTTGTTCCCGATTGGGAGGATTTCCGCACTGCCTGGCAGGATCCGCAAAGACGGCAATCATTGATTAAGCAGCTAACCTGTTCCAGTGTCTACCCGGATGTGCTGGCAGAAGTCTTAGATGAAAAAGACGTGGATGAATTTGATTTGCTGTCGCACCTGGCTTATGGCCAGCCGTTGTGCAACCGGCACGAACGGGCGAAAGGTTTTCGCAGCCGTGAGTATTCCTGGCTGCAGTCCTTATCTCCCCAAGCGCAGGAAGTGCTGCTCGCGTTGCTGCAAAAGTACGAACTGGGAGGGCTAAAACAGCTCACCGACCCCAATATCTTCCGCGTCAGCCCCTTCCGCGAAATGGGAGAGGTGCGCGGCGTGGTCAGGCGCTTTGGTGGTCAACCGCAACAATTACGCCGTGCGTTGGATGAGATGCAGCGGCGTTTGTATGCATCTTAACTTAAATTGTTTCTAAAGGTGGTTTATGACGACACGACGAATTAATGAAACCCTGCGCAGCGACATGTGGCGGGCCTGCGATATCCTCCGCCGCGACAATAACGTGGGTGGGGTGATGCAATACATTGAACACATTGCCTGGTTATTGTTCCTTAAGTTTTTAGACCAGGAAGAAAAGAAACGCCTGGAAACCGCCGCGCTGTCGGGGGAAACATACACTCCGGTCCTGCAAGGCGACCTGGCATGGGACGCGTGGGCCAGCCCTGAGAAAATCCGGAATTGGAAAGCCGATGAATTGATTCAATATGTGCGTGCCCGCCTGCTGCCCGGTCTGGCCACGCTGACGGGCGCGCCCTTAGCCCGCACGATCTCGCGTATTTTCTCCGATGAGAGCGGGGGCGACCAGAATGTGGTGCGCAATGTGCCGGTGTGCGCTTCGGGGTACAACCTCAAGGATGTCATCGAGATCATCAATGCAATTAACTTTGACAAAGATGATGACATCTTCACCATTACCAATTTCTACGAAGACCTGTTGTTAAAAATGGGTACGGAGAGTGGTACCGGCGGTGAATTTCACACCCCGCGCCCGGTAATCAAATATATGGTGGAGGTTATCGACCCACAAATCGGTGAAACCATCTATGACCCGGCTTTCGGCTCCGCCGGCTTTCTGGCTGGCGCTTACCTGTACCTGGAAACCAAGGCGCAATTAGCTGAAGATTTCGACTTTTTGCAGGAAAAAGCTTTTTACGGACAGGAGAAAAAAGGCATTGCCACCCTGCTGGGCACCATGAATCTGGTGCTGCACGGCGTGGCTGCACCCAACCATGTCATCCGCGCCAATACGCTGGAAGAGAACATCAAGGGCAGCGCCTCCGAACGCCATGATATTGTCTTGACCAACCCGCCCTTTGGCGGGACGGAAGGCCGTCACATTCAGCAAAACTTCCCGGTGCAAACCAACGCCACCGAGCTGCTCTTCATGGAGCACATCATCAAGAAACTGAAGAACACCCCCAACGCGCGCTGCGCGATGGTCGTTCCCGAAGGCACGCTCTTTCGCGGCGGCGCCTTTGCCGAAGTGAAGAAGGATTTGCTCGACCAATTCCACCTGTTCGCGGTGGTCAGCCTGCCGCCGGGAACGTTCTCCCCTTATTCGGATGTGAAAACGGCTCTGCTGTTCTTCAAACGCCCGGAGGAGGTGCTGGAAAAGAACCCGCAGGCGCGCCAGGAAATCTGGTTTTACGAAATGCTGCTCCCCGAAGGCTTGAAAAAGTTCTCGAAGGGCAGCCCGATTGCGGATGAGCATTTTACCGAATTGCGCACGATGTGGCAGCAGTGGCAGTTCTATCTGAACGGCGAAAGCGAACGCCCATTTGAATTGGCGGAGGACATCCGCGCCCGTTGGCAGGTGCATTTTGCCTGGGAAGCCTACCGTAAAGCACTGGAAGACGGCGACGCCGAAGTGCAACCCCCGCAGCCTGCGCCGGAAGATGGCCCCACAGCTCATGCTGCCCATGCCATCGAAGGACCACGCCCACAAGGACCCTACACCACCTGGGTGGAACGACTAGACGACCTGGCTGCCCACGAGTACGACCTGAGCACGCACAACCCCAACCAGGACGACCGCATTACTCTGCCACATCCATCAGAAATTACTGCCCGTTTGATGGAAAGAACTCGAGAATTTCAAAGTATTTTAGAGCATCTGCACTCGGTTGTTAGCAATGGGGAAGGTGAGTGAATCAATGCCTATTGATCTCTTGTTTAAAAATAGAGTGATTGGCCAGATGCCATCATCCTGGGCTAAGGTAAAGATAGATCAAAACCTGGTCGACATATTAGGTGGTTTTTCCTGCCCAAAGAGTCGTGCCATCGCTTCTGGCTTACCTCACTTTAGACCTTTCAATATTACAACCGAAGGTGAAGTGGTCTACACTCCGGATACTGTTCATATCCCTAATGATTATCAGACGGGGGTGGATCGCTATTTCCTGCTTGAGGGTGACGTTTTATTTAATAACACAAATAGCGTTGAATTAGTCGGCAAAACTGGGATTGTGCGACAACCAATGCAAGTTGCTTTTTCAAACCATATCAATCGATTACGAGTTAGAAATCGTGAACAAATTGATCCAAAATGGTTAGCTCTCTTCCTTCGCGATCTTCAATCTCGGGGGTTTTTTGCAGCTAATTGTAATAAATGGATCGGTCAAGCAGGTTTTAGTGTTGATAGTTTATCCGAAGTAGACATACCTTTACCTGATATTGGAGTTCAACGCCAAATTGTGGCGCGGATCGAGGTGCTGCTTTCCGAGGTGCGGGAGATGAGGGAGATCAATCAAAGGATTATTGAGGATACAAACAGCTTATTATTATCAACACTAGGTCAACTTTTTCCAAATCCTGACCGGTTACTACCTGAAGGTTGGAGGTTAAAAACAATTGAAGAGATTAGTAAAAATCCTCAATATGGATTTACCACGTCTGCAAAAAGTGAACCGATTGGGCCAAAGTTCTTAAGGATTACTGATATACAAAATGGAATGGTCGATTGGAATACAGTTCCTTTTTGTGAATGTAACCAGCGGGAATTAGATCGGTATCGATTAATTGACGGCGATATTGTCTTTGCCCGAACAGGTGCAACAACCGGGAAAACCTTCTTAATTTCTGCTCCCCCGGAAGCAGTGTTCGCCTCCTATTTGATTCGATTACAAATAGAAAGGGATGCGAGTCCAAATTTTGTATATTGGTTCTTCCAATCCCCATTTTATTGGAGGCAAATAATTCCAAGAGGTGGCGCACAGCCTAACATGAATGCGCAGTTATTGAAGAAAGTGAAAATACCCGTTCCAGAAAACCCAAAGATACAAGAAAAAATCATTGCTCAAGTTTATTCTATCCAGAATGAAATCCTTCAAATGCAAAAGGATCAGAATGCAACAGGAAAAATGATTCTTGATTTGGAGCAGGCAATTTTAGCGCAAGCATTTCGAGGAGAGTTATAACCAATGAGCGTTCGAGATGTATTCCGAGATCATGGTGTATCTTCAGTAGAACGTGCAGCTGAATATGTTGCTTTTCTATTATTAATCCACCAGGATTGGAATCACATACGTGCATTGCGTGGTGGAGATCTCCAAAATGCGCTCGTTGAACGGTTTAGGGTATTATCTGAACAGTACGGGAGCTTAACGATCCCCCAACCACCTCCTGTAGCCCAGTGGGGAAATGAGACTCTCGCAGACTTGCTGGATCAACTTCAGAACTCTATCCAAGAAACGTCGTTCTGGGACTATTTCCAGCGTAATCTACGATGGGAGATGCTCAAAGAAACCAGCGGGGCACAGTACCCCACGCCCTATCATATTGCCAATATGATGGCTTCGCTGGGGGTCACACTACCTAATGCTTCTGTGTTGGATCCCGCAATGGGATCGGCTGGTTTGTTGGTGGCTGCTCTGAGTGTAGCTCCAAATGTGACGCTGACAGGGGCAGATTTCGATCCCATTTGGACAGGAATCGGTAGTGCAAATCTAATCTTGCATAATAAAGAGACAGCCCGTGTTTTTGTGGGTTCTGCATTGGCAAAATTTGAGGATTGGCAAAATCAATTCGACACGGTATTGATGAACCCACCATTTGGCGGCAGTCGCGGCGCTGGCGAGGCAGCAGAAACTGTCGGTGCAGAGTACGGGCGCAACAATGCCACTGTCATGGGGGCATTGGCACTGAAAACGACGCGGCCGGGCGGCCGAGCCGTTTTCCTGACACCCAGCGGTACGCTTTTCACCGGGCGTGGTGCGGAAGCGAATCTGAAAGCATCCATTCTAGCCGAAGCTCTGGAAGCTATTATCACGTTACCCAAAAGAGCTTTCTATCCTTTTAGTAATGTTGAAGCCCACCTGATCGTCGTACGTAAGCGCACTGAAGACGAAGTTCCGCCATCTACGCCAGTCTGGTTTTGTCAGGTTGAGGCAGATGGGTATCCAGAGGGCGCTGAAAGGGATTTAACGGCGCCGACAAATGCGACCATTAATGAATTGCCACGTGTACAAGCACTTATCGTAAACAATCGCCAGCCTGAAACCTGGCAAACCCAAGTGAATCTTGATGGAATTGGAGCCATTCAAACTACACCGTTGTCACCACCGAATGGCTTGCCAGGAATCGGTGTACGAGTGGATGGGCTTCAGTCGACGCCGAATTGGGAGATTCTAGCGATGGCTGGTAGCAGTTTGCTCAAGATTTATGATCAGCAAGCTCATTTAATGGCGTGGCTTTCTGTTAGTTATCCAGTGGGGGAAGTAACCTCAGCCACAAGAGAGCACATCAACGCCAGGATTTGGACTCAAATTCTGCCACGAGCAGATTGGGCTGGAGACATTACGGGACAATGGGTAAATGAAACCGTCGAAAGCACGCTTACGGTGCAATCCGGTGACCAGGCGCATTTCGTTCTAGAGCAAGGCAGAACGAATTACCGATTTGAACCAGCTGGTGACCGACCAGAAATCGCATGTTTATTGGATGAAAACGGCCAGCCACAAACACCCTGGTTACATATTGTTGAACCCAAGAAAATTCATGAAGAGGAGTTTGGCGAACGTTATGCGGCAATACCTTTACAAGATGCTGAAGAAACCTTAATTGGCTGGCTGTTGGAATATAAACAAGACCCAGTCGATGCCGACCACCCAAGGATCAATAGACTGTTGATCGTTTTTCGCGAACAGGTTAATTTATTTGATAGAAATGTCGCGGGTTTTGGTTTTGCTTATCGCGGATATTTTCAAGTCAATTTTGAAGGTGGAGTATTTCGATTAGAACAAGGACAGGTTCTTCCCCAACGAATTGGCCTGGAATCTATTGGGTTTGCCATTGGTCCAGAGGCTGGTACAGATCAAGGGCAGCGCCTATTCGCCATGTTATTGGGGAGAACATCATTTGCTCCTGGTGATGATTTGCGTCCCAGCCGCTTTTTGCCTGAACCTGAGGCTGCTCCAATTCAGCATCCAACCAGTGTCCTTGCCAATATCCGAAAAAACCAGACGAAGTTCGATAACAAGGTAAATAGACTGTTGAGCATACTCGGAGACGCATCAAAACAGGTTACCCAAAATAACCAGACATACCCTATTCCAGAATGGATTATTGGAATGTTAGATGTTCAACAGAAAAAATTGTGGCAGGCAATTGCAGACCATCAAGTAAATAACAGTTCAGCACACTTCAACCTTAAAGACCTTTTGAGTTGGAAAAATGAGATAAACGGAATTAGCTTTAGTGATGCGGATACCTTGATGCACTTAGAGCTGTTTACTCGGATGGGGTTGATAATGAAAGTACACAGTCAGGGGGAAAATCTGTATCGCTGCTTGATCTATCAAGACGTGCTAAAACCGCAGACAGAGAATCCGGAAGGTAACCATGAAGCTGCTTAATCTACGTATTGGCCAGTATCGGGTCCTCCGCAATATCAATATTGATTTTGATCGCAAAAATCTAGTAGGGGAGCTTAACCCAGAGCAAAAATATGCCTTGGATTTCCTCGCCGGCGTCAATGGCACGGGGAAAACTACAGTCCTTCAAATACTGTCGAGATTATTCGCTACTCTTCAAACCGAAAACTATAGTTTTCCTATCCCTATTGAGGTCACTTATTCGATAACTAAGAAATCGGGAGAGGAACAAGTTATAACAGTAACAAATATTGATCCAAGTGATGACCAACATCCACTAAAACAGTTGGTTTATCATGAAGATCAGGGTGAAGAGAGAGCAGAAAAAATTCGACCAGAAAACCTGCCTGCTCAGGTTGTGATCTACACAACTGGAAATGAAGTGGCCTGGCAAAGAGAATTGGCAACCGAAACAGAAAAAATCCAAGAAGATCCAGTTGCTGTTTATGACGAGACCAAAGAGGAACAGCGATATTTGAATGAACTGCCAGGGCACAAATCGCCTGAAATTGCTGATGATAATGATCTTGACGCTAAACAAAACATTCTATATATCTACCAAGACCGTTTTCCTTTAGTTACTTTATGTGGATTGTTGGCCTCAATAAAAGATAAACTGGATAAAAATATAACTTATCAGGTACTTCAGCCTGTATTGAATGCTATTGAATTAGAAGATTTGCGAAGTTTTTCGCTGAGGATCCGCCAACACCAGGATTTGACACCTGTACCACAGGTAGAAATCATTGCCAATTTAGAGAATGCCGCAAACCAAATAATTCAATCAGGCGCTGATAGGCTGCTTATTTTTGAAATTGAACAACAAATTACTAAATACCAACAAGATAAACTATCCTCGATTTTTGGCTTATATGACTCACCGATATTGTTATTCCAATTCCTTAATTTACTTTATGAACATCGTCCTTACTATGATGCACCATTACAGGAAGTAAATATTTTCCTTAGAAAGCGAATTCCTGAGTCAAATCAACCAGCAGGAAAAGTCAACGAGCAGCCAACTATGCTTCACTTGTTTGATTGGCTTAGTGATGGTGAACGTAGCTTCTTAGGGCGTATGGCATTGTTTGCTTTATTCCGCGCAGATAATTTGCTCATTATTCTTGATGAACCCGAAGTACATTTCAACGATGTTTGGAAACGAGAGATTGTTCACATGCTAGACCAAATAATGGAAGGCTGCGCCAGCCACGCCATTATTTCGACCCACTCTAGCATTGCTCTAACTGATGTTAGCCAAGAAGATATCCTTGTGTTCCGACGCTTAGGACAGTATGTTGAAGGAGATGAAGCTGTAATGCAACCAGGAATCCGCACATTAGGTGCGGATCCGAGCGATATTATGGTGCATGTTTTTGGAACAAAGTTTGCCAGTGGTGCGCACAGCGTATGCTATATTCGCGAAAAAATTGCCCGGTCAGAATCTCGTGATGAATTAGAAAAACTACAAAATGCGATCGCGCCTGGGTATTGGTTTTATAGGGTGCAGCTTGAGATAGATCAACTTGGGGAGCAGAATCTTAAATGATCCACCAGGTATCTAAGCTTCCTCATGCAAAGCGAATGTTACAAGACATTCTGGTGCTACAAGTGTCTGTGCTCGAAGCAGCAGGACAGATTGGCATTACCGAAAATATGGTTCTAGATGCGAATGTGTTCACGCCAGTTCTACAAGCGCATTTGGAATCTAAGCGACGTTTTTCTGGTAGAAGTGAGGCTATAGCCAGATGGATCATGACGGGCAAAAAGGGCATAAGAAAATCATTAGTTGAACCACTCAACAAATTTGCGAATGGCCCCCAAGCTGATAAGTCTCAGTTTATTTCAGATATCATCAATGACATTTTCCTACTTTACCGTCCAAAGGCTGCTGCTTTTAGAGTTGCAGTGCTGGAAAATGAAACTTTGGATTGGAGAAAAGGTGCTAGAGATTTTTTGTATGAATTTTATGATTTGTGGCAGTCTGGATTTCCGGCCTGTATTTTCCCGGCACCCAGCAAGAAGTATACTCGCCAAGATTTTGTGCAAGAATTTGAATTACTAAATCCGGGTTTATTTATCTGTGCTGTCTGTGATGGATCTGCATATAGCACAAAGACAGTAAAACATATCTACACCAGTGTTGACCATTTTTTCCCGCGATCAATTTATCCACATCTTTCTTGTCATCCTTTAAATCTAATTCCCATCTGTTCAAGTTGTAATAGTTACATCAAAGGTGATATTGATCCTCTAACATCGAATGGACTTCATTTTCAGTTGGTTGATTTTATTCTTCCATATCAACAGTTAGATCTCGCATTCAGTAAAAAATCCTATATTGCTGTTGTTAAACGAGATCCTCGAGAGAATAAATTCCTACACCCCATGAAATTAGAACTAAGGCCAGCACGTGAGTTTGAGGCCGGTAATAAAATCACGGCATTTAACAATCTATATAAAATCGATGAGCGCTGGTCAGAAAGCCTACATGAAATTGAAGATCACGTTTTCCGTCGCATTACCCAATATTTATCGTTGATCGATCCAGTCAATTCGATCTCAGATTCCACTACACTCATCCGTTATCTCAAAGCATTAATGTCACAAACCGACTTGGAGAATATTGGCAAAGATCCTTATGCTTTCCCCATGGTTTGGTTATTCAAAAGCTACATTGACCAGATCGAAGCTCAGCATGAAAATGCCCCTATTTTTAAAGCTTTATTGAATTGGGCTGCACAAAATCGACAGAGATGGGAAATTCTCGAAGCACATTCCTTAGAAATTCAGCGACGGGTACCTGATGCGTAAAGAGTCGTTATTAAGAGATCTGCAATGGAAATTGCTTTCAATAATGTCTAAAAGCAAGCTAAACAACCTACCCATAACAGCAGGGAATGGAGTCAAATAGGGGTGTGAATGCCAAAAATTGTTCCAGCATCAAAATTTCAAGAACTTAAAGGGCTTGATCGAATATCTCAAGTTGTTCATGAAATGCAATGTCTTTGGAGGGAAATTTCCAAGGATGATATTGGAATTGACGGTGAAATTGACCTCCTAGAACCCCGCCCGGATGGAAAAGGCGCGATTGCCACCGGCAGGATCATCAAGGTTCAAGCAAAGTCTGGATCCAGCTATGTAAAACAGGATACTGCATCCGGTTTTATTACACCAGTACGACAAGAAGATCTAGAGTTGTGGACGAATGCAAACTACCCCGTGATTTTTATTGTCTACCACCCTGATGATGACAAGTTATATTGGAAAGATGTAAAAGAATACGTCAGAGAAACGCCGAATATTTTTCACCCCCCGATAAAATTCGTCTTCAACAAAGAAACTGACGAATTCACAGCCAAATTTCGCGATAAGGTGCTGCAAATTGGCAATGTTAGTTCTCCTCGTGTGTTATTTCAAAAACAAGAACGATTATTTTCCAACCTGTTTCTGCTCCAGCGTGTGCCAAAAGATTTGTATAACGCGCCAGTACTAACAAATTTAGATTACCCAATGATTACCTCTATTCTACGAAGCAGGCAATCTTTCACTCCTCCATTTTGCGTCAATCGTGGACGAGTTTTCACTCTCAGTGATTTATCTGATCCCGGATGCGCTTTGCGGGAATTTTGCGATACTTCCAATATGCTGATAGAGAATGCTCAACCCTGGTGGGTGAATCCAGACTTAAACCGATCTTATGTTTCGATGTTAAATCGGCTATTAAGAATGCACACTAACCGGTGTGGGATTAAATATAACCAACAATTCAGGCGGTTTTATTTTCCACGCACGGATGATACTTCTGATTCTGTAAAAGTGGCCTGGGTGAACCAAAGAACAAAATCTCACGCAACCCGAACTGTGGCGGCAAATTACCACTATGGTCACGATTATTTTTGGCGGCATTTAGCTGCAGATATGACTTTTAAAAATATTGGCAATTCCTGGTTTTTGCAGATCATACCCAAATATCTCTTTACAGTTGATGGAATTAATATATGGGACACTGAAAAGGTCGGATCCTATACTACCCGGCAAAAATCCAGAGAACGAAATCCTCATGTATTGAATCACATTCTTTTCTGGGCAGATTATTTGTCCAAAGGAAAAAGCAGAGTTCAGGTGGAACTTGATTACAAACCAATCATGGTTATAGAAAAAATGCCTCAAACGGGAATTGCTGATTTTGCAATTACGGATGATCCGGCAATCTATGAAGAACCCCCAGAAGTGCTTCAGCCCAATTTGTTCAGCTATATATTAAATAACGAGGATGACGATTTTATTGAAGAAGAGCCAGAGGGGGCTGAAGATGATCAAAATTAAATATCTGCAGGAGCCAGCTCTTCAGTTTGGTGGGTATTTTGAACACCAGGACGCCAAAACAGGACTGTCAGAATTTGGCCCCTTTGGGAAAAATATCCCAGGATTGCATCCTACAGAAATAAAACTTGGTTTTATTGGTACAAGAGAGACTGTTTCATGGGCTCAGGAGTGGATCGAGCGGTGTGGTGAGTACATCGAAACCGAAAACGTAAAGAAAAATAAACCATCGACTTCCCAAAGTATTGAAGGTCAATTATTTGATACCGAAGCCCTTTTCGATAGTCCACAAACCCTAAACCGTTTGGAAAAAATATTAACCCCTGATTTTGTCGGATTTAACAATGATTCCGCATTTAATTGCAGTTTTCAAATGAATGATCGTTGGGTGCGATATATTCAACCGCGAGAATTGACGGAAATCCTTGACCTTGATAACAAGACTGATGTTATTTGGAAGATGGTCAATCTTTTTGATGAAAACATTGCGAATATCGCCGCGAATGATCCCACTCCAGATATTATCATTTTGGCGCTTCCCCTTGAAGTCGAAAATAAGGCACATAGTGTGCGCATCTCAGGTAACTATTTTCTCAACTTTCGCCGGGCCATCAAAGCTCGTTCGATGAAATGGAATATTCCTTTACAACTGATCACTAAAAGTACAGTAACCGGCGAAGGAAAAAATGTGCAAGATGTAGCGACTCGAGCCTGGAATTTTTGTACTGCACAATATTACAAAGCCAATGGGGTTCCTTGGCGAATTACATCTCTTGATGAAGCTACTTGTTTTATCGGCGTGAGCTTTTTTATCGCCAAGGATCTGTCCGATATTGTGACAATGAGATCAAGCGTAGCTCAAGCTTTTGATTTTATGGGGCAAGGTTTGATTTTAAGGGGCGACTATTTTAATTGGGACGTCCAACGGTTGGGAAAAACACCCCATCTCACATATGATGGAGCGAAAAAACTTGTTAAAGATACTTTGAATGAATATATCCGCCTAAAGGGTTACCCACCTAGAAGAGTGGTAATTCATAAGACCTCCGAATTTTGGGGAAAAGAACATATTGATTTCAATGAACTTGATGGATTTCAAAATGGAATAAACGAGGTGTTCGGTCGTTGTGAAATCGATTTGGTTTCCCTTGCGCAATCTGGAGTCAGGTTATTCCGAGAAGGTAAATACCCACCTCTTCGAGGAACTTACTTTTCAATCAATAACGCCGATCACTTACTCTTTACAATGGGTTACATTCCATTCCTGGAAACTTTTCCAAAACCTTATGTACCAGAGCCTTGGCAGATTATGCAACACATCGGGGGAAGTTCTCCGGAAGACCTCTTTAAAGAAATACTCGCTTTAACCAAAATGAATGTAAACAATTGTGCGTTCGCTGATGGATCCCCCATTACCTTATCCTTTTCAAGAATGGTGGGAGAGATTATGAAACACATCCCTGAAAACGGGATTGTGCAACCGAAGTACCGGTTTTATATGTGATACGACAGAAATCCACTGTTGGCAGATGAATGAATCGAGAGGTGTAAGATGCAATTCAAAGACGCCGCGTACGCAATACTAAAGAAATCCGGTCAACCCCTGCATTATAAAGAGATTGCCGCCAGAGCTATGGAAGCCGGGCTGTTGGAGACCTTGGGACGCACGCCTGAAGCTACAATGGGAGCCATGCTTTATACCGATACTATCAATCCGGACTCTCGCTTTCGGCGTGGCGATGAGCGGGGTACTTTTGTGTTGAAACTAATCGCATCCAGCACCATACAACAGCAGATCGAAAATATCCAGGTCCAGATCCAGAAAGATCTACGCAAGCAATTGTTGAACATGGCACCACAAAAATTTGAAGAACTGATCCGCTTACTCTTGGAGCAAATGGGATTTGAAGAGACAGAAACCACTCCTTATAGTAATGACAAAGGCGTGGATGTGCGCGGTGTATTGCGTTCGAATCCACTGAGTATCGTCAAAGTGGCAATCCAGGCCAAACGGTGGACAAATAATGTTGGCGCGGGAGTGGTGCGTGATTTACGCGGGTCGCTTAAAGTGGCAGATTCAGAACAAGGCTTAATCATTACCCCTAGCGATTTTTCTTCCGGCGCGAAAGAGGAAGCGCAGGCCAGCGGGAAAACCCCGATCCGCCTGATTAACGGCAATCAACTGGTGGACCTATTGATTCAATACAATGTCGGTGTCAAAAAAGAGGAATATGTCGTGCCAACCATCGACAGCGAATATTGGACAGAAGTGTTGGGCGTCGCGTTGGTTGAACCTGAAGCTCCTGTGAAGAGTCCAAAGAAGGAGAAAGCGCCCGTTCAGGTACAAATAGCCTTTCCAGTCAATATTCAAGCCAGTCACAGAGATCACATTTATCAAGCGCAGCTCATGAATCTGAAAGGCGTTGTGCGGTGGAATGGGCAAGATTTTGAAACCCCCTCCAGTGCAGCAAAAGCTGTTGCGGAGGATTGGAAATCCGTGAATGGCTGGGACTTTTGGCATTTCCAGGACCCAGAGACCGGGAAACTGGAAAAGATCGGTAAACTACGTAAATCCTAATGTTTAGAATAATACCGAAGGATTGTTAGTGATTTACAATCCAAATAGAATCGATCAGGAGTTTTGTTGTTGGATTCTTATTTATGAATGATTTATATCCCCAATGGACTGCCGAAATCATCGAAAATACGGTGGCAGGTGAAGACCAACTGGGAATCGAGGGAGCCGCCCAGAGTTACCAGCAAGAAATTCTGCCGGGTATTATCACCGTTACAGATCATGCCCGGTATTACAGCTTCTATGCCTGGATCCTGTATCGCTATATATTCGGAAAAGAATCAAAAAGGCTCATTAAGGATTTCCGTGGAACCTTCTTCAAACGCCACGAGATGGCGTTAATTCTTTCTGGATATTTGCATCACAGCAATGGTAATCCATTTACAGGTATTGTTGGTAGTGGAACCAACAATGTCAAAGTAAAACGGTTTTGGGGGACAACCGATCCTGTTTCATTGGATCAGGACTATTTCCAAAATAAAGAGGGGGGATTTGGCCAATATTATCGAACAGCGATGACGGCGATGGGGATTGTCGAAGAGCAGGAAGAACCACGTCTCGTCTATCGGTTAACGGAACGTGGTAAAGCATTGGCAGAAGCTTATCAAGCTTCAATTTCAGGTACAAAATATTTCCAAAATCTGGAAACCCACGGGCAAATCTCACAGATCAGTAAACAAGATGCGGAAGAATATGCTCAGGTGGGATGTTTATGCCCCGAAGCAATTAATCACGGACAAGACCGCAAATTATTACTTGACACATTTTTCCGACTTGATGAACCCCCAAATTACAATAATCCCCATGTGCGCCGGCGTAATTCGCTCGGCGTTGCATTGGATATTGTCTATCAGGCAAAAGGGCAATTCCAACGCGATCAACTTCGTCCAGCTTTGTATATCGGGGAATACTCACCAGGCATTCATTATTTGCCTGCCAATGACTTATCAAATTGGGTGCATCGCTGGAAAATGGTAGAAGTTCGGCATATGTTCACATTCGGTCTTCAATGCTTATGGGCTGCATTTTTACTCGAATTACGCTCAAAAACTGACATAAAGAAAGAAGATTGGAAGAATTGGGTTCAAAATCAATTAATTGAGTCTGAGTGGAATCTTTCTGTACCACAACTTGCTGAAAAATTTTGCGCAGAAGCTGGATTATCAGGTGATTATGGCACCTTGTTGAGCCGTGCCAAAAAAGATTTTGGCATGGGATCTGGCCTGGATGAGTACTTTTTGTATGTTAACGCGTCCCGCAATCAAACCAATCCTGTTATCCTTTTCAAAACTGGCATCCGGATACTTCTTCAACTTTTTCTGCGTTATTTTCCCGAATACCACAGCCAGGATCCAATCTGGAAGGAAATGGCGGAAAAACCACGCCTACCTTTAGGTAACTATTTCCATTCCATGGATGAAAAACTTGAAGACCTAAAATGGTCAATAATGGAATGGGTACCCTGGATCTATCAAGAGTACATTTTTGAACAACATGAAATGATCGCTTTGGAGAAGTTTCGTTATCAGGAATACGATACTTTCAAGTTTTATTATGAAGATGGAATCTTTCACTGGCCCACAGGGAAAACCCCATACCAAGAACCAATTCGTTTGGCTGGGAATCGATTGAACAACTGTATTACGATGTTGGTTGATCTTGGGCTAATCCTACAGGGTGACTTGGGACTTTTATCACTGTCGTCAGAAGGTGAAGTTTATCGCGAAAAAATATTAGAGGGGTTTAAAAATGCCGATTAATCTTAAATCATTTATAGAAGATGAATCGGCAGTAAAAACCGGAGGTTTTTCAGGCGCTGTCTTTTTAACTTATACACTTAATCTGGGGTTTTTTGAGCAAATCATCGCTCCTGCGCTTGAGCGAGCTGGCTGTTCAAACGTTTTGATAATTACTGATCCAGATGGTTACGCTGAAGCTATGGAGATGGGTCTGAGAAATGTCGTTTATGCAGGTTTACGGTATGTCTGCACACCACTTCCTCGTAAAGGGTATGGTGTCCAACATGCCAAAATACTCTTGATGGCTGGTGCAAATCAAGGAAGATTATTAATTGGCAGTGGGAACTTAACCTTACACGGATATAGCCGTAATTTAGAAATATTCTCTCACTTTGAATTTGATCCTAAAAATCCAAATCCCGAAGCAAAACAGGCTTTTCATTCTGTATGGGATTTGTTGCGGGATCTCTCACAGAATGAAAATTTTTCTCCTTCAGCACATCGTCAATTAGATGTAATTTCCGCAAATGTAAGTTGGCTTCTCGATCAAACCCCTAATTCTGATTCCTTCTATGTTTGGAACAATTTCCATTCATCGATTTGGTCACAAGTCATGGATTGGAGAGAAAAATCAGGTCTACTGAATTCTCCAGTAAAAGCATTGAAGATTTTTTCACCTTATTATGACCAGGACTCTGGAATGCTGCGCAAATTTACGGAGACTTTTCTTCCAAATGAAGTGAATCTCTATGTAAGTCGTGAGAATACTACGTTGAATGGTCAAGCACTGCTTGGTAATTGGCCAAAGGATTTTCCACATCCTCAGTTATCTGACATCAGAGAATCGAGAGCTAATCAAAGCCAACGCCTTTTGCACGGAAAGATGATCGTTGGAATTGAGGAGGCTGGTTCATGGTGTATTGCTGGCAGTGCAAATATGACCCGCGCCGCTTTCGAAAATTCCTGGCAAAATGGGTCGAATCTGGAAATGGTAACTTTTCGTTGGTCGCCTGATCCGGCTGCTTTTAATTATCTATTCGAAGATCCGATATCAATTACACCCATTGCGATCAATTCTCTTAATAATTCTCAGCTCTCAACTAATTCAGAAAACCCAAGAAGAGTAACTGAAGAAACCGTCCTGATTACAGAACTTATCCTCAACAATAAAATTCTAACTGGTAGGTTAAGTCAATGGCCGGTTATTGATGATGAAAAGGTGGAACTGATATTTCTACGATCAGGTCTGAAATATTCTATTCAAATTGATAGAGATTTGCGTTTTCAAATTCCATTCACTGACGAAATTCGAACGAGTGAATCCGCATTTGTCCGCGGAGGAGGAATTGAAGCCTTACCATGTTGGATCGATATTCCAGCAATTCTTCAGGAATATGGATCCCGTTCCTATCATGAACGGATTCAAGCTAAACTAGATACAGTTGTTGGAGCAGAAACTTTATTCCACGAGCTTATGGAATTTTTATTTGATCGTGCTATTCCAGATCAACCTTTGTCACAAAATTATCGTCGCTCATCACAAAGACCAAAAAATGATAATTCGGATGAAGAGGAAACTGGTGATTCATCCTCTGCTCCGGATATCGAACGATTTGTAGTTCCTGAACGAGATCCATCAGGATTATTCCAGATTGGGAAGTATACTCGGCTCCCGTATAACCGTAATATTCGAAGCTTACGCGATCTTCTTTCCATTGTTCTTTTGAGACTCACTTCAACCCCCATAAATTCAACTGAGACGAAAGTGGATGAAGATAGTGAAGGAAGCCAAGGAAAAGAAATAAATCCTGAGGGTACAGAGACTGAAGAAGGCCAAATCAATGCCCGCCAACGATTATGTAGCTATTTAATTGATTACTGTAAAAGATATTCAAAACGTCTTTGCGATATTGATTTTATTGAGAAAATCACTCCCGAAATCTTACTGGACAACCACCTAACCTTATCTCGAGTATTACTTGAGTTCAACAGTCATATAATCGAATTCGGGCCAGATGATTTTGCACGCTGCACCTGGTTAATTTGGGCACCTCTATTTTCCCCATCTATTGTTGGAATAGATGAAAAATCAACATGGCAATTATTTGAAAAGAGAGGAATGAAAACCAGTTTTATCGAAACATTGAAGAGATTGGATATTTTATCTCTCTTGGTTGTCATGACCAGTATGGCATTGGGTCAACCACCTTCTTGGTCATCCGGACTACATATGCCAAAAGTAGTTTCAAAGTTTTTAGCAATAAAGGAAATGTTGCATAAAGTAAATTCATACCTACCCATTAAAGTTTTTGAATTAACTGATCCAATATGCTTTGGAATACAAAAAGTTAATTGGGATGAATGTATCCGTACTTTCTCACGAATCATGGAGTACCTCCCCCCTGCAAGAGATAGACTATCTCCACTATTTGAATGGATTGAAAATACAAATGACCAAACTAAACAATCGGAAATTATCGATCAGATCAATAAGGCAGATTTAACTGCCGAGTTTGAATTGTACAAGGAACAGCCCAAAAAAATTCTTGGCATTCTTACAGAACCTGATGACGAGGGATTAATCTATTGCCCCAGGTGTGGAGGTTCGCTCCACACTAACATAGTCATCGAAATTAATCGGGGAAAATTAGTGATGTGCAGCACTAGTTCTGACGCCTGGTTGTATAAAACCGAAAAGCCAGCAAAGATAGTAATATAAAAACAATTACCACGCTGTTCTCCCGTTCCCCCTAAAGTCACTACGTGAACGTCTTTGAGAGAACGATCGGTCAGTTCGTTGCCCCTAATTCCTGGATAAGATAAAATTGTTGGCAATCAGGCACGATTAATAAAGGATGGATCCCAACAACACGCTCATCATTTCCCCGGATACCTGGATTATATCCGACACGCATTTCTTCCATGAGAATATCGGAAGGTATTGCAGCCGTCCTGAAAACTGGCAGGAATTGATTATCAAGAATTGGAATAATCTGGTTTCCCAAGACGAAACCGTTCTGCACCTGGGTGATTTTGCGTTATGCAACAAAAGCAATTTTGACCTCCTGGCTGGTATGTTAAATGGGCGATTGGTTTTAATCCAAGGTAACCATGACCGGATCAGTAAATCTTATTGTGAAACCCGTGGCGTAACTTTGATAAAAAATTCCTTGACCGTCGAGATAACCGATCAAATGAAATTGATCTTTTCACATCGTCCGATCGTTCCTCTTGAAGATGGTTGGATCAACCTACACGGCCATATTCATAATGTTCCACCGCCGCCTGAAGGCTCCAATCTAGGACTGAATCATATCAATATGAGTGTTGAGGTCAGGGAGTATCGTCCCTGGCGATTGGGTGATATTCTCAAAACTTTCAAGGATCGTCCAACAGAGAACGATGTGTCACACCGTTGACCTGTTCCCCCTTAAGACTCTAGGGGATCGAAGTGCATAAAACAAAGTGCACACTGTTCCCATGGATCAAGATGTTTTTTCTTGCACAAAAAAATACCCGGATTTATTTGTGCAAGAATTTACGGTCCCTCATCTGGTAAATTATCCATTTGACCTATCCGTAGTGGTGCAATTTATACCGGTTTAGATTCGAGTTTTTCTGGGTAGGGAAGCAATTCTCGGTCGAATGGTATTTCCCATATCTCTTTACGGCAAAAGGCGCTTCAGCGCTCTTCCTGTTCAATCAACGTCTGCGGTAGGGTCTGCGTCAACGTCTGCGGCGTGTCAACAAGGCGTCTGCGTCACGTCAGCGAGGACGCAGACCTTGATTTTTGTCGATATTATTATTTTGTTTTTTCCCGGACTTTGAAATCATCAGCCAAACAATAGGATACGTCATCTGGTTTTTTAGGTCATTTAACCTTCAGGTCAGTTAACCTAAATATCAGGGGAGATGCAATAATTTTCTATTGCTGGACGATCCTTCACTTTCACTGTATGATTAACTTGTAGTAAATCGCATTCTGTGAGCAGTCCGTGAAACTCGATCAATCCCGTTTGGAATATTACATCACTCCCGAGCAGGCCGCCAAACAGCTTGGGTTGGATCTGGATTCCATATTTCAATTGGCAGATGAGGGAAAACTTCAGGCAGCCGTGATGACGGATGGTAGTTTAGGCATCAGTCAAATCAGCGTCAACAATCTGCTGCCCAAGGAAGCCTTACCTGAGTATCAGCTCAACGCCGGACTGAAAGGCGTTCCGATCAGCATCAATGAAGCCGGTCGGAAATACAAGCTCAACACTTCTACCCTCACGCGCTGGATGCAGCGAGGGCTGATCCACCAATTGGGCAAAGAGGGTCGAAAGACATTGCTGGATGAAGCGGATGTGGCTTACTGCGCCAGAGTCTATCGCCAAAACAGTGGTCAGGGCAAATGGGCGTTTGATGATTCGGGTCGTCCATATAAAAAGTAATCTCCCAAATAAATACTACAAGATATTGATTAACATGTAGTAATATGCTACAATAAATTCAACCGATGAGGTTGATTTTTTTACTTCGTATTACTCCAAGTTGTATAGTATCTTGTAGAATAAAGGAGATTGCATGACAGAAACAATCAGTTTTGGACTCGACCTGGGAATGGGAGCGCTCAAGCTGCACGGGAATCAGCAGAGCATTCAATTGATCTCTCAGGTCGCAGTCAATAATGGCCCGCTGGTAGGGCGCATGTTGGGGTTGGGCAGTTCCCGTCTGCCGTTGCGGATCGCATTGCCGTCGGGAAGTACGTTCTTTATTGATAGCGGTGCACACGACAGCGGACGGCCTGTCGAGAACCTGAGCATGGATCGTTTTGCCGGTTCACCGGAAATGCTGGCGCTTTTCTATGGGGCATTCACCCGCTTGATCCAGCACTCCGATGTCATTTCGCAACCAGTCAGTATTACCTGCGGGTTGCCATTGGATACGCTTTCCGGAGAGGAAGCACGAACCACGGTGGAAAGCATTCAGCGTTGGATGAAAGCAGAACACACCTGGAAAGCCAATGACCAGGAATATCACCTGAATGTGACTGAGGTTCGGGTTACTTCTCAGCCGGCAGGGGCTTTGTTCGATTACGTTCTGGACGACGAAGGCAAGATCGTTCCCGAACGGCGTAGCGCATACACCCAGGAGGTCGGGGTCGTATCTATCGGCATGAACACCACCGAATTGCTGGTGGTGCGCGAAAAAGTTCCGGTTCAACGCTTTACGGGTGCGTCAACCACTGGAGTACGCCGGCTGCTGGAACTGGTCAACGGTCAGCAGCTTTACTCACTGGGTGAATTGGACACGCTCCTGCGCGCCAATAAACTCGACATTTCACAGGCACTACCAATCTGGGAGCGTGAGGTAACTGGAGAGATTGAAAAGCGGTGGGGCAAAGCCTGGCGGCGTTTCACAGCCGTCATCCTGGTAGGTGGTGGGGCGATCCTACTCAAGAACTCATTGCCTTATTTCTTCAACGGTAAAGGTATCCTGGCAGATGATCCTGTTCAATCGATTGCGAGGGGTTTATGGAAACTATCGCTATTTCAGAACCACAATCGAAAAAACTAAACGTGGGTTCAAAGCGCGGTCGTCCAAAGCTGGATTGCCAGGTTCATCAGATTCGTTTCACCCTGAGCCTGCGAGAAGGGGAGGATGATGATCTGCTCTTCTTCTTTACCGATATTCCCGAACGGAAGCGAGCGGCAGCTTTGAAAGCCGCTTTGCGGGCAGGTGGTGTTTCACTCAAGGCAGGATCTGTCCCAACCATGGATGATCTTGATCTGACCATTCAGGGTCTGGTTTTTGGCTAATAAATCTTCTGGAGGAAGTTATGTTTCTGTTGAATGGATTGCATGTGTTCTTTAAGATTTTTAAAAACGCTTTGCTTCTGTTGGTGATGGCAACCATTCTGTTTATCGCTTACCGGGGTAATCAGCCGATGAGCGTTCCCCAGGCGCCAAAGGGTATGAGTTATTTCGAATTCATGGCAGACCGGGTCGATGCTGCAAAAACGGTCAAACCATCTCAATGCGGATGGGGAATGATGCTTTCGCTGGCAACCCTTGGACCAATCTATTCAGTTGTTTACACGACGGTTGCAGTCAATCCAGATAGTGCATTGGCCAAGGGAACCGCTCCGGACCCGGATATTGCGCGGAATGTTGCCGGCGCAGCCTGGTACGAAATCCCGGACATCTGGTGGAAAACGGTTGAGCGATTATCCTGGACGATGCTGGGTAAACCTGCCGCGTATGGATGTCAGTTCCGACCTGTCCAAATCGCTGAAAATAAGAATTGACATGACCACCTTGGATCATGCCTGATTTATTTGTAGAATAAAAATGTAACCATCTTGGGTCGCTGATCTCCTTGGACATCAATCAAATCGTAGGAGCGGCCGCATAACAAAGCCATTTGTTATGCCGGTCGCTTTTCGTTTTCCCAGATGACCTTTGTGTTGTTGTTAGCAGTAAATATCAAACCATTTGGAGACTTTGATGTCCGATCCCATTCCGCCCAGAGATATTGATGCCGAACAGGCCTTGCTCGGTTCGATCATGATTTCACCATATTTATTCGAAGATTTGGTCGCCATCGTGAAAGCGGAATATTTTTATCGTAATTCACACCGCTGGATTTGGGAATCGATGTGTCGTCTGACGGAATCTGGGTTACAGATTGATTTTGTTACCCTGTGTAATGCTTTGAATACCAGCGGAAAACTAAAGGAAATTGGTGGGCAGGCATATATCATGGGCTTGCTCAATGCAACTCCGACTTCCATGCACGCTGAGTCTTACGCGAAGATCGTGCGTGAAAAAGCATTTAAGCGAAAAGCGTTGGAGGTCGCTACAAACCTTGCTCAAAATGCTATTCAAGATAAACCGCTTTCTGAAGCTCTGCAGAAAATGGAAGAATTCTTTGTCAACTCATCCGCCTTGTCGGGAGTCACGGAGCGAATGGTTATGACCGCAGAGAAATTATGTTTGTCGGAGATGGGTGAATTGACCTGGATTCTCAAAGACTGGATTATGGCCGGGGGGATCAACTTGATTGCCGGAATGCCGGCAGCGGGAAAGAGTTTTCTTGCTCTGGACCTGGCGATTGGCATGGCTTCTTCGGGTCAGGCATGGGATAACCGGTCAGTAACCCAGGGCAAAGTGCTGTATCACTTTCTGGATGGCAGCTACCGGGGTATACGCTCGCGCGTTCTCAAACTGTGCCATGCGCGAGGAATTCAACCGCCAGCGAACCTCATTTTCGACTTTTCTCCGCTTAACCTGAAAGTCACTTCCGAAGTGCTGGCATTGCGTCAGCGAATTCATCGATTGGGTGCCTCTGTAGTCATTTTTGATGTCATGGCCAAGTTTATGCCTGGCGCAGATGAAAATTCGGTCGCGGAAATATCACCGATGATGAACACCCTGCGTGAAATTGCCAACCAGACCGGTACGACTTTCATTCTGATTCATCACCTCAATAAGGGTGGAAACCCCGATCTCTCCTATCGCGTCCGGGGTTCCTCCGATATTTTAGGGTCTGTCGATACCGCCATTGTGGTTGCGCACGAAAACCATCATTCAGCACGTTCAATGCGAACGATCATTCCACAAAAGGTGCGTGAATCCCTGCCACCTGCGCAGTTGCAGTTTCAAATTGAATCGACCGAAGAGAGCATCTCGCTCCGATTTTCTGAAGCGAATGCTTCTGAACTGCTGCGCGCTCCTGGTCAGGCGGAATTGATCTTTGCGGATATCCTGGAATATCTGCAAAGCGTACCAGCGCAGGAATTCAAGAAGAACGAGCTCCTTTCAGCGCTTCAAATCAACAGCAGTGCCAGGACGATAGACCGGGCATTTTCAAAACTCAATAATGATCCGCGAATCAGAGTTACAAAACGAGGATCATTCAACACCTATCAATGGGAAGAGGATACGCCAGCCACGCCATACTCTTAAGGGGTTGGCATGGCTGGCGTATGTTCGTTCGTTGCAAAGTTTACAAATAACAAAGGAGAAGAATGTCAGAAAGCCAAAATAGCTCAAATTGCCGGATTTCCAGGAATGTCTTGATCAAAGCACCCGGTTTGCTGCCCATGCTATACACACCGCGTGAAATTGCTGAAGACTTGGACGTTCCTGAAACCACCTTGCGGGATTGGCTCAACCATGGCGCACCACACAGCCGGGATGAATACAACCATATCTGGATCAACGGCAGGGAATTTGCCGCCTGGGTTGACAGTCAACGAAACGCTAGAAAGAAACCAACCCATCCGCTTCAAGCGGGTGAAGGCTTTTGCATGCGCTGCAATACCATCGTCAAAATCCAAAATGGGGAAATTCACCCTGTCAAAGGCCGCCTGAGCCATCTGAAAGGCATATGTCCCATCTGCGGCGGGATTGTTAATCGCGGGATTTGGAATGCTGGATCGCCAGAACTATCTCAAGGTTAAGTTGTTCTTGAAATTTGCACGGGAAGTTCATGGGCGTTCATCGCTTCAGATCTCTAATGATTTCGAGCATCTTAAAGCGCTGCTTCTCTGGGCTGGCTCACAACCATTTGGATCGGTGCCGACTATCAACACCAGTCTCCCTGATTTCCTTTTTCAGAAAGTCGAGAAAGGATTGGATCAGGCAGAATTACAGAGCATCTTGAATACCAACCAGCGGTTCCTCTTGTGGGTGAAAGCCATGTTCCCGGTTGAGTTTCAAAATATCCGGCTGAGCTGGATAATGAAAATTTCAGCAATCTCGAAAGGAAAGGAGGTGATTATTTGAAAAAACGACCGATTATCATTACCATGACTAACGCCATCACAATCCCTAAAAAGGTTCGTAACCTGTTGGATTTACAACCAGGTGACTGCTTGGATTATGAAGTCATGGCAAATGGTTCACTGATTTTGGTGCGCAAGGAATGCTGCGATTCGCCGTCGCTCCGGTCAACGTGCAAACTTCCCTGCCAGGCCCAAAAACGGAAATAACCTGATTGGCTGGAGGAAGGGTTTATTGAATTCCTTCCTCCAGCTCTGGCGTAAAGAGAAAATGATCGTTTTTAGAACCTCAAGTTATCAACTGGGCTGGCTTTCCGATGCACTCGTTCAATGTCCATCTCAGCGATTTGAGCATAATGACGGACCATGTCCAACGAACTGTGACCTAACAGGGCTTGTAGGGTAAAAACATCCCCACCTGAACGGAGATAAGTGATTGCGAAAGTATGCCGGAATTTATGTGGATGAGCCCCTTTGACGCCCGCTTTTTCAGCCAGGCGCACGATCAGGTGACGCAGGCTGTTGGAGTTAAACGGATGATTGCCTCGATTGATAAATACTGGCGATTCTGGGTCCTCGCGATCTTCACGATCAGCCAGATAGCGCCATACGGCCCGGCGGGTGCTCTTTCCAATGAACACCGTGCGCCCTTTGCCGCCTTTTGCT